>CBDCSY010000004.1:0-5725 GCA_965221925.1 Dehalococcoidia bacterium | reverse complement strand
ACGCCGGTCTGAGCAGTCCGCGGCGCAGGCGTCCGCCCAAGCACCGGGTGCGCCGCCAGCGCATGCCCCGGGAGGGCATGCTGATCCAGTTGGACGGCAACTATCACCGGTGGCTGGGCGATGACGGTCCCCAGTTCACGATACTGTTCGCGGTGGACGATGCCACCGGTACGGTGGTCGACGCCCTCTTCTGCGAGCAGGAGGATGCCCACAACTACTTCCGGCTGCTCCAGGGCCTGGTGCAGCATCTCGGCATACCAGTCGCCCTCTACACCGACCGGCACGGGGTCTTCAGGCACACCCCCGGCTCCGGCCTCCCCGGGATGCCAACCCAGTTCAGCCGGGCGATGGAGGAATTGGGGGTGCAGATGCTTTTCGCCCTGTCGCCCCAGGCCAAGGGCAGGGTGGAGCGAACGGCGGGCACCTTCCAGGACCGGCTGGTAACTGAACTCCGGCTGGCGGGGGCGAGCGGCATCGGGGAAGCCAACCGGGTGCTGGAGCAGTTCCTGCCACGGTTCAACCGGCGCTTCGGGGTTCCGCCGCAACACCCTGAGCCTGCATTCCGGCCTCTCAACCCGGAGCTGTGCCTGGAACAGGTCCTGTGCTTCAAGCACCGGAGGAAAGTGGCCAGGGACAACACGGTGAGGTTCCAGCTGCACACCCTCCAGTTGCTGCCAGGGCCGGAACGCCGCAGCTATGCCGGGGCGGCTGTGGAGGTACTGGAAGGACTCGACGGCCGGCTCACGGTGCGGCATGAAGGGCGCATCCTCGCTGCCCAGGAGGCGCCGCCCAGTCCGGTATTCCTCCGAAACGGCCACGGACGTTCCGCACCTGTTCCTGTCGCGCCTTCCGGCGCCAACGGCCTGGGCGAACGCTGGACTGCGGCTCTCCAATCACTGGACTCGAGGGCAGCGGAAGAGAAGGATCAAGTGGACAACACTGACAGCGCGGCCGCCGCCGGCAAGCCCAAAGCCGCCTCCCCCCGCAAGCCGACGTTCCTCCAGAGGGAGAGATGGAAGGCAATTCAGAAAGCCCTGCGCAAGGGGATGTCGCTTAGAGCGATCGAGCGGGAATTGGGAATCCACAGGGCCACCATCAAGAAATACCTGGCCGCCGAGGGCCCTCCAACGCGACAACCCTGGGACGGTCCCACTACGTCATCATCTGATACCATAGCAGCCTGACCGAGTGACATTTCTGCTGGCCGCTTAAACGGACATTTATCCTGAACAGCGACACCGCAGTGGTACACCTTGTCGACGCCCTTGACACAATCCCCTTAACAACCACCCCCCATGCCCCCAGGCGGATGGACACGCCGGAAAAACGGTACACACAGACAGGCAGGGCCCCCGAGTCCAAAAACGTCAATCCGAACAGATTCGCTAAAAGTACATCCGTCCTGCGGGGGAGGTACCCCCAGCCCTGCTTGTGCAGACCCCCCGTAATGAAACCGACATCGGTTGTGCTTGCCGGAGGGGGGTATTGGACAGTCCCCCTTCTGGGCGGAAAAGGCCGGTTTTCCGCCCGAGCCCCGGAACATTTTGAGACTGGGTTTTGGGGCCGGATCCAGGGGCAATCTCCGGGGCGCGGAGAGACATTGTGCGGCCCGGAATCCCGCCGCCGGGAAGCCCGGGGAAACCAGATGGCGCCCTTTAACGCGGCTCCGGTCCCCCGGACCGGCCATGATGCCCGCGATGCGGGCCAGGTCTACCCTGCGGCCCTGCAGCTCGTCGGCATGACTCATCAGGTAACTTCTGACCGCCTGGGCCGCCACCCGGTATAAGCCCACCTGCCGCAGACCGGGGCGGCGTCCGTACGGTGTGACTGCCCGGAGGGTTTTTCGGTTGATGCGGCGCATGACCCAGCGGATGTCCACGCCGAAGATGCCCGCCAGCTCCCACACGGACATCTGGCCCTCGTGGATGTGCCATTCCAGGCCCAGCCGGCTGGCCTGGACGCGCACCGAGTTGACGTTCCTCCCCAGCACGGCCGCCGCCTGGTGGGGGGTGCGGGTCTCCACCAGGGACCGCAGCCGCTTTCTTTCCTCTCCGGTCCAGCGTCGGTAGGAAGACAGCCCCGGGTCCGCCCCCGCTGGTCCTTGGCGGCCATGCTGGCTTTTCCTCCTCCCCGAATTCCGGACCGCCATGATCATGATGAACCGGAGCAGGTCAACGTGGCTCCCGTCCAGCTCATGGGCGTGCCCCATTAGGAAGACCTGCAGGTCCCGCCCCGATATTCGGTGGCGCTCGGGCATGGGACGGACGGGATGGCTCCCGTGGCGATGGGTGGCCCGGAGCTCTCCACCGTCGATGCGGGCCATGACCCAGGCGGCGTCGACGCCGAGGATATCCGCGACCTCGCCGGCACTCAGACCCGGTTCTCTCGCCCCCATGTCCATCCTCCTTCAGGCGTGGACAGCTCCACACCCGGATGACCCTTATTCTCGCCCCGAGAGTCCGGGACGCGGTTGGGCGCATCTTGTCCCACGGGACAGCCGCGGCGGGCCCCGCAGGGATGAAGGGGTCTTGACTCTCAAGAAAATGCCTTTTAGGCACCAGAGGCCACCCCAGGCCCAAAAAGGGCCTCTACGGCCATTCTGGGGCCACATGTTTCCGGCGAGCCTGGTATGACGTAAATGCCATGCTGGTCAGGGTGTTCTCAACGATACCCGTTGCTTAAGAGTCAATTATCGATGGTTAGCAGGTGAGACATGCACATTTATGGCTGGCTTGGCTCCTCCTCAGTTTGGACCTGACGGCGTCGACGCCGAGGATTTGAGCCACCTCGCCGGCGGTTAGAACCATCTCTCCCGGTCTCATCCCGTGTGCATCTGTGCATCCTAGCAGGGCCAGACTCCGCCGCTCACCGGTTCGGAAGCGGAGCCGGAGGCCGATGTCCACACACCTCAGTCCAGCCGCCATCAGGCGTCAGTTACAGGACCTCCCCCGGCGGCCTTGGGGGCGCCCTTCCTGCCGCCTCGGGGGAGGGACAACCACATCCAGAAGGAGAGTCAATGAAGATACAACCGGCATTTCCACCATCCCGACAGTCTGATCCCCGGCGCCGGGCTGAGCGGCACATCTACCAGGCAATCGAGGCCAGCCCCATCCCAGGACGGGCCCTCTACGAGGTGAAGGTCGACCGGGACGCCAAACAGGTGGACATCCTCCTGTGGGCCGAAGCCATCACCACGTTCGCAGTTGAGCTCAAGGGCGGGACCCACGTGATCCGCGACGGAGAGCTCTGCCTGCTCACCGCCCAGGGTATTACCCCGATGCCCGGCCTGCTGGCCAAGGTCTGGGATGCCAGCAGGGCCATACCCCAGTTCATCCAAGCCAAACTCCACAGGGGGATGTACATCGTTCCGGTCCTGGGCCTGCCCGACATGGAGCAGGACGAGAACATTCTGGACATGGCGGCCCGGAGGCAGGTGGAGGTGGTATTCGGCAAGGACGACTGGGTCGCGAGGCTGGTCGACCTGGCCCGCTGCCATCCCATCCGGCACCGCCCCACCGAGGAGACCATCGAGCAGGAGGTGATGGCCATCATGCCGGAGCTGGCTCCGGCAGCCAGCCCAGCGCCACCCCAGGTGGTGATCCAGAACGTGGAAAACCTCCACCTGCACGTCGGTCCGGAGGGCGTCGAGACCCTGGGTCTCCCCGACCTGACGGCCGAAGGCTAACTCACAGAGGGCAGCGTCTCCGGCATCCCGGGCCCGGGGTCCGGACCGCCGGGGGCGCTGCCCCTTCATAACGCCGCGCGCTCAGGACAGGAGAAGAAAAGATGTCCAACGAATGGCTTTGTTGCATGAATATTGGCAGCACATGAAATGCCCCAACACCCTTTGAATCGAGCTATGCTACTCGATAGCTATCGGGCATTCCCAAGTGGGTCATCCGGTTCAAAGCGGCACACTTTACCTTGGCTTCCACCTTCTGCTGCGGTAGCTTCCTGGCCTGAAGATAGGGACCAAAGATGGTCTTGAACCGAAACATGGCAGTCTCGGCCAGGGAACGCCGATGATAGCCCGACTCTTGTTTCCACCGCTTGCGTCCTGCCTTCCGAATCCTCCTCAGGTTCTCGTCCCGCACCAGGGGCGGGGCAGCACAGTTCCCATGCTGCCAGATACGGGCATCCTTTCGAGGTGGAATTGCTACCCGCCTGATACCTCTGGCAGCGCAGCCCTCATATACCTTCCTTTTGTCGTAGGCCCCATCACCACTCATCTGCTCCACTGACTCGGTGCTCTGGTCCAGAAGCTCGGGCACCGCTCCTGCATCGTCCAGGCTGGCCTCACTCAGCACCACGGCCTGGATCTCCTGGGTTTCACTGTCCACGCTCAGATGGAGCTTCCTCCAAGTGCGCCGTTTGGTATAGCCATGCTGACGCACCTTCCATTCTCCCTCCCCAAAGACTTTCAGCCCGGTGCTGTCCAGGACCAGATGCAAGGGCCCAGCAGCTTTCCTGCCCAAGGAAACCCCCAGGCGCTTGGCGCGCTTGCAGAGGGTGGTATAGTCCGGCACCGGCAACTCCCACTCCAGCAAGTGAAACAAGGACCGGAGAAACCCTTCGGTAGCCCTCAGGGTCAAATGAAAGACGCTGCGCACCATCAACAGGCACTGGATTGCTCCGTCGGAATACTGAACCTGTCCACCCCGCTTTCGGGGGCCGTCGGGCTTCCAGGCCCGAATATCCTCTTCGCTGGTCCATAGGGTTATTGAACCCCGCTGGACCAGACTTTCGTTGTAGTCATGCCAGTTACGTATCCGATACTGGGATTTCCTGGTGCTGGCGCTTTTCTTGGGACGAGCTTTGGAGGCTTGCTGTCTTCGCTTCATGCCTCCAGCTTAACACTACCTCCCATTCATTCAACAAAGCCCCAACGAATGGAAGAACCGCATCATTCGGGTGGGCGCTGTCGCGGTGATGGCGGTAGCCGCGCCAGGATGCGTGACCACCCTCATAGGCCTCGCAGTGGGAATCCCTGGAGCCCTCCACGCTGGGGGTCCATTCTCGCCGGGGCTGCCTGCATAGGCGTTGCCTGCCTCGTAGCCGTAAACGTCCCCAGCCGGCGGTGACGCCGGGAGCGGCTATGTACCCGGCGAGACCCCGGGCCGTGGTCGCGAACCTCGCTGGCGGCGCTAGGAACACCGCACCCGCGCGGGGACACCGGGACCGGCGTTCACGGTGAGAGAGGGGGTGGACTTGGTGCGCCGACGATGCCGGCGGCTCAGGCTCGTCGGGGTGCCCCGGGTATGCTAGCCCTTCCTTAGATTGTTCGCATTGCTAGCATCCCTCGCTGGACGATTTCCCCGCAGGAATAGCAGAACGGCCAGCAGCCAACTCGGCAGCGCAAGGACCCCGGAGTCCAAGTCGGTCTCCGGAGGGGGTTGAACTTCCGCAACGATGATGTTACGGGCGTGTCGGGTCGGCTTCTCTCCTGCTTCCTCGGCAGATGAGACCAACCATTCGTACTCAATTTCGCTGAGAGAGACGTTCAACTGCCGTCGGGGCATCTTGCTAGCACCTTATGCTTGATTTTCGCTATGGACAAATGCTAGCAGTTGGGAACTTTCCCAGCGTTGGGCCTGGGCCACGAATCCAGGGCATTTTGGGCTCAGTCAGGGTGACGTAACCGGCCTTGTGCGAACATGGAGCCCTTTTCCCACAGCCCCCACGCTCTGCGGCCGTCACCCCGGGCGACGAATTTCCGCTAGCAGGA
>CBDCSY010000003.1:0-4190 GCA_965221925.1 Dehalococcoidia bacterium | reverse complement strand
GTGCAGAAGAGGGCCCGCTATGCCGCCCTGGGTACCCCCGAGTACTGGCGGTTCGACGAAACCGGAGAGTCCCACGGGACAATGCTCGCCGGAGACCGGTTGGTAGACAACCAGTACGAGCCCATCCCAATCGAGACGGTCGAGGAAGGGGTCCTGCAGGGCTACAGCACCGCGCTCAATCTCTTCATCCGGAGGGAGCACGGAGAGCTGGGCTGGCACGACCCGGAGACCGGGCAGCACATTGTCCGATACGAGGACCTCGAGGCCCGGGTCCGGGAACTGGAGGCGGAGTTGGAGCGGGGCCGGCAGGCCTGACCATTCGAGGAACAGGCCCCGAACCCCTCCCCCAGGGACCAGCGTCCTGGCCCGGAACCCGGGCAGATCCGGGCTCCAACCCCGGTCCGGCACCCCAAGTACCCGGAAGCACTGAAAGGCACCTCCTCCGGGAGTCTCGGGCGATTTCCAGGAAATCTGGCCCGCGGCGCCCGCCCCCTCTGGAGACGGGGAGGGCCGGGCGGGCCACCGGTTCCCTGAAGCGATCCAACGTCAAAAACCCTCGTGCACAACCAAGCCCATCGGCGCTTACTCAGTTCGCCGATGGACCTCAACCGACATGAGTCATCCCGGAGTTTGGGTAAAAGGCTAAAACCCGTATAAGGAAACGGTTACAAAATAAGACCCCTTCAGGTGGAATGGGATTGTTAACGCACCAACCACCAGGAGGGGGTCCTCTCTTATGCTGCGACAAGGAGTGGGGCGGGAGCAAGGGCAGGGGGTTGCCGATATACTCCAGTTGTTCATCGGACCATTGGAACAGTGGCTGGACCAACAGATCGACCGGCGTTTCGTACGCACCCTTTTCCTGGCCTTGGCCGCCATCGTGCGGTTGCGTCACTCCCGGTCTGGGCTGCTCCTTCGCCCAAATCCACCGAGGGGATGCGGTCTTACCGATTAAACGAGGGATAAAGGCGCCGGCGGGTGAGCAGCTCGGCAGGAAGGTACACTCCGCTCTACCAGGGCGCAGAGCGCCTCTCCGGGACCCCCAACCTCGCAATAGTGGTGGAGAGCCAGCTCCAAATGATAAAACTCATAGAGCGAGAATGAGCAAGGGAGGACACACCATGACAGCGTCAATACCGGACGCGGCCAGAGAACGCCTGGACGAACTCCTGAACGCCTTCGAGGACGCGTCCAGGAGGCAGGTGGGCTACCCCGCCAACCAGGACTTCGACTATTCCGGCCTGCTGCCGTTCCTCCAGTACAGCGCGAACAACGTCGGAGACCCCTTCCAGGGCAGCAACTACCGGACCAACACCCACGAGATCGAACGGGAGGTCATCACCAACTTCGCCGACCTCATGCGCCTGGACCGCGAGGAAGCCTGGGGCTACGTCACCTCCGGCGGCACCGAGGGCAACATGTACGGCCTGTACATGGGCCGGGAACTCTTCCCAGCCGGCACCGTCTACTTCTCCCAGGACACCCACTACAGCGTCGTCAAGCTGCTCCGGCTCCTGAACATCCGGAACGTCATGATCAGGAGCCAGCCGAACGGAGAGATGGACTACACGGACCTGCGCGAGACCGTCCGGCGGGCCCCGGACACTCCCCCCATAATCGTCGCCAACATCGGGACCACCATGAAGGGGGCGGTCGACGACCTGGACATCATCCGGGACGTCATGGATGGCCTGAAGGTCCAGGACTTCTACGTCCACGCCGACGCAGCCCTCAGCGGCATGATACTGCCCTTCGTCTCGGACCCCCAGCCCCACAGGTTCGACGCCGGCATCGACAGCATGTCCATAAGCGGCCACAAGCTCATCGGTTCCCCCATCCCCTGCGGCGTGGTGTTGACCAAGAAGGACTACGTCGCCAACATCGCCCGCTCCATCGAGGTCGTGGGCGTCATGGACACCACCGTCCCCGGCTCCCGGAGCGCGCTGGCTCCTCTCATCATCTGGCACGCCTTCCAGCAACACGGGCTGGAGGGGTTCCGGAACATCGTGGCCCGGATGCTGGACACCGCCGAGTACGCCGTCCGGCGCTTTGGCGAGGCCGGCATACCGGCCTGGCGGAACAGGAACGCGGCCACCGTCGTCTTCCCCCGCCCCGGCCCGGAGGTCTTCCGGAAGTGGCAGATAGCGCCGCAGGAGGACATCGCACACATCATCGCCATGCCCCACGTCACCAGGGAGATGGTGAACGAGCTGGTCCGGGACTGCACAGGGCAGGAAGGATAGAGAGATGGAGAGAATCATAATAATCGTGAGGGACGAGGTTGGAGTGATCGCCGACGTCACCCGGACCCTGGCGGACCGGGGAGTCAACATCGAGTCCCTGGACACCGAGAGAGCCGGAGAGCAGGGCATCATCACCCTCACCACCGACGACACGGACACGGCCCTCCGTGCCCTGGCCCGGGCCGGGTTCCGGGCCAGGGCACGGACGACTCCCTGGTGTTCCGGATCCCCGACGAGCCCGGAGCGCTGGCCAGGGTGGCGGAGCGGTTCAAGGCCGCGGGCGTGAACATCCAGAGCCTCCACATCCTGGACCGGCGGGCCGGGCAGGCGGTGGTGGCCCTCAGCGCCCTGGACCGGGAGGAGGTGGTGGCCCTCAGCGCCCTGGACCGGGAGGAGGTGGTGGCCCTCAGCGCCCTGGACCGGGAGGAGGCCAGGAAGCTACTGGACCCGGAGTCCCTGGTATGAGCCGGGGAGCGTTCGACACGAGCGGCTTCCACGCCGCACTGGACGGGACAGAAAACCCAGGACGCACGAAGAGGAGAAGAGAAATGTATGGGAACGCAGAGGAAGGAAACAGCAGGGGAACCGCAACCGCAGAGGCCAGGAAGCTGACAGCCACGGCAACCTCGCGGCTTTAGCCCCGAACAGATAGAGCGGAAACTCACAAGGCTCAGCCTGGAACAGCCAGGGCCGGACTTCTGGAAGAACCCCGACGCCGCGGTCCGCATACTCAGGGAGGCCGGGGAGAAAGCCAGGGTCCTTGGGGAGTGACGGGAGTTCGAACGCCGGGCCGGAGAGCTTGAGGAGATCGATGAACTGGCCCTGGAACTCGGCGACGAAGACGCCCTGGCGGAAACGCGCCGGGAGGCGCAGGCCCTGGCCCGGGACCTAGAACGGTGGGAACGGGCCCAGCAGGACGGCCGGGGCGCGATAATAACCGTCCAGGCCGACGCCGGCGGGCAGGACTCCCAGGACTGGGTCGAAACGCTCACGGGCATGTACGCCGACGGGGCCCAGGCCCACGGCCGGAGCTGCCCCGTCCTCAGCGTACACCACGCTCCGGGAGGCGGGCTGAGAAACGCGGTCCTGGAGATCGGCAGGAGGGTCAACGAAGACGGCGCCTATGCCCTGCTGCGCCCCGAACACGGGGTGCACCGGCTCTCGCACCTCTCCCCCAGGGACCAATCGGGCAGACGCCACACGTCATTCGCGTCCGTGGAGGTCCTGCCGGTCCAGCCCCGGGCCCAGGACCAGGGCCTGGACATGCGCCAGGTCGACATCCAGGCCTTCCGCTCCAGCGGCCCCGGAGGGCAGCACATGCAGAAGTCGTCCACCGCAGTCCGCGCCGTCCACCTTCCCACCGGGCTCACCACCGTCTGCCAGAGCGAACGCTCCCAGACTCAGAACCGGGAGTACGCACTCCGGGTCCTCGCCGCGCGCCTGGCCGCCCGGAAGGAGGAGGAAGAACGCAGGGAGCGGGAGAAAACCCGGGGGAGAGGCAGGAACCCGCCTTCGGCAACCGCATCAGAAGCTACGTGTTCCTGCCCAGGCGTTTCGTCCGCGACCACCGCACCGGGTTCACCCACCCGGACCCAACGGCAGTGCTGACCGGGGACCTGGACGGGTTCATCGAGGCCTGGCGGGAGAGGGATGGAAGAGAGGAATAATGGAGACTCCCGACTAACACGGTTTTTCAGGCGACGGCCGCTGGTGGGTTGAGGGGCACCAGCTGGTAGCCCAATTGGGCGGCTCGACGCTGGGCGGTGCGCAATGCCCGCTGCTGATACTGACGTTCGTAGTATTCGGCGCCAGCGTCCACGTACTGTTGGCCGTGTCGGAGCATGGCGTAGATGATGCAGGCCAGCTTGTGCGCTGTCGCCGTGATGGCCTTGGGCGCTCCCAGGTGGGCTTTCTTCCGGCGCAGGAAGGCGCCCAGGGCGCTGTCGG
>CBDCSY010000002.1:0-39705 GCA_965221925.1 Dehalococcoidia bacterium | reverse complement strand
ACGGCGGTTGTCGGCACCAAGCCGGCAGCGTATCCGTGGACCTGCTCCGGAGGATGAGGGACGGGATCCTGTGAAGATTGAGAGAAGGGAGGCGTAGAGGTAGACGTGGCCGCCCCGCTGGAGCACAAGCACGCCCCCCGGGATCCGGGTGAATGGGCCCACTTCTGGCAGCAGTTCCAGTACCGGTGGGAGTGCGACAACGATGACATGGATGACATCTGGTTCGAGGGACAGTCGTGGACGGAGCCGCCTGCGGATTCATCCCGTCCGTGCTGACCCGCCTGGACCACCTGACAGAAGCCGGCTCCGAGGATCCGGAGCTCTCGCTGAGAGTCCATCTCGTGGATCTGGACTGACGGGAGAAGCGACCATGGTATCGCTGTACCTGGACTGCGGATGCTTAGTACTACAGCCGCACATGATGAACGGAAGGGTCGACTGGTCCCGAAAATGACAAGTGCCAGATACGGGCTGATGGCTCCGTCCCGCCAAAAATGGAGCTAAACCCAACTCTGGTGCGCGGGTGGGAGTGCCGAATCGGTAATCTGGGGACAATACAATCCAAATACGATCGCCCTGATTAAGGGACAGTTTCGGGTAGACCAGACATGGAGGTGCACCAATGCCCAGAAGCACGTCCAGGGGAAAATGCTCCCTGTGCGGCAAGGACTATGGCAAAGGACAAATGACCACGCACCTGAAATCGTGCCTACGGAAGGCTGCCGGAGCCGTCTCCGCGAAGGGGGGCAGCGGGGCGGAAAAGTCGAGGGCCTTCCACCTGGTGGTTGAGGGGTACGGCTTGACCGAATACTGGATGCACCTGGAAGCGCCGGTCAGCGAAACGCTGGAGGATCTGGACCATCTGCTCAGGCAGACCTGGCTGGAGTGTTGCGGCCACTTGAGTTGCTTTGTGGTTGGGCGTCAAGTCTACTCCTCATTCACCGGAGACGACTTTTTTGACCCCAGCGACGACGATAGCATGGACTTCAAGCTGGGCCAAGTTCTCCGCCCGGGGCTGAAGTTCAAATATGAGTATGACTTCGGCGACACCACTGAATTGGCCCTGCGAGTAGTGGCGGAGACGGAAATGCCGTGGCAGGACATCCGCTTACTGGCGAGAAATGCTCCGCCCAACCTAACCTGTCATGCTTGCGGGGAGGCAGCCACCCAGATATGCACTGAATGCTACTGGGAAGGCGAAGGGCTGCTCTGTGACCAGTGTGCTGGTGGTCACGGCCGCCACGAGGACATGTCGCTGCCGGTAGTCAACTCTCCCAGGTCGGGCCAGTGTGCCTTCACCGGCTTGGATTACCAGGATTTCCAGCATTTCAAGACGTAGCTTCTGAAAGGTTGGCCAACCGCAGGTCGGGCTATCACTTTAGATGACATGGGCCCCGTCGTTTCCCCGATGGTAACACATGGTCACGGACCGGGGCCGCCGCCGGTTCGGCTTTCCATAGCCTGTCCACCGATTCCCGCACCAGGCGCCACCCCGGCCCTTGATGCGGCGGCAGAGTAGGCCGGCCAGCCCGCACTGGATGCAAACCGCCCCCGGCCAGGGCTATTCCGCGGCGCCTGGGCCGCTACTCCTGCTGCTCGGCGCGCCAGACGGTCTGACGGGAGACCCCGAAGGTCCGCGCCACCGCGGACTGGGACTGCCCGTTCCGGCGCAGCAGCCGGATGGCCGCGGCCTGGTCCGGGGTCAACGCCCTGGGACGGCCCGCGAACCGGCCTTCCTCGGCCGCCCGCCGGACTCCGGCGTCGATGCGCCGCTTGATCGACTCCAGCTCCGCCTGGGCCGCCCAGGCCATCACCCGCAGGATGATCTCGCCCATCATCTCCTCAACCTCGGTGGGGTGGGCGCCGAGGGGCTTGAGCCAGACTCGGAGGGGGACAGGGAGGCGATGCCCACCCCGCGGCGGCGCAGGGACTCCACGATGGACACCAGTTCAACCCGATTGCGGCTGATCCGGTCCAGGGCTGCGACGGTGAGGGTATCGCCTCGGAGCAGGCGG
The DNA here is from genome assembly GCA_965221925.1 of Dehalococcoidia bacterium. Taxonomy (GTDB): domain Bacteria; phylum Chloroflexota; class Dehalococcoidia; order Lucifugimonadales; family UBA2985; genus JAPPHY01. The sequence continues at coordinate 37,690 of CBDCSY010000002.1, read as the reverse complement.
GCGTCCAGCCCGCTCCACCCCGGGCGCTCCCCTGCCGGAACGGAGCCGGAGATGCCCACGTCGGAGACGATGTTGACCGGCTCCACGCCGGCGTCGGCCAGGGCCTGGACCTGGGTCTCGGGGTCCATGCCGGCCAGGCCGTCGACGGCGGCGCGGGAGGTGCGGAGATAGCCGTAAATCATGGGTTTTGCCCCTGCCCAAAAAAGTGAGGGTTTTGGTACAGCGTGGACCCTGCCCAAAACCCCTGGTTCTGGGCATTGTAACAAAAACAGGTGTTTCTGTTACAGATCGATAGGGTCTTTGCGAGCGGCTTCCACATGCTCATGCGTCACTCGGAGCCCTGGACTATGACGGCGATCCCGGCTACGGCCGTCACCAGTCCGCCGCCCAGCGTCAGTGTCCCCCCGATGGGCAGGGTGAAGGGCGTCAGTTCTGAGATCAGGAATTCCCCGACGGCGAAGGTCGTCATGCCGATGACGAACACCACCAGCGAACCTACGAAGATCGTGAACCACATGTTGTCCCTGCGCTTTCGGCGGGTGAATGGACACGGCCCGCGGCATCCGCCTGTTCCACTTCCCTGAAAATCAGAAGCGCCACTGCCGGCGCTGCTCCCGCCACCGTGAGAAGCGCGATGCAGAGGCGATCCCAGTGTCTCTCAATCTCGGTCATGTGCCTCCTTCTCCTCCGGGTTGACGCAAGATTCCCGGTCTGATGCTCCCGGGCCGGTCTAGCGGTCACCATGGGCCCGGTTTGTCCATCCGCCAGGTGGCCCGCAGGGATGCGGCGCCGATCACCACCCCGCCCACGATGAAGAGCCAGCCCTCAACTGGCAGGTTATTCCGCAGCAGCAGCATCACTCCCAGGCCGACCGGCACTCCGCCGCCCACCAGCCCCCAGGCGACTCCCGCCCTGAACCAGAACTTCCTCTTCACCATCGGCGTTCCCTCTAGTATTACAACGACGGTTCAAGGAGGGACGTGTGGGGAGGCACGAAGGGCGGCTCGGCGCTTGGCATGGGAGCGTCTGGCCCGCTCGTTGCATTCTTGCGTCTCCTCCAGCCACCGCAGCAGTTCAGCCGGCCCGAACCGTTCCCGGGGCAGCATCTCCCGCACCACCCGGTAGACCTGCGGTTTCGTGATCCGGGGCATCTTTTTCCCCCCAAGCCTGTTGCAGGCTCAGAAGAAACGCTCCGCCCAGCAGGCACAGGGCCACGGGATGATGCCATCCCGCCCAGGTGCGGGTCTCGTACTCGTCCAGCCCCACACGTCGCTCTTCTCCGTCTCGAACTCCGTTTCTATGCGCCACCGGGAGCCACCCACGTATGCCAGGGTCTCCAGGGGAGTATCCCCGGGAGCGTTGGACAGGTAGTAGCGGGGCTCGCTGCCGTCCAGGTTCCGGCGGTAAATGGCCCAGTGGATTTCGCCAGGCTTCCGCCTGCTGGTTGGACGCACCCTCTGAGCGCTGAACCGGTAGCTGCGGGGACCCTGGCTTCCCTCGGCCACCGTAATCTCACGCCAGGCCTCCTCCGGCAATTCATCACTGCGCTCCTCCATGGTGCGCCGCTGCCCGCCCACCAGCCTAGGCTTGCGGGGACGCCCGATCCCCTGATGCTCCGGACTGGTCCAGACTGGCTCCAGCGGCCAGACCGTGGTGCCGCCGGGAACGTCCAGCACGTAGCGCATCCCCAGAGCCGCCAGTCCCTCCCGGAAGGACGGAGACATCCCGAAGGCGTCGTCCCCGGCAACCCATCCGGCCCTCAGATGTCCCCGCTCCAAGGCCCGCTCCACCATCTTCAGCGCCAATTGGGTCTTCGACCGGTAGCCCTGCCTCTCCTCCGGAACCCCCGCCGCCTCACACCGGTCTTTGTCCGAGGTCCAGCTTTCCGGCAGATAAAGCCCTTTGTCCACCAAGGCCCGTCCCAGCGGGCTGACATAAGCCAGGAACATTCCGGCCTGGCAGTTGGCCACCTTGCCCAGTCTCCCGCAGTACTGACGGGCCACTCCCACGGACTTCCTGCCCTGCTTCGGGAAGTCGCTGCCGTCCAGCACCCACACCGCATCCGGATGTCCAAGCCGGGGTCCCAAGTACTCTTGAAGGCGTCCTATGACTGTGTCGTCATCCCAGGGGGATTCAGCGAGAAACCGCTGCATCACCCTGGCTGACGCCGGAACCGCCTCCGACAGATTCTCGGCGTTGCGCCGCTCCCCGGATTGCACCAGCAGGGCCTGGAGATAATGGCGGCTGTGGTCCCGCGTCTCCCGGCGGCCAAACAGCGGAGCGAAGTAAGCGTGAAAACCCTGAAAGGCCCCGTACACCTGCTCGAAAACCGCAGCATCCACTTCCCTGCCTCACTTGCCCAAGCCTTCCCCAACTACCCCGTCATCCTATCATGCCAACCGTCGTTGTAATACTAGGCTACCTGCCCCAGGCGCGCGAGTCCGAGGTGCTCCGCACCCTCATCGCCGAGCGCGACGAAAGAAGATCCCTGGGCATCACCTCCAAGCTAGTCTACTCGGAGTGGGAACGCATCTTCGCTAACCTCATGGCCACCGACGCAGCCATCGACCGGGGGGTCCACCCCATCATTATCCTGGAGTTCGACGTCCCCAGCTACCACACAAATGCGGCCCAGCAGCGGGGTCAGGAACAGAAGGTGAATCCGAGAGTCCGGCCAAGCGGCATCCGCCCACCCCTACTCCTCACGGAGGCCCACGGTCCGGCCAGGACCGCCGCTCCCGTTCCGCCCTGCGCCGCGTTTCCTCCGCCCGACGGCGGGCTCCATCCCTGATAGCCTCTTCCCAGGGAGAGGGCAGGTTGTCCACGCCAGCACCTGAGTTATCCACTACAAGCTTCGGCTCAAGGGGATATAATAGCTTGATTCCGGCAGATTCTAGGGCTGATATAGAGTCTTTAAGTCGTTCTATGGGCTGTTGTGACTGGGTTTCGTTGAACGAATCGGCGGCGCGACCATTACGTATTTCGTCATTTCCTCGTAATTCCCAACCTTCAACTTCAACCTTCCCTAGGGGGGCGATTGGCTGATGATATATACCCGGAGTTTTCCGGTCGGCGTCAATGATTCGCCAGGTCTGTATCCAACTCAGCCCCTCCTGACGGGCAATACGCTCAATGGTCCAGCCGGAGCGGCACAGTTCTACTATCCGGCAGTTCCTGGGCCTTCGCCGCTCCTGCCGCACCCGGGCGCTGATCAGGGCCTTCTCCCGCTGCCGCACGGGGTCCTTCCAGCCCATGACGTCGCCTCGCCCAAAGCTCGGGTTGGTCCAGGTGAAGCGGGCAATGCTGCGGGCGGTGCTCTGGACCCGGGCCGGACGCATGGGCACCGGCAGCAGCCGGTTGCAGGCTTCGGTGTATTCCTCCACCAGGCCGTACCAGCGGGTTCGCATGGCCTCACCGCCCTGCCCCCGGGGAAGCTGGTAGACGGGTAACCGGACGGCATCGAAGATCTCGTTGTTCCGGTTGCCATCCTGCACCGGCAGCAGGTGCTCCGGAGGGTCCGGCAGCGTCCAGGACGCGGGCGCTGCCGGCAGGGTTTCCTCGAAGCTGCCGGAGTTCCTGGGACGTCTCCTGGCCGGCGTGCGCCTCGGGGGCAGCTCATGGTGGCCCTGGATGGCCGCCACCGGCTCCCACGGGCGCCGGGATACCTTCAGGCCCAGCACGGTCCGAGGGAGTCGGGTAATACCCCGGGTCGACGCCGCCATCGACCGCTCGGCGACGATCTCGGCGACGGCCTCCGGGTCCCAGAGGATGACAAAGCCATGCCGGCTCCGTATCTCCAGGGAAATGCCGTACCGCAGGAGATGCAGCTTATTCCGGTTGTGGTAGGGGATGCCCGAGGAGTAGTAGAGGTGAGTCCGCCCGGGCTTCTGGCTGGGGATGTCGCCCAAGGGCGGGTACCGGTCGATCCAGTTGGCCAGGCCGTCCTTGGCCGCCTCGTCGATGTCCACGACCAGGAGCCCGATGCTGGCCGGCAGCAGTCCCAGCAGCCCGCCAGAGGCCAGGTGCTCCAGTATCTGCTGCAGGGTGGGCCGGAGCTCGGGAAGCTGCCAGCCCCGCCAGAGGGGCCGCTTGTGCCGGTCCGGGTCCGGGCTGTTGTGGACCAGGAGCAGGTGGGCGCCCTGCTCGTAGAGGTAGGTCACCGACAGGACCAGCTCCCGGGGGAGCCTGGCTATGAGGTCTGTGACCGGCGGGGTGGCGGTCAGCGTCATCGTCCGCCCCCCGAGTCCGGGTTCCGGGCCGGGTTCCGCCGGTTGCATTGCCGGCGGCGTGGCCCTGACTGCGGGTGCCTCGGGATGGCCCGGATGGTGAAGACCTGGCTTCCCTGGAGCCAGATGGGAATTCTGCCGGCGTCGGCGATGAGCTGTCGGCCGGAGGCGGGTTTGTCAAGAGGAGGAGAGTGACCGCGACACCACTCCCGGACGGTGAAGGACAGGCCGGGTGAAGGGGCCAGGGAGTCAGCTAAATGTTGACAGTACCGGAACGCGGTGGTGTATGATGATAGGGCAGTGGCCATTCGAGAACACCCTCGTTTGGTCATCCGGCAGGTCTGCTGATAACATTCCTGCTCGGGTAATTCCGGCGTTGGACAAGAAATTTCCAACGCCGGTTTTATTTATGTCATTCTACACGGTCAGTCAACCCGGATTCGGCGTTTTCGGCCAACCAAGATCGCCATATCCGCCGTTTTCAGGCCGCAGGGCCCAGAGAGTGCCTGAAGGAAGTGCCCGAACTCCCGAAATGCCGGGTTCACTAGTCTCCGGGCGCAGCAGCACCCGGCCCACAGCACCACGGCTGAACCTCTCCACTTCCCTAGATGGTGTGTTGCCTGTCACCACCTCAGCAACGTCCCCTACGCACCAGTTGCCAGTTTTCTGGAATTTCCGATTTACTGATCATCGCCCCCCCTGAGAGGGGTAGGTAACGGCTGAAAATGGCTCGGAATGAACCTTGGGAAGGCACCGGGCCATCCGGCATTCTGGTGTTCGTTACGCAACCGAACACCGGAGGTTCCCCATGCGCCTTCCCAGCGAAACCTATCAGATTCGGCAAACTATTGAAACGCATTTACCTCACCCCTCCCAGCCACAATTGGCCGGACTGGCGCTCTGGGTCTGCGGGGCTATTCTCGGCCGGCAGCGCCTGCCAGAACGCCGTGGCCTCCGCCCTCTCGCCCTGGCGCAAGTGGAACAACCTCCGCCAGTACCTCCGGGAGTGGCTCTACGACGGCAGCGACCGCGCCCGCCCCTGCAAAACCCAGCTGGACGTAACCCTCTGCTTCGCGCCCCTGCTCCGCTGGGTGCTTACCTGGTGGCGTTCCGGCCGGCTGGCCCTGGCCATCGACCCCACCCTCAAGGGCGATCAGACCACCGCCATCGTCATCAGCGTCCTCTACCGGGGCTGCGCCATTCCCGTGGCCTGGAGCATCCACCGCGCCACCCAGCGCGGCTCCTGGATGGATCCCACCGTGGAACTGCTCAAGGAACTGGCCCCAGCCGTTCCCCAGGAAATGACCGTGATTGTCCTCTGCGACCGGGGCATATCCAGTCCCAAGCTGTGGAAGCAGATATGCGCCCAGGGCTGGCACCCCTGTATGCGCTATCGGAAGAACATCACTTTCTGCGCCGATGGTGGGCGCCGGTTGCCCGCTCTGCGCTTCGTTTCCCGTCCTGATACAGCCTGGATTGGCCGCGGAACCGCCTTCGGTCCCCCAACCGCCCAGCGCCGTTGCACCCTGCTCGTGGTTTGGTACGCCGAGCAGGAGGAACCCTGGGTCATCCTCACCGACCTGCCTCCCCAGGAAGTGGGGCCCAGTTGGTACGCCCTGCGGTTCTGGATCGAGCTGGGCTTCAAGGCCCTCAAGAGCCTGGGCTGGAAGTGGGACAAGACCAGGCGAACCGACCTAGCCCGCGTATCCCGCCACTGGCTGGTGCTGTCGGTGGCCACGCTGCTGGCCCTGGCCTACGGCACCAGGGTGGAAGACGCCCATGACCGCAGGATCGCCCCAGGCAACCTGAGAACTCCGCCCAAGGCGCTGTCGTCCCGGCATCGGAACAGTTGGCAGAAGCCGAAACGGAAGGTCAGCGTAATCCGCCACGGCATCGACTGGCTGCGGCGATTGCTGCTCAAGGGTCGCCTCTGGAACCGGGTCTGGCTGCTGCCCGAACCCTGGCCCAAACCCAAGCCCAACCTGGAAATCACCTACCACGCCCCCTCCTGAAATCACCTTACATACCCCTGTCAGCCCCCCCCGCTGCTCCTCTGAATAGGCCGTGAGCTCGTAGAGCGCCAGGCCGCGACCCTCCCCTTTCGCCTCCAGCCACTGCTTGAAGGAGCGCGCGCTTTCGCCGGACTTCCGGCCCGCCAGCAGATTCTCCACGCTGATATCCTCGTCCAGGCCGGGCCAGTGAATCCCCTGCCCGCCGCCGATCAGCCCCCAATTGCCCCGCTCCTCCGGCGTGGCATCACCAGGCGGGGATACCAGGCCAGCGGGACCGAGATGGTCCGGCCGTCGGACAGCTCGGCGGTCAGGGTGTCCTCGGTCACCGCGACGGTCATGGCCTCCCGAACACTGATTTCAGTCGTTGAAACGTACATCCCACTCTCTCAGAACGAAGCTTGATTCTCCTCTATGATGCGCTCAATCCGGTGATCGAGCAGTCCCGGCCTCGGACGACTGGGGGAACCGGATGCGCCTCTGACCGCATCCCAGGAGCTAACTGCCGCCGGGATGCGCCTGCCGAACGTGGAGTCCGGGGCCTCGTGGTCTACTCAGCCCCGATCAACCGGATGCCGCTCATCCGGGAGAAGTGGGCGTGGTTGTTGGTCAGGAGTACGAGTTCATGGCAAATCGCGGTGGCGCCAATGAATAGGTCGAGGTCCGAGATGATGTTGCCCTCTGCACGGAGCCTCCTGCGTTCCTGCCCGAATATTCGGCAAACCGGGTCTGTCAACGGAAGGATCTCGATCCCGTTGGCCAGCCGGTCGAAGACCGTCAGTTGCTGGTCATCAGCCTGCCAGCCCTCGTAGAGCTCCGCCAGGGATATTATGCTCAGCCCAACACCCTCCGGTAACAGCTCATCGAGCCTTCTTACCGTCTCGCCGTGACCTCTCAGGTAGCTGATAGTCCAGTCCGTGTCCAGCAGATACTGCAGAACGGTCATTCCGTTACTGTCCGGGGTCCACCAGCTCGCCAGTTCGCCGAGCCGCAATCTCGCGCTGGAGATCTTCGGCCGCGCTGTTATCCTTCCAGGCACCAGCCACTGACCGGGCCGTTCTGAGCCTCTCCCCTGCTTCTAGCTGTTCATCCGTGCTCGCCGGCTTCAAGTCACTGTGCCGCAAGAGCCACTGACCGCCGGGATGGCGGCCATCACCCACGGCAAATGGATCGGGATGGCCTGACGCCACCCAGTCACGTTGGTCCTTGCGGACCTCGCGGAGTTCGATCAGGATCCGGGCAGCTTCGGCCATGGATGTTTCCCGGTCAGGCTGCCAGAACTCCACCTGGGGGAAGTCGGGCTCGTTTTTGCTTCCACCTTCTGAATGCCAGAAGGACACCATCCAGCGGACGCCGTCGACATTCATGGGGTTCCCTCCTCCGGGCATCGGGGTTCGTTGACTCTGTCCCCACAAGATTATCACGTTACCTCCCCCTTAGGGCACCGGCCCAGGTTTCATCAGCTACGTATCTGGAGACGCATGCGGTCGGGTCGCCGCTCCATAAAAGCAAGCCCGTCCTCACAGGAACTCCCCCAACCTTGCAGGTCCGGCGAGACGCGTCCGCAGGCCTGCGTAGGTATGCTTCAACAGTGATGAAGCACTGATTCGACAGATGTTGAAACAGTATTGCAACAACTGAGGAGACGGTGATGAAACGGATGTCGAAGCAGGAGGCGGCCTCCACCCTGGGGGTATCGACGGCCACGATCGACAGGATGATCAAGCGCGGCGACCTCGCTGCAGAGCAGGAGGCGCACGGGGAGAAGGGCCACCGGGTGTGGGTGATGCTGGACGGCACCTCATCAGGTGATGAAGCGCCTGTTGAATCACCTGTCGCAGCAGATATTGCAACATCTGATGAACCCCGTGAGGTACTGCTGGAACGCGTGAGGAGCCTTGAGGAACTGGTGTCGTATCAACGGGGCCTGCTACGGGACGCGGACTGGCGCTACCAGATCCTCGTCGAAAACCTGGGATCTCTCCCTGCCGGGCGGTCTGAGCCGGACCCGCGACCAGAAGCAGTTCCGGTCCGGAGCGAGAAGCGGTCCTGGTGGTGGCCATTCCGCCGGCAGGTGACCGAGTAAGCCGAGCATCGTGCATAATAGGGCGTCCCGCCGCGGGGTGCATCGAGTGGCCTGTGCATGCATCTAAACTAAAGCCAAGGTGAGATGTGCATTTCTGGATGTTCAGCGACTTGGCAGGGTCTTCCTCCAATTGCAGGATATGGATACCACCGGGATACCTAAGCCCGATTTCTCAGTGTCCACAAAATGTAGATTCCACCTTGGCTTTAGTTTAGGAGGAAAACCTTGCCCGGGATCAACACGAATCTCACGCCGGCAGTAGAAGCTTACTTTGAGGACCTGCGGCGCATCCGTGCGTCGGGCGGCGGCGCAGGTGAGACTTCCTACTATCCGGCACCGAACAACCTGCTGATGGCTGTGGGCGAAGGCCAATCTGGAGACTGGCATCACGACAATGGAGCACGAGTTACTGCCCAAGATGGTCCTTCCCGACAACTCCACCGTTGCGGACACCATGCTGCCCCGTCTGAGGGAGATCTCACCTGTGACCACCTTCCGCCGATGCTGCCGGCCCCCATCCCCTAGCCCTGGGGCTGGCTGCCCGGTGACGGGGAGGCTGGAACGTTGGATCCGATCAGACCGGGAGAATGCACTGCTGGTTCAGCACGAACCACATCGGGAGGATGAATAATTCGGAGAATGGGACACCCCATGGGTGTGAAAAGGGGCGGAAAACCAAAGCTTCACAAATTCATCCAAGGGTTCCAGAAAGTCTTCGCGGAGTACGAGGGGCAATGTCACTTCGTTACCGATGCGAATGGAACTCTTTGCGGCCAGCCTGTTCACGAGCGCCGGCATGTTATTTCCAGGGCATCAGTCCTGGACAAGCTGAAGGATGAGAAGTCAGGCAAGGTCCTGGAGATGGAGTGGCATGTAGCAGAGTGGCAGCGCCTGATCCTTGGGAGTGATGAGGAGCATCCCATCGACTTGGCTGACCCGGCGACTTTTGAGCTGCGCAAGGTGGGCACCCACGACGCATGTACCCGCTGGTTCGCTTGTAAACCAGACGACGATAAGTTCAAGCTCCTTGATGATGTTGCGTTCCCAAACTTCGACGACCCGACTGTCCGTCTGATGGCAGTGTACCGGATGGTGCTGGGCGGCTTGGACCTGCGCCTACAAGAAAAATGCTTTTGGAAAGGTGGAATTCGCGCATCATGAGGGGATCCAAGGGGCCCCAGATAGCCGAGTGGCTCAAGCACGTCGAAGGCAACAAAACAGCCCTGCAGAAGGCGTGGGAAGCCGTGCAGTTCTTTGGAACAGCCTGGTACACCGCGCAATCCTCGGGAGCAGCTGACCCCGACCTGATATTCGTCCAGGTCGTGAGTTTTCGGTCAAGGCTGAAATTCGCCGCCTGTGTGCTGTCCAGAGCGGGGGTAGCCGCAATGGTGTTCCCGGGAGAGGCAAATCTCCACAAGATGGTCCTGCTTTACCTAACGGAAGAGATGGACCTGGTCCGGCCAGACTGCGAACGGTTGATTCAGGTGTCCAACGTGTCCCGGGAAGGTGACGGCTATGGAGTCGATGTGCTGGATACCATGATCAGGAATGGTGCGGGGATGGTGGTGGCGTCCATCAGGTCCCATGACGGGCTGGAAGATGGGGACCGCCTGAAAATCGACCGTGCGGTGTACGATTCCCTCGGCATAGGTTCATTGTTGCATGTCCTTCCTCCACCGTCTGGTGGAAGCCCCAGAATGGTGTCGGCGTAGTTGCGGCCCCCAGGCTGGCCTTGGAGCCGGGGAGCTTGAGTGAACTGCGCCTACCGCAGCTTCACCCCATAAACTGCTTGGCCCGACTTCCCTCGACTGTCACGCCGGTGGTGCGCTCCAGAACAAACACCGGTAGAATCCGATGGGCCAACTCAGCCTTGGCTCCCCCAACCTCGTAATCTCCGTTCACAGGACTTGATGCCCATGACCAGACTCCGCTTTGTCCACGCCGCCGATCTCCACCTGGACAGCCCCTTCCGGGGAATCCGGAACCAGGCGCCCGCCCACGTCGCCGATGCCCTGAGCAGCGCCACCTTCGAGGCCTACCGGAACATCGTCAACCTCTGCCTCCAGGAACAGGTGGATGCCCTGCTGGTCGCCGGCGACATCTACGATGGGGCCGACCGGAGCCTCAGGGCCCAGCTGCGCTTCGTCCAGGGACTGAGGCAGCTCGACGAGGCCGGCATACGGTCCTTCATCTGCCACGGCAACCACGATCCCCTGGATGGCTGGGAGGCCCGCCTGGACCTGCCGGCAGGGTGCGTCCGCTTCGGCCCCGAGGTGGAGCGCTTCCCGGTGTTTCCGGACGAGCCGGAGCGGGCGATGGTCCACGGGGTGAGCTACCCAACCCGGGAGGTGAGGGAGAACCTGACGCCCCACTTCACCGGCACAGGCACCGGCCAGGGATTCAACATCGGGCTGCTCCACGCCAACGTGGGCGGTAACCAGGACCACGACTCCTACGCTCCCTGCTCGGTCTCCGACCTGGCCGGCGCCGGGCTGGACTACTGGGCCCTGGGACACGTCCACACCCGCCAGACGCTGAATGATGCTGGTCCGGCCATCGTGTATCCGGGTAACCCGCAGGGCCGCCACCCCAATGAGCCTGGCGCCCGGGGCGTCTACCTGGTGGAGGTGGACGACCACGGCGCAGTCCAGCTGGACTTCCGGCCGATGGACGTGGTGCGCTGGGCGACGCTCTCGCTGGACATCGGCCCCCTGGAGGCGGAACAGGGCCTGCTCGATGCGGTGAACGACCTGGCCGAAGAGGCCCTCTTCGATGCCCAGGGGCGCTCCGTGGTGGCCCGCCTCGAGCTCACCGGGCGGGGGTAGCTGAACGGCTGGCTGCGTACGGGGGACACGGTGGGGGACATCAGGGAGCAGCTCAACGACCGCTACGCGAGCCGCAGCGCCTGGCTCTGGTGCGAGGGGATCCGGGTGGATACGGCCTACCCGTTGGACCGGGACCTGGTGGCACGGCGGGAGGACTTCGTGGGAGACCTGGCAAGGCTCGGCGAGGAAATCGGGGGCAGCGATGCCGCCCTGGCCGAGCTGCGGCAGTTCCTGGAGCCACTGTACTCCCGCAGGGAGGTCAGGGGCCTCCTTGAGGGTCTCATTTCGTCGAACGACGAGTTGAAGGAGATCCTGGCCTCCGCCGAGGCTGAGTGCCTGGCGGCTCTGGTGAAGGAAGAGGAGGGCGCATGAGGCTTGAGGAGCTGCATCTGGACGGGTTCGGGCATTTTCACCAGCGCACTTTCGCCCTTGCTGATGGGCCGGTCACGGTATTCTACGGCCCCAACGAGGCGGGCAAGACCACCCTGCTGGCCTTCATCCGCACCATTCTCTTCGGGTTTCCCAGGCAGGGGAGAAACGCCCACTACCCGCCTCTGTCGGGAGGCAGTCATGGCGGCCGGATCCGGCTTTCCGGGGACGACGGAGAAGTCTACATCCTGGAGCGGTACTCGGCAGCCAACGGCGGTCGGGTTGCCCTGCGGGCCGGTGGTGGCGAACCCCTGGACGCGAACACCGTCCTGTCCCGCATCACCGGGCAGGCCACGCCCAACCTGTTCAACAGCGTTTTCGCCTTCAGCATCGACGAGCTGCAGGAGATCGGGGCGTTGAATGAGACCAGCGTCAGCGGCGCCATATACAGCGCTGGTCAGGGAGTCCCGGGGCTGCCCGCTCTGAGCAGGTCCCTGGGTGAACGCCGGGGGAGGATTTTCACTTCGGGACGTGGCAGGGCCCAGGAGATCCCCAGGCTGGTGAACGAACTCAGGGACATCGATGGGAAACTCGGGGCCATCGAGGGCAATGCGGGCCGTTACCGCGACATCACGGCGCGCAAGCTCCAGATCGAAGAGGCCCTCCGGTCCTGCGATGACGAGCAGGGCCGGCTGAATGCCCGCCAGGCCGAGGTCAACAACCTGAAAGCGGCACGGGAGGACTGGATTGAACTGACCAGCTGCGAAGCCCAGCTGGAGTCGCTGCCCAGATACGAACGGTTCCCGGATGACCCCATCCCCAGGCTGGAAGGCATTGAGGAGCGTGCTCGCGAGGCGGGGAACGACCTCAATGAGGCCATCGAGCAGCTCAAGCTGGCGGAGGAAGCCGTTGCCGCAATCGCTCCCGAGGAAGGCCTGCTGGAAATCGCGGCCAGGATCGAGGAGATACGCCGAGGCCGCACCAGCTTCGACGGGACCGTCCACGACATGCCGGAGCGCCAGGAGGAACTCAGGGCGCTGGAGGAAACCCTGGCCGAGCGGCTCCGAGGCCTGGGCGATGGCTGGGGCGAGACCAATCTGGACGTCCTGGACCTTTCCATCACGACCCATGCGGAGGTGGAGAACTGGAAAAGCCGGTTGGTGGAGGCCACCGCGGCCGCCGATGGCACCCGGATCAAGGCGGAGCAGGAGCGGGAGCGGGTGGACGCGCTCCGCGTCGAGGAACAGGAGGCACAAAGCCTCCTTCAAGGGGGATCGGGGGATACGGCCGCTGAAGATGGGCCCCGCCCTGCCGCCGGGCGCCTGGAAGAGCTCCTGGCGGATCGGGAGCGGCTGGAGCAGATCCGCCGGGGCCGGGGAAGCTTCGACGCCTCGGTTCGGGACCTTCCGGAGCGCCGTGCCGAGCTGGGGGCGATGGAATCGGATCTTCTCGGCCGTCTCCGGGACATGGGGCAGGGATGGGATGAGGACCGGCTCGACTCGTTTGACACCTCCATCGTGTTCCGGCAGGAAGTTGAAGGATGGAAGGAAACCCTGGCTTCCCAGGGTGACCAGGCCCACCAGGCCCGGGAACGCCTGGAGCAGGAGCGGGAACGGCTGAGCGAACGGCTGACCGCCCTGCGGGAGGCCAGAGAGCGGGTGCCCGACGGCGCTCCCGAGCTGGATTCCGGGGGGTTGATCCAGCAGCGGGCCGCGCTCCGCTCCGCGCGGAGCAGCCTCGACGAATACGAACGTGCCCGGGTCAACCACGGCAACCTGCAGGGGCAACTGGGATCCCTGAACGGGTCACGGGGGGCTTCCGGCCGACAAAGGAGGTCAGGCTTCCCGGTGTGGCCGGTGCTGCTGGCCGCGGCCGCCTTGCTCCTGGCAGGTGGAGGCGTCTTCCTGGGAGGGGAGGCCCTGATCATGGGGTTGGCGTCGGGCCTGGTGCTGCTGGCCGCGGCGGTATACTTCCTGTCTAGGGGAAGGACTGCGTCAGGTACCGGTTCCACCGGGTTGACCGCAGAGCTGGCACGGCAGGAGGTAGCGGCGAGAACGTCAATGGAGTCCGCCCGGTCCCTGCTCTTGGAATCCGTATCCCCTCTGGGCATTGATGGCCTGCCCACGCCGACCCTCCTGGGCGAAGCGGAGACCCGGTTGGAGTCTGCGGCAAGCGCCCTTTCCGCACGGAGCCAGGCCAATGACCGGGTGGCGGAGGCGGAACGCTTCCAGGGGTACCAGGAACAGCGGTTGGAAGGGGCAAGCCAGCGGGCCGGGGAGACCGTGGCCGCGGAGACCAGTGCAGTGCAGGGTTGGCGGGACTGGCTGGAGCAGCGCCAGCTGCCCATCAACTTCAATCCCGACACCATGATCGACTTCATGGGCCGTCTGGAGACCGCCCGCGCCAGGCTGGAACAGGTGCGGTAGATGCGTCACCGGGTCAGCGCCATCGAGGTGGACATCCACGACTACCTGGAGATGGTCCAGCCGGTGGCTGAGAAATACGGTGTCACCCTGGATGCCGGCGACCACCAGGGGATCGCGTCAGTCTCCGATACGCTGATCCAACAGTTCGACGCCGCCAGGGGATTGGTCGACCGCCGCGATGACGCTGCCCGCCGTCTGAAGTTGCAGGAGCAGGCTGCGGCCACGGCAGATGACGAACATGGAGTTGCGGAGACGGCTCTGGCGGAAGCCCGGGAGGAGTGGGGAGCATGGCTGACGGAACACGGACTCCAGGAGGAGTTTGACCCTGACACGACGATGGAGTTCATGGCCCGGGTGGAAACGGCCCGCACCAGTCTGGGGGAGGTCCGGCGGATGCGGAGCAGGGTCGCGGCCATCGAGAAGGACATGGCCGAGTTCCAGGAGTTGGTGGCGCCGCCGGCCCAGACCATTGGCCTGGACCCGGGAACCCCTTCCGAGGTGGCGGCCGCGGCGGACTCCCTGATTGACCGTCTGGATCAGGCCAGGCAGGACTTCTTGCGGCGGGCAACGGCCGTGGAGCAGCAGGAGGAAACCCAGCGGGCGGTGGAACGGCTGACCCAGCGCTTGCAGGCAGTACAGCAGGAACTCGATGCGCTCCTGGCGGCTGGGGAAGCGGCTGACCAGGAGGATTTCCGCCGGCGGGCGCGCCAGCACCAGGAACGCCAGGAGCTGGAACGTCATCGCGGAGAGCTGGAGAGGGGGCTGGAGCGGCTCAGCGGGCCCGGAGAAAAGCTGGAAGTCTTTCGCGGGTCTCTGGCGGACACAGGTCCGGACCAGCCCGCCCAGGAGTCCGAAGAGTTGTCCCTCGGGTTCCAGAATGTGGAGGCGGAACGGACTCTCCTGCTGGAGGAGCGGGGCGGTCTCGACAACGAACTGGAACGGCTGACCGGAGAAGAGGAGTCCTCCCGGCTGCGCACCCACCGCGAAACCCTGGTGGAACAGATCAGGGAATGTGCCAGGGAGTGGTCGAAGCTGGCCGTCGCCGAAGCGCTCCTGGAGAAGACCCGGCAGAAGTTCGAAGAGGAACGGCAACCCAGGGTGATCCAGCACGCTCAGGAGTTCTTTTCCCACATCACCGGCCAGCGCTATGAGCGGCTGTTCGTGCCCATCGGGGACCGGACCGTGACCGTCATAGACGGGGCTGGCGGCACCAAGCAGCCCGAGACACTCAGCCGGGGCACCCGGGAGCAGCTGTACCTGGCGTTGCGTTTCGGCCTGGTGCGGGAGTTCGGCGAGCACGCCGAGCACCTGCCGGTGGTGGTCGACGAGGTGCTGGTGAATTTCGACCCTGACCGTGCCCGGCTGGCCGCCGAGGCCTTCGCCGCCCTTTCCGAGACCAACCAGGTCCTGGTCTTCACCTGCCATCCCGGTACGGCCGACCTGTTCGCCCAAGCTGCGGGGGCCCAGGTGATCGAGGTGGAGCCGGCCGGGAGTGCCCACGCTTAACGACGGTCTGGATACTTGCCGTCGTCAGGTCCAGGAAATCCCAGAGCAGTGGAGAGTGATGCTATGGCAGGCGGTGGTTCAAGCCGGTTCAAGCCGGTTCACCGACGTCCAGTTCAGCAGGATCTGGGACAAGTTCGGCAAAGACGTCACCTACGAGCGCAACGCCCCTGGCGGGAACACCATCTGGGGCGTCCGGGTGTACCCGCCCTACAACGACGGGACTGTCCTGATCAAACAGACGGTCAGGAGAGGCAGGGAGTTCGTCATCGACGATGACGGGAATGGCCGGCACCGGGAGCGGCACGTCAACTGCGGCGACGATGCGGTGCTGGTCCAGGCCATCCGGGACGCCCTGCAGGGGCAGCTGGGCAGGGGAAGGTAGAACTGCCTTCCCTATATCTGGAGACAGGTTCCCCGCTGACTGACAGAGCCGAAGTCATGAGCAGTGAGTACCGGTGCGACCATCCGGACCCATGCGGCTGCTACGCCCAAGGCTATGCCGACGGCAAGGCCAACAGGTTGGAGTGAACCCGAGGGATTCCACTGGGGCCGGGTGATGAATGAGCCTTCCCCACGCGGGTGGGGGTGAACTGGTGAACGGGTATATGGTCGTGGCCTTCGCGGTATTCGCCAGCTGCTGTCGGAAAAGCAAGGATGCCCCCACTTGCGCGGCGGGGCCGCGGTCCTCTGCGCTTGACCAACGTCCTGGCTGCCTTCGGATCCCTGGCCTGTTCCGCCTGCGTGGCCCTCGGCGTCTCTAGTACTACAGTTGCAGATATGTGGTGAGAGGTTTCAGGCGGCATTTGTAATGGCAGAGCCGGGCTATTGCCTGGTGCCGCCGTCTCCACCGGGACCACAGCAGCACTGATTCATCCGACGGGTGGGGCTTCCATACCAGCCGGTAGAGCAACCGCCGCACTTCGGGCACAGTCAGGGGTATCAGCTTTTCGTCCAAGCTGGAGCACCCCCCTTTTCTCCCGGGCTGCTTCGCAACGATGCCTGGTGCCTGGCCTGGTGCCTGACCACCGCCAAGTAGGCGTGGGCCAGCATCGCCAGCGTGATGTGCCGGTACCAGCCAGCCCATTTGCGCACTTCGTACTGGTCCAGTCCCACCTGGCCCTTGGCTTCCTCAAAGCACTCCTCAATGGCCCACCGGGTTCCGGCCACCCGCACCAGTTCATCCAGGGTCGTACCCTCTGGGCCGAAGCAGACGTAATAGGCCAACTCCCCGGGCTTGGCAATGCTGCGCCGGGCCAGCAGCCAGTGCCCTTGACCCGGCTCCCTCAAGGGCCTTACCTTCACCAGTGCCCAATCGTATATCCTGGGCCCCTTGGCCCCGTCGCCCGCGCTGCACCGGACCCAGCCGGATTCTTCAGCCTCAGGCGCCAGTCGGTCCGCCCTTACCTGCTGTGATCCCCGGTCCGTCCAGGCCCATAGTTTCTCGTTGCTCCTGATGGCCAACACGTGGGGAATCTCCTCCCCCTCCAGCCATGCCCTCAGGCGACGGTCGTTGCCGTAGACCTCATCCCCAGTGACCCAGCCGAAGGGGACTCCCAACTTTACCGCGCGCTCCAGCATCCGCCGGGCCAGTTGCGGCTTGGTAAGAAACGCCACTTTCTCCGGCACGCCAGCCTCCTCCCTGCGTTCCTGGTCATCGGCCCACACCTGGGGCAGGTAAAGCTCCCGGTCCAGCAGGGTCCTCCCCTTGGTGGTGGAGTAGGTCAGGAATACCCCAATCTGGCAGTTCTCTATCCGTCCCGCCGTGCCGCTGTACTGCCGCTGCACCCCGACGGACTTGTTGCCCTTCTTCAGAAACCCGGTCTCGTCCACCACCAACACCCCGTCGTCGTCGCCCAGGTGCTCCACCACGTACTCCCTGAGATCATCGCGTACCAGGTCAGCGTCCCAGATATAAGTGGACAGCAGGTGCTGCACCCCATAGGGAGTGGCGTCCCCAGCCTGCTCCGCCAGTTGCCACCCGTTCTTGCGTTCCACCGGACTGAGCAGCCCTTTCAGATACTCCAACGCCCGTCGCCTCGGCTCCGGTCGCCGGAACCGCCCCGCTATGCACTCGTGCACCCGTTCAATCCCCTCAGACCACCGGGCCACTTCCCCCACTTCATCCTCACGCTCAACCACCGCCTCACCTCAACACCCCTACTGTACCTCCATTCTACCAATTCCTGTTCTGCAACTGTAGTACTAGGGATAGTGATGGTCCCGGTAGCATTGTCGTCTGGGGTGCCGGCTGGGGATGTTGACCGCGATGACGGACGCAGCACCGATGCAGGCGGCCACGGCGAGAATGATGGCGCCTGCCCGGAGTACCCCGGGGTATCCAGCCATGATGCCGATGAGCCCGACCATGGCACCAATGATGCCCACTACAATCGCACCTCCCCGGATCACCCGGTCCTTCCATTTATCGGTCATTGTTATTCTCCTGTTTGGCTTGGCGTTATGAAGGGGCAGCGCCCCCGGCGGTCCGGACCCCCGCCCCGGGTCCGGGATGCCGGAGACGCTGCTCCAGGGATGCTAGCCGGCGGCCTTCAGGTCTGGGAGACCCAGGGTCTCGACGGCCTCCGGCCCTACATGCAGGTGGAGGTTCTCCACGTTGTGGATCACCACCTGGGATGACGCCGGAGTGGGAGCCGGAGCCAGTTCGGGCATGATGGCCATCACCTCCTGCTCGATGCTCTCCTCGGTGGGCCGGTGCCGGATGGAATGGCTGCCGGCCAGGTCGACCAGCCTCTCGACCCAGGTGTCCTTCCCGAAGATGACCTCGACCTGTCTCCGAGCTGCCATGTCCAGGATGGCCTCATCCCGCTCCATGTCGGGCAGACCCAGGACGGGGATGATGTAACTTCTGCGGCCGAGCTTGCTCTCGATGAACTTGGGGATCGCCATGACCGAGTCCCAGACCGCGGCCAGCAGGCCGGGCTTGGGGACCAGCCCATGGTCGGTGACCAGGCACAGCTCCCCGTCGCGGATCACGTAGATCCCGCCCTTCAGCTGGCCTCCGAACGTGGTGACGGCTTCGGCCCACAGGAGGATGTCCACCTGTTTGGCGTTGCGCGTGACCTTCACTTCGTAGAGCGTCCTTCCGGGGATGGGGCTGGCCTCCACGGCCTGGTAGATGTCCCGCTCGGCCCTGCGCATGGGGTCGGTCAAGCGGGATGGTGGGAATGCTGGATTCGTTTTCATTCATGCTCCTTATGGATGGTTGTCCCTCCCCCGAGGCGGCAGGCAGGGTAGCCCGAGGGCCGCCGGGGGAAATGCTTCGCCCAACCTCCACTCCGTTAACCTCCACATCGGCGTTCCCAAGTTTTTATCCACACGGGTGCGGCGGTCTTTGCTATCCGGATGGTCCGCATCGCCCCGCTGCCGGCAACTCCCGGTGTCCCTTCCGCCAAATCGCAGGTTGACCTTGTCGGATAGCATTTTCCTGAGGGAACACCCCGACCTGCAGGAGGCTGTGGATGACCGCACGGGATCACGAGTTTCACCTGGACCACCTGGAGCGGGTCGCCGCCGAGGACACGGCGGACGTCGTGGTGGTGCGGGGCGGCTCCGGCACGGGCCGGACCCACACGCTGGTCGCGCGGGTGGCGGTTCTGCTGAGGCGGGGCGTCGACCCCGGCAGCATCGTCTGCCTGACACTCACGGACGGGGGTGCAGCGGACCTGCGCCGCCGCCTGGAGATGCACCCTGAAACCGGCGGGCTGTCCATCTTTGTGGGCACGGTCCACCAGTACGCCAATGACATCCTCCGCAACGGGGGCGCCAGCGCCCTGGGCCTCTCGCCCGGCTACACCGTCTGGGACCAGAAGCGGGCGGTGGAGATGCTGGAACTGACGATGCGCCGCCCGCCGGGTCTGCTCGCGGGCCTGCGCTGGTACGGCCTGAACCGGGCCCGGTGGCCCGATTCTCCCGAGATCCCGGCGCGGGAGAGCCACTGGCGGGACATCGTAGCGGCGTACACCCCTGAGAAACGGCTGCAACGGGTGCTGGACCTGGACGACCTGCTGGTCATGGCCATCCAGGCGTTGGAGCAGGATGAGGGCATCCGGAGCAGGTGGATGCCCCTACACCTGCTGGTGGACGGGTTCGAGGACATCACGCCGCTGCAGTTCCGGCTCCTGGAGCAGCTGATCGGCTCCCCCCGGCTGATGACCGGACCCTCCCGGTCCCTGATGGTCGCCACCGACCCCAACCAGCGCATCACCGGCAGCCCGGAAGGATTCTCCTTCACCGAATACCTGAGACTGCAGTTCCCCGGGCGGCTGCGCACCCACACGCTCCGGCTGAATCAGCTGGGTTCGCAGGAACTCTCGCAGATGGCGGTCACACTCAGCCAGCATGACACGATGGATGGCTTGACCCCGGACGGGCAGATGTGCGACAGCGGCGAGCGGGGCCGCCCCCGGCTGGTGGAGGTCGAGGGAACGCTGACCGGCCTGGACGAACACTGCCTGCGCGAGGTCCGCAGGCTGGCTGACCAGCAGGGTATTCCCTTGGAGGAGATGGCCATTCTCTACCTGAGGAGCGACGCGATTCACCGGCTCAGAACCCGGCTGACGCACCTGGACATTCCCCACCGGGTGCTGGGGGAGGATCGGCCGGAGCGTCCCGGGGATGCCCGCTGCCTGGCCGCCCTCCTGACCTGTCTGCTGAACCCCTGGGATCTGTCGGCGTTCCGCATTGCCGCCGCCCCCGGCTACCCGAACGCCAGGCGCCGTCTCAGCGACGTGGTCTGCCGCCGGCTGCGGGGCTTGGCCGTAGACCAGAAGATCGACCTGGTTCAGGCCGCCGAACGAAACCTGGCGGCCTTCAAAAGGAATGGCCCGGCCCTTCAGGGCCTGTCCTTCCTGGTGGAGGCGCGGCACGGCCTGGATGAGCTGCTGGGGGACCCGGAGTACAGCCTGCACGACCTGGTCCAGCTGGCCCAGACCTCGATCCGGCAGGCTCAGCCGCCGGGGCTGCCTCCGGTGGACGAGCCGGAGCTGGACCGGCTGTGGGAGCTCTGCTGCGCCACTCCCAGGCTGGCCGGGGAGACTCTGCGGCAGCAGCTCCGCCGTTTTCTGGACCTCCTGTCCCCGGCGCTCCACGCCGGCCGCCCCCCCGGCGGCGGGGGCCTGACCCTCGGCACAATCCATGCTGCGAAGGGCCTGCGGTGGCCCATCGTCCACATCCTCGACGCCAGCGACCGGACCATCCCGGAACGGGCCGGCCCCTACAGCGATACCCGGCAGGCGCAGCGCCTCTTCTACATCGCGGTCACCCGGGCCACCGAGCGGCTTTTCCTGTACTCCCCGGCGGACACCGGCGGGGACGGCGAGGACCGCTCCAGCCGGTTCCTGAAACCGGTGCGGGACCAGCTGGACCACAAGCGGATCGCGGCGCGGGGAGCGCGGCAGGAGGCGGTATGACGGCGCCGGCGAGGTCCGTTCCAGGGATCCTGGGGTCTGCCGTGGGCCGGAAGGCCGGCCGGGACATAGGAGAATTTCTGCCGGAATCAGAACACCAGCGCGGCTCACGACTGTATTGACTCTTATTCACGCCTATATCTGTGGACTTGGTTTGTAAATCGCACAACCGTGCGCATTCCGGTTATATGACAACTATTTGTGCTTGGATCTGTGGACTTGGAATGTAGTGAGCGGAAATGGCGGCCGAGGGGGTGGGGGATATCAAAGCGTTCATGCGGGAATTGCCCACCTACCTGTGTGCTTCCAGTGAAGGGCCTTGGAAGGGCCTTTTGGACCCTGATTCGATGGTCATCCGGCCCCGATCCACAGGACTCCGGCCCGGGCATCAGCTCTGTCCCCAGCCGTCCCGGCTCCCTGTCTCCGGCCCTACGGCCGGCGGTGCAGACCTGGCGGTGCAGTCCCCGGATAGCCGGTTGCTGACCGTCTCGGACCGTCCTGCGGTGCAGACCCGGTTGAAGATGAAAAGGAGGAATGCGACATGGCTTTGAAGGATTTGGGTGAAGGGGACCTGCGGGTGGTCCGAGCAGTACTGACCATGCCGCTGGCCAGCGCCTTGGATATCGCGGCGGTGCAGCGCCGCACGGACTCCGGGGTCCATACGAGGCTCCGCGGGTTGAGCGCTGAGAATCTGGGCGATGAACGTCTGGTGGAGTCGGTGGCCCTCGGATGTGACAGACGCCGGGTTGACCGGTATTTCCTGACCGTACTCGGTCAGGCCGAGTTCGGGCTGTTGGGGGCGACCTGGCATCAGCCCGGGGCTCTCGCCCGCCTGCTGGAGCGGCTGACCTCCGTCGAGTGGCTGTATCCGGCTGCCGCCGCCATCCAGGACCTGGGAAAGCTGCAGGACTTCCAGTGGGTGGACAGCGTCAGCTTTGACGCGGCGGTGCGGTACGAGCACGGCTGGGCCGTGCTCTTCTGGTCCGGTCTGCTGCGGTCGGAGCGGGTCTTCAGAGAGCGGCTGGAGCAGCTCGGCGATGACCTGCTGACCCTGGCCGCCGGCGAAGATCGGCCCCGTCCCGGACTGCTCTGCGTGGTGGCGTCGGACCGGTGGCAGGTGGAGCTGGCGCTCCGGGTGGCGCGCCGGTACGGGATGGATGACTGGGTGCGGGTGTGGTGCGCCGCCGATGATACCTGGCACGGGGCTGAAGTCCCCCTGGTCAGCCGGGGCTGGGTGAGACAGCCGGCGTATCTGCGGAAGATGGGCCACAGCGGCTGGGGCAAGCGGGTGGAAGCATCCCTGTGGGCGGCGGATGGCAGCCAGGATGCGGACCGTATCCTGCAGGCGGTGGCCGAGTGGCCCGGCATGCCCACCGCCCTGGCGCGGCTGGAGCTGGGTGAGGGTCCCTCGGGCCGGAGGGCGCAGAACTGCTTCGTACGGCTGCTGGACCTGGGGCTGCTGGACCGGTGGGAGGACCGGGGAGCGTACCGGTACCGGCTGAGCGGCTCAGGCATGCTGCTGCTGGCGCGCCGGGACCGGGCTAGTGAGGCCGATGCCTGGCGGCGGATCCTGATGGACCGGTGGGAGACCCCTGTCGGGTTCGAGGACCACGAGTACGGCCTGCTGGAGGTGGTCCAGCAGGCCGCGGCTGCCGGCCTGGTGGTCGCCGCCGGCTGGCGCGATTGGGAAAACCTGGGAGACAGCGGCATCGCTCCCGATGCCATAATTTATCTGCGGTATGGCCCCTACGGCCCCGGCTGGTACTACCTGGAGTTTGAGCTCAGCGCGACCAGCCCCTCCGCCATCGCCAAGAAACTGAAGGGCTTCGACTCACCCCTGCGCTCGAATGCCTGGCCGGTCCTGGTGGTCTGCCGGACCGATTTGGCGGAGACCAATTTCCAGCAGGCCGGTCTGGAGATGGGGATCAGGATGCTGACCACCACCACCCGGCGGCTCCGCCAGCACGGGGCGGTCGGCAACACGGCCTGCTGGTCCCGGTACGGCGAGCCAGCGGCCATTGGCTGAATGGGGCGGGAGACCGGAATCGGAGGCAAACGACATGGCGGTGGGTGACGGGGCGCTGGCCCGCCGGCGGCTGGACCGGCTGATCTCATACCGGGGCCGGGGCAAGGTCCTGGAGATCCTGGGCGTCGACGATGTCACGCTGACCGGTCTGCTCGACGGCCGCCTGGACTGGCCCCCGGATGCCCGGGAGAAATTCGACCGCGTCTGGAGCATGCTAGTCTCGGTGGGGGCAGCGGAGGAGGTCTCCGACGAGGGGGATGAGACGCCGGAGTCCGGCGCGCCTGATGAGATTGACGAGGCGGCGGCGGCCGAAGCCCTGGCCCCGGACTCCGGCAGCGGTGAGAACCCTACCGGTGGCGGGGCCCCGGCCGTCGTGGATGCGAAGCCCGATGCAGTGGTGACCGGTGGGGGGATGGTCCGTCGGCGAACCATGGCCGAGCGGGATGACCGGGCGCAGGATCTGTTGTGGCGGGCCAGGTACCTGGTGATCACACGGTATCTGCTGCCGGAGCGAGGCGTCCCCCGCCACCGGCGGCTGGCGGCGTGGGCCGTTCTGCTGAGACTGGAGATCGAGCTCATCAGACACTTTCAGTTCCCGCTGCCGCGGTTGTGGAAGAGCGAGAAAATCTGGGATGTGGGCCAGCGGCAGCGGCAGATATCTCTTCGAGTCGAATTCCTGCGGTGTGTGAAGCGGCGGGAGCAGCAGCAGCACCTTCGCCGCTTGATCGGTTGGCTGCTGGGTCGGGATGAGGACCGGGATGAGCTTCTGCTGCAGCGGATACTGGATGACGCTGAGAAGCGTGGACCGGTCGACCCGGTGATCCTGGTCCACACCGAGCCGGACTGGCGGGAGCTGGAGCGGACCGTGGGCCCTCGACCATAGCCGGCTGATGCCTGACGTCGAGCCTGGGGTCGGTGTCGCGATCACGTAAATGGGGGCCGGTGACTTTCGCGCCAAACTGCGTCCAGCCTTTTGGCGGCTACCCTCGGAGATAGGAACCGGACGCCGGTCCTGGTATCCGGAGGGATGGTCGTCTGGAAACATCGCAGTCCGTTCCTGCTAGGAAACGGGTTTAGTATTCTGGGAGGCTCATGTGATAACGGTCCGAAGTCCGCAGTGCCGTTTCTGGAGCTGCTCAACCCCCGTGAGGGAAGGAGATCCCTGGTGCCGCGAACACCGCCGGGCCTTCCAGCGCGGCCTTGTGGATGACTGTCCCGAGTGCGGACGGGGCAAAGAGCGGCGTTTCCCCACCTGTCTGGAATGCCGACGGGTGCCCACCGCATTTTCCGTGGAGCGCGAGTCTCCCATGGGCTCCGACGCCCGGGGGGTCTACGTCTATGTGCTTCAGCTCAAGGAAGGCGATTTCTTCGCCGGCTATGCCTGCGACCTGCGGGTGCGCCTCATGGAACACCATGAGGGAATCATCCCTCGCACCGCCGGACGCTTCCCCAGACTCGTGTGGTTCAGGGTGGTGGAGTCTCGGGTGGCGGCGGAATTGCTCAAGTTGAGTGTCAGACGTCTCTGCCGTGATGATCCCCGGGAGATCCGCAGATGGATCATCAGACTCAAGGACATCGGTGGCGCCGTGGTCACCATGGGCCCGGTTTGTCCATCCGCCAGGTGGCCCGCAGGGATGCGGCGCCGATCAGCAATCCGCCCACGATGAAGAGCCAGCCCTCAGCCACTAGGTTGTTCCGCAGCAGCATCACTCCCAGGCCGGCCGGCACTCCGCCGCCCACCAGCCCCCAGGCGACTCCCGCCCTGAACCAGAACTTCCTCTCTCCGTTCCACGCCCGCCAGAGGGCTCCGTGTTCCCGGTTCGGGCCCGACTGCTTTTCCGTGGTCTTTCTTCCCGTGGTCATTGCTTCCACCTCTCGCCCCTGTTGCCATTCTACCGCCTCCCGGGGGGCGTGCCCCGGTGGGCAGGATGTCCGGCAAGGGGTCGCAGAGGCTTTGGTCCATTCCCGCAGGCGCGGGGCGGGGTGTAGCGCTTCGGGCCGGGGAATCTCCTGAGGTGTATGCCCCTGTTGTCACATGGTCCACCCCCGCCTGAACGGGGTTGCCTGGGACAAGTACGTCGCCCTGCCCCTTCCGACGGATCCACCCCGATGGGCAAAGAGGAACGGCAGCGGCAAGGTGAACCGGAGGCTCGTGGAAAGCTCCATGGAAGAAGTCGCCCCAGAGCTTTCTGACGCTCCGGCCGATGGTCCGGACGGGCAGCTCCGCGGTCGGCATGGGGTGCCCTTCGGAATCGTACCGGATGATGTTCCTCTGGATCCGGCACCAGGTCCGGCGGCCCCGGGGGTCGTAGCCGGTGGGGAGGTTGCAGCTGGCGAGCTCGCCTCCGTTGGTACACCTGAGGGGAACGTGGTGGCCCGGACATTCCGGACGGAGGGCATGTTCATCCCCCAGGCAGCACCGAAGGCTGGACTGCAGGCGCTGGGCGCACGGGGGGCAGAGGAACGGGGGCTGTGCCGGCTGTCAGTCGGGAGTTTCGGGGCCTACGGTTCCTGCAGGGGAGCACTGAACGTGGAGGCCTAGCCCTGGTGATGTGACAGATATGCCGATCCCGCCGGTTCGCGGCTCCGGGCCGGCAACGGCGCCTGGCCCCCGCAGCTGGTTAACGCGGGTCATGAGGTCCACATCTCCAATGCTCCGGTACACCATTACACCCAGGCACCGGATGACAGGGAGCCGCCGCCGCCTAGCGGCCTCTCTGCCACAGCCCCGCTTCCAGAAAGTCGATCACCAGGGCCGTGACGCGTTCCCTCGTCGACCACCAGATGTGGAGGGCGTCGAGGTTCTATCCATAGTCTCGGCGGTGCTGAGCTCCGGCCGCGGCTCTGCCGGCCGCGTACCCCTCGGCGTAGCAGCCACAGGGATCGCCGTGGTCGCAGACGGCTTCGCGGAAGTCGGTCGAGTCCCCGAGCTTCGGGGTTCCCTCAAGGCCTCCGACGTCACCGGCGTGACGGTACCCCCGTTGATAGCTCCGCTCCCTCACCCAGGCGGCCTCGAGGATGGCCTTGCAGTGCGTCTCTCCGGACACCTGGCCCTCGCGGACTCGGTGCCATTCCAGGAACTGCGCCTCGACGTCGCCGTCCGGATCCAGCTCGCCGGCGTCGACCAGGTAGGCGATGAGCAGGTCCTTCTCTTCGTTGGTCATGGTGCCGCTTCCTCCAGGCCTTCCATGGGTTTCTTCTTCCGCGCCGGCTGGGTGTTCACAACATCCATTACGTTAACCCAATCCATCTTCCTCCGACTCTGGCAGCGGGATGGTCTCAGATGAGCGGCGAGCCGAACGGTATCCTCAAGGGATACAGCCCGGCGCTGCGGCTCAGCCTGTGTTGGGACAACGAGATGCTCCGGTTCTACGATCCCGAGAGTGGCGACTACCTGCGCTACATTGAGGCGGAGCGGCCCGCTCGGGAGAGGGCCGAGGCCCGGGTACAGGAGCTGCAGGAAGAACTGGACCGAAGGGACCGGGGAAGCTGAAGGGCCACCCGGCGCTGGTCACATCCGGCTCTCTCTCATTGTGGCAGCCTTGTTCTGCCGCACCACGCCGGTGACGTCCAACCGGTACTGGGCCATCCTTTCGCTCACACCGTGCTTTTGAGCGATGTCTTCCGCGCCCGCTCCCCGGCTGACCTCTGCCAGGAGCAATGCGCGGGGTAGGAGGAGACATCCGGACAACCATGCGGCCTCTTCCTCCTGGACAGGGTCACAGGACAGGAAGGTGACGGCGCCCAGCCTCTGAACCCGGCTCAGCTCGTGGTCGAGCAGCATATGCGCAAGTTCGTGCGCGACATCGCTCTTCTGGCGAGTCTTGGGCGAGAGGGGGTTGTGTACAACGACTACGCGATCAGGTGAGGGCCGGAGGGTACAGGCCGAGAATGCATCGGGCTGAATGTCTTCCAGTTCCTGGAACCTTTCGCGCGGGAGCAACTCGTCGCCGGCTCTGACCTCAATGCCCAGCAACTCGGCAATCAGTTCGGGCGCAACGGGATCAGCGGCGTTTAGCCCCAGGTCGACCCGCACCCGCCTGGCGATTCTTTCCGCCTCGGACTTAAATCCTCTACGCAGGGCCATCGGCGTCCTCTTCTGCCAGTGCTTTGTTCAGGTCGTCCAGCAGTGCGCCCAAGGTGCTGGACGCCTCCGGCCGAAATGTCTTGGCGGCTCTGAGGTGCACGGCAGCGATTTCCTGGGGCCGCGCCAGTGCCTGGTAGAGATCGCCCACGATACCCGCAATCCGTTCTGCCGCTTCAGGCGGCAGGTTGCGGTCGGCCCGGAGGTGCTCCGCGATCACCTCGGTGGTCGCGGTTGCCCTGTCTTGGATCTCAAAGAACTGCTGGATGTCGGCGCCACACCACTCCACGAGCCGCTTGAACTTGGGGAGGTCTGGAACGTGGCCTTTCTCCACGCGCGCCAGCGTATTGAACGGGATGTCTGTCGCGAGGGCCGCTTCCCGGAGGCTCAATCCCCTCCGGGTTCGCTCGGCAAGGACCAGCTGACCTAAGTCGCTGAGATCAAGCTTACCTGCATCCATGGCACCTCCTGTGCGTACAACAGTACATTGTACCGTTATAGGATTGACTCAGGGTCGGGTCATCCTGTAGCATGTATTGTGCGTACCTGGGTTGGTACTGTCAATAATTAACGGGACAGGAGAAAGGAAATAGACTTATGAATGGTGATACGCAGATTTACGTTAGCGGGCGGGAGTACAAGGTCCCGGGCGATCTCGTCACTTACCAGCAGATCGTGGACATCTGGAACGAGTTGCACGCGCCGGAGAACAAGCACATCATCGGCACGCCCGGCATTGACTATGAGGACGACCTGAAGGGCGAGGGCAGTGTCCTCCTGCCAGGCAAGGACGTCCAGGTCAAGGACGGCACGAGCTTCTCGGTGGACCCTGAACATGTCTCGTAAAGACCGTCTTACCGCGTTCGCCGCGCAGATTGGGTTCGAGGTCGAGACCGAGGCCGGCGTAGTCCGGACGGTCCGGGTTCCCTGTCTCTTTGTGGGCGGGGTTCTTGGCACCTGCGCCATTGAGACGTCGTATGACCCCGCTACCGGGAGGCCGGACAACCGGATAGGCGGTGCCGTCCATGCGGTAAAGATTACCATTGACGGGGAATACGATGGGCGGGTGTACCATGCGGACGGTGCCCCTATTGGGAACTACGTCGGCGGTGATGGCAAAACCTGGTCAAACATCTCCATAAAGAGAGGCGCCCCAGGTAGTCCGGAACCGGACGAGACGGCCCACGACCTGCTCCACCGCTACGCGAAGCAGAGTGTGGGTGCGGTCTCGGCTGCCGGTTACTCCGAGCCAGCTGCGCTCGCGATGCCCGATCCCTTCCACATACCCAACACGTTCGAGGCCCGGGCTGCAATCGCGCCGGTTCAGGACCGCATCCGTGGTGACCGCATCGCGATTATCGGTCTGGGCGGAACGGGCGCGCACCTCTTGGACTTCATTGCCAAAACGCCCGTGTCGGAAATCCATCTGTTGGATTCTGATTGCGTCGACTCGCACACCC
The DNA here is from genome assembly GCA_965221925.1 of Dehalococcoidia bacterium. Lineage (GTDB taxonomy): Bacteria > Chloroflexota > Dehalococcoidia > Lucifugimonadales > UBA2985 > JAPPHY01. Next base: position 9,247 of record CBDCSY010000002.1, on the reverse strand, counting down.
TCATGCGGGCTCCTGGCGCACCTACTGCTGCGGAGATCGAGCACGTTCTCGCGGGTTCTCTGCTTAAGGTGGACTACTACTGTTCCAAGTACGCCGCCTTCAGGGACGGCATTCATCCGCATCCCGTCCGAGTGGAAAGCCCGTCATTGTTCGCCGAGTTTGTGTCGGATCATTCCATCGACTTTGTGTTCGTCTGCATTGACCAACTGACTGAGGGTGATTCGTCGCGTCAGGACGACGTTTACCGGGCCGTCTCCGAGGCGGGAGTTCCGTTCATAGATTCGGGTGTGAGCATAACGCTCGAGGACTGCGCCGTTAGAGGCGCTGTGACGACCAGTGGCTATGACGCAGGTTCTGACGCGTGGAAGGATGCCATACCGAACGCTAGACTGGTGGGCGGTGCTCCAGGATATCGCAATGTTCAACTGCCAGAGGTGAACGCGGCGGCGGCAGCGTTTGCGGTCATGGAGTGGCGCCGCCGCACTGGGCAGTATGTTTCGGAGACCCCTTCGTTCTACCAGAAGTTCCGGCTTGAGAAAGGGCGCATCATTTATGCGCAATGAGTTACGTGGGTTGCCCGCGGTGAATCTCCGCCCCATCTTCGTAGAGGTGATGCCCCCGTTCGACGCAATCAAGGGCGGCGAGCTGTGGATCAACCATAAGCATCGGACCGTTAACCTGCGCTGTCCGTGCGGCTGCGGCGAACTGACGGTGCTGACCCTCCACCCCAGTCGATGGCACGTTTGCTTCGATGGGAAGTCGGTGTCTTTGAAGGGCCCAACGGGTGGGTCAGTATGGGCTAGCTCCGGTTGCGGTAGTCACTATTTCATTCGGAACAATGCCGTCGTCTGGTCCTATCGGATCAATCCGGGGCGTCGCGCCGACTATGAGGACGCCGAACGTGCCCGCATGGTTGGCCCGACGCCGACCCGTCAGACTCTTGGTTCATTGTTCCGACGCGTATGGCGGGCGGTGTCGATGGCGGGTCTGCGCAAGTAGGGCGGGCGTGTCCTCCCGGGTTGGCGAAGGTTATCTGTGACTTCCGCATAGCTCCTGTACATCGCTGGGCTTACATGGCGACCCCATGGATTGGGATCATTTTTCGCAGAAAAGTGGCTGTCCACTCGATCCCGGCTGTCCCAGAGGACATCGTGGGCGGCGGCGCCAGGGCGAGGTCCGCAACTTGGACGGGTTCTCCACTGACCATCGTCGCGTCCCACAGCCGGCCGATCACCAGTCGGACCCGGTAGAGGTCCCTCCGGTAGGCCGTCCGCGTCCGCTCCGGCTCGAGGAGCAGGGTTTCCTCTTCATGCATCATGGCAACCCTCCCATTGCTTGATGCGTTCAAGCGCCGTTATGTTCTCCCAACGGAATGGCCGTTGGGAGAACATCGACCCACCGAATTCTGAGAGTGTCTTCCCGCTTGTTCTCGTCCCATTCTCAGGGAGGCGCGGGCCGCAGTGTCATTTCTGTCCGCCTCCTCGTTGAAGGCGCGGAGCCATTTCCGCAGCTCGCGGCGGGTGATGTTCCCAGTCATCGCGTCGCCCTTCCCGCCGCAGCGCATTCAGAACCGTGCTGGGGGAACACTCGAAGTCGGCGGCGGTGGCCATCACCGCCCCAGCCGGGGCCACCGTCCCTGGGGATATGCCCCGGCGGCATCGTCCACCGGCGAAACAAGCGGGACCTTCCCTTCCCGCACTGTGCCCCGAGCGTCCCTCGAATCAGCCGAAGAGGTAGAGGTTTATGAGCTTTATCACGTCGCTCCTGCTGATGGCCTGATCTCCCTCACCAAAAAGGTAGTCGTTGATGGCCTGGATAACCTCGGGCCTGTCGATCATGTTGTTGTTGTTGTTGGCGTCGTACCGAACGATCAGAGGGTCCGAGGAGTCAACTTCGCAAAAGTCCAACTCAAGGATCTGGAAATCGTTGTTGGCGACGTCCCTCAATCCCTCGGGAATGCACCCGGTCAGCTCGTTGCTGCTGAGGTACAAGGATTCCAGGTTGGAGAGGCTGCCCAGTTCCGACGGTATCTCCCCACTCAGCTGATTGGCGCTGAGGTCCAACCGCTCCAGGTTGGAGAGGCTGCCCAGTTCCGACGGTATCTCCCCGCTCAGCTGATTGCCGAAAAGCCACAACCACTCCAGGTTGGAGAGGCTGCCCAGTTCCGGCGGTATCTCCCCGCTCAGCTGATTGCCGAAAAGCCACAACCACTCCAGGTTGGAGAGGCTGCCCAGTTCCGGCGGTATCTCCCCGCTCAGCTGGTTGCCTTCGAGGAACAAGTCTGTCAGGTTGGAGAGGCTGCCCAGTTCCGGCGGTATCTCCCCGCTCAGCTGGTTGGCGCCGAGGTCCAACCACTCCAGGTTGGAGAGGTTGCCCAGTTCCGACGGTATCTCCCCGCTCAGCCGGTTGGCGTCGAGGGCCAACTCCCTCAGGTTGGAGAGGCTGCCCAGTTCCGCCGGTATCTCCCCGCTCAACTGGTTGGCGTCGAGGGCCAAGCTCTCCAAGTTGGCGCCGAGAGCCAACCGCTCCAGGTTGGAGAGGCTGCCCAGTTCTGCCGGTATCTCCCCGCTCAGCTGGTTGCTGCTGAGGTCCAACTCGGTGACGTGCCCACTACCGTCGGTAGTCACGCCGTGCCATTCTCCCAGAGGCCTGCCGCTCAGCCAGTTGGTGTTGTTCCCCCAGTTATCTCCGCCCGTGGCGTTGTAGAGGGCGACCAAGGCGTCCCGGTCGGTCAGCTCCACGCAGTTGACGACGCCAAACCTGATAGCGATGCCCCCCAGCCATGCTTGGAATGTGGCGTCCGTCGGCGCGCACAGCCCCGTGCCACTCAACGACAACGATCTGAGCGAGGTCAGGCCGGTGAAGGAGCGGGGCAATGGTCCGGAAAGGCTCGAATTGTCGCTGAGGTCCAAGCTCTCCAGGTTGGAGAGGCTGCCCAGTCCCGACGGTATCTCCCCACTCAGCTGATTGTCGCTGAGATCCAACCACTCCAGGTTGGAGAGGCTACCCAGTTCCGACGGTATCTCTCCGCTCAGCTGGTTGCGCTGGAGCCACAACCACTCCAGCCTGGAGAGGCTGCCCAGTTCCGACGGCACCCCGCTCAACTGGTTGTCGTGGAGGTACAAGTGTGTCAGGTTGAAGAGGCTGCCCAGTCCCGACGGTACCTCCCCACTCAGCTGATTGCCGCTGAGGTCCAGCCTCTCCAGGCTGGAGAGGTTGCCCAGTTCCGACGGCACCCCGCTCAGCTGATTGTCGCTGAGGTCCAAGCTCTCCAGGTTGGAGAGGCTGCCCAGTCCCGACGGTATCTCCCCACTCAGCTGATTGTCGCTGAGATCCAACCACTCCAGGTTGGAGAGGCTACCCAGTTCCGACGGTATCTCTCCGCTCAGCTGGTTGCGCTGGAGCCACAACCACTCCAGGCTGGAGAGGCTGCCCAGTTCCGACGGCACCCCGCTCAACTGGTTGTCGTGGAGGTACAAGTGTGTCAGGTTGGAGAGGCTGCCCAGTTCCGACGGCACCCCGCTCAGCTGATTGCCGCTGAGATCCAACCACTCCAGGTTGGAGAGGCTGCCCAGTTCCGACGGCACCCCGCTCAGCTGATTGTCGCTGAGATCCAACCACTCCAGGTTGGAGAGGCTGCCCAGTTCCGACGGTACCTCCCCGCTCAGCTGATTGCCGCTGAGGACTAGGCTCCTGACGCGCCCGTCTGAGTCGGTGGTCACGCCGTGCCACCCACTCAGAGGCATGTCGCTCCCCCAGTTGTTGTTGTTCCCCCAGTTATCTCCGTCCGTGGCGTTGTAGAGGGCCACCAGGGCGGCCCGGTCGGTGGACGTGTTCGTCTGCGCTTGAGCTAGCCCGGTGCCGGCCACGCTGGCAAGGGTCATGGCGGCAACCGCCATCGCAGCGACGAGAAGTCTGGCAATAGACTTTGCCATCTCCGTTCTCCCCCTGGGGACCCGGGAGGCCGACGGCGCTGCTGTGGACCTCATGCTGAAGATGCTCCGGTGGTTCCCGTTGGTCTCGCCCATAATGCCCTCCTGGAATTGAAGTGGTCATTGGATGTCCGCCGGGGATAGCTTCCTACCGTTCCGCCAACAGGGACCGGCGCACGATCCTGGCGTCGGAGGCAGTCAAAGCGAAGGCCCCGCCGTGCACCACGGCCACCCTGGGGCTGTACGGTGGGTGAAGAATATCCGGCATTCTCAAACCTATCCCTACCTCTGCAGAGCCCTCAGGACGGTGCTGGCGGAACACTCGAAATCCGCCACCCTGATTCCTCGGAGGTTACAGCCTCTTCACCCAGTCGTGGCAGCCACCCGACAGCTCCAAGTGCCGCTCCGTCTCTTGCAGGGACCAGTCATCATCGTGCCACTCCCTCCCGTCGAAGGGCCCTCAGGACCGTGCTGGGTGAGCACTCGAAGCCGCTGGCGATCCTCCGGAGGCTGGCCCCTCCTTCCCGCATTCGCCACATCGCCGCCAGCTGCCCGGGGCCGATCTTCCGCGGAGGTCCCAGGACCTTCCCCTGCTCGCGGGCCCGCTCCAGTCCCTCCCTGGTCCGGCACTTGACGGACTCCAGCTCCTAGTCCGGCACCCACGCCGCGAACATCACCAGAACCTGCCCGAAGAAGGCCTCTGGGCTACCTTCGTCGGCCTCCAGGTACTTGGTCCACTGGACCTCCGCCGCCACCGCAGGCCTCAAGCCATCTGCCTTTGTCCGGAGCTGCCTGGACGTCGACGTCATCGAGGTTGACCAGCACGATGGGGTCCAGCACGAGGACGGGGCTCCCAAGCTCCCGCCCCGCGGATCCGCCAGCCTCGGCCTTCCTCGAGGGATGCTGTCGGCTGTGCGGGGTGCCGCTGGTCCTGCGCCGGCGCGTCCAGGGCATCACCGTCTCCTCTCCACCTGCGAGGGCGGCGGCTAGGCCCTTCTTCAGCCTCCCGGCGGATGGACCGTCCGCATAACTGCATCCTGATGGGCGACTCTAAAACACATTCCGGTCGCGAAGTGGGAATTTCTGATGGGGTTCTTTAACAGTTGATAGCACTCAGGGATCTAAATTAAGGACAATGAAAATCAACACCAACATCGCTGATATGGCTAGTGCGGCCACGCCGTTGCGGATGCAACTATAACTGGCGTCCAGGAAGTTGCTCTTGAGCACGGACACTTCCTGGTTGTTCTGCAAATACCACGATATTTCGGCGTTTTTGGCCTCCATTGTGTTGTTGTCGCGCTCATCTTGGAGGGTCCATATGTAATTTCTGGCGACTCGCAGAGTCTTCAGGGCGAGCCACCCCCCCGCTATCAGGAAAAATATGCCGTACAGTTGCAAGGCCATGAACGTCCAAATGAACCAATCAGGGATGTCTTTGCCTGCGTCCGTTATGCGAGGTGCGAATGCTACGGTGGCCAAGATCACTGTGAAAGCCAATGTGATTCCTAGGATGTTCGTTTTGGCCTTGTCCTCGATGTTCTGGCGCCTTCCCTGTTCCTCATGCATATGTCGGAGAAGAACGTTCAGGTCAAACAGAGGGTATCCTGGCGGTGACTTACATCGTTGTTCAAGGCGATGGATTTGGTTCCAGACTTTGCGATTCCCCTTCCATAGGGTGAATAATTGACCGGTGCCCTCGTTGAGAGCCTCGAGGAGTTTGCGAAGGAGCTTCACTGGTTCTCAAGTAGCTTATTCGCTATCGCCTTGTCGATTGGTAGGTTGCTCTGGTCAACGAGCCATGCCCACTCCCCCGTGGGGTTGATTTCGAGGAAGTAGTAAGTCCCGTCTTGGACTGCTAGGTCTATGGCTCCGAACACCAGCCCCAGGGTCTGGGTAAGCTGGACGCATTTTGTCGCTATCTCTGCCGGGAGTTCATATTGCTGAAACGTGGCTCCTTCTTTTGCCAGTCGCCAGTCGCCTCGAATAGGCTGTCCTAAACTAAAGCCAAGGTGAAATGTACATATCGCTAGACCGCACTGTCGGTCACCCCCAGTTGGGCATAAAAGTGATATGAGGTGCCGTGGAGTCCTTTAGTTCGTCTTCAAGACCCCCTAAATGCACATCCCACCTTGGCTTTGGTTTAGGCGTGTTACTGAGCTGCAAAACACTTCGTCTCCCACCACGTGTCAAGGGCGGCGGGAAGTTGGGCCAATGGGGCGGAGTAAAACTGTACCACTTGGCGTAACTGGCCAGCATAAATGTCCACAATAGTTGTTCATGTGAAATGTCCCACCGCCGGCAGTGACCGGGGTAAGGGGGGAGCCGTTCTGGTACGAGCTAGACGTCGTGTGAGTAGTCTGGAGACTGGGAAGCGGCATCCTGCCGGTTGCCCTTGAGGCGGTAACTGTCGCCGTTCATCTCCAGGATGTGGACGTGGTGGGTGAGCCGGTCAAGCAGGGCTCCGGTGAGCCGCTCCGAACCGAACACGTCGGTCCACTCGTCGAAGGGCAGGTTGGTGGTGACCAGGATAGAGCCCCGTTCGTAGCGCTGGCTGAAGACCTCGAAGAGGAGTTCCGCGCCGGTGCTGGACAGGGGCACGAAGCCCAACTCGTCGATGATCAGCAGTCTGAGGCGGGCCAGTTGCCGCTGGAGGTTGAGCAGCCGGCGGTCGTCCCTGGCCTCCATGAGTTCGTGGACCAGGGCCGCGGCGGTGGTGAAGCCCACCGACATTCCTTTTTGGCAGGCGGCCAGGCCCAGCCCCAGGGCCACGTGGGTCTTGCCGGTGCCGCTGTTGCCGACGGCGATGACATTCTCCCGGTGCTCGATGTATTCACACCGGGACAGTTCCATCACCAGGGCCTTGTTCACCGAGGGGATGGCCAGGAAGTCGAAGGTGTCCAGGGACTTGACCGCGGGGAAACGGGCCGCCCGGATCCGGCGCTGTACCATCCGCTGGTGGCGGTCAATGAGTTCCAGTTCGGCGAGACGCAGCAGGTAGTCGGGGTGATCAGTGCCTTCGGCGGCACACTGGGCGGCCAGCTTGCGGTACTCCCTGAGGAAGGTGGGCAGCCGTAGTTCCTTGAGGTGGTGCTCCAGGAGCAGCGTTGACTTGCTGGGCATGCCGCCCTCCCCGACAGCAGGGCCATGTAGTCCGTGGCGCTGGTGGTCTTCACGCTGACCCGGGGCAGGTAGGGATAGAGGTCCAGGTCAAGCCTGGGGGGTCGTCCTTCCAGGCGGCACAGCAGCAGGTGCTTCACGGCATCGAAACTGATGGCTCCCAGCCGGAGGGCGTCCTGCACGGCGTGGTGGACTTCCTGGTGGGAGAAATGCTCCAGGAGCCGGAGCACCTGGACGAATTCCCGCTTGCCCCTCCGTCCCATCCTGGACTCCAGCAGGCGGCGCAGCGTCCCGTACTCCTCGGGCAGGTCCCACCCCTGCAGCGGAGCGGCCTGGTCCAGGGCCGCCGTCTTCCGCTCCAGCAGGGGCAGGTAGTGGATGGGATCGAAGACGAAGTCGTCCTTCTCGTAGGAGCGGGGGTGCCTGGCAATGACCTCAGTGCCGCAGCTGATCACCACCTGGCCCACGTAGCCTTTTACCAGGACGTCCCGGTGCCCGTAGGCCACCGGCGCCGAGTAGTCGTTGGTGCGGTACCGCACCAGGGACAGGGAACTCACCCGGCTGGCCTGCTTGTCGCAGGCATCATAGGGCACGGCGGGCAGGGGCAGCAGGGCGTCCAGGTCCCGCTCCATGCGTTGGCCGATGGTCTCATCGTGGCCCCTGAGCCTGGCGTCCATGCGCTCCAGGCAACGCTCCTCCAGGTGGGCATTCAAGGCGTCAAAACTCTGGAAGGACGGCACGGGAACCAGGAAGTTGCGCCGGACGTAGCCCACCATTCCTTCCACCTTCCCCTTGTCATTGCCCTTGCCAGGACGGCCGAACCGGTCCTCGAACAGGTAGTGGGACTGCAGCTCGGTGAAGGAACGGGTCCGCTGACGACGACCGTCCCCCAGAATCCGGGCCACCGCCAGCTTCGTGTTGTCGTACAGAATGCTCTGGGGCGCCCCGCCCAGAAAGGCGAAAGCCGACAGGTGACCGTCCAGAAAGGCCTCGGTGGTCTCCGACGGATAGGCCTTCATGAAGCAGCCGTCGCTGTGGGGCAGGTCCAGCACCAGGTAGTGCACCTTCCGCTCCACTCCAGCGATGACCGCCACTGCCTCTCCGAAGTCGCACTGGGCGTGGCCTGGTGGGTGGGACAAGGGCACGAACATCTCCTGCGTCCGCCGCCGGTGCTCCCTGACGTAGTCCTTGACTGTCGTGTATCCGCCGTCGAACCCGTGCTCGTCCCGCAGCCGCTCAAAGATGCGCTTGGCCGTGTGGCGCTGCTTCCTGGGGACCTGGCGGTCAGCTTCCAGGATGGCGTCAATCACCCCGGTGAAGGGCGCCAGCTTTTGTCGGCGGGGCGGATTCTGCCTCCGGTAGCCCGGAGGGGCCGAGTAGGCCAGCATCTTGCGCACCGTGTCCCGGTGCAGGCCGAACACCCGGGAGGCTTCCCGAACGCTCATCCCTTCCACCATGCAGGCCCGGCGAACCCGCGCGTACCGCTCCACTGCAAACATCCATCGCACCTTCCATAGACTGATAATCAGCCTTACGGAAGGCGGAGGGCGGTACGATTTTCCGCCGCCCTAAATCAGCCAGCAGAGCCGCCCACGTGGTCCACTTTACCTCCGCCTTTTACAGTCGTCCGATTCAAACCCCAGTTCATCATCTATTTCGGCCCGGTCAAAACCGGATTCAAGGGAGTTTTCATCGTCGGAGTCGCCGTCGGAGTCGCCGTCGGAGTCCAGTACACGGTACTCGCCTTCAATTATCTCTTCGTCCGGCGTTTCAACGTAAATCGCCATACTTATCGCGCCCCCTGATTGCTCAATTGGCTGGCCCCTTGACCGCTGGGCAACACCGGTGGCGGTGGCGGTGGCGGTGGCGGGACGTAGGTTTCCCGCCTGATTTGTTCCTCGATTCGCTCTTTTTCGGCCAGCAACTCGGCTTCGGAATCCCCGCCGACAAAAGCCGTTGTGCTGAGAGACATCAAAAAGCCTATCGAAGCGGCCAGTAGCGCAATCCCCTGAAATAGATTGTTGGTGCGGTTGGAATCGTTCTGTTCCCGGTCAAGCTCCAGGCTCGATGCCTGCCAGATGTTGGGAGAGTCCCGGAGCGTGAATTGGGAATCGAAGTCGGGAGCAATCGGGTCGACCGTCTCGAAGTGGACGCTACGCCGTTTGATAGGTGCCCGGTTAATTTCCTTGTGTTCA
>CBDCSY010000001.1:0-31257 GCA_965221925.1 Dehalococcoidia bacterium | reverse complement strand
CGTGTGGGGGCCCTTCTGAGCGGGGGCCTCACGGCACAGGCGGGCCAGCCCCCCAGTATCGAGGAGCCCGGCACGCGCATTGTGTCTTCATCCCCTAAGGTCAGCTAGCCCATCGAAGTGTTGCGTGCCGGGCACGGTACCTGTGGCGCGGCGCTATTTCTTGCTTTCAAGGACCTGCGCGGCGATCCGGGCCGTGTTGCGCGCCCCCTCGCCGTCAAAGTTGGCCGCAAAGTCCGCCAGGGCCTCCTGGAACGTGGCGTAGCCGGATCTGATCCGCCGGATCCCCTCCACCGCCTGCCTGGCGTTTCTTGCCAGTATGCCCAGGTTTCGCTCCTGGGCCCATCTCAGCTGGTTTGTGTGCTCGTCGTATATGGGGATTCCAATCACCGGTTTTGACTTGCCGCCCAGGATCTCCCCCATTACCGTATGCGAGCCGTTTATCACGGCATACAGGCACCGCTCCAGCACCGACTCCTTCTCCTGCTCGGAGAGAAACCCGATGTCTATCTGAATCCAGTCCACCTTCCCCTCCAGCGCCTCGGATACGGAGTACCTCCTTTTGTCCCTCCCCGTAACGCAATCGATTGCGGGGTCGTCCCTGGCGTGGGAGACTATGCGGCGCTCGCCTGCCATCTCCGGCATGGCAAATATCTGCCGGTATCGGGATCCGGTGCCGTCATTGGTGGACCTGTTGCCCGTTCTCATCCAGTATCCAAACTCCGCATCCGCGATCAGCCTCTCCAGGTCTGTGGGCTCCCCTCTGGGCACATGCCTGCCCGTAAAGTGCCCCACGTAGGAGACCCGGCCCTTTAGGCTGTCGGGGAGGTTCAGGTTGTACTCGCACATGGTGTAGGGCGGCGCCGAGTCGGCCACCAGTATCTGGGACGCCCGGGCGATCTGCCTTGCAACGTAGCTCACCGCGGGATAAAAGTAGAACCTGGATCTCCAGAGCCTTGGCTTGAACTGGTTTGTCACAAAGAGGCTGGGCACGTTTCGCCTGCTGGCGATGATGTTTGAGCCCATGTCGCCGTCATTGATCACAATATCAAAGTGCTCGCGGTTGTAGAGCCTGCCCTCCTCCCTGAGGTAGCAGGCGATCTGCCTTACCAGGGGCGGGTTCCCCTCCACCGACAGAAGCAGGTTCAGCAGGGACCGCCAGACGCTGGGACCGAACCGGCCGTCGATGGGGGTCGGCATCAGTATGTTGTGCGCCCGGTACCGGGAGTGGGCCAGGATCTTCTCATATATGGGCGGCTTGGTCGAGACGTGGATCTGGATATCCTCGCGTATGTGATCGGCCAGGACCTCGTTGAGCCGCATCATTCTGGTGTAGTGGCCGTTTCCCCACGGATAGATGAACTGTCCTATCTTCTTCATGGTACGGTCACGTATCTGCCTGTAGCGAATCAAGGATGTCGTGGACGTTGTTGGGGCCTGGCTGCAGCAGAACCCTCTGCCTGGATTCGGGCGGTAACGGCGGCGCGTCCCTTCTGCTGTAGCCCTTGGATCTGCCGGCCTTCAGGCCTGCCAGCTTCTCTATGCGGGACAGGTGCTTCTCCAGGCCGATCTGGCCGGCCGCGCGGAAGAGATCGTCGGTCATTCCCCCCAGGGGAATCACCGGCGTGAGGCCCCGTCCCACCGTGTCAAGTATGCACTCGTCCACAAAGCCCGGCGGGTGGATCAGCGGTGAGACCGGCAGGGAGACGTGGTCCGCGCCACACTCCGTCGCGAGGAGCAACGAGGCATCCAGGGATGCGGCCGCATATCCCAGGTAGCCGGCGGCGCCGGGTCTCACCCGGAAGAAGTTCAGTTCCACATCCCGGCTGACCATCCGCGGTATAATTTGGTTGACCATCTTTGCCAGGTTCATCAGCTCCCGGGGCTTTTGATAGCAGACGGCCATCCTGACCCGGTAGCCCTGCCGCAGGGTCTCAAGACAGGAGACGGCGGACAGCTCGTCAAATATGCAGCAGACGGCCTCTTGCCTCTGGGATCCGTAGGGCATCCCTCCCGTGCACTCGTCTGAGAATATGCAGACGTATGCGCTGTCCCGCGCAAGAAACGTGTAGAGCAGCCGGTCATACGAGCTTCCGGTGCCGGGCCCCCCATTGGGCCGGCCACTGCCGATTATGGCCGAGGTGGCGGCGATCTCCAGGTCGTCCGGGATGAACCCCTTTGCGGAGCCCTCCACCTTCACGAGAAACCTGTCCGTGCTGAGAAGCAGGTTGGAGCCGACCTCTGCCATCGCCGGCACCAGCACGTCGGGATCCTTCTCCACACGCCTTGCGATGGCCACCCTCCTTACCCCGGAGAGCAGCGCCGCCGCCGAGGACGCAAAGACCGGATCCTGAGCGTCCACCACGATGACCGGGCCGTCCCTCCTGATCGAGTCAAACTTCTGTCCCTTTATCTCCAGAATCCTCCTTACGTTGGCCGCCAGCAGGGGCAGCAGGCCTTGCGCAAAGGCAGACGGAAAGACCACCACGCAGGAATCTCCACTCATCCTGCATTCTTACCATGAACCAACTTATAATTTAGGACGGATGCAGGGCCGCGCCCGCCGTCTTGGGGCACCCGGACCCTGCTGCAGGTTCCGGATCCCGCATGGGCCTTTGGGGCACCCCTCGCGGGCACCGCACGCAGACACCAGAATGGAGCCGCCTGGGCACGGCGGCGGATGGGCCCTCGCAATAATTATTAAACAAAACGACCCACTCCGAGACAGTGGAATTCAGTCAGGAACAGGTAAACGAGCTCAACGCCAGGATCCATACGGCGCAAGAAGCCCTGCAGTGGGCGTCTGATCAACTGCACCCGCGGGTGGCAAAGGCATCCAGCTTTGGCGCAGAGGACGCAGTCATAGTGGACATGATGATAAAGATAAACCCCCGGTTCCGGTTCTTTACCCTGGATACGGGCAGGCTGCCGCAGGAGACCTATGACGTCATGGATGCGGTAAGGAAGAGGTACGGCATCAACCTAGAGGTGATGTTTCCCGACACGGACGAGGTCGAGGAGATGGTCCGCAAGAAGGGGCTGAACCTGTTCTATGAGAGCGTGGAGAACAGAAGGCTCTGCTGCGGCATCCGTAAGGTGCACCCCATAAACAGGATGCTTGGAACGCTGGACGGGTGGATCACCGGACTGCGGCAGGACCAGACCGAGACTAGGAGGGACGCCAAGATCTTCGAGGTGGACACCCAGCACAACAACATACTGAAGATAAACCCGCTGGTGGACTGGACCTGGGACCGGCTGTGGGGGTACATAAGGGCAAACGACGTTCCCTACAACAAGCTGCTGGATGCCGGGTACCCCAGCATAGGGTGCGCCCCCTGCACCAGGGCCGTGGAGGCCGGCCAGGATGCCAGGTCAGGCAGGTGGTGGTGGGAGCACGACACACATAAGGAGTGTGGCCTGCACATGGACTACAAGAAGTGAGATGACAGGAATAAGACCACACGGTGGCAGGCTTGTGAGCAGGATCACCGACAGGGACACCACGGGCATGCCCTCCGTGCCGATATCTGCGGATCTGGCAAACGATGTGGAGAATATAGCAGACGGGATCTTCAGCCCCCTGGAGGGCTTTCTGGGACAGCAGGACTTTGAGGGTGTGATAGCCCGCGGCAGGCTGACAGACGACACGCCGTGGACCATTCCCATGGTGCTTGATCTTGACCGCGCAACGGCAGACCGGGCCCGCGACGCCGGCGACGTGCTGCTGACGGATCCCGACGGACTGGGAATTGCCGTAATGCATGTGGAGGAGGTGTTTGGGTTTGACAAAAAGGCGGTATCTGTGGGGGTGTATGGAACCGACGACGCGGCCCATCCGGGAGTCGCCAGGACGGCCGCCATGAACGAGTCCCTAGTGGGCGGCAGGATAGAGCTCGTCTCGCGACCCCAGGAGACCGGGATCAGGAGGTACCGCATGACACCGACCCAGACCAGGCAGGCGTTTGTGGAGGCAGGCTGGAAGACCATAGTCGCGTTTCAGACAAGGAACCCGCCGCATGTGGCGCACGAGATGCTGCAGAAGACGGCCATCACCACCCGGGACGGCGTGTTTGTAAACCCGCTCATAGGCAGAAAGAAGTCGGGAGATTTTGCGGACGACGTGATCGTCAGGTGTTATGAGAGCATGATACAGAACTACTATCCGGAGAACAGGTGCCGGCTGGCCACACTCCATACGGAGATGAGGTATGCAGGCCCACGGGAGGCCATCCACCACGCCATAATGAGGCAGAACTACGGGTGCACCCACATCATAATAGGGCGTGACCATGCAGGGGTGGGCAGCTACTATGACCCCTTTGCGGCGCACAAGATCTTTGACGACTATCCGGATCTTGAGATCGCCCCGATATTCTTCCCGGCGTTCTTTTACTGCCGCAAGTGCATCACGTTCACAAACCCAAGGGCATGCCCGCACGGTGCAGAAGATCGGGAGCAGATCAGCGGCACAAAGATGAGGGCGATGATCCAGGAAGGCAAGGCCCCAAGCGAGTTCATTCTGCGGCCCCAGGTATCCAAGATAATACTGGACCATCCGGCGCCGTTCGTCGATTAGGTATTTATTCGCTGGAGCCGTCTTGCCACTGTGAGAGCTGCAGTCGTACTTGCACTTGTTGTCCTGAGCGCGTCCCTGCCTGCATACGCGCAGGAGCCAAAGAACCCGTCGCTGCAGATTGACACCATCAGCGTGCCGCCCGACGACTTTAACCGGGTTATCAGGGAGGCCGTGGTCATCCCGCTGGACCAGATCCACGCGGTAAGCTGGCAGGTGACCATCGACAATGATCTGATCTACGAGAACCCCGACGGCAACGCGGTCCTGCGGATCTATGACCAAGTCATGCCGGAGAAGTTCGTCGAGGTGGGAATGGGGAGCCTGCCGGAGAGGAAGTTCTGGCTGGCGGTGCAGATCCCAGACGAGGAGGGATATGTGGTGGTGCACAGCACCCTTGAGCGCGGATGGTCCCAACTGAGCAAGGTCATCATGTCGTATACGGACAGGGCCGGCCTCACCGTCAACAACGGCGACAGGATCGTGGTGTCCAACCTGGACGTGGGGGTGTTTGCGGTAGGCTCGTACTCGGTGCACGGAAAGGAGGGATCCACCGACCCGCCGGCAATAAACTCCGGCAACATAACGATCGAGTTCCTCTCGGGCGACCCGTCCCAGAACATCTTCGCGCTGTTCCCGTTTATCGTGACTGCAATCATAGGCGCCCTGGCGGGCGGCCTGTTCCTCACGAAGAAGCGCTCCGCCTAGTTTTGTAGTACCGGCACGAGCCCCTGATCCTGCAGATGTCGCACATGGGCGTTATGGGCTTGCAGATGTTCTGGCCGTACATGACAAAGGTGTCGTTGATCTCAAGCCAGTACTTCTTGGGGATCTTCCTCATCAATGCGGCCTCTGTCTCCTCGGGCGCCCGGGTGTCCACTATGCCCAGCCTGTTTGAGATCCGGTGCACATGTATGTCCACCGGAATGGCCGGCTTGCCAAAGGCATACACTAGGACGCAGTTTGCGGTCTTTCTTCCCACGCCGGGCAGCCCCACCAGCGCGTCTATGTCGTCAGGAACCTGGCCCCCAAACTGGGAGTGGATTATGGACGCGACCTCGATTATCCTCCTTGCCTTGACGCGGTAAAAGCCGATGGAGTGGATTATCTCCTCGACGTCCTCCAGCCTGGCTCCCGCCAGGGCCTCGGCCGTCTTGTACCGGGCAAAGAGCCGCCCCACCACCTCCGTGGTGCGCTCGTCCTTTGTCCTGGCGGAGAGTATGGTGCCGATGAGAATGCTAAACGGCCCCCCGGACTCTGCCTCGTGCAGCCGGCGAAGGGCCGTCATTCTGGGCGGCTGGACGGCATTCATGGTGGAGATCATCCCGTCCAGTATCTTTCTCATCAGCTGTGGTACGGGGCACTCTTATATCTGCCAGCAGGAATACCACCCAATGGAGCTGACAAGGGACGAGGAGGCCGCCCTGCGTGGCGAGCACGGCAGCTCCATGGAGACGGCGTACCGGATTCTTGTCGCCACAGGCGAGGCAGCGGATGCCGAGAGGCTGGTCAAGATCGAGTGGGCCCACCTGTCGGGCGTAAACTACAACACCATTGGAGATGCCGGGGAGCGGTTTCTTGCCGAGTTCAGCAGGACTGCGCGCGTAAAGGTGAGGACGTCGCTGAACCCCATGGGATACGACGCCGACAGCGTGTCAGGCTACGGCCTGGACGAGGATTTCATCCGGGGGCAGGAGAGCATCAGGAGGTCATACGAGCGGATGGGCGTCATGCCCACGTTCTCGTGCATCCCGTACGAGATCCTCAAGCTGCCCGGGGCCGGGACGCAGGTGTCCTTTGCCGAGAGCAATGCGGCCATATACGCCAACTCGGTTGCCGGTCTGCGCACAAACAAGGAGAGCGCGTTCTCGGCGCTGGCCAGCGCCATAACGGGCAGGAGCCCCTACTCGTCGCTCAGAAGGGACAGCGAGCCTGACATCACCATAAGGATGGGGATCCCAGAGCCCGACGAGCTTGACTTTGGAATGCTGGGATTTTTTGCGGGCAAGGTGGCAGACCAGTCGGTGGCCATATCCGGCGCAGGCAGCCCGGACCGGCGCAGCTGCAAGTCGCTGTGCGGTGGCATGGGCACTTCTGGCACCTGCGGCAGGTTCAGCCTGGGCGGCGGCAGCGGTGCAGAGGAGGTTGACTTTGGCAAGGAGGAGCTCCGCGGCGTGTATGACGAGCTGAACACCGCAGACCGCGGCGACATGGTGACCCTGGGCAGCCCGCAGCTGGGCCTGGAGGAGATGGCCGGCCTGTCGTCAATGCTGGGCGGGAGGCGCTTCAAGAAGAGGTGCATGGTGTTCTGCCCCAGGTTGGTGCAGGAGCAGGCCCGGAGGCTGGGATACGCATCGCAGATCCGGCGCGCCGGGTGCGAGATACTCTCTGACTGCTGCACATGCCTCACGCCCCTGATAGACAGGGGAGAGGTCGACTCGGTGACCACCAACAGCGTCAAGGGGGCGTACTATCTCAAGAGATCAAACGGCGTGGACGTGAACCTCAAGCCGCTCTCAGAGATTGTGGAGGACGAGACCGGTTGGTCGTGAGGACGATAGTCCGGGGCAGGGCCCGGGGGAGGATAATGAAGACCCGGCAGCCCATCAACTTTCTGGGCGCCGTGGACAACAAAACCGGGACGATCCGGGATCCGAGCCACGAGCTACACGGCAGATCCGTCCGCGACTCGATCCTGGTGTTTCCCCACGGGGCCGGCAGCAGCGTGGGCGCATACACCATATACTCGCTCAAGTCCGCAGGCGCAGCCCCCAAGGCCATGATCTGCCTGAAGGCAGACCCGACGGTGGCCTCCGGATGCGCGCTTGCCAACATTCCGCTGATAACCATGGGCCAGGCGGAGCTTGACGCCATGCAGGACGGCGCCGAGTTCTTTCTGGGCTAGGCGCCGGCGCCTCCCGGCGGGATCAGCCCTCCCTGAAGACCGTCCCCCCAAACCTCAGGACCTCGGTGGATTCGTCCCTCCACGAGTACCTGGGAAGCCCGGCCTTCTCGCAGGCATGCTCCAGGAACTCCTGCGGGGACCACCCGTACTCCGCCGGCACCTGTGGCAAGAGCAGGCCCGAACTTGAGTTGCGCCTTATGAGCAGTCCGTCCATCCCTATGCGGATCCCCGACAGGTACTGGTTCGGGTTGGAGACGGCCATCTTCTGGGGCTCGGAGAGGACGGTAACCTCGAATTTGATGCGGCCCAGCTGGCCGCTCTGAACAGGCAGAAACCGCGGATCCCGGGTGGCGGCAGCAACGGCCGCCTCGACCAGGGCGCCGTACAGCCTCTTACGGGGTGCGACAAAACCGATGCAGCCCCGCAGACTGCCCCCGCTGTTGAGGGTAACAAACACGCCTGCCCGAAAGGAGAACCTTGACTTCAGGGCATCGTCTGGAACCGTCTGCCTTCCCAGGAGATGGTCGGCCACCGCCCTCCTTGCCAGCCCAACGAGCGCCGTCCCGTCTTCGTCGGTAAGGCTGTCCTTGTCCACCACCTGTGGTTCGGATCCGGTCTGTTTTTAATCTTTGAGCGGGCTGGTGTGCCACGGCCCGGGCAGCCGTCACGCGCCAAGCGAGCGCAGGGCCTCTTCAAGAAGGTTGTATGGATCCTCCATGCCCGCAAGAAACCGCCTGTTCTTTTCCAGGTAGGCTCCGTTGTCAGACTCGAGAAACCGCCTTGCGGCCCTTACCAGCCCGGGGGCATCCTCGGCCCTCTTTACCAGCCCGTGCCTCACCAGGTACCTCTCGGTTGCGTACGGCACCGCATTGTACGATATGGTCGGAACGCCGCGCATTGCGGCCTCGGCGGTCATGGTCCCCCCGGATCCAATGAACACGTCGGCAAGCAAGAGTATGCTGCGGCTGTCAACCACCCTGTCGATCACCGTTATGTCGCTGCCCAGCGACGCCTGAAGGTGCCTGATCTCATCTGCATATCTGCCCAGGACGACAAGCCTGCAGTCAGGCATCATCCTTGCCACATCGGTGACCAGCGAGACCACGTCCACGGACTTGTTCACGTATGCCGCCTGCGTCTCGTAGGTGCGGAACAGGATTATCTTTTCGTGGGGTTTCTTGGATATCGGCGGCCTCGTCTCCACGACCTTGTTTTGTACGATCATATACACGTCCAGCGCGTTGTACTGCAGTATCTTCTCCGGGTCTATTCCAAATACTGTAAAGCTCTTTTTGGGTATGTATGAGGGAATCAGCAGCCTCTCCAGCAGGGGTATCGACAGCCGTGATCCCGCATTGTGGTGCGGGGCCTCCGAGAAGCCAATGTGGGGGATCTGCAGCATGAATGACACCCTTGCCGCGTCCGGCGAGCAGAAGCTGACGGTCACGTCGGGGGAGAACTCCTCGATTATGGGGGTCAGCTCCGATATCCTGTTAATGCCGGCCATCAGCTTTGCGTCCTTTGCGGCCCCCCCGTGCCTTCCCACGCTTTGCACCCTTCTTCTCCTGATCTTGACAAGCCCGTTCAGCTCCCTGTAGTTTCTTGTGGTGCACAGTACTGTGTGCTCGCCTTCCAGCCGATCCATCATGGATTCAAAGAACAGTATCTGCTTTGGCGTCAGGATGTCAAACCAGATCTTCAACTAGACACGGGAGATTCCGCGGGACAATAAAAGTTTCCTGCCGCCGGCCGGGGGGCGCAGGACCACGCGCATACTCTGCCGCACTGGCAATACCCGCAGTCAGCCCTTACCGGACTGGGCATCCTAGGGAAGATCTGGTTCTCCGTCAGGAGGGATGCGATCGTTGCAGAGGGACGAGATCTGCGGCACATGCGAGACGGGGAGGTGGCCATTCGGTTACCTGTGTTTCACGAAGAATTTGTCAGTGCGTTGTGCATCAGGTTAGCGCAAATGCGCTCCCCGGCTGCCTGTATTGGAGTGACGGTTCCGGCCGGCTGCCACACATCACGCCCAGAATTATCTTCCACGAGGCCGTCCTACGTTAGGGAATTATATACAAGGGTACGCAGTACCCCTGCCTTTTGCTGGCGCTCTTGCAACCCCCCAGGCGCTTGGTTCTCGCGCCTTGTCTGGGGAGCGCCCGGGAGCAATCCCGGACTGGAGTCTCGCGCCTTGGGACGACGATCCCCGCCGCCCTGCCGTCGCTTTGACGGCAATGTTATGCGCCGCGTTTATGTCGGCGTTGATGTCATTGTTACACTCGTCATTGGTGCATCGGAACCTCCCTTGGGATGTCCTGGATTCCTTGTCACTGTGGCCGCATTTGTGGCATGTGCAGTAATCCCAGATGTGCCAGTAAGAGGTTAAGTCGCCACCATTTGACTGAGTGGAGGGTTGATCCCACTCAGATATTTTTGGCCATTTCATGTAGATTTAGGCACAAATGATGACGCGTGCGGCAGAATACGAGGGGCTGACCCATGCCAAATTGAGCTCTTCATGGGCATGATGTGGGTGACCTAAACTCTCACAGGTGCTAGATCTGGCACATCTGGGTTTACTGATGTGATGCTCGTTCCCTTGGGGTCCACCATTATCACGATTACGCCGGCGTTCTCGCAGGCGCCCATGATCTGCCGCTGGAACGTGCCCGGCCTTGAGTATGCCATCTCCCTATTGAGGCCGGTCTTGGCCGAGCTGCCCTTGCTCTTTCCCTTGGCGGTCATGTTATTGAGGTTCAGGTTCTCCATGGCCACCGTGCCAGCGCCATCAGCAATATCCTTGGAGGCGTGTCGCTCCCAGTTCGCCTGGCGGTTGGCAAGCTTCTCGCGCTTCTTTTGTATCCTCCTCTGCAGTTCCTTGTAGCTTCTGGACTTGGGCTTCCTCGGCTTGTCCCTGTTGTGACCGCTCGTGTTGTTGTTGGTGTCGCCGTTGGTGTCGGTACCGCAGTCCGTGCTTTTGCTCCAGCCGCCAGAGCCGCCATTACCGTCCTGTTTGATGCGCCTGTTGCCGCGTCCCCCTCGCTTCCTTGAGAGCTCGGTATACATCTTGGATATCTCGTCGTTCCTTGCCCTCCTGCAGCCGTCCGGGATGTCGTGAAATTTATGATGGTTGGTGCCAAGGTCGACGGTTGTGGCCTCGTGGACTATGCCCATGTCGACGCCCCTGACGACCGTATATTCTGACGGCTTGGGAGCCTCGATTTCAACCTGGATGTGGAGACGGTAAGTCCTGTGATGATCCTTTGTGCGCCCCGTTGTCTTCCTGGTGGTCTCGACGAGCTGGAATGAGAGCATTTCAAGGCCATCCACGTCGCCGTGCACCTTCACGGTGCCTATGCCGGGGAGCATCACCGTGTTGTTGCCCTTGGATATGGGCTTCTCAAACACGGATAGGGACTTCGTTTCCCCCCTCCTGCTGAACAGGGAGTCCCTGTGGCTCCATTCGTTCTTTTTCCTGCTCCACTTGTTCGATGGCAGGCTTTCGCCCGCGTCGGCGCCGTTTGCCTCATCCGGGGCGCCGCCCCCGCCGTTGCGCGCCAGCTTGGCGGCCTTCCTGGCCTCCCTTTCCCTGTCCCGCGTGGCCAGGTATTTCCACAAGGACTTATTTGCGCGCTTTTTACCGTTTGACTTCATGAATTTATCTACGGCGTCCAGACCCTGGCAGAGCCCTGCCCTCTGGGCAGAGAAGCCGCCCTCAGTCCACTCCTTTCCGCGCCTCCATCCTGTGAGCATCTTGTTGAGGTCGAACTTGGTTGTCCTCGGGTCGTTCAGCTTTTCCCGCACCGCCATGTTGAAGGCCCATCTCTGCTGGTCCATGCGGTGCGATACCAGCTTTGACATCTCGGCCGACTGGTCAAAGTCCACATTTATCGTACGGACCATGAAGCCCTCCCTTGAGCGTTTTGACCATTTTTTTGGCTCTGGCGGCGCCGTAGATGCCGCTGTTGAGGTTGCGGTTGCCGCCATCGGTTCTGTTGCTGTTGCTGTTGTTGCCGCCATGATGGGTTTCATTACCGCATGCAAATGATCAATGTGTATAAAAACACCGCGACAATACCATGCAGACCATGCGGACCGTCGGCGCCGCCACGGCCGCCAGGGGGTGGCAGGTTACGGGCGCCCGGATGGGAGTGGATATTGTGGAGAGACCCGAACAAAAACCCCATCCGCAGGGCGGCGCGTGGTTATGCCTACCGAAGTAACTGATCGGTCTCATGAAGCTAAATGACGTGCCACGCCATGTCGAGGGTAATTTTTTGTGCCGGCGGTGAGGAATTTTGCGCACCGCGCATGCCGTGTGTTTTAGGTGCCCCGGTTACGCGCGCCATGGGGGGTTTGCAGTGTCGCTGCATTGCGCGGTCAGACGGCGATGGCCGTTTGATTCTGCGCGGGGCCGGGAGGAATTGTCCTGGTCTTGCCTGACAGGTAGTCCTGTACGAACTGGTAAAAGTTCACGCCGCGCTGCTCGCACGTGGCGTAGACGCTCATGAGGATCTTAGTTCGCCGGGCACCGGCATCGGACCTGTTCCCATACAGGATCTTGCGGAACTCTGCGAACCTTCTCAGCGCCCGCTCGCTTACGTTGTTGTGGTATTCGACATCGTTCATGATGAAGGTGAACAGGCTATCTCCTTCCCGCTTCAGCCGCTTTACGTACCTCAGGCAATCCCTGTCCTCATAGTCTTTGGATATGAGGCACCGTATCCTGTATTTGAGGCTCTCCACGGCCCCGTCGGATCCGTGCCCCCTGGTGGCGATGGCATCCTTGAGGATGCCGTACAGATCCATGAAGAACAGGTTAAACTCACTGCTGCCGTTCTTTTCTGCCGTGCGGTACATGTCCCGGAAGTAGTGGAGCAGGCACTTTTGGTGTGCCTTGCCGACATGGTTCCAGGATCCGTCCGAGTCAGAACCCACTATGCCTTCGAATTGCCCCAGCACGCCCATCGGGACCTTCTTTCCTGCTGAATCTTCTATCTCAAACAGCACGGTCTCCTTGCCGTCTGCGTCCCTTCCCACAAAGACCCACACGTACCACCCCTTGCCGTTGACGAACCAGCCCGTGGTGTCCCCGTTGACCAGCCTAGCCGCGTTCAGATCCCTCCTGATCTCCCGGTACAGCGGATCCAGCTCGGCGGCCACCCTGTCGCAAAAGTGGTTCAGCGTGGACCTTGGGATGAGCACCCCGTGAAACATGTGGAATATCTTGCGGATCTTTTCAAACGAGTCGATCATGCACCGCAACGTCACTGTCTGGGCCATGACGTTTATCCCGTAGTGCTCGTTTGGCAGGACGCCGCCGGTCCGGGCCGCTTGCTGCCTGCGGCACTTTTTGCAGTACCTCCGCGTGATCACCCAAGATGTCTCCTGCCATTGACGATCCACCAGATCCTCGGTGGTCTTTGTGTACGTGGCCGTGGGTTGGGATAGCGTGAATCTGCACTTGCGGCACGCAAGCTCGTCTGCAGTCATCGTCTCGTGCACCACGTGGTCTCTCCGTGGCTGGTCATTCTCGCTTCTTGCAGGGGGCTTGGGCCGGGGATATCCGGCGAACTCCCTCACGTTGTAGCTGCTCCTCCTGCCGCCTTCAGGATGTCGTTTGGGCGTCATCTTGGATCCTGCATCGGGATCCTCCGGGGGATTGCTGGAGACGGCGCCGTTGCCGGCACCGTCAAGCAGCCTGTTGTACATTTCGATGAGTCTGTCGTATTTTGCCTCAAGGTGCGAGCATCTTTCTTCCAGTTCCTTGTTCTTGGATACTATCTGTCCTTAGACATGATCCGCAATTAAGAATCGTGCCTTCGATGCCCATAATCTTACAGATGTGTGCTCCAAAGCATGCAACTTTCGTATGATTATGCCAAAGATCTTGCTCTAATGTGCCTGCGTGCTAATTACGAATCACATCTCTTTTTCAGATGCCAGCTGTTCTTTTTCAGATGCCAGCTGATTGTTTGATCTCGTCAGTGACTCAAGCTTGTCATCACGATCAGTCATTGTCATCTTAAAGTACTTCAGCAAGTATTCTACGCTAGGATCGTTCCAATCTACTTGAGTCGGATCAAGTCCGAGGTTCACGCCTTGTCAGAAAATACTCTCAGCTAAATATGTTTCGAACAAGGCACATGTATCGCAGAATAATTCCTGCTCAAGTTGCGCGATTTTGCTTCATGAGACCGAACTGTTACCTACCGAAGTATATAATTCCCCTACGTTACGACAAGTCTTCCATCCCCGGTCTACACACCATGCCGGGTTGCACCATCCGGTACCCATAGGTTGAACATCCGCAATAAATACAGAAAGCAGAACGTACCTGATTTGACATCTTGTTAGATGCCTCCGCTCTTGACTTCTCGATCACCTTGTGTCCTGCCTTTATGCCTTGCCACTTTCCATGTTTGGGCACGCCTAGGCCGGCCAGAGATTGTCACGGGACTCGCCAGTTACTGCATAAGTAGGATTTCACACTTGTATGTACTCAGGTCGGCGATCCTTCTAGGCACAAAACCGCGTCGCGTCTCGCAAAATCGTGCCTAGGTTCGAGCGGGACCTGAGTATGTACTCACACTTGTGCGATCCGCCGTATATGCCAGAATTCGTGCCTCAGGCTGATGCCTATTATGGAGTGGGTAACCCGAACGGTCGCCACGCAGTTCCCCCGTTTTGTGAACTTAAATATATAATTCCCCCCACAAACATCGACTGTAAAGTGACGCTGAAAAACCCACGCAACGCCCAGGTATCGATAATACTCTCCACGTACAACGAGTCGATGAATGTTCTGGGCGTTCTCAGATCCATAGGCGAGAACCGCCCCGGGAACGCAAGAACCGAGACGATAGTGGTGGACGACAACTCGCCGGACGGCACGGGGCGCATGGTAGACGACTACATCAGGAACGTCAGGCGCCTGACAGACTACACCGTGGACGTGGTGCACAGGAAGATAAAGAAGGGCCTGAGCTCGGCCATACTCAACGGAATCCAGCACGCGTCAGGCGACATCATAGTGGTCATGGACAGCGACTTTTCCCACCCGCCGCAGATAATTCCCAGAATGGTGGACCTGATAAGGCAGTCCAAGTTTGACATCGTGATCGCCTCCAGGTACATCCCAGGCAGCGCGATCAAGAACTGGCCGATAAAGAGAAAGATCCAAAGCAAGGTGGCCGCAAAGATTGCCCAGAAGGGGCTCGGGATACGGACCGAGGATCCCATGTCGGGGTTCTTTGCCTTCAAGAAGAGCCTCATCAGGGACCTAAAGTTTGACGTAATAGGATACAAGATGCTGCTTGAGATCCTGGTCAAGGCCAGGGGAGCGTCCATCAAGGAGATCCCCTACACGTTCCGCGACAGGCAGTTTGGCTCCAGCAAGCTGGACCTGAAGGTAGCCGTCGACTATCTCAGATCCGTCTGGAGGCTGTACAGGAACGGCAGGCGGGGCTCGAGATCAAAGCCCAAGACATCGGCGCGCTTTCTCTCAAAGGCGGCCAGGTTCTACACGGTGGGCGCCTCGGGACTCGGGATCAACTACCTCATGTCCCTGCTGCTTGCCGGCGGCTCCAATGATTTGTGGTACATCTACGCAAATATACTGGGAATACTCGCTTCAATGACCAGCAATTTTGTGCTTAACAAGTTCTGGACGTTTGAGGACAGAAACTTTGCCCCCGCAAGGACGGTGGCGCAGTACGCCAAGTTCATAGGGGTCAGCTCTCTGGGGGCTCTGGTTCAGCTGGGCGCCGTCTTTGCCCTGGTGGAGAGCTCCTCGATGAGCTATCCCATCGCGCTGATACCGGCGGTTGCGGCCGCGTCCTTTGGCAACTTTATCCTGAACAAGCGGTTTACCTTCAAGGAGAAGATCTGGTCTTAATTAAAAAAATACAGTTCTTTCGTCACGGCACTACTCAAGACTGGTAGAAACCTCTGACGAGAGCCCGTGGAAGGGAACAGATGGAAACTTGTCCCCGATCTTCTGCTCTACAACGGCTGATGCTTCCTGCAGGATCTTGTCCGTCTCTTCTGTGGAGACCTCTGATCCGATGCCGCTGAACGCCTCTCCGGACAGCGAGTCTGACATCAGGCCGTTGAGGGTCTGCGTCATGTCCTGAAGCTCCGAGTCGGCCTCTGGCATGAACTTGCCAACAGACGCCTTCAGTCCCTTCATGGTGGACATCGCGGGTCCTATCGCGACCATGGCATCACCTAGGTCGTGAATGGTCGTCAATCGCAGTTGAACCTGCTCCAGCGACATCCTTGCGTTGCCTAGCATTCTTGAAACCTTGCGGATCTCGGCCAGTTCGTTTGAGAGCACCCTGCTTGCGCCGGTGTCGTGCTGCTGCATGGCAACGACGATTCTCTGAAACAGCCTCGAGTCTCTCTCCCGTAGCTTTCCCAGCATCGAATCCATCTTGGATATCTGAACCTGAAGTTTGTTTACAGCTTCCTGAATCCTGGGCTTGAGTGCGCCTTCGGCTGTAACTGCGCCACGTAGTTTCTCAGTCACGCTTGGAGCGTCCTGCCGGGCCCAGTTCTTATCAAAGCTTGGCATAATTGGCAGTCTAGTATTGCACTCTTAATGAGAGGGGTATATTTAGATCAACCCTAGACTAAATTTAGCTAACAAAATCGGAATGTGTTGTGATTATGCCCAGAATAGCGATCTTTGATTCGGGACTTGGCTCCCTGTCCGTTATCGGGCCCCTTCGACGGACGCTCCGCTCGGAGATCATATACTATGCGGATATCGATAGCTTTCCATACGGAACCAAGACCCGTGCGGAGCTTGGGCGGATCATCACGGGAACCATAGCGGGCCTGCGGAGACTCTTCAAGCCGGATCTTGTAATAGTGGGCTCCAACACGCCGTCCCTGCTGCTTCCGGAGATCCTTGATGACAGGACGCTGGGGGTGCATCCGCCACTGAGCCGGGCGGCCGGCATGACTGGGACTGGCAACGTTGCGGTCCTCACAACCGAATCAGTCGCCGCAGGCCCGGAGCTGCGCCGGTACATAGAGGGGTGCCGCCTGCCGGAGGGGATCTCCGTTCTGCCCGTCAACTGCAGCCCCCTGATCCGGCTGGTGGAGTCGGGCGGTTTTGTGCTGGATGCGCCGCGCTGCCGGAGGGAGATCTCGCGGGTTCTGGCCGACCGCCTTGGGCAGGGCGGCGTCGATACGGCCACGCTGTCAAGCACCCACCTGCCGTTCCTAAGAGGGATGATGGAGGCAGAGTTTCCCGATGTGAGGTTTCTTGATCCGGCCGACGATGTGGCCCGGCAGGCCGGTGCCAGAGTCGGGAGCGCCCCGACGCAGGGCCCGCTTAGGATCTTTGCGTCCGGGGACGCAGGGGCGTTCTCGCG
This sequence comes from Dehalococcoidia bacterium, assembly GCA_965221925.1. Classification (GTDB taxonomy): domain Bacteria; phylum Chloroflexota; class Dehalococcoidia; order Lucifugimonadales; family UBA2985; genus JAPPHY01. The sequence goes on along the minus strand of CBDCSY010000001.1, from coordinate 14,393 downwards.
CAAGCTGGCGGCGCTGGGAATGGACTGCCGCGTCGACCCTATCGCTCTGTGACGGGTCTTGCCTTCCGGTAGCCGTGGCCAAACGACTTGTCATAGAGCCTGGAGTACTCGTACGACTCTGGGTTGATGACCTGGCCTATGATCACGATGGCGGTCTTTGTAATCTTGTGCGCCCTCGTCTTTTTTGCAATGTCCGCCAGGGTGCCCACGATGACCTTCTGGTCTTCCCAGCTGGCCCTGTAGACCACCGCCGCCGGCGTCGACTCGGTGTATCCGCCGCCGATCACATCCCGCACAATGTCATTGAGGAGGTGAACGCTGAGGTAGAAGACCATGGTTGCCTGGTGCCTTGCCAGCTCGGAGATCCTTTCACGCTCGGGCACCCGGGTGCGCTTCTCGGCGCGGGTGATGATTATGGTCTGGGTCACGCCCGGCAGCGTGAGCTGGGCCCCTAGGGCGCCAGCAGATGCAAGAAACGACGTAACCCCGGGGACTATCACCGACTCGATGCCCTCGCCTGCGAGGCCGTCCATCTGCTCCCTTATGGCGCCGTATATCGTAGGGTCGCCGTCGTGCAGGCGCACCACGAGCTTGCCCTTCTTTGCGCTGCCGCGCAGTATGTCAAATATCTCCTCGCGTACTAGGCCCGACGCATCGTGCAGATCTGCGCCACGGCAGAACTCCATTATCGGCTCTGGAACCAGCGAGCCCGAGTACACCACCGTGTCTGCCTGCTGGATCAGCCTCTTTGCCTTTACGGTGATCAGCTCCGGGTCTCCCGGCCCGCACCCCACAAAGTAGACCTTAGGCACGCTTTACCACCAGTATGGAGAAGTATTTGGTAGTCAAGGCGGAGGTGTCGGCCTCGCCCAGGGTGAGCCTTCTGATGATCTCGTGCTCAGTGCCCAGATCCTGGCCTATTGCAAATATCGAGCTGTCGGCAAAACCCGCCTCCCTCAGCAGCGTGACTACCTGATCAAAGTACCTTCCGTCCTTCAGGAAGACCAACGTGTCTGAGTTCCTTGCGAGCTCTTTGACAGCATCGAGGTTATAGCACGAGGGAATGACTGACATCTTCTCGGCGCCCTCCGCTAGGCTGATGCCCACCTTTGACGCAAACGTAAACATCGAGACGATGCCGGGAATGACAGATATCCTGATCTTCGGGTGCCTCACCTTCAGCTCGCGGTGCAGGTATATCCACGTGCTGTACAGGTATGGGTCTCCTATGGTAAGGTACACGACCCTCCGGTCCGTCAGGACGGCATCGGCGAGGATCTGGGAGTTTCTCCTCCACGTCTCCTCCAGCACTGCCCGGTCCTTTGTCATGGGAAAGACGAGCTGCAGTATCTTCTGCCGGCCTTGGTCTATCAGCGGGGAGACGGCGGCCAGTGCAATGCTCGGCTTTCCCTCCCGGGCTGTGGGACACGCGATAACATCGGCGCCCCGTATCGCGTTTACCGCCTTGACGGTCAGCAGGTCAGGATCGCCCGGACCGCAACCAACGGCGACTAGCTCATGCATCCAGCTCCGATGTCACAATTCCTAATAAAAGTTAGAGAGTAAGACCGCCTGCCGGACGCAGGGGCCTGGTGGCCGCAGAGCCGCATCCAGCCTAGATGGACACGATCCTGTAGGATGTGGGGCTATGCCCTGGTGGCAGAGATTATGGTAACCGGGTTTCTTGCCAGCATCATCGTGCCGGTGGACGTCTTCCTGCTCTTTGCCACCGTGACCTGCGTTACGTCAACTGACTCGAACCGAAGCCGATCCAGTACGCCCAGCACTGCTGCCAACGTCTCTATCTGGATTACGCCTATGACGATCCGTCCGCCCGCCTTCAGCCGCTCCTCGCACAGCGTTACTATGTCTGCCGTGTCGCCGCCGGTACCGCCGACAAATATGCTGTCCGCGGCAGGCAGGCCTGCAATCTTGTCCAGCGCGTTGCCCAGTATGACCGAGGCGTTGCCGACTGCAAACTTTGCTAGGTTCCGCTTTGTGAGCGTGACCGCGTCGGGATCGACGTCTATGGCAAAGACCCGGCCGCGCCCCTCCACCTGCAGGCCCGCCTCAACGCTGACAGAGCCGCTCCCGCAGCCGACGTCATATACGGTATCCCCGGAGTTTAGCCTTGCCTTGCTGATCTGGATGGCCCTGACCTCCTCCTTTGTTATGGGGACGCGTTCGGCCCGCTCAAACTCCGAGTCCGGAATCCCCGGCGTCTTGTGGTCCCACATCATGTAGCCCTATATGACAGGCGTGACAAAGCCGCCGCCGGATCCAGAGTTCACAAGCGTGTACGTGACAATCCACACAAACAGGTAGAGGAACACAAAGCTGCCAAGGCCGTTTGTTATCAGCTTCTTTCTGCCAGAGTGAAGCCGGATCTTCATGCTCTTGGCAATGATCACCGACACGATGAACACCGCTATCATAAACCCGATGGAGGTCCACCTCTTCTCCTCTACATCCTCAATGGACTCGAACAGGAATGTGGCAGACGCCCCGGCAATCACGGAAAGAACCACGCGCATCCAGAAGAGCCGATCCATCTTCCTTTTGGTCTCGGCCGCCTCGGCCACGGAGACTATGTGGCCTTTTTTGGATCGCATCGGCGGGGGCAGCCTTGTCTTCTCGGGCGGCAGTGCGTCTATCTCCTCGGTTGGCGGCGTCGAGTCGGCATCGTCTGCCGGCTTGTCGGCAGCGGTGTCTTTTATCTCTTTTTTAGAGTCCTCTGGGCCACCTGTCGGTTTGGATCTCTTTTTCTTAAATTTGGCCAATGTAAGTTTCTAGAGTGAGTTTAATGCGCCTTGTTTAAAATCTTTAGTCGCGCGCTGCCGCGTGTATTGTAACAAAACTATGTCCTCCCCCCTTTGTCCGCCGGTCATCCATGGATGTCAACCTCCATCCAGTTTGGATTGTCTACTCTTATAGTTTCATACGTCGCCTTATCATGGAACGCCTTGAGCGGCGTCTGGTGGTTGTCTATGTCAAGCGACCAATGCAGCCGCCTCTCGTTGTAGTACGTGACGAAGTCGTCCAAACTGTCGTGCCGCCTCACCTCGGTCTCCAGTGTCCTGTGGAACCTCTCCAGCTTACCGTTGGTCTGGGGATGGTACGGCCTTGAGTTTATCAGCTGTATGCCGCGATCCAGAAGCTCGCTCTCAAAGATAGTAGGCGTCCATGTTCCCTTCGGCGTGCCGCTTCGCACGCCCACAAAGCAGGATCCGTTGTCCGACAGGATGGATGCCGGGGTGCCAAACGCCAGAATTGCCTGCCTGAGCACCTCCACGGCATTCAGGCCGGTTGCTTCTTTGAACACGCCGTATCCGGTGACGCATCGCGAGGCATCGTCCAGGTACGTGATCAGGTTCAGATCCCTCACGCGGAAGTCCTTCATGACATGCCAGTCCGTATGCCACATGGCGTTAGAGTACTGCCGCTCAAATCTCACCCATTTGCGTTTTTTTGCCTTTGCTGGGCACGACTCCACCAGCCCATGTTTTTTCATTATGTTGTATACGGTGCGGCCGCTTATGTTTTTGTCCGCCAATGCCTTGGTGACCCGTCCCACCCCCGAACAGCCTCTCCTGCACTCGGCCAGCACCATCTCGACTTCCTCATCAGATATTGTCTTGGTGGCAGGTCGGCCGCCACTGCTGATCGTCGGCAACGAGCCGGTACTCCTGTACTTGGCCCAAAGGCGTCGCACATGTCGTGAGCTGATCTTCATGCTTTCAGCTATTGTGGCGTTGAGGGTCCCTTTCTCCTTCTCGCGAATGACGTACTTGATTTTGTCGTCATCCAGCTTGACCGGCATCAGGCGTCTTGGATAGTGTAACCTAATAAATTCGCGCAGAGTGCGTCTGATCTGGGGAGGACATAGTTTTGTTACAATACATCGCGCGCTGCCGCGGTAAGAGGTTAAGTCACTACAGTTTGATTAGGAGAGTGGTTCTACCTGGATATCTCTGTCCACTCCGTGTAGATTTAGGCACAAATGATGACAGATACGACGGAATGTGAGAGTTTGGCCCATGCCCAACCTAACTCTCCATCAGGTATCGTGCGCGTTTCGGCCCAACACGGATCAGGCCTGAGTAAAAGTATAATGCGGGTGCGTCGGTTGCTGTTTATGGGACTAGCAGGCATAGAGCTGCGCTATCTGGTGGACTCGATCTCAGAGAAGATCGCGGGATACTATGTGAGCAACATATATGGAATCACAAGGGACAGCATCCTCTTCAAGCTGCACCACCCGGACCAGCCGGACATCTTTCTGATGCTTACCACGTTTGGCATGTGGGTCACCGAGGTGAAGATCGATCAGATCGAGCTCCACAGGATGACGCGGCGCCTGAGGGACGACCTGCTCAGGCTCAGGATAACCGGGATCCGGCAGGTGGGAACCGAGAGAATAGCATACCTGTCGTTTGGAGGCTTTGAGAGGGAGTTTGTGGTGGTGGCCGAGTTCTTCGGCGACGGAAACATCATACTGTGCAGCAAGGAGATGAAGATCCTGGCACTGCAGCACTCCCTGGAGGTGCGACACCGCACGCTCAGGGTGGGCTCGACGTACGCCCCTCCCCCGCAGAACGGGCTGAACGTGTTCGAGCTGTCCCAAGGTCAGATAGACGAGATTCAGAACTCCGATCTCGGCTGCGGCAAATGGGTGGGAAGAAGCCTGGGGCTGCCAGCCAGATACATCAAGGAGGTGTTTGGGCGCGCCAGAATCGACTCCACCCTGCCCGGAAGAGAGCTTGCGGCACGCCAGCGGGAGGCTATATTTGATGCCGTGCGCGGGATCGTCGGTGAGGTGGGCAGCGGCAGGCACGATCCCGTCATAATAAGAGGCGCAAGGCCCGAGGCCTGCCCCATCAGGGTCGCCGTGCCAGACGAGCTCGAGCCGGTGCCCAGCTTTGACCGGGGCCTTGATCTCATATTTACGGAGAAGATACTCCAGGAGGCAAGGTCGGCAAAGACTGCGACCGAGAGCGGCAAGATTGCGCAGCTGGAGAGCAGACTGAACGAGCAGAACGGGGCAATACGGCTTGTACAGGAGCGGTCAGATGCAATATCCGGCGTGGCAAGGCTGCTCTTTGCGCTGGTCTCACAGGGCACGTTCTCCATAAGGGAACCGCGCGCCGAGGCCGAGTTGAAGAGGCTGGATGCCCAGCTTGCAAGCGAGCGCGGCTCCACGATAATCAAGATTCTTGACGAGAAGATCAGGATTGATCCCAGCTCGTCCCTTCCCGCCATAGCCTCGACGCTGTTTGATGAGGCAAAGAAGCAGTCCGCTGCGGTACCCACCATAGAGAAGCAAAAGAGAAAGACGGAGCGGGAGATTGCCCGGCTCAAGAGCCAGGCGCAGGACGTTCAGGAGTCCGTCGGGTATGCCAACATCAGGAAGAAGAACTGGTTTGAGAGATACAGGTGGTTCTTCACATCCGACGGAAACCTGGCCGTGGGGGGCAGGGACGCGTCCTCAAACTCGTCCATCGTACGAAAGCACATGGGTAGCGGCGACAGGGTGTTCCACGCAGAGGTGTTCGGCTCGCCGTTCTTTGTCCTCAAGGATGGCCAGAGCGCGTCGCCTGTCAGCATAAACGAGGTGGCGCACGCAACGGTCTGCTTCAGCAGGGCTTGGAGGGAGGCCATGTATGGCGCCAACTCCTACTGGGTGGAGCCAGACCAGGTAAAGAAGGCGGCTCCCAGCGGGCAGTTTCTTCCAAGGGGATCGTTTAGCATCGGCGGGCAGCGCAACTTTGTCCGGGTGCCGACCCTGAAGCTTGGCGTAGGAATGCTCGAGAGAAACGGGGAGTGCCTGCTGGAGTGCGGGCCGGCCGATGCGGTGAGGGAGAACTCCCTGTGGCATGCGGTGATCGAGCCCGGCGGCTCGGAGCCTGCCGACATTGCAAAGAGGCTACGGAGCGAGTTCATAAAGATCAACGAGGACGCGGCGGCACGGTTCAGTGTGGATGACTTTCTCCGGGTGCTGCCGGCAGGAAAGAGCCACATAACAAAGGTGAACCGGCGGGAGTAGGTTGGGGCACCGGTTTGCCGTCGATGCGATGCTGGGCAGGACTACACGGAGGCTGAGGATTCTGGGGTTTGATGCAACATACCAGTCAGATGCCGGGGACGACGCCCTGCTGGAGACCGCGGCAAGGGAGAACCGCGTTCTCATCACAAAGGATGCGGCGCTGTACCGCCGGGCGCAGAAGGCCGGCATTCTGGCGGTATGTCCTGCCGGGCGCGATCCAGTGGCACACACCCTGGAGATCGCCGCAAGGCTTGGGCTGGGGGATCTGAGGATCGACTGCAGCCGCGCCCGGTGCACCGTATGCAACGGCACCCTGCGGCGGGACGACGGGCCAGAAGTCGGGGCGGTGCCCGCCCGGATATCGGAGACCCACGACGTCTGGAGGTGCACTGGCTGCGGCAAGCTCTATTGGCACGGCTCGCACATTGACAACATGCGAAAGGCCCTAGCAGACGCTAGGGAAAGGAGACCAGGCCCGTGATCTCGCCTGTGACATCGGCAAGCCGTATCCGCCTCTGCTCCATCGAGTCGCGCTCCCTTATGGTGACGGTGCCGTCCTCCAGCGTCTGGTGGTCCACCGTCAGCGCGTATGGGACGCCGATCTCGTCCAGTCTCCTGTACCTTCTCCCTATGGCGCCCGAGTGATCCAGAAAGGCGTCGACCTTTGTCTTCAGGGAGTCAAACACCTCGTCGGTCTTCTCCCGAAGCCCCCCCTTCTTTACCAGCGACAGAACCCCCACGTGGACAGGCGCCAGGTACGGCACTATGGACAGGACCGTCCTCTCGTTCTCCCTGTCGTCCCTCAGGCTGTGCTCCAGAATCGTGTACAGGCTGCGGTCGATTCCCATGGATATCTCAAATACATGCGGCAGCACCTTCTGGTCGCCGTCCATCACCTCGAACTTTTCTTTGCTCTTTCTGGCATGGCAGCCCAGATCGTAGTCGGACCTGTAGTTGCAGGCGACAAGCTCCAGCCACCCAGTCGTGGTCTCCACCTCAAAGTCAAAGGCCGCCTCCGCATAGAACGCCTTCTCCTTGTCGCCCAGCCTTCTGAAGCGGCTCCGCTCCATGTCGATTCCGGTCTTCTGGTAGAACTCTGCCAGCATTCCAAGATAGTACGCCACAAACTCGCTGGGTACGGCACCAGACTGCACGGCCTCCCGGCATGTCACGGCCTTTGGCTCTGTCCCCGTCTGGATGCGGATCACGGTATCCTGTAGGCGCGCGAATTTTTCCAAGTCGTTCAGGCTGGCGGGGTTGCAGAACACCTCTATCTCTGCCTGGTAGAACTCCCTCAGCCTGAGGAGGCTCTGCCGCGGGGAGATCTCGTTTCTGAAGCTCTTGCCGGCCTGGGCTATCCCCAACGGAAGCCTGCCCCGCATGGTCTTGAAGATCCTGGGAAAGTCGACAAAGATCGACTGGCATGTCTCCGGCCTCAGGTATGCCTCCTCGCCGTCTGGGCCTATGCCCACCCGAAACATCATGTTGAACCTTCTGGCGGGCCCAAGATCGTGGCCGCACTTGGCGCACCTGATGCCGTTTTGCAGTATGGCCTGATCGAACTCCTCCAGCCCGGCGTTCTCCGGAATCTCCAGCCCTCCGGCCTCGGAGATCATCCTGTCCGCCCTGAAGGTGGCCCCGCACCCGGTGCACTTGACTATGGGATCCGCAAAGCTCTCCAGGTGCCCTGACGCCTCAAAGACGGACCGCGACATGATCTGGGAGCCGTCTATCTCGATCATCTGGTCGCGCCTCACCAGCTCCCTCCGCCACAGCTCAAGGAACTTGTTCTTTAGGCTCAGGCCGGTGGGGCCGTACTCCCAGAACCCCGCCTGGGAGTCGCTGTATATCTCGCAGCTCGGAAAATAGAACCCCCTCTCCAAGGCAAGCTTCATCACGCTGTCGTATCCCACGAATCTTGCCGCAACAAGCGGGTTAATTATGTTAACCCCTTGACTATCCTGATGTTTTCAAAGTCGTCCCGGGTGTCGTCTATGGGGGTCTCGAGTATGATGGGTATCCCCTTCTTGCCTGCCAGCCTTGCCACGGCCCCGATGCCCTCCATGCCGATGTGCCCGAGGCCTATGTGATAGTGCCGGTCCAGCCTGGAGCCCATCTCCCCCCTGGCATCGTTCAGGTGCAGGATCTTCAGGCGCTCAAAGCCCACGGCGTCATCAAACCTCGCAAACGCCTCCCTGACCGCATCCGGGGTTCTCAGGTCGTACCCGTAAACAAAGGCATGGCACGTGTCGATGCACACGCCAAACCGCTCCTGCGGCTCCAGCTGCGACAGGATGGATCCCAGCTGGCCAAACTCCGAGCCCACGGAGTTCTTCTGCCCCGCCGTATTCTCCAGCAGAATGGTCACGTCGTTTCTTACCCCGGCCGCCTTGGTGTATGCCATGACCAGCTGCCTGATGCCGGCCTCCTCGCCGGCGCCCAGATGGCTTCCCAAGTGCGTGACCAGGTACGGGATTCCCAGATCCCCGCACCGCCGGACCTCGCCGACGAGTGTGTCTACGGATTTCTGGTGCGCGTCGCTGTTTGTGGATGCCAGGTTGGGCAGGTATGGCATGTGGGCGCATGTGGCGTGCCGGTCTATGTCGCTTGCGCCGAGCTTTCTCCTGTACTCTGAGATCTCCGTCTCGCCCAGCTCCTTTGCCCTCCAGCCGCGGGGATTTCTGGTAAAGATCTGAAATGCAAGGCACTTCCTCTCGACTGCGTTGTCGACTGCCCTGTCCACCCCGCCCGAGATTGACACGTGGCAGCCGACCTTCATGTCCTTGGATTCTTCCCAGATAATTTAAACCAGCTTTTTAAGCGCAGGCGGGCAAACCGATTCATGGTCGACATAGGGTCTGTCGAGATGGCAAAGTACCCGTTTCTTCCCGATGCCGGTAGGCATCTTCAGGATCCCAGCTTTACCATAGAGAAGTTCGGCTCCGATCCCGATCTGAAGAAGATCATCGAGAAGGCATATGACAGAATAAAGCTGGCCGTCGACGGGGGCGTCGACAAGTCAGAGATCCTTGAGGGGTATACGCTGGATATGGAGGTCTTCTCGTTTCTGATAGCCACGGTTCTGCTGAAGCTGGGAAGATCCGGGGCGCTCGTCAACAAGTTTGTCATGGCGGAATCGCGCAGGGCAGAGCACTATCTGGAGAGCGACCTCGGGGATCTTCGCGACACCACCAAGGAGTATCCGGCCACAAAGATCATCGAGGATCTGTTCTCAGTAAGCATAGAGAGACGGGGGCGGGACTTTGTGATTCCGATCCAGGACTATGTCCGTCGCTCCGTGTTCTTTCACGAGCTCCCGTGGAAGCTGGTCAACCGGCGGGTGGACGGCGGAAAGGTGTTTCTGAACCGGCACGAGGTGGTCAGGCTGATCAGGCAGCAGCTGAACAGATACATCACCGACAGGATCCAGTCTGCCGCCCAGCCCCCCATGCTGCCGAACTTTGAGGAACCGGTGTGGAGGCTGGCCCAGCTGGCAAAACGGTTCTACACCGCGCCGATTGTATCTGTAGGCTATCCCCCGTGCATCAAGCATGCCATCAAGGAGTTGGAGGACGGCAAGAACCTGCCGCATTCGGGACGGTTTATGCTGGCATCATACCTGCTCTCCCGCGGCACGCCCGTGGATGAGATAGTGCCTCTCTTCAAGAGCGCCCCGGACTATAACGAGAAGATAACGCGGTACCAGCTCAACCACATCGCCAGCGGGGGCGACGGCACAACCGGATACGTCTGCCCGTCGTGCACCAAGATAAAGAGCAACGATCTGTGCTTTGAGACCGCAGAGTGCCGCGGCATAACAAACCCGTTACAGTTCGGCAGGAGACGCACGCTGGATGAATGAGGACGACGCGGCGCTCCTAGAGGGGCTCTTCAAGAGGTACTATTTTGAGAACGTCGGCAGGATTCACGTGCCGCACAAGATGGGGCGGCGCGAGTTTGGATACCAGAGGTTCAACGGCGGCATGAACCGGCACCTGGCCATGAGGGACGACGGCGCCCTGCGCGTCATGCTGGTATCGAACTCGCCGTCTGACGTCTACTGCTCCAACGCATACTACTCCTTTCCGGACCTGCCGATGAACGAGAAGGACTGGAAGGGGGCGGATCTCATCTTTGATATCGACGCAAAGGATCTTAATCTGGAGTGCAGGGCGGGCCACACGGTGTACCGGTGCAGTGACTGCATGGCCGTATCCCGGGACGCGTCTGCCTGCCGCGCCTGCGGCTCTGCAAGGCTCGACTCCAAGTCGGTTGCCTGCAGGGACTGCATCGACGCGTCCAAGAAGGAGGTGCGAAAGCTGGAGGACATACTTGTCCGTGACTTTGGCATACCGGAGGGGAGCATCCGGGTATATTTTTCCGGGAATGAGGGGTTTCACGTCCACGCATACGCCCCGCACTTTGAGCAGCTGAACTCCAGGGAACGGGGCGAGCTGGTGGACTATATACGGTTCAACGGCGCCGTCCCTGAAAGGTTTGGGATGACAAGGCGGCAGCCAAAGAGGGATCTCCAAAAGACGCTTCCGGAGCTTGGGGATGCCGGATGGGCAGGGCGCGTGGCCAAGGGGATCTTTGTAAACAAGACGGGCCGCAAAAGGTTCATCTCGCAGATTGACGGCGATGCGTACGACAGCTACCAGAGGAGCCTCAGGGAGATCGCCGGCACGATAGGGGCCAGGATCGACCCGCAGGTCACCACGGACGTGCACAGAATCTTCAGGATGCCTGACTCCCTGAACGGCAAGAGCGGAATGGCAAAGGTGCCGTGCGGGGATCTTGACTCCTTTGATCCCCACGTGGATGCCTGCGTTCTGGACGACGGGCCGGTTACGGTCACGGCTAGGTGTCCTGTGGCCTTTAGGCTGAAGGGCCACGCGTTTGGACCGTACGACGGCGAGCAGGTGACGGTTCCGGGCTATGCTGCGGCATACATGCTCTGCAAGGGACTGGCCACATCGTCCGGAGCATGAGGCTGCATCGCGCCTGAGGCAGGTTCCCCAAAGCGTGTGCGCCCGAACGGAGAATGTGGCATCGCGCCGTCTGGAGACTGGTGCCCATATCGCCAGGACTGCACAGAACCAGAACTTCCAAGTTAAAAATGTCTGATTTGTACAATATATTATCAGGTTCTTCGTAAAACGCGGGCGGTGCCGGAACGATTCCGTTCTGGCACCGATTTTGCGACCCGACATGTTTTGAGACATGCCCGCGCACAGACTGAAGTTAGAGCGACTCCGCTTTGTTGGCAGTCCGGGGAAGGTTCGGTTCTCCGTCAGGGGGATTCGGTCTTTGCAGAAGGACAGGATCTGTGGTTAGGCGGAATGGGAACGGCAGTTCCACCAACTGTATTTCACAGAGTTCTGATAAACTTGATAAATAGCTGACTCTCTTTAGTTGTAATGACCCAAATTGAGACCCCATGCTCGCTTGAGAGTTTTAGAAAGTTTATCATGATCAGCACATGCAGCTCCTACGCCCCCAGGAGCTATCTGGAGGATTTTGAGGTCTTTCCGGAGAGGGACGAGAAGCTGGGCGCCGTATACGTGGAGGCGGCCGACAAGGTAACCCTCAAAAAGATCAGGGACATTACCTTTGTCAACGCCAGGGACGTTCTGGGAATCATATATACCTCAAAGAGCGGCAACACCAGCATGAAATGGCGGCAGATAAGGCGGTACAACGGCAAGGCAAGCGGCGAGGCGTCGTTAAACACCCTTGTCAACTTGGCCGAGGCCGGAGTCATCACGCAGGAGTGGGCGGAAAACTACGCGAGGAAGAAGGCCCAGGAGCAGACCTCAAACATAAAGAAGATTATTGGCTGACTCCTTTTTTTCTCCACCGCGTCATGAGGCGCCATGATCTGCAAGAGAATCAGCGACGGCTCGGTGGCGGTCACCGCCGAGGAGCCAGATGACCTGCTGACGTTAAGAAGGGTAATCGACAGGGACGACCGGGTGGTCTCAGACACCACCAGGGTGATAAAGCTCGACAGGGAGTACGCCCGCCCCGACAGCGGCCAGAGGGTCAGGATAAGGATAGCCTTGGACGTGGAGCGGGTCGGCCTGGACTACCGGCTGGACAGGCTCCGCATCCAGGGGGTGATTGCAGAATCAAACAATGAGGCCGTGCCCCGAAGGTCGCACCACTCCCTTGTGATAAAGCCAAACGACAGCTTCACGCTGACCAAGAGGACGTGGTCCGGCCTGCACCGGTCCCTGCTCAAGTCCAGCCAGGGCGGCGCGGGGTTCGTGCTGGTTGCAATAGACACGGGCGACTGCGGAATAGGAAGGCTGAAGGGAACCCATCTGCACACCATACCAAACATCTACTCCGGCTACAGCGGAAAGAGGTACAAGAGCTCGTTTAAGATCGAGGGGTTCTTTGACGAGGTCAGGGTGGCGCTAGCAAGCATGGTAAAAAAGAACGATGTCGTGATAATATTCGGCCCGGGGCAGACAAAGAACAGGCTGGCAAACCACCTCCAGGCATCCCGGCTTGGAAAGGGCCACCGGATTCTGGTCACCGAGGGTGTGGACTCCAGCGGCGAGGACGGGCTCTACACCTTCACAAAGTCCGACTCGATGAGGGAGGCAATATCGGAGAGCAAGCTGGCGCGCGTCTCATCGATCATAGACGAGATCATGACGCTGGCAAGCAAGAAGAGCGCCAGGTTTGCCATGGGGATCGAGGAGACCAAGAGGGCCGGCCGCCTTGGGGCCGTAGACTCCCTGGTATTCTCCGAAAAGCTCCTGCAGGAGACAGACGAGGACGCGGCCATCGGCCTCATCAACGAGGTTCAGGCCCAAGGGGCCAAGACATACAGCGTGGACTCAAGCACCGACGCGGGGCTGAGGGTAGACGGCCTGGGGGGCGTGGTGGCGCTCCTGAGGTTCTCCGTATCTTAGAGCGTGGACTCTGCCAACCACTTTAGGTAAGGCTCGTTTATCGAGGGGGCGGCAATCTCGATGACCTCCGGAACCTGGTACGGGTGAGTCTTCTCTATCTGCTCCCTGAGCCTGTCCTTGTTTGCCTGCGTGGTCTTGAACAGGGCCAGAAACTCCGGCGCGTTCTCTATCTTGCCCTGCCACGAATATATCGACTCAACCCGGGATATGTTGACGCAGGCGGCAAGCCTGTCCCGGACCAGCCTGTCTGCGATCTTGGTGATGGACTCCCTGTCTGGATACGTGGAGAGTATGATGGCAGGCTTCATACAAAACGATAAATGACGCAGTTAAAAAAAGTAACAGATTACCAGTGCTAGATTTCATCACGGAGAATGCCATCATCTATGTGCTCATAGCCTGGGTGGTGATGGTCGTAACGGCCAAGGGGCTGCGGCTGGACAGGTACGGTTTTGAGATCAAGGCATACAGCCTGGTCTACAAGAACCGGGGGATCCAGGATCTGCTGACCAAGGTACTGTCCAGGACCAGGAGAGGCATCGCGGTCTTTGCCGACCTCAGCGTGGTGGCGGGGTTTGCGATGATGGGTTTTGCGTTCTGGTTTCTGCTCTCAAACATATCAAACTTCTTTGTAGAGCCTAGTGCCTTTGCAGAGGTGACGGTGCTCATTCCCGGCGTCACTCTGACATCGTCCACTGCGATCCTGTACTTCCTTCTCTCCATTCCCATAGTGCTGGTGATGCACGAGGGGGCGCACGGCATAGTGGCCACTCTGGAGAAGATCAAGATCAAGACGGGCGGGTTTGCCATCTTTATAGCTCTGTTTGCGGGTTTTGTGGAGCCCGACGAGGAGGAGTTCGCCAAGGCAAAGAAGATCTCAAAGCTGCGGGTAATCGGCGCGGGCGCAACCGCGAACGTGGCATTCTCCATGGTTCTGGGCGCGCTGCTGCTCACCAATCCGATCTTTGCCATCGTCCTGCCGGAGCCTGTCGTGGGGGCCTTTTACGAGTCTCCTGACGGCATGATGGTACTCTCCGTCATCGAGGGCTTTGGCGCGGAGAGCGCAGGCATGCTTGCCAATGACATCATAATCCAGATAGACGATGCCCGGATTGCAACGCCGGCGGACTTTGCGGGGCTTGATCTGTCGCCAGGCCAGACCGTGGATATTACCGTGCTGAGGGGAGAGGAGTCCCTGGAGTTTCCTGTGGAGATAATGCCGGCCCCTGACGATTCCGGGCGCGGCCTCATCGGAATCATGAGGGACAGCTCCTTTGCCTACAAGCCCATCTACGACTTTATCCAGTGGGACAACGCCCAGCTCTCGCTGTTTCTGCTGTGGCTGTGGATGATCTCGTTCTTTATTGGAATTATCAACATGCTGCCGCTACCCATACTGGACGGCGGCAAGTTCATCCACAGCA
>OZ244924.1:0-2379292 GCA_965221925.1 Dehalococcoidia bacterium | reverse complement strand
CTAACCAAACGAGCAGGCAGGGTGGAGACCAGAGCTATCTGGGCATCAGATGTTCTGGCAGGGTATACAGACTGGCCTCACATGGCCCAGGTGTGTCGCATCGAACGGACGGTTGTCAGCAAGTCTGTATCGAGTAGGGATGTGTCATATGCGGTGACCAGTCTCAGACCGGACGACGCCGACCCTCGCCGGCTGCTAAAGCTGTCGCAGGGACATTGGGGTATTGAGAACAGACTGCATTGGGTGAGGGATGTGACCTTTGACGAGGACCGGTCTCAGGTGCGCACCGGAGCCGCCCCCCAGGTCCTTTCTGCCATACGAAACACAGCAATTGGCATGTTGAGAATCGCCGGCGTCAGTAACATTGCTGCTGCTCTGAGACTAAACGCGGCGCAACCTCACATCCCACTCAGCCTAGTTGGGGCATCACCCATCACTCAATAATGAAAAGACCCTGCAGACCCCGTACATTCTCTGGACTCAAGCCCGCCTGTACTGCTAAGCTGAGAGGGATATTCCCACAAGCAAAGGTCGCATGAACACCGATACAAACAGCATTCCGGAGGAGGACCTCCGGGAAAGAACGCTTGAGCTTCTTGAGTTCCCGCAGGTCATAGAGCGTCTGGCGGGCCATACCCAAACGCCCCTGGCCAGAGAGCAGGCCCTGTCCCTCAAGCCGGCCTACACCCATCAGGACGTGCAGCGGCGGCAGCATGAGACATCGGAAGCGGTGCTGCTACTTGAGCGCAGCAGGGATGTGGAGTTCAGCGCCGCGAGGGACGTCCGCAAGCCGGTGGAGAGCGCCGCCCTTGGAGCGATGTTGTCAGGGCCGGACCTCCGGGACGTGGCCGGCACAGCAAGGGCCCTTGGAAGCGCCAGGTCTGTCGTCGGCTCCCAGAGCGACCTTGGCATACTCTCCCACCTCGCCAGGCAGATCCCAGACTTCCGCGACCTTGAGAGGCAGCTGTCCGGGGCCATCGGTCGGGACGGCGAAGTCCTGGACGGGGCGTCGCTCCGGCTTGCAGAGATGCGTATACGCGCTCGTGAGACCTTCAACACGCTGGAGTCCTCCCTGCAGAGGATGATGCGAGGGCTATATGCCAGGGGCGTCCTGCAGGAGGCTCTGATTACCCAGCGTCAGGGCAGGATGGTGATCCTGGTGAAGGTGGAGATGCGCCAGCACGTTCAGGGCATAGTTCACGACGTGTCCGACAGCGGGGCCACACTGTTTGTGGAACCGCTCCCGGCCATTTCCCAGGGCAACCAGTGGCAGGAGCTGCGCCTCGCAGCGCTTCGAGAGGAGGACCGAGTCCTGTGCGAGCTTTCGGGGCTGGTGGGAGACAGTAAGGACGACCTTTTGCTGGGTATGGACATGCTGGCGCAGATTGACCTGGCAATGGCCAAGGCCCGCTATTCGGCCTCCGTCAAGGGATCGCCCGTCGCGCTGGCGCAGGCCGAGAAGCCGTACATCTTCCTGTCCGAGGCCCGTCATCCGCTGCTGGCCGGCAATGTGGTGTCCAACACCATTCAGCTGGGCGACGGTTCTTCGATAATCCTAGTCACTGGGCCGAACGCAGGCGGCAAGACCGTATCGTTGAAGATGACCGGACTGCTGACGGCGATGGCTCAGGCTGGGCTTCACGTGCCTGCCCGGGAGGCCATCATTAGCGTCTTCGACGGCTTCTACGCGGACATAGGCGACCAGCAGAGCATACAGCGCTCCCTCTCCACATTCAGCTCTCACGTCCAGAACCTGGGCAAGATTTTCGATCACGCCACTTCTCGGTCTCTCGTGCTCATAGATGAGCTCGGCTCTAGCACTGACCCGGAGGAGGGCGCAGCGTTGGCCAAGGCCATCCTCCTGGAGCTTCACAGGCGCGGGGTTCCCACCGTCGCCACCTCCCACCACCGTGACCTTGCGGCATTTGTGCAGGACAGCCCCGGCATGACCAACGCCAGCGTTGAGCTTGACCCCAACACACTGACGCCAACATACAAGCTCAACATCGGCCTACCGGAGAGGAGCTACGCTCTCACCATCGCCACCAGGCTGGGTATGCCACAGGTGGTCATCGACGATGCCCGCTCCATGCTTTCTGGTGAATTCCGGCAGACGGAGGGACTGCTGAACGACCTCCAGCGCGAGCGGCGCCAGGCCATGGAGAGAAGCAGGGAGGCCCAGGAGGAACTGAGGCAAGCCAGCGAGCTGCGGCAGGAGATGGAGGACAGGCTTGCCGGACTGGAGCAGGAGAGGGACCTGATGATTGCGGAGTCTCGCAGAGAGCTGGAGGCCAGGGTAGAGGAGGTGCGGCTGCGGCTGCGGGCCGTGGAGCGTTCCCTCCCGGCGACAAGGCAGCCGCAGCCTGCCCCGTCCCTACACCAGCAGCGGCAGGAGGTCTTGCAGGTGAGGAAGGAGTTGCAATCGCCTGCGTGGAGGGGGGAGGCCGCCCGTATCCGCTGGCTCAGCACACTGAGGCGCGGCGACTTGATCAACGTGCGGGGCATAAGCCAAGCCCTAGAGGTGCTGTCGGAGCCGTCGGGTGAGACCGGCGTGGAGCTTGCGCTGGGTTCCATGAGAATCAGGGTCTCCCTTGACGAAATCGAGCGGAGGGTTGAGGCCGCCGCTCCAAAGCCCGGAACAGCCACAGCCGTCAGGCCGCCCAACGTCGACGTCCCCGCCGAGCGCGACCTCGACCTTCGGGGCGTGCGGGTGGCTGACGCGCTGGACCGGCTGGACAGCTTCCTGGACAAGGCGGTTCTTGCCGGCCTGTCGTCGGTGCGACTGGTGCACGGAGTAGGCACAGGAGCGCTTCGCAGCGCCCTGCGCGAACGCCTCACCGGGCACGTCCTTGTCGGGTCCTTCACCTCGGAGGAGGGCAATCGCAACGACGGCGCAACCGTGGTTGAGCTGGCGTAGAGGAGCCGGCGCAGGAGCGGTTGAGCAACTCCCAGCCCAGCAACCGCTGAAAGTCTCATACCCAGGACCCTTTTCTGGAGCCACTTATGGAGCATCGGGATATAGCCATAGGCCCAATGCGCAGCCTTGCCGGCGCCTGGCACGACCCGGCCAGGAGCGGCCGCACCCTCTGCCTGCCGCCCGGCGCCGTCCCGCCGGACGATGCTGCCCTGGACGAATCGCTCGCAACGGCAGTGAGGGAATCCGGGACCGGCGCAGTCCTGCTCTGGAGCGCCGGCGAGGCCCATGCCGTGCTCCCGCCGTTCCCGGTCGAGACGGCCGCTGAATTCGACGGTTGGGATGCCGGCCCACTGCTCGCCCTCTTGGACAGGCCTCGCGCCATCCTCGTCCTGCTGCTGCGACTCAGCGGCTACGCCATCGGCGTCTTCGAGGGTGAGCGCCTGGCGCAGTCAAAGACTGGCAGCCGCTTCGTCAAGGGACGGCACAAGAAGGGCGGCAGCTCGTCCGGGCGTTTTGCCCGCCGGCGAGAGGGGCAGGCCCGTGCGCTCATGGACAAAGCGGCAGAGACCTTTCGGGAGCAGGCGGAGACCTACGACGGCGCCTTCGACCACCTGCTGCTCGGCGGGGACAGGCTGACGCTGCTGGCCTTCCAGAAGCGCTGTCCGTACCTGCAAAGGCTGGAGAGCATTCGCTTGCCCCGCATCCTGAACATCGACGACCCCAAACTGGAAACCCTGCGGTCGCTGCCGCGCCTGATTTACACTAGCCGCGTCATCAGCTCCGGCCCATAGCGACCTGTGGCCTCGTCAGATGGCCGTGAACTTCGCCGCCTCCTCAGAACCGCCCGTGGCGTCGCCCTCGCTGTAGGAGTGGGCCCCCGTGCCGGCACGGCCGCCCCCCCTGCGCAATCAGGTACTCCTCCCTGATTGGCTGGCCGTCCGGGTAGTGGGAAAGGGTGGGTATGCCGGAGCGGGCGTAGGCCGGAGGGAATCCGGCCACGGGGTCCGGGTAGAGAACGCAAAGAACTTTGAGTGCAGATGAGGGGCTCATGCCCACCCCCACAGGTGATTTTGGGCACATTATATACGGAATCGGCCTGCTCAGGTACTTGGGCGCTCCCGTCATTCTGAGGAGCCCCGCGACGAAGAATCCCAGGCAACGGACGGCCGCGGCCATTCCACAGCCAAAGTCGGTTGCCAGCGCGATGTAGGGGCGGTTCGCGAACCGCCCCTACGAGGCCCCATCGTCATTCCCGCCCACGAGCGGGAATCCAGGGGAGAGGTCTGCGGTTCCGGCGGGCGCTCGGGATCTTTCACTGCGTTCACAATGACGGAAACGTGCGACCATTCCTGCGGACGGAGACCTTTGAATAACTCTGGTCGCCATCCTGTGAAAAGACGCTCCAACTGTCATTCCGAACGGAGCACAGCGGAGTGAGGAATCTAAAGGCTCTCATCCCCCACGAGGACCCTTGTGGCTGGAATCTTCTCATGACTACAGCGCAACGTCTTAGATTCCTCGCTGCGCTCGGAATGACATCAAATGGCGCGTTGGGCGGTTGCGCAATGGTCTCCTTTCGCAGGAATGGTTGCGGGTGGCCCCTGCTCACATTGCCCGCTCAAGCCAACCCCCTTGCCCGTTCGTGCTAAACTGACCCTAATGCCCGTTCGTGCTAGACCGACCCTAATTCCCGTTCGTGGTGAGCCTGTCGAACCATGCAAGCGGGATGCTGGGGAGGCCCACCCGCTCGCACCCTTCGACAAGCTCAGGGCGAACGGGAGAAGGGGCCGCTCATGCCCTTCGACAAGCTCAGGACGAACGGAACCCTACTCCCGCCCCAGCCTTGCTTTCGCCGGAACGACGCTTCAGGGCCCAGTTGTAGGCGGCTATCAGTACGAGGAGATAGAATGCGCCGTAGACGTAGCCTCCAATTACGTCCAGGAGCCAGTGGCGTCCGTCGTAGATGAGCCACAGCCCGGTGAGCAGGGCGTAGACGCCGCCCGCCGCGTATAGCGCGCGTGTCTGCGCGGCGTTGGGGAGGTAGAGGCGCGCCAGGTAGAGAAGGAAGCCGTAGAACAGGACTACGTGGACAGCGTGGCCGCTGGGGAAGCCGTGGCCCTGGATACCTCCATATCCTATCACCACGTCCACCAGGTCCGCCGTGGGCCTGGGCCGCCCTATTGCCTCTTTGATGAGGATGTTCAGCAGGTTCGGCACGGAGACCAGGGCCACAAAGACAGCCTCCAGTCGCCAACGCCGTAGCCAGAGAAGCAGGCATACCGCCAGCATCACCGCGCCGGCCACTCCCCTTACGCCCATCCAGAATATCCAGCCGCGGATAAACCGGGCCTCGCCCAGATCGAACCCCTGGAGCCACAGGGTGAAGTCCACCTCCCAGCTGAAGCGGTCGACCGTCAGCGCAACGATGGTGGAGACCACCACCGCCGCGAGCGCAGAGAGGATTGCCGTATTCAAGGCCGATGCTTTCGTAGCGTTCTCCCCCGGGCCGGACTCCCGTATGGCTAACGCATTATAACCCAACGGCGGGGGTCTCAGCCCGCGCGGCGCGCCAACCCTACGGCGTTTCCCAGGATTGACCGGACGCGGTGGGACGGCTACCATTGCACCCATAATGAACGGGGAAGTCATACAGGGCGTGACCGTAGGGGACCTTGCCTTTCTGGGGTCGGCCATACTGGGCGGGCTTGTTGCCTCCCTGGTGGTGAGGCTGGCTTCCAGGGTGTTCAAGGCCAGGCTGCGGAGCGCCAGCCCGGGCAGCATCCGCGCGCACCTGGTAGACGACCTGGACGGGGCGCTGTCCCTCTGGATTGTGGTGACCGGCCTGTACGTGGGGCTGAACGGGCTGCTCCTCCTGAGCGACTACCAGGCCGCGCTCACCAGGGTGTTCGTCATCCTCAGCATAGCCATTGTGCTGTACGGCGCTATTAGGATGCAGGACGACGCTATCAAGTGGGGCCTGGGCCTGTTGGGCGAGAGGACGGGCCAGGGCAGGGTGATGGAGTCGATGATCCCAATGGCGACGCAGATTGTGGCTATCGTTACCCTGGTGATGGGCGGTCTGATAATCCTGGACCAGATGGGCATATCCATTGCTCCGTTGCTGGCCGGCCTTGGCATTGGCGGCTTGGCCGTGGCCCTGGCGCTCCAGGGTACGCTCACCAATATGTTTGCCGGCCTCAGCGTGATGACGGACGGCTCCATCCGCGTTGGGGACTACGTGGAGCTTGACAACGGGATGATAGGCGCAATAGACGGCATTGGGTGGCGCACCACGCGGGTACGTCTGCTGTCGGACAACATCGTCTTCATCCCCAACTCCAAGCTGGCCGACAACATCACCACCAACTTCACCTACCCCTACGAGGAGATGTCGGTGTACCTCCAGATAGGCGTCAGCTACTTCAGCGACTTGGCCCACGTTGAGCGGGTGACTGTCGAGGTGGCCCGGAAGGTGCTGGAGGAGACCCCCGGCTCCGTGAAGGGCTACGAGCCCACCGTGTGGTATACGGACTTTGGGGACTCCAACATCAACTTCTGGGTGGTGATGCGCTCCATGAACTACCTGGAGTCCTGGACGGTGAAGCACAGCTTTGTCAAGGCGCTCTACCGCCGCTATGAGGAGGAGGGAATCGAGATCTCCTTCCCGGCCAGGAACGTCTATCTGCGAGAGGGTGAAACTGAGCCGCCGGCGGAGGAGCAGGGGTAGACCCATGCTTACGTCGTAGTACGGGGCAGGGGACTACGCGGGTGCGCTCCGTCTGCCCATCCGGGCGCTCACGTTCGCATGACGATGTTGGAGAGTTGGGACACAAGGGGCAACATTGAGTAGTAGGGGCGGTTCGCGAACCGCCCCTACGAGGTCACATTGTCATTCCAGCCCACGAGCGGGCAAGGCCATTCCGCGCTCATCCCCGTATCAAGTACGGGGAAGGCTCACCACGAACGGGAATAAGGGTTGGTCTAGCACGAACGGGCAAGGGGGTTGGCTTGAGCAGGCCCTATCCCCCCGTTCGTCCTGAGCTTGTCGAAGGGCGTGAGCGGAACCCCATCGCCCAGTTCTGGATTCCTGCCCCGTTGCCGGTTCAGGTGGTTCGACAGGCTCACCACGAACGGGTCATATGGCAGTCCTAGAGAGCTATGGCATCGACTATGCGCTGACCCATTTCGCTTGTGCTCAGGGCGTCCCCGGCCCCCGGCTCGGCGATGTCCTGCGTCCGGTATCCCTGCGTCAGTACCTGCTCCACGGCCGCCTCCACTGCGGAGGCCGCCTGGGAGAGCCCGAGCGAGTAACGGAACATGAGGGCCACGCTGAGGATGGTTGCAATGGGGTTGGCCTTGCCCTGGCCGGCGATGTCGGGGGCGCTGCCGTGAATAGGCTCGTAGAGGCCCAGAGCGCGGCCTCCGCTGCGGTCGTCCTCTTGCGGTATGCCGGCCAGGCTGGAGGAGGGCAGCATTCCCAGGGAGCCTGCCAGGATCGCTGCCTCGTCGGTCAGGATGTCGCCAAACATGTTCTCTGCCACCAGGACGTCGAAGCGGGTGGGGGTCCTCACCAAGGCCATGGCGCAGGAGTCCACCAGCATATGCTCCAGCTCCACGTCCGGATACTGGGCGGATAGCTCAATCGCTATCTCTCGCCACAGGCGGGAGGTCTCCAGGACGTTGGCCTTGTCCACGGAGGTGAGCTTGTTGCGTCGTCTGCGAGCCAACTCGAAACCGACCCGCAATACGCGCTCGATTTCGCCTTCGGTGTAGCGCAGGGTGTCCACGCCCCTTCTGCCCCGGGAGGTCTGCCACCGTTTCTTGGGCTTGGCGAAGTAGACCCCGCCGGTAAGCTCGCGGACCACGAGTATGTCCACTCCCTCTATGACCGATGGCTTCAGGGAGCTGGAGTTGAGCAGGGACGGGAAGACCTTGACCGGGCGCAGGTTGGCGAACAGGCCAAGAGCCTTCCGCAGACCCAGGATTGCGTCCTCCGGGCGGTGTGGAGCCAGTGGGTTGTCCCACTTTGGCCCTCCCACCGCGCCGAACAGGACGGCATCGCTCCTGCGGGCCAGGTCCAGGGCTGATTTGGGCAGCGGAGCGCCGACCTCGTCGATTGCAATGCCACCCACCATGTCGGACTCCACGTTGAAGGTGGCGTCCGTGAGCTCCTGGATGCTCCGGAGGACCTTTACGCCCTCAGCGATAATCTCAGGACCAACGCCGTCGCCTGGGAGGAGCGCTATATTGAACTGCATGGCTGTTATCCTTCTTTCTACGGGTCCCCGGCCGGAAACCGTCGAGCTTCCGCGCAGAGTCCCGGTATGCTTGGATCATCCAACTATCTTCTTGGCCTCTTGCCACAGGGCTTCCTTTCCTTCCAGGGGCAGGTCGATAAAGTCCACGCCTCTCTCCCGGCACATGCTCTCCATTTGGGCGAAGCGCCTGGAGAATCGACCGTTGGCCTGGCGCAGGGAGTCTTCCATCCGTATGCCCATCCACCTGCCGGAGTTGACTATGGAGAAGAGGATGTCCCCCATCTCAGACTCCTTGCCCTCCTGGGTCACGGCCTCTGAGAGCTCTCGGACCTCCTCCTCAACCTTCTGCAACGCGCCCTCCGGGCGGTCCCAGTCGAACCCTGCCAGCGAGGCCCTGTCCTGGAGCAGCTGGGCTTGGGCTAGAGCGGGCAGATCTCCGGGGATGCTGCCGAGGCGGGATGAGGAGCCGCCTCGCTCCCTCTGCTTTACGTCCTCCCAAGTTGCTTTCACCTGCTCAGCGGAGCTAGCCTCGCCGTCGCCAAAGACGTGGGGGTGCCTGCGCACCAGCTTATCGTTGACGGAGGCGAACACCTCCCTGGGGCCGAAGGCGCCCTCATTCTGGGCAAGCTGTATGTGAAATGCCACCTGCACAAGCACGTCTCCCAGCTCCTCGACCATGTGCTTGGGGTCGCCGTCGTCGATGGCCTCCATAAGCTCGTAGCACTCCTCCAGGAGGTAACGCTTGAGCGACCGATGGGTCTGCTCCCGGTCCCAGGGGCAGCCTCCGGAGCCAAGCAGGCGAGCGATCACGCTCTCCAGCGCCCGGTACGTCCCTGTGTCTTGAGAGTCCTGACCATCCATGAGCGCCCCGCCTTTCTTCAAGCCTGTGTGGTGATTATAGGGAAGGTGGAAGTTGGGGGCAAGGGTATCCTGCGCCGGCAAGCTACGCAACTACGCCCAAAACCCGCCCGCCTGCGACTTGAACCATTCGCAAAGCCAACGGTAGAATCCGATGTAGGCTATTGACACTTTACACGCAAACGGATAGACTAAGTGGCGCACACATGTTCCATGCGTTCAGTGGCATCGATTGAGGGACCCTAGCCCTCTACGATACGGCTGGCTACCTTGGAAAGGAGACGCAGAGATGAGCCAGAACGAAGACTTCAAGACCAACCGACTGATAGCGGGAGATTGTGTAGAGGTATTGTCAACGTTCCCCGCCGACGTCGTGGACTTGACTGTGACTTCTCCTCCATATGACAAATTGAGGTATTATGACGGCTATGCGTTCGATGCTGAGAGAATAGCCGAAGCATTGCTACGGGTCACCAAGCCTGGCGGCGTGGTTGTTTGGGTTGTCGGTGAGCACATCAATGGCGGACGCTCCATGACCAGCTTTGAGCAGGCCCTGCTGTTCCGTGATGCTGGTTTCACTGTCCACGACGTAATGATCTACCAGAAGAAGAATACGCCTTTTATGCGTTCCAATGCCTACACGAACGCATGGGAATTCATGTTCGTGTTGTCAAAGAACGGGCCACCCAAGACGTTCAACCCGTTAATGACCCCAACGGCGCGCAACGGCGCGGAACTGCTCACCCACAACAAATTGCCGGATGGCATCAACAAGAAAAGGCGGGCTTTGTTGAAGCCTGAGAAGACTCGCACAAACATCTGGGCTTATGCAGTGGGGCGCGGCGGAACGACTAACGATGCGATAGCTTTCCAACATCCCGCCGTGTTTCCTGAGAAACTGGCGAGCGACCACATCATGTCGTGGAGTGATGAGGGTGACATAGTGCTGGACCCAATGTGCGGTTCCGGAACAACCTGCAAAATGGCTCTGCTGAATAACCGCCGGTACATTGGCATCGATATTTCAGAGACCTACATAGGTATTAGTGAGGAACGGCTGCGTATGGTAGCCGCGCAGTTAGGGATGCTCACTGAGGCGGTATGACATATCAGCGGCAGGATTGCGTAGTAATCGTTACCGGTCGGGCTTGGGCAGAGGACAATGGACGCACCTATGGCGACCCGGAAGATGTCGGTGAGAATGCTGTTGCCTACATTAACGTCAGCGCGTATCAAACAGCCTCGTATTTGTCATTGGCAAGCGACGGCTCTATTAGGTAAGGAACACAGACAAAGAGCCTTTCGACCCTGTGGAGACAGGAGATGAGTATGACACAAAGGTATGCTTGACCTGTGGTCTGTTGAAGCCGACAGAGGATTTTGCGTTTAACCAAACTAAAAGCGATGGGACTCGCGTCCGTAGGCCGCGCTGTCGGCCTTGTTTCAGACTGGATAGTGGTCGAAGTATGCCAGCCAGTGTTCGAGACGCGTATTTGGCAGAGCATGGACCGAAGCAAGACCATTTGTGGCAGTGTCTGGTGTGCAAGAAGTACAGCATCGCCGGCGTTAATGTCAAAATCGTAGTTGACCATGACCAACAGACGGGCTCTCCGCGTGGGTTGATATGCGACAGCTGTAATACAGGCCTGGGTAGATTCAAGAACGGAGAGGACCATCTAGCAGACGCTATTGACTATCTCACCCACCGCGGCTAGCTCACCGGCCTGGGCGGCGGCCAGACCCCTTCGAAGGTGCAGCGTACGCCTGAGCTCAGGGCGTCGGTGACTGTGGGCGGAAGTATCCTGGCCGTCGCGCCGTCCGCGCACTCCACTTGCAGCCTCATGGCCGGCAAGCCACGCAACTACGCCCAAAACCCGCTTGGCTGCGACTTGAACCATTCGCAAAGCCAACGGTAGAATCCGATGTAGGCTATTGACACTTTACACGCAAACGGATAGACTAAGTGGCGCACACATGTTTCGCTCGGAAAGGAGCGCCGATGACTTTACTGTCTCCCCCCGCCCACGCAGATAGCCAGACGCCCGGAGCGCAGGGCGTCGCCAGGGAAAGAGCCGTTGTATTTCGCGACCTGGTCCCTGAGATACCGTCGACCACCTACGCCACCTTTGGCCTCTACAAATACCCGGCCAAGTTTATACCCCAGGTTATCGCGTATGCCCTGAAAGCCTACGCCCAGCCCGGTATGAGCGTGTTCGACCCCTTCGCAGGCTACGGCACCGTTGGGACGGTCGCCCGCATCTACGATTACGACTACGAGCTATGGGACCTCAATCCCCTCTTGGGGCATCTTCATCCTATCGCAGTAATGCCCGCGCCTGAGGTAGACGCGGATAGACTAATCGGGGAGATGAGGGCGCACAGGGAGCCTTTTGTTCCGGATTGGTTGAACGTGGCATACTGGTACCCTGAGAGTTTTCTGCCTTTGCTGTCCGAGGCTTGGGGTTTCTACCACTCGCTAGATGATGAAGACCTCAAAAAGATCTTGCTGATTCCACTGATAAAGACCACGCGTAAGTTCTCTTACAACGATGAAAGACGCCAGAAACTCTCTCGCTCGACCATCGCCCAGAGAAAGATGGCTGAGTTGGAGCAGGAAGATTGGCGGGAGGTGTTCTTCCAAAAGGTTCGCTACGGCGTAAACCGGATTCTGGCTGGACAGGGCGAGTACAAGGGGTTTGGCCCCGGACAGGTGCGCTCCACGGTCAAGGCCGGTATCGACGGTCTCACCACACAGTTACAGAAGAGCCACGACATACTCATCACCTCTCCGCCGTACTTGCAGGCGCAGGAGTATATCCGGGCGTCCAAGATGGACCTGTTCTGGCTGGGCTACTCGGAAGACGCAATCAGGGAGTTGGGCAAGCGCGAATTTCCCTATCAGGATGTCCCCGCCATACCCATTCACTCTGCCACTTACTACGAATGTCTGAAGGACATCTGGGAGCCACACATGATCCGGCTGTTCGAGCGGTACTTCTTCGGGGTTCTGGGCACACTCTCCAGGCTTCAGGAGAGTATATCCAAGCACCTGCTTCTGTTTGTTGGCCCGGCTACTGTCCGAGGAAAGCCAATTCCCATCGACCGCATCTTTATAGAGCATTTCGAGGCCTTGGGCTGGAACCACGATGCCACCCTCATCGACACAATCGCCGCTAAGACGATGTTCTCGTACAAGCTCAACCCCGCCACGGGAGTAAGCGACCGGCGCATGTCCACAGAGCACCTCGTAGTGCTCTCAAGGAGCTAGCTTGACAGAGGAAAGAGGAAGGCAGGCCTCAATAGAAGGGTTTGCCAATGAGCATATTGTAGCCGGCATTTTAATGAAGCGGTATCAGAACGTATCGCTGGTAGACCTTCCGCTCTCCCCGTATGACATCATTATCGTTCTCAAAGGCGCGGGCGGAAAAGAGGACATCATTCGCGCGCAGGTGAAGACGGCAAACAGGGGCGTCAACTTTACCGGTGGGACGCGTGGAGGAGTTGATCGAACCTACAGGTCAGACGTCAAGACGTACCGGCAATCTACAGCAACGTCCGACGTTGTCATTGGAGTAAGAACCCTGGGCAACGCTTCCATTGATCTGTATTTTGTGCCTACGGTCTTGGTCGAAGCTTTGAACCAAGGCAATATTTCGCTCTCCCGAATAGTAGCGCTGGAGAACAACTACGAGATGTTCGAGTGCTGCAAAGAGCGCTCTTATGTGTTGGAGAAGTGCAAAGAGTACGGGATACTCAGAAGGTAGCAAAGTTGTCCCATCGTCATCCCAGCTCCCTGTGGCTAGCTCACCGGCCTGGGCGGCGGCCAGATCCCTTCGAAGGTGCAGCGTACGCCTGAGTTCAGGGCGTCTGTGACTATGGGCGGAAGTATCCTGGCCGTAGGCAGCCGCATAGAGGACTTGGCATCGCGCTCCTTTGAACTGGGGTAGGGGCGGTCACCACTATGATATGGGCTTGACCAAGCTCACATCTTCAGGTTGAATTAGATTGCGGGATTTTCAGCTACTTCCTCGTCATCGCCTACGCGAATACCGTTACCAGGTGGTCTAGTTCATGGTGTATAATAGGGTTAAGGATAGTGTATACTAAGGCCTCCTGAAGAATCACTTTGGAGATATCATGGCGGAATATCTGCCATTCCAAGATAAGCACTCGATCCAAGAAGCTCAGATAGGCATACAATTTCTTGGACAATTCGACCGCCAGTCCATTGAGGCAACTAGAGGGTTGGCTCAAGCGGAATTGTCGGAAATGCTTCCCCGAACAGGCGAAGTGCGGGAAAGCTCGCTTCGCATTGATATAACTGACCCTGCCTCCTCTCCATCAGTAGGGAATATGCAATCAGACCTAGTGGGATTCCTTTTCTCTAGAGTTCAAGGTAATGGCCAGGTGGCGCGAGTCTTGCAACTGGCAGACAATGCACTTTCGGTCAGCTTTATGGACTACGATTCCTGGCAGGCGGCAAGGAAAGATGCCCTTCAATATATTCACCCCGTTCTGACATCGCTGCCTCTAAACCAAAACCCAGCGGTAGCTTTCAGCCTGCGCTTCATAGACCGCTACACATTCAGTGGAAATCCCGAAGACGCGCGAGCGGGTTTACTCTTCGTTGAAGAGACCCCCCATATCACCCCACATACTTTCGACGCGGGACCTACCTGGCACTGTAACACCGGTTGGTTCGAAACAGAAATTGGAGAAGAAAACGATCGGATTTTGCACAACCTTAACGTGGCAAGCAGATTGGTTGATCTTGCGTCTACGGTCACAATCAACCACTTTGCCATCAGATACCTCTCATCGCCGCGCCATTCAGTAGACGTGCTGCTGAGATCAGATAACAGAGCAGTTAGCATGGTTGATGCACTTGAAAGTCTCCATGCACAGAACAAGGGCATACTTATGAATCTATTGGTGCCAGATATGCTCGCTAGAGTCGGAATAGTACAATGACCACATTTGTGTTGCCTGAAGACACACTATTGCCAGAAAATGGAGTGGATGCGAAGATTCCTTACCGGATGTTCCTTTCCCATCGGCTATTGCGAACCGATTATGCAGCTTCCTATTCATGCCAGCCGGCAACTCTTGTAGACCAAGAAATATCCTGGGAACCAGTAATTCTGCCTCTATTGGAGCGGCTATCCGAGTTGCGGTCATTACCAGAAACTGACCGGTGGCCAGATACCGATTGGCCTAACGATGGAGCGTTTGTTGATGCAGGGAAATTCACCGAACGTCTGCCGATACCCTTGAGAGCGTCGCCCCACATCTCCTTGGCAGACGACGGCGAGGTCAACTTCGCATGGTCCATGGAAGGAACGCGTATTGATCTCGGATTCTATGGCACAGGCAAATTCTCCTACTACGCACGCGACAATAGCGGCACGGAGTGGTTCGGGGATGAAATCCCCGTGACATCACCTCTTCCCAGAGAGCTCAGGTCGCTGCTCGTCATCTAATTACATATGCATTGTAGTACTCTACATCTAGACCAAACTACGACTGCGGCACCGGGAATTTCTCCGGGAACTGTAAAGGATGAAGAGAGCCTCCTCAGAGAGATACTAAATCCCGACCATGTTAGAGGTGGCGAGATTCAGCCGTCTGCAATTCCTCTGAAAGACTTGAAGGAACGGGGTTTCTCAGTACATCGCCTTCAGTACGTCACAAGGAAATTCGTTGAACACTCCGTAAACGAAAAACTTGCAAGACCCTCCGCGGGGGAGACGCGAATCTCAGAAGGAGTGGCGCGCTTTACTGCCCGCGCCGTACGAGAGATTAACGACGACGGTAACAGAGTATTCGTAGTAATAGACACAGCAAAGCCATCCAACAAGGGACACGCCTCAATCTACCTGTTTGAGGTGGATGTGAAAGATAGCCATGCTCGAAGCATGAGGGATAAACTGAAGCCACTCCTAGAGGATCGAGTGTCAGTAGCTAAAGCCTTCGCTGGGAACTAACCAGATCGATACCCAAGCAAGGCGATCGTAGAAGCAAGCTACCGAAACACTGCCTGCAGGAATTCCCTTAGCTCACCGGCCTGGGCGGCGGCCAGACCCCTTCGAAGGTGCAGCGTACGCCTGAGCTCAGGGCGTCGGTGACGGTGGGCGGAAGTATCCTGGCCGTCGCGCCATCCGCGCACTCCACTTGCAGCCCGACCCACTCGATCGATGCAACGGCGAACTCCCACGGCTGCCCTGCTATCGGCATAAGCTCCCCGTGCCATCTCTTTGAACCGGCGTCGCCGTCCACCCATCCAATCATCCGGCACCCTCCGACCACACCGCCGTCCCGGTATTTGATTGTCACCTTCTCATCGTATGCAAGCATATT
The DNA here is from genome assembly GCA_965221925.1 of Dehalococcoidia bacterium. GTDB lineage: Bacteria > Chloroflexota > Dehalococcoidia > Lucifugimonadales > UBA2985 > JAPPHY01. The sequence continues at coordinate 2,363,902 of OZ244924.1, read as the reverse complement.
GTCTCTGCTCTCTCCTTGAGCTCCCGCTCAAATGGTTCGACAAGCTCACCATGAACGGGAGTAAAGCTCACCGCTCACCCTGAGCCTGATCGAAGGGCGTGAGCGGGAGGGCGCTTGCCCCTCCCGTTGAGCCTGTCGGGCCACGCGTACATTTTACTACAGCCCGGCCCTCCGTCGCGCCTCCACGGCCGCTTTTCGGGCCTTATATTCAACGGCCCGCCCTCTGCAACCGCGCTCCCGGCCGTAGCCGGAACGATGCTGCCGCGCGCCGCGCCTGCCTCACCGGCGCAAAGGGTCCGAACGCGGGCGCAGGGTGAGTTCCATCGTGTGCTATACTCTATAACCAAAGATCAACATTCAAGTGAGCTAGCAGCGTGCGCAAACTACGTCTGGCCATGGCCCAGATTAACACCACCGTCGGCGACCTGGACGGCAACACCGCCCGGATTCTGGAGTACGTCCGCAAGGCCAGGTCGCAGCAGGCCGACATCGTGGTCTTCCCGGAGATGGCAATCACCGGCTATCCCCCGGAGGACCTGCTGTTCAAGCCCTCCTTCATCCAGTCCAACATCGAGCGGATGCGGGAGGTAGTGACCAACTCCCAAGGCATAACCGTGGTGGTCGGCTTCGTTGATTCCCAGGGCGACATCTACAACGCCGCCGCCGTGGCCCACGACGGGCAGCTTCTGGGCGTATACCACAAGATCTACCTGCCCAACTACGGCGTCTTCGATGAAGACCGCTACTTCAAGGCCGGCTCCCAGTGCCCGGTATTCGTGGTCAATGGCATCCACATAGGCGTCAACATCTGCGAGGACATCTGGTACGCCTTGGGGCCTACCGCCGCGCAGCGAGAAGCGGGCGCGGAGGTCATAGTGAACATCAACGCCTCTCCGTACCACGCCGGGAAGTTGGGCTTCCGGGAGCGGATGCTGGCCACCCGCGCCGCCGACAACCAGGTGTACGTGTCATACACCAACCTGGTGGGAGGCCAGGACGAGCTGGTGTTCGACGGCGGCAGCGTGGTGTTCGACCAGGGTGGAGAGCTGGCGGCCCGCGGCAAGCAGTTCGAAGAAGACTTGGTGGTGGTGAACCTGGACGTGGACGCCGTCTTTCGCCATAGGCTTCGGGATCCCAGGCCGCGCAAGGAGCGCCCCATCCTGAGCGCGATAGGCGCGTCCCAGGTGGCGCATCACTCCGATTACGCCCCGCCAAGCCCAAAGGCGGCCCTGGATAGCTGCATCGCCGCGCCCCTGGACCCACTTGCGGAGATATACTCCGCCCTGGTTTTGGGGACGGGCGACTACGTTCGCAAGAGCGGCTTTGAGAAGGTGGTTATTGGCCTGTCCGGCGGCATAGACTCCAGCCTGACAGCGGCCATCGCGGCGGACGCCCTGGGCAGCCGGAACGTCCTTGGCGTAGCAATGCCATCCAGGTACTCCTCCGAGGGCAGCCTGACGGACGCCCGCGCGCTGGCTGAGAACCTGGGCATAGATCTGATCACCGTGCCCATTGAGGAGGCATTCGAGGCTATGCTGCGCACGCTGTCGGAGTCCTTCCGGGGTAGCCCGCCCAACGTGGCCGAGGAGAACCTCCAGACCCGCATCCGGGGCAACATTCTCATGGGCATGTCCAACAAGTTCGGCTGGTTGGTACTCACTACCGGCAACAAGAGCGAGATGGCCACGGGCTACGCCACCCTCTACGGCGACATGGCGGGCGGGTTTGCCGTAATCAAGGACGTGCCAAAGACCCTGGTCTACGACCTTGCGCGGTATCGCAACGAGCGCGGCGCTCCCACAAACGCAATCCCCGCGAGCGTGATGGAGAAGGCCCCCAGCGCGGAGTTGAAGCCGGACCAGACGGATCAGGACACCCTACCGCCCTACAACGTGCTGGACGGGATACTTCAAGCCTATGTGGAGGAGGACCGCAGCTATGCCGACATGGTGGACATGGGCTTTGACGCGGAGACCGTCCGGCGGGTGATTGCGATGGTGGACCGCAACGAGTACAAGCGCCGACAGGCCCCTCCTGGGGTGAAGATCACGCCGCGGGCCTTCGGGCGGGACCGGCGGCTTCCCATCATCAACCGGTACAGGCAGAGCTAGGGCTCATCGCCCTACTTCTTCTCCCCGTCCTGCTCCTTGGGCTCGGTCAGCCTGCCGATGAAGCTCAGCAGCAGGTACACGCATCCTATCCCCAAAAAGAACAGGACGGCCACAAGCGCCAGCATTATCGCCATTACGGACATTTAACGGACTCCCGGAACTGCGGTCAACTCAACTCGTTGGTTTATTGTTCGAAGATTAAACCCTGACTTTTGGCTTTATTCTCCAAGTCATTGACCCATTCGACAGCACTTTTGGCATCTTCTTCACTAATGTGAGGCTTGCGGTCTACAATTGCTCTCCCCAGGGATTTAATGTCAGGGTCATTTTTCTCGCTCTTAACGTAGAGAGCAGTGGCGTATCTTTCTAAAGTCCTGACGTCCATGCTACCCAAATGTTCGACCACAAAGTCTATTTGACTGACGTGTCTATTGATTGCTTCCTCCACCCTTTGTATAGATTTCTCTCCTACCTGTCCAAGACTGAATGAAGGACCGTAAGGACGTCTTGCTTCTATATCGAGAACGAGATGCGCTCTCATTTTGCCCAAATCATCGTGAAGGTCAAATGAGTACGGACCGTGCTTGTACAACACGAAGTCGTACATGCAGGGCACTTTAGTCATCGACTTCAAAAAGTATAGGGCTTTTTGGATATGTGTCTCACCTGCCCACTGACCCTTGTTCTTCATTTCATCCACGAGTTTGGCTACTAGCGCCCATTGTTCCGCCCGTTTCAATCCTGTCATCAGGCCCCCTTATGTGGTGCTTCCGGCCAGCAATTCTTCTCGGTTCTCAACTACATACTTTCGTGCCTCATCGCGGATCTCCGGATCTACAAAGACGTAATCTATTGCTGTAGGCGGTATATGCAGAAGCAAGGGAGACAGTAGCGCCGAAGATGTAATTCGCCCATCTGGTTGCAATACGGGAAAATCAAATGGCCCTCCGCTTGATGTGTAACTATCCAATTTAACCCTATTTTCCCCAAACTTCTGAATCAATCCTTGCCCAATTGCCTTACCTGGCTCAGAGTGGTTTCCGAGATCTTCAGGATCCCACGAGTAAACGGTCTTGAAATGCTGTCGCTCAGAAATTCTCCGTGCATGGGGTGAACCCTTCTTAGCCTCTTTCCGTATTGCCGCCAAAACCTCAATATCTGTTAACTCAAGAAACTCCTCTGTAGAGGAATGGAATTGTCCTTGTGGAAGCCACTCGTTCAAGAAGTCCTTTAGATGAATATCGTAAGCCCGCCTTACCGGATGGAGATACACTTGATCGAACATCCAATATCTAGCCGAGAGAAGGGCTTCTGCAGTTCGTACTCCTCCCCGTTGGAGTCCAAGTGTGGGTTCTTCAGAATTGTTATCTTTGGGAAGAATCCTCAAAGTATCGATCAATCTATAGTGATCAAATTTACCGTAGCCAACTCCTGTGTGGAGGGAATCGCGGAGCAGGTAATCCATGCGGTCTACGCCAAAGGCGTCACTCACAACAATCTCAGACAAAACGGCTTCCCAATCAGTGAACGTTTTGTTCGGTAGCTTGGCTGGTCCGACCGCGAGTTTCACCACATCCTCAGTTCTAAGCGGTGGAGTTACTCCCTGCCAAATATTCTGCATTTCTGGGCTTCGTATAAGTTCAGCCGTAATTGTCTCATGTGTCCACCCTTCCGGGAGCAATTCGACCTCCGCCGCATGCGAGAATGGAAGGTGCCCAATATCGTGGCATAGAGCCGCCATTCTCAGGGCTCTTCGCCAGTACCTTCTCTGATCCTCATTCTCAATGTGGTCTCGAAACAACCGCCTAATCTTATCGTGCACAAGGTCGCTTCTGGTAATTGTGTCGTATACTCTACCGGCAAGCTCCATCACTCCCAAGGAATGCTCAAACCGCTTGTGTGTGGCGCCAGGATAAACAAGGTACTCCATTGCTAGTTGGTGCACATTTCGCAACCTCTGAACTGGCAGAGAGTCCAACACATCTCTCTCATCTGAGTCCAGCCTTATGAACTCATGTACCGGGTCACGGATTTCGTGAATAATGTTGCCAGCCATCTAATGTCACTAGTCTTGTGTGAGCAGTTGCAGTTAAGATACCCTATTTCCAACGTGTTTGGAACCCCTGTTCGCCGGCCACAAGCGCCAGCATTATCGCCATTACTGACATGGCGGCAGCCTCAGGAGATGGCCCGGCTTAGGGTGATTATGACCACGCCCACCACAACCAGCAGGGTGCCCATGATGATCCTTGGGGTGATCCTCTCCAGACGCTGAAGGAAGACGTGGGCCAGGGCGAGCGTTATCAGAGGACTGATGGCGACTACGGGCGAGACTACCACCAAGGGCGCTTTGCTGAGGCCAAAGTACAGCAGGGCTACGCCTGTCGAGGATGTGATTCCGGACAGCCCAAACCACAGGAAGCCGCGCCGACGTGAAGTGCGCAGGTCTGTGGGTATGTGCCGGTGAAACATGATGGATACGTACAGGAACCCAAAGAGCAGGGCAAAGGCGGTGCCCACCAGGGGCGGCGCATACTCGGTGGTGACGTGCTTGCCAACGGTTTGTGCAGCGCCGTAGGACATAGCGGCGCCTATGGCGGCCGCGTACCCCAGCCAGACACGGCTCAGACCGGTCGCCCGCGTCTGAGGGGCCTTCAACGCGCCTGCTCGCTGGTTATGAGTATGACCCCGCTGACAATGGTCACGGTGCCCAGGAGAAGCCACGGGGTTAGAGTCTCTCCCAGGAAGACTATGGCCAGCAAGGTGGAGAAAAGCGGAGCGGCGCTGAACAACGGAGTGGCGCGAGCCACCCCCACCGATTGTATGCTGACGGCGTTCAGGAACCGGCCCATGGCAAAGTTGAACAGCCCCCCCAGGGCAAACCAGAGGAAGGCGATGGCCGTCAGCTCGTATATGTCGCTCAGGTTGAAGGCCACCGCCAGGCACATCACCATGATGCCCCCTGGCAGCAACGACAGCCACGTGCCAGTGGTTGGTCGAATATCCTGCAAGCCCAACCGGATCAGGACGGCGCTCAAGCCCCAACAGCTGGCCGCCATCAAGCCGAAAGCGATCCCTATCATGGGAAAGCCGTCCCATTCAGGCGCAGGGCCGCGCTTCCATCGCCGACCCCCGGCGTTGTCCGGTCGCAGGTCGATACCGGTATAGGCAAAGGCCAAATGCTCATGACAGCGCTTCTATGGAGATTCGAGTCCTTTGAGGGCGGCCAACGCAGACCCACGCCGAGGCTCCTAGGCGGCACGGGGCGGGGAGGGCACGGCGAGGTCGCGGCGCTTGCCATCGGAAGGCCGGGCATCAGGAGAGCCGCGTGAAGGTTCGTTTCTTCACGGACATGGTTACAAAGGTCTCGCTGCGCCTGACCCCCTGTATTCTCCCAACCGTAGTCAGGAGGAAGTTGTGCAGTTCCTCCGGCGAGGGCAGCGCCACCCAGGCAAAGAGGTCAAACGCCCCGGTAGTTACGGAGACGTTCAGGGCTTCGGGCACAGCGGCAAGCTCAGCCGCCACGTCCTCTATCTTGCCGGGATCCACCTGGAGCGCGACGATAGCCTCGGTGGTGTATCCCAGCTTCGTTGGCTCCGGAAGAGCCAGCACCTGAATAGCCTCCTCCTCCATCAGCCGTTTGAGTCGACGCCTGACAGTCCCTTCGCTTACCCCCAGATGACGCGCTATCCTGGCATTGGAGGCTCTACCATCTTGCTGGAGAATCCCAACGATCTTCCGGTCTAATTCATCCATAACTGCTCCGTTTGATGATGTTTTACTATACCAATCCTATATCAAGGTACGAATTATATCAATAGGATAGGCGTCACGGTATTCTCAACATGTGTTGAGAATACACGGCGCTCCCATAGCGGCGCAAGCGGTACTCGGTCAGCTCAGATCAGCTCTCACCCGGTCCCAGTAAGCCTGAACCAGCCTCTGTGTCACCGGCCCCGGCGCGCCCGCGCCAACGGGGCGGCCGTCCAACGAGGCCACCGGGACCGGGCCCAGGACCACGTTGGTCAGGAACGCCTCGTCCGCGCCGGCTACCTGCTCCGGCTCCAGCGACCGCTCTACGGCGGGGATGCCCAAGCGGCTCGCTTCCTCCAGGACGGTGAGCCGCGCCATGCCCGGCAGAGCGCCGTCCTCCTCCGGCGGGGTGAGCAGTCCGCCGCCTGCTGCAATGAATACGTTGCTGGATGTCCCGCCGGCCACAAAGCCCCGTGTGTTGCGCAGCAGGGCGTCGTCGGCGCCGGCGCGTGTGGCCGAGAGGCGCGCCGCCACGCCCTCCACGTAGGACAGGGTCTTTACCCGCGACAACGGCGACCGGTCGTTGCGGAGCATGGTCGATGAGGCCAGGCTGCGGCCCGGCGGAGCGGAGTCCAAAGGCCCCTGCCAGGGCGTGACCCGCACGACGACGGAAGGCTCGATGCCGGGCGACACGTCCAGCCCGCGGCCGTGGTCTACGCCCCGGCTCACCGTAAGACGCGCCACGGAGCGCGGGTAGCCGTTCCGCCGTATGGCCTCCATGACAACCCCGGCCAGCTCCTCGGAGGGCGGCAGGGGAAGATGCAGCGCTTCCGCGCCCCGCCGCATCCGGGCAAGGTGGCCTTCCATGCGAAACACCCTGTCGTCCAACGCCACCATAGTCTCAAAGAGGCCGTCGGCCAGGGTGAACCCGCGGTCCAGAGGCGACAGCCGTGCCTCGGCCTCCGACACAAACCGACCGTTGACGTACAGCGTCGGTACGGCGTCAGTCATCGCATCCCAGGGCAAGGCGGAGGCCGCGCGCCTTGTGCAGCGTCTCCTGGTATTCGGCCTCAGGGTCGGAGTCGGCCACTATCCCGCCTCCAACCTGTAGGTACACGCCGCCCTGGGTCAGGACCAGGGTGCGGATGGCGATGCTGGCGGCCATGTCGCCGTTGAAGGAGACGTAGCCGATTGCGCCGCAGTAGACGCCCCGGCGCACCGGCTCCAACTCCTCTATGATCTCCATAGCTCGCACCTTGGGCGCTCCCGTCACCGACCCGCCGGGGAAGCACGCTCTCAGCAGGTCAACGGCGTCCGCGGAGGGGAGCAGCTCGCCGGTTATGGTGGAAACCAGGTGCAGCACGGTGGGGTGCCGCTCCACGGCGAACAGGCTGGGGACAGCCACCGACCCGATGCGGCACACCCGACCGATGTCGCTGCGCAGCAGGTCGACGATCATAACGTTCTCGGCGCGCTCCTTCTCGCTGGCAAGCAGCTCCTCGGCCTGCAAGGCCGTCTCCTCGACGCTGCTGCCCACAGGCCGCGTTCCCTTGATGGGCCGGACGCGGACGCGGCCCGCCTCCAGTCGCAGGAACTCCTCCGGCGACGCGCTGAGCGTCTCCAGTTCAGGGAAGCCCAGGTAGGCCGCAAAGGGCGCAGGGTTAAACCGGCGCAGCCTCTCATACAGGGCCCAGGGATCGCCCTCAAAGGGGGAGTGGAAGCGCTGGGACAGGTTCACCTGGTAGGCGTCCCCGGACTCCAGGTACTCCTTGACGCGCCTCACCGCCGCCATGTACGACTTACGGGTGAAGTTGGACCGCAAGGACACGGGGCTGTGCGAAGCGATGGGCGGGGCGTCATGCGGCGCGGCGTCCAGGCGACGCATCACCTCCGCCGCGCGGGCCTCGGCCCGGCCGGCCTCGCCCGCCGGCATCCCGGAGGAGATCAGGAACGACTGGCCTGTGGCTTCGTCGTATGCCAGCGCCCAGTCGTACAGGCCAAGGTACATTTCAGGAAGGCCAAGGTCGTCCTCCGCCAGCGATGGGATGCGCTCCAGATGCCTGCCGAGGTCGTAGCCCCAGTAGCCAAGCGCGCCGCCCTGGAAGGGAGGCAGCCCCGGCGACCGCTCAACGCGGTATCTGCGGAGAAGGTCCTGCAGCATCGACCACGGGTCGCCCTCCGTCTCCTGAAGAGCGCCGTCCTGAAGCAGGGTGACACGGCGGCCGCGGCTCCGCATCACCAGGAACGGATCCGCAGTCAGGTACGAGAACCTGCCGCCCGATGCGCCCGGCATGGCGCCGTCCAGCAGCGCGGGGTACGGAAGGTCACGGAAAGCGGGAAAGAGCCGCGCCGGGTGAGGCAGCGAGTCAAAGGAGTAGCTCAGCGGAAGAGAGCCTGTTTGAGTGATCGAAGGCGCTTTCAACGTAGGCCACACCGGATTCAGATTCGCCCGGCCAAGGGGCGCGGACACCCACATTGTGACTGCCTGCCCGCCCAGCGTCAACTGCCCTCGCCCCCGATCATGTGGTTCGACAGGCTCACCACGAACGGGCGGGGGGGTTGGCTTGAGCAAGGCAAGTATTTTCCGTTCATCCCCGTATCAAGTACGGGGCAGGCTCTGAGCTTGTCGAAGGGTGCGAGCGGAACGAGGGTTGGCTTGAGCAAGTCAAGTATGTTCCGTTCGCCCTGAGCTTGTCGAAGGGCGCGAGCGGGCTCCTTCTCCCGTTCGCCCTGAGCTTGTCGAAGGGCACCAACGGAACGGGACCCCAACCCACACCCCCCTCGTTGCGGCGCATTGGCGCATGTGCTTTAATTAGGATGCAATGCCCAACACCCTCTACTACGGCGACAACCTGGACATCCTGCGGGAGCACGTGCCCGACGAGTCCGTGGACCTGGTCTACCTTGACCCGCCCTTCAACTCCAACGCCTCATACAACGTGCTGTTCCGGGAGCAGTCGGGCGAGGAGTCGCCGGCGCAGATCAGGGCCTTCACCGACACCTGGGAGTGGACGCAGGAGTCGCAGCGCACCTACGAGAACGAGATTATTCTGAACCCAAGTACGCCCGAAAACGTCAAAGAGATGGTCAAGGCCTTCCGGCAGTTCATAGGCAGCAACGCTATGATGGCGTACCTGGTGATGATGACGCCCCGGCTGGTGGAGCTGCGCCGCGTCCTCAAGCCAACCGGCAGTATATACCTCCACTGCGACCCGACGGCAAGCCACTACCTCAAGCTGCTCATGGACGCCGTGTTTGGGGCTGGGAACTTCCGGAGTGAGATAAATTGGCGTCGCACCAACGCACATAATGACGCCAAGCAGGGACGCCGCCAGTATGGGAACGTGCGTGACACTATACTCTTCTACACAAAGGGGCCCGCGTGGACATGGAATTGGCTGTACACGAAATACGATAGCCAGTACGTGGATTCATTCTACAAGTTCACTGAGCAGGGTTCAGGACGGCTATACCAAATGGGTGACTTGACCGCGGCCAAAGTGGGTGGAGATACCAGCTACGAATGGCGCGTTAAGCGGCCGCGTGGTGGAGATTGGGAAGCCGATTTGACAAGCGAGTATTCCCAACCCATCGACGGGTGGGAATACAAAGGTGTATTGCCATACCAAGGTAGGTATTGGGGATTCTCCAAGGCGCTAATGGCTGCAATGGCTCAAGAAGGGCGTATCGTATACACTAAAACAGGTACGCCGCGCTACAAACGCTACCTGGATGAGATGCCCGGCGTTCCTCTGCAGAACGACTGGACAGATATACGCCCAGCCTCCGGGTCAGAGTCTCTTGGCTACCCCACACAGAAGCCGCAGGCCCTGCTGGAGCGCATCATACAAGCCTCGTCCAACGAGGGGGACGTTGTACTGGACCCCTTCTGCGGCTGCGGCACCGCAATCGCCGCCGCCCAGAAGCTCAACCGCAGCTGGATAGGCATAGACATCACTCACCTGGCCGTCGCCCTCATGAAGAACCGCCTCAAGACCGCCTTCAACATCCTCCCCGGCCAGGACTACCGGGTCGTCGGCGAGCCAACGGACGTCGGCGGCGCCCGCGCCCTGGCGGTGCAGGACCGCTACCAGTTCGAGTTCTGGGCGATGTCGCTGCTGGAGGCCTTTCCCCGGGAGCAGAAGAAGCGGGGCGCAGACCAGGGCATAGACGGCGTGGTCTACTTCATCGACGGCCCTCGCCGAGCCGTGAACAAGGCTGTTGTGCAGGTCAAGAGCGGCAGGGTCTCATCGCCCCACGTCCGCGACCTGAAGGGCACTGTGGAACGGGAGAATGCAGCGATGGGGCTGTTCATCACCCTGGAGGAGCCGACGCGGGATATGCGCACGGAGGCGGTCAGCGCCGGGTTCTACCACTCCGACCTGTGGCAGACGGACTACCCCAAGATCCAGATACGCACCGTAGGGGAGCTGCTGGAGGGCAGGGCTTTCGAGATACCGCGCAGTCCGCAGACGTACCAGCCGGCGCAGCGCGTACAGCGCGCCCGTGGAGAGCAAGGGAGGCTTGACCGGGCAATGTGAGCGGGGGGCCACCCACAACCATTCCTGCGAAAGGAGACCTTTGCATAACTCTGGGCGCCATCCTGTGAAAAGACGCTCCAACTGTCATTCCGAACGGAGCACAGCGGAGTGAGGAATCTAAAGGCTCTCATCCCCCACGAGGACCCTTGTGGCTGGAATCTTCTCATGACTACGGCGCAACGTCTTAGATTCCTCGCTGCGCTCGGAATGACATCAAATGGCGCGTTGGGCGGTTGCGCAATGGTCTCCGAAAGCAGGAATCCATCCCCTCCCCCCTCTGGGTGCCCGCTCCCCGTTTCCACGAGGACAAGCTTCGCGGGCAAGCCGACGTTGTGGCCTGCCCGCTCGCATGGTTCGACAGGCTCACCACGAACGGGAATTAGGGTTGGTCTAGCACGAACGGGCAAGGGAGGCTTGACCGGGCAATGTGAGCGGGGGGGCCACCCGCAACCATTCCTGCGAAAGCAGGAATCCATCCCCTTCCCCTCTGGATGCCCGCTCGCATGGTTCGACAGGCTCACCACGAACGGGAATTAGGGTCGGTCTAGCGCGAACGGGCAAGGGGGGCTTGAGCGGGCAATGTGAGCGGGGGGGCCACCCGCAACCATTCCTGCGAAAGCAGGAATCCATCCCCTTCCCCCTCTGGGTGCCCGCTCCCCGTTTCCACGAGGACAAGCTTCGCGGGCAAGCCGACGTTGGGGCCTGCCCGCTCGCATGGTTCGACAGGCTCACCACGAACGGGAATTAGGGTTGGTCTAGCACGAACGGGCAAGGGGGAGGGGGGGGTGGCGTGAGCGGGGCAAGTATGTTCCGTTCGTCCCCGTATCAAGTACGGGGCAGGCTCTGAGCTTGTCGAAGGGCACGAGCGGGCCCCTTCTTCCGTTCGTCCCCGTATCAAGTACGGGCCAGGCTCTGAGCTTGTCGAAGGGCACGAGCGGGCCCCTGCTCGCCCGTTCATCCTGAGCTTGTCGAAGGGCGTGAGCGGAACGGGGAAGCCGGCAGCGCCACTCCCTCAGAAAGCCGTCTTCTCCGTAGACCCGCCCTCTTCGCCCGATTGCTTGAGGCGCTTTCTGATACCCTCTTCAAGGGCCGCCCACGCCAGCAGGGCGCACTTTATCCGTATGGGAAACCTCTTCACCCCGGCCAACGCTCCCACCTCACCAAGTGACTCAAGCTCCACGTCGGAGGGGTCTTTGCCCTGCATCATCCCTCGGAAGAGGAGGGAAACCGCCTCGGCCTCCTTCAGGCTCTTGCCCTTGATGACCTCCGTGAGCATGGAGGCGGAGGCCTGGCTGATGGAGCACCCGCTTCCCTTAAAGCTCACGCCATCCACAAGCCCGTCGTTCAGCTTCACCCGAAGGTACACCTCATCCCCGCAGAAGGGGTTGACCCCCTCCGTCTCGATGTCCGCGTCCGCAAGCTGCTCCTGGTTCCTGGGGCTGCGGTAGTGGTCAAGGATGATCTCCTGGTAGAGGTCGTCCATGTCGGAGAAGTCGAATTTCTGCATAGGCCGGCTGCCGAGCGCCCCGCTTACGCCCTGGTTGGCGTCCGGGAAAAGTATCTCAGGGTCTCCTTGATGGCAGCCACCAGCAGGTCCACCTCCTCCTCCGTGTTGTAGACGTAAAAGCTGGCCCGCGCCGTGGCGGGCACGGAGAGCTTGCCCATCAACGGCATGGCGCAGTGGTGCCCCGTCCTGATGGCGATTCCCTCCCTGTCCAGCATGGTTCCTATGTCGTGGGGATGGACGTCCTCGCAGTAGAAGGAGACGATGCCGCCTCTCTGCGCCGTGTCCCTTGGGCCAAAGACCTTGACGTCCTCAAGCTCCGCGAAGGCTTTGAGGGCGTACTCCGTTATGTCGATTTCGTGCTGCCGGACGTTCTCCATGCCCAGAGCCTCCAGGTAATCGATGGCCGCGCCCAGCGCAATGGTGTCGGCGATGTTGGGCGTGCCGGCCTCGAAGCGTAGAGGCAGGTCGTTCCAGGTCGCGCTGTCGTCCCACACCTGTCGCACCATCTCGCCGCCGCGCAGGAACGGCTCCATGCCCTCAAAGACCTCCTGCTTCACGTAGAGCGCGCCGATGCCCGTTGGGCCGAGCATCTTGTGGCCGGAGAATGCCAGGAAGTCGCAGTCCAGGTCCTTCACGTCCATCTTCAGATGGGGCACGCTCTGCGCGCCGTCTATCAGGACTTTGGCCCCCACGCGATGCGCTGCCTCCGCAAGCTCCTTCACCGGGTTTATGGTACCCAAGACGTTGGACATGTGGTTCAGGGTGAGCAGCTTGGTGCGTTCAGTCAGCAGGCCGTCCAGGCCGGAAAGATCAAGGGTCTGCTCCGAGGTCAGCGGGATGAACCTCAGCAACGCGCCCTGCTCCTGGGCAACCTTCTGCCAGGGCACCAGGTTGCTGTGATGCTCCATATCCGATATGAGAATCTCATCGCCTGGGCCGATGTTCTGCCGCGCCCAGGTCTGCGCCACCAGGTTGATAGCCTCGGTGGTGTTTCGGACCAGCGCCACGCTCTCCGCAGAGGGGCTGCCGATGAAGTCTGCGCACTTCTGCCGGGCCTCTTCGTACTTTTCCGTCGCCTCCATGCTCAGGGCATGGACGCCCCTGTGTATGTTGGAGTTGTACCTCTCGTAGAACTCCAACAGCGCCTGGATGACCTGGGTTGGCTTCTGGGAGGTGGCGGCGTTGTCCAGGTAGACCAGGGGCTTGCCGTAGACCTCTCGGGATAGTATTGGGAAGTCCTTGCGGACCGCTTTTACATCTAGCATGGGTATTCTCTCCCCTTGGTTGGCAGGGGTTTGGCCTCTACTCTCCCAGCCACTCGCGCAGGGTGTCCTGCACCAAGCCGCCGATTTGCGAGCGGAACGACTCGTTGGATATGCCGTCTATGACCTCGCTCAGGAACGCCCTGGTCAGTAGGCCGCGGGCGGCCCTCTCGTCTATGCCACGGCTCCGCAGGTAGAACAGGGCGATCTCATCCATCTGCCCGCAGGCGGCGCCGTGCCCGCACTTTACGTCGTCGCAATATATCCAGAAGGCCGGCTTGGTGTCTGCCTCCGCCTGGTCCGACAGCAGCAGGTTCTTGTCAACCTGGTTGGCGTTGACCTTCACCGCCCCCTCTCGCACGATTATGCTGCCGTGGAAGACCGACCGCGACCTGCCGTCCAGTATGCCCTTGTAGAGCTCGCGGCTGGTGGTGTACGGCTTGGCGTGGTCGATGATGACCTGGTTGTCAACGTGCTGTACGCCGTTCACCAGGTAGAACCCGTTGAGGGTGCAGGAGCAGTCCTGGTCCAGGGTGATTAGGTTCAGGTTGTTCCGCGTCAGCCTGCCGCCCATGTCTATGTTTACGGAATCAAAGCGGCTGTCGCGCTCCAAGGCCACGTTGGTGGTGGTTATGTGGTACGCCTGCTCGCTCTGCCTCTGCGCCTTGTAGTACTCCACACGCGCCCCGGCTCCAACCACCACCTCAGTCACCGCGTTGGCGAAGTACCGACCGTCGGTGACGCCCTTGTGGTCTTCGATTATGGTGGCCCTGCTCTCCCTGCCTACGACGATGAGGACACGGGGATGAGCGACCGTCCCCTGCTCCCCGGAGGGCGTCAGGAACAGCAGGCGGATGGGGTCCTCCACCTGCGCGCCGTCCGGGACGTGCACGAACGCGCCCTCGTGGACAAAGGCCGTGTTGAGCGCGGTGAATGCGTTGCTTTCGTAGTCGGCGTAGCGCGCCAGGCTCTGCCGCACCAGATCCGGCGACGACTGCATAGCCTCGGACAGGTTTGTCACCGTCACGCCCGCCGGAAGGGAGGCCGTCGATGAGAGCGCGCCGTCGTAGCGGCCGTTCACAAACACAAGCTGCGGCCAGCCGGGTTCGCCCAGGCCGGCTCGCGCCACGTCCGCAGCGGACGGCTGCGGGACCTGAGTCGCCGGCTGGAGGGGGAGCCGGGCAATCGGCCCCACGTTCGTGTACTTCCACTCCTCGTTGCCGCGGCGGGCGGTGGGAAAGCCCAAGTCACGGAACCTGGCTATGGCCGCCTTGCGCAGGTCGCGGGCCCATGCGGGGTCGCGGGCCGCGCCGTTACTCTCAAACGACTCGGAGGCGGCCAGGTACGCTTCTTCTTGAGTTGCAGGACGCTGGGTCATGTGCTTAGCTTGAGGACTGGAGGGCTTCGGCTGCCTTCTCCAGATCGTCGTAGCCCTGAGACTCGACTTCAAGGGCCAGCTCTTTCCCGCCGGACTTCACAATACGGCCGTTGATGAGAACGTGGACCATGTCGGGTACTACGTAGTTCAGGATTCGCTGGTAGTGGGTGACGAGGATGAGAGCGTTGTCCGGCGTACGCAGCTGGTTGATGCCGCCGGCCACTATCCGCAGGGCGTCCACGTCAAGGCCGGAGTCCGGCTCGTCCAGGATAGAAAGCTTTGGATCGAACACGGCCATTTGCAGCACCTCGTTGCGCTTCTTCTCGCCACCGGAGAACCCCTCGTTGACCGAGCGCTTGGTGAGATTGCGGTCCATCTCAACGATGTTCACCTTATCGGTGAGAAACCTGTCGAACTTCAGGACGTCCATCTCCTCAAGCCCCTTGCTCTTCTGGATGGCGTTGTAGCCCGCCCGCATGAAGTGGTCCAGGCGCACGCCGGGCACCTCTATGGGGTGCTGGAAGCAGAGGAAGATGCCGGCCCTGGCCCTGTTCTCAGGCAGCATACCCAAGAGGTTTTCACCCTCGAAGAGCGCCTCGCCGGAGGTCACGGCGTAGGAGGGGTGGCCTGCCAGCACGTTGGCCAGGGTGCTCTTGCCAGACCCGTTAGGTCCCATGATAGCGTGAATCTCTCCCGCCTTTACGTGGAGATTCACCCCCTTCAGTATCTCAACGCCGCCAATGGAGGCGTGCAGGTCTTTTATCTCAAGCATCGACAAACCCTTTCTCGGCTTTATCCTACAGCTCCTTCCAGGTTCATTTCCAGGAGCCTGGTGGCCTCAACGGCGAACTCCAGCGGCAGCTGCTTGAACACCTCTTTGCAGAAGCCGTTGATTATCAACGAGTGCGCCTCTTCTGTGGAGATGCCACGCTGGTTGCAGTAGAAAAGCTGTTCCTCGCTCACCTTGGAGGTGAATGCCTCGTGCTCCAAGTGGGCGGTGTTGTTTCTCACCTCCACGTAGGGGGTGGTGTGCGCGCCGCACTGGTCGCCCAGCAGCAGGGAGTCGCACTGGGTGAAGTTCCAGGCATTGGTGGCCTTGGGCATTACCCGGATCAATCCCCGGTAGGTGTTCTGGGCATGGCCGGCAGAGATGCCCTTGGCAATGACGGTGCTGCGGGTGTTCTTGCCCAGGTGCAGCATCTTGGTGCCGGTGTCGGCCTGCTGGTATGCCTTGGTCAGCGCGACGGAGTAGAACTCGCCGATGGAGTTGTCTCCAAGAAGAATAACGCTGGGGTACTTCCAGGTGATGGCGGAGCCGGTCTCCACCTGTGTCCAGGATATCTTGGAACTTTCCCCCGCGCACTTGCCGCGCTTGGTGACGAAGTTGTAGATACCGCCCTTGCCCTCCTCGTCGCCGGGGTACCAGTTCTGGATGGTGGAGTACTTGATCTCGGCCCTGTCCAGTGTTATCAGCTCCACCACGGCTGCGTGCAGCTGGTTCTCGTCCCGCATGGGCGCGCTGCACCCCTCCAGGTAGCTGACGTAGCTGCCCTCGTCGGCGATGATCAACGTCCGCTCGAACTGCCCCGAACCCTCGCTATTGATGCGGAAGTAGGTGGTAAGCTCCATTGGACACCGCACACCCTTGGGAATGTAGCAGAAGGAGCCGTCTGAGAAGACCGCCGCGTTCAGCGCGGCGTAGAAGTTGTCCGTGTACGGCACAACGGAACCAAGGTACTCCCGTATGAGGTCCGGGTGGTCCTGTATGGCCTCCGACATGGAGCAGAAGATGATCCCCTGCTTGGCAAGCTCCGCCTTGAAGGTGGTGGCGATTGACACGCTGTCAAACACGGCGTCCACAGCCACGCCTGCCAGCCGCTTCTGCTCCTGCAGGGGTATGCCCAGCTTCTCGTAGGTACTCAGGATCTCCGGGTCCACGTCGTCCAGGCTCTCGAGCTTTTCCTTGGCCTTGGGGGCCGCGTAGTAGATGATGTTCTGGAAGTCGATCGGCGGGTAGTCGATGTTGGCCCAGCCGGGTATCTGCTCCTTGTCCAGCAGGGAGAGGAAGTAGTTGTACGCCTTGAGCCGCCACTCCAGCATCCATTCCGGCTCGTTCTTCTTCGCGGATATGAAGCGTACTACGTCCTCGTTCAGGCCGCGAGGAGCGACCTCCTCCTCCACGTCCGTAACGAAGCCGTACTTGTAGTCCTGCCTTGCAACATCCTTGACAACCTGGTTTGTAGTGGTCAACCGCTCACTCCCTCCGGCATCTCCTCATATCTACCATCCGGAAACAGGCTCAAGGAGACACGCTATGGCAACATCCGGATCCTAGAAACTCCCGCCGGATGGCTCTATAGATAATTGTTGACCTAATTGGTCGACAATCATCATAGCGCCGAGAGCCAGCCAGGTCAATAGTCGCTGTGGGGGCTCAGGGTCTTTCGATTATGGCAAGAAGAGTGATAGAGTTGGCGTATGAATACGGAGGGACTGGGAAAGAGCCTACTTGGAGTACTGGAGGGGGTGCCTGATCCCCGGTCCAGGCATGGTCGTCGCCATGCGCTGAGTGCAATCTTGGCGTTATCGGTGTGTGCAATAGCAAGTGGCGCCCGTAGTCTATATGCCATAGCCCAATGGGGAAGGATGCAAGACCCGGCTACACTGAAGGAGTTGGGGTTCACCAGAGAGCGGACCCCTGCGATATCCACGTTGCATAAGGTGTTCAGCAGTATAGACGTGGATGCGTTCGAGAGTGTGCTTGGGGAATGGGTTGAATCTCAGTTGGGAACAAGAGAGGAGGCAATAGCAATAGATGGCAAGGCGCTTAGGGGGATACACGGGGAGGAGGCGCCTGGAGTCCGTCTTGTGGCTGCCTATAGCCATCGCATGGGCTTGGTGGTGAGTCAAAAAGGGGGGTGACGGCTGAGAAGAATCAGTCGGAGTTGGCTATGGCAAGCTCGCTGTTGGAGAGAATGATCGTAACAGACAGGGTAGTGACCGGGGATGCGCTGTACTGCCAGAGACAGCTGTGTGAACAGGTGGTTGGTGGAGGTGGCGACTATCTGTTGATAGTCAAGAGCAACCAGAAGAGGCTGTACGAGGACATAGAGTTGTGCTTCGACCGGCCTGTGGTTGGTGAGACGTATGGATATGCCGAGACCGAGGACAGTCATGGAGAGCGTCGAGAGTATCGCAGGTTGTGGGCTACAGACACACTGAAGACCTATCTGGAGTGGCCCGGACACGGGCAGGTGATGAAGGTTGAGAGTTGGCGCAGCATCAAAGGCAAGACCACTCGGCAGGTGCGATACGCTATCACCAGCCTTGGGACTCACACACCGGCTGATAGACTGCTCCAACTGGTACGCGGCCATTGGCGCATTGAGAATGGCCTGCACTATGTGAGGGACGTGACCATGGGGGAGGATGGCTCCCAAGTTCGCACCGGCTCAGTGCCACAGATGATGGCAGCCCTGAGAAACGTGGCGCTGAATATCCTCCGACTGAGCGGAGCTACCAACATCGCAGCAGCCATAAGGAACGTCGCTTGGCAGCCCAACGGCGCTCTCAGATTGCTAGGCCTACTACCATCACAATAATCGAAAGACCCTGTGGGGGCTCCCGCGCCGCCGGAACAACCCGGGGCGCGTGCCCCCGGCAAGCTCACCGGCCTTATGAAGCCCGATGCTCCCGGGCAATTGGGAGATACGCTTCATTGACTTAGGAATGAGCCGGTGATATAGTCTGGCGAAGACCATCATCAGGGGATGTGCCGTGGAAGTCCCTCACCTAAAAGAGCTCCGCAGATCCTACGGCTTCGACGAGGTGGCCATCGTCCCTGGGGACGTGACCGTCAACCCCGACCAGACCAGCATCGACTTCACCGTGGGAGGGTTCAGCTTCTCCGTGCCCTTCCTGGCCTCCTCCCTGGATGCGGTGTCCTCGCCCAAATTTGCCATATGCGTTGGCAAAATGGGGGGACTGGCAGTCCTGAACCTGGAAGGCATCTATACCCGCTATGACGACCCCGAATCCGTGATCCAGCACATCATCGAAGCGCCTCCGGAGCAGGCCACGCCGCTGCTTCAGAAGATATACTCCTCCCCCATCAAGGAAAACCTCATAGGCGAGCGGATAGAGGAGGTCAAGGCAGCCGGGGTTCCCTGCGCCGTGTCCCTCACACCAGCCAACGCCAAGCGCATGTCTCCCATCGCCGCTGAGGCGGGGGCAGACATCCTGTTCATCCAGTCAACCGTCACCACGGCCCGCCACATATCGAAGAGCGAGCAGGGCCTTGACCTGTACGAGATATGCCGTCAGTCGCGCGCCCCCGTGTTGGTTGGCAACTGCGTCACCTACGGCGCCGCCCTGGAGCTTATGGATACGGGGGTACAGGGCGTCCTGGTAGGCGTTGGACCCGGCGCCATCTGCACTACGCGAGAGGTGGAGGGTATCGGAGTACCCCAGGTCACCGCAACCCTCGACTGCGCCGCAGCGCGGGAGGAGTACTACCACCGCACCGGCCGATACGTATCCGTCATCACGGACGGCGGTATGCGGACTGGTGGCGACATCTGCAAGGCCATTGCCAGCGGAGCGGACGCGGTGATGCTCGGCACCACCTTCGCCCAGGCTGAGGAGGCTCCCGGAATGGGCTACAACTGGGGCATGGCCAGCTTCCACCCGGCGCTCCCGCGCGGCGCCCGCATAAACGTGGGGAACAAGGGCCCCCTGGAGCAGATACTCTTTGGCCCGACCTCCGTGACGGACGGCACCCAGAACCTGGCGGGAGCCCTTAGAGCGGCTATGGGTATGTGCGGCGCCTTCAGCATAGCGGACATGCAGCAGGCGGAGCTTGTTATTGCCCCGGCCATCAAGACCGAGGGCAAGTACTTCCAGCTGGCCGGGCGCTGGTAGCCGGAACGGCCTGACGCTCTTAACCCGATTGGTTTCCTTATCGCTCCCTTCCATTCAGCGCGAGCAGCCCGCAGGCTCATAGCCTGCCCCGTACTTGATACAGGGGTGAGCCGAGTTCCCTTGCCCGCTCGTGCTAGACCTACCCTAATTCCCGTTCGTGGTGAGCCTGTCGAACCATGCGAGCGGGTAAAGGGGCGGCCCACCGTCGTCGTGCCCTTCGACAAGCTCAGAGCCTGCCCCGTACTTGATAGGGGGTCGAACGGGAGAAGGGGCCCGCTCATCCCCCCCTTGCCCGTTCGTGCTAGACCGACCCTAATTCCCGTTCGTGGTAAGCTCCCCTTGCCCGTTCGTGGTGAGCCTGTCGAACCACACGAACGCCCGCAACCGCCACCCGTTTTGATTCCACCCTCCTTCTGATATACTAAGCCCCACAGCAACTACGATTGAGGGAAAGAGCGAATGGCTACAGCCATAACCAGGGGAAAGCGCCTTCTATCCATAGCCGACCTCGCCACAGAGGAGGTCGAGGGGCTTGTCCGGAGAGCGGCAGACCTCAAGGGGAGGCCGGCTCCTCAAGTCCTGGCAGGAAAGTCCGTGGCCCTTCTGTTCGAGAAGCCCTCCCTGCGGACCAAGGTGAGCTTTGACGTAGCCATACACCAGTTGGGCGGCCATCCCCTGTACTTGGGAAGGGACGAGGTTGGCATGGGAACGCGCGAGCCTGTGCCCGATACCGCCCGCATCCTGTCCCGCTACGTCAGCGCAATGGTGGTGCGAACCTTTGCGCAGGCCACCCTGGAGATGCTGGCAAGCTACTCGTCCGTGCCCGTGATCAACGCTCTGTCCGATGACGAACATCCCTGCCAGGCGCTGGCCGACCTGCTCACCATCCACGAGGCGAAGGGCGGTCTGAAGGGGGTGAAGATCGCCTATATAGGCGATGGCAACAACGTAGCCACCAGCCTGGCTCTGGCTGCTGTATCCGCGGGAGCCAACTTTACCATAGCCGCTCCGCCCGGCTATCACATACCGGACGCCGCCATGGATGAAGTCATCAGAAGGGGAAGGATTACCGGAGTCAGGATTACGCTCACGGAGAGCCCACAGGATGCGGTCAGGGGCGCGGACGTGGTGTATACGGACGTGTGGACGAGCATGGGACAGGAAGCGGAGACGGAGCGCAGGCGCGCAGCCTTCGAGTCCTACCGGGTGGACGCCGACCTGCTGGCCCTGGCCAAGCCCGACGCCATGTTCATGCACCCGCTTCCGGCCCACGCCGGCGAGGAGATCGCGCCTGGGCTGCTGGAGCATCCCCAATCCGCGGTGTTCGACCAGGCAGAGAACCGCCTTCACGTCCAGAAAGCTATACTGGCCGAGATGCTGGGCTAGAGTCTACCAAGATATGACCACGCCTCTGATAGCCATTGTGGGACGGCCCAACGTGGGCAAGTCCACCCTCTTCAACAGGTTGGCGGGACAGCCCCTGGCTATCGTCTCAGAGACGCCTGGCACCACCAGAGACCGGGTAACTGCAACCATCCCGTGGAGGGACCACTCCCTCATACTGGTGGATACGGGCGGGATAGAGGTGGCGCCCGCCTCCAACCTCTGGGAAATGGTGCGGGCGCAGGTGGAGACGGCCCTGGAGGAGGCGGACGCTATCATATTCCTTGTGGACGTGGTGGATGGCGCCACCCCCGCGGACCTGGATATCGCTCAGTCCCTGCGTCAGAGGGGAAAGCCCGTGGCGCTGGCGGTGAACAAGGTGGACAACCCCAGGAGGGAACTGGACGCCACCGAGTTTTATTCCCTGGGGTTGGGAGACCCCCTGCCCATCAGCGCATACCACAACCTGGGCGTGAGAGACCTCCTGAGCCGGCTTGACGACCTGCTGCCCATACCCCCTGAGGAGGACAAGACCCAGGATGGACTGAAGCTGGCGATAGTGGGACGTCCCAACGTGGGCAAGTCTATGCTGCTCAACACCATCCTGGGACACCAGCGCGTCATCGTCTCCGAGATGCCGGGCACCACCCGCGACGCCATAGACATACCCTTCTCCTTCGACGACAAGCCCGTTACGCTGATAGACACGGCGGGGGTAAGGCGGCGAGGGCGCATTGAGGTCGGCATCGAAAAGTACAGCGTCCTGAGAGCTGTGAGAGCCATAGAGCGCTCCAATGTATGCCTCTTGGTCATCGACGGTACGGAGTCCGTCACCGCCCAGGACACGCACATAGCCGGGCAAGTCCTGGACACCTACAGGGGGGTTGTTGTGGTGGTGAACAAGTGGGACCTGGTGGAGGGAGAGACCGACATGGAGCGGATGACCCTGGAGGTACGCCGCAAGCTGAAGTTCGTACCGCACGCTCCCATATGCTTCACCTCCGCCCTGACCGGGGCCGGTGTGCAGAAGACGATAGAAACGGCGCTGGAAGTCTATGAACAGGGGAACAGGATGGTGTCCCGCGGCGCCCTGGAGAGGACGCTGATGTCGGCGGTAGCCGACCATCTGCCGCCCAACCGCCGCGGAAAACCCCTGAAGATCTATAGAATCTACCAGAGGGGCGTCAACCCGCCCACCTTTGTCACCTTTGTCAATAATCCGGAGCTGGTCCACTTTTCCTATCAACGCTACCTGGAGAACCGGCTCCGCTCGGCCTTTGGCTTTGCGGGAAACCCCATTCATCTGATATTCTCCACAAGGGGTAGGGGTAGATGACGTTCGGCTTGCTTGTCTCTGTATGCTTCCTCCTGGGATCCCTGCCCTTCGGCCTTCTGGTGGCGCGGCTCGTCCGGGGCATAGACGTGCGACGGTACGGGAGCGGCAACACGGGCATGACCAACGTGCTACGAACGCTGGGCATATGGCCGGCCCTGGTAGTCCTGGCGCTCGATGCAGGAAAGGGCATCCTGGCCGTGGCGCTAGCCAAGGCCATAGACCCCACCCCGTCCCTGGAGGTTGCCGCGGCTCTCTCCGCCCTGATGGGCCATATCTGGTCGCCGTTTCTCGGGTTCCGTGGAGGCAAGGGTATCGCCACCGGAATCGGCGCTCTCTGCGCCCTGTCTCCCCTGACGGGTCTCATTGTGATTGTGGTGAACCTGCCCGTCGTCGCCATCTCGCGGTACGTCTCACTGGGTTCTATACTGGGTTCGGTCACGGCGCCGGTTGCAATGCTCCTCCTTGCGATACTTGCGCCGTCCCTCTCCCTTGGAGCGCCTTCGTTCATCTACCTCCTCTACCCGTCCGTAGCAACCCCCATGGTAGTATTCAAGCACCGGGATAATATACTGCGTCTGGTCAGAGGCCAGGAGCGCAAACTGGGAGAGTCGATACCCGTGGGAGAGCCCTCAATGGGGGCCCCCGGCTGAATCGGGGTATCCATTATGGCAAGAGTCGGCGTGATAGGCGCCACAGGTTGGGGGACAACCCTGGCCATCATTCTGGCCAATAACGGCTCCGAGGTCCTGATGTGGGCTCGAACCCAGGAAGAGGTCGCCGTGCTGGAGCAAGCCCGCGAGAACCTGCGACTGCTGCCGGGGGCCGCCTTCCCGCCGGGGATGCGCGTCACCGCCTCCCTGGAAGAGGTCGTCTCCGGAGCCGACATGGTGGCAATAGTCGTCCCCTCCAAGAGCCTTCGAGAGAACGTCCGCGGCCTGCTGCCTTACGCAAATCCCCGCTCCATATTTCTGAGCGCCACCAAGGGCCTTGAGAAGGCTTCCGCCAAGCGGATGAGCCAGGTCATGGAGGAGGAGTTGCCGGAGGCTTTCCATGATCGTATCAGCGTGCTATCCGGCCCCAACCTTGCCAGGGAGATAGCCCAGGGCATGCCGGCATCCACCGTCATCGCCTCTCGCAGGGAGGAGGTTGCCCAGAGCGCCCAGGAGCTGTTCACGTCTCCCAGCTTCAGGGTGTACACAAACACCGACGTGGTGGGCGTGGAGCTGGGCGGCTCCCTGAAGAACATCATCGCTCTTGGGGCGGGTATCTGCGACGGCCTTGGCTACGGAGACAACGGAAAGGCAGCCTTCATCACACGGGGTCTTGTGGAGATAACGCGCCTGGGGGTAGCCGCGGGGGCCAACCCCCTCACCTTTGCGGGCCTGGCCGGCTTGGGAGACCTGGTGGCAACCTGCTCCAGTCGTCTAAGCAGGAACAGATACCTGGGCGAGCAGCTTGCCGCAGGGAGAAAGCTGGAGGAGATCCTGTCCTCCATGAAGAACGTAGCAGAGGGGGTTGACACCACAGTCGGCGCCCTCACGCTGGCCTCCAGGTTGAACGTGGAGATGCCTTTGACTCAGGCCATCGGCGACGTCCTGTTCCAGGGCTTGAACCCGCTCCAAGCGGTGGCTGACCTCATGGGCCGGGCTCCGGGGCCGGAGTGGTCCGGCGTCCAACCCTGATCTCCGTAGACGAGCGCCGGAGAGCTGCAAAGGCGCTTCCGCCGGCGGCCCGCCATCTCCCTCTACGTGCAGGCTGTTGACGCGCTGGTGGGATTACCTTACCCTAAGAGAGTTGGATGGACTTGCGCCGGGATTTGAGCTTGCAGTTTCTTCACCATGCACAAGAAGACGGTAACGGAAAACGGCCTTCGCATACTGACCTCCCACTTGCCCCACACCCAGTCGGCGAGCATTGTTTTATACGTAGGGGCAGGCTCCCGGTACGAGACCCCGGAGGAAGCGGGAATATCCCACTTTGTGGAGCACATGTGCTTCAAGGGCGCTCCACGATACCCCACCTCCAAAGAGGTCAGTGAAGCCATAGAAGGGGTGGGCGGAGTCCTCAACGCTTCCACGGACCGCGAGCTCACATCCTACTGGTGCAAGGTCCCCGTAACCCACTTCCACAAGGCCTTGGACGTCCTGGCAGACATCGTAAGCGCCCCTCTGATGGACCCGGAGGAGATTGAGAAGGAGCGGTACGTCATTCTGGAGGAGCTCGCCATGAGCTACGACGTGCCCAGCTACCGGGCCGATCTGCTAATAGACGAGGTGATGTGGCCCAACCAGCCATTGGGAAGGGACGTGGGGGGAACTCGCGAGTCCGTTCTCAACATAACCGGAGACATGCTGACGCAGTACATGCGCCGGCAGTACACCATACCCAACCTGGTGGTCAGCATAGCCGGGAACATTGACCACGAAGAGGCCGCGGAAGCCGTTGACCGCAGCTTCAGGGACTGGGTCGTCCACGACCCCGGCTCCTGGTTCCCCGTCGAGGACGACCAGTCGGCCCCCAGGATGAGCATGGAGCGTCGCAAGACGGAGCAGGCCCACATCTGCATAGCCGTCAAGGGGCTGTCCTCCACCCACCCGGATAGATACGCTCTGGATCTGCTGAACGTAGTACTGGGCGAGGGAATGAGCAGCCGCCTGTTCCTGGAGCTGAGAGAGAAACAGGGCCTGGTCTACGACGTACACACCACCACGAGCCACCTGAGGGACTGCGGGACCTTCATAGCCTATGCCGGGGTGGACCCAAAGAACGGGAACAAGGCCGTGCAGAGCATTCTCCACGAGCTGAGCCGTATCAAGGAGGAACTGCCGGCGGAAGAGCTTCACAAGGCCAGGGAGTTCCTCAAAGGCCGCTTTGTCCTGCGAATGGAGGACAGCAGAAGCGTGGCCTCATGGCTGGGAGCCCAGGAGCTTCTCAACAATCGAGTGCAAACGGTGGAGCAGGTTATAGCGGAGGTGGACGCGGTGACCACGGATGACGTGCTGAGAGTGGCCAATACCCTGCTGGTGAGCGAGAAGATGAACCTGGCGATAGTGGGGCCATACCGGAGTGATAAGGCGTTTCAAGCGAAGTTAAGGATTTAGAAGCGCATACAAGCGCTTGTTTCGCTTCAGGGCCTCCACCTGCCGTTACAGTCTCGTTCGTATCCCTCGCGCCGCGGACCCCGCCCCGTTCCTTAGACCAGGAACTCAATGAATATGGCGGCCATGCCAAGGAAGAGAAGGAAGCCCAGCACGTCCGTGAAGGTGGTCACGAAAATGGCGGAGGACACCGCCGGATCCATGTTCAATCTACGCAGCAAGAGCGGCATGCTGCTTCCGGCGAGACCCGCAACTACCATGTTGCCCAGCATGGCCGCGCCCACCACCACGCCCAGCATGGGAGTCCCCTTCCAGGCATAGGCCACCAGGCCCACCGCCGCCGCCAGAAGCAGGCCGTTCACCAGCCCCAGGAACAGCTCTCTTCCCACAAGCCGGAGACCGATGTGTCTGCCGATTCCACCCAGGGCCATGCCGCGAACCACCAGTGTGAGGGTCTGCGTCCCGGCTATGCCCCCCTGCCCCGCGACAACGGGCAGGAAGATGGCAAGCGCCGCCACCCTGGCGATTGTAGACTCAAAGAAGCTGATCACCAGCGCCGCCAGGAACGCAGTCCCCAGGTTGACGAACAGCCAGGGCAGCCGGCTGCGCACGGAGCCCGCCAAAGGCCCCATGACGCGTTCTCCGGCTATGCCCGCTATGCGGTACATGTCTTCCGTGGCCTCCTCAGTCACCACGTCCACCACGTCCTCCAGCTGGATAATGCCAATGAGCCTCTCTTCGTCATCCAGCACCGGAAGATGCCTGAGATTGTACCGCTCCATCAGGCGGGCGCACTCCTCCTGGTCTGTCTCGGCCGAGACCGAGACGATCTCAGGGTGCATGATGTCCCTCACCACAGCGTTGAGAGGCGACAGCGCCAGCCGAGTGACAGTGACGGAACCCAGCAGCTTGACCTCGTCGTCCACTACGAATATGGAGCTGAACTCCTCGGCGTCCGGCCCCAATAGGCGAAGGACGTCCAGGGCTATGCCTGCCGACATATGGTCGGACACCACCGGGAACTCCGGGACCATCAACCCGCCGGCGGTCTCGTCGGCATACCCCAGGAGGGAGGACACGTCCTCGGCCTCCATCATAGCGTCCAGGGTCTCCTGGGACTGTTCCAGTGGCAGGCGCCTCAGTATATCCGCGGCCACGTCCTGGCGGGTCTCGTCCAGGACGTGAGGCAGCAACCGGGGATCGATCCCTGAGGTGAGTACAAGCGCCTCCTCAAGGTCCAGATGCTCCAGGACCTCCGCTATCTCCTTGGCGTTGAGGCGGGATAGCGCGCCGGCCCACAGCTCCGGCCCCAGCTCCAGAAGCGCATCGCCCTGGTCCGCGGGATGCATCTCCCTCAACAGGGCCAGGGCAGAGTCCACGTCTCCGTCGCCCATCGCCCTGAGGATTCGCTCCACCTCCTCCCTTCTCCTATCCTCTATCGACAGCGCCTCCTCAGATGCCTGATCTCCCTCTGACCTTGTAACCTCTTGCATACCTGACTCCAATACGCCCAACTGCTCCGAGTCCCGCGCGCTCAACGAGACGCCGACCAAAGCCCGGGTGATGGACGTAAGCCAGCTCCGCGCTGACCGCGCTATCACCATTCCATATTAGAACGGGAACGACAAATTGCAACCCTTGGCGCGCGCGGCTTCGTCATGCCCGCGCACGCGGGCACCCAGAGGGGGATGGGTGTGGCGGTGAGCCGTATACCTCACTCATGATCCCCTTGCCCGCTCATGGCCAGCCGAGTTCCCTTGCCTGTTCATGGCCCCCTTTTGCCCGTTCGTGGTGAGCGGGCCCACACCCACCGCTCGTGGTGAGCCTGTCGAACCACATGATCGGGGCCGTTGGGAAGGCCCACACGTTCCGCTCACGCCCTTCGACTTCGCTCAGGATGAGCGGAAGACCAAGCCACTCTAGTGTGAGTTAAGGAGCCTGCTCTTGAGGTAGTCCAAGGGCGGCACGGGCGAAGGGTCCTCCCCGTTCAACAAAGCCAGGTAGTAGCTGGTGTAGTCCCCAAACATAACGGCGCTGAGCATTTGGGCGAGCAGGCTCTGCCCCTCCCCGTCCACTGTGCGGCACTCCACACCCGCCTTGCCCAGGAGCTCCTCTATCACCTGGTATCTCAGCTTGATGCGCGGGTGGAGGCTCAGGGTGTTCAGCAGCACTCCACACGTATTCTTGCCCATCGGTTTGGGCCATTGAAGCCCCGCGATGGCGTTATGTCCCGCCTCCGGCAGCAGCTCCACAAAGGCCCATGCCTTGGCGTTCTCGTTGAACTGGGTCTTCCAGCGGCGGGCCACGCCGCAGAGCATTCCACCGCCGTAGATCACTATCAGCTTCCCGTGGAGGGTCACTGAAAGCTCTTTGGCGGGGTTATCGTGGATGGGCGTCTGTGGCTCCAGCCGGTGGCCCAGTGCAAACAGGACCTCGGAGGCCTCCAGCACCGCCTCGTCGTTGTTGGCAACCAACTCCAGGTTTTGCAGCATGGCTAGAGGCACAAGGAAACTGTAGCCCAGGGCCGTCCTGGGTTCGCCCCGGTAGTCGATCAGGAATACCGGCACGCCCTCGCTCCGCGCCAGCTGGAGCAGGCGGCCTCCGGTGGTTACCACAACCACCTTTGCGCCCCGCTGGATGGCGTCCTGGAACGCGGCAATGGTCTCCTCTGTGTTGCCGGAGTAGCTGGAGGCGATGACCAGCGAGTCCGGGCCCAGGTCCGGCGGCAGGCGATAGTCCCGACAGACGGTCACCAAAGGCGACCCGTTCTTGGATATGAGGTCTCCCATCAGTTCCCCGCCTATGGCAGAGCCTCCCACGCCGGCCACCACCACGTTCCGCACGTTTCGATAGTGGCTGGGCAGGCTGAAGCTCAGCCCCTGTTCCCAGGCATGGAGGCACTGGTAGGGAAGGTTGGCTATCCGTTCTCTCAGGCCGGAGGGGTCCAGGCTCCGGTGAAGTTCGGGGTCATCCAGTGAGGAAGTGGTGTGGATGTCCGTCAAAGATCTACCAGCCCCCTGGCCTCTGACAGGAGGATGTCCACCCTGTCGGCGCTTTTGCCCTCGGCGTAGATGCGCAGTAGGGGTTCCGTTCCTGAGAAGCGGACAGCAACCCATGCCCCGTCCTCCAGGATGAACCTGTACCCGTCAATGCTGTCCTGGCTTGCCACCCTCACGCCGCCGATGGTGTCCGGCCTGACGTCCGCGATTCTCCCGGCGATGGAGTCTCGCTGCTCAGGTGACAGGGTTATATCAAGCCGATCGTAGTAGTGTGGTCCCACCTTTTCGTAGAGGTAGTCCAAAAGCTCTGAAGGACGCTTGCCGGTCCTGACCATCATGTCCAGGATGAACAGGCCGCTGAGTATGCCGTCCCTCTCCGGGATGTGCCCACGGAAGCCGTAGCCGCCGCTCTCCTCCCCACCAATGAGCGCGTTTTCCTCCAACATGAGGGGGCCAACGTACTTGAAGCCCACGGGAGTCTCCAGGACTGGCACGCTGAACAGCTCACCCAGGCGGTAGATCATGCGGGACGTGGTTATGGACTTGACCAGCGGGCCGCGCTCCCCCCTGGTCTCCAGCATGTACAGGGCAAGCAGGGCGAAGACCTGAAGGGGAGAGATGAGCCGGCCCTTCTCGTCCACCAGGCCGAATCTATCGGCGTCGCCGTCCAGCGCAAAGCCCGCGTCAGCGTTGGACTCCGTCACCACCTGCATCAGCTGCGTCAGATTGTCGGCTATTGGCTCGGGCTGGCGCATTCCGGGGAAGATAGGGTTGCGCTCGCTGTGGATCTCATCCACCTTGGTCTTTCCAGCGCCCATTATGGAGGGAACGTAGCCTGCCCCTGCGCCGTACATGGGGTCAACCACAATCTTGAGGCCGGCGTCTCTCAGGCCGGGGATGTCCAGCAGCCGGCCAAGGTGGCCCACGTAGGCGGAAGACGGGTCGATGTCCCGTCCGACGCCAGCAGCCAGAGCCTGGCTCCAGGAAAGGGGGGCCTCTGCCGGGGCATTTGGAACGGCGCTTATCTGCTCTTCTATGGCGTCCGTTATCTCCGGGGAGGCGCTTCCCGCGTATTCCGGCTTGTACTTGAAGCCGTTCCAGATCGGCGGGTTGTGGCTGGCAGTGATAATGACGGCCCCGCCGGCCTGCCGGTCGACGATGTTGTACGTGACCGTCGGAGTGGGAGCGGGCCTGTCGCAGAGGAACGTGGCTACGCTGCTGCCCGCCGCCGTCTCCGCGACCGTCCTGGCGAAATCTTCCGAGGCGAAACGCGTGTCGAAGCCCACCACCAGCCCTCTTTGGGCCAGACCGCGCTGCTGCATATACCGGACTACCCCCTGGGCGCAGAGGCGGACGTTGTCGAAGGTGAAGTCTTCGGCGATGATGGCTCGCCAGCCGTCGGTGCCGAACTTGATGGACATGGGTTGGCTCTCCTTGCTGAGAGGGTGCTTCAGTGAAAAGATACGGAGTCCGGCGCAAGGTTGGCGCCGGGCCACAGCGTCATTCCCCTGTGCAGTTGATTGCCTTTGCCTATAGTTACGTTGTCTCCGATAATGCACCCCTGTCCCACCGTCACGGCCTCGCCCACGCTCGCGCCGTTGCCGACAATGCAGCCGTTGAGGCTCGCGCCCGGCCCAATGGAGACGCCCTTCCACAGGATGGAGTCCGCTATCTTGGCCCCCTCGCCCACCGTGCAGCCGTCTCCCAAGACCACCGGGCCCTCAATGACCGCCTCCGGGCCTATGGAGCACCCCTTGCCCAGCAGCGCCGCCCCCGATACCCTGGCCGAAGGGTGGACTGAGCTCTGGCTGTAGTCGGCGTTGCGGGCGGCTTTGGGGAGCATGTCGCGATGCACCTTCACGTAGCTGGCGGGAGTTCCCAGATCAACCCAGTAGGAGCGAGAGCGGTATCCGTAGACGGGGGCGCCCATCTCCAGGAGGCTGGGAAAGAGGCCGCGCTCAAACATGTAGAACTCCCCGGATGGGGCATGGGCCAGCGCCTCCGGCTCCACAAGGTAAACCCCTGCGTTGATCCAGTCGCTCGTGGTCTCTCCCGGCGACGGCTTCTCCAGGAAGCGGAGGACGCGTCCGTTCGCGTCCGTCTCCACCACTCCAAAGGCGGAGGGGTCCTCCACCTGGGTCAGGGATATGGTGACCAGCGCCCCGGCCTCCCGGTGGAACCTTATCATGTCCTGCAGGTCCATGTCCGTGAAAATGTCCCCGTTGAGGACAAAGAAGGCGCCATCCAGGTCCTGCTCCACGTTCTTGACCGCGCCCGCAGTGCCAAGCGGCTCCTCCTCAAGGGTGTACGAAAGGAGTGTTCCCGTGCCCCGGCCATCGCCGAAGTGGGACTGGATGACATCGGGAAGGTAACACAGGGTAAGTATGGCGCGGTCTACCCCGTGGCCCCTGAGGTGGCTGAGCATATGCTCCAGAAAGGGCCGGTTGAGTATGGGCGCCATGGGCTTGGGAGTGTTGCAGGTCAGCGGACGGAGCCTTGTCCCCTCTCCTCCTGCCAGGATAACCGCCTTCATATTGCGGACCTCTTGCTCAGGCTGTGGCCTCTCCCTGTTCCCTCATCAGCTTCAGACCGGCCTCGGCTCGCAGGAGGTCTGCCTTGTCGGTGC
The DNA here is from genome assembly GCA_965221925.1 of Dehalococcoidia bacterium. GTDB lineage: Bacteria > Chloroflexota > Dehalococcoidia > Lucifugimonadales > UBA2985 > JAPPHY01. The sequence goes on along the minus strand of OZ244924.1, from coordinate 2,332,988 downwards.
GCTCCCAGGGGAGTTGCAGGTCCTCCCTGCCGAAGTGTCCATAGCTGGCGGTGTTCTTGTATATTGGGCGGCGCAGGTCCAGCTCTCGGATTATGACTGCCGGCCGGAAGTCAAAGTGCTTCTCCGTCAGCTGCTGGATGGTTGCGTCGTCCGTGTGGGCAGTGCCAAAGGTCTCGATGGATATGGAGATGGGCTTTGCGACGCCAATGGCGTATGAGACCTGTATCTCCGCTCGGTCCGCCAGACCCGCGGCGACAATGTTCTTGGCCGCGTAGCGGGCGTAGTAGGCGCCGGAGCGGTCGACCTTCGTGGGGTCTTTGCCGGAGAAGGCTCCTCCGCCGTGGCGGGCGACCCCGCCATAGGTGTCCACCAGGATCTTGCGTCCCGTGAGGCCCGTGTCCGCCACCGGACCGCCAACCACGAACCTGCCGGTGGGATTGACGTGTATCTTTGTGTTGCCGTCCATCAGACGCTTGGGGATTATTTCGTTTATCACCAGCTTCGTAATGTCCCGTTTGATTACGTCCTGAGACACCTCCGGAGCGTGCTGCGCGCTGATGACCACCGTGTCTATGCGCTTGGGAACGCCGTAGGAGTATTCGACTGTGACCTGGGACTTGCCGTCCGGCCGGAGGTACGGGAGAATACCCTCCTTGCGGACGGAGGCCAGGCACTGGACCAGCCTGTGGGACAGGGCCACGGACAGGGGCATGAGCTCGGGGGTCTCGTTGCAGGCAAAGCCCACCATCATGCCCTGGTCGCCGGCCCCGATGTCGTCGGGGTTGACGGCGCCCCGCTCCTTGGCCTCGCTGGATGTGTCCACGCCCAGGGCAATGTCCTTGGACTGCTCCTGGAGCGACAGGACTATGCCGCAGCTCTTCCCATCGAAGCCGTAGGCGGGGTCGGTGTAGCCCGCGCCGTGGATGGTCTCCCTTATGACGCGGGAGACGTCCACGTAGGTATCCGTGGTTATCTCGCCCATGACCGCCACTAGCCCGTTGGTGACGCAGGTCTCGCAGGCAACCCTGGCGTCAGGGTCCTTGGCGAGGATGGCGTCCAGGATGGCGTCCGATATCTGGTCGCACAGCTTGTCCGGGTGCCCCTCCGTTACAGATTCGGAGGTGTACAGATATGATGGTGAGTCAGTGAATGTAAAGCCCATTGCATTATCTCCTCTACTGCGTTATCAAGGATTGCGGCGGCTTCACCGCCGCTCCTCTGGGCGCCTTCCTCCCAGCTAGGCGCCTTCCTCCCAGCTAGGCGCCTTCCTCCCAGCTAGGCGCCTTCCTCCCAGCTAGGCGCCTTCCTCCCAGCTAGGCGCCTTCCTCCCAGCTAGGCGCCTTCCTCCCAGCTAGGCGCCTTCCTCCCAGCTAGGCGCCTTCCTCCCAGCTAAGTGCCTTCCTCCCAGCTCTCAAGGTACAGCTTCTGCTCCTCCGTGAGAGCGTCTATCCGTATGCCCAAGGACCGGAGCTTGAGCTGCGCTATCTGCCGGTCTATGTTCTGTGGCACGGTGTGGACGTTCCGCTCCAGCTTCTCCGTCAGGGTAGCCAGGTACTCTATGCAGAGGGCCTGGTTGGCAAAGCTCATGTCCATTACACTGGAGGGATGGCCCTCCGCGGCGGCCAGGTTGATCAGCCTTCCCTCTCCCAGCAGGTAAGTCTTGCGGCCATCCTTCAGGCTGTACTCCTCCACCGACTGGCGAATCTGCCGCTTGCCGTTGGACATGGCCTCCAGGGCTGGTATGTTTATCTCTACGTTGAAGTGGCCGCTGTTGGCAAGGAGGGCGCCGTCCTTCATCCGCTCCAGAACGGCCTGGCTTATAATGTTGATGTCTCCCGTTGCGGTGATGAAGATGTCCCCCTCCGGAGCAGCTTCCAGGATGGGCGAGACCTGGTATCCGTCCATAACGGCCTCCAATGCGCGGACGGGGTTGACCTCCGTGACGATTATGTGGCCGCCCATCCCGCGAACCCTCATGGCAATGCCTTTGCCACACCAGCCGTAGCCGGAGACCACAACCTTCTTCCCTGCCCAGAGCACGTTGGTGGCGCGGGTGATGCCGTCAATGGTGCTCTGCCCGGTGCCGTAGCGGTTGTCGAATAAGTGCTTGGTGTCCGCCTCGTTGACCGCAATGATGGGGTACTCCAACATGCCTTCCCGCGCCTGGCTCTGAAGGCGCGCCACCCCTGTGGTGGTCTCCTCCGTGCCGCCGATAACGCCCTCCAGGAGCTCCCTGCGCTCCTTGTGGAGGATGGTCACCAGGTCGGCGCCGTCGTCCAGGGTGAAGTGGGGGCCGTGGTCAAGGGCGGAGTGGATATGCTGATAGTAGGTGGCGTTGTCCTCTCCGTTGATGGCGAAGGTGGGGATTCCGTATTCGGATACCAGGGCGGCCGCCACGTCGTCCTGGGTGCTCAGGGGATTGCTGGCGCAGAGCGCCACGCTGGCCCCGCCGTCCCTGAGTGTGAGCGCCAGGTTCGCCGTTTCCGTGGTTACGTGCAGGCAGCCTGACAGGCGCAAGCCACGGAGGGGCTTCTCCCTGGCGAACCGCTCCCTTATGAGACGCAGCACATCCATCTCACGGGCAGCCCACTCGATGCGCAATACTCCCTGGCCGGCCAGGCCGGTGTCCTTTACGTGGCCTTGAGCTTGTGACAACATTTGCTAGCCGTCCTCCTTAAAGGGAAGGTTATTTTGCATTCAAGCGTTGGACGGTGGATGGGCATACAGCCTGGTCGGCAGAAGCCATGCTCCGGCGGCAAACGGGCCGCTCAGCAACGTCGAGCTTTCCGGAGTCTCCGATTCAGAGGTCAGCGGGACTCCGTCCCCTTTTTTATAGTCTGTGCATAATAGCCGATTTCGTAGCGCGTGTCCACTGCGGGATTGCCTCCCAGTCTAAAGCCTGCCGCGCGCCAGCTCATCCAGCCTGGTCTCCGGCCGGGCGCCTACGTGGCTGATTATCTCGGCGGCGGCTATTGCGCCCAGGCGGCCGCTGGTGGGCAGGTCGTAGCCGTGAGTGACGCCGAACAGGAAGCCGGCGGCGTAGAGGTCGCCGGCGCCGGTTGTGTCCACAACGCGCGCCACCGGCACGACATCTACCTCATGGACGGCTTCGCGGTCGGCCACTATCGATCCCTCCTCGCTGCGGGTGATCACAACCAGTGGACAGTCGCGGCGCGCCAGTTCCATGGCCTCGCGCACATCCGGCGCCTGGTACAGGGAAATGGCCTCCACCTCGTTGGCAAACAGGATGTCTACGTGCTCCGTGACGAGTTCCTTGAAGGACTGGCGATGCCGGTCCACGCAGAAGGCGTCCGATAGGGTCAGCGCAACCCTGCGTCCGGAGTCGTGGGCCAGCCGGGCCGCCAGCATCATCGCCTCCTTTGCCCTTGGAGCGTCCCACAGGTAGCCCTCCAGGTACGTTACGGAGTGGCTGCGGACTATGGCCGGGTCTACGTCCTCCGGGCCCAGCTCCGTACACGCGCCCAGGTAGGTTGCCATGGAGCGTTGGCCGTCCGGAGTGACGATGACCAGGCACCTGGCCGTGGGCGAGCCTTCGATGGCAGGCGGTGTGGTGAAGGCTATGCCCAGGGACTCCAGGTCGCGATGGAAGGCCGCGCCCAACTCATCGTTGCGCACCTTGCCGATGTATGACCCCGTGCCGCCAAGGGAGGCCAGGGCGGCCATCGTGTTCCCAACCGATCCGCCGGACATCTCCACGGCGCTGCTCATAGCCTGTTGTATGACGGCTACGCGGTCGGCATCCACCAGGGTCATGGCTCCCTTTGGCAGGCCGTGGGCCGCAAGGAAAGCCTCGTCGGCGGGGGCCAGGACGTCGACCATCGCGTTGCCCATGCCGACCACGTCCTTGAGGCTGCTATCTCTATTCATGGTCTCCATTCTTTCGGGACTTCTGCACGACAGGTTGAACCCATAGATGCCCCGTAATCACCTAAAATCCCCATGCTCCCTGGATTCCCGCTTCCGGAGGGGTCCCGTTACCGCTCGCCCTGAGCCTGTCGAAGGGTACGAGCGGGGGCCACACATCCGTAGTCTTCCCGCTCATGTGGTTCGACAGGCTCACCACGAACGGGTAAGTAAGGCAGGTCGGCTCACCACGAACGGGTAAATAAGGTAGGTCAACTCACCACGAACGGGTAAGTAAGGTAGGTCAGCTCACCACGAACGGGTAAGTAAGGCAGGTCAGCTCACCACGAACGGGTAAGTAAGGCAGGTCAGCTCACCACGAACGGATAAGTAAGGTAGGTCAGCTCACCACGAACGGGGATGGTGGCAGCTCATAGCCTGCCCATTGCCCACGCATCAAGTGCGGGGCAAGCTCCGTACTTCACACGGTGGTGAGCGGGCCCGCTACCCGGATCCTCGCCTAGCCCTGCTCCGACGGGAGGCCTTTCTCTATCCAGGCCGCGGTGCCATCCTCAATGTTGTACAGCCGCTCCACGTCGATGTCCATGGCGGCGGCCATCTCGCACGCCAAGCCACTGCGAACGCCCATCGCGCAGATGAACAGCAGGTCCTTGTCCTGCGGCAGCTCGTCGATGCGGGACAGCACGTCATCCACCGGTATGTGCGTCGCCCCCGCAACGTGGCCTGTCGCCCACTCGTCCGGCCTGCGCACGTCTATAACAACTGCGTTCCCGCCGTCCAGCATACCCTTGGCCTCTTCCAAGCTCACTCTGAAATATGGTTCCCCGGGGTCTTGTCTTGCCATATTGAAGCGCCTCCGATTAAGTATCAGGTTAAATGTACTTGCCCACCAGTAGCGCCAGCCTGTCGATGGCTTCCTGGGTGACTACTGCTCTGTCGGTCACAATCGCGTTCTTCAGAGCGGAGCCGCAGGAGCAATCCTGGGCCGGACCCACTCCGGTTATCACGTCCGCAAGGATAGCCTTCGATACGGCGGTGTTCTTCGTCAGGTTCTCCACCACCATCTCCACCGTCACCGGTTCCGCGCTCTCATGCCAGCAGTCGTAGTCGGTGGAGCAGGCAAGTATAGAGTAGCACATCTCCGCTTCCCTGGCGAGTTTGGCCTCCGGCAGGGCCGTCATACCGATGATGTCCGCGCCCCAGGAGCGGTACATGTGCGACTCCGCCCTGGTGGAGAACTGGGGGCCGTTGATGATAACGAACGTGCCCAATGGATGCGCCCGCGCGCCCATCTCGGAGGCGCTGTTGTACAGAATGCCTCTCATCTCCGGGCAGAATGGGTCGGCCATGCCGACGTGGGCGATCAGGCCGTCTCCGAAGAAGGTGCTTGGCCTGCCTACGGTCCTGTCGATGAGCTGGTCCGGGACTATCATGTCCAACGGGCGTACGTCCTCCCTGAGACTCCCCACCGCGCTGACGGATATGACCCGCTCCACGCCCAGGGACTTCAGGGCGTAGACGTTGGCCCTGGATGGTATCTCCGACGGCATCAGCCGGTGTCCCCGACCGTGCCTCGGCAGGAAGGCGACGCCGACGCCGTTGAGCGTGCCGATCACAATAGCGTCGCTGGGCTTGCCGAAGGGCGTGTCGGGGTAGACCTCCTCCGCGTCCTGCAGGCCCTCTATCCGGTAGAGGCCCGTGCCGCCTATCACGCCTATCGTAGCCTCAGCCACCGCTCACCAGCCTTCGCAGCGACTCCTCGTAGGGCGCGTGGGCTATGCCGCAGTCGGTGATAATCGCCGCAATGTACCGGCTGTGGGTTACGTCGAAGGCGGGGTTCCAAGCGTGAGTATCCGCCGGCGCGGTCTGAGTCGCCCCGTAACCGGTCACCTCCGCAGCCGCCCGCTCCTCTATGGGGATTTCATCGCCGGACGCTATGCTCAGGTCGATGGTGCTGACTGGCGCCGCGACGTAGAAGGGGATGCCGTACTGGTGGGACAGGATCGCCAGAGAGAGGGTGCCTATCTTGTTGGCCGTGTCCCCGTTGGCGGCGACCCTGTCCGCGCCGGTAATGACGCACTGGACCAGGCCGCGGTCCATCAGGTATCCGGCTGCGGAGTCAACGATCAGGGTTACTGGTATGCCCAGCCGGGTCAGCTCCCAGGTGGTGAGGCGCGCTCCCTGAAGCCAGGGGCGGGTCTCGGTAGCCAGCGCCTGCTTGATACGGCCCTCCTCCCACCCGCGCCGGATGACTCCCAGGGCTGTGCCGTACCCGCCGGTGGCGAGCGCGCCGGTATTGCAATGTGTCAGCACGGAGGAGTCCGGGGGTATGAGGGATGCGCCGAACTCGCTCAGCCGTAGGTCGGACTCCCTGGTCTCGTGGTGTATCGTACGGGCCTCTGCGAGAAGGATGGCCCTCAAATCGGCGCCTTGGGCCGATTGCTCTGCCGCTCGCATCATCCGGTCCACGGCCCATTGCAGGTTGACGGCGGTTGGCCGGGCGGTGGCCAACTCCCGCGCTGCCTCTCGAAGGACGGCAAGGTTGGACTCCCGGTCCGCGGCCTCCAGGCCGGCGGCGGCCAGCGCCATGCCGTAGGCGGCGGTCACGCCGATGGCCGGCGCGCCCCTGACCCGCATCTCCCGTACCGCCCGGCCGACCTCCTCCACAGTCCTCAACTCCAGGAAGGCCTCCTCCCAGGGCAAGCGGCTCTGGTCCAGCAGCCTGACGGACTCTCGGTCCCACTCCACGGGCGTTAGTTCAGTCAACACCGCCATATTATACAAGAAGCCGGGACTTCTTTCACCAGCACACCCACCTTTCATCTCTCTCGCCAGTGTCCGACATATGTCTGACCCTAACCACCTCCCACTCAGGCCCCTTCGACAAGCTCAGGACGAGCGGGAGCAGGGGCCCCGCTCGCCTCAGCCCTGGATTCCTGCTTTCGGAGACCTTTGCATAACTCAGAGGAGTCCCTCGAAAGGAGGTTTCTGGAAGTAAGAATGAGCTTATTGGCGCTCTGGGCAAGGCAGTCTGAGTCATGACTTTCGTTTTTTTAGGTGGAGTTGTCCCGCCGGACTACCCTGGAGCCGGGCTACAGGGACAATTTGGCAGCCTTCCTCAGATTGTAGGCCATGAGCTTGAACCACATCTCCAGTGCGTTACGCCCCAGACCCCGATAGCGCACCCTGCTGTACCCGTAGCTGCGTTTCAGGGTCCCGAACACCTTCTCCACCAAGGCCCGTCGAGGCCGTATCAGTTCGTTGTGCAGCTTTTGCCACTCGGGCAACTCCCTCTGATGCTTGTGAGAACGGTGCATGATCATGTCGTTGATACCCTGAGACTTCAGCCACTCCCGCCTCCTCCTGGACTCATAGGCCCTGTCTCCGTACACCTCTCCCTCGTCACAACTCACCAACTCATCGGCCACCGCACTCTCATACACCCTGGCCGAGGTCAGCTTAGCCCTCCGCACCAGCCCACTCCCAGCATCCACCCCCACGCGCACCTTGTAGCCAAAGTGCGACCGCCTGCCAGGCCGACCCCCACTCCACTCCGCATCAGGGTCCGTCGGACTCTTTGCTCCACGACCCGCCGACATGGGCGGCTTCTTCACCTGCGCCTCCACCAGCGTGGCGTCCATCAGCGTCCCCTGCTTCAACACCAGCCCCAGCCTCTCCAACTGCTCCCTCAACTCCTGGAACAGCCTCTCGCTCAACCCACGCTCTTCCAATGCACCGCGAAAACGACTGATGGTAGAGTGATCAGGGGTATCATCCTGGAGATCCGACCCCACGAAGCGACAGAAGGAGATCCGGTCCCCAAGAGCCTCCTCCATCTCCGGGTCCGACAGGTTGTACCACCGCTCCAAAAGTAGCGCCTTCACCATCGTCAGCGGCGGATAGCTGGGCCTCCCCTCTCTGGCCGAGTATATGTCAGCCACCAACCCTTCGAACCGCTCCCAATCCACTATCTGAGAGATACGCTCCAGACGATGGTTCTGGCCCAACCCCTCCCGCAACAACGATTCCGCTAGACCTCGATGCCCCATCTCTCGGTGCATCGCTCCCTCCTGACTCCTTGGGACTCTTCCTCCGTATTTTCCCCTAATACCAGGGGTTATGCAAAGATCTCCGAAAACAGGAATCCACGGACACTCTGACCGGCTTGGCAACACGCCTCCCGTCATTCTGAGGAACCCCGCAACGAAGAATCCCAGGCAACGGACGGCCGCCGCCATGTCCACAGCCAAAGTCGGTTGCCATCGCGATGTAGGGGCGGTTCGCGAACCGCCCCTACGAGGCCCCATCGTCATTCCCGCCCACGAGCGGGAATCCAGGAGAGAGGTCTACGGTTCCGGCGGACGCTCGGGATCTTTCACTGCGTTCACAATGACGGAAACGTGCGACCATTCCTCCGTCCGCAGGAATCCACGGACACTCTGACCGGCTTGGCAACACGCCTCCCGTCATTCTGAGGAACCCCGCGACGAAGAATCCCAGGCAACGGACGGCCGCGGCGTTTACATCTCGAAAGCAGACTCCCTCAATCCCGTTCATCCTGAGCATATCGAACCATGTGAGCGGTAGGGGAGTGGCGTTCCAACCAACATTGGCATTGCCAACAAACATCAAGAATACCCAACATTGTGATGTATTGAACACACCCGCGCGCTGTGATACACTTCACGTTTGCAAACGGCCTCCAAGAGCCATCTGCAGAGTTAGCCTTTAATTTGATGCGGTTTCCGATGAGGAGGGAAAATGAGAAAAGAGTGGGTCATATACGCAGCAATAGCAATTGTAGCCATCGTGGGCTTTGCATGCGGAGGGGGTGGCGAGGATCCAACGGCCACCACCGCCCCCGCGGCCACGACGGCTCCAACAGCAACGACGGCGGCAGTGGTAGAGCCAACCGACATGCCCGCCGCGACTACGCCTGCGGCTACCACCTCCGCCCCGACAGGCAACGAAGCAGTCCTGACGCTGGGCTCCGTGCGCAGCGACGAATTGCTGTTCGATACGGATATGCTCACGGTCAAAGCCGGCTCCACGGTGAGAGTGGAGTTCAGCAATCACGCTAACGCGCAGCAGCATAACTGGGCCCTGGTCAAGCAAGGGACCAAGGACGACGTGACAACCAGAGGGGTATTGGCGCCAACTACCGACTGGCTCATGCCGGACGACCCTGACGTGATAGCCAGCATCGGGCTTATCGACCCCGGGGAGACCGGAACGGTCACGTTCGCGGCCCCCGAACCTGGCGTCTATGAGTTCGTGTGCACCTTCCCCGCCCACAATGTCACCATGCACGGCGTCTTTGAGGTCACGCCTTAGGGTCGCGTCTCCGGGGCCAAGAATCTGTAAGATCGGCAGTTGCAGGGGACCGGGTTTACACGGCCCCCTGCTTGCTTGAATGATGGATTACCCGCTACGCGGGCGCGCCGGGCGGCGAGGAGAGGTTGATCATGCCCGCCATGTAGCCCGCGCCAAACCCGTTGTCTATGTTCACAACCGCAATCCCGGGGCTGCATGCGTTGAGCATGGCAAGCAGGGCGGCAAGCCCCTGGAAGCTGGCCCCGTACCCCACGCTGGTGGGTACGGCGATGACCGGCGCCGACACCAGCCCGCCGACCACGCTCGGCAGGGCGCCCTCCATCCCGGCCACGGCCACCACAACCCTGGCCTCCTGCAATAGAGGCAGACGCTCCAGCAGTCGGTGAATCCCCGCCACCCCCACGTCCCACAGCCGTTCCACGCCGCTGTCCATTAGCTCCGCGGTCACGGCCGCCTCCTCCGCCACCGGCAGGTCTGCGGTGCCTGCGGCCACTATCAGTACGCCGGGCGTCGGAGGGGCCGGTTTGTCCCGTCTCACCACTATTGCCCTGGCCAGCGGATTGTAGCGGGCCTCCGGCAGCTCCTCTCTGACGGCCGCATACGCCTCCGGCCCCGCCCTGGTTATGAGCGTCCTGGAGGAGGACTCCGCCATGCTCCGTGCAATTCTAGTCAGCTGCTCCAGGGTCTTGCCGGGGGCATAGATAACCTCCGGAAAGCCGGTGCGAAGGTCTCTGTGGTGGTCCAGCTTGGCAAACCCCAGGTCCTCGTAGGGAAGGGTGCGCAGCCTGTTCAGCGCTTCTCCCACGTCCAACCGACCCTGCTGCACCTGTATGAGTAGCTCCTCCAGACGCTTGCTGTCTATGTCCTGCCTCCTGGCGCCACGGTGGAACCCGTGGGGCGTATCGGCGATGGAAGGCTCCATCCACCCGGTGACGGCGCCTCCGTCTCAGTCTCCAATTGTACTACGATTCTTGCCTGTCGGCTCTATCTCGATGCGGGCCTTCCTAGCGTTCCCTCTGCGACCGTTTGCGCACACCCTCCGGGACTCGTATGATGGGGCGGGAGGAGCCGATGACCGCGCGCAAGTTCACCATCGTTCAAGTCCGGTGTTCCGGGAAGCGGTTTCGCCGTGTGGTGGACGCCGGTACAGGAGATGTCCGATGGTGAGTCGACGCGCCGCCTTCGTCTACCATGACGTGCTGTCTCGCCACGTTCTCAGAGACGACCACGTGATGGTTCCCACGCGGCTCCGCTACACCTACGAGCTCCTGGAGTCCTACGGGGCCTTTGGCCTGCCCAACGCCCTCTTTGTGGAGCCGCGCAGGGCCACGGAGGATGAGATAGAGACCTTCCACGCCAGGGACTACGTCAACGCCGTTCAGAGCCTGAGCCGCGGGGAGAACGTCTACAACCCGGCCGATTACAACTTCAGCGACCACGGCGATAACCCAGTCTTCCCCGGCATGTACGAAGCCTCAACCTGGTCTACAGGGGCCTCCCTGACGGCCGCCGAGATGCTGGCCGAGGGCCTGGTTGAAGCGGCCTTCAACTGCTCCGGAGGGCTTCATCACGCCATGCCCAACCGGGCGTCAGGGTTCTGCGTATTCAATGACCCGGTCATAGCCATCAAGTACCTGCTGGAGCGGGGACTCCGGGTGGCCTACGTGGACATCGACGCCCACCACGGCGACGGGGTGCAGCACGCCTTCTACGACTCCGACCAAGCGATGACCATATCGCTGCACCAGTCCGGGGACTATCTCTTCCCAGGCACGGGTTTCGTGGAGGAGATGGGCGCCGGCAGGGGCCTTGGCTACTCCGTAAACCTCCCTCTCTATCCCTACACCAATGATGAGATATACCTGTGGGCGCTGAATAGCGTGGTCATCCCACTCGTCAAGACGTTCAACCCCGATGTCCTGGCTACACAGCTGGGCATGGACCCCCACTTCCGCGACCCCATAACCCAGCTTGGCCTCACGGTTCAGGGGCACGCCAGGTTGGTTGAGGAGCTGGGGAAGCTGTGCCCCAGGTGGCTTGCCTTTGGAGGCGGAGGCTATGACGTATCCGCAGTGGCTCGCGGGTGGACCCTGGACTATGGGGTCATGCTGGGGGAGGAGTGGCCCGACGAGATTCCGCGGGAGTACCGTGAGCGGTACGGACTGAGCCTCCTCAGGGACGCGGAGGGGCCGCGCGTAGACCCCAGCATCCTGTCGCGGGCCCGGCGGTTCGCCGAAGAGGTGGCGCGTGAGGTGGAGAACCGTATATTTCCCATCCACGGTCTGTAGGGTCTGCAGCCCCTCACATCCCTTGCCCGTTCGTGGTGAACCTGTCGAACCATACGAGCGGGGCGCGAGCGCCGTCGTCATGCCCGCGTCCGCGGGCAACCAGAAGGGGGAGGGGGGATGGATTCCTGCTCGGGGGCAGGAATGGTTGCCCTTAATAGCCAAGGCCGCGCTCCACCGTAACCACCCCTGCGAAGCTTGTCCTCGTGAAAACGGGGAGCAGGGGTCAACCGCCTCTTACTATGAGGCGCCCCGTATCCAACACCGCGCCAGCCTTGCTTTCGCAGCAATGACGGAGGGGGGTTGGTTCCCGCTCACGCTCTTCTGACATGCTCAGGGCGAACGGATAGATAAGCCTCGTTCGTGGTGAACCTGTAGAACCATACGAGCGGGGCGCGAGCGCCGTCGTCATGCCCGCGTCCGCTGGCAACCAGAAGGGGGAGGGGGGATGGATTCCTGCTCGGGGGCAGGAATGGTTGCCCTTAATAGCCAAGGCCGCGGGGAGTAGGGAAGAGGAGCGTCGGAAGGCGGCCGGTTCTCTTACTGGGCTGCCTGGTCTGAATCCATGGCTATTCGCCGTCCGGCTCGCTGCTCGGCCCCTGCAGGTAGTTGAACAGGTCGTTATCGGCGGATAGAACCAGTGTGGTGCCTTCCTCAAGGAAGTTGCCGTAGGCTTCCAGGCTGCGCCTGAAGGCAAAGAACTCAGGGTCGCGCTCCAAGGCATCGGCCAGGATTTGGATGGCCTCGGCTTCGCCCTCACCTCTCAGGATGTTGGCGTCTCGCTCGGCGTTGGCTCCAATTATCCTCACCTGTCTGTCCACGTCGGCGGTGATGGTGAGATACTGCTCCTCACCCTCGGCCCGCAGCCTCTGAGCCTGAACGGAGCGCTCCGATCTCATGCGTTCGAACACGCTGTTTTCCGCCGCCGCCGGGAAGTCGGCTCGCTTTATGCGCACATCAAGGATGTCCACCCCAAACATGTTGCTTTCCACACGCTCCCTGAGGTCAATGAGGACCTTTTGCAGCATGGCTTCCCTGGTGGGGATACCCTCCTCGGTTTCCCTGGGGTCTACGATAATGGTGCCGTCCTCCAAGGTCAGGGGCTCACCGCCTATGATGTCCTTCCGGTCTCTCAGACCCACCTCATCGCGGATGGCGGAGATTGCCAGGTTGCCGATGCGCAACCCTGCGGTGGACTCGTCACGCAGGTTCTGCAGGAACAGCCTTGGGTCCCTGATCTTGTAGCGTATGTAGGCGTCTATCTCCAGGAACTGGCTATCCCTGTCAGGCATTCCTGCTGATGGCACGTCAATCCGCAGCAACCTCTTGTCGAATCGGACCGTGGTCTCTATCGGGGACTTGAACCCGAGGCCCGGGGCGGTGATTGTCCTCTGGACCTCTCCGAATTGCGTGATCACCACGTACTCCGTCTCGTCCACAGTATAGAATACGCCGAAGCCGACCAACTGGGCCATGACGGACACGAGTATCAGGACACCCAGGATCATTCCAACAATCTTCATGGCGTTGTCTCATCCGTCAATGGAAGGAATTGCAGCAGGTTGCCGCCGCTGTCTTCAGCCAATATGAACATGGTGATGCCGGGGAGTATCTCTTCCATAGCCTCCAGGTACAGGCGCTGGCGGGTGACGTCCCTGGACTTCTGGTACTCCTCCAGAACGGATATGAACCGATCAGCCTCACCGGTGGCCCTGGCTATTTGTTCCGCTTTGAAGGCCTCTGCGCTCTGGACCGTCTGCTGGGCGAGACCCAAGGCCCTGGGGACCCGGTCCTGCTCGTAAGCGTTGGCCTCGTTGATGCGGCTCTCCTGGTCTACCCTGGCGTTGACCACATCGTCGAATGCGGCCCGGACCTGGTCGGGTGGGCGCACCGTCTGGAGCGCCACGTTCAGGACCTCAATTCCCGTGTCGTAGTCGTTCAGGATCTGCTGGAGCAGCGATCTGGTGTCGGCTTGCACCTGCTCCCTGCCGGTCACAAGGGTATCGTCAATGCTGCGCTGTCCCACCACCTGGCGCAGGGCCGCCTCTGTAGCGTCTTTCAGGGTGCGCCCCTCAGGGTTCCCGCGTTGCACGTCACGCAGCACGTCTCCGGGGTCATCCACGCGGAACAGGAACTTCTCCAAGTCCGCTATACGGTACTGCACCACCATCTGGACGTTGACGATGTTCAGGTCTCCGGTGATCATCAGCGCTTCTACGGCCTGGTCGCTGACGGCCCCGGTTCCGGTGGTGAAGAACCCCAACTCCATGTTTCTGTTCACGTCCACGTCCACAATGGTGCGCTTCCCTATGGGCGTGGGGAAGTACCACTTGAGGCCTGGGCCTTCCGTGGAGGTGAATTTGCCGAAGAACTGCAGGGCCGCCTGCTCTCGTGGCCCCACCTGGTAGACGCCGCTGCCCAGCCATACGACAATCGCCAAGGCTATCACGCCTATGATTATCAGCTTGACGCCGCCGCCCCCCAGGCGCTGCATCACGTTGTTGATGCCGGAGCCTATGCCCTTTAGTGCCTCCTCTACCTGTATCTCAGGCCTCTGGCGTTGTCCACCACCCGGTTCGAACATACTATTATCGATTAGCCTTTCTTGCGTTGCTCAGGCCACACTAGGCTTTTGGAGTCACAACCTTGCCTACCATACCATATATGCGGGAAATAGCAATACCCGTCCCGCGGAGATGCCGCTCCCGGCTCTGCACGGCAAGCGTGAACCTGGTTACACCCCTCCGGCGGCCTCGACTACAGCCGTGCTATAGCTCCTGCTAAGGAGCTTCTCGCTGCTGCCGTCCAGGGCGCGGAAGGCCTTCACCCAGTCCCTTACGTAGCGGGTGACCAGGAAGTTACGCCGGACGTGCTCTCTTCCCTGGAGCGCGAGCCGGTCCGCCTGCTCCGGGTTTTGAAGCAGGTGGAGGACCCACTTGGCGCACTCCTTGGGGGAGCTTGCCAGGTAGCCGGTCTTTCCGTGAATCACCTGGAGTGGTATGCCTCCGGCCCTGCCGCCGACCACAGGGCGCCCCTTCCACAGGGCCTCTGTTACAGACAGGGCGAAACCTTCTCTGATGGATTTTTGAATCACCACCCGGGCTCCGGTCTGGAAGGCGTTGACCTCCGGGTTGCCGATGCCGTTCAGTATATTTGGCAGGATGTGGATGTCAGGGTCGCCTCCGGCCGCGCTTACGGTCTGGTCGTAGTACGCCCAACCCTCCGGGTCGTCGTCGGCAATGGCCACGAGGAACACAAGCTGGAGGCCCGGGACCTGGGGCTTTATACGGTGGTAGGCCTCCAGGACGCCCATTGGGTCCTTCCAGGCGTCCATCCGGGATGCCTGGAGTATCATGGGGCGCTCAGGGTCCACGTTGAAGCGCGTCAGCGTCTCCCGGACGGCCTCATGCGAAACGGGGGTGTTCTTCTCGCTGAGCGGGTCTATAGCGGGCGGGATCACCGATATCCGGGGTCCCGTCAGGCCTTGCTTCGCGAACTTCTTGAGTGTGAAGACGGCCGTCTCGTAGGAGTTCAGGTAGGGCGTCAAGAAGCTCCAGGCTTCCGGCTGTGAGTACGTGGAATCGATGTGGCAGCGCCAGATCCAATGGGCGCCGTTGGAGGCAGCGCCGGACTCCTTGAGAAAGTGCAGCATGCCGGCGGGCTGAGGGTCATGGACAACCACAAAGTCATAATCGCCCTCGAAGAGTTCGGCGTTGAGGCGGTTGTAACGCTTCCAGGTCTCCCACATATCGGGTGTCCATGGTATGTCCATTCCTTGAAGGCTGTTGTGGAGGGCCTTGGAGACCTGGTAGAACTCATCGGCGCCCTGCATGACCTGCCACTCGGTGTGTATGCCCACGTCGTTCATAAGGGGGACCAGGAAGGTGAGCAGCTCGGCAACGCCGCCTCCCTGGGCGGTGGAGTTGATATGGAGGACTCTTGCGCCCCGGAGAGGCTCTATCAGCTTGTAGACCTCATCTACCTGTTCGTTGCCTACCAGAGGACGGTAGTCCTCCATGGACTTGGGTGGCGGAGTAACCTGGGTCAGCATTGCGGCTCCCTCCTAAAATATGGCCGAATTCCCAAGGCGGCCGGCCCTCCACTCCCTGGATAGGGCAGTTGACTGTATGTCAGTCATGGATATTCATCCTTTGTCGGCAGGGTATCAACTCGCCGTGCATAAATAATCCCGAGTCCCAAACGGAGACTCGGGCATTAAAGCGTACTGCTACCCCCGGCAGGGTCACCGACCCACTTCATCTAATTCAAGCATGGCGTTGAGATGCTAAATCCCACCAAAGGCTTTTGTCAATAGGTTTGACCGTGTGGAAGAGCGATATTCCGCCACGAGCCTCGCTTCACGCGGGCGGTGTGCTATCATACCGGCGTATCTTTGTGGTGAGGTCGAAGGGGCGTCACAATGGAGTATCGTAGATTCAACCACAGGCGTGCGCGCCACGCGCCGGCTGCGAGGCGCTGCCACCAGGGGGATTTGCCGTGATACCCCTCTCAGACCCGGAGGTCAACCGGCGTACCCAGCCGTACGTGACAATGGCGCTCATAGCCATCAACGCGGTGGTGTTCCTCTACGAGATGACCCTGGGCGATTTAGGGCAGACCAGGCTCTATTACGAGTGGGGCTTGATCCCCGTCAAGCTGATCCAGGGGGTGAGTGAGTTTGGCCCCGTATGCGATGGGCAGATCCTTCGCGCCTCCTCCGGCGGCCTTTTATGCCGAGGAGAAGTCGTGCCTCTGGATGCTCTCAACCCGGCCTGGCTGACCATGTTCACCGCCATGTTCATACACGGCGGGTTCATACACTTCGCGGGGAACATGCTCTACCTGTGGGTCTTCGGCGACAACATCGAGAACAGGCTGGGCCACCTGACGTACCTGGCCTTCTACCTGATCTGCGGCGTGGCCGCCACCTGGGCTCACGTAGCAATCGACACCGATAGCCGGGTTCCCGTAATTGGAGCCAGCGGGGCCATAGCAGGCATCCTGGGGGCGTACATCTTGCTGTACCCCTATCACCGGATCAACACTCTGGTTATAGCGTTCATCATCACGGTCATAAGGGTGCCGGCCCTTTTCCTGCTGGGGTTCTGGCTCTTGCTGCAGAATCTCCTCCCCGGCCTGGGCTCCCTGGGGTCGACGGGTGGAGGCGTGGCCTATTGGGCGCACATAGGAGGGTTCATATCCGGGATACTGGTCGTGGCCCTGTACCTCAAGGCCACCGGGCAGCCGATGTGGCCCGACGTGCGCCGTATGCCCTGGCGATGGTCTAGGGAGTAGGGGCGCCGCTCCCCAGGAAGAGGGTCAGGGTCAACTGCATGACTAGCACCAGCGCTACAAATTTCACCTCTCCGGATCCAAAAGGGACGCGGGCAAGCGTGTCCCCCTTGACGCTGCTCCAGTAGTTGTTGAGCGTGGTTTGAGCTCGAACGATGACGGTGGTGATAAGGGCAAGCCGTATGAGATTCAGGATTACAAACGTGCCGAAGCTCTCTGAATTAGCGGAGAGCATGGCCATCAGCCAGTAGAGAGCCAACATTGTCACGGCCAGCGCGGGGGTAAGGAGCGCCTCTACCCCTGCCCTCTGCGACACAGCCTGTATCACCGCCACATGCTTGTGGATGCGGAACAGGCCATAGACGGGGACCAGAAAGGTCAGGGCGTGCCAGAAGGGGTAGTGGAGGTCTCCGGTCTCGCTCTGAAGATGCTTCCACGTCAGGTAAAGCCAGTAGAAGACGTACAAACCGGACGTCACTATGGATAGTATGATGATGCGCGCTATACTCAGGCGCAGAGCGTAGCTCTCGGGGGTGAGCGGCTGGTACGCCGGACCGGCCTCCCCCTGCTCCAGGGTAACCTCTGCAAAGCCATGCGCCCCGCACGCGGAGCAGTAGTTGGCGTGGCTCCGGTTCAGCTGGCCGCACTGGGCGCAGACCTTCTCAGCCAAGACTTGCCTCCATGTGTATAGCCATACGGCGCACGGGGCCGGGACCCGGAGGGCTTCCCGCGCTCAGCCCCACAGTCCGTTCCTCTTCAGGCTAACGAACCCGTTCTGGGCCACCACAACGTGGTCCATGACCTCTATGTCCAGGAGCTTGCCGGCCTCCGCAAGCTGCCGCGTGACCTGTATGTCCTCACTGCTGGGCGTTGGGTCTCCCGATGGGTGGTTGTGCACCACGATTACCCCGGTGGCGTTTGAGCGTACCGCCTCCCGCAGGACCTCGCCGGCTCTGACGATGGCGGAGTTTACGTTGCCGCGGTACACCTCCGGTATCCCCAGGACGTGATTTCGGGTGTTGAGCATCACCACCCTCAGGCATTCTTGCTCCAGGAACGCCATTTCCGACTGAAGGAGATTTGCCATGTCTTCCGGGGAGTTGATGGTTGGACGCTCGTCTTGCCGTAGCGATTTAAGGCGCTTTCCCAACTCCAATGCCGCCTTCAGTTGGGCTGTCTTGGCCTCTCCAAAGCCGTGTATGCGCGTCAACTCAGACAGGTTGGCCTTTTCCAGCCCTGCCAGCCCGCCAAATTGGGACAGCAGACGAATGCTAAGGTTGAGTACGTTCTCAGAGGGGGTTCCGGTGCGTAGGACGATGGCCAGGAGCTCGGCTGAACTCAAATGTTCCGGCCCGTAGTTGAGAAGCCGCTCCCTTGGCCGATCCGCTGTCGGGAGGTCTCTGAGCTTGTTGACGTGATACTCGGGCGGTCCGCTGTCTGGGGTCATGCTCACAACCCGTTATCACTCTTGCGGGGGTTCCGGCCCGCCGGGTCCGGCGTCCTGCGTTTCCTCGTCCCGCAGCGCAAGACAGCCAGAGCAGAAGCAGATATCCCCCCGGTAGTCGGGGTCTGTGCGCCGCACGGTCTGGTAGAGCTCCCTGTCCTTGCGGCGGTTCATGGCTTCCTCCCAGCGGGATGGCTTTCGGATGGCGCGCGTACTCTCATAACCTGGAGCGCGCAAGCGCTTGCACGCGCTCTACTGTACTACTACCACCGCGCCGGCCTCTTCCAGCTTGGCCTTGACCTTTTCGGCGTCGTCCTTGGGAATGCCCTCTTTCACGGCCTGGGGCGCGCCCTCCACCAGGTCCTTGGCTTCCTTGAGACCCAGGGTGGTGACCTCTCTCACCCCTTTGATGACGTTTATCTTGTTGGGGCCTATCTCCTTGATGATAACGTCGAACTCCGTCTTCTCCTCCACCTCTGCTACGACCGTGCCGGCCAGCGCTCCGACGGGGGCCGCCATCATCGACATGGGCGCTGACGCGCTGACGCCGAACTCCTCCTCCAGCATCTTCACCAGCTCCGCCAGCTCCAGCACCGGCATCTCTTTTACGGCCTCCAGAATCTCGTCCTTGGTCATGGTCTTCTCCTCCTTAAGATGAAATGGAATATCGGCTGTGGCGTCCGGCTAGGGACTCGCCTCCGCGTCGGCGGTGGATGCTCCGGCCTCCGGTTGCCCCTGCTCGGATGCGCGTTGCAGGACGGTGATAAAGCCCCTTAGAGGGCCGCTGAGCGCCGTAACCAGGCCCGTAATGGGCGCCTGCATCTGTCCCAGCAGCCGGGCCAGAAGCTCCTCTCTTGGCGGCAGTGTGGCCAGCTCCACAACTTGGCCCGCCGTGAGGACCCTCCCATCCATAACCGCCCCTTGAATAACCAGTGGCGACCTGGTAGACGTAATGTACGCCTGGATCCCCTTGGCGGCTGCCGTTGCGTCTCCGTAGCCAAAGGCCAGGGCCGTGGGGCCTATCAGTACGCTGCCCATCCCCTCTTTACCCAGCGCGTTGGCGGCCCTGATGGTAAGGGTGTTCTTGATGACCCGGTACTCTATTCCCTGCTCCCTCAGCCGCGCTCGCAGGTCCGTCATGTTGGATGCGGTCACGCCCTGATACCCGGTGGCAATCGCAATGGTACACCGGCTGAGCCTGGACCGTATCTCCTCTATCTGACTCTCTTTCTTTGGAGTTGGCATAACGCTCCTCTAATAGCTTGGGGCTCCTCGAGTCAGAACATCGGGGAGCCCCACTTCCGTGGCGACCTTGATTAGTCCCTTACGTTCTGCCTCGGCGGGTCCGTTTCACGGATTAAGGCCTGAAGGCCGCCCGCTTTCTACGGCGACGCGTTGTTAGCGCTAGTCGCTCATTGCCAACATCCTGGGAACATCCAGCTTTATGCCGGGCCCCATGGTGGTGGTTAGATACGCAGTCTTGATAAACTGCCCCTTCACAGCCGGCGGACGAGCCCTGACCACCGTGGACAGCAGCGAGTTCATGTTCTCCAGGAGTTGCTGCGTGTCAAAGCTCACCTTGCCCAGGGGCGCGTGAATTATCGCCGTGCGGTCCAGGCGAAACTCTACCCTCCCTTGCTTGGCCTCCTGTATTGCCCTGGCGAAGTCTTGGGGTTGCACCACGGTGCCCGCCCTGGGGTTGGGCATCAGGCCGCGACGGCCAAGAACGCGCCCCAGACGGCCAATCTTGCCCATCAGGTCCGGAGTAGCCATTGCCACGTCAAAACCCAGCCAGCCTCCCTCGATCCTCTGCACTAGGTCGTCGTCTCCAACGTAGTCGGCGCCCGCCTGGTGAGCGGCGCCGGCCGCCTCGCCTGCGGCGAAGACCAGTACCCGAATCTCCTTGCCCAGCCCATGTGGGAGGAGGGCAACGCCCCTTACCAGTTGGTCTGCGTGGCGGGGGTCTGAGCCTGTGCGCAGGTGAAGCTCCACCGTCTCATCGAACTTCGCCCGGGACGTCTCTTTGGCCAAGTCAAGGGCCTCGCTTGGCGAGTAGGTCCTGTCGTGGTCAACCGCTTGGTCTGCTTCCCGGTACTGCTTGCCGTGTTTTCTCATGGCCTGCTGTGTCCTCTTGTCTAGTCTTCTATCTGAACGCCCATGCTCCGGGCGGTTCCTTCGATCACCTTCATGGCTGCCTCTATGTCCGGGGCGTTCAGGTCAACCAGCTTCATCTGGGCTATCTCCCGCACCGCGTCCCTGGACACACTGCCTGCGGGCTGGCTGCCGGCTGACTGGCTGCCCTTTTCAATGCCCGCCGACCTGCGTATCAGGTCGGACGCCGGGGGCGTCCTCGTGACGAAGGTGAAAGACCTGTCTTCGTACACGGTTATGTGCACCGGGACAATGGATCCCTCCCTGTTGGAGGTCTGCTCATTGTAGTCCTTTACAAAGGCCATAATGTTCACGCCGTGCTGGCCCAGGGCGGGGCCAACCGGGGGCGCGGGGGTAGCCTTGCCCGCGGGTATCTGAAGCTTGACTACGGCGCGCACTTTCTTAGCCATTCACGTCTCCCTACAGTTTCTCCACTTGGAGGAAGTCCAACTCAACGGGCGTCTCCCTGCCGAAGAAGGATACTAGAACGCTAACCTTGCCCCTGTCCGCTATTACCTGGTCCACCACCCCAATGAAGTCGGTGAACGGGCCGTCGGTAATACGCACGCTTTGTCCCAGGGTGAAGCCCACCCTCATCCTTGGGGCCTCCGATTCCATCTGCTTGAGGATTCGCTCCACCTCCGGCTCCTCCAGGGGCACGGGCTTTTGCCTCCGTTCCTTTTCGTCCTCCGCGGAGACGAATCCGGTCACGCCGGGCGTCTCACGCACCACATGCCAGCTGTCGTCGTCCATGTCCATCTGTATCAGGATATAGCCGGGGAACACCTTTCGCCGTACGGACCTGCGGCGTCCTCCCTTGATCTCTATCTCCTCCTCCGTGGGCACCACCACTTGGAATATCTTCTCACGAAAGTCCATGGAGTCTACGCGATGGTCCAGGTTCCTCTTCACACGCTCCTCCTGTCCGGAGTAGGTGTGGATGATGTACCAGCGCCCCTTTTGTTCGTCTATTGTTGTCATGTGCGGTTCCGTGCAGATGGGCTTCCGGCCCTATATCAGGAATCTGAATAGCCGGCCAAAGCCCAAGTCCACAGCCCCCAGCAGTATTCCCACGAACGCCGATATGATAATAACCAGGATTGTGAGCCGCGTAGCCTGCTCCCTGGTGGGCCACACCACCCTCCGCAGCTCTCCGACCGTCTCGCGGAAGAACTGCAACCCGAACCCTCGCTTGGCGGGCTCGGAGCCGGCCGGCCGCAGCGCTCGTCTAACGGGAGCCCTAGCCATGGCAGCCTACCTTACCTCTCTGTGCGCCTTGTGTTGGCGGCAGCGGGGGCAGTACTTGGCAAGCTCCAGCCGTTGCGGGTCGCTGCGTTGGTTCTTCACGGTGGTGTAGTTCCGTTCCCGGCAGTCGCTGCATGCCAGCGTGATGATGGGCCTGACCTCTCCTCTTCTCTTAGCCATGTCTAGTCTATCACCTTGGTTATAACTCCGGAGCCCACCGTCCGGCCGCCCTCGCGAATGGCAAAGCGCAGCTGCTCCTCCAGGGCAACGGGGCTGATGAGCTTGATCCTCATGTTCACGTTGTCTCCGGGCATGACCATCTCCACACCTGTCGGGAGGTATATCTCGCCCGTGACGTCCGTGGTGCGAATGTAGAACTGGGGCTTGTAGCCGTTGAAGAACGGCGTGTGGCGGCCTCCCTCGTCTCTTCCAAGGACGTACACCTCTGCATCGGCCTCCGTCTTGGCCCTCATGGATCCCACCTTGGCAAGCACCTGCCCGCGCTCTATGTCAGTCCTCTCAATCCCCCGCAGGAGGCAGCCGACCGCGTCTCCGGGCTCGCCTTCGTCCAGGGTCTTGTGGAACATCTCCACCCCGGTCACCACTATCTTGCGGGCCTCCCCAAACCCAACGATCTCAACCTCGTCTCCGGTCTTGACCATGCCTCTCTCGACGCGACCGGTCACCACCGTGCCTCTGCCCTTGATGCCGAACACATCCTCTACCGGCATCAGGAAGGGCTGGTCCTTGGGGCGCTCTGGGACGGGGATGTAGTCATCCACTGCTTGCATCAGGTCAAGTACCCCCTGGGTCCACTCCGAGTCGGGCGCTCCGTCCGCCTCAAGCGCCTTGAGAGCGCTTACCCGCACAATGGGGATGTCGTCCCCCGGGAAGCCGTAGCTGCTCAGCAGATCGCGCAACTCCAGCTCCACCAGTTCCAGCAGCTCGGGGTCGTCCATGGCATCCACCTTGTTGAGGGCGACTACGATGCTGGGCACCTGCACCTGGCGGGCCAACAGGATGTGCTCCCGCGTCTGTGGCATAGGGCCGTCCGGGGCGCTCACCACCAGAATGGCTCCGTCCATCTGGGCGGCGCCGGTGATCATGTTCTTGATGTAGTCCGCGTGGCCGGGGCAGTCCACGTGGGCGTAGTGCCTGTTTGCGGTCTCGTACTCCACGTGCTGTATGGCAATTGTGACGCCGCGGGCCTTCTCCTCCGGGGCGTTGTCTATGGAGTCAAAGCTCCTGAACGCCGTGCCCCCAAAGCCCTGCTTGTTCAGCGCCATAGTTATTGCCGAGGTAAGTGTGGTCTTGCCGTGGTCCACATGACCTATTGTCCCCACGTTGAGATGGGGCTTTGTGCGCTCAAACCTCCTCTTTGCCATGCCGGGTCTACCTCCTTAAACGTTTCACCTGGAGCCCACAACCGGAGTTGAACCGGTGACCCCGTTCTTACCAAGAACGTGCTCTACCTCTGAGCTATGTGGGCTAACCCTGTTTCCTAAATTTTTGATCTCTCTGTTTGATCTCTCTGGTGGAGGGGGTAGGATTCGAACCTACGAAGCCCTTCCGGGCGCCAGATTTACAGTCTGGTGGTATTAGCCGCTCACCCACCCCTCCTAATATATGTATATGCTAGTCTATCATCAGCGGAAAGGGCAGCCAAGCCCCCTTTCCTCTCCCAGTCCCATCTACTCCTTGCTGCTTTACAGCCCGAGAGGGGATTCGAACCCACCAACCTACCGATTACAAGTCGGTTGCGCTGCCATTGCGCTACTCGGGCGCGCCCCTCAGCATAAGAGAAGACAACTTCCCCTGTAGGGAAGCTACGCTTAATGATAACACAATCAGCCTCAACCTTCCACAATCCACAATCCCCATTCAACCAACGGGAATTACAACTAAGGGACTATATAAGCACAGTCGACGAAAGTCAAGATAGTGTATGGGGTCTGACATTGTGCAATGATTATGTCAGTAGCTCATTGTTCAATGAAAATGTCAGTCTATGAAAGGATTGACGTTGACCATGAGAGAGCAATCGAGGATAGCGGTGTTAAACGGAGTACTGGAAGGTGTTGGTGGCAAAGGTACACTGGTTACACCCGAATGAACCGGTGGTCAGAGGATCGTGCTCTCCTCAAGATACGGTACTGTAGATAGCCCGGCAGGAGACTGGCCGCGAAAATTACCACAATTGCCACTAACTCTAACGCGTATCGCGGCTGTCTGGCATTGGCTATAATGTAACCAACGGTTGGAGCTTTATCACCTCCCAGGAAGACGGCAAGCGCCATGAGAAGCAGCACACTGTCCCGAGCAATTGTGACCCAGCCTACCCTCTGCTTGTAGAGGAGTCCAAAGCAAGTACAGTCTAGGGAACCTCTGAATAATGCTGTGATTATGGCATACTGAGGCCAGCCAATACCAAGGGGGAGCGAGCATGACGGAGCAGCCAACCTTTGCCGACTTGGAGTACCAGCACAAGAAGAGGCAGACCCGCAGGGAGGTGTTTCTGAAGCGAATCGACTCCCATATTCCCTGGGAGAGGTTGGAGGAGCGCATCCGGCCCCACTACTTTAAGGCGGAGCGGGGTCGCCGGCCTTACCCCCTGTCGGTGATGCTCCGGGTCCACATCGTCCAGCTCTGCTACAACGTGAGTGATCCGGGGATGGAAGACCTGCTGTATGAGGCAGAGTCAGTGCAGCGCTTTGCGGGATTGCGGCTGTCTGAGCCGATTCCTGATGAGAGTGCCATCCTGCACTTTCGCCACCTGCTGGAAGAGCGCCATCTTGGACAAGGGCTGTTTGCGGAGATCAACGAGCATCTGGCGTCCCAAGGTCTGCGGCTCAGGGAAGGGACCATAGTGGACGCCACCATCATAGAGGCGCCGCCCTCCACCAAGAACCGGACCGGGCAGCGGGACCCGGAGATGCGCCAGGTGAAGAGGGGGAACCAGTATCACTTCGGGATGAAGCTGCACGTTGGGGTGGATTCGGAGACGGGCTTGGCGCACAGCTTCGCTACCACATCGGCCAACGTGCATGACGTGACACAGGCCCACCGGTTGTTGCATGGTGGGGAGAGGCAGGTGTGGGGAGACGCCGGCTACACGGGGTACAGAAGCGGGAAGAGCATCTGGAGTTGGCAGTACAGTGGCAGGTGGCAATGAAGCCGGGACAGCGGCGGAAACTGGACCAGGTGGATCCGGCGGCAATAGGGGAAAAGGCGAAGGCTTCTATCCGGGCCAAGGTGGAACACCCCTTCCTGGACGTGAAGAGACTATGGGGCTACGCCAAGGTACGCTACCGGGGCTTGGCCAAGAACACAGAACGGCTGGCGCTGTTGCTAGGGCTATCCAACTTGAAGTGGGCTAAGGGCCTCTTGGTTGGTTGACCAGGGGGTAGTGGGCCCAAAAGCGGGACTGAAGCCGCAAAGAGGCCGAGGAGGAGAGGCAAAGGGCCGAAATTAACCGCACCATCAACAAACAAGGCAAAAAACCACGAGGGAAAGTCTGCTTCTGGACCCGGCAATCAAAACATCTGCCTGGCAGCGCTTTGTTCAGACCTTCCCTAGATTCTGTCCCCGCACTATGGCAATCCCAACAGCTATCATGAAGCTGAGGATCATCAGAGTGGAGGCTAGCCCAGACCAAGCTGTGTAAAGCCCCAAGAACAGGAGAGCGCCTGTCCCCGTCTCCACAAACGGGAGAGCTAATCCGTAGCATCTGGCGACGAAACGAGGAAGGATGCGGTATTTCTGCACGCTGACGGCGAACTCGCTCAATTCCATGAGCTTTGGAAGAGCGGACATCAGGAATATGGCGCCCAGCGCGATACGCGCGGCTAGGAACAATTCGTGCAAAATCAATCCTCCTTCCCTGAACTACCCGCGATCACTAGGAGTTCGGAGATGTCGGACAAATAGATGTGGTCGGCCCATACCACCATTGAATCTCCAGGCCGGGTTGACAAGTCCCGCACGAAGGCTGGAAACGATATATCAGGTGCGGCCGATTCTACGGAACCTCCAACCTGGGTAGCCTGTTCGAGGGACGTTATTAGCATGCTTTCGTCGGGTTGGGCCAAGTCTATCACGGATACACTGCTTGCACTCTCCAGCGATCGATCCCGGTTTCTCAGGTACGCGCGATTTCTTGATACACTAACCTCCCTGGCGAACTTCGTTGGGAGGGAGCCTATCTCGTAAGGAGTTTTTGTATCCGAGACGCTGATGACGCGAAGGCCTCCTGCGCCTGCTGCTACAATCGCAATCTCTCCCATGATAGCGACATCGAGGGCAGCTGTTTCTGCGGCCACAATTCGGCTAACTGTCCTTGGATCCCCCGACGCCGAGATAACCGTTTCCTCGATAAGTCGCGGATCTCCTCCAATCTGGATGAAGCCAACTTCAATAGCCTCGCTTGGATTTGAGATGTCCACCAAATGCAATCCAGTGGGGCCGACCAGATAGGCTGTTGTACCTTCGACAATAACTCTTGCGTCGCTGCCAAACATGGAACCCACCAGAGAGTCCGTTATGCGGGGTGAGACAGGATCCGAAACATCCACTGCAATCATCCCCGGCTTACCGGGTAGCGCGGCGACGTTGTCCGAGAGCTTCAGTCCGGCATACCCGGCCAGATACACCATGTCGCCTGAGACAGCCAATCCCCTGAACCCCGGGAATGTGCCCTCAATAGCGGATGCACCGAGCGTTCTCGGAGCGCTGGGGTCCGAAACGTCCACGATCCAAATCCCGGTGGATTGCCCTGTGAGAATCGCGTAAAGCCGTGTGCCGTGCAGCGCTAGTTCGTCAGCGTGTTGCCATTGGCCAAAAGGAACCTCGATCGCACTTGTTTCTATTGGGTTCACAGGGTCACTGATGTCCAGCGCTACTAGCTGGATACCGCCCGGAGAAAAGACAATTAAAAAAACGTAGGGTGCGCCGGCGATTAGGCCGGCCTCCAAAGAAACAATTAGCCGCCCTTCGGCGCTCCAGTTGCCTTGGATGCTTAGGGAGGTAGACGGCGTCTCCAAGGCGTCACTCAGAGATGGCGTGCATGCTGTCCATAACGCCAATAGTGAAACAGCGAGGACCAAGCTCGACATCCAAGTTAGAACTTTCGATGTGGTCGCTCTCAAATGAGTCCCCTAGTTGCTAGCCAAGCATTTGCGTGGAGTCAACTCAGCGTCTGCAGGCCATCTCCCGCGTTAGGAAGCCTCAATAGACTCCGCGATCCGTAACAATTCCGCCTCCCAGCTCTCCGAAGATTGAACAGGTCTGTATAGGGTTATGTCCGTCCACATTGTGCCTGTCAACTCAAACATTAGCTCTTGAATGTAGCCGGTTTTCCACTCTAGGGAGATAATGTCGCTGTCTGCTACTACTCTACCTGACCACCTGCCGTTGATGTAATACCCTAGGCTTCGAGCCAACGGAGACTTCATGGAAGAAACCTGAACGCAGCTTTGGATGAGCGGAGTTACTAAAATGCACTACGCTGATCACTTCTTTGAGACTTTCAGATACCCTGCTAGAGTAACTCAGCTGGGTAGTACTGCCTGACGTGTGCGCCTGCGCGAGCAGGAATCCCGCAGGTAGGTATGATGGGACGTACAAGACGCCTAATTCGGTTTTGATATCCTCCAGAGACATAGGAGCTGGAGCTAACCGTGGGCTCCCTCCGATGCTCGAGTGTCGGTGCATCTGAGGTCTCGGCGCGTCCTCCGGGCTCATGATGGGTTGAACGTTGATCAACTGGAATGTTGCCATCGGTCATCCTCCTTTTGACGCTGTAGATTAGAATGCTGATGGGCAGACTATAACCCTCTCCAAGGAGTGAATCGAGTCGTACCTCCCGTCTCTAGCAACATACGCAGGGCCAACATGCGTCAGGCAAGCAGCATTCCAGAGTGAAAACGTAACAATAGTCACCATCGCCGCATGACGCGCTGTCACACGGTCCACCACAGCGACCTTCGTCATAAGGGTCGCTTACGATCCACTCGTGGTGAACTTTCTTGTAGGGGGTCATTTCGGGACATTCAGAATCGGTCTCCGAACAAGGGCCAGAGTCGCAGAACCAGCCAAACCCAAAAAACCACCAAGTTAAGCAATTGCATCCTGGCGGACACGCGGCAAGAGCCTCCCCCGTACTAGGAAAGAGCGCTCGGAGCCCCGGCAGTGGAGGCAGGAATTGTGTGAGGAACATTGCAGCCCCTGCAAAAACTCCATTCCGTAAGAATCGCCGTCGCGTGATCGCGAATCTTGGTTTAGGTGTGCCGAAATCTGGCGGTTTGTGTGGCTCCTCCATCGTGGACAATTTGGCTTCGGGGTTTTGGCTATTCAACAGTCACCAGCCTTTCTCACGCAGAGCAAGTCTGGCTTTCGCATTGCCACCATTGTGACGCGGACTATCACGACTGGTAGCTGAAGCAAGCGTAGACGGCTTCATCGCGCTTGTCAAGATTATACGCTCATCTTGCCACTAGCATACCTCCCTCTCATCTCCCTCGCTGGTGTCCGACATCTATCTGACCCTAATCGTGACACCGCCGTACAGGGTCTTTTCATTATTGAGTGATGGGTGATGCCCCAACTAGGCTGAGTGGGATGTGAGGTTGCGCCGCGTTTAGTCTCAGAGCAGCAGCAATGTTACTGACGCCGGCGATTCTCAACATGCCAATTGCTGTGTTTCGTATGGCAGAAAGGACCTGGGGGGCGGCTCCGGTGCGCACCTGAGACCGGTCCTCGTCAAAGGTCACATCCCTCACCCAATGCAGTCTGTTCTCAATACCCCAATGTCCCTGCGACAGCTTTAGCAGCCGGCGAGGGTCGGCGTCGTCCGGTCTGAGACTGGTCACCGCATATGACACATCCCTACTCGATACAGACTTGCTGACAACCGTCCGTTCGATGCGACACACCTGGGCCATGTGAGGCCAGTCTGTATACCCTGCCAGAACATCTGATGCCCAGATAGCTCTGGTCTCCACCCTGCCTGCTCGTTTGGTTAGGCGCTCGTACGATGGCGGATGAGCGTCCATCCAAATCGTCTCAATGTCCTCCCTCAGGCTCTTTTGGTTGTCCTTGACTACGAAAAAGTAGTCCCCCCCTTTGACACTATCTCCTCACAGTCGCGGCGCTGAGTGAACTGGGCATCCCCGGTTATCACTCGACCATTCACCTCCACCTCTTCAAGCAAACGTCTGAGAGCGCCCAGTTCGCCGCCGCCGTCTTCCACTGACACTTGCCCCACCACGACTCCGGTGTGGTGACTGAAGGCCGATACAAGATGGACACCGGGAATCTGTTCTCCATGAATCCCTCGAAGACTCTTGCCGTCCACCGCCAACGCCTCGGCGTCATTCAGTCCCTTCCCAGTCATCCACTCTCCCAAGACCCGCTCAAAGGCTTGTCTGTCCAATCTGCTGAACACCCTGTGTAGCGTAGCCACACTCGGAGTCTGTTCCCGGTTGAACCCCAGAGACCTCGACATGCCAGGACTATGATCACGCCCCCACTGACTGATTGCATACAGGCTGCGCGCTCCACACATCATCGCACAGACCGCCAACGTTAGTATCGCCCCTATGGGATGCCGCCGTCCCTGTCTTCCTCTAGGGTCCGGCACTTTATCCAACGCTTGTCTCAACTTCATGGGCTTTGTCCGCTCCTTGCTGTTTTTACAAAATCTATACTAAGTTTTAGATAATGAAAAGACCCTGCACCGCCGTAGGCTGCCGTTGACACAGTGGAGCGTCTGTGCTATTCTGCCCGCGAACATAAGTTCATTGAGGAGTGGTTCATTGGCAAAAAAAGGGCTTAGCGCAAGACAGCAGCAGATTTTGGATTTCATTCAGAGTTTCGACGAGGAGCGGAGCTACCCCCCTACCATCCGGGACATCCAGTCCGCCTGCGGCATAAGCTCCACCTCCGTGGTGGACTATAACCTGCACATCTTGGAGCGAGAGGGATACATCCGCCGGGATAGAGAGGTATCCCGTGGGATCGAGGTCCTGGGCGCAAGCAGAGACACCAGAGAGATCACAAGGGTGCCGGTGCTGGGCTACATCGCCGCCGGTGAGCCGTCCCCCGTGGCGTCCCAGGAGTCCTGGGCATCCGCGGAGCCGGTGGACACGCTGGAGCTTCCGGAGGGGTTTCTGGGCAAGTTCCAGAAGGACGTCTACGCCCTAAGGGTGAAGGGCACGTCCATGATCGACGCCCTGGTGGACGACGGCGACGTGGTGGTTGTCCAGCCTGTGGTGGACTCCGTCCAGGACGGCGACATGGTGGTGGCGTGGCTCCAGGCGGAGAAAGAGGTTACTCTCAAGCGCCTGTACCGGGAAGGGGACCGCATAAGGCTGCAACCGGCAAACTCCACTATGAGCCCTATATACGTGGACCGGGAGAACCTGGAGATCCACGGGAAGGTAGTGGGAGTTCTCCGCAGCACAGTCTGACCTCTTTCCTGTACGCCTCCAACGCGGTTGCGCTCCGTTACACTCCACCTCCCATTGAATGTCGTGGTACAATGGGACGTGGTGGGATTTTCCCATAAACTCGCTAAGTTAGGAATTGAGCAGTGCCAAGAGGAAAGACTTACTGGATGGTGGTCAGCTCCCTGGAGAACTTTCACATCACCCGCCATACGGGTTTCACCGTGCAGGGCATGATGTCTCGCCAGCGCCGCAAGGCCCAGCGCATGGAGCCGGGAGACAGGCTGGTGTACTACATGACCGGTGTCCGACAGTTCGGGGCCACCGCCACCATAATCTCCAAGTGCGCGGAAGACCACGAGCCCGTTTGGAAGAGCGAAGGTAGAGCGGACGATTTCCCCTGGAGGGTGAGCATCAAGGCGGACATAGCCCTGGAGGACGAGCAGTTCCTGGATGCCAGGGAGATAGGCCCCCGGATGGAGTACGTACGGAGATGGCCCCCGGAGTACTGGCCTCTGGCCCTTCAGGGCAATCTCCACATTCTGCCCAAGGCCGACTTTGAGCTGCTGGAGCAGGAGATGCGGAAGGTGGCAGCAAAAGGAAGGGCTTCCAACAGAGCCTGGGCCGCCCGCTAGGACCTCCGGCTATCCCGGTCCTCTTCTTGCTCCTGGTCCCCTTCCAGGCAGAAGTTGCGCTCATACAGATCCTGAATGCGCTCCAGTGCTTCCGCGCTCAGGTCCGGCATCTCCGTGGCGCCGGCGAACTCCCTCAGCCGCTCAGGGCCGGTGATGTCCGGTAGAACGCTAGCTATGGCCCGGTGGGCCAGCGCGAACTGTATGGCTATCTGGCCGATAGTGGCATCCGTCTCGAGGGTCAGAAAGTCCAACTGTTCCACTTTCTTTAGGCTCATTTCCAGCCAGGCCTGCCCGCGATGGTCGGACGCGGCGGGCGCGGGTAGGCTGTCGTAGGCGCCGCACAGCAGCCCGTAGGCGTGCGGGACCCGGGACAGCAACCCTGCGCCCGCCGCCAGGGCGATTGGGAAGAACCTCCTGGCCGGGTCCTGCTCAAGGATGTTGTAAGCCGCCTGGACGGAGGCGACCTTCCTTTCCCTCATAGCCGCCTCTCCCTCCTCAACCCGGTCTGCGTCCGTCCCAAGGGCAACGCCGTAGTAGCGTATCTTCCCTTCACCCACCAGCGCCTCCAGCGTCTCAAAGAGCTCATCGCTCTCTACAGCCTCCATTCGCGGGTTGTGGAGCTGATACAGGTCGATGTAGTCAGTGTTCAGGCGTCTCAGGCTCTGCTCACAGGCGCGCCTGACGAACTCGGATGAGAAGTCCTGCGGGAGCTCCGCGCGTCCCTCTTCCCCGATCTGGGTGTGGAAGTCGTAGCCGAACTTGGTCCCTATGACGTTATTGCCGCGTTTCTTGCCCAAGGCCTTGGCGAGTATCTCCTCGCCGTAGCCTCGGCCATAGGCGTCTGCCGTATCGAAGAAGCTGATCCCCAGGTCAAGAGCCTGGTTGAGCAAGTCTACGCCGTCCCTCTCATCTACCCTACCCCACCACTCGGCGCTCACAGTCCACACGCCAAAGCCCACTGCGGAGACTTCCAACTCGGTCTTTCCCAGGCTGCGGTATTTCAATCCACCACCCACAAGCGAAAGGATTGGGCTATGCGAAAGCTCCGTGAGCCTCCGATGCGGGCAGCCGTCACCGGTAAGCTGCGTAGATTATAGTACGCCTCTCCAGGGTCGTCGACAACGGGTATTCTCAACGCGTGTTGGTATCTTCTGGGTGAGGGTCCTGAACACGCCTATGCCGCGCCGTTACATGGCGCGGACGCAGGTTTAGCCACCAGACCGCCCCTGCGAAGCCTGCCCCGTACTCGATACGTGGCAGGGGTCAATCACGCGCTATCAGAGGCCCCTGGATTCCTGCTTCCGGAGACCTTTGCATAACTCTGGGCGCCATCCTGTAAAAAGACGCTCCAACTGTCATTCCGAACGGAGCACAGCGGAGTGAGGAATCTAAAGGCTCTCATCCCCCACGAGGACCCTTGTGGCTGGAATCTTCTCATGACTACGGCGCAACGTCTTAGATTCCTCGCTGCGCTCGGAATTGTATGTGTCAGGTAATTCGTTGACAGAATAGTATCAAGGAGAAGAGCTATTCTGGAGGCGAATATGCGGAACAATAGCAAGGACCGGACGGTAGAGCGGAACTACATTCAGAAGTGGAGGTTTCTGGTAAGAGAGTACGAGTTGGTAAAAGCCAAGAAGCGCCCCCGCTTCCGTTTTGTCTAGGACTTCTACAACTTTCATGGCGCCAGCCGTCAGACCTTTGCCAAGTACTACAACCGGTACAGGCAGGAAGGTAGTGACCGGTCTCTGCTGCCTCTGAAGCGTGGACCCCGGTGGAAGAGCCGACGTACGCTGCCGTTCATAGAGCAGAAGGTGTTGGAGCTTAGGCGGAATGGTATCAACCGGTATGAGATATATGGGATACTTCACCCGGCGCTGAAGTCCCACACACCTGCGCCATCCACTATCTACGCCATAAGCCGGCGCCACAACCTGAACAGATTGACCAAGCCCATGGAGCAGTCAAAGCGCAGGATAATCAAGACTCGTGCCGGAGAGTTGGGGCATCTGGACTGCCACCACCTGAGCCGAGACCTGGTCCTGGGGAGCAGACAGCGCTACTATCTGGTGGCGCTTTTGGACTCCTGCACTCGTCTGGCCTGGGTCGAGGTGGCGGAGGACCTGAAGAGCCTGAGCGTGATGTTCGCTGCCCTAAAGAGTATCAACTTTCTGAATGCAGAATATGGGGTGCGCTTTGAGGCCATCCTCACGGACAACGGGCCTGAGGTGGCCACGCACAAGAGTAAGGACGGGCACCCCTTCGAGAGGATGCTAATGGAATTGGGGATCAAGCATCGTTACACCAGGCCCTACAGGCCCCAGACCAACGGTAAGGTGGAACGCTTCTGGCGGACTCTCAATGAAGACCTGCTGGAGGAGACCACATTTGAGTCCGTGGAGGAGTTAAAGAATGAACTCATGCAGTACCTCCTCTACTACAACACGGAGAGACCCCACCAGGGTCTCGGAGGGAAGACACCTCTACAAACCCTGCAAAATCTGTCAACGAATTAGCTGACACATACAGGAATGACATCAAATGGCGCGGTGGGCGGTTGCGCAAAGGTCTCCTTCCGCAGGAATGGCGTGGCGCTCCAACCGACGCCGGCATTGCCGGCGCTTGTAGACAACACGGTTCATTGACAATTGTCCCCGTGGGTTTTAAGCTCCATGTGTGTCGGCTGCGGCCAACCAGTCACGGCAATGGGGGAGCGCAATGCTGAAAGGCAATGAGATGGACTGCCCAAGGTGCCACACGGGGCTGTCCATAGAGAGATACAAGGGGATTGAGGTAGACCGGTGCTCAAGCTGCAATGGGATGTGGCTGGAGTACAACGAGCTCGACGAGCTTGAGGACAAGGCGATGGATGACGACGACGTGAAGGGGTCGGTGATGTTCCGCTCCTACCAGGGCGACCTTCACTGCCCCACCTGCCGGAGTGGGATGCAGATGTTTCACTATCGCGCCTTCGACCTGGAGATGGACTTCTGCCCCAACGAGCACGGCTTCTGGCTGGACAGCGGCGAGGAGAAGCGGGTGCTGGAGATAATGAAGCAACGTGTGAAGGACCTGAAGCGCTCCACCAACGCGGAGGCTGAGTGGGCCAACATGCTGAAGCGGTTCAAGTCCAAGTCCTTCGGCGACCGCATGAAGGGCATGTTCCGACGCTAGCAACCCTTTGATTCCCAAGCGGGCGCGGTTGAGCCGCGCCGGGCCCGGGATATGGCAACCTGCGTTTTCCACGTCTTGCGCGCAGCCCTGTTTCTGTTAACCTTTACCGGAAGACATCCTAGTAGGAGAGGTGTGCGCCATGCGCATGACGGGTCACTTTGGTAAGACGCTGCGAGAGGACCCCGCGGAGGCGGAGACGGCCAGCCACCGCCTGCTGCTGAAGTCGGGGATGATACGGCAAGTGGCCTCCGGCGTCTACAGCTACCTTCCACTGGCCTGGCGCTCCCTTCGCAAGATAGAGGGTATCATCCGCCAGGAGATGGATGCCGCAGGCGGCCAGGAGGTGCGGCTGCCCGCTCTGCATCCCATGGAGCTGTGGGAGGAGTCCGGACGAGCCGAGGCGATGGGACAGACTCTGTTCTCCCTGAGAGACCGCAGAGAGAGGCGCCTGGTGATGGCTCCCACCCATGAAGAGGTGATCACCCTCACGGTGAAGGCCAACGTCCACAGCTACCGCGACCTTCCCCACATCCTGTACCAGATTCAGACCAAGTTCCGGGACGAAGCCAGGCCTCGGGGCGGGCTGATCAGGGTGCGGGAGTTCGACATGAAGGATGCCTACAGCTTCGACGCGGACGACGAGGGGCTGGCCCGAAGCTACGACGCAATGGTCCAGGCATACAAGAACATCTTCCGTCGCTGCGGCCTGCCAGCGGTGCAAGCCGAGGCCGACAGCGGAGCAATCGGCGGCAAGGAGTCGCACGAGTTCCTCCTGCCCGCCGAGAGTGGGGAGGACGCGCTGATGATATGCCCGGGCTGCGGCTACGCCGCCAACGCTGAACGGGCCGAGACAACAAAGCCTCCCCAGGACGCAGAAACGCCCCTTCCCCTGGAGGAGATACACACCCCCGGCATGAAGACCATTGAAGACCTGGTGGCGTTCATGGGGATTCCGGCGGCCAAGACCCTGAAAGCCGTCTTCTACGCTTGCGACGGCCAGGTGATCCTGGTTACCATACGGGGAGACCTGGAGGTAAACGAGGTTAAGCTGAAAAACCTCCTTGGCTGCCGTGAGCTGCGGCTGGCTTCACAAGTGGAGGTGGAGGAGGAAGGTCTGGTGGCAGGCTCAGCCTCCGGAGTGGGGCTGAAGGGGGTCCGAGTCGTTGCCGACGACTCAATAGAGATGGGAGCCAACTTCGCGGTGGGAGCCAATCGACCCGACTACCACCTACGCAACGCCAACTACCCGCGTGACTTTACGCCGGAGGCAGTAGCGGACATCGCCCTGGCCCAGGCGGGCCACGCCTGCCGGCGCTGCAATACGCCCCTGGAGTCTATGCGCGCCATTGAGGTGGGACACGTATTCAAGCTGGGGATTTTCTACAGCGAGAAGCTGGAGGCCGTCTACCTGGACAGGGACGGCGCGCAGCGCCCCATCGTCATGGGGTGCTACGGCATAGGCGTGGGGCGGCTGTTGGCGGCTGCCATAGAGCATAGCCACGACGAGAGAGGCATGGTTCTCCCCACGGCGATAGCTCCGTACCAGGTTTACTTGGCGGCCCTGAACGTGGACGACCCACGCGTGGCCGAAGCATCGGAGGACCTGTTCCGGCGTCTGGAGGAGGCAGGGCTGGAGACGCTGTACGACGACCGCCAGGAGACGGCCGGGGTGAAGTTCAACGACGCCGACCTCCTGGGCTTCCCGATTCGGGTTGTAGTTGGGTCCCGGAGCCTGAATCAGACCGCCGCGGAGGTTAAGCGGCGGGAGGAGAAGGACGGCCAACTGGTTGGGCTGGATGAGGTGGCGGAAAGGGTAAAGAAACTGCTGGAGACCCCCACAGCCGGACTGTAGTTGCCGGCTGTGGGTCCCGGACAAGCTCAGTATGAGCGGCGTTTCCCGCTCAGAACCTTGCCCCCATACTTGATACGGGGATGAGCGGGGAATAGGGCCCCACTCAGTCCCCCTCCCCTTGCCCGCTCGTGCCCCTCCTTGCCCGTTCGTGCCCCTCCCCCGCTCGTGCCCTTCCTTGCCCGCTCGTGCCCCTCCTTGCCCGCTCGTGGTGAGCCTGTCGAACCATATGAGCGGGACGCGGCAGTATACGTCATCATGCCCGCG
This sequence comes from Dehalococcoidia bacterium, assembly GCA_965221925.1. Taxonomy (GTDB): domain Bacteria; phylum Chloroflexota; class Dehalococcoidia; order Lucifugimonadales; family UBA2985; genus JAPPHY01. The sequence continues at coordinate 2,296,986 of OZ244924.1, read as the reverse complement.
AAGCTTGTCCTCGTGGAAACGGGGAGCGGGCACCCAGAGGGGGGAGGGGATGGATTCCTGCTTCCGGAGACCATTGCGCAACCGCCCAACGCGCCATTTGATGTCATTCCGAGCGCAGCGAGGAATCTAAGACGTTGCGCCGTAGTCATGAGAAAATTCCAGCCACAAGGGTCCTCTTGGGGGATGAGAGCCTTTAGATTCCTCACTCCGCTGTGCTCCGTTCGGAATGACAGTTGGAGCGTCTTTTCACAGGATGGCGCCCAGAGTTATGCAAAGGTCTCCGGAAGCAGGAATAGGGGGAAGAAAGACACAGTATTCCAACCAACGTTGGCAATACCGGCACGTATCAGGAATGCCCGGAGATTCGGCCTCTATCCGTCAGTGACACCCCTGTTGGTGAGATAGGTGATTGCATCCTGCACCCTCACCAGCGTCTCCGCGTCCTCGTCGGAGATCTCTACTGGGTTATCTTCGGCGCTGAACTCGTCCTGAAAGGCCAGTATGAGGTCCACAAGGTCCAGTGAATCGGCCTCCAGGTCCTCCGTAAAGGATGCCTCCGGCGTCACCTCCGACTCATCCTTTCCCAGCCTCTCCGCTACTATCTTCTGTACTCGCTCTAGAACTGTTGCCAACCGAAACCTCCTGTTAGTTCTGAATATGCGCCTATTTGATCACCCGGTCAAAATCCCCTCTCTCCACCACAGACCCCAACACACCGTTTACGAACCTGGATGAGCCGTCGCTCCCGTAGAGCTTGGCCAACTCCACCGTCTCGTTGATCACCACCTTGGGCGGGGATGCCTTCTCTATCGCCAACTCGCAGATAGCCAGTCTCAGCAGGTTACGGTCTATTATGGATAGCTGAGATATGGGCCAGGAGGTGGCGAAGGAGGAGATGGCGCCGTCTATGAGGGCCTTGTTGGCCATTACCCCGTCCACCAGGCCGCGGGCAAAATCGACCGCGTCCTTGGGAAGCCGCCTCTCATCCAGGTAGCGGCTGCTCACCTGGTCCGAGGGGTGGTCCACGCTGTCCACCTCGTACAGGACCTGCAAGGCCACTGTCCTTGCCCTGCGCCTGGCGGCAGCAAAGCTGCTCTCCACCATCACTCTACCCCCCGCGATGATTCTACTATTGTTAAAGGACTCACCGGCTGAAGCCGGTCATGGGACTCCGGAGCGGCTAAGAGACGGCCAAGAGCCGAATGCCCTCCAGGTCGCTAAGGCTTGTTGCCTCTACGTCCGGGCTGATGCGCTTGACCATGCCGCCGAGCGTTCTGCCCGGACCTATCTCATAGAAACGGGTTATCCCGGACCTGGTCATGTACTCTACCGAGTCTCTCCACCTGACGCAGCTGCAGAGGCCGGAGGTAAGCTCTGTCCTTATCTCCTCGGCCGTATTCAGGGGCAGGCCTGTGCAGTTTGCGATGATTGGAATGGAAGGGTCGTTGAAAGCGATCTTCTCCACAGCCCTGGCCAGTCCCTCTTGGGCAGGGCCCATGAGCCGGGAGTGGAAGGCCCCGGCCACCGGAAGGGCGACCGTCCTTCTGGCGCCCCTGGCGTTTGCCAACTCCATCGCCTTCTCCACGGAGGCTTTGTTCCCGCTTATCACCGTCTGGTCCTGTGTGTTCACGTTGGAGATCTCCGTATCGGTCTCGCGGCAGATGTCCTCAATGGCGGCGTCTTCCATACCCAGGATGGCGGCCATGCCGCCCTCCGTGAGGTCGGCGGCGTACTGCATCAACCGGCCTCGCTCTCTCACCAGGCGGGCTGCGTCCGCAATGTTCAGCGCCCCGGCGGCCACCAGGGCGGTGTACTCTCCCAAGCTATGCCCTGCCACCAGGGTCGCCCTTGGCATCCCGTCCTGTCCCAGGACCTCCTCCATAGCTTTGAGGCAAGCCAGGCTGACAGCCATAATACCCGGCTGAGCGTTTATCGTCCTCCTCAGCTCGTCCTCGGGCCCTTCAAAGAAGATCCGTGAAAGGGGCGTTCCCAGGGCGGCATCCACCTCGTCAATGACCGCCTTCGCCGCCGGGGAACCCTGGTAAAGCTCCAAGCCCATACCCACAGCCTGGGAGCCCTGTCCCGGAAACAGGAAGGCCGTCTTTGGACTTGGACTTGCAGAACTGGCGCTCAACATAGACTCACAGACCGCTTACAGCCGTACCCTGTCGGCGCCGGGTACGGCAAGGGGGATTAGCCGCCCCTTGGCCGGGCTGGCCGGTCGGCGGCCTCCTCCTTGGCTATAACCTCCCGCCCGTTGTAGTATCCACACACACCGCATACTCGATGCGCCCTCCGTGGGCTATGGCACTGGGGGCAGGCGCTCAGCTGGGGTACGTAGAGTAGATAAGATGCCTGGCGAGGGCCTATGCGGGCCCTGGTTCGCTTTTTCTTTGGCAGCGCTCCCATATAATTGTCTCCGTTTATCCTCTGCCGTCGGCCGTGAGCAGGCCCAGGAGCGGACTCCACCTGGGTTCCACGGATGTCGAGCACTCACATCGACGGTCGTTGAGGTTGATTCCACAAGTGGCGCACAAGCCCGCGCAGTCCTGGCGGCACAGAGGCTTCAGGGGCAGGTTTATGATCACGTATTGCCTTACGGCTTCGGTCAGGTCCATGGTGTGATGGGCGTCCAGTGTGAAGACCTCCTCCTTGACCCCCTGAACCTCCGGGGCAGCGGCGGGAGCCACACCGTGGATTTCCACGGTTGGCGCGTACTCCTCGTCCACGCGGAAGCGCACCGGATGCTCCGTGAGAGTCAGGCAGCGAGCGCATATGCTGAAGGCGTTGGCCTCCATACGACCGCTCGCCCAGACGCCCTTGTCCATGCGCGTGAGGGTTAAGCTTCCCCTGACCTTTGTGGTGCCGGTCTCCGTCAAAGGCTCAACCGTCTCATTCAGGGAGTAGCTCCTGCGCGCTCCGACGCCTTCTTTAAGCAACTGGGCTACGTTAAGTCGCATGTCATCTCCGGGGCCGCAAGCCCTCTCTTCACAGGGCGCGATTATAGCTGTAGGCAACGTAGGTGTCAAGCTGACGATAACCCAATGTCATTCTCTACAGGGTGTTGAGCATGCCCGTTTCCTGCCATCCTTGGTTTTGGCGCTGGGCGCCGATGCAGTCTTTCCGCTTGTATTCCTGTACTGGACTGTACAGTATGGCTTGCTTTATCCTTTGTAGCGTTGATAGTTCAGAAGAGACGCGCCTCTAAATCATCCCCGTAACCTCGGTGGGAGAAGAAAACGCTACGAGTAGACTGACGACTCTGGCCGGCCTGGTTGCTTGTATACTCATTGTCGGGTGTACGTCCGCGGCCCCGACAATGCCTCCCGCAGATACTGCGACGCCGGCATCGACATCGGTTCCCACTCCATCTCCGACACCGGTTCCTACATCCACACCTAAGCCGACCCGGACTCCTGAACCCACCTGGACCCCCGTGCCCGTGCCCACGCCGACACCTACGCCGGTTCCTACGGCAACATCCACCCCTGTTCCTACGGCAACCCCAACGCCGATACCGACGCCAGCGCCTACGCCGGTTCCTACAGCTACGGCAACCGCGACGCCGGTTCCCACGCCAACGCCCACGCCGACTCCTACTCCCATACCCTTTGAACCCCTGTCATCGGAAGAGCTTAAGGACCTGCTGGAGAGGACTGTAAGACCTGCGCGTCAGACATTTTCAACTACGTATACCTCCGATAAAGGGGCAATCAGGTCCGATAATTCCACCCTGCTTCTTGAGCTCTTTGAGAACACCTACTACCACCTGACAGGGAGCTCTCCCGCCCAGCAGAGATATGTGATCCGAATCCTCTCAACGGAGGACTACTGGCGGGTCTCTGACGAGGAGGGGCACCCGGGAGGCAAGGCAGCCGCGGGCTGGTGCTGCAGGCATAAGGAAGACGGGATACACATGTACGTCAATGCCGACAAGCCGCTTTCAAGCGCCCTGGGGACCGTCTTCCACGAGGTGGGACACGGCCTGCACCGGAACCTCAACCTCGGACAGTGGCGCGAAATACCCCGCGAGACCCACATCGAGATAATGACGCACAGGGCTTTTAAGGAGGCCATAGCCATGGCCTTTGAGGCTGCGAACTTCAGGGTGCTGGGGGAGCATACCGGCGTGGAGACGTCCCACCTGTCGGCTGACTGGTACATCTCGGACTCCCAGATAGTCTCCATCGTGGACTCCGTTGCAGCCCTGCTGAACACAGAGAACGGATCGGAGGTCTACAGCAGAGGAAGGCTGCTTATATGGACCGCGGTACTGTATGATCCGGATCTGTCGCATCTCAGAGAGGAGTTTGAGAGCAACGGCCGGCTGTCGGGCGGTAGTCTGTACGAGGTCTTCTTGAAGTTCGTCAATATGCCCGGCGCGGACGTGCACCCCTACATCGCATCGGTTACGCCTGAGAGCTTTGAAGCCGTGGGGCAGGTCATCCGGAACACGGTACAGAAGAGGACAGGGAAGCAGGGTCTAGAGTACCCGGAGCTCAGAAGGGGAAACTACGACTCAATAGTCTTGCCGTAAGGAGAGCAGTTGTCGGACTCTCTGTCGCTAACTGGACGCCCGAAGCTCCTGCTCAAAGCCTTCCAGTCTTTCTCGCAGCTCTGAAACGCTCGCCTCAATATGCTGTCCATCGGTGTCTATGACGATGCCTGCCTGCCAGGGTTCATACTCACGGTCGCGCACCTGCTGCCACGTAGGTAGTCGGTGCCCGGCAATGTCGGCTACCCGTGACTCAACCCTGCGCCGGCGCTCCGCCTGGTCGGAGCAGACGATCTCAATCTCGATGCAACGCTTGCCCGCCCGCCGGGCGACTTCCCGCCAGGCGGCTCGCGTTACCTCCACCGGGTTCACAGAGTCGGCTATTATGGTGTGGCCCAGTTTTAGGTTATCCCCGGCAACCGCATAAGCGACAATGTACCCTTCCGGCCCGGATATAGTTACATCGGCGTTGCGCAACGCCTGCTCTATGGAATCAATGCGTAGGTGAACGGCCTTAATGTCCCGCGCCAAGCCAGTGGCAATTGATGTTTTGCCCACCCCTGGAAGGCCTCCGAGGATCAATAACATCGGATGTGAAATCCAGCCTTTTGCAATCTAACGGCTGCCGTGGGTTTGGCGCTCAGCGGAGAATGGGGCCCGCTATGACTTTCTCGCTATCGGCTGAGTCGCTTGACGGGTGGCGCTCCAAGGTTTGCGGGTGAAGTGGCGGCCCAAGGATCTCTCAATCTCACGCCACTTTCGCTCTTCCTCAAAGGTGACGAATGTTATCGCCTCTCCGGCGCGGCCCATGCGTCCGGTCCGGCCGACCCTGTGGGTAAACAGCATCTCCGAGTCCGGCAGATCAAAGTTGATGACTTGGCCAATGCCCTCAACGTCCAGCCCCCTGGCGGCCACATTTGTTGCCACCAGAATAGCCACTGCGCCGGACCGGAAGGCTGCCAAGACTCGTTCCCGCGCGCCTTGGCTTAAATTCCCCTGGAGCGCGCCAACGGGGTATCCCAACGAATCCAGCTGCATCGCCAGCTTTCTGACGCTGTGCTTGGTCTTGCGAAAGACGAGAACTGAAGCGCCATCTCGCTGATTCAACAGCGTCCGGAGAGCTTCAATCTTGTCGCTCTGTTCAATGTTGTAGACCAGGTGCTCAACGCTGGGCGGAGCTTGCATACCTGCGTCCACCTCCACTCTCACGGGCCGGCGCAGGCCCTTCGCTGCGGTCTGGGCTACCCACGCCGGCATGGTTGCGGAGAAGAGCGCCGTCTGTCGCTCTTTGGGCGTCCGATCAACGATGGCCTCGACGTCCCGGGCGAACCCCTGATCCAGCATCTCATCTGCCTCGTCCAGCACAAGGAATCTTACCGATTGCAGTTGGAGAGTACCCTGGCGCAGATGGTCCAGAGTGCGGCCCGGCGTCCCAACGATTATCTGTGGGCCGTTCTTTAACGCTGTATACTCCGGCTTTAAGGACCGGCCGCCGTAGAGCAGCGTAACTCGGATTTGCTGTGGAGAGGCCAGGGCTTCAATGACTCCGGCCACCTGGATGGCCAGCTCGCGGGTGGGTACCAGCACAAGCGCCTGGATTTGTCGTAGCGATGCGTCGCACTGCTCGACCATGGGCACTGCAAAAGCCAGCGTTTTTCCGGACCCGGTACGCGCCTGGCCTATCAAATCCCGTCCCTCAAGGAGATGTGGTATGGCTTCCTCCTGAATCGGTGTGGGTTCCGATATGTTCATCCGGAGAATTGCCTTCCTGGTAGCGGCCTTCAAGGACATTCCGGGGAACGCCGATACACCGTCAGGAGTGTTGTCAACATGGGGGGAATCTACGGAAGTGAGTTGCTCGCCCACTGGAGCTTTGACAGTGAATGAAGGGCCGTTGCGATGGTCATTGAAGCACAGGCGGCAGTACACCGGCCTACCTTGGGCTGGCCGGAATGGGACGGTCGTAGTCGTGCCACAATCTGTGCAAATAGCGGGGTGGCTCTGGGCAGAACCAGACGTAAGTGGTCGACCGGATAGAGGTCTAACAAGCATGGACAAAAAGACTCCTTAGATATAGAGGTGACACATGGAATTCAGCGCGGGGCGAAAAGACGAGAGCGTGGAGTCTGAAGGACCGTTGCTGTGCGAAACCTTAGCGCAATTATGTGGCGCGATCCGCAGTATAGCAGACTTGTCCCAATGATGTCTATGTGTACAAGGTGTAGCGAGAAGCTTCGCGCCGCGTCCCTTGCCATAGAAGAGTCCGCGGTTCAACGAAATCGATTGACCTATTGCCCATCGATGGCAACTCTGCACAGGCGCTGACCGTAAGAAGTGGGCCTAAGCATACTGTACTGAGCCTGTCGCAGAAGTCTAAGCCCATAACGACATTCGGATTATGGGCCAACTTGAAGACAGGACTGTGTTGCCCATCAGCAACCTTCCGCAAATGGAGGCTGTCCTCATAACGACATTCGTCCTGCCAAATACTGCTGAGACAAGCTCTACTGCGAGCTTTTCGGTGGGAGGTTCCGATGTAGGACTGCTCCAAGGGTTTGTGCCATTCCGGTACACGCTTGCCTTCAATGCATGGCAGTGCGACAAAACTGGTGACACGATCATCGCAGGCCGGTCAATTTACTAAGAACATATTTGTGCCCGTTAGCATTCATCTCCGGTGAAAACGGCTCTATCTGAACGGTTGCTCCTAGACATAGTTCCCAGCAAATGTCCGTTTTCGTCAAATACCGGGGAGCCTGAATCTCCTGGTACGGCATACGCATCCGCAACGGTGTCCTTGCCTTGAACATCCTTGACGATTCCGGTTTCCATTCGCAGTTCGCCTGGACCATATCCCCAGAAGTAGATTTCTTGGTCTGTTTGGGCAGGAGCGGCCGCCCTGTAAATGGGTTGGAGTGATGAAGCGGATAGCGCCTGTGGGGGTATACGTAAGCGCGCTCTGTCGATCGAAGCGCAGTGTTTAACTGGCGTCGCCGGTATTCGATTCTCGATCCCCTGGATCTGGACTTCGATTGTTTCACAATCATGCTCGTCCGCTACGACGTGGTGGACGGTCAAGACAATGCCCTCTTCGGCGTCCATGATAATGCCGGTACCTATTCTCTCGGAGGAAAAGAACGATCCCGATGTGCAAATTACCTGAACAACATTAGAGCGAAGCGCTTGGGATGATACAGTCGGGTTCATCTCAAACTGCATTCCTTCAATTTCACACGCAAACATATGTATCCGGCTTGAGTATCCATCCGTTCCGCTAACTCTGCCGGTCACCGAGACAGCTTGTCCTTTCGTCAAACGAAGAGCGGCTCTAGTGTCTGCGTAATAGCAATACAACCATTGGGACGAGTATTCCGATCGGGTAGGACTAACAATGAAATAAAGTTCCTCTACTTCATCCACATAGCCGGAAGTGGACAACGGTATTTTGCCGTTCTCAAGATACCGCAGAGTTGCATTCGCACGCACTTTGTTTTGGTCATATTCGCCCAAGAGTTCTGCAAGTCCCATTTGGATAGGCAGTGGAGTCGGGGTTGCGGTGGGGATGGGAGTTGACGCTGGGGCTACGGTGGAGGTACGGCTGGGTGACCCAGAAGTCGCGGCGACCATGATCGTTGCATCGGGTACTATCTGCACTGTGGAGTTCTCATTATCACCTGTAGTGCCTGCAATTGCGGCAATAACGGCCAGTATGACATAAAGGCCAATCAGCCCTCCACAGCCTATTCCTCCCCACTTCAAAATTTTTCTGAAGCCACCGCCCCTTTTCGTGGGTTGAGCGATAGGATCAATGCCGACTGGAGGGTTAGCTAAAGAAGCTCCACAATGATGGCAGTATGACTTACCCGGCTGGACTTCACCGCCGCAGCGAATGCAGTATGCCATTCTTAAATCTCCCTACTAACCTAATTGATTGTCGGCGTCAACACGACTTCCCGACTCAAGCCAATATATTCGGAGATTGCTGGTGGGCCACCCTGGAATCGAACCAAGGACCTCAGTCTTATCAGGACTGCGCTCTAACCGACTGAGCTAGTGGCCTATTGAGAGAAACAGACTACGGGAGAGGCTTTCATTGAAATCGCTCCCGTGCCCCTGGGGATGATTGTACGTTTCGCCAAATATGAATGTCAAGAAATTCGCTGCGCCACCCGATGGCGGGTGGCGGTCCTTTTCCTCTCGCATCACAGGCCGGCATCTTCACTGAACAGTTACAAGGTGTAGAGGGAAGCTTTGCGCCGCGTCCCTTGCCATAGAAGAGTCCGCAGTTCAACGAAATCGATTGACCTATTGCCCATCGATGGCAACGCTGGACAGGCGCTGACTACTGGGCGCGTTGACCGTAAGAAGTGGGCCTATCTTGACGACAGACAGAAGCATCTTTGAGATGTGGTTGGACAGACTGTGAGCCCACCGAAAACCTCGTCCCAACCATTGGGGTGCGCCTGGGGAGGAGGAATGCAAGGCTCCAAGTGTGCAGACGATGTCAGGCAGAGGCGCTTGGACGCCAATTGACGTACCATCGGGCGAAGCGGATCCACCCCATAATGCTTTTCGCCTTCATCGCCTTGAAGACCTGCTTCTGGTAGGTGACGCACTCCTCCCCGGTCATGGTGAACGTTCTCCGGGCCTGTCCGTGCAGTCCCTCGACGACCAGCCACTGACCGCTGGCGAACACCAGTGTGTGACTGGCGACCTGCTCCGCTTCAGGACCAAGCAGCCGAACATGGACTAGGTCCTCCACCCTTGCCAGCCTTCGTAAGACGCCCCTAGACATGACCGGGTTCTTGAGGGTCTCGCGGGTGAGGGGCGTGAACAGGACTGACGCTATGCGCCACGTATTGAACGCATCGAGCCTGCCGTCCGCCGCGTGGCTTACCATGTTGGTTACGTTTTCCATCTTCAGCGGCACCAGGAAATCACACCTGTCCGGCAGACCCAGCTCGATGTGGATTTTGCCCTTGCCGACTCTGACGGTGAGCTCCTCGCCGGTCTCCTCTATCGTAATTCCGATAACGTCGAACATACCGGTGAAGAAGTCCACTAACTCGTCGGTCTGGGCGACTGCCCGCCATAGGTCTATGGCCCGGCCCTTCTGTAGTCCATCTTCCACCTGGCTTCCTTCCTTTCCCAACTGCGTTCATGTGACTCAGCGGATGGGCAGAGGCAGCCGTATCCACACGGCAGCAACGATAAGATTGAGTAGAGCCGTTATGCTGTATCTGTTGAAGTGGGCCACCCTGGAATCGAACCAGGGACCTCAGTCTTATCAGGACTGCGCTCTAACCGACTGAGCTAGTGGCCCATTAAGAGAAACAGACTACGGGAGAGGCTTTCATTAAAATCGCTCCCGTGTCCCTGGAGATAATTGTACGTTTCGCCAAATGTGAATGTCAAGAAATTCGCCGGCGCCACCCGATGGCTGGCGCCGGTCCTTTTCCTCTCACATCACAGACCGGCATCTTCACTGGGCAGTTGCAGTCTGACATAATCATTGAACAATGACACACAACGGCTCACGTCCTTGACACTCCAACCTGTTGGCATTAGCATCATCTAACCGCCCCTAACGCCGGGGGCGTAAGAATTGCCGGGCTGACTAGCCCGTATAGAAAGGAGGGTGAAGGACAATGGAACCGTTGATTATTGTCCTCGCCGTCCTCGCAGCCCTGGGAATAGGGGGAGGGACCGGGTTCTATTTCAGAGATAGCATACTGGGTGGAAAGATGCGGAACGCGGTGGGGGAGGCAATGGAGGCGGCTGAGGAGGAGCGGAAGAGGGCTCTCCTGGAGGCCAAAGAGGAGGCCCTGAGCATTCGCACCGCGGCGGAGGCGGACCTCAGAGAGAGGCGTTCAGAGTTGCAGCGCCAGGAGCGGAGGTTGGTCAACAGGGAGGAGAACTTGGAGCGGCGCTCGGATAACCTGGACAAGAGAGAGCAGAGGCAGGCGGCCCAGGAGAAGGAGTTGGAGGAAGAGCGAGCCCAGGTGGAGGCCATGAAGCGCCAGGAGACGGAGGTGCTGGAGAACCTTGCAGCCCTGTCCGTCAACGACGCCAGGGAGCTTCTCATGCGGAAGGCCGAAGAGGAGACCCAGTACGAAGTGGCCCGCCGCTACAGGGACGTTGAGCAGATTGCCAAGGGTGAGGCCGACCAGAACGCCCGCAAAGTGATCACCCTTGCCATCCATCGTCTGGCCTCCGACGTAGTCTCTGAGCACTCGGTTAAGACAATTCCCCTTCCCAACGACGACATGAAAGGTCGTCTCATAGGGCGCGAAGGACGGAACATTCGCGCAATCGAAGCCGCAACAGGGGTTGACCTCATCATAGACGATACCCCTGAGGCAGTTACCATCTCCTGCTTTGACCCGGTGCGGCGGGAGGTGGCGCGGCAGGCCATCACCAAGCTCATTTCAGATGGCAGAATACATCCGGCCCGGGTTGAGGAGGTGGTGGAGAAGACCCGCCTGGAGGTGGAGGAGAACATACGGGAGGAGGGGGAGAAGGCCGTCTTTGACGCCAAGGTGCGCGGGCTGAACCCGGAGTTGGTCAGGCTGTTTGGCCGGCTCAAGTATCGCTACAGCTATGGCGAAAACATCCTGCAGCACAGCGTGCAGGTCTCTCAACTGGCCGGGATGCTGGCCACGGAGATAGGCGCGAACGTGGAGGTGGCGAAGATGGGCGGGTTGCTGCACGACATCGGCAAGGCCCTGAGCCACGAGGTGGAAGGGCCCCACGCGGAGATCGGCGCGGAGGTTGCTCGCAAGTTCGGGATACCCACCGAGGTGGAACGGGCCATCATGGAGCACCACGACGAGGAGCGCGGGTCTGTGGAGGCCTTCATAGTAGCCGCCGCGGACGCCATAAGCGCCGCCCGTCCGGGGTCTCGCAGAGACACCCTGGAGCACTACGCCAAGAGGCTGGAGGCACTGGAGGAGGTGGCGCAGAGCTTCCCCGGAGTTGAGAAGTGCTACGCCATTCAAGCAGGCCGAGAGGTGCGGATTCTGGTCAAGTCCTTGGAGGTCGATGACGTGATGGCCTCCAAGCTGGCCAGAGATGTGGTAAAGAAGATAGAGGATAACCTGGTATACCCCGGCCTCATCAAGGTCACAGTGATCCGCGAGACCAGGGTGGTGGAAGTCGCCCGCTAGCGGGCGGCGGAAGCAGCCACTCTCAGTGGTGTGCCGGGACCGGAACGCGTTTGCAGCGGCCTGCGTTGATCAGGCCATGTGGAGAGCGCTTACTTGCGGGTTTTGATGATTGGCGACGTGGTTGGCAGACCCGGGAGAAGGGCCGTATCGACCCTTCTCCCGGGTCTCCGAGATGAATACGGCATAGACCTTGTGGTGGCCAACGGGGAGAACGCGGCCGCGGGCTTCGGCCTCACCCTGGACACCGCCCAGGATCTGTTCGACGCCGGGGTGGACGCCATCACCTCCGGGAACCACATATGGGACCAGAAGGAGATAATCCCTCACTTAGACACGGAGCTGGCAATTTTGCGTCCCCTGAACTATCCTTCCACAACTCCCGGCAAGGGATACATAGACGTGAAGGGAGTCTTGGTGGTCAGCCTGATAGGCCGGGTATTCGTGGGCAACTTCGACTGTCCCTTCCGCGCTATGGATGCGCTTCTGGAGAAGATGGGAGAGAGCCACAGGATTGTCCTGGTTGACTTCCACGCAGAGGCCACATCGGAGAAGATGGCTATGGGCTGGTACCTGGACGGCAGGGTAAGCGCTCTTGTGGGAACCCATACCCACGTTGGGACGGTGGACACGAGCCTCCTGCTTCAGGGGACGGCCTATGTGAGCGACCTTGGGATGGTGGGGCCGTGGCGCTCCGTGATTGGGAGCAGCATAGAGGATGTGATGGAGCGGTTCCTCAACCAGACCCCCCGGAGGCTGAACGTGGCCGGCGGCGCGGCGGTCAAATTCAACTCCGTAATGGTGGACATAGACGAGGGCACGGGCAGGGCTACCGGAATCGCTCGCTTGGACAGAGAGGTGAAGTAGACGTGGCCCAGGTGGACCTTCATCTGCACACCACCTGCTCAGACGGCCGCCTGACGCCGACTCAGTTGGTGGAGCTGGTCGCAGGGAGGGGCCTGAGCGTGGTGTCCATCACCGACCACGACTCCACGGAGGGGCTTGCCGAGGCGCTGGAGGCGTCCAGGAGCTTCCCTCAACTCTCTATTATCCCCGGCGTAGAGCTCAGCGCCGATATACCCGGCAACGAGGTCCACGTCCTGGGCTACTTCCTTCGTTACTCCGACCCGGCTTTCCAGAATACTCTGAAGGGGTTCAGGGATGGCAGGGTGGACCGGGCGCGGGAGATGGTGGACAAGCTGGCGGCCCTTGGGCTGCCCGTGGAGTGGGAGCGAGTGGTCGAGTTGGCCCAGGGTTCTGTGGGACGTCCTCACATTGCCCAGGCTATGGTGGAGAAGGGGTACATCGCCTACCCCCAGGATGCCTTTGTCCACTACCTGGGACGCAACGGCCTTGCCTACGCGGAGAGGGCCAAGCTAAGCCCTGCGGGGGCGGTCAGCCTTATCATAGAGGCGGGCGGCCTTCCGGTCCTGGCTCACCCGCGCGAGGTGGACAACGTGCAGTCTGTCCTGCCTGAGATGAAGGAAGCCGGACTGGTGGGCATTGAGGTCTACTACGAGACGTATACGCCACCGGAGGTGGAGGCCTTTGCGGCAATGGCCGACAGAGAGGGGCTGATACCCTGCGGCGGCAGCGACTACCATGCCCTGGGCACACCCGGAGAGGTGGAGCCCGGGACCGTGGGGCCCCCACTGGAGACGGTGGAAAGACTGTACGCCCTGGCAGGAGAGGAGTCCAGAACAGGCCGGTAACGGCAGGGGGACTGTCGCCCTGCCCGCCTTTGCGCCCCGCGCTTCCCCGGCAGGTTCGAGAAATGAGCGACTTGCCTCAAGAGAGGAAGAGCGTTTTATGACGGAAGCCGGGGTTGTTGCGCTGGCATACCTCATAGGCTCCATTCCCATGGCCTATGTCCTTGGTCGAGTCGCAAAGCGGATAGACATTCGAAGCTACGGCAGCGGGAACGCGGGCGCGTCCAACGTCTGGGTACACCTGGGAAGGCGATTCGCCCTTCCGCTGAGTGCTTTCGACATCTTTGTGAAGGGGGCGTTTCCCGTCTACTTGGCCCGCGAGCTGGGGACGGGCCCTTGGGTAACGGCGATGGCCGGGCTTGCCACGGTGGCCGGCCACAACTGGTCCCTGTACCTCAAGCTCACGGGCGGGAGAGGCGTTACGGTGGCGCTGGGCGTCCTGCTGGTATTGACGTGGAAGGCGCTGGCGGTATTTTTGCTGGTGGCTATAGGAGGGTGGCTCATCTTTCGAAGCAGCGCCCTGTGGGTGGGAATTGCCATGGCGTTGACCCCGGCATGGAGCGCAGCGTTCAGGGAGCACGTATCCGTTACAGCGCTGTGCGCCGCTATGTTATTCATCCTGGCTGCCAAACGGGTGATGTCCAACCGCGGGTCAGCAGCGCAGGAGGCTTTGTGGCGCAAGGCGTTCTTCAGGCGTCTTCTGTACGATAGGGACGTCGGCAGCAGGGACGAGTGGGTGTACAGGACACCACCGGAGGCTTGAGACGATGGCCGACACAGACGCCACCTACTGCGCCCGCCATGCGAGAGTGGAGTCGCGCCTTGGTTGCAGCAAGTGCGGAGCCCTCATCTGTCCTCGATGCCTGGTCCAGACACCGGTGGGCGCGCGATGCCCCGACTGCGCCCGTGTACGGAGTCTGCCTACCTTCGAGGTCGGCGCTGCGACAATGGCAAGAGCCACAGGGGCTGGGGCAGTCCTTGCAGGCGTGACCGGGGTTGTTTGGGGACTCGTCTTCTTCGATCTACTATCCATACCCTACCTGCCGTGGATAGCCACCATTGGAATCGGCTACGGGATTGGAGAAGGGATAAGCGCTTCCGTCAATCGCAAGCGGGGGCGATACCTGCAAATCGTTGCCGGGGCCAGCGTACTGCTCAGCTACGTGGTGGCAGGGTTGGTGACTCCCCCTGTCTTCCTGATCACGTTCCCGGACGTCTTCTTTCTGCTGGTACTTGCGGTTGGAGCCTACATAGCCGCAAGCCGCGTGGGGTGACCGCCGCGGCCTAGCGGGTTCCTCCGCTATTGCCGGCTTGGGTATCGGCCAGCGCCTCTGCGTCCTGGATGTACTGCATCGTCTCGCGGATGCGCCGCTCAATGAGGTCAACCGGTTCGCATATGCCCAGGTAGAAACAATCGCCATGGAGGGAACTCTGCCCGGAGTAGTAGCGATTCACCAGAGACTGGACTCGGTTGTCTCTTCGGGCCAGCCTTTCCAGCCCAACCCTGCTGTATGGAGACTTTTCGGGTTCCTCGCCGGTGTGGGCCAGGATCAGGGCGTTGGTAGCGCGCAACGTCGCGAGCCACGCCTTTTCCGCCGCGTCCCGTATGTCGCCCTGCTCCATGCGTTCAAGGGCTTCGGCATGTACCTGGCGGGCGTCTGCAAAAATTACGGATACGTCAGCGGTCAAGGTCATGGGCTGCCTCCCACCTTAGGTTAGCACAGATAAGGGGCTGTTGCATCACAAGGCTGCCCTTCTTTCCGCTCGTGGTGAGCATGTCGAACCATATGAGCGGAAAGCCAACCAGTCCGTTCAAAGCCTTGTAGCAGCGCGCTCCTTCCGCTATATAAGTTGTACAGGCAGAGCGGCTAAACGCCTGCCGGTATACTGACGCCCTACCAACCCAGGAACGGAAGGAGCCTCCCTGCGTTGCGACGTCAAGCCTCCGGCCAAGCCTCTTTCCCCAAGAGGGGCACAAAGCGACACGCCCCCAGGCTGCTTGTGGCGTATCCGCGGCCGGTCCTGGTTACTTTGACTAACCACTGCCCCAGCTGAGAGCCCACGGGGACAACCAGCCTGCCTCCCGGTGACAGCTGCTCCAGCAGAGCGCGGGGCAGTCTAGGAGCGGCTGCCGTGACCACAATAGCGTCGAAGGGAGCCTCCTCCGGGCGCCCCAACCGGCTGCCGGCCAGGCGCACGTCCACGTTGCTGTACCCCAGGGAGTCGAGCAGCGTCCCCGCCCTATCCGCCAGCGAGGCAACCCTCTCGGTGGAGTAGACCTTCCGGGCCAGCAGAGAGAGGATGGCCGCCTGGTACCCGCTGCCTGTGCCAACCTCCAGGGCCGCGTCATCGGCCTTGATATCCAGGGCATGGGTCATCAATGCCACGATGTACGGCTGGGATATGGTCTGCCCCTCCCCTATGGGTAATGGAATGTCCCGGTAGCACAGGTGGCGGCTTTCCGCAGGCACAAACAGGTCCCGCGGGACCTGCTTCATGGCGTCAAGAGTCCTCCCCCAGGTTGGGCCTTTCCGCCGAAGGTCGTCGAATAATCTCTCCCTGGCCCGTTCCATCTCCGTAGGCACGGTGGCCTCCCCTGATGTGAATGTAGCATCTGCCGTCACATTGGGCAACAGCCCGCCGTTCTCTTGTGAGTAGAGCGGCGCCCCGGAGAGGAGGAGGAGCGGCGAAGGATTGAACCGGCCCGCGGGATCCAGGCCATCTCACTCCGGCCTGCCTACTGCTCGTTTGGCGTGCCGACCTTGCCCAGGAAGACCTCGGTCAGCACGTTGGTCTCCTGGACCGATTGGGGAGTCCCTTCGAACACCACGCGGCCGGCGGCCAGGACGTAGGCCCGGTCCACAATGTCCAGCGCGCCCTTGATGTTGTGCTCGACGACTACGATGGTGACGCCCAGCTTCCGGCCTATATCGGAGACCATCTGAAACACGTCCTTCACCACAACCGGGGCCAGGCCCAGCGTCGGCTCGTCCAGCAGCAGCGCCTGCGGGCCAGCCATAAGGCCCCTGCCCAGGGCAAGCATCTGCTGCTGCCCGCCCGACATCCGGCTGGCCGGATCGCGCCGCTTCCCGCGCAGGACCGGAAACAGCTCCATGACAGACTCCATCCGGCGCTCCCTCTCGGCCCTGTCCTTCACGTGCAGACAGCCCATCTCCAGGTTCTCCTCTATGGTGAGATGCGTGAACAGCCGCCGACCCTGGGGAACAAAGGCAATGCCCTCCTTCACTATCTCATGCGTGGCAGAGGCCAGCCGCTCTCCGCGCCAGTAGACCTCCCCTGAGACAACGGGCGCCAGGCCCATGACCGCCTTGAGCACGGTCGACTTCCCCGCGCCGTTGGGTCCCATGACCGCAACCAGCTCTCCGCTTCGCACTACCAGGGACACCCCCTCAAGGGCGGATACGGCCCCGTAGCGCACTGAGACGCCGACCATCTCCAAGAGAGCCTCCCCCTGGGCCGGCTGCACCTGTTCTCCGGCGTTATCTTCCAAAGCGCTTCCCTGCATACGTTACCGCCGATCTTGCCGACAACGGCCGGCCCTGGGCGCCGCTAGACCCCCAGGTATGCCTCTATGACCTCCGGCCGGGAAAGCGCCTCCTCCACCTCTCCCTCTACGAGGAGTCTACCACTATCCAGGACAATCAGGTGGTCGGACAGCTCACGGACTATATCCATGTTGTGCGAGATGAACAGGATAGTCCGTCCCTGATCGCGCATACTCTTCATTATGTCCTTGACACTCTCCAGCATACTGGGAAAGAGGCCAGCGAAGGGCTCGTCCAGCAGGTACGTGTTGGCGTCCATTGCTATGGCCCGCCCCATCTCCAGCAGCTTCCGCTGGCCGTAGGACAGGTCCATTGCCGGCGAGCGCCGCTTCTCCCACATCCCAACGGCCTCCAGGACGCTCCGCGCCCTGTCGCGATGGCTGGGCCTTTCCCGCTCCTTCAACGCCAAAAAGAGGCGCCGCTCCGTCAGTACCACCATGATATTGTCCCACACGCTGATCTGGTTGAAGAGCCGCACGTCCTGAAAGGTCCGGGTGATGCCGAGGTCCGGGGTCGCGTGAGCCTTCACCACCCTGAGTCCTACGCCGTCCACTATCACCATGCCCCCGTCCAACGGCAGCATCCCGCTCAGCAGGTTCACGAGCGTAGACTTACCGGACCCGTTGGGCCCGATTACGGCGGTCATCCCCTTTCTGGGAATCGAGATGGACAGGTCATCAACCGCCCTCACGCCGCCAAAGAGCTTTGTTATGCCGACCGTCTCCAGGGCAAAGGAGTCGCCGGGCCTCTCGGAGTCGCCGCTCACAGCTTGTACCTCCCGGCAAGGCCTTGCGGCCTGAACAGCATTAGCGCTACCAGCAGGACGCCCAGGACAACCTGGCGGGCCTGCCCAACGTACTCGGTAGGCAGAAAAGGCAGGAAGCGCATCCCCTCTTCAAGCAGCACATACGCCATAGCTCCCAGGAGAGAGCCCCAGATGGTGGCCAGTCCTCCCATGATCACTATGGAGACCAGGAGCATGGACTCCAGCAGGATGAAGGAGTTGGGATCTACGAAGGTGGTCCAGCTGCCGAACAGTCCGCCTGCCAGGCCGGCCATCATGGCGGAGATGACCCATATCACCAGCTTGTAATGGGTTGCCTGATAGCCGAACACCTCCGTCGCCTGCTCGTCCTCTCGTATGGCGGTAAGCACCCGCCCAAAAGAGGAGGTCACTATGAACCAGGACACCAGCACGACCAAGCCCAGGAAGACAAGAGCCAGCGCCATGAACTCCAACTCCCCGTCGAACACCCACCCGCCTATCTCCGGCCTTTCTATCTCGTGGATACCGAAAGCCCCCCGGGTGAGGCTCCGCCAGTTCAGGAAGACGTTGTAGGCAATGACTGCGAAGCCAAAAGAGACGAGGACGAAAATATCGTCCCGGAACCGGTTGAACACAACCCCCACGGCCAGGGCCACCAGGCCCGCCAGGATTACGCCGACGGGCAGCGCCGCGAAGAACGGCCACCCAAAGGTGGGAATGGCCTCCGTTCTCAGCTGCTCGTACGCCGTATCAGAGGTGAGAATAGCCACGGAGTACGCGCCGATGCCAAAGAAGCCCATGTGACCCACCGATAGCAACCCGGTGAATCCCACCACCAGGTTCAGGCTGACCGTCAGAATGGCCCAGATAGCAAAGACCGTGCCCAGGGTGATAGCAAAACCCATCCCCTGCCACACGGCGAACGCCACAGCCCACGTGATGATGATGAGGTTTGCCAGCAACTCCACGTTGCCGGTGAGAGACCGCAGCAACCTCCGCGGCTCCCGCTCCGGCCTCGCCGAATCTCCAACGTTTCCCGCGTCTATAGACATATCCCTACTTCCTCGGCAGGAGGCCCCTGGGCCAGAACGACAGGAATAGGATGAGGACTACAAAGGATATGACGTCCTTCCACTCCCCGGCCAGGTCCCAGATGCCGAACTGTTCGACCATGCCCAGGGCGAATCCGCCAACCGCCGCGCCGTACAGGTTCCCTATCCCTCCGACCACGGAGGCTATCCAGCCCTTGAGCAGCAACAACAGACCCATCCTGGGCTGAATGGCCGTGTCCTGGCCGCTCAGCAGTCCCGCCGTCGCCGCGAAGACCGCTCCTATGAAGAATACCACGGCGATGACGAGCGTGGTGTTGATGCCCACCACCTTGGACACCTCTTCGTCGTCGCCGATAGCCCGTATCGCCCTTCCAAATGAGGTCTTCTTGAGAAGGAGCAGCAGCCCAACGAAGCCGCCAAGGGCCACGCCAACGGTGAACAGGTTGAATCCCTTGATGTTGCCACCCCAGATTGTCCACGGCTCGCTTCCGAAGGCCTCCGGGAGCGGACGCGGCGCGCTCTGGAATACTATGGCAATGGCGGCTGTGATGGACAGCAGGACGCCAAGCGAGGCGACTAGCATTATGAGGGGCGACCTGGCGCGCCGGCGCATGTACACGTACAGGCCCCGGTACAGGGCCAGTCCAATGGCCCCGGCCAGCAGGCACGACAAGCCCCAGCTAAGATAGAGCCTTGACCACGGCGCGCCCGCCACGGCCATAGCGCAGTACGCCCCAACCGCCGCGCCCGCGGCCACGGCAATGACCAAGAACGGCGCAGGACTGACGCCCCCAAAGATCCGCCGGCAGCCTCTGTACACCACCCAGCCTGCGCCCGCGGCCGCCGTGACGCCTACCGCCGGGCTGAGCATGACGTGGAGGTTGTCCGTGTAGGTCACGACGAGTCCCACGTAGACCCCGACGCCTCCGGCCAGCAGGCCCTCCATTGCGAACAGGGTTCGGGCGCTGAAGCGGCCTCGAAGTCGCCTGAATAGGGCCTCGTGGAGCGCCCAGGCGACCACGCCGGCGGCTACCGCCGCAAGCAGGATGTTCACGTAGGGGTTGTTCACATGATACAGCCCACCCGCGACCTCTTTCGATCTCAGGTAGAAAACGCCGTACGCGCCAATGGCCGCGGCCGCGCCGTAGTACAGGTCAAAGAACCAGACGGTGCTGTAGACAATGGTGAACCCCATTGCCAGGAGGGCATACACCGCGCCCACAGACAGGCCGTTAAAGGCAAACTGCACCGCCTGGGGAGGGGACTCCGTTATCTTCCAGCCAATGTACGCCGCAACCGTTATCGTCAGCACGGCCGCCACTATCCCGCCCCGTCGATCGCTGAGCGCGAGCAAGAGCCCCCCCAAAGCAGACCTCAGCCCCGGGATACCCAGGGACGCGCGGGGACACCGGCCCGCCGGGACAGCGCGCTGCGTCCCGGCGTAGTGGCGGCCGCGTCACGGAGTCTACTCACTTGGCGCGCCTCCCAGGACCTTGTGTCCCTGGTTCGATTCGTTCCTCTCGGCTGTCGGCAGGACCTCTACCACCAGATTGGAGAGGCCGACCACCTCGCCCATGTCGTCAAAGCTGTACCCGCTCCCGATTGCGCCGCTCCAGGTGATCCCGTACAGGCAATCCCTGAACCCATCGGCGTCCTGGTCGTCATCTGTCGTCTTGAGGCACTCGGCGGCAATGTAGACGGTGTCGTACGCAGAGCCCAGGTACCACGGCAGCGTAACGTAATCGTAGCGCTCCCTGAAGTTCTCAAGGACCTCCTGCCCCTTGCTGTTGGCGGGGTCGAGGTCCCCAATGACGGCCTTAATGCCGGTGGCGGCGTCTCCGGCCACTTCCAGGGCCGTTGCCCCCACAACCACTACGTCGGCGTAGATGGGCCCGTCGAAGCCCATCTCACGGAGCTGCTTGACGATGGCGCCGGCGCTGAACTCCGCCTGGGCGGCGACGTGAATGGCGTCCGGATTCTCGTTTATCAGCTTGGTCAACTGGCTCCGGAAGTCGGTGGTATCGGTGGGGTATCGCTCACTGCCCAGCGTCTGGCCACCCCGCTTCTCGAACTGTTCGACCGATGCGTTCCGGACGCCCTCGGCATAATCGGTGGACTCGGAGATGGTGGCAAGGCTGCGTATCCCGTCTGCCCAGAGCAGGTTGCCGGTGTCGATGCCCAGCTGGGCGTCGCTCATGGCGGTCCTGAAGATGTAGTCCCCTGCGTTGGCGATGTCCGGGTTGGTTGCCAGTCCTGAGAAGAGCACAACCCTTTCCTTCTCGGCCAGAGGGGCGGCTCCGAGCATAGCGCCGCTGCACGAAGCGCCAAGGATGATCTTCACGCCATCCACGTCCGTCAGCTTATTGTAGGCGGTTATGGCGTCTTGGGCGTTGCACTTTGAGTCCTCCACAATGAGTTCCAGCATACGCCCGTTGATGCCGCCCTCAGCGTTGATCTCGTCCACGGCCATCTGCTTGGCCTGGCTTGCCACCGCGCCGTAGGTCTCGCCCGGGCCGGTGAGAGACTCCATCACCCCTATCCTGAACGGCTCTTCCTCGCCGTTGCTGCTACAGGCAACGACCGCCGGAACCAGGACGATCAGTAAACCCATTAAACCAACCCACTTCAAGGACAAGAGTCTCACGTCACTCCCTCAATGATACGGATTACCGTCTGTGAGGCGCATCCATTTTATCACCACCGCTCGCCACTGCACAACTACGCTCATGGCTCAGACCCCATGCGCTATCTGTCGTTGTCCAGCGATTCTGTCAGGGTAATTGTTCAATGATTATGTCAGTAGGGGTTTCCTCCAAGGGTGGTTGGGTGATGGTTTGGTAGTGGTCTGGAGCCTGGTCTTCTTAGGGGTGAAGGGGGTGGTTGTCAGAGTATCGTGGTCACCTTTGTCTGAGAAGCTTGGCGCGTCTGCCGGCAGTACCCCGTTGTAGCGTGGACCCTTTTGCGCTCTGAGGGTGACCGGCTCAAGGGGCGCAGGGGCCGAAGCCACGCTCCTGCCCTGATGGAAGACCAGGATGCTGCCGTCCAGTCGAACTTGGACTTCGACCCTGGCTCTGGCATAGCTGGCCCTGAGGCCATCCGGCAGCGCCTGGAGTGCGGCGCCGTTAAAGTGGATGGTATTGTCGTTGGCCACGGTGCGCAGGTACTTGAAGCACAGGGCGGCATCAAGGGAGACGCCCGGGGCCGGTTGGCGATAGGCCGAACCAGGCTGAGCCGGTGCGACGCCGAACCGCCGATTGTATCGTGGCAGGAAATCCCGGAGCATCCTGTTGGCTTGCTCAATGGTAGCTGTGCCGGCGAGGCGCATCTCAGAGACCAGGCGGTCCTGGAAGGTGTCCCACGCCCGCTCCACTCTACCCTTGGCCTGCGGTGTATGGGCCAGGATGAGCCTAATGCCCAGCTCCTCCAGCGCCCTGGCGAACTGCGTGGGGTCACGCCTTCCCCGGAGTTGCTCTTCCAGACTCTCAGGTTCCCTGGTGGAGTTCTGGAATATGCTATGCCGGTCGCTGTACAGGGCCATTGGGATTCCGTGGCGATCGATGATCTCCCTGAGCATCAGCATGTAGCCGTGGGCGTCCTCCTGCTGACGGAACAGAGCGAAGGGGATCGTCCCAGTGGCGTCGTCCACGGCGCCGATGAGAGTCAGATGTGGTCCGCGACCCTCCAGCCAGTTGTGCCGGCTCCCATCTATCTGCAGCAGCATTCCCTCCTGGGGGTAGCGCTCCCTTCGAAGGTAGCGCTTGGGCGCTCGGCGACGACGAGGGCTTCCGATTCCCCCGGCCAAAAGGATCCGCCGAACGGTGGAGCGGGACAGGGGAATGCCCTCCCGTTCGGCCAACAGCTCAGTCAGATGGGAATGGTTGAAGCCTGAGTAACGGCCCTTGGCCAGCGCCATCACCTTCTCCTGAATCCCCGGACACGTGGTGGTAGATGGCCTTCTGCCTCTGTTTCCGTGAGCCACTCCAGCAACTCCCTCCTTTCGATATGCTCTCAGTAGTCGC
Source organism: Dehalococcoidia bacterium (assembly GCA_965221925.1). Classification (GTDB taxonomy): domain Bacteria; phylum Chloroflexota; class Dehalococcoidia; order Lucifugimonadales; family UBA2985; genus JAPPHY01. Next base: position 2,274,216 of record OZ244924.1, on the reverse strand, counting down.
CATGCATGGCGCTCGCTCACACCCAGCAGCCTGGCCACCTCTGCCACCGACACCTTCCCTTCCAGTACTCCGTTCAACACCGCTATCCTCGATTGCTCTCTCATGGTCAACGTCAGTCCTTTCATAGACTGACATTTTCATTGAACAATTAACTACTGACATAATCATTGCACAACGGCGCCCGCGGCGTTGAGACGTAGTGCGTCAAAAGTAAATGTTACCGGGAGGCCCTCGATGCCGCAAAAGTCCCGGTTACCGGGCGCTGGTGGTCTGGGTGGGGCTCCGCCGTTGCCCACAAGGCCTCCAAGGCGGCATCGAGTTGGGCCTTGAGTCCCACGGGATTGAGGGCCTGGTACCGCCGCTGCAGGGCCTCCCGCGCCTCCGGCGTGAGCGCATCGCACGCCAACAGCCGCTGATACGGCGTCCTGGCAGTGTCATACACGCGATGCACCCGGGCCCCCTGGCGGCTCTTATGAATCAGCTTACGCACCGGCTGGAAGAAGTTCTGGGACAGGGCAGCAAGCCGGTGCACCTCTTGCAGGCGCTCCAAGGCCGCCCTGCTCGCGTAACGGTCGTAGCCTACCAGCCGCCGCACTGCCGTCCAGTTCTTCTGTTCCACATGGGCGTTGTCGTTCTTGCGGTACGGGCGGGAGCGGGTGAAGGTGATCCCCCGCCGTTGGCAGTAGGCGTAGAGGTGGTGGTTGATGAACTCCCCGCCGTTGTCCGAGTGCAGGTCCACCAGGGCGAAGGGCAGCGCGCGAGCCAGCTCGTGAACAGCCCCGCCCACCCGAGCCTGACCCTTCCCCCAGACCCCTCGGCACACCACCCAGCCAGTGGCGAGGTCCACACCTGTCAGCGTGTTCACGAAGAACCCCTCGGCGCTCTCACCGCAGTGGGCCACCAAGTCTACCTCCACATGCCCCGGCGGCGGCTGGCCCCACTCCCCGAAGGTGCGGATCGGGATAGATGCCTTCAGCAGACTCCCCGGCTTGGCGCCGCGGGTCCAGGGCCGCCGCTGACCACGATCCTTGTAGGGTCGCAGCAGCCGGTCTATGGTCGAGGCGCTCACACCGCACAACGTCTCCGACACCTCCCGAGGCAGGAGCAGCTCCTCCCACGCTTCCAGCCGGGCCACCAACTCTCCCAGGAAGGGCGCCAGCCGCTTCCCGCAAGGCCGGTCCGCCACCTCCCACACCTCCCGCAAGGCCACCGTCACTGCTGACCCGTACTCCCGCGGCCGACCCCTCCGGCCATCCCCGCCAGAGCCACCCCCAGGCCCCCTCAAGAGCCGGATGGCCGACTTCCGATGGTATCCCGTCACCTGCGCAAACTCATCCAATAGCCGTCCACGCTCTCCATGTCCTGCCTTTCCGTACCGCTTCTTCATGCTCCCCACGTAGTCCTGCACGCTGCCTCTCTTCATGCGTCCCCCAGTAACATGACTTTTGAAGCAACCATACCCTCCCCGGTAACATCTATTCTGAAGCACTTCGGGAGATTGACACGCGTGCCCGCCGTTGCTACAATTGTAGTGTTGGTAAAGACTGCGAACGGTCAAGTGAGGTTTGTAATGGCAGCAACAAAAGAAGTCACGATGGATGAGGTCAGGGAAGCCCTGAGAGACGTATACGACCCGGAGATACCCGTCAATGTGCTTGATCTGGGCCTGATATACGATGTCCAGCTCAACAAGGGCCAGATATACGTGAAGATGACCCTGACGGCCCCGGGCTGCGGTATGGGCCCCTACATTGCCCAGAACGCCGAGTGGCGCATTGCCGAGATAGAGGGCGTTGAGGACGTGGAGGTGGAGATGGTGTTTGACCCTCCGTGGAACCCGGAGATGATCACCGAGGACGGCAAGAAGCTGCTGGGGCTGGACTGATCCCTCCCCCGTCCCAACGACTACCCAAGGCCCCGGCGCGCCTTCCTTCCGGTGGGCGCCAAGCCGGATGGAGTGAAGTTAGATGACCAGACCAATGTCCCCCCAGGAACAGGCGCGCCTGGAAACCATCAAGCGTAACTGGCAGCAGAGGCGCGAGATATCCGGCAAGCTGGCCCGGATCAAGAACAAAATAGGCGTCTACAGCGGCAAAGGGGGAGTGGGGAAGACCACCGTAGCCGTCAACTTGGCTGTGACCCTCGCCCAAAAGGGGAACGTGGTTGGCCTGATGGACACCGACATCGACTGCCCCAACGCCAGCCGCGTCCTGGGAGTGACCGACAAGCCCACCATGCAGGACGGCCTACTCATCCCGCCTGAGAAGTACGGCGTCAAGATACTCTCCATGTCCTTCTTCCAGGAGAACGAGGAGGAGGCAATCATCTGGCGCGGGCCAATGGTGCATAATGCCATCAACCAGTTCCTTCAGACCACCGACTGGGGCGACCTGGACTACCTGGTGGTTGACCTCCCGCCGGGCACCTCGGACGCTCCTCTGACAGTGATGCAGGTCTTGAGCCTGGACGGCTTTGTGGTCGTAACCTCTCCGCAGGCGCTGGCTAAGCTGGACGCCAAGCGGTCCATTAACATGATCCGCAAGCTGAAGGTGAACGTGCTGGGAGTGGTGGAGAACTTCAGCGGCGATATGTTCGGCAGCGGCGCCGGTGAGGAGCTGGCCGAGGAGATGGGGATGGCCTTCATGGGGCGCATGGACCTTCGCCCGGAGTACAGGGACACCTCCAAGCCGGTTGTGCTATCAAGCCCGATCATCGCCTCCGAGTACGAGAGCGTGGCTTCGGCGCTGGAGCCGGCGCTGGCGGCAAGCCGGACGGCCTAGACGCAGGCCGGACATAGTTGCCCCCGTTCACGCCCTTCGACACGCTCAGGGTGAGCGGAACCCCGCAATGCCGCTCACGCCAAACCTAGTTTCCCCCGTCCACGCCCTCCCTCGCCCGTTCGTGGTGAGCCTGTCGAACCATATGAGCGGGCAGGTCGGACGCTCGTTGCGGGCCAGAACCACGCGAGCGGTAAGCCTCTAGTCCGTCTTCCGCTCCTGCCCTTGCTCCGGTCCGGGGGAGCTTCTCCGTCGTCGGCTGCGGCGGATCCGTCGTACACCGTGCGCCACGCTGCGCTGGAGGTGGGACACTTCTTGGGCCAGCGCAACTCTGAAGTGGGAGCTGTACTCGCCCATCTTCCTGAACTTCCTGTATCTGTCCCTGAGGAGCCGCTTGGTAGAGCGGGCCGTCAGCAAGGCCATCTCCGCCTCCAGGGCTGCCTTCAGTCGCAGAGCCGTCTCATTCGGGTTGACGTGCGCCCCCTCCGGGGGCTCGGTCACTATCGCGTCGATGATCCCCAGCTCCAGGCAGTCCTGGGCCGTGAGCATGAGGGGGTTCGTAACCTGACCGGCGTCCGGAGATTCCCGGTAGAGCAGGGCGGCGGCGTTCTCCGGGGAGGTCACCGAGTACGCTGCTTTCTCAAGCATCAGGAGGCGGTCAGCCACCCCAAGGGCAAGGGCCCCCTCGCTGCCCCCCTCTCCGATGACGACCGAGATGGTGGGTACTGACAGCTGAGCCATGAGAGCCATTGTTGACGCAATGGCGTTGCCCAGGCCGCGTTCCTCCGACTCCCGGCCATAGTAAGGGCCGGGGGTGTCGATGAGGGTTATCAGTGGCAGTTGCAGCTTGGAGGACAGCCGCATCATACGCTCGGCCTTGCGGAACCCCTCCGGGTAGGTCCGGCCTTCGTGACGCTCCCGGGCCGTAACGTCGTGACCCTTCTCCTGGCCTATGACCACCACCGGCCGGGTTCCCAGGCATCCCAGGCCCGCGACAATGCTGGGGTCGTCGCCGTAGAGGCGGTCGCCGTGGAGCTCTACGAAGCTCGACAGGCTGCGCCGTATGAAATCCAGAGATGTGGGGCGTTGGCTGTGCTGGGCCAGACTTACTGTTTCCCAGGCCGGCGGCCACAGCTCCTCCAGAAGCTCTTCCTCGATGCTGTCCTCGGCGCCGGACGGCAGTTCTCCTCCCGTCTCATCGCCCGGATCGGTGGACTGCCTGGGAGCCATGAGTCTCAGGAGGACCACCAGCAGCTCCTTCAGATGCTCTCTGTCCGTGGCCCTGTCTATCATCCCGTGGAGCAGGTGGGACTCGGTGGAGTTCACCCACGGGACGCCGGCGATCCCGGAGACTCCCGGCTGGACGTTGGATGGGACAAGCCCCAGAAGCGCCCCAGGCTCAGCCAGGATGACGTCCGCCAGGTTGGCAAAGCTGGAATACGCCTGCCCTGTGGTTGGGTTGGCCAGCACGGAGATGAAGGGAAGTTTCTGCTGGTGAAGGCCGTTGACTGCAAGGGAGGTCTTGGCCATCTGCATCAGGGAGAGGACTCCGTCCTGTATCCTGGCTCCACCGCTTGTGATGACGGCCACAACGGGCATCCTTCGCCGGGCGGCCAGCTCAAAGGCCAGTGAGATCTTCTCTCCTATGACAGCCCCCATAGCTCCGCCGAGGAACCTGAAGTCCAGCGCTATCAGGATTACAGGCGCTCCGCCAATGGCACCGCGGCCTGTTACAGCCGCCTCGGTCAGGCCCGTCCTGGGGCGGCGGCCTCTGGCGCGTCGCGTCTGGGAGGGCGACGGCAGGCCAAGGGAGACGATGGATCGATGGCTTTCTCGAAAGGTGCCCGGGTCTGCCAGCAGGGAGATGCGCTCCCTGGCGGTGAGCGGATAGTGGAAACGGCACGACGGGCACACACGCTGCCGGAGGTAGAGCGGGGCGTCTGCCAGAGAGGCGTTGCAGTGTATACAGACATCCAGAAGCCACTGGTCTTCTGCGGGAGGGCTGGGTGTCCTTCCCAGGAAGGCGCTCAGGCGGTCTGCAAGGCTGCGTACCAATGCTTAGTCCTCCGGGCCAGACCTTCTGCCCCTGCTCACAAGCACGTCCCGGGACTTGCCCGGCTCACCCGGGCCTATGACCCCTTCCTCTTCCAGGAGGTCCATGAGGCGGGCCGCTCGCGGGTATCCGATGCGCAGCCGCCTCTGGAGGAGAGAGGTGGACAACCGGTTGTGACTGGTTGCAATCTCCCATGCCTTCTCCATGAGGTCGTCCCCGTGGTCTCCCCCGTTCGGCTGGCCGCCGCCATTCGTGATAGGCTCACCGCCCTCCAGGGATATGGGCGGAGGAAGAGGCCCGTGCTGCTCTTGCCAGTGCTTGACCACCTCTTCTATATCCGTGTCCGACAGGAACGCCCCCTGAATTCGTGTGGGTTTGGGCCCGTCCGGGGGTTGGAACAGCATGTCTCCCCGGCCAAGGAGCTTTTCGGCGCCCGCGGCGTCCAGTATGGTGCGGGAGTCGATCTGAGAGGCGACGGCGAAGCTGATGCGGCCGGGGAAGTTGGCCTTGATCAGGCCCGTTACCACGTTCACCGAGGGCCGCTGCGTGGCAACTATCATGTGAATGCCGGTGGCCCTTCCAAGCTGCGCCAGCCGTATGATGGAGTTCTCAATGTCGCGGGGAGCGGCCATCATAAGGTCGGCAAGCTCATCCACCGCTACCACTATGAAGGGCATCTGCTCCTCCGGAGGCAGGTCCCGGTTGTAGCTTGCTATGTTTCGGGCTCCGGCTTCCTCCAGCAGCTTGTAGCGGGAAAACATCTCCTGGACCATTCCCCTGAGGGACTGCACCGCTACCTCCGGCTCCACCACCACGGGGCTTATCAGGTGAGGGATGCCGTTGTAGGGGGTAAGCTCCACACGCTTTGGGTCTATCAGGAGCAGCCTGGTCTCCCAGGGCGAGTTCTGCATGATCATGCAGGAGATGACCGTGTTCATGCATACGCTCTTGCCGCTGCCCGTTGCCCCGGCAATGAGCAGGTGAGGCATTCTGGCAAGGTCGGCCACCGCCACCTCGCCTCCGCTCCCCAGCCCCAGCCCAAGCGCAAGCTTGGACTTTTCCAGCAGCGACTTGTAGGGGACCGTCTCCATGACTCCCCGCAGGGTGACGGAGGCAGGCCTTGCATTGGGCACCTCGATTCCCACCAGGGAAGCGCCCGGGATTGGGGCCTCGATGCGCAGGCTGGGGGCAGCCAGGGCAAGGGCCAGGTCTTTTTCACGGGCAACTATGCTGTCCACTCTCACGCGGGTCCTGTCTCCTGTGTTGGCCTGCGCGTCTTCACCCTCGGCGCCCTTTCCTTTTGCCTGGCGGGACCTTCGCACCCAGCCGGGCACCAGCCCGAACATGGTTACCACGGGGCCGATCTTCACCTCCGCCACGTTCACCTCAATGCCGTACTCGCTAAGGGTGTTCTCGATGAGGCTGGACGTCTTTTCCTGGTCTACGCCCGGCTCCTGGCTCTCCGCGGGCGCCTCAGCCAAAAGTGTCACGGGAGGCAGTTTCCAGTCCTCCAGGCGCAGGGGCGCGACCTTTGGCGCCCGCTCCGGTTTCGCCGCCTCCGGCGCCGGCTGTTTCGCCAACTCACGCTCTACTATCGGCTCCCTCGCCGGGCGAGCGCCGGGTCTGAGGGGCGCCTCTACCACGCCCATTTCCAATGGCCGAGAAGGGCTGCTTGCAATACGGGGGTTGACTACCACTCTTGGCGCGGGAGCCTCTTGCACCGTGATCCTGGGCTTGCTGCTGTCCTCTTCTAGGGCGTAGGCGGCCAGGCTGGCGACGGCTATATCCTCTCTCCTCTGGGCCCTCTCGGCCCGCATGGCGCTCAGCTTCCTGAACAGCCTTGCTATGTGGGATCTTATGGCAACCGCCGCAAGGTGGAGCTTTTCAGCGGCGTACTTGGAGAACCGCCTGGAGCCAAATGGAAAGGCCAAGGCCAGTGTGAGGGCGGTCGCTCCCGCCAGCCGGAAGGCGCCGAGTAGGTCGGAAGAGCCCTTCAGGCTCCGGCCTATGTGTCCTCCCAGGGTGTACTCCTTCAATAAGCCTGAGTCGGCTGAGAAGAAGGCCAGGGCTCCCCAGAGGACAAAGGTCCCAAGGAAGGCGGCAAGCCAGCGGTTGATTAAGCGCGCCTTGAGTAGAAAGCGCATCTTCCATATCGCCAGCGCCAGGACCGCGGCCCACAGCAGAGGCAGCAGAAAGCCGAAACCAAGGCTGCGGCTGAGAAGGTCCCTGGTAGATATGTAGCCGGAGGAGATCTGGGGCCACTGCCATAAGACCAGTCCAGTGGCAAGGGCTGCCAGGACCAGGACGGATGGCCCCGTCCACTTTTGGTTACGCCAGCAAAAGGCCCACCACGTAGTCATTTCTGCACCTCATACTTGCACAACTACCGGGATGATCATGGGACGGCGGCCCGTTTGCCTGTGGAGGAAGTTTCCAACGGTATCCTTCACCTTGGTGGCTATGACATCCCTTTCCAGGGGCTGTCCTGCGCCGTTACCCAGAGCTTCCATGACTAGGTGGGCTGTTTCGGATACAGTCTCGCCGTGCTCCTCGACGTCGATGAAGCCGCTGGAGATCATCTCGGGGGGCATTATTAACTGCCCCGTATTCTTATCCTGTGTCAGGACCATAACCACAATGCCGTCCCTGGAGAGCAGTTTTCTGTCGTTGAGCACCCCGCTCGTCACGTCCCACACCCGCAGGCCGTCCACGAATACCGGCCCCGCCGTTACCCGGCCGACCACCTCGCCGCCCTGTGGCGTTATCTCCAGCACGTCGCCGTCTTCAAGGACAAAGATGTTGTCCGGAGGGACGCCCAGGTCGCGGGCCAGGGCGGCGTGCGCCTTCAGGTGCCGGTACTCCCCGTGGACGGGGACAAAGTACTCAGGCCTGATGAGGTTGAGCATCAGTTTCAGTTCCTCCTGGCTGGCGTGGCCGTGGACGTGGACCAGGGCTATCTTGTCGTGCAGGACGTTGGCGCCCTGGCGGAGGAGGTTATCGATGGTCCTGCTCACCACGGTCTCGTTGCCCGGAATGGGGGTGGCCGATATGACAACCGTGTCCCCCGGTATGATGTGGACGTCCCGGTGTTCGTTCTTCGCAATGCGGACCAGGGCGGAGGTGGGTTCGCCTTGGCTGCCGGTGGTCATGATAACCACCTGCTCCGGGGGGAGCCCCCTTATCTCATTGAGGGTTGCCACTATGCCGGGAGAAGCTGAGATGTACCCCATCTTCATCGCCATGTTCGCGTTGTCCACCATGCTGCGGCCCACAAAAGCTACCCTGCGGCCATGCCTCTCCGCTGCATTTATGACCTGCTGCATACGGGATATGAGCGATGCGAACGTGGCCAACAGGACCCTGCCCGGTGCCTCAGCGATGGCGCGCTCCAGCGCTTCTCCCACCACTCTCTCCGACGACGTATAGCCCGGGACCTCTGCGTAGGTGGAGTCTGAGAAGAGAAGGAGGACACCGTCGGCCGTAAGGGAGGCCAGGTAGCCGAGGTCGGTGGGGCGTCCGTCTGCCGGAGTGTGGTCCACCTTGAAGTCGCCGGTGTGAACCACCATTCCCAGGGGGGTGTGAACGGCAATGCCCATAGCATCGGGTATGCTGTGGCACACCCTGAAGAACTCCGCTTGAAACTTTCCCAGGTCCACGAGGTCCCCGGGTTCCACTACCTCCAGCTTGACGTTGCGGAGGGAGCGATGCTCTCTCAATTTCACCTCTATCAGCCCCTGGGTGAGCCGGGACGCGTACACCGGCACGTTCAACTCACGCAGGACGTAGGGCAGGGCGCCGGTGTGGTCTTCGTGGCCGTGGGTAATCAGGATTCCCTTGACCCGGTCGCGGTTCTCCGTGAGGTAGGTGATGTTGGGGATGACCAGGTCTACCCCCAGCATGTCCTCCTCAGGGAACAGTACCCCGGCGTCAATGACGATAATGTCGCCATCGTACTCCAGCGCCATCATATTCTTCCCGATCTCGCCGAGACCGCCCAGAGGGATTACTTTCAGAGACTGCGTCATATTACGATCCTCAGAACATGCTGAGCTGCTCACCCTCCGGCTCTCCCTGAGCCGCGGAAGCCTCCTCCTGAGCCGCAGGAAGCTCCCTGAGCAGAGCGGGCAGCTTTTGTATGTCCTCTTCTATGACCTTGCGGAGGCTCTGCTGATGCAGGGCCGCCGCAGGATGGTACATGGGGAACAGGATAGTCCCGTTTACGTTCCTTGGCCTACCCCTGGCCTTGCCTATAGCCTCCTTGGGCAGGAAAGCGCCCAGGGAGTGGCGGCCCAGGGTCACGACTACCTTTGGGGAGATCACCTCCAGCTGACGGTCAAGGTACTTGCGGCAGGCGGCCATCTCCCCCGGCAGGGGATCGCGGTTGTTGAGGGGGCGGCACTTCACCGTATTGGTGATATAGACGTCCTCGCGGCGCAGGCCGGCCAAGGCCAGGAGCTGTTCAAGGAAGTGGCCGGCAGCCCCGACAAAGGGGCGGCCCTGCTTGTCCTCGTTGAAACCCGGAGCCTCTCCGATGAGCGCTATCTCCGCGTTCTCAGGCCCCTCTCCGGGCACCGCATTGGTCCTGTTGCGGGAGAGGGCGCAATCGGTGCAGACCTCGACCTCACGGCCTATCTGATCTAGGTTGTCCATGTGTTATGCCGTCGACTGATAAAGGCTTTCCATCGCCAGAATCATAGCATGAGGGAGCAGAGTGGTCAATTTAGCTTTGGCCAAAGACGGAAGCAGGCTTAGGCGCGTGAGCTTAGCACAGAGCCGGGGGCGCAGGCACTCTTCTGATAATGGTCCACCCAGCGGCTTTGAGTCTTGGCAAATCAATGCGCGGCTCATACCAATACCACGCACACCTATTGACATGTTGGCTGGTATGATATAGTATACCTATACCATACCATAAGGAGGTTGAGATGGCTATAACGATTCAGATAGACGCCGAGGTCCAACAAGAATTAGCGATGCGAGCCAGTAAGGAGGAAATGGACGTGTTCTCACATGAAACCCCGAACCGAATTCTGCGTATTATATTGGAGATGGACCAGCCTTCCACTCAGGCAGCGCCACTACCGAATCAGGATAAACCACCCTCGACAGCTAGTAGTTCGTTGAATGACAGCATAACTCCACAGACCAGCGACCGTACCCATATGAGAATCGGGCCGGCGCTTCTACGGCAACACCAACTTCCATGCAAGAAGGGTTACTTTTCAAAGACCGGCAAGCCTTACCAGAAACCGTACGTTTTCCCGGCAGCGTTATTCGATCTAAACGGGTACTTGATGCTTAACGATGAAGCATCCATGCGCTCCAACCCGCACATAAACGTTGGTGCGCGAGTCAGCGTCCCAGAGGGAATAAGCAGAGTGCCCAGCTACGTCAGATGCGGACACGTACACGGCTAGAGAAGCGCCAACGTCGTCGTTCCCGCCCCGAGCGGGAATCCAGAGGGGGGATGGGGGCCGGGGCCTCCCCACGCCCGAAGGATGGATTCCTGCCTACGTAGGAAAGACAGTGGAGGCTGCCGCTTATCTGCACCGATCGCTACACGCCCGCTAGAGCCGGGACTGCCCAGGTAGGGGTCTCTGCCTGCGGCGCGGGAGTCTCCAGTGACAGCAAAGACACATTGTGCTGCCGAAGGTATTCCTCAATGAAACCGAGTTCTTCAACAGAGCCAAGCTGAAGCGTTACGTTGTCGCGTATCTCCCGGCGCGCGTCTTCAAGCGTATCGGCATACGCTGCCGTGCCAAGTTCAAGACACTCCGCCAGCCACTGCCCGGCGCGCTCTTTGAAATCAATGGTGAGCAGTATTACCTCTTTAGGCTTTCCGTCCCTTGATCTAAAAGCTACTTCCGTCTCTCTCATAGCAAACGCCTCCACTCCCAGGCAAGACTTCCCTGTCCCATGACCCTCTACACAACCGAGAGTATACGCTGAAGGCGCTCTTTGGTAAACCAGGTTGCGTCTGTCCATAGTTACAGCTTGTTTCCATCTGCCGTATGGCAAGAATGCGCGGACCATCGGATGCGAACGCAGGTTCTCTAGCCTTCGCGACGAGTATGGGCTATCCTAAACCTGAAGGAAGAGGGAAGGAGACGAGCCATGCCATCGATACCCAAGTTGGAGGGATACCCCAAGAGCTTCACCCTGAACGATGGCGTTGAGGTTCAGCTAAGGCCCTTGATCAGCAGCGACAGCGCCGCGTTGCTCAGCTTGTTTCAACAGGTGCCGGAAGAGGACCTGTACTATCTGAAGGACACGGTGACCGACCCGGATGTGATCCAGGGCTGGACCAACGACATTAGCCTGGACCGCGTCATTCCCATTGAGGCGTTGCACGGCGACCGCGTAATCGCCGATGCAACCCTGCACCGGAGCCGTGTGTTCGCTCGCAACCACATAGGGGAAGTGAGGGTTGTGGTGGACCCGGAGTACAGGGGAAAGGGCTTGGGCAGGCGGCTGATGAGAGAGATGCTGGACATCGCCGCGGAGCTTGACCTGTACAGGGTGGTCATGGAGCTGGTGCCGGAGCGCGAGGCCGCCGCTATAGACGTGGCGGAGAGCATGGGGTTTCAGAGAGTAAGCACCCTTCCGGGACGTATCAGGGACTACTCCGGCAGCTATAACGACCTGGCTGTGCTTGAGATCTCCCTGTCCGACCGGTCTACGTGGTGGAAGGACTGACCTGGCTCAGTCGGGGCTGCCGGGTGCCCGCTGCCTGAGGCCAGAGGCCGCGCGGCGGGATGAAGCGCCCCAGCGCCTGAGGAGTGGATGAGTTGGACTTCCGCCTTAGCCCCGGAGAGCAGGCCTTCCGGAGAGAGGTCCGGGATTTCATCCTCGCTGAGATCCCACAGGAACTTCGCTGGAGCGAAAGGGCGGCCTTCACGGACGCCCTCTGGCCAATGGTTCTGGAGGCGCGCAGTAGGCTGGCCCGGAAGGGCTGGGCCACAATGCACTGGCCGGTGGAGTACGGCGGCCTAGGCGCTTCGCGCGTTACGCAGACGCTCCTCATGGAGGAAATGGCCTACCTGGGAGTCCCGCAGGCCATCACCTTTGATGACGGGCCAAACCTCATAGGCCCGGCCCTGATGCGCTTCGGGTCGGACCGCCTGAAGAGCGTTCACCTGCCGGCCATCGCTAGCGCCGAGACGTTCTGGTGCCAGGCATACACCGAGCCCGAGGGAGGCTCAGACCTCGCCTCCGTTCGCACCACCGCCGTGGAGGACGGGGGCCACTACGTAATCAACGGTCGCAAGAAATTCATCGGAGGAGCGGCCAGGGCGGACTGGGCCCACGTCCTGACACTCACCAACCCGGAGGCTCCCAGGCATCATAACCTCAGCTACTTTGTGGTGGACATGCGGTCTCCGGGGATCACCCTGCGCCCCCTGGACGAAGCCCACGGCAGGAGCGGAATGCTCAACGAGGTCTTCTTCCGGGATGTGCGCGTGCCGGCCTGGAACCTGGTGGGAGAGAGAGACGAGGGGTGGCAGGTGGCTATGAGCGCCCTTAACCTGGAGCGGTCTGGGGTAGAGAGCATTGGCCGCGCAAGGGGCCTCCTGGAGGATATGGTGGCGTACGCCAGGGAGACCAAGCGTCACGGCGGACCGCTGTTCAACCTTGCCGGGGTCCGCAGCAGTCTGGCGGAGATGTCGGTGAGAATCGAGGCGTGCCGTCTCGCCGCATACAGGGTAGCCTGGCTGCGAGACCAAGGACAAAGCCCCGTCTACGAGTCGTCCATGAGCAAGCTCCTGAGCAGCGAGATGTGGCAGCAGTTCGCCGACACGGCCACCCGAGCGCTGGGCCTGTACGGCTCCCTGGAACCCGGTTCAGGACACGCGCCTCTCGGTGGGAGGGTTGCAGAGGCGTACGAGAGCGCCGTCTTCGAGACCATATATGAGGGCACATCAGAAATACAGCGAAACATCATTGCTCAGCAGGGCCTTGGACTGCCCCGGTAGCAGCCGGTCCGCGGTCCGGGAGGCTGCATCCGAAGCCCTAGGCCGCCGCGGTCTACGCCTTGCGGCCGCGCCTATCCCAATGGCTGAGCGCGCTCGATAGGGAGACGCGCCGTATCATGGACTTCGCCCTTACAAATGAACAAGAGATGCTCCGGTCCTCCGGGAGGGAGTTCCTGGAGAGGGAATGTCCCAAATCCCTGGTGAGGGAGATGGAAACGCACGAAACCGGCCACTCCCCGGAGCTCTGGCGGAAGATGACAGGCCTGGGCTGGCTGGGGCTGCCATTCCCGGGGCGGTACGGAGGCGCGGGCTTCAGCTTTCTGGACCTGGCCGTTCTCCTGGAGGAGATGGGACGGTTTCTCCTCCCCGGGCCCTTCTTCTCGACCGTGGCGCTGTGCGGACAGGCCATTCTGGACTCCGGGACGGAAGGCCAGAAGGTGGCCTTTCTGACAAGCATAGCCTCCGGGGAGATGAGGATGGCCCTTGCGCTCACGGAGCCGGGCGCCCTCTACCAGGCCGACGGTATATCTCTTCTGGCCGACCGGGTGGGCGGAGGCTACGTCCTCAACGGCGCGAAGATGTTCGTGTCGGACGGCTTGGCCGCCGACCACTTTATCGTCGTTGCCAGGACATCCCGGGGGGCCGACCCCCGTGAGGGCATATCGCTCCTCTTGGTGGACGCCAAAAGCCCCGGCATAACCGTCAACCCTCTGAGCGTCATGGGAATCGACAAACAGGCGGAGGTGGCGTTCCAGGATGTCCGGGTGGCGTCCGATAGCCTGCTGGGCCCCGCCGGTGGAGGCTGGCCCGTGGTGGAGAAGCTCCTGGCTTGGGGCAGCGCGGGCAAGTGCGCCGAGTCGGTGGGCGGCGCTCAGGCGGTCTTGGAGCTGACTGCGGAGTTCGCAAAAGCTCGCCATGCCTTTGGACGGCCTATTGGGAGCTTCCAGGCCATCCAGCATCACTGCGCCAATATGCTCGCGGACGTGGATACCTCTCGCTATCTCACGTACCAGGCCGCGTGGCTGGTGTCGAGAGGGGAGTTCCACGCCCCGGAGGTCTCCAAGGCCAAGGCATGGACCAGCGACGCGTACCGTCGGGTCACAGCATTGGCCCACCAGTGTCATGGCGCCATAGCCTTCACCAAGGAGATGGACATTCACCTCTATCACAAGAAGGCAAAGGTCAATGAGCTCCTCTTCGGGGATGCAGCCTTTCACTGGGAGAGGATTGCCGGCGCCATGTAGGCCGGCTCCTACGGCGGAGACGGTGGGGCCCGGCGTCCTCACGCCCTTCGACATTGCTCAGGGTGAGCGGGCCCACACCCACCGCTCGTGGTGAGCGGGCCCACACCCACCGCTCGTGGTGAGCCTGTCGAACCATATGAGCGGGATGCTGGGGAGGCCCACCCGCTCACGCCCTTCGACATTGCTCAGGGTGAGCGGGTCCACACCTACCGCTCGTGGTGAGCCTGTCGAACCATATAAGCGGATGGGAACGGGAGGCGCCAACCCGTCCGCTCACGCCCTTCGACATTGCTCAGGGTGAGCGGGCCCACACCTACCGCTCGTGGTGAGCCTGTCGAACCATATAAGCAATAGAGCGGTTCTCCACTCATGCCGTGGGGTCTTTGGACGTAACGCGCTTGATCATTCGCTCAACGTCCCGGCTCGCATTCACCCAGGTAACCCTGATTTCAGGGTGTTCTCGATGATACACCCTGAAAATCTCATCGGCAAAAGCCTGGCCTATCTGCTCCACGTTTTGAAAGTCCAGCAGGACTTCTGCGAATCGCTCAAAGCGGGCTAGCACCCTCCGCGCCTGCGACCGCGAGAGCAACTGCTCCCTTTCATATCTGGCCAGGTTTATGGGCACGTGGGTACTGAAAAAATCCATGTCCTCGCCGGAGGCAAACCTGCCAAAGATTTCCAGCATAGTCCGCTTCGCCTGGGGGTGAATGTCCATCACGATGTATGTTCCCGGACTGTTATCGCGGTCTTCAGTCTCTATGAGCCAACCGTCGGCTTCGTTTTTCCTGTGGAAGAACAGATTGCCGGACAAGATGCTGAACTCATCGAACATCCGCGAAGTGAAGAAGATGCCTTCGCCGGTATGCCGCTCCGGGTCCGAGGTCAGCTTGCCCTTTGAGAGCTCCAACAACGCATGGCGGGGGTCGTTGTAGCCAAAAGCATTCTGAATCTTCTTGAATATGCCTATTCCGTCGTCTTCCACGACTAGACTGATGTTTGTGGCCGTCTTCTCCAACCTGATGTGTACACTCGTGGCCTCCGCGTGAGACACAACGTTGTTCAGCATTTCCCCAAAGCCGTACTGGCATATCTGCAAGGCGTTCTCCGGAATATCGGCCAGCAGGTGTGCGATTTCGTTGCGCCATACGACATCCTCCTCCAGTCCCTGGTTGACAGCCAGTTCCACGTCTGCGGAGGCAAGCGTCCTTAGCTGATAGCTGCGGGCCTTTGTGTTGCCGGAGGCGTTCAGAAGCCCCTCCCGGACCAACGCGCCGATGTGGTTTGCTGCCGTCGCGCGGGATATATGAAACCGCTCTGCCGTAAGCCGCGCGATGTCTCTAGGGTGATCCGCGACGTTGAACAGGATAAATTCCCTGATTGCCCTTACTCGCTCAGAGCGGTCATTCATGTCTTGCAGTCCTTCGCGTCGGTTTTTACAACGTAATCCTGTTTTATTGTAAATTTTATACCGAATTATTGTCAAGTGTGGCCTTACGGATTTTCATGGCGGGATCTCGTGGAGGCCGGGTGGCGGGGGCTGACGCGGAGCCTACGCCGCCCGTTCGTGGTGAGCCTGTCGAACCATATGAGCGGATGGGAACGGGATGCTCCAACCCGTTCCGCTCACGCCCTTCGACATTGCTCAGGGTGAGCGGAGTCTCCGCCACCCGCTCGTGGTGAGCGGGCCCACACCTACCGCTCGTGGTGAGCCTGTCAAACCATCGGCCGACCAAGGTATGCGCGTTGACTTACTGCCAAAACTCTGTCAGAGGCGTATAATATTGCCAACAGGCTAAGGGCAGGTATCCGGCTTATGTCCTTCGATGGCAACTGGCAACTCACAATAAGCTCTCCCATGGGAGAGCGTCCAGCATCCCTCTCGATTACCGAGACCACCGGTAACCTGGAGGGATCGTTGACCACTGGAATGGGCGCATCCCCCATATATGGATATGCTGACGAAAGCTATGTGGCGTTCAGCGCCTCTGTTCAAGGACCAATGGGCGCCGTGAAACTCGACTTCACCGGGATCGTCACAGGGGACGAGGCCTCGGGACAGATGCAGTTCGGCTCCATGGGAGGCGGGCCTTGGCATGGCGCCCGCGTCGGCGCTGAAGAAGGTGGGCATCCTACCACTCAGTCGTCTCGCGCTGCTCGTGGAGGAAGCGCACAGTCTGCGGTTGCTTCAGTCGAAAGCAGAGGTAGAGGCGACATGAGGCCCGGCCCGGCAACCACCGCAACCATGGACCAACCCACAGGACGGGGGGTGGGCTCCTTCAGGCCCATTGCCGCCCTGAAGCGCACCTTCAATTCCCTGGGGGTGACGTCCTACAGGAACCTGTGGATAGGCTTTCTGCTACAGATGGGCGGCATGCAGATGATGATGCTGTCCGGCGGGTACTACGTCTACGAGCTGACGGGCAGGGCCTCCCTGTTGGGGGTGGTCATAGCTGCGGCCGCGATCCCGGCCGTCTCCCTGGCTCTCTTCGGCGGTGTCTTCGCCGACCGACTGGAGAAGAAGAGAATCATCCAGTTCGGACAGGTTGTGACCCTGCTGTCAACCCTCTTCGTCGGCGTCTCCATAACCACAGGCACAATCACCTGGATACACCTCTTGGGCGCGTCATTCGTCCAAGGCTGCATTATGCCGTTGATCATGCCGGCCCGCCAAGCCATTGTTCCCCAGCTTGTGGGAATGGAGCGGCTGCAGAACGCCGTCGCCCTCAACTCCATGGTGATGAGCTTGACTACAATGGTGGCTCCGGCCTTTGCCGGGAGTCTCATCGGCGCACTCGGAATAGAAGTAGTCTACTACGCCATTGCCGGAATGTTCGTGGCAGGCCTCTTCTTTACGCAGTTATTGCCCAAACTGGAGAAGGCGTCCGCTGGTAGGCAGGCGTCCATCATGTCGGATATGAAGGATGGCTTGAAATACGCCGCTTCAAACCGGGTGATCCTCCTGCTGCTGTTCCTCTCCTTCTCCACCATTATCCTTGCCATGCCCATACGATTCATCCTTCCCGTCTTCGCCGCCGACGTGTACGAGGTGGGTCCGGAGAGGCTTGGCACAATGATGAGCGCAATTGGAGTGGGGTCCCTGTTCGGGACGCTGGTTATAGCCTTCCTCGGTAAGGTGACCCGGCGCGGGTTGGCTCTATTGGTCAGCGGAATCGCATCGGGCAGCATTCTAGTGGGGTTCTCGACATTGTCCTATCTGGAACCCATATTCCTGGCGGCCATCGCGTTCCTTGTGCTGGTAGGAGTGGTCCAGGCGGCCAGGATGACCCTGACCAACAGCCTGATGTTGGAGTACGCGGACCAGGAGTACAGGGGCCGAGTGATGAGCATCTTCGCCCTGAACATGGGCCTCATGCCCGCCGGAGTTCTCCCCATAACGATTCTGGCGGACCAGATAGGCGCTCCCCTGTCTCTGGGCATCATGGCAGTCCTGCTTATCCTGGTGGCAACAACCATTCTTCTGTCCAGCCCGCGCCTGAGGCAGCTGGAGTAGCGCGGGAAACGAACATGGGGGAACCGACCTGTCGCAGGCAGCTAAGGACGATGTGGGGGCGGTTCGCGAACCGCCCCTACGACGTCTCAGAGCCTGTCACCTAGTTTGATACAGGGTGAGCGGCCACCGCACCCCGCTTGGATGCCCGTCGTCACGGGAACACTAATCGCTATACTTTAACGGTTTTTCTAATAGGTTCGGCTGAATAGGAGGCCTCTCTGCGTCCGTTTCGTTTTGTCCTGCAGAAGGTGTCGAACAATCAATGTAGACCCTCTCTCGAGAGGGCGCCCTTTTCTTGCCAAGCCTGGCTATCATGGTATCGAAGTAATCTCTCTGCGTATCAACTAGAACAACATTCCTAGAAAGATTTTCCGCTGCCACTCCAGTTGTGCCGCTACCTGCAAAGGGGTCAAGTATGCTATCACCCTCCTTGGTAAACAGCTTAATGAAGAACTCAGGAAGCCCGACAGGAAAAGCTGCCGGATGCTCCATATTCTTGCCCACCAGTGGCACAGAGGCTGTGTTCCCAGGCAACACTGTGTCCTTATTCACCCAATTGCGAAGGTCGCGTCCGAACCCACTATTGTTTTCGCTATTGTGGCGGCCAACACTCTTTCCGGTTAGCTTTGCAAGCCGCTTTTCAGTCCAGTTTCCAATTGGCTTACGTACGGTGTCCTGATACATAGCAAAGCTTTTTTGCTTTGTCATGTGAAAGCAATATTCCCATTCATCCCGGAGTCTGTTTTTCCAATACCCCGGCATAGCATTGGGCTTTACCCACAGGTAATCATCCACACATCTCCAGCCTAGCTCAGACAGCGCTTCGATAGTGTGCCAGATGTATCTATTACGAATCCCGTTAACGACCTTGTCCTTGACATTGAGCACGAAAGAGCCGTCATCTGCTAGAACGCGCCACAGCTCTTCGTGGAAACTCAACAAAAACTCTACGTAGCGGTCCGGCTTGATGCTGTTATAATGGCTTTTCCGCGCGTCAGCGTAAGGTGGGGAAGTCACTATGAGATTGAAGTGACGCTCAGGGAATTTCTTCAGTACTTCCCTGGAATCCCCTAGATATATCTCGGTTCTGAAGGTACTCATTTGGATGCGGTCCCACAAAACAATTGTACAAGTTTCTCAACATCATTGAAGCGACCCTCAGAGTCTAACAGGTGATATTCCTCACAATTCCGCCCAAAGGATTCCAACAGCTCCTCGGGTAAGGAGACGCTTGCAATGGCGGGGTCAGGCGGGCCGGCCTCCATCAGGGTATGAAGCACTGCCGAGATGATTTCTTCGTACGAGTAGTTGGCAAAAAAGGGCCAGAAGAAATCAGATAGCCAGACCTCTGTGTTGAACGAGTGTGGAGACTTAGTCTTGCCAATGACTTTGATTCTCCGCTGCCCCTTTTCCATAGCTATGCCGAACACACATATGTAGGGACCATCTCTGTTCCTGTCGCTCCTTGCCACCTGTTCCAGTGCTTGGATGGCCTTTGGCCAGTCCTGACCTCCAAGTGTATTGCTTCGATTCTTAACAGATACGTATATGTTAACCGGCCTCCTCAAGGAATCCGCCTGGCTAATTTGAGCATTGAAGTCTGCCTCAGCTGTTCCAATGCCAGAGATTGACAAGAATCTCCTGGACTGTCGAGCAGTTTCTTCAGCTATGTATTGATATCTCCAGCCAGAGTTCATCCTCTGCTTTTGGAGAATTCTGTTCCGAAACTGCTCAGAGGCAACCTCCGAGTAATGCTTACCCAGATACTGGTACGCTGCCGATGCCGGATCATCATAGTATTTCCTGAAGTAGCCGAATAGCTTTCTCCCCTCTCTTGTGTAAATCCGGTTGGCTTGATCCTCTGTTGCATCCTCCGGCACGTTCAGTATCTGTCTGCTTGATTTTCCGCTCGCATACTCGATTGAAGCCAGGATGATGTTCTTCAATTCTTCTCTTGATATCTTATGCGCGTGGGGAACAAGGCTAGATTCATCCAAATAACCGTTGAATCTAGCGCCTTCATCTTCTATACGTGGATAGCTCTGGGGTGTTATGTTGGACATTACGATTCTCCAATTTCCGCTAACTAGCCTGTGAGTTCAGCCTTGGCATAGCATATCCAATTTGGCTAATGCTGGGCAACCGTCCTACACTACCCAACCACCACGTTCACCAGACGGCCGGGCACGTATATCACCTGCTTGACTTGGCTGCCGTCCAGGTAGGGCTGCACCTTTGGACTGTCCAGCGCCAGGCGCCTGGCCTCATCTTCGGCAATTGAGGCCGGCGCCTGGATTCGGTCACGCACTCTGCCGTTCACCTGCACCACTAGCGTTATCTCCTCGTCGCGGGCAAGGTCTTCGTTCCACTGCGGCAGGGGCTGGTTGTGGATGCTGTACGCATGTCCCGTCCTCTCCCAAAGCTCCTCGGTTACGTGGGGCGCGATGGGCGCCAGCAAGAGCAGCAGCTTCTCGATGGCGTCCCGCCAGCTGGCGGAGTCCAGGCCCCCGTCGTCCCAGGCCCGGCCCATGTGGTTGGTCAGCTCCATCATGGCCGCAAGGGCGGTGTTGAACTTGAACCGCTCCACGTCGTCTTCCACCTTCTTGACGGTCTTGTGAATCATGCGCACCAGCGACCGGACGGCTTCGTCGTTGGCTGCCTGCGCGTCCAGGGTCGAGGCGTCGCGCTGGGCGATGTCCCAGACGCGGTTGAGCCAGCGGGCCATGCCGTTGATGCCCGCGTCCGACCACTCGCCGTCCTGGTCCCAGGGGCCCAGGAACATGAGGTACGTGCGCACCACGTCGGCGCCCAGTTCGTGGACGTAGGGGTCCGGTGTGATGACGTTGCCGCGTGACTTGCTCATCTTCTGGCGGTCGGCGGTGATCGTCCCCTGGTTGAAAAGTCTCAGGTAAGGCTCATCGAACTCCACCAGCCCCAGGTCGCGCAGGGCCTTGTTGAAGAAGCGGGCGTACATCAGGTGCATCACGGCGTGCTGCGGCCCCCCGGTGTACTGGTTCACCGGCAGCCATCCTCTGGCCGCGTCGGGGTCGAAGGGGCCTTGGTCGTACTTGGGGCTGGCGTAGCGCAGGTGATACCAGGAGGAGTCCACGAAGGTGTCCATCGTGTCCGTCTCCCTCTGGGCGGGCGCGCCGCAGGAAGGGCACACAGAGTTCAGGAACTCCTCGTGGAACTTCAGGGGAGACTCGCCGGTGGGCCGGAACTGGGCGTCCTCCGGCAGAAGCACCGGCAGGTCCTCCTCCGGCACGGGAACGATGCCGCAGCTGTCGCAGTAGAGCATGGGAATGGGCGTGCCCCAGTACCGCTGGCGGGAGATGAGCCAGTCCCGCAGCCTGTAGGAGACGGTGCGATGCCCCCAGCCGTTGGCCTCGATGTGGTCGGCGATGCGCTCCTTGCCTTCGGACACGGGCAGGCCGTCGAATGGGCCTGAGTTCACCTGCGTCCCTCCCTCCACGTGGGCCTGCTCAAGCTCGCCGCCTCCCCAGTCCGGCGGAGCGATTACCACCCGTATATCCAGGCCGTACTTCCTGGCGAAGTCGAAGTCGCGCTGGTCGTGGGCGGGAACGCCCATCACGATTCCCGTGCCGTAGGTTAGCAGCACGTAGTCGGCAACGAAGATGGGAACACGGTCTCCGTTGAGCCGATTGATCGCGTAGGAGCCGGTGAAGACGCCCGACTTCTCCCGCTCCGTGGAAAGCCGCTCCACCTCCGACTGTCGGCGAGCCTGCTCCACGTAGGCGTCTATCTCCGCCCGGCGGTCCGGCGTGGTCAACTTGTCCACCAGGGGGCGCTCCGGCGCAATGACCACAAAGGTGACGCCGTAGATGGTGTCTATGCGGGTGGTGAAGGTGCGGATTTCAGTCTCCTCCAGCCCGTACTCCGAGATGTCGAAACTGATCTCCACGCCTTCGCTTCGGCCAATCCAGTTGGTCTGCATGGCCTTGATCCTCTCCGGCCAGTCCAGGAGGCCGGAGAAGTCCAGGAGCTCCTCCGCGTACTTTGTGATGCCCAGGAACCACTGCTCCAAGTCCCGGCGGGAGACGGCGGAGTCGCACCGCTCGCACTTGCCGTCGACCACTTGCTCGTTGGCAAGCACCGTCTGGCATGAGGGGCACCAGTTGGCGGGCGCGTTGGCGCGGTAGGCCAGCCCGGCCTTGTAGAGCTGGAGGAATATCCACTGGTTCCACCGGTAGTACTCCGGCTGGGCGCAGATTATCTCCCGGTCCCAGTCGTAGACGGCCCCCATTGAGCTCAGCTGCTTCCGCATGTTTTCGATATTGCTCATGGTCCACTGGTAGGGGTGGATGCCGCGGCGTATGGCGGCGTTCTCCGCCGGCAGCCCAAAGGCGTCGAACCCCATGGGGTGAAGGACGTTGTAGCCCTGCATTCGGCGGAAGCGGGCGTGGGCGTCCGCCGGGGCCATGGTGTACCAGTGGCCGATGTGCAGGTCGCCGGACGGATAGGGGTACATGGTAAGCTCGTACCACTTGGGGCGGGGGTCGTCGTCTCTCACCTGGTAGAGCTTGTCCCGCTCCCAGCGGCCCTGCCACTTGGCATCCAGTTCTCTGGGGTCGTATCTTCGCTCAGGCGCGCGCATTGACATGAGCATAACTCCGTAGGAAGGTTGCGGGTATTATAGGTTCTCGCAGGCGAATACTGCAACGATGCGCGTGGGCCATGCGCTCGTCCGGTTGAGAAGGGGCTGACTGAACTTGCGCGGTAGGGTGTGGCGGGGTTGGCGTTGACCCTATACGCGCAGTTGCTACTTTGCGCCGCTGAATGATAGACTGCGGCCGAGCAAGCGAGGTGACCACAGCAGCGCTCCAGTGACCCGGGAACCTAATACTACGACTGGTTCAAAGAGTGGGGCAGGATCAGGCGCTGAGTCTGCCCCACGCCATACTACGGAATGGATCGGGTGAACAATGTCCTCTCCAACCAATCCACATGACGTAGAGCGATCCCTGTGGATGAAGTGGAGACTGGCTGTACTGGTCACAGTCGGAATCTTGGTAGCGCTCTTCGTCCTGTACCTCGCTCGAGGAGCGCTGTTTCCGATTATCTTAAGTCTCATCGTGGCAGAGCTTCTGTTTCCGATGGTTTCTTTCATGGAGGGACTGCTGCCCGGCCATAAACGGTTCCCACGGGTAGCCAGACTTTTCACTATTGCGACCATATACATCACCTTTCTCGCGCTGGTAGCGGCGTTTCTCTACCTCACTATCCAGCCCATATTCAGAGAGGCCCAGGAATTCATTCAGACCGCGCCGCAGATTTACGAACAGGCGAAGGCGACAATCGAGACATGGTTGGAAGAATTCGAAAGGCAGGTGCCGGAAGAGGTGAAAGCGCAGCTGGAGGAATCGCTCCGATCCGCGAGCGGCGCAATCAGTGAGGCGGCGCTGACTCTTCTGACAAGGACACTAAGCGGCATAACCGGGACAGTATCCCTCGTAATCGGCCTCGTGATAGTCCCCTTCTTGCTGTTCTATATGCTCAAGGACAAGGAAGAGTTGGTCGGCGGGATGTACTCCATACTTCCTGAGAACGTCTCTAGACACACGCGCAACGTTCTAACCCTCATTCATGGTGTCGTCGGCTCGTACATTCGTGCCCAACTCATCAGCGCAACCATAGTCGGAGCCCTGGTATTTCTTGGACTTATCTCCCTCGACATCAGCTTCGCGCTCACTTTGGGACTGCTGGCGGGCCTACTTGGACTCATCCCCATCATCGGCGCTTACATCGGAGCAGCGCCGGGACTGCTCGTTGCGCTGGCGACCGATCCCAGCAAGTTGGTGTGGGTCGCGCTACTGTATATCGTTGTCCAGATCATCGAGAACAACATTGTCCAGCCCCGGATTCAGGGAAGCGCGCTCAGACTCCATCCTATTTTCATAATGGGTACCTTGTTAATAGCCAGCGAAATAGCGGGTCTATGGGGAGTGCTTGTCGGTGCGCCGCTGGTGGCAGTGGCAAGGGACGTTTTCGTCTACTTCTACACTGAGTGGAGCGACCGAGGCGTGTCCGAGCCGGAATCGGAAGACGTGGAGGAGCCTGACTCCCTGGAGGTCGTGGCCGAAGAAACAGCGTCCTGATCCGAGACGGGGTAGTCGCTCCCGGCAAGGCTGTATTCTGCTGCGCTTAGAGAGACCGCAACTGGGCATAAGACGTCCAAGACGCCTACACCTGAGACTCAACCAAGGTCTCCGGGTATGGGAGTGGTTGCCAGTTGCTTGACACTGCGACTGCTCTCTGTAATATACATCGGTGAGCTGATCTGGTGACCTGATTAAGTTTGCTGGTCATTCAGTCCATATTGAGCCAGACGAGACGGTGAGGTAGGCGCATATGGTAACCATTAGGTTGGCGACGCAGAACGACATCCCCAGTATGAGAGATCTAATTTCGCAGTCGGTCGAGAGAGGTGAGGTGTTGCCCAGAACACTTCAGGAGCTCACCGACCTTCTTCCAACGTTCTTTGTCGCCGAGTCAACTGATAACAGAATTGTCGGCACAGCCGCCTTGGAGGTCTACAGCCAGAAACTCGCTGAGATACGTAGTTTGTGCATCCTTCCCGATGCCCAAGGCGAAGGAATAGGCAAAGCGCTGGTTCGCGCCTGCCTCGGTTTGGCGAGAGAGAGGGGGATCTTTGAGGTAATGGCTATCACTGATAAGGAATCCTTTTTCCGCTCTTGTGGCTTCGATTACGTTCTTCCTAACCAACGGAGAGCGCTATTCATACTGCCGGGGAGCGAAGAACCCAATACAGACTAACCACGAATGGCTAGGATGGACTATACGTTTACGCCAATGACTGAGTGGGTATGCCCGCACGACATTTGGAATGTAGCGTAAGGGTCTGTCACTCGGAAGAGTGGCAATGCGCGGGCTTCAGACCCTTGCCAGGAACTCCAGCATGGCTCGGTTGAACTCTTCGGGGCGCTCGTTGTTGATGGTGTGGCCCCCCTCCAGCGTCACCAGCTCGGCATTTGGCATTGCGTTGGCAATCTCCTCGCCGTGCTCAGGGGGAAAGGTGGTATCGTTGGTGGCTTGCACCACCAGGGTTGGCGCGGTGATGGCGGAGAGACTCCCCAGCCGATTCGGGAAGTAGACCGACCCCGGCCTGCTGCCGTCGCGCCCCCTGGCCGTCGCGCTCACTATAACAGCCGCTCTGCACATGTTGGGGTACTTGCAGAGAAACTCGATTAGCAGCATTCCGCCGTATGACACGCCTCCCAGGTATGCCTGCTCCAACCCCAGGCTGTCCATCAGCTGCTTCATGTCCTCAACCCAGAGGTCTGCCCTTTGGGGCACGTCTTTGGGCTGAGAGCGACCGCATCCCCGGCGGTCGTACCGTATCGTCCTGTAGCTCTGCGAGAGGGCTCCTACCTGCGGGTCCCACTCGGTGACGTCGCTGAAGCCTCCGTGGCCCAGCAGTATTGGATAGCCGTCTCCCGCCTCCTCGTAGTAGAGCTCGACCTCGTTCAGCTTTGCAAAGGGCATCTCTCCCCCCAATGGTCGTCAGCTGGGCTGCCGGCGGGGGCGATTCTCCGGCGGGCCTCTACATTCCCCCTATTACGTTTCTCTGGACCTCCAGGTGCGACCGGATGCCACTCTCCGCCACGGAAAGCAGCTCGTTCATAGCCGTCCTGGAGAAATGGGTCTTCTCCGCAGCGCCCTGAATCTCGATAAAATCGCCCTCCTGAGTCATCACCACATTGAAGTCCACCTCTGCCCGTGAATCCTCATCGTAGCAGAGGTCCAGGATAACCTCGCCGTCCACCAGCCCTGCGCTGATAGCGGCCACGGCGCTATTGAGTGGGATGGCAGCGAGGGCGCCCGTGTTCACCATGTGCAGCAACGCTTGGTACAGGGCTATGTAGGAGCCGGTGATGGCGGCTGTGCGCGTTCCGCCGTCGGCTTGCAGCACATCGCAGTCCATGACGAGGGAGCGCTCTCCCAGCCCCTTCATGTCCACCACAGCCCGAAGGGACCGACCAATGAGGCGTTGTATCTCCTGCGCGCGGCCGTCCACCCTCCCGGCCTCCCTTTCCCGCTGCCTTCTGGTCAGGGTGGAGCGGGGCAGCATACCGTACTCCGCGGTTACCCATCCTCTACCCTGTCCTCTCAGGAAGGGTGGCACGCGTTCCTCCAGCGAGGCCGTGCAGATGACCTTGGTCTCTCCCACCTCGATTAGAGCGGAGCCTTCCGGAAACGCCAGATAGGAGGGTGTGATCTTCACCTCCCGGGGCTGGTCGTTTGCCCTGCCGTCAACTCTGAACATGCGCAGCCTCCCCGACATTCGAGGTTCCGGCATAGTGTAGCATACCTGGAGTAGCGCCCGCCATGCGTAGTTACAACAGGTTTCAGCCGGGTGGACCCGGCGCTGCCGGCAACGCCGCGATGCTACCTCTCGGCGCTCATGCTCAGCCGCGTCCCGTCTGAGACGAACTCAACGCTGCCGTCCTCATAGGTGGCGAGAATGCGGTCCTCGCTCAGCATCTCGGACAGCGTGGCCAGGGTCTCCGGGTGGGGATGCCCAAACCGGTTGTCCTCGCCCACGGATATGACCGCGACCTGGGGCGATACCGCTCGCAGGAAGTCCGGGGACGTTGAGGTGTTGCTTCCCTGGTGAGGCGCCTTGAGCACAGAGCTCCGCAGAGGCGCAGAGTGGCGCAACAGATAGCTCTCCACGTCCCAATGGATGTCGCCCGTGAAGAGAAAGGAGACCTCACCGTAGACCAGGCGGGTCACCACAGAGGCGTTGTTCATGTCCGATGATGTGCCCATTAGCAGCCTTTCGGGCGGGTATATCACCTCCAGAACCAACCCGTCATCCAAATGGATCTGCTGTCCAGCAACGGCGCTGACGACGGGCGCGTCCCGCCCTTCCAGCGCGGACCTCCAGGACGCATACTCGGAAGCCGAGTAGTCGAATTCCCTCTCAAGCACCACGTCCACGTCGTATCGCCGCAGCGTCTCCACAAGGCCGGCAACGTGGTCCCTGTGTGGATGGGTGAGTATCACCATGTCCAGGCTGTGGTCCCAGAAGGGGAGCCGTTCACCCAGAAGAGCCAGGAGCCTGTTCGGGTCAGGCCCGCCGTCGATGAGAATCTGCCGGCCTCCCGGGGTGACGATGAGAATGGCGTCTCCCTGCCCCACGTCCAGAAAGGTGACGTGGAGTCGGCCGTCGGGTCCGGCGAGGGCGGCAGCCCACGCGCTCGCCGACGCCAGGAGGATCAACGCCAGCGTCAACCGGAAGACGCGGCCTCCCAGCAGCCCCGGACCCAGCCCAGCCAGTCCGTGTACGGTTCTTGTCGCGGGCGTGGCCTCGGGAGGCGGGCGTGCCCCAGGCTTGGAGAGCGCCAGTATCAGGCCGAGCAGCGCTCCGTAGTAGGCGAGTACCAGGGGGGCGCCTATCCGGCCCACGCGCACGGCGCCGCCGGGGATGGCGTCGAAGAGCTCCACCACCTGCTTGAGGTATGATAAGGACAGCCAGGCGGCCCAGCCCGCTGCCTGTGCTGCGCCTGTGTGCATCAGGCCCGCAACAGAGGTTATGAACACCGCTCCCAGGATGGGGGCCAGAACAGGCAGGGCCAGCAGCGTGGCGGGCAAGCCCACCAGAGAGACCTGGTGAAAGTAGTAGGCTACCAGTGGGAGAGTAGCCACCGTGGCGGCCACGGTGGCGGCTATTGGGTAAGCCAAGCCGCGGCTCCATCCACCTTCCTCCCCGTCGTCCTCCGATGAGATCCGGCGAATGCCCCTTTCGATGGGCGGGGCCAACAGCGCAAGCCCGGCCATTGCCGTGAAGCTCAGTTGAAAGGATACGTGGGTAAGGATTCGCGGCTCCAACCCCACCATGACGGCAGCCGCTGCGGCCAGAGCCGGCATGACGCTGTTCTGACGGCCCAGGTATAGCCCCACCAGATATACGCTTCCCATGATGGCGGCCCTCTGTACAGAGGGTGACATACCTGCAAGGCCGGCGTAGGCCCAGATGGAGATGAGGGGGGCCAGGATGTAGAGTTGCCGTCTTGCCCCTATGAGCCACCGGCTCAGGGCCAGGGAGAAGGCAAGGAGTACGCCAACGTGGAGGCCGGATATGGCCAGTAGGTGGGAGGTCCCGGTGTCTCTGAACGCTTGGGTCAACTCCGGCGGCATGGCGCTTCTCTGCCCCAGCAGAAGGGCCTGCGCCATTGCGTTTTGAGGCTCGGCAAGGGCCTGCGACAGGCTGCGGGACAAGCGGTATCGCAGGGAATATATCGCTTTCAACGCCACGTTCCCCTCGCCCTCTCCCACCAGGGCCACTCCGGGGTAGACGATGGTTGAGTATATCCCCTGACGCGCCAGGTAGTCGCGGTAGTCGAAGTCCTGGAACACCGGAGGCTCCGCAGGGCTGCCTACGACTATCAGCCGGTCTCGATAGCGAAGGTAGGGCTGCTGCCGCGCCTCAATCAAAGACGGGGGTGGGTTGGCAATGACCAGAAGGTCGCCGTGGGAGTCTTGCCAGCTTCCGTCCACCCTCACTCTCTCCACCGATAGGGGGAACTGCCACCCGGAAGCGCGCTGCTCCGGATCGGCAGAGACAACCCCCTCTACGGAGACTCCAGCGGAGCCGTTGTACCAGTCTATTGGCGGCGGGATCCCGGCTTCCGATGCAATGCCGGCCCTCAAGGCTCCCAGTGACAGCAGCGCCAGTGCAAAGGCCGGCAACAGGGATAGACCTCTGCCCCGCAGCAAAAGGGCCAGGAGAGCCGATGCTGCGAGAAGGAGGAACAGGCCCGGCCGGGGAAGCGCTGTGAGAGACGCCAGGTAAACGCCGGCAATCCAGGCCACGGTCAGAGTGATTAGAGCCATTGCTAATCGACCGTTATGAACGCCAGCAGGTCTTCAAGGGTCTTTGGGCCTATTCCTGGCACAAGCAGCAGGTCCTCTTCCCGGGAGAAGGGGCCGCTCTGCCGTCTATGCTCCACAATTGCGTTGGCCTTCTCCTCTCCGATGCCAGGGAGGGCGCTGAGCTCTTCTGCGGAGGCCGTATTGATGTTGACCCCGGTGGAAGAGGGCGGTGGCGTAGGGACCGCCTCGCCTGTCCTGGGCACATAGAAGTGGGCCTCGTCCTCCGCTCGGAGGGCCGGGTTTACCCTCAGCGGATCGGCATCCTCGGTGAGGCCGCCCGCCATCGCCAGGATGTCCTCCAGCCTGTCTCCCTCCTGGGCCGTATAGACACCGGGCGCTCGAACGGCTCCGTTGACGTAGACCTTGATCTCAGGTTGAGGCGTGGAGGTGGGCAGCGCTATCTCTACCGGGCCGGGCGATGGCTGCCGTATCAGCGCAACCACCCCTCCACCCAGCAAGGCTATGGACAGAAGCAGGATTGCCAGTTGAAGGGATGGTTTCATGTAGGCGCTTGCGCGGAGTTCTCCGCCAATATAGGCGGCCCATCTTGGTCTGTCAATTGGGGGCGGGCGCTGGGGCATGTGCTATAATCCACGCGTGGAGGTACAGCTTGCCAAAGATATATACCAGGCATGGCGATGAAGGCAAGACGGGGCTGCTCTACGGAGGGAGAGTCTCCAAGGCGGACCTGCGCTGCGAAGCCTACGGAACGGTGGACGAGGCCGTCTCCGCTCTTGGCCTGGCCCGCTCCCTGGTAACCACCCCAAGGTTGAGGGACGCCATCAAGGGGGCGCAGCGAGACCTGTTCACCGTTGGAGCGGAGCTGGCGACCGACCCCAAAGAGTACGCCAAGCTGGAGAAGCATTTCAACGTAGTCACCCAGGAGATGACCGACAACCTGGAGAGCCTCATCGATGAGCTGAACCGGGAGATGAGCCTGCCCCGCGCTTTTATCATTCCGGGCGCCTCGACGGCCTCCGGCGCCCTTGACCTGAGCCGGAGCATCCTGAGACGGGCGGAGCGACGGGTGGTGTCGCTCAAAGAGCAGGGCTTTCTTGTCAACCCCCACGTCCTGAAGTACATCAACCGGCTGGCCGACCTGATATTCGTCATGGCTCGTTATGAGGATAGGGAACTTCCATTTGAAGCTCTTACCGGCGAAACCAGTTAGCCTGTTGGCGGTGGCTCTGGTCCTGCTCATCTCCGGGTGCAACGCCAACCCCGGTCCGGGCGGAGGCGCAACTAAGGTCTCGTTCGATACTGTAGACGGCGTTCAGCTTTCGGGCCATCTCTTCGGCTCCGGAGACGTTGGAGTGGTCCTGAGCCACATGCGCCCTGCGGACCAGGAAAGCTGGTGGCCCTTTGCCAGGGCGCTCCGGGACCGGGGCTTCCAGGCGCTGGCATACGACTTCAGGGGTTATCGAGACTCCCAGGGAGAGCTGGACATAGACAACATAGACAAGGACGTGGAAGCGGCTCTGAGCTTCCTGAAGGGTAGTGGCGCGACAAAGGTGTTCCTCATTGGGGCCGGCATGGGGGGAACCGCCTCCCTGAAGGTTGCCTCCCGGACGGAGGTGGCGGGAGTGGTCACCCTTTCCGCGCCACCTGTGATAGAGGGGCTGGACGCCAGGGAGGACGTAAGGGACGTATCGGCTCCCAAGCTCTTCATCGCCGCTCAGGATGACCGGTTCTACGCCAGGAGCGCAGACCTTTTGGACCAGTCTTCCCAGGACCCAAAGGAGAGGCATATTGTGGACGGGGGTGAGCACGGGACCGATATGCTCACCGGGGATTCCGGGCCACGGGTCCAGGGCATGATAGTAGACTTCTTGGGGAGGCACTCCGAATGACCAAGGCAACGGTGACCATTGTGGACTACGGCGCAGGCAACCTCCGCAGCGTTGCCAAGGCTATTGAGAAGCTGGGACACCCCGTCCATACCACCGATGACCCTGAAGATGTCCTCAAGGCCGGCGCGGTCATCTTTCCGGGGCAGGGCGCTTCCGAGTCGGCCATGACGGCGCTTCACGCCAAGGGCCTGGTGGTCCCCATAAAAGAGGTGATTGCCAGGGGGACGCCCTTCTTTGGGGTCTGCCTGGGCTTGCAGCTGCTGCTGGACTCCTCGGAGGAAGGCCCCTCGCCGTGCTTGGGTGTCATGCCCGGCAGGGTTGCCCTGCTGCCAGGGCATGTCAAACGGCCTCACATGGGATGGAACCGTGTGGCTCTTCACCAAAGCCACCCCGTTTTCCATGAGGTTGAAAGCGGCTCCTACTTCTACTTTGTGCATAGCTACTACGGAGCTCCCGACGACGAGAGTCTAGCGCTGGGCTCTACGGAGTACGGCCTGCGGTTCTGCAGCGTTATTGCCAGAGACAACCTTGTGGCTACCCAGTTCCATCCTGAGAAGAGCGGGGCCCTTGGCCTGCGGCTGTACGAGAACTTCCTGAACTCTATGGTGAACGGGAGCCCAGGGAGGTAGCATGGAGGTCATCCCAGCCATAGACCTGCGGGCCGGCAGGTGTGTTCGTCTCTACCAGGGAGACTACGACAGGGAGACGGTGTACTCGGACGACCCGGTGAGGGTAGCCCTGGAGTGGCAGGAGATGGGCGCCCGGCGGATACACCTTGTGGACCTGGACGGCGCGGCATCCGGTGTACAGGCCAATCTGGACGTGGTCAGACGAATTGCCAATGTGGTGGATGCGCCCATTCAGTTGGGTGGGGGAATCCGCAGCGTGAGCGCTGCGGATAGCATCCTGGACATGGGGGTACAGCGCATTATTCTGGGCACCAGCGCAGTGGAGAACCCATCCTTTGTGGAGCAGGCGTGCCGCCGTTTCGGCGCGGACGCCGTCATTGTTGGGGTGGACGCAAAGGAGGGCATGGTCGCCGTCAGAGGTTGGCGGGAGACGTCCTCAACGTCGGCCCTGGGCCTCATCCACAGCATGGCCGCCTTGGGAGTCAAGCGGTTCATCTATACCGACATCGCCAGAGACGGGACACTGTCCTCGCCGAACTTCAACGCCATCGAAGCAATTGTACAGGGATGCGACAGCTTTCTGGTGGCCTCAGGGGGGGTATCCTCTCTGGAGCACATCCGGAGGCTGGACTCCCTGGGCCTGGAGGGAGCCATCGTAGGCAAGGCCCTGTACTCGGGGGACATAGACTTGAGAGAGGCGGTCTCCAATGTGTAAGCCGGAGGTCGTGTATAATAGGACGTGACTATGAAAGTTAGAAAAGCCGTTATACCTGCTGCGGGCCTGGGCACTCGCTTCCTTCCCATCACCAAGGCGGCGCCAAAGGAGCTAATGCCACTGGTGGATAGAGCAGCCATCCAGTACGTGGTGGAGGAGGCGGCGGCGGCGGGAATCGAGCAGATAATAGTCATCTCCGCTCGCGGCAAAGAGGCCATCGCCGACTACTTCGACCGACACCTGGAGCTGGAGGGCCTTCTGGAGGCCAGGGGAGACGCGCAACGCCTTTTCCAGGTGAGGCGCCTTTCCGAGATTGTGGAGCTTATCTACGTGCGCCAGCCGGAGCAGTTGGGGCTTGGCCACGCAGTCGCGTGCGCCCGCGGGGTGGTGGGAGATGAGCCGTTCGCCGTTATCCTCCCGGACGACATCATAGTGGCTGAGAAGGGAGCGCTCGCCCAGATGCTGGAGGTCTTTGACCGGTATGAGGCTAGCGTCATTGCCGTTGAGGAGGCGCCGGATTCTCGGATACAGAACTACGGCGTGATAGCGCCGGAGCCCGTTTCGGAGGGGGTCTTCAGGGTCAAGGGCACGGTGGAAAAGCCCGCCCCGGCGGACGCTCCCTCCAACCTTGGCATCGTGGGGCGATACATCCTCACTCCCGATATATTCGAAGCCCTGGCTACCGTAAGGCCGGGAGCCGTAGGGGAGATCCAGCTCACGGACGCCCTGGGTATCCTGCTGCGCAGGCAGCCCATGTATGCCCTGCGTCTCCAGGGAGTGCGCTACGACGTGGGCAACCCTGTGGGGCTGCTGAAAGCCTCGGTGGAGCTGGCCCTCCGCCGAGAGGACACGGGGCCGGACTTCAGGGGGTTTCTTGAGGGTCTGATGGGTCGGGAGCCGGCTCAAGACCACCGGGACGATTGACTGGACGGGACATACACGCTACACTCTATGTGAAGGTTCAGCAGCGTAGGGCCTGAGGGGAGCTTGGTGTGAGCCAGGCTGAGAGGCCCCGACTTATCGGGGCGACCCTGAGCACCTGATCTGGGTAATGCCAGCGGAGGGAGAGCGCCGGATGCAAGTATTAACAACGGTCGTCAGCCATCGGCTGGCGACCGTTCGCTTTCCGGCCAACAACGGTTGAAATGACCACGGGCCCGGACCACGCGCCAGGCAAAGCGGCCTCCCATCCAAAGATAGAGCTGGACGGCATAGGCAAGGACTTCTCCGTCAACGGAGACGCGCTCCCCGTCCTGCGCAACGTGGACATGAGCGTCTACGAAGGGGAGTTCGTGAGCATCATCGGCCCCAGTGGATGCGGCAAGAGCTCCCTCCTCAACATCATCGCCGGCCTGGAAGAGCCCACCGAGGGCCGTATTCGCATTGACGGTCAACAGGGCGCACAACGCTTGGGAACCATCGGCTACATGCACCAGAAGGACCTGCTCCTTCCCTGGCGCACGGTGTTGGACAACGCAATGCTGGGCCCGGAGCTTCAGGGGAGGCCGGGCACCACGGCAAGAAACATGGCGCTGGAGCTGATGGGCCCCTTTGGCCTCAAGGGCTTTGAGAGTAGCTACCCGTCCCTTCTGTCCGGTGGCATGAGGCAGAGGGTGGCGTTCCTGCGGACGGCGCTGGCCGACCACCAGGTCATCCTGCTGGACGAGCCTTTCGGCGCCCTGGACGCCCTGACCAGAGCCGATATGCAGGAGTGGCTCCTTCAGCTATGGGAGTCGTGGAGGAAGACGGTCGTCCTGGTGACCCACGACGTTGAGGAAGCGACGCTACTGTCCGACAGGGTATACGTGCTCACCATGCGCCCCGGCCGGGTAAAGACGGCCCTGTCTGTGGATATACCCCGTCCCAGGCGATACGACATGGTTACCGAAAGGGCCTTTGTGGAAACCAAGGCCAGGGTGATGGCCGCTCTGAGGGAGGACGACGCGTGGAACGGGGCCGGCGTAAACGATGCCTCTCCGTCGAGGGAGGGCAGGGCATGAGGAGCGGGCCGGCCACCACGCTCCCGGAAGTTCGGGAGATGCCGAAGAGGCCGGTTTCCCGCGGCCCGTTGGGGGGCTATGCCTCCGCCGCGCTCCAGTGGGCGCTTCCGGCGGCTATTGTACTGGCGGCGCTGGGAATCTGGGAGGCGGCCGTGCGCGTCTTCAACGTCGCTCGCTGGCTTCTGCCGCCGCCCTCCTCCATTGGAGTGGAGCTGCTGGAGAGTAGAGCTCTCCTGTTGAGGCATACCTGGGTCACGTTGGGAGAGGTGCTTCTCGGCTTCGCCCTGGCCCTGGCGGTTGGGGTGGTCCTGGCTGCCGCCATCGCCTACTCCCGGATAGTTGAGCGCGCCGCGTACCCCTTCGTCATCGCCTCCCAGACCGTGCCCATCATTGCCATAGCGCCGCTGCTTCTCATCTGGATAGGCTATGGGATCTGGCCCAAGGTAATTGTGGTGGCGCTGGTCTCCTTTTTCCCCATAGTGGTAAACACTGTAGACGGCCTCAAGTCCGCCGACCCCGACATCATCCGTATGATGCGGACCCTGGGCGCCAACAGATGGCAGCTATTCACCAAGGTACAGGCGCCAACCTGTGTCCCCTTCCTCTTTTCCGGGATCAGGGTGGCCATAGCATTGAGCGTGATAGGGGCGGTCATAGGCGAATGGGTGGGGGCCAGCGCCGGACTGGGCTACCTTATGACGCGCTCCGCGCCGCAGTTCCTCACCGACAGGGTATTCGCCTCCATATTCATCCTGTCCGTCATGGGAATAACCCTTTTCGGCATGGTCATCCTGGCGGAGCGTTACTCCATACCCTGGCATCGTAGAGAGAGACGGAACAGAGCCATAAGAGACCCCTGATTTAGGAGGAAGACCGGTGATTGCATCTTTTCTGAGGCGGAGCGTTCCAATATTCTTGATGGTCCTTGTCGGCGTGTTCCTGTCG
Organism: Dehalococcoidia bacterium; assembly: GCA_965221925.1. GTDB lineage: Bacteria > Chloroflexota > Dehalococcoidia > Lucifugimonadales > UBA2985 > JAPPHY01. Next base: position 2,239,599 of record OZ244924.1, on the reverse strand, counting down.
GCATGTACGACAGGAGAGGAGGCAACCCAAACTCCCACGCAGGCTCCTACTCCTACGGCTACGCCCGTACCGACCGAGGTGAGCCTGGCCCTGGACTGGTTCCCCAACTCCAACCACGCAGGCTTCTACGTGGCTCAGGAGAGGGGGTACTATCGAGACGAAGGACTGGACGTCAACATCTTCGTCCCGGCCAACCCGGAGGACGTGCTCAAGACAGTGGGCGCCGGACGGGACGACTTCGGCGTCAGCTACCAGGCGGAGGTTCTTCTGGCCAGGGGCGCGGGCGTACCGGTTAAGTCCATCGCCGCGATGGTGCAGCACCCCCTCAACTCCATCATGGCGCTGAAGGAGTCCGGCATCACCCGTCCGAGCGACCTGGCAGGGAAGAAGGTCGGCGTCACCGGCATCCCCTTCGAGGAGGCCCTGTTCCAGGCTATGCTGGAGCACGAGGGGCTTTCAATCGACGACGTGACTGTGGTGAACGTCGGTTTCGACCTGTCTCCCGCCCTCATAGGGAAGAAGGTGGACGCAATTGTGGGGGCCTACTGGACCCATGAGTCCATTGCTATGGAGATGCAGGGCTACCCTATTGAGATACTGCGAATGGAGGAGTGGGGCGTACCCGACTTCTACGAGCTGGTTATGGTGGCGAGCGAGGACAAGCTGAGCAGCGACCCGGACACCGTGCGCCGCTTCCTCCGAGCCACGGCCAAGGGCTTCGCCGATGCCATCCAGGACCCTGCGGCCGCGGTGGCTATACTGGTGGACGCCAACCCGGAGACGGACGAGGCGCTGGAGACCCAGGGCATCGGCCTGCTGGCTCCCATGTGGACCGAAGGCGCCTCCTCCTTTGGCGAGCAGACTCCCGAGCGGTGGCAGAGCCTGGCCCAATGGATGAAGGACGAGGGTCTGCTGGGTGAGGAGGTCAACGAGCAAGATGCCTTTGTATCCGGGCTAACTTCGGAGTGAGGAGTCGTATGACAGGCGTAAAGAGAGCCATGACCATCGCCGGCTCCGATTCGGGAGGCGGAGCCGGGATCCAGGCGGACCTGAAGACCTTCGCCGCCTTGGGAGTGTACGGGACATCGGCCCTGACGGCTGTCACGGCACAGAATACCCTGGGGGTTACGGGTGTGCTGGAGCTTCCCCCGGACCTGGTTGCAGCCCAGATTGACGCCATCCTCTCAGACATAGGCTCCGACGCGGTGAAGACCGGGATGCTGGCCAACTCCGGGATCATCCGGACTGTGGTTGACAAAGTGAAGGAGCGCGGCCTGACCAACCTGGTGGTGGACCCCGTCATGGTTGCCAAGGGGGGAGACCGCCTGTTGCAGGCGGCGGCGGTGGAGGCGCTGAGGACTCTTCTGGTACCACTGGCCGCCGTGGTCACACCCAACCTGCCGGAGGCTTCGGCGCTCGTCGGCTACGAGGTAACGACATTGGAGCAGGCCCGCAGGGCAGCCAGGGACATCGTGGGCATGGGAGCCGGCAGCGCGGTGGTGAAGGGAGGCCACCTTGAGGGCGATGCGGTGGACGTCTTCTACGGCGCCGGCGTGCTTCGAGAGTTCAGGGCCGCGCGCGTGGACACCTCCAGCACACACGGCACGGGCTGTACCTTCGCCTCCGCCATAGCCGCAGGGCTGGCGCAGGACATGGCCGTGGAGGACGCGGTGGCCCGGGCCAAGGAGTACGTCACGGAGGCCATCCGCAGGGCCTTCCCTATGGGCGGCGGCCACGGGCCACTCAACCACTTCTACCGGACGTGGTGAGTCCCGGCTGCGTTGCTCATAGGCGTACGGCCGTCGCGTCGGCTTCCCAGCCCACCCGGTTCGAGGCGCTCACCCCCGTATCGAGTACGGGGCAGGCTATGAGCGGGAGGGGAGCGGCGCTCCGGCCGGCGTTGGCAGGTCTCGGCCAGGGGACACGAAGTACCCTTCTCCATTTTGCCACGCTGGAGGACTACGGGATCATTCCGCCCGACAACATAATGCCCGATATTTCAACCGGGCGTATGTTCTCTGATTTTCTCAGGGGCAAGGGTATTGACCCCAATGAGTTTCCCACATACGAGCATGAGTTCATGGACTCGTCTAGGCCGACTGTCAGGGCTCGGCTCTATCCGATTGAGTACCTCGCTGACTTCCGCAGGTACTTCAATGAGGTATGGCTGCCAAGTAGAGCCGAAAGCTACTTCGCAGAGCGGTTTCCCAAGGCTTTGGCATTTCTGCCACGGGTTCGGCAGTTGCCCTCACCGTGATTCCGTCAATAGAAGAGTAGAAATAGGGGGCTTTGGATCACAGCCACGAGAGGGTTGTCAACAGGTTAATACAAGGTTATAGTAGTCTGTACAGGTGATACGCATGACAATGGTATGTGAAGTTGAAGTGGTGTGATATGGAAGTAATGCTATTTTCGGCCGTGGAAAGGGGCTGTCATGGAGTACATCTATATCACGATGGAGTTGTGGAAAGAGGATAACCAGTTTGTGTCGATGTGTCCTGAACTAGGGACAGCGAGTTGCGGGGACAATGAGCAAGAGGCTTTAGACAACCTTAGCGACGCCGTTGCCTTGTATCTCAATGGCCTGGAATCAGCCGGACAGCGAGAACGCGTTTTTGAAGAGTGTGGCGTCAAGCTCTTCCATGGTCCAGACGATGCGTTACAACCCACTCCCCTATCTCCTGCTCCAAGGCAGAACACATTGGTGCCAGTGCCGGCATAATGCCATATAGTAAGTTGCCTCTGTGCTCCAGCAGGCAAGCAATTGCTGCATTGGAGCGGCTTGGTTGCTATGAGGGAACAATCGCACATTCCGGGAGTCACCGTCTCTACTGCCGACAAGTGGAAGGCAACATTGAGATGGCTCCTGTTGTTCTAGGCATAACCTGAAATTCCCAGAGGTACTCTGAATAGTATTCTGAAGAAACTCCGCATTGAAGCATCAGACTTCCGCAAGGCATTGCGTTGAAAAACGGTCACGTCACAATTTGATGTTAGGGGATGGTCGGCCGACACAATAAAGATGATGCTATTGCGCTGGGTCTCCTCAGGAGACCCAGCGCAAGGCGATACCTTGTAGGCCATTACGCAACCAAGTCCTGATACCGGAGCTTCTTGCCGATCGCTATGCCACCTGAGCCAGCACTCCTGTCCAGTGCGCCTGAGGTCTGCCATCTTTTCCTCCTAGCCCCAAGCTACAGAAGCTACGCACGGCGATCGGCCACCCAAGCCTCATACTGATGGTCTACATCTGTGGCTGGATTAAGTTGCGTTACCATAACACCTCCTCAAGTTCTGGTCAAATATTTTCACTCACCGCCTCCTGGGGACTTTTGCACCACTCTCCCACTCCCGCGCCTCTTGACAAACGTGCAAGGAGCGCTACAATGCTTCATTGCCTGCAAAGGTGAGCAGGCAACCAGAGGCGAGGACGGAGAGGAGTAGGGGGATTCCTCCACCCAGCGAGTCTGATACGGTGGAAGCAGACGTGGAACGGCCCTCCGAACGTAGCTCCTGAGCCGCCGGAAGAAAGCCCAAACGTTTAGGGGCAAGTAGAACCGGCCGGGATGGCCTCCCGTTATCAAGGGCAGGGGCGTGTTGGCGCCCCGAAAGAGTGTCCCGACGCAATCGGGGAATAAGGGTGGTACCGCGGGAAAGTTTTCCCGTCCCTTGAGGGGCGGGAATTATTTTTGGCCGAATAATGCCAACGGAGGTGACAATATGAAGCTGACGGGCGGACAGATAGTTTGCGAAAGCCTGCTGATGGAGGGCGTGGATGTGGTGTTTGGTATTCCCGGCGGGGCCATATTGCCACTCTACCAGACCCTGTCCCAATACCCTCAACTTAGGCACATTCTGACGCGCCACGAGGAAGGCGCGTCCATGGCCGCCGACGGCTATGCCAGGGTTACCGGCAAGGTGGGGGTCTGCATGGCAACCTCCGGGCCGGGCGCCACCAACCTGGTCACCGGCATAGCCACCGCCCAGATGGACTCGGTGCCAATGGTCGCCATCACCGGCCAGGTATCCAGAGAGGCCATAGGGAAGGATGCCTTCCAGGAGACGGACGTGACGGGTATAACCCTTCCGGTCACCAAGCACAACTACCTGGTTATGAGGGCGGAGGATATAGCCACCGCCATAAAGGAGGCGTTTTACATTGCCAACACCGGCCGCCCCGGCCCCGTCCTGGTGGACATCCCCAAGGACGTGTTCACGGAGGAGGCGGAGTTCACCTACCCGGAGACGGTTGACCTGCCCGGCTACAAGCCCGTCCTGGACGGGCACCCGTCCCAGGTGAAGAGGGCGGCTCAACTCATAAACAACGCAAAGAAGCCCATCATCCTTGCCGGCCACGGCGTCATCATCTCCAAGGCGTTCGATGGGTTGGCGGAGCTGGCGGAGAAGGCCCAGATACCGGTCATAACCACGCTGTTGGGTCGCAGCGCCTTTCCGGACGCCCACGTACTGTTTGTGGGTATGCCCGGAATGCACGGAGTGGCTTATGCCAGCCTTGCCATAGACGAAGCGGACCTGGTTATCGGACTTGGGATGCGCTTCGACGACCGGATCGTCGGCAGGGTCAGCTCCTTTGCCCCCAACGCCAAGGTCATCCACGTGGACATAGACCCTGCGGAGATCGGCAAGAACGTCCATGCCGACGTGCCGGTTGTAGGGGACTTGGCCAGGGTCCTGCGACAGCTGAACCAGTTTGTGGAGCCGTCAACCCATGTGGAGTGGCTACAGCGTATTGAGGAGCTCAAGAAGGATCACCCGTCGCTCCGTATCCGCAACACGGAGAAGCTGCTGCCCCAGCAGGTTGTCCGGGACCTGTGCGACGCTACCGACGGCAGGGCCATCGTTGTGACCGGGGTAGGGCAGCACCAGATGTGGGCCGCCCAGCACTATGCTTGCAAGGAGCCCAACTCCTTCATCACCTCCGGCGGCCTGGGTTCAATGGGGTACGAAGTCCCCGCGGCGATGGGGGCCCAGGTGGGTCGACCCGACAGGGTGGTCTGGTCCATAGCCGGGGACGGAGGCTTCCAGATGACCATGTGCGAGCTGGCTACCATAGCGGAGAACAACCTTCCGGTGAAGTTCGCCATCTTCAACAATGGCTTTCTGGGCATGGTGCGCCAGTGGCAGGAGATATTCTACCGGAAGGACTACTACGCCACCCACTACACGGGTAATCCGGACTTTGTGAAGCTGGCCGACGCTTTCGGCATTCGGGGCATACGAGTCACCGAGCGGAGCCAGTCCATGGACGCCATTCGAGAGGCAATGGCCCATCCCGGCCCGGTGGTGGTGGACTTCGTTGTGGAAGAGGAGGAGAACGTCTACCCCATGATCCCCGCGGGCCAGTCCACGGCGGAGCTTCTGGAGGAACCACTGACAGAGGAGGCCAGGCCATAACTACTACTAAAGACCATACCATTGTAGCCCTGGTGCAGGACAAACCGGGGGTCCTCAACCGGGTGGCGAGCATGTTTCGCCGCCGGGGATTCAACATCGCAAGCTTGGCTGTGGGACGCAGCGAGACGGTGGGCTTTTCCCGCCTGACCTTTGCCGTGGACGGCGACGAGACCGTTGTAGACCAGGTGATCAAGCAGCTTTACAAGCTGATAGACGTGGTCAAGGTCTCGGACATCTCGGAGGAGGACGTGGTGGTCCGGGAGTTGGCGCTGGTCAAGGTACGCACCACCCCTTCCACGCGCCCGGAGATACTCCAACTGTCGGAGATATTCCGCTCCAGCGTTGTGGATGTCTCGCCGGACTCGGTGATTATCGAGGTGACCGGGGATGAGGAGAAGGTGAACTCGCTCCTCCGCATTCTAAAGCCCTTTGGGGTGCGGGAGGTCATGCGGACCGGCCGCGTGGGCCTCATGCGCGGCATGAGCAAGTCCCTGGCCATGGACAACGGCAACCGCCCCGCTCGGAGCAACGGCAGGGCCAACCCCAGAGGTTAGGCCACGGAGCCGGAGACGGCTGCCTTCCAAAGCGCGGGGAAGTAGGCCGCCGCCTTACCAGCCAGATGTCTGTTAGCTGCGGCTGGAACTTGTTCCAGCCTAAACACTTGCGACTTCCATGCGGCAACCGTACCGAGAGGGTAGTACTTCAGTTGCCCTCCGGATTCACCGTACCACTCGAATACCCGGCCGCCGGAGGAGTCGTCTCCGTTCAAGTGGCCTTTGGAAGACGTGGTGAAATACCACTTAAGAGTGGATGGGTCTGGAAGCGTAAGCGGAAACTTGAACAATTGGTATTCTCCTGTGGCCCTATTCCACATAAGCGCCAAGTAGCTGCTTCCGGAAATGTCCACTGGTCTTCCCTTATAGGTGGAGGCAGCGCCATGCCACTGTTTGACAAGATTTACCAGAGCGTTGCCAACCTCATCTGCTCGTCCCTTATAGTCTGCCGTCGTCATTCCATGTTCGCCCAGGGCCTCCCACATTTTTCGTGCTGAGTTGGAGAGTTCTATGGTTACCCTACCGTCTCTGTCTATTCTTCTCAACTCTTGCCGCATCTTGCCTGAAAGCCCCACAAAGTGCTCTGACGTAGTGGCTTTAGACACCAGCACATCAAAGATGCCTTTATCCTCAGGAGCTACTCCCCCGGTTATCTCTGCAATAGTCCTTTCGTAGTCCCGCCACCCGGGAAGAGTGCCTGACTTACCTTTGAGTTGACCTGATCCGTCTTGAAACGTGCTTAACAATAGCCGAAACAGTTCCACTTCACCTTCGGTGGGGTCTCGATGAGCGAATGGGCGTTCACCAGCGCTATTGCCAAATGTCATCATACTTGGTTTCCTATTTCAACATCATCTCTTAGAAGCTCGTCGGTAGTTACCCCGAACAATTTCGCTACTTTGAGAACGAGTACAATGGTGGGCTGCTTCTTACCTGCTTCCAGCTCGCTTATGTAGCCGTGAGCGGAGTGGCCGATGGCTATAGCCATCTCCTGAAGAGTCATACCGTTTTCGGTCCTGAGGAATTTGAGCTTCTCCCCGAACCTATTTATCCCGCGATCCTCTTGGGATCCCCTTGACAACCTAGCGCTCATACGCTACCATTGTCTCCAATAGAGACAGCCAATCGTTGCCTGCTCTCAAAGAGGAGTCTTGCATGCAGCAAAAACAGTCTCGCCCCAAGGAGGCGAAAATGGTCAACAGCCCCTTCAAGTGGGTTGGCGGCAAATCTCGACTGCGGCGGCATATAATACCGCTCTTACCTCCTCATACGTGTTATGTTGAACCCTTTGCCGGAGCGGCTTGGGTCCTATTTGGAAAACCACCAAGCGACGTTGAAGTAATAAACGATATAGACCAGGATCTAATCAACTTTTTCCGAGTTGTCCGGGACTGCCCTGAGCAACTGATTGCCTCTTTCGAATGGAATCTAATTTCACGGGCTGAGTTTACACGCTTAGCCCAAACCGAACCGGGGAGTCTATCTCCAGTACAACGCGCTCACAGATTCTACTACATAATTATGGCAGGGTGGGGAGGAGAACTCAATTACCCAAGATTCCAAACAAGTGTAAGCGATGGTGGTCACGGGAATAGGCTGGCCGGCGCTATGAAAACCCTAAGATCGCGCCTTGAGCCCGTTCATAAACGCCTCAGCACAGTTATCATAGAGAATCTGGATTGGGATGAGTGCATCAGCCGGTACGACAGCGACAGGACAGTATTCTACTTAGACCCTCCATACCCGGGGAATGGGGCCAATTACGCCCATAACATGCGCGCATGGGATGATCATTATACTTTAGCGGCAAGCCTGCAGAAACGCCGTGGGAAATGGCTTCTTTCCTCTTACGATATACCTGAGATTCGCGAGCTTTTCAGGGATAATATCATTATCCCAATTCAATCAGCGTCAGGCATGGTCACTGCCAAGGGCGGAAAGGAACGCGTGCTGAACCGGGAAGTTATAGTAACCAACTACACTCCCGCGACTCTTGCCTTATTCGAAAAACCTCATCAATCATACGGATAGACGTAGAGGTCGGAGCCGGTGAATCTGCGCCACTATAGGCAAGCTAATGCGCCCGGATTGTGCTACCATTGCGGTTGTAGTTATGATACGCAATTGACTGGAGGCTCTCGCTTGGTTAGACAGAGCCGTTATCTAAGGCGCACACTTTACATCTGCCTGCAACACTATAATATAAGGAGCCGACCATCATGGCCACTATCTACTACGAGAATGACGCGGACATCTCTCTGCTAGAGGGCAAGACCGTTGGGGTTGTCGGGTACGGGAGCCAGGGCCACGCCCACGCCCTCAGCCTGAAGGACAGCGGCGTAGACGTGGTGGTGGGGCTGTACGAGGGAAGCGCCAGCTGGTCCAGGGCGGAAGAGGCCGGCTTGAGGGTTGCCACCGTGTCAGACGTTGCGCAGCAGGCGGACATGGTGATGATGCTGGCGCCGGACCATCTCCAGTCCAGGATATACCGCGAGTCCATCCAGCCGTGCCTAGGCGAAGGAAAGACACTCATGTTCGCCCACGGCTTCAACATTCACTACGGGCAGATAGCGCCGCCGCCCCAGATAGACGTGACCATGGTCGCGCCCAAGGCTCCTGGCCATCGTATGAGGGAGATATTCACCCTGGGCTCCGGCGTCCCGGGCCTGCTTGCCATACATCAGGACGCCTCCGGCAGCGCCAAAGAGCTGGCCCTAGCCTACGCCAAGGGCGTCGGCTGCACGCGGGCCGGCGTGCTGGAGACCACCTTCAAGGAGGAGACGGAGACCGACCTCTTTGGTGAGCAGACCATACTGTGCGGCGGGGTCAGCGCGCTCATCAAGGCCGGTTTTGAGACCCTGGTGGAGGCGGGCTATCAGCCTGAGTCCGCCTACTTCGAGTGCCTCCACGAGCTGAAGCTCATTGTGGACCTCATCTACCAGGGCGGCCTGGGCTACATGCGCTACTCGGTCAGCGATACCGCGGAATATGGCGACTACAGCCGCGGCCCGCGGGTGGTGGACGACCACGTAAAGGAAAACATGAAGCGCATTCTGGAGGAGATCCAGAACGGCTCCTTTGCCCGCGAGTGGATTGCCGAGAACGATGAGGGCAGGCCTAGGTTCAACGTCATGCGAAGGCAGGACGCCGATCACCCCATAGAGGAGGTCGGCAAGACCCTTCGGGAGATGATGGGCTTTCTCAAGGGGGCATAATCTGGTACAATATCCTCCGATTATGTGTAACAGAACATTCTCTTCAGGAGCATCACGCGTAGTACGCCATCAGGGACGGCTCATGGCAAGGGTCGTTTCGGCGCACTGCGTTGCCCTTTAGCTTCTCCGGATTGCCCGGTGTCTACCCCTTCCTGCGTGAGCCGTCCGGCGTCTTCCACCGGGGAAAGTTTTGGCGACTCACACGGGCCCTGACATAAATCCAGAGCTTACGGAGAAGAGACTAAGGAGACCCAAAATGCCCGAAGACAAGGTGATAATCTTCGATACCACGCTGCGAGACGGCGAGCAGGCCGCCGGAGCAGCCATGACCCTTGATGAGAAGCTGGAGATAGCCAGGCAGTTGGAGCGCCTGCGAGTGGACGTCATAGAGGCGGGGTTCGCCGCCAGCTCGCCGGGGGACTTCCTGGCCGTTCAGACCATAGCCAGGGAGGTGCGGACGCCAACCATCTGCTCTCTGTCCAGATGCGTCCCAGAGGATGTGGATCGCGCCGCGGAGGCCCTCAAAGGGGCCGCGCAACCTCGCATCCACGTCTTCCTCTCCAGTTCTGACATCCACATAATGCACCAGCTGCGGAAGAACCGCGAGGAGGTCATGGAGATGGCGGTGGCCGCGGTGGAGAGGGCCAAGAGCTACTACGACGACGTGGAGTTCTCGCCCATGGACGCAACCCGCACCGAGCCGGAGTACCTGTACACGCTCCTGGAGGCGGCCATCAACGCAGGGGCCACCACGGTGAACATCCCGGACACCGTTGGCTACACCATCCCGGAGGAGTTTGCCCGGCTGCTGGTGGGCATTCGGCAGAACGTCCCCAACATCGACAGGGCGGTCATGTCCGTCCACTGCCACAACGACCTGGGCCTTTCGGTGGCGAACAGCCTGGCAGCCGTCCAGGTGGGGGCGAGGCAGGTGGAGGGCTGCATAAACGGCATAGGCGAAAGGGCCGGGAATGCCTCCATTGAGGAGGTGATCATGGGCTTGGCTACCCGGAAGGACTTCTTCGGGATAAGCATCGGCGTTGACACCACCCAGCTATACCGAACCAGCCGCTTGGTGAGCGACATCACCGGCTTCTCGGTGCAGGCCAACAAGGCCGTTGTAGGCCAGAACGCCTTCCGCCACGCCTCCGGCATCCACCAGGACGGCGTCCTGAAGGAGCGCACTACCTACGAGATCATGGACCCGCGCTCCATCGGAGTCCCGGATAGCTCCCTGGTGCTGGGCAAGCTGAGCGGGCGCGCCGGCCTCCGCGCCAGGCTGGAGGATCTGGGCTACCACCTCACCCGGGAAGAGCTGAACATTACCTTTGAGGACTTCAAGAACCTGGCGGACAAGAAGCGCGAGGTTACGGACCCTGACCTGGAGGCCCTGATGAGCGACCGCCGCCGGTCTGAGGTGGAGCTTTGGAAGCTGGACCACGTCCAGATCTCCTGCGGAGACCACCAGATAGCCACCGCGACGGTGCGTATCATCGATCAGGAGGGCCGCGCTGTCACCGACGCCGGCACAGGAACAGGCCCCGTGGACGCGGTCTGCGCGGCTATCGACCGGATACTCCAGGCGCCCAACACTCTCCAGGAGTTCTCCGTTGGCGCCATAACCGAGGGCACGGATGCCATTGGCGACGTGGTGATACGGGTTGAGCGAGACGGAAAGGTGTACACCGGCAGGGGTTCCTCAACAGACATCATAGTTGCCAGCGCCAAGGCTTACCTCAACGCCCTGAACAAGCTGATGGCAATAGAGGGAGCGCTGGAGGCCAAGGCGGGGGCCTCCGTCTAGATCCGGCTGCTTGGCCGGGCCCGCCACAGCCATAGACCTTACCCATAGACCTTACTCGGAAACAAACCTTAGCCGGAGGGATGCAGATATGCCCAAGACCATGTTTGAGAAGATATGGGACTCCCATATAGTCCACGATGAGCCCGGACAGGCCACCATTCTATACGTAGACCTGCACCTTGTGCACGAGGTCACGTCTCCCCAGGCCTTTGACGGCCTGCGTATGTCCGGCCGCAAGGTGCGCCGCCCGGACCTTACCGTCTCCACTGTGGACCACAACGTACCCACGTCCGACCGCACCCTCCCCATTGCCGACGAGACCTCCTTGAGGCAGATCCAGGCTATGACCAACAACTGCAACGAGTTCGGACTCAAGCTATACGATATGAACAGCCCAGGCCAGGGCATAGTCCACATCATTGGGCCGGAGCAGGGATACACCCAACCCGGCAAGACCATCGTCTGCGGCGACAGCCATACCGCTACCCACGGAGCTTTTGGCGCGCTCGCCATGCCCATTGGCACCACCCAAATCGAACAGGTGCTGAGCGCTCAGTGCCTGGCCCAGGCCAAGCCCAAGACCATGGAGATTCGAGTGGGCGGCGCGCTGCCCATGGGAGTCACTGCCAAAGACCTGATACTTGGCGTCATAGGTCGGATAGGCGTTGACGGGGGTATCGGCCACGTCATCGAATACACCGGCGAGGCCATCCGGTCCCTCTCGATGGAGGGACGGATGACGGTATGCAACATGTCCATAGAGGCCGGCGCCCGTTCCGGCATGATTGCCCCGGATGAGACCACCTTCGAGTACATGCGCGGACGCCCCTACGCGCCCCAGGGCGATGAGTTCGATGCCGCGGTGGAGCGCTGGAAGTCCCTGCCCTCCGACCCCGGCGCCACCTACGACAAGGTGGTGGAGATAGACGCCGGCAGCCTGGTCCCATTTGTCACTTGGGGCACCAATCCGGGGATGGTGGCGCCAGTGACCGGCCGAGTCCCGGACCCGGCCTCTCTTGACTCCGACAGGGAACGCGCCGCCGCCGAGCGGGCCCTGGTCTACATGGGCCTGGAACCTGACACCTCCATCCAGGACATCTGGCTGAACAACGTGTTCATAGGCTCCTGCACCAACTCCCGCATAGAGGACCTGCGCTCAGCGGCCGCCGTGGTGAAGGGACGCAAGACGCATCCGGACGTGTACGCTATGGTGGTGCCCGGCTCCACCGCGATCAAGAAGCAGGCGGAGGAGGAGGGCCTCGACCGCATCTTCAAGGACGCGGGCCTGGACTGGCGAGAGGCGGGCTGCTCCATGTGCCTGGGCATGAACCCGGACATCCTCCAGCCGGGGCAGCGGTGCGCATCCACCTCCAACCGCAACTTCGAGGGTCGGCAGGGGCCGGGGGGCCGCACCCACTTGGTGAGCCCGCCGATGGCGGCGGCAGCAGCCATAGCCGGCCACTTCGTTGACATCCGAGAGTGGGAGATGGCTTAGCATGACAACTGAAGCTGGAACGGCGGAGAAAGGAAACCCCGGCACGTATCGGGCATTGCCACTGCTTGAGGAGGAGGTTATGAACCCCTTCCGGCGAGATTTACAATAGCAAGGAGCGCGTCATGGAACCATTCAAGAAACTGACCGGTGTGGTCGCAGCCCTGGACAGGCAGAACGTGGATACGGACCAGATTATACCCGCCGTGCACCTCAAGCGCATTGAGCGCACCGGCTTTGGGCCATTCCTGTTTGGCGCCTGGCGTTTTCTTCCGGATGGCCGGCCCAATCCGGACTTTGAGCTCAACATACCGGGCTACCAGGGCGCCACAGTCCTGGTTACCGGGCGCAACTTTGGCAGCGGCTCATCCAGGGAGCACGCCCCGTGGGCCCTCCTGGACTACGGGTTCAGGGCCATCATCGCCCCCAGCTTTGCCGAGATATTCCACAAGAACTGCTTCGACAACGGCATCGTCCCCGTGCACCTGCCGGAAGACCAGGTCCACGCCATTATGATAAGGGCGAAGGAGGAACCGGGGTATCGGCTGGAGGTGGACCTGGAGACATGCCGGCTGACTGGCGAAGACGGCTTCTCCGTCCCCTTTGTGGTGCACAACGACCCGGAGATCCATGAGTTCCGCCGCCACTGCCTCCTCAACGGGCTGGACGACATAGCCCTGACCCTGCAACACGAGGACAAGATCGCGGCCTACGAGGACCTCCACGCGCCCAGGACGGCGCAATAGCCCACCGGGCTTCCGCCGGAGCGCTGCCAAGCCTGTCTCTACCTGCCTACGCCCCCCAGCCAGGCGGCAGGTAGAACACCCTGTCCATGAAACGCCTCTCGGTCTCCTCAACCAGCGTCTCCGCCAGCGATGAGCCGAAGCCTCCCAGCAGCCTGGAGCCCAGCGGGCGGCGAGGACGGACGTAGTAGGGTCGTCCGGGAACCGGGACGTTAGCCAGCCCGGCGGCAACCTCAACGGCCCTCTCCAGGTCTCCCAGCTCGTCCACCAAGCCCAGATCCAGCGCCTTTCGGCCTGTGAACACCTCTCCGGTGGCGTGTACCCTGGCCTGCTCTTCCGTCATGCGCCTTGCCGCGGCCACCTTGGCTACAAATGAGGTATACAGCTCGTCCACAAGGGCCTGCATCCGCGCCTCTTCTTCAGGAGTGGGCCTGCGATAGAAGGCCCCCATGTCCTTCAGTGGAGCGCTCTTGCTAACCGATATGGATATGCCCATTCGCTCCATCAGGTCCTGGAGCACGGGGCGCATGGATATTACGCCTATGGAGCCTATCATGGACCCGGGCATCGCCACCACCTTCCGGGCGGCGCAGCTCACCATGTAGCCGCCGGAAGCCCCAATGCCCCCTATGAAGGCCACCACGGGCTTCCTCTCCGCTATCCTGGACAGGCTGTAGTGTATGTACTCGGAGGCGATGGCCGAGCCTCCGGGAGAGTCGATGTCTACCACAACGGCCTTGATCCCGCTGTTGCGCCTGACCTCATCGAATATGCGGCCGTAGACGGCGCTCCGAACGGAAGAGCCTCCGATGACGCCGAAAAGCTCCACCACCGCAATACGTCCGCGCTGGCGAAGTGGCAGTAATAGGATGGCTCTCTCCTTTCCGTCTCAGGCAGGCTCTGGATACTCTCGGACCTCTTGGCGTGTCCGGCAGGCCCATTCTACCCCTTTCGTTGGACAGGGACAATCGCCGGAATGGGTTCAATCGGGGGGCAGAGCGCTTGACAACACCTTTTCCCGCCCAATATCATCAAGGCTGTGCGGTAGTGGATGGGCAGCCGCCCTGCTGCAGGCGTCGCGTTGAGGCTTCTCTGGAGCTTGCCAACGACAACCGGGACGCAGACATTCCCAATTCCGGTTCACCTGAGGCTATTTATATGAGCATCGCGGGCATGATACTTGGCATCATGGCTATTATGTTTGCCTGGATTCCCATTATCGGATTTATCTCCATACCATTGGTTATTATAGGACTACCGCTCTCCATTTTCGGCCTGCTCAGGAGCCGTAGCAGAGGGAAAGGCATAGGAATGGCCGTTACCGGGCTTGTCGCCAACACGGCGGCGCTCAGCATCAGTATATTCTACGCATTTACCCTTGCTGTCAGAGTTGAAGAAATAGGGTCGTCGGCATCAAACCTGCTATGATGGAGTATGGTTTAATGGCGTTGGCCCGCCGGACTGCAAACGACTGCGCTACAGGGGTGGCCGACTGGTCGTCTCTCTCAAAGACAGCCCCCGCGTCCGATCCGGGAGCGAACGCTAAACAGAGGCTGAGTCTATGACCAAGTACGTGTTCGTAACGGGTGGAGTCGTAAGCTCGGTTGGGAAAGGGATAAGCGTCGCCTCCATAGGGCGCATTCTCAAGAGCAGGGGCATCTCCGTTTCGGCGCAGAAGCTGGACCCCTACCTGAACGTTGACCCAGGCACCATGTCTCCCTATCAGCACGGCGAGGTGTTTGTCACCGACGACGGGTCGGAGACGGACCTGGACCTGGGCCACTACGAGCGCTTTATAGACGTGAGGCTGACCAGCTTATCCAACGTAACCGCCGGGCAGATATACAGCTCGGTAATTGCCAGGGAGAGACGGGGTGAGTTTCTTGGAGGGACCATCCAGGCTGTCCCCCACGTTACCAACGAGATAAAGGACCGCATCAAGAAGCTGGCGGATGAGACCGGCGCTGAGGTGGTTGTGGTGGAGGTGGGCGGCACCGTGGGTGACATAGAGGGGCTGCCTTTCCTGGAGGCCATACGCCAGATGAGAAACGAGGTGGGTCGGAACAACGTCTTCTACATCCACGTGACCTTTCTGCCTTACATCTCCTCGACGGGAGAATTGAAGACCAAGCCCACCCAGCATAGCGTCAAGGAGCTCCGCGGCATTGGCATACAGCCGGACGCCATCATCTGCCGCAGCGACCACCCTGTGTCCGAGGACATCAAGTCCAAGATATCCCTCTTTTGCGACGTGCCTCAGCGGGGGGTGGTCCCTCTGCCCACGGTCTCCAACGTCTATGAAATCCCCATGATGCTGGAGGAGGCCGGCTTGGCAGACCAGATCATCGAATCCCTGAGCCTCGTCTCCAGGGGACAGGACATGGTCGAGTGGAATGGCATGGTGGAGCGCATGAAGGAGCTAGACGACCCTCTGACCATAGCGGTGGTAGGCAAGTACGTAGACCTCCCGGACTCCTACATCTCCGTTAGAGAGGCCCTGAGACACGCCGGACTGGACCACGGCAGAGGGGTGGAGGTCTCCTGGGTCCGCTCCGAGGATATAGAAAGGGACGGCCCAGACCGGTACCTGGGTTCCGTCTGCGGCATAGTTGTCCCCGGAGGCTTTGGCCCCAGGGGCATTGAGGGGATGATCCAGGCCGCCCGATACGCTCGTGAGCGTCGGGTGCCCTACTTGGGCCTCTGCCTGGGGATGCAGCTCATGGTGGTGGAGATGGCGCGGTTCGTTCTCAACTCCTCGGATGCCAACTCCACCGAGTTCGATGAGAATACGTCCCATCCCGTGATAGACCTCATGCCGGAGCAGCGGGCCGTTCGCTTCAAGGGAGGGACAATGAGGCTGGGGGTATATCCCTGCCGCCTGGTGGAAGGGACCAAGGCTGCCGGGGCTTTTGGCGTCTCCCAGGTGAGCGAGCGCCATCGCCATCGTTTTGAGTTCAACAACTCCTATCGCGAGCGCCTCCAGGAGGGGGGCCTCATTGCCAGTGGGATCTCCCCGGACGGGAGCTTGGTGGAGATCTCCGAGTTGGTGGACCATCCGTTCATGGTGGGGGTCCAGTTTCATCCTGAGTTCCTCTCGCGCCCCACCCAGGCGCACCCTCTGTTCCGGGAGTTCATAGCCAAGGCCAAGGAGGTGGTCAGGGAGGGTGGACAACACCCTCTGCCCATCTACACCCCTTAAACGAGGACGCGGCGAGGTGGTTGCAGGCAGGACACAGGGTCTTTCGATTATTGTGATGGTAGTAGGCCTAGCAATCTGAGAGCGCCGTTGGGCTGCCAAGCGACGTTCCTTATGGCTGCTGCGATGTTGGTAGCTCCGCTCAGTCGGAGGATATTCAGCGCCACGTTTCTCAGGGCTGCCATCATCTGTGGCGCTGAGCCGGTGCGAACTTGGGAGCCATCCTCCCCCATGGTCACGTCCCTCACATAGTGCAGGCCATTCTCAATGCGCCAATGGCCGCGTACCAGTTGGAGCAGTCTATCAGCCGGTGTGTGAGTCCCAAGGCTGGTGATAGCGTATCGCACCTGCCGAGTGGTCTTGCCTTTGATGCTGCGCCAACTCTCAACCTTCATCACCTGCCCGTGTCCGGGCCACTCCAGATAGGTCTTCAGTGTGTCTGTAGCCCACAACCTGCGATACTCTCGACGCTCTCCATGACTGTCCTCGGTCTCGGCATATCCATACGTCTCACCAACCACAGGCCGGTCGAAGCACAACTCTATGTCCTCGTACAGCCTCTTCTGGTTGCTCTTGACTATCAACAGATAGTCGCCACCTCCACCAACCACCTGTTCACACAGCTGTCTCTGGCAGTACAGCGCATCCCCGGTCACTACCCTGTCTGTTACGATCATTCTCTCCAACAGCGAGCTTGCCATAGCCAACTCCGACTGATTCTTCTCAGCCGTCACCCCCCTTTTTGACTCACCACCAAGCCCATGCGATGGCTATAGGCAGCCACAAGACGGACTCCAGGCGCCTCCTCCCCGTGTATCCCCCTAAGCGCCTTGCCATCTATTGCTATTGCCTCCTCTCTTGTTCCCAACTGAGATTCAACCCATTCCCCAAGCACACTCTCGAACGCATCCATGTCTATACTGCTGAACACCTTATGCAACGTGGATATCGCAGGGGTTCGCTCTCTGGTGAACCCCAACTCCTTCAGTGTAGCCGGGTCTTGCATCCTTCCCCATTGGGCTATGGCATATAGACTACGGGCGCCACTTGCTATTGCACACACCGATAACGCCAAGATTGCACTCAGCGCATGGCGACGACCATGCCTGGACCGGGGATCAGGCACCCCCTCCAGTACTCCAAGTAGGCTCTTTCCCAGTCCCTCCGTATTCATACGCCAACTCTATCACTCTTCTTGCCATAATCGAAAGACCCTGTGAGAGCCACCACACTAGAGGTTTGTTAACAAAACAATCTGGTATAATGAAGGGTAATCATGTTAAGGAAAGCCAGGCTCCCAGGCGGAATTGGGCTGGATTTCGGGATTGGTGGGCGTGAGTTGTGCGTGTGGTATGAGCTAGCGCCTGATAGTGTCTAATGGGCTGAATCTGTCGGTTAGGTTTATTGGCTCGGTTTCTAGTGTGGCTGCTATTGCTTTGATGTGGCTGTCGCTTGCTCCTATGAATGTGTCGTGGGAGTCTATGTCTGAGGCGATGCACCATGCTTTGTCTTCCGGCCACCAGATGTTCGGTGGTTGCTGTATTGCGTTGTGGAAGGCTAGGACTCCTGTTATATCCCCTGTGTATAGGCTGTATTCATCGCCTCTTGGGATTTTGAATTTCGAGCTTTTTGGTAATTGGTGGTTGTAGCCTGTCCAGATTGCGAAGTGGCAGGTTGTGTTTTGGAGGATATTTAGGAGGGCTGTGCATTCGGGTCTGCTTAGCCATCTGCTGTTGGGGTGGATGATTCTGGCGTAGGTTGGGAATCCTGTTGGGATTACTGAGTTTACTATTAGGAGGTGGTTGTTGGTAAAGCCAACCAGCCCCTCCGTTAGCCACTTGGAGGGGCTGGTTGTCCTTGCTGGGTGGAATGACGGGGCTATGGACACGTTACCCTGGCTCTCTTGGTGGTGAAGGCTATGTACCGGTTTCCATCCGGTCCTATCATCAAGTGGGCGCTTATGCCTTTGTAGTATGTTGTGTCAAGGCATGGGCCTTCGGAGTAGGTATCGACGAATCTGCCGTTCTCTACGTCGTCGTTGGAGGGCGGTCCCCAGGGTTCGATTCCGAAGCAGGTGGAGAATACGCAGTTGTATTCTCTGTGTAGCTCCGTCTCTACCCACAGGTAAGGTACATCGTCGTTGGGGCAGGCAGATCGAGCGTGGACGTTTACTACGGGGACGCCTCCGTGTGTTGTTCTGTGTGGGTTCTCTGTCTGGCCGTAGCAGCCCCATTCGTTTACGCCGAATGTTCCGTCAGCTGCGATGTTATCGTTCGCTGGCGGCGCTAGGTTCTCTTGTCCGGTAGCGTCAATGATGTCCTGCCTCATCCTCTGGAGTTCCTCAATGCTGATGATGTGTGGCATCATCGTCAGTAGGAAGAACGGCTAAGGAGCTCTCGGCGGACACACCAATCAGGAGCAAGGTGAACAACATGGCGATTACCAATCGGTTCCGTCTAGGCATTTAGACACCTCCTAACTATAAGATGCTTCGATTCTCTCATAGTGGAGGTGTGTCGGTAAAGTTTGTGTACTCGTTCAACAGGGCAATCGCATTTTAATCGGAGTATAGAAAGTTGGGTTAAACTCAAGGTTATCAACATGGAGAGGAGGTGTAGGATGGCCTCAGAGATTGGATATGGATGCTATAGTCTCGGGGACCGTGGTGTTCGACGGGAGCGCCGGATGCCTGTACCTCGAACACCACTCTAAAGACCAACACCCAGTGGTGTGGCCGGCTGGAGCTTCCTGGCAGGCTGATCCGCCCGCGGTGAAGATACACGGTCAACTGATTGAGCCGGGCATGTCCGTTGAAGGTGGAGGCGGCTATGTCCCTTATGAATTCATCAAAGCAGTCGCGGGGATCGCCGTGGCCGACGCGGCCCAGGTATGCGCCGACCGCGCCAGCCCGGCCTCACCGCCGACGTAGCCTTCTTCAACGTCGGCAGCAAAGTAGACGTAGTCCCTTGACGACCCTGGGGCGCCCTTCGCCCGCCCATTTGGTTCGACCCGCTCACTATGAGCGGGCGTCGGCCCACGGCTGTCCGGCAGTCCGCTGCGCTCCCGTGGGGCACAGGTCCAGCAGGCAGCATCCCCCGCACAGGGGTTCCCGCTTTCGGCACGTCTCCACTCCGTGACGGTCCAGCAGAGCGTGGTACTCGTTGAACAGCGCCGAGTCGTGGGTGAGGTTGTCCATGAAGAGGGCCTGGTAAGCGATGTACTTGTCCTCGGCGGGGGTGACCTCCAGCCTCCCAAGTATGCGCCTGGTGTACGCGTCGATCACGAAGATGGGCTTGCCGGCGGCGTACAGCAGGATATCGTCGGCGGTCTCCTCTCCTATCCCGTAGATGGAGAGCAGCTCACGGCGGAGAGGTTGGACGTCCTGCCGGAACATTGCCTCTAGGTCGTCGTCGTAATGGTAGCCCAGACGCTCCACAAAGGCTTTGACCTTCAACGCCTTGGAGTTGAAGTACACCGAGGGACGTATAAGTACAGCCAGATCCTCGATGGGAAGCGACCTCAGGGCCGCCGGGGTCAGAGAACCCCTGGCCTTCAGATTGTCCAGCGCCTTGTCCACGTTGGTCCAGGCGGCCGACTGGGTGAGGATGGCCCCAACGATGACCTCGAAGGCTCCGTCTCCGGGCCACCAGCGCTGCGGCCCGTACCGGCTGAGCAGCCTGTTGTATACGTCCATCAGCTTCTCGCTCAGGGCTCCTTCCAAGATGGGCTATCTCCTTTCCTCGCGCAAGTCCTCTTCTAGGATACAAGGACGGAGCGGGCAAAGCCACCCGTTTGCAACCGGCTCATCGGACCATGAACGCGCGCTTGCGCACACGGCTCTGCGCTTGACACCGCACGAAATACGAGTACGCTACCGGTATCACACGTACAGGGGTGCAGCTATGGACAATATCGAGTCTCTGCTGGAGGAGCTGACCAACGCTCACGGGCCATCGGGCTTTGAGGGCCCGGTCAGGGCCGTCATGCAGCGCGAGCTATCGCCCCTCTGCGACCACGTCGAGACCGACGGCATCGGGTCGCTGATAGGCAGGCTGGGCGAGGACGGCGGCGCTCCACGGGTTATGATGGCCGCCCACATGGACGAGGTTGGCCTGATGGTCAGGTTCGTTACCCCGGAGGGCTACGTGAAGTTCCAGGCCTTGGGCGGATGGCTGGACCAGGCCCTAATCAACCAGCGCTGGGTGATTCAGACCAGGAACGGCCCAGTGCATGGCGTGTCGGGCATCAAGACCGTCCACGTTATGACGACGGAGGCGCGCGCGCAGGTCTTCAAACGGGAGCAGATGTTCATTGACGTGGGCGCCGCCGACCTGAAGGACGCCGAGGAGCGGCTTGGCATCCGTCCCGGCGACCCCATAGCGCCGGACAGCCTCTTCACGCCCCTGAGCGGCGGCAAGCTGTACCTTGCCAAGGCCTGGGACGACCGCGTAGGCCTGGCGGTCATGATTGAGGTGGTGAAGCGTCTCAAGGCCGGCGCGCCGCCCTGCGCGGTCTACGCCGTGGCAACGGCGCAGGAGGAGGTTGGGCTGCGGGGCGCTCACACCAGCAGCTATCGCATTGAGCCGGACATAGGCATCAACATAGAGTCGGGGGTTGCCGGGGACTTCCCGGGCATGACCCAGGACGAGTCCCAGGAAAGCCTGGGCAAAGGCCCGGCCATCTTCCTGCACGACTCCTCTATGCTGCCCAGCCTTAAGCTGCGGGACCTGGTTCTGGACGTGGCTGAGGCCCAGGAGATACCCGTCCAGTTCGACGTCCTGAGCGGCTACGGCGAGGACGGCGCCGAGATGCAACGGTCGCACGGTGGCGCTCCCGCCATCAACATAGCCGTCCCAACCCGCTATCTCCACAGCCACTACGGGATAATCAGCCGCGAGGACTTTGACCGCACGGTTGACCTGGTGGAAGCCGTCATCCGAAGGCTGGACGCGGGCGCCGTTCAACGCCTCCAGAGCTTCGACTAGGAGGCGAATCCAGCATAGCAAAACCCCACCTGCCCACCGCCGGCTTTAGAGGCGGTTCTGGGTGAAACCGTCTGGACGCCGTCGGCATCAAACCCTTGTTGACGCGCCCAAACACAACAGGCGGACCTGATGAATCAGCCAAGCTCGGAGTGGCGGCTTTTCTGAACGAAGGACTGGACGATGTCTGAAAATACGGCGCCTGAGGCAGCGAACAGGTCTCTGAAAAGGGGGCCTCGTGGGTGTGGCTTCGGGTCTGGTTGCCATCACCTGCTGCGTATCGCCGGTAGTGTTGGTATTGCTGGGCGTAGCTACCGCTGCCGAAGCGGTGACGCTTTGGGACACTCTCTACTAGACTTACGGTTGGTACTTTAGGGCAACCGGATTCGGCATAGCGGCGTTGGCTGTCATCCTGTTTCTGCGCGGCCGCGGAGTCTGCAACGTACGTGGCGCATATCAATACCGCCGCATGCTGATCGTCCTAATGGCGTCGGGCGCAGCCACATACGCCAGCCTATTCTGGTTCACCAAGTACCTCGGCATCTGGTTCGCTTGAAGAGCGGACGCCCCTGCTGATCCGGATAAATGAAGAACCCCGAAGCGCTTCGGTCAATGACCGTCCCGGTGGACTAAGCCGGGAGCTTCGGGGTCCGGTGCCTGCCGGTATTCCGTAAACGGATACCAGAGCGCCATTTCGTCCGGTGTCGCTTACGCTACAGACACCTCACTAGAAGTCCGTTTATCGGGTAACAAAATATTGATCACCTCCTTTCTTAGCTTACCGAATAAGATACACCAAGCCCCTGCGATGATGCAATAGGCTGGCAACGCAAATTTTCTCGACATTTATTCGGGCAAAAGGCGTCACGCGGGGCTGGCCATCAGCTTTCCCCTTCGGAGTCACCCTCCTTCTGCGCCATATCGGCCACCTTCTTGAAAAGCTCGTAGGGCTGAGCGCCTGAAAAGAAGTACCGCCCTACGATAAAGGAGGGTATGCCATGCACGCCTACGGAGAGGGCCTCCTCGTACTGGGACTGAGCCTGAGCGGTGTAGTAGCCCGCGTCCAGGCGTTCCTTCATCTCCGCAGGGTCCAGGCCCACCTGCTCCCCCAGATGCTGAAGCTCCGAAAGCAGGCCCAGGTTGACGCCGTCTTCCCATAAGGCGCGGTAGCACGCCCTGTGGAAAGGCTCAAAAACGCCCTTGTCCTTGGCAAACTCGGACGCCTCAAAAGCCAGACGGCTGTTGGGAGTGAGGGGGGCGCGCTTCATGACAAGCCCGGCCTCCTCCGCCACCTCACCGATGTGGCCCGTGAGGGGCGCTCCCGGCTGTTCGCCCTCCCTGGGCGCGCGTACAATGCCATCCGGAGGCGTGTCTGGCCTGAGATAGAAGCTCTTATAGGTGATGTCCAGTGGAAATTCCCGCTCTAGCTGGTCCAACCTGGCCAGGCCAATGTAGCACCAGGGTCAAATGTAGTCGTACCACACGGTGACGGGAACCAGCTTTGCGCCGGACTCATGGATTGTCATGGTTTACCCCCTTGCTCTCCCTCGCTGTCGGAGGTCAGAGACGCCCCGGCGTCTTTCCGGGGCCGATTGCCGCCCATTGTAGCCCAAGAGGCCCGTCTTCACCAGACATATCCGGGAATATCCGCGCTGCGTTACGCGATGCTGTAGAATTGACTCATGACCTCATTCTCTGCCGGCAGCCGCAATGACCTCATGGAACGGACGCCGCGGATAGTCGTCGTAGGCTCGACCTGTGCCGGCAAGACGACGCTGGCCCGGCGTCTCTCAGCGCTGTTGGATATCCCGCACGTGGAGTTGGACGCCCTCAACTGGGAGCCAAACTGGGTCGCCGCTCAGGTAGAGGTCTTCCGGCAGCGGGTAGAGGACGCCGTTGCGGGAGACGCTTGGGTGGTGGACGGCAACTACACCGCCGTGAGAGACCTGGTGTGGCCTCGAGCGACTGAACTCATCTGGCTCGACTATCCCCTGAGGACGCTGCTCTGGCGGCTTCTTCGCCGGACACTGAGGCGGACGCTGACCGGGGAGGAGCTCTGGAACGGAAACAGGGAGCAGTTCCGTGTCCAGTTCCTGAGCAGCGATTCCCTGTTCCTGTGGCTGCTCCGCACCTACTGGCAGAGACGGCGGACCACATACTTGGACATTGGGTTGCCTGAGCGCTCCAACCTTGAGGCGGTCCGCCTGCGCTCCCCGAGGGCGACTCGCGATTGGCTGTCGGCCCTGGAGGCCGGGACGGGGCGCGGGTAGCCAGGCCGCGTCCACCCCGCGCCGGGCGGGCGGCCTCATTATCGTGTATACTGATAGACTTAGCTGTGGACAGCTGCGCCCACAGCAGTCATGCAAGGAGGTGAGAATGAACACGGGCAACGGATCAGACCAAGCTACCCTGGATTATACCCTCAAGTACAACCCGCCCATGGACCTGGCTGCGGCTGAACGCAACCTGAAGGAGATAAAGGGGATACTGGACGGGCTGGGAGTTGTGTTTCTCCTCGGCTCAGGCTCATGCCTTGGGGCGACGAGAGACAAGGCGTTCATCCCCTGGGACGATGACGTAGACCTACTGACGGTGATCGGCGCCAACGGCCTGACGGAGGAGAAGGTTAATGCCGTGGTGGCGGCGTTCCGGACGAAGGGGTATTTCGTCGGCGAGCTGGACGCCCCCCACTCGACCACCAAGATGACGGTAAAAGACCACGTGAGAATAAGCCTGGAGGCCCTGCGTATCGAAGATGACTGCGTGTACGCCTATCCCGGGATTGCGCTTCCGGCCGGCATGTTTATCCATCCAAGGGAGATCGAGTTCCTGGGCGAGAGGTTCAACGTGCCGAACCCCCCTGAGGAGTACCTGGCCCTGAAATACGGCGCGGAGTGGATGGTCCCGAAGAAGGCGGGGGCGTATGAGAAGGACGTGGTTGAGAAGATGCCGGTTACGGAGCTGCACGGCCGGCCGAGCTGGATCAGGGTGCTGGACGAGCAGGGACGGTCGGTGGCCGAGGCAGAGGTGACGCTAGGGGGGGGCGGCCGCTCCAGGACCAACGAGAATGGCTACGCCGAGATAATCCTGCCAGCTCCCAACTGGTACGCCCTGGTCGTCAAGTACCCCGGACACGAGGAGGTCCTGTACATGGAGCAACTGGAGCCGGACAGGACCTACGTCTACAGAGCCGACTCCATGGAAAGGGACCGGAGCCTTGCAGAAGGCGAGGTCGGGAGCATCGGCAACGTCCTGCTGCCGGAGTGAGCCTGGCCCGGCCCAACGCTCTGCTCAGTGCATCGCAGCCACCTTGAGGCGGGCCTCCGCGTCTGAGGCCCGCCCGAACGCCCAGCCTACCTTGCGGCGGCTTTGATGGCCTTGCGGTTTCTGAAAAGGCCGGGCTCCACAAAGGCGCTTGGGGACGTGGCAGCCTCGTCTATCACCTCAATGACTGAGGCAATAGCAGGGTTAGCAAGGATGCCCTCTCGCTTTTCCGGGGTGTCGGCCAAGGGCGCGTAGCCCTGCACATCGGCGTTCTGCTCGTCCAGGATGTCAACGACCTTCTTCAGCGCGCCCTCGATGTCCGCCTGGCTGATGACTCCGTGCAGTCTCCAGTTGGCTAGGATGGCGCTGTCGATCCTCTCGGTAGCCCTGTCCTTCATCTCCTCCACGCGGTCGAAGTTCAGCACTCCGCTGCAACCTATTCCGCGGTTCACCCAGGGCTCTGCGTAGGCAACCATGCTGTGGATGTATCGCAGCAGGAGGTTCTCCTTTGCGTCCGGGTTCAAGAGCTTGGACGGGTCCAGGAGTGGGAAGTTGAGGAGGGCCTTTCTGTCGATGTCCCGCGCCGGCGAATCCTCCATGACCCGCTGTATCTGGTCAACGTCTATCATGTGGTAGTGCATGGAGTGGAGGTCGCTGGGGTATGGGGCGGGGACCCACGCGGTGTTGCCGCCGGTCCTGGGATGGTCTAGCTTCCTCTGGAGCATCTCCGCCATGGCGCGGTTCCGGACCTGCATCCCCTTGCCTATCTTGCCGTGCTTGTGGATGCCCGTCTGAATGCCCACGTCCACGTTATGCATCTCATAGCTCGAGTTGTAGGTTGCCTGGGTGAGGTCGTCCCGGACATCTACGGGGCCTGCGTGCATCTGCGCCCTTATCTGGGAGCCGGTGCGGTCCAGGAAGCCTGTGTTGATGAAGAAGGCCCTTCCCTGGGAGGCCTTCAGGGCGTCGGCCAACTGGAGGGTCATGCCAAGCTCCTCGTTCATTATGCCTATGAGGATGGCTCCCTGCGCCAGGCCAAGGCGCTCCTCAATTGCCTCGAACAACCGCATCTGCTCCTCCACCTCCTCGGCCGTCTGGAGCTTTGGTGTAACCTGGTAGACGTACCCCTTGCTGCTGTTCGGGCCTCTGACGGGCATGTGGCCTGTCCCGTCCTCCCTTTCCTCCCCGTTGGAGCCTTTGTCGTGGGTGGTCGCAATGAGCGTTGTCAGCAGCAGGCCAAGGATCCTCTCCGGGATCTCCTGTCCGTTCAGGGTCACCGCGTCGGTAAACATATGCAGGGACACATTGCGGACCGACATCAGGCTTGTCCCCTTCAGCATCATGGCGTTGCCATCCACGTTCACAAGGGTCTTATCGGAGTTGATGTTCTTGAGGTTGCCCCTGGAACCATATGCCTGCAGGTCTCCCCGGATGATCCCCAGGTAGTTGCGCAGGCCCAGTACCAGGTCCTCGGCGTCCACAACGGTTACCGCGTCCTCAAAGTCGATGATGTTCGTGAGGGCGGACTCCACAATGAGGTCCTTGAACTGGCCGTTCTCGGGGTCGACCGTGCCGCCCTCATAGAGCTGGAACTGAATTCTCAGCCCGTTGTCCGACAGGAAGAACTCGGACAGCTCCTGCTCTTCACTCAGGTTGAATCCAATGAACTTGCCGGGTTCCTGAAGGCGCGCCTCTCTCCCGTCCAAGGCGTGCGCTACGAGCTGGTACTTCCCACGGTCGTCCCTGGCGACCGAGTACGCCGCGATGTCGCCGAATCTCACGCCGCCCTCCCATCCGGCGACGTGCTCATCCAGGAACGCGTTGGTATCTTCCACCACCATGCGGAGCCTTGCGGGCCGCTGCGTCTCCCTGTCGATCTCCGGACGTACGTCGCTGAGGAAGTAGGCATCGTACAGGCTTCCCCATCGGGCGTTGGCTCCGCCCACCGCCATGCTGGCGTTGTTCACAGGAGTAACCAGCTCAGGGCCGTTTTGGTCCATCTCCGCATCCAGCTGGGGCGTGGTCATCCGGAAGTCGATTGCGCTTTGCGGGCGGAGGTATCCGATGTCTACCAGGAACCGCTCCAGGTCCTCGGCGTCCTGCTCCGCGGACTCGGCGGTGGGTCTCCACCCTCTGTCTCGCTTCTCCCGGTAGTACGCGTCTATCCTGCTCTGGTACTCCGCGCGCTTGGCGAGCAGCTCCCGGTTCCTGGGGTCGAACTGCTCTACGAGCTCACCCAGCGTCCCGAAAACCTCATCGGCTGTCCGATCGGCGCCTTTGAGAGCTTCGTCCCTCACGAACTCGTACAGAATGTCCTGGATTTCTACCACACTCCCGGAGGCTAAGCTTATCTGTGCCATACGATGCTCCTTACCGATAATTGGTCATAACGCTGCCAACAAAACCGCCGTCCCTCGGAGTCGCTAGAGGTGGGCGGTCACGGGACGATGCGGGCTGATGGCGTGGACGCCACAACCCATTATCAATCATCGTATACAGACTCGCAATAGGTTGCGCTCCGCGGGGCGTGACTCTGCCGCTAGATGGGCGACCCCTTCATCCCCTGGAGTCCCTTGAGGATCCACATCTCGCCCAGATGGCTGAAGCCGTGTGTCAGCATGTTCTCCATGATGACCTGGACGGCAGGTCTCTCACCCATTGGCCTGACCGTGAATATCCTCTCCAGGTCGGAGTCGGTTATGGAGTCCAGGTACTCCGCGGTGGACCTCCAGACGGCCTGCGCGTATGGGAGGAACTCCTCTATGGACGGGATGCGGACCGCGGCGGCATCCTCAGCGCTCATGCCTGTTCCCTGGATCACGCGCTCAAGGCCAAACCGCTCGTTCCAGCCCTCTTCCAGCCACACCGTCGTCCTGCGGTCCTGCAATACAAAACGGACCAGGTTGTCCTCTGTGCGTACGTAGTGCCAAAGAGAGAATGCGATGTGGTTGCAGTTCTCGGACGGCCTCCAGTGGAGCTGCTCCGGGGTCAAGTCTCCGGTGGCGGCTTCTAGGTCCTGGTGGAGACGTTCAATGTGCGGACGTAGCAACTCGACTACAGCCATTGCGGTACCTCTCATCTCATCGGATTTTTGGCCTCACGGGTTCCTCTCAAGTATGAAGCTGCGCATGTTCTCCGTCAAGGACGGCGCGGAGTAGGTATTCTCGGGGCTTGTTGGCTATGGCGCGCGACACCGCTCATACTGAGCTTGTCGAAGTACACGAGCGGGAGGGGAGTGGCGCTCCAACCAACGTTGGCATAACCAGCGCCTGTAGAGAATGGCGCGGAGTACGCATCCCTGGCGTGCGCCGGCGTGAGCGCATAGGTGAGAGAGGAATACCCTCCTTTTGGTGTATAATAAAGGGCAGTGTACCGGACTGGCGGGGCGTCCTACCCTGTCCGGCCCCGCCACTGAACCGGGAGCAGTAATGGAAGTCGCGGATAAGCTGAACATCAAGTCGGGAACGGCGGCGCTTATTGTGAATGCGCCTGAGGGGTTTGCGCTCGACCTGCCGGAGGCGGCCTACCTGGTGGATGCGGAGGAACGCGCCGATGCGGTCCTCGTGTTCGTCAAGGACTCATCCGAGTGGGAGGCGCATGGCCAACCCTTCATAGACGCGGCGCGCCGTGACGCAATCGCCTACATAGCCTATCCAAAGGCCAGGAAGATGGGCACGGACCTCAACCGGGACGTGTTGTGGAGGCTGGCCAATCGGGAGGGTCTGCGCGGGGTGAGGCAGGTATCGCTGGACGACGTTTGGTCGGCAATGCGGTTCAGGCCGGAATAGAGCGCCTCTCCAGCTATGGTGCCGCGCGCCG
The DNA here is from genome assembly GCA_965221925.1 of Dehalococcoidia bacterium. Taxonomy (GTDB): domain Bacteria; phylum Chloroflexota; class Dehalococcoidia; order Lucifugimonadales; family UBA2985; genus JAPPHY01. Next base: position 2,211,115 of record OZ244924.1, on the reverse strand, counting down.
CTGTAGCGTGGCAGTCGACTCCACGGCCGTTACGCCGGATCAAAGGAGGAATCATGGAGCCTGCAGTCCTGCTTGAGAAGCTCACCAAGTACTACGGCGCCCAGAGAGGCGTGATAGACTTGGACCTGGAGGTCATGCCCGGGGAGATATTCGGGTTCCTGGGCCCCAACGGAGCCGGCAAAAGCACCACTATCCGCATACTGATGGACCTGATCCGGCCCACCAGCGGCAAGGTAACCGTCCTGGGGCTGGACGCCCAGGCGGACTCCATAGCGCTCAGGCGACGCGTGGGCTATGTCCAGAGCGACCCTGTGCTGTACGGGAACCTGAGCGGTAGAGAGCTCATAGCCTATATAGCGGACCTCCGCGGCGGCGTTGACCAACAAATTGTCGGCCACCTTGTCCAGAGACTGAACTGCGACCTCTCCCGCCGTATCGACACGCTGTCCCTGGGCAACAGGCAGAAGCTGGTGGTCATACAGGCGTTTATGAGCGAGCCGGACGTCCTGGTCCTGGACGAGCCTACCAGCGGGCTGGACCCTCTCATGCAGGAGGAGTTTGAGCGCATGATGAGCGAGGTCAAGTCCGAGGGTAGAACCATCTTCCTCTCGTCGCACATGCTCGCGGAGGTGGAGGACGTCTGCGACCGCGTTGGCATCATCCGCGACGGCCGCCTTGCTGCGGTCGAGGACGTGAACGCCCTCAAGAGCAAGAGGCTGAGGAGCATAGAGATCGAGTTTGGCGGCCGGATCAGCCCCGGGGACTTTGCGAATCTGGCGGGCGTCCAGAACATGACGGTATCGGACGGCTCGCTCCGGTGCGACATCGTGGGGTCGCTCGACCCTCTCTTCAAGGCTGCGGCCCGGTACGAGGTCGTCAACGTAACCACGCGCGACCCCAGCCTGGAGGAGATCTTCCTGACATACTACGGAGTAGGGGAGGGCACGGATGTCGAGTAACGTGTTCCTGAAGACTCTTCGAGACCACCGCAAGTCTTTCATGTGGTGGAACGTAGGCGCCGGGCTGCTCACCGCCTTCCTGGTAGCGTTCTATCCCAGCATAGAGAGCATAGAGGGCATAGATGAGTTGGTTGAGCAGTACCCGCAGGACCTCATGGCGCTGCTTGGCGCTTCGGACGCGGTCAGCATAAGCACGCCTGCGGGATACCTGAACGCGGAGCTGTTCGGGTTCATGCTGCCAATCATTCTCATAATATTCGCCATAGCCAGGGGCAGCGGCGCCATAGCGGGCGAGGAGCGCGCGGGGACTATGGAGATGCTGATTTCCCAGCCCATCGATCGCGGCAGGCTGGTCCTGGAGAAGTTCGCCTCTATGGCGGTCTCCATACTCGGCCTCACGTTCACCATCTGGTTGGTCCTGGCGCTCGGCAAGCTCATCATAAACATGGACATCAGCGTGCTGCGTCTTGCCGAGATGACCTTCAGCCTAGCCCTGCTGGGTCTGGCGTTCGGGTCGGTGGCGTTTGCCGTCGGCTGTGCCTCGGGCCGCTACGGCTTGAGCACGGGCGTAACCGCCTCCTGCGTGGCGGCCACCTGGATCCTGAACGCCATGAGCCTGATAGTAGATGCTATGGAGCCGGCGAAATGGCTCTCTCTCTTCCACTACTACAACGGCTCCTCACCTCTTGTATACGGCCTGAATCCGGCCTACGCAGCCGTGCTTCTGGCCGTAGTACTGACCTGCCTGGCCGCGGCTTATTCCGGGTTCCGCCGACGGGACATACGCACGTAACAAGAGATGGCAACGTGGATCGGGATAGGGCTGGGTCTGGCCTACGCGGCCGCAGGGTGGGCCGTCTACGTGTTCGCGCCCCGGATAGGGCCCAACCCCATATTCGGCGTACGGACGTGGTACAGCATGGTGAACAGGGATGTCTGGAACCGGAGCAATCGCGCCGGGGGTATTCTCTTTGCAGCATTGGGCGCCCTGGTTTTCGTTTCATCCCTACTGTCCAGGCTTTGGGTGGATGCCGACTCAAAGGCCGGAGTCCTGACGGTTGTCGGCATTCTACTGGCGCTTACGGCTGTGGGGGTTTTGTGGCTTGTCCTCTACACGCGTCGCCTCGCAGCGGGGGCGCTGGTACAGAGCGCGGACGTCATAAGAGTGTCACCCGTATGGCTTCTTCCCGCCGCCCTGCTCACCCTTGCGATACTCGTCTTTCTGCTCGCCACAAGCTCCGACCTCCCTGCCGATAGGGTCGCAGTCCACTTCGATGGACACGGCGAGCCTGACGGCTGGATGAGTCGCGCCGGCCACACCTGGCTCGGCAGCGCAGCAGTCCTGGGTGTGTTTGCATTGCTGTCCGCTCTGTTCCTTGTCCTGACCCACGTCCCCATGCCGAACGCAGCAACGTGGCCCATTGCCGGGGAGCCGGTGATGCACTTCCTGGCTGTCGCGCTGTTCCTGGTTGAGGCTATTCCTGGCGTCGCATTCCTGGACGTATACTGGTTCAACACCCGCGCCGAGCATCTTTGGGACGTAGGCGCGCTGGTTCTGGTGAGCGTTGGCGCGCCGCTGGCAGCGGTCTCGTTGGGCATTCCCTACATCGTCCTCTACGGCAGGGCGCTCAAGAGACGAAGATCATAGGCGGCAAACCACATCCCGTCTTGCCTGCGTCTGGGCGATGCGATGTAGGGGCGGTTCGCGAACCGCCCCTACGGAAGCCGTGGTTGTACACGCCAAATGGTTCGACAAGCTCACCCCTGCATCAATACAGGGCAGGCTATGAGCTCCCGACCTCCGTCTTGCCTGCGTCTGGGCGATGCGATGCAGGGGCGGTTCGCGAACCGCCCCTACGGAAGCCGCGGTTGTCCATGCCAAATGGTTCGACAAGCTCACCACGAACGGGCGAGAGGGGGCGGGCCATGAGCGGGGTTCCGGAGTTCCGTTCGTCCTGAGCCTGTCGAAGGATGCGAGCGGAACGGGTTGGGGTATGCCCTCTCAAATGGTTCGACAGGCTCACCATGAGCGGGCGAGAGGGGCGGGCCATGAGCGGGGTTCCGGAGTTCCGTTCGTCCTGAGCTTGTCGAAGGGCCACGAACGGGCGTGGAATGTTCCGTTCGTTCCCGTATCAGGTACAGGGCAGGCTATGAGCTCCCGACCTCCGTCTTGCCTGCGTCTGGGCGATGCAATGTAGGGGCGGTTCGCGAACCGCCCCCCACGGAAGCCGCGGTTGTCCATGCCAAATGGTTCGACAGGCTCATCTATGAAAAGAGGCGTCCTGTCAAGGCCCTGATTCTTGGAGGCTGAGTAAGGGAGTTTGGTCCTGCATCTATAGGCGCCGGCGTAGGCTGCGCAGGTTGGTAGTGGACCTGAACCCCTGGTCAGCAGGCGCTCAATCACCATAGGGCCACGCCGGCTCCATGAGGGCCGAGCGGGTCGGAGCCTGTCAGGAGCTACCCGCTGACGTGAGGTGGGGAAACTGCTCTGAGGGCGTGAAAGGCCTGTGTAGCCAGCTTCCGTGCGACAGCTATTCGCGCTACCTGGGACCCGTGTCGCTGTTTGGTCCTGTCGTAGAGTTCCCGCAACTCCGGACTCCTCCGAATGGCTGGATATGCAGCCTGTACCAGCACGTTCCTTACCAACGGAGGCCCCTCTTTGGTCAACCGCCCGAAGCGGGTCCTGCCTCCGGAGGAGCGCACCCGGGGGACTATCCCCAGATAGGACAGAAGGTGGCGGGCACGCCTGAAACGCCACACGTCTCCCACCTCTGCCAGAAAGGTGGAACCGGTTACGGGGCCGAACCCGGCAAGGCTGTTCAGGGCCTGGTACTCCAGGGACGACTCCAGTTGCCTCAACAACTCCCTGTCCAACTCCCGTACCGTCTCCGAGGTATGGTCTATCTCCCCAAGCAGGGTATCCACTATAATCCTGTCCCCAGGTGAGAGCTCCAACTGGGACATCCACTCCCTGCCCGCCCTCCCAAAGACATCCGTCACAAGAGGTATGCTCCCCGCCTGCGTCAACACCCCGTGAACCTGGTTCTTGAAGCGTGTGCGCGTCCCCACCAGGGATGCCCGGGTCCGCACCAGTCGACGTAGCGCCTGAATCCGCAGAGGCGCCATGTATGCCTGTGGCAACAGACCCCCCCTCAACAAGTCTGCAAGTGTCCGTGCATCTATAGCATCCGTCTTCACCTTCGCCGATGCAATAGCACGGGTTCGACGGGGGTGGGAAAGGACCACATCCGCCCCCTCCGACTCCAGCATCGCTGCAATGTGCTGCCAACTCCCCGTCGCCTCCAGGGCCACGCGGCTGGTCTCCCCACCACCCCCTATCAGTTCCCTCACCGCATCCAGGCTGTGAGACAACCGGCCTGCTCCCAATACCTTCCCACTCTCGTCCTGACAACAGTAGACACTTCCCTTTTTGTGTACATCCAGTCCGATATATATAGTCACCTGATCCCTCCTTTCCTGTTGGTCTTCTCCCATACAGCATGCAGGAATCAGGTAACTCTTTCATACCATCACCACGAACGGGAATTAGGGTTGGTCTAGCACGAACGGGCAGGGGAACTACACGAACGGACCCCATTCTCCCGCTCATCCTGAGCATGTCGAAGGGGCGTGAGCGGAACGGGACCCATACGCTGGCCCGCTCATATGGTTCGACAGGCTCACCACGAACGGGCAGGGGAGGGTTGGTCTAGCACGAGCGGGCGGGGGGACCACACGAGCACTCCCAATTCTCCCGCTCATCCTGAGCGAAGTCGAAGGGCGTGAGCGGGTGGGCCTCCCCAGCAGCCCGCTCATATGGTTCGACAGGCTCACCACGAGCGGGCGGGGGTTGGCATGAGCAGGGCAGAACCTTCCGCTCATCCTGAGCGAAGTCGAAGGGCGAGCGGAACGGGTTGGGATATGCCCTCTCAAATGGTTCGACAGGCTCACCATGAACGGGCGAGAGGGGGCGGGCCATGAGCGGGGTTCCGGAGTTCCGTTCGTCCTGAGCCTGTCGAAGGATGCGAGCGGAACGGGTTGGGGTATCCCCTCTCAAATGGTTCGACAGGCTCACCATGAGAGGGGCCGGCGTCTCCCCCTAACCCACGTCCGACTTCAGGGCCTGGGAGACCCCCCCAAACCTCAGCCTCAGCAGGCCCTTCAGGTCGTCGGTGGCGGTCTTGATGACGCGGACGCGGGTATCCGGGTCGTCCACCCACTCAACGGGGATGTCCCTTATGCGGAACCCGCCCTTTTCCGCCAGGATGAGCAGCTCGGAGTCGAAGAACCATCCCTGGTCTTTGACCCTGGGAACCAGGAACTGAGCGGCCTTGCTGCTGATGGCCTTGAACCCGCACTGGGCATCGGAGAACTTTGTGAAGTGTACGGCCTTAACTATCAGGTTGTAGGAGCGTGATGTCACCTCTCGCTTGAGGGACCGCTTCCTCACCACCGAACCCTTCATCAGGCGGGAGCCTACGGCCAGATCAAAGCCCTCCTCGCCTATGGCCCGCGCCAGTGGCGGGAAGGCCCTCAGATTGGTGGAGAGGTCCACGTCCATGTAGGTCAGGATATCGGCGGCGCTCTCCAGCCACGCCTTTCGCAACGCCCTGCCCCTGCCACGTATCTCCAGTCGGCTCCAACTCACCTCCGCGTGTTCCTGCGACAACGCTTCGGCGATGTCAGGCGTCCGGTCAGTGGAGCCGTTGTCCGCAATCACAATGCGAAACGGGTAGGGCGAGTCGCCCTCCAAGAACTGAAGAAGAGAGGCCACGCAGTTAGGCAGGGCCCGCTCCTCGTTCAGGACAGGGATTACAATATCTACCAGTGGAGCCATGAGCAAGCCCTCATCTGACGCGGCCAGCCTGTCCTATTGGGCCCGTATCACGAGCATGGGGTTGCTGGAGGCGCGCAGCGCCTTCTCGGTTACGCTTCCCATCACCCACCGGGCGATGCCCGAGTACCCGTGGGTTGTCATGGCGATAAGGGTATCCGGGTCTCTCTGCGCCTCGTCTATGATCCGGCTGGCCGTGTCGCCCTCGCGGACTTCGCAGGACACCGATATGCCATCCTCCCGCAGGGACACGGCCACTTTGTTCAGGTACTCCTGCGCCGAGACGCTCATGCTGGTGGCAACCTGGTCCAGGTACAGGCCGTGCCGCGGGTCGCTCAACTCCGGGTCCTCCGGCGCGATAACCCGCAGCAGCTCTATGGGTACGTCCAGCCCCTTAGCCAGCAGATTCGCATGAGGCAGCGCCTGATCCGCCAATTCACTGCTATCCAGGGGGATAAGTATCCTAGAGTACATTTTCCGATTGCCTCCTTCCACGCTTTCTGCTAGTGCCGGAAGTGGCGCACCCCTGTGAAGAGCATGGCTATCCCGGCCTTGTCGGCAGCTTCGATGACCTCCCCATCCCGGATCGACCCCCCGGGCTGCACGACCGCCGTGACGCCACCCTCCGCGGCCGTCTCCACGCCGTCGGCGAACGGGAAGAAGGCATCGGACGCCAGCACGGACCCGCGGGACGCCTCCTCGCCCGCCGCTCGCAGCGCCAGATGGACGCTGGTAACGCGGTTGGGCTGCCCGGCGCCCATCCCAAGGAGCGCCTGGCCCCTGGCGAGGACAATGGCGTTGGACTTGATATGCTTAACCGCCTTCCAGGCAAAGGCCAGGTCCAGAAACTCCTCCTCCGTGGGACTCCGCTTTGTAACGGCCTTCCAGTCCTTCACATCCTCCGTCAGGGCGTCCCGGTTCTGCATCAGCGCTCCGCCCAAGACCTGGCGCGCCTCCCAGCCGGCGCCGCCCTGCGCGCCGACGTCGCCCAGGGCCAGAATCCGAAGGTCGCGCTTCTTGTTCAGTATATCCAGCGCGCCCTGCTCAAAGTCCGGGGCCAGGACTATCTCGTAGAATATCTGCCGCATGGCCTCGGCGGCTGCCGTCGTCACCGGGCGGTTGAAGGCCACGATGCCCCCGAAGGCGGAAACAGGGTCTCCGTCGAAAGCCCTCTTGTAGGCCACCGTCTGGTCCTGGTGCGCGGCAAGACCGCAGGGGTTGGTGTGCTTGATAATCGCCACGGCCTGGTCATCGAAGTCCGACACCGCGCGCCAGGCGGCATCGGCATCAAGGATGTTGTTGTAGGAAAGCTCCCTCCCGTGAAGCTGCCTGGCCCCGGCTATGCCAAGGGGCAGGCTCTCCCCGTAGAAAGCTGCCTGCTGGTGAGGGTTCTCCCCGTATCTGAGCCCCTGGATCCTCCGGTATCCAAGGGTGAGCTCCTGCGGGAAGAGGTCCGTAGGGTCATCCTTCCGCAGGTAGCCGGCGATAATGGTGTCGTAGAAGGCCACGTGTTGAAAGGCCTTTTGGGCCAGCCTCTGCCTCTCCTCAATGGTGAGGCCGTCTCCGGCCATTCGCTCAGCCACCCAAGGGTAGTCGGCCGGGTCCACGACTACGGCCACGAAAGGGAAGTTCTTGGCGGCTGCCCGTATCATGGTTGGGCCGCCGATGTCGATGTTCTCCAGGGCGTCGTCCAGGGTCACTCCGGGCCTGGCGATGGTGGAGGCGAAGGGGTAGAGGTTCACTGCCACCAGGTCTATGGCGCTCATTCCACGGCCGGACAACTCCGACATGTGGTCTGGGTTGTCGCGCCGCGCCAGTATGCCGCCGTGGATGATGGGGTGCAGCGTCTTCACCCGGCCGTCCAGAATCTCCGGAGAGCCGGTGAACTCGGAGACCTGCTGAACGGGCAAGCCGGCGTCGCTCAGGGTCTGGTGGGTGCCTCCCGTGCTGATCAGGTCTACGCCCGTCCTCTGTAGCTCGCGGGCAAAATCCACAACGCCGCTCTTATCGTACACGCTGAGCAGAGCCTTCATTCACTACCTCCAAAGTAACATCCATCGCCCTCCACCACCTCTCCCACCACGCGGGCCTCGGGCACGAGGCGGCGCGCCTCGTCCACTTGGGACGGGTCGCACGCCAATACCATGCCGACGCCCATGTTGAACACCCGGAGCATCTCGTCCGTCTCCACCCGGCCGGCTTCCCGGATCAGGTCGAAGATTGGTGGAACGTCCCACGCGGATACATCGAACCTCGCTCCCAGGCTCTCCGGCAGGATCCTCGGCACGTTCTCCGGCAGGCCCCCGCCGGTGATGTGGGCCATGCCCTTGATGAGGGGCAGCACGGGCTCCAGCAGCGGGTAGTAGCATCGATGCGGCTCCAGCAGCGCCTCTCCCAGGGTTGTTCCCAGCTCATCGTGGCGCCGGCCCAGTACGGAGGGGTCTTCCTCCACGCGGAATACCCTGCGAGCCAGTGAGTAGCCGTTGGTATGCAGGCCGTTGGATGGTATGGCCAGCAGGACGTCGCCCTGGGCAATGGAGGAGCCGTCCAGTACGGCGTCCCTCTCCACCACGCCAACGGCAAAGCCCGCCAGGTCGAAACCGTCCTCCGGGTAGATGCCAGGCAACTGCGCCGTCTCCCCGCCTATGAGAGAGCAGCCCACCGCCCGGCACGCCTCTGCGACGCCTCTTACCAGGGCCTCCTCCCTTTCCGGTAGGAGGCGGCCAACGCCTAAATAGTCCAGGAAGAAGATGGGTCTGGCGCCCGTGGTGAAGACGTCGTTGACGCAGTGATTCACCACGTCTATGCCAACGGTATCGAAGCGGTCCATGAGGGTGGCGAGCTTCAGCTTTGTTCCCGGCGAGTCTGTGCTGGAGACCAGGACGGGCTGACGATAGCCTTGCAACTGGTACATCCCACCGAAGAAGCCGACGCCGCCAATGACCTCAGGCCCAAGGGTCATGGAAGCCAGCTTCTTGATGCGCTCCTTGGCTCTCCGCGCGGCCCCCTGGTCTACCCCGGCGGCAAGGTAGGTCTCACCGGGCATGGCGTCTCGTCATAGAGCGGAGACTTCCAGGGCCAGCTTGTTCATTTCCAACTGGAAAGGAATGGGATGGTTGCCGGTGAAGCAGCCCGTGCAGTGGCTATCCGGGCCACCGTCCACGGTCTTGAGAAGCCCCTCTACGCTGAGGTAGCCCAGGGAGTCGGACCCCACGAACTGCCTTATCTCCTCCACGCTCTTGTTGGCGGCAATGAGCTCGCGATAAGAGGCCATGTCCACCCCCAACTGGCAGGGGTGTCGAATGGGTGGGGCGCAGACGCGCAGGTGCACCTCCGTAGCGCCCGCCTTCTGCACCAGCCGGACCACGTGGGGCGTTGTGGTCCCTCTGACAATGCTATCGTCCACCACCACCACGCGCTTGCCGGAGAGCACCTCCGGCAGGGGGTTGAACTTGAGCTGCACGCCCAGATCTCTTACGCGCTGGTCCGGCTCTATGAAGGTGCGTCCCACGTAGCGGTTCTTCAACAGCCCTTCGCTATAGGGGAGCCCCGCCTCCTGGGCATATCCCACAGCCGCCGCGGTAGCCGAGTCCGGCACTCCGATGACCAGGTCCGCATCCACGGGATGCTCCCGGGCCAGCTGGGCGCCCATCGCCCGGCGCAGGGAGTAGGTCAGTTTTCCGCCAATGATGCTGTCAGGCCGTGCGAAATATATCTGCTCGAAGATGCAGAACGCCCGCTTGCGCTCACGACTCTTGTATATCGTCCTCATGCCCCGGTCGTCGATTAAGATGGCCTCTCCGGGCTCCACCTCCCTGAGCAGCTCAGCGCCCAGGTTGTCCAGCGCGCAGCTCTCGGAGGCGACTATCCAGCCGCTGCCCATCTTGCCCACGCTGAGGGGCCTTACCCCAAGCGGGTCTCTTATGGCAATCAGCGAGTCCTTGGTCAGGACCACCAGCGAGTATGCTCCCTGGGCTCGCCTCATCAGGTACTGTACCCGCTCGCCCCAGTCGCGTCCGGGGGCGTTGGCGAGCAGCTGAGCCACGATCTCCGAGTCCGTGGAGCCTGAGAACCGGCATCCCCACTCCTCAAGCTCGTTCCGCAGGGACACTGCGTTGACCACGTTGCCGTTGTGGCCCAAGGCCAACTCTCCATAGGGGCCCGTTGCCAGTATGGGCTGGGCGTTGCCGAGAATGCTTGAGCCGGCGGTGGAGTACCTGGTATGGCCGATGGCAATGTGGCCGGTGAGACGCTCCAAGTCCTGCTCGCGGAAGGCCTGCATCACAAGCCCCATGGCGGCGCTGGTTCGAATGGTCTCGCCGTCGCTGACGCTGATGCCCGCGCTCTCCTGGCCGCGATGCTGAAGCGCAAAAAGCCCAAAGAAAGCGGTTCGGGCGACATCTTCCCCTGGGGCATATACGCCGAACACCCCGCATTTCTCATGCGGCAAATCACCCGTTTCTGCCCCCACCACCCCCGGCGGAAAGGTCACCTTGCTCAAGAGCCACCTTCCTTGGGGAAACGTACTGGCATTGTATGCCCTGCAACGGGCTTGGGTCAAGTGGCCTGGACGGGGGGCATTCTCTACAGGCGCTGGTAATGGCGCGCGACACCGCTCATGCTGAGCTTGTCGAAGTGCGCATGCGGCGTCAGCTACGCCCGCAGCATACCCTCTCATATGGTTCGACAGGCTCGCCACGAGCGGGCAAGGGGACCCTCTTACGCTCGCCCCCGTATCAAGTACGGGGCAGGCTCCGAGCTTGTCGAAGGGCGTGGGCGGGAGGGGAGTGGCGCTCCAACCAACGTTGGCATAACCGACGCCTGTAGAGAACGCCGCTAAGGCTTCTTCAGCATCCCGCAGGCGCCGCTCCTACGCAAGGACGGTGACGCTCAGGGCAACGTTGTCCTGAAGCGCCTTGGAGATCGGACAGCCGTCTTTGGCAGCCTCGGCGGCCTCCTGGAACGCGGCGTCATCGGCGCCGGGCGCCTCTCCGCGCACGGTCAGGGCGCTGGAAGAGACTCTTGGTCCCTGGCTATCTACCTCAAACGTCACAGTGGCGCTCACCTCCAGGCTGGTGGGAGGCGTTCCCGCAAGGGACAGAACGTGGGACAGAGCCATTGAGTAGCAGGACGCATGGGCAGCGGCGATCAGCTCCTCAGGGCTTGTCTTGCCCCCCGACTCTCCGGCCCTCGCCTCCCACGTGGACGGCAGGTCTGTGAACGCGCCGCTGCTGACCGCGCTCACCACCCCGCTCCCCGACATCAGGTCCCCGTTCCATATCGCCTCTGCTCTGCGAGCTGTAGCCATCCATATCCTCCTTGGTCTGCTTTTGGGCGTGCAAGTCTACCGGCGAAGCCATAAAAGACAGCGACCGCCCTTTAAGACGGTCTCTACCCTACCGTCGAATTGGCAGGTAATAGCAAATAAATGGCGCCACGCGCGAAGGCCTCTGTCAACAAGGGTTACCCCTTGTCTTGAGGGAGCGCTAGACCGGTCGTTTATGGCCTCATTCCGCACCGGGATGCGGGATAGAGTACGTAGTAGGCCAAGTATTTCCCTGCCAAGCCGCGTAATGCGCGGAATCACTCCTGAGAACCGCTGTAGGGTCGCAACCCGATGTGGCATACTCTGCATCACCAGTCCACCCGACTATGTAAGTGTCGTATACTCTGTGTTGGCCACTGTCCCACATTTGCTTAGGTGACCTCTTGCCGGCAAGCATCTTGGCTATGGATCAACAACCTCCAGTAGTATCGTCACTCTCTCGTAAATCAGGGTCTTGTTTCCCCCAGCGTCCACGGCCCAACTTTGGTAGCGTTGGGTCAATGGGTTCTCAACCACCAACTCATAGCGCTCCAGTGTATACTGTGGCTCCAGGTCATCTGCGTAGGGCAAGCGGTAGCCTGTTGAATTCCCAGAAGGGAGGTATTCATAATCTTTCTCGTAAGTGACTGTCCTTTTACCGTCCCAGTCCCCTTCGCCCACCTTTTCCAGTCCAAGGTCTGCCAGTTTTTGAGGAGCGCTCTCAGCACGCCGCGCCCACTCCTGGACGGAGTAGGGTGGTGTGTAGGGGATGCGAGTTTCCTCGTCGCAGTTGGCATACTGGTAAACGGTCTCGCCATCACTCGTCTGGCTCGTCATAAAGACATCGCCGTCGAGCTCTGTGGATCTTCCTCTTCTTTCGTATGCAAAGCCATCCTGACCAATCTGGATCCATGACTCGGCATAGAGTCGTTCAGGCTGAGCACATGGCTCTGACGCAATTCTGTCTGCCATGTGGCCATGCCGTTGGTATCGCTCTTGTACTCTGTGTAGCATCTTCCGGGGTTGTATCTCGTCGGCAAAAGAGGTTGATGCAGCCTGTTCCAGAGCCGTGGCGCCCGCTTCCGTTTGAGGCCCCAGCGCGGCGAACACAAGAAGTGTGCCGGCGAAGAACGCTGCTAGTGACCCCCCTACTATAATCTTATCCAATTTGACGTTTCATCACACTCTCATAATCTCGACCTTTCCTAACCTCGTTGACTGCTATCGCCTGAATAATTCCCTAAAGATGCCAATTGTAATGTTTCCCCCCCTTCCAGAACACTACAACTACACTGTCATACACATTGGATATAATAACAACCAGCAAAAGTGGGACAGTTTAAGGTTCGAGAGATCAGGGGTCGGATTGAGGTCTTGTAAGCTCCCTGAGCGCCCTGTTGCCCTTCCCTAAGTAGATTCCGCGCGTACTCTTCGTCGGTCTCCGCTCGCTTTTCTTGATGGATCCCCCTCACAGCGCTCGGACCGCGTCCTCTATGGCGCTGGTTGCGTCCTGGTAGGCCGTGGCAGGGGCGAAAGTCATCGGCTCGCCGAAGCGTATCTCCACAGACCCGCGCTTGAGTATCGGAAACCGCGCCGGAGAGCCCAGGCGGTTGACGTGCAGCTTCATTGGGACAACTGGCAGCCTGCCTTCAACGGCGACCATGCCCGTTCCATTCATAAAGGGCTTTATCGGGCCTCCGACGGTCAGCTCACCTTCAGGGTAGATCAGCACCGACCAGCCGTTGTCCAGTATCTTGCCCATGTTCTCCAGGCTGGGCCTGACCGCTCCTTGCTGCGCGATGGGGAATCCGTTGCCCAGAAGCGGGTTCAGCACCCAGAATACGGGGTTCCTCCACAGGGTTGCCGCGCCGGCAATGGCCAGGCGCCTACGCAATGACGGGGGGATCGCCTTGATTATCAGGGGGTTGTCCAGACCCAGACTGTGGTTAGATGCGAACAGCGCTGGGCCTCTAATGCCTTCCAGCTTCTCCCGACCTGTAACCTTGAGGCCATAGGGGAGCCACATGATTGGAAACACCAGCAACCTCTGGATGAAACCCCGCGTCATACGACACCACCAGTCCATGCCCCAGTCGGGGAACTTGGTGACGGGCGGGTTGTTCGCGCCCTCCTCCAGGATCTGCCCCAGCTGTCTCAAGGTGGTCTCCGGGTCGATCTGGCTCTCATCCAGGTACACTCCAAGGTCGGCCTCAATTGCGGACAGCAGCTCGACTCTGCCGAGGGAGTCGAGGTTGAGGTCGTCTCCCAGTGTCATGTCCGGCTCGATCGCGGAGGTGTCGAGCATGGCTACTTCCGCGACGATGTCCATCAGATTCCTTGCCCCCTGTTGACCTCTGGACGCCGCCGGGCCGCTCGGAGCAGCCTCTGCGGGGGCCATGTTTCCCTGGAGCCTCTCTATCAACAGAGGTTTCCTGACCTTAAGCGTGTGAGTGCGCGGAAAGTCCTCGTCCGGCCAGACGGTGAAGCCCCTGACTCTCTGCTGCTCCGCCAGCTGTGTGTTGGCCCAGGCGACTATCGTCTCGGCGTCCTCAGCGTCGTTGAGTATGAGGGCTGCGTGGACCTCTACGGAACTGCCCCGAGTCAGGCCAACCACTGCCGAATCGGTTACGTTGGGGTGACGGTTGAGCACAGCCTGAATGTCGTCGGGGTATACGTTCTGTCCGCTGGGCAGGACTATCATGTCCTTCATACGACCCCGGATGTGCAGAAAGCCCTCATCGTCGAAGTAACCCAGATCGCCGGTCTTGTACCAGCCATCCTGGAACGTCGCGGCCGTCTGCTCAGGCGCGTTCCAGTAGCCGGGCGAGATGTTGTCGCCCCTGGCCCAGATCTCCCCCTCTTCGCTGATCCTCACCTCAACGTTGGGCAGAGGGCGGCCCACCGAGTCCGGCCTGCGTTCATTGATGGTGTGGTTGCTTATGACGGGCGACGCCTCCGTAGCCCCGTAACCCTGGACTATCTTAACGCCAAGCAGCTCCCACTTCCTGCCAAGCTCCGGGTCCAGGGCCGCTCCGCCGGAGACGATAAAGTCGAGCTTCCCACCGAACTGCTTGTGGACACGTCTGAAGAGGCGTCGTCTGAGTGAGAAGGGCGTTTTCTCGGCCAGCTTCAGCAGCTTGCCCCAGAGCGCCTCCTTCCCCTGGCGCCTTACCTCTCGCTCGATCCCGTTCATCAGAAGCTCAAGCCCCTGCGGGACAAGCAGCATGGTCGTGATCTGCCGCTCGCGCATGGTGCGGGACAGCACGGTCGGCTGCCTGCTGGTGGGATACGTTACACTGGCCCCGAAGTGCAGCGCTGCGAGCAGGCCCCCCAACTGCTCGTACATATGGCTCAGGGGCAGGATGGAGAGGAGTCGGCTGGATGTGTCGCAGGTGATGTACTGGGAGATGCCCTCGATGTTGGCGGTCAGGTTCCGGTGAGTCAGCATCACCCCCTTGGGGTCGCCCGTTGTGCCGGACGTGAACATGATTTCAGCCAGGTCGTCCGGTGCTACTTCCACCGGAGCCGGCTCAGGCAGGCCGTAGATAGCTCCCTCCAGCTCCTCGAAGGTGATCTCAGGCAGGCCGAGGTCAGCATCATTTTTGGGAGTGAAGCGCGATGTGAAGGCCAGCTTGGGGCTTATCCTGGAGATGACCCGCTCCACGTAGTCCGGCGCGCTGCGGAGGTCCAGCGGTACCGCGATGACGCCCGCGCGCAGGCAGCCAAAGAGGATTACCACCCATTGCGGCGAGTTCGGCCCCCACAGAATGACTTGGTCTCCCTTTGTCAGTCCCCGGCTCTGGAGCAAAGTCGCTACCTGCCCCGACTCCCTCCACAGCCGGTCATAGGACCAGCGCAGGTACCGGAAGCCGGGCTTGAACAGAAGGGCGTCGCGCGGGCCGTGAGCACGGACGCTGTTCCGCAGGAACTCTACAAGAGTGGCGCCGGCCGAGGCTCCGGGTTGGTTTGTCTGATTCATTTACTTCCCTTGGCTTTGGCTGGGGTAGCGTCATTGTAGCGCAATCCGCAGGTCTGCGCTACGCTCTTGCGCCTAAATGGGGCCATGCTGCCCTATCATGCTGCTTAGCGCGGATCGCGCCCCGCTGCGCATCGGTGAAAAGTGGCTAAAGCAGATTGTGTCGAAGTCCAGGTTGAGCAGCTTTCTCAGCGACTTCATAGCCCGCTCCGGGTCCTCCGTAACTCCGGGGGCCGGAGGATAGAGCTTTAGGGACAGCTTGTACTGGAGCGCGTCCCCAATGATAACCAGCTTCCTGTCCGGCAGGAACAGCGCTATGCTGCCCACGGTGTGGCCGGGGAGGTGCACCACCTTAACGGGAAAGGCGAAGGGGATAACATCCCCATCCTCCAGTTCGACGTCGACTCTGGTGGGAGCGCCGCTCATCCTTTCAATCACCTGCGCGGTGATGCGAGTCACCAGATTGCTCTGAACTGGCGCGGGGGCTTGCTCCCTGCCGGTGAGTACGCCGGCATCGAGCCGATGGGCCATGATGGGGATGTCTCTTCCGGCAACCAGTTCTGCCGCGCCGGCAGCGTGGTCCGGGTGACGATGGCTGATAACCAGGGCTTTCACCATGTCGATGGAAAAGCCGATGGCCTCCAGGCTTTCGATAATCATTCCGGAACTGCCATTCATCCCGGCGTCGACGAGAATCACCTCATCACCCTCGGCCAGCGCCGTGACTCTGGCGCCAATGGCGCGTATCTGAAAGACCCCCTCGGCAACGGGTATGGGGTTACCCAGCTTCATGGGTGCGTCTCCGAACATTCATTGACCATCATGGGTTCACCCCTGGATCCGCTACGCTTCCACAAGGATGGCGCTCCCCTTTAGCAACGAGTTTACAGGTACAACGGAAGAGCCTACTTGTAGAAGTACTGGCTCTACGATACGACCATCATTACGTACTTTCGTCTGGGCCACCTTTGAGTTGCCAAGGCCAGTATATCACCGATCCCCACCCAATTCAGCCCGGCGGCATCGCCGAAATCCAATCGCGTTGGCCCAACCTTGGCAGAAGTTGCTAGCAACAGGGGAGATTACGTCCAGGGCCGAACTAGCCCGCCATTTAGGCGTTAGTAGAGCTTACGTGACACGAGTACTGAGTCTCCTCCAACTGGCGCCAGAATTGCAGGAAGTCATTGTTGCCATAAGTGATCCCATTAAGGGTAAGCGATGTGGGATTCACTTCTTGTGGTCTCTGTTGAGCCTGCCACACGAGCAACAGATGCGCTGGACCAAGGAGCTACAACCCCGAGCGCAATAATCTGTTAGTTCGAGTCCTAGTAAGTGGGCCGGACTTGACGAAATCAAGAACCGAGGCCGATTCCGACATCGCACCGTCGCTCGGCATGGGGATGGTGTACGTCAGAACGGCCTCGTCTCCGTTGACCTCGATGCCCTCCACGAAGTTGCGGATGAGCGCCTTGCACTCGGGGATAGTCCCTTCCTCCAGGAAGTCTCGGAAGTCCGCTACATACTCCTTGATCTCCTCCGTGGTCGGCAGCTCCACCCTGCGCTGTTCAAGCTGGCGCTCGGCATCATCTCGCGCAGCCTCCAGCTGCTCCTCGCGGTGCCTCAGAGACAGGATGCGGGGCGACAGGACCTCCAACGTCAGCTCGCTTGTCTCAATGGCCTCGTAGAGCTTCTCAAGCCGCTTCCTCACGTCTCCTAGCTCCGCCTCGACGACCTCCAGCCTGCCGGACAGCTCCCCGGCCATTGCGTCTATCTCCTCAGCCACCATCGTCACCAGTGCCACGATGGTCTCCTCGGTCAGAATCCGCTCCCTGATCTTCTCGACGACGAACGCCTCCAACCTGGGAGCGTTCAGGTAGCGGGCGCTGCACGTCCCTGCGCCCTCCGTGAACAGGGTGCCGCAGATGTAGTAGGCGAACTGCCCGCTCTTGGCTCCCTGGGCTCTGTAGGGCCTGCCGCAAACGCCGCACTTCAGCAGCCCGCTCAGCAGGAACTTGCTTCCCACTCTAGCGGGCCTCTGCACCTTCGGCGCACGGTCCCGCATGGCTTCCTGAACGGCGTCGAACAGCTCCCTCGACACCAGCGCGGGCCATGCTCCCTCAACCCGGACCGGCTCCTGGGCCTTCTCAACCTTGCTGGTTCTGCCCCATACTGCGGCGCCGGTGTAGGCTTCGTTGGTGAGCAGGTAGTGGAGTCCGCCTTTGTTCCAGTGTTTGCCCCTGTTGGTGATGCCCCGGCCGTTCAAAGTCTTGCATATCTCCTTGAGGCCGTTGCCACTGAGCGAGCTCTCGAATATCTCCCTCACCACCGGAGCGGTGGCGGTGTCAACCTCCAGGGTGGGACGCTCCTTCGCCCCGTCGCTGATCTTGACGCGGGTGTAGCCGAAGGGGGCCTTGGAGCCGAGGAAGAAGCCTCGCGATGCGGCCTCCCGCATACCCCGGACAACCTCCTGCGCAAGATTCTCGCTGTAGAATTCGTCCACGCTCTCGATGATGGCCTCCATGAGCTTGCCGGTAGGGGAGTCGTCGGCGTGCTCGGTGATGGACACCACGCGGATGCCCTTACGCCTGAGCATGGACTTGAAGGCGACGGCGTGCTCGCGCTTGCGGGTGAAGCGGCTGAACTTCCAGACGAGGATGACCTCAAAGGGGGCCTTCGGCTGGCTGCCCTCCTCGATCATCTCCCTGAACTGGGGCCTGTCGGCGACGCGGCCGCTCTCGGCCTCGTCCACGTACTCGCGGGCTACGGAGTAGCCGTTGGCCTTCGCGTAGTCCTTGAGCGCCCGCAGTTGGGCGGACACGGACAGGTCCACGTCCTGCCGCTCGCTGGAGACCCTGGCGTAGAGGGCTGCCGGCGTGAGCGGCTGTAGGTGCGTCTTCTTCATTGCTGTCCTCCTAGTGGGTTTCAAAGTCGTTGTATTTGGGAGCAGTGCCCATCTCGATGATGGCGTAAGTCTCAAAGAGGGTCTGTTCCAATTGGTCGGTGATTGCAACGGCCCGGAAGGTCATTGCTCGCACTCTCTCCCGCTGCTGGCGGTACTCATCCTTGTGAGATCTTTCAATGTCTTCAGCCCTGCCCTCTGGCTCATTCAGCGCCTCCCGCAGCAGTTTGAAGGCGAATGTTGCCGAATATCGGTCTGAACTGGCCGCCCCGTGCTCCCGAACGCGGTTCCGCATGTTATTGGAACGACCTACGTATATCGGATTGCCCTTCTCGTAGAGAACATACACGCCTTTTCGAGGGGCATCGCTGTAGTCGTCCCAGCGCAGTTCTTCGCTCCCCTCAAGCTCGTTCATGAGCGGCTTCATCTTATCTATGGCTTCCCAAAATATTGTGTCCATGTTGGATGAGGTCTTCCTTTGTGCCGGGCTTGCTCGATCGCGGCTAATTCGGGCCGCGCGTCTCTTCTCCAACGACCGCCACTGCCGGGTCTGCGGTATCTGCGGCGGTCACGTGCAACCGCTGTCCGATGGCTCCCAGGGCGGCGTCCATCTGGTCGATCCGTGACCGGTGCTGAACGTCCAGCACCCTGTCCACCTGCGGCATGTGCCATCCCAGGCGACGGGCCAGCTCAGCCTTGCCGACGCCCTGGTCTCGCATCCCCTGGTACAGCATCACCTTCACCGAAGTCAGCGTCGGCAGTACGGCGTAGGTCTCGCCTCGTGATGGCGTGGGAATGTCCTTGCGGTCATGGATACGGGCTGCTATCGCCTCTTCCAGCGCGTGGACGGCGCGGGCGATCGCCTCCTCCCGATCGTCTCCGAAGGTGGTCAGCTCCGGGAAGTCGGGGGAGGTCACCAACACGGTCCCGTCATCATCTTCAAGCGTTATCGGATAGGCAAGCATCAGTCCAACCCCAAGTCTTTCTTGATCTTCTCTACGAGTCTGCGTCCAAGCTCCTTGCCGCCTCCGCGCATCGGAAGTTGGCTGGTGCGGTCTCCGAGCCGGATGATGAGATGCCCGCTGCCTCCCTTGTGGGTGTGGAAGGTGCAGCCCTGCCTTCTCAGCCAGCGTCGAAGCTCTGGTGCGTTCGTATCTTCATATCATGCACAACATTTGCGTTGTTGTCAACATCCGCGTTGTCCTTGCACAAATCGACCCGGGCTTGCGCACAGGCCCTCCTTACGAGGCGCGGGATTCGCGGTGTCGCTTGGGGTGCTCTACCCGTGTACAGGAGAATGCGGGGGCGGCAAGTTGCAGGGTAAGCGATTCCATAGCTGAAATCGGGGTGAACGGCGCTGCCTGCCACATCGGAGCAAGCAATCCGATTCCGTAGCTCCTTCCACTCCTATAGGACAGCCTCAGCTACGAGAGTGGACAAAGTGCCGGTCGGCGAGTCGGGGGGAAGTGGACAACGCCAGCTACGGAAGTGGACAAAATGCCGGTAGGGTTTGCGGGCGTGAATTGAGAGCATGGTCTGAAGGCTCGACGCCGGTTCCCGTGAGCCGCTCAGTCTGCGTCCTCGCCCTCCGCCGGCGGCTCCGGCGCAGCCCCGGACCGGAGCGCCAGACGCCGCAGGTGAGCGCGGGCGATGATCCGGGCAAGGATGCGCAGCCCGCGCCGCACCGCCTCCTGCTGCTCGGCGGAGTGCGCCGTCGCCCGGCGATTGTTCGATGGTCTCCGCGCCAACTCTTTCCCTCTCTGCGGTTTGCCGCGACTCATCGGATCGCGGCTCTCGCAGGAGAGTGTGCACAATCGCAACGCGGAATAAGACCTCTCATAGCTCTGCGCAGGGATGCGGCCCCTTACAGGCCGTTCCCTCATAGGGCTGCGCAGGGATGCGGGGTGCTACAGGCTCTCTTTTTTTCGGCCCCCTCAACGCAGTATTGGGGGTGTACAGGAGTTTGAGTTCCGTAACAAAGCGTACAGAGTCGTGATTTCGTAGCCGAAACGGGGGTAAATCGCCCCTATACTGGACGTAAACAGTGAACACTTTTAGAAAGGGTGCGTTCCGGACGGCAATGACATCGCCAAACGTGGGGAATGACATCGGCAGGCCCGTGGGAGCGGCGTCTCAATGACATTAGGCCCCGGAAAAGGCGATTGAAGTGGGGGTGCAAGACGTGGCGGTTTTGCGGCTGGATTTGACGCTGCTGGCCCCGCTGAATGGCGTTGGCGCACTGCTCGCCGAGGTCGTGGGGTGGTGATACGTCAAGCATCTTGCGGGGTTTGATGTCGGGTCGCTCAGGGTCTCGAAGCCGGTCTCCCAGGGCCTCCAGCCCGGCACGGGTTCCCGGCGCGTCGGCGGGGACGGCGGCCCCGGTTGGCACATCGGATTGGCCGTCGATTGCAGTCAGGGGGCTGTATACGGAAATGGGACTCTGGGCAGAGGCGGACATTCTCGGAGTGTCAGGACAGACCCCTACCTCAGCACAAACCACCACACGAGAACGCTGGCGATCAGCAGCGCCAACAGCACGAAGACGGCCACGCGTACTGCGATGAACAACTCATTCGTCTCCTTGTGCGCGGCGACCTCCTTCTGGTACGTCCTCTCAAGCTCGTGGTACGGCCGTCTGGCAGTGGCTGCGGACTCCCTGGCCTCGTCACGCTCCCGCTCCAACTCGGATGCGCTAAGCTTCAACTCGGACACGTTTTGCTCCAACTGGCGCACGGTACGCTGAAGCTCGTCCTCCCTGGCGATGGCCCGGCGCAGTAGCTCCGCGTCGCTCAGATACTCCGACCCCTGCATCCGCACGTAGACCCGGCGGCCCTCCCTGACAACCTCGATCTCTCCCATCCTGATCTTACGGTCTAGGGTCGAGAGGGATATCTCCAGCTCCTCAGCCGCCTCCGCTTTCGTCACCCAGCGGATAGGCTCATCCATCGCTTTTCCCTCCCTATCGACTGACACGTCAGCGGTTGTACCGGGGGTACAAAATGTACTCGGACGCGTCCTTTATTTTAGCGCAGGTTCCCATTTTTGTCCCTGACCGGTCAGGCGACACGTCAACCCCGTTTCGTAGCTGATTGGGGGTGAATCGGCCCCCGGAAGCCCCCGGAAATCGGGCCGGTTGTCCCATTTTGTACCCCCCAGCCAGCCTAGAGGGCAGATAGCGACGCATCGGCTCTATCTATCCCCCCTACAGGACGATGACGCATCCGGTGGTAGAGCGAGTCCCACTGGTAGGCTCTCAGCTCGGACAGGGACAGTCGGGGGGACTCAGCCTCCCAGAGCAGACGCCAGGAACAGCCAAGTATCCCTGTGTTGGACAGCACGGGTATGCAGGACACGAGGATGGGCAGCGACATCCGGCTCATCCGGGCGGCGGTTCGCACATAGGTGTCCTCGACCTCCTCTGTGTCCACGACGAAGAGGGTGACGGGGTATGGCGGCTGGTCTTCCTTATGCTCGTTCGACCAGTAGTAGCTCTCATAGGGGTCCAGGCGGGCAATGACTCCCTGGGGATGCCTGGCGCGAAGCTCGTACTCGAAGTAGAACGGTATCCGAAGGCCCTGGGCGGTCAGCTGCCCCACGGCGTCGGGTGCGATGGCCGAATCGCCCCAGTTGTAGGCCCGGTCGGACCTGTCAGTGGGGACGGACCACACTAGCTCGCTGTCGGGGTCGGCCCTGGCCTCGGCCTGAAGCTTCGAAAGGAACCAGGTGATGCCGTCGGCGTGCTTCGTCTGCCTCGCCCATGTCTCGATGCGGTGGCCCACGTACCGTCTGCGGCCCTGTTTGTCTCTCGTGAGGGCGGTGCTCCAGATGCCCTGCGTGGTCGGAAGCTGGGCGCGGTCCCTGTGGGTGACGTAGCGTATGCCCTCGGCGGACAGCGTGTAGCGGGTGTCGCCCCGTTTGCCGTGACGCTCGATTAGGCCCCAGGTATCGACGAGGCTGCGCATCATCTGGCTGACGCGCCCCTCGGAGACGCCGAGCCAGCGGGCAAGGTGCTCGCGGGGGATCATCGGGTGGTCGGTGATGAGGTCGAGGGTCCGCTTCTCGGAGGGGCTGAGACCGAAGGCCGACGCAGCCTCCACCATCCGCTCCGGACGGGGTATCGACGCCCGCTTCCGATCCGGCGACTCCGTGCGCGGCCCTCCGCCGGGGCTGCCCTGGGCGCTCACGTCCTTCAGCGTGCTGTACGAGCTGCCGACCCACGAGAAGTTGCGCCAGAGGCGAAGGTCCCGTCTTTCGAGAGCGTCCCTGGTCTCCACGGCGATGTAGGAGTCCCTGAGGTTCAGTCGCTCGCAGAACTTCCCCGTCAGTCTCTCTTCCCACACGCTCGGAACCAGGATTAGAACGGTGTCGGGGCGGCGCGTATAGTCGTACTCGGCTATGGCCCTCAGACGGTCGTAGAGGGAACGGCGCCGCAGGGCTAGGCCTTGGCGCACCACGCCGAAGTCGCGGCCATCGTGGAGGGTGATCGTGGCGTCGAAGCGGCCCCTGCGGTGGAACTCCACGTGCGACCGGCGGGAGCGGGTCCCGGGAGACATCAAGGCGGCGAGTCGGTAGACAGCGGCCACCGCGTCCATCCGGCGGATGAGCACCGCCAGCCACTCCCTGGACAGCGGGTAGGCCCGCACGAAGTCCGAGGGCGTGGCGAATCCGAGAAACTCCGCAGCCTGTCTGATGCCGTTGGCGGTCACGTAGTATCTCTGGCTCGAAGGCAGGTGGGCGATGCCGTGGCTGACCCGCCCCGCG
Source organism: Dehalococcoidia bacterium (assembly GCA_965221925.1). GTDB lineage: Bacteria > Chloroflexota > Dehalococcoidia > Lucifugimonadales > UBA2985 > JAPPHY01. The sequence goes on along the minus strand of OZ244924.1, from coordinate 2,188,381 downwards.
TTGCCGTGGGCCAACAGGCCGGTCAAAGCGCGGTGGACCGTGGCGTGCGGCTCGCCGAGAATGAGGGCCAGCTCCGCCGAATCGACGAACGGCATCCGGCTGAGGGAGTGGAAAATCTGTCGCTCGGAGAATGCCAAGTTGGGGTCCTCGTTCCTTGCTGTCCCGTATTTGCACATCTGCTGTCTTCGGCATTTGCCCAACATCCCATTGTGAACGAAAAAAACGGAGTGTGTAATGCCTTGCAGGACATTGTGCCGGAGACGACTTTGTGGTAGGGCCAAGCGGTTAGCTGGGTCTGCTCATTGCAGTCCGGAATGGTTGGACATAGACCCTAGGACAGTAGCCTCGCGCATTAGGGCGGGGAGGTTCTCACGGCGGATGCGGGAGGCGTAGGAGTATGGACTACATCGAGGCAGGCTCGGCAGCAAGACGCTGCTGGGGAAGCGCAACGACTCCCTAGCAGGCTGCTGAAAAACCCGGTGTGGGCCGACAGTGGAGAGAGAACGGGCTAAAATAGGACAACCTTGGGCGGAGGTTGAGCCGATGCGCGGGAGACAAGATCCACAGGTGACTCTGCTGGCCTTCATTGACCTGGAAACGCGAGTACCATCGGACCATCCCCTGCGGGTTATCAAGAAGCTGGCGGACCAAGCCCTGAAGGCGCTATCCCCGGACCTAGACCGGATGTACGCTAACGTGGGCCGGCCGTCGATCCCGCCGGAGCGGCTGCTGAAGTCTTCGTTACTAATTGCCCTGTATTCGGTGCGCAGTGAACGGGCATTCTGCGAGCAATTGGACTACAACCTCCTCTTCCGGTGGTTTCTGGGGATGAACCTCATTGAGCCCAGCTTCGATGCCACCACCTTCACCAAGAACCGGGAGCGGCTGCTGAAGCATGGAGTGGGCCAGACTTTGTTCGACGAAGTGGTGCTGGAAGCGGACCGGCAGGGCCTGCTGTCGGACGAGCACTTCACGGTGGACGGAACCCTGATTGAGGCGGCAGCCAGCCCAAAGAGCTTCAAACCCAGGGACGGCGGCCCGCCCCGGACAACCGATGCTGACCCCGGCAACCCCTCGGTGGACTTTCATGGGGAACGGCGTAGCAATGCCACCCATCAGAGCACGACGGACCCGGAGGCCCGGTTGCTGCGCAAGGGTAAAGGCAAGGAAGCCAGGCTGGTCTTCATGGCCCACGCCCTGATGGAAAACCGGCATGGAATGCTGGTGGACTTTCAGACCACCCAAGCGACGGGTACGGCGGAGCGAGATATTGTGCCGGGACTGTTGGACCAAGCCCGGGAGCGAGGCTTTCATCCCCGAACGCTGGGCGGAGACAAAGGCTACGACACTCGGGACTGCGTGGCAGACCTGCGCCGGCGCGGCGTGACGCCTCACGTCGCGCAGAACACCAGGGGGCGGTCTAGCGCCATTGACGGCCGGACCACCCGGCATCCGGGGTACGCGGTCAGTCGGCGGATTCGGAAACGGGTTGAGGAGGTCTTTGGGTGGATGAAGACGGTGGGCGGGTTCCGGCGGACCCGGTATCGGGGGTTGGACCGGACTGGTCTGGTGGGGCACTTGGTGGCCACGGCCTACAACCTGGTTCGGATGGCCAAGCTCCTGGGGCAGGCGGCGGCAACTCCGGTAGCCCGGATGGCATGACCTGACCCTGGGCTACCTATGCCCCGTGCCCCAAGAGGGACGGTTCGCGAAGCCAAATGGGCGAAAAGTCCCGTATGAACGGCACGATTTCCTCCAATAGGACCAAGGTTTCAACGACCTAGACCGTCGATTTCCGACCTAGACCCCTTTCTTCAGCAGCCTGCTAGAGCGGCATGTGGGTGAATTGCAGGAACATACGCAAAGCGATCTCGAAGAGTTGGAGACAGTAGTGAGGCTATTGATACGTATACCGGCACACGGTATAATCCTTCTATGATCGGTTCGTTTCGCCATCGAGGACTGAGGCGGCTCTATGAGCGAGGCGACCCCAGCAGGATGGGCGCCGACCGACTGGATCGGATTACTCTCGCCCTGGCGGACCTCGATGCCGCCAGCAAGCCGAGCGAACTTGATTTGCCGGGGTACAGACTGCATCCCCTCAGGGGTGACCAGAGAGGATCGTGGAGCATTTCGATTTCGGGCAACTGGCGGATCACCTTCCGATTCGAAGACGGTGACGTGTATGATGTCGATCTGGTCGACTATCACTAGCGAGAGGGAAGAGACGATGGCCATGAAGAATCCACCCCATCCGGGCCGAGGCATCAGGGAAAACTGCCTGGAACCCCTTGGTCTAAGTGTCACCGAGGCGGCGGAGGTTCTGGGCGTTGCCCGCCACACCCTTTCGCGGGTATTGAATGGCCACGCCGCGATCTCGCCCGACATGGCCATTCGCCTTGAGAAGGCTGGATGGTCCAGCGCGGATTTCTGGCTGCGCCGCCAGACCTCCTACGACCTAGCGCAAGCGCGCAAGGGCGAAGACCTGATACGGGTCGAACGCTACCAGCCACAGCCCACAGTGTAGGTAATCCAAAGGTGTGGATTGGAGGACAAGGCTCTGGGAATTCGCATCCCGGACTTGCTGGTCGAACCGAAGTCGCTTCTCCAATAGGAAGTGGGCCGTCATGCTTGGTTGGAACTCCAGACCGACGCAACCTACCGAAACATGATCTGAGTGAGAAAACTTGAGCAACCATGACAGTCAAGAACTGATTCGCGAACTGCGCACCCGCTTTCCGATCTTCGATAACGTTGTGGGGCGGTTCGGTGAGGGTTCCCCAGAAGAACGGATTCCCTGGTTCTTCGCCCTCCTTTTGGCTGCCTCCATGAAAGGCGAACCAGGGGCATGTTGCTTTGTTCTGGACAAGACACCAGGGACGGCACCACTTACTGCGGTGTTCTTGGCACTCGCACGACTCCAGGAGGACTTCCCGCGTCTTGCCGAGAGCTACGCCCGCACTGCACTAAGCGTAGGGCAGCATGTCAGGGTAAAGCCCAGCGACTACCTATACGAGTACGAGGGCATCTGGGAAGGGCATCCCGGTTTGTTCAGGTTGAAGGTACTGGACAAACCGGAGTGGCGCAGCTTTCGGATGTCCGATGTGCTTAGGCTCGAGCCCACAGACCGAAAACGACCCAAGGGTTCCCTCGCTTCCAATCTCGGCGTCTTCGACCGCAGCAGTCTTGACGAACTGCTCGGCATCACAACCTACGGCAATGACAGCATGATTCGCAATGTCGCACTGCTGTACATGGCACAGGCTCGCTTCGCGGGAATCGCCGAAATTGTTTCCCTAGCACCAAGTCATTCGAATCGTTCTGATCGACTCTCCAACTTTCTGCCTTGGGGGACAATCGGACCTGGAGGCGAAATCAAGACGGGTGACGCCTATCAGGTGATCGGAGAGCCACTCATTGCCGTAAGCAGAGTGCTCCAAGACATAGCCGATGCGGCCACTTCTGCTCCTGAATCGTCCAAAGTCGTACTTGTGGACGGGGCTCGTGGTATTGCCAGCGACCTTCAGGCGTTCGACGATATTGCGGACCGTCACAGGGTCGTGATACTGGCATCCCCCGATGAGACGGATGAGATCCAGCTTCTACGAGACCGGGAGTGCCCGGTCTGGCACCTGTCTCCAACTGAAGTCATGATTGGAGAAGACCACGCTGGAGAGAGGTCTAGGAAAAGCCTAGTTGGGCGGACGGTTCGAGTGGCAGACATAAGGGAGCGGTGCAATGTAGTTGCTATCGATTGCCAAAACGATGACCTCCAAGCAGCGGCAGCAGCCATGGAAAGGGTGGCGGCAACGCTTGATGGGACTGATGAGAGGTCAGAAACTGATGATCTTCTAGCTCGGCTTTACGGAGTCCTTCTGGAGATTAGCGAGTGCTGCTTCGGGGTAGGCGATGAGATGAAGTCAGACCTACGACAGGCGAGAGAGAACCTTATCCGCAACCAGTTATGGATGACCTCAGACACAATCAGGGAGTTTCTGTCCGTACTGGACCGCCTGGAAAGTGCTGTGTACAGCGAGTCCGGGATGATGGAGAAGGCCGACCTCCTTGTCAACACGCTTAGTGTGGCCCAGGGGCGATGGGCCATTGCCAGCCGATCAACGAGAGCCGCCGAGTGTCTTCGAGAAGGACTGGATACTCTCATAGATGATCCACAAGTCTTCCCCATACAGGCCATCCGGCCCGAGGATGAATGGGACGGAATCATCCTGTTGGCTTGGCCAGGCAGACGACGATTCACTCGATTGAGGAACTTGGCGGTTACGCGGAATATCCGGGTTCTGACATATCCATTTGAGCGCATGTGGCTGTCGAGTCACCAGACCCGAGAACACGCCCTGATGGGCGCCAACCGGATGGAAACGGGGGACCGTGCCGGGATCCTTGGAGTTGAGACCGATCTACTTCCTGCGATGACGTCTATCGAGCCTCCCACACCCGCTGACTACGCATATCCTGACCAGCCCATGCTCGATTTCGAGCACAGATTCTCCCGACACCGTTCTTCTCGCCCATCATCGGCGGTCGGCGGTGATGATGGGCGGCGCGCACGGCTGGTTGAATTCTACGGAGGATGTTACACCCTTCTCACAGAGTGGTCTCAGCTGCATGTGCTGAACGCACTGATGGACGGCAGTCAGGGAGACGCCCGTCGCCTGCGGACAGTGACCGCCTCTGACCTTTCAATTGATGACTTCGTATTGTTCAGAGCAGGGGGAGGTAAGGAATTCATTCGCTTATTGGCAGAAGACGCGCTTGGGATTGAGGAATACGAAAGGGTACGGACGATTGCAGAACGATGGAAGTTGTCACTCCGTCGTCTCGGTAGCACTCCTACGACCGTACAAAGACGTTTGGAGAGGTATGGCCTGCATCGAACACTCCCAACGATTGCGGGCTGGATGGGGAACCCCGATCTGATAGGTCCCCGCTACGAAGATGATATTGAAGTCATCGGCAGAGCTGCCGACGATTCGGAACTTCTAGAAACATTGAGCACGGTTAGCGACGCCATCTCCAGGATCCGCGGAGCTCACATAGGTGCCGGGAGCCATCTGACACAGCTCATCCTTGGTGAGGTCCATGGTCGTCTGAGTCAACTCGATGATCAGCCCGTGCTGCTTGATCTCGGTTACGGACAAGCTTGGGTTGTGCAAGTCGAGGCTGTTGACTCACGGCAACGAGAGTACCCCGTTGACCAGGTCAGTCGCCTACTGTGGACAGACGACTCCATATTTTGATGGGTGATCGAACATGGCGAGGATGATACCTGCCCAGATTGACGAGGATGTGGTGAGTTCAGCCGAGAGGCGAGTCTTCCACCTATTGGCTACCGACCCAGATACCAATGGGTGGACAGTTCTTCACTCTCTCGGATTGGCGCGTAGAACTACCGGCCCGTATGGAGAAATAGATTTCGTTGTAATCATCCCCCACGAAGGCATCCTCTGTCTTGAGATCAAGGGAGGGCGCGTGTCATGCGAGAACGGGATGTGGCGAACTATGGATCGGTACGGGAATCTAGCAGTACTCAGGAAGAGTCCATTCATGCAGGCTAGGGACTCCATGTTTGCTCTGCGGAGTTCGATCATAGACCACTTCGGACAGGGCTCTCCAGCGTCGCATTGCCCCATCGCGTTCGCTGTGTTGTTTCCCGACGTAGCCTGTCCGCCAGCAACTCCCGAATTTGAGCGCTCAGATGTTGTCGACGCCCACGACCTGCGAAGACCGATATCTGCGTCTATCAATGGGATTGTTCGGAATCGGCTGAGGGATTTCCAGCCGCGTAGTGGAGAACGATACCCTACACCGTCTCAACTCAGGGCAATCGTTGCTTACCTGCGGCCTGACTTCGACTTGGTAGTCGCAAAGTCAGTCTCACTGGCTAGGACTGAAGCAAAGCTTATGAGTTTGACCGAAGAGCAGTATGACCGTCTCGACGAGCTTGAAGAGAACCCGCGCTGCCTTTTTGAAGGAGCCGCCGGAACAGGAAAGACCCTGCTGGCTCTCGAATACGCTAGGCGGGCGAACAATGCCGGAGCGAAGGTTCTCTTGGTCTGCTTCAACCGCTTGTTGGGAGACTGGCTTAAACTACAAACTGAAGGCACTCAGATGACGACCGGAACTTGGCATGAGATTCTGAAAGAGATCATCGCCAGCAGCACTGTAAGGAAGGAATTCTCAGAACACGAGCGCGCGGCATTGAACAATCAGGACCTTGCAACTCTGTTCGAGGAGCTATATCCCTTCTACGGGGAAATTGCACTAGAGGAGTTGAACAACCCCTTCGACGTACTGGTTATGGACGAAGGGCAGGATCTCTTTGACCAAGCGACGTTCGACCTGATGAACCGGACCATCAAGGGAGGATTAGCTGGAGGCACTTGGGGTATCTTTGGCGACTTCACTCGACAGGCCCTTTATGACAACGCTTCAGGATCAATTGCAGCCCTCTCAGAATACAGTGGGCACTTTGTGAGGGCAAAGCTGACCCTCAACTGCCGGAATACCAGGAGAATCGCTGAGGAGACAGCAATCATCGGAGGGTTTAGCACACCGCCGTATAAGCTTGGGCATGAAGCCGGGATGCCGGTGGAGCATCGGTACTGGAGATCTCCTTACAGCCTCGTGAAGACTCTGACAGAGACCATACATCGCTTGGCAAGCGATGGTGTGCCAATAGACGATGTGATGATTCTCTCCCCTCGTCGGCTTGAGAATTCGGCCGTGGCTTCTGTCGAACAAATCTGCGACATGCCACTCTTTGATTGCTCACGGACCCTGGACACCCCGCAGAGATGCATCAGGTTCTCAACCATCCACTCATTCAAGGGTCTCGAGAGCCAAGTCGTCATCCTGGTTGATATTGAAAAAGTGGATGATGACAAGTCGCAATCACTGCTGTATGTAGGCATGTCTAGAGCGCGTAGTCTTCTGATTCTGATGATCCATGAACGGGCTCGCGGGTCAATCGATACTCGTATTAGGGCTGCATTGGAGAAGGAGCTTCAGACTTGACAGAAACACTTGCGACACGTGATTTCATTCTGGACTTTCTACACAGGGAGCTGGTAGGCCCGGCACCCCTTCCTCCGGATGTGCAGGGCAACGGTGAGGAGATACTCCGACCGCAGGACCCTCCCAGACAGCGGTACGGTGCTGGTATTCTCTTTCCCCGGAGATCCCAAGTCCCCAGTCATGAGGAAACCGCCACCGATGAGGAAGATAAGACAGATGCCGACTCTCCTGAGGATGCAGGGATACTGGCGAACTCAATTGACGACGACTCAGGTGAAGGGAGTGACAGTGAACCTGAAACAGAGCAGGAGATAAATCTCGCAAATCAGTTCCTGCCGAGCGCCATGGGACTCTCAGCGTTGGTTGACATCCCTGACCGGCTTCAAGTTGATGTCTCAGCCGCGACATACCGGCAGGACGATGCGGATAAGTCTGAAGGTGGACGAGCTAGCCGTAAGCCATGGCTTCGACAACCAGTCAACCAGACTATTGAATTCCAATCAACTGAGCTTCTTGGTGATGGAATCGTATCATTGGAAAAGCCGGTCGTATCAGTGGACGGTGAGTCTGCTCTTGTTCTCCACCTAATAAGCCGTCCGTCAGATCGGTCCCATACGGCTAGGCTTGTGACCTTTACTCTCGTCAACCGTTTGCAGTCTGAGAATCAGGCACCCCGGAATACGGACTGTTTTTTCCAATGCGGATTTGGCGTCTCAGCAACCACTGGACAGGGATGCTTCCTCAGCTATCCTGAGCGTCCTAACTACACAGGTGACTTCGAAGAGTTATCCCTTCAACTTCTTCATCTCCACAGGCAGACATTTGCCGTTGGGCACGGTTGCGCCGCTGAATGGGACGATCCGATTGAGGGCAAAACGTCCCTTGTTCGGACGGAAGTGCTTCCAATATATGAGGTCAAGCCCATATTACACACGGAGGTGGAAGGGCTAGACCTGAGTATGTCCGCGCTTGCGCATGGCAATCTTGAAGAAGCCGTCCGTCTATGCAACAGATTGGCAGATTCCTACGAGCTGTGGATCAACGAAAGGGAGAGTGAGGTTGCGAATCGGCTGGACCTGACTCCTGACCTGACGGCTACAGCCTTGCGGCACCTCGAAAACTGCCGCGAGTGTCTCGGTCGTATGCGGGATGGCATTAGACTTATTCGACAGGACCCTGACGTGGCCTCGGCTTTCCGACTGATGAATGAGGCCATGCTGATGCAGCAGATCCACTATGAAATCTCATCGCAGCGGCGTAGGTCCTGGGTCAACAGATCGGGGCGGTTGGAACTTGAAGAAAATTTTGAGCCACCCTCATACGATGATCCTTCACGCAAATGGCGTCCCTTCCAACTTGCCTTCATCCTGATGAACTTAAAGGCTCTTGCCGATCCCCGCTGTGAAGACCGGGGGATTGTGGATGTGATCTGGTTCCCCACGGGCGGAGGCAAGACTGAAGCATATTTGGGGTTGTCGGCTTTCACTATGTTACTCCGCCGGATGCATAATCCCGATCATGCGGGAACAAGCATTCTCATGCGCTACACACTCAGGCTACTGACTACACAGCAGTTTCAGCGTGCCGCGTCTCTGATATGCGCATGTGAAGTCATCAGACGCCGCAGGCAATCTGACCTGGGTTCAGAGTCGTTTTCGATTGGCTTGTGGGTGGGCGGTGAAGTCACGCCTAATGACGAACAGAACGCGGTTAACGCGCTACGGCAACTCCAACAGGGTGAAGGGCGCAACAAGTTCATCCTGCTCAGCTGCCCATGGTGCGGCGCGGCGATGGGGGACCAGACAGTAGGGCGGAGCACGCGAGTTAAGGGGTACCGCATTCGGCCCCATCCCCAGAGGGTCAGGCACATCTGCGAGGATCAGGACTGCGAATTCAGTTCGGATGCGGGATTGCCGGTAGCTGTTATAGATGAACACATCTATAGGGAGCCCCCAACACTGCTGATAGGCACTGTGGACAAGTTCGCCCTGCTGGCCTTTCGACCGGAGGCTAGGAGCATCTTCGGAATAGACACATCATTTCCTCCACCAGAATTGATTATCCAAGATGAATTGCACCTCATCTCCGGCCCCCTTGGGTCAATGGTGGGTCACTACGAAACTGTGATTGACGCCTTGTGTACCAATGAGGTTGCGGGAGATCCCCTTCACCCCAAGATAATTGGTTCAACTGCAACTATCTCCAGGGCAGAGAGCCAGGTGAAGGCTCTCTATGGCAGATCCGCCTTTCTGTTTCCTCCCCAGGCTCTGAAGGCTGGTGATTCCTTCTTTGCGGAGGAGCGGAAAGACCAAGAGGGGCGCAGGTACGTTGGCGTGTTCGCAAGTGCTCTGCCTTCCCATGTGACCTCACAGGTTCGAACCATGGGAGCGTTGTTGCAGGCACCCAAGTTGTCCGGCGCACATAGTCCCTCTGCGATTGATCCCTATTGGACCATGATGGGCTATTTCAACAGCCTTAGAGAACTCGGACACGCAGCGACTCTTATCCGAGCAGACATTAGGGAATACCTGAATGCCATGTGGGATCGACTGGGGCTTCGTCTTCAGGCAACACGGAAAGCTGCGATGGATCCACGCAGGTTCATAAATCGAGACGTGGAACTGACCAGTCGGGTACAGAGCAGTGACCTCCCATCCATCCTCCAGCAACTATTCGCGAGCTACACCGATCCAACTAAGCATGAAGCGATTGACGTATGCTTTGCGACAAACATGATTCAGGTAGGTCTCGACATTCCTCGATTGAGTCTCATGACAATCGTTGGACAGCCAAAGACGACTTCAGAGTACATACAAGCGTCAAGCAGGGTTGGCCGCCGAGTGGCTAGTCCTGGTATTGTTGTGACGAACTACAATCCGTCCAGATCAAGAGATCGATCACACTATGAACACTTCCGGTCATATCATCAAACGCTGTACCAGCACGTTGAGCCTACCAGCGTGACGCCCTTTGCAGTTCCGGTGCGAGAACGAGCCCTGCATGCGCTGGTAGTAATCCTATGTCGCTTTTGGGGTAGCTCGAGTCTCAGAGACAGGCCGAGTCAACCGCCGAATGATTTGCTCATACAACGGGTTAAGCGCACAATTCGAGAACGGGTCTTGTCAGTTGATGCTGCCGAGTGGCCGAAGACTGAGGCCCACATTGACGAGATCATGCGGAGGTGGTCTGTCGCACCAAGATCAAAGTACGGTGACTTCAGACCTCCGACTGAGGAATTGCCGATGATGTATCCAGCCGGCGGACAGCAACATCCCCAGTGGCCTGAAACGCCTTATGCCACGCCGAGTACGATGCGGAACGTTGACGCGAGTTGTTCAGCCCGTCCATTGCCAAGCGGATATGGCAATAGGGGAGATTAGCTGAAGAGGTTATAACAGAATCTACCAGGAGATACCCTAATACGATGCCACCTAGAAGACCAATTAGGAGAGGACAGCTGATCAGCCCATTCGGGGTCGGGTCACTCGTAGACTTCCGTGGCGATGAGTCGCTGATGACGGCAGGTCTCGATGAATGGCCTCTTGCCCGTGAAGGCTGCCCTGATGACTGGTTTGTCCAAGAAGAACGTCTCCAGGCACGACTGGGAGTGAGTCATTTTCGGCTCCCTCCTGAGTTTAGAGAGCCTGGGCAGGGAGTCCAGTATGCCAATCAACACATACCCTTTGTGAGATTTCCTCTATGGCATTACTGTCCACGCAGAGGCGCAATGGAGCAGTTGCCGCTCTTTGGCACGCGCGTGAGGTGCCCATGTCGCCCGGACTTGGACTGTTACTCAATGCCTGAGCGCAGGCACCCATGGCTGATTCCGAGCAGATTCATAGCCGTCTGTCCGAAAGGACACATCGAAGACTTCCCCTTCATGCAGTGGATTCATCGGGGGGCAAACTGGGACGAACAACACAGACTTCGCCTTCTCCCCGGTCGATCGTCTGCCAGCCTCTCGGGCATAAGAGTAGATTGCAGTTGTGGGAAGTCGGAAACTATGACAGGCACATTCAATGCCGAAGCACTCCACGGTATCGGCCACGACTGCTCGGGAAGCATGCCCTGGGTTGGCGAGATTGAGAACGCCCCAGGACATTGCGGCGAACATTTGCGAGTTGTACAGCGGGGCGCTTCGAACGCTTATTTCCCCCTCACAGTATCCTCAATCTACCTCCCACTATGGGGCGAGGACACAGGGCGGACCATCAACACGATTCTTGACGAGCCGCGGTCGTGGGGCATTCTCACCGCTGGACTGGATGACGGACAGTACATCCAATCAGTTAGGTGTGAGGTGCTCGCAGCCACTCGTGGCGTCGATCCTGAAGAGTTACGCGAAGCTGCACAGAAAAAGCTTGATGGAACCCTGGAACTCAGGAGTGCACATCGCCGGTCTGAAGAGGAATTTCGCCGGCAGGAGTACGAGGCTCTCAGGAATGGACGAGGCAGTGAAACTACTGATCTGATGGTGGAGCTCAGAGATTGCTCCAAGTATGAACCGGCATTGGCTGAAGTCTTAAGGGGCATAGGCCTGGTGAGGAAATTGCGGGAAACCAGAGTCTTGGTCGGTTTCTCTAGGATACTGCCCATTGAGGACCCGACCTCACCGGACCTTCTGCCGATGTCTCTGGAGGCCAGCCTCAATTGGCTTCCAGCATCTGTCGTTTACGGGGAAGGCATTTTCATTGAGTTCAACGAAAGTAGTCTGAAGCAATGGGCAACGAGGAAGCATGTCATAGAGCGAATCTCATCGCTGAGCGACCGTTATAACGAGCGCCGTAATGAACGAGGAATGGCAAATATCGCGATTGCTGAGAAATATGTTCTGCTGCACACCATCGCTCACGCACTGATTGCCCAGCTGAGTTTCGACTGCGGCTACGGAAGCGCAGCGTTGAGAGAGCGTGTTTACTGCAACTTAGAAGACCGTGAACGCCCGATGCAGGGTGTGCTCATATATTCAGCGTCTGGAGATTCTGAAGGGACTCTCGGGGGACTTGTGCGGCAAGGCGAGCCACACTACTTGGACGCGGTGTTCGAGCGAGCGATACTTCGATCGCGGTGGTGCTCCAGTGACCCTGTCTGTATCGAGAGTTCTGGACAGGGCACCGATAGCGCCAACCTAGCGGCCTGCCACGGGTGCGTCCTGTTACCCGAGACTTCTTGCGAGACTGGCAATCGCCTTCTCGACCGAGGTTTATTGGTGGGGACACCTGACATGCCTGAAGTTGGGTTCTTCTCTGGCACTGGGTTGCCGACAGCATAGTTTGAGAGAGGGGCTATTGGATTCCTCAAGCCAAATTGAAAGCGGATACCGATTACCCACTCGCCGCGGCATGCGGGTAACCCTGGAAGCTAACCGTGGATCCCCAGACCAAGACGACGCCAAGTCAATCCGAAGGTGGCTGGACGGGCTGCCCAGACCTTGGGCCATCGACCTGTTCTCGGGTGCCGGGGGTTTGAGTCTCGGACTCGAACAGGGAGGCTTCTCAGTCGTCGCCGCCGCAGACTCCGACTCAGTGGCCATGGAGACCCACTCAGCCAATATTCCGGGCCTCACGTGGGTAGGAGACCTATCCAATCCAGCCAATTTCATAGAACAGCTGGACCGATGGGGAATCGATAGTGTCGACCTTCTAGCCGGTGGTCCCCCATGTCAGCCATTCTCTAGGGCTGGCACAGCCAAGATTGGCAACTTGGTGAAGGCGGGGAGCAGACCAGTATATGACACGAGGGCTGACCTTTGGCAGAGCTTCTTTGCTATCCTCGACCGGCTCACCCCGCCCGCCATGCTGTTTGAGAACGTCCCGGACTTTGCTCGGGCTCAGGGTGGCGCATTACTCGTTTCCCTTGTAGACGAGTTGAGGAATCGAGGTTACAAAGTCTATGTCCAGGAGTTGAAAGCATGGCACTACGGTATTCCTCAGCATCGCTCTCGCCTTTTCGTAGTAGGGGTTGCCGCAGGTATGGATTTCAGTTGGCCTAAGCCTGTTGAGCAGCGTCCCACAGTCTGGCAGGCCGTCGGTGACCTTCCCGCAGTTCCACCAGACACAAGAGAGGAAGTCCAGTGCTATGAAGGCCAACCAACTTCGACGCTTGCCAAGGTCTTGAGACAAGGATTGCAAGGTGCAGAAGCTGGGTTGATCCGAGACCATATCACAAGGGCGGTGCGTCCTGACGATGCTGCGATCTACCGTCACATGAGGCCGGGAGACACCTATCTAGATGTGCCAGAACATCTGAGGAGATATCGGTCCGATATATTCGACGACAAATATTTCCGACTCTCATTCGAGGATGTGTCGCGTACTATCACCGCTCACATTGCGAAGGACGGCTACTGGTACATACATCCGCAACAAGACCGCACTCTGTCCGTTCGCGAGGCTGCCAGAATCCAGACATTTCCGGATAGATTCCGATTCGCAGGACACCCGACCAGTAGGTTTAGGCAAATTGGTAACGCAGTTCCGCCTATGCTGGCTTCAGCCATCGCTGCCGGGGTCAGAAGTTCACTGAAGGGAGATTCTACGCCTAATGAAATTGGCGAGCGACGGGCTGACTATAGCTCTACTTTCAGGAGTGATCTTATTGGCTGGTTTCGTGCCTATGGACGAAAGTTCCCTTGGAGAGATGTTAACCTGAGCCCTTGGCAGCACCTGCTGGTGGAAATGTGTCTCCATAGAACAAGGGCCAATCAAGTGGCCCACGTTATTCAAGAGGTCACCACTATAGGTGGGACACCAGACGCCTTCCTTGCCAACACCACGACATTGGAACCATACTTATCGACGCTCGGTCTCAATTGGCGCTCAGCGAATCTGACTGCTGCCGCTGAACACGTCCGAAGCAAACTGAACGGGCACGTCTCAGATGGCTGGTCGGAGCTAATTGCCATCCCCGGAGTGGGGGATTATATCGCCTCGGCAGTACAGTGTTTCGCCTTTGGTCGCCCCAGTGTGTTGATGGACACCAATACCAGTAGGATCGCTCGTAGAGTGTTAGGCGAAGGGTCAAACATACCACTGTGGAGCCTAAGGCTCCATCTGCGTGAACTCGCAGGTGAAGAAGGATCGGACGCTCAGTGGAATCAGGCTCTCCTTGATCTCGGAGCCCTAGTCTGTAGAGCCCGGTCACCCTCATGCGGTGAATGCCCTGTCCGCATTCACTGTGCGATGGGACGGAGGAATGGTGCAGAGAGTGGGGAAGTGAAATCTGCTGTGCCTGTGGTTCCTGGCAATTGACAGAGGTAATCCTAGGAGACGCTCAATGCTCCGGCTCGGCGTACTGCGGTTCTGGCATTGGCGATGGCTCGTTGCACTTCCTCCGGCATTGCATACCTGCCGACAGAATCCAGTCCGTTCTCGGATGTGTAGCCCTCTGCTATGTCAAGCAGGACCCGCAGGTCGGCGGCTGGGATAGTGATGTTCGTCATTGGTGCTACTCTTCTCCTTGGTGCAGAATAGTGGTGGACTCAGTGTCCATTGCCTCTGTTTGAAACTCCGGGGGCACGTCCGGTTTCCGAAGCTGTTGAGCCGTAATTTCCTATCTCCACGCTCGAAGGCCGCAGGACCTATCAGCACCTACACGACCAGCCTGAACCTCAACACGAAAGTTCTTGATTTCGTCAAGTCTGGTGGGCCAGAGTGTACCGTACTGCGAATGTTTCGGTGGGAAGTTAGGCTGTAGCTCACCTGCCTTGGACGATGGTTGCCCCGGTGTCCCGGCGAAAGCCGAGCACCGGGGCCGTCTGTTGACCCGCTAGGGATAGTTGGGGCAACGACGTCTTGGGTGCTTGAGGCAGTCCGAACCGAACGGCCTACCCCCAATGTTCACATTTTGACTTTCCTCAAAGCCAATTGCTCCCCGGTACTATTGCCAACGACACTGGTCATATCGAGATAGTTCCCTGGGATGAGGGTGAACTTCATTAAGGATTCACGCTCTGCGAAAGCCGAAACCGAAGTGTCATGACCGCGAAGACAACCAGGATGACAAGCGCACCCATGAAATCCTGGGCCATCGCGGCATCCCTCGCATCGCCGATCATAGGCCTAATGGTCTAGCGCATGAACTTGCACATACGCTCCTCGATCACCAGTCACCTTGCGGCAGCGAGACATCGTCCGCCTTACTGTCATGTCGCGCTCGGCCGTCGCGAGTGGCATTTCAACACTCGCCGCCGAAGAACTCATCCGCATCGGGGACGACAACAGCGAAAGATTCTCAGGGCTGGTTCATGTCCCAGACGTTGACCGACTAAAGGACTACGCGCTCAGAGAGGTTCGGGAGAAACAGGTCCGTCCACTACTCCCGTCAAACGAAGACTACCACTGAATGCCCTCATTGTGGGAGATCAAGCGGCACGTGGCATTATGGTGGCAAAATTCCAGGTTATCCTACAGGACAGTTCTTGATGGCGATTCGCAGTCCATCGTTCCCTTGCCCTTTCGCCATTCGGTAGCCTACCCCCGCAATCTGGTGAAGAACTAGATAAGGGCGCTCGCGTCCTCGTCTGGCTCGTGGCGAGCCGCCTCAGGTACGTGCGGAGCGTTCGCAGATCGCCTGGCTTGGCCCCAGACCCGTCGCAGCAACTGGTCGTGGATCATTGCCCCTTCGGCATTGACCGAGAGTCATCCGGACCCTACTACGTAGTCCACCATGCTGTTCCACAAGGCCCAAGTCATGAATTCCTGTTTCGTCTTGATGTCCAGCTTGTCCTGTATTCCGGGCCGCTCCAAAGCCCGCTTACTCCGAATCGACGTCCAATGGCTCCCCAATGCCGACACCGGCCCGCTCCCTATGCCCCAAGCTCGCGTTCTTCATCAGCCTGCTAGTCTGGCAAGCGTTCGCGCCAGCACGATTCTCAGTCTTGTACAATGCCCATCAGCGGCCGAGCGACTACTTGAACATGTCCTGGATCTGCTCGCATAACTCTTCTGGTTTGGGGGAATTCCTAGCGCGTTCTGCTGCTGCTTTAGCCCCCATGATCAGCTCGCAAGACTCTTGAATTGCTTTCTCAAGAGTGGGAGCAAACCCAACACCAATGTCACCATCAATGAGTTGCAGCCTAAACCCAGTTTCGCCATGTGGTAAAGTTTCGATCGATGCCGTGACTTTGAATCTCCTTTCTTGGTCGGCCACTATCATGGCACAGTATTCATCCTTGTGCTTGATGAGAATAAACTCTTCATCTTCATAGATGTGTGCCTTCTCAGAATGCATGTCTTGCTCTCCTTTCTAATCAGTTTTAGAGGTATCCGCTCTGACTGATTCTGCATATCACTCTTGTGTTACTACCCCACAGCAACCAAGGGACACCGGTTGTGCCGACTGTCAAGCTCATTGGAGTAGCGATAAAAGTGCTTGCGACTCATGAAAATACTCACGCGAGTTGGCCAACTTCAGCCCCTACGTGCTTCGCCAGGATATCCTTCACGTTTCCCGGGTCCGTGGACACATCGGCGGACCATTGGCCGAAGCCGCCGTGCTGATTCACAGCCTCCGTCCACTGTTCTAGGGCGCGGCGCTTGGCTTGGGTTTGCTGGTCAGGCTGCCCCTTGGTCTCCAGGACCAGCATGTTGCCCGTCTTCAGTCGGATGATGTAGTCGGGGCGATACTTTCGCACCACGCCACGGTACAGGTAGAGCACCTCGAAGCCCAGGTGGTCGTTCTTGACCCAGGCGTCTACCAACGGGTTGTGGTCGAGATCGTAGGATTCCGAGGCCTCCCACACGCTGTCGTAGACACACATGTTGATGTGGCTGCGGTCGGTGAATTGACAGGGCTTGCCGGTGTACCAAGTGGCCATGTTGAACGTTGAGCGGATGGGCCGCTCCGGGTCGAACACCGGCTCAAGCCCCTCCGTGTTCTCGAAGCGAACCGTCTCCCAGATGTGTTGCACCACCTTCGTCATGTTCAAGGTGATGATGAGGCGCCGGCGCATGTCGTCCTGATAGAACAGCGGAGGCGTGATACGGAGCCGATCCGAGAGGATGAATCGCTCAACCAGTCTCACCAACTGGGCGATGAGGGACTCTCGACTGCCTTGCCAACCCGCCTGCATCTGGTCGTAGACGTCCCGGGACGTCTCGAAGACTATCTTCTGCGTGCGGTACTCCCGGGCCATCTCTTCCAGGTCAATGCTGCTGAGCTTGGTAACATCGGGCTTTCCATCCACTATAGGGGCAAGATCAGCGACCTGCGCTGTCTCGCTGGCATTTAGTTCTAAAGGCTGCACTTTCTCCCAATCAAGGGAGAGGCGGGGCCGGTAGACATGTTCGATGCGGATGATGTTGGGCCACCGGATTTCAAATCCGGCCTTCTCCGACACTGGCTCAATGGCAGTCTTGGGCGTTGGCGGTTTCGGCGCTACGCTGTCGTCTGACTCGTGAGGAAGGAAGGTGAATGGGACGCCGAATATGTTGACGTACTCAGGCTCAAACATGCCGGTCTTGTCATCCACCTCGTAGGAGGTGCGACGAAGGCCGCGCCCGACCACCTGCTCGCACAGAAGCTGGCTGGTGAAGGCGCGCAGCCCCATGATGTGGGTGACGGTCTTGGCGTCCCATCCCTCCGAGAGCATCCCCACCGAGATGACGTTCTGTATCTGCTCGCCGGGTTGTCCAGACCGTCCCACGGTATCTACAATCTTCCTTAGCTGCTCAGCCCTTTGGTCCGCGGTGAGCCTCTGACCGACCGTTCCATTGTCCGAATCATCCTCGGTGTCCGCCACAACCTCCGCTATCGGCTCTTCGGATTCCTCAGCCCGCTTCAGTACGCCAGAATCAATGTGCAGGGTACGCCTCGGGTCGCCAAGTTCGTCTATGAAGACTCGCTTATGATCGAAAGCGTACTTGACCCGAGCCGCCGTCTCGGTGCGATTGGCGACTGTGATCATCACCGGCGGTGTCTTGAATCCGGCACCCTCCCAACTCTTGGCGGTCTCCCTCCAGTCGTAGCCCAAGAGGTAGTAGCCATTGGAGACGAGATCGGGCAGCGGTTCTTCGGGCTTGGCCCGGCGATTCAGATCGTCCTTCACCTCCAGGTCGTTGTAAATGTGGTACAGCCGGGATTTGTAGGTCTTGGCGTCAGGCACCGCGTCGTCGCGAACCACTACTCGCGGCGTCTTGACCAGCCCGGACTCTATGGCGTCATTCAGCCCAAAGTCGCTCACTATCCAGTCGAACAAGGCTTCCTCTGAGCTTCTCTTGCCGGAAGGAGCGAAAGGGGTAGCCGAGAAGTCGTAGCACGTGAGAATGCCGCGTGCGCGGTGAATTCTGTCCAGGCCGCCCACCCACTTGGTAGCTTCCTCGATATCAGACTTGGCGACGCCCTTCACCTTGGACTCGGCGGGCACTCGCCAAGCGTGGTGCGCCTCATCGTTGATGACCAGCAGGTTACGGGAACTCGCCATATCGCCCAGTACATCGCGGACATAGGCTTCGTCGCTCTTGGCCCCGCGTTTGTCCACACTGCGCTTTCGGCCGATCTGTTCCTGGGTCTCCCAGTTGAGCGTGTGCCAGTTGCGGACGATTACCCTCCCCTGCCGGAGCCGGTCCAAGAGAGGTGAGGGCACGATGCGAAAAGCCTCGTAATAGTTCTCTGGATGCGAGGGTTCCAGAACGGCGAGGCGGCTGCGAACCGTGAGGCCGGGAGCGACTACGAGCACGTTCCTGGCAAACCGGGTGTCTTGAGGGTAGGCGGCCTTGTTCAGGATGTGCCATGCAATCGCCATGGCCATGACGACGGTCTTGCCCGTCCCTGTAGCCATCTTGGCGCACAGGCGCTGAAACTCACCGCCGTCACTCGGAATCTCTATCCCTGCCTTCTCGCTATCGGGAGCTTCAGTCAACCATATCAGCGTCTCTACGGCCTCAAGCTGGCAAAAGAAAAACCGGCGGCTCTCGAACTCCTCCGGGTCAGTCCAATAGTCCAGCAGGCGTTTGGTGATGCTGGTGACGCCGGGATGCCCGGCCTCCCGCCACGCTTTCACGCGTGGCCGAATCTGATTGACAAGCGGGATTTCAACGAAGACGCCGGGATCGTCGAAAGTCTTGGAGTCCCCAGACGCTATCAGGTAGCCGGCTGACCTACGGCCCTGTTGCCGAGAGAAGGTGCGCTTCTCCCGGTTGTAGCTCCAATACTCTTCCGGTTCCTCATAGGGCTTATTGATGATGAGCTGGTCTATGGATTGCTGTTCCATGCTTGACCCTATGTGTCTGGCTTCATCAAGATGGTGAAGCCTTCCTGTTCAAAGTTGTGGTCGCTGGTCAGGACCTCCGTGATGTCCTCTGCGTCCATGACGTTCATGGAAATGCAGTCCTGCAGGCTGTAGCCTTTGTCCAGCCGCCTTTCGTACCGGGCGAGTCCGTCCATGAAGGAGTCGTGAGACTGATGCAAGACTTTGACATTCGCATCGCTTTGAATCATGCGCACTGCCTGCGCCGCGCGGCTGCGTGAGGAAGGCCCGCTGTTTGCGAAGGTCGTCAAGAACTCAGCCAGCACTTCCTCAGTGGTCACCAAGGACGCAGTGCCCAAACCGGCCATCGCTCGTCTAGCGGCGGCGTGCCACTGGTCCGAAGGGTTCGCAATAGCAATCCAGTACGCAGCATCAGCGAAAACCGTGGTCATCGCTTTTCTGTGCCGTAGAGGTAATGGTCCAAATTATCGATCAGGTCAGCAGGGAGTCGGTCCCGTTCCTCTTGCGGAACGTCACGGAACAATTCGTGAATTCTATCCTCAATGCGCTGGCCACGGGAATCGTAGGGCGACGGCGTAGAGACGCCTGGGTCAACTCCAATCACCTTCAGGCTCTCGATGCCGCGGTCGTCGATGATCTTGACGGCCACACGCCGATGCTCGCCCGGCTCGAAGGGCAAGGAGACCGTACCCCGGTAGGCTTCAATCAGCTCTTCGTCTATCTCCGCCCTCAGGTTGCGAGCCAGCCGCGCCCAGCCGTCGTTGGCGTCGGCCATGGGGAAGAACACCTGGTGTGGGAACAGGCTGCGGCCGTCATAGTCCGGGTCCAGCATCCACATGGCTATCTTGTCCTGGCCCCCTGACTCCACGTCGCCGCTCTTGGTGTTGTAGTAGTCAAATCCCAGGACACTCACCCGCAGCTTGCCGGCGTCTTTGCCCTCGGCGATGGTCTGGACCTGCACGTCGGGCTGGCCGATGAGCCAGAAGCTCTCATTGCTGGCGCGCTTGCGTTTCAGGTCCTCGGTGAGCAGGTCGGCGTTCATCTGCGCCTTCAGAAGGGTTACGCCCGGCCAGTTGGTCTCGTCGATGTCCTTGGCCGCCTCTGGATCGAACTGGAAGGCGGCGAAGACGATGACCTTAGGGCTTGGCCGTAGCGTCTCGGCTTCCTGAAGGGCTTGGTTCACTTGGCGTTGCTCCAACGGCGCGTGCTCGGGTCCAAACGACACGATGACGCGCTGCCTTGCGCTGGCCGGACCAGGTTCCTTGATGGTCCTGGCGCCGTCATCGTTGGGCAGGCTCTCCCCGTCGGCGTGGAGGTAACGCAAGCCAGGCAACGGCTCCAAGCGGGCGAAGCGAATGAACTGACCTGCCTTGCCGCGGATGCCCGTCTTCAGCAACTCATCGCGCCAATGGGATTGGCGCAGCGTTTCGCCAGAGCGGGCTATCGTGTCGTCGGCAGGCAGCGGCTCGACGTCATCAACGTCGTCGATGGGCTTGACCGCCGGGGCGGGCACAGCCTCGACGCTGAAGGGGCCGGTGACCCGCTTCTTGCCACTGTCCACCAAAGGCTGGTCGTACAGCGTTTCCTGGGGAGCGTGGCGGGCGATGGCGGCGTCAATCTCAGCCTGGGTCATACCATCCTTGATGTCAGGGTTATTGGCGATGGAGCCGAGAGTGACGTGTGGCACGTTCTTGTAGTTGAAGCCGCTGCCCACACCCTCGGCGGGATGGGCCAGCGCGTAGTAATCGAAAAGGGCGGTCATCAACCGCTGCTTGGCTAGGGAGACGGCAACACGGGAGGTGTCGCAAGTGATCCAGCGTCGGCCCCACTGCTCGGCGACGTAGGCTGTGGTGCCTGAGCCGCAGGTGGGGTCAAGCACTAAATCACCGGGGTCGGTGGTCATGAGGATGCAGCGTTGGATGACTTTGAGGCTAGTCTCCACCACATACTTCTTATCGCTTGCAAACCCAGCTATTCCCGTATCATGCCAGACATTTGTGTACCGCTTGGATGGAAAATCATCGAAGAACCGAACGTATCTCAATCTATTGCCGTGGACCATTATGCGCCCAGCTAAGGCTAACTTTTGCAGGCCTGAGATCGTCGTTTTCCAATGGAGGCCCGGAGGAGGTGTCCACGTTTTCTCCTCGAAATGGAATCTCTGCTCGGAATTTTGAAGCGCGCCTTGCGACGTCAGCTGATCTGACGTCGCAAGGCGCGCTTCGTTCGATTTTTCGACTTTTAGACCTGGAAAGGCCTTGGCAGGTCGATAGACTGCACCGCCTTGGTCGGCTGGCGTCTTTTCAGTAAGAAGCTGGCGGTACTTGAGACGTTCATAATCTCTTGCATACCACACGAGGTAGTCCGTCACCGAGGATAGGTACTTTCCCGAGAACCCGGTAGTCTTAGAAAAGCTAACGATGCTCACCAAGTTCTCTCGGCCAAAAACCTCATCCATCAGTTCGCGAACGTAGTGCAGATTCTCTTCTCCAATCTGCACGAAGCACGATCCGCTCTCGGTCAGCAGCTCCCGCGCCAGCAGCAGGCGGTCCCGTAGGTAGGACAGATAGGAGTGGATACCCAACTCCCAGGTATCACGGAACGCCTTGATGGTCTCAGGCTCCTGGGTCAGGTCCTCATCCCGTCCGTCCCGCACATCCCGCCGGTTGACGAAGGGCTGGAAGTTGGAGCCGTAGCGGATGCCGTAAGGTGGGTCGATGTAGACCATCTGCACCTTGCCCGCCATCCCCTCCTTCTCCAGTAGGCTGTTCATCACCAGCAGGCTGTCGCCGGCCACCAGGCGGTTACTCCAGTTATGCCGGTGCTGGTAGAACTCAATGGCGCTGCGGACCGGCGGGTTCTCCTCCGGCAGCTCGAACAGGCTGCCCTGCACGGGGCCACCGTTGCCGTTGCGCTTGCGGGTGGCCTCGATAATCGTGCGGGGGTCTATGCGCTCGTGCACATGCAGCGACGCCGTGGGCACATCGAAGGACGTGTGCTCCGCCTTGCCCGCCCACTGGAGCTGCGGGTCGAGGTGGGGGTCGTAGGCGTAGGTCTTCCTGCCCGCGTCCTGGTCGGTCTCCGGCGTGACGAGGCCAACGGGTGGGTTGTTCAGCCGCTCCTCTCCCCGGTGGTCGTAGGACTCAATGGGCCGTTTGGCCTGGTAGGTGCGTCGTTGTCGTGGCATAGCATACTCCCAGCATCCATTTTACCACCGGCCACGGCGTTTTGGAATACGAACGCAGGCTCAGGCGGTTGCGCCGCAGAGAGCCCGTCGACGTTATACTACAGCTAACCTACGGCACAGTATCTCGGCAGTTGGCTAGAGAACACAGGCTAAGCCTTGCGGCGTTGCCGCAAATTGTGGAGCGGATGACAGCGATGGATACAATGGCCAGATATATGGTTGAGGATTCGATAAAGGACGTGATCGATATCCTCGACTCTGCACCACTTCAAGTAGACATGCTATTGGAGAGAAACCTCGTACAACTAACTAACCGAGCGCCCATAGCCCACCTGGCGATGGAGAGAGGATTAAAAGCGCTCATCACCGAGGTTAGTGGAACATGGGGCCACATACATGGTCTGGATAAGCTCTACAGGGCCTTGTGTCAGTGTGGCCCAGATTCGGCAGCCTATCTCGCCAAGGCATTCGAGGATGCGGTCAAATTCTTCGGATACAATGTCAACGCCAAGGGATTTAGCCAGCTCCGCTCTCTCGACGACTACCTTTCCAAGGTAGGCACGGAAAAGGCCTTTAATGCCTTGCGGTATTGGGCGATAGGGGACCCACTCGGGAGAGATGACCCTATCCAGTATCTTTCGCATACGCTGCATACAGTACACAGGGAGATCCTTTGCGCTTTACAGTGGCTGTTCCATCCTAACCAAAACAGGAGACAAACGGTATCACAACGTGTTGAGGGCAAGGTACGACGCGCTATGTTCAATGGGCGGGATATTAGTTGGGGATCCGACGACACACGCACGGAGCACTCGGTCTACTGGTACAAGAACTGGCTTTTCAGGGAGCATACCACCTGCTGCAGCGCACTCGAAGAGGCAGTACGCCGAAATTTCACCATCAAAAACGATGCCTTCGTCAGCCAAACCATTCGCGAGGCCTTCAAGGACCTCCAACAGTCGAAGGACCCGGCGGTGCAGTACTACATCCGCACACTCACCTATCTACCCAAGGGAGCTCAACCGCGAAACCCCGATGCTGTTGCTGAGGTCGAGTGGTATAACGGTACAAAGACCAAGGGCATGGTTGTAACGTCTGCTAGCACCCATCTGGGCTTCATAGAGAAATACCCAGACAGCAGTTGGGGAATCATCCCGGAGGAAAATGGCTTGAGGGAGAGGCCGGGCAATGCCAGATCCTTGGCAGATGCCAAGCGCTACCTTGTCAATCGTCTCACAAAGCCAGTCACCGTCACCGTTGAAGGAAAGTCAAAGCAACTACGTATCGTTAGCGAAAGCGATTCCTTTGACGCACCAGCAGTATGGCTAGACCCAGCCAATCTCTCTGAGCCGCTCCCAGATACATCCACCTTCGAGCTAGAGTTCTGGGACGCCGGGCACGGTTTATGCCCCGGAGATAAAATCTCAATAGAACTCTCCGGAGAAAGAAACTCACAATCCGTATCCGTTCTCGAAGGCATCGTCACAACGGTTGCAGAGCAAAAGGTCTCGATTGACGGAACTGAGTTCACTGACGTCAAGAGAGCCCATTGAGTGTTGGTACAGCATCTTCAGAGACGACCACAGGCAACAAAAAAGGGTCGCATACACATGGACTTGCAGGGGCAGCCATCGTATTCAAACGATGGCTGCCCCTGTTGCATTGCGGTCTAGCGTTCTGCGCCGACCGGCTCTTCCTCTCGCTCCTGTTCCACCGCCCACGCGAACAGGGACAGTGACGGGGCCTGGGTCTTGCGGCCCTTGGGCTTGACCGGCTCCTCGGCCATGAACTCCGCCCGGAAGAACAGCGACTGCTGCGGCTCCGGGGCCTCGTCGTGGTGGCCGTTGGTCCCGTTCCCGTTGACCGGGGCGGGCTCATGGCCGTTCCCGTTGCCGTTGGCGTGTCGGCCGTTGACCGGGACAAGCTCCACCGTCGGCCCGATGGCCTCGTGACCGTTGCCATTGGCGTGGTGGCCGTTGCCGTTGACCGCGACGGCCTCCGGCTCCACTTCGACGACCTTCCAGCCGTCGTCCACCAGCAGCTCCTCGGCCTCGCTCTCGGCGTTCCTGGCCTGGGCGAACACCTCCTCCATCGTCTCGGCCTCGTCCTCCTCGTCGCCGCTGACGATCCTGCGGGCCAGGGCCATCATCATGTCGTCGCCGTCGTCGCCGTATGCGGCCAGCCCGTCCTCCGGCAGCTCGCCCTCGACGGCTAGGGAGCTCTGCATCTTCTTCGCCACCAGCTTCAGCGCGTCGGCCTGGAGGGTGTTTCGGTAGGACATGAACGCCACCTTGACCGGCCGGGTCTGCCCGATGCGCCACGACCGCCGCGACGCCTGCCTCATGAGGTACACACTGTAGTCTATCTCATCCCAAACTATGGTCGGGAAGTAGATCAGGTCGAGGCCGGTCTGCACCAACCTGGGGTGGCAGATGAGGACATCTATGCCCTCGTTCACCTTGTCGGCGACCCACTTCTCCCTGCGGTTCGGGGCCACCGCGTCGGCCTTCATCACCGCCACCCGGAACCCGTGCCGGGTGAGGAAGTCGTCCATCAGCCCGGTGATGTCACGCGTCCCCGTATGGGTGACGTAGACCAGCACTCGCCGTCCCTCCATCCGCTCGGCGGCCACCAGGTCAATGAGCGCCTGCTCCTTCGGGTAGAGCTTCTCCTCGGACAGGGGCGGCGCCTGGACGATCACATCCCCGCTCCGGGGGTCGAAGACCGTCTCCCCCCTGGTGCAGCCGTCGGGGTACGCCAACAGGGTCTGGAGGTAGGTCGCCAGCAGCCGTTTGGAGCCGCTCTTGAGGGCGGCCGCCAGCTCTTTCTTCAGCTCTTCGAACACGTGGTTGTAGGCGCTGCGCTGGGAGTAGCCGGTCGCGTCCTCCTCCGAGTCCATTGAGGACACGAGGATCTTCTCCTCGTAGTCCGGCAGGCCGGAGGCGACGTCCGCGAGGCGCAGGAATACCGTGTTCCCTATGATGTGGAACAGGGCGCTGGGAACGAGTCCCGGCTCTCCCTAGTGACCTTGCGGTAGCTGCGCCGCCGGCTGTTGCGCCCGTCCTCCACCGCGTCGTCGGGCTTGCCGACGGTGTACTCCTCGAAGCCGTACCGCTGTATCCAGCGGTGCTCCTCGGAACGCCCGAACTCCGTGCGAATCTCAGGAGAGAACCTGTAGAGCAGGTGGAACAGCGTCGAGCTGTACCCGCCCATCAGGGTCCCGCTCAGGCTGAGGGACTTGCCGCACACGTCGGCGAGGACACCGGCGGCGATGCCCTGGGCGGAACCCCGCCCCTTGTACTCGTGCACCTCGTCGCCGACCAGCAGGTCGAAGAAGCCCTTCATCTGGTGCTTCACGTAGTCCGACAGCGGGTAACGGGCGGGACCGGACCTGTCGGCCTGCCACAGGGGAGCGCCGCAGTCGGGGCAGGTGTGCTTGCGGCGGTTCAGGTCGGCATCGGTAAGGGGAACGCCGTCCTTGTCCGTGATCTGCGCGGTGCAGTCGGGGCAGCAGGGAACCCGGAAGGGCTCCCCCGTCTCCTCGTCCCTCACCAGCCTGCCCTTGGACACGGCCCACCGCTCGATGACGGCGGGAATCCAGCGGTAGGAAAGCTTGGCCTTCTCCCGCGACATGACGGCGAAGAGAGGTCCGGAGCCGATGGAGAGGCGCAGCCGCTCCAGGTCGGTGATGGAGCCGACGATGGCGGCGCGGGCGAAGGGAACCGTCTCCTCGACCTCCCGCTTCCACTTGCGGGTCAGGTGGGGCGGACAGAGGATGAGAATCCTCTTGAAGCCCGCCATGTGCGCTGCGGCTGCGGCGATGAAGGTCTTGCCGGTGCCCATCTCGCCGACGACGGTGGTGCCCCGGTGGGCTTCGAGGGAGAGGGTCGCGCCCCGTATGGCGTCGGCCTGCGCCCCCAGGGGGGAGCGGAGCAGGCGGGGGAGCGTATGGCCGTTCTCCGAGGGCCGGTAGAGGGGCGGGTAGGACTCCACCACCCGCTTGGCGATGGCCTCCTTGAACGTGTCGATGAATCCTCCGAGGTTCATGTCTTTCTCCTTTGTTAGGGTGTGTTGTGTTCCGTCCAAACAGGACGAGGCCCGCGGTCCCTCATGGGAACAACGGGGGCCTCGTGGTGCGGCTTGGTGTGAGCCGTCTATGCTGCGTTCGGAAGGGACTCCCGCCGGTGCACGTCGTCGTAGCAGCGGCCCTTCAGGTGGTAGGACCGCACCGGGGTTGAGACCGCCCGTCCGCCGATGATGTCCACCGAGGCGGTTTGCATGGCCGGTTCGCCGGGGGCGATGGGCTGCCCGCACCGGCAGCAGGCTTCGAGGGTCATGGTGGTCTGCATCTTTCGACCTTCCTTTCCTTGATAAGAGGGGTCTTCAGAGTCGTTCCGATAGAGCGAAGGCCCCGCAGGTCGAATGAACCAACGGGGCCTCGTTGCGCGGCTCGGGGTGAGCCGTCCGAGCTAGGCGGCGATGTCCTCGATCCGTCCGTCGTCGAGGTCGAGGGCCACCACGGTCGTCGTCAGCTTCTCGCGGTGGACCTCCTTCTCCGGGGCGTCCTCCACCAGCACCATGTCCTTCGAGGTGCGGCCCTTGACCAGGATGCGCCTGTCGTCGGCTTCGAGCACCAGGTTGTCGAGGAAGCCCGCCGCCACCAACATCGCCATGTGCCCCCGTCTGAGAGGCATGAGCGGGCGGGTGCGGCTGTCGCTCGCGGGCCACAGGGAGTCGGTGATCTCCGTGCTGGCCCAGAGCCCCGACCGCCGCGCCTCGGCAGCAGCTGCGGCCGGGTCGACGGTGCGGGTGGTGAACAGGACGTCGCCGCTTGGGGTCGTCGCGGGGGTGTACTCCGGGTGGGAGTAGGAGTGGCGCTGGGAGCGCAAAGGCTCCGGCTCCCCCAGCGACCACTCCAACACCATGCTCTCGGCTGTGGCGTCGGGAACGGGGTCGGCCTTGCGGTAGCCCATGAGCACCACCTGGTCGAAGACCTCCCGTTCAGGGTCAGGGAACGCCCAGCATCGCATCCTCCCGTAGTGGGTGGACAGGTAGCGGGCCGAGACCGCGAGGCGCTGCCGTGGCACGATGAAGACCAGCAGGCCGCTCTCGGCCAGGTAGCGCGTGGTCTGCGTCAGGAAGGCGTGCTCCGTCCGCTTGTCTTCCGAATCAAAGTCATACGGCGGATTGAGCAGCAGCAGGCCGAAGGCCCCGTTCGCTATCGAGGTGGCGAACAGGTCCGAGGCCAGGGTGCGGTGGAGCCGCTTCTCGGCCTCCTGCGCCCGCTCCCGGTGCAGCTCCACGCCGTAGGTCTCGATGGACAGGGCGTTGGGCCTGTCCAGGCGCTCGGCCAGCCGCTTAAGGGCGTCCCCGGCCCCGCAGCAGGGGTCGAGGATGCGGATGGTCTCCCGGCCCCGGTGGTAGTAGCCGGTGGGGGTGTGAATCAGCTCCGCGAGCAGGTCAACGACCCGCTCCGGCGTGGGGTAGAACCCTCCCTTTGCTTGAGCAGCGAGTCTCATGTGACTTCTCCTTTCTCTGTGTCGTCTGTCGTGTCCGTTGACGGCCCGAACCGGCAGGGTTCGGGGTTGCAGAAGCGGCAGTCCCTTCTCGCCCTGGGGGGCGGCACGTAGTCCTCGACGGTCACCGCCTGGAAGACCACCTGGATGCCGCACGAGCCGCAGTGGTAGGTCTCCCCGGTGTGGATGTCCCTGTCAGGCTCTTCCACCTGCGCGAACCGCTCGTCGCAGTAGGGGCAGGTGAAGAACAGCGTCTGTTCCGTTGGCATGGTCTCCTCTCCTTTCCTGTGTCTTGCGCCGCTTCAGGCGGCGATTGCTATGTCCTTGTGGCCGGTCTTGACGCCGACCACCTCTCCGACGCCCACGTTGCGCTGGTAGCAGAGGACCTGGTGTGTCTTCATGGCCTCGGCGCACGCGGTGCAGAAGGCGGTGACGAGCTCGGCGTGGTTGGCGACGGTCATCCGCCGCACCAGCATCGAGCCGCCGTCCGGCAGTGTGTGGCGGTAGAGCATGACCGAGGGGTCCCGCCGTTCCGCCTCCGTCGCGGGCCGGAAGAAGTGCGGCTGCCCCGACCGGCACAGGTGCTGCGAGCCGTCGTGCTTGCAGTAGCGGCAGGTCTTCCCGTCGGGGGAGAACCGCTGCCATGCCCCGTGGTTGCGCTGTCCGCGCCGCTTGTTGTTGCGCTTGGCCCGCTTCAGCGTCCTATCCATCGGACGCCTCCCTGGGCAGCGTCAGCCTGCCCGACGCCACGGCGTCGGACAGGTCGTCCCGCAGCTTCTTGGCCTTGGGAGAGCACCGGTAGGCGGAGACGCCCACCGATTGCAGGGGGACTATCTCCCCGTTGTCCAGGCCCCGCTGCCAGAGCCAGCCCGCCCAGGAGCCGTGGAGGGGGAGCGGGCTGCGCTTGTCGAGGAACCGGTGATGGAGAGCCGGTTCCTCCTCCTCCGACTGCGCCAGCAGGAGGAAGGAGTCCTTCTCGAATCCGTATTCGGCGGTCTTGGTGTACACCAATGCGTGCCATCCGCCGCTCGCCGGCAGGCAGGCGATCTTGGTCGTCCATGCGCCTATCGTCTCGTAGGGAACCACGCACCGCTGGTAGCCGCCACTGAGCGCCATGCCGTCGGCGCCCCGGATGATGTGGGCGGTGTCCGGCGGCTGCTTGGGCAGGGAGGCCCAGATCGCCTTGAGCGCGGTCTGGGAGCCGACCATCGAGACGAACCAGAGGCCGTCGGTCGCCTCGTCGCGGGCGAAGGCGTCGGCGGTGGCGCTGAAGCCGCCCGCCGAGATGGTGTACAGGTCTTCGGGGTCTATGGTGTGAGTTGCGAGCATGTCATGTCTCCTTTCGGTGTATGTGTCGAGGGGGATGCGCAGGGACGGTTGCCCCTGCGTGAGAGCCGGACGGCGAGGGCTGTCAGGACATGAGGCCCCGCTCCTTGAGGCTGACGAACTTCTCCCCGCCGATGACCACGTGGTCGAGCAGCTCGATGCCCAGCAGCTTGCCCGCCTGCGAAAGCTCACGGGTGATGGCCACGTCCTCCGGGCTGGGCGTCGGGTCTTGGCTGGGGTGATTGTGGCTGATGATGCTGCTGGGGACGGCTTCCATGACGGCGGGGCGCAGCACCTCGGCGGGCCGGACGATGGCCGAGTTCACGTTGCCCTGGTAGACGACCCGCTGGCCGACGACGAGGTTCCTGGTGTTGAGGAGCAGCACCCGGAGCTGCTCTTGGGCGAGCGGGGCCATCTCGGGTCCGAGCAGCCGCCGAACGTCTTCTGGACAGTTGATGGCGGGCAGGCCCTCCGGGAGTTCCGATCTGGTCGCCACGTCGTAGCGCACCGCCAGCTCTCCCAGCAGGTTCAGGTTGGCGCGCAGCGCCTCCAGCAGAACGGAATCCTTGGTTGGAGTCTTCTTCCTGGTCATGTCGGCCTCCTTCGGTATCGGTGAGAACAGGAGCGGGGCCGCTCCCGATAGAGGGGAGCGGCCCCGTGGTTGCGCCTTCGGAGAGGCGTCGCTATGCGGTTGTGGGTTGACCGGCTAGAAGGGAGAGGCGGCGACCGTCTGCTCGACGTCCGAGGCGTCGCCGTCGTTGACCTGCCTGCCGTTCCCGTTGCCGTTGCGAGAGTCGAGGAAGACGACCTCGGAGGCGTGAATCTCGGTGCGGTAGCGCCGCTGGCCGTCTTCGCCCTCCCAGGTGTTCTGAGCCAGGCGTCCGGCGACGTAGATGCGGTCGCCCTTACCCACGTACTGGTTCACGGCCTCGGCCTGCTTGCCCCAGCAGATGACGTTGTGCCAGTCGGCCTCGACCTCCCCGTCCTGGCGGCGGCGGTCGGTGGCCAGCCGCAGCGTGGTGACGGCGGTGCCGTTCGGCGTGTACTGCATTTCGGGGTCAGTCCCGACCCTGCCCAAAAGCTCGACTTTGTTGATGGTGCGTGACATTTCGTTTCTCCTTGGGTTTGAAGTAGCGCGGTCTTGCCGCGCCCGTCTTGAATGAGAGCGGGGCCGACTCCCCTATAGAGGGAAGACGGCACCGTCCTGCGCTCCGGCTTGGGGAGCGTCTAGCTGACCCGCAGGTACTCGGAGACGTTCTCGGTGACGATCTCCGAGCGGGTCTCCGGGTCCAGCAGGGCGTTGAGCCTCTTGTAGTCCACCGAGTAGCGGGTCGTGCGGACCATGCCCACGGAGCGGGTCTTCTCCTGCCCTTCGAGCTTCGCCTTGTCCACGCCCTGCTGCCCCAACCAGGCCCGGAGTTTCTCCACCACCCACCGCTTCTCGTCCTCGAACTCCCGGATGGTGTCCTGGATCTCCTCGTACTCGTGGAGCGCGTTCCGCGCTTCCTCGTCGGTCATCGGCTCCAGAGGCTCGGTGTCCTCGGCGGGTTCCGCCTCCCCCTCGGCCTCCGCCGCCATCCCCGGCAGGCAGGCGTTGAGGAAAGGGCAGGACTTGCACTGCCAGTCCTTGGCGGTGAAGTCCCGTTCCGGCAGGGCGTCGGAGTCCGGTCCGTTGAGGACGAGGTGAGCGCCCAGTTCTCCCAGCCACTCGCAGGCCCGCTCCAGGGCCTCCCCCACTCGCTCGGCGGGGATGACCTCGTAGTCCCACTGGCGGCTGCCGGTGTCCATCGTGGTGATCACCGCGTCCCGCAGCTCCCCGTAGGTCCCCACGGTGTAGAAGGCGGCTTGGGCCACCGACGCCGGGTGGCTGCGCTCCGCGCCCAGGGTGCGCCATCGCTTGAACGCCTCCGGCCCCGGGTCTTCACCTCGATGACCGTCTCGCCGCCGAACATCGGCACCACCCCCGTGGCGTCGGGGTGGCCAGTCACCACCATGTTGGGGCCGACCCGTACCGACACCGCCCGGGGGTCTTTCGGGTCGGCGGGAGCGACCTCCCAACCGGCCCGCTCCATCGCCCGCAGCGCCACCGGCTCCAGGGCGTTGCCCGCCTCCAGCACTGTCAGGGTCTCCTCGGTCTTGGGGTTGGTGACCTCGTAGCCCGTCGCCTCGTACCAGAGGGCGCGGCGGCAGTTGCCCGCCGCCGATGCCCGCACCTCCATGTTGCCGTCGTCGTCGAACCGCGCCGCAGGACGGGAGAAGACCTCCGCCCTGTCAGTAGTCGTCGTTACCATCGTCGTCGCCTCCTTCCTGTAAGTGAGAAGCGGGTCCGCCCCCGAAGGAGACAGCCCCGCCTCGATACCGTGGTCCTGGCCGTTCATGCGGCCGCTTTCATCTCAATCGCCGCCTCTTGCGCCGTCTCCGCCTCCCGCTCCTCCCTGGCCCGCAGGTGGGCCTTGAGGATGTGCGCTATCCCGTCGCCGAGTCCGAGGATCGCCACGCTCTTGCCGTCGGGCATCGTGTTGAAGAAGGGCTGCATCTCGGCTATCCCCTGGCACTGGTCGATGATTTCTTCCAGGTGAGTCCCGCGCCGCAGGTGCAGCGAGATCAACCGGCAGGCCAGCTCGGTGACGCCGTGCTGGAAGCTGCCTCCCTTGCCCAGCCAGCCGAACACCTCGAAGGGCTCGCCGTCCTCGTCCGTTGAGACGGTGACGTAGAGGTTGCCGAACTCGGTCTGGAGCTTGGTCGTCGTGCTGGGCAGGGTGCGGGGCCTGGCCCTTGTCGTCGTGGTCATGGCCTGCCTCCTTCCGCCCGGCAGCGCGGGAGCGTACCCCTCGAAGCATTCCGCCACCCCGACCGCCATCTGCCTGTCCCGGTCGTCGCCCAAGCCGAGCAGCGTCCTGACGATGGACTCCTCGCAGTCCTCTTCCGCGAAGGTCACGGTGAACATGGCGTCCCGGACTTCGGCGGGGAGTTCGGCCCACCGCTCCCGTCTGAGCTTCAGCCCGCCGTGGTTGGCGGTGGACACCCGCCAGACGCCCTCGGCCAGTTCCTCGATGTCCTGGGAAGTCCCCCAGGGCGTGTGCATCGTCGTCATCGGTCGTGTCCTCCTTTACCTGTAGATGAGAAGCGGGGCCGCCCCCCGAAGAGACGACCCCGCTCGATTCCCGTGTCCCGAATGCAGGGCGGCCTAGGCCGCCTGCGCCTACCTCGTCTCCTGGAGCTTCTTTGCGGCGGCCTCGACCAGCGGCCCGATCTCGTTCGCCGTCAGGTCGTCGATGCTCTTGCCCAGCCGGTCCACCACGGCGGTCCGCACCTGGTCCTCGTCGAAGCCCTGCGCAACGCCGAGCTCGACAGGGTGACGTCACCAAGCAGCTCGTACCCCCAGCCGCCGAATCCGAACACCTTGTTGGCTGGTCGATGACCGTGTGGCCTTCCAGGTAGTCGAAGGTGCGCCCGGCGCGGCCCCTGCGCTGGGAGACCAGCGCGGGGTCGAGGGGTTGGGCCAGGGCGTTGGTGACGGCGGGCGAGATCCCGTCCCAGAGCAGGTCGTGGTGCGTCGCGTCGAGTGCCGCGTCGCGTCCGTTGCCGTTGACGTGGACGAGGCCGTTGCCCGTCCCGTTGCTGTGTCCGTCGTTGCTTCCGTTCCTGTTCACCATGTCTGTCTCCTTCTTGTGGTGTCGTTCCTGTAGCGAATGGCCGGTGCGGATTCCCTATGGGAAGCCGTGTGCGGGCAAGGCCCGTCGTGCATTGGGCATAGGTCCTCCTGGGCGGTGAGAGTGGGGATGGGGTGGAGCGGGAGGGAGTCCTGCAAGCAAGGCCGGAGCGGGCCAAGCTCCGGTAGAGGGGAAGTGGTCCGGGGGAGCGGAAGAAGCCGCTAGCGGGCGGAGCGGGCCGCCTGAGCCAACAGGCGGAGGAAGACGGCGCGGCCGTGGGGATGGGCCGCAAGCTCGGCCACATCGCCGACGCCCTGGGGAAGGGTGATGGCGGCGGCCCGGCGTCCAAGCAAGCCCGCAAGCCGCTCGGCGGCATCAAGGCCCGCGTCGTCGTTGTCGAAGGCGAGGAAGACGCGGGGGCAGCCCCGCAGAGCTGCGGCGACCCGCTCAACGCCCTGGGTTCCCAGGGCGGCGCAGGCGGGGACGCCCCAACCGGCAAGGGCAAGCCGGTCGAAGACCCCTTCGGCCACGACCGCCCAGGGAGGCGCACCCCCAAGACGCCCAAGCCCAAGCACCGGCTTGGGGCCGGGCAACGCCTGGAACCGGGGCGTCCGGTCGGGATCGACGGCCCGCCCGACGAGCCAGCGGACAAGCCCGCCGGAGGCGTCGGGCACGACCACCATCCCTGCGAACCGCTCACCGCGCTCGGTGAACAGCCCGCAGTCCCTGAGCCGCTCGGCGGCGAAGCCGTCCGACTCAAGGGCCTCCCGCAGCCCGTGTCCCGGCGCGTAGCCGAGGCCGAGCCGCAAGGCGGCGTCCGAACCGACGCCCCGCGAGGCGAGGTACTCCCAGGCAGCGGGGCTGCGCCGGAGTTGCCCGGCGTAGAACCGCGCCGCCGTCGTGAGCAGCACCGGGTCCCTGGGAGGGACCGCGACGGCCTTGGGGCGAGGAGTTGAGGCGGGGCGCGTCGGAGTGGCCGCAACCACCCACGCGCCCGCGTCGAGCCGCTGGATCGCATCCGGCAGGCTGAGGTTCTCGGCGAGCCGAACGAAGTCCAGCACGTCGCCGCCCGCCCCGCAGCCGAAGCAGTAGAACCTCTGTGAGTCTTCGTACACCGTGAAGCTGCCCTCCACCTCGTCGTGAAACGGGCAGACGCCCTGCCGGACCCTGCCCCTTCCCCTCAGCCGAACCCCCGACGCCTCCACCACACCGCCCAGGGGGTGACGAGCCTTCAGTGCCAGTATGTCCACCGTCGCATTAGCTACGACCATGACGCGCCTCCCTTCCCAGGGGCTTCAGACCACGCAGGCTGCGCCCCGAGAGGACCTTGCCGGGCCGCGAGCACATCCCCAGGACCGCAACGACCTCCAGCGTCCCGCCGTCGTCCGTGGGCGCCAGCGCCGCTGCCTTGCCGTCGCCCTGGCTGTAGACCAGGATGTTCCCGTCGCCGGACCGCCGCTTCACCAGGTCCGTCCACTCGGCGTAGGCCCACCGAGCCTTGTGCCTCTCCGCCTTCGCCGCGTCCACGCCGGCGAGGACCGCCAGCGCGCCGTCCACGTCTCCCGCCTGCCTGAGACGCCGCGCCTCGTGGATCGAGCGCGCCGCGCTCGGCTCCACCGTCTCCGGCTCCTGCTCCTTGAATCCCATCGCCGCCATGAGTTGGTCGACCATCTCCTCCAGGCTTCGCCGGGGCCTTGTCCCAGTCCCACCAATCGTCGTTGCTTGCGTCGTCATCGTGTCCCCCTTCGTTCTGTGTTGTTGCTCGTGCCGTCCGTTGCCGCTGTGCCTGTTGCGCCCGTCCCGTCCGCAGCCTGCCCTTGGGCCTCGTGGATCGAGCGCGCCGAAGCCGAGGCCGACCGCGTTCAGGACGACCAGCTCGCCGTCCGTCGTCAGCAGGGGCGCAAACAGCAGCAGCGCGACCGCGACCGCAATCGAGGCCCGCTTGTGCCTCCGGATGAATCCGCCCGCCATGACCACGACTCCCTTGACCCTTGGAACCAGTTTCTTGACGTGCATTGACGCCTCCTTTCGGTTGTTGACCCGCGCCGGCATCCGTGGCGAAGGTCATGTTTGATGGGGTTGACGAGTTAGGCGCTCCACCCACGATCGGATGCCGGACGCGGGAGACGGAGCGGTGTGTGGCCAGGCCTACCAGCGAGTCGAACGCGGGACGGCAGGGCGAAAGAAGACGCAGCTCGGCCAGGGTCTATTCGTGGTGAATCGACGCCGGGGAGCTGCTGCCATGTGGGGATGAAGAAGACGCAGCTCGACCAGGGGTGAGAGACCTCCAGGAAAGCTGCGAAGACGTGAAGCGGCCAGCCAGCGACTTCATCGCAGACCGGCGCGTGGTGAAGCTGCGGCCAGTTCCACAGGAACCATGCCGCAGACGTGAGGAACCGGCCAGTGTGCAGGGCGCACTCCGACCAGGGTGTCCGAGGGGCCGAAGCGAGAGACGCATCGCCCTGGGTGACCCGTCTTCCGAACCGGCATCGGAGGAGCAGTGCTCGACCCCTCGACCGGCTCACGCAGCGGGATGGCGTTTATCCCTCGTGGAACGCCGTCGGGAGAGCAGTGCTCGATCCGTCAGGCCGCTCCGGGTCGGGGATGGACCCTCCAGGTTTCTCGGCACGAAACGCTGGAAAAGCCAGAAACTGCGTCAATTATCGCCCGAACAATCGAGCGAATGGAAGGCTTCGGAGGGGGTTTCGGGCCAACCCAACGTAGATTGCTCGCACCGAGTTAGCTCCGACGTAGCAACCCCTGAAAACCGGCCCCGGTGATCGCTCCGCTGCCTACTTCCACCACAGCCCCAAGGTGCAGACCCGCCGCACCCAGCGCAGCAGTTCCCGCTTTCTCAACGCCACCCGCGTGTCGGCCAGCGCCTTCCAGCGGTGGGTGGTCTGGCCCTTTCGCCCGAAG
Source organism: Dehalococcoidia bacterium (assembly GCA_965221925.1). Taxonomy (GTDB): domain Bacteria; phylum Chloroflexota; class Dehalococcoidia; order Lucifugimonadales; family UBA2985; genus JAPPHY01. The sequence continues at coordinate 2,152,537 of OZ244924.1, read as the reverse complement.
CCCCGCAGCGGCTGGGTCTCCGGAGGCAGGGTCAGTCCGTGCTCCTCCAGCATCGCCAGCTCCAGCGTCAGCAGCCGCTCCTCGTTCTCCAGCCACGACAGGGTTCTTCCACGGTTGGGATGCCCGACCCGCAGCTTTCGCCACTCCTCGACCAGGGGCCACGCATCGGCGTAGACCTCCACGTCGTCGGCAGGCTCCACAGTCACGATCTCCGGGTCGAACGGCTGCAACGTGTCGGGATTCAGCGGACGCTGCCTGGCCACTGGAGGGGCGGCACTGGTCTCCGACCGGCCCGCCCCGTCGCCGCCGTTCCCGTCCTCGGCACGGGGCACACCCTCCTCGCCCCGGTCCCGGGCTTCTTCACCGCCCGGAGCCTCGGATTGCCCAGCGACCGCAGTCCGCATCTCATCGAGGCCACTCCTAAGCTCCTTCGCCAGTGCATCCATACCGCCCTCCAGACGTTTGACGCTCTCCCCCAGCGCCCCGATGCGCCCATGCTGCCCTGCGGCCTGGGGGCCGTCCACCGGCTCCATCAGCCGCTCCAGCGCCTCCCTCATGTGGTCCGTGACCTTGCCGGACTTCAGGGCACGGGACACGGTCTTGTAGTTGACGCCCAGCATCCGCGCCACCTTCGTGGGTCCCTGCCTCCGCACCAGCTCCGTCAGCATGGCGCTCAGATGCGTCTGGCGCAGAAGCTCCTCATCCACGCCGGTCCCCTCGTCGACCCCGTCACCCACACCCTGCGCCTCGTCCTCATCCGCCTCCCTCAACGGCGCATCGTCCGCCTGCGCTCCGTTCACTTGCGGCTCGTTCATAGGTCAACCTCCATCGCTTCCATGTCCTGTAGAGGGCTGTCCCGTAGGGGGTTCCCCACCCCCGGATTCCCGCCTCTCCGTCCAATTGCTCGCTCCGATGTAGCAGGGACTTCCCCCGCCAACTCCCTTGCATTCCTGTCCTTCTTCGGAACCAGTCCTTTCGCCAAAGTGCTCGCAAAACCCGCTCCACTTGCCGTCTTTTCCGCCTGGTTCACGTTCAAAACCGCCCCCGCCTTGCGCTCATGCAAATGACGCAAATCCCTGTACACGGGTATGACACCACATCCGGCCCATCTCTTCCCATGCCCCAAAAGGGAGGACGCGCGAGTCCTCCCATAAAAGGCATGGTGTCCGGCCCCGCGACTTCCCAGACTCGATGGGAGAACAGACGACCCCATCGACGAGGAGGCGAAGACGTGGGAGCGAAATCGACCGTCCGACGAACCCTTGGCAGAGCCAGAAGGCTGATTCCCCTGGCATCCGCGCTGCTTCTGGCGGCGCTTGTAGCAATCCCATCCAGCGGAATCGTCCAGGCCCAGTCGCTGCCCGGCGACGCCGTCGCCCTGGTCAACGCCGACCGGGACTTCGTCGAGCGCAAGAAGGGCGGCGAGTTCGTGGCCCGCCCCGTCTTCGACCGGGAGATCGAAACCCTCTTCTACGCCGTCCGCGACGCCGACACCGGCGACTGGATAAGCGCCATGTACCGGGTGCAGGGCGGGGAGAAGAAGCGCAGCGACGGCTGGGAATACTCGTGGGAGTACCCCGACCTGGACGACCACCCCGACCTCGACCCCGACCGGGCCTACCTGCTGGTCATGCTGGCGGCCGCCGAGAGCGGTGAGCGGGGGGACTTCTACGCGGTCATCCCCTTCCACGAGCCGGGCCGCATCTGGGACAAGATTCTGTCCGCCCTCAACCCCGGACGCTGGGCGAGAGCCTTCGCCGGCTGGGTGATCGAGGGAGTCCACGGGACCCTGTGCGGCGTCGTTGAGCGGGCGTCCGGCGAGGACGCCGCCAACTGCCGGGGAGGGTAGCGCATGAGCGACATCCTCACCGGCACCCCCGCAGACCTGACCTACGCCAACGAGATGGTGCGCCATGCTTGGCTGGTCGTCTGGGCCATCACCTCCGGCGCCCTCGTCGTCATCCTCGGCTGGATGGGCCTCAGCCTCATCATGGCCGAGCACCTGGGGACCCGTCAGGCGGGCTGGCGGGAGATGGTGCCCCGCCTGGCGCTGGGCCTGGTGGCCGCGGCGTCGTCCCTGTGGTGGTGCGCCCTGGTCATCGACGTGGCCGACGCCGTGTCCGGCTTCGTCGCCTTCTCCCTGAACGTCACCCCCGGAGACATGCTGCGCTCGACGCTCCGCACGCTGATGACGGCGGTTCAGGCCGGGAGCGTGGGCATGGCCCTGCTGCTGGCACTGCTCTACCTGGTCTACGGCTTCTTCGTCCTCTACGTCATCGTGCAGATGGTGCTGCGACTGGCCCTCATTGACATCCTGCTGGCCCTGGCCCCGATTGCCCTGGGGCTGTGGATATTGCCCCACACGGCGGGCTGGGGCCGCCACTGGCTCCGGCTGTTCATGACGACGGTGTTCCAGCAGGCGATCCAGCTCATCGCCCTGGCGTTGGGGTTCGGCTTCCTGAACGAGTTCGCGTCGATAGCCGCCTTCGAGCCGGTGCAGGACCTCATCTGGAAACTCCTGATGTCCCTGGCCTTTGTCTACATGGCGACCCGGGTGCCCTCGATGCTCGGCAACTCCGGGACCTTCGACTCCTGGCTCTCGATGCTCTACTTCGGCATGAACCTGCCCTCGTCGCTGATGCGCTCGGCCAGGACCATCGGGCTGATCGCGGGCGGGGCCGCCGGAGGACCGGGCGGGATGGCGGCGGGGGCGATGGTCGCTGGAGCGGGCCTGTCGGCGGCTGGCAGCGGCCTCAGCTCGGCGGCTTCGATGGCGACGCCGTCGGCAGGGGGAGGCGGCGGCGAAGCCCCCAGGAGCAGCGGCGAGTAACGACGAAATCCACCGGCGCGAACGAGACCCGCGCCAACCAATACCACGACGGAGGCGGAGCGATGTGCAGCTAACGGAGTTCACGAAACCCGACCAATAGAGACGAGCAAAGCACTCGGAAACGAGAGAGGAGAAACAACGAATGGAACAACTGACGCAGACCATATCGAACCTGGTGGGCATCCTGCTGGGCGTCGTGGGAGCGGTGGGCGTCGGCTTCTTCATCTACGGCGCGTACATGTACCTCACCGCCAGCGGAGCGCCCAACCAGATGGAGCGCGGCAAGAGCGCCATGATGACCGCCCTCGCGGGCATCGTCCTGGCCCTGGTCGCCTACGGCGTCGTGGAGCTGGTGATGAACGCGGTCGTGGACCCGGGAATCGACATCGACAAAGCCCTGCCCGAACCCGAAGCGCCGGACGCCGGCGACGGCGGCTAGGCGGACGAGCGGAAGGAGGAAGAAGACATGAGAGAGCACGAAGTACCGACCCACGTGCAAGCGGAGGACAAGGTCCTGCTGGGGTTCACCTTCCCGCAGGTCGTGGCGGTGATGGCCGTATTCGCTTTGTCCTACGGGGCCTACCGCTACGCCCCCGTCGGCCCCTCCGAGGTGCGCATGGCCCTTGCCGTCCTCTTCGGACTGGTAGGGGTGGCGATGACCGTGGGGAAGATCGGCGGCCGGCGGCTGCCCCTGGTGGCCGCCGACCTGCTGAAGTACCGGCTGGGGGCGCGGCGCTACGCCGGGCCGGTGGCCCAGCTGCTGAGAAGCGAGCCGCCCGCGCCGGCGCAGCCGGTGCGGAACGGCCCCGGCCCCCTGAGCCTGATGGCGAAACGCGCCGGGCGCGGGCTGCGAAGGCTGCGCAAGAACAGGAAGACCCGCAAGAACAAAGAGCGCCGCAACGGGCGCATGCGCTGGTTCGGCAAGCGCAGGGGCAAGAACGGCGGGAACCAGCAGAGCCGCGACCACCGGGCTGAGACGCTGGAGACGAGGCGGAGGAAGCCCCGCATGGGCTGGTTCCCGGTCGTGGCCCTGGCCGTCCTGATGGCGGCTGTCGTCGCCGTCCCGCAATCCGCCCTAGCCGACGGACACGAGGACGGGGGCTGGAGCTCCGACGAGATTGAGTTCCAGCCCCCGCAGCCGGTCGAGGGACGGCGGCTCTTCGTCGAGAGGTTGTCAGTAACCGGCGACCGGGCCGCCGTGACCCTGCGGGCCGCCACCGCCCTGGACCTGCGGGTGCGTGCCTTCGGCGGCCCGCAGGGCCGCTCCCTGCGGTTCTGGGGGTCGGCCAGCCTGGACGAGGGGGAGCGCATCGACTACTCCCTCCCCCTGCACGGCCCCGCGCCGTCCCTGACGTTCTCCTGGGAGGACGAGCTGGAGCAGGCCGGGGCCGTCACCGTCGAGGGCGGCCAGATCCCGTACCCGCTTCCCGAAGTCGAGGGCGAGCTTTGCGACCTTCGCATGACTTCCCTGGGCTGGACGCCGGGAGCCGTGAGCGGCGTCATCGAGTCCGAGTGCGAGGTCCGCGTCGAGGAGCCGGTAGAGCTTCAGACGGTGGCCGGACACGCCAGCGTCACCGAGACGGCGCTGATGGACGCCGAGGTGACGGCCATCACGGGGACGGTGGCCGCTGCGACGGGCGCGTCGCAGGCGAGCGTCCCGTTCGTTCCCAACGGCGAGACCCGCTTCCGGCTCGGCATGCCCACCGGCGAGGCGATTCACGTCGTGACCGTGGACGTGAGCCTGGAGGCGAGCCTCCGAATACCGATGCCCCCGCTGACGCAGCTGACCCACCACCCGGCCCGGGTCCAACACGTCACCAAGACCGTGCACCTCCTGCGCCCGGGGGACAGCGACTACGACAGTGAGACGGTGACGGTCTCCTGCGGTGAAGGCGCCATGTCGTCCGCCACCGCGACGGCCTACGCCTACGTCCCCAGCGTCACCATCGCCAAGGAGGTGACGGTGGACGTCCTCCACCCGGAGCACGTGAAGGCCGAGGTGGTGGAGCGGTCGCCCATCGCCAAGACCAGGAACGAGAGCCTATCCCTGGCGTCGAGCGTCGGCTCGGACGATCCCTTCGAGGCGCTGGTCCTGCCGGAGCCGGAGCCCGTTGACCCGCCCGCCGAACAGACGCCCGCAGACGGCGACCTGAGCGACTGGTTCCGCATCCTGGGCTGGGAGTGGCCCTGGTGAGGCGCGGGCTTGCGGCAACGCTTCTGGCCGGGGCTGCGCTGGCGACCGCCGGCGCAGCCCCGGCGGAGGAGCAGGCGATGCTGGACGCCTTCGACCGGGTGCTCACCGCGATGGCCTACGCCGCCTCCGGCCTTTGCCTCTTCGCCATCGTCTGGTCCGGATTCGTCCTGATGGCCGAGGGCGGCGAGGAGCGGGGCGGCGGACGCGCCAAGGCCGCCGTCGTCATGGCGGTGGTTGGCCTGGTCCTGGTGCTGTCGGCCAAGGGCGTGGCCGCGCTGCTGAGCAGCGGCCTTGTGGACTTCCCAACCCCCTAGAGAAAAGGAAACGAGCGAATTGAAGAAGCTGATAGAACGAATCACGAAACGCGGAGGGGAGACGCCGCCAAACGAGTTCGCCGCCCCGCAGAAGATGCCGCAGGGCGGACTCCCCACGGAACCTGCCGGAACGACGGAGACCCCGGCCCCCAAGCTCCCGCCCGAGCTGCCCCTGTTCTTCATGCTGTCGCACCTGGACGAGGACGGGCCGGTACGCCTGGACGGGGTGAAGCTGGGCGTGTGCGAGGTGATGGGCCTGGAGCTGGACGAGCCGAAGCTGGGGGCCTTCGCCGGGGCACTCAACGCCCTGGACTTCCCGGCGCAGCTGCTGGTGCGCCAGCACCCGCCGCGCCTTGCACGACTGCGAGAGAATCTGCAAGAGGCCCAACCGGAGAGCCTGCCCCCGCAGACGAAGGCGGCGTCCGAGTCCCTCCGACGCTTGCTGACCGATCTGGAAAGGCGCGACGGCATCCTGGACCGGCGCTTCTACGCCGTGTGCGAGTTCGGGCGGATTGACGAGCTGCGAGGGCTGCTGGCGCGGGCCGGGCTGTCCGTCCACCCGCTCCGGGGCCGCCAGCTGCGGATGCTGCTCTTGGCCTCAGCCCTGGGCGGCACGCCCGCCGAGTTCGACGAGGACGCGCCCGTCGAGGTGGAGATCAACCGCCGCGACATGCGCATAGGCGGGACCCTCGTGCGCTCCCTCCACCTGGGCAAGTGGCCCCGGTCTCTCGCTCCCGGCTTCCTCCAGGGGCTGATGGCCGCCGGAGCGCCGATGGACCTGTCCGTCCACGTCGGCCCGATTCCCACCGAGCAGGCGGCCAGGACGCTGGAGTGGCAGAAGGTGCGCTTCGAGTCGGCGCAGTCCCTCTCCTTCAAGCGGGGCCGCACCATGTCCCCGGAGGCGGAGATCGCCCTGGAGGACATCACCCGTCTCAGGGACGAGGTGCAGCGGGGCAGGGAGCGGCTCTTCCACGCCTCGCTATCCGTCACCCTTCACGCCAGGGACGAAAAATCCCTCAAGGAGATGACCCAGCGGGCCAAGGCCCACTTCGCCGCGACCCTGGGCAAGCTCGACAACCTGGCCTTCCGCCAGCGCGAGGGGTTGCTTTCAACCCTTCCGCTGGCCCTGAACGCCGTCGCCGTGTGGCGGACGCTGGACACGTCCAGCATAGCCCGGCTCTTCCCCTTCTCGCCGCCGGACCTGGACACCCGCAGCGGCACCCTCTACGGCATCGACCTGCGGGCCTGCTCCCCGGTGGTCTACGACCCCTGGGACGGAACCCACCTCAACGCGAATACGGCGGTGCTGGCCCGCTCCGGCTCAGGCAAGTCTTTCGCCACCAAGCTGGGCGTGCTCAGGGGTCTGACCAGGGGCGTCACCGCCTACGTCATCGACCCCGAAGGCGAGTACGCGGACATGGCCCGCGCCGCTGGAGGCAGGGTGCTTTCCCCCGGCGTGCCCGGCGAGGGCATGAACCCCTTTGTCATCGACAAGGGCGACTCCGAGGAGATGCTCCAGCGCATCGGCAGCCTGAGACGGTTGATCGAGGTGATGGTGGGCGAGAGCCTGGGCGCGGAGCGCAGGGCCTCCCTCGACCACGCCCTGGCGGGCTACTACGCCCAGCCCCGGGAGCGCACCGGCTTCCGCGACTTCTACCAATATCTGCAAGAGGACGAGGCGGGTGACGCAGGTCTGGCGCGGCTGCTGCGGCCCTTCGCCACCGGCAGCCTGAGACACCTGCTCTCCGACGAGGGAGACGACCTGCTGGGCAACGAGGCCCTCGTCACCGTCTTCGACCTGCACCTCTTGGAGCCGGAGCTGCGTCCCGCCGCCGCGATGGTCTGCACCGAGACGGTGTGGGCCGCGGCCGCCCAGGACCCCAAACCCCGGCTGCTGGTCGTCGACGAGGTGTGGTCGATCATGCAGCACCCCGAGGGCGCGGCCTTCATGGTCAGCGTGGCGAAGCGGGCGCGCAAGCACCGCCTCGGCCTCCAGTTCATCACCCAGGACGTGCAGGACCTGCTTTCCGAGGACACGTCGAGGACCATCACCGGCCACTCCGGTCGCGCCCTGCTTCAGAACGCCGCCTTCAAGCTCCTCCTCCAGCAGGACGCCGCCGCCATCAGCACCGTGGGCGACGCCTTCGACCTGCCCGTCGAGCTACAGCGATGGCTCCTGTCGTGCCCCAGGGGAGACGGGTTGCTGTTGGCAAAGGGCAACCGCTTCCCCGTCCGCATCGAGGCCACCCCGGAGGAGACGGCGGTCATCGAGTGGCGGCCCGGACACCATTAGAGATTAGAGAAAGGACTATCCCCCATGAAGCTGAACCCGAAGAACATCCTGTTTGGCGGCGACGAAGACAAGAAAAGCCCCGTCCTGCTGGCGGTGACGCCGCCCCGCGCCGGGGAGCGCACCCTCCTGGGAGTCGAGAACATGCTCGGCTCCATCGCCGTCCCCGAACCCTTCTCCCTGGAGCTGGCCGGGGACGCAGACGGCGTGACGCTGATGGCCCGCTGCCTCGACAAGGAGGTGGTGCAGGGCCAGATCGCCGCCCACTACCCCCAGGCCCGCATCAACGCGCTATCGGCGGAGGACGACCCCCTGCGCATCGACGAAGGCGAGCAGGCGTGGGCCATGACGCTGCGGGCCGACGGCCCCGAGTACGTCCCGCTCAGGGTCTTCCGGGACGACGACCTCCTCGACCCCGGCTCCGACCCCCTCATCGCCCTCATGGGCGCGCTGTCGGACCTCAACGAGGGGGAGCGCGTCGTGGCCCGGCTGCTGCTGCGCTCCCTGGGACCCGACTGGTCGGAGGCGCACTTGGAGAAGGCCCACCAGCGGCCCGTGGAGGACCGGCGCGACCCCGCCTACACCTATCAGACCAAGCCCCTCCAGACCGACGGCGTGACGATGGCCGTCCTGGGCGTGGCGGCCCTTGCCGCGCTGCGAGGCTACCTGTGGGTGCAGGCGGGGGAGACGTGGAAGGCAGCCCTCATGGGCATCGGCGTCGCCGCCGCTCTGACCGCCGGGGGCTGGTTGTGGCACCGCTGGAAGAAGGCCAAGAAGCGCGTCTACGACCCTCTGATCATCAGGGAGAAGGTCTCCCGCATCGCCTTCGAGGGGGAGATACAGGTGACGGCCATCCTCCCCGCGACGGACGAGCCGCGGGAGGGACTGGAGCGGGCTAGGAGGGTACTTGAGCCCGTGGCGGCGGCATACCGCCACTACGACAACCCCGCCGGGGCGCGCCTCGACGTGAACCGGGTGCGACCCGCCGTGCCCGACCCCGCGATGCTCCACCCCGCAGGCTCCGGCCTGTTCGGGAAGCGCAGCGTCATGGGGGTGCGGGAGGTGGCCTGCCTGTGGCACCCGCCCGGAGCGCGTGACGAGACGCCCCTGGTGGCCCGCGCCGGGGCGAAGGTGCTGCCGCCCACGGCCCGCAGCGTCAGCGGCGGCGCCCACGTCGGCGACACCACCACGGGGACGCCCAGGAAGATTCACTTCCCCGCCGACCTGCTCAGACGCCACCACCTCTACGTGGCCCGCACCCGCATGGGCAAGTCCACCCTGATGCACCACATCGTCAGGCACAAGCTGGAGGAGAAGGCGGCGGGACGCGACGGCGACGCCATCGTCGTGGTCGATCCCCACGCCGACCTGGTGGGCGGCCTGCTCCAACACGTCCCGGAGTCCCTCGTCGAGCAGGTGCGTCTCATCGACCTGGCCGACGAGCGGGGAGCGCCCGGCGTCAACCTGCTGGACACCCGCATCTTCGCCGACCGGGACCGCACCGCCGACTCGGTGGTGCGCATCGCCAAGGGCCTGTGGGACCAGTGGGGGCCGAGGATGCAGTCCATCCTCGAACAGACGGTGAAGACCCTTCACGAGGCCAACGAGAGCAGGGACGCGGGGGAGCAGTACACCATCCTGGACGGGCTGCGCATCCTGGCCGACGACGACTTCAAGGCCGAGGTGCTGGCGAAGGTCAACGACCCCTACCTCCTTGAATGGTGGGGCAGGGACTTCTTCGGCTGGCGGCGCGAGACCCGCGCCGACGCCCTGGCCCCGGTCCAGACCCGCCTCTCCTACTACGCATCCTCCAAGCGGGCGCGGGCCATCCTGGGCCAGTCCCGCTCCACCATCGACATGCGCCGTGTCATCCACGACGGCGGCATCCTGCTGGTCTCCACCGCCCAGCGAGCCGTCGGGAGGGACGTGTCCGCCCTGGTGGGAGCGTCCCTCCTCAACCTCGTGGACACCGTGATACGGGAGCAGGAGAGCGTCTCACTCGGCCAGCGGCGCGGCGCGCTGGTCGTCGTGGACGAGATGCAGTCGATGCCCGGCGTGGACTACGAGTCGATGCTCAGCGAGCTGGGCAAGTTCGGGGCGTCGTTCGTGCTCGCGACCCAGAGCCTCGCCAAGCTCGACGACCTCTCCCGGACCATGCGGGACACCCTGCTCGCCAACGTCGGCTGTCTTGCCGTCTTCCAGGTGGCCGGCAACGACGCAAGGCAGCTCGTGTGGGAGCTGGGCAAGGAACGCGTGACCGAGGACGACATCACGTCGCTGCCGGTCCACCACTGCTACGTCAGGGCCACCGTGGGCATCGAGCGGATGCCCGCCTTCTCCATGAAGGTCGCAAAGCCGGAGCTGGGAGACCCGGACCGGGCCGACCGCATCCGCGCCGAGGCCGAGAGCTACCTCACCACGGCGTGGGACATCGACGAGAGCGACGCCGACCTGCGAGACCTGGTGGAGAAGTACCGCAGGGAGCTTGACAGGCTCAGGAAGGGCCAGTACCCCCAGGCGTCCGATGACGGCGAAGAGTCCCAGGAACCGGGGCGGCGCAAGCCGCGCACCAAGCGCGACCGGGACCCCGGAGACCCCCCGCCTGAGACGGCGGACGAGGAGCCTGAGGAATGAGGCCCGTAGACGGCGAGCTGCTTCGGCTCCTGGCCGACATGCCCTTCCTCGACCGGCTGGAGATGGCCGCCCTCTCCGGCTGGTCGAGGAAGGGCGCGGTCCACGAGGCGGTCCGCCAATTGGAGGACGCGGGGCTGATCGCCTCCGTCCCCCACGGCACCGAGCTCGTTGCCCCCACCCGCAGGTTCCACCTCACGCCAGACGGCGCAGGCCGTCTGGCCCAGGAGGAAGACCTCACCCCGGATAGGCTGCTCCGCAGCTACCCGTTGGCTGCCCGGTGGCGGCGCGTCCTCCTGGAGAGGCTCGACGCCGTGGCCGTGGTCTATCGCCTGGCCTCCGCCGTCGCCAACATCCACCACCCCATCCGCTTCCGCTGGTACCGCGCCATGTCGATGGACGCCGCCATCATCCTTCCCGACGGGAGGACCATCGGCGTCGTCCGGCAGGGCCACGTCACCGACCGCACCGGCTTCTCCAAGCGCCTCCGGCGGCTCATGGACGGGCCGCAGCCCGGCGGTCTGCTGCTGCTGGCCCCCGACGAGGTGCGGCTGCGCCACGCCCGCAGGCTGCTGCGCCGGGCGTCCGCGCCGGCGGTCCTCGCCCTGGAGCGGGAGGCGGCGGCAGCGGCCACCGACGACCCGGTGTGGCGGCTGTCCTCGGTCAACGCCGCCGTCAGCCTTAGAGACGCCATCGACCGGATCGAACGCAGGGGCTCGCTCCCCGCCGAGCGGCCCCTGGCACGGGTCTCCATGCCCCAGGACATCGACGAGCGGGGGAGCGAGCGGGGCGTCCCCGAGCACATGCTGCCCGCCCTCCTGAAACCCACCGAGAAGCGCGTCCTCGACCTGCTCTCCGACTGGCCCTGGATCACCCTGACGGACCTGGCCGGAATGTTGGCCGTCTCGGTCCCCAGGGCCTCCCAGCTGGTGACGCCCCTCGAAGGGTTCCGCCTCGTCACCCGGCCCATCGCAGGGAGCGGGCGCATGGCCCTCACCGACCGGGCCCTGGCGCTCCTGGCCCGCAGGGACCGGACGTCCGTGGCCGTCGCGAAGAAGCGGTGGAGCGCCGCTCCCCTGTTCCCCGGCACCCCGTTCGTCTGGGACAACGTGACGGGCGCGAGGAGCCGCCAGCTGCTCAGGAACGTCGAGCACACCGCAGCCGTCCACTCCTTCCTTGCAGCCATGACCGTGCAGGCGGGCCTCCTTGAGTGGGAGGTCTCCCAGGTAGACCCGCCCCGCAGGGCCTCGCGACACTTCAAGCACGGCGACGGGATGCGCTCGGTCAACCCCGACGCCTTCGGCGTCCTCAGAAAGGGCGAGACCACATGGCCCTTCCTGCTGGAGTGGGAGCGAAGGGCCGTGCGGCCCTCGACCATGTCGGAGCGCCTCGCCCCCTATCTGCGCTACTACTCCTCCCACCGGCCCACCGACGACCACGGCACGGGGCCCTCCGTCCTGATCGTCTTCGACGACGAGATCGCACACACCCACTTCCTGCGCCTGGCGCGGGACGAGATGCAGGCGAAGGGCGTGACGGTGCCCCTGTGGGTCTCCCACAGGGCCGCCATCGAGCAGATGGGGCCGCTGGGACGCGCCTGGCTCACGCCGGGCGTCCCGGAACCGGCCCACGCCTTCAGGAGCCGCTGAGACCCGAACGCCAAGAGGAGAACCACAGCCATGAGAATCTACTACATCGACGAGTCAGAGGGTCCCCGCTACTACGTCCGCTCCGCCCTGGGCGTGGACGCCGAGCGGTGGAACGGCCTGCACGGCTGCGTCCAGGACTGGCGCTACGCCGTGGCGGGCGACTACAGCGTCCCCACCAGCCGGGAGCTGCACGCCTGCGACCTGCTGGCCGGACGGGGTAAGCTGGTCCGCATCGACAACACCGACCGCAGGCTCACTCCGAAACAGGGCGCCGAAATCTTTCAGGAGGGGCTTCGCCTCGTCGAGGACGCCGCACGGAGCATCGGCGGCGTGGAGGTCGTCAACGTCTGCCTCCGCAAGCCCGACGTGAAGAGGTACGAGCGGGCCAGCCTCGACCGGCTGCTCAACCGCATCAACTCCTCCGTCGCGGCGGACGGGCGCTACGCCCACCTCATCTTCGACGAGGGCAGGGAGGAGATGGTGACCCGGCTCTACCGCAGGCTCAGGGACCGCAACACCGTGCCCAGCCGGTACGAGGCGTGGGAGGATGGCGAGCGGACGAAGGACATCCCCATAGAGAGGGTCATCGGCGGCCCCGCCTTCCGCAGCTCCCACTCCGACCATCTGCTCCAGATGGCCGACCTCATCGCCCACGCCCTCCTCAAGCAGGAGGAGGCGCCATCACCCAGGGTGGAGCGCTTGGGCATCGACCGGGCCTTCGGCATCCTCGACCAATCCCTCAACCGGAGAGCGTCAAGGCGAGACCCCCAGGGCGTCGTCAGGAGATGAAGGCGAGGAAGCGGCAAGGGCGGAAAGACAAGAGGGCCGGGTGGGATGAACCACCCGGCCCTCGCTGCGTACAGGGGGAAACTTGCCTGCTACCGTTCGCCGTCGTCGCCGTAGAGCATCAGCTCGAAGCCACCGGGAACGCCGCGCGCCAGCTCCAGGATGGCCCAGAGATAGGCCCCAGAGGGCGGCCCTCCCCTGCGCCACTTCAAGAGGCCGCGCTGCGTGACGCTGAGAAACTCGGCAAACTCACCCCACGACAGACCGGTCATCTTCTTCAGCCGCTCCAACCGCTCCCCGAAGTCCTCCGGGAAGGGCGGCGGGCGGTAGTCCAGGGTCCGACTCCGTTCCTCAATAACCATAGTCCTTGCCTCCTCGCTTTGAAGATCACAGTTGCTTCGGTCAGTCGTCTCATCGCCGCAGGGACCCCGGGTCCGCGCCCTCGGGCAGGTCCCTGTCGGGGCGCATCAGAATCCCGTCCCGCAGTCCCATGCTCTCGGCGATGGTCAGCAGCAGGAAGAGATGGGCGGGGCTGGGGGCCACGCCCATCGTTCGCCACTTCCTGATCCGGTCCGGGCTGACGCCCAGGAGACGGGCCAGCCCCCGCGTGGACAGCCCGCTCGCCTTCTGGAACCGCGTTACCCGCTCGGAGAAGTCCGCAGGAAGGACGCACTGGACGGGCGGTTTGTGGACCCGCCGCTGCACTCCCACGGTTCTAGCCCTCCCGGCCGTTGCCGGACCGGGCGAACCCGGCGGCCAGCGGCGGCTGGTACGCCCCCCCGACCGGCGGGGCGACGTGCGTTCCCAGCAGCATGTGGACGCCGCCGGGGACGCGGGCCGCCAGCAGGAGGAGGGCGAACAGCCCGTCCCCGCTGGGCTTCGTGCCGTCCCGCCACCGCTGAAGCTGGCGCGGGTCCACGCCCAGGCAACCAGCCAGCCCGTCCCACGTGAGGCCGATGGCTTCCTTGAAGCCGTCCAGGCGTGCGGGGAAGTCCTCCGGCAGGAAGGTGACGGCGAACATGAGGCGGGTCGGCGGCACGGACGTGGGCCTCACTCGACGGCCTCCAGGATGAACAGGTCCTCGAAGCGGGTGACGCCCAGGGCCTCCATCAGCCGTTTGCGGAAAGCCGCCGAGGGGCGGTGCGTCCCGGACATGAGCTGGGACAGGTAGCTCGACGAGGTGCCGATCAGCCGCGCCAGCTCGTTCTGAGTCATGTTGAGCCGGTTCAGAAGCTCCCACACCTTGTGGGCGTCGAGCTTTACCCTGGAGGAGGGTTGCCTGCGCTTCACGCCGCACCCTCCTCTTTGGCCGACTGCGACCCGTCCCCGGCTGCGCCGTTGGGGTACAGGTGGGGGTTGGCGAGGTAGTGGCGCGCGATGATGCGGGCCAGTATCCGCAGGCCCTCGATGCGCCTCCGCTCCTGCCTGTCCGTCAGCTTCCGCTTCGACTTCTTACTCACGCGGTCCGTCTCTCTCGTGGGGTCCGGCGCGCCCTGAAGGGGTGGCCCTTCGGGGCGTCGGGGATGTATAGTGGGCCAGGTGTTAGATTATGTGTTCTGTGGGCGTAAGTGTAGCAATAGAGAGTACGTGGAGACAATGGTCGAGAGGCATATTTCGGGCATATAGAAGGATATATTGACAATTGCTTACTCTGATGTAACAATTAGTTAGCAACAATGTAGCTGTAATGTAGCAGGCACGTCGTGCGCGATGCTGTTCGCAACTATGGATGCAAGAGGGAGACATCATGGATGAGCTTGACGACGACCGGGAGATGGACGACCGAGAGGCCATCGAGGGCGATGACGAAATCGGGCCGCTGCTCAGACGGCTGCGGGGAGACCTCAGCCTGCGGGACGTGACCCGGCGCACCGGCATCTCCAGCTCCTACCTCTCCCAGATTGAGCGGGGTGGCCGGAAGCCCGGCTCCAACATGATTGGCAAGCTGGCCGCCCTCTACAACGTGGACGCAGACGAGCTGATGAAGCGGGCCGGGCGCGTGGACCAGCCCGACCCCTACGGCGGCGAGGCGATGGAGATCGAGCGGGCCTACCAGTACGTGCTGGCCGATCCCGTGTTCCGCGTGGGCACCCGGCCCGACGGCCCCATCACCCTGAAGACCAAGCGGTTCATCGTCGAGATGTACGAGCGATTCGCCAACAAGAGGCTGCTGGAATGAACAGGACGAGAGAGGACTTCTGCCGAAGGCTGCTGGACGACTCCCCCCACGAGGCCCTGGACCCGGAGCGCCTCGCCGCCCGCTTCGTACGCTACTTCGACGTGCCCGCCCGACCCACGATGGACGAGCTGCGCTCCCTGCTGAAACAGACCGGGTTCGGGGAGGTGTCGAGCAGGAGGCATCTGGATGTGAAGGGCATCCACTACAGCGCGCGGGGGGGCGGCTACGACATCCACTACCGGGAGGACATGTGGGCCGGGACGCAGGACTACTCGGTGGTCCACGAGACCTACGAGATCATCCACGAGACCCTCTGCGACATGGACTCCGGCTCCCAGCCGGAGCGGGCGGTGTGCACGCAGGCCGAGCGATTCGCGGCGGCGGCGCTGATGCAGCCGAGGGCCTTCGAGCCGTTGGCCCTGGAGTGGGGGCTGGACGTGCTGAAGTTGCAGCGGGCGTTCCAATGCTCCTACGCCACCGTGACCATCCGGCTGGCCGAGGTGCTGAGGCAGCCGCCCTTCATGGCCGTCCTGTACGCGCGGGAGGATAAGAGCGACCCCGCAGGCTGGACCGACCCGCTCAACCTGCGGGCGAAGGTGGTGCGCCGGACGCGGGGCTTTGGCACGCCGGCCACGTTCCCCATCTGCGGTGAGCGGGGAGGCTTGCCCCGCAGGGGCAGGCCCATCCCCCCCGGCTCCCTGGCGGAGCAGGCCGCCCGCTACGGCACAGCGCGATACGCCCAGGACGGCGGCTGCGCCGCCTTAGCCCGGCCCGTGATCCGGAATGGCGAGCTGATGAGGGTGGTCATCGTCGCCGTGCCCGAAGACTACTCCGCCGTCCTGGGACCCCAGATGGTCGCCTCGGACATGCCCGGGCGCAGGCCGGTGGCGGTCGGCCCCTGGTAGCGGTTGAGTCCCGTGCCCTGACAGTGTAGAGTAAGACCATACACTACAGCAGGAGGCAAAAAGAGAGTGTTCACCCCCAGAAAGTCCAAGACCCTCACCTTCTCCCTGCCCCCGGAGATGGAGGCGCAGGTGCGCCGGGTGATGAAGGATGAGAACCTCTCCGTCAGCGAGCTGCTCCGCCAGGCCATCCGCCTGTTCATGGAGGAGAGGGAGTGGCGCAGACTGGAGCGGCTGGAGCGGCTGCGCTCCCGCCAGAACGAACAGGAAGACACGAGGAGGAGAGACTGATGAATGACCGACTCGATCTGACGCCGGCGGCCCTCTACGCTAGGGTGTCCAGCTACCGGCAGGATGTGGACCTGTCCATCTCCGCCCAGCTTAGGGCGCTCCGGGACTACGCCGAGAAGAACGACTACCTGGTCGCCCGCGAATACGTGGACGAGGCCGAGAGCGGACGCATCGCCGACCGGCCCCAGTTCCAAAGGATGCTCGACGAGGCGGCCAAGCCGGAGTCCCCTTTCAGGGAGATTCTCGTTTGGAAATTCTCGAGATTCACCCGAAAGCGAGAGCACGCCGTCGCCTTCAAGGCCATGCTCCGGCGGCGCGGCGTCCGCGTCGTCTCCATCACCGAGCAGGCCGACGACACCTCCACCGGCAAGCTCATGGAGGCCATCATCGAGTCGGTGGACGAGTTCTACTCGGAGAACCTGATACCGGTGTTCCAATCGACACCAACTCTTCCGTTGGGATTGCCAGCGTGAGATTGACGTTGTTCTCCCCGTCGATGGTCACCTCATCCAGAAGCAGCCTCAGCGCTTCCCGACGCTTCTCCTGGGGCAGGTCGTCGAGCCCGTCGCCAACCCTGCCCGCCCACTCCACCACATGCTCCCCCAACATCCGTTTCTCCATTTCGGCGGTCTCTCTGGCCTGGTAGCCAGCCAGCTTTTCGCGCAGCGTTTCCAGACGCTCCGTGATGAACTTGCGCTGACGGTCCAGTTGCTCCTCGGTTATCTTCCCAGACACGTAGAGCCTGATGGCCCTGTCTTCCTCGAACTGCACCTTTTCAAGCTCGCGCTCCGTCCTGGCGACCTGCTTGTCCAACCCCTCGCCTTCCTGAGAGTCCAAGGCCTCGATGCCGGCGACGATGAGGCCGGGGTTCTGTATCACCTTCTTGACCTCGCTCCAGACCAGGCCCTCCAGCCGCTCCGCCCGGATCATCGTGTGCTTCCGGCATCCCGTGCGGAAGTGCTGCACGCCGTAGCATTTGTAGTAGCGGCGTGGAGTCTCCATCTCGTACTTGTAGACCTTGCCGTTGCGCTTCACCGTCCGCTTCCTGGTCGCCATGCAGCCCATGAGCATCCCGCACCCCGTGCACCGGACCAGGTGCTGCAACAGGTAGAATATCTTCGTGTTGCGGCTGGAGCGGGTTCTCCGCTTCTTCATTATGCTCTGGGCGGTGTCCCAGGTCTGCTCGTCCACTATCTGCGGGAACGGCACGGGTATCCAGGTATCCTTGTCTTTCTCGTGGACTCGTACCCCGTCCTCGGTGGATATGTAGCGCGCCTTGCCGTACCACCAGGTGCCCTTGTAGGTCTCGTTGCTGAGCATCCGGTATATCTGGCCGTCCCACCATCGCTTGCCGCCGTTGGCGACAGGAACGCCGTCGGCCGTCAGCCGCTGGCCTATCACCCGCGCCCCCAATCCGTCGTGGAGGCACATGTGGAAGATGCGTCTCACGACCTCGGCCTCGTCCTCCACTATCTCAGGTCTGCCGTCGTCTCCGACGCGGTAGCCGTAGGGGACGTTGCTGACCGGAATGCGGCCCTGCTTGGCGGCGCCCCGCTTGCCCATCGACGCCCTCTCCCGGAAGTTGTCCAGCTCGATCTTGCCGATGGCCGCCATGAGGCCGAAGGTCTTCATGTCGATGGCATCCATGACGGCTTCGATGTCGATCTGGTGGGCCTCGACGACCTCCATGAGGGCGGCGGCGGGGTACATGCCTCTGCTGAGCCGGTCGGACTTCCAGCAGACGATGGTGTCGAAGCGTCCCTGGCGCGCGTCGGCCAGCATCCTCTGGAACTCAGGCCGCTTCTTCGACCAGCCCTGGCCCACCTCCTGGTAGCGCGCGACGACGGTCAGCCCCCTGCGTTCGCAGTAGGCTTCCATCTCGGAGGTCTGCTCGGTGATGGAGGTCTTGTCCTCCGCGTCCTGGCTCTGGTCTGACACGCGGGCGTATATGGCTGCCCTATTGTCCTTCGCCTTCCGGCGCTGCACCTTGATTCCCGGCATGGCTGCCTCCTCTCGTTCTCACATCCGTTGCAATCAAAAAGACCCGCCTCCTGTTGGAGCGGGCCTGCGAGTAGTAGAATTAGTCCGCACTGCCTGCTCGATCAGGTGGCGCCACGGCCCGGGGTGTTGACGGCATCGCCGGGCCAACTTTCGCTCCGATGATACCGCGATCGGCGTGTCGGCGTCAAAGATAAACGCCCGCCGGAAGACGGGTTCAACTTACAGTACGAGCGGACAGTCATGGTGTCAAACGACGCAGATTTCGCGAAAGCGATGCGGTATGTGAGGGACGACCTGGCTCGCGTCAAGCCTGCGGGCTGGTGAAGGCTGCGGCGCAGTTGGGCCGTCCCAGTCAACCGGCATTGCTGTCCTCGCACTCGCTGCCGGACCCGTCGGCCTCGGCGGGCGGTGAGGTCTGTCCCTTCTCGGCAGTGTGTTCGAGAATTAGCGTGAAGAGGCGGCGCAAGCGGTCCTGGGCGTCTGGGCCGGGGTTGTAGTGGATCCCGACCACCCTTAGCTCCGGGGAATCCCTGCCGGAGGTCTTCGGCCTTGTATGGTTCTTGGCTTCTTTCAAGTCGATGCTCTCGTCGCGCGTTCATTGGGTCCGGCGCCAGAGACGAAGCTAAGCCCCTCGGTAGCGAACGCCGTTCCTTCAACCAGTGTGGGCGGTGGGAGAGCGGAGCGTTATCCCCTGGAAGGGACTACAGGCGCGTAGTCCCTCGAAAGGGACTTCATCGGTGTAATCCCCGAGAGTCGGTTGTGTGTGCCGGACCGATGGGGGCGGCGCGTTCTTTCATCGAGCGGAGCCTTATCTTCCATTCTGCCGCTTGGATATATTGCAAACTGCCGACACCTAAAGTTACAATTGGCCGATGACTGAGAACGCGCTCTACACTCGCTTCGCGGAGCGGCGACTTACCGAAGCCCTGGAGGACTCGCCGGTCACGCTGATTCACGGCCCGCGCCAATGCGGCAAGACCACCCTCGCCCTGATGGTCTGCGCGCCGGAGCATCTGGCTTCGGGAGGACGCCCTTCGAGCGTTCGGCCTACCGGTTCTCCGGGCTATGCGTACCTCACCTTCGACGACGCGGTAACGAAGGAGAGCGCTGAGACCGATCCGATGGGGTTCGTCTCCGAGCTTCCCGAGCGGGTCATCCTGGACGAGGTGCAGCGGGTTCCCGGCCTCTTTGCGGCGCTGAAGTTGACGGTGGACAGGTGGCGGGTGCCGGGCCGCTTCCTCCTGACGGGTTCGAGCAACGTGCTCCTCACCCCGGCGCTGTCGGACTCGCTGGCGGGGCGCATGGAGACGGTACCGCTGCATCCGCTGGCGAGTGCGAACTCCAGGCCTCATCGAGGGCGACCAGCTTCCTCGACGCCCTGTTCGGAGGCGGCTTCGGGATACGTCGGACGGAGAGGCTGGGACGCAGTCTCGGCGAGCGGATCGCATCGGGGGGATATCCGGCGGCCCTGATGCGGCCTGCCGGACGTCGGCGAACCGCCTGGTACCGCGACTACCTCAACGCCCAGGTGCTCCGGGACGTTCGGGACCTCGCCCGAATCCGCTCCCTGGACGTGCTGCCGAGGCTGATGTCCCTTGCCGCCGCCAACACGGCCACGCTGTTCAACCTTTCGGACCTGGCCGCGCCCTTCGAACTCAGCCGCCCCACCATCCGCGATTACGTCGTCCTGCTTGAGCAGGTGTTCCTGCTGGAGGAGTTGCCGTCCTGGCACAGCAACCGCCTGAGCCGTCTGGTGAAGAGGCCCAAGCTCCACGTCGGCGACACCGGGCTGGCCTGCGCGCTGCTGGGAGTGGACGCCGACGGGCTATCGGCGGACCGGTCATTGCTGGGGCAGCTGCTGGAGACGTTCGTGTACCGGGAGCTCCAGCGGCAGGCGAGTTGGCACGACGCTCTCATGTCGTTCTTCCACTTTCGCGACAGGGACGGCGTCGAGGTGGACATCGTGATAGAGCGGGGCGCTCAAGCTCTCGCGGGAGTGGAGGTCAAGGCCGGCGCGACCGTTACCGCATCGGACTTTCGGGGGCTTAAGAAGCTCAGAGACGCCGCAGGCGGGAGGTTCGCCGGGGGCGTGGTGCTCTACGATGGCGAGACGAGCGCCAGCTTCGGAGACCGGCTCCACGCGGTGCCCATTCGGTTTCTCTGGGAGACGCCATGAGCGGTGCTCTTTCCAGGGGCGATTTTCATCGCTGCGCCTGATCAGGGCTGCTGCCGCACCCTCACCTGGCGGAGGAGGTGGCCCAGACCCATGCCGTCGGCCAGTTCCTGGAGGGCCAGGAGGTGGTGCGTGTTGGGCACGACTCCCTGCCGCCACCGCCATAGGTTGACGACGCTGGTGCCAAGACAGCGGGCGATCTCCGCCCAGGTCAGGCCGGAAGCTTCCTTGAACAGTTCCAGGCCCTGGGCAAAGTCGCCGGTAAGGACATGGGTCGGTCTCTGATTCCGTTTGACGCGCTTGCGGGGCATCTTGTCACTCCTCTTTGAGTGGGTGCAGGAAGTCGTCTCCCATGAGAATGTCCAGGCCGCCCGGTATCCACCGCGCGAGACTCACCAGACAGTGGTAGGCTCCTCCCGACGGCTCCGTCCCGCCCGTCCACCTAAGGAGCTGCTTGATCTCCACGCCCAATAGCAAAGCGAACTCGTCCCAGGTAACGTCGGCGGCCTCCTTGAGGCGGATGAGCCGGTCCGCAAAATCGGCGGGTAGTTCCCCGTCCCCGTGGGGCACGAGCCTTCCGTCGATGACGGGGTCTCCCGCGTAAATGGACAGACGGGGAGAGCTAAGGGTTGTCGTCGTCTTCATGGCGCAGCTCGAAGAGGTCATCGAAATCCTCCGCTCCCAGAACCTTCTGTATCTTCAGCCGTATGCGACCCGAGGGGGCGCGCCCCTCATTGACCAGGGTGGACAGGTAGCCTCGGCTTATGCCCAGCTCGCGGGCCAGCCAGTTCTGGGAGCGGCCCAGCCGTTCCAGGCGGTCCCAGAGAGCCCTTGTCTTGAGCAGGACGACGGTGCGTTGCATGGCAGTTGGGAGTTCTCCATACTCTAAGTGTCACTTAGGCTATAGTATGATCATAGAGCAGATGGCATGTCAAGAACGGGTGTGCTATTCTCTAAGTTGTGATTATTCCCTCGTATGAGCGTTGACCAAGAGAGGCTGGAACCCATGACCGAAGACCGGGGCTACCGCTGGAAGAGCATCGGAGCCCGCATCAAGGAGGCCAGGCTGAAGGCCGGCCTCACTCAGAGGCAGGTGAGCGAGCTTATCGGCGTCAGCCCCCACGCCGTCTGGTCCTGGGAGGCGGGGAAGATGAAGCCCACGCCTGAGCACCTGCTGGAGCTGGCCTACCGGTGCGAGACGAGCACCGACTGGCTCTTGGGCCGGGACGTGGTGGAGGCGGAGATACTCAAGGAAGCTGACGTCTCCTTCCGGAACGCCATAGAGGGCCTGCCAATGGAGGACATCGAGTCGATCATGAACTTCATCCGCTTCGTGCGGGATCAGAGGCGGAGGGTGGAGAGGGATGGGAGATGAAGCGGGCGCAGCGGAAGGCGGTGTGTCTGCGGCGGAAGCTGGGGCTGTCCGGCCGGGTGGACGCCGAGGAGGTCGCCAACCTTCTGGGGCTGGTGGTGATTCCGTGGCCGCTGGAGGTGCAGGAGGAGATGCAGATGGGCCACTACATCGGCGTGGCCGAGCGGCTGGATGCCCGGTGGCGGCGTTGGGTGATCGCCCACGCCATTGGGCACAAGCTGCTCCACACCGGCAACCACCTGTGGATACGCGACCACACGAGCCTGGGCGGCCGGTACGAGCGGGAGGCCGAGGACTTCGCCCGCGCCCTGCTAATAGACGTGCGCGAGGCTCTGGAGGAGGGTCTGAGCGAGCTGTGGGAAGTGGCGGAGCACTTCGGGGTGCCGCAGGAGATGGCGTGGCTTCAGCCGCCCCTCCCGATGGAGTGAACGACGGCATCACCGAGCGTAGCCGCTGCCAACAGCGGCCAAACGATAGGGAAGGCGAATCAAGATAGGGGCGAACGAGCAGGAGGGAATCAGAATGGAAGTGCGATACCCGAACGTACACGTCGAGGTCTTTGGGGAGTACCCCACGGCTGAACACTTGCTGGGGGACCCCGAAGCCTACAGTGCAGAAAGCTCTGAGGCCAAGGGCATACTGGAGCGGGTGCGCAGCGCCCTCAAGGAAGGCGGGGCCAGCGACGAGGAGATAGAGGCGTACACGATGGAGGCCACCTCGCGTTGCTTCAACCACCTGCTGTACACGACCGCGACCTGGGTGCAGTTGCACCGGTTGGCGCCTCGCTACGATACGCCTTGAGGGCTGTCATCCTCGTGGGTGCGGACAACATAGGGACAGACTTCGGGAGACTGGGCGAATGCTGAAACGCATTGGCGCCACGGCAATATCGACATGGACTGCCCATGTGTTGGCCTGGGCCGCCGGGCTTGTGGATGGCACTCGGTCCCGTCTACCGGGGCGTATCGGTAACTGCCACTCCGGCCGGTGAAACCGCAATCAACGATGCCACTACGAGACACACCGCCACGTTGGTGGAAGCTAACGGCTTCTGGGTGATTTGGTTGCTGGCCGTTCCCATACTGCTTTCTGGTATGGCGTTGTTGACCATCCGGTTCACCGACGTTGGGCAGGCGAGGCGTAAGGCGCTGCTGTGGCTGCCCGCGCTGGTTCTCATGGCGTTCTGCGTAGTGGGGATATTCTCAATCGGGGTGTTCTACTTGCCGGCGGCTCTGGCTCTCCTGTGCGCGGCAATCGCCGGTTCCCTCGATTCGGCCACCGATGCAAGGGAGCCCGACGAAGTTGCCCGCCGGTGACGCCGTGACCAACGACGCTTCCATATGCGCGGACGAAGCGACGGCCCATCCGCGATAGGCCCCCGTCGAATGGCCGGGTCCGTTGGTGACGAGGGTGACGGCGGTCAGTCCGCTACCGGACGCATGGAGTTGAGGACGAACATCTCATCGGCCTCGCACGAGGGATCAGGAGCCGACACAAAGTTGGGCTCAACGATCGGGGTCGCACCCCCCGCCGCAATCCGGTCACCGTTTCGCAGCTCCATTCGCTCACCGAAGACGCTCACGAACTGGATCGCCTGGACGGATGCGTTCCAGGATGTCGGCTCCGGCCAGACGAGCAGAACCGACTCCCCGTTCTTCAGCATCAGCCGCACGCACCAGTCGGAAACTTCGAGCGTGCCCTCCCCGGAAGACGCTTGGGGAAAGGTGTCGGACTTGCTGGGGTCCCATGTGGCGAGGGGCGACTCATCGACCGTAACGGTATCCCCGCAAGCCCCTCCCAACGCGGCGACGATGAAAGCGCAAGCCAAAAGCAGACACCTCATGCCCACCTTTATACCGCGTTTCGATGGGTGACTTCACCTGTGAATGTGCCTCTCCTCACCGCCTGACGACTCCCTGGGGATCGCGCCGGGACGCCCTGCGGTTGAGGGCCTTGTCGAGGATGGAGAAGGCTTCGTGGATGCCCATGTCCTCGACCCTGGGGACGGGCTCCTCCTCCTGCTTGAGCAGGGCGTGGGCGATGAGGTCGGCCATCTGGAGCAGATGGTCCGAGTCGGAGCTTCTGAAGGCTGGGCCTCCGATGACGTTCTGCACGGGGATGTTCCGGGTCCTCTCACCCTCCTCCCACCTCTCGTACCGGCTGGGCACGGGGTTGAATATCCTGAGCCTGCGGTAGGCCCTCGTGATCATCCGCTCCTTGCCCTCGTCGAAGATGAGGAAGGCGTGGCGGCCCGCCGCCTTGACCGAGGCGTTGATGCGGTTGAGCAGCCGGTCGAGACTGACCTTCTCGTACGCATTCACGTCGGGCTTGCGGAGGCACACGTTGATGACCTCGACACCACCGATGTTGGACGCGGCGTCCTCTATGCGCCGTAGGCCGTTTCTGAAGACCTCGGCGCCCTGACCGGGGGAGAGCCGCTCGTTGGCCCCTCCGTTGCGGGAGAGCATCCCGCGTCCCGCCAGCAGATCGCAGGCGTGAAGCTCTCTGTCCGGCGGGATGCCGTAGCCCATGCGAAGCTCCCTCCTCCATTCTTGTATGTCGCCGTACAGGTCGTTCCATCGCTCGGCGTCCACGCCCAGGGCGGAGCGGACGTAGCAGGTGGGTCCCTCGGACTCGTCGATATAGTACAGACGCATGGTTCTCTTCCTCTCTCTGATGTTCTTCTCTCAACTGCTCGGAAGGGGGCGGACGGTTTCCCATCCATCGGGAGTACGCCAAGCCCGGCCCATCGGCCCCTCCCGCTCCAGCAGCCCCTCGTGGGAGACCAGCAGGGGGATTTCCACGCGGGCCTTCGTCATCTGCTCCCTCGCCACCCGCCGGAAGTTGGTGGCCGCGATGTCGTCGGTGAAGACCACCAGGACGGCGGGCTGTGCGCCGTGGTCGTCGGCGGGACGGTGGGAAGAGTAGTAGCGCAGGTAGGGGGCGAGGCGGGCCGCCATGGTCGAAGGTCGCACGGCGCGACGCTCCCACTCAAGAAAGAAGGGCCAGGTTGCGGAGTCTCGGCGCAGTACGCCGGAGGCGTCGGGGTGGACGGAGCGCAGTCTGTCCCGGTGGCGGAAGTGCCTGGAGGCCCGCATGGGCGGGTCGAGTTGCGCCAGCTCCCAACCCATAGAGCGGGCCTGCTTCGCCAGCGCCGCAACGAAACCGTGGACCGCCGCCGTGTGATCGAGGTTCCTGAGCAGCTGGCGGCTCCTCCTGCCGGAGACGCTGCGCCACTTCAGCGGGGTTTTGGGGTCGATGGGCGAGACGCTCCACCGCTTCCTGGCCGCGCCCACGTAGGTGCGGTCCCTCCGGGCTAGGAGCGAGAGCCCCCGGTCGCTGAGGGCCAACCGGCAGCCCTCCATGACGACCCGTCTGACCAACCCGGCCTCAGCCAGGGGCGCAGCGGTCTCGTAGAACCGTCCGCGGGAGACGCCGAACAGCCTGCGCAGGTCGTCCGGCGCGACGCCCGGCCAGTCGAAGAGCAGGTCGAGGACACGCTTCTCGGCGGGCTTCAGAAGGGCGGGCAGCAGCCAGTGCGGAGTCGGCCTTCCCGGTCTTCCCAGCGCGATATCCTCCGGCGGGGTCGCCTGCAACGGCTCGGGCTCGGCGATCAGCCGTCCGCCCGGTTCCAGGTAGGATGACAGGACGTAGCGTAGGTCGAGGGCGGAGGCGACCGAGTGCAGACGCCACACGGGTTCCGAGGGGCCTGCCCATGCCGCGTCCCGCTCCAGGGCGAGGACGGCCGACACTGACGAGTCATCAAGCGCCCTGCGGGCGTGTCGGAGCCGCACCTCGTCGGGCATGAGCATGAGGACCGCTCCGGGCAGCGGCCCTTCACCGAGCCGATAGAGACGCTTCGAGAACCCCGTCCTGTCCGACGTGAGCCCCTGCCTGACGATGCCAAGCGTCCTCCCGTCGGAGAGCACGACGGCGGCGTCCAGGGGCGCGGCCCGGTACCATCGCAGCCGGACGGGTCCCGTCTCAGCGGCGATGGAGGACGCGAGGCGGTAGATGACGCCCACGGCGTCGAGCCGCTCCATGAGTATGCGCCGCCACTGGACGGAGACGGGGCGCGTGCGGAGTATCTCGTCCAGAGCTACGCCCTCGGCCTCGGCCAGTCTCCGCAACCCTGAGATGGTGAGACGGTATCGCCGCGTGGACCTGAGCAAGTCGGTGGCGTGGGTGATCGAGGCCGCCAGTCCCGCCCGTTCCAGGGCGTCCACGGCGTCGTATGTGGAGCGGTCGGGCGTTCCCGACACGGCGGCCAGTTCCAGACGGTCGAGAAAAGGCATGGAGGCCAGCCGCCGCATCGCCAGCAGGGTCCGTTCAGTGAGGCTCACGACGACTCTCCGTCGTCGGACTCCAGCTTCGGGGGCTTGGGATTCCGGGAGCGTCCCTTGTGCTTCTTGGGAGGTTGAGGGACATCCTCCTCGTTCTTGGCCTGACCGTCCTCCGCCTTCTCCTGCTCTTCCTTCAGGTCGCTCACTCCCTTTTGAAAGTCCCCGACCTTCCTGTCGGCTTCCGCGTTCCCGGCGGCGATGTCCTTCGCAGACGTGACGTAGGAGGACGCGGATGCGCGGATGCGCTCGGCCAGCTCCGGGTCTCCCGGCTCCGGCTTCCTGACCGCCATTGAGAAGGCGTCCATGCGCTCCGTCCCCACGGTGGCGCGGACGTAGCACTGGTGCACCGGCAGGGAGGTGATGTCGTCCTCGGTCACCCGCTCCTTGCCCAGCTCCCACACCAGCTGCCTGGCGTCGTTTCCGGCCACCTGGAAGACGGCGATACAGCCGACGTTGGCCAGGATGGTGTCCCGCATGGTGCGGGAGAGGTCATCCAGCTTGGCGAGGCTCTGGGTGGCCAGGATGAAGCTGGCCCCGAACTTGCCCAGCTCGCTGAGCATCGATTCGTAGTCCACGCCGGGCATCGACTGCATCTCGTCCACGACGACCAGGGCTCCCCGCCGCTTCTCGGGCGGCAGGCTTCCCTGCTCCCGGATTACGGCGTCCACGAGGTTGAGGAGGGATGCGCCCACCAAAGCGGCCACGTCCCGCCCCGCCGTGCCCTGGGAGGTGGACACCAGCAATACGCCGCCGTCCATGATGGTCTTGCGCATGTCGATGGTGGAGCGGCGCTGGCCGAGGATGGCCCGCGCCCGTTTGGACGATGCGTAGTAGGAGAGACGGGTCTGCACGGGAGCCAGGGCCTCCGACTTGTACTGGTGACCCCACTTGCCGAAGTCCCTGGCCCACCACTCCAGCAGGTAGGGGTTGGAGACCTTGGCCAGCACCTTGTCCTTGAACTTCTTGTCCTCGGACAGGAGCTTGAGGCCGTCGAGGATGGTGTACTGCTCGTCGGCGTTCGTGCGCTCGTTGGCCTCGTGGAGGGTCTTGACGGTCTGCTCCAGGATGGACTGCATCCTCGGCCCCCACTGGTCCCACAGGCCCTTCGCCACGCGCACCACCGAGTCGGCGGTGCGGTCGCGGTCGGAGAAGACGCGGGTGTCCAGCAGGTTGATGCCGGGCGCGCCCCGCTTGTCGGCCAGGTCGATGAGCCGCACCTTGTCGGATATCTCCTCCGGCGCGTGTTCGAGGATGCCCTCCACCAGGTCGGCGTGGGGGTCCACGACGACGATGGCGTCTCCGTCCCTGCCCGCCGCCTTCTCCCGCATCTTGTGCGTCACCAGGTGGTGCATGAGAGTGGACTTGCCCATGCGGGTTCGCGCCACGTAGAGGTGGTGACGCCGGAGCAGGTCTTCGGGGAAGCGGATCTCCCTCTGCGCTCCGGCGGTGGTGTCGCCCACCAGCGCGCCGCCCTTGACGCCCCTTGCCGAGGGAATGAGCGCCCTCGACCCCGTCCGCCCCAACAGGGGAGTCTCGTCACGCGCTCCCGGCGGATGCCACAGGGCCGCAGCCTCGCGCACCCCTATGACGCTGCGCCTGCCGAACAGGCCGGGGCCTGTGGGGTGAAGCATCTCCGGGTCGGGGAGGACGGACCTCGCCCTGCTCGCCTTGAGCTTCGCCCCCGCGGGGTTGTCGTAGTGGCGGTAGGCCGCAGCGGTCTGCCCCAGCAGTTCACTGGCGCGCTTGGGTCCAGCGTCGGCGGGCAGGATGGCCGTCACCTGTATCTCCCCGACGAAGGCGATACGGGAGACCTTCTCCTTGATGAGGTTCGGGTCGTAGACGCGGTTGCGGGCCTTCTTGAAGCGGCGCCAGACCCAGCCGCCTGCGGCCAGCGCGGCGGTCACGCCGATGCCCAGGAGAACGGTCTTCCACGTTTCGCCCGCCTGCACCCACAGGTATCCCTGGAGGGCGGCGACAGTTCCGACGCCCAGGACGGCCATCGTCATGCCGTCCATCTGGAGCGGTTTGGTCTGGTAGGTGTAGGATGGGTCGCGCCGCTGCTCCACGGCGGGCTTGTGGGCCTTGTCAAGATGGGCCTGCGACCAGTCGGGGCCAAGGGAGTTCAGCTTGAGTTGCGCCACGACGCGCTCGTCCTGGCGCAGGTTCGACAGCGCGCCCAACAGGGCGATGATGGGGTCCGAGCCGGCGTCCAGCAGGTCGTCGTCCCGGAAGGTACGGATGGAGACGTACTCCGGGCCGTCGGCCCTCAGCGTCATGCCCCACGCCCGCTCGCCCTCCCCCCAGCCTCAGGGGGTCGCACTCCGGTTGCACCTTGTCGATGCGCGCCTGCGGGTAGTGGGCGGCGATCTGGCTCCGGACCACCTGGTCGCCCAGGCAGCGGGCCATGAGGGTCACGCCGTCGGCGCTTCCTGTCAGCTCTAGGGAGAAGGGCTCCGGCACGGCGATGGACTGGAGCAGGTTCTCCACGCCCAACATGGTGCGCTCCCCCGCCCTGGGCGGCGTGATCGCCAGCAGCACGGGGGACTTGGGGTCGCTGGCAAACAGCTTTCTTATCACGTTGAGTTTCATGGTTCTCCTCCTCTCTCCATATGTGTCGTCGATGGGGTCTTCGTCCCCTGGTATCGCTTCTCTATGCCGATGTCCGTCGTTCTTCATTCGCCTTGTCCTCCTTTTCCGAGCCTCTATCGGGGCCGTTTCCGTTCCCCTAGTTGTTCTCCGGTTCAATCCCTGCCCGGTCTCCACTCGATGACCTCGGTCTCCTCCGGCGTCGCCTCGATGCGGACGGGGAAGCGGTGTCCCTTGGCCAGCAGCAGGCCGTCGCCCCTGGGGCAGGACAGCAGCCAGCGTTGAAGGTCTTCGGGCAGGTCGAAGGCGTCGCCCACCGTGCTGATAGCGGCGGCGTCCTGCTGAAGCAGAAGCTTGAAGGCGGCGTTCTGAAGCAGGGCGCGACCGGAGTGGCCGGTGATCGTGCGAGAGGAGTCCTCGGAGAGCAGGTCCTGGACGTCCTGGGTGATGAACTGCAACCCCAGCCGGTGCTTCCGCGCCCGCTTCGCCATCGACACCATGAAGGCCGCGCCTTCGGGGTGCTGCATGATGCTCCACACCTCGTCCACCACCAGCAGCCTCGGCTTGGGGTCCTGGGCGGCGGCCCACACCGTCTCGGTGCAGACCATCGCGGCGGCGGGCCGAAGCTCCGGCTCCAGCAGCCGCAGGTCGAAGACGGTGACCAGGGCCTCGCTGCCCAGCAGGTCGTCGCCCTCGTCGGAGAGGAGGTTGCGCAGGCTGCCGGTGGCGAAGGGCCGAAGCAGCCGTGAGAGGTCGTTCGCCTCTCCTTCGAGGTAGGCGTAGAAGTCGCGGAAGCCGGTGCGCTCCCTGGGCCGGGCGTAGTAGCCCGCCAGGGCGTGGTCGAGGGAGGCCCTGCGGTCGGCGTTGAGGCGCTCCCCCACCATCACCTCGATGAGCCGTCTCAGGCTGCCGATGCGCTGCAATAGCTCCTCGGAGTCGCCCCGCTCGATGACGAAGGGGTTCATGCCCTGGCCGGGAATGCCGGGGGAGAGGACGCGTCCGCCTGCCGCCCTCGCCATGTCCGCGTACTCCCCCTCCGGGTCGATGACGTAGGCGGTCACGCCCCTCGTCAGGCCCCTGAGCACGCCGAGCTTCGTGGCGAAGCTCTTGCCGCTCCCCGGCCGCGCGAGGACGGCGGTGTTGGCGTTCAGGTGCGTGCCGTCCCAGGGGTCGTAGACCACCGGGGCGCAGGCCCGCATGTCGATGCCGTAGAGGGTTCCCCTCCGGGTGTCCAGGTCGGGCGGCGAGAAGGGGAAGAGACGGGCGATGCTGGACGTGTCCAGGGTCCGCCACACGGCCACGGCGTTGAGGGCCAGGGGCAGGGTGGACAGGATGCCCTCGCGCTGGCGGAAGGCCAGGGGATCGAGCTTGCCCAGAGTGGCGGCGAAGTGGGCCCTGGCCCGCTGGGTCATCTCCTTCAGGGACGCCTCGTCCTTCGCGTGCAGGGTGATGGAGAGCGACGCGTGGAAGAGCCTCTCCCGGCCCCGCTGCACCTCGTCTCTGAGGCGGGTCACGTCCTCCAGGGCGATCTCCGCCTCCGGCGACATGGTGCGGCCCCGCTTGAAGGACAGCGACTGGGCCGACTCGAACCTGACCTTCTGCCACTCCAGCGTCCTGGCCGCCTGCTCAGCGGGAATCGATCCCAGGTGGATGGACAGGTCCATCGGCGCGCCTGCGGTCATGAGGCTCTGGAGGAAGCCGGGGGCCAGGGAGCGGGGCCACTTGCCTAGGTGGAGGGAGCGGACCAGACGGTCTCCGACGCGCACCTCGCGGCGGCGCATCTCCACCTCCACCGGCGTCTCCTCATCGATCTCGGCGGGGGCGCCGCCCAGGGCCGAGGCCAGCATCAGCATCCGCAGACGCCTGCCGTTTAGGGGGTGGACGGACAGCCCGGCCCGCGCCAGCAGGCCGCGCAGCTCGTCGAACCGCCCGAACTCGCACACGGCGTAGAAGTGCCGGTCGAGGATGCCGTCGCGGGCCTCCAGATCGGTGAGGAGCCTCTGGAGCGACTCGGCCGCCGCCTTCGTCTGCGGGGGTAGGTCGTCCGGCTGGGCCTCTTGCAGGCCCTCCCGAAGGCGCCCCAGGCGCGGCGGGTGCTGGCGGATGAGCAAGCTGCACGGGGAAGTCCAGGGCGTTGAGCGCCCCGGCGAAGGCCCCCAACTTCGGCTCGTCGATCTCAAGACCCATCACCTCGCACACGCCGAGCTTCACCCCGTCAAGCCGCACGGGTCCGTCCTCCTCCAAGTGGGAGAGCATGAAGAACGGGGGCAGGGGCAGCGGCGGCTTGGGAGCGGGCGCCTGCGGCTCCGTGGGTTCCTGGATCTGCGGAGCGGCCGCTCCGTCTCTCTTGAATCGTTCCAACAGCTTCTTCAACTCGTTGTCTCCTTTGCGCTAGGGGGTGGGGAACGGGACGAGGCCGCTGCGCAGGAGGGCGGCGATGCCCTTGGCCGACAGCACCAGCACCAGGCCGACGACGGCCATTACCACGGCGGCCTTTGCCCTGCCGCCGCCCCGCTCTTCGGCGCCCTCCGCCATCAGGACGAAGCCCGCCCAGACGATGGCGAAGACGGCGAGTCCGGCGGCGGCGTAGGCCATAGCGGTCAACACCTTGTCGAAGGCGTCCAGCATGGCCTGCTCCTCGGCCGGGGCCGCGCCGATAGACGCCAGCGCAGCCCCGGCCAGAAGGGTTGCCGTCAATAGACGCCTCACCAGGGCCACTCCCATCCCAGGAAGCGGAACCAGTCGCTAAGCCCGCCTGCGGGCGTCTGCTCGGCGGGCGGCTCTTCCGGCTCAGGCTCCGGCAGGACCAGGACCTCGAAGGGGTCGTCGGCCCAGACGCTGGAGGCCAGGGCCAGGGCCTCGTCACGGCTCCCTCCAATGGGCGACCGCTCCACCGTCTCCGCCTTGACGTGCTCCGGGTGCTGGACGTCCACAGTCACCTGCTTGGCGATGGTGACGCTGGGGACGTAGGCGTAGGCCGTCGCGGTGGCGGACGATGTGGAGCCGTCATCGCAGGTGGCCGTCGCCGTCTCACTGTCCGAGTCGCTGTCCCCCGGCCGATGGAGGTGCACGGTCTTGGTGACGTGTTCGACCCGGGCCGGGTGGTGGGTGAGCCGCGTCAGCGGGGGCATCGGGATGCTGAGATTCGCCTCAAAGTCGGCCTCGATGGACAGGGCGTGGACGGCCTCGCCCGCTCCGACGGGAAGCCGGAAGCGGGTCTCGCCGTTGGCGACGAACGGGACGCTCGTGCGCGACCCGCCGACGCCGACGTTGACGGTCCCCGTGATGGCGGTAACTGCCGCGTCCATCAACCCCGTCTCGGTGACGCTGGCGTGCCCGGCCACCGTCTGAAGCTGGATGGTCTCCTCGATGCGGGACCGCGCACCCAAGGTGCAGAGGCCCGGTAGAGTGGGGAGCAAGTTCCTGCTGAGCGGGCTGCTGAAGTGCGGCGTGTGCGGCAGGCCCTACTCCGGTCAGGGAGCCAAGAGCGGGCAGTTCGCCTACTACGTCTGCGGGACGCTGTTCAGGGAGGGAGCAGGGACGTGCAGCGCCCGCTACCTGAACGCCCTCAGGGTGGAGGACTTCATCGTCGATAAGATCAGGGAGCGCATCCTCACCGAGGAGACCATCGTAGAGCTGGTGACGCTGGTGGCCGAGGAGATAGACGCCATGGCGGGTGAGCTTGCCGGCAGGCTTGAGACGATAGACGCCGAGCTTGGAGACGTGCGGAGCAGGCTCCAGAAGCTCTACGAGGCGTTGGAGACCAGCGATCTGACGCTGGAGGTCCTGGGTCGCCCCGCATCTTCTCGCTGAGGCATCGGGAGGAGCAGTTGGAGGCTGCGCAGGAGGACGCCGAGACTCAGCTAGAGCGGCGGAGGGTGGAGCTTCCCACGGCGGAGGAGATCAAGGGGTACGTGGCGGACTTCCGGGAGTTCCTGCAAGAGGGGACGTTCCCAGAGCGGAAGGCGCTCATCCGCAACTTCGTGGAGGGCATCGAGGTGATGGGAGACGAGGCCACGCTGACGTACACCATCCCTATGCCGAACGATGGTGTGACCAGCGAATCGGCCTCGGTTCCCGATTTCGTCCACTACCGCCCACCATACTGGACGAAAATAAGAACCTTCAGGCTGAGGTTCACGCTGGACTGGACGTAAGATCATTGAGAGGATGAACTCATGCTTGATGCACTCCGACAGATTGACGGTGTTGACGAGAAATTCCTGCGGCGGCCTGAAGTCGGGAGGTTATCTTCCGAATTGGAAGATGGTGAATTGCCAGGAGCCGTAGTGACCAATGGAAGGCTATCTATTGCGGTGGCTATTGACAGGAAGATTCTGAACATCCGCAAATCAATATGGGGGAATACCATCTCAAAGGTTGACTCATATCCCTATGCAGACGGTCGAATCGATCACAGCAGGCAAAGGAGTTTTTGATAACCCACTCACGGTTATAATTGGCGGCAAGAGGCACCGGATTGAAGCGGACACCGACGGTCGTGGCAACCACTCCGTGAAAGTTACGCTACAGCGAGAATCTGCCAATCCGTACGACTCCAATGCAGTCTGTATTCTGTCTCCTGCTGGCCAGGTGATGGGCTATCTAGCCCGCGCGGACGCGAAGGCGTAAGCACCTGGCTTGGATGCATTGGACGCTGCCGGGTACTACGTGACTTGCTCGGTCAGTATGGGCAGAGGTGAGCATGGCTACGGGGTACAGCTCGACTTGAAAACCCCGGAAGCTGTCCAAGTGCCTGAACAGTGGAAGCTAGAACCCGTTGAAGACAAAAGGTCTGCCCGCTCCTTTCATAGCGATGTCTATTCAAAACGGGTTGGAAACCCGGACGGCCCTTTGTTTGGCGAAGTGGTCGTGTTTACCGGTGATATGCGGATGCCGCGTGGCGAGCTCGCTGCCATATCTTCAGCCGCCGGGTGTAGGCTTGATGAGAACGTCACCAAATCAACCACCATCCTTGTTCTCGGAGTGCGTGATTCTGCATACGAAGGCAACAGCGCTAAACACGACAAGGCTAATGAAGAAGTCTTCCTCTCAAGACTTCGTGATGCAGGTGTACAGTTTGACATTGAGCGGACGGCCGATGCCAAGCGGGAGTACCAAAAAGAACGGGCTGAAAAGACGCCAGCATCGAAGTCAGACCATCGCTGGTGTAGGTGTGGGCGGGCGAGGTACGACGTCACGAAATATGAGCAGTGCTATCAATGCTTTCAAGATAGACAACCCGTCTTGAAAATTGTTCGGCACCGTTGTTCCCGACAAGGGCATTGGTGGACAGAGGAGATCGAGATTGGCAGGAACGATGTGGCTGGATATGAGGCAACAACATCTGGTTGCACCTTCTGTGGAGAGACTGATTTGACATCTGAGATGCTCGATTATGACGACCTCGTATTGACTAACAGCCAGGAGGATGAGGAGGTTGGTTGGGAATGTGAGTGTGGGACTGAATGGACCACTTACGTTGAGAGCGTCCCAACATACTGCCCGCGATGCGGAAGGACAGATTTCTAAACTCATATGAAAAATGAGAACATGCAGCCTATCGAACCGGGCTTTCACTTCTTCCGCCAATCGGCGGATGGAGGCGTGATAGGACAGGCGGCGATCAGTAGATGAACAGACGCATTGCCGCTCTTCGCCTCGATCAGGTCCTGGGCCTCGGCACCCCTCTGTACGCTCCTGCACACCATCAAGACTCGTGCGCCCTGCTTGGCAATACCCATCGCAATGGCCAGCCCGATGCCGGAGTTGGCACCGGTAACTAGCGTCGTCTTGCTTCTTATATCAAGGTGCTTTGTTGCCATGTGGTTTTGCATTCCTCCGCCAAACTTCTCAAAATCAAAAACCTTCACGTTGAGGTTCCGCTTGGCGCTGCTGTAGAATACACTCGGCGCCGGAGTCGGGTACGTCCGAGAACACGCACTGCTGCGTCGTACCAGCCTTTGTCATCGCTCTCCTAACCGCTAAGCGCTGGGGGCGCAATAGGCCACGTAGTGCGTCAAAAGTAAATGTTACCGGGAGGCCGGACGCCGACCGAGATCGCTTTGTTCACCAGGCGCGGCGGGAGGGGATGTCCCTCAGCGCATGGCTGAGGGCAGCCGCTCGTGAACGCCTCGAAACGCGCCAGCACGTCAAACTGTTCGAGTCACCGGAAGACGTCAAAGAGTTTTTCAGGTCATGCGCCGCGCTGGAAGGTCCAAAGACGGAGCCGGACTGGAGTGAGCGCTTGCGCGCCATGAGCGAGTCGCGCGGACGAGGGGTTGCCACAACGTGATTTTCGTTGACACCAATGTCTTCATGTACGCGGTAGGTCGCCCTCACGCACTCCAGACGCCCGCCCAGCGTTTCTTTGTGGAAGCCAACCGAAATGGCACACCATTGTGCACTTCAGCGGGGGTCATGCAGGAACTGGCCCATGCGTACCTGCCCGCCGGAAGATTGCAAACCTTCGATGCGACGCTGGAATTGATAGCGAGCGTCGCAGTTGAGGTTTGGCCGATGGAAGAGGCGGACGTGACTCTGGCCCGACGGCTCCATGCGCAATATCCCACCTTGCAAGCCCGGGACCTCTGCCACTTGGCTAGTTGCCGACGGCGTGGCGTCAAAGAAATCAGGACCTTTGACGAGGCCTTCGCCGCCCTATCGGGCAATCCGATAATCCCATAGAGCGAAGAAGCTGGGTTGGACGGTTGTATCCGAAATTTGCTAATGAGGGGATCGTGTATGGGTCGCAGAAGCCACAGGTTGTGTGATACCATTTCTGAGTCATAGGCGTTGACGTTATGAGATTGAGGAATCTATACCTACTATTGTCCTTGGCGGGACTCACTCCGGATCTTCTCTGAGTGGGGGCCGGATGCGAAAAGTCGGGCGATTACGAGCAGAATCTCGTTCGACTCTTCCCGGGACCTCTTCTGTAAAGACGACCTTGGCGCCCGAATGGGACCCGAGTTTGACTATGCCTCCATACTCTTTAACCGACGCTGGAGATATCTCATGCAAACCGCGTGACGTCAGCTCGCTCAACCTCTTCTCATTGTCCACCGGAGGCGCAGCTTTCACGCCTGCGGAGGTGTCCAGCCTGGAGGACGTGCTGGAGAAAGGAGTTGCGGCTTGCGAAGCAGTCGCCTGGCCCCCTGGTGGCTGACCTGCCACCTTTGGAGAGTGTGATCAGTGAACAGCGGGCGCGGGTGGGGGCTATTCTTTCTTCAGGCGCCGCCGGATGAGGCTCCACGGTCCTAGAACCGCCAAGTCGGACCGTCCGGCTTGCTGAGCCCAAGAAACACGCCCTCTGAAGTCATAGCTGCGCTTGGCCTGGCCTCCCCTCTGCTCGTGTTGGCGGCCACCCTCATAGGTGTCTTCCCACTAAGTCACTCCACCACGGCATTGGCAGCGGGAAAGGCCGGCCCACTGTCATTGGACTGGACGCCGTCGCACCAGCGGGGAGTCCTCCCCGCCTCCGCCGCCAACCAGCGGCCGCCGAAACCTCAGGTGTCGGACCAGACCACCATTGCGGGCCGCTCCTTCACCTACCAGTTACCGGAGGTTATCGACCCCGACGGCGACTCGCTTACATACAACGTTTCTCTGGGCGCAGGCTTCAACCCGCTGCCATCGTGGCTCAGATTCAACGCGGGCACCCGTACATTCACCGGTAGGCAGCGCGCCTCCCACATCGGCGAGTACACCATCCGAGTCGCAGTGGACGATGGCTCGCTCGAAAGCTGGGCCAGCTTTACACTGACGGTGGTTGAAGCGCCTCCAAACCAACCTCCGGTAGCGCCCTCGCTGACAGCCCAAGCTGCCGTCGAGGACCAGCTCTTCAGCTACGTCGCGCCGGCATTCACCGACCCGGACGGCGACACGCTCACCTACGCGGCTACCCTTGCCGATGGCGGGTCGCTTCCGGCGTGGCTCACCTTCAATCCAGCGACTCGCACATTCAGCGGCACACCCTTGGAAGCCGACTCGCCGGCGACCCTCACCATACGCGTCACCGCCACGGACGACGGGACGCAATCGACCAGCGCCACCTTCGCGCTGACGGTCCAAGAGGTCAACGACCCGCCGGCCGCGCCCTCTATCCCTCCGCAGACCGCCATCGAGGGAACGCCATTCAGCTACCAAGCGCCGGCCTTTACCGACCCGGAGGGCGACCCGGTGACGTACACGGCAGCGCTCGACGACGGCGGCGACCTACCATCGTGGCTGACCTTCGACGCCGACACCCGCGTTCTCAGCGGCGCTGCCTTGGACGACGACACCCCGGCTACCCTCACTATCCGCATCACTGCCACAGACGGGATGCTCTCTACCTCCGCCACATTCACCCTCTCGGCGCCGAACGCCAACCAGCGCCCGCCCAAACCTCAGGTGACGGACCAGACCGCCATTGCGGGCCGCGCCTTCACCTACCAGGCGCCGGAGGTTATCGACCCCGACGGCGACTCGCTTACATACAACGTTTCTCTGGGCGCAGGTTTCAACCCGCTGCCATCGTGGCTCAGATTCAACGCGGACACCCGCACCTTCACCGGACGGCAGCGCGCCCCCCACATCGGCGAGTACACCATCCGAGTCGCAGTTCACGACGGCTCGCTCGAAAGCTGGGCCGACTTCACGCTGACGGTGGTTGAAGCGCCTCCAAACCAACCTCCGGTAGCGCCCTCGCTGACAGACCAAGCTGCCGTCGAGGACCAGCTCTTCAGCTACGTCGCGCCGGCATTCACCGACCCGGACGGCGACACGCTCACCTACGCGGCTACTCTTGCCGATGGCGGGTCGCTTCCGGCGTGGCTCACCTTCAATCCAGCGACTCGCACATTCAGCGGCACACCCTTGGAAGCCGACACGCCGGCGACCCTCACCATACGCGTCACCGCCACGGACGACGGCGAGCCGCCGGCATCCGCCATTACGGACTTCGCCCTCGCGGTGAGCGAGCGCAACGACGCGCCCATAGCTGCCGACGACACCGCGACAGTCGCCGAGGGCGGTACCGTCGACATCACGGCGTCAACCTTGCTCGCCAACGACTCCGATCCCGAGGACGATGCCCTGACCATCACCGCTGTAGGCAGCGCGGTCAATGGCACGGTCACACTATCCGAGGACAAGGCCACGGTCACCTATGCCCACGACGGCTCGGAGACTACGTCCGGCAGCTTCACCTACACCGTCAGCGACGGCTCGGCCGCGGACACCGCGACGGTCGAAGTCACCGTTACGCCAGTGAACGCTGCTCCGGTTGCAGTCGATGACACCGCAACCGTGGACGAGGGCGGCGACGTGAGCATATCAGCCTCAACCTTGCTCGCCAACGATTCCGATGCCGAGGAGGATGCCCTGACCATCACCGCAGTAGGCAGCGCGGTCAATGGCGCGATCACACTATCCGAGGACAAGGCCACGGTCACCTATGCTCACGATGGCTCTGAGACCACGTCAGGCAGTTTCACCTACACCGTCAGCGACGGCTCGGCCGCGGATACCGCGACGGTCGAAGTTACCGTCACGCCCGTCAACGACGCGCCGGTTACAGTCGATGACACCGCAATCGTGGACGAGGGCGGCGCCGTCGACGTCACGGCGTCAGCCCTGCTCTCCAACGATTCCGATGCCGAGGACGATACCCTCAGCGTCACCGCAGTAGGCAGCGCGGTCAATGGCACGGTTACATTATCCGAGGACAAGGCCATGGTCACCTACGCCCACGACGGCTCGGAGACTACGTCAGGCAGCTTCACCTACACCGCCAGCGACGACGTCGCTTCGGACACCGCGATGGTCGGAGTCACCGTCACGCCGGTCAACGACGCGCCCGGCACACTCACGCTGATGGACCAAACCGCCATTGCGGGCCAGCCGTTCATCTACCAGACGCCGGAGGTCATCGACCCGGAAGGAGACACCCTCACATACAACGTTTCTCTGGGCGCAGGCTTCAACCCGCTGCCGGACTGGCTCACCTTCAATCCAACAACCCGCACGTTCAGCGGCGCTCCGCGCAGGGCACACGTTGCCGGCCCTCAAGTGGTCGTGGTCGAGGTGTCCGACGGGTCGGCCAAGTCGTCCAGGGCCTCCTTCACGCTGACCGTTGTACTGCCGGCGAACCAGGCGGCGGTAGCCCCAACAATCGCAGAACCGACCGCAACCGAAGACCGGACTTTCACCTTCATCGTGCCGGAGTTCATCGACCCTGACGGCGACACGCTCACCTATACGGCGACACTCGACGACAACAGCGCCCTTCCGGCGTGGCTTATCTTCAATAGTGGCGACCGCACCCTCAGCGGCGCTCCTCAGGAGGCCGACACCCCAGCCACGCTGACCATCCGCGTCACCGCCACGGACGACGGCGAGCCGCCGCAGTCGGCGTCGGCAACGTTCACCCTCACAGTCGAAGAGGTCAACGACCCGCCCGCCGCGCCATCGCTGACGAACCAAGCGGCCACGGAGGATCAGCCGTTCAGCTATACACTCGCCGCGGTCACGGACCCGGAGGGCAACTCGGTGAGCTACACCGCTATGCTAGACTATGGCGGCGCCCTCCCCGCGTGGCTCACCTTCAATCCAACAACCCGCACGTTCAGCGGCGTTCCAGGCGAGGCCGACGTGCCGGCCTCCCTCATCATCCGCGTCACCGCCACGGACGACGGCGCTCCGCCGGCGTCGGCCGGCGCGACCTTCACCCTCACAGTGAGCGAGCGCAACGGCGCGCCCGTCGCTGCCAACGATACTGCAACCGTCGCCGAGGGCGCCGCCGTGAGCATCCCCGCCTCAACGCTGCTCTCCAACGACTCCGATCCTGATGACGACCCCCTCATCGTCACCGGCGTGAGCGCCGCGGTCAGCGGCGCGGTCGTCCTGTCGGAGGACGGCAATACAATCATCTACACCCACAACGGCCTGGAGACCACGTCCGGCGGCTTCACCTACACCATAAGCGACGGCGCTCATACGGACACCGCAACGGTCAACATCGCCGTCACGCCCGTCAACGACCCGCCCGGTACGCCATCGCTGTCGGACAAGGCGGCCACCGAGGACGAACCGTTCAGCTACACCTTCGCCGCGGTCACGGACCCGGAGGGCCACTCGGTGGCCTACACCGCTATGCTGGACGATGGCGGCGCCCTCCCCGCGTGGCTCAGCTTCAATCCAACAACTCGCGCGTTCAGCGGCGCTCCCCTGGAACCCGACACGCCGGCCACGCTGACCATACGCGTCACCGCCACGGACGACGGTGAGCCTCCGGCCTCCGCGTCAGCGACGTTCACGCTGGCGGTCGCCGCGGTCAACGACCCGCCCGCAACTCCATCGCTGTCGGACCAGACCGCGATTGTGGGCCAGTTGTTCACCTACACCGTGCCGGAGGCGTTCGACCCCGACAGCAGCTCCCTCACCTACGACGCATTCTTGGGGCAGGCTATGAACCCCCTGCCGGACTGGCTCGACTTCGACGCGGCCACTCGCGCCTTCAGCGGCGCTCCCTTGGAGTCAGATATGGCCACACATGAGATCCTGGTATCAGTCTCCGACGATTTGCACACAACCTCGGCCACCTTTCAACTGGCTGTCGTCCTACCGGCGAACCGCCCGCCCACGCCTTCCACCCTCCGGCCTCAGACGGCCACCGAGGACTACTCCTTCTTCTACCAGGCGCTGGCCTTCGACGACCCGGACGGCGACGAGCTCACCCACTCGGCGGCTCTGGACGGCGGCGACGACCTCCCTGCGTGGCTCACCTTCACGGCCAGTACCGATGCCCTCATCTTCAAAGGCGATCCCCGCGAGGACGACACACCGGCAACGCTCACCATACGCGTCACCGCCACAGACGGCTCCCTATCCGCCTCAGCCACCTTCACCCTGACCGTCGTCGAGGTCAACGACCGGCCCACGGCCAACGCCGGGCCCGACCAGACCGTCAGCGAAGGCGATACGGTAACCCTCGACGGCTCCCGCAGCATCGACCCCGAGGGCTTGCCGCTGGCCTACGCCTGGATACAGTCCGGCGGGCCCAGCGTCGCCTTGAGCGACGCGGACACGATCTCGCCGGTCTTCACCGCGCCGGATGGGCTGGCCGACAACGCGGTCCTCAGATTTGCCCTGGTGGTGACCGACACCTCCAACGCCGCCTCAACCGCGGACGAGATGAGCGTTCTTGTAGATGTGGGAGCGCCTCTGCCCACGCCTGGGCCCACTTCGGCCCCTACTCCTGCCCCCACT
The DNA here is from genome assembly GCA_965221925.1 of Dehalococcoidia bacterium. Taxonomy (GTDB): domain Bacteria; phylum Chloroflexota; class Dehalococcoidia; order Lucifugimonadales; family UBA2985; genus JAPPHY01. Next base: position 2,111,744 of record OZ244924.1, on the reverse strand, counting down.
CCGGCCCCTACGCCCACTACGGAGCCTACGCCTGAGCCCACTTCGGCCCCTACGCCTGCCCCCACTCCGGCCCCTACGCCCACTACGGAGCCTACGCTTGAGCCTACCACGGCGCCCACGCCCACTACGGAGCTCCCCACGGACCAGCGCGTCACCATGGGCGGCGTCACCGTCCTGGCCCTGGGCGTGCCCGCTGGGGTAACCCTCCGGGTCCAGCCGGTTCCCTCCGACCATGCCCGCCTTACCCCGCCCACGGGCCGGACGTTCCGCGCAGGGCCAGTGGACATCACGTTCGCCCCGCCCCTGAAAGCCGGACAGACCGCGACTGTGTGCCTGGAGGGGTCGAGCGTACTCGCCCGCTACGACGGCAGCGCGTGGGTGGAGTTGGAATCGTCCACACTCGAAATAGACGGGGCAACCTTCACCTGCGCGGAGGTCACAGAGACGTCGCCGTTCGCCCTGCTCGCGGCCACCCCGTCGCCTACGCCGAGGCCCACGCCCACAACAGCGTCCACCCAGGCAGCCCCACCAGCGCCAGTGCCCACCCCAAGGGCGTCACCCATGCCCGCGCCAACGGCCACATCTACCCCGGCGCCCACAGCCGCGCCAGTGCCCACCCCAAGGGCGTTACCCATGCCCGCGCCAACGGCCACATCTACCCCGGCGCCCACAGCTGCGCCACTACCCACTGCCACGGTGACGGTCGCGCCCGAGCCTATAGCTACACCGCGCCCCACTGCTACCGCGAAGGCTGGGCCCACGCCGCGGCCTACGCCGACTGCCACACCGGTGGCCACGGTCGCGCGCCCGATAGAAGAGGACGACGGCGTTCCAGCTTGGGTCTGGGTTATCACCGGGCTGGTCGTCCTGGGCTTCATCGCGGCAGGGGCGTACGGCGTACGGCGTACGGCGATAGTCCGAGCAGTTGCCCACGTACGGCACAGGCGCTGAGGTCATGCGCCTACATCCACGATGCTTATAACCCCAACCGCATCTCGAAGATGGCGCTGCCTACCGTCAAAACAGGCCAACCCAACTGGACAAAATCGAGAACCTTCACGCTGAGATTCAGGTTGGAGATGTAACAGCAGCAGCACACGAACTCTCCCTCTCGCTACCTCCCAACAAGTCTCCGTTGCTCCACAGCTATCAGGGGCGAACCAGCCTTGCATCTGACTACCTGTCGTTCTGCAGCGCCTGGATCCTCTCCGTTCGAACTACCAGATCAGTGAACTCCGCGAAGTCGATCTCCTCCGGCAGCAGCTGCTGAATGCGCCTAGCTTCGGAGACGACGTCTTCCAGACTTCCCTCCTGCGCCCAGTAGCTCTCCCGGAGTATCTCTGCGTACTCTGCAACCACGGCCGCCATCTGGAATCTGGGCGAAGCCTGCTCAAGGGAGGCTTCCAGATCGGCTCGGTTGAACTGGCGGTAGATCTCGTAAACCTCTCCGCTGTCCGGGTCTTCGTACCGTACTCGAACTGTGCTGAGCAGGCCGTCGGCGTCGTCCCTGAGCTTCAGCTCGTATAGAGCGGTAACGCTGTGGTCCGCGCCGATCTCGCCGGCGTCCACCGCATCGTTCCGGAAGTCCTGGTCGTCCACACGGCGGTTCTCGTATCCCAGCAGTCTGAAGCGGCTGACCACATCGGAATTGAAGTCAACCTGTATCTTTCCGTCCTTGGCTATTATCTGCAGCGTCCCGGTAAGATTCTCGACGAATATCCTGCGGGCCTCGGCCAGGGTATCTACGTAGTGATAAGACCCGTCGCCATCGCTGGCCAGCTGCTCCATCAGGATATCGTTGTAGTTCCCCATGCCGAATCCAACGGTGGTCAGGGTGATGCCCTTTTCTACATTATCCCTGATCTGCCTCAGGATCGACTCCGCTCCAGTGTTTCCGACGTTGCCGACGCCGTCGGACAGGACTATGACGCGTGTGATTCGGCCGGGCTCCACCTCGCCGGATGCCATTTTGTACGCAAGTCGCAGCCCATCCTCAACATAGGTAGACCCGTTCGGTTGCAGCAAATCTATGGCCCCCATAATCCTGGCCTTCTCCTCGCCGTCGGTGGGATCCATCAGTACCGAACCGCGGGACCCGTAAGTCACTATCCCGACTTTGTCCGTGTCCCGGAGCTCATCCACCAGGAGCCTAAGGGACTGCTTGACCAGGCCGAGCCGGTCCTCGCGGCCCATGGATCCGGACACGTCAATGGTGAATATAAGGGTGGCGTCCTTTCGCTCCTCGGCGCTGACGGACTTGCCCTGCAGACCCACTCGCATCAGCCAGTGGTTCTCTTGGCCGAAGGACGATGGCGAACCCTCCAGGTGAATTGCGAAAGCGCCCTCCTCCGGCCGCTCGTACCCCTGGTCGAAGTAGTTCACAAACTCCTCGACGCGTACCGAATCGGGGTCCGGGAGGTTGCCGTCTTGCACAAAGCGTCGCGCCACCGTATAGGAAGCCGTATCGACGTCCACAGCAAAGGTCGACAGGTGGTCATCCTCAGTATCTATGAATGGGTTGACTCCGTAGTTCTTGAAGAACGTCAGGTCGTATGCGGCGTCGTTAACGGTGACCGAGCCTCCTATGGTGTTGAAGCCATCTTCCACGGGGGCGAGAGTCTGGCCCGACTGAGCGGGTTCCGCCATCATGGCGGCGCTTGTAGGCTGTGACTGGGCTGTAGCTGTAGGTATAGGGGTATAATAGGAGTCCTCGCGTCCTGCGCTACCAGGAAATCCAGATTCCGCGCCGTCTGCAGCAGGGGTATAATGGGACTCCTCGCCACCGCACGCCGCCGCCAGCAGCAGCAAGGCCATCCCCAGGGTAATGCCCGTGATTCTGATAATGCGTTCCATCTGTATGCCCCCTTCTATCTTTCTGCCCTGTGGACGGCTCCAGTGTGACAAAGAGGCGCGTACATTACCGACTACAATTGTGTTACATTTGGTGTGTATTGCATAGCAGGAATGTAACATTTGTCAACTTTCGCCGAGCTGCTAACCGAATACATGGCCCGAATCGGCATCGGGGACGCAGAGATGGCGCGCCGGATCGGAGTGAGCCGTCTCACCCTCATCAGGTGGAAGGAGGGCGTAACAGCTCGCCCGCGCTACCGAGAGGACGTCCTGAAATGCGCCGAACTCCTTCGACTGACGCCCGCCGAGAGAGATTCGTTGCTGCTGGTGGCCGGGTTCTCGCCGGACGCCGCCCCGACGGTCGACGAAACACAGTCGCCGGAAGCGCCGGCGATGCCCACGACGGTGGATGAGACCGGGGGAACGGCGGAATCCTCCACCGCCCTGCCACAGAGGAGACACGCCGTATTCATTGCCGGAGCGGTGGTCGGGGTGGTGGTTGTCGTAGCGGTCGCAGCGCTAGCGCTTGGCCGGATACTGAGCCAACCGCCGTTCCCAGTAGCCGCTCCCGGTGAGTCACTCATAGTAGTTGCGTCCTTCGTCAACTACACAGCAGGGCAGCAGGGGTTCAACGTACGGGGTCGCATCAAGGCTGAGATAGACCGGCAGATAGGGGAAGCGGGACTGGTCGGCGTGAGGACCGCCGACTGGCCGGAGGAGATCGAAGGCGAGGATATGGCTCTGGAAGCCGGGCGGCGCTCCGGGGCTACAATCGTCATCTGGGGGGAATACGACAGCGGCCGCGTAAGGGCCACTCTGACCGTGCCGGAGGCTCAGAGAGAGGCCATTGACCAGAGCGTGGTTGACATTTCGTCCTCCCCGGCGGAACTGCCCACCATAATCAACCTGGACCTGGCCGACGAGGTGCGCTCCATTGCGCTGCTCACACTGGGCCAGCTTTACCTGGAGCGACAGGACTTCGATAAGGCAAAGGTCGTCTTTATACAGGCCCTGGCGCAACCGCCCGTGGATCCGGTGGCCCTGGCCAGCCTGTGGTACCGCCTTGGCCGCGCCTACCAGGGCGGCGAGCTGGCCGACTTGGATGAGGCCATTGCGCTGTTCTCCAAGGCTCTGGCCGTCTATCCCAGCTCGGCGGACATCTACAACAGCCGCGGCCTGGCCTACCTGGCTCGCGGCAGAGAAGGTGACGCTGCCAGGGCCATCGCCGACCTGACCCAGGCGATGGCAATATCCCCCGAGATCGTCGCCGCGCGCATCAACCGCGCCGTCGCATTCATGGATCGTGACCGGCCGGGCGATCTGCGTCAGGCCCTCACTGACCTGAACCGGGCCATAGGACTCAACCCTGAATCTGCCGTAGCCCTGGTCAACCGGGCCGCCGTTTACACCCGTATGAGCGCTCCCGGGGACCTGGAGAGGGCTACAGAACTTCAGCCCGACCTGGCGACAGCCTACGCTAACCGCGGCAACGCCTACCTGCAACGCGGGCTGGACGGCGATCTGGAGCGCGCCCAGGGTGAGTTCAACCGCGCGATCGAGCTTGACCCCGACTCGCCGATGGCATTTTTTAATCGAGGCCTGGTCTTCTCTGCCATTGGAGACCTGGAAAGGTCTATTGCCGACCTGCGACGCGCCCAGGAACTGGACCCACTGGACTATACTGTGAACAACACCCTCTGCTGGCAGCTGGGCGTACACAGGCAACCGGAGGAGGCCCTGCCCTACTGTGAGCTGGCGTTGCAGGAGGACCCGGGCAGCCCGGCGCTGGATAGCCGGGGCCTCGTCTACGCTGTAATGGGCCGGCGCTCCGACGCCGTTGCAGATTTCCGTGCGTTCCTCACCTGGGCCGGCGAGTCGGCTGAGGAGGGCTGCGAAGATCACTACAGCCCCAGCCGCCTGGCTTGGATCGAAAAACTGGAGGCTGGTCAAGACCCCTTTGACGTCGAAACCCTGAAAGACTTGCGCGTCAGACCCGGCAAGGTCGGCAGTGGCGCGTGCTAGCAGCGCCTCGCGAGGCTTGGGCCGCCGTGCGCTTGAGGTATCTGCGACAATTTACTGCGCGTTCACTGATTCTCGATGCATCAGGGGACTTACGCGCTTCTCTCTTCTTAGAATTGAGAGGTTGACAAAACCGTTATATGGCTATACATTTACTATTCGGCAATCGCAACCGATACGGTATTCTTTGATTGGCAAGGTTTAAGGAGCGTTCCGGTATGCCTACGGTGAACCAGCTGGTGAGAAAGCCCAGGGTCAAGGTGGTCAAGAAGACCAAGGCCCCGGCTCTGCGATATGGCTTCAACTCCCTGAAGAATCGCGTAAAGCGAACAAGCGGCTCCCCCCAGAAGCGGGGTGTCTGCGTTCAGGTGCGCACCGTGACTCCCAAAAAGCCCAACTCGGCTTTGAGGAAGGTGGGTAGAGTGCGCCTGGCCAACGGCATGGAGGTAACGGCATACATCCCCGGAGAGGGCCACACCCTTCAGGAGCACTCTGTGGTGCTCATTAGAGGGGGAAGGGTCAAGGACCTCCCCGGAGTCAGGTATCACATAATCAGAGGAGCGCTGGACTGCACGGGTGTGGCGGACCGGAAGCGCGGTCGAAGCAAGTACGGGACCAAGCAATCGAGAAGGCCCGGACGCTAGAATAATGAGTCGCCGCAGACGCGCTACCAAGCGAGAGATAGCCCCGGACCCCAGGTACAACAGCGTGTATCTGGCCGGCTTCATCAACCGGGTAATGACCAGAGGCAAGAAATCGGTTGCCCAGCGCATAGTCTACCAGGCGCTGGATCTGGTTGAGAAGGAGAGCTCCAGGGATCCCATGGAGACCTTCACCCAAGCGTTGAGGAACGCCACCCCTCAGTTGGAAGTGAAACCCCGGCGAGTGGGAGGAGCCACCTATCAGGTGCCCATCGAGGTAAGAAGCAGTAGGCAACTATCCCTAGCCATGCGTTGGCTTCTCAGGGCCAGCCGTGCGAGGACAGGACGTCCTATGGCGGAGAGACTGGCGCTGGAGCTTCAGGAGGCTTCCAGGGGGCAGGGAGCAGCAGTGAGAAGAAGAGAGGAAACGCACCGCATGGCGGAAGCTAACAGGGCCTTCGTACACTATCGGTGGTGAGAATTAACGCCACAAGTCGATAGTCAGATCCCCTTGCGTTGGATTGAGAGGATTTCCCGTGGATCGCATACGGAATATAGGTTTTATTGCCCACATTGACGCTGGCAAGACCACCGTCACCGAGAGAGTTTTGTTCTTTTCCGGACGTACCTACAAGATAGGCAACGTGGACCAGGGCACTACGGTGATGGACTGGATGGCCCAGGAGAGGGAGCGGGGGATTACCATTACCGCCGCGGCTACCACCTGCGAGTGGAAAGACCATCACATAAACATCATAGATACGCCGGGCCACGTGGACTTCACAGCAGAGGTGGAGCGGAGCCTCAGGATCCTTGACGGCGGGGTGGTGGTCTTCGACGCGGTGGCCGGCGTACAGCCCCAGTCCGAGACCGTATGGAGGCAGGCGGACAGATACCAGGTCCCGCGGATATGCTTCATCAACAAGATGGACAGGGTCGGAGCCAGCTTTGAGCGGACTGTGGACATGATAGCTCACAGATTCAAGGCAAACCCCGTGGCGGTGCAGCTCCCGGTGGGCCAGGAGGACGCCTTCAAGGGTGTGGTAGACCTGCTGGAGGAGACGGCTCTGATGTTCCCGGAGAACGGCAACGGCAACTACGTTCCCACGGAGGCCCCGGTTCCCCAGGAGATGCTAGAGGACGTGCGCAACTACAGGGAGCGCCTTGTGGAGAAGGTGGCGGAGACCGACGAAATTCTGATGAACAAGTACCTGGAAGAGAAACCCATCACCACGGAGGAGATAAGAGCGGCGCTGAGGAGAGCTACCATAAAGAACACCCTGATCCCGGTGCTGTGCGGCAGCGCTCTCCGCAACAAGGGTGTGCAGGCCATGATAGACGCCATTTGCTACTATCTGCCCTCTCCCCTGGACGTCCCCCCCGTCAAAGGTGTCCTTTTCAAGACCGGCGAAGAGGTGAGCATGGAGGCCAGCGAGGCCGCCCCCTTCTCCGCCCTTGCCTTCAAGGTTATGACGGACCCGCACGTGGGTCGCCTGGTTTACCTGCGGGTGTACTCCGGCCAGGTAAAGACGGGGACTTCCGTTTACAACTCCACCAAGGGCGTCCGAGAGCGTATGGGCAGGGTTCTCAGCATGCACGCCAACCGCAGGGAGGAGGCGGAGGTTGTCTCCGCGGGCAACATAGCCGCGGCGGTGGGACTGAAGAACACCTTCACGGGCGACACCATTTGCATTGAGAGCCTGCCAGTAGTGCTGGAGTCCATTCGATTCCCGGAGCCGGTGGTGTCTGTGGCTATCGAACCCAAGACCAAGATTGACCAGGAAAAGCTCATCGACTCCCTGATCAAGCTGTCAGAGGAAGACCCCACCTTCAGGATCAAGGTGGATGATGAGACGGGGCAGACCATAATGGCGGGTATGGGAGAGCTGCACTTGGAGGTGCTGGTGGAGAGGCTGAGAAGGGAGTTCCAGGTGGGGGCCAACATAGGGCGGCCCAAGGTATCCTATCGAGAGACCATTACCCGTCCCGCAAGGGCGGAAGGCAGGTTTGTGCGCCAGACCGGCGGCCACGGCCAGTACGGCCATGTGTGGCTGGAGGTCTCGCCACTTGAGAGGAACCAGGGCGTGAAGTTTGAGAACCGCATAGTGGGGGCTTCCATCCCCAGGGAGTTCATTCCGGCGGTGGAGAAGGGCGTCATCGAAGCGCTGGAGACCGGCGTTCTGGCCGGGTTTCCCACCATTGACATAAAGGTGTCCCTGGTGGACGGGAGCTATCACCCGGTGGACTCCTCGGAGATGGCGTTCAAGATGGCCGGCTCTATTGGCGTGAAAGCGGCCATCAGGAGAGCGGCGCCTGTGCTCTTGGAGCCTATCATGGAGATAGAGGTGGTCACCCCGGGCGATTTCCTGGGTGAAGTGTTGAGCGACCTGGGCGGACGGCGGTCTCGCATCCGTACCCTAGAAGGCCAGGAGACCGTGCAGACCGTGCGGTCCTACGTGCCGTTGGCGGAGACGTTTGGATACGTAACATCCCTGCGCTCTCTCACCCAGGGAAGGGCCAGCCAGTCCATGGAGTTCGATCACTACGAAGAGGTGCCCCAGGGGGTGGCCCAAGAACTGGTAAAGGAATTGAGGTAGAGAATATGCCTCAGCAGAGAATCCGCATAGTGCTAAGGGCGTTCGACCACAAGGTCTTGGACGTTTCCGCTACCCAGATAGTGGAGGCGGCGGAGCGTACAGGCGCGGGTGTGGCCGGGCCTGTGCCATTGCCCACGTCCATAAGGAGATTCTGCGTCATTCGATCTCCCCACATAGACAAGGACTCCCGCGAGCACTTCGAGCTGCGCTCTCACAAACGCCTCATAGATATTCTGGACCCAAGCTCAAAGACCATCGACGCCCTGACGCGGCTCAGTGTGCCGGCGGGCGTGGACATCTCCATAAAGACCTAGTTTATTGGTAAGACGTATGAAAGGCATTTTGGGACGAAAACAGGGTATGACCAGAGTCTTCCTGGAGGACGGCTCGGTGGAGGCCGTCAGCGTGGTTGAGGTTGGTCCCTGCGTGGTTACGCAGGTGAAGACCGGGCAGCGACACGGCTACCAGGCGATACAGGTTGGCTATCAAGAGGCAAAGAAGCTCAACGAGCCGGAGGCCGGCCATCTGAAGAGGGTGATCCCCGTGAGACATCTGCGTGAGTTCAGGGTGGACGACTTGGGCGACGCTCAGGTAGGCCAGAAGATAGACGCAACGGTTTTCCAGGCCGGAGACTTGGTGGACGTAACCGGCACATCAAAGGGCAAGGGGTTTGCCGGAGGCATGAAACGCCACAACTTTAGCGGGGGCCCCAAGACTCACGGACAGTCGGACCGCGCGAGGGCGCCCGGCTCGGTTGGAGCCGGCACGTCGCCGGGGAGGGTCTTCAAGGGCACCCCAATGGCCGGGCACATGGGAGACCGCAGGGTAACCGCATCCAACCTCAAGGTGGTGCGGGTGGACTCGGACCGCAACCTCCTGCTGGTAAGGGGGTCCGTTCCGGGGGCAAGGAACGGAATGTTGGTGATAAAAGAATCTCGGAGGAGTACGTAGAAGATGCAGCTTCCGCTTTGGGACTCCTCCGGAGAAGCCGTTGACGCCATTGAGGTGAGCGAAAGCCTCTTTGACGTCCCCATGAACCAGGCGTTGGTGCACCAGGTGGTGGTATCCCACATGGCCAATGCCAGGCAGGGCACCGCGTCCACCAAGACCCGCGGCATGGTATCGGGCGGCGGCGCAAAGCCCTGGAGGCAGAAGCACACCGGCAGGGCCAGGCAGGGCAGCAATCGATCGCCCCAGTGGAGAGGCGGCGGCGTGGTATTCGGGCCTCACCCAAGGGACTACTCACAGCGCATACCCAAGAAGATGAACAGGGGAGCCATACGCTGCATCCTCTCTCAAAAGGCTCGCGAGGAGAAGCTGCTGGTGGTGAATGACCTCCGGTTGCAACAGCCCAAGACCAAGGATATGCTCAAGGTGCTGTCTGACTTGGGAGTAACCACTCCGGCCCTCATAGTAACTTTCGCCCCACAGATGGACGTAATCCTCTCCGCTAGGAACATCGGCCGCGTGAAGACCCTTCCGGCCCCTCAGATAAACCCTCTGGATCTGCTGCGACATGACCGTCTCATTATGACGGCCCAAGCGGTGCGGCGAGCGGAGGAGCTGTGGGCTTCCGCGGAGTCGAGGACGGATGGGGACGACCAGGGCCAGGGGGAGGAGTGAAGATATGCCGATGCACGTTTTCCAGGTCCTTCTCAGGCCACTGATAACGGAGAAGAGCACCTTCCTCCAGGAGGGGCAGAACAAGTATGCCTTTGAGGTGGACTCGCGGGCCAACAAGCCCCAGGTCAGAGCGGCCGTAGAGAGGTCGTTCAGCGTCAATGTGATCGATGTCAACATCCTCACCGTCAAGGGTAAGAGAAAGCGGTTTGGACGAAGGGTGTCCCAGAGACCTTCTTGGAAGAAGGCCGTGGTGAGCCTGAAGGCCGGTGACAAGATTCAGATATTCGAGGGTACATAGAGTGCCGCTAAGAAACGTAAAACCAACCTCTCCCGGCCGGCGGGGCGTTGTCCTACCGTCCTTTGAGGAGATAACCAAGAAGAAGCCGGAGAAATCCCTGCTCCTCCCCCTGCGCAAGAAGGGTGGAAGGAACAGCCAGGGGCGGTTGACCGTCCGGCACCGGGGAGGCGGGTCCAAGCGCAGGCTGAGGATCATAGACTTCAAGCGGGACAAGGCCGGGGTGCCGGGCAAGGTGGTGGCCATAGAGTACGACCCCAACCGCTCTGCTCGCATTGCCCTGGTACAGTACGCCGATGGGGATAAACGCTACAACCTGGCTCCCCAGGGGTTGACGGTGGGAACGGGCATTGAGGCCGGCCCAAATGCGGGGATAAGCGTGGGCAACGCGCTTCCCCTCAAGCTCATCCCGTCGGGTAGTACTGTGCACAACGTGGAGATGCGGCCAGGAGGGGGCGGTCAACTGGTGAGAGGCGCCGGCACGTCCGCCCAGGTGCTTGCCAGAGAAGAGAGCCACGTGCTTCTGCGTATGCCCTCCGGAGAGGTGCGCCGGTTGAACCCGGAGTGCATGGCCACCATCGGCCAGGTGGGCAACGTGGACCACAAGAACATCAAGCTGGGTAAAGCGGGCAGGAAGCGGCACATAGGCCGCAGGCCGCAGGTGAGAGGCTCTGCCATGAACCCCAACGACCATCCCCACGGTGGCGGGGAAGGCCGCTCAGGAATAGGAATGCCGGGGCCCAAGACCCCTTGGGGCAAGCCTGCCCTGGGGTACAGGACTCGGCGTCGCAGCAAGGACAGCGGCATGATTGTAAGGCGGAGGAAGTAGAGGACGTGGTGACCGGAAAGGATATACGGGATGTCTAGATCCATAAAGAAAGGGCCGTTTGTGCACCCCAAGCTGATGAAGAAGGTGGAGGTCCTGCAGAGGAGCGGGGTCAAGGCCGTGATCAAGACGTGGTCCAGGGCATCCATGATAATGCCGGAGATGGTGGGCCTGACCATCGCCGTGCATGACGGACGCAGGCACGTCCCCATCTTCGTTACAGAGAACATGGTGGGCCATAGGCTGGGGGAATTCGCTGCTACCAGGACCTTTCGGGGCCACTCCTCCAAGTCCGAGCGCACCACCCAGGTGAGAAGGTAGGAGAGCAGGATGGCGGTAAAAGCTGTTGCCAAGAACGTGGGCGTCTCCCCAAAGAAGATGCGCAGAGTGCTCAAGACCATTCGGGGTCGGAAGGTGGACGCGGCCCTGGAGATCCTGGGCTTTTTGCCTACGCCTGCGGCCAAGCAGGTAGCCAAAGTGGTGAAGTCCGCCGCCAACAACGCCGAGAACAACAACATGATGTCGCAGGGAGACCTCAGGATAGTCGCCATTCATGCCGATCCGGGGGCTACTCTTCGCAGATTCAGGGCCAGGTCCAGAGGCAGGGCCAGCCGGATTATGAAGCGCACCAGCCACATTACGGTGCTGGTTGAGGAAGAGGAGGTGGCGTAATGGGCCAGAAGACGCATCCCGTGGGATTTCGTCTGGGCATAATCAAGGACTGGCAGGCCAGGTGGTATGCGGGCAAGTCCTCGCAGTACCGCTCGCTGCTCCAGGAGGACCTGCGGATACGCCAGGCCATTATGTCCCGTCTTCCGGAGGCCGGCATATCCAAGGTTGAGCTGGAGAGGGGCGCCCAGGAGTTGTCGGTCACGATTCACTCCGCAAGGCCCGGCATTGTAATCGGCCGCGGGGGTCAGAGGGTGGAGGCTGTGCGAAAGGCCGTGGAAGGGTTATCGAACAAACGCGCTCGACTGAACGTACAGGAGATACGCCAGCCGGAGTTGGACGCGCATCTGGTTGCCATGAGCATTGCAGAGCAGTTGGGACGCAGGATAGCGTTCCGCCGGGCCATGCACCAGGCGGTGGGGAGGGCCATGCAGGCGGGCGCCCTTGGCATAAAGATCATCTGCTCCGGAAGGTTGGGCGGCATAGAGATAGCGCGCCGGGAGAAGGTGATGCAGGGCCGCGTGCCCCTCCATACCCTTAGAGCCAACATAGACTACGGCCTGGCGGAAGCCCGCACGGCTATGGGTCGCATTGGCGTTAAGGTGTGGGTATACCTGGGGGACATACTGCCGGAGCCCAAGGAGGTGGAGGTGGAGGAAGACGCTGAAGAGATGCGCCTGATAGAGGTTACCGTGGGAGGGCAGGAGGAAACACAAGATGTTGCAGCCGAAGAGGACCAAGTTCCGGAAAATGCATAGGGGCCGCCGTCGTGGCAGCGCCCAGGTGGGCAACGAGGTGAACTTTGGAGACTATGGTCTCAAGGCCACTTCAACCGCTTGGGTCACGGCCAGGCAAATAGAGGCCGCCCGCCGCGCTATAACCCGCCACTTCAGACGGGGCGGGCAGGTGTGGATACGCGTTTTCCCGGATAAGCCGGTTACGTCCAAGCCCGCTGAGACCCGCATGGGCAGCGGAAAGGGCAGCGTGGACCGCTGGGTGGCGGTTGTCAAACCCGGCCGAGTCATGTTTGAGGTGTCCGGGATAAGGCTGGAGGTGGCCCGGGAAGCCCTGCGGCTGGCTTCTCAGAAGCTGCCCGTAAGCACTGCCATGGTAGGCCGGGCGGACGGCCAACCGGCCCAAGCGCAGGTACAGGAGTAGAGGGAACGCAAGTGGATATTCTGGAGATCAGGGCCCTTACGGATGAACAGCTCACGTCGGAGCTCAATAGCGCCTATAGGGAGCTTATGAACGTCCGCTTTCGCCTGAGCACGCGCCAGATCAACAGCCCCCAGGAGCTGAGAAAGGCGCGGAAGTCCATAGCCAGGGTTAGGACGGTGATGCGCCAGAGGGGAATAGCGGAGGGATGAGCATGCTGAGAGGACGCAGGAAGACCAGGGTGGGTAGAGTGGTGAGCGACAAGATGAACAAGACGGTGGTGGTCGCCGTCGAATGGCGCCAGACCCATCCCCTGTATGGCAAATCGGTAAAGCGGGTCACCAAGCTCCACGCCCACGACGAAGATAACGGGTGTAAGGTGGGAGACGTGGTGAACGTCACCGAGACGCGCCCTCTATCCAAGACCAAGCGCTGGAGGGTGACGCGTGTCATTGCAGCCGGGGACGCCGCTGCCGGGGTCAACCTCAGGGAGCTTCCCCAGGTGGAGTTGGACGACGTTGACGAAAACGATGAGACCCCGGGCGAAGACCAGGAGGAAGAGGCATGATCCAGGTGTACTCCCGCTTGACAGTGGCCGATAACTCCGGAGCCAAGGTGGTCATGTGCATAAACGTCCCAGGAGGGACGCGCAGGCGGTACGCCCGCGTGGGCGACGTCATAGTGGCCTCGGTCAAGGAGGCCGCGCCCGCCGCCGCCGTGAAGAAGGGAGAGGTGGTGCGAGCGGTTATCGTCCGTACCGCGGCCCCCCACCGACGCCCGGACGGGTCCTACATCCGTTTCGACGAGAACGCCGCTGTGGTGCTCACGGAAAGCCTGAACCCCAGGGGCACTCGCATATTTGGCCCGGTGGCCCGCGAGTTGCGGGACAAGGCATTCATGCGTATAGTATCCTTGGCTCCGGAGGTGCTATAGTGAGGTTCAAGCGAGAGGATACGGTCCAGGTCATAGCGGGCAAGGACAAGGGGAAACGGGGCAAGGTGCAGTACGTTTTCCCAAGGGAGGACAAGATTGTGGTGGAGGGAGCCAACATAATCAAGAGACACGTCCGCTCTCGCCCGGACGTGCGCCAGGCGGGGATAGTCCAGCAGGAGGCCCCTTTCCATATGTCAAAGGCAATGCTGGTTTGCGACCACTGCAATCGCGCGGTGCGGGTAAGCCACAAGTTTCTGGAAGATTCCAAGAAGGTCAGGGTGTGTAGTTCATGCCGGGAAGTGATAGACTAGAGGAGACTGGAGCCACGGAGGCTCCATCGGAAGAAGCCGTTGCGCCCGAAGCTGCGGAGGCCGTAGAGGCTCCCGCAACCGAGGCTCCGCCGGCCAGAAGGCCGCGCGTCAGGCGGGCCCGCGCCGCTGAGGCCCCCGCGGAAGAAGCCGTTGCGCCCGAAGCCGCGGAGGCTGTAGAGGCTCCCGCAACCGAGGCTCCGCCGGCCAGAAGGCCGCGCGCCATGCGGCCCCGCGCCGCTGCGGCCCCCGCGGAAGACGCCGCTGCGCCCGAAGCCGCGGAGGCCGTAGAGGCTACCGCAACCGAGGCTCCGCCGGCCAGAACGCCGCGCGCCAGGCGGCCCCGCGCCGCTGCGGCCCCTGCGGGAGACGCCGCTGCGTCCGAAGCCGCGGAGGCTGTAGAGGCTACCGCAACCGAGGCTCCGCCGGCCAGAAGGCCGCGCGCCAGGCGGCCCCGCGCCGCTGAGGCCCCCGCGGGAGACGCCGCTGCGTCCGAAGCGTCGGCCGCTGTGGAAGCGCCGCCGGAGGAGACTCCCGTCGAGGCCACGAGGGTTCCGCGCCTGCTGGACCAGTACCGCTCGCGTGTCAAGGGGGCGTTGCAGGAGGAGTTCGGCTATCGTAACGTCATGCAGATACCAAAAATAGAGAAGGTGGTCATCAACGTGGGGTTGGGAGAGTCCAAGACCAACCCGCGCGCTATGGAGAACACCACCCGTGACCTGTCTCTCATAACCGGCCAGAAGCCGATTATCACGCGAGCCAGGAGGTCTATAGCGGGGTTCAAGCTGAGAGAAGGCGATCCAATAGGCACGGCGGTGACCCTCAGGGGCAATCGCATGTACGAGTTCATGGACAGGCTGCTGAACGCGGCGCTGCCCCGTATTCGAGACTTCCGCGGGGTGTCCCAGAGGGCCTTTGACGGGCGCGGCAACTACTCGCTTGGCGTCCGGGAGCAGGTCATCTTCCCTGAGATAGACTACGGCCAGATAGACCGCGTACGCAGCCTTCAGGTGTCGATTATCACCACGGCCTCCACCGACCGGGAAGCCATGCGCTTGCTGGACCTCCTGGGTATGCCGTTCACCCGCGATGCGGCGGGAGTTGGCGGTGACGGCAATGCTTAGAGGTCACGACAGTGGAATACACTTCCGTGAAATACCGTTCCGTAGGGTAGATTGAGGGAGATTTAATTGGCCAAGACATCCAAGATAGCCAAGTGGAAAAAGCCCCAGAAGTACACCGTAAGGGAGCATAACCGGTGTAACCTCTGCGGCCGTCCCCGGGCTTACATAAGGCACTTTGGACTTTGCAGGATATGCTTCCGTACCCTTGCCCTTAGGGGGGAGATTACGGGCATCAGGAAGGCCAGCTGGTAGTCATATGAACTTAACCGATCCCATAGCCGACATGCTAACCAGGATAAGGAACGCCGTTGCGGTGCGCCACGATACCGTATCGGCGCCAGGGTCAAACCCCAAGCTGGCCCTAGCGCGGATAATGAAGAGCGAGGGGTTCATAGACGACTTTGAGATCCTGCGCAGCGGGGCGCAGCGCACCCTGCGAATCCGCCTGAAATACAGAGACAAGAAGGAGTCGGCCATCTCCGGCCTGAAGCGCGTGAGCAAGCCGGGACTGCGTAGATACGTTGGAAGCAAGGAGATACCATATATCTACGGCGGTATGGGCGTGGCTATAATATCCACGTCCCAGGGCGTTATGACCGGGTCGGAGGCCCGGCGCAGGGGGATTGGGGGAGAGTTCATATGCTACTTGTGGTAGAGAGATATGTCCAGAATAGGTAAAAAGCCAATACCTGTCCCATCTGACGTGCAGGTTGAAATAGACGGGGCCACGGTTGTGGTAAAGGGCAGCAGGGGCGCCCTGACCCGCTCCTTCAACCCGGACCTCTCCATTTTTCAAGAGGGAGATGAGTTGAGAGTGACCAGGCCCACCGATGGCAGGGAACACAGGTCCCTGCACGGCCTCACCGGCGCGCTCCTGGCCAACATGGTTATAGGCGTGAGCCAGGGCTATCGGCGGACCCTGGAACTGGTTGGCGCAGGCTATCGCGCTCAGCAGTCAGGGGAGAACATAGTCCTTCAGGTGGGATACAGCCACACAGTGGAGATTGTTCCCCTGCCGGGCGCCACGCTACTGGTGGAGGGCAACAACCGCATTCATGTGGACGGCGTGGACAAGCAGGTGGTTGGAGAGCTGGCGGCTCGCATAAGAAGGGTTCGCCGCCCCAACGCATATACGGGCAAGGGAATAAGATTCTCCGGGGAGAGGGTACGTCTCAAGCCGGGCAAGTCTGCTGGGAGAAGGGCGTAGCCATGTCCAAGGTGAAGAATAGCAGAGCTATGCGTCTCATTCGCCACAGGCGGATAAGACGGAAGATAGAGGGGACTCCCTCAAGGCCGCGCTTGGCCCTTTTCAGGAGTCTGAACCACGTCTATGCCCAGGTTATAGACGACTCTCAGGGGGTCACCCTGGCGGCGGCCTCCAGCCTGGACTCGGAGATAAGGGAGAGCAGGGACTCCCAGCCCAAGGGCAAGGTGTCCACCATGGTGGGAGCGCTGCTGGCTCGCAGGGCAATGGAGAGGGGAATTGAGCGGGTGGTTTTCGATACGGGAGGCTACAAGTATCACGGGCGTGTCAAGGCATTTGCCGACGCAGCCCGAGAGGCTGGACTGGAGTTCTAATGACGCTACAGGCAGAACAACGGCGGAGAACGGAACCATCTGACTCGCAACTCACGGAAAGGGTTGTGAAGATCAGACGGGTCACCAAGGTGGTGAAGGGCGGAAGGCGCAGAGGATTCAGCGTGATGGTTGTGGTGGGCGACGGCGAAGGCCATGTGGGGATGGGACTGGGCAAGGCCTACGCTGTCCCGGACGCCGTGCGCAAAGGAGTGACCATAGCCAAGAAGAACCTTGTCACAGTGCCGATGAAGGGGACCACCATCCCGCATCAGATAATGGCAAGCCATTGCGCATCCTCCGTTCTTCTCAAACCCGCGGCCTCCGGTACGGGCGTGATAGCGGGCGGCGCGGTTAGGGCGGTGGTGGAGTCCGCCGGCATTCGCGATATTCTTACGAAGTCCATCGGAAGCGCCAACGCCATAAACGTGGTCAGGGCCACCATAGACGGGTTGACCAAGCTCAAGGACCCTGCCCAGGAGATCGCCAAGAGGAAGGGCAGCGGCCAGTCGTAGGTTCGGACTCAGCAGCAGTTCTACATTTACAAGAGGATGTCTTGAGCAAGATACGCATAACGTGGAAGAAAAGCGCCATAGGCTACCCCAAGGAGCAGGGCCGAGTTGTCCGAGCCTTGGGGCTCAAGCGCCTCAACCATGAGGTTGAGCGGGAGGACACGCCCGTTATCATGGGAATGGTCCACAAGGTCAGGCATCTTGTGCAGGTAAAGCGTGGAGAAGAATGAGACTAGACCAGCTTAGAGCGCCAGTCGGAGCCCGCCGCTCGCGAAAACGGGTGGGACGGGGCAACAGCAGCCAGGGCACGTACTCCGGCCGAGGCCTGAAGGGACAGAAGGCCCGCTCAGGCGGCGGCGTACGGCCGAGCTTTGAGGGAGGACAGAATCCCATGGTGAAGCGTCTGCCCACCCAGCGGGGCTTTGTGAACATCTTCAGACAGGAATACGCCATCGTCAACCTGGATACGCTGGCCGCCCGCTTTGACCGGGAGTCGGAGGTGACTCCCCTGATCCTGAAGGAGGCCCGTTTGATACGTGGTTTGAACCTGCCAGTAAAGGTGCTGGGCCGAGGCGAGATCGACCGGGCCCTCACCATCACCGCCCATAAGTTCTCCGCGGAGGCCAGGCATAAGATAGAGGCCGCGGGGGGAAGCGCAGTGGAGATACGGATATGATACGCCAGAGTCAGGCAGCGAGATCAGAGAGCGGGGCGCCCAGGCTGCTCATGGCCGTGATAGAGGCCATGAAGGTGCCAGAGCTGAGGGCCAGGCTCCTCTTTGTGTTTGCCATGCTGGTGGTCTTCCGTTTCCTGGCCCAGGTACCCGTGCCCGGGGTGGACAGGCAGGCGCTTGCGGACTTCTTCCGTCAGAACGACCTTTTCGGCTTCCTGGACGTCTTCAGTGGAGGAGCGCTCAGGAGCCTGAGCGTAGTTGCGCTTGGCGTTTTCCCATATATCACAGCGTCCATCATCATGCAGCTGATGGTTCCCGTGTTCCCCCAGCTCAAGGAGCTTAGCCGAGAGGGTGAAGTGGGACGCCAGAGGATAAACCAGCTGACCCACTATCTGATGGTGCCCATTGCCGCCCTTCAAGCCTTCGGCCAGCTGACGCTCCTCCAGCAGGGAGGAGCTATCGGGGGCATTGGCGTGTCGGGCGACCTGCTGCTCCCCACCCTGTCCATAATAATAACAATGGTGGCTGGGTCGGTATTCCTGGTGTGGATAGGGGAACTGATAACTGAGAAGGGCATTGGGAACGGCATCTCCATCATCATATTTGCAGGCATAGTCGCCACCTTGCCCCAGATAATAGGCCAGGGGTTCCTGGAAAGGGACAACTTTGCCGGCCTTGCGCTTCTGGTGGTCATTGGGGTCCTGATGGTGTACCTGATAGTGATGTTCACAGAGGCGGAGCGGCGTATTCCGGTGCAGTACGGGCGGGCCGTCTTCCGCGGCGGGCGGATGTACCGCCAGGGAGGCGCTACTCACCTCCCCATAAAGGTGAACTCGGCCGGAATGATACCCCTGATATTCGCCTTCTCCATCATGATATTCCCGGGCGTGGTGGCAAGCTACTTCATCAACCCCGCAAGCAGCTCCTTCGCGAGCCAGGCGGCGGACTTCGTTCAGCGCCTGTTCGACCCCACCAAGTTCTTCTACTACTTCTTCAGCTTCATCCTGGTGGTGGCGTTCACATTCTTCTATGCCCTCATCGTCTTCAAGCAGCAGAACCTGGCAGAGAGCCTGCAACGAAACGGAGGGTTTATCCCCGGCATACGGCCCGGCCGCTCTACGGAAGAGTACCTGAACCGCATAATTGTACGGGTGACCTGGGGAGGCGCCCTGTTCCTGGGCCTTGTGGCGGTGATACCCTTCATTGCCACTCTGGCAACGAACATTCGCGCCCTTCAACTCCCGTCTATCAGCCTGCTCATCATGGTTGGGGTGGCTCTGGATACCATGAGGCAGCTGGAGGCCCAGTTGCTCATGCGAAACTACGAAGGATTCATCAAGTAGGGAGAGAGCACAGCGATGCGTATAGTTCTTCTAGGACCCCCGGGGGCGGGAAAGGGCACTCAGGCCAAGAGTATGTCCGACACTCTGGGTATAGTCCATATCTCCTCCGGCGACCTGCTGCGAGACCACCAGCAGCGAAACACGGAGTTGGGGAACACGGCGCGGTCGTACATGCAGCAGGGGCTGCTGGCGCCGGACGAGCTGATCATCGGGATGATAGAGGAGCGCATACGGCTTCCCGACGCCCAAGGCGGCTACGTGCTGGACGGCTTTCCCCGCACTGTGGAGCAGGCCCAGGCCCTGGAGAAGGCCCTGGAGAAGCAGGGAGAAGCCATAGACAAGGTTGTGAACATAAGCGTCTCAGAGGAGGAGCTGGTACTGCGGTTGGGAGGCAGGTGGATCTGCCGGCAGTGCCAGAAGCCGTACCATGAGGTGAACGCCACTCCGCGCCAGGAAGGCGTGTGCGATGAGTGCGGAGTGGAGCTGTATCAGAGGGAGGACGATGCCTCCGAGGCGGTAAGCCGGCGTATCAGGGTGTTTGCGGAGCAGACGGCCCCGCTCATTGGGTATTACAGCGATAAGGGTAGGCTGGTGGAGGTGGACGGCGAGGGGAATATCGAAGCGGTGAGGGAGTTGCTTCTCAATGCCGTGGCATAAGATGGAAGGATAGAGATGGAGAAAGGGCCACTCTTTGCGAGTGCGGCAACCAGGGACAGGGGCATCACCCTTAAGTCCCCCAGAGAGATCGAGTCCATGCGCCAGGCCGGGAAGGTGGTCGCCAAGACTATCGCTGCGCTGGTGAAGGCCATAGAGCCGGGCATGAAGACCGCGGATCTGGATGACATTGCCGTCCAGGAGATACGGAGATTGGGGGCAAAGCCCTCCTTCAAAGGCTACCTGGGGTTCCCGCGCACCATCTGCGCCTCGATTAACGACGAGATAGTCCACGGGATACCTGGGGACAGGGTTATCCGTGACGGCGACCTTGTGAGCCTGGACGTGGGAGCAGTTGTGGAGGGGTTTCACGGCGACTCCGCCGTGACGGTGGGGGTGGGAGCCACCACGCCCGCGACTGCAGACCTGATAGACGTAACCAGGGAGGCCCTTGAGAGAGGAATTGCAGCGGCCACAAACGGCGCCCGCGTGGGAGACATATCGTGGGCCGTACAGTCCTTTGTAGAGGAGAAGGGTTACTCGGTGGTGCGGGAGTACGTGGGCCACGGAATAGGGAGGGCGCTGCACGAAGAGCCGAAAGTGCCCAACTTTGGCCCGCCGGGCTCCGGAGCGCTGCTGAAAAGCGGCATGGTGATAGCCATAGAGCCGATGGTGAACATCGGGGGGTGGCAGACCAGGGTCCTGGAGGACAACTGGACAGTAGTGACCGCGGACGGAAGTCTTTCGGCTCACTACGAGAATACTCTACTCATCACGGATGGTGATGCGGAGGTGCTGACTCGGTTATAATAAGTTCACAAACTCGAAAGCGGGTTGCGAGAGCAAATGCCTAAGAAACCTGGACTAGAGGTAGAAGGAACGGTGGCCCAGTCTCTGCCTAACGCCATGTTTTGGGTGGACCTGGCAAACGGACATCGTATACTGGCCCATGCCTCCGGCAAGATAAGAGTACACTTTATCCGTGTGCTGCCGGGGGACAGGGTTCTGGTGGAACTCTCGCCTTATGATCTGACCAGGGGTCGGATCACGTACCGCTTCAAGTGACGGAGGTGACATGAAGGTTCAAGCCTCGGTTAAAGCAAGATGTGAAAAGTGCAAGGTGGTCCGGAGACACAGAACGGTGAGGGTCATCTGTGAGAACCCAAGACACCACCAGAGACAAGGGTAGGAAGTGAGGTCAGGATATGGCTAGAGTCGCCGGCATAGACATACCCGACGGGCAGCGGCTGGACTACTCCCTGCGCCGCATTTACGGCATTGGCCCCATGGTCGCCAAAGACGTGGTGACAAAGGCTGGCGTAGATGGCAACCCCAGGGTCAGAGACCTGAGCGAAGAGGAGTTGACGCGTATTCGCGAGACCATAGACCACGACCACAAGGTGGAGGGAGACCTGCGCAGAGAGGTGAACGGCAACATTCGCAGGCTCATTGACATAGGCTCCTATCGCGGACTACGCCACCGTCGCGGCCTGCCCGCAAGGGGCCAGCGCACCAGGACCAACGCTAGAACCAAGCGGGGGGTCCGCAAGACCGTGGCCGGACGCCGTCGCGCCGGGACCAGGAGATAAGGAGGCGGGGATGACAACCAGACGAAGACCCAGGGCCAGAAGGCGGGAGAGGAAGTTCGTTCCTCAAGGTAAGGTCTTTATCCAGTCCACCTTCAACAATACTATCGTTAGCCTAACGGACCCACGCGGCAACGTCCTGTCGTGGGGCAGCTCAGGCACCGCCGGCTTCAAGGGGTCCAGAAAAGGCACCGCCTTCTCTGCCCAAAGAGCGGGGGAGGTCGCCGCCAGGAAGGCTATGGAGCATGGGTTGAGGCAGGTAGAGGTATACGTGAAGGGCCCCGGCTCCGGCCGTGAAGTCGCCATACGCTCTCTTCAGAGCGCCGGGCTCTACATCACAATCATAAGGGACATAACGCCCATACCCCATAACGGTTGCAGACCTCCCAAGAGTAGGCGGGTATAGGGGGGCTGAACGCCCACTCAGGTTACGTAATGAACAAAGAGACGCGCTCCGGTTGGGAGCAGAAGAAATTCAGAGGGAGATAGCATGGCCAGGTATACCGATGCCGTTTGCAGGCTCTGCCGTCGTGCGGGGGTGAAGCTGTTCCTGAAGGGAGAGCGCTGCTACACGCCCAGATGCGCCGTTGAGAAGAGAAGGAAGCCCCCCGGAAGCCAGCCCATGAGAAGGAGGCGCACGTCCGACTGGGGGACCCAGTTGAGGGAAAAACAGAAGGCCCGCCAGATATACGGGGTTCTGGAAAAGCAGTTCAGGAAGTATTTCGACGAGGCGCAGCGCACTCCCGGCATGACCGGCCTGCACCTGCTTCAACTCCTGGAGGAGCGACTGGACAACGTGGCGTACCGTCTCAACTTCGCCGATTCCAGGAGCCAGGCCAGGCAGTTGGTCCGGCATGGGCACATCGTGGTGAACGGCCGCAAGGTCGACATCCCGTCCTACCGGGTCAAGGTGGACGACGTGGTGGTCTGGAAGGAGTCCAGCAAGGAGACCGGTATCTACGCCCAGATGGCGGAGGATATTCCCAGGCGGCCTCTGCCAACGTGGCTCAGCCTGGACCCGGAGAAAATGGCCGGACGCGTGATGGCTGCCCCGGAGCCGTCGGAGATGGATACAGGGATAGACGTGAGGCTGGTGGTGGAGCACTACTCCAGATAGCGGAGGAGATATACATACATGGTGCAAACAGCAGTGGTTTTGGATGAGGCTCCAAAGCCGGAGATCCGGGTACTGGAGACCCAGGACAACTACGGCAAATTCGCCGTGGAACCCCTGGAGCCCGGCTATGGGGTCACGCTTGGGAACCCCATGCGGAGGGCGCTTCTCACCTCCATTCCGGGGACTGCGGTGACTTGGGTCAAGATAGAAGGCATACTCCACGAATTCTCCACAATTCCCCACATGAAGGAGGATGTGGCCGAGTTCCTGGTCAACATCAAGGCGGTCCGGCTGAAGTCCCTGGCGGACAGGCCCGGGAAGCTGCGCCTGGAGTTTGCCAGAGAAGGGGTTGTGACGGCTGGGGACATCAGCGTCTCATCGGACTTTGAGATAGTCAACCCTGAGGTGGAGCTGGCTAACATGGAGTCCTCCGATGGACGCCTTTCGGTGGAGTTCAACGTGGAGCAGGGAAAGGGGTACGTGCCAGCCGGCCATACCGAGGGCCTGCCCATAGGCGTCCTCCCCGTGGATGCCATTTTCAGCCCCGTACGCAAGGTGAACTACATTGTGGAGAGCACCCGCGTGGGACAGATCACCAACTACGAGCGGCTGATCATGGACGTCTGGACCGATGGCACGGTCAGCCCCGTGGACGCCGTGAAGAAGGGCGCGGAGCTTCTTCTGGAGCAGTTCTTCCTGTTCGCCAACGCGGACAAGGCCGGAGAGGGTACCGCGGAGAGGCCGTCTTTCACCGCAACCATCCCAATGGAGCAGTACAACACTCCCATAGAGAAGCTGGACCTCTCCTCTCGCATCCTCAACTGCCTCAAGAGGAGCAACATCAACAAGGTGGGCCAGATACTGGGGACGGATGAAGCGGAGCTCCTGAAGATACGAAACTTCGGCGCCAAGTCCCTTGATGAGCTGAACGCCAGGCTCAGGGAACTTGGGTACCTGACAGACAGTGTCGAACAGGGCGACGGCCCGGAGGGGCAGGACGACCCCACTGAGGGTGACGACGACGCAGCCGCAGTGGAGGCCGCCACGGCGGAGGGGCTATGAGACACGGCGTATCAGGCCGCAAGTTCAGCCGACCCACGAGTCAGCGTATGTTGATGTACCGAACCCAGGTCACGGACCTCATCCGCCACGGGCGAATCCGCACCACTGAGGCCAAGGCTAAAGAGTTGCAGGGCATGGTGGAGAAGGTGATTACCCTGGGCAAGAAGGGGTCTCTGAGCCACCGGCGCCAGGCGTTGGCCTTCGTGACCGATGAGAGAATGGTGAGGAGGGTGTTCGATGAGCTGGCCCAGCGGTACGCCGACAGAGCAGGCGGCTACACCAGGGTTATGAGAATGGAGCGCAGGAAGGGCGACGGCGCCTCAATGGCTCTTCTGGAGCTGATCCAGTGACAACTCAAGGCAGAGATGGTATGGGCTCCGCGCCGGAGGGCCTACGTCGGCTTGCCATGTTGGTCGAGTACGATGGCGGCGCATACCACGGCTTTCAGGCCCAGAGAAACGCCAGGTCCGTCCAGGAGACGCTGGAGGAAGTTATACATAGCCTCACCGGCAAGCGCCTGCGCGTCAAGGGAGCAGGCCGCACGGATGCCGGCGTTCATGCCCAGGGACAGGTGGTGGCTTTCGATACCCGCTCCCCCCATGCTGAAGGGGTATTTCTCCAAGCCCTCAACCACTATCTGCCCCATGACATCTCGATAAGGGAGGTCGTAGAGGTCTCCCAGGACTTCGATCCGCGAAGGTGGGCCGCCAGCAGGGAGTACCGCTACAAGATACTCAACAGGGCCACGCCCTCGCCGCTGCTCAGGGGCTTTGCCCACCACGTCAGGCAGCCGTTGGACACGGACGCCATGCAAGTGGCGGCCCGACTCCTGGAGGGTGAGAGGGATTTTGCGCCCTTTGCCGGCGCGCTTTCCAACGGATTGGACAACACAAGGCGGACTGTATTCAGATGCTCCGTCGGCAAGGTAGCGGACCTGGTACTCCTGGACATGGAGGCCAACGGTTTTCTACACCAGCAGGTGCGCCGCACGGCGGGGGCTTTGCTGGAGGTAGGGCTGGGCAGGCTGGACCTGCACGGGTTCAGGGAGCTGGCCGAAAGCGGCAAGCACGGAGCCGCCGAGAGGGCGCTTCCGGCAGCTGGACTTTCACTGCTCCGGGTGAACTACCCCACTCCCCTGTTCCGGTCGGAGGACGCGATGGACGCGCAGGAGCAGGCGCTCTTGGAGATTGGAGCCGTATGAAGGCAATGAAGACGTACTCAACAAAGCCGTCCCACGTTGAGCCTCGGTGGCACGTGTTCGACGCTTCGGACAAGATTCTGGGGCGTTTGGCGACAGAGGTGAGCGTACTCCTGCAGGGGAAGCACAAGCCCATGTACGCTGCACACGTCCTGACGGGCGACTTCGTCATAGTGGTCAACGCCTCCAGGATAAAGGTGACGGGCAACAAACTTGACCAGAAGATCTACCGCAGCCACAGCCACTATCCGGGCGCTCTGCGGGAGACGCCCATGTCCAAGATGCAGGCGAACCACCCGGACCGTATCATCCGCGAGGCCGTTCGCGGGATGCTGCCCAAGACCGTCCTGGGCAGGCAGATGCTGCGGCGGCTCAAGATATATGCGGAAGATTCCCACCCACACGGGGCCCAGATAAGTGACATGTCCCGCGATGAAGTTGTGGTTGAGCCGGCGAAGACGGAGAGGCCAACCACGCCTGGGGCAGTCGAGCAGCCCGCCGATGAGATGGTCGAGGAGCCAACCCAGGCTGAGGCTGAGGCAAGCGAGCAGCCCGTCGATGAGATGGTCGAGGAGCCAACCCAGGCTGAGGCTGAGGCAAGCGAGCAGCCCGTCGATGAGATGGTCGAGGAGCCAACCCAGGCTGAGGCTGAGGCAAGCGAGCAGCCCGTCGATGAGATGGTCGAGGAGCCAACCCAGGCTGAGGCTGAGGCAAGCGAGCAGCCCGCCGATGAGGTAGTCGAGGAGCCAACCCAGGCTGAGGCTGAGGCAAGCGAGCAGCCCACTGGGGAAGGCGCGTCCGGGGAGTCCGCCGGAAATGAGAAGGTGGAGAACTGATGACCGAGCAACACTACTACTATGGAACGGGAAAGAGGAAGACGTCGGTGGCCCAAGTCAGGCTGTACCCTGGCCGCGGGGAGTTCAGCATAAACAACAAGTCGCTGGAGGACGCCTTCCCACTGGAGGCGTGGCAGTCCACAATCCTGGAGCCTATGAAGGTGACCGAAAGCCAGGGCAAGTTCAATACGGTGGTCAAGCTCCACGGAGGGGGTGTGTCCAGCCAGGCCGGCGCCCTGCGTCACGGCATCGCCCGCGCTCTGCTGCTTTTTGACATCGGTCTCAGGCCGGCGCTCAAGCAGCGCGGCTTCCTTACCAGGGACTCAAGGATCAAGGAGAGCAAGAAGTACGGCCTCAAGCGGGCCAGGAGAGCGCCCCAGTACACCAAGCGATAGCGCTTTTGGGTAGGCATCTCCCATGAAGTTCCGCGTTTACATTGCATCAAGCGTGGACGGCTTCGTGGCGACCGCCGACGGAGGCGTTAAGTGGCTGGACGCATTCCACGACCCGGAGGGCTACGACTACGACCGCTTCCTACGGCAGATAGACGCTATCGTAATAGGCCGCGCAACCTTCGACCAGGTCCTGGGCTTCGGCCCCTGGCCGTATGAGGGCCGCCACACCTACGTGCTCACCTCGCGGCCCATAGACAACCCTCCCCCACTGGCCGTCGCCTGGCGGGATGGCGCTGCAAAGCTCGTTGAGCGCCTCAGAGGCATGGCCTTGCAGGGCGACGTCTGGCTCCTTGGCGGGCCAAAGAGCATTGGGGCCTTCCGCGAGCTTGGCGCCGTGGATACGTACGAGGTCTACATGATGCCTGTGCTGCTGGGCGCGGGCATTCCCTTGTTTGTGGAAAACCACGCCGCTACGCGGCTGGACCTTGTGGACTCCCACGCGTTTGCGGACGGGGTGGTGAGGCTGGTATATCAACCGACGCAGCAGCGGACGGGCCAAGATTGACAACAGGCGCGCGCGGGGGCATGATGGAATCTGGAGGTTGCCTGGGAAATGCGGGCTGTTTCGCTCTCGTCCAAGGCGTTGCTGCGCCCAATCGTCCTGGGGCTGTCGGCCCTGGCGTTCCTGGGCGGGTTGACGGGGATTGCCCTGGGCCAGGCCAACCACGCCGTCTTCATTGAGATCAACGACGTCATAAACTCCACCACGGCCGGCTTTCTGGACAGAGCCGTGGACAGCGCCGAGGAGGACGGGGCCGAGCTTATCATAGTCCAGTTGGATACTCCCGGAGGGTTCCTGTCCTCCACCAGGGACATGGTGACCGCCCTACTGGAAGCGGATGTTCCATCGGTGGTCTACGTTGCGCCCGGCGGCGCTCACGCCGCTTCCGCCGGTACTTTCATAACCGCTGCGGCCAACGTTGCGGTCATGGCACCGGGGACGAACATCGGCGCCGCCAGCCCCGTTGGCGCGGGTGGGGCGGAGCTGCCGGAGACCATCAAGAGCAAGGCTATGGAGGACGCGGCCGCGCTCCTCCGGGACATCGCCACCAAGCGGGGTAGAAACGTTGAAGCGCTGGAGGCAACCGTGCTGGAAGCCAAAGCCTACACGTCGCAGGAAGCGGTTGACCTCAACGTAGTGGACTTCATAGCTGAGGACGTGGAGGAGATGCTGGAACTCCTGGACGGCAGGACAGTTGAGACTGCCGCGGGCGCCGCCACTCTGGCCACCCTGGGGCTGGACGTGCGCAGGATAGACATGAGCTTTGTGGAGCGGTTCCTGCTGGTGTTGTCAGACCCCAACATTTCCTTCATCCTGCTCACCGTTGGCGGGCTGGGCATCATGATCGAGCTGTTCAATCCTGGGCTGGTAGTACCTGGGGTCGTGGGGGTCATCTGCCTGCTTCTGGCCTTCTTGGCCATGGGCAACCTGCCGGTGAACTGGGCGGGGGTTGCCTTCATCATTCTGGCAATGGCGCTGCTGTTCATGGAGGTTCAGGCGGCGGGCTTTGGAATTTTGGGCGCAGGGGCTATAATAAGCTTTATAATAGGTGGGTTGCTGCTGTTCAACCGCTTCGGCGCTCCGTCTCCCACCATGCCGTCGGTAGGAGTGAACCTCTGGGTGCTGTTGCTTATGGCCGCCCTGCTGCTGGGCGGTGGAGGCTGGGTTCTGGCGACTATGGTCAGGGGGAGGCAGACCGAAGGCGACTCCACGGCCGAGGTCGTGATAGGACAGACGGGGACGGTGGTCTCGGACCTGGCCCCAAAGGGCACGGTGCGCCTGACCAGCGAGCTGTGGAGCGCGGTCGTCGCCGATGGCGGGGTGATTGGCGCCGGTGAGAAGGTGGAGGTGGTTGGCCTTGACGGGCTGATTCTTAGGGTATCAAAACTGGAATGATAAAGGAGTTCACATGGTATTCTGGCGAATTGTCAAACAGTATGAACGCATGGTGGTGCTGAGGTGGGGCAAGTTTCTGAATGTACGCGGGCCGGGACTCAGGGTGGTTGTGCCCTTCATGGACCAACCCTACAAGGTTGACCTGCGGGAGCAGGTAGACAGGGTGCCGACACAGAAGTACATAACCTCAGACAACGTGGTGGTGGACATGGACTTCGTCATCTACTACAGGGTCCTGCCGGATAGCGACGAGGTGCGCAAGTCCGTCATGGAGATCGAGAGCTACCGGATAGCCACCATAAACCTCTCATTTGCCACCCTCAGAGCGGTAATTGGGTCTACAAGCCTGTCCGAGGCGCTTTCTGAGAGGGAGAAGATCAGGGACCAGCTCCAGGTGAGGATGGACGAGGTTACGGGGCGCTGGGGCATCAAGGTGAGCCAGGTGGAGATCAACGAGATAGACCCGCCTCCGGGGGTCAAGGCTGCGATGGAGCGTGAGAAGTCCGCCGCGGCCATTAAGACCGCGGAAATCACCGAGTCCGAGGGCTCCCGCCAGGCGGCCATCAACCGGGCGGAGGGCGAGAAGCAGTCGTCCATACTGAAGGCGGAGGGGTCCAGACAGTCGGAGATCCTGACCGCCGAGGGCGACCAGCAGGCGGCCATCCTGAGGGCGGACGGTTTCAGCACGGCGTTGGACAGGATAAACAACGTGGCGCAGGGCGCAGACGCCCGGACAATGAGCCTCCAGTACTTTGAAACCCTGAAGGAGTTGGGAGGCAGCCCTGCCACCAAGTTCATATTCCCCATGGAGTTCACCAGCATGCTCCAGTCCTTTGTGAGCTCCGCAGCCCAGCGCGGGACGGACGGCGAACAGAACTAGCTGATCTCCTCCTGGGAAGAGCCGGCGAACCGGGCCAGACCCTGCGCCAGGGCTTGATGCTGAGGCAGTTCCAGGTTGGGGTCCTCCGTCAGGAGGGCCGATGCCTCCTGACGCGCCAGCGCCAATATGTCCTGGTCGGAGAGGCGAGCCATGCGCAGGTCCGGCAGGCCGCTCTGCCGTGTTCCGAAGTAGTCCCCGGGGCCTCGGAACCGCAGGTCCTCCTCGGCCACGGCGAAGCCGTCGCTCATTCGCTCCATGACCTCCAGGCGTTCCCTGGCCTCCGGCGACGGGAAGTCGGACATCAGAAGGCAGTAGCTTGGATGCTCGCCGCGGCCCACCCGGCCGCGGAACTGGTGGAGCTGCGCCAGGCCGAATCTGTCGGCGCCGTCTATGAGGATGACGGTGGCGTTCTGGTTGTCGATCCCCACCTCAATCACCGGCGTTGACACCAGAATATCCAACTCGCCGCGCTGGAAGCCGGCCATGACCTCCTGCTTTTCCCTAAACGGCAGACGGCCGTGCAGCAACCCCAGGGACAGCTCCGGGAACACCTCCGTCGACAGGCGATGGAACTCGGTTGTGGCGGCCCTGGTCTGCAGCGTCTCCGACTCCTCGATGAGCGGGCAGACGACAAAGGCCTGGCGTCCCCGGCTTACCTGGCGGCGAAGGAACTCGTAGGCGTCCCGGCGGCGGTCTGAGGGGACCTTCCTGGTCTGGATCGCCTGGCGTCCCGGCGGCAGCTCGTCCAGCACGGACAGGTCCAGGTCGCCGTACAGGGTGAGCGCCAGGGAACGCGGTATGGGCGTGGCAGACATAACCAGCAGGTGGGGCGCTTCTCCCTTCTGACGCAGAGAGGCCCGCTGCATCACTCCAAAGCGGTGCTGCTCGTCCACCACCGCCAGGCCCAGGCCGGGGAGATCCACCCCCTGCTGAAGAAGGGCATGAGTCCCTATCACCATGTCCATGCCACCCTTGGACATCATCTCCTGCGTCTCCCTCTTCTGCTTCCTGCTGTGGCTGCCTATGAGGATGCCCAGGGAGATGGGACGCGGAAAGGGGTCCAGCCGGAACGTGAACCAGGTCTCATGGCTTTCTGGCCTGGGAAGCCCCTCCAGAAGGCGGGATATGCTGTTGAAGTGCTGCTGAGCCAGTACCTCCGTGGGAGCCATGAACGCGCCCTGGTAGTCGTTGGACACGGTGGAGAGGAGGGCCGCCAGAGCCACCACGGTCTTGCCGCTGCCCACGTCCCCCTGGAGCAGGCGGCTCATGGGCCGCTCCTTCTCCATGTCCCCCAGAATTTCGTCCAACGCCTTGCTCTGGGCATTCGTAAGCGCGAACGGAAGGCGAGAGAGTATGGCGGTCAGCACATCCCGGTTTCTGTTCATCGGAGGAGCGCCCCCGGCTTCCCGCCACTCCCTGCGGCGAGAGAACACGTATAGCTGCATCATAAACAGCTCGTCAAAGGCAAGCCTCCGTCTGGCTGAATCCTTGCTCTCCCAGTCCTGTGGATAGTGGGCCTGGTAGACGGCTTGCGGGAGGTCCAGCAAGTCGGCACGCCGGCGCACGGCCTCCGGCAGGGGGTCCGGGATGCGGGCAGCCCAGCTGTCCAGCGCTCCCTTGACCAGGCGGCGAACGGTCCGTGGCATAAGGCCCTCTGTCAGAGGGTATATGGGAACCAGGCGGCCGGTGTGTACAAGGTCTTCCCCGTCGTCCTGAACTTCCTCGTACTCGGGGGACTCCATCACCCTTGCGTCCCTGAAGACGCTCACCCTTCCGCTGAGCACGAGACGCGTCCCCGGCCTGAACCGCCTGGCGAGATAGGGCTGGTTGAACCAGACGACGCGTATATTTCCGGTCTCGTCTCCCACCACCGCTTCGGTAGACTTTCTATGGCCTCCCAGGAGCGTCTCCCTCGCCTCCCACACGTTGACCATCACCGTCTGCTCTGTGTCCACCTCCAGGCTGGAGACCTTGCGGAGACTTCCGAAGTCGTTGTGCCTGCGTGGGAAGAGGTACAGCAGGTCTCGTATGGCGCTCACTCCCAGGCGCTTCAGCCTGCCGGCCAGGGCCGGGGTGACCCGAGGCAGAACCGCTACGGGAGAGGCGAGGGTGTGGCTCTGGTCCGGCTCCCTCCGACGCGATGCGGCAGCCGTCCGCCTGGGAGCCGGGGCGCCGGCGGCCTTTGTGTTGGGTTCCTGCTCTGCGTCCAACAGCTTCAGGGTATCCTCTACCCATGTCTGCCTCTGGGCGCCGGTTATGGAGGCGTAGCCCTGCGGGGGGAGCCTTATGGGTGGGTCGTCCGGCAGCTTCTCCAGGCGTACGGTCAGAAAGCGGTCCAAGCCGCCGACCACCGCGGTATCCGCGTAGCCCTTCTGTCTCTCCAGCGAGAGTATCTTCCTCAGTGTGTTCAGTTCAGGGTGGAGCATTTCTGGGTATCACAAGCGGCTATGACGGGTCGGCTTCTTGTACGCTCACCCGCCTGCGGTGGAAGGGATTTCGGGGTCCGGCAGGTGGTTGCGCAAGGGTCTCTTGAGTCGAGAAGAAGCCCCCCAGGAGTACGCGCTCCGCCGCCGTTTTGCAGGGGTCTTGCAGGATCGCTAGGTACTCCCCGCTCCCTGCATTCTCAAGGCGATCGCCAGTATTCCAGGACCCAGATACGTCCCTACCACCGGCCCCACCTGGCTGACAAAGACCTCTCCTCCGGGCAGAAGGGGCTTCAGGCGCTGGGCAAGGGCTTGCGCCTCGTCCGGAGTGGTGCTGTACGCCACGGCTAGGCCATCAACCGGCATGTGTTCCTGCGCCAGTTGGTAGAGACGCTCGATGCCCTTGGCCCTGGACCGCGCCCGCTCCAGGGGATGGACCACTCCGTCCTTGGTGGTCAGAATGGGCTTGATCTGGAGTAGAGACCCCGCGAAAGCCTGAGCCTTTCCTATTCGCCCGCCCTTCTCCAGGTACTTCAGTGTGTCCAGCAGGCCGAAAAACCGGACTTGGGGAATAGCGCGGCGGGTCTCCTCAACGACCTCATCCAGTCCGACTCCACGCTGGGCCGCCCGGCCGGCCGCTATGGCTACCATACCCAGCCCAAGGGAACCTTGCAGGGAGTCCATTATCTCTATGCGGCAGTCTCCCTGGAACTGCTCCCTGGCCTGGACGGCTGAATTCATGGTCCCGCTCAGCTTGGCTGAGATGTGGACGGAAAGGATCTCGTCAGTGTCCTGGCTCAGCTCCTGGTACGACCGCAGAAAGTCCCCCACAGTGGGTTGGGACGTGGTTGGAAGGCGAGGGCTGCTCACCAGTCTCCGGTAGAACTCGTCCGGGAAGATCTCCACGCCGTCCCGGTACACCTCTGTGCCGAAGTGTACGTTGAGTGGGACTACGGTTATTCCCAGCTCCTTCGCCAGAGCTGTGGGCAGGTCAGCGGTGCTGTCGGTGACAACCTTAACGGGCATGGGGTTTGCTCCTCACTCCACGGATATTATGTAATCGTAGTGGGGCTGCCCTCCAAAGGCCAGCTCCACCTCCACGCCGGAGAAACCGGAGCGGACCGCATCGGCCGCCTCCAACGCATCGGCCTCCCGGGTGTCGGCGCCCCAGTAGATGGTGGCCAGCGCCCCGTCTTGGGGATCGATCCTGCCCACCAGATCAAGCAGCACACCGATGCAGCTATCCCCGGCCGCCACTAACTGCCTCTCCAAGAGTCCCATTGGCTGGCCCTCGGCTACCTTCACGCCCCCAAGCTCCGCGGCTCGCTGCGCTACGCATACCGCCCCGGAGATTACGCCGGAGACGGCCTGGGTCATAGCCTCCACGTTGGCTTCGAAGTCCTGCTGCGGGTTAAATGCGAGGAGCGCGGCGACCCCCTGTGGGATTGTCCTGGATTGGATGACGGTCATGGGCGTGGGGGATAGAGAGGACGCCTGCTCCGCCACCGGCGTTATGTTGGGGTTGTTGGGGAGGACGATGATCCGTTCGGCGGCGATGCCACCGGCGGCGTCCAGGACTTCCTGGGCGCTGGGGTTCATGGTGTCTCCCCCCGGCAGGACGGCGGAGGCGCCGGAGTCCAGGAATATATCCGCTAAACCCTGGCCGGAGATCACCGCCAGCACACCAACAGGCTGGAGCTTCTGCTCACTGCGCCGGGCCTCCATGAACTCCTGATGCTGCTCATCCATGTTGACAATGCTCACTTGGGAGAGTGTGCCCAGCGCTACGGCGTAGCTGAGCACGGGGCCGGGGTCCCGTGCGTGGACATGCGCCTTTGCCACGGTATCCCCGCCGATCACAACGGTTGAGGTAGCCAGCGACTGCATCTCTTCTCTCAGGGCTTCGGCGTCTAGCGCCTCTCCCTGTATGAGGAACTGGGTGCAGTAGCCGTAGAGCTCCTCCTCGGTGGCCGCGATAAACGTCTCTCTGACGCCGCGTTGCGCCGGTTCCATCTCCGGAGCGGTAAGCTCAATACCCTCCACGTCCTCTCCTAGAAGTCCCTTGAGCGCTCCCTCCAGCAGAATGGACAGCCCTTGCCCTCCGGCGTCTACCACTCCCGCCTCGTGCAATACGGGGAGAAGGGACGGAGTCCTGGCTACCGAGTCCTTGGCCGCCGCGCATATGGCCTCCCACAGCTCCAGGACGTCATTGCTGACGGCCGCCTTTGCCTGGGATGCCTCGGCGACCTCCCGAATGACGGTGAGCATGGTGCCCTCCACCGGGTTACCCACCGCTCTATAGGCTGCTGAGGAGGCTTCCGACATCGCCGTAGCTATCGCCTGGCAGTCGAAGCTGTCTCTGTCGCCCAGCCCCTTGGCAATCCCCTGGAAGAACTGGGCCAGGATCACCCCGCTGTTCCCGCGGG
Organism: Dehalococcoidia bacterium; assembly: GCA_965221925.1. GTDB lineage: Bacteria > Chloroflexota > Dehalococcoidia > Lucifugimonadales > UBA2985 > JAPPHY01. The sequence continues at coordinate 2,078,064 of OZ244924.1, read as the reverse complement.
ACCCCAGGAGGGCGCCTCTTGCCATAGTGGACATGAGCTGCGAAGCGGGGACGTCCCCAGCCTTGGCCGTAGCCTCCTCCAGCGCCTTCATGGTCAAAAGCATGTTGGTGCCAGTATCTCCGTCCGGAACGGGAAAGACGTTTAGAGCGTTGACGGCCTCAACCTTGGCTTCAAGGGCCATGCGGCCGTGCAGGAGGATACGCCGCAGGTCAACGGCGTCCAGAGAGAACATAGTAGCCCCCGTATCTCTTCCCATATGGTGAGGCTGTCACGCAGTGGTTTGCGCTGCGGCCTTGGGCATTGCCAAAGTAACCGCCATCTGGTAGTCTAAGTCCCTGAATTATACTTAATCCACTGGCATACGTCAAAGTGGCGGATGCGCCGGACTCCCGCTGTGGATGATGTCTGAGCAGCGTATTCGCGGGGTGAGAGAAGAGAAATGGCCAAGTGTGAGTTGTGTGGCAAGGCAGGCCACTCAGGGAACAACGTGAGTCACTCCAAGCGGAGGACAAAGACCCGTTTCATGCCCAACATCCAACGGGCCACCATTGACCTTGGCGGCAACCTCCGTAGGGTATCCCTGTGCACGCGCTGCCTGCGCACCCGTAACAAAGCGCCGCGAACCGCTACGGCCTGAGCCGCCCCGGCCCCGCAGCTTTTCCAGGCGCGTGTCCTCTGGACGCCCAGGTCCGCCGCGGCCAGGTAGCGCTTGCGCCTTCTCTACGGGTTGGAGCTTAGGCCAAGACGCCCTGCCACCGGCTTCAGGGACTCCACTACGAACTCGATAAGCTCATCCAGGTCTACCCCCAGGTCCTCGGCGCCCTGAACCATGTCATCCCTGCTGACGTTGCGGGCAAAGGCCTTGTCCTTCATCTTCCGACGAACTGCGCGGGAGTCGGTGTCCGACAGGCTCTTGCTGGGCCGCACCAGGGCCACCGCCGTTACAAACCCTGAAAGCTCGTCCAGGGCGAACAGGGCTTTTTCCATGAGGCTGTCCCGGGAGATGCCGGTGTGGTTGCCGTGTGAGAGGACGGCGCGGACTATCGCCTCCGGGTAGCCGCGCTCCTCAAGGATTCCGGCTCCAAACTGGGGGTGCTGGTCGTCTGAGGGACAGGCGTCCCAATCGAAGTCATGAAGCATACCTGTTATCCCCCAAAGCTCCTCGTCCTCGCCGGCCTTGCGGGCATAGGCTCTCATGGCCGCTTCAACGGCTATGCAGTGCCTCAACAGCCTCTCAGACTTGGCGTACTCCTCAACCAGCGCCCATGCGCTCTCTCTATCCATTCTCAACCTCCTTAAGCGAGTTGCCCGGACCGTCAGTCAACCGGCGGGGCGATCTCCTCTGCCGGCGTGGCCTGCTTTGGGTCGCATTTTCGCGCGGTGGTGATGAAGCCGGTGTGGCCTATCATACGATGCTCCGGCCTCACGCTGCGATGGGTAACCGACCACGGCCGAGCCAGCAGCTCCACGGCCTCCATCAACTCAAAGTGTGGGTCATCCGCCAGCGCCTCGTGAAGCTGGTGTACCTGAAGAATGGTGGGAAGGTAGCTGAGGAAGATTCCCCCGGGAGCCAGAGCTCTGGCGGCCTCCGGGACTACGTGCCAGGGTTCAGGAACGTCCAGTACGATCCGGTCCAGAACGGTCTGGTCCAAGCCCTGGTAGACGTCTCTAACCCGTATCTCCAGATTGGCCGTGTCCGGGACTATGGTCTCGATGTTTTTTCGAGCCTTCTCCACCAACTCCGGTCTCATCTCAAAGGAGATGACCCTGCCCCTTTCCCCTACCGCTCGCAGAAGGGCCATGGTCAAGGCTCCCGACCCCAGGCCGGCCTCCAGGACTGTGGCCCCGGGGAAGATGTCTCCGTACATTAGTATGGCGCCCAGGTCCTTGGCGTATATCACCTGGGTGGAGTGTGGCATCTCCTGGACGTAGTCGCCCAGCGTGGGGGAGAAGGCCAGCAGCATATGGCCGGTGGTGGTGTACAGCCGGGCTCCCGTCGCCCGGCCAATCAGGTCGTTATGGGCTATCACGCCCATGTGGGTGTGGTAGAACTCATCCGGCGACAGCGAGAGCAGATACCGCCTGCCGCGCCTGTCCACCAGTAGAGCGGGGTCACCCTCTGCAAACAGGCGCGGCCCATTTGCCGTATCGGGGTGAAGGTCCGCCGCCATGAGGGTATTGTAGGGCGAAGGACGCCGTAGTGCAAACGCAATCCCACCGCGCCGTTCCCGCCCGCTCATATGGTTCGACAGGCTCACCACGAGCGGTCACACTCTCACCATCCCCCCGCCCGCGAAAGCAGGCATCCAGAGGGGAGCGTAGGGGGGCAGGTTTCAAACCTGCCCCCCTACAATTACGACGTTGCCCTTTGCGCTCAACCGCAATTCCTGCGGAAGCCTGTCCCGTACTCCGATGCGGGGCAGGCTTCCAGGCTCTGCGCGTGGGAAGGGATTGGGGGTGGCCTCTACAGCCTGTCCAACTCCTCCAGAATCTCCTTGGAGTCCGGCAGTCCCTCGGTGTAGATCCTCTTGAACCTTATCACACCCTCTTTGTCTATGATGATCACGGCCCGCCTTGTTACGCCCCGCTCCTCGTTGTAGATGCCGAAGAGGTCCGACACCTGTCCCTTGGGGTGGAAGTCGGCCAGCAGCGGGTATGGGAGGTTTCCCAACCCTGTGGCGAAAGCCCTCTGAGTTGGCGCGCTGTCAACGCTCATGCCCAAGACCTGGGCGCCGCGCTCCTCGTACCGGCGGTTATCCAGCCGGAATGAGGAGCACTGGTGCGTTCAACCGCCTGTGAAGGATAGAACGTGGGTCTGGAGCACCACCGTCTTCTGTCCAAGGTACTGGCTCAGGGTGACGTCTTCACCCGTGTGGGAGCGGAGTGTGAAATCTGGCGCCTTGTCTCCTACCTCTGCCGGCATTTGTACCTCCTGAAGTTTATGACTCTATCATAGCGCAAAACGTGGCCTTACTGCGATACGCGCGGCGGCCCAACGACACGGATGTTGGGTAGGTGAGGGCGTCCGTTCCCCTTGAACCCGTTGAGCCTTCAATGGGCACGGGGGAACGGACCACCACTCCGGCTAGCCTTCAGCCGAGCGCTGCTATGAGTCGCGTTGGTTGCGGGGGTCCTTTGCAAGACCCTGGGACGTGCGGTCTATGATGATGGCGAGAATGACGATGCCAATGCCACCCAGCAGGCCTCTTCCGAACTCCAGTTGGTTGATACCCGCAAGCACGTCCGCCCCCAGGCCGGCGGCGCCCACCATAGAGGCGACTACCACCATTGCAAGAGACATCATTATGGTCTGGTTGACCCCTGCCATTATGGTAGGCCGCGCCAGGGGGAGTTGAATCTTGACGAGCAGCTGCCAGGGGGTGGTGCCGAAGGCCTTGGCGGCCTCGATCAACTCCGGAGACACCAGGCGGATACCCAGGCTGGTCAATCTCATGGCCGGGGGTGTGGCGTAGATCATGGTGGCCATCACCGCCGGCACCTTCCCGATTCCCAGGAAGAATATGGCCGGTATGAGATATACGAAGGCGGGCATGACCTGCATCAGGTCTAGGACGGGACCCATCGCGCCCTGGAGGCGTTCGCTCTTGGCCATCAGAATGCCCACGGGGATGGCCACGGCTACGGACATCATGGTTGCAGTGCCCACCACGGCCATAGTGCGCATGGCGTTATCCCACAGGCCGAATATCCCTATGCCCATAAGACCCAGGATGGCAATGAGCGCTATCCTGTACCCGCTCACCTTCCACGCTATCAGGGCGGTTGACCCTATGAAGAGCCACCAGGGCATTGCTATCAGCCCCTTTTCCAGAGGGACAAGGGCCTTGTTCAAGACGTTTCTGAAGGACTGGAAGTAGCCGCGCCACTCGACTACCATCCACTTCACCCTGGCATCTATCCAGTTGTCCAGGGCGCCGGGGCGGACCTCAAGGCCCAACACATTCACGCTCAGAGGCTTTACGAATACGTTTCGGCCTTCCACCGTGATCTCCTGGCTCGGCGCGCGGAACGGGAACGAGTCTGTGGGGCCAACGGTGGCGATTGTGGCGGCCAGGACCACCACCACGCCGAGAGCCAGCCGCCACGTCCAACGGTTCAGGGCTTTGAGGGTGTTCCACAGGAGGAATCCCATGAATCCCACGAAAAGCCACATGTAGAGCCGTGGGAAGAAATGCTCCATGGTTGGGCCGGCAATGAACTTCATAGCCAGGTCCCAGATTAAAAAGGCAGCCAACAAGACAAAGGCGCCGCGCAAAGCCCATTGTCGTAGGGAAGAGGCGCTGCCCCAAGTGCGAACTGTGCTCATGCTACGAGGAATGTCCATTGTATCCTCCTATGTAAGTAAGGTATCAGGTCTCGTAGTCCGGCTGTGTGTAATGTTTGACCGGCCATGCCGCCTGGTATTCGAAACGTCCTATCTGTTGGTGGTGGCGGGGGCATCCGCTTGACTCTGCTGGTTCTCGGCCAGGCTGGATAGGAGCGCTGTTCTGGGTATCACTCCCAAGAGCTTGCCTCCATCGTCCACCACAGCAATGGGGCAATCGGTCGCCGCAGACAGGGGGATAAGGGCATCTATGGAGGTGGCCGGGGAGACCCTGGGCTGGTGTGGAGATTCGGGATAGTCCAGGCCCTGAAGGGGCGTGGAGCCGCGCTGGGCGGCAGCGGCCGCCTGTTCTGCCGTAACTACTCCTATGAAGGCGCCTTCGGAGTCCACCACAAAGGCATACCCCGCGTTGTTGCCCCGCATCGCCTCCAGGGCTGCCTGTGCCGGCTGGGAACCCGGCACAGTCGCCTGCGGGCTCTCCATTATGCTGCCGGCTCCCAGGATCTTGGTCTTGGAAACGTCTCTTATGAACTCACTCACGTAAGCGTCGGCGGGATTCTCAACGATGTCTTCCGGGGCGCCCATCTGGATTATCTTGCCGTCCCGCATAATGGCTATGCGGTCTCCCAGCTTCAGCGCCTCGTCAAGGTCATGGGTGATGAATATAATGGTCTTCTGTATTCGCTGTTGCAGGTTCAACAGCTCGTCCTGCATCTCGCGGCGTATCAGGGGGTCCAGGGCGCTGAACGGTTCGTCCATCAGCAGGATCTCCGGGTCAACCGTCAGGGCTCGAGCCAGTCCCACGCGTTGCTGCATACCCCCGCTCAGCTCCGTGGTGTAGGCGTTCTCCCATCCCCGCAGCCCCACAAGCTCAAGGGAATCCATGGCCCGCTCGTGGCGCTCCCTCTTGCCCATCCCCTGTATCTCCAGCCCCCAGGCCGCGTTGTCTATGATGGTGCGGTGGGGGAGCAGGCCAAAGTGCTGGAAAACCATAGCGGACTTGCGCCGGCGGAAGTCGTTAAGCCTGCGGTCGTCGTACTCCAGGATGTTCTCGTCGTCTATCACTATCTCGCCGGCGTTGGGCTCTATGAGGCGAATAAGGCAGCGTATGAGGGTGGACTTGCCGCTTCCTGAGAGTCCCATGACCACGAATATTTCGCCGAGGGACACGTCGAAGCTCACGTCCTGCAGGGCTACCACGCAGCCCAACTCAGCCTGAATATCCGCCTTTGTTCGGTCGGCGTATTCCGGGGTCATGGCCCGTTCCGGGTTGTTTCCGAACACCTTCCAGAGCGAGTTGACGGAAATGCAGATCCCGCTCACATCGCGTGAGAAAGCGCCGGCCACGGCGGTCCCGCCGGTTGACAGTCCATTATCCAAGCTCATGGATTACCTCCTTGGTAGACCCTTCATAGTGGACGCGCCGTTTGAGCGCGTGTCCTCCTGTGGCGGCGTCCATCGCCGGGTCTCTCCGGGGCAGATGCCCCGGGTGTATCTATGCCTCTCCCGGATGAGTCTCATGTGGGCCGTCCAACTTCTGGGGCCCCATGACGCCGGGAGGCGATTTTGAGATTGGGGTCAAACCTCGGAGGCAACCCCTCTCTTATATATGCTCCACATCTGGGCCCGCTGCTCCGCCAACGTCATTGAGTAGCTGTTGAGGGCCCACAGAGTGGCAGTGCTCTGCACCATGCCGAGAAACGCGGTCGCCGCAGCATCCGGGTCTACGTCAGGCCTGATGCTGCCCTCCCGGATACCCTCCTCCAGGACTCCCCGCAGGAACTCCAGGTAGTGAGTAAGCATCAGCGATACGCGGGAGCTGAGGCCAATGCCATCGAAGCTCACGGCCTCTGTGATGATGATGAAGGAGACCGCTCTTTGACTCTCTACGTCGCTGAGATGGGCCTCAAGGATGCGCTCCAGGTTCTCCATTGCGGAGGCCCCTTCCACCCGGGCGTTGCGCACCGTATTCAGCAGGTTTGTCTCTATGTCGTCTATGAGCAGGGAGAGTATCTGTCGCTTGCTGGCAAAGTGGCGGTAGATGGCCCCCTCAGTCAGTCCCACCCGCTCGGCTATGGCGTCTATGGTCACGCCCTCCATACCCGTGGTGGTAATGAGGCTTCTGGCAGCTTCTATAATCTGGCGCTGCCGTATCAGGGTGCTCTGTCTCTCTATCCGTGTACTCATAGCATTGTTGCAAGTAAGCGTTTGCTTACATGATACCCGCTCCTGATAGTGTCTGTCAACCCCTTTTACGCGCGCAAAACGGGAGGATGGCGTACAATGGACTGGCCCATTGCGACGCTGCGTCCGAATTGTTGAGGCAAACTCAACGCGATGTGGTATAATCAGACTTGTGGTATATCTCCAATCCTGGTAATTAGGGAGCAGTCATGGAAGAAGTTTTCAGAGAAGCATTGAATCTGCTGGACAAGGGCAAGCCGTTTGTAATCGCCACGGTGGTGGGCGCCAAGGGATCCACTCCCCAGAAGCCCGGGGCCAAGCTGCTGGTTCGCGAGGACGGCAGCGGCGTGGGCACCCTGGGAGGCGGCTGCGTGGAAGGCGACATATGGTTTGCCGCCAAGATGCTCTTGAAGGAGGGCGGAGGGCCCACCGTTACCGACTACGAGTTGAACGAGGACATCGCGGCCAGGGAGGGGCTGGTATGCGGCGGCACCATGTACTTCCTCATCGACCCAGTCCTGGAGCCGGGGGCTGTCATGCAGCCCGTGAGCGAGATCGTCGGCGCGTACGACGGGAACCCCGGCGTGGGCTTGGCCACCCTTCTGAAGCCTTCCCAGGACAAGGGAAAGGTGGGGGACAAGCTCTTTATCGGAGATGACGGGGAGGTCAGCGGGTCTGTGGGCGACCCACTGCGTGACAAGGAGGTGGCCGAGGCTCTCCGTGGGCTTGTGGACTACGGGAGGGTCAAGATGCTGGTCACACAGGACGGCGCGCAGGTCTTCCTGGAGGGCTATACTATGCCGGCCTCCGTCATAGTTGCGGGAGGAGGCCACATAGGCAAGTCCCTGGCTCCCCTGGTGAAGATGATGGGCCTGCGGTTGCACGTTGTAGACGACCGGCCTGAGTTCGCCAACAAAGAGCGGTTCCCGGAGGCTGACAGCGTGGTGGTTGCGGACTACGCCGAGGGTCTGACTCAACTGGACATTCGCCCCAACAGCTCGGTTGTGATAGCGACCAGGGGGCACCGCGAGGACGACCGGGCCCTGGAGGCTGCCGTTCGCAGCCCCGCAGGCTACGTGGGCCTGGTGGGCAGCCGGCGCAAGACCATCCTCATTTACGAAGAGCTGCTTCGGCATGGCATCCCCCTGGAGAGGTTGCAGGCTGTCCATGCGCCCGTTGGCCTGGACATCGGCGCCAAGACGCCGGAGGAGATAGCCATGAGCATAGTTGCGGAGATTGTAGCATCCCGCGAGGGTCGCCACGGCAAGGCTATGACTATGGAGGGCAGATACCTCCAGAGGCTGGCCCAAAAGGTGGGGGTCCCGGTATAGCATACCGGTAATGGACGGTATCTCCGCTATTCTCCTGGCCGCTGGGGAGTCCACCCGCATGGGGCGGCTCAAAGCCCTCCTGCCCTGGCAGGGTTCAACCCTGATAGAGTACCAGGTGGAGTCTCTCCTGAGCGCGGGAGTCGCCGAGGTTGTCGTGGTGGTGGGCCACCGGGCAGATGAGGTTGGAGCGCCGGTAAGGGGCAGGTCCGGGGTAACCACCGTGGTCAACCCGGACTACAAGCAGGGGAAGACAACCTCCATCAAGGCGGGGGTGCGCGCCATCTCCGGGCCGGGCCGGGGAGTCCTGTTGCTGGCGGTGGACCAACCCAGGCCCCCAAGCGTATTGCGGCCCATTCTGGAAGCCCACCTGGCGAGCTCCGCGCTCATTACCAGCCCTGTGTATCAGGGGCGCGGGGGCCATCCGATGGTGTTTGCCTCCAGCCTTGTCCCTGAGATCATGTCCATCACGGAGGAGGGCCAGGGCATGAGAGAGATCACCCGCCGCCATAGCGACGACATCTACGAGCTGCCGATGGACAACCCCGTTGTGAGGGTGGACGTCAACTCGCCTGAGGACCTTGAGGGAGCGCGGCCGCTGTTTGAGGAGGCCGGTTAGGGCCTGCCCGCTATATGGCCCCTTCCTCCCTCAACGAGTCTATCTGCTTCTCGGTGAGGCCCAGCATCTCCATGAGTACCTGAGCGGTGTGCTCCCCAAGGTCGGGGGATGGGAGCTCGGCGCCGCCCGGTGTGCGGGACAGCTTCACCGGGGTATCTATCATCGTCACCTTGCCCAGGCGGGGGTGAGGCACATCCTTGATCATCCCGCGATGGCGCACTTGTGGGTCATGGGCCGCCTGGTCTATGGTGTTCACGGGGCCGCATGGGATACCCAGGGCTTCCAGTTCCGTCAGCCACTCTTGGGTGGTCTTCTTGCTAATCGCCTCGGCCAGAATGGGCTCCAGGATGTCCCATTGCAGGCTTCGCTCCCAGCCGTTATCGAAGCGCGGGTCGTCTATCAGGTCAATGCGGTCTATGGCGGAGCACAGCAGGGGCCACTTCTCCCGCCGGCCGTCGGCCAGAGCGATTGTTATATAGCCGTCGCTGGCGCGGAACGCCTGGAAGGGGGCCGTAACGGGGTGCCTGGTTCCCAGGGGTTTGGGGACTTCTCCCGTGGCGAAGTAGCGGGAAAAGGCATTTTCCAGTATGGATAGCTGGCAGTCCAACATGGATATGTCCACCATCTGGCCCAGGCCGCTGCGGCTGCGCTCTTGCAGCGCCGCCAGGATGCCGATTATGGCGAAGAGGCCGGCTGTGATGTCTCCCTGTGAGACGCCGGGGCGAATGGGCGGCCCACCCGGCTCTCCCGTAATGCTCAGGACGCCTCCCATCCCCTGGACAATGACGTCCAGCGCCGGCTTGCCGGCGTATGGCCCGTCTTGCCCGAAGCCGGATATCGCAGCGTAGATGATGGCTGGGTTGACCTGCGCGAGGACGGGGTAGTCCACTCCCAGCCTCTTCATGGCTCCGGGCGATAGGTTTTCCAGGACCACGTCAGCCCGCGCAGCCATTTGCAGGAAGACCTCCCTGCCCCTGGCTTTGGACAGGTCCAGGGTCACGCTCAGCTTGCCCCGGTTGATGCTCATAAAGTAGGAGCTCTCTCCCTCTATGAACGGGCCGCTGGCCCGGGACCTGTCCCCTATCTCCGGCTGCTCCACCTTGATGACCTGCGCGCCAAGGTCCGCCAGGGTCATGGCCGCAAAGGGTCCGGCCAGAACGTGGGAAAGGTCTAGCACAACGATTCCGTTCAGGGGGCCGGGCATTGCTCCACTCCTCCGTCTATGGGATGCGCTTTGAGGATACTACCACCAAAGGGGCGCGTTCAATAGCGCCGTCCGCCACCGTCAGGGTCTTTTCATTATCTAAAACTTAGTATAGATTTTGTAAAAACAGCAAGGAGCGGACAAAGCCCATGAAGTTGAGACAAGCGTTGGATAAAGTGCCGGACCCTAGAGGAAGACAGGGACGGCGGCATCCCATAGGGGCGATACTAACGTTGGCGGTCTGTGCGATGATGTGTGGAGCGCGCAGCCTGTATGCAATCAGTCAGTGGGGGCGTGATCATAGTCCTGGCATGTCGAGGTCTCTGGGGTTCAACCGGGAACAGACTCCGAGTGTGGCTACGCTACACAGGGTGTTCAGCAGATTGGACAGACAAGCCTTTGAGCGGGTCTTGGGAGAGTGGATGACTGGGAAGGGACTGAATGACGCCGAGGCGTTGGCGGTGGACGGCAAGAGTCTTCGAGGGATTCATGGAGAACAGATTCCCGGTGTCCATCTTGTATCGGCCTTCAGTCACCACACCGGAGTCGTGGTGGGGCAAGTGTCAGTGGAAGACGGCGGCGGCGAACTGGGCGCTCTCAGACGTTTGCTTGAAGAGGTGGAGGTGAATGGTCGAGTGATAACCGGGGATGCCCAGTTCACTCAGCGCCGCGACTGTGAGGAGATAGTGTCAAAGGGGGGGACTACTTTTTCGTAGTCAAGGACAACCAAAAGAGCCTGAGGGAGGACATTGAGACGATTTGGATGGACGCTCATCCGCCATCGTACGAGCGCCTAACCAAACGAGCAGGCAGGGTGGAGACCAGAGCTATCTGGGCATCAGATGTTCTGGCAGGGTATACAGACTGGCCTCACATGGCCCAGGTGTGTCGCATCGAACGGACGGTTGTCAGCAAGTCTGTATCGAGTAGGGATGTGTCATATGCGGTGACCAGTCTCAGACCGGACGACGCCGACCCTCGCCGGCTGCTAAAGCTGTCGCAGGGACATTGGGGTATTGAGAACAGACTGCATTGGGTGAGGGATGTGACCTTTGACGAGGACCGGTCTCAGGTGCGCACCGGAGCCGCCCCCCAGGTCCTTTCTGCCATACGAAACACAGCAATTGGCATGTTGAGAATCGCCGGCGTCAGTAACATTGCTGCTGCTCTGAGACTAAACGCGGCGCAACCTCACATCCCACTCAGCCTAGTTGGGGCATCACCCATCACTCAATAATGAAAAGACCCTGCCGCCACCGGGGGTATGGAGCGGCCCCCGGAGCCGTCAAACATCCGGTTGTGTCCTATGCAAGGCATGGAATATAATGTAGGCTGGTAATCTGCACGGATGATTTAAGGGTATGGCTAATCAGAGAGACTACTATCAGGTTCTGGGCGTTCCCCGCAGCGCCTCTCAGGAGGACATAAGGACCAAGTTTCGCCGCTTGGCCCTGGAGTACCATCCCGACAGGAACAAGGACCCGGGCGCGCAGGAGAAGTTCAAAGAGGTCAACTCCGCCTACCAGGCGCTCAGCGACCCCCAAAAGAGGGCGCAGTACGACCGCTTCGGCCACCTGGGTGTGGGAGGCGGGAGAGGCGCAGGCCACGGCTTTGAGGGAGCCGAGAACTTTGGAGGATTCGGCGACATCTTCGACGCCTTCTTCGGAGGCTTCGGCGCTCGCACGCGCAAGGCGCCCCAGCGTGGACGCGACGTGCATACTGCCACCACAGTCAGCTTTGAGGAAGCCGTGTTTGGGGTGGGCAGGGAGATAGAGGTGGAGCGAGTGGAGCAGTGCGCCACCTGCAGGGGCACGGGCTCAGAGCCGGGGGCATCCCCGGAGCAGTGCGCTCATTGCAACGGCGCGGGCCAGGTCAGAAGGGTCCAACGCAGCATCTTTGGGCAGTTCACACAGGTGGGGCCGTGTACCCAGTGCAACGGGGAGGGGACCATTATAACCAAGCCATGCTCCCACTGCCGTGGGGCGGCGCGTGAACGGCGGCATCGCAAGATCATGGTGGATATTCCTCCCGGCGTGGAGGACGAGATGCAGGTCCGCCTGACCCGTGAGGGCGATGCAGGCAGCAACGGCGGAACGCCCGGCGACCTGTACATAGAGCTTCGAGTGCAGTCCCACGAGATCTTTGCCCGCAGAGACCACGATATTCTGCTTGAGCTTCCCATAAACTTCGCCCAGGCAGCCTTGGGCGATGAGCTGCAGGTCCCCACACTGAACGGCCCGGAGACCATACGCATTCCGGGGGGCACCCAGTCCGGCGCCGAGTTTCGGATCAAGGGCAAGGGCATCCCCTACTCCGCCAAGGGCAGACGAGGCGACCAGATGGTCATCGTGAACGTCATCACGCCCAGTCACCTGGATGAGCGTCAGCGTCGGCTCTTCATGGAACTCGCGGAGACTATGAGCAACGGCTCCAAGCACGACAAGGGCTGGTTTGGGAAGTTCAAGGAAACCCTTGGCAAAGACGGCAAGGGATCTTGACCTCCTGCATCCATTGCGCCCATGCGCGCCACCCATCCGCGTCCAAAGACCTATTCCTCCTGGATTCCTGCTTTCGGAGACCTTTGCATAACTCTGGGCGCCATCCTGTGAAAAGACGATCCAACTGTCATTCCGAACGGAGCACAGCGGAGTGAGGAATCTAAAGGCTCTCATCCCCCACGAGGACCCTTGTGGCTGGAATCTTCTCATGACTACGGCGCAACGTCTTAGATTCCTCGCTGCGCTCGGAATGACATCAAATGGAGCGTTGGGCGGTTGCGCAATGGTCTCCTTTCGCAGGAATGGTCTGCTGGTGAACGGGGTTCAAGCCCGAACCACCCCTGCGAAGGCAGGGGTCTAGGGGAAGCGCATGGGGCCGCCCTCTCATACGGTACGTGGGCAGACAGGACTGGTCATAAGCTATGAAATGGCTTGAGTTGAGCCTTAGGGCGCCCCAGGAGTACGTTGAGCCTCTCTCTGTGGTCTTCCAGCGCTACGGTTATGGAGGCGTGGCTGTGGAGATGGAGGGGGGCTACAACCCGGACGAGGGCGAAACACCGGCCGATGATCCTACGGCCATTCTCCGCTGCTACCTTCCGATCGACCACACGACGGCATCTCGAAGGGGGCAGATTGGAATAGCCGTGGCCCTGATTTCGCGCCTCTGTCCCCTCTCTCCACTTGAGGAACGGGAGATGGAGGAAGACGAGTGGATGGAGTCGTGGAAGAGCCACTTCTCCGTGCTGCACGTTGGGCGCATTGTCGTTTGCCCGTCCTGGATGGAGTACACGGCCAGGGACGGAGAGGTGGTAATCGACATGGACCCCGGCATGGCCTTCGGCACGGGCCACCATCCCACCACCCGAATGTGCCTTGCTGAGTTGGAGAGGCTGGTGACCCCCGGGATGAGCGTGATGGACGTTGGAACGGGTTCCGGTATCCTGAGCATTGCGGCAGCCAGGCTGGGCGCAGGCCGCGTCCTGGCCCTGGACATAGACCCGGTTGCCGTCAGGGCCGCGCGCGCCAACGTCCGGGCCAATGAGCTGCAACGCGTGGTCAAGGTGCAGCGCCGCACTCTGTCCCCCGGCGCCGGCGTGGAAGGCGGTTTTGGGCTGGTGGTGGCGAACCTCTACACCAAGGTCATCCTGGGCATGACCCAGGCCCTGGCGGCCCAGCTTGCTCCCGGCGGCGTCCTCACGCTTTCCGGCATCATGGCAGACAGGGCGGAGGAGGTGGAACGGTCGCTTGCGGCGGAGGGCTGCGCGCTTCTCCGAGTGGACCGCGAGGGCGATTGGGCGGCGCTCGTGGCCTCGAAGGCCGATGGGTAGGCGATGCACCGGTTCTTCGTAGACCCACGGTGCATTCAGGGCGGGCAGGCCGTGGTGGATGGCCCGGTAGCCCGTCAAGCGGCGCAGGTGCTCCGTCTCCGCGCCGGCGACCCGGTGGTACTGCTGGATAACCTTGGCTGCGAGTACGTTGTGACCCTGCATAGCGTGTCTCCCTCCCGCCTGGCGGGTGAGGTTGTGGAGAAGAGGCGCGGGCTGGGCGAGCCCGGGTTGGCGCTGACTCTGTACCAGGGAGTACTGAAGCGGGATAAGTTCGAAATGGCGCTTCAGAAGGGCGCCGAGATAGGCGTATCGACCTTCGTCCCTGTGCTATGCCGTCGCAGCATACCCAGGGCGTCCGAGGGCTGGGCCGGTGGCCGGTATTCGCGCTGGAACAGTATCCTCAAAGAAGCGGCGGAGCAGTGCGGTCGCACTCGCATACCGTTACTGAGACCACTGGCGTCGCTGAGGGAAGTCCTGGATACGGCCCCCGGCGTGAGGCTCATGGCCTGGGAGGGAGAAAGGGAGAGGGGGTTCAGAGAGGCCCTGATGGAGCGCCTGGAGACGGCCAGGATGGAAGGGGTCAGCATTCTGGTTGGCCCGGAGGGAGGCTTTGAGCCTGAGGAGGTGGAGGAGGCCAGGAACGCGGGGGTGACGCCGGTGAGCCTTGGTCATCGCACCCTCAGAGCCGAAACGGCGGGGCTTGTCATGGCCGCTGCTGCGATGTACCAGGTGGGAGAGCTGGGCAGGTAGCCTTCGGCCTCGCGGTCGGCCACTCCGAGTGCTGGGGCCTTGGGGATATGCTATACTTGCGGCGCATCCCGGAAAGAGGTGAGATCATGGTTAAAGCGGAGGAGCTGCGGGAGGCGTATTTCAGCCTGGACCACAGATGCGAGGTACGGGAAGAGGGAGCCGTAGACGCTTTATGCCTCCTGTCCTTTGAGTACGAGTACCCGGAACAGGAGTGCGAGATAGTGATGGACAGCGATGAGTTCACCGCCGTGTGTCCCTGGACCGGCCTCCCCGACTTTGGGACCCTTACGGTCCGCTACACGCCCCACCGGAAGCTGCTGGAGCTCAAGTCCTTCAAGTATTACCTGCTGTCTTACAGGCAGGTGGGAATAGTCCAGGAGCACGCCGCCAACCGCATCCTTGCAGATTTGGTGGAGGTCTGCCAACCCCGTCGTCTGGCTCTGACGCTGGACTACAAGACGCGCGGAGGCATCCATACCGCGGTGGAGGTCTCCTACATAGCCCCTGAGGCCTAACGCCGGGACAGGGGCGGTTTACAGGCCACTTCCCTCAATCGGCCGGGCCGACCAGTATGTTACCCTCCTCCACCCTGACGGCGTACATGGCTAGCGGTTCATTAGCGGGCGGGGTGAGCGCCTCACCGGTGGTCACGTCGAACTCACTGCCATGGCAGGGGCACTCAATGACGCGCCCCTCCAAACCGCCCTCCGACAGCGGACACGCTGCATGGGTGCACTCCTCTTGCAGAGCGTAGTACTGGCCGTCAACATTGACCAGCATAATGCGTTTGTCATCCACATCCGCCAGCATGATCTGGCCCGGCGCCAAGTCTTCGGTTGAAGCTACCCTTACGAACTCTTGCACGGCTTCACCTCCCCTGATTCTGTGCATCTCGAA
Organism: Dehalococcoidia bacterium; assembly: GCA_965221925.1. Lineage (GTDB taxonomy): Bacteria > Chloroflexota > Dehalococcoidia > Lucifugimonadales > UBA2985 > JAPPHY01. Next base: position 2,062,911 of record OZ244924.1, on the reverse strand, counting down.
TATGTTAACACCGTAAGCCCCGTCTGTCAGCGTGTATGCTGAAGGAACGGGAGAGAAGGCGCGCGTGTACGGCTGGAGCGTCGGCCTCCACCATCATTCCTGTGTCTGGGCGATGCGACGTAGGGGCGGTTCGCGAACCGCCCCTACACGTGAGGGAGCCGCCCGTTCCCACCCGCTCATATGGTTCGACAGGTTCGCCGTGAGCGGGCAAGGGAACTTGGTTTGCTATGAGCGGGCCCCTCTTTCCGTTCGTCCTGAGCCTGTCGAAGGATGCGAGCGGAACGGGTTGGGATATGCCCGCTCGAATGGTTCGACAGGCTCGCCACGAACGGGCGTGGAATGTTCCGGTCGTTCCCGTATCAGGTACGGGGCAGGCTATGAGCTCCCGTCCTCCGTCTTGCCTGTGTCTAGGCGATGCGATGTAGGGGCGGTTCGCGAACCGCCCCTACACATGGTTTGTCCTCAGTCAAGCAGGTAAAGCCTTTTGGCATGTGGTAATATGACGTGGAGAAATACCGACTGCAAAGAGACGCGTATGCAGGATAGAGAAAATCCGACCCCCGGAACCCGTCAGATAACCGGAGGGCAGCGCACTACGCTGCTGGTGGTCGCGGTAGCGGGACATGGCCTGAAACACATGTTCAATGCTGCCTTCTTCGTTCTGCTTCCGGAGATCAAGGCCGGCTTGGGCCTCAGCAATACCCAGGTGGGCACACTGTCCACGTTCAAGAACATTGCGGGAGGGCTCGCCAACATCCCGGCGGGCTTTACAGGCGACCGGTTCGCCCACCGGCGGGCCGAGATCCTTGGCCTCTCCATCATCCTGGTGTCGGCTTTCGCAATGGCGCTGGGGCTGGCTACCAATTACTGGATGGCCGTGATAGCCGCCTCTCTATTCACCATTGCCATCACGTTCTGGCATCCATCGGCTATATCTTCCCTTTCCAGGGAGTTCGCCTCACGCAGGGGGTTTGCCATTTCCCTTCACGGCACGGGCGGCAGCATAGGCGAGACCGTTGGGCCGGTTCTGGTAGGGCTGCTTCTGGGGTTTATCACCTGGCGGGTTATCCTTCAGGGGAGCATAGGGCTTGGGCTGGTATGCGGAGTCCTGATATGGCTCTTCCTGAGGAGCATCCCTACTACAGGGTCCTCAGGGGCGAGTGTCTCGCGCTACATGGCGGACGTAGCCACCCTTTTGCGGAATGGACGGCTCCTGCTGGTGCTCCTGTTTGCGGCCGGATTTGTGGGAGGGCAGAGCGCAATTCTGACCTTTCTGCCAATATACCTGAAAGAAGACTTGGGAGCCTCCAGCGCCACCACAGGACTGTTCCTGTCCCTGGCCCAGGTGGGAGGGATTGCGTCGCAGCCGGTTCTGGGCTTTGCCTCGGACCGTTTTGGGCGCAAGCTCATCCTGGCGCCCAGCCTGGCCGTGCTTGGGCTGACGTTCATCGGGCTTGGCGTTGCGCCGTACGGTTGGGCGTTTGCGGTGGTAGTGTTACTCATGGGGGGCTTCCTGTTCCCATTGATGTCCATCCTGCTTGCCTCCGCAATGGACCTGGTGGCGGCGGGAGCGCAGGCCACCACGGTTTCCCTTGTGTTTGGCTCTGCCATCATTGTATCGGCGTTTGCCCCCGCTATAGCGGGGGCGCTGGCCGACGAGATGGGCACAAAGGCGGCGTTCATGTTCAGCGCCGGGGTTGTGCTGTCCACAGCGCTGCTGACCGTTGTGACTCGCTGGCAGCCGTCACCCGCAGGCGCTCCCCGATAGCGCATGATAGACCCCTGCTTTCGCAGGGGTGGTCTGGTGTCTGACCCTGCGGCGGCGAGCCAACAATGCTATGGCGCCAAGAGGCGGAGGACGCGACCCCAGGCGTGGCCACCCGCTTTTGTTGACAAGGATAGCTTCCTATCCCTACAATGGCAGCGATGCGGAGCCTACGATGACAGTCGTTCAGCAGCTTTACGACCTCTCAGGCATGGACGGGGAAATCGACCGTCACAGGCAGTCCATAGTCTCTATTGATGAGACACTGGCGGATAACCGGCTGCTCCTGAGGTCCCGGCGGGCAGTGGAGGTGGCGCGGGCTGCTCTGAGCAAGCAGGAGGTCGCGCGCAAGGACCTGGACCTGACCGTAGGGAGCTACCAGGACAAGGGCAAACAGCTGGAGGAGAAGCTCTACGGAGGAACGGTGCGCAACCCCCGCGAGCTGAAGGGTATGCAGCAAGAGCTGGACCTCCTCCGGGAACAACAGAAGCAGCAAGAGGATAATCTGCTCCTGGCCCTGGAGACCATAGAGAAGGCGGAGCAGAGGCTCGGCGGCCTGGAAGAGACCTTTCGCGAGGTACAGACGGCGAAACAGAGGGAGCAAGAGCAGCTGCTGGAGGAGAAGGCGCGCCTGCAGAAGGAGTTAGCTCTGCTGGAGGAGCGGCGCCACGGCGTATCCTCACAGTTGAACCCCAATCATATGAGGCTCTACGACTCCCTTCGCTCCACCCGCCAGAGCCAGGCGGTGGCAAAAGTCGAAAGAGGGATATGCCAGGGCTGCCACATCTCTCTGCCCACCAGGGCGGTGCAGTTGGCCCGTACTTCGCAAGAGCCGTCTCAATGCCCCAGTTGCAGCCGGATACTGTATGTAAGCTGACCACCCATGAGGGCTATAGGTTACTTCTCCGTCCAAGGCGGGGCACAGGGAGAGACCGCGCTGCTTGGCCAGCAGGAGGCATTCTATGGCTATTGCCAAAAGCGCGGCCACCAGCAGGTAGCGACCTTTACAGAGGACGACCCTGACGGCGGACGCCGCCGTTACGGGGAAATGCTGGACTACCTCAAGCAATCCAAAGCTGAGTTCCTGGTTATCATCGCCGGCGCCCAACATCTTGGAGACACCCTGGAGTCCTCCGTGCGCCGCGTTCTGGAGCTGGATGCCCTGAGGGCCGAGGTCAAGTGCAGCGACGAGGAGTTTCCGGACCCGCTTCAGCAAGCCCTGAAGCATTGGAACAGGGGGAAAGAGAGCAAGCCCAGGGGGGAGCGTATCAAGGAGGCCATGATCGCCAAGGCCATACGGGGCGAGGTGCTTGGCAAGCCTTCCTTTGGATACAGGATTGGCTCCGATGGCAGGTTTGAGGTTGTGCCGGATGAAAGCGCCACCGTGCGGCTCATATTCGATATGTACAACAATGAGAACCTGGGCATGAGGCGCATAGTACGCAGCCTGAACGAGAGCGGGATCCCAACCAGGGGCGGCAGGAGTTGGAGCATCGTCACTGTAAGGGACATCCTGCGAAATCGCGCCTACCTTGGCACCTACACCCGCTTTGGTATGAGAGTTCCCCGCAACCACGCGGCAATCATAGGCCAAGACGACTTCAGATTGGCCCAGGACAAGATGGAGCAAGGGAGGAAGAGGCGCAGGCCTCACCCAGTCCAGCCGTTCCTCCTGTCGGGGCTGGCATACTGCGCCTCCTGCGGGAATCGCATGATTGGGGTGAGCAGGCGTCAGGGGTGGAAGCGCAAGGACGGCTCTCGCGTTGAGGGGCAGTACCGCTACTACCAGTGCCAGTCCAGGACCAACCAGGGAATGTGCCGCTATCATACCTGGCGCGCCGACGCCCTGGAGCGCCGGGCGCTCGACCGGGCCAAAGAGGCGCTGGAGAGCGGGGAATCCAGGCTGGACCCGCCCGGCCCCCCACCCAACGCAGAAGCGGGCGATCGGCCTCTCAGCCCCCAGTTCCTGAAAGCGCTTGAGAGCGCCGCCGCCGGCATCACGTCTTTGGGGCGGCTCCGCTTGACCATTGCAGAGTTGGACGCCCAGAGAGCCGGCCCGGAGGGCGACCCCTCATCCCCAAGCCCTCTGGAGGAAGCGCTTGCCACCGGAGACAGGTCGTCTCTGCTGCAACACTGGGACTCCCTGGACGGGGAAGCCGCCGGCCGTGTTCTCAGGGCGTTGGTCTCTCGCGTCTCTGTGGGAGACGACTCCGTCCAGCTTTCCCTGAGACAGGAGAGCGAGCGCCCGGAGTGAGGCCGCTCGCCCGTAGGCCGCCCAGGGGAAACAGACCAGAGGCTTTGGCCTGAGACCGCCCCCTTTTGACCCAAGCGCCTGTCGGCGCTAAACTTAAGTGGTGTTGATAGGTAGGCTGGGCGATCGCTCCGACTTCGTCGGGGAGGAAAGTCCGAGCTCCAGCGGGCAGGGTGCTGGCTAACGGCCAGGCGGGGCAACCCGACGGAAAGCGCCACAGAAACTATACCGCCCCGGTTTACGGGGTAAGGGCGAAATGGCGAGGCAAGAGCTCACCGCTCCGATGGCGACATTGGAGGCAGGGCAAACCCCACCCGGAGCAAGGCCGAATAGGGGGACTAAGGGCGCCCGTGCCGTCCCCGGGTTGGCTGCTAGAGGCTTCAAGCAATTGGAGTCCCAGATAGATGATCGCCGTCCCGGCTATGTCGGGATACAGGACTCGGCTTACAGGCCTGCCTATCAACCATGCTCTCGAACCGGTCGGCGCAGCCCCGGCCTGCGGAGGCTGAGACCGTAATAACGGATCCGTAACCCATTGGTGGACCTTGATATGTTTTCCGACCAACTTAGCCAGGAAACGATTGTGAGCGCGCTACCCACTGCCCTGCTGGGCCGGCGCGTGCGCTATCTTCCCACCACAGCGTCTACGATGGACGACGCCAGGAAGGCCGCCCTGGACAACGCCCAGGAGGGAACCCTTGTGGTGGCCGAGGAGCAGACGGCGGGCCGAGGCCGCTTTCAGAGGATGTGGGTCTCTCCGGCGGGCGCAAACCTGCTGTTCTCCCTGGTCCTGCGCCCGGAGCCAGAGGCGTCCTCCCAGTTGAGCATGATGGCCTCACTGGCCCTTGCCAACGTGCTTCGCAGGCTTGTCCCGGATGCCTCGCAGGTCACCATCAAGTGGCCCAACGACGTCCGCGCCGGCGGGAAGAAGATAGGGGGCATTCTCATAGAGAGCTCCATTGCCCAGGAGGGCGCAGACGGCTTCTCCATAATAGGCATGGGGGTCAACGTCAACTTCGACCCCGGGGAGTACCCGGAGATCAGGGACATTGCCACCAGCCTGCGGCAAGAGTTGGGGCATCCCCTTCCGCGGGCGGAGCTCCTGGCGGATATAATGGGGGAGTTGGAGTGGCTGTACCTTGGCATCAGGTGGGGAGGCTCCGTACGGGATGAGTGGGCGGGGCTGCTGGACACCCTGGGCCGTCATATACGGGTGGCTTCCGGGGACGCGCTGTACGAAGGGTATGCCGAAGGGGTGGACGATGATGGGGGCCTGCTCCTGCGCAAGGCGGACGGCTCCGTGCAGACCCTGGCGGCCGGCGAGGTGACCCTGCGCCTGTGACCCGCAAAGGGACGCAATAATACGACCGTAGTCTACCCGCTCGTGTGGTTCGACAGGCTCACCACGAGCGGGGTGGAAGCCGACTCATCCCCGTATCAAGTACGGGGCAGGCTATGAGCTGGCAAGGGAGCCACTTCCGCTCATTCCCGTATCAAGTACGGGGCAGGCTATGAGCTGGCAAGGGAGCCACTTCCGCTCATTCCCGTATCAAGTACGGGGCAGGCTATGAGCTGGCAAGGGAGCCACTTCCGCTCACCCCCGTATCAAGTACGGGGCAGGCTATGAGCGGGCAAGGGAGCCACTTCCGCTCACCCCCGTATCAAGTACGGGGCAGGCTATGAGCTGGCAAGGGAGCCACTTCCGCTCATTCCCGTATCAAGTACGGGGCAGGCTATGAGCTGGCAAGGGAGCCACTTCCGCTCACCCCCGTATCAAGTACGGGCAGGCTATGAGCTGGCAAGGGAGCCACTTCCGCTCACTCCCGTATCAAGTACGGGGCAGGCTATGAGCTGGCAAGGGAGCCACTTCCGCTCACCCCCGTATCAAGTACGGGGCAGGCTATGAGCTGGCAAGGGAGCCACTTCCGCTCACCCCCGTATCAAGTACGGGGCAGGCTATGAGCTGGCAAGGGAGCCACTTCCGCTCATCCCCGTATCAAGTACGGGGCAGGCTATGAGCTGGCAAGGGAGCCACTTCCGCTCACCCCCGTATCAAGTACGGGGCAGGCTATGAGCTGGCAAGGGAGCCACTTCCGCTCATCCTGAGCTTGTCGAAGGGCGTGAGCGGGAAGGGCGTGAGCGGGAAGGGCGTGGTGTTCCATGTTCCAGCCAGCGTTGACAATTGCCAACATGTGTTGAGAATACCGAGGGTTGGATGGGAGCCATCCACGACGGTCAGGGCGCTGAGGGCTCAGGGTATACCGGCCAGGGTCCTGCTTGAAGCTGCCGGATTCGCGCCTGCAGGTCTGCGTCGCTCTCCCCCGGCAGCCGCACCACCGCCGCCCATATCTCGGTCTCCATGGTGGACACGATCTCCCCCCGCGGCAGCGGCGGGTCACGATGGAAGAAGAGGTAGCCGCCGTCCAGAGACCAGCGGACTCCGCGGTAGTTGGACTTAGGGGCGCTCAGGGTGGAGCCGGCCACCTTGCCGAAGCCGCTGCCATCTACGTTCACGGCGTGGAGGGCTGTCCGGTCCTCGGACAGCAGCAGGACCACCTGTGAGTCAGGCGACCACGCCTGCGGGATAATGGGGTCTTCCCGCGGTCTCAGGCCGCTCAGAATCGGCGTGTGCTCGCCCGTCCTCACGTCGAGCTTCATCAGGTCAATGGGCATACCCTCTTGAACGCTGCCGGCTACGCGGTAGAGCAGAGAGCGGTTGTCGGGCGACCAGTAGGAGTCGCTGGCGGAGAGATCCGGCCATCCCTGCCACGGCTCGCCGACCGGCGAGCCGGTTATCAGCGAGACCAGGGAGAACTCCCAGTTGAAGGATGAGGTGAGGTTCTGGTTCTGGTCAAGTCGCAGCAACAGATCCCCTCGGGGAGAGGGCGTGTCGGTGAACAGCCAGAACCCCTGGTACTCCAGGGCCAGGTCTGGGACCACCAATTCGCTGCCTTCGCCCAGGCGTATGATCCTGTAGGTCCAGCCTACATCTGGAACGTGGCGCATAGCCAGGAGAGTATCAAGGTACGCCCAGCCCCGGAGGAACGGCGCCTCGCTTTCGTAGAGGGTCGTTGTCTCCATGCTCCGGAGGTCCAGTAGCCACATGCCTTCCTCACGGGACTCAGAGGTCGCGGAAGAGCGCTCCTCCGCGGCGGCATATACCATCCGTTCGCCGTCCGGCGAGAACAGGGCGCCCCATGGATAGCTCAGAATGCCCTTTGAGATCTCCTGGACCTGACCGGTCTTGGGGCTCAGAAGCCAGAGGCCGCAGGCGGTCTCAAGCGCTCCGTCGATCATCGCATGATAGGCTGATACCACAAGCTCGCCCTTCATGGATACGTCTGAGAACCGGTAGATGATCTCGTCGCTACGGGTCAACTGAAAGGTCGCAGCGATCTCCAGGTCCTGGGCGCGGAACTCGCCAGTGTATGGCGGTTCGTAAACCCACACGAAGTTAGATCCCGACGGGGGCAGGGAGGTAGGCGCTGTTTCGCTGGCAGCGCAGCCCAGGGTTGTGAGTGAGATCACCAGAACGCATGTCAAACTTGCTACGCAATTCAACAGTCTGAAGTGTCCGTTAGTCATCTCTTCGTAGCCCGTGTCTTCCGTGTGCTGTTCAAGTGTCGGAGAGGCAACTGACAATCCAGACGACCTACGCCAAAAATCGGCGTCTCTTGACTTCCCTTAGGTTGAGATAGGCAACCGGCGAAGTCAAAGCCCCTGTTGCTACCAACCCTGCAAGGGCTAGAGCATAACTAGGCTCGTCGGCGTTGACCAGCAGGTGCGCCAATGTAAGTGAACAGTCATCAAGAAACAGAACGGCAAAAGCTAGGATAATCAATACCCCGTCCCTTAACAAGGCGCTCCGGTTCACTCGCTCCCGATACAGCAGGCCGAAGCAGCTACAGTCCAGCCTCTGTTTCCTGGCTAGCGCAATGCCTACGGCCGCGATGAAGGTCGATAGCATTAGGATGGCCGCAATGGCTGCCCAAAGTGACTAGCGAGCGCGGGCGCAGGGGACGGCAACAGACGGTCTAAACCTGGCAGTGGGGGCAGAAATTTGGCAAGGAAGAGTCCTGTACCTGCCAGCGCTCCAGTCAGCAAGAAACGTCGACGGGTGATAGGACGTCCGTGTTCATTTATCAGGTGGTCAGGGCGCTTCGCACACGGCTTATCGGTCGTGTCTTGTGGAGTAGGGTTTACCATTGCAGACCTCCTAAAGAATGAATACAACGCGTATCAATAGGATTATAGAAGTTTAGTAGGAATATTACATATGGTCAATCGCCTCCCGGTAACATTTACTTTTGACGCACTACGTAGTAGAATGCGTAGGTATATCGTGCTATGAAGGCGGATTGCACTCTCAGGTGGGGCCGACGGCTCCGTGCAGACCCTGGCGGCCGGCGAGGTGACGCTGCGCCTGTGACCCGCTACGCCGGGGCCAGCAGGTATATGCCCTCGTCGCGGGAGAGGACGTACAGGTTGCCCTCCGCATCCTCTCCGAAGGAAGTTATGGAAAGGCCGGAATCCACCAACAGCGCCTGCTCGGCAACCGCCTCGCCATTGTGGAGGAGGCCCCATATCTTGCCGGAGCAGAAGTCGCCGTACACGTAGACGCCCTCGAGGGCCGGCATGTCGCTGCCGCGGTAGACGTATCCGCCGGTGACCGAGCAGCCGTCGTCCCTGCCGTACACCGTCACGGGCGGCTCCAGCCCGGCGGCGTCGCAGCCGGTGGAAGGTGAGAAGCATCTCTGTCCTTCGGCGATGTTCCAGCCGTAGTTCCGCCCCTTCTCCACCAGGTCTATCTCCTCCCACCTGTTTTGCCCCACGTCGCCCGCCCAGAGCGCGCCGGTCTCCCTGTCAAAGGAGAATCGCCAGGGGTTGCGCAGCCCGTAGGCCCATATCTCCGTTCGCGCGCCCTGTACTCCGACAAATGGGTTGTCCGAAGGTACGTCGTAGCCCCCATTCACGGACGCGCCCGCCGCGTCGACGCGTAGTATCGTGCCCAGGAGTGTTCCGAGGTCCTGCCCGTTGCCCATTGGATCGCCCCTGCTGCCGCCGTCTCCAAGCCCAACGTACAGATAGCCGTCCGGCCCAAAGGCAAGCTGGCCCCCGTTGTGGTTCCCGTAGGGCTGTGGTATCTCCATGATGACCAGCTCGCTGTCAGGGTCGGCTGCGGTGGGGTTGTCCGGCAGGACGGTGAATCGAGACACCACGGAGCGCCGGGGCGAGTCTGCGGAGTAGTAGACGTAGAAATGGCCGTTGGCAGCGTAGTCCTGGTCGAATGCCAGGCCCAGCAGCCCCTCCTCGTTGCCGTCCTCGCTCACCCTGTCCCGGATGTCCAGGAAAATCCCTGCCTTCGTAGCCTGGGGGTCGTTGGGGAACGCGCGGACAAGCCCCGCCTGCTCCGTGACAAAGATGCGGTCTGGCGCGTCCTGGGGTTGCGCCAAGTTGGTGAGTCGCCGGAAGGCCAGGTTGGGAAAGGCTAGTTGGGCCCGAAGGGCCGGTAGAGGCTCGTCTGCAAGCGCGGCTGTCGGCGTCGCGGTGGGGTTGGCAGTGGGTTGGGGCTGCCGGTCTGTAGCCGGGGTGGGCGTAGAGGTTGCCGGGGGGATTGACGTAGGCGTCGGCGCGGGCTGTGTGGTTGCCGTGGGAGAGGGCGCAGTCGCCGGCGCTTCCACGGACCCCCCGCAGCCTGCAAGGAACAGAATACCCAGGGCCAGGATATACATCGGTACGAGCAACGGTCGGTCCACGGCCTAAAACGGGAGGGGTACGCCGATGCCCTCTTCCTGGGCGCGCCGGAAGATGTGGGCCGCCGCCGCTACGTCCTCCAGGGCTATCCCCTGGGACTCGAAGAGGGTGATGTCGTCATCGGAGAGGCGGCCGGGCGCTTGGCCGGTGACCACCATACCCAGCTCCAGCGCCACGCTCCAGTCCAGCAGCCCGGAGCCGATGGGCATGGCCAAGTCTGCGCACTCGATCATGGCCTGGCTCACGTCGTCGGCGACTATTACGGAGCAGCGCGCCACCGCCGCGTCGTCGAGCTCCCGACGGTTCAGGGAGTTGGCGCCCGCGGCGTTGATGTGCATCCCTGGCTCAAGCCAGTCGCCCAAGAGCACGGGGTCCAGCGTCCGGACGTTTGTGATGGCTATGGCGACGTCCGCCCCCTGGACGGCCTCCTGCGCGGAGGATACCGGCGAGACCTCTACGCCCAGGGAGTCGCTCATGCTGAGGCAGAACTCCTCCCGGCGCTCCGGCGTCCGGCTGTACGCCCTTACGGTCCGTATTGGCCGGACGGCGCAGACGGCGGCAAGCTGAGACCTGGCCTGAAAACCCGTCCCAATGATGCCGACGGACGAGGCGTCCTCCCGGGCCATGTGCCTGGTAGCCACGCCACTGGCCGCGCCCGTGCGGATCTGCCCCAGGTTCCCCGCCTCCATGACTGCCAGGACCTGCCGAGGCTCGCCCCCGTACAGCATGACCAGTGGTTTGCCTGCGCCCATAGTCTTGAAGCCGCCCACTCCAAGGCCGCCCAGGACCGCCACCATCATAGTAAGCCCTGTTTCGCCGGCCTGCGCCCGTTCCCTGGGGAGATTTACCCCAGTCCCGCTGCCCTGCTCCATGAAGCCCTGCTCCACCACCTCTATGGCCTCATTCATGGGCAAAAGGCGCACCACGTCCTCCTCACGAAGAAATATCGCCATTGCGTTGTCCTCCTGCATAATGGGAATGGTATCTTGCAGCCGATGCGCTCAGGGCGCTGAAGAGGCGGCGGCTTTCCGAAACAGGGGCGTAGCCACCTCTCTCAGGAAGTTGTATCCAAGCGTCTTGTACCCCTCAGGGTCCGGGTGCAGGCCGTCCGGGAGCATGTGTGTGTACTCGGAGCCGAACAGCTTTAGCCCGTCCACGTAGTGGATATTGCGGTCGCCGCGCGCCTGTAGAGCGTTCACCGCCTCAGCGACCTCCTCCCGCATGTCCCGCAGGGTAAACTCCACCGCGTTGGGCGTATCCTCCCGCGAGGGAGAGTAGATGGGCGAAATAACCGCCAGGGGCGTGTCCGGATGCCCTTCCCTGAGTATCTCCACGAATCCAATGACGGCGGGCCGGAAGGTGCGAAGGTTCAGGCTCCCGTTGCCGTAGACATTGATGCCCACCTTGATGGAGATGAAGTCGGCGGGCAGGGCGCGCATCATTCGTGCGACCATCGGCTCCAGGTGGCAGTTTCCGCCGTAGCCAAGGCAGGTCAGGTTCAGTCCATGCTCACGGGCGACTATGGCCGGCCAGGTCAGGCTGGGGCTTTCTGCGGTCCGGCAGTGGGTGATGGAGCTGCCGTACGTTATCCATCGCGGCCTGGGGTCATCGTAAGGGGCGATGGTGGCCCCAGCGGGCGCCTCCAGGGACCTGAGGCGGAACTCGCCGAATTGTGGCAACCACAGCTCTATCAGCTTCTCGCCGGGCGGCAGATCGTGGAACGCAAAGGAGCTCCGGCCCGCAAGCTCCGCTGAGCCGCAGGGCAGCCCGTCGCAGAGGATGTCGAGCGGCGAGGCCTCCGTGGATGGCTCTATCCGGCCCGCCAGCGTGGTCGCGTCGCTGTGGAAGCTGATACGTACGCCTGCGGGCATTGCCGCTCGTTCCCTCAGAGCGTCCGGCGGGAACAGGGACAAGTCCTCGTAGGGGAGCCGCCAGGGCTGTACCCACTCACCGGCGTCTTGAAAGGATATGGCGCCTTGCCACGTGATACGCGGGTCATTGGGGCTGAGCAACATGGACGTGGGCCTCCTTCCCGGGACAGGCCGGCCTTGCCGGTGAATGCAGTGGATACGCCAGGCGCGGCCTTGTCAACGAATACCGCATCTTGGGGATGGCTCCGCTCCGGGTCAGCCGGCGCCTTCCAGCATCAGAGGGGTGTGGTCTCGGTTGGCCCACTCTCCCATGGAGCCGTCATAGTTACGTACCCGGTTGTATCCCATTAGGGTGAGAACGAACGCGCCGTGCGCCGCACGGATTCCTCCCTGTCAATAGGTGATCACCTGCTTGTCCGGGGTGACGCCGCGCTCCTCCAGCATGGCCTTGAGCTCATGGGCCGGCTTGACGGTCTGATGCTTGTCACGGGTGATGAAGTTGAGCCACTCCAGGTGGACCGCGCCGGGAATGTGCCCGGCCCGCCTGTTGCCGCGGTCGCCGGTGCCCGTCCATTCGCCATCGGAGCGCACGTCCAGGAAAACCGTGTCGGCCTGTCCCACGCAGGACACGCCGTAATCCAGGGTACAGGCCAAGTCCGGGGTCTCCTGCGAAGTGAAGACGGCCGGCTCCGGACGGGGCACGTCGATGGTTATGGGCCGGCCTTCGTCAAGCCACTTGGCCCAGCCGCCGTTGAGGACCTTTACCCTGCTGTGCCCGTAGTAGTTGAGTACCCACCAGACCCGCGCGGCGTAGAGACCTCCCGCCCCATCGTAGGTTACGATGGCGTCGTCATCTCCAATCCCCATGCTCCCCATGAGCCGGGAGACGTGGTCAGCCGATGCCACGAGCGGATACGCCGTGGGTTCCTTTGGAAAATCGGGGTGCTTGATGTAGTGGTGCTCTCGTATGCCGACTGCGCCGGGGATGTGAGCGCGGCGATACCCGTCAAACTGGTCGCAGTCGATGATGCGCAGGTCCGGGTCGTTCAGGTGAGCCTCAAGCCATTCCGTCTCCACCAAGAGGTCAGGGCGAGGATAGTCGCTTTGGGTCATGTTTCAACTCCTAGAGCGAGGTACGCGGCCCGCGTTTGTGGCGCTCCTGATTATAGCATACTACCCCGCGCTGCCGCAGGGGCAAGCGTTGGCCCGCTCATATGGTTCGACATGCTCACCACGAACGGGGTCTATCTGTCCGCTCATCCCCGTATCAAGTACGGGGCAGGCTCTGAGCGTGTCGAAGGGCGTGAGTGGAACGGGTTGGCGCGCCCAGTTCCTGCCCACTCATATGGTTCGACATGCTCACCACGAACGGGGTCTATCTGTCCGCTCATCCCCGTATCAAGTACGGGGCAGGCTCTGAGCGTGTCGAAGGGCGTGAGTGGAACGGGTTGGCGCGCCCAGTTCCTGCCCACTCATATGGTTCGACATGCTCACCACGAACGGGGTCTATCTGTCCGCTCATCCCCGTATCAAGTACGGGGCAGGCTCTGAGCGTGTCGAAGGGCGTGAGCGGAACGGGCTGGCGCGCCCAATTCCTGCCCGCTCATATGGTTCGACATGCTCACCACGAACGGGGTCTATCTGTCCGCTCATCCCCGTATCAAGTACGGGGCAGGCTCTGAGCGTGTCGAAGGGCGTGAGCGGAACGGGCTGGCGCGCCCAATTCCTGCCCGCTCATATGGTTCGACATGCTCACCACGAACGGGGTCTATCTGTCCGCTCATCCCCGTATCAAGTACGGGGCAGGCTCTGAGCGTGTCGAAGGGCGTGAGTGGAACGGGCTGCGCCTACACGAACAGGGGAGCGAACACCAGGGCCACCACGGACATGAGCTTGATGAGGATGTTCAGCGAAGGGCCGGAGGTGTCCTTGAATGGGTCGCCAACGGTGTCGCCAACCACGGCAGCTTTGTGGGTCTCCGACCCCTTGCCGCCGAAGTTGCCGGCCTCGATGTACTTCTTGGCGTTGTCCCATGCGCCGCCCGCGTTCGCCATTGTGACGGCCAGCAGGAACCCCGCGGAGATGGCGCCAATCAGCATCCCGCCCAACGGCTCAGGCCCAAGGATGAAGCCCACGGCTATTGGCGCAATAACCGCCATTGTGCCGGGGAGTATCATAGCGCGCAGCGACCCCTGGGTGCTGATGTCCACGCAACGGGCATAGTCCGGGCGGCCTGTGCCCTCCATAATGCCGGGTATCTCCCGGAACTGGCGGCGCACCTCGTTTACAATCGCGTAGGCGGCGGTCCCGACGGCTTGCATGGTGAGGGCGGAGAAGACGAAGGGGAGCAGCGCCCCAATGAACAGGCCCACCAGCACATTCGGGTCCAGAATGTTGAAGACCACCTCACCGGCGTCCGGGTTGAGCTCTTCTATGGTAAGGGCGTAGGCGGCCAGCAGAGCCAGGGAGGTCAGGGCCGCGGAGCCGATGGCGAAGCCCTTGCCGGTGGCGGCGGTGGTGTTGCCCAGGGAGTCCAGAGCGTCGGTGCGCTCCCGCACCTCTGGGTCTAGGTGGGACTGCTCGGCGATGCCTCCGGCGTTGTCGGCCACCGGGCCGTAGGCATCGGTTGCCAGGGTGATGCCAAGGGTGGAGAGCATACCCACAGCCGCAATCGCCACGCCGTACAGGTCTGCGGCCCAGTAGGAGATGAGGATGGCCGCGACCACCGAGGCAACCGGGACGAGGGTGCTCATCATGCCCGTCGCAAATCCTGTGATGATGGTTGTGCCCGCTCCGGTCTGGGATGCCTCGGCTATGCGCCTGGTGGGGAAGTACTCGTAGGAGGTGTAGAACTCCGTCGCAAAGCCGATGACGTTGCCGGCTATGAGCCCGGTCACGATGGCCATGAAGATCCGTGTGCCGTCCTCTACGCCCAGCATCTGTATAACGGCGTATGATAGGCCTATGACCAGTACGGAGGCGAAGTATATGCCGCGTCGCAGCGCCCACAGCAGCTTGCTCATGGACGCATCGTCGCCCGTGCGAACCAGGAACGTGCCCAGGATAGAGCTTATTATGCCCATAGATGCGATAAGGAACGGCAGGACGATCTTCGGCGCGAAGTCGCTGGAGCCCGCCGCGGCTACGGCGGCGGCGATTGCAATGGTGGCTATGATAGAGGAGGAGTAGGACTCGAAGAGGTCTGCGCCCATGCCTGCCACGTCACCCACGTTGTCGCCAACGTTGTCGGCAATGGTGGCCGGGTTGCGTGGGTCGTCCTCCGGAATGCCCACCTCAACCTTGCCCACAATGTCCGAGCCAACGTCTGCGGCCTTTGTGAAGATCCCGCCGCCCACGCGGGCGAAAAGGGCGATGGAAGACGCGCCAAAGCCGAAGCCGGCTACCATCGTGATGTCCTGGAAGATCAGGTACAGAATGGAGAGGCCAATGATGCTTATCCCCACAACCGTAGTCCCCATCACCGCGCCGCTGTTGAAGGCCACGCGTAGTCCGGCATTGAGGCCTCTCATAGCAGCGCTGGCGGTGCGGGTGTTAGCCCGGACTGCGATGTTCATGCCTATGTATCCGGTGCCTGCGGAGCAGATTGCTCCAACAACGTAGGCCACGGCCGTCTCCGGATCTATTAACACGCCCAGGACAACGGTCACTATGACCACGAATATGGCAAGGGTCGTGTACTCGCGGCGCAGGAAGGCTGATGCCCCCTCCTGGACGGCCCTGCCGATCTCCTTCATGGCGTCGGTGCCCTGATCCTCTTTCAGGACGCGGTGGGTCAGCGACAAAGCGAAGATTAGGGCCAGCGCGCCTGTGGCTATGGCTATGTATATGTTCTCCACTTGCTATCTCCTATGGTTCGACAAGCTCGGCATGAGCGGGCAATAATAGTCTCGCCCTGCGCGGGATAAAGGGCCAGGGAAGTCGATGGCAGGCTTCTTGCCCGGTTCTATCCAAATGTGCAATCTATCACTAGGAAATCTTCTAGTCAAGGTTTTGCGTGGTTAACCTGTCCCATAGCCGGCTGAGCCGCTCCTCCAGGCTCTGCTGTCTAAGGGCCGTGGTCAGGTCTCCGCGGGTGCGCTCCAGAATGCCCCGCATGGCGTCCGTGGTGCGCCTGAGCCCGCCGGTGATAGCCTCCGGGAAGTCCATGGTGAACAGCTCCGTGTAGACGTGATCCATCAGGTCCAGCAGCTCCTCGCAACGCGAAACGTCGCCGCGGCGGAGGGAGTCCAGCAGGTATCTCCGCATCTCTCCAATGGTCTCGCCCAGGCCGTTCAGGTAAGCGCCGTAGGATATGCCAAGCTCCTCCGGGTAGGGCAGCGATGCGCCGGTGATGAACGCCAGGGTTGCATTGGCCTCAACGTACTCTTTCTGGGCGTCCTGCACAAAGCCGGTGTAGTAGATGTCCGGGTGGTTCTCCCGGATGTCCTTCATCTCGGCCACGCGCTCCCCGGCCGAGCGGATGAGCGCGCGGGCCTCGTCGTACTCGTTGCGATGGACGGCGCGGATCGCGGTCGAGGATAGCTGGACTGTCACGCGGGAGAGTTGCAACGCGCACTCCCGCGCGGCGTGCTTGTCGCCGAAGAAGGCGCGCGCCTTCTCAGCCAGCGCCTTCAACTCCGACGGCCGGTCCGTCAAGTGTGCCCCCTTCCTTGAGTCTGCCCGCCGTTCCGGCCTCAGCCTTCGGTGGGGCTGCCGGGCGATTCCTCGGCTGCGGTTGGCTCCGCGCCGTTCGTGGGCCTCCTGCGCTCCCGGCGACCGAAGTCACGGAGGCCCCGGGCCATGTCTCGCAGCTTTTGACTAACCCGCCGGTTCACCGACCCCTCCTCAAAGGAGCCGTCGGCTCCTTTGGCGCCGGCCTTCACCCCGGTGAGGATCTCGATTCCCTCGTCAATCGTGCTCACGCTGTAGACGTGGAACCGGCCTTCGCTCACCGCCTGCACTACCTCTTCCCGGAGCATCAGGTTCTGCGCGTTGGCCGCGGGTATCATCACGCCCTGGCCTCCCGTCAGACCCTTGGCCTGGCAGACGTAGAAGAACCCCTCCACCTTCTCGTTGACGCCTCCTATGGCCTGCACCTGCCCCTTCTGGTTTACGGAGCCGGTAACCGCGATTCCCTGCTTGATGGGCAGATCCGCCAAGCGGGATAGCAGGGCGTACAGCTCTGCGCTGGATGCGCTATCGCCCTCAATCTCCGCGTAGCTCTGCTCCATTGTCATGCGGGCTGCAAGCGACATGGGGATACCCTGCGCGTGTCTGTCCGCCAGGTAGCCGCCAAGGATCATTACCCCTTTTGTGTGAAGCCTTCCTCCCAGATTGGCCTCCCTCTCGATGTCTATGAGCCCCTGCCTGCCGGGTGAAACGCTGACCGTGATGCGGCCGGGTCGTCCAAAGGAAAAGTCGCCCAGGTCCAGGACAGCCAGGCCGTTCACCTGCCCAACGACCTTGCCCTCCGTGTCTATGTCGATGGTCCCCCTGGCGATCAGATCAAGGACCTTCTCCCGTATCAGGTCCGAGCGGTATATCTTCTCGTCGATGGCGCGGGTCATGTGCTGCGCGTAGATGCAGGGCGCGCCGTCCTTCTTGGCCCAGTAGTTGGCCTCGCGGATGATGTCGCTTATCTCCGAGAAGCGTGTGGACAGCTTCGACTGGTTGTCTGCCAGGCGCGAGCTGTGCTCCACCAGCTTGCTCACCCCCTTCCTGTCCACCGGCAGCAGGTCTTCCTTCTCTCCAAGGGCGCAGATGAAGGCGGCGTAGTCCCTGACGTTCTCGTCCGTGCGGTCCATGCTGCTATCGAACTCCACCTTCACCTTGAACAGCTCCACAAAGTCCGGGTCGAGGGAGTACAGCCTGTGATAGAGCATGGGGTTGCCAATGAGTATGGTCTTTATATCCAGTGGTATAGGCTCCGGCGACAACCCCTTGGTGGCCATAAAGCCCATGCGCTCCGCCGTCTCCTCAATGGCTATCTTGCCTTCCTTGAGGCACCGCTTGAGTCCTTCCCAGGAGAAAGGGTTGCGCAGCATCTCCTCTATTCTGAGGATGTAGAAGCCGCCGTTGGCCCGGTGCAGCGAGCCCGGCCGTATCATGGTCAGGTCCGTCTCCAGAGCGCCGAACTGGGCCTCCCTCTCCACGCGCCCCATGATGTTGCCGGGAGTGGGGTTGAACTCCGACACCACCGGCGCGCCTTGAGTCTGGGAGTTGTCCACAATGACGTTGACCTCGTAACGCCGCAGGGTGTGAGAGGAGTCTGTAGCAGACCGCGCGTTGGCTGGGTTCCGTTCCTCCTGGGGCTTGGCCCGGAACAGGTCGGCGTTCTCAGCCATGTCAGACTCCACCTCATCCAGGTAGGCTTTGACCTGCGGGAGGGAGTCGTACTTTTCCGTCAGCTCCTGAATGAGAAAATCAAGGGCAAAGCGGACTATCTCCTGGTCCACTTGCTGGATGCGTTCATAGGAGCGCCGCTCGGTCCTGCGCACCTGTGTGAAGACCTGTTTCAGGTCGCTCTCCAGGGACTCCCGCGTCTGTGTCAGTCTCTCCCGTTGTGTGGCGGTAAGGGAGGCCGTCTCATCTTCGGATAGTGGCCTGCCGTCTCTGTGCGGGACCAGGATCAGGCCGGTGGAGGTTGTCTGAAGGAGGAACCCCTCCTCCCTTGCGCGGTCGTTGAGGGCGCCGAAGAGGCGCTCTCTCTCACGACGGAACTCCTGGATAAGGTCTTCTCTGCGATTGGAGTACTCCTCGCCCTCCAGGGAACTAGTGATGTCGCGCTTGGCTTCGTCCACCAGGTTCCTCATGTCTCGCTGGAGCTCTCTGCCCATGCCGGCGGGAAGTCGCAGCGCCCTGGGCTGGCTGGTGTCCCTGAAGTTCTGGACGTAGCACCAGTCGGGGGGAGGTTTTCTGTCGCCGGCTCGCTCCCGGAGAAAGGTGGTTATGGCGGAGGTCTTCCCCGTGCCGGATTGGCCGGCCACGTATACGTTGTATCCCTTTTCCTCTATGCCAAGTCCAAACTCCAGGGCCCGCACCGCGCGCCGCTGTCCTATTATGGCTTGCAGTGGCGGCAGGTCTGCGGTGGTCTGGAATTGCAGACACGAGTCGTCACAGACGTTGCGGAGAGATCCCGGAAGCAGCTCTGGCAATGTGGGCCTCCACATTCTGGAGTCCGGAGGATAAGGGCATTGTAACACGCGTGGACAAACCCTGCATGGGCGCGACCTTCACGCGTGTACGGAGACATTCCACTCTGCCGCTCATGCCAACCCCCTCCCGCTCATGGCCTCCCCCGGCCCGTTCATGGTGAGCTTGTCGAACCATATGGGCGGGAAGACTACGGATGTGCGGCTCCTGCTCATGCCCTTCGACAAGCTCAGGACGAACGGGTAGTTGATTTCCGCTCATGGCCTCCCCCGGCCCGTTCATGGTGAGCTTGTCGAACCATATGAGCGGGAAGACTACGGATGTGCGGCTCCTGCTCATGCCCCTCGACACGCTCAGGATGAACGGGTAGTTGATTTCCGCTCATGCCAACCCCCTCTCGCTCATACCAACCCCCTCTCGCTCATGCCAACCCCCTCCCACTCATGCCAACCCTCTGCCGCTCATGGCCTCCCCCGGCCCGTTCATGGTGAGCTTGTCGAACCATATGAGCGGGAAGACTACGGATGTGCGGCTCCTGCTCATGCCCTTCGACAAGCTCAGGACGAACGGGTAGTTGATTTCCGCTCATGGCCTCCCCCGGCCCGTTCATGGTGAGCTTGTCGAACCATATGAGCGGGAGGACCGTCCCGTTCCCCTCATGCCCTTCGACACGCTCAGGATGAGCGGAAACCCGAACCATACCGCTCATAGCCTGCCACCGCACTTGATGCGGGGGCAGGCTCCGTATACGATACGGGGGAAGTGGGTGGAACCAAATGAGCGGATGTGAGGAGTAAAGCTTGGCGGCTCACCATGAGGAGTTGAGAGAAAGAGCCTTGGCGCTCCACTACCGATAGGGTATAGTTGAACTCCTAGAGTGCTGTGTGCCTGGAAGGACAACCCTTCGCGCCCGATAGTGAGGATAGCGGTAGATGGATTTCCTGGGGATAGGCCCAATAGAGGTCCTGATAATACTGCTCGTTGCCTATCTGGTCCTGGGCCCCGCCCGGATGGTGAGTGTGGCGCGCTCCTTGAGCAGCTTCGTTCAGGAGGTGAGGCGAACCACCAGCGAGCTGCCCAACCTGCTAGAGCTGGAGGAGGGGTCAAAAAAGCCCTCGTCCGAAACGGATAAGAAGGCAGAGCCGGCAGGGGGTGGCCCCGACGAGGAGGGCCCCGTTGCAAGATAGAGAGCTTTCCCTTGCAGGGCACCTTATAGAGCTGCGGCGCAGGCTCGTCGTGGCCGTAGCGGTCCTCATTGTGGGCACCGTGGTGGCATTCGTCTTCCACAGAATGATCTTCGACCTGTTGATGGGCCCGGCGCAGGGCTTCGAGTCCCTCAGAGACAACAAGCTCATCTTCACCCAGGCAACCGAGATGATCGGCATTACCATGAAGGTCTCCCTGATGGGTGGGCTGGCGCTGGCCTCTCCAGTCATCCTGTACCAGATGGTCATGTTCGTGGCCCCCGGCCTGACCCCCAGAGAGAAACGCTATCTCTTTGCTCTCCTCCCCGGGACCATGATAGCCTTTGTGGCGGGCGCCACCTTCGGGTACCTCGTCCTGCTGCCTCCAGCCATCGGGTTCCTGCTCACCTTCGGCTCAGACATAGCAACGCCGATGATAAGAGTGGGAAACTACATAAACCTGGTGGTGACTCTGCTGTTCTGGCTTGGGGTATCCTTTCAGACACCCCTTGTCATGTTCTTCCTGAGCAAGGTCAGGATCATTACGCCCAGGGCAATGGCCCGTCAGCGACGCTTTGCCGTCGTTGCCGCCTTCATCCTCGGCGCGCTGATAACGCCCACCTTCGACCCCGTCAACCAGACCCTTGTCGCGGTGCCAATAGTCCTCCTGTATGAGATAGGCATCTGGCTGGCAAGGCTGGCCCGCCTGGGCCAGAAGGATCAGTTGGTTGAGGCGGTCCCCTCCAAGACTTCCCGAAGCTAGCGGAAAGAAGAAGGCCGGGTCCCCATCTGCATTGAGGGGCCTCGGCCTGTCGAATGCCTGTGTCGAAGAGCTACGCCTTGCCCTTCCTCTTCCTGCCTGCCGGCTTGGGTTCGACGACGATCTCCGCGTCCACCTGGTCGGACTGACCCTTGCGGAACTCCTTGATGCCCCTGCCAAGCGCCGAGCCTATTTCAGGCAGGCGGCCCGCGCCGAATATGATAAGGATGATGACCAAGACGATTATAAGCTCTGTGGGTCCTATTCTAGGCATACCTTTCTCTCCTCACAGGCTCCCCGTATTTGGCAATCATAGTATATCCCCACAACGCCATAGTCAATAGAGCGCGCAACAGGGGCGCTCCAGGGCATCCGTCACCCACGCAGCTACCCCGTGACCGCGCCCATCGACGCGGAGCCCACCAGCCGCGCGTACTTCCCCAAGGCGCCTGTGGTGTGCGTTGGCATTGGAGGAGTCCACGTCGACAACCGCTCCGCTATCTCGTCATCGGAGAGGGCCGCGTCCAGCCGCCGGTTGGGGACGTCCAGCGTTACGATGTCTCCGTCTCGCAGCGCGGCGATTGGCCCCTGCACCGCCGCTTCCGGGGCTACGTGTCCAACCATCAGCCCGTGGGTTGCGCCTGAGAAGCGGCCATCGGTGAGCAGGGCCACGTGCTCGCCAAGCCCCTGTCCCACCAGCGCCGCCGTCACCGCAAGCATCTCTCGCATCCCCGGCCCGCCCTTGGGCCCTTCGTAGCGAATGACCACCACGTCGCCCTGGTTGATCCCCCCGTTCCGCACCGTCTGAAAGGCGTCCTGCTCACGGTCGAACACCCTGGCGGGCCCCTGGTGGTACATCTGCTGGTTGCCGGCCACCTTTATGACTCCGCCCTCCGGAGCCAGGTTACCCTTGAGTATGGCCAGGGAGCCTGTTTCGCTCAGCGGCGAGGACACTGGGTAGACAATGCTCTGGTCGCTCGCCTCCTCAACGCCCTCCAGGTTCTCGCGAAGGGTCTTGCCGGTAACGGTCAGGGTATCGCCGTGAAGCAAGCCCGCATCCAGCAGGCGCCTCATCACCTGGGAAAGTCCACCAATCCGGTCCAGGTCTGCCATGACGTGCTTTCCGCCGGGCCGCATATCGGCGATGTAGGGGGTGTTCCGGCTGATGTAGTCGAAGTCGTCTATTTCCAGCGGCACGCCCGCCTCTCGGCTGATGGCCAGCAGGTGAAGCACCGCGTTGGTGGACCCGCCCATCGCCACCACCACGGCAATGGCGTTCTCAAAGGCCGCGCGGGTGAGGATGTCGCTGGGCCTGATGCCCAACTCCAGCAGACGAAGCGCCGCCTCCCCGGCGCGCTTGCACTCGTCCGCCTTCCGGGGGTCAACCGCCGGAATTGAGGCGTCGCCTGGGAGAGACATGCCCAGGGCTTCAATGGCCGAGGACATGGTGTTGGCGGTAAAGAGGCCGGCGCAGGAACCCTCGCCTGGGCAGGCAACGCGCTCCAACTCCTGCAACTCGGCGTCCGACATATTGCCGCGGGAGTGGGCGCCCACAGCCTCGAACACGTCCTGGATGTTGACGTCCCGCCCCTGGAACCGGCCCGGAAGGATGGTGCCCCCGTAGACGAAAACGGAGGGTATGTTCAGCCGCGCCATTGCCATGAGGCACCCCGGCAGGTTCTTGTCACAGCCGCCAACGGTTACCAGGCCGTCAAACCATTCGGCCATAGACACAAGCTCAATGGAGTCGGCGATCACCTCGCGGCTGACCAGGGAGGCCTTCATGCCCTCTGTGCCCATGGAGATGCCGTCGCTGACCGTGATGGTCCCGAACTCAAAGGGCGTGCCGCCGGCGGCCCGTATGCCTTCCTTGATCCTGACGGACAGGCGTCCCAAGTGCATGTTGCAGGGTGTAACGTCGCTGGCAAGGTTGGCAATGCCGACAAAGGGGTTTGCCAGCGCGGCGTCATCGAGTCCGGTTGCCCTGAGCATGGTGCGGGCCGGGGCACGCTCCGGTCCCTGGGTTATCTCCTGGCTCCTGTGCTTGGGGTTAAAATCCCGTGCGCTAGATTGCATGCTGCCCCTCCTTGAATGACGGCCTTATAGACCTGTGCGATAGTGTAGTAGTCGAATCATACCATATCTCCAAGTCCCCTACCGGCTGCATTTGCCCTGCCGGTTGCCAGGCCAAGCGGCCTGTAGTAGAGTTGAATATCAACCTTTGGGCCACTTTGGAGATGAACGTGAGCAACGGTATGCGGCCGGTGCATCCCGGCGAGATATTGGGCGAGGAGCTTGGAGAGCTTGGCATGTCGGCCAATGCGATGGCCCTTGCCCTGGGAGTCCCCACCAGCCGGATCACGGCTATCCTGAAGGGGCAGCGTGGCGTAACCGCCGACACCGCCCTGCGCCTGTCCCGCTACCTTGGCACGAGCCCGCAGCTCTGGTTGAACCTCCAGAAGACCTTTGATCTGCGAACGGCGGAGATAGCGTCCGGCAAGGACATCAGGGAACGGGTGCAGCCCAGGGATACGGCGAGGGCTGGCGGCTGATTGTCAGGCGCGCATCTATGCGCGCCTGGCATCAATGCTGTTGGAATAGTTCAGGCTCTTGTTCTACAACCATCCTGGTCACTCCGGCATATTCAACGAACTGTTCAGTGAATAGAGCGATGAAATCCTGCCTGTCGCTAACCGGCAACTTCCTAAAATCGTTGATGAACCTTTGCGTATGATAAAAGCGATAGTGTTGTACGTCCAGCTTGTTTAGCCCCAGGTCATTTATAGTACGCACAGCTTTCAGGCGGGCGTCACCGGCAAGACCTCTCTTGGGTATTATTTCCCCGGTTTTAGCGTCATAGCCAAAGTACCGTTCCGGTCGTTCTGTAACAACGTCCGCGCAAGGGTCTACGTACCCCGGCTCCGGCCATCCGTTACCCTTATTCTCGTTGCACCGCCGGCAACTGAAAACCCAGTTCGACCAATCGTAGGCCAGCGCCGGAAACCTGCTGAGGGGCCGGAAGTGGTCGACTGTAGGCGCGTTTCCGCCGGACTCGGCATCGGCATAGCATTGCCTCTCACAATACCAGCAGGTGCTGTTGGTCCGGCTTCCGAGGGTTGACCGGAACTCTGCCCAGAAGAAATCTGACGGCCTCCCGCCAACTGAGTTCTCAAAGTAATCGATCCAGCCCTGTGTGAACTGTCCGGCGTATCCGGCGACTCTGCCTGGTTCCGGTCCCCTGTCAACCCATCTCACTCCGCCTTATCTCCGTCTTGAGTAAGCTCAGATTGCCGGGAGATCAGGAAGCGCTCCATCAAGTCCGCGTAACGCTCCCGCTGGGCTTCCAGTGGGCCGCCCTTGGACAATAGGTCCTCGTTTACCTGGCGGCGCAGCTCGTTCAACTCGGATTCTTCCTCGGGAGTCAGCGTTTCCTTTTCCCTGAGCTGCCGCAGCCGGTTAGCGCGGTCGACTGTGAGTTGGTCGGTAGGCTCCTCAACGCCCATCATGGTCCGGAGGATCTCGTCCGCCGTCCAGCCGATAACGTCCTCGGGGTTGGGTGAGGCGGTGACAACGCCGTTCTCGTCACGCTTCAGCAGGTGGACCTGCCCGGTCTTCAGGCCGGCCACCACGAAGGGGGAGTGGGTTGTGGCGAATATCTGCAAGCCGGGAAAATGCTCCAGCAGCTTCGGTATAACCCTCCGCTGCCAGGTGGGATGCAGATGGTTCTCTATCTCGTCGATCAGCAGGATCGCAGGCTTCCTCTCCCAGCCCTCAGTCCATCCGTAGTGATTTGCCATTTCAAGCGCCAGTGCTGATATCCACAGGAAGGTGCCCTGGGTCCCGGAACTCAGGGCACCGGCGTATAGCCCATCTCCCAGAATATCGTCACTTGTTACTATTCCCATGTTGTAATGTCTTGCTAAGATGTCTTCCGCACCAAGAGAATCGCTTTCCGATTCCACGTACGTATGTGGCGAAGCGCCACGTATCACCTCAGAGCAAATACTCTTGGCACAAGAATAGCCGATCTGAAGGGCTACGCTGAGTTGCACCCTTTGCCTCCGATTCAACTTGGATGCCCCTGGCATTGCATCTATTAGCGACTTCACGTGAGGGCCGCTGAATAACTCGGAGTCCGAATTAAAAAGTGGCCGGGTTATGGACCACTTATCAATTGGCGTTTCTCTTATCGATGTACCGAAAATGTCCATTCCGGGCAGGTTGACCCGGGTCGCGGGTATGTACAGGAGAGGCATAGCACCCCAAATGGCGCCAGAGGTATCTCTCGGCCAATCACCGCTTAGCCCCATGGAAAATCGATTTGCCAAAAAGATGGACCCGTCTTCGTGTTCCTCGATGGCCTCCGATTCCTCTAATGCCATGAGATGCAACTTCTTCATTGAGCGCAGGATTGTGCTCTTTCCGGACGCGTTCGGGCCGATGAACAGATTCACTTGTTCATTACATTCGAAGTTAACCCCGTATAGCGGCGGCAAGTCAAAGGCTTCTATCCGCGTTATATGCATGGCAGCAACTCCAAGGCCCGCAAGCCTTAACAACCCAAGTCCCTAGATAATACCACACGCAAATGTGACGTGAGGAGGTTGGCAATGGAGTATAATACACTCAGTTAGTGATGAAACAAGACGGGAGGTTGCAATGAAGGTCCTCGTTCCTCTGGACGGCTCCAGGTTTTCGGAAGCGGTTTTGGGGCGGGTGGCTCAGCTGGTGGAGGCGGTCGACGCTGAGGCGCTTCTGCTGACGGTGGTGGAGGAGCCAAAGATCGGAGGAACCTGGATGGAGGCCCTGCCCACGGTCGACGAGGCCACGGGCGCCTTCGGCATGGCGGAGGTGTCATACCTTCGCAATGTGGGCGAACAGCCTGGCGCCGCCGAGACCAGAGAGCAGACGATGGCGCGCGCCCTCAATGCCGCGGAGGAGCGTCTGGCGCAGGTCGCCGCGGCGTGGCCGTCGCTCAAGACCAGGACAAGGGCTGTCCACGGAGACGACCCCGCATCGGCGATAACGGCCATCGCCCAGGAGGAGGACATCGACCTCATAGCCATGTCCACTCACGGCCGCTCCGGACTGGGCAGGTGGGTGTATGGCAGCAACGCCGGCAAGCTGTTGCTCTCCGCGTCCGTACCTCTGTTTCTCCTGCGGCCCAGGGACGGCGGAGAGGCCGCGTTGGAGAGAAAGCCAATCGACACCATCCTGGCGCCTCTGGACGGCTCCGCGCTGGCGGAGTCCGCGCTGTCCTACGCGGAGGCGTTGGCCGGGCCAATGGGCGTCAAGCTGTCCCTGGTGCAGGTGGTGACCACGCCAACAATGGCCTACCCGTCCATGGAGGGCTACGCCTTTGACCCGCAGATGGTCGAGAGTATAGAGAGCGCCGCCGCCGGCTACCTGAATGAGAAGCAGGCGGAGCTGGAGCGCAAGGGGTTTGACGTCGATTGCACGGTGAAGATAGGCTATCCGGCGGATCACATAGTCGACCTGGCCGCCGAGAACGATGGAACCCTCATTGTGATGTGCACCCACGGCCGCTCCGGCCTGGGACGCTGGATAATGGGAAGCGTGGCCGATCGCGTCCTCAGGGCGTCCTACAGCCCTGTCCTGCTGATTCGACCCCAGGAGTAGGCCGGCTGGGACCGTTTGCGCTTCCAGAACATCTTCCCACCAATAACCCCATGACGCAGAACGCCGCGCAAACGGGCATTGCCCAAGCCTTTGAGACGCTGAACCGTGCGGTGACGGCCTGCCGCCTGTGCCCGCGGCTGGTGGAGCACAGGGAGCGGATGGCCCGAGAGAAGCGCCGTATGTACCTTGACCAGGAGTATTGGGGCCGACCGCTGCCCTCCTTTGGAGACCCAAATGCGCGGGCGTTGATCATCGGGCTGGCCCCCGCAGCCCACGGCGGAAACCGCACCGGGCGCATGTTCACCGGCGACAGCAGCGGCGACTGGCTCTACGAGGCGCTATACAAGTTCGGGTTCGCCAGCTCCCCCACCTCCCAGCGCCGCGACGATGGGCTTGCGCTGAGGGACGCCTACATCACGGCGGCGGTGCGGTGCGCGCCTCCGGACAACAAGCCATCGACCGTTGAGAAAGCCGAGTGCCGCCCCTACCTGCTGCAAGAGTTGTCGCTGCTGACCGGGGTAAGCGTCGTGGTGGCCCTGGGGAAGATCGCCTTCGACAGCTACCTGACGGCCCGGCGGGAGATGGGGCAGGAGACGCCTGCGCCCAAGCCGTGCTTCTCACATCGGGCGGCCCACCGGTTGCCGGACGGCAAGACCCTGGTGTCGTCCTACCACCCCAGCCGGCAGAACACCCAGACCGGCAGGCTCACGCGGGAGATGTTCGAGGGCGTCTTCTCAGATGTCCGGCGGCTCCTGGAAGGCTAGCCGTAAAGCCGGTCCGTCTTGGCCGCCATGATGAAGTCGTTGCGGTGAAGCCCTCGTATCTTGTGAGTCCACCAGGTGACCGTTACCCTGCCCCACTCCGTGACGATGCGCGGGTGGTGCCCTTCGTCCTCGGCCGCCTCGCCAACGCTGCTGCTGAAGGCCAGGGCCTGGGCAAAATTGGGGAAGCTGAACGTGCGCTGCAACTGGGGGATGGAGTTTTCGGAGGTCATCGCCCACTCCGCCACCTTGGGATGCAGCTCGGCCACCTCTTGATCGGTCACCAGGGGCGAATCTCTGCGACACGCCACGCATTTTTCCTGTACCAGCTCCGTCATGTTCACCCCCTTTCTGCAAGACAGCTTACTATCACAGCCGCTGGCTTTCAAGTGGTGGCGTTCCGCTCATATGGTTCGACAGGCTCACCACGAACGGGCGTGGATATGTTCCGTTCGTTCCCGTATCAGGTACGGGGCAGGCTATGAGCTCCCGACCTCCGTCTTGCCTGCGTCTGGGCGATGCGATGTAGGGGCGGTTCGCGAACCGCCCTCCACGGAAGCCGCGGTTGTCCCAGCTCGAATGGTTCGACAGGCTCACCACGAACGGGCGGGGGTTGGCGCGAGCGGGATCTATCTGTCCGCTCATCCCCGTATCAAGTACGGGGCAGGCTCTGAGCGTGTCGAAGGGCGTGAGCGGACCGGCGGGGGCTACCGGTCCTCTGTCCGCCGCAGAAGGCGCATCAGGTTTGCCATCTCTATGGCTGCAAGGGCCGCGTCGTAGCCCTTGTTGCCGGATTTGCCACCTGCACGCTCCAGCGCCTGCTCTTCCGTGTACGTGGTGAGGATGCCGAAGGACATGGGGACTCCCGTCTCTACGGAGGCAGAGGCAATGCCACGCGCCGCCTCTCTGGCCACGTAATCGAAGTGGGCGGTCTCCCCTCGAATGACGGCGCCCAGACAGACCAGAGCGTCCCACTCCCCGGTCCTGGCCATCTCCAGAGCCACCAACGGCGCCTCAAAAGAGCCGGGAACCCAGGAAACAACCATGTCATTCTCCGCAATGCCGTGGGATATGAGAGCCTCGCGTGCGCCCTCTACCAGCCTGGATGTGACGAAGCGGTTGAACCTGGCGGCGACTATCGCTATTCTGAGGCCGCGGCCGTCCAGGCCGCCCCTCAGGTGGAGTCCGGGGCCCTGCGGCTCATCGTCGTCAAAGGAAGGGCCCTTCAACCCTTCGCCCCCTCAATCTCCAACAGATGGCCGAGTTTCAGGCGCTTCGTCTCCATATACCTCTCGTTTTCAGGCGTGGAAGGCGCTATTATCGGCGCCCTCTCCACCAGCTTTAGGCCATAGGCCTCTAGCCCTATCACCTTCTTGGGGTTGTTGGTAAGGAGGCGCATACTCCGTACCCCCAGTTCCACCAGTATCTGAGCGCCAATGCCGTAGTGGCGCAGATCCGGCGCAAAGCCCAGGCTGGCATTGGCCTCCACCGTATCCAACCCTGTGTCCTGCAACGCGTAGGCCTTTATCTTGTTGTGCAGTCCAATGCCCCGCCCTTCCTGTCGCATGTAGAGGAAGACACCCCTGCCTTCCTTGGCAATGAGTCCCAGAGCCAGGTCTATCTGAGCGCCGCAGTCACAGCGCAGGCTGCCGAAGACATCTCCTGTGAGGCACTCGCTGTGCACTCTGACCAGTACCGGGGCCTCGGCCTTCACGTCACCCATAACCAGGGCCAAATGCTCCGCGCTATCCACCTCGCTCTTGAATGCCACAGCGGTGAACTCTCCGAATTCAGTGGGGAGCCTGGCCTCGGCCACTCGCTGCACCATATTCTCATAGCGGCGGCGGTGGGCGATAATCTGGGCTACGCTGATAATCCTGATTCCGTAAAGCTCAGAGAACTCCTCCAGGTCCGGCATACGGGCCATAGTGCCGTCCTCCTTCATCATCTCGCAGAGGACGGACGCCGGATACAGGCCGGCCAGCCTGACTAGATCCACTGACCCCTCCGTCTGGCCTGCCCTAACCAGGACGCCGCCCTCCTGGTATCGCAGGGGGAAGATATGTCCCGGCCTTGCCAGGTCTTCCGGCTTGGTGGCGGGGTCAAGAACGGCCTGGACCGTCGCCGCCCTGTCGAAAGCGGAGATGCCGGTGGTAGCGCCGTGGATTGCGTCTACCGTGACGGTGAATGCCGTGGTGTAGCGGGAGGTGTTATCCTGGACCATCATGGGCAGCCTGAGCTGCTCCAGGCGTTGGCCGGTGACCGGCATACATATCAGGCCTTTGCCGTGCGTGGCCATGAAGTTGATGGACTCAGGAGTAACCTTCTCCGCAGCCATGATCAGGTCGCCCTCGTTCTCCCGGTCTTCGTCGTCCACCAGGATGACGAACTTGCCGTCCCGGAGATCCTGGATCGCCTCTTCTATGGTGACTAGAGCCATAAGCGCCCTCCAAATAGCGTCGAGGATGTTGGGGCCGTTACGCGGAGCGTCACTGCGGCCCACGGAAAGACAGAAGTTTCTCCACGTATTTAGCCAGGATATCCACCTCCAGATTCACAACGTCGCCTGGCTCGCGCCTGCCCAAGTTTGTATGCTCCAACGTATATTTTACCACAGATACCCCAAAGGTAGAGTCGTCACACTCCGTCACTGTGAGGCTGATGCCGTCCACGGCTATGAAGCCCTTCTCCACCACGTACTTCATCACCTGGGGAGGCGCCTGGAACCTTATCAGCAGGGCGTCGCCCTCCGGCTGCATGGAGGAAATGGCGCCGGTAGCGTCCACATGTCCCTGGGTGATATGTCCTCCCAAGGGTGTGTTGAGTGTAAGCGCCGTCTCCAGGTTCACCGGGTCTCCTCGCTTTAGGGATCCCAGGTTGGTGCGTCTGAGGGTCTCCGGCATGGTGTCCAGGGAGAAGCTCCCCTCGCCTAAGGCCTTCACTGTCAGGCACGTCCCGTTGACGGCTATGCTGTCCCCCTCTCGAAGCCTCTCCAGGCAGGCCGCGGCCTCCACGCTGATAGAGCCTTGATCGCTCTCCTTCAGCCTTCCCACCTCCTGTATGATGCCTGTAAACACCTTCCGTTACCTCACGCTCCCAGTCATCATCACGTCATCTCCAATTATCTCCACCCTTGTACGGCTCAAGCGCAGGGCGTCCGCCAGGGTGGCTGCGCCCGTCCCCGCAACCGGCGAGGGAGAGTCCCTGCCTCCCAGAATGACGGGCGAAACAAAGGCCACCACCTTGTCCACCAGACCAAGGTCGAAGAAGGAGCCCAACAGCGTACCCCCTCCCTCTATCAGCAGGCTGGTTATGCCACGCTCTCCCAGCGCTTGGAGAAGCGCGGCCAGGTCCACGGCCCCATCCTCCGTAGGGAGAAGCATTACCTGCGCTCTGGCGGCGCACAACGCCTCCATCCTGTCCCCTTCCGAGCGCGCTGCCGCCACCAGGAGCGGGCCGTTCTCTCGGAAGAGCTGCGCGCTCAGAGGCACAGGGGCAGAGCCTTCCACCACTATACGCAGGGGCTGCCTTGCCAATGGGTTGCCTTCCGCATCGCGAGCGGTCAGTTGTGGGTCGTCGCTCAGGATGGTGCCGGCCCCGACCATTACGCCGTCGACCTGCCGCCGCAGATCACCGGCGCAGCGGCGAGCGGCCTCTGAGCTGATCCACTTCGAGTCGCCTGAAGATGTGGCTATCTTCCCGTCCAGGCTCATAGCGAACTTGGCTATCACAAACGGGAGGCCGGTGGTCACGAACTTGATGTACGCCTCCGCCACCTCCCTGGCCTCTTCGCCGCGCTCGTCCATGTGAACGCTGAGTCCCGCGCCCTCCAACTCGGCCATGCCTTTGCCGTTCACCAGGGGGTTTGGGTCCAGGGTAGCAATGTGGACCTGGGCGATGCCCGCCCGGATTATGACTCCGGTGCAGGGCGGTGTCTTTCCGAAGTGGCAGCAGGGCTCCAGGGTGGTGTACAGCGCGCCTCCCCTGGCCTGCTCCCCCGCCTGCTCCAGGGCGATGACCTCTGCGTGAGACTGGCCCGGTGGCAGCGTATGACCCTCGCCTACCACCCGCCCATCCCTCACCACCACCGCCCCTACCGGGGGATTGGGACTGGAAGGACCCAAAGCCTCTCGGGACAGCTCCAGAGCCCGTTTCATGTAGCCCATGGGCGTTATCCGCTCTTCGTGAAGTCCCTGTGAATCCTGCTGGCGGTGGGTTCCGTCTGTCCCTGGTACTTGCTACCCAGGGCCGGGGAGCCGTATAGGTTCTCCGCCGCCGTAGTAAGCCGGAGAAAGGAGATCTGGCCTATCTTCATTCCAAAGTAGAGCGTAATGGGCAGGTTGGCAACGTTGCTCAGCTCCAGGGTCAGGTGGCCTTTCCAACCCGGGTCCACGTAGCCCGCCGTAGAATGGATGAGAAGGCCCAGCCTGCCCAGTGAGCTTTTGCCCTCCAGGCGCGCCACAATATCCTCCGGCAGGGCAACCGACTCCAAGGTACTGCCCAGGACGAACTCCCCCGGGTGCAGGATGAATGGATCGTCGCCGGGTATTTCCTCCACATCCGTCAAGCCCTGCATCTCCTTCCGCACGTCTATAAAGGGTTGCCGGGTATTGCGGAACACCAGCAGCCTTCGGTCCAGATGGAGGTCCACGCTGGCCGGTTGTATGCACGAAAGGTCCAGAGGCTCAATGATTATCCTCCCCCGCTCCAACTCATCCTTGATTGTGCGGTCGCTAAGGACCATGCTTCCCTCCCGAAATGGGTCTACACACCGATGGCGCTGCGAGAATTCTAACAGCCTCTGCATGGCAGCGCAATTCAGCCGTAGGAACGATTAGGGGTTTCCGGCCGTTTCATTTATAATCTACCCATCAAGATAACATCCGAACGCACGGTTGCTACGTATATTAAGTCGCGCGGCTGTGTTCGTCCGGATGAGGGAACGCCGTGGAATACAACCTCCTGGAGGACACGGAGCTAACCTACCTGGTCTCTTCGGACGAGCTCAGGAAGCGACGCAGAAGGTCGCAGGAAACCCCTCTGGAGAATGAGATGTTGGAGCAGCTTGAGTCTCAGGATGCCCCTTCACTGGAAGCGGGCACGGAGTTTTACCGGATACAAGGCGCTCTCCGCGACCTGCCTCATCAGTACCAAAGGGTGATATACGAGCCGGTCTCAGAAGTCTGATCCGGCAAGGAGCACGCACAGCCTTCGGACTTAATCCAGTACGTGGCGCGCAGTGATGCCTCCTGGTCGCCGCCGGCATCACTCCCGTTCGCCCTGAGCCCGTCGAAGCGCCCCGGATGCCGCCGACCCCTCCTCGATAAGAGCAGGATGAGCGGCGGCATCCGGCATTCAATTCATTGCTGATTGCGGCAGTAGTTGACGACGATGCCGCTGGGATTGGTCTCGAGGTCAACTCCGGCACAGTTAATGTTCCGCGCCCCGCTAGGCGCTGAGGATGAAGGCGCAGCCGCGGCTGCGGAGGGCTGCTGCTCCGGGGCCTCCTGCGCCTGAGGCGGGTCGCTTTGCGGCTGGGCTGCGGCCTCCTGCGCCTGAGGCGGGTCCTTTTCCGGCTGGGCTGGCTGCTCTGCGGCCTCCTGCGCCTGAGGCGGGTCGCTTTGCGGCTGGGCTGCGGCCTCCTGCGCCTGAGGCGGGTCGCTTTGCGGCTGGGCTGCGGCCTCCTGCGCCTGAGGCGGGTCGCTTTCCGGCTGGGCTGCGGCCTCCTGCGCCTGAGGCGGGTCGCTTTCCGGCTGGGCTGGCTGGTCTGCGGCCTCCTGCGCCTGAGGCGGGTCACTTTCCGGCTGGGCTGCGGCCTCTTGCGCCTGAGACTCCTGCACTCTGCGACAGTGGTATTCGATCAGGCCGCTGGGATGGTTCTCGAAGTCAAAGCTGGAACAGTCAAGATCCCGCGCCCAACTGGGCGTTGAGGATGGCGATGGGGCCGAGCGGGCCGGCGGCTGCTGGGAGACCGAGCGGGCCGGCGGCTGCTGGGAGACCGACCGCGCCGAGCGGGCCTGCGGGGCAGCGGCTGCTGGGGGTGACGACTGCTGGGAGACCGACCGCGCCGAGCGGGCCGGTCGATACGTAAATGAGGGGAAACTACCGTATTGATCAGCGCATGCCCTCCCCCACCCATCCGGAGCTGAGCCACCTAGGTGTTGGGGGACAAGTCCGAGGTCTGCAATCCTCTGGCGGGGGGCCTTTGTATTCCCCGCCCAGACATAGCAGGCGCCCCAGCGCCATTCTACTCTATCCAGCCCGCCAGTCCAGCCCAAGTTATTCAGATAGGCGTCGAAGTCGGTGCACTCGGACTGGGTAAGAGTGCGGGGTTTATGAGATTGCGCATCAGCGGACTCTATCGTAGCCCACTGCGCGGCGACGATGCAGACAAGCACGATGAGAGGAACAATTGTCAATTTCCATATTCGGTGATATGTAGTTATTTCTGCGTACATGTTCCACCCTTTCATGATGGTATAGGCTTTCTGTAAACGGATAAAGATTTCCGAAAACTAACCTATTACGTAATAATACTACACCATCAGGCCGATTATTTCAATGACCTTTGCCTGGCAGTAATTGTTCAGGCTTCGGAGGATCCGGGCAGCGCCCTCTGCGTCAGAAGCGCCCAGCCACCCGTGAAAGGCTATTCGCATTGGACGAACTTTCCGGGATATCTCCTCAACTCTTTGTATGAGCCTGCCTCAGAAGTCGGGGAACTGGTAACTGAACCGGCATTAGGTGTACCTTCAAGGTGACCTTGAGAGAGGAGTCCGAGAGCATGCCGCTTCGAGATATGGACCGAGAGCAGATGTGGCTGTTGCCGTCTGCTCTTGACGAACTGTTGCCGTTAGACCATCCAGCCCGATTCGCGGCTGAGTTCGTGGATGCGTTGGATAAGGAGGGCTGGGCAAAGCTTGGCGTGGAGGTAGACGGTGACCCGATGGGAGCGCCTGCCTACCATCCCCGCCCGTTGTTGAGCGTGTGGCTGTACGGCTTCATGACGGGGGTACGCTCGTGCCGGAAGCTGGAGGCGGCCTGCCGGGACCAGATACCGTATCTGTGGCTGGCCGGTTGTATGCACGAAGGATCCAGAGGCTCAATGACTATCCTCCCCCGCTCCAGCTCATCCCTGATTGTGCGGTCGCTAAGGACCATGCTGCCCTCCCGAAATGGGTCTACACACCGATGGCGCTGCGAGAATTCTAACAGCCTCTGCATGGCAGCGCAGTTCAGCCGTAGGAACGATTAGGGATTTTCGGCCGTTTCATTTATAATCTACCCATCAAGATAACATCCGAACGCACGGTTGCTACGTATATTAAGTCGCGCGGCTGTGTGTGTCCGGATGAGGGAACGCCGTGGAATACAACCTACTGGAGGACACGGAGCTAACCTACCTGGTCTCTTCCGGCGACCAAGAGGCCCTGGCGGCCTTGTATGACCGGCACTCTTCCAGGGTGTTCTCTCTGGCTATGACCATTCTGGGAGACCGTGCGGACGCGGAAGAGGTGACCCAGGACGTAATTCTGTCTGTGTGGCGCAACAGTGGGAATTTCGATCCCCTGAAAGCGCGGTTTTCGACCTGGATAACTCACATTACCCACAACCGCGCCGTGGACGAGCTCAGGAAGCGACGCAGAAGGTCGCAGGAAACCCCTCTGGAGAATGATATATTGGAGCAGCTTGAGTCTCAGGACGCCCCTTCACTGGAAGCGGGCGCGGAGTTTTACCGGATACAAGGCGCTCTCCGCGACCTGCCTCACCAGTACCAAAGGGTGATATACCTGAGCTATTTTCAGGGATACACCCAGAAGGAGATATCCGAGATGCTGGGCCAACCCCTGGGCACGGTGAAGACCCACATGAGGTCCGCCCTGAAGAGGCTGAGAGAGAGGATTGGAGTTCCGGCGGAGGAGCTATTATGAAGTGTCATGAGGCGGAAGAGCTAATACCAGCCTACCTGCTGGGCGCGCTTGATGAGCGTGAGCGGGCCGCGCTGGAGACCCACATGCAGGGGTGTCCAAGCTGCCTTGCCCTGTTCTACGAGGAAAGCCCGGCCGCCGTAACCCTATCGAGAGTGGGTGAGTCGCTGCCGGCGCCCCTGGGACTCAAGCAGCGCATCCTGGCGATTGTGGACTCCGGCGCCAGGCCGAAGACGCGGCCGGAAATGGCGGGCGGAATCCTGGGGCTCCTCAGAAGCGGCCTGAGACAACCCCTGGCCGCCTCGGCGATGGCTCTCGTAGCCATATCCCTGGTGGGCTTGAGCCTGGGCGCTCTGGCGCTATGGATGGAGGTGAATGAGTTGAAGGACGAGGACGCTCGTCTTTCGGCGACCCTCCGGGAGCAGCTGGACCAGATGCAAGAGGAGAACCAGAAGATATCCCAGTTGCTCTTCGACCAGCTGGACCTGGCCTACGTCGCGGCCATGCCCGGGGTTTCCACCGTCATGCTGGACGGAGCCGAGGCTTCTCCCAAGTCCAGGGGTATGCTAATGATCAGCCCTCGCGCCACCTGGGCCGTCCTGGAAGCGCTGAATCTGCAACCGCTGCCAAGAGACAAAGCGTACCAGCTGTGGCTCATGGCAAACGGCGCCATGGAAAGCGGAGGGACCTTCACCGTGAACAGCGCGGGCTACGGCCAGCTAATGGTGCAGGGTATGGGTTCCATCAGGGATTTCGAGAATATCGCGGTGTCCATAGAGCCGGCCGAGGGAAGCCCCGACCCCACGGGCGCCGACGTTCTGAAGGGGATCATAACCACAACGTCCGCCGAAACGTCCCAGGACCCCCCTTAGGCTGAGACCTCTGCCTGCCATCCCAGCCCACGCCTTTCGACAGGCTCAGAGCCTGCGCCGTACTTGATACGCGGGTGAGCGGAACCCCCACCCACGATGCCCGTGTAGTCCGGCCTCAGCGCTGCCCTGCGTCCTCCGGCCAGTCCAGCATCTGGACGTCCACCTCCTCACCCGCCTTCATCACCGGAACGTCCTCCGGGCATATGGCCAGGCCGTTAGCCAGCGCCATTGAGGTGAGCACCCCGGACCCTTGGTCTCCAGTTAAGCGGGCGTAGTAGCGCCCGTCTCTACGGGTAATAACCGCCCTGGCGTACACCCTCCGCTCATCGCTATTGACGATGTCGTCCTCCAGGGCCGCTCTCACAACAGGCTTCCCAAGGTCTTTGCGCCCCTGCATCTTCAGGATGGCGGGACGCACCAGCTCCTCAAAGGCGACCAGCGCGCTCACCGGATTCCCCGGCAGACCAATGTGTGGAACTCTCCTGCCTCCCGGACCTGGAAAAACCCCAAATGCCAGGGGCTTTGCCGGCCTCATTCTGACCGACCAGAAGTCGATCTCCCCGCGGCTGGCCAGCACGTCCTTCACAATGTCGTAATCCCCCCTGGACACTCCGGCGGAGGTCAACAACATATCCGCCGTCAGCCCTTCCTCCAGCTTGGCGTTCATCGACTCCAGGTTGTCCCCGGCTATGCCCAGCATCCTGGGAACCCCGCCGTAGCGAAGAACGGCCGCCGATACACCGTAGCTGTTGCTATTGTAGATCTTGCCGGCGGCGGCGGGCTCTCCTGGCTCCAAAAGCTCATCCCCGGTGGCTATGACCGCCACCACCGGGCGGCGCGTCACTTCCACCGTGTCGCGGCCAAGGGACGCCAGCACACCTATCTCTGAAGGGCGCAGGAGAGCGCCCTTCTCAAGTACCATCTGACCCTTTTGCACGTCCTGGCCGGCGGGCCGCAGGTTTGACCCTCTTGGAACGTCCGTCCTGACCATTATCTCCGTTATGTCCAGGGGCCCCATACCCAGGCTCTTCCTCTCGAACTCGTCCGTCTCCTCAAAGGGCGCCACCGTGTCCGCTCCGGAGGGTATTGGAGCGCCGGTCATTATGCGCACCGCGTTCACGCCGGACACCTCCTGCTCAGGAAGCTGGCCCGCAGCCAGGTGTCCAATGACCCGCAGCTCCCTGGGGTTGTCGTAGGTTGCCCCTGCAATGGCTTCGTAACGCACGGCATATCCGTCCATTGCGGAGTTGGTCAGGGGGGGAATATCCAACGTGGATACCACGTCCTCGGCCAGTACCTGGCCCAGGGCATCCAGCAGGGGTTTCCTCTCCGACTCCAGGGTACGGAACATACCCAGAATCCTGGCCTGAGCCTCTTCCACGCTCAGCATATAGGGCAGACCCCTGTTAACGTCCATTTATCTCACCCTCCTGAGACCTACGCCCCGCCTGCGGGCGTCCGGTAAACCAAGCGAAAATCCTCGTAACCGCCCGATGCCTCGGTCCATTGTACGTCCACCCCCTGCACCTCGGCAGACGGCGGCCCCTGGCGAATACGTCCCAGAAGCTCATCCAGACCTTCTCGTCCTCCCTCCGCCGCCACCTCCACGGAACAGCCGTCCGGCAGATTGCGCACGTACCCCTTCAGGTCCAGGCTCTTCGCATTGCGCGCCACGAAGTCGCGAAAGCCGACGCCTTGCACCCGCCCGCGCGCTACGGCATGAAGTCCCTCGCGCTCTGCCATTCTAGCCGGAGGGGTCCTCTCCCCGCTTTGACCTCTTTTTCCTCACCACCGCAACTTCCACCGAAGGCGCCAGCGCCTCCACTTTGATGGGGCGGCTCGCCTTTTTTGGCTTCTTGGTCTCTCGATGCCTGTAGTCTCGGTCACTCATAGAACCACCTCCTGACCGTTCCCAAGTCTTCCCCTCTAGTTTATCAGTACACAACGGGCACAGTAAAGCCGTTGTATGCGGGTCAGGGCAACAGGGCTCTCAGGGAGGTTACAAGACCTCAATCCGACCCCTGATCTCTCGGCTCTCAAAGTGTGCCCCTTTTGCTGGTTGCCAACAGTCGGAACCTATCTTGACCAATTTGTGCCTGTACCTTCCAAAGAGAAGGGGGAAGGCACCGCCAAACGCCTTCCCCCAATAGGACGCAGCCTTTAGACTACTGCGCCCTATCTTAGCGAACCTGCCACCTGCGCTAGAGTCGTCTCTGTGAGGTTCTCGTTCAGGTATCCCGCTAGCTCGTACTGGTAGCCGTCCTGACTCCAACTTAGGGTTGCGGGGCGGTCATCAGTGGCTTGTCCACGGCTGTAGTTCAGCCCGTTGATGATCACAGGCGCCTGTCCTTCACTGCTGAATGGCCTGTTAGTCTGTGTGAAGATTAGACCAAGGTCGTCTGTACCCCGATAGTTCAAGTAGATGTCCACGACGATGAATGGTCCACCCACATCCATGTTGGTCACATGGATTGTCTGCACTTCCATTCCCTCAGGTAGGAAGCGAGGTAGCGTGGGCATGAAACCTGCTAGATCCCGGGCTTCTGGGAGCGTCTTGGCATCCCAATAGCCTTCTCCCTCCAAATGACCGTCTGTGGGTGCGTCGACTTGTGGAATGGACACCGCAACGAAACCCGCCGTTAGGCTAAGGACAAAGAGCGCCACCACCAGGATTATGCTTCTACGATTACTCATTGTCATCTCCTCTCTATCGAGCGTTTAATGAGGCTTCTCGAGCGCTATCTTGTGCCAACCTCGGGGTATTCCCAGTGGACATCCTGACCGAACGAAGGTGCGAAGTTCTGTGCCGTAGCTGAGATCAACATGTCCGTCGTACGTCCACGATGTGTATTCCGTCTTGTTGACGCCTTCGATGGCATTGCAGTTGAGACCATAGTATCTCACGAAGTTACCGACGTGCTCGTCTAATATCCAACTTATGCCAAAGACTAGGTCGTCGTTGGAGTGGCCATCCCAGTACTTGTAGTACATGACCCAGAAGGTCTCGTAGTCGCTGCTGGTATATCCACGGAGGCGAGCACGAAAGTCGCAATGCAAGTCGTCACACCATCCAGTGTGCCTTGTGTCGTAGTTCTCCCAGCCTATCTTCTTCTTCAGGTCGCTCTCTGTATGGGCTGTGCTGCTAGACCTGCACTTAGTAGGCCTCCCACAAGCGCAGCAAGTACCACCACCAGAATCATCCATCTCCGCATTTCGCCCCTTTCATTTCTCTCTTCTTTTTGCCCTCCGCCGCCCCCGCCACGGAACAGCCGTCCGGCAGATTGCGCACGTACCCCTTCAGACCCAAGCTCTTCGCATTGCGCGCCACGAAGTCGCGAAAGCCGACGCCTTGCACCCGCCCGCGCGCTACGGCATGAAGTCCCTCGCGCTCTGCCATTCTAGCCGGAGGGGTCCTCTTCCCGCTTTGACCTCTTTTTCCTCACCACCGCAACTTCCACCGAAGGCGTCAGCGCCTCCACCTTGATGGGGCGGCTCGCCTTTTTTGGCTTCTTGGTCTCTCGATGCCTGTAGTCTCGGCCACTCATAGAACCACTCCTGACCGTTCCCAAGTCTTCCCCTCTAGTCTATCAGGACACAACGGGCACAGTAAAGCCGTTGTATGTGGTTAGGGCAACAGGGCTCTCAGGGAGGTTACAAGACCTCAATCCGACCCCTGATCTCTCGAACCTCAAACTGGAGGAAGGGTGAACCTGCCACGGTCTTTACCCATCCTTCCTCAAAAAATCCCGTAATGACGGTGGACTAGGCAGGGAGTGTGAGAGCCACCAGGGTCTTTCGATTATGGTAAGAAGAGTGATAGAGTTGGCGTATGAATACGGAGGGACTGGGAAAGAGCCTACTTGGAGTACTGGAGGGGGTGCCTGATCCCCGGTCCAGGCATGGTCGTCGCCATGCGCTGAGTGCAATCTTGGCGTTATCGGTGTGTGCAATAGCAAGTGGCGCCCGTAGTCTATATGCCATAGCCCAATGGGGAAGGATGCAAGACCCGGCTACACTGAAGGAGTTGGGGTTCACCAGAGAGCGGACCCCTGCGATATCCACGTTGCATAAGGTGTTCAGCAGTATAGACGTGGATGCGTTCGAGAGTGTGCTTGGGGAATGGGTTGAATCTCAGTTGGGAACAAGAGAGGAGGCAATAGCAATAGATGGCAAGGCGCTTAGGGGGATACACGGGGAGGAGGCGCCTGGAGTCCGTCTTGTGGCTGCCTATAGCCATCGCATGGGCTTGGTGGTGAGTCAAAAAGGGGGGTGACGGCTGAGAAGAATCAGTCGGAGTTGGCTATGGCAAGCTCGCTGTTGGAGAGAATGATCGTAACAGACAGGGTAGTGACCGGGGATGCGCTGTACTGCCAGAGACAGCTGTGTGAACAGGTGGTTGGTGGAGGTGGCGACTATCTGTTGATAGTCAAGAGCAACCAGAAGAGGCTGTACGAGGACATAGAGTTGTGCTTCGACCGGCCTGTGGTTGGTGAGACGTATGGATATGCCGAGACCGAGGACAGTCATGGAGAGCGTCGAGAGTATCGCAGGTTGTGGGCTACAGACACACTGAAGACCTATCTGGAGTGGCCCGGACACGGGCAGGTGATGAAGGTTGAGAGTTGGCGCAGCATCAAAGGCAAGACCACTCGGCAGGTGCGATACGCTATCACCAGCCTTGGGACTCACACACCGGCTGATAGACTGCTCCAACTGGTACGCGGCCATTGGCGCATTGAGAATGGCCTGCACTATGTGAGGGACGTGACCATGGGGGAGGATGGCTCCCAAGTTCGCACCGGCTCAGCGCCACAGATGATGGCAGCCCTGAGAAACGTGGCGCTGAATATCCTCCGACTGAGCGGAGCTACCAACATCGCAGCAGCCATAAGGAACGTCGCTTGGCAGCCCAACGGCGCTCTCAGATTGCTAGGCCTACTACCATCACAATAATCGAAAGACCCTGAGGCAGGACAAGCGTAGATGGACTAGTACATTAGAATGTGGTATACTTAAAGGCGTTGGAAGTGACAACGGTCCTCTGCATGGCTGTTACGCCGCCTCTCCTCTGTGGCACATGTGTAAATCCTCAGACTGTGGCCGGGTAAGGCGCGCCCCGTTAAGACATATGCCCGGCAAAGACTCTTGCAGTGACCGTCATTGTTGTGGTTCCGGGCGGCAAAGGCAGGTCAATAGTGGAGCGAGGTACGGCGTACCCCGGTTGTCGCAGGTAACTGAATCATTCAAACATTGGACAAAGGCCTTCTCCCCACACTATTTGGGGCAGCTTGAATTGTGCATGGCAGGGCCAAAACGGAAACATCTCAGCTAACCCGCTACCTTGGAGAAAGTTATGAACCTGACCGAACTAGACGGGAAAAATAAGCAGGAGCTTCTAACCCTGGCCAGTGAGTTGGGACTGGAGAACGGACTCTCCGCCCTGCCCAGGAACGAGATTGTCTTCCGGATGATGCAGTCCCACGCGGAGCAGCAGGGGTATATCCTGGCGTCCGGCATCCTGGACATGATCAACGATGGCTACGGCTTTCTCCGCCAGCCCAACCTCAAGCCCAGTTCCAATGACGTGTACGTCTCGCAGTCCCAAATACGGCGGTTTGCGCTGAGGACGGGCGACCAGGTGATGGGGCAGGTGAGGCCCCCCAAGGACAGCGAGAAGTACTACGGCCTAGTGCGGGTGGAGGGCGTAAACGGCATAGACGCCGACGTGGCTCGAAACAGGCCAAGCTTTGAAAACCTCACCCCCATATTCCCAGACGTTCAACTGAAGCTGGAGACCACCCGGGATAATCTGTCCACCCGGCTTATGGACCTGCTGTCTCCCGTAGGCCGCGGGCAGCGCGGCCTCATAGTATCGCCCCCAAAGGCGGGCAAGACCACCCTGCTCAAGCATATTGCGCAGGGCATAGCCATCAACAGCCCCGGCGTAAGCCTCATGGTGGCTCTCATTGGAGAGCGGCCTGAGGAGGTGACCGAGATGAAGCGTTCCATTGAGGGCGAGGTGTTCAGTTCCACCTTTGACGACCCCGTGGAGGACCACTGCCGCGTGGCGGAGCTGGCGCTGGAGCGGGCAAAACGGCTTGTGGAGTCCGGGAAGGACGTCGCAATCCTGCTGGACAGCATTACGCGTCTCACCAGGGCCTACAACCTGTCGCTGCCCAGCAGTGGGAGGACTCTCTCCGGTGGGATTGATCCGGTAGCCCTCTACCCCCCAAAGCGGTTCTTTGGCGCTGCCCGCAACACCGAGGAGGGTGGCAGCCTTACCATTATAGCCGCCTGCCTGGTGGATACGGGGAGCCGCATGGATGAGGTGATCTACGAGGAGTTCAAGGGCACGGGCAACATGGAGATCCACTTGGACAGGAAGCTGGCCGAGCGCCGCGTCTTCCCGGCCGTAGACATACAGCGCAGCGGCACTCGGAGAGAAGAGCTTCTCCTGGACGAGGATACCTTGAAGCAGGTATGGCTGCTTCGCCGTATGGTGACCATGATCACCTCCGGCGCAATGGACCCCACAGAGGCTACGGAGAAGGTCATGGAGCGCCTGAAGAAGACCTCCGACAACAAGGAGTTTCTCAACAATCTTACCAAAGGCATGTAGCCTCCGCTCCTTCTCTTCTCCCTGCTAGTCCGTCTCATCGCAGCGCCGGAGCGTTGACCTCTCCGCTCACGTGGTTCGACCCACTACCCTCGCGTCAAGTACGGGGTAGGCCAATTCTAAGCTCACTTGGCTCGACAAGCTCACCATGAACGGGTAAAAGGGGGGCCACGAACAGGCAAGGGAACTCGGCTGGCCACGAACGGGCAAGTATGTTCCGTTCGTCCCCGTATCAGGTACGGGGCAGGCTCTGAGCATGTCGAAGGGCACGAACGGAACGGGGATGCGCCCGCGATCTGCCCGCTCATATGGTTCGACAAGCTCACCACGAACGGGCAAAAGGGGGCCACGAACGGGCAAAAGGGGGCCACGAACGGGCAAAAGGGGGCCACGAACCGGCAAGGGAACTCGGCTGGCCATGAGCGGGCAAGTATGTTCCGTTCGTCCCCGTATCAAGTACGGGGCAGGCTCTGAGCATGTCGAAGGGCACGAACGGAACGGGGATGCGCCCGCGATCTGCCCGCTCATATGGCTCGACAAGCTCACCATGAACGGGCAAAAGGGGG
The DNA here is from genome assembly GCA_965221925.1 of Dehalococcoidia bacterium. Classification (GTDB taxonomy): domain Bacteria; phylum Chloroflexota; class Dehalococcoidia; order Lucifugimonadales; family UBA2985; genus JAPPHY01. Next base: position 2,019,791 of record OZ244924.1, on the reverse strand, counting down.
CCACGAACCGGCAAGGGAACTCGGCTGGCCATGAGCGGGCAAGTATGTTCCGTTCGTCCCCGTATCAAGTACGGGGCAGGCTCTGAGCATGTCGAAAGGCACGAACGGAACGGGGATGCGCCCGCGATCTGCCCGCTCATATGGTTCGACAGGCTCACCACGAACGGGCAAAAGGGGGCCATGAACAGGCAAGGGAACTCGGCTGGCCATGGTCGGGCCAGAACCTTCCGCTCATCCTGAGCGAAGTCGAAGGGCGTGAGCGGGTGGGCCTCCCCAGCATCCCGCTCATATGGTTCGACATGCTCACCACGAGCGGGCGGGGGTTGGCATGAGCGGGGCGGAACCTTCCGCTCATCCTGAGCGAAGTCGAAGGGCGTGAGCGGGTGGGCCTCCCCAGCATCCCGCTCATATGGTTCGACATGCTCACCACGAGCGGGCGGGGGTTGGCATGAGCGGGGCGGAACCTTCCGCTCATCCTGAGCGAAGTCGAAGGGCGTGAGCGGGTGGGCCTCCCCAGCATCCCGCTCATATGGTTCGACAGGCTCACCACGAACGGGCGGGGGTTGGCATGAGCGGGGCGGAATCTTCCGCTCATCCTGAGCGAAGTCGAAGGGCGTGAGCGGAACGGGTTGGCGCGTCCCGTTCCCACCCGCTCATATGGTTCGACAGGCTCACCACGAACGGGCGGAATCTTCCGCTCACCACGAGCGGGTGGAATTTTCCGCTCGCCACGAGCGGGGGAATCTTCCGCTCATCCCCGTATCAAGTGCTGGGCAGGCTCTGAGCGCGTAGGGGCGTGAGCGGGGAACGCCCGCTATTCGTAGCGCAGCGCTTCGGCGGGGTATATGCGGGCTGCCTGGCGGGCGGGCAGGTAGGTGGCTATCAGGGAGAACACGTAGGCCAAACCAAGGATAACCCCAATCTGTGCCCAAGGTATCACAAAACGCAGGTTGCCGACCGACTCGCTATCCCGGATGTCCACGTATATCTGATACCCCAGCGTTATGCCCAGTGTGGCGCCTATCGCCATCCCCAGAATGGCGATGAAGGACGACTCCAGCAGAAAGCTCAGCAGGATCATGCCCCGCCGGTAGCCGATGGCTCGCAGCACTCCTATCTGCTGCCGCCGCTCCACAACTGCCCTGGTGCTCACCACGCCCAGCGCGGCGATTCCCACCACCAAACCCAGGGCCATGAAGCCGGTGAAGAGCCTGAAGAACGCCTTGTTTGCGGCGGCCTGCTGCTCCAACTCGTCCGCCAGTACCTCCGTCTCCATTCCGTTCTGAAGGAAGGCGGCCTCCAGGTCTCTGGCCGCCTGCTCCGGGTCTACCCCGTCGGCGACGCTGAAGCGATAGCGGGTGATTGGGATGGGGAACGGGAAAGCATCGTCCAGGGTCTTCTTGGAAGACAGCGCTGAGAACGCTCCCTCATGTTCCCGCTCCAGTATCCCTATGACCGTAACCGTCACCGTCTCGCCGGAGAGCCTCTCTCGGACCTCGAGCTCAAAGGGAGACATGCTCTCGTCGTCGTAGAAGACGCTCTCCACAAACTCCGGTCGGAAGCCGTCATTAGCGCCGGGGCGCGTGCGCACCACGTTCCCGCCCAAAACCACCAGGGTGGGGTCGCTGCTCAAAGCCTGCATAACCTCGCCGGTGGTGGACCCGTACCCTTCCGCTATGAGCTTGAAGTTGTATTCGCTCGACTCCAGGAAGTCGTCATCGGCGCCCCGGACAAGTATGGAGTCCCATCCCTGGTTTTCTCCCCCAAGCTGACGCGCCTGGACCCCTGCCCACGTGTACCCTCCAATGGCTTTGAACCTATCCACGCTCAGGCCGGACTCCGCGAGCCCACTGTCGATGTCGTCTATGGGAGCGCTGGGGTTTACAGTCCCTTCTATATGCCATCCTCCTGTGACCACCTCCGGGTCCGTGAACTGGGTGCTGAAGGTCTCCGTCAGGACGGACATCACCATGAGGGTAAAGAAGACCAGCGCGAACATAGCCAGAGTAAGGCCCGTGCGCAGCTTGGCGCTCATGGGGTAGGCTACGGCCGTAACCAGAACGGGGCGGAGCTTCCCTATGGGACTGGTGACGAATGTCAAAGCCCTGAGAAGCAGGTCCGTATTGTACATGACGGTCCACACCGCCGCCGCCACCATGAAGACACCGGAGACGAACAGCATCTCGAAGTCCCCCTGGAGCCGTCCAACCAGGTTCTCGATGACGCGGGAGGGCGTCACCCAGAAAGCCAGCATCAGCGCTCCCGTGAAGGTAAAGGCTATGCGGTCCCTCAAGTCGGGGCGCATACCGGCGCGTCTCAGCGCCATGCGCATCGTCAGGCCAATGCCTATAATCGCAATGGAGACTCCGGAGGCGAAGGGAGCGGCCCTTTCCCAGCCGTCTCCCAGGTAGGCCAGCAGTATGCCCAGGATAACGGCCAGCCAGCCTTGCAGGAAGAATCGCCACGCTATTTGAAAGAGGGCCACGTTCACGGTGACGGGGAGCAGAGCCGCGGCCCACGCAGCCTTCAGCAGCGACCCCAGGGCTGACGGGAGGCGGAGCTTGACCGCCAGTAGAACGGCCTGCCAGAGATGGCGGAAGGGGAGCAGCAGGGCTTGCAACGGCGCGAGCAACACGGTCCGCCATCCCGCGGCGGCGACCGGAGTCGAGGCGGGAAGGCCGCGGACGGCTGCAACGATGTTGAGCCTGCTGACTCGGTAGGCGGATACGGCGACCGTGGCGAAGGTGATAACCATACCCAGGGAGTAGGACACTACTATAGTCCGCATGGAGAACTGGGGCGTCATCCGGAAGCTCTCGGACTCATCGAAGCCTGCGAAGATACGGTTCATTATCCCCACCATCAGGGCGCTTACCGCCAGCCCAAGGATGACCCCCACGGCCGCGGACGCCAGGGCGTAGGCCGTGCCCTCGAAGACGAACATCTGGACCAGGTGGCGTCGCTTGGCCCCTATGGCCCTGGCCATGCCCATCTCGGACCTTCTGGCGGCTGCCAGCATGACGAATATGAGGAAGATGAGCAGTATGCCCACCATTACCGAAAAGAGCCCCATAGTCATGAAGAAGGTGGTCACAAAGCTACCCGCTTCGTTGGCGCTGTCCAGGATGTTCCGTTTGATCTGTATTACGCGGAACTCAGCCAGGCGCAGGAAGAGGAGTGCGACCCCCTCTTCCACGTCTTGGAGACCCTCCTCTTCCAGTACTCCCATAACCAGGGTGACTACTTCCTGGTCAGACAGGAGGCTGACAAGCTCGTCGCTTAGCTCCGCGCGCTGCAACTCCTCCAGCAGGCTTGATACGTCCTCCTTGATGGCCCCGCTCAGAGTCTTCTCCTCCGCCTCCAGGGCGCGCAGGACATCCTCCTGGCTCAGCAGCTCTTTGAGTTGGGCGGCCACCTCTCTGTCGTTGAAGGTGACGCGCAGCTCCCGGGCCACCTCTCTACTCAGCTGCACACCGGTAACCCGGTCTCCACGGTTGGAGACCGATATGAGGTTCATTTGACCCGGCTTGTCGAACAGCCTCTGGGCGCGCTCCAGGGTGATGAGCATTGTGGGGTCTACGCCTGCAAGACCGGAGCCGTTTACAATGCCCTTGATCCTGAATGACACAGGCCCGGACTCCAGGAAGACCTGCAACTCGTCGCCGTCCCGGGCGTCCAACTCATTGGCCGCTGCGCTGTTTACATACATCTCATCGTCCGCCAGGTCTTCCAGGCGCGCCTCCCCGCCAGTCGTCAGGGTGAAAGAGCCAAACCCCTCCAGGAGGCTGGGGTCGGGGCCCACCACGTTCAGCCTGCCCTCGCTGAGGGACGTCCCGGGATTGAAGGCGGGGAGCGTTTCGCTCACCGTGGGCACCATGCCGTCGATGGCGTCCAGGTCGGCCACGTCGGCTTGAAGCTTCTGGAATCGCTGCGCGGTGATGTATGGGTTGCTGCCAAAGCTGTCCTCGGAGCCGGCCCTGGCCGGGATGATGACCTCGTCTATCGTGCCCAGCGACTCTATCGCGCTGTTGCGAATGGAGACGCTGAGGGTGTCGCCGGTGCCCAGAGCGGCGGCGATGATCACGGTGCTGAGCATCACTCCAATGATGATGAGCGCTGTCTGGCCTCGTCTGCGGGGTATGTTGCGGAGACCCAGCTTCAGCATGATGCGGTTGCGCCATGCCATGATGCCCACCACCGCCAGGCCCAACAGAAATATCGACAGGAGGACCGCCATGACAAGGTCCATGGAGAGGCCAAACAGGTCGTCCATTACCCGCTCGTTCCCGTGAACCGGTTTGCGCTTTCCCCGTCGTCCTCCACCTCACCGTCCCGCATCCGCACGATGCGATGGGCGCTTTGTCCCACGTCTATGGCGTGTGTCACTATCACAAAGCTCTGGTTGCCCGCGCGGTTCAGCCCGCACATGAGGTCTATGATCTCGCCGGCCGTCTCGCTGTCCAGGTCGCCGGTAGGCTCGTCTGCCCACACTATTGCAGGCCGGTTCACCAGCGCTCTGGCGATGGTGACTCGCTGCCTCTGGCCGCCGGAAAGCTCCCCTGGAAGGTGGAGCGCCCGCTCCGTAAGCCCGACCTGGTCCAGCGACTCCATCGCCCTTGCGCGGGCCTCCCCGGAGCTGACGCCGGAGACAAGCAGGGGCATCTCCACGTTCTCTACGGAGCTGAGCACCGGCAGGAGATTATACAGCTGAAAAACAAACCCCATCCGGCGCGCCCGGTAGTCGCTGCGGTCGTCGTCCGGCAGCCCGTGCAGCTCCATGCTGTCGATGAGCACCTGGCCGGAGTCGATCTCGTCCAGGCCGGACAGGCAGTTGAGAAGGGTGGTCTTGCCGCAGCCGGAGGGTCCCATGATGGCCACCATCTCACCGCGCCTGACCCGCAGGTCCACGCCCTTAAGGGCGTGGACCTGCACACTGCCGGCGCTGTAGGTCTTGTGTACGCCCTGCGCGGAGATGATGATGTCTCCCATGTGGCCTCCTGGTTGTGTGAATGCGCTATTGCATCTGAGATATTAGGCGCATACGCCGGAAGATTCAAGTGAGCGGGCCCACACCTACCGCTCATATGGTTCGACAGGCTCACCACGAGCGGTAGGTGTGGGCCGCGTGGCTGTAGTCTGAACGGATTCAATCGTGATACCATTGATTGCGGCCGGGTGAGTGGCGACGCGCCGTTGCATCGTATGATGCGTCTATGCCGACTGGCAGCGGATACAACCACGGTCGAGACGCTTGGCAAACACCATTTGGAGGCGGTTTGGGCAACATGCTCTTCTTCAGGCTCATCGTGCGCACCGTGCGCGAGATGTCGGACGACGACGCCACGCACATGGCGGCGGGCGTGGCCTACTACGCGGTGTTCTCGCTGTTCCCACTGCTCATTGGCCTGATAGCAATCTTCAACCTGCTGCCCGCGTCCGAGATGCGGCAGGCGCAGCTGACGGAGTTCGTATCCGAATACCTGCCCGGTTCCGAGGGGCTTCTGAAGCGTGACCTGGAGGTTGGCGGCGCCCTTGGCGTGATTGCGATATTCGGGCTGCTCTGGTCCGGCAGCGCCATATTCGGGGCTGTGGCAAGGGTGGTGAACCGCGCGTGGGACATTCAAAAGGACAGGCCCATCTATATTGGAAAGCCCCGGCAAATGGGGATGGCGCTTGTGGTCGGCCTCATGTTCCTGACGTCCCTTGGGGCTTCTACTTTTGTGAGGATTGCAGAGGAGTACGCGCTGGCGGACCTGCCCGCGCCGGCCTTCCTGGTGGAGACGGGCGGCAGGGTGTTTCTTCAGGTGGCTTCCTTTTCTCTCATGCTTTTTACCTTTCTTATGATCTACAAAATGCTGCCCAACACAAAGACCTACTGGCGATACGTGTGGCCGGGCGCGCTGCTTGCTGCGGTCCTGTTTGAGATTGGCAAGGCGTCTTTTCTGCTGTACGTGGAGCGATTTGCCAGCTTCCAGGACGCTTACGGCTCCGCGGGCGACGTGCTAGTCCTGCTGCTCTGGGTATACGTCAGCAGCCTGATCCTGATACTGGGCGCAGAGCTGAACTCAGAGTACGGACGGCTCAGGGAGGGCAGGGAGCGCGGCGTGGCCTTGCGCTCCGGGTGAGGGTCTAGGGGGGGAGGGTAGGAGGCTTACAAAACGTGGTGCTGAGGAGAGGGCCTCTATAAGGGAAGCTTAGGGGTATGCCGAAATGCGGACCAAGCTTAGGGAGAGACCTTGGGTATCATCTCCGTCTCTGGGCTCCCCGCCTTCCCTTATAGACGTCGCCTCTATTCCCAGCATCGTAGAAGTAAATCTCCGTTCGAATGTCATCGACGTCATACTTAATGCGATAAGAACCTGCTTGCCAACGATAACTACAGAACCAATCGCCCTTCAGGTGATCAATTTTTGGACCAACCCGTGGGTTTTGTAGGATTTCTTCTACGATCTGACCCCAAGCTTGGTCAAGATCTGGGTGAGCTCTTAAGAATTTCTTGACTTCTCGATGAGCGTTTACAGAGTAATTTTGCGGGTGATCTTGAACCACAGATCCTCATGCTAACTGGACTTGCTTTTTGCGCCTAGCGGCGATTCTTTTGACATTCTTCCCCGCAGCCAGTGTTTCCTCGGCTGTAGCTACCCAACTGTTGAGGAGTCTAATGTACTCTAGCCGGTCGATTCTTTGTTTGAGGTGGCCAATGCTACCATTGACCACCTCTGAGGAGAATTCTCGTAGCGCTGCAACGCGTAGTAAGGAACAAAGTTCTTCTACCTCGTGATTTGAGGGAAGTTTCTCGAGCTGGTCGAAGAGGTCCTCTTCAATACTGTAAGTACTACCGTACGTGAGTTCTTGCGGCCATTCTAATTCATTTTCCCACCTAGAGCCTCGGCGCACTCTTCCGAGTCGCTCGCGATAAGGCTTCATATGCTCAACCATAGCGGTCATAAGTCATTCCCCCTGTCCTAAAATGGAATATCTTTGTCAAATATAAACTCGCCTATGGTCTGGGTGCTTTGTTGGACCATGTAATCTATCATATTAACCGATATCGTTATTCCCGGCAGTGGAGAAACCAGGGTGACCAGAAGGGAACGGTCTCGCATTAGGTCTATTGTCACTGTAGTCATGCCCTCGTCAGCTACCTTCCTAAATCGAACACCTGATATCTCGGTAAATGGGAGTCTGGGATTCTGAATAGTGATCATCGGTAGATCAATGATTGGCTTCTTTGAATCCGGTCGAAAACGCCAATCTACATGAGAGTGAAGCTGACTATTCAAATCAAGTTTTCCAATGTCTGAAAGAATCTCCTCAACCTCGGAGAATTGTTGCATCTGTTTATTTCGGGTTGATGGCCTTATACGCTCACTTGGTGGGAATGCGTGAGCACCCAACATAAACCTGGCAGACCGGGGGTTTGTCCTGCCAACAATTTCTAATTCCAATCCAACGTGATGTCTCACTCCATCAACTTCATAGAAGCCCAGTTTGTCGATGCTAAGTCGCCGCCGGTTCCCTCGATATTTGCGGAGGACTTGGGATAGTTGTTCGTAGCCCGCTTCGTCGAACGAGATCTCACCGATTGCTGATACCGAACTGATACTAAACTCTTGCAAGTTTTCCATGTTTGATAGACTCAGGGAGAAGTCTTCATATTATACACCTATACAGTCTACTCCGGGCAACCCAATTTCTGTCACTACCTACAGCGTCCACTCACTACTGACGGTTCAACCTCTCCCCCGCAGCCCTTGCCACAGCCCGTCGCCTCCGCTAAGATTACGCTTGTGTCAGCTTCCAGCGCTCAGATCGCGTCAGCCCCGGCCATCCAGGTACGGGGGCTTCGCAAGTCCTACGGCTCGGTGGAGGCCGTGCGGGGCATTGACCTGCAGGTGTCGATAGGGGAGGTGTTCGCCCTCCTGGGGCCAAACGGAGCCGGGAAAACGACTACCATCGAGATACTGGAGGGCTACCTCCACCGCACGGCCGGCGACGCGCTGGTCTTGGGTCACGACCCCGGCAGGAACGATCGCAGCCTCAAGGAGCGCATCGGCATAGTGCTGCAATCGACGGGTGTGCAGCCGTATCTGAGCGTTGAAGAATCGATAAATCTCTTCCGCGGCTACTACCCCCATCCAATGCCCCTTGAGGAGATACTGAGGGCTACCGGGCTGACGGAGCAGCGCAAGGTCAGGGTTATGCGCTTGTCCGGGGGGCAGCAGCGCAGGCTGGACGTGGCCATTGGGCTGTCCGGGGACCCGGAGCTGCTTTTCCTGGACGAGCCAACCACCGGCTTTGACCCCTCGGCGCGGCGGGACGCATGGGAGATGGTCCGAAACCTCAAGTCCCTGGGCAAGACGGTTGTTCTCACCACCCACTACATGGATGAGGCGGAGTACCTGGCCGACCGCGTTGCCATCATAGTGCAGGGGAAGATAGTCGCCGAGGGCGCTCCGGGCGAGCTGGCGCACAGGGACGGGTCAACGTCCGTCCGGTTCAGGTTGGCGCCCGGGGCGCAACCCCTGCCCGAAGACTTGGGCGCAGAGCCCGCGGACAACGACCGGTACGTCATCACAACGGACTCGCCCACCCGCAGCCTGCACCGGCTCACGGGCTGGGCCTTGGCGAAGGGAATCGAGTTGGAGGAGCTATCGGTCTCGCGTCCGTCCTTGGAAGACATCTTCATAGAGCTTGTCGGCTCTCCCGCACAGGACGGCAGGGAAGAATGAACGCCTTGACCCTCGCCCTGCGGCAGGTCCGGTACGAGAACACCGCCTTCTGGCGCAATCCTGCCGCCGCGTTCTTCACCTTTGTTTTCCCCCTTATGTTCCTGGTTATATTCAACGTGGTCTTCGGCAACCGGGAGATCGACGTCCCTGGCGGGACAGTGAGCGCGTCCACCTTCTACGTGCCGGGTATAATCGCCTTGTCGGTGACAAGCGCCTGCTACAACAATGTGGCTATGGGAATAGCGTTCTCCCGGGACGGCGGGCTGCTCAAGCGATTCCGCGGCACGCCTCTGCCGGCGTGGTCTTACCTGTTCGGCAGGATAGCGCACTCCGTGCTCATGGCTCTCCTGCTGGTCGTAATAGTGACTGGGGCGGGCGCGCTGCTCTACGACGTGGACGTGCCCACTACCACGCTGCCGGGGTTTCTCCTGGCGCTGGCGGTCGGCGCGGCCACCTTTTGCGCCCTTGGGCTGGCAGTCACGGCGATTATACCCAACGCGGACGCAGCCCCGGCCATTGTCAACGCGTCGATTCTGCCCCTGCTGTTCGTATCGGACGTGTTCATCCCGCTGCAGGACGCCCCGGCTTGGCTCACCACCTTCGCCGACGTCTTTCCCGTAAGGCACTTCGCCCTGGCGCTGCACACCTCATTCAACCCGTTCCAGACAGGCGCAGGCTTCGAGTGGACGCACCTGCTGATCATGTCCGGGTGGATGGTTGCCGGGCTGCTGATTGCAGTGCGCTTCTTCCGGTGGGAGCCCCGCCGGTAGGGGAGTGGGCGCTCATTCTGCCCCGTACTTTATATGGAGGCGAGCGGGGCTATGCGCCGTTGTCAATAAACATCCGGGATAACGTCCAGAAAAACCTCTTGACTACCCTGGAGGGCGCATGTATAATGGCTGATACGTCACGATTTTTAGAGGAACAACGAACTGGACACCTGAGACAAATAAAGACATATTGAACTGGTGCTATTTCCACGGCGGTCTGGAAGCATCCAGGCGCCGTTTTTTTGTGTACTTTAACAACTGAATAGAGGTTTACGGACCTGAATGTGGGTTAAGTTAATACGGGCCCACGGTGGATGCCTTGGCGCCAAGGGCCGATGAAGGGCGTAGCAAGACTGCGAAAAGCCTCGGTTAGCTGTCTAGCAAGCGTAGCCGGGGATTCCCGAATGGGGAAACCCATCCCGATGAACTCGGGATAGCCCTATCTGAACCCTTAGGATAGGGCGGGTAAGCGAGAGAACTGAAACATCTCAGTACCTCGAGGAAAATAAATCAACCGAGATTCCCTTAGTAGTGGCGAACGAACGGGGAAGAGCCTAAACCCCTGTAGCTTAGTGGGCTGGAGTCCTATGCTCCGGGGGGGTTGTAAGGCGCATCATGGGGAAGCTCCAGCTTCTCCGAGGAGTTATAAACCTCTTCTCTAGCCGAAGGTCCCTGGAAAGGGCCACCATAGGGGGTGAAAGTCCTGTAGGCGAAAGGGAAGTGGCTCCGGATGCGTTCTTGAGTACCGCGGGACACGAGGAATCCCGTGGGAATCTGGGGGGACCACCCTCCAAGGCTAAATACCCTTGGCGACCGATAGCGTACCAGTACCGTGAGGGAAAGGTGAAAAGAACCCCGGGAGGGGAGTGAAATAGATCTGAAACCGTGGGCCTACATACGGTCGGAGTCTCTCCGTTAGGAGGGATGACGGCGTGCTTATTGAAGAATGAGCCGACGAGTTAATTTCCGCGGCAAGGTTAACTTCGTGGACGAAGGGAGCCGAAGCGAAAGCGAGTCTTAATAGGGCGAATGAGTCGCGGGGATTAGACCCGAAACCGGGTGAGCTACCTATGGCCAGGGTGAAGCTCCGATAGTCTCGGAGTGAAGGCCCGAACTCGTGGTCGTTGCAAAGACCTGGGATGAGCTGTGGGTAGAGGTGAAATGCCAAACGAACCCGGAGATAGCTGGTTCTCCCCGAAATGCATTGAGGTGCAGCCTCAAGGATGAATGTTGGAGGTAGGGCTCTGGATGGGCTAGGGGGCGTGAGCTTACCAAACCCAACCAAACCGCCAATGCCAATATATCTTACCTTGGGAGTGAGACAGTGGGGGATAAGCTTCATTGTCGAAAGGGAAACAGCCCAGACCACCGGCTAAGGCCCCCAAGTGCGGGCTAAGTGGTAAAGGAAGTGGGATCGCCCAGACAGCCAGGAGGTTGGCTTAGAAGCAGCCACCCTTTAAAGAGTGCGTAATAGCTCACTGGTCGAGGGGTCCTGCGCCGAAAATCCAACGGGGCTCAAGCCCGCCGCCGAAGCCGTGGCTTTGACAGGCGCAAGCCTGTTGAGGGGTAGGGGAGCGTTCCCCGGGCGCTGAAGGTGAATCGTGAGGTTTGCTGGAGCGCGGGGAAGTGAGAATGTCGGCATGAGTAGCGCAAACCAGGGTGAGAATCCCTGGCACCGAAAGCCTAAGGTTTCCTACGCAACGTTGTTCGGCGTAGGGTTAGTCGGGCCTAAGCCGTAGCCGAAAGGCGAAGGCGATGGACAACGGGTCAACATTCCCGTACCACCCTTATCTCGCTTTAAAGCAAAGGGGGGACGCGGAAAGGTAGGCGGAGCGTGCCCATTGGACATGGTGCGTCTGCCCCTGTAGGCCATGCCGGGATAGGAAAATCCGTTCCGGCGTTACGAGCTGAGGGGGGTGGAATACTTCGAGGACTCCTCGGGGGATTCCGTTGAACCTATACCGCCAAGAAAAGCCTCGTTGCTATGGGGTGGGGTGTCCGTACCGCAAACCGACACAGGTAGGCAGGGGTAAAAGCCCCAAGGTGTTCGAGAGAACCCTCGTTAAGGAACTCGGCAATCTAACCCCGTAACTTAGGAAGAAGGGGTGCCTCGGAGGTGAAGGGACTTGCTCCCGGAGCCTTCTGGGGCCGCAGATAATTGGGCCAAGCGACTGTTTAACAAAAACACAGGTCTCTGCTAAGGGGAAACCCTACGTATAGGGGCTGACGCCTGCCCAGTGCCGGAAGGTTAATGGGAGGGGTGAAGCCCGGCTTAGGCCGGGGGGAAGCTCTGAACTGAAGCCCCGGTGAACGGCGGCCGTAACTATAACGGTCCTAAGGTACCGAAATCCCTTGTCGGGTAAATTCCGACCCGCAGGAAAGGCGTAACGACTTGGTCGCTGTCTCAACGAGGGACTCGGCGAAATTGCAAGGCCCGTGAAGATGCGGGTAACCCGCGACAGGACAAAAAGACCCCGTGGAGCTTTACTGCATCCTGACATTGGACTGGGGTCAGAGTTGTGTAGGATAGGTGGGAGGCTTTGAAGTCCCAACGCCAGTTGGGATGGAGCCGACGTTGAAATACCACTCTTCTCTGTCTTTGGCTCTAACCCTGGATAGGCCAGGGGACCGTGTCTGGTGGGCAGTTTGACTGGGGCGGTCGCCTCCTAAAAGGTAACGGAGGCGCCCAAAGGTCCCCTCAAGGTGGATTGGAAATCACCTGCAGAGTGTATTGGCATAAGGGGGCTTGACTGCGAGACATACAAGTCGAGCAGGGACGAAAGTCGGGCAAAGTGATCCTACGGTCCCGTGTGGAAGGGCCGTGGCTTATCGGATAAAAGCTACCCCGGGGATAACAGACTAATCTCGCCCAAGAGTTCATATCGACGGCGAGGTTTGGCACCTCGATGTCGGCTCGTCGCATCCTGGGGCTGAAGAAGGTCCCAAGGGTCCGGCTGTTCGCCGGTTAAAGCGGCACGCGAGCTGGGTTCAGAACGTCGTGAGACAGTTCGGTCTCTATCCGTCGCGGGCGCAGGAGATTTGAGGGAAGCTCTCCCTAGTACGAGAGGACCGGGAGGGACAGACCTCTGGTGTGCCGGTTGTCCCGCCAGGGGCACCGCCGGGTAGCCACGTCTGGAGTGGATAAGCGCTGAAAGCATATAAGCGCGAAGCCCTGCCCAAGACTAGATCTCCCATCCACCGAAAGGTGGAGTAAGGCCACAGGTAGACTACCTGTTTGATAGGCCGCAGGTGTAAGTCCCGCAAGGGATTGAGCCTAGCGGTACTAATCGGCCGAGGACTTAACCCGCATTCAGGCGCGTAAATCTCTATTCCGGTTGTTCCATATCCTCGGCGCGGGGTGGAGCAGTGGCAGCTCGTCGGGCTCATAACCCGAAGGTCGTTGGTTCAAATCCAACCCCCGCTACCAACTAAAGACGCAAGAGGCCCCCGGAACCCCGGGGGCCTCTTTGGCTGTGTGCCTCTGAAGGATTATCGGGGCTTTGCTAGAGTTGCCGGTAGGTGAGACACCCACAGATGCTTTAGATCCGTGGCGATAGGGTAATCACATCAAAGGTTGACACATTCTCAACGGCGTCACGCTTTCAAAGTCAATGGTGCCGAACTCTTCCACTGGAATATAGCACACCATGGAAACCGCGTTCCCTTTCGTCCATGACTCCACCTCAGTGCGATGTCTTTCAGCAAAATGCGCCACCAGACTCTGAAAGCTCCACTCATCTTGCCCTACGTCAAATTCCACGACCGGCTCAAAGTCATCGTCTTCCCGCACTTCAAGCACAGTTCCGGTCAAACGCACCCTTCGCCCCGAGTACTGCTCCTTCGCCGTCTCATCATCGCGTACAAACTCCCTGTACAACGACTCGGCTGTCACCTCAATGGCTGGCTGAGTGAATTTCGTTGCCCAGCGCTCCATTTTCGTGTCGGAGGCATCGCACGCCACGCTCAAAGCCAACGCCAAAGTACAAGCCAACACCACGCAAATTCGTCGAATCATCATCCTCTCCTTTCAATTCCTATTGAAGCTCCTCACGCAGACACCGTATCAAGTCCTCCTCAGTAAACATGGCTTCTAACGAATGTTCCCTGCTCAAAATGTCCTCACACCCCTCCGCGTCATTACCTTTGGCAGTTGGAGTTGGCGTTGCGGTAGCGGTAGGTGTGGGTGTCGGCGTCTGTGTTGGCGTAGCGGTAGGCGCGGGTGTCGGCGTCGGAGTTGGCGTAGCGGTCGGCTCAGGTGTTGGCGTAGCGGTAGGCGCGGGTGTCGGCGTCGGAGTTGGCGTAGCGGTCGGCTCAGGTGTTGGCGTAGCGGTAGGCGCGGGTGTCGGCGTCGGAGTTGGCGTAGGAGCAGTTGCCCCGGTTGTTGATATCGAAGCTGGTGTAGCAGTCGGTGCTGACGTGGGCGTTTCAGATGTGCATCCAATCACCATAACCAGAATGATGAAGAGCAGTGCAGTGGCGTGCGAAGAATTGATGAGGGACCGTCGCGGGGTTCTTGAGCGGTTCATGTGGGGTTCCTTTCAACGTCAGATAATTCTCCGACCCAGCGAAAGGAACCGCCTAGTGGGACATAACATCTCCAGCAAGGAGCCCCCTCGTGACGGGCAGGATTCTTGCGACAGATACCGCTGCCAATACCAAGGGAACGAGGGGGCATGGGGAAATCCATGCCTGTACCTTGGCACTGGCAGTGCCCAGTATCTGTCGCAACACAGAGTATATCACAGTCATTCTTGGATTTATAGTTCAAGCGGGCCTTGCTGCCACCCACTTCTCCTTCAGTGCTGACGTGGGTGGACTGCTCCAAAGGCCAGTATTCTCAACACGCGTTGGCATTGCCAGCGTCGGTTGGAGTACCGTTCCGCTCACGCCCTTCGACAAGCTCAGGGTGAGCGGAGGGTTGGTTCCCGCTCATGGTGAGCCTGTCGAACCATTAGAGCGGTGTCGTGGGCAATGACCAGCGTCGGTAGCGAATGCCCAAAGGCCGGGCGTCTACACCGTGGTGGTTTGGCGCGACACGGGCGGGACGTGGCTTGAAGAAGCGCTCATAGAGCTCTCGGTCTTTGTAGGGTAGGGGCAATTCGCGAATTGCCCCTACCGCAGGTCGTTGGTGGCCCAGGCTTTGATCAGGTGGTGGGCTATGGCTATGGACCCCGGGACTGTCAGGACCTCGCTGGCCCCCTCAAGCGCCTTCAAGACCTCATCCCGCTGGAACCAACGCACGTCCGACATCTCCTCGTCATCGATGGAGACCGCAGTCGTGACCGCTTCCGCATAGCAGCCTATCATCAGGGAAGAGGGAAACGGCCAGGGCTGCGAGGAGTGGTAACGGACGTTATGGACGGCGATGCCGGACTCCTCCATGACCTCCCTGGCTACGGCCTCCTCTATGGACTCGCCCTGGTCGACAAACCCCGCCAAGGCCGAGTAACGGTTGCTGCCGGACCCTCGGCCGCGAGACTGGCCCAGAAGGCAACGGTCGTGGTCGGCAACCACGGTTATGATCACCGGGTTTGTGCGGGGATAGTGGATCAGGTCGCACCCGGGGCATTGACGGGTCTGGCCGCCCCGCCCAATGACGGTCTCGTGCCCGCAGCTGGGGCAGAACCCGTTTTGGTTGTGCCAGTCCACCTGGGCGCGCGCCTGGGCGACTATTCCGCAGTCCGGGCCGCTCAGGACCTCCGCAGCCGTCCGGGCGTCCAGGTACCTGTAGCTTTGGTCATCCGTCAGAGCCCGGATTGCGCGCTCCTGACCGGAGACGTCGACTACGAAGTGGGCAGCGCCATTCATCAGGCCAAGGAACAGGGAGACGCCGCCGATTCCGAGCCGCGCCACCTCATCCGGGCCAAGCCAGCCCAGGCCCTCCTCCGCGCCTTGCGATACCGGAACGTTCAGGTCGCTCATGAGAAGGAACCTGCTTGCCGGATGGCTGCGCGCGTCGGCAATCCACCTGTCATCGCGGCGTTCCCGGTCGCCTCTGTCCAGGGGATTGCCGGAAAAGGTGTGAGAAGCGCTCATTGCTTGTTCCCTCCGGCTTGGTTGGTTAGTCCCATGATACACCATCTTCCCGTATCAGGCTCTGCGACTCTCCCGGCGTGTCCGCGCTCGGCTGTGCCAGGAGGGCAGGATCTTTTCATTATTGAGTGATGGGTGATGCCCCAACTAGGCTGAGTGGGATGTGAGGTTGCGCCGCGTTTAGTCTCAGAGCAGCAGCAATGTTACTGACGCCGGCGATTCTCAACATGCCAATTGCTGTGTTTCGTATGGCAGAAAGGACCTGGGGGGCGGCTCCGGTGCGCACCTGAGACCGGTCCTCGTCAAAGGTCACATCCCTCACCCAATGCAGTCTGTTCTCAATACCCCAATGTCCCTGCGACAGCTTTAGCAGCCGGCGAGGGTCGGCGTCGTCCGGTCTGAGACTGGTCACCGCATATGACACATCCCTACTCGATACAGACTTGCTGACAACCGTCCGTTCGATGCGACACACCTGGGCCATGTGAGGCCAGTCTGTATACCCTGCCAGAACATCTGATGCCCAGATAGCTCTGGTCTCCACCCTGCCTGCTCGTTTGGTTAGGCGCTCGTACGATGGCGGATGAGCGTCCATCCAAATCGTCTCAATGTCCTCCCTCAGGCTCTTTTGGTTGTCCTTGACTACGAAAAAGTAGTCCCCCCCTTTGACACTATCTCCTCACAGTCGCGGCGCTGAGTGAACTGGGCATCCCCGGTTATCACTCGACCATTCACCTCCACCTCTTCAAGCAAACGTCTGAGAGCGCCCAGTTCGCCGCCGCCGTCTTCCACTGACACTTGCCCCACCACGACTCCGGTGTGGTGACTGAAGGCCGATACAAGATGGACACCGGGAATCTGTTCTCCATGAATCCCTCGAAGACTCTTGCCGTCCACCGCCAACGCCTCGGCGTCATTCAGTCCCTTCCCAGTCATCCACTCTCCCAAGACCCGCTCAAAGGCTTGTCTGTCCAATCTGCTGAACACCCTGTGTAGCGTAGCCACACTCGGAGTCTGTTCCCGGTTGAACCCCAGAGACCTCGACATGCCAGGACTATGATCACGCCCCCACTGACTGATTGCATACAGGCTGCGCGCTCCACACATCATCGCACAGACCGCCAACGTTAGTATCGCCCCTATGGGATGCCGCCGTCCCTGTCTTCCTCTAGGGTCCGGCACTTTATCCAACGCTTGTCTCAACTTCATGGGCTTTGTCCGCTCCTTGCTGTTTTTACAAAATCTATACTAAGTTTTAGATAATGAAAAGACCCTGTGCCAGGAGGCGCTCTCACTTACGGGCGTAGTCTCATTATGTTAAACTATACGGAATTAAATCGACAACAGACTCGACGTTTTCAATTGCAGTCTGTGAATGGAAGGACATATTCGTGACTACCGAAGGAATCCAGGGCAATGAGAACGATCCGCTATGGGTGAATTACAAGCGCGCGATGGTGATTGTCGCGCACCCGGATGACGCCGAGTTCGGGTTTGGGGCAACCCTCGCAAAGATAGTGAAGGAGGGGATGGAGCTCGCATACGTGCTGTGCACCAACGGGGACAAGGGTACAACCGACCCGGATATAACGTCTGAGGAGTTGGCAGTCATAAGGCAGCGGGAGCAGCGCGCCGCATCGGCCATCACCGGCTCCACGGACGTGACGTTCCTGGGCTACGGGGACGGCGAGCTGGAGTCCACTCGAGAGGTGATAGGGAGGATAGTCCGGGAGATACGGCGCTTCAAGCCGGACATCATCTTCTGCCAGGACCCGTACAACCGGGCCAGGCATAACCATCGCGACCACCGCATGGCCGGGCAGTCGACCTTTGACGCCGTCTACCCGTTCGCCAGGGACCGCCTGCACTTCCCGGAGCACATTGCCGAGGGTTTTGAGCCTCACAAGGTGGCCGAGATCTATACTACGACCTCGGAGGACCCGGACGTGGTCATAGACACCTCTGACGTGATAGACATCAGGATAAGGGCGCTCCAGGCGCATCGCAGCCAGATATTCGATCCCAAGGAAATGGATGAGCGAATCCGGGAGCGGGTCTCAGAGGTGGCCGAGAGCTCCGGGTACAGGTACGCCGACGGGTTCCGCCGGTACACCTTCAACCCCGGAAGGCCACTGCACGTAGTTGCCCGCTGACTCGCAGCGTCGCTCCTATCCTCTCCGGACTTTGCCGAAGTGCGTTTAGATATAGTCTCCGTATTACGCGCTCATCCTACAGTCCTTCTTCTCTGCGTCTCCACGGCGCTGCTCACCTCAGGCCAGGGCATGGTGGCTCCCATCCTGCCCCTGTACGCCGACTCCCTGAGGGTTTCGACTGCGACGATTGGGCTGGTAATCAGCGTCTTCGGCCTGGCCCGCTTTATGACGAACATGCCAACGGCCATCCTCTCCGACCGGTTCGGACGGCGATGGATTCTGGTCATAGGGCCGGTGATAGCAGCGGTTGGGAACACGCTGGCCGGGACCGTCGACTCCCTGGCGCCCCTGCTGGTATACAGGTTCATAGCGGGCGTGGGATCGGCGGCGTTCATCACGGGGGCCGTGATATTCATCGGCGACATCAGCACGTCCGGGAACCGCGGACGGTTGATGAGCGCCTACCAGGGCAGCTTTGCGTTGGGGATAACCCTTGGCCCGGCGCTCGGCGGCTTTGCGGCCGAGCTGTTCGGGCTACGCGCGCCCTTTTTCCTGGTGGGCGCCGTGTCCGTTTGCAGCGGGATATGGGCGTATTTCAAGGTCCCGGAAACGCGGCCTCAGGCGGGGGATGACCCCTCTGCGGCCGAGAGGCCGGTCGGCAGGGCGCAGGCCGGCGCTCCCGCGGAGGGCGCGCCAAGGCGGGCGTACTCCTTCCTCCTCTCGCGGGACTTCATTCTGGTTGCCCTGGTGTTCCTGGTTACCTTCTTCACCCGCGGCGGGGCGCAGTTCACCCTCATACCCCTCAAGGGAGCCAACGACCTCGGCCTGTCGCCGGGCCAGCTTGGGGCGATCTTCACCATCCCGCCAGTCATCGGCTTTCTGCTCCTGCCATTCGTCGGCTCAATCTCCGACCAGTACGGGCGGAAGAAGACCATTGTGCCGGGGCTTCTGATAGTGTCTGCGGCGCTGGTCCTGCTGGGAGTAAGCCCCGCGCTGATGCTGTACGTTGCCGGCATGGCTCTGTACGGCCTGGGAAACGGCATAGAGGGTCCCACGCCTGTTGCATACGTGGCGGACATCAGCCCCAGGGTTCGCCAGGGGATAGCGCAGGGGGCTGCGCGTTCGGTTGGCGACTTTGCCCTGCTGGTCGCGCCGCCGGCAATGGGGCTGGCGGCCGATGTGTTCGGCGCGACGCCCGCTCTCGTAGCGAACGGGATCGCCGTGGGCGTCCTGGGCTTAGCGTTCATGCTGTTTGCGCGAGAGACGGTCGGATCGAAGGTTGCCGTCAAGGAGGGGTAGCCCGGCTGGGGCGCCGGTTGCCGAGGTGGTTACTCATTTCCCGGAAGTCGCGCCAAAGATAGCGGCCAACGCCACCTACTCCAGGTCACCCCAGTTGTCGCCGGTCTTTAGCTCCACCTTGAGGGGCACGGCCAGATCCAGCGCCGCGGGCATCAGCTCCAAGACCATCGCTTTCATGGCTTCCAGCTCATCCTGCGGCGTCTCGAAGATAAGCTCATCGTGGACCTGGAGGATCATGCGGCTGCGCATCCCCCGCTCCTGCATACGCCGGTCTATGGTCACCATCGCCAGCTTGATGACGTCCGCGGCCGTGCCCTGGACGGGCATATTCACCGCCATGCGCTCGGCGGCCTGCCGGACGTGGAAGTTGGATGACGTGACCTCCGGGAAGTACCGCCGCCGACCGCAGACCGTCTCCAGGTAGCCCATCCTCCTGGCCTGCGCCTTGGATTCCTCAAGGTAGGTACGGATACCCGGGTACTTTGAGAAGTAGCTTTCGATGAACCTCGCGCCCTCGTCCGGGGCAAGGTCGGTCTGCTGGGAGATGCCAAAGGCGCTGAGGCCGTAGATGACGCCAAAGTTCATTATCTTGGCGATGCGCCGCATATCCGGCGTCACGGCCTCGATGGGCACGTTGTTCACCTGCGCGGCGGTGGCGGCGTGGATGTCCTCGTCCCGTAGGAAGGCATCCCGCAGGTCCGGGTCTCTTGAGAGGTGGGCCAGCACCCTAAGCTCAATCTGGGAGTAGTCGGCTGCCAGGAGCGTCCACTCCGGCGCGCCCTGGGCCACAAATGCCCGGCGCACCTGCCTGCCCAACTCCGTGCGGACCGGTATGTTCTGAAGGTTTGGGTCGTTGCTGGAGACGCGGCCCGTGGCCGATCCTGTCTGGTTGTAGCTGGTGTGGACACGCCCCGTCCACGGATTGACAAGCTGGGGAAGGGCGTCCACGTAGGTGGACTTGAGCTTGGACAGCTCCCTGTACTCCAGGATGCCGTTCAGAACCTGGGGCGACCTGGGGTCAGCGTCCGGCGCCTGCGCCTGGTTGATCATCATCTTGAGGTTCTCAAGCGCGGCCGCATCGGTGGAGTAGCCCGTCTTGGTGCGCCTGGTCCTGGGCAGCCTGAGCTCGTTGAAAAGCACGTCCCCCAGCTGCTGGGTGGAGTTGAGCGTAAACCGATGCCCTACGGTGTCGAACATCTCCTGCTCCAGGCTGCCGAGCCGCTCCCCCAGGCGCTCGGCCATGTCCCGCAGGCGGCCCGCGTCCAGGTAGACGCCGTTGCGCTGCATCCTCACCAGGACCGGCGTCAGAGGCATCTCCACGCCCGCGAAAAGCTCCGACAGGGTAGGCTCCCGCTCCAGCTCCGGCTGGAAGACGTCCTTGAGTCGCTGGGTCATGTCGGCGTCTGCGGCGGCGTACCGGGACGCCTGCTCAATTGGCGCCTGGGCCATGGTCTTCTGGTTGCGGCCGGCGCCAATAAGCGCCTCTATGGGGGTCATCTCCCGGCGCAGCCGGGTGAAGGCCAGGTTCTTGAGGCCCAGGGACTTCTCGCCCAGAACGTGGGCCGCTATCATCGTGTCGAAGTCCAGGTTGCTCACCTGGATACCGTAGTTCGACACCACTGTCATGTCGTAGTTCCCGTTGTGGGCCGTCTTCCCCACAGTTGTGTCTTCCAGCAGGGGCTTCAGGTACTCCAGCGCTTTATCGATGGGTATCTGGCCGGCCTCCTCATGCCCCACAGGTATGTAGTATGCCCTGCCTCCGGCCGCCGACAGGGAGACGCCCACCAGGGCCGATGCCATTGGGTCCTTCCCCGTGGTCTCCACGTCAAAGCTGAAGCTGCCGGCTGCCCGCATCTCCGATATGACGGCCTCAAGCTCCTCCAGGTCGCAGATGGTGAAGTAGTCGACTTCCTCCTGGACCGGCTCCTCAAAGAGCGCTCCCTGGATCGGCTGCCCAGGCCCGGCGATGCCCTCCGGCACGCGTGACACGACGCTGGTGAACTCCAACTCACGGAGAAGGCTAACAACCTGATCGCGGTCGTATCGCCAGAAGCGGCAGGCCTCAGCGTCCAGGGTGATTGGCACGTCGGTCACTATGGTTGTCAGCTCCAACCCCTGCCTTGCCTCGGCCTCGTGTTCCGCCAGTAGCTTGTGTATGCGGGGCGGCGTCACCTTGCCCAGGTTCTCATAGATGCCGTCTATGCTGTTGAAGTCCTGCACCAGCTTGATTGCGGTTTTGACCCCTACGCCCGGGACTCCTCGAATGTTATCCGATGCATCCCCCTGGAGGGCTTTTACGTGTGGCTGCTGCGCCGGCGTCAGGCCGCCGTATCGCTCGCGGACGGCCGCCAGGTCGTAGATGATCCTATCCTGGACGCTGCGGTTCAAAGCCACCCGCACGGTGGGGGAGACGAGCTGAAGGGTGTCCGTGTCTCCCGTGAGTATGATGGTGTCCATGTCCTGTCCCGTTGCCTGGAGGCAGAGGGTGCCCAGGACGTCGTCAGCCTCGAACTCCTCCACCTCAAAGATGGGCACGCTGAAGGCTTCCATCAACCGTCTCACCCACGGAAACTGCGACCGCAGCAGCTCCGGCATCGCCGGCCTCTGGGCCTTGTAGTCGGCGTACTGCAGGTGTCTGAAGGTAGGCGCGGCCATGTCGAAGGCGATGGCGCAGTGGGTGGGCCTCCACTCCTGGATGGCCTTGATGAAGGTGTTGGTGAAGGCGAACACGCCTCGCACGTCCTCCTCCGTCTTGCTCAGCGTGAGGGGCGTCTGGATGGCATGCCAGGCCCTGTGCACCATAGCGTGGCCGTCCATGAGCATGAGAAGCGGCCTTTCCGGCAGGAGAGGCATTGGATCCGCTTTACTGTTGACCATAGTTGACACCTCCAAGCGACCATGAAATTATACTCCAGGCGGTTGCCGCGCAAAAGCGGCCGGATCAGGTGACGGCGCTGAAGGCCACCACGCCTGCCATGACTGTGGATATACCTGCCATCTGCATTCTGGCCACTCGCTCCTTGAGAAGGACCCAGGCAAGGGCTACGGTAACCACAGGATACGCCGCCGCAATGGGAATGACGAGCGATACAGGATTCAACTCTATGCCAAAGTTGAAAACGATGAAGCCCAAGGAGTCCAGTACCGCAGCGCCTGTCACTAGCATCCAGGCCCCAGTTCTGAACGGAGTCAACGCGTTGGCTCCGGCCCTGAGATAGACGCCCAGGAAGACGGAGGAGATGACCCGGACAGAGACCACTGCCAGGAACGGGCCGACATCCTCCACCATCGGCTTCCACAGGGCGAAGGCCACCCCCATCGCCATCATAGCCGTGAGGCCATACCCAACGCCGGCCACCGAGGCTCCACCCCTGCCATTGGACGAAGTGACGACTATACCGGCCAGGATCACGCATATCAGCAGCCACCTGAGCGGCCCGATGGTTTCATGGAAGAATACGACCGATAGAAGCGTTGTGACCACCACGCCGCCCGCCGACAATGGGCTGACTATGGACACCAGCCCACGCTCCAGGCCACGGTAGAAGGCAGCGTATGCCACGGAGAACAGCAGGCTGGCCAGGACGGCAAGGGTTACGTAACCGGCGCTCGCCAGGGCGCTCCAGGGCGAGCCGATGAGCAGCGCGCCCAGCAGAGCCGGGGCAACGCCCAGTCCCTGAATAGCCAGGGCCACCGATGGGCCGCCCACCCGGACGGATGCGTACCTCCCCAGCATATCGGCCACGCCCCAGGCCAACATGCAGGCAAGTCCCCACAGCGCCGGGTCTGCCTGGGACATAGGACCTCCACTCTCTGATAAGCGCCCGCCGTCACCCCCAGGAAACGCCCAAAGACGCAACACGCGTCAAATAATCTTGGGTGGCTGCTTTTTCCCGCTCCTCCATGAGGGAGCAGGCGCGTTCCGGGACAATGCTTTTGCGGGCGGCCGTTGCTCAAGCGCCGAAACAGCTTAGCACAAATCCCTAGCCTTGGTCCGTAGACCGCCGGGACGGTATTCTCAGCACATGTTGGCAATGCCAACGCTGGTTGGAGCGCTACGCCATTCCTGCTTAAGATGAGCGGAAATAGGGGCCCGCTCGCGGGGTTCCCTTGCCCGCTCGTGGTGAGCTTGTCCTCGTGGAAACGGGGAGCAGGGGTCTACCGTTTCTTATTGCGCGGCGTCTCCTGTACCACCCACGCGGCTATCCCTTCGCCCTCCTTGGATTCCTGCGGAAGGAGACCTTTGCATAACTCTGGGCGCCATCCTGTGAAAAGACGCTCCAACTGTCATTCCGAACGGAGCACAGCGGAGTGAGGAATCTAAAGGCTCTCATCCCCCACGAGGACCCTTGTGTCTGGAATCTTCTCATGACTACAGCGCAACGTCTTAGATTCCTCGCTGCGCTCGGAATGACATCAAATGGCGCGTTGGGCGGTTGCGCAATGGTCTCCGGAAGCAGGAATGGCGTAGCGCTCCAGGCCATTCTCCACAGGTGTTGGCCATGGCCCCCTTGCCCGCTCGTGGTGAGCTTGTCGAACCATATGAGCGGCGGCGTGCGCCATAACCAACGCCTATAGAGAATACCGGACGCCTCAGGTACGAAAGCCCCGGAGATGGGGTTGGGTGTAAGCCGCGTCCGGCTACTCGAACACCTGAAGGACCTCGTATTTGGTGGTGCGCTGCGCGGGCGTAAAGCCGGCCTCCCGGATCATGGCCTGAATCTCGTCTATGGAGGTGCGGTTGTAGAAGCCCGCCTCCTGCATCACGTTCTCATCGAACAGCGTCCCGCCAAAGTCGTCTCCGCCGAAGTTGAGCGCCACCTCGCCCGTCTTCTTACCCTCTGAGAACCAGGAGGCCTGTACGTGCTGTATATTGTCCAGGTATATCCTGGCCATGGCTATCATACGCAGGTAGGGGTTGGGGCCGGACTCTTCCTTAACCCGTTTGGCCAGGGGCGTGTTTCCGCGCTTATAGCTCCAAGGGATGAAGGCGGTGAAGCCCGGAAAGCCGTCGGCCAGGGCCTCATCCTGGACGGAGCGTGTATGCTCCAGGTGCTCAATGATGTGCTCCGGCTTCTCCAGGTGACCGTACATCATGGTAGCGGTCGTCCTGTACCCCAGCTTGTGGGCCTCCCGATGCACGTCCACCCAGTCCTGCACGCGGCCCTTGGGCCAGAGGCGGCTGAGGCTGCGCTTGACGCCGTCGGAGAGGACTTCGGAGCCGCCGCCGGGGAGGGTCTCCTGTCCTGCTTCCTTCAACCGGCGCAGCACCTCCGAAAGCGGCAACTCGGCGACCTGCGACATCTTCTGTATCTCGGGGGCCGAGAAGAAGTGAGGCAGCACCTGGGGGTATTGCCGCCGGGTCTCCCTCACCAACTCTTCGTAGTACTCCATTGGCAGCTTGGGATTGAGGCCGCCCTGGAGCAGCACCGTTGTGACTCCCTTGGCCGCCGCCTGCCCCACCATCTCCATCACCTGCTCCACCGTGTAGGTGTACGCGTCCGAGTCCTTTTCCGTGCGATAGAACGCGCAGAAGGTGCAGTAGGCGTCGCAGACGTTGGTGTAGTTGAGGTTTGTATCTATGACGAAGGTCACTACGGGCTCCGGGTTATGCCGGTATCGCAGCTCCTGGGCCAGCGTCCCCAGGTCCAGCAGTGGGGCCTCTTTGAACAGGCGCAGCCCTTCCTCCGGCGTTATCCTTTCGCCGGCCAGCGCCTTGGCCGTAACGTCCTTCACAGTCGTCGCTGTGGTCATATGGTCGCCTCCTTTGCCAGGGAAAGGGACCGCCAGGCCCCTTCAAACTCCTCAATGGCTTGAAAATCTTCCTGGGACAGAGTGTACCGGAAGGCCTGCAGATAGTCGATTACCTCGTCTTCGGTCAGGCCCATAGCCTCCCGCTTGCGCGCAATGGCCGGCAGGCTATGGGTCATGTTATCCGCCATGTTCCTCCTCAATCCCTCGGCCAGCTTGTCCTTCACGTCCGCCTCCAGCGTACGGCGCACCATCCACACCGCAAAGACAAAGGGAAGCCCCTTCCACTCCAACCACTCTTCCGCCAGGTCGTAGCGATACGGAAACCCCTCCACCTGATCATGGGTAGCAAGCGCCCCGTCGCCGATGAGCAGGAAGGCGTCCGGGTTGGGCACGTCCAGGTTGGAGTACTCTACCGAGCGCACCCCGTAACGCTGCTCCAGGATCACCCGCATGAGATGCGCCGCGGTGGCCGACTCCTGGGTCGCCCCCACCACCCCGCCGGAGAGCTGGTCTATGGGGAATCTTGAGTAGAAGAGGATGCTCCGCACAGGCCCCTTGACGCTGATGCCCATGTCGCCCAGGCTCTCGTACGCGCCCTTCAGATAGAAGCTCTGCACCAAGGAGAAGGGAGCCGCATCCAGCTCCCCGGCCTGAGCCAGTGGGCCCATGTAGCTGGGAGGCATGGGGAACAGGGCAATGTCCTCCAGGGCAAGCCCGTGGAAGAAAGGTTCGCAGTTCAGGTATGGTATCTGGCCTATCCTAACTGTCGTAGACATGTATCTCGTTGTAGAGAGCGTCCCGCTCCACCGGCGTCTTCCCCGCGTCGCCAATGAGCCGCAGCATCCGCGCGCGGGCCAGGCCCACGGGGCTTGCCGCCTTGGCGGCGTGGGCAATGCGCTCCTCACCTATAGTGCCGTCCAGGTCGCTGGCCCCAAAGCTCAGGGCAATGGAGGCGGTCTCCTCGCCGATCATCACCCAGTAGGCCTTGATGTGCGGGAAGTTGTCCAGCATCAGCCGCGACGTGGCTATGGTCTTCAGGTCCTCCACCGCCGAAGCCTGCCTAGGTACCAGGTGGGTATCCCCAACCTGGTACTCCAGTGGGATGAAGGCCAGGAAGCCCGGCGACTCGTCCTGGAGCTCTCGCAGGAGTACCATATGCTGTATGCGCTCCTCGTAGGTCTCGATGTGGCCGTACAGGAGCGTTGCGTTGGAGGGGATGCCCATGTTGTGGGCCAGGCGATGTATCTCCATCCACCGCTCGGCGGTGTTCTTGCCGGGGAACAGCTCCCTGCGGACGCGGTTGGAGAAGACCTCCGCGCCGCCGCCGGGCATGGACTCCAGTCCTGCGTCCTTCATACGGCCCAGC
This sequence comes from Dehalococcoidia bacterium, assembly GCA_965221925.1. GTDB lineage: Bacteria > Chloroflexota > Dehalococcoidia > Lucifugimonadales > UBA2985 > JAPPHY01. Next base: position 1,993,684 of record OZ244924.1, on the reverse strand, counting down.
ACCTCCTCCTCGCTCATCTTGAACCGCTTGCAGAAGTAGTCTATCTCCGCCGCCGTCCACGCCTTGATGCGTATGCTTGGAAAGGCCTTGTGGATGCCCCGCACAATCCCTTCGTACCGTTCGAAGGGCCAGTCAGGATGGTGGCCGCCCACAATGTGCACCTCGTGCATATCTTCGTGCAGCATCGACAGTATCTCGTCCATCCCCATTTCGTAGGCGTCCGCGTCGCCTTTCTTCTTGGCAAAGTCGCAGAAGGTGCAGGAGAGGACGCAGATGTTGGTGGGGTTTATGTGGCGATTGAACACAAAGTAGACCTTGTCGCCCCACAGCTTGCGCTTGGCGAAATCGGCCATCTGCCCCAGGGAGACCAGGTCCGACGTGCGAAGGCAGTTCAGCCCGTCCTCAAAGTCAAGCCTCCGGCCTGCTTGCACCTTCTCCCAGATTGGCTCTAGGGACGCGTCCCTGAACCTTATGGACGGTGAAACAACCGTGGTAGTAGTCATAGCTTTTTGGTCCCTTTCTTGTGGCTGCCGGCGCTGGCGTCCGGCTGTAGACCGACTGGTCAGTCTAATGATACGCGGGCGGCGAGCCAGCGTCAAGGGGTTGGGCGAGGGGGCGCTCCCTCCCGTTCGTGGTGAGCTTGTCGAATCATACGAGCGGGTGATTTCCCGTTCCGTTCATGTCCTTCGACAGGCTCAGGATGAGCGGATGATTTCCCGTTCCGTTCATGTCCTTCGACAGGTTCAGGATGAGCGGATGAATTGCGCCCGCTCACGCCCTTCGACAGGCTCAGGATGAGCGGATGAATTGCGCCCGCTCACGCCCTTCGACAGGCTCAGGATGAGCGGATGAATTGCGCCCGCTCACGCCCTTCGACAGGTTCAGGATGAGCGGATGAATTGCGCCCGCTCACGCCCTTCGACAGGCTCAGGATGAGCGGATGAATTGCGCCCGCTCACGCCCTTCGACAGGTTCAGGATGAGCGGATGAATTGCGCCCGCTCACGCCCTTCGACAGGCTCAGGATGAGCGGATGAATTGCGCCCGCTCACGCCCTTCGACAGGCTCAGGATGAGCGGATGAATTGCGCCCGCTCACGCCCTTCGACAGGCTCAGGATGAGCGGATGAATTGCGCCCGCTCACGCCCTTCGACAGGTTCAGGATGAGCGGATGAATTGCGCCCGCTCACGCCCTTCGACAGGCTCAGGATGAGCGGATGAATTGCGCCCGCTCACGCCCTTCGACAGGCTCAGGATGAGCGGATGAATTGCGCCCGCTCACGCCCTTCGACAGGCTCAGGATGAGCGGATGAATTGCGCCCGCTCACGTCCTTCGACAGGCTCAGGATGAGCGGATGAATTGCGCCCGCTCACGCCCTTCGACAGGCTCAGGATGAGCGGATGAATTGCGCCCACTCATGTCCTTCGACAGGCTCAGGATGAGCGGATGAATTGCGCCCGCTCACGCCCTTCGACAGGCTCAGGATGAGCGGATGAATTGCGCCCACTCATGTCCTTCGACAGGCTCAGGATGAGCGGATGAATTGCGCCCACTCATGTCCTTCGACAGGCTCAGGATGAGCGGATGAATTGCGCCCGCTCACGCCCTTCGACAAGCTCAGGATGAGCGGATGAATTGCGAGCGGTGGCCGGGGAAACGGCTCTACTCTTCTTCCAGCCAGTCCTCGTTGAGGGAGTACAGCCTGTCGCCTACGCGTACGTCGTACTGCTTGATCTCAAAGTACTGGATGTGTTCGGAGCGTACGGTGTGCTCGTCGCCCTTGCCGTGACGCGGGTCCCAGCAACGCTCTATGGCGCCAGTCTGCCCTATGAGGTGGTAGCCGTCCGGGTTGTTGAGCGGAAAGCTCCCCTCCTTTACCTTCACCCTCTGTCCTATGGCGAACCTGAACTCACTCATGGGACGATTCCCTCGCCGTCGTTTACCGTCTTGAGGCGGAGGCTTCCCGCGGTTTGTGGCCTGGGGCAGGACCGCCAGGCGGCGTGGACGCGCCCGGGCTTGCGCGTCGAGGAACGCATTATTGGGGCGGCGCGTCTGAGTCGACCATCCTGGCGAAGCGGCGCCTGCCGACTCTTATGAGGCTTCCATTGCTCAGGGGCGCAAGGTCTTCCGTGAGCCTGTGGCCGTCTACCTGGATTGCTCCCTGGTTCAGAAGCCTTTTCGCCTCGCTAGAGCTGCTGGCCAAGCCCTCCCCAACCACTATGGGGATGATGGGCAGCATCAGGCCGGCGGAGTCGTCGGCGGTGGAGGGTTCCATCCGCTCCGGCCGGAGCCTGGAGGCCCACCTGGGCAGGGAGATGGTCTGCGCGTCCTCCGGAGCGTCTCCCCGCTGGTAGGCGCTGACAAAGTAGTCCTCCGCTCGCATCGCAGCCTCGCGGTCGTGGAACTGCTCCACTATCTCCCTGGCCAAACGCTTCTTCAGGTCCATTGGGTTGACGGATGCGGCTTCAATGGCCGCGCGCATCTCCGCCAACTCCTCCGTCGGCACGTCCGACAGCAGCTCGAAGTAGTCCATGAGCAGGGAGTCCGAGATGGACATGACCTTGCCGTACATATCGTTGGGGGACTCGTCAACGGCGATGTAGTTGTCCAGGCTCTTGCTCATCTTCTGGACGCCGTCGGTGCCCACCAGCAGGGGCATGATGAAGCACTGCTGCTGCCTCTGCCCCATCATGGCCTGGAGGTCTCGGCCCACCAGCAGGTTGAACCGCTGGTCCGAACCCCCAAACTCCACGTCCGATTCTATCGCCACGGAGTCGTAGGCCTGGAGCAGCGGGTAGAGGAGCTCTGTGATGGCGATGGGCTGCTGCGCGCGGAATCGCTTGGAGAAGTCGTCGCGGGCCAGGAACTGGGCCACGGTAAAGCGACGGGTGAGGTCAAAGACCATGGAGAGGGAGAAGTTGCCAAACCACTCGCTCTGCCACATGGTCTGTGTGCGCTCCTTGTCCACCACCTTGAAGAACTGGCGCATGTAGGTCTCGGCGTTGGCCCTGACCTCTTCCGCGGTGAGCATCTGGCGCGTGGCGGACTGGCCGCTGGGGTCGCCTATCTGGGCCGTCCAGTCGCCGACGATGAGGATGACCTGGTGCCCCATGTCCTGGAGCCGGCGCAGCTTGCGAAGGCCCACCGCGTGGCCCATGTGGATGTCCGGGCGGCTGGGGTCGAAGCCCATCTTCAGCCGCAACGGCTTGCCCTCCTGGAGCAGACGCACGAACTCCTCTTCGACGATGATCTCCGACACGCCGCGCCTGATGACGTCGTGAAGTACCCTTGGGTCTAATGCTTTGTTAGTCAACTGCTTCAACCTGCTTCATGGCGCGCCTCAGGCCGGTGGATACCGGCCCAGGATATGCCTGGCCTGCTCTACGTCCATGTTTACCTGTGTCACCAGTGCCTCCGCCGACTCAAAGCGCAACTCGTCCCGCAGACGCCGGACAAACTCCACGGCTATCTCTGAGTCGTACAGGTCTCCATTGTAGTCCAGGATGTACACCTCCACAACGCGCTCCTTCTCTCCAAAGGTGGGCCTGACGCCGATGCTGGTGGCTGCCATGTATCGCCTTCCCTCTACGTAGGCAAAGGTGGCATAGATGCCGTCCCCCGGCATTATAAGGTCCTGGCGCAGGTCCAGGTTGGCCGTGGGAAAGCCCAGAGTCTTGCCCCTGGATTTGCCCGGCACAACCTTTCCGCGAAGGGCAAAGGGTCTGCCCAGCAGCAGGGAGGCTTTGTCCACGTCCCCTGTGGAGATGGCGTCTCGGATAGCGGTGCTGCTGACCTGCCCTCCGTCTCTGGTTACGGGGTCTACCACGGTGGTGGAAAACCCCCTCTCCCTGCCGATGGCTGCGAGGGTCTCCGGCGTGCCCTCTCGCTTGTACCCCATGACGAAGTTGCGCCCCATGACCAGCCCAGCCATGTTCAGGCGTTCCTGGAGCAGCTCCGCGAACTCATGGGCCCTCAAGCGGGATAGCTCCACGTCAAAGGTGAGGGGAATCACCAGGTCTACGCCCGTACCCTTGAGCAACTCTAGCCTGTCTTCTACGGAGGTGATGTACGAAACACAGTCCCCCGGCCTGATAACCGTGCGGGGGTGGTTGATGAAGGTCAGGACGCCGCTTAACATCCCCTCCCGTGAGGAGGCTTCCTTGAGCTGGTCCAGCAGGCTCCGATGGCCTACGTGCACCCCATCGAACACCCCCACGGTAAGCAGGGTATTCCCCGGGGGCGGTTGTGCAGGCAGTTCTTGGTGGACTCGCATAGGAGGCGACTCATGCCCCGGCAGGCGCCTAAGCTCGCAGTGGGCCTGCAAGAGCAAAGGGATACTAGCATAGCCCTATGAGAGCGTCAAGCTGAGCGGCGGCGCCCTGGGCGGACGCTAGAGTAGAGACATAGCCCCTACGCCCGTCGTTACAAGGGCTGCGGCCATGCCCTTCTCCAACAGCGCTGCCCTGGCGGGCCGCTCAGTGAGCGCCTTGGGCAGCAGGATGCCGGTTAGGGTGGCGAAGGTCAGCACTATCACCGGCCTGGCGGCCATAATGGCGGAGGAGAGGGAGACGGGGCCAAGCTCAAAGGCCCAGAGGCTGGCGAGGAAGGCGAGGCATATTACCCCGTGCGCGGACCACGTGACCGCCAGCCCCCCGGCCGACCGGCCTGCCCGGCGCACCTGGGGCCAGGCGCGGAAAGCATGCACCGCATACGCGAATGCGGGAGCAGAGCCGATGCTGGAAATGGCATAGACGTGCCAGAAATCCAGGTGGCCCAGGGCATATTTGGCCAAGATGCTGTAGGCAGCAATTCCAAAACTGGCGACCAGAAGAAGGAAGAATGGCCCGCCAAAGGATGCGAGGCTTCCGGGCAAGGTGGGGCGTCCGGAGGCCAGGACGGCTCCGCAGATGACCAGGAGTATGGCCATCCACTTGAGGGGGGTAACGTCCTCCCCCAGAAAGATTATGGCCATGACTGCAACGAACACAGGATAGGTATCGATAACCGGGACTACCCGGGTGACCTCACCGCGCTGGAGCATCCTGCTAATGAGGAGTGAGACCCCCGTATTCAGCAGACCCGCTCCCAACACAGTTATCACCGGCAAGGACGTCCAGGCGACGTCAACCGGGTCCAGTGCCAGTATGACGACTGCGAGGGCCAGGTGGAGCATCCCGCCCCAGAACCCGAATGCAAAGACGCTGCTGAGACCCTTTTGGAAGGCGTACTTCTGGATAATGCTGTACGCTGAAAAAGAGAAAGCGCTGACCAGGGAGAGCAGGATCCAGTCCATAGCGTCTACTTTCAGGGCGGTTTATTGGCGGCAGGAATGAGGAGCTTCTCTTGTGAGCCCTACTTATCCAGGGGCTACCGCGGCTTTCGGCAACCCACGGCGCGGAACCAAAAATCGCTGGGGGCTATGGCGGTCTCATTCATCCGGTACCAGTCATTGGACTGGGTGGGAGACGTCCTGTGCATATGGCGCTGTCCATAGGCGTTCAGGTCCCTGTCAAGGGTGACCAGCAGGGTCACAAGGGGGCTGTTATGGACTATGTTTCTAACGGTCTCTCGGTACTGCACGGTAGGTCTCCCTTTCTGAGTTATAACAGGTCTGTCCGCTTCTTGTGGGCCGCCCGGATTTGCTCTCCGCGGCCCGGTTGGCCGGGCGTCTACGTCCCGCTTTTCAACCTTGACACCACCTCTCCTTTGTGCCAAACTTGCGGAGATGGCGGAAGGTTTTCCCATGATGCGGTTTGCATGATAGCCTTTCCCGCAATAAATATACTGGACATGTAATACCGGAGAGACAATACACTACCCTTTATACATGAACTACACTTCCAGTATTATTATACATCCATCTCAGGGCCTGTCAAGAGGTTATGGCGGGAGTTTTTCTAGTGGCTGAATGGACGTTTATTACAAACCACGGGCTGACTCTGGCGGCTATAGCAAAGAGTCCACGGACAACGGCCAGGGAGATTGGGGATACCGCGGGGATCACGGAGAGGGCCGCCCACAAGATCATCAAGGACCTGGAAAACGCCGGCTACGTGACCAAGACCAAGGTGGGCCGCAAGAACCACTATCGCATACACCCCGATGTGCCTCTGAAGGACGACGTTACCGACTCAGCCGTGGGCGAGTTGCTTGTTATGATGGGCTGGCGGTGGAGAAGGCGAAGGGCGGCAGGGGCGCCGTCTGAGGCCCAGCAGGCCGTCGGATCGGGAGTAGGCTAGGCGCGTTCATAGCGGTTGGATCCTGCTGACTACAGGCTCCGCTTCCCTGAGATCGTCGCCCGGCTGACCCGTATGGGGACTGCTTTTCCTCTCTTCCCAGCCTTTGCGCGCCGGAAAAAGAGGCGGAGTATCAGGCCCTTGCGGCCGACTTTCTGGCTGAACCCAATGCTTGGCCGGCCGTTGTGAGGAGCTCTACCGTCTCTTCCCATCCAACGCAGGGGTCGGTGATGGATACGCCGTACTTGAGGTTGCCGGGATTTCTTTCGTCCAGGGGTTGGTTCCCTTCCAGCAGGTGGCTTTCCAGCATCATGCCCACGATGTTCCTGTTGCCGGCTATCCTCTGGTCAAGGACGTCCTGGAAGGCAACGCGCTGCTTGGTGTAGTCCTTGCCGCAGTTGGCGTGAGAGCAGTCCACCACCAGCCGGGTGGAGACCTTGGAGCGCTGCAACCTCTCGACGGCGTCGGCTATGGAGGCTGCGTCGAAGTTTGTGCCGCGGCTGCCTCCCCGCAGGACGATGTGGCAGTTGGGGTTGCCCTTGGTGACTACTATGGATGCCTTGCCATCGGCGTCCACTCCCAGAAAACCCTGTACGGCCTGCGCCGCTACCACCCCGTCTACGGCAAGCTGGACGCTGCCGCCGGTGCCGTTCTTGAAGCCTACGGGCATACTGAGGCCGCTGCTCATCTGCCGGTGAGTCTGGCTCTCTGCGGTGCGGGCGCCCACGGCAGCCCAGGAGTACAGATCTGCCAGGTACTGGGGCGTTATGGGGTCTACGAACTCTATTGCGGCAAGCAGGCCCATCTCCCCCACCTGCAACAGGAACTCACGGGCCATTTGCAGTCCGGCGGCGATGTCGAAGCCGCCGTTGAGGCGCGGGTCATATACCAGCCCCTTCCACCCAACAGTGGTGCGCGGCTTCTCAAAGTACACGCGCATGACTACGAGGAGCTGTTCCTGCAACTCGTCGGCCAGGCCTTTAAGCTGCTGAGCGTACGCATAGCCGGCCTCAAGGTCGTGGATGGAGCAGGGCCCCGTGATCATAAGCATCCGTTCGTCTTCGCCTCTCAGGATGCGAGCGATCTGCTCCCGGCCGTCTGCGACGAGTTGGGCTATTTGGGGTGTGACGGGGTACTTCTCAACGAACTCCCGGGGCGAAGTCAGGGGCTGGATGCTCTGGATATTTATGTCGTGTAGCTGTGGCATGGGTCACCTGTGCTTGTTTATATTTTTCTCCGGCAATGGGTTGTGTCCGGATCACGTCCAACAAGGCGTAACTTTAACACTCAAAGCGTGGCATGTCCAGCGCCGGGGCAGGAGTGGCGTCCGGGACTAGCGCGTTGACCTCCGGCGGATAAGCTGAGCGGCGATAATCAACAGAGCGCCTGTGAGCACAAAGACCCTGGGTACGCTGCCTCCGGACCCCCAACTCAGGATACCCGCGATGAGAAGTGTCCCTCCGGTCACGCCTATAGCGAATTCGGCCAGCCTATCCCTTCTGGTCCTCATGGAACTGGGCTCAGCTTACGTCCCTGGAGCGCAGGTTTTTGGCGTCTCGCAGGTAGAGGTGTGTCATCTCTTCCTGGCGCTTCTCCGTGTTCACCAGGACCATGACGCGGATGCAGAGAGGGAGCCCGCCCGGCACGTTCATCTCGTGGCCGCAGATGAGGGGGACGTACTCCCATCCCATCTGCCGAGCGGCCGCTGCGGGGAACTCTGCGTTGAGGTCCGGGGAGGTGGTGAAGAAGGTGGCGGCCAGGTCCTCTGTCAAGAGGTCGTTGGCTTCTACCAGGCGTTCCAGCAGGTCCCTGGTGGCTTCCAGCACCGCCTCTTTGGTGTTGTCCTCAGCCGTAGTCGCTCCGCGAAGGCCGCGGCATACCATCGCCATGATTACTGCCTCCCTTGAGTGGGGGTCATACCCTTGAGCCCGGCCACAAACTCCCTCACCGTCTCTTCTCTCCGGGTGGACGGCGTCCTGTCCACAAGGTCAATCAGCGCGCTTCCCACAATTGCCGCATTGGCGCAGGAAGCCAGAGCCTCCACGTGGCGTCTTTGCGAGATACCGAACCCGATGGCTATTGGAAGGTCCGTGCGCTCCCTGACTCTCCGTGTGAGAGCGGGCACGCCCGGAGGAATCTCCTCCCGCGCCCCGGTGACCCCGGTCAGGCTGACGCAGTACACGAACCCGCCGGCTTTTTCGCACGAGTGGGCAATGCGCGCGTCGGCGCTGGTGGGGGCCAGCAGCGGGATGATGTGGACGCCGTGGCTGCTGCACTCGGTCCGCAAGGGGTCGGCTTCCTCAAAGGGCAGGTCGGGCACTATGACCCCATCCAGTCCGGCGTCCTGGGCGTCTGATGCGAATCGCCCCAGTCCGTAGCTGAGGATGGGGTTGTAGTAGCTCATAAACACCAGGGGAACGGCGATTCCGGCGCCTCTCAGCCGGCGGCATACCTGCAAGCACGTAGCCAGGGTTACGCCCTGGGCAAGGGCGTGGAAGCTGGCCCTTTGAATGGTGGGGCCATCGGCCAGAGGGTCGCTGAAGGGCACGCCCAGCTCCACCACATCTGCGCCGCCGTCCACAAGGGCAGATGCCAGAGAAAGCGTATCCTCCACGGAAGGAAAGCCTACGGTGAGGTAGGGTATCAGCCCCATTTCGCCTCTTGCGGCCAGCGCGTCGAAACTCTGCTTTATCCTGTCCATATCCATCCTGTACCGGCCTCTCGTCCGGAAGGCCCGCGCGTAGGTGAATATACCATGCCCTCATTTGGTAGGCAACACGGATGACCCCTTTGGGTCGGATACACGTCTAGGCATGGGGCCTTGCGCTCGTCTTGACTCGCGTACCCTACGGGGTCAAAATGGGATATTCATACAGGGAGGCGCGCCGCCCCTTATGTCCCAGAGCATTCTCGACCAGATAGGCAATACACCCCTGGTTGCCCTCAAGCGGGTTCCGGCCGAGGGGTCGGCCACAGTGCTGGGGAAGCTGGAGAGCCGAAACCCCACGGGGAGCGTCAAGGACCGCATTGCCCTGGCGATGGTGCGTGACGCCGAGGAGGCCGGAAGGCTGCTTCCGGGCCATACGCTGGTGGAGGCCACCAGCGGCAACACTGGAATATCCCTGGCTATGGTCGCCGCGGCCAAGGGGTACTCCCTCATCATTGCTATGCCTGAGGGGATCCCAATGGAGCGGAAGCGGCTGCTGACCCACATGGGCGTTGAGCTTCACATGACGTCGCCTCTTGACGGCATGGCCGGCGCCATATGCGCCGCCGAGACGCTGGTCCGAGAAAACCCTACCTACGTGGCTATGAATCAGTTCCTCAACCCCGCCAATCCCAGGGCCCACAGGGAGACCACAGCCCAGGAGATACTGCGAGACGCCGGGGCAAGGGTGGATGCTTTTGTGGCCGGCGTTGGCAGCGGCGGGACCATCACCGGCGTGGGCGAGGCGCTCAAGGAGCGGTACCCGGACACCCTGGTGGTGGCCGTGGAGCCGTCCTCCTCGCCCGTTCTGAGCGGTGGAGACGTGGGAAGCCATGCCATACCAGGACTGGGGGCCGATTTCGTGCCCCCGATTCTCAACATGGATATTGTAGACGAGGTCATCGGCGTCACCGACGATGAGGCATTGCAGATGACGGCCCGCCTGGCCCGGGAGGAGGGGCTGCTGGTGGGGGTCTCCTCCGGGGCCAGCGCTCTGGCGTCTCTCCGCATAGCCATGCGCCTGGGTCCGGGGCGAGTGGTGGTGACCGTTTTCCCGGATGGTGGGGAGCGGTACGTCTAGCGCCCCATGCCACGCTCTTGTCGTTCCAGCGAAATCGGCTAACCTTTTCCGCTCATGTGGTTCGACAAGCTCACCACGAACGGGCAGGGGAGCTCGGCTCACCACGAACGGGCAGGGGAGATCGGCTCACCACGAACGGACAAGGACATTCCGCTCATCCTGAGCGAAGTCGAAGGGCGTGAGCGGAACTGGGTCGGCTTCTCCAGTGTCCCGCTCTTGTGGTTCGACAAGCTCACCACGAACGGGCAGGGGAGCTCGGCTCACCACGAACGGGCAGGGGAGCTCGGCTCACCACGAACGGGCAGGGGAGCTCGGCTCACCATGAACGGATAAGGACATTCCGCTCATCCTGAGCGAAGTCGAAGGGCGTGAGCGGAACTGGGTCGGCTTCTCCAGTGTCCCGCTCATGTGGTTCGACAAGCTCACCACGAACGGGCAGGGGAGATCGGCTCACCATGAACGGACAAGGACATTCCGCTCATCCTGAGCGAAGTCGAAGGGCGTGAGCGGAACTGGGTCGGCTTCTCCAGTGTCCCGCTCATGTGGTTCGACAAGTTTACCACTAATGGGCAGGGACATTCCGCTCATCCTGAGCGAAGTCGAAGGGCGTGAGCGGAACTGGGTCGGCTTCTCCAGTGTCCCGCTCATGTGGTTCGACAAGCTCACCACGAACGGGCAGGGGAGCTCGGTTTACCACGAACGGGCAGGGGAGCTCGGTTTACCACGAACGGGCAGGGGAGCTTGGCTCACCATGAACGGACAAGGGAGCTTGGCTCACCATGAACGGACAAGGGAGCTTGGCTCACCACGAATGGTAATTTACCCCCCATCCTCCTCTGGATGCCCGCGTTCGCGGGCAGGTGCTACACGGTGGTAACTGCCGACGCCGTAACCACCCCTGCGAAAGGAGACCTTTGCATAACTCTGGGCGCCATCCTGTGAAAAGACGCTCCAACTGTCATTCCGAACGGAGCACAGCGGAGTGAGGAATCTAAAGGCTCTCATCCCCCACGAGGACCCTTGTGGCAGGAATCTTCTCATGACTACGGCGCAACGTCTTAGATTCCTCGCTGCGCTCGGAATGACATCAAATGGCGCGTTGGGCGGTTGCGCAATGGTCTCCGAAAGCAGGAGTCTACCGCCCCTTACTATGCCGTGCCAATTGCCCGCGTTCGCGGGCATGACGACGTTGGGAGGAGGCGCGCGTCCGCTCCGCGTGTGTTATCATGTTGAATACCCGCGGGACCACGCTCCCGGAAAGGACTTGCCAAATGCAGGGCGAGCAGATACGTCTGACCAGCCTGGCCAACTGCGCCGGTTGAGCCTCTAAATTCAGTCCTGAGGACCTGGCGCAGGTCCTGCGTCAGCTGCCGACCTTTTCCGATCCCAACCTGCTGGTTGGGATCAGCACCGGAGACGATGCCGCCGTCTACCGGTTGAGTGAGGACTTGGCCCTCGTGCAGACCGTAGACCTCTTCCCACCCATCGTGGACGACCCGTGGAGCTTCGGCGCAATCGCCGCGGCAAACGCGTTCAGCGATGTGTACGCCATGGGAGGCAAGCCCCTTCTGGCCCTGAACCTGGTCTGCTTCCCCAGAGACCTGCCGGTGGACATACTTGGAGAGATAATGAAGGGGGCCGCCGACAAGGCTAAAGAGGCCGGAGCGCTGATAGTCGGTGGGCACACCCTGGACGACAAGGAGCCCAAGTATGGCATGGCGGTGACCGGCCTTGTCGAGCCTGGGAAGCATGTGACCAACGCCTCTGCCAGGGCGGGAGACCTGCTGGTTCTCACCAAGCCTCTGGGCACAGGCATCATCACCACCGCCGGCAAGGAAAGCGTGGCGGATGCCGCCACCATTGAGCGGGCCATAGAGGTGATGAGCGCTCTGAATAGGGCCCCCTCCGAAGCTATGACGGAGGTGGGGGTAAACGCTTGTACGGACGTTACCGGCTTCGGCCTGCTGGGGCATCTGAAGACGATGGTTGAAGCCTCCGGGGTGACGGCGCGGGTACGCTTCTCCCTGACGCCGCTCATCGAGGGAACGTGGGGTCTGGTACAGCAGGGTATTGCGCCCGGCGGGACGCATCGAAACCTCCACTCCGTGAACCCGGTGGTGGCGTGGGGTTCCCACATCAGCAACGAAGCGAAGCTGGTACTGTGCGACGCTCAGACCTCCGGCGGCCTCCTGATGTCGGTCCCGGCCGGCAAGGTCGACGACCTGATGGCGGCCATGTCGCGGAGAGGCGTAAGCGGGGCCGCCGTCGTAGGCGAGGTAGTGGAGCGACGGGAGTCGGAGATAGAGGTCCTGTGGTAGCGCTTTCGCGGGCCTCCCGGTCTTTGCCCACGACGGCTTTGACGCCAGACCGGCCTTCGCCGCCCGGCAAGCCCCACGTCGGCAGGATTTGTGAGCGTGTTTACCGGAGACCCACGACGAAAGGCATGAGGTGAGGCAATGGCTGAGACCGTGACCATTATAGATCTGATACGCAACGGCACCATGACGTCATGGATGGCTGCTACCATGTGGGCAGCCATGGACAGGGGCCTTTCCATGGTGGTCGTAGCTATCCCGCGCTTCGCCGGCAAAACCACGACGAGCAATGCCATACTGTCTCTGCTGCCCCCGGAGACGCCTGTTCATCACCTGAGCGGTGAAGAAGCGGAGATGGACGAGCTCAAAGAGGCTGCCACCGGGGGCTGCCTGGCGGTGGCGGAGTTCAGCCAGGGCCCCGTTCCCAGATACATCTGGGGCGCCCCGGTGCGGCGGGTCTTCGATACCATGACGGCCGGATACTCCCTGTCCACGGCCCTGCACGCGCCTGGGTTGGAGGAGGCGCTGGACGTCATCTGCCAGGGCAATGAGGTCACCGATGAGGCGGCCTCCCGCATCGACCTCGTGCTGTACATTCTCAGATTCGGCGACGACCTGGACAACTTCTGGAGACGACTGGCAGAGGTGCATGAGATAGACTACGTGCAGGGCGGCAAGCCCCACGGTCGTCAGCTGTTCCGGTGGATTGAGGATGAGGACTGTTTCGAAGAGGTTGAGACCCCAACGTTCCTTAGGGGAGATGCCGGAGAGGTGGAAAGGCGAAGGGCGATGCTGGAGGATCTGGCAGCAACAGGGCGAAGAGGGCCGGAGGATGTAGCGAGGTTGGTGGAGGAGTATCGGCGCGGGGCCGCGGGCTAGAGATCCGGGCGGTCCCCCATTACCGTTCGTATGGTGCGGACGAAGCTCCCGCTGCCGAAGTAGACCAGCCGCCACTTGGCAGCCTCTTCTTTGGTCATGCCGTCGGCGTGAAGCTGATAGTAGGCTTCCCTTCCAATGCCTCCGTAGGCTATGGCGGCTATTCCCGCCAGTATGGCCAGCCAGGACGTGATGAACCCCACGGTTGACATGACGGCTCCGCCCACTACCAACAACGTCCCGGCAATCATCATCTTGTGTCGAGGCAGCTTGACCACCTCCACCCTGGTCAGGCGCGCATACGGCAGCTCCCAGATCTCGTCGCGGCCCTCTATCTCCTGGTAGAGGATTACCCTCTGCGAGGTGGCGTAGTAGGGATGGTGGTCGGAGATGAGCGTCTCTCCGTATCTCAGCCGTCTTCTGATGTCCATGCTGTGGGTCAGTTCTCCGGTCGATACACCGCCTGCCGGTTCCCACCGGCGGCGCCGCCTCCCATACTTTACAGCCATACATGGTTGGCGTCAAAGCCGAAGCGTACCAAGATGCGCGGAATCTGTGGGGCAGGGCGGGAGAATGCCCTTAACAGCAGGGCTTGCGCTACTAATCTCGCGCCGGTGAGGATGGAGCGGGTGATGGGGATCGAACCCACGACAACTTGCTTGGGAAGCAAGAGCTCTACCACTGAGCTACACCCGCTCGCCGGAGGTGGTTTGAGCCTATGTAGTCATCCGTCACGCTTGGGATACGCCTATTGCCCAGCTACGGAGTCGGCGGAAGTGGCGCCTGAGTTGCGCCGATTCACGCCCCTTATGCGCTTGACCTCAGATATATCCTAACATACGCCAGTCAGGAGCGCCACAGGCCGCGCCGGCACTCCTGCGAAGGGAGGAACCCAGGGGTGTTTGGGTTCCGCTATCGTGGTGACGCTTGGCCTCAGGGCCTCTATAAGGAACCCAGGGGTGGTTGGGTTCCGCTCATCCTGAGCGAGTCGAAGGGCGTGAGCAAAAGGGGGGTGGGCTTCCCCAGCGTCCCGCTCATGTGGTTCGACAAGTTCAGCATGAGCGGCAACCGAGCGTTCGATACCACTGCCGATCGCTAAGCGACGCGGGCTACTGCACCGACTGAGCCGCAATCCAAGACTAAATTCGCGTACGGCAGAGGTCATCTTCCGATCTGGAAGTCATCCAAGAGGCCGTTACGGACCGCCCACACCACAAGCTCCTGCTTGGTATCAATACCGAGCTTGTCCTGAATGCTGTATATCGCGTTTCTAATAGTCAACGGCTGGTTATTCCTCGCCTCTGCTATCTCCGCGTAGGAAAGGCCTTGGGCGAAGAGTGTCAAGATCTCCCTGTCCCGTTGTCAGGGTCTTTCGATTATTGTGATGGTAGTAGGCCTAGCAATCTGAGAGCGCCGTTGGGCTGCCAAGCGACGTTCCTTATGGCTGCTGCGATGTTGGTAGCTCCGCTCAGTCGGAGGATATTCAGCGCCACGTTTCTCAGGGCTGCCATCATCTGTGGCGCTGAGCCGGTGCGAACTTGGGAGCCATCCTCCCCCATGGTCACGTCCCTCACATAGTGCAGGCCATTCTCAATGCGCCAATGGCCGCGTACCAGTTGGAGCAGTCTATCAGCCGGTGTGTGAGTCCCAAGGCTGGTGATAGCGTATCGCACCTGCCGAGTGGTCTTGCCTTTGATGCTGCGCCAACTCTCAACCTTCATCACCTGCCCGTGTCCGGGCCACTCCAGATAGGTCTTCAGTGTGTCTGTAGCCCACAACCTGCGATACTCTCGACGCTCTCCATGACTGTCCTCGGTCTCGGCATATCCATACGTCTCACCAACCACAGGCCGGTCGAAGCACAACTCTATGTCCTCGTACAGCCTCTTCTGGTTGCTCTTGACTATCAACAGATAGTCGCCACCTCCACCAACCACCTGTTCACACAGCTGTCTCTGGCAGTACAGCGCATCCCCGGTCACTACCCTGTCTGTTACGATCATTCTCTCCAACAGCGAGCTTGCCATAGCCAACTCCGACTGATGCTTCTCAGCCGTCACCCCCCTTTTTGACTCACCACCAAGCCCATGCGATGGCTATAGGCAGCCACAAGACGGACTCCAGGCGCCTCCTCCCCGTGTATCCCCCTAAGCGCCTTGCCATCTATTGCTATTGCCTCCTCTCTTGTTCCCAACTGAGATTCAACCCATTCCCCAAGCACACTCTCGAACACATCCACGTCTATACTGCTGAACACCTTATGCAACGTGGATATCGCAGGGGTCCGCTCTCTGGTGAACCCCAACTCCTTCAGTGTAGCCGGGTCTTGCATCCTTCCCCATTGGGCTATGGCATATAGACTACGGGCGCCACTTGCTATTGCACACACCGATAACGCCAAGATTGCACTCAGCGCATGGCGACGACCATGCCTGGACCGGGGATCAGGCACCCCCTCCAGTACTCCAAGTAGGCTCTTTCCCAGTCCCTCCGTATTCATACGCCAACTCTATCACTCTTCTTGCCATAATCGAAAGACCCTGTCCCGTTGTGTGAGCGACTTGGGACCGTCGGTCGTCTTCTGTTCAGCCGTTCCCCGGATTCCCGCGAACACGCTTCGCAAGACGTTGCTCGGTATTCGGTACTCGCCGTCAGCAACCTCCCGGACCGTAGCGAGGAGTTTCTCCTTGCCGGAGTATTTCTGAAGGAAGCCGGTTGCGCCCGCGGCCACCGCTTCCATCACGGCATCCTCCTCCGCGGAAGCCGTCAGAATCAGCGTCTTCGTGTCCGGGAGCATTTCCGTTATCTCTCTACACGCGTCGATACCATTCTTCAAGGGCATCATCACATCCATGACAATTACGTCCGGTTTTAACTTCAGAGCGATGTTGACGGCTGCAACGCCATCGCCGGCTTGGCCCACCACTTCGAAGTTGCCGGAGCGCTCGAGGACTTCTCGAAGTCCGTCCCGCATTATCTCATGATCGTCTACGAGCATTACCCTGGATTGTTTGGATGGTGTCAAGTTATCGGCCTCCTTCAGGCGCTCTATATGGAATAGTGCAGGTTACGGCTGTGCCAAGCCCGGACTCTCCGAGAGTGGCTTCAAGCGCTCCGCCCATTCGCTCCACGTCGATTCTCATGTTCCTGAATCCGTGGCCGCGGTCTTCGTAGTCGTCCGGGAGTCCTATCCCGTCGTCGGCTATGGTCATACGGAGTGTCTCGCCTCCAAAGTGTAGCGCCATAGTTACCCTGGAAGCATTCGAATGCCGAAACGCATTGGTCATCGCATTGTGCGCCACGGAAAAGAGCAGCCTCCGGGTGACCATTGAGAGCTGCGGCTCCGCTCCCGTCTGGACAACCTCCGTGGGAATCGATGTGATGGTGGTGAATGTGGATGCATGTGACCGCAATACGCGGCCAAGCTCCCTGCCTTCGAATATCGGGCCGGCGTCGATGGGATGTCTCAGCTCCCACATGGTCGATTTCGACAAGGAGTGTGTTGCCTTAAGCTTGGCGACCAGTTCCAGGTTCGAATCTTCAGCAAGCTCTACAGCAGTCTCGATTCCCAGACCAATCAAGTAAGCGGACTGGGCAATAGTGTCGTGGATTGTCTGTGAGAGCTCAATTCGTTCCCGTTGGAGCTCCCTTTCTCGCTCCACGGCCTCTCTCCGCCTAATGCGCTCCAGTCTGGAGATGAGGTTGACCACAGCGACAACCGCGAACATGGTCACGATCCTCGAAAACAAGACCTTCTCTTCTTTGGCCTCAAAGTCGAGTCCCGAGTACAGAGACAGGCTAAGCGCCGTGTATACAACGGCGATGATGGTGGTCCAGGCAAAGCTGAGCCTGAAAGATGTAAACACCACAGCAAAGTTCGCCAGCGCCGGGTAGTACAGGACAAAAAAGGAGTTCTGAAAGCCACCTGATATTGCTAGACCCGACGTGATTGTAATCGCGTCCATCGCGCTGAGGGCCAGCGCCCAGCGCCACGTCACTCTCCGGGCTGACCGGATGCGGTGGTGAACATAGCCGTTCAAAACAAGCAACGCGCCAGCCAGCAACGTGTTAGGGATGAAGGTTGGGTCGGTGAAGTCGCCTCTATAGTTGAATTGCGCCAGCCACGCAATCACCACGAACCAGCGTACCCAGACCGATATCCGCAGGCTGTATCGCAGGTCATCCGGGTCAGCCGGACTCAATGTCCGACCGGAGGCCGCCGCTGTATCGACTGATGCATTCGACAAATCAGGCCTCACGCTTTTACTGAGACTTGTTTCGAATTCTACATTGCTCCATAGTAGCGTCAAGGTACATTTGTACCCCGGTTTTGGGTACACATATACCATGGTATGCGGTATCAACGAACCTTTCTGCGCCGCTTGCCGGGTGGCATATTGCAAACGGTGGTCCAGTTCGAGGCTCCTAAACAAGGAGGTTTCAGCCGATGAGCGAAGTTACCTGCCCACGCTGCAACAGAGCAAACCCATCTAACCACTTCTTCTGCACAGAATGCGGCGCCAATCTGCGGATAACAGACGCCGCGGATAGAGAGAGGCAGTCCCTTGCGAGAGAGCTTGAGTCGGTGCGAGGGCGCCTTAATGGAGTCTCGAGAGAACTTGACCGGCTTCAGGTCCGCATGTCCCTGCTTGAGGGCGGCCGCGCTATACCAACCCAGCCTCAGCCGCAAGGTCAGGACGTTCAAGCGCCAACGCGGCCTCAACCTCCGGCTTCCCAGCCGGAAGCTCAACCGGCAGACATCCCGCGGGACCGGTCGCCCGTTTCCGAAGGGCCGGCCTACCGGCGGCCCCATGGACCGCCGAGTCCAAGCTCAGCGTCCATGAGCAGGGCTGCGAACGCCGGAGAAGCGCTGGGCGGCCTGTCCTCCGGCGCTGCGGCGGGCGTGCCGAATTCCACTGGGGCCATTAGCTTCGGGTCTTCCATTGACTGGGAGCACATCCTGGGGAGGAACTGGTTTGCAATTATCGGATCAGTAGCCCTGGTGTTGGGCCTCGGATTTTTCCTGAAGCTGTCATTCGACAACAACTGGATAGGAGACACGGGCCGTATAGTCCTTGGCATCGCCGTGGGATTGGCGCTGCTGGGCGTTGGTGAGTACGCTCAGCGACGCGTTCCTTTCTGGGCCCAGGCCGTAACGGCAGGCGGGGCCGCCATTCTTTATCTGTCCCTTTACTCTGCCTTTGCCCTGTATCAGCTCATCCGGCCAGACGCGGCGCTTGTGTTTCTCGCAGTAGTGGTAGGGTTGGCGGGACTACTGGCTATCCGTTACGATTCGGTCGTCATTGGGATTCTTGGCATCATCGGCGCGTTTATTGCCCCGGTTCTGCTTAGCCCGGAGCTCCCGGACATCAGGCTGGTACTCCCGTACATCCTGATTGTAGACCTTGGGATTCTCTGGGTCGCAACCTTCAGGAACTGGCGCTTGTTCATTCTGATGGGATGGATAGGCTCCTATGGCCTCTTTGCCGCCGGCGTGGATCAGTTTCCGGGCTACGAGCCGACCCTGATGCAGGCGGGTCTCACCGCAATGTTTCTAATCTTCGTCGGAGCAACCACGTTGTTTCACATCCTGTGGAGACGGGTTCCGGGGCCGCCTGACATGAGTCTAGTGGCGATAAACGGTACAGCGTTCTTCGCCCTCACGGTAGCCATACTATGGGAGGATTACCAGGTCTGGTTCGGGTTGATTTCGCTGTCGTTGTCCCTGCTCTACGGGCTAATTGCATACGCAGCCCTGAAGAGATCTGGCGCGCCGACGGAGATAGCCCTGATCGCCCTGCCAATGGCGCTTGTTTTCCTGACGGTCGCTGTGCCGCTACAGCTCAGTGGCGTGTGGCTGACCACAGCCTGGGCGGTACAGGGCGCAGTGATGGTCTGGGCAGGCTTCCTCCTCTACAAAAAGTCGATGCGGATATTCGGTCTTGGAGCCTTGGCGCTGGCAGCGGGGCGCCTGCTGCTGTTCGGCGCCACCGTCGACCTGAATGGCTTCATGCCGGTTATGAACGAGCGATTCCTCATATTTGTGGTTGTAATCGTTGCATTCTACGCAGCGGGATACCTGTACTGGCGCAATCGCGACCTTGGCGAGGAATGGGAGGAGTCCATGCCCCCGATGCTGGCCGCTATTGCCGGCGGGCTGACTCTGGGGTTGCTCAGCCTTGAAGCGATGGCCTACTTCGATAGCCGCTTCGATGAATTCGGGGACCAGCAGAGCGCAACTAACGGAACACTCCTAACGCTGTCTGTCATTTGGTCGATATACGCATCTCTTCTCCTGGCCGTTGGGCTGAAGTGGCGCTTGCCTTTGGCGCGTTGGGGCGGCATTGGCCTGGCGGGAGCAGCAATGCTAAAGCTCCTGGCGTTCGACACGTTTGTAGTTCGCCTGGACCACCTCACGTCTGTCTCTGTCCTCAACTCGCACTTCCTGACCTTTGTGTTAGTGTTGACGCCTATGGTAGCAATCTACTACTGGTCCCGCAGGGAAAGAGCGCTCTTGCCCGGACTGGAAATTACCGCATTCCGGATACTGCTGATTGCCATCAATGTAGCCGCTCTTTGGGGGATGAGCCTTGAAGGGATACGCTATTTTGACAGTCTGGAGATAACGTCTGGCATGGCCCAGGTCAGCGCCAAGCACCTCACGTTGACAGTGCTATGGGCAGTTTACGGCATTGCCGCAATTGGCGTGGGTATCTTTCAACGGTCCAGCAGAGTCAGGCTAGCAGGGATGGCTCTACTGGTGCTTCCTGTGATCAAGCTCTTTGGGTTCGATGTTTTCCTGCTGGAGCAGGGATACCGGGTCGCCGCTTTTGTGACCCTTGGAGTTCTGCTTCTGGGCACAGGGCTGGCATACCAGCGCTACAGCCAGGCCCTGAGGGGGTTCCTCTTTCGTGAAAAGGTATAGAAGCGTGGCGCTATTCTCGCGCATTGTGGTCGCTGTATTAGGCGGGACACTGATAATGCTTCCCGCGCTGTTTGTAGCCGCAGAGCCGATAGCAAACGCGGGCAATCATGCCCTCGGTCCAGCCTTCGCCGCGACTACGCTGCCAACAGCGCCGGCCACCGAGCCTGCGACAAAACCGGAGCCATTCACGGAGCGATACCCTTGGCTGCTTCCCGCAGTAGTGGTACTGGGCACGGCGCTCATTGGAGCATTCATAGCGAGTATTATTCGCGAGATACGCAGGCGATTGCCTCCGCCGGGCCCTCCAAATTAGCGTCAGACCTTTTGTAGGCCGCCAGCGAAAATAGGGCTCTAGTGGAGTTGCAATGGATGGCCTTTCCCCCTATCCATACCTACAGCTGCGAAGCCACGGCCGTGTTCATATTGAGATTGAGTATTGAAACGTTCGCAATTCGGTACGCCTAGGCCCCACCCAAGAAGGCTCGAATCCCTCATAGAGGATTGAGGTGGCAGACCTTTTTCTAAACCCCCTTGAGCTACCTGGTTGAATCAAAATCGACAACCCACGAGTACCGCAGGTTTGGGTGTCGATTGAGTAATATGTATGGACAGGCTCACCACGAGCGGGCTCCATCCGCCCCCATCCCCCTCCGGATGCCCGCGAAAGCGGGCATGACGATGGTGAGGCGTGTTGGCGTGGCATGACAGCGCTTGCGCGCACTTAAGAGGACGCGTCGAAGAGTTGGGTGGATGGATGCCAGTCCTTCCATGCGAACCAGAAGGAGTAGTTGGACGGTATCGGCGTGAGGCTCGCGCCCTCCAACTCGCCCTCTACGGCCTCTCCTGTGAGCATTAGCCAGAGGCTGCCTGTCTCGTTGTCCACCATGAGGGGGCCGCCGGAGGCTGTTGGGGCTGTGGGGTGGAAGGTGAGGATGCGCCCGGCCGCTTCGCGGCTGAAGACGCCGCCGGTGGCAGATTGCGGGTCGAAGGTGACCACAAGCGCCTGTCCTGCGAGGGAGTCGTTGATCACAGGCTGAGCGTTGAGGTCGCTGAAGGCATACGCCTTTGCCTGGCCGTTGATACGGAGGCCCACAACGAACTCCTTAGTGTGCAGGCGGTCGTCTGTGCGGGCCTCTCCAATTACACCTGGGGCTCCGCTTCCGTAGTAGAAGTCGTAGCTGTCCACCTTGTACCGGCCGTTCTTGTCCAATACCAGGGTGTTTGGGTGAAGCTCCTTCCATCGGCTCCAGGTGGTATGGAGGGCAGGAATTATCTCTAGCCTGGTCTCCGCCAGGGGCCCGGTGATGGCGTCTCCCGTGAAGTGGCTCCAGAGAGTGCGTGTCTGGTGGTCGTACATGACAAGGGCGTTCATAACCAGCTTGCCGGACACCCCAAAGGTGAGGGTCATGTCATCGAACCGGCGGACATAGACTATGCCCGAGTAGCAGAGGGGTCACCACGTGACGGCAATAGCCTCGCCGCCGACCATGTCGTTCACTATCTCGTGGCTGCTGAGCATGTTGATAGGGTAGGCGCGGTTGTCTCCGTTGATGGATACGCCGATGACCTGCTCGGCGCTGTCCATCTGGTCTTCAGCGGATGCGGCGGAGAGAAACTGCGGGTCCAGGATAGCCGGAATGGCGTCTATGGGGAGGATGGCTATGATGTCCTCCGGGCCTATGCCGGTGGACGACGCCGTCTCCGTAGGGGCGACGACGGTTGGGGAAGGGGTGGACGCCGCCACCACCGGGGTAGAGGTTGGGACGGGCGCGGCAGTAGGCGCTGTGGCTGAGGTGGGGACATCCGTCTCACCGGCGCCGGCGCAGCCGACCAAAGCCAGCAGTCCAATGCCCAGGAAATGGGCCATAAGCGCTCTCCGCGCCATACTGCGCTCCTCCGGCGAGATGGATGCTCCGGCTGATGTATCCATTGCCCTGGGCTGCGCTGTCCGTCCTAGATCCTGCTGTACCCGCTCCCCATGCGCTCCGGGTCCACGCCCGTGCCCTTGGCATCGGTGATCCAGCCGAACTCCTTGAGGATTTGCTGGCTGTAGGTCACCCGTCCGGCAATCTTGTCCAGAGGCTCGGTCGCCAGCAGAAGGGCGGCTTTCGCCATAGTCTCGGGGGACTCGGTGGTTTCCGGGTCTACCTGGGTCCTCTGCTGGGCGAACATGGATCCCACGGTTGGCACGAACTGGGACGGGGAGAACGCGGCAACGGATACGCCGTACTGGTAGACCTCCTGGGCAAGGCCCTGGGTGAAACGCTCCAGGGCCGCCTTCTGAGCGCCGTAGGTGGAGCTGCCACCGGTGGCTCCGGGATAGGGGCCCCGGCCCGGCCCCGTGGCCGCCCCGGAGGAGATGTTCACTATGTTTCCACTCCCGCGCGGTATCATGTCTTTGAGTACTAGCTGGCTCAGAATGAACGGCCCGTGGACGTTCACCGCCCACGTACGCAACCACCGGTTGAGTGGGTAGTCCTTTGTGGGAATAGCGAACAGGAGAGCGGCGTTGTTCACCAGGACGTCTACAGGGCCGTATGCCTGGTGGGCTGCCTCTACCAGGGCTTCGCACTGGTCTGGCTCGGAGATGTTGGCCGCGACCGCCGTGGCCTCTCCACCGGCGTCACGGATGGCCTCCACAGTTGTCTCCAGCGAGCCGGCCAGCTGATGGTCGCCCTCTCGCAGCGTCCGGGCTGCGCAGACGACCTTCCCGCCCTCCGCGGCGAACATCTTGGCGATCGATTCGCCTATGCCCCGGCTGGCGCCGGTCACGATAACGGCTCTTCCATCCAGCTTGCCCATGATAAGCTCCTTAATTCAGGGTGATTGAGGGGGTTTCCTTGGCGCTTGAGACCGGATTGACAGCGCGGGGCTTGCCCGCCGCCCAGGGTGGTGGGCGTCTCAAGCCACACACCTATTGTAACCTCAAAGTTGGCGGCTGTCATTACTCGCCTTGGTAGGGGACGCTAGCCGGGCGACTCCGGAGGTGGGTTGGCGGGCGGTGGAACCGTTTGGCCTGGGGCGTCCTTCGCGCGTCTCGTTCAGGGACGCCAGCAATCTGTGCACCGCCAAGGCTACCTCCTCGACGGCGGCGTCAAAGGGCGCGGCGTTGATTCCGGAGGGGGTACGGTAGCCTGAGACCTTCCGCACGAATTGCAACGAAGCCGCTCGAACGTCTTCCTCCGGCGCCATCGCTGAGTCACTTCTGAGGGTCTTGATGCTGCGGCACAAAGTGGGCCTCCTTGGTAAGCTACTCCGCCTTCCTCACGGCGTGGCCGCCGAACTGGTTGCGCATGGCTGCCAGCAGCTTTGCGCCAAATGGCTGGTCCTGGCGGGAGCGGAATCGCGCCTGAAGGGACAGGCTTATGACAGGGGTTGGGACGTTGAGGTCAATGGACTCCTGGACGGTCCATCGACCCTCGCCGGAGTCCTCCACGTATGCTTGAAGGGCGTCCAGGCCGGGGTCTTCCTCCAGGGCGGCTGCGGTCAGATCCAGCAGCCAGGAACGGACCACGCTGCCATGGCGCCAGATCTGGGAAATCCGGGCCAGGTCCAGGTTGAGCTCCTGCTTGGCGTTCATCAGCTCAAAGCCCTCGGCGTACGCCTGCATGAGGCCGTACTCAATGCCGTTGTGCACCATCTTGACGAAGTGGCCCGCCCCGGCAGGGCCAACGTGGCCGTAGCCTCTATCCGGCCCGGGGGCAAGGGACTGGAAGATGGGTTCCAGCCTCCGGAAGGCGGCCTCGTCTCCGCCAATCATCATGCTATAGCCTTCGGCCAGGCCCCATATGCCTCCGCTGGTCCCGGCATCCAGGAAGGCCAGCCCCTTTCCGGCCAGGGTTTCCGCCCGGCGGATGCTGTCCTTGTAGTTGGAGTTGCCGCCGTCAATCACCGTATCGCCGGGTGAGAGGGAGCCCGCGAGGGTGTCGATAGCGCTCGCCGTTGCTTCCCCCGCGGGGACCATTACCCACACCGCTCGAGGCGGGGTGAGTCGCTCTATAAGGTCGTGCAGGGAGTCCGCGCCAGCGGCCCCGTCCCTGGCGAGGGATTGCACCGCCTCCACCTGTGGGTCGTAGACAACCACGCGGTGGCCCGCGCGCAGGAGGCGCTGCGTCATGTTGCCGCCCATGCGTCCGAGACCTATCATGCCCAGTTCCATAGCTCGCTCCTTCTCTCTTTTATTGAAGCCCCGGCCGCTGGGGTTGCGCGGTTGTTTGGCCTGCTCCGGGCCCCTGTGGAGAACGCGCACGGCGTGACCGCGCGGCGACCCGAAGGCCCGGTAGGACTACCTGCTATTCAAGGTTGTGACGTCGCCCGCCCGGCCATCTGCTCGATGCCCGACTCGTCTCCTGAGGTCAGACGTATCCTGGCGACGCGCCTTCCCAATGCCAGCAGCGCCTTCAGGTCGCCCAGAGCCTGGGCCTGGGCCAGCACGCCGAAGGTGTAGGACTCGCCCGGGACCTGGATGTCTGCCCTGTAGTCCGCGGTCAGTTGCAGGAAGAGGCCGCTGTCTGGGCCGCCCTTGTGTACCTGCCCCGTGGAGTGGAGGAACCTTGGCCCGTATCCCAGGGTTGTGGCAATGCCGTGGCGCTCCGCTATCCCGCGGCGAAGGTCTGCCAGCGCCCTGTCCGTCTCCGGCGTCTGGCGTATGTAGGCCATAATCGCCAGGTAGTCGCCCGGCTTGGCCGTAGACAGGAGGCCGGCGATGGAGCCGGGGGCCTCCACGTTGGGAAGCCGGCCCGATTCACTGTGCTCCTGCAACCCGGCTATGGTCTGGTCCTTGGCCTGCTGGACGTTGGGCTGGTCGAAAGGGTGGATGCCCAGGACGGCCCCCGCAACGGCGGTGGCAAACTCCCAGCGGAAGAACTCGGCGCCCAGGTCGTAGGGGTCTTGCAGCTTCAGCCGCTCCACGGGCTGCCCGGAAGCCTCGACGGCCGCGATGGCGGCGTCCGTGGGGGCGTTGTCGTCGCCCTCCAGTCGCAGATAGACGAACAGACGGTCGTTGCCGTAGCAAGCGGGGTCCATCAGAGGCTCGCCGGCAACGGGGATGATACCCCGTCCCTCTTTGCCCGTGCTCTCTGCGATGAGCTGCTCAGCCCATAGCCCGAAACCGGCGATGGACGGCGAGGTGACCAGGGTGAGCTTGTCCCGGCCCTCCAGGGCCAGGCCCCCGATTGTAGCGCCGAGCAACGCGCCGGGGTTCTCCCGGTCAGGGACGGAGGGGACGCATTGCTCTCTCATGTGGTCGGCGCGCTCCAGCAGCCTTGCAACGTCCAGTCCGGCCAGGGCCGCGGGAGCCAGTCCGAAGTATGAGAGGACGGAGTAGCGCCCTCCGATGTCGGCTGGGTTCCGGAATACGCGGCGGAAGCCGTGTTCGCGGGCCATGTCCTCCAGGGGAGTCCCCGGGTCCGTGATAGCGAAGAAGCGCCGGCCTGCCCCGTCCCGGCCTACGGCCCCTTCTACGAGGCCGCGGAAGTGGCTGTAGAGGGCAAGGGGCTCGGTGGTTGTGCCCGACTTGGAGGAGACCGAGAAGAGGGCGCTGGCCGGGTCGATTTCCTCCGTCACGGCCAGCGCTGCGTCCGGCACGGTGGAGTCCAGGACAATGAGCTCAGGGAAGCCGGGCGCGCTCCCAAAAGTCTGGCGTATCACCTCCGGCCCAAGGCTGCTTCCCCCCATGCCCAGCAGGACTACGTGCCTGATACCGTCGTCGCGTATCTCCTGGGCAAAGGCCTGCAGGGAACTGACCTGCTCTTGCATGGTGTCGGCGACGTCAAGCCACCCCAGGCGGTCGGCGATCTCCGTTGGGTCCGGTTTCCAGACGGTGTGGTCCCTCTTCCAGATGCGCCCCACCAGGTCACGACGCCGCAAGCCCGCCAGGGCCGCCTCCGTCATGGCCGGATAGCCCCAGGCGCCGAAACCGGGAGCTCGCTGCTCCGGGCAAGGAGGAGGGTCTTCTTCTCCTCCACGTTGGCGAGAAGCTGGTCAAAGGAGTCGGCGAAAGCCTTGACCCCATCGGCCAGCAGCTTATCGGTTATCTCCTCCATGCTGACGCCCGCCGAGTCCAGCGCCTTCAAGGCCTGCTCGCAGTCCGTCACGCCTTCCTCCAGGGTCAGCGATACCCGGCCGTGCTCCATGAAGGCCGCGAGGGTGGCCGGCGGCATGGTGTTGACGGTATCCCTGCCGATGAGGTTGTCGATGTACAGCACGTCGCTATAGGCGGGGTTCTTGGTCCCGGTGCTGGCCCACAGCGGCCTCTGCACGCGCGCCCCTCTATCCCTCAACGCGGCGAATCGGTCCCCGCCGAAGGCGGTCTTGAAGGACTGATACGCCATCTTGGCGTTGGCTATGGCGGCCTTGCCCGCAAGGGCGTCCACTCCGGCCGCGCCCTGCCGCGTGCGCTCCGCCAGCAGGCCGTCCACGGCCGTATCCACCCGGCTGACAAAGAAGGAGGCCACGGAGGCTACCCCGCTCACGTCTCCGCCCGCGCGGGACAGGTCTTCCAGGCCGGATATGTACGCCTCCATCACTTGTCGATGGGCCTCCAGCGAGAAGATGAGGGTGACGTTCACGTTGATGCCCCGGCCTATGAGGCTGCGGACGGCCGGGACCCCTTCGGGCGTGGCAGGCGCCTTGATCATTGTGTTTGGGCGGCCCAGGGAGGCAAACAGGCGCTCCGCTTCGGCGATGGTGGCCTCGGTGTTGTGGGCAAGGGACGGGCTAACCTCCAGGCAGGCGTAGCCGTCTCCGCCGCCGGCGCGGTCGTAGGCCGGGCGCAGCAGATCTGCGGCTGCGCGGATGTCCTCCATAGCCAGTCTTTCGTAGCAGTCCTTGGTGTCCAGTCCCTCCAGGGCCAGAGAGGTCAGCGCGTCGTCATAGGCCGAGCTGCCGGCTATGGCCTTCTCGAAGATGGTGGGATTGGAGGTGAGGCCCGTGATCCCCGTCTCAATGAGGCGCTCTATCTCGCCGGACGCAAGCAGGTCCCGGCTTATGTTGTCATACCAGATGGACTGTCCCAAACGCTGTACTTCTTCAAGTGCACCCATAGCTATCCCCCTTCTGCCGAGCTTTGGTTCGCCGGGAGAGCGCTGCGTTCCAGGGCCATGACCTTCTCCAGGCGGCGGCGGTACTTCTCCTCTTCAATGAACTGTGCGCTGAGAAAAGCGGCAACCAGGTCTCTGGCCAATACTTCGCCGATGACGCGGGCTCCCAGGCAGAGGACGTTCATGTCGTCGTGCGCCACTCCCTGGCCGGCTGTGTAGATGTCATGGCAGATGCTGGCACGCGCGCCGGGCACCTTGTTGGCGGCGATGGAGCCTCCAACGCCGCTGCCGCAGACGATTATGCCCCGCTGAGCCTGGCCGGAGGCCACGGACAGCGCGACTGCCTGAGAGAAGTCCGGGTAGTCGTCAAACGGGTCCAGAGAGAAGGCTCCCACGTCCACCACGTTGTATCCCTGCTCCTCCAACCAGGGCAGCAGAGCGGATTTCAGGAGGTAGCCGGCGTGATCGGCTCCCAGGGCCACGGTCATGCTCATTTCTGTAGCTCCTTTGCATGATTTCACGGTGTTGTCCGCCGTCCATTGTACTACTATATAACGGCCTTGGCGGGATTCTGCAAGACGCTATTCTGCGCTCTGACGGGTCTTGTTGCCAGGCCCTAACCCCGCCCGGCGTTGCGCAGTACGGTCCAAGGCTGCCGGCGTGAGCCGCGCTACAGCAGCCCGCCAATGGTCAGCCAGTAGAAGACTATGTAAGATCCCGCCACAACCATGAGCCATGAGCCAATGGGCTCAACGTAGGGGAGGGCCTTTCGCAAAGCGCGCGCCATTGCTCCCTTGAAGAAGGCCATTCCCAGGGTCAAGCCGAGTATGACCGTCCCCATGCCAAGGGCGTAAAGGAGGAACTGACCCAACGAGGTTGCAATGCTGGATACGGCGAAGCTGGTCCCTATGACGGACAGGAAGATGGGAAGTGTGCAGCTCAGGGACGCTATGCCGTAGCTGAGCCCAAAGAGGAAGTAGCCTCGCGAGTTGACCTGTCCGGGATCCCCTATGCGAGACGCAGCCTGCGCGGCAAATCCTGTGTACAGCTTGCCGCCGCCGACCATCCAGGAGCCGGCGACGGCAAGGGCAATGCCAATGGTCAGCCCCAGCCAAGGCAGGATGTCCACCACCACGGCCCGCGCTCCCAGATTCATTATGAGGCCGGCCGCGCCGAACAGCGCTATGAAGCCGGTGGTGACCAACGCTCCTACTTGAAACGCCCTGGCTACGTGCTTGATTGGGCGCGCGTCTTCGCCGTCCTGTTCGTTGATTCGCAGGTAGAGGCCCAGGTATGCGGGCAGCATGACGAAGCCGCAAGGGTTGACGGCGGAGACCATCCCCGCGGCGAAGGCGAAGCCCAGTGGAGCCAGCCGCCCCAGGTCTCCCAGGACGGAGCCGGAATCCCCGGAGAGGATTTCGACAAACCTGTTGACGCCGTCTATGCCGCCGTCGCCGCCCAGCAGCGCGGCTCCTATGAAGGCGGTTGACAAGGACAGGCCGACCACCAGGACGGGGAGTAGTACCCTTCGCTCCAGGTTTGCCCCCAGAATGGACTTGGATGTAAACATGCTTCTACCCCCTGCCTCCGGCGCGGCCTTCCTCCGGCTAGCCGGCCTCCTGCGCCAGCATCTCGTTGGCTATGTCCTCCAGGACCTCCCGGTTCAGAATACCGCCCCATCGCCTGAATATCTCCCCATTGGAGTTGATGAACACGGTGGTGGGTATCCCCAGCGCCTCATAGCTGCGGACCACGTTGTCGTCGTTGGTGAAGCCGGCGGGGTAGGTGATTCCCAGGTCGTTCAGGAGGCTCATGGCGTCGGCTTGGCTGCCCAGGTTCATCTGCGGTCCGATGTCGATGCCGATGAGGGTGACCCTGTCATTGAACTCGTCGTGGAACTGCTGGAAGTCGGGCATCTCGGCGCGGCAGGGAGGGCAGAGTCCGGCCCAAAAGTTGAGGACTACGGGTCTGCCCCGGAGGTCGGCCAGGGCCAGGTCGGGGCCGCCCAGCTCGCTCTCGCCCTGGTAGAGGGTGAAGGGGAAATCGGGGGCCGCCTTCAGAGAGGCGGCATCGCCGGAGCACGTCGCCTGAACGGCTGAGAGGGCCAGGAATATCACGACTAACGCTCCGAGGCTGCCGGAGTGGAGGAAGGGGCGGGCGCGGCGGCCTCCCGTGCGCCCCTCTGCTGCAAAAGCGTCCGAGTTGTCTCCGTTCACCTTGGGTTTACCTCAAGTACAGGTAGACGTCCGCGTGGGGAAAGCTCACTTCAAGGATGGCCCGCATGTCCTGGTCGGCTGTGGCGACGTAGTCCACGCGCCGCGGGTCATCCGGCGGCAACTTGTGGAGGCACTCCCGCCCCAGCTGCTCCTGTGGGCACAGGTGCATCCCGTTGGCCTGCTCATCCCAGAATCCCACCAGCTTCAGGGGGTTGAAAAGGGATTCGGCGACGTTTCGCAGGTCGGCAATGACCTCGGTGGCCCGAAAGCTGCCCTCTGTCGCTATGTCTATCCGGACGCGGTTCATGGGTGCGCTGCCCTTTCAGGGATAGTATATCACGATGGGGCGTGAGGAGTTCAATCGCTGAGCCGGCGCTGTAATGAGCGCGCGGCTTTTCCCGCTCATTTGGTTCGACAAGCTCACCACGAACGGGCGGGGGGACACCACGAACGGGCGGGGGGACACCACGAACGGACATGAGGACACCACGAACGGACATGAGGACACCACGAACGGACATGAGGACACCACGAACGGACGGGGGACACCACGAACGGACATGAGGACACCACGAACGGACATGAGGACACCACGAACGGACGTGGGGACACCACGAACGGACGTGGGGACACCACGAACGGACGTGGGGACACCACGAACGGACATGAGGACACCACGAACGGACATGAGGACACCACGAACGGACGGGGGACCGCGGGTTACCCCCGTATCAAGTACGGGGCAGGTTATGAACGGGAACTTGGTTTGGCAAGAGTGGGCTTCACACCCACCGTCGTGCCCGCAAAGCGCCCCTTTACATAACCGGCGGTGGTGGTTGGCGCTCCCAAAATCCCCTAAATCCGCCCGCCCGCCCCTTTTTGCAAACGGAATAAAGTGGTAAAATTCACAATACGTTGGCAGCTCCGTCCCAAGGGCGGTGAGCGCAGCGAGATACACTGGAGGTTGAAGTGAACCTACGCATACCTGGCCCTACGCCATGCCCAGACTACGTCCTGGAAGCCATGAACCGCGATATGATCAACCATCGCGGTCCGGAGTTCCAGGACATGCTCCGTCGATGCACCGATGGACTCAAGCAGGTTTTCAAGACAGACAGCGACGTGCTCATCCTCACCGGGTCCGGCACTGGAGCAATGGAGGCGGCGGTGGTGAACGTCCTCTCTCCCGGCGATGCCGTGCTATCGGTGTCTGTGGGCGTCTTCGGCGACCGCCTCGCCCAGATAGCCGAGGCCTTTGGCGCCTCCGTCATTCGTCACACGTCCATCTGGGGGACCGCCGCAGACCCGGAGTCCGTCAGAGACGCTATCAAGGAAAACCCACATATCAAGGCCGTAATGGTCACCCACAACGAGACCTCCACCGGCGTGACCAACGACATGGCCGCCATCAGCGCCGTGGTCAAGGAGGCGGACAAGCTGCTCATAGTGGATGCCATAAGCAGCCTCTCCTCCCTGCCTTTCCACACCGACGAGTGGGGCTGCGACGTGGTTATGAGCGGCTCGCAGAAGGGATACATGGTGCCGCCCGGACTGGCCTTCGTCAGCGTTAGCCGGAGGGCCTGGGACGCGTTCAAGGAGGCCAGTATGCCCCGCTTCTACTGGGACTTCGGCAGGGCCAAGAGCTACCTGGAGAGGGGACAGACCCCCTGGACTCCCGCGGTCTCCGTTTTCTACGGCCTTGACGCAGCGCTGGAGAGGATGCTGGAGGAGGGCATGGAAAACGTCTTTGAGCGCCACGCCCGCATAGCTCAGAAGACCAGGGACGGAGTCAAAGGGCTTGGCCTCTCCCTATTGGCAGACGAAAGTTGCGCCTCCAACACCGTCACCGCCGTGGACATGCCGGAGGGTGTAGACCCCAGGGAGTTGCTCCAGCGGATGCAAGCAGACCATGACGTGGTGCTTGCCGGCGGACAGGGCAGGCTGGACGGCAAGATATTCCGCATAGGCCATCTGGGATACGTCACAGACGAGGACATATCACTGGTACTGGACGCCCTGGGCTCCGTGCTGCCCAAGGTGGGCTTCCAGCCCGTCGGCTCGCGGGCGGGTGGTGGCTGATGGCCAGGATACTGGTCTCCGACCCCGTGGCTTCCGAGGGGTTGGAGCTTCTCCGCACCCAGGGGGAGGTGGACGTCAAGCTGCGCCTGGACCCCAAGGACCTGCTCTCCATCATAGGCGAGTACGACGCCTTGGTGGTTCGCAGCGAGACCAGGGTGACGGCGGAGGTGATTGAGAGCGGCAAGCGGCTGCACGTCATCGGCCGCGCGGGGGTTGGCGTGGACAACATAGACGTGGACGCCGCCACGCGCGCGGGAATAGCCGTGGTCAACGCCCCCACCGGGAACACCGTCGCCGCTGCGGAGCACACCATTGCCATGATGCTGGCCCTGGCCCGCAACATACCACAGGCCAACGAGTCACTTCGCAGCGGGGAGTGGACCCGCAGCGCCTTCACCGGCATTGAGGTGCGCAACAGGACGCTGGGGGTCATAGGCCTTGGCAAGGTTGGGTCGCAGGTAGCTCACAGGGCTATGGGCCTTCACATGCGCGTCCTGGGCTACGACCCCTTTGTCTCCCAGGAACACGCCAGCCTCCTGGGCATAGAGCTGGCCTCCCTGGAGCGCATATTTCAGGAGGCCGATTTCATCTGCCTCCACACGCCCTTAACCGAGTCCACCCGCGGCATCATAGGCGAGAAAGCGATATCGCTTATGAAGCCCACAGTGCGCATCCTGAACATAGCCCGTGGCGAGCTTATAGATGAGGACGCTCTGTTCAAGGCCGTAGATGAGGGCAGGGTGGCAGGGGCGGCGCTTGACGTCTTCATAAAGGAGCCGCCGTCCGGCAGCCCCCTCCTCACCAACCCCCGGATAATAGTCACCCCACACCTGGGAGCCTCCACCCAGGAGGCCCAGGCGGAGGTCGCGCGGGAGGTCGCTGAGCAGGTCATAGCCGTCCTCCAGGGACGGACGGCCCTTTACACCGTCAACGCTCCCTTTGTCCTGCCGGAGACCCAGGCCGTACTGGCCCCGTACATGGACGCCGCATCCTACGCGGGCAAGCTGGCAACCCAGCTTGCCCAGGGACAGCTGCGCTCCATAAACCTCCGCTATGAAGGGGAGATAGCAGACTACGACACCAACATCCTCAAGGCCGCCTGCCTGGTAGGACTTCTGGGCCCCATCAGCGAGGAACGGGTAAACCTGATCAACGTAAACCTCCATGCCACCCAGAGAGGACTGAGGGTTACCGAGCAGAAAGGGCCCGCCGTAGAGCAGTACGGCAGCCTCGTCACGGTCGAGATGGAAACATCCCCGGGCAGGACGTCCGTATCCGCCGCGCACATACGGGGTCAGACCCACATAGTGCGGATCAACGACTACTGGATCGACATCGTGCCGTCCGGTGGCTATATGCTGTTCGCCGACCACCAGGACCGGCCGGGCATGATCGGCGCCGTCGGGACCATAACGGGCAAACACGACATCAACATCGGATTCATGGAGGTGGGCCGCCTGGAGCCAAGGGGACACGCCACCATGATTCTGGGACTAGACGACCCCCTGCCGGAGCAGGTGCTAGCGGAGATAAACGCCCTGACAAACATCGTCCGCACCCACGTGGTACAGCTCTAGCGCCCGGCGCCTGAGATAAAACCCAAGAGAGGCATTCTCAACATGTGTTGGTAATGCCAACGTTGGTTGGAACGCCATGCCATTCCTGCGAAAGGAGACCTTTGCATAACTCTGGGCGCCATCCTGTGAAAAGACGCGCCAACTGTCATTCCGAACGGAGCGCAGCGGAGTGAGGAATCTAAAGGCTCTCATCCCCCACGAGGACCCTTGTGGCTGGAATCTTCTCATGACTACGGCGCAACGTCTTAGATTCCTCGCTGCGCTCGGAATGACATCAAATGGCGCGGTGGGCGGTTGCGCAATGGTCTCCGGAAGCAGGAATCCAGGCGCCCCGTGATAGCGCACCAGACCACCCCTGCTCGCGCCTCGTAACGGCGCGGACTGGGTGTGTTCAGATCCCTCACCCAGAGATGCCTGCGCGGTGAGGGCCGCGCGGTCGGCCTCTCCGTCGGCCGGGGCCATGAAGCTGCTAGAAGTCGGTCGCCAGGTCTATTACATTCACCTCGCGACTCTCCGGGGCCAACTCCAGGACCGCCACAGTGCCAATCTTCATCAGCTGGTTGCGCAGGGTGGGGCTTCCCGGATTTATGAGGAGGGTCCCGCCGTACTCCTCCACCATTGCCACGCAGGTGTGCCCGAAGATCACAATGTCCACCGCCGTCTCAAACATCTCCTCCGGAATCAGTGGGCGCGAACTGTCGTACTCAAAGCTAGTGGTCAGTGAGCCGGGGTATATCCAGCCTCCAAACCCCGGCACCATCAGGTCGTGTATCATGCCGATGGTATGGCCATCCACCTCCAGGACCTGCTTCTCGGCAACCCTGGGGTCGCCGTGAACGTGCTTGTCGCGGTCCAGGCTCCCCGCCACCTTCACAGGGGCAATGCGCTCCAGCCAGTCCAGAATGGGGAGTGTGTAGACGTTCCCCGCATGGAGAATCAGGTCCACCCCCTCAAACGCCTTGACGACATTGGCAGGGACCTCAGTTGCCCCCCCGGGTATATGTGTGTCCGAAATGAGACCTATTCGCATACTCGCCTCCTATCTCTACCTCACGGCTTTATTTCCGTCTCAATACTAACATCCCGCGAGCCTTCCTGTCTGGCCTGGCCGCGCGCTACTCCCTCCTGGCTCGATAGGCCATCTTCATGTACTTGTCTCCGTTGCGCAGCTCGTCCAGCATCTGGGCAAGCCTCTTCCGGCGCGTATCCTCTCGCTTGGCCCCCGTGATCCAGCCGATGTAGTCGTTCTGCTGGTAGGGCGGGCGGCTGCGGTAAGCCGCGTCCAGCCCCTGCTCCACAAGGGAACTCCACACGAACTCCGGCATCTCGTAACGAGGCCGCCTGGCGCTCTTCATATAATCGCTCCTTCCTGCAAGAACTCGCCCGGTCACCGGCGCCTCGCGTCGTTTGTGAGAGGTCTCGGCGGGCCGGTTTCCCTCCGGCCTTCGGAGATTATCGCGCCCTGGACGGAATGCTTCAACCTGCGCCTATGCCGGCTATTCCTGATACGTATTGGCAATGGCGGCGTTGATTGGAGTACCGCCCCCCGCCCGTTCGTGGTGTCCTCACGTCCGTTCGTGGTGTCCTCACGCCCGTTCGTGGTGTCCTCACGCCCGTTCGTGGTGTCCTCACGCCCGTTCGTGGTGTCCCCACGTCCGTTCGTGGTGTCCCCACGTCAGTTCGTGGTGTCCCCACGTCAGTTCGTGGTGAGCTTGTCGAACCATATGAGCGGGCAGGCAGGGGCCCGCCCACGTTTCGTTCGTGCTCCTTCGACAGGCTCAGGACGAACGGAAGGGTAGGGCCCGCTCAGAGCCTGCCCTGTACTTGATACGGGGGCAAGCCCGCGGTTCCCCGCCCGTTCGTGGTGTCCCCACATCCGTTCGTGGTGTCCCCCCGCCCGTTCGTAGTGTCCCCACGTCCGTTCGTGGTGTCCCCACGTCCGTTCGTGGTGTCCCCACGTCCGTTCGTGGTGTCCCCCCGCCCGTTCGTGGTATCCCCCCGCCCGTTCGTAGTGTCCCCCCGCCCGTTCGTAGTGTCCCCCCGCCCGTTCGTGGTGAGCTTGTCGAACCATATGAGCGGGAAGGCAGGGGCCTGCCACGTTTCGTTCGTGCTCCTTCGACAGGCTCAGGACGAACGGAGGGGTAGGGCAGGCTCTGAGCCTGCCCTGTACTTGATACGGGGGCAAACCCGCGTTTCCCCTCCCGTTCGTGGTGTCCCCACGTCCGTTCGTGGTGTCCCCACGTCCGTTCGTGGTGTCCCCACGTCCGTTCGTGGTGTCCCCATGTCCGTTCGTGGTGTCCCCACGTCCGTTCGTAGTGTCCCCACGTCCGTTCGTGGTGTCCCCACGTCCGTTCGTGGTGTCCCCACGTCCGTTCGTGGTGAGCTTGTCGAACCATACGAGCAGTATCGCGCGCCATTACCAGCACGCGCTGAGAATGCCCTTCGATCACCTATTGGCAGGAGATACGCGAGCATGTATCATCCACATAGCCCATTGGAGTTGAGAGAATATGGCCTCACTTCCCATTGTCTATACCATAAGGGGCTGCCCGGCGTGCGCAAGGCTCATTGAGCAGTGGGACGCGGAGGGAGTCAGCTACGAGGAGCGCCGGGCCGACCTGAGCCAGAGGGCGCTGGACGAGGCCAGAGGGCTGGGCGATGCGGTGCCCATCATCGTATACCCCGATGGACGGGTGGAGCGGAGATTCGGGGGGCGTAGGGGCTGCTACATCGGCTAGCAAGCTCCGCGGAACCCTGAGACAAGACACGGCGCCCGCCTTCATCCTGTCTGTGGGCCTCCAGCCGCGCCAATACGCGCCGCCTCAGCCGGACGACTACGCGCCGGGAGTTGCCCCCGGCGCGCGTCATGCAGACCGACGAATAACCGCCCCTCGTCCCTAGTTTGGACGACTTTAACAAGGCTTAGTCCGGGCTGGCCCCCCAGACCACGGAGTAGTTGAAGTCCGGGAAGAAAGCGCCGGAGACGCCCGCCTCAGCCGGCTTGCTAATCTGCCGCTCGCCCGCCCTTCCCTGCAACTGTAGTATGCTGTCCATGTGCAGCCAGAAGCGCGTGCGACCGCTCCCTGCGTTCCCGCCGCTCGGCGAGACCGGGTTGGGCCCCTCTATGCTTATGTCCGTCTGGTAGAAGTCCAGAGCTTCCCCGCGTTGCACGCCCGCAAACCGCAGCCCCTCCAGGTGGAACTGGTGGAACAGGGTAAAGCCGTCGTACATGTTCTCAAAGGACAGGTCGCTTGGGCCTATCCCCGCGCCTTCGTACAGCTTCCGGCCTGTGCTATCGCCTGCGTCCTGCCACTCCTCAAGCGTGGGAACCACGCTCCGCGTCGCCGGCAGCGTCCGTGTATGGTTGAGGACGTAGACGGGCTTCTGCTTCATGTCCCTGGCCCGTTCCTCGGTGGTCAGGAGAATGGCGCCTGAAACGCAGATGGGCAGGTCGTTGTCAAAGAGGTTGGCAGGCTTGGCTATCCACCGGGCGGACAGATAGTCCTCTACGGTCAGAGGCTCCGGCCTGTGCTGCGCCCAGAACCCCTCCGGATACAGCAGGCCGTTCCGCTTTGAGTTCACCACAAAGGGCGCCATCATGTCGTGGCTCTTGCCGTACTTGCGGCAGTACGCCTCGAATATCATCGCCGTGTTGTAGCAGGCCACGGTCCCCCAGAGGCCGCTCCACTTGCCGGCCCCGCCGATGGTGTCTCCGGCGGCAGCGCCCTGTCCCACGTAGTACCGGCCGCCAAAGTTGTGCCAGCCCTTCAGTACCAGGCAAACGTCGGTGAGGCCCTCGCCCACGGCCTGCGCGCCCACCACTAAGGCGTTGGACATACAACCGGAGCCGTACATGGTGAAGTTGACGTTGGTCAACTCCGGCGTGTTCTTGAGAATCCACTCCGAGCTCAGCCTCGCTACGCCGTCCAATGGGTTGTCGGTGGACTGATAGGTATTGAGGAAGTCCTCCGGAATGGGCTTGCCTGTCGGCCAGGGAGACCCTGTGGACGTATCCGGGGCCATCACCAGCCCGTCCACCTGGTCCGGTGAGACACCGGCATCCTCCATTGCCCTCCGCAGCGCGAGGATGCTCCAGGCTCCCACGCTGGTATCGGTGGTCTCGTCCCAGCGCCGCGCGGTGGGAGACACCCCAATGCCAACGGCCACCACCTTCCCTTTATGCTCCCAGACACCCAAACCCTCAGCGCTTCTGTACATAGACGCCGGCGCATTCTCGGTTGGCACGGTTCACCCCCTTCTGCAATTTCCCTAAACTCTGCAAACGTCAGTGCGGTCTCATACAACCGCACATGGATTTTACTCCAGGTTCAGGCTCAAGTCGAGACCAAAACCGTCACAGGTCGCACGGGAATTCCAGGGCCGCGCCATTGGCAGGGAGGAGGAGAATGGTGTAAACTTGATGTATATCCAACTCCATCACGGGAGCAATTTTTAGGGCAAAGGAGTAACCAGGACATGTCACTACGAATCAACGACACGGCGCCCGACTTCACCGCGGAAACCAGCGACGGCAGGATCAGTTTCCACGATTGGATGGGTGATGGATGGGCCATGCTATTCTCCCATCCAAAGGACTTCACACCCGTCTGCGCGACCGAACTCAGCTATGTCGCAAAGATCAACGGCGAGTTCCAAAAGCGTTCCTGCAAGGTCATCGGCCTGAGCGTGGACAAGGTGGATGACCACATGAGGTGGGCTGCGGACATCGAGGCGCTTGCCGGCACCGAACTCAACTTCCCCATCATAGCCGACGAGGATCTGAACGTCGCCAAGCTCTACGACATGCTGCCCGCGGACGGCGGGGACTCCTCCGAGGGAAGGACGGCGGCGGACAACCAGACGGTCCGCTCCGTGTTCCTGGTAGGCCCCGATAAGAAGGTCAAGATGAGCTTGACCTACCCAATGAGCTCTGGCCGGAACTTCGATGAGCTGCTTCGCGTGCTCGATTCCTGCCAGGTAACGGCCAACCACAAGGTGGGCACCCCTGCTAACTGGGAGAAGGGCCAGGACGTGATCATTCTGCCGTCCGTGAACAACGAGGCGGCAAAGGAGCTCTTCCCGGACGGCTGGGAGACAGTCACGCCCTATCTCAGAAAGGTCAAAGACCCAAGCAGCTAGAGCAGGCAGTCCCGGAGGTTTAGAGAAGTGGGTACACCTGCGCTGTACCCACTTCTGCTATTGTCGGAGATTAACCCCGGAGGCGCCTGCTCAAAATAGAGAGAGGGTAGGGCCGTCCAGTCCGCGACGGGCGCCGGTGAGGAGATGCCATGAGCTACAGTGACAGCATACGGATCGGCGTTGTGGGCGCCGGGGCTAATAGCCGCGCGCGGCACATCCCCGGCTTCCAGGCCCTGGAGGGTGTCCAGGTGGTAGGCGTAGCCAACCGCAGCTTGGAGTCCGGCCGTCGCGCCGCGGACGAATTTGGGATCGGCCGCGTATTCGAGGACTGGCGGGAGCTGGTCCAGTCCCCGGACGTGGACGCGGTCTGCGTTGGGACCTGGCCCTACATGCACTGCCCCGTCACGCTGTCCGCCCTGGATGCGGGCAAGCACATTCTTACGGAGGCGCGCATGGCCATGGACGCCTCCGAGGCAAAGGCCATGCTTCAAGCCTCTCGCAGAAACCCGCGCCTGGTTGCCCAGGTGGTGCCATCACCCTTCACGCTCAAGGTGGACCGCACAATTCAGGACCTGATAGGGTCGGGCTATCTGGGATCCCTTACATCCGTGGAGATGCGCGCTACGCAGGGGGGCTTCCCAGAGTTTGGAGGACCGCTGCAATGGCGCCACGACCGCGCCGTGAGCGGATACAACGCGCTGTTCCTTGGCGTGTGGTACGAGGCCCTGATGCGCTGGATAGGCCCCGCCACCGAGGTCTTTGCCATGACCAGTGTAACCGTCAACCAACGGATGGATGCCCAGGGGCTGCTCAGACCGGTCACCATTCCAGACCACGTGGATGCGCTGTGCCGGTTCGCCGGCGGCGCGCAGGGGCGCCTGGCCTTCAGCTCCGTCACCGGCCTTGGCGCCTCCGGAGACGTCTGGCTCTTCGGTACGGAGGGTACCCTCCACCTGAAAACCGGCTCCATGACGCTGTACGGCGGACGCCGGGGCGATGACTCCCTGAAGGAGATTGCGGTCCCTCCCGAAAAGGAGGAGACATGGCGGGTTGAAGAGGAGTTCGTCAACGCCATCCGCGGCTTGGAACCGGTAAGGCGCACCACGTTTGAGGACGGGGTGGCCTACATGGAGTTTACGGAGGCGGTGGCCCGGAGCGCCCAGTCTCGGAAATCCGTCCACCTTCCCCTTTAGAGCGGGAGAGGCTTCGGCGACCTCGGACTGTGGCGCCGGGGCGCGCGTCGGAGGCGCCATTGCGTGGAGTTCAGGGGCGGCTGACCTGCGCCAAACGTGCTGCCCGGCCTGGATTCGAACCAGGGACTTCAGCTCCAAAGGCTGACGTGCTACCGCTACACTACCGGGCATCGCCCTAAGGCGCGGGGTTTGAACCATTGTAATACGGCCGCCAACCACGGTCAAAGGAGCAAAGCCGGGCCCACCTCAATTGACACCCGCAGCCAACAGGAATTATAATCCACCGCAGATAACCATGCCAAAGCGTACTTATCAACCAAAAGTCAGACGAAGGAAAAGAGTTCACGGCTTCTTCTCCCGAATGCAGACCCGCGGCGGACAGAACGTCCTGAAGCGGCGACGCTTCAAGGGTCGGGAGAGACTCACGGTATAGCTGCATGCGGCTAATCCCGTCCTTGCGGCTTACCACAAGGCTCAATGCAGAAGGAGCTTCGCCTCAGGAAGTCTCGGGATTTCTCCCTTGTCTATCGCCTTGGGCGGTCCTGGGCCAACAGCTTCCTGGTGCTGAAAGCGTTGCCCAACGGCACG
Organism: Dehalococcoidia bacterium; assembly: GCA_965221925.1. Lineage (GTDB taxonomy): Bacteria > Chloroflexota > Dehalococcoidia > Lucifugimonadales > UBA2985 > JAPPHY01. The sequence goes on along the minus strand of OZ244924.1, from coordinate 1,953,712 downwards.
GACGGCGGCAATAGATTTGGGTTCAGCGTGGGGAAGCGGACAGGCAACGCAGTGAACAGGAACACCATAAAGCGAAGGCTGAGGGAGGCGACCCGCCACACACCGGTCAAGACCGGGTGGGATATGGTATTCATCGCCCGCGCCAGGGCAGGGTCCGCCGACTACCATCAGTTGAATGCTTCCGTGAGAGGGCTGCTCCGCAGAGCCGACCTGCTGGCTGCCGTCTCCGAGATAGAGAAGGTGAGGGCATGAAGAGGGGAGCGCTGGCAGCCATAGGACTGTACCAAAGGGCGGTATCGCCCTTCCTGCCAGTCTGCTGCCGGTATGAGCCGACCTGCTCCGAGTATTCACGCCAGGCCATCTCCCGGCACGGCCTCTTTCGAGGGCTGTGGTTGAGTCTGGGCAGGTTGTCCCGATGCACACCCATTGGCAGCAGGGGCTACGACCCGGTTCCCTGAAGCCTTCCCATGCAAGCGTCTCTCTATCCGGCAGTCCAGGGCGCTCCGTGCGCCCTCATATTTTACGGAAGCGTGGAGGAATCAAATCTTGGCTAATCCAGGGTCACCGAGGGCGAGTCTCCGCCTCCTCCTTCTTCTCGCGCCTCTGGCGCTCCTGGCATTGGCCGGATGCGAGGCGGCCAGATTCACCGCCACATCCGGATGGTCAGGGGCGGTTGTGGCCGGCGACGCCATCTACATAGGCTCTCGGCAGGCCGAGCTCCTGGCCCTGGACAGGAACAACGGCGCTCTTCTGTGGAGCTATCCTGGCAGCAGTGACGAATCCCTGGTCGGGATCTATGGCAGCCCAGCCGTGACGGAAAGACTGATATACGTGGGCTCCTACGGAGAGGAGATCGGAATACTGCACGCCATCGACCCCGTCACGCGGGCCAAGGTTTGGGAGTTCCCCACCGGAGACCACATTGTAGGATCGCCCACGGTGGCCGGGGACACGGTAATTGTGGGTTCCTCTGATGGAAACCTCTACGCCCTGGACGCAGCCCGGGGGACTGAGAAGTGGCGGTTCCAGGCCGGCAACAAGATATGGTCAACCCCTGTGGTGCACGACGCCGCCGTATACTTCGGCTCGCTGGACCGGAACGTCTACGCCGTCAGCCTCAGCGAGGGGCGGGAGTTGTGGCGTTTCCCAACCAACGGCGCCGTGGCCTCAACGCCGCTCATCGTGGGTGGACGCGTCTACATAGGCTCCTTTGACCGGAACTTCTACGCCCTGGATGCGGCCACGGGAGTGGAGGCTTGGGCCGCGCCCTTCAGGGCGCAGAACTGGTTCTGGACCAGGGCGGCCTCGGACGGAGACGCCATTTACGTTGGCTCCCTGGACGGCAACTTATACGCCCTGAACGCCCACACCGGGATACCCGTATGGCCGGCCCCCTTCCAGACCAACGGCCCCATAGTATCGGGTCCCGCGCTGATCCCGGACGGCGTAGCGGTCGCCAACGATGAGGGCGACCTCTTCCTGCTGCGCACAGAGGACGGCCAGGAAATACGCTCCTTCTCCGCCAGGGACCCCATCCGGGCTCCGCTCACCTCCTCCGATTCGGTTATCTACATCAGCGCCATGGACCACTCCATCCGGGCCACAGACCTGGAGGGCGGATTCTGGCGAGAGCTATGGTGCTACGACACCAAGGAAGAAAGGCCGCAATGCGAATGACATCCGCAACCCGGCCGGGGGGCGCAACGCATCCATGACTACAGCCGCGGCGGGTCTTGAACAATCACCCGGTCACAGGCCCCGCAGCGGGGTGGTGAGGTAGGGAATCTTGGAGTTTATCGGCCTCATATGGGACCAGTTGATCCTTGGGCCAATGGCCAACAGCCTGGTGTTCCTCTACGCCATCCTGTTCGACAACTTTGGCCTTAGCATCCTGCTGTTCACCGTCATAATCCGCTTGATCACACTGCCACTGACCCTCAAGCAGATCAGAATGACCCGCGGGATGTCCCAACTACAGCCTATTGTCAAAGACCTGCAGCAGAAGTACAAGGATGACAGGCAGAGGCTGTCCCAGGAGACTATGCGCCTGTATAAGGAGCGCGGCGTCAACCCCCTGGGTTGCCTTGGCCCCATGTTCATCCAGATGCCCATCTGGATAGGGCTGTACCAGGCCATCATCCAGACCCTGCCAACCCAGCCGGAGAGGCTCATAGGACTCTCCCAGAAGCTCTACTCCTGGCTGCCTATGGTCAACGAAGCGGTGCCTCTGAACAGCAAGTTCCTCTGGCTGGACCTGGCAATGGGGCCCGGACAGCAGAACGACTTCCTGCTCCCTGCCCTGGTGGGCCTGTCCATGTGGGCCGTTCAGAAGATGTCCACAGTCCCATCGGCGGACCCCAGGCAGGCCCAGACCAACACCATGATGCTGTGGATGATGCCGCTGATGCTGACCTTCTTCTCTTTCCAGCTGCCCAGCGGCCTAGCCCTGTACTGGGTAGCGTCCAACCTGATTCAAATGGGGATTCAGTATTTTATTACCGGCTGGGGAAACCTGCTCCCTTCCAAGGCTGCGGCGCCGTCCCCTCAGATGGCCCCAGTCCAGCCGGACAAGGAGATGGACCAAGATGGAGACTCTGGAAGTGACGGGAAGAACCGTAGAGGAGGCAATCGACATCGCTCTGGAGCAGCTAGGCGCAGAGCGAGGTCAGGTAGAAGTAGACGTAATCAGCCAAGGTAAGGGAGGAATCCTGGGCTTTGGGGCCGAGCCTGCGCGGGTGCGGGTGGTTCTCACAGCCCCGCCGTCCAGCCTCCCGACCCTGTCCAAGCTGGTGGTGGACAACCTGCTGCGGAACATGAAGGTCTCCGCTCTCACCTCTCCCAAGCCTGCGGAACCCGACAGCGAGAACACGGTGGAGTTGGAGATAGAGGGCGAGGACTCCGGGCTCCTCATCGGCCGCCGGGGCGAGACCCTCAGAGCCCTCCAATTCATCACCAACCTGCTGGTGGGCCGGAGGGCAGAGGGGCACGTGATACTGGACGTAGAGGGATACCGGGAGCGGCGCTACGCCTCACTCAGGACGCTTGCCACACGGGTCGCAGAGAGGGTGTTATCCACGGGCCAGTCCGTCACCCTGGAGCCAATGGCCGCCAACGAGCGGCGCATTATACACCTTACGCTGGCGGATAACCCAAGGGTTGCCACGGAGAGCACAGGGATGGGCGAGCAGAGGAAGATAACCGTCTCCCCTCGGAAAGAGTAGTTCGCCAGGGCTCTCTTGGATTTACGGGTCTCTTGGCGCGTCCGAGCGCTTGAGAATAGAAGCGTAATGAAATACCTCATACGCATCTTGCCGATGGCAGTTGCTATGACTCTGCTGGTGACGGCCTGCTTTAACTCTCCCGCAGCGACGCCAGAGCCATTGTCGATCACAGATGCCAACCTCCGACTCCGAAACAATCTACGGTTCATGTGACGAGGCGGAGGCAGCCGGTGAGCAGCGCATGCGGGGCAGCAATGGAGATGGCCACGGCTTCCCGCAGTCCAGGGTACCCAGCGCTCGCGACGGTGACGGAGACGGCGTTGTATGTGAAGAGTAAAAGACCCAGGCCCCGCAGGGCCTGGGTCTTTCTAGCGCGCAAACCAGGCAAGCTCACCCGCGCGCTACGGACATAGCGCGGCGCGGGCGCTTTCGCTGTTGTCTACTCCCCGTTCTTCTCCCACAACGCTTTCAGGATGTGGCCGGGGTTCATGGGCAGGTCGTACATCCTCACGCCTATGGCGCGCGAGACCGCGTTGGCAATGGCTGCGAGCGGGGGCACTATCGGCACCTCGCCCACGCCGCGCACGCCGAAGGGGTGGCCCGGATTGGGGACCTCCACCAGAATGGTGTCGATCATGGGCAGGTCAAGGGACGTTGGCATACGATAGTCCAGCAAGGAGGCGTTTGCCATGAGGCCCTGGTCGTTGTAGAAGTACTCCTCATTGATGGCCCAGCCAATACCCTGGACAGCGCCACCCTGTATCTGCCCCTCCACGTAGCTGGGATGAATGGCCTTGCCCACGTCCTGGAGCGCCGTGTAGCGGAGCACGTCAACCTTGCCCGTCTCCGGGTCCACCTCAACGTCCACGATGTGGTGGCCGAAGGCGGCGCCTACGCCACGAGGGGAAACGGCGCTCTTGCCCGCCAACGGGCCGCCCGTCTCCATCAGGCGTCCGGACAGCTCCTTGAACGTTACTTGCTGCTCCGGGTTACCCCTGCGGGTGAAGACCGCTTCATCAAACTCCACCTCGTCCTCCGATGTCTCCCACAGCCTTGCCACCCGCTCCTTCATCTGCTTCACTACGTCCTGAGCGGCCTCGTAGGCGGCCCAGCCTGTCGCAAAGGCCACGCGGCTTCCGCCTGTCACGGCGGTATACCCCACGGAGTTGGTGTCGGCCACAACGGGGTGCACGTCCTCCGCCCGGAGTCCAAGCACCTCGGCGGCCTGCATGGCAATGGCCGCCCTGGTCCCGCCGATGTCCACCGAACCCTCTACAAGGTTGACCGTGCCGTCCGGGTTGACGGCGATGTTGCAGCTTGACTGCATTCCGCCGTTGAACCAGAAACCGCTGGCAATGCCCCTGCCGCGATACTTCCCCTCCAGTGGGGTGTTGTAGTGGTCGCTCTCCTTTGCGGCCATGAGGGTCTCCACGTTCCCTATCTTGGGAAACGGGACACCGGTGGCCTGGCGGTCCCCCTCCTTGGAGGCGTTCTTCAGGTGGAACTCCATTGGGTCCATGCCCAACTGCTCGCAGATCTCATCCACCACGCACTCAACGGCGAAGGTGGCCTGGGGAGACCCGGGGGCGCGATAGGCGGCGACCTTGGGCTTGTTCACCACCACGTCGTAAGCGTCTATGAGTATGTGCTCAATGTTGTATATGTTGAGCATGCACATGGCGCCCGCGTTCACCGCAGAGCCCGGGAACGCTCCCGCCTCAAAGGCCAGGTAGCCTTGGGCGGCGACTATGGAGCCATCGTTCTTGACGCCCATCTTCACCCGGGAGTAGGTGCCGGACCCGGGGCCTGTGGCCTCCAGGACCTCTGTGCGGGTCATGGTCATCTTCACCGGCTGGCCCGTCATTCTGGACAGCACGGCCGCCGGGGGCTCGAAGTAGAAGGTGGTCTTCCCCCCAAACCCGCCTCCGATCTCCATGGGTATTACGCGGACTTGGGACACGGGCACCCCCAGCACAGCGGCAGCGTTCTGCCTGATGCCAAAGTGGCCCTGAGTGCTGGTCCATATGGTGATCTCGCCATCGGGGCTCCACAGCGCCGTGACGGACTGGGGCTCAATGTACCCCTGGTGCACCGTGGGAGTGGTGAACTCCCTCTCTATGATCAGGTCGGCTTCCGCAAACCCCTTCTCCACGTCTCCCGCGGCGAACCTGGTATGCGTTGCTACGTTGCTGACCTCGCCGGTGTCCTTGCCAAGAGACATGGTGGTCATGCTCTCGTTCAGAATGGGAGCGCCCTCCTTCATGGCTTCGGGAGCCGTCAGGACGGGGGGGAGAACCTCGTACTCAACGTCAATGAGGTCAAGGGCCTCCTCCGCGATGTGCTGCGACTCCGCCGCCACGGCGGCTATGGCGTGGCCTTTGTAGAGAGCCTTGTCCTGGGCCAGGATGTTCGCCGATAGCAGCCGCAGGTTGACCATAGGCCCCTCTCCCAGGGATACAGGCTCGTCCGGAGTCTCCGGGAGGTCCTTGCTGGTCACCACCGCCTTAACCCCCGGATGCTTGAGCGCCTTGCTCACGTCAATGGACTTGATGCGCGCGTGAGCGTGGGGGCTGCGTAGAGTCTTTCCGTGCAGGAGACCCGCCGGATGAACGTCGGCCCCGTACTTGGCTCGACCGGTTACCTTATCCACGCCGTCGTGCCTGATTGGCCTGGTGCCAACGACTCTGTACTCACTGGAACGCTCTTTGGTGGTAGCCATAGGTGTCTGCCTCACTCTTCTCTAGTCTCTTAGGATAAACCTAACGATAGTGTATCACATCGCCCGCTCCATCTCAAGAAACACTTAATCTCTCACAGGGTCTTTTCATTATTGAGTGATGGGTGATGCCCCAACTAGGCTGAGTGGGATGTGAGGTTGCGCCGCGTTTAGTCTCAGAGCAGCAGCAATGTTACTGACGCCGGCGATTCTCAACATGCCAATTGCTGTGTTTCGTATGGCAGAAAGGACCTGGGGGGCGGCTCCGGTGCGCACCTGAGACCGGTCCTCGTCAAAGGTCACATCCCTCACCCAATGCAGTCTGTTCTCAATACCCCAATGTCCCTGCGACAGCTTTAGCAGCCGGCGAGGGTCGGCGTCGTCCGGTCTGAGACTGGTCACCGCATATGACACATCCCTACTCGATACAGACTTGCTGACAACCGTCCGTTCGATGCGACACACCTGGGCCATGTGAGGCCAGTCTGTATACCCTGCCAGAACATCTGATGCCCAGATAGCTCTGGTCTCCACCCTGCCTGCTCGTTTGGTTAGGCGCTCGTACGATGGCGGATGAGCGTCCATCCAAATCGTCTCAATGTCCTCCCTCAGGCTCTTTTGGTTGTCCTTGACTACGAAAAAGTAGTCCCCCCCTTTGACACTATCTCCTCACAGTCGCGGCGCTGAGTGAACTGGGCATCCCCGGTTATCACTCGACCATTCACCTCCACCTCTTCAAGCAAACGTCTGAGAGCGCCCAGTTCGCCGCCGCCGTCTTCCACTGACACTTGCCCCACCACGACTCCGGTGTGGTGACTGAAGGCCGATACAAGATGGACACCGGGAATCTGTTCTCCATGAATCCCTCGAAGACTCTTGCCGTCCACCGCCAACGCCTCGGCGTCATTCAGTCCCTTCCCAGTCATCCACTCTCCCAAGACCCGCTCAAAGGCTTGTCTGTCCAATCTGCTGAACACCCTGTGTAGCGTAGCCACACTCGGAGTCTGTTCCCGGTTGAACCCCAGAGACCTCGACATGCCAGGACTATGATCACGCCCCCACTGACTGATTGCATACAGGCTGCGCGCTCCACACATCATCGCACAGACCGCCAACGTTAGTATCGCCCCTATGGGATGCCGCCGTCCCTGTCTTCCTCTAGGGTCCGGCACTTTATCCAACGCTTGTCTCAACTTCATGGGCTTTGTCCGCTCCTTGCTGTTTTTACAAAATCTATACTAAGGTTTAGATAATGAAAAGACCCTGTAATCTCTCATGACTTTTGGTACAGGGTGATAGCCTCCTTTGGAGTAAGCATATTGATGCCCATGTGTGGTCGGGTAGTGTTGTAGTCGTCAAGGAAGCGCTGATACCGAGTGTTCATCTCCTGGTGGTCTTGGGGCGCTTCCTCTAACCGGAAGAAGCATTCCTCTTCGTCCGTGCGGAAACTCCGCTCGATTACCGCGTTCTCATTGGGAGAACTCTTGTGGATGTAGAAGTGTTCAAGGCCGAGTTCGGCGCACTTGGCGCGAAAGCGTCTCTGAAACTCCAGTCCATTGTCCGTCTGGACGTAGTGCAACGGGAAGGGGAACTGCTGTGTGGCCATAGTACAGGGCCAAGAGTGTTCCCCCCTCAGCCAGCTTGGGGAGGATTAGCCCAACCTTGTAGCGAGAGGAGATGTCCATCGCCGCATACAGGTAGCAAGTGTACGGCAACCCGGACAACTCAGGAGTGACGTACTTCACGTCCATCTGAAGGTAGCCTAAGCCCGGGCAGTTACGAGGCCGCATGACTTGGCCGTTCTGAAAGCGAGGTCGCCGTCGCTTCGTACTGGGGCGAACCAAGCCCACGCGTTGCAAATACCGATGAATGGTCGATGCCGAGACCTCCAGCCCTTGAGCCTGGGCCAAGACCGCTAGCTTCTCCCGACAGAAGCCGGTCGCTTCCCTCCACCTTCGCACTTGGGCGGCAGCCTCCCCCCACAGCGCACGCTTGGGGTGTTTGGGTGCGGTAGACTTGCGCCGCACGCCCTGCCAACGCACGTATCCCCAGGGCTGCCGCCCTCGATCCACCCAGCGTTTGACGGTCCGGCGGTCTATGTGCAAACGCCGGGCCGTTTCCGAGACGTTCTGATCGCACACCTTCCATGTTTCGATGATGGTCCGTACTGGTAATCTGCTCATGGCTCATTCTAGAGCCTCTGTACCATATGTGGTGAGAGATTAAGGAAACATGGGCCGGAGCGGCGCGTCGCGCGCTCACAAGCCTCAGCGTCAGCAGGCGATGGGGCTCGGTCTTGGTCTTGGCGCGCTTGTACAACGTCATGGTAAGATGGGACTTGAATACCTAAACGGAGGCTCTGCTTTGGCAGTGACCGCCAGAGGGGCCTCGGGAGAGTCCGGGCAGGCTGTTTTAAGGAGAGACGACTCGATTATGGAGAACGCCCGCATTAGACCCGGCGCAACGCTGGTAGGGGAGCAAATCTGATGCCTCTGCCTGATCGAGACGGCCACAATGGCAGCGACGCTCCCTACCCCCTCACGATAAGAATCGCCAGGTTCTTCAGAAACGTCATGGGTTCCAGACTGTCCTGGCGCAAGTCGCTGGCCCGCATTGCCGTCAACAACTGGCGCAAGGCGCGGTTCGTCAGTGGCTGCTGCGGCAACTACGGCCAGCCGGGCTGTTGACGGAGCTAACTCCCGCCGGCGTGCCCGGCGCATGTTGCGGCAAAAGGAAAAAACCCAGACCCTCGGCCAGGGTCTTTCGATTATTGTGATGGTAGTAGGCCTAGCAATCTGAGAGCGCCGTTGGGCTGCCAAGCGACGTTCCTTATGGCTGCTGCGATGTTGGTAGCTCCGCTCAGTCGGAGGATATTCAGCGCCACGTTTCTCAGGGCTGCCATCATCTGTGGCGCTGAGCCGGTGCGAACTTGGGAGCCATCCTCCCCCATGGTCACGTCCCTCACATAGTGCAGGCCATTCTCAATGCGCCAATGGCCGCGTACCAGTTGGAGCAGTCTATCAGCCGGTGTGTGAGTCCCAAGGCTGGTGATAGCGTATCGCACCTGCCGAGTGGTCTTGCCTTTGATGCTGCGCCAACTCTCAACCTTCATCACCTGCCCGTGTCCGGGCCACTCCAGATAGGTCTTCAGTGTGTCTGTAGCCCACAACCTGCGATACTCTCGACGCTCTCCATGACTGTCCTCGGTCTCGGCATATCCATACGTCTCACCAACCACAGGCCGGTCGAAGCACAACTCTATGTCCTCGTACAGCCTCTTCTGGTTGCTCTTGACTATCAACAGATAGTCGCCACCTCCACCAACCACCTGTTCACACAGCTGTCTCTGGCAGTACAGCGCATCCCCGGTCACTACCCTGTCTGTTACGATCATTCTCTCCAACAGCGAGCTTGCCATAGCCAACTCCGACTGATTCTTCTCAGCCGTCACCCCCCTTTTTGACTCACCACCAAGCCCATGCGATGGCTATAGGCAGCCACAAGACGGACTCCAGGCGCCTCCTCCCCGTGTATCCCCCTAAGCGCCTTGCCATCTATTGCTATTGCCTCCTCTCTTGTTCCCAACTGAGATTCAACCCATTCCCCAAGCACACTCTCGAACGCATCCATGTCTATACTGCTGAACACCTTATGCAACGTGGATATCGCAGGGGTCCGCTCTCTGGTGAACCCCAACTCCTTCAGTGTAGCCGGGTCTTGCATCCTTCCCCATTGGGCTATGGCATATAGACTACGGGCGCCACTTGCTATTGCACACACCGATAACGCCAAGATTGCACTCAGCGCATGGCGACGACCATGCCTGGACCGGGGATCAGGCACCCCCTCCAGTACTCCAAGTAGGCTCTTTCCCAGTCCCTCCATATTCATACGCCAACTCTATCACTCTTCTTGCCATAATCGAAAGACCCTGGACCCTCGGCCGTCCTCTATTGACCCAGGGGGTATTCAATGGTAGAATCCGCCGAGACAGCATTCTGGCACCTCTAGAATGTCAATGCACCGCTCGGAAGGTCCTGCCGGGGTTCTGGGCGCCGATCACCACTGGTCAGCATAGCGACCCAGAAAAGACCTTAGGAGGACTGAGAAACGTTGAGTGATAAGAGTCTGGTATGTCGAGAGTGTGGAACAGAGTTCGTATTCACCGAGGGTGAGCAGGATTTTTATCAGAAACGGGGACTCCTCAACGAGCCCAGCCGTTGCCCCGACTGTCGATCAGCGCGCCGTGGCGCCCGAAACGAGGGTGGAGCAAGCCCCCGCGCAATGCATCCCATAACCTGCGCCTCATGCGGCAAAGAGGCGGAAGTGCCATTCCAGCCTCGCCTGGGCAGGCCGGTGTACTGCAACGAATGCTTCGCTACCGAAAGGGCCGCCAGGTAGCGCCCTGCGAGCCTTGGTATCCCCGGAAGAGAACACAGCCTGATCCCTGCTTGTCGGGGACCGGAAACCTTGGGATTCGGCAAACCCCCAGCTTATCCTGTTTGGCATGGAGGCCGGTGGTTTACGACCCGCGTGACCTGTGCTATAATCGGGCGCGAACAATAGAGAATAGAGAAAGGCATAGCATAGATGCTGGGGACAGAGAGTAAGCAGGCCCTCATCAGGGTGTACCAGACGAAAGAAGGTGATACCGGCTCCACAGGAGTGCAGATAGCCATCCTGACGCAGCGGATCAATCACCTGAGCGATCATCTAAGGGTACACCGCAAAGACTACCATTGTCTCCGTGGACTACTGAAGCTGGTTGGTCAGCGACGACGGCTCTTGCGCTATCTAAGAAAGGAAGATAGCAGCCGTTACATGGAACTGACAGCCAGCCTTGGCATTCGCAGATAGCGCCTGGTTCTGGGCGCTCCTTCTTTATTCTCCCCAAGCGTTGACTAACTGCGAGGAGGATAATTTCACTTTGATTCACACTACAAGCGATGAGATCGCCGGTCGTCAGTTGACCATTGAGACCGGCAAGCTGGCAAACCAGGCCGGCGGCTCGGTAACCGTCCGCTACGGAGACTCCATTCTACTGGTCACTGCCTGCGCTGCGCCAAACCCCAGAGAGGGAGTTGACTTCCTGCCTCTGACCATAGACTACGAAGAGCGCCTGTACGCCGTGGGCAAGATCCCAGGCAGCTTCTTCCGAAGAGAGGGCCGCCCCACAGAGACCGCAACCTTGGCCGCCCGCATGACGGACCGACCCCTGAGACCCCTCTTCCCAAAGGGGTTTCACAACGAGATCCAGGTCATCGTAACCGTTCTTTCAGCAGATCAGGCGAACGACCCGGATGTCCTGGGCATAATAGGGGCATCTTCTGCCCTGTGCCTGTCCGACATACCTTTTGACGGACCCGTTAGCGCCACCAGGCTGGGCTACATAGACGGGGAGATCGTCGTTAACCCAACCTTCGCGCAGCTGGAGGAAAGCAAGCTGGACCTGGTGGTTGCCGGCACCCGGGACGCCATAGCAATGGTGGAGGCGGGAGCCAGCGAGGTGTCTGAAGAGGTGATCATTCAGGCAGTCAAGCGCGGCCAGGAGGTCAACCAGGTGGTCATTGGGCTTCAGCAGGAGCTGATGGCTTTGGCCGGGAAGCCCAAGATGTCCCCTAAGCTGGACGGCTACGCCGACGATGAGCTGATGGAGAAGGTGGCGTCCGCCGTTGGAGACCGGCTTCACACCACTATCTTCACAGGCAAGGAGAAGGGCGAAAGAGACGGCTCCCTGGACAATCTGGTCGGGGAGGTTGCGGCCCAGCTGAGCGAGGACTACTCCCGACAGAGCGTTGGCGCAGCCTTTGAGGCCCTCCTCAAGAAGGAGGTACGCTCCGGAATAGTCCTGGGGGGTCTGCGCCCGGACGGCCGAGGACCCAAAGAGATACGTCCCATCAGCTGCGAGACGTCCGTCCTGCCCCGGACACACGGCTCCGGCCTCTTCACCCGCGGGCAGACCCAGGTGCTTACCATTGCAACCCTGGGGTCTATGGCCGAGAATCAGAAGCTGGATACCATAAACCCGGAGGATAGCAAGCGATACCTCCACCACTACAACTTCCCCCCCTACTCCGTCGGCGAGGTAAGGAGAGTAGGCGGCCCCGGCCGCAGGGAGGTTGGACACGGAGCCCTGGCGGAGCGCGCCCTCCTTCCCGTCGTACCAAGCGAAGACGAGTTTCCCTACACCATACGCCTGGTGTCGGAGTCCCTTAGCTCCAATGGCAGCACCTCCATGGCCAGCGTGTGCGGCAGCACACTGGCCCTCATGGACGCCGGCATACCACTGAAAGCGCCCGTGGCAGGAGTGGCAATGGGATTGGTGATGACGGAGGACGACCGGTACGTCATCCTGACGGACATCCAGGGCGTGGAAGACGCCCTTGGCGACATGGACTTCAAGGTGGCGGGGACTGCCCAGGGGATAACCGCCCTTCAGATGGACATCAAGGTAAAGGGCATAACCTACGGGATCATGGAGGAGGCGTTGAGCCAGGCCCGCGAGGCGCGTATGTTTGTTCTGGAGCGGATAAAGTCCACCCTTGCCAAGCCACGGGAGGACCTCAGCCCCTACGCTCCCAGAATGCTTCGCATAAGCATACCTGTGGAAAAGATCGGAGCGGTCATCGGCCCGGGTGGAAAGACCATACGCTCCATCATAGAGGAGACCAAGGCCACGATAAACGTGGACAACGACGGCACGGTAACCATAGGCTCGGTGAGCGGGGAGGCGGCACAGAAGGCGGTGCAGCGCATAGAGATGCTCACCAAAGAGGCGGAGGTAGGCGGAATCTACACCGGCAAGGTGGTCCGCCTGATGAACTTCGGCGCTTTTGTGGAGATACTGCCCGGCAAAGACGGGCTTGTCCACATCAGCGAGCTCTCAAACGAGCGGGTTGAGTCCGTGGAAGACGTGGTGCACGTGGGAGATGAGATAACCGTCATGGTCAGGGAGATAGACTCTATGGGGCGTATCAACCTCTCAAGGCGCGCCCTGCTGCAGGGGCCCGGCACGGATGGCGACTCAACGCCCCGCGCCGCAGAGTCCCGGCCGCCCCAGGACAGTGGAGGGAGAGAGGACGACCGCTTTGGCAGGCCCAGAGGGCCGCGCCCTTCTGGCCCGTCCCAAAACTCGCAGGGAGGCCGCAGGCCGCCCTTCAGGCAGTCCCGCTAGATACCCACACAGCCCGCCGGAATCAGGGTGAGAAGATGGCGCCTATAACAGTCCTTGTTCATGGAGTCCTGGGCAGAATGGGGCGCGAGACGCTCGCCGCCCTCTGCCGGGAGCCGGACCTGGAGCCGGTCGGCGGTGTGAACCGAGGAGTCACCGAGAGCAGCATGGCGCTGCCGGACGGCTCCGGTGATATGCCCATCTCCTCTGACCTGAAGGACATGATCGCAAGGCGCCGGCCGCAGGTTATGGTGGACTTCACAAACGCCACGGGCGCAATGGAAGGCTGCCGGGTGGCGGCCGCTCACGGAGTCAACCTGGTGGTGGGCGCCACGGGCCTCTCCGAGGCCAACCTGGAGGAGCTTGACGCGCTGGCAAACGAGCGCGGGATAGGGGCCTTCGTGGCCCCAAACTTCGCCTTGGGAGCGGCGCTGCTGATACACTTGGCCCGCGGCCTGGGCAAGTACTTCGACTACGCCGACGTTGTCGAGATGCACCACGAGGCCAAGATAGACTCCCCCTCCGGCACGGCTATGGCCCTGGCAAGGAGCCTGTCGGAGGACAGGGACGCGCCGTTTCTCAGGCCAACGCCGGAGCGTGAGCCGATAGCCGAAACCCGCGGCGGAGACATGGGCGGCGTGTCCATCCACAGCGTGCGTATGCCTGGAAGGATGGCCCACCACGAGGTGATCCTGGGCGCCGCAGGCCAAACCATGAGCCTGAAGCACGACACCATCAACCGGGAGTGCTACATGCCGGGCGTAGCGCTGGCAGTCAGGGAAGTATCGAACTGGAAGGGCCTGGTGGTTGGCTTGGACAAGTTGCTGTGCCTCTAGCCCTTGATGTACAAACCGAAGCGTTGTTAAAATACCTCGGGAGAATCCAATGAGCTATCGCGTTGCAATAGTGGGCGCAACAGGCCTTGTGGGCGGGGAGTTCCTCAGAATCCTTGAGGAGAGGAAGTTCCCTATGTCCTCCCTTCGCCTCTACGCCTCGGACCGTTCCGCGGGAAAGAGCCTCTCGTTCATGGGCGAGGAGTTGGTTGTGGAGGAGACCGGCGACGACTCCTTCGAGAATATCGACATCGCCCTGTTCTCCGCCGGCGGCGACGTAAGCAAGCGGTTCGCGCCCATAGCCGCACGCGCCGGCGCGGTCGCCATCGACAACAGCTCTGCCTTCCGCATGGATCCGGAGACGCCCCTGGTTGTGCCGGAGGTCAACCCTGAGGACGCTGCGTCCCACAAGGGCATCATTGCCAACCCCAACTGCTCCACCATCCAGATGGTGGTGGCTCTCAATCCCCTGCACAGGGTGAACCCCATAGAGCGCATCATCGTCTCCACGTACCAGGCGGTGTCCGGCGCCGGGGCCGCCGCGGTTGAGGAGCTGTGGCAGCAGGTCGCCCTTATCGCGGAGGGCAGAGAGGACGACATTTCATCGCAGGCATTCCCGCATCAGATAGCGTTGAACGTCCTGCCCTTTGTGGACAGCTTCCTTGACGACTACACAACCGAGGAGTGGAAGATGGTCCAGGAGACCCGCAAGATAATGCACGCGCCGGATATGCCCGTGTGCGCCACCTGCGTCCGGGTGCCTGTCTACACGAGCCACAGCGAGTCGGTGAACGCGGAGTTCAGCCGGCCCATGTCTCCCCAGGAGGCCAGGGACATCCTGTCCTGCGCGCCGGGGGTCACGGTCCAGGACAACCCAGGGGAGCATCTGTATCCACTGCCCATATGGGCCGCCGGCACAGACGATGTATTTGTGGGACGCATAAGGCGGGACATCTCCCACCCAAGGGGCCTTGTCATGTGGGTGGTGTCCGACAACCTGCGGAAAGGGGCGGCACTGAACGCTGTACAGATAGCGGAGGAGGTGGTCAGGGAGAGGACGTTAACCCCATCCAACAGGAGGTAGGCGCTATGGTTTCCGTGGGCAGGCTCATAACAGCGATGGTTACGCCCTTCGACGGGCGGGGACAGGTGGACTACGCCCAGGCAAAGCGCCTGGCATCTTCCCTTCTGGAGTCCGGAAGCGACGGCCTGGTGATCTCCGGCACAACCGGCGAGTCGCCCACCCTGACCAAAGAGGAGAAGCTCCGGCTCTTCCGGGAGATCAAGAACGAGCTTGGCGACCGCGGGGCCGTAGTCGCAGGCACGGGTAACTACAGCACCGCGGAGAGCATAGAGCTGACACAGGAGGCCGAGCGGGAGGGCGCGGACGCGGCCCTGCTGGTTGTCCCATACTACAACAAGCCTCCACAGGAGGGCCTGTACCGCCACTTCAGGGCCATTGCCGAGAGCACGCGGCTGCCCTGCATCCTGTACAACGTGCCCAGCCGCACAATCACCAGCCTCTCCTGGGAGACCACGTTGAAGCTCGCCCAGGTGGACAACATCATCGGGGTCAAGGAGGCCAGCGGCGACTTCGACCAGATAGCCCGCATCATCTCCGGCGCTTCCAAAGACTTCCGTGTGTGGAGCGGCAACGACAACGATACCTTCGGGATCATGTCTCTGGGCGGCTACGGCGTGGTCAGCGTGGCGTCTCACCTGGTGGGAAGCCAGATCAAGGCGATGATGGACCTGGTATCGGCCGGCGACACAGCGCAGGCCGCTGCGGAGCACCTGCGGTTGCTGCCCATATTCAAGGGCCTGTTCGTGCTGTCCAACCCCATCCCTGTGAAATACAGCCTGAACCACGTAGGCTTCCCCGTGGGCAGTCCACGGCTGCCCCTGACGGAGCCGGACGAGAAGACGGCGGAGCAGCTCCAGTCCATGCTGAGGGACTACCGGATAGACATCCCCGTGGCGGCCGGGGCATAGATCCCGGACCGCCCCGAATCCGTCCCCGGAGAAGGGGTTTCGGCACAGGGACGCCTCCAGGCTTGCGGTCGGCAACGGCGCGATAGTCCCAGATTGGCCTCCAAATACCCATGAGTTACCCTCTCAACTCAGTAATCGTCCGTGTCCACGAGATAGCTCTCAAGGGCAAGAACCGCCCCGCATTCTTCAACCAACTGGCGCGCAATATCAGGACTGCGCTCAGGGGCGCGGCAGTGACACGCGTGGCCAAGCGGCACATGGGAGTGGAGGTCACCCTTGCGCCGGAAGCGTCTTGGGAGGAGATAAGCGGCAGGTTGAGCAGGGTATTCGGCGTGGTCAAGTTCTATCGCTGCTACAAGCTACCCAGGTCACTGGACGCAATCAGGGAGTTCATAGCAGAGGAAGCGGCCGGTCTCAGCTTCCGGACCTTTCGCATTACGTCCAAGCGCGGCGACAAGTCCTTTCCGCTGACCTCGCTGGATCTCAACCGTGACGTGGGGACGATGGTACAGCAGCTTACCGGCGCGGAGGTCAGCCTGAAAGACCCGGATGTCAACATCTTTGTGGAGATACTGCCCAGAGAGGCCCTGGTCTACTTCCATGAGGAACAGGGGCCCGGCGGTCTCCCGGTGGGCATCAGCGGCAAGGTGGCCGCGCTCATGTCCGGGGGCATCGACTCCCCGGTGGCGGCGTGGCGCATGATGAAGCGGGGATGCCTGGTGACATTCGTCCACTTCCACAGCTTCCCCCTGGTGGACGGGTCTTCCAGGGAAAAGGCCCTGGAGCTGGTGGAGCTATTGAACCGGTATCAGTATCGCTCCACCCTGGTCATGGCGCCTTTTGCAGACGTGCAGAGGAACATCATCCTGTCCGTTCCGCCCGCTTACAGGGTGGTCATATACCGACGCTTCATGGTCCGGATTGCGGAGCGGATTGCCCGGCAGCACGGCGCCAAGGCCCTGGTTACGGGAGAGAGCCTTGGGCAAGTGGGGTCGCAGACGCTGGATAACCTGTCCACCGTGCGCAGCGCGGCAACTCTCCCTGTCCTCAGCCCGCTCATTGGCATGGACAAACTGGAGATCATCAACGAAGCGCGTCACATCGACACCTACCCCATCTCCATCCTGCCGGACGAAGATTGCTGCACCCTGTTCACGCCCCGCCACCCGGCCACACGCACGACTGTCGAGGAGGTTGAACGGCTGGAGGCCGCGTTGGACATCCTCGCCCTGGTGGACGCGGCGGTGGCCCAGGTAGAGGTGATCGACTTCACGCCGAATAACGCATCGCCAAGACGCAGGTCCCTGGTAGCAGGATAGCGAGTTGGCCGGGACCGAGAGCCGGGAGATTCTGCCCTGCTCACATATCTTTAGAGCCCCCTGACATTGCCTAATGGTGTAAACTGGTAGAGAAGGCGCAGCCTGGTATACCAGACTCAGCA
This sequence comes from Dehalococcoidia bacterium, assembly GCA_965221925.1. GTDB lineage: Bacteria > Chloroflexota > Dehalococcoidia > Lucifugimonadales > UBA2985 > JAPPHY01. The sequence continues at coordinate 1,936,338 of OZ244924.1, read as the reverse complement.
CCGCGCCTGAGGCTTACTAAAGGAATCTCTGCCATGACCATCAAAGACCTCAAAAGCATCACCCTGCCCGTAGCGGGAATGACCTGCGCCGCCTGCGTCTCCCACGTGGGCAACGCCCTTCGAGAGGTGGACGGCGTAACCTCCGCAGAGGTCAATCTGGCAATGGAGCAGGCCACCGTGGAGTTCGACCCGGAGCGGGCCACCATCCCGGAGCTGCTGGAAGCTGTGGACGACGCCGGGTACAAGGCCGGCGTGTCTCGCGTCACCCTGAACATCGGCGGAATGACCTGCGCCGCCTGCGTCTCCCACGTTGGCAACGCCCTCAGGGAGGTGGACGGCGTCATATCGGCCAGCGTCAACCTGGCTACGGAGCAGGCAACGGTCGAGTACATCCCCGGGCAGGCCTCCCTGCCCGACATGAAGGCGATGGTGGACGATGCGGGCTACACGGTCGAGGGCGTCGACGACGAGGGAGCCGAAGAGGGCGAGGAGCGCCTGGCCCGCACCCGTGAGGTCAGGGCGCTGGCTCGCAAGGTCATCATTGCCGGCGTGGTCGGCGCTGTGATGATGGTCACCATGTACATCCCCCTTGAGACCCTGGGCCTGACTTCATTCCAACTCAACCTCATACTCTGGACGCTGGCGACGCCGGTGCAGTTCTGGATTGGAGCGACCTTTTACCGGAGCGCCTGGGGCGCCCTGAAGCGCCGCACCTCCAACATGAACACCCTCATCGCCATTGGGACCAGCGTGGCGTACGGCTACAGTGCCTTCCTTACCTTCTTCGAAGGATACTTCGCCGACGCGCATCTGGTCCACGCCAACAGCGCGCTCAGCCACAGCGCCGGTACCTACTTCGACGCATCCACCATCGTCATCTGCCTTGTGCTGCTGGGGCGGCTGCTTGAGGCCCGCGCCAAGGGGCAGACGTCCGAGGCCATCCGCAAACTCATGGTCCTCCAGCCAAAGACCGCCACCGTAGTGAGGGACGGCGTGGAAACCGACGTGCCCATTGATGAGGTCGCTCTTGGCGACATCCTGGTAGTGCGTCCCGGCGAGAGGATAGCCGTTGACGGCGAGGTGACCGATGGCGAATCGGCAGTCGATGAGTCGATGCTCACCGGAGAGAGCCTGCCGGTGGAGAAGAGCGCCGGCTCCACCGTTTACGGCGCAACCATCAACAAGGTAGGCAGCTTCCGGTTCAGGGCTACCAGAATTGGCAAGGACACCGCCTTAGCCAACATCATCCAGCTGGTACAGGAAGCCCAGGGGTCGCAGGCGCCAATACAGCGCCTGGTGGACAGGGTAGCCGCCCGCTTCGTGCCTGCGGTCCTGGGTATAGCCCTGGTCACCTTTGTGGGATGGATAATCTGGGCCCCGGTCTCGCCGGTGGTCCCCATTGCCATTCTAAACCTCGTTGCTGTGCTGGTTATCGCATGTCCCTGCGCCCTTGGCCTGGCAACGCCAACCGCCATAGTCGTGGGCATGGGCAAGGGCGCAGAGCGCGGCATCCTGATACGCAATGCGGAGGCGCTTGAGCGGGCATACAGGCTTCAGACTGTGGTATTGGACAAGACCGGCACCCTAACCCTGGGAAAGCCAGTGGTGACGGACGTTGTATCGCTTCATCTGCCGGAGAAGGAGTTGCTCCGGCTGGCGGCGTCCGCCGAGCGCGGCTCCGAGCACCCTCTGGGCAAGGCGCTGGTGGAGGCGGCCGCGGAAAGAGAGTTAACATTGGAAGACGCCGCCCTGTTCCAGGCCCTTCCGGGCCATGGCGTCCAGGCCCAGGTCAACGGCTCCACGGTCGTACTGGGAAACCCTGCCCTGATGAAGGAGCTGGGCGTCCCCCTGGACGGCCTGGAAGACATGGGTCGTGAGCTTTCGGAGCAGGGCAAGACGCCCATATTCGCAGCAATGGATGGCAAAGCGGCCGGGGTCATCGCCGTGGCAGACACGCTGAGGCCGGAGTCCCGCGAGGCGGTGGAGGCGATGCACAAGCTGGGGCTGGAGGTCATTATGCTCACCGGCGACGACCGGCGCACCGCCGGAGCCATAGCCGGGCAGGTGGGCATTGACCGGGTTATTGCCGAGGTGCTACCGGACCAGAAGGCCGACAAGATACGCTCGCTTCAGGAGGAGGGCAAGACCGTGGCTATGGTGGGCGACGGCATCAACGACGCCCCGGCCCTGACCAGGGCAGATGTCGGGATTGCCCTGGGCACCGGTACCGACGTAGCCATCGCGTCTGCCGATGTCACTCTCATGCGCGGCGACCTGCGAGGTGTGCCACAAGCCATCGCCCTGTCCAAAGCCACCACCAGGACTATATGGCAGAACCTGTTCTGGGCATTTGGCTACAACACTGTCCTGATACCCGTCGCCGCAGGCCTTTTCTTTGTGCTGTTCTTTGAAGTCCTCAACACCGGCGTTCCGGACGGCCCTCTGCGGTACATCCTGGGAGACTACGGATTCCTCAATCCGGTCATGGCCGCGGGCGCGATGGCGCTTAGCTCCGTCTCCGTGGTCACCAACTCGCTGCGACTGCGCAAGGCCAAGCTCAGCTAGGCATATTCGATAACAACAGAGGAGGCTTCACATGCTGCGGATACCGTTCCTGAGCGTCGGCAAGGGTGAACCGGCCATAGACCCGGTGTGCCACATGGAGGTCAACGTCAAGAACCCAAACGGCGGGACCCACGAGCACGAGGGGCAGACCTACTATTTCTGCGGCCCAGGCTGCCGTGTGGCCTTCTCCAAGGAGCCGGAAGCCTACCTCTCCGGGGAGAAGAGCGTAGAGATGTGAGAAGCTCCGGGAGTGTGTGCCGCTTCCAGGTGAGAGACAGATGTTTGTACGCTCAAAAGGGATGTCTGCTGTAGATGGGTGAAATGGCGGCATGACAGGCGGCCGCCCTTCCGCGTAGGGGCGGTTCGCGAACCGCCCCTACATGTGGGAACAACCCTCCCCCGGTTACGTGGGAAGGGATTCTGTGGCCCGGGCAGACGGTTATGCAATGGTCTCCTTTTGCAGGAACGACATGGCGCTCCAGCCAGCGTTGACAACTGCCGGCGCCTGTAGACACTACCGTAATATCCGCCCATTTGCTAAATCCCCGGTATTGTGGGAAAATGTATATATGAGAATTGGTGCGTTTGACATCAACGAGCCTGTCCCGGAGCTCAAGGATCTCCATGCAATTGCCCTACTTCACCCCTGGGTAGACGCGGGAAGTGTTGGGACTTTGGCCTTGGAGAGGCTGGAGAGCCACTTTGGGGCTAGGGAGTTGGGTAAGCTGCGTCGTCCCGGGACCTTCTTCGATTTCACCCGCTACCGCCCTACCTCCAAGTTTGTGGAGGGCGAGAGGGTGATAGTGGTCCCCAACACAAACATATACTACACGACTCAGGACGATGGCCCGGATTTCCTCTTTATCCATCTCATGGAGCCTCACGCCTTTGCTGAGAGGTACGTCAAGTCCGTCGTCGACCTGTTCAGGGCGCTGGACGTAAAGAGCTACTGCCGCATTAGCGGAATGTACAACGCGGTGCCACACACCAGGCGTCTCCGGATCACTGGTTCGCCTGAGATGGAGAAGATGCCGAGCCTGGCGGGTCTCATCACGCCCCGCCAGGCAACGGGGGGCTACCAGGGCCCCACCAGCATAATGAACTCGTTGACGGAGGAGCTCCAGAGCCTTGGCACGGAGATGATCAACTTCATGGTGCATCTGCCCCACTACCTGAGCCTGGATGAGGACTATGCCGGGACGGCCAGGCTTATGGAAGTCCTGTGCGCTCTCTACGATTTCCCCCCCCACCTTGTAGAGGCAGACAGGGGCGCAGAGCAGTACCAGGAGGTGGGCAGCCAGATGGAGTACAACTCACAGGTCAAAGCCCTGGTGTCCAAGCTGGAAGAGTACTACGACGACCAGCAGGACCCTGAGCCGGCTGAGGAAACCCCGCCATTGGCTCCCGGAGTGGAGAACTTCCTCCGCGAGATCGGTCGAAAGCTGGAGGACAAGTAGGTTCAGGCTGACCCCGCCTGGCAGTCCGGCCCCTGAGACCTGATCCCGGCCGTCCTCTGCTTCACAGTCGTCTTGACCTGCCCCCGCGTTGTGTGATACCGTCCTGCTTGTAAAAGCGAAGACGGAGACGAGTACGAAGCATACCCTCGCCCAGCGAGTCTGGAATGGTGCGAGCAGACGCGAAGGGCGCTTCGGAAAATCACTCCTGAGCTGCTCGCCGAAAGCTCCGCGAGCGGGGCCAGTAGACCGGGCCGGGGTCGTAGCCGTTACCAGTACGGGGACATGACGGTGTCCTGAAAACAGAGCGCCCCGGTTATCGGGGAAAAAGGGTGGTACCGCGGGAGTTTATGTCCCGTCCCTTGTGGGGCGGGGCTTTTTATTTGTAGGGGGGAGCAATGGAGATACAGCTATACGACACTACGCTTAGAGACGGGGCGCAACAGGAGGGCATCTCCCTCTCTGCGGAGGACAAGATCAAGATTACTCGTAAGCTGGATGAGTTGGGTATCCACTACGTTGAGGGTGGGTGGCCGGGATCCAATCCGAAGGACGTGGAGTACTTCCGAAGAGTCAAAGACATTTCCCTCTCCAACGCCCGCATCTCCGCGTTCGGGAGCACTCGCCACGCCGGCATACGGGTGGAGGACGATGGCAACATCCAGGCGCTTCTGGCCGCGGAAACCCCGGCCGTAACGCTGGTGGGGAAGAGTTCAGACCTCCACGTCCACAGGGTGTTGGAGACCACCCTGGAGGAGAACCTGGCTATGATTGCGGACTCCGTATCCTTCCTCAAGAAGCGTGGGCGCACTGTATTCTACGACGCCGAGCACTTCTTTGATGGATTCAAGTCCAACCCAGAGTACGCCATTCAGAGCGTCAAGGCGGCTGCTGAGGCCGGAGCAGACTGCCTGGTTCTGTGCGACACCAACGGCGGCGTCCTGACCATAGAGATGACCGACATAATCCATAGGGTGATTCGAGAGGTGAAGACCCCGCTGGGTATCCACTGCCACAACGACGCCGACATGGCGGTGGCAAACTCCCTGGCCGCGGTGATGTCGGGCGTTACCCAGGTGCAGGGGACGATCAACGGGTACGGCGAGCGGTGTGGCAATGCCAACCTCCTATCCATCATAGCCAACCTGAAGGCGAAGATGGGCGTTCAGTGCGTGACAGACGAGCAACTGGCCAGTCTCACGGATCTGTCCAACTACGTCAGCGAGACCGTGAACATTCCGCCCAATCGCCAGCAGCCATACGTAGGCGCCAGCTCCTTCAGCCACAAGGGGGGACTCCATGCGGCCGCGGTGGCAAAGATTGAGGAGAGCTACCAGCACATTGCCCCGGAGACGGTGGGGAACGCCAAGCGCGTGGTGATATCCGAGCTATCCGGGCGGGGGAATATCCTGCTTAGACTCAATGAGATGGGGTTGGCGGACAAGGTGAGCCGGGAGCAGGTGACGTCTCTCCTGGAGAAGCTCAAGGCGCAGGAAAGCAAGGGCTTCCAGTACGAAGGCGCGGCGGCATCCTTCGAGCTGATGGTGAGAAGGACCATTGAAGGTTACAAGCCTCCCTTTGAGCTGCTGGAGATCATGGCGCTGGTGGAGGACCGACGCCGCGGCGTCGAGGACGTCCACGAGGATATGCTGGCGGAGGCGGTGGTCAAGGTGAAGGTGGAGTCCCGGGTGATGCACACCGCCGCGGAGGGCAACGGCCCGGTGAACGCCCTGGACAACGCCCTGCGCAAGGCCCTGTTGGAATTCTATCCCTGGTTGGACGCGGTCCGACTGCTGGACTACAAGGTGCGCGTGGTGGACCAGGGCCAAGACACGCGGGCCGTGGTGAGGGTGCTCATAGAGTCCACCGATGGACAGACCCAATGGCAGACGGTTGGCTCCTCAGGCAACATCATCGAGGCCAGTTTGATGGCCCTGGCCGATAGCATGGAGTACTTCCTGATAAAACGCGGAATGCCGGCCCCGCTCTAGCCCCAGGCTACCACCAGGCGGTATCGTCCGGGTTCAGCATCCTGGCCTCCATCTCTTCCCGCCAGGGGCCTGCCGTCATGTACTTCCATCCGCCGTCAGCGAAGATGACGACGATATTGCCGCTGTCCATTCGCTCGGCTATCCGCCGGGCGCAGCTGAGGACCGCCCCGGAGGAAACGCCTGCGAGTATACCCTCGTTCTCCAGCAGGGACCTTGCGGATTCAAAGGCTTCCGCGGTGTCCACAAGAAACCTTCCGTCCAGCATGTCCAGGTCCAGCAGGGGTGGTATGTAGCCTTCCTGAAGGCTTCGCAGACCCTGGATCTGGTCGCCAATCCTGGGCTCCACGCCTATTACCCTGGTCTGCGGGTTGCGCTCCTTGAGCCTCTTGCCGGCGCCCATGAGGGTCCCGCCAGTGCCTATGCCGGCGACGAAGACGTCCACCTGCGGGATGGCTTCCAGGATCTCCGGCCCAGTGGTCTCGTAGTGTGCCTGCAGGTTGGCCGCGCTCTCAAACTGGCGGGTGTTGAACCAACCGCTCTCCCGGCTCAGCCGCTCGGCCATCTCTATGGCGCCCTTCATCCCGGCCTGTGGCGCGCACCATATCACCTCCACGCCGTAGGTTGCCAGCAGCTCCGCCATTCCGGGGGTTGCCCTGCGGAGCATCACCGCCTTCACCTTGTACCCTTTTTGCTTGGCTGCCAGGGCCAGGGCAAGGGCCGTGTTCCCGGTGCTGGCCTCTATCAAGGTCTGGCCCGGCTTCAGGTCACCGCGTTCCTCCGCCTGCCGCACCAGGTATTGGGCCACCCTGTCTTTGATGCTTCCCGTGGGATTATGCCCTTCCAGCTTGGCGAAGATACGGACTCCGGGCTTGGGGCTCATCCGTGGTATCTCCACAAGCGGAGTGTTCCCAATGTAATCCAGGATGCTTTTGGACTTGATTTCCATAGTAGTTTCAAGATGATAACTGTTGGGTGAATGATACCTGAACGCCTGGCGCTGTGGAAGCCCCGCGACCCGGCGCCAGGATGTACCGCGTGGATGTTGACAAATGCGACTGCCCACCCCTACAATGCCAACATTCCCCAGGAATTGCCGGGCGCTATAATAGCTGAGTAGGACAAAATGCTACGAATTCGATTACGCAGAGTCGGGGCCAAGAAGAAGCCCAGCTACAGAATAGTGGTAGCCGATTCAAGGGCGCCGCGCGACGGCAGCTTTGTGGACCAGGTGGGCCACTATGATCCCCTCACGGATCCTCCCACTGTGAAGATGGACGAGGAGAAGGTTATGAGATGGTTGGGCAACGGCGCTCAGCCCTCGAAGCCGGTGGGTGGGATGCTGAAGAGGATGGGAATTCTCGACAAGCTGAACGAGAAATGAAAGAGTTGATAGAGTACATTGCCAAGTCTTTGGCCTCCAACCCGGACGAAGTAAAGGTCACGGAGGTATCCGACGAAGACGGCCAGATTGTCCTCAAGCTGGAGGTCGCGGAAGAGGATAAGGGCAAGATCATCGGCAGACAGGGCAGGGTTGCTCAGGCCATGCGCGTGTTGCTGCGCGTTCGCGCGGTGAAAGAGGACGTCCGGGCCAGCCTTGAGATAGTCTAACCCTCAGATACGTTCCTCCGATGGAATCCTCCACCAAGGGTGACAGCCTCACTGACGTGAGCCAGAACTCATCTCCCCCAAGCTCCGAATATCGCTTGCCGTCTGTGGCTGTCGTGGGGGTCGTTGCCGGGGTATGGGGACACGGGGGCGAAGTTAGGGTTCAGCCCCACACGGACAATCCACAGAGATTTTCCAGGGGGAGCCTGGTTATGGCGCAGGGCCGCGCCCTTCAGATACAGAGCTGTAGATGGCACAAGGGGCTGGCGCTGCTAAAGCTCATCGGCATAGACACCCGCGAGGATGCCACAAGCCTTCAGGGGGCCCTGTTGGAGGTGTCGCTTGACCAGGTCCCGCCCCTCTCTCCCGGCAGCTACTATCACTTCCAGATCTTGGACATGGAGGTCTGTACCCTTTCGGGGGAGCTCCTGGGCGCGGTGACGGACATTCTCAGCACCGGCAGCAACGATGTTTATGTGGTTTCCAAGGGAGGGAGTGAAATCCTGCTGCCGGCCATTCAGGACGTTGTCCTGGACGTGGATCTGGAGAAGGGCCGGATCACCGTGGATCTGCCGGAGGGCCTGCGCTGACGACGCCCTCAAGCCGCCTCTCTCCTGACCCCGTACACCGTTTTGACCTTGACGGCTGCCGATGTTAAAATCCCTACGCGGGCTAGCCGAATTCTCTTTCAGGAGATGGTCAGATGTCCGGTCACTCCAAGTGGTCAACAATAAAGCATCAGAAGGGCGTCACAGACGCTCGACGCGGCCAGCTGTTCACCAAGCTGGCTCGGGAGATAACTGTGGCGGCCAGGCAGGGCGGTGACAACCCAGATATGAACGTGCGCCTGCGGCTGGCCGTCCAGAGGGCCAGGGAGAGCAATATGCCCCTGGACAACGTAGAGCGCGCCATCAAGCGGGGCGCCGGAGGCGGCGAGGGAGGCGGCGACGGCCTGGAGGAGGCCCTCTACGAAGGATATGGCCCCGGCGGGGTAGCCATCATGCTCCAGGCCCTGACCGACAACCGCAAACGCACCGTCTCGGACGTGCGTGCCTCCTTCACGAGGGCGGGCGGCAGCCTTGGGGAAGCCGGATGCGTGTCCTGGATTTTTGATTTCCGTGGAGTCGTCACCGCCGAGGTGGAGCCGGACCTGGGAGACGACATAGCTCTGGCAGCCATAGACGCCGGCGCCGAGGACTTCAATCTGGAAGGCTCCTACCTGGAGCTGTATACCGGCCAGGAGAACCTGGAGTCCCTGCGCAGCGCCCTTGAGCAGCAGGGAGTGAAGGTAACCTCCGCCGAAACGTCAATGGTGCCTCGCAACACCGTCCTCCTGGACACACGCGTAGCCGATCAGACCTTGCGCCTTCTGGACCACCTTGAGGAACTGGACGACATCCAGAAGGTGTATACCAACGCCGACTTCCCTGATGAAGCCCTGGACCAGTACAAGGGTTGAATGGCCCGCGCCTCCCGGACTGACCTCGCCGCGGAGAGTGGGCAGCCCTGTTCACGGCAGGATGGGAGGAGAATCGACTCTTCATGGAGGCGCTACCTGTGAACTCCTTTGACCAATGGGCAGGCCTGTACGACTGGGCCTTCGCCTGGAAGCAGGACGACATCCTCTTCTACGTGGAAGAGGCGGAGAGGTCTGGCGGCCCCGTCCTGGAGTTGGGCAGCGGCACCGGCAGGGTGGCCATACCCATAGCGCGGAGCGGGGTAGAGGTCGTCGGGCTGGAGAGCTCATCCAGGATGCTGCAAGAGGCTGTCGCCAAGTCCGGGGGCCTGGGCAACCTTACGTGGACGCAGGGCGACATGAGGGAGTTCTCCCTGGGCCGGGAGTTCTCGTTGGTCATCATACCCTTTCGAGGCTTCCTCTCCCTCCTCAACGTGGAGGAGCAGCGCGACTGCCTGCGACGCATCAAGGGCCATCTGGCTCCCGGCGGCAGGCTGGTGTTCGACATATTCGTTCCGGACCTGGAGATGCTCACCGACGACGGCAGCACGCCGTTCCACTTCCTTGACGTTCCTCATCCTGAGACGGGACACCGCCTGGTCATCTGGCACCAGAACCGCTTTGACAACCACAGCCAGATTAACAATGCTCGCACCATCCTGGAGGAGGTGGACCTGGACGGAGAGGTGGTCAGAAGGCTCTACCGCGAGTTTCAGATACGGTATCTGCACCGGTTTGAGGCGCGGCACCTGCTGGAGCTGGCGGGCTTTCGCGTGGAGGAGCTGTACGGCGATTTTGAGCGCAGCCCCTTCGACGACTCCAGCGAGGATATGGTGTGGGTGGCCGCTCCGGAGGTTTGAGAGAAGGGTTGGAGGATAGAATAGACCCGCAACGGTCTGCTAGAATAGGGGTAACTATGCTGCCGCCATACTGCTACCGGCCAAGGCGCCATGCCTGACTTTCAGATAGTCTCGGACTACAAACCCACGGGGGATCAGCCCAGGGCCGTTGACCTGCTGGTGGAAGGGGTCAACAGAGGCTTTCGGCATCAGGCCCTGCTGGGCGTCACAGGAAGCGGTAAGACCTTCACGATGGCAAACGTCGTCGAAAGGGTCCAACGCCCCACACTGGTCGTAGCCCACAACAAGACCCTGGCGGCCCAGCTTGCCACGGAGTTCAAAGAGTATTTTCCCAACAACGCCGTCGAGTACTTTGTGTCCTACTACGACTACTACCAGCCGGAGGCCTACGTTCCCCAGACGGACACCTACGTGGAGAAGGACGCGGACATAAACGATGAGATAGACAAGCTGCGCCACTCCGCCACCCGATCCCTCCTCACCCGGCGGGACGTGCTGATTGTGGCCTCGGTCTCCTGCATCTATGGCCTGGGCTCTCCGGAGGAGTACCAGAGCTTTGTGCTCTTCCTCAACAAAGGTGAGCAGAGCAATCGCTCCGCCCTCATCAGACGTCTGATAGACCAGCAGTATGAACGCAACGATATGGACCTCTCCAGGGGGAAGTTCCGGGTCCGGGGCGATACCCTGGAGATCCTGCCCGCGTATGAAGAAGTGGCCGTGCAGGTACAGTTCTGGGGCAATGAGGTGGAGCGTATCGTGGAGGTGGACCCCCTGACCGGAGAGGTCTTTGGAGAGCGGGACTCGGTGGCGATATACCCGGCCAAGCACTTTGTCACCTCTCAGGAGAAACTGAACCTTGCCATCCGCGACATCGAGGCAGAGATGGAGGAGCGGGTAGCCTGGTTCCGGGAACAGGGCAAGCTCCTGGAGGCCCAGCGCCTTGAGAACCGCACCCGGTACGACCTGGAGATGCTGCGCGAGGCCGGCTACTGCTCCGGGGTGGAGAACTACTCCGCCCCTCTGGGAAGACGCGCCAGGGGAAGCACTCCCTGGTGTCTTCTGGACTACTTCCCGGATGATTACCTGCTGTTTGTGGACGAAAGCCACATGACAATTCCCCAGCTGCACGGGATGTACCACGGCGACATGGCCAGAAAGCGGACCCTGGTGGACTTCGGCTTCCGGCTGCCGTCCGCCATGGACAACCGGCCGTTGAACTTTGAGGAGGTGGAGCAGCATATAAACCAGGTGATATACGTTTCGGCTACGCCCAGCGCCTACGAGTACAGCCACAGCCAGCAGGTGGTGGAGCAGGTCATACGCCCCACGGGCTTGCTGGATCCCACCATAGAGGTGAAGCCCACCACGGGCCAGATAGACGACCTGCTGTACCAGATACGCCTGCGGGTTGACAAGGGAGAGCGCTGCCTGGTCACAACCCTGACCAAGCGCATGGCGGAGGAACTGGCGGACTATCTCCAGGAGATGAACGTCAAGACCCACTATCTCCACTCGGAGATCGACACGCTGGAGCGCAGCGAGATACTCCGAGACCTTCGCCTGGGGGTGTACGACGTGGTGGTGGGCATCAACCTTCTCAGAGAGGGCCTTGACCTGCCGGAGGTCAGCCTTGTGGCCATTCTGGACGCGGACAAGGAGGGCTACCTGCGCTCCGGGTCGTCTCTCATACAGACCATCGGGCGAGCGGCCCGTCACTCGGATGGGCACGTCATCATGTACGCCGATAACATTACCGACTCCATGCGGAAGGCCATCGACGAGACCTATCGCCGGCGGGATGTCCAGGAGTCCTACAACAGGGAGCATGACATAACGCCCCAGGGCATTCACAAGGCCATCAGGGACATAACGGAGCGGGTCAAGACCGTGGCCGAGAAGCGCCCCACCTACCAGGCGCGCCGTGATATGCCCAGGGACGACCTGCTGAGGATTATCAAGGACCTGGAATCCCAGATGAAGCTGGCGGCCAGGGCTCTGGAGTTCGAGAAGGCTGCCCTGCTGCGGGACGAGGTTGTGGAGCTGCGCAAGGTCATGGCCTCCGGCAGGGAGCCGGAGCGCGACGCAAGCCCGGCGTCCAGGAAGCTGTAGCCTGGTACGCAACCGGCCGCCCTCCCAACTGGCGCTTGGCGGCAGTCCCCCCCGTGCTTGTTACGAATATCGTAGTCTACGCACGGTCATTGGCGAAGCCTACTTTTCACGGCGCGGCAGGAGCCTAAAATCCGTATTGGCTGCCGGTGAGTGAAGTGGTACAATCTACCAATGGGACGCTGACATCAAGCGTAGTGATGAAGGCGTCTTTTTCTATCCGGTCGTTGGGGAGCGGAGGTCCAGAAGAGCATGGAGATGGACCGTGTCTCATACCTACAGGCAAACGGGCTGACCCGGCTGGCGGCCGCTGCCGTTGGCGTGTCCCTGGTTGCCGCGTCCGGCGTTCTGCTGGTGGAGGCCCAGAGCCAGCCCAAGCCCCTGCTCCAGTTGCCCGCTGTGCTGGCGACCCTTGGCCTGGGCGCCCTTGCGCTCCAGGCAGGCTCCTTTGCCGTTTCAGGACGCCGGATGATGGCGCTGGCTTCTTGGGGAGTCTGCATTGCCCTGCTCATCCTTATGCCCGCGCTTCAGGTTCTCCCCATAGAGTACGATACTCCCACTCTCCTGGACATTCAGGAGCTGGCGCCTCCCCTTTGGCAGTACGCCACGGCCATTCCCATTCTGCTCTTCCTCTTCCTAGAGACGGCCATTCCCGGCTTGAGGGACAACCGGACCTCCATAGCGTTCCTCTGCGTTGGACTGCTATCGGCGATAACGGTCCTATACTTCAGCGCGGCCCTGATTGGGGACGTTGCCAACCGCTCCATACTGATATTCGTTCCCCATCGCCTGTTCTTCGTTGTGATGATCCCCGTTGGAATCAGCAGCCTGATAGTCCTGGCGATAGTCCTTGCCCGCAAGGGGCTGGCGGCCGTTGGGATTGCCACGCTGCTGGCAACCGGCCTGGGCCTGGAGTGGGTGTCCACATGGTCTTACAGCGGCCCCCACTTCCTGGCAGACGTCGAGCACATCCCGTTCGATAGGTATCCGCTGCTGCCCGTGCTGGCATGGACCATCCCGGGCGCCCTGGCTGCGATGGCCGCTCTCATGGCCGGCTGGGAGGTGTATCTCAAGGATGGCGATGGGTACGGAGCCGGGCCCGAGGTGGATAGCGGGACGTCGGCGCAGGCAGAGCAGCCATGAAGCGCATATACGCCATATCGTTATTGCTGGTTGTCACCCTTCTCCTGGCGCTGGGTTCCGGCGTTCCCGTGTACTTTCGCGTGTTCTTCCTCACCGCGCTGGTGATGTCATTCAGCCTGTTGTGGGCTTTCCTGAATCGCATGGGGACGAACGTCACCTCCAACAGGACGTACGACAAGCTCCGAGTTGGAGAGTACCTGGAAAGCCACGCCGTTGTTCGCAGCTCCAGCCCGCTGCCCAAGTTCGGCCTTGAGGTGAGGGACCTGACCGAGATGCCCGGCCACAATACGGCGGCGGTGATCAACCTGGCCCCCTTTGGAGAGTGTCCGGTGGTCTTGAGAATCCCCATGATGAAGCGGGGCGTCTACAGGATTGGAGAGCCGGTCATTACCAGTCGAGACCCCTTCGGCATATTTGGGCTGCGCCACAGAAAGCCGGGCACGGAGCAGTTTGCGGTGCTGCCTTACATGGTGGATATTCCGCCGTTCTCCGCGTCCCAGGGGGACATCATTGGAGAAGGGTTGCTTCTGAGGAGCGCTCCCGATGCCTCCGCTACAGTCTCCACCATCCGGGAACACCGCTCAGAGGACAGCGCCAGATTTATCCACTGGCCTGCGACGGCTCGCAGGGGAAGCCTTATGCTCAAGCAGTTTGACGGCGGAATGGAGGACGCGGCCTGGATACTCCTTGACCTCCAGAGGGAGGTTAAGCAAGGGGATGAGCTGGAGAATACGGAGGAGTATGCGATAACTGCGGCAGCCTCCGTTGCCAAAAGCTACTCAGATTTGGGATGGGCTGTGGGGCTGATGTCCTTCGGCGACCGCGTGTACACCCTGGCGCCCCAGGAAGGCTCTCCGTCGTTTGACCGAATATGCATGGCCCTGACCGAGGCGCGCGCCGAGGGCGCCGTTCCTCTCAGAGAGCTCATAAGCTACTGGCAGTCCAATATCCCATCACCGACCGTCTCTCTGGTGGTGGTCACCTCCTCCCTGGACCCGGGATGGAGCGTCGCCCTGGAGTCCTCGATCCGGCAGGGCATCTCGGCAACGGCGGTCCTGGTGGACCCCACGTCCTTTGGCGCAGCCGGTGACCCCAGGCTTCTCATCAGCCGGCTTCAGCGAAGGGGAGCGCCCACCTACCTGCTCAGGAAGGGCGAAGACATTTCGCTGGCCCTGCGGCATCCCTGGCGTCTCACCGGCGCCTCTGAGACGGGGGAGCGAGTAGGAGCGCGATCATGACCGCGCAAGCCGGGGTCTCCCATCTGTCGCCGACCTATCGGGTAAGGAATCTCTTTCAGGGGATCAACGTCACCTTCTGGCTCCAGGTGGCCATCCTGGCAACGGCCGCCGCATCGGTGCAGTCCGCCGGTTGGGTGGAGTCGCCGCCTCTTGCGCTTATCGCCTTCCTGGGGGCGTTGGCCGCGCTACTGCCGGTGGACCTCAAGGAGCGCGCCAAGACGTACCACGCGTTGTCTCTCCTGGCGGGGGGGCTTCTAGCCTACCTTGGCGGTATATATCTTACAGAGGCCGATCAGTGGTACCTGAGGTTCGGAGAGCTGAATAGCAGGTTGGTGGAGTGGTGGTCTGCCATAGTTGGAAACGACGCTACGACGGATACCCTGCCCCTCTCCATCACAATTATTGCAATAACCTGGGTGGTGGCCTATCTCACTTCCTGGGCTCTCTTCAAGTATAGAAACGTCTGGGCAGTCCTCCTGCCGGTGGGTATGGGAGTGGTAATCAACCTGACGTATCTCCCGGAACGGTTCTCCATCTACCTGTTCGTCTTCCTCTTCTTTGGCCTAATGATGCTGGCGCACATGAACAGCGTGAACATGCGCGCTCTGTTTCAGGCGCAGGACACACCTCACCCAACCTCGCTTCATCGCCTGTCCCTGGCCCACGGCCTCTTGCTGAGCGCCGCCATCCTGGGGATAACCGTAGTTGCCCCCATTGGGGAGGACCCTGCCTCGCCCCTGGAGTGGGTCTTCGAGCCGGTGAACAGGATGGTGGATGGGCTTCAGGATGAGCTCTACCGGATATTCGGCGCAGTGCCAAGCCACGACCCCTCTTCCATACGCTTCTTTGGGTCGGTGCTGCCGTTGCTGCGGCCGGTGCCCACTGACGAGGACCCAATCCTCTTCTCAAGCGCCCGTTATCCACTCTACTGGCCTGCCGTAGCCTATGACGAGTACACCGGCAAGGCGTGGAAGTTTGAGAATACCATATCCAGGCCCATGATATCGGTGGGACAGGAGACGGTGGATGAAGAGGAGGAGGGCCTGGCCGGCGTTGCTTACACAGTGGAGATGCACGTGAACTCTCCGTACCTCATGGTGGCGGGGAACGTGGTTGCCATGAGGCCCAACGCCCAACAGAGTATCCCCGCCCCCAAGAGTTTCCAGGTGGACCTGGTTGACACGGAGGAGAACTGGGACTTGCCCGAGGACATGCAGAGGCTGGCCGTCTCGCTGAGCGCTTCGTCCAGCGCGTCGGGAAACCCGGAGGTCTGGAGCATTCCGCAAGATATGGTGGTGTCCAAGGTGATCAAGGACGAGTCTCCCTCCGGTGGCAGAACTACTACAGAGCTGGATACGGAAGCGGTTTCCTACTATTCAGACCTGAGGCAAGCCTTCGAGGGCCCTGGAAGGACGGTGGGCCTGGAGGTGGAACGGCTGCCGCTGATAGCCTCTACCGTCGCCGTTGAGCCCTTTGAGCGATTGGAGGAAGGGAGCAAATATAGCGTTACTTCGCAGTTCACCTACGCCAGCGAGGAATCCATGCGCAACGCGCTGGAGGTGTACCCCCCGGGGATACGGGAACGTTACCTTGAAACGCCCAGCTCGCTGCCCGGTAGGGTCTCAGCGCTGGCGTCCGACCTTACGTCCGGGGCAACCAACGTCTACGACAAGGCTGTGGCCATTGAGGCCTATCTGAGGGGCCTGGAGTATACCGTCTCACAGCAGGACATTCCCCATGACGCCGACACCGTGGACTACTTCCTGTTTGAGTCCGGGGAAGGCTTCAGCGATTACTTCGCTTCTTCTATGGCTGTGATGCTGAGGACCCAGGGAATTCCCACCCGCCTGGTGCTTGGTTTTGGCTTTGGAGAAATTGACCCCGATGCGGAGGGCTTCATGGTGCGCGACAAGGACAGCCACTCTTGGCCGGAGGTCTACTTTGGCGAGGTGGGATGGGTGCCATTTGAACCCACTCCCATCTATCCACTCCGCCCCCGCAGCCTCCCAACAAGCCCATTCGCCATTGGCGACTTGTCCGCAACTGAGGGCAGCGGCGAGCTGTCCGATCTGGGTGGGTCGCTGGACCCGCAGGGAGATGAGACTATCCTGGATGAGTCGGGAGGCCCCTTGTCCGGAGGCGATGGCCCCAAGCCCCTCCCGGTGCGCTACTTTGGCACACCCCTGGGGTTGGGAGGGGGCCTGTTCCTCCTGTTCGTAATGATAGGGGTTGTCCTGCTGCAGGTCCTGTGGATGAGGCAGTACGGAAGGTTGGGGACGGGACAGACGGCGTACGAGAGAGTGTACCGTTTGGTTGGCTTCCTGGGCTTTCCGCCGTCGCGGTCGCAGACGGCGCTGGAGTTTTCGCGGAGGCTGTCGGCGCTGATGCCGGAGATGAGGGAGGAGGTAGACCTAGTGTCCAGGAGCTTTGTGCGAGAGAGGTATGGAGGGATAAGGCCCACGGCAATGGAGGAGATGCGCCTGGTCTGGGCTTGGCGTCGTATAAAGAGGGCGCTCTCATCTCACCTGAAGCAGGTTGGGGAGACCGCTCCTGCCGGCTAGTCGTGTTTCGGCAGGCCGGTCCGGGTCTGATAGGGGCTAACACAACAGGGCTTTGTCGTGGTAAACTAGGTGAATATCAAAAAACTGGGGTTTTGAGAGGAAGGTTTGAATCAACTAGCCGAAGCATCACAGATAGCGCTTAAGGCGCTGGACAATATCAAGAGTGTTATCGTAGGCAAGGAGCAGGCCATTGAGATGGGTCTGGTCGCCCTGATGTCACAGGGCCATCTGCTCATCGAAGACGCTCCAGGGTTGGGGAAGACCACTCTGGCCAAGGCAATGGCCCTCTCTTCCGGGTGCAACTTCAAGCGTATCCAGTTTGTCCCGGACCTCCTGCCCAGCGATATAACCGGGGTCAACATATACAACCAGAAGACGGGGGAGTTCGAGTTCAGGCAGGGGCCGCTTATGACACAGGTGGTCCTGGCGGACGAGATCAACAGGGCTCCTTCCAAGACCCAGGCCGCCCTGCTGGAGGCAATGGAGGAACATCGGGTAACCGTAGACGGCGTGACCTATGAGATGGACAGGCCGTTCTTCATAATCGCCACGCTGAACCCGGTGGAGTACCACGGCATTTTCCCCCTTCCGGAGGCTGAGCTGGACAGGTTCACAATACGGGTTACCCTGGGGTACGCCAGCTTTGATGAGGAGATAGACATCATAGGGCGCCAGGAGCGGCAGAACCCCATTGAGGAGCTGTCCTCGGTCACGACGCCGGAGAAGCTGATTCTGGTGCAGGAGGAGACCAAGAGGGTATACGTAGACCCCCTTGTGCGCCACTATATAGTCTCCTTGACCCAGGCGTCGCGGCAGCATCAGGACGTGGCGCTGGGAGCCTCGCACAGAGGCTCTCTGTCGCTGTTCCGCGCCAGTCAGGCCTTGGCGCTCATTCGAGGCCGCGAGTTCGTCATCCCGGACGACGTGAAGGAGTTGGCCGTTGCGGTACTTGCTCATCGCCTCATTCTTACGCCGGAGGCTAGGGCACGCGGGCTGGACGGCGCCAAGATAGTCACCTCTATGGTGGACAATCTCACCGTCCCGGGGGCGCACGCTTGAGGTATGGCCTGCAAGGCCGTTCGGGGTATCCGCGCGGGCAGGGTCGATAATGTAATACTTGGCGGTACAAGAGGACCGGAAGAGTGGTATAATCGGGTATCAAGCCTGAATTTGGGACTTTGGGACCTCATAAAGAGACTGGGAGGAACCATGCTACAGTACACGCTACGGAGGCTCTACCTCGGCGCCATCACCGCGGTGCTGGTGTCGTTGATGGTCTTCGCCATCATGCGCGTTGCGCCCGGGGATGTGGTGGACGTAATACTGGGCGGAGAAGACGCGTTCTACTCGGAGGAAACGGCCGACTTGCTGCGTGAGCAGCTTGGTTTGAATGCGCCCCTGCCAGTGCAATACATCACCTGGATGCAGGACTTCGTCACGCTTCAGTGGGGCGTGTCGCTCGTTGACAGCAAGCCCATATGGGGCGAGATCAAGAGGAAGATGCCCCTGACCTTTGAGCTTGCCGTGATCACCCTGTTAATCTCGGTTGTGCTGGGAATACCCGCCGGGATCATCATGGCCCTGAGGCAGGATACCTGGGTGGATTATTTGGTCCGGATGAGCTCCCTGCTGGGGCTGTCTATACCCAACTTCTGGATAGCCACTATGGTGATCCTGGGGGGGGTGCTCTTCTTCAACTGGAGCCCGCGGCTGGAATATGTCTCCATATGGCAGAATCCGTTCCACAACTTGGGGATGTTCTTCTGGCCGGCTTTTGCCTTGGGCACGTCGTCCATGGCTACCAAGGCCAGGATGATGCGCTCCACCATGCTGGAGGTGCTGCGGCAGGACTATATCAGGACCGCGCACGCCAAGGGACTGAGGCATTTCATAGTGGTATACCGCCATGCCATGAAGAACGCCATGCTGCCGGTGGTCACCATCATCGGCATCCAGATTGCGGGTATTCTTGGCGGGTCTGTAATCCTGGAAACCATCTTCCTGCTGCCCGGAATGGGGCAGTACCTGGTCTACAGTCTGACCAGGTGGGACTATCCCGTGGTGCAGACACTGGTCCTGTTCTTTGCAGCGTGGATCATAATCACCAATCTGCTGGTGGACCTCACCTACGGCTGGCTTGACCCCCGGATACGATACTAAAAGCCTGTAACGAGTCGGTTTTAGGGTTCGTGCTGACGGGGCCCGCAGGCCCGGGGTGGTTGGGCTTGGGTTGCCGATAGGTGTCCGGGGCCGCCTGGATACTGACATCCTCTACAGGCGCTGGTTATGGCGCGCGACACCGCTCATACCGAGCTTGTCGAAGTACAGGAGCTCCGGCAGCCACGCCCGCAGTCTTCCCGCTCCTATGGTTCGGCAGGCTCACCACGAGCGGGAAAAGAGTGGCGCCCCAACCGACGTTGGCATTACCAGCGCCTGTAGAGAATAACTAGATACCCATGATGTGGTATCCCGCGTCCACCGGTATGATGGAGCCGGTGATCCCGCTGGACATGTCGCTGCACAGAAACAGCGCTGTCTTGGCAACCTCCTCGTGAGTGATGTTGCGCTTCAGCGGGGCCCGCTCCGCATGGGCCTTCCTCATGTCCGGAAACCCGTGAATCCCCCGGGACGCCAGGGTCTCCAGGGGGCCGGCGGATAAGGCGTTGATCCTGAGATTCTCCCGGCCATACTCCTCCGATAGCTGTCGCACCTCGTTCTCCAGGGCCGCCTTGGCGGTGCCCATGACGTTGTATCCGGGGAACACCCGCTCCGATGCCTGAAACGTCATGGCCACAACGCTCCCACCTCCTTGCATGAGTGGGGCGGAGCGCCTGACCAGTGGAAGCAGGGAGTAGGCGCTGATGTTCAGGGACATGAGAAAGCTGTCCCTGGAGGTCTTGGAGAACCCACCCATCAGGTCCTCTCTGTTGGCGTAAGCGATGCTGTGAACCATGAAGTCCAGGCGGCCGAACTCCCGCTCCATCCTGTCGAACGCTGCGATTATTGAGTCGTCCCGGGTCACGTCGCACTCCAGGAGCAGCACGTCTTCCAGCGACTCTGTGAGTCGCGACACCCGGCTGCCGAACCTTTCGTTCTGATATGTGACCGCCAATCGCGCCCCTGCTTTGTGCAGTATCCTGGCGATGGGCCAGGCTATGCTGTGCTCGTTGGCGACTCCGAAGACCACTCCATTCTTGCCGCTCAGGTCTATTGGGTACATAGTCTCACCACCCTCCGATAGTTCAAAGGTCTGCGTCAAGACATCTCAGGATACCAGATTAGGCCAGGGTTGGAAAACGGCAGCCGAGGCGTACCGCTGCGATTGCCCCCGTCGCCCAGCTCATGGGTAGTGGGGTCGAACCAAGTGAGCGGGCATGACGGACGGCGCGCGTCGTCCCACCGGGAGCGTGGGTTAGAGCGGGCAGGCGCCTACTCGATGCCCCGCGCCCCACGAAGGCGATGGATGACGTACCACGCGCCCCCCAGAGCAACCGCGAATACCGCGATGCCGTAGGTCAGGAGCTCGAAGTTGCTGCTCAGGAACGCCTCTATCTGCTCGCCGAACAGGAAGACGAGGACTCCTAGAGTCATGAACCGGGCGCCGCGTCCTATGGCGGATGCGACGATGAACTTTCGCCTGTCCATGCGCCACACGCCGGCGGCGATTGCGAAGACCTTGTACGGCACCGGCGTGAACGCGGCTATCAGGATGGCCCACAGCCCGTACCGCTCAAAGAGCCGGTCAACGTAGGCCACCTTGCTTTCGCTGAACATCCTCGCAAGAATGGGCCTGCCGAGCCGCATACCCAGCGCGTGCCCCACGACTGCGCCGGAAACCGATGCGACCGCTACGAGCAACCCAAGCAGTACCGCAATAGGCTGCTGGGCAATCGCCACGGCCAGCAGGAGCGGGTCGGGTGGTATCGGAAAGAAGATGGACTCGGCAAATGCGCTGGAGAGCAGGACGACGATGGCCCAGTCGCTATCTGCGAATCCGAGAAGCCAATCGGAGAGGTCATGCAGGATGTCTCTCATGGAAGGGTGGCAGCGTTTCCTTTTCGCCGGGATTTCCCGTGTGGGGCGGCCGCCTCGACCCGGACGGCAGCCCAAACGGGGTGGTGGCATCATAAGCCCGCCTTTCAACGCCGGTCAATCCCCGGCAATCTCTACAGGCGCCGGTTATGGCGCGCGACACCGCTCATGCTGAGCTTGTCGAAGTAAGTGAGCGGCCACAGCTACGCCCGCAGTCTATCCGCTCATGTGGTTCGACATGCTCACCACGAGCGGGAAAGGGAACTCGGCTCATCCCCCGTATCAAGTACGGAGCTTGCCCCGCATCAAGCGCGGGGCAAGCTAGGAGCCTGTCCGAGGATTCGTTCCGGGAGACGAAAACCGCCACGCAATAACCTGTTTACAGCAATCTGGACTTTGCCGTGGAGTAATTAGCGTTTTTACACTCCACTAATGACGCATATAGTTTAGAACATTGTTTCTCGGACAGACTCCTAGGAGGGGTAGGGGAGTTGGTGGCGCTCCAACCAACGTTGGCATAACCGGCGCCTGTAGAGAGCGCCGCGCGCTGCCCATGTGTACATGGAGCCTTCAAGAATGGTATGATTGGCGTAAGGTCTCGACGGCACGGAGGACAGCTTGAACCTGGATTTTCTTCAGAAAATACGCAGAAACCACGCCCTGGAGCACGCCACCATAACAATTGCCCACTCCAAGTTGGGCGAGAGGGGTATTCTGGGAGGGAACTCCACCCAGTGGGGGTTCCTGGTATATGGAGACGTGCCCACGGATGCGCTGTCCCAAGCCGCAGATGAGGCCCTTGAGCGTCTGAAGGCGGGGGAAGAGGAGCTCGCCGTATCCCCTTACTGCGGCACCAACCTGGTGGTGGCTGCAACGCTGGCCTCGATTGCCTGCGCTCTGGGCCTGGACAGCCGGCGCCGGTTGAGGAGCATTCCCAGGATGGCCTCCTGGGCTCTGATAGCGATCGTGGCCTCAAAGTCCATTGGAGCCCAGGTGCAGAAGTACGTCACCACCAGAGGAGAAGTAGGTCGATTGAGCATTAGGGACATCGGCCGCATTGGCGTGGGGGGCCTGACGGTGCACAGGGTACGCACATCCTCCGAGGACTAGAGGCGGGGCCCCGGAGAAGCCGAGCCTTGGCGGCCCGGCCCACGGTTGCTAAAATGGATGTGTCAGCTACAACTGCCCCAGTAGCTCAAAGGATAGAGCGGCGGCCTTCTAAGCCGTAGGTTGCGGGTTCGAGTCCTGCCTGGGGTACCATATGACGATCTATGTTGAAGGGAGTACCTCACCCCGCAGTTTTTCGGGACCGCTATTGCCTTTATTCCTGTTCTTTAGAAGCGCTGAGATGAAGGAGGCCGTAAGATGGTGACTTCCGATAGACTTGGTATTCTGGTGGGAGGCGGGCCCGCGCCCGGCATCAACAGCGTCATAAGCTCCGTCACTATAGAGGCCATCAACTCCGGTCTCCAGGTGATGGGCATCTACGATGGGTTTGAGCATCTGATACAAGGCCGCACAGACAAAGTGCAGCCACTGTCCATTGCCGACGTCTCGCGTATCCACTTCCAGGGCGGCTCCGTCCTGCGCACTTCCAGGGCCAACCCTACGCGGCAGCCGGAACACTTGCAGAGGGTTGGCCAGACCCTCAAGGAGTTGGGCATAGGCTATCTTGTCACCATTGGCGGCGACGACACCGCCTTTGGAGCCGCCGAGGTGGCCGACGCCTCCTATGAATCGCTGCGGGTGGTCCACGTTCCCAAGACCATAGACAACGACCTGCCTCTGCCCGGCGGGATGCCTACCTTTGGCTTTGAGACCGCGCGGCAGGTGGGAGCCGAGATTGTGCTCAACATTATGGAGGACTCGCGCACCACCAACCGCTGGTACCTGGTGGTGGTGATGGGGCGCACAGCCGGGCATCTTGCGTTGGGCATAGGCAAGTCGGCGGGAGCCACCATTACCATAATCCCGGAGGAGTTCTCCAGGCCGCGCCTTTCGCTTGAGCAGGTCTGCAAGGTCATTGAGGGAGCCATCCTCAAGCGGCGGTTCATGGGCCAGAGGCATGGCATCGTGGTAGTCGCTGAGGGCATAGGCAGCAGGCTTGACCAGGAGGAGCTGGCCCAGGTCCCCGGCGTGGTGGTGACCCACGACCCCTATGGACACATTCGTCTTGGTGAGATACCACTGGCTATGATCCTCCGGCAGGAGGTGCAGCGGAGGTTTGCCGAACGGGGTGAGAATCTGCCGCTCGTCGATTATTCCATCGGCTACGGATTGCGCTCTGCTGCGCCTGTTCCGTTCGACATCGACTACACGCGCACGTTGGGTTACGGGGCTGTCCGCTTTCTCATGGAAGAGACCAGGGATGACCTGTTGCGCGGGTCGCTGATCTGCCTAGAGGGGGGGAGCCTGACTGCCATACCTCTGCGAGAGCTCCGAGACCCAGACACCGGCAGGACGCGGGTGCGCATGGTGGATGTCGACTCGGCGCACTACAAGACCGCCCGGCAGTACATGATCCGGCTGGAGAGGCGAGACTTGGAAGACCCACGGACACTGGCCGGACTGGCCGATGCCGCTAACATGTCCAAGGAGGAGTTTACGGAGAGATACTCCCTGGTCGTGAGCTGATTCCCGGTAAATCCGGCCACTAGTCCGCTCTGTTATGCCCCGTACATCAGGAAGGTCGACCCGTCTCAGACGGGCCGACCTTCCTACTGTTCCAATCAGGATCCCCGCGTACCGGAGCGAGCTATTCCAGGAAGTCCTTGAGCTTCCTGGAGCGGGAGGGATGGCGGAGTCTTCGCAGGGCCTTTGCCTCTATCTGGCGGATACGCTCCCGAGTTACGCCGAACTCTCTCCCAACCTCTTCCAGGGTGCGGCTGCGGCCGTCCTCCAGGCCGAAGCGCAACTGAAGGACGCGGCGCTCCCGGACGTTGAGGGTGTCCAGAACGTCCTCAACCAACTCCTTCAGGAGTTGGTAAGAGGCGGCGTCCGCGGGCGCAATGGCGCTCCTGTCCTCTATGAAGTCCCCCAGATGGTTGTCTTCCTCCTCGCCTATGGGGGTCTCCAGAGACACCGGCTCCTGGGAGATCTTGAGTATCTCCCGCACCTTCTCCGGGCTGAGCTCCATGTCTAGGCCAATCTCTTCGCTGGTGGGCTCGCGTCCAAAGTCCTGTACCAGCCGCCGGCTGGTGCGCATGAGCTTGTTGATGGTCTCCACCATGTGGACGGGGATGCGAATGGTTCGGGCCTGGTCGGCGATGGCCCTGGTTATGGCCTGGCGTATCCACCAGGTGGCGTAGGTGCTGAACTTGTAGCCCTTGCGATAGTCAAACTTCTCCACGGCGCGGATCAGGCCAATGTTCCCTTCCTGGACCAGGTCCAGCAGGGACATGCCGCGGCCGATGTATTTTTTGGCGACGCTTACCACCAACCGCAGGTTGGCTTCCGCCAGGTGCCTCTGCGCTCTTACACCCTCCTCCACTACCTCATCCAGGTTGGTCTTCAGTTCGGCCTCCCGCGCCATGAGACCCCTGATGACCCCCGAGTCTTCCAGCGCCTGGGGCAGCCTGCTGAGCGGGGTCTCCTCTCCTATGATGTCGAACACGACCGGCGGCACTATACGGCTGTTGACCGACAGACGGAGGAGGTCCCTTCGCAGCTCTTCGGCAGGGTATTCCAGCTCCATTGCCAGATCTGCAACCATATCAAGGTTTATCTCGCTGTCTATGGCGGCAAGGACTTCCGGGTCTGAGCGTAGGCGCCAGAGGCTCAGGCTGCCGGGAATGTCCAGTCTTCTACCCAGAGCCTCCGCCAGGAACGAGGCCTGGCCCAGGCGTCTGAGGAGCAGGAGGACTATTTCGTAGGCTTTGGGGGGCCAGCCGTTATGGGCGGCAATCTCATTCTCCAGGCTCTTGATCTGTATGCAGCGCTCCATACTGCGGGCAAGGGTCCGCTCGCCCTGGGCGGTCAGAAGGTGGACCCGGCCTATCTCCCGGAGGTACATCCGGACGGGGTCGTCTATCATGTCCGGGATTTCCAGGTCGGGCTCAGGCTCTACGTCTCCGCCTTCCACCGCGGCGCTTATCTCCTCCAACTCCTCTTTGGCCAGAGAGGTAGGGATTGCAGGCACGTCTACCTCGCCGTCGACCTGTGGAACGGAGGTGTCGATGCCCAACTCTTTGGCATCGTCCCTTATGTTGGAACCCACCGTTGCCAGAAGGCTCTCCGAGGCCCCGTCTCCCTCTTCCGAAAGCTCGCTTATTAGCTCGTCTAGCTCGTTATTTCGATTTCTTGCCATATCACCATCTCACGTATTGGTAGGATTTGGACCGGAGAATAGCTCCTTCAGTTGCTGGTTGATCTCCCTGGCTTGATTGAGAGAGGGGCTGAGGCTGGAGATGTCCGTCCAGTCGGCTTCCTCCAACTGCTCCATCAGCGCCTGCTCCTGGACCTTGAAGTAGCGCTCTTTCAGCCGGTTGACCACCGCCTGCAGGTCCTTTTCCCGCTCCTTTATGTTGAGCGGAGGGTTCTCCATGCTCAGGAGGGCCTGAAGGTGCTCCGTCAGGTCTGTGGACAAACTCCCAGCAATCTCCTCTATTGTATCACAGGCAACCCACTTTGTGAAGATATCTTTGTTCTCCGACTGCTCAAAGTAGTCCGGGGATATATCAAGTCCGCTCTCTCTCAGCTCGGTATGGCGCAGGAGAAGGGACAGGCAGTGCTCCTCCAGGTTGGCCGAGCTCAGTGGCGATGCGCTCAGGGTGGTGGTGGCGGTTGGCGCACGCCTGTTGGGAGTGGGGGCGCGCCTCTGAGACCGCCATATGTATCGCTCCAGGTCCGCTTCGCTCAACGAAACGACGTCCGCCAGACGACGAAGATATCTGCGGTGTACGAAGGGGTTTCCTTCCCCTCTGATGAAGGAGCCCAGGGAGTCCACCAGTTGGCGCTTGCCCTCATCGCTGTTCAGGTCAAAGCGGGCCGGAAGCGCTGCCAGCAGATGGTCCAGAAGGGGCTGCGCTTCCGAGATCAGCCTCTCCCACTCACCTGGGTCCTCTCGGATCAACGCGTCCGGGTCCTTGCCGGCGGGAAGGGCCGCCACCTTCAGTGATGCGTTCAGGTGGCGTTGGCTGAACACCGTCCCGCTCCTTCCACCGGCCCGGAGATAGTCGATTTGAAGCGCCTGCCAGGACGATTCCAGGCTGCGCAGGGTAGCCTCCTTGCCGGCGTTGTCGGGGTCCAGGGCCAGAATGTAGGTTGACGCCAGGGACCTGAGCATGGAGACCTGCTGTCCGGTCAACGCAGTGCCCATGGAGGCCACCACGTTCCGAAAGCCGTACTGGCGCGCGGCGATGACGTCCATGTAGCCCTCTACTATGACCGCTGCGCCGGCGCTGCCGATGGACTCCTTTGCCAGGGACAGCCCGTAGAGGATGCCGCTCTTGTCGAAGATGGAGGTGCGAGGGGTGTTGAGGTACTTTGGTGTGGAATCGTCCAGGGATCTGCCTCCAAAGCCGGCTATACGCCCGGGGGCATCCAGGATTGGGAACATGAGCCGTCTGTGGAAGAGATCGCGCGCCCCACCGCTTTCGGCTCCTGTGGCAAGTCCTGCGGAGAGTGCCTCCTGTTCCGAGTGGCCTCGCCCCAGCAGATGCCTGAGCAGGGACTCGCGGCCGCCGGGGCTGAGTCCCAGCCGGAACATTTCTGCCGTCTCCCGGTCTACGCCTCTCTGCCGCAGGTATTCCCTGGCTTTGGCGCCCTCCTGGGAATCCAGGACCATGCGGAAGTAGTCCGCCGCCTCTTCGTTGATGCCGTGCAGGGCTTCTTGCCTCCCCCTGGCTTGTCTGGATGGCAGGGTCACCCCTGTGCGTTCTGCGAGTTGGCCCAGGGCTTCGCTGAACTCCAGGTTCGCTGCCTTCATCACGAAGGATATGACGTCGCCGCCGGTGGCGCACGCGCCAAAGCAGCGCCACGTCTGGCGCTCCGGGAACACGAAGAAGGAGGGGGTCTTTTCCGTGTGGAAGGGGCAGTTGGCCTTGAAGTTACGCCCAGCCTTCTGGAGGGCGGCGTAATCCGAGACTACCTCCACTATTTCTGCACGGCTTTTGACGTCCTGCACAGCGGTCATAGCTCAGGTCTCACTTGTAAAGACGGGCTTGGGTTGCTCTCTGTGATTGTAGCAGTCCTCCGGTTCGCGTACTCCAAGGGGCGGGACGGCTGTATGAGACGCATTTTCAACCGTTTGGGGCCTTCATAACGGCATTTCCTGCTGTCCCGGTCGCTGGCTGATGGATTTAAGGTAGTCTTCCAGCTCGTCCAGGCTCCTCAGCAGCAGCCCGTCTCCCTTCTGTCCTATGAAGGGAGTGGGATCGCGGGACGCCTCCCAGACAATGACGATGTCCTTGGTGGAGGCTTCGGCGTGCTCTATTTCCGATTGTACGCCGCCCGCGATCAGAGGGTTGCCGTCCGCATAGGCGGGGAAGTAGGCCACCAGCATCTCAGACTGGTCTATCAGCTTGAAGTCTCTTGCCACAACCTGGCCGTCTATGTCATCCCTTATGGCCTCTACCTCCCGGCGGCTCAGCAGCACGGTTTCCCCAAGCGCCGGACATTCCATGTCTTCCGCTTCGCTTTGCCCCTGCTGCACCAGGTCCAGCAGCCTCTTTTCGCCTATCATCAGGGGGTCAAAGGCGGTGATGTAGGCGCGCGCGAGCTTGCGATACCTGACCACCTTTTCCCAGATGTCCGGCTTGGCTCGCGCGTCGCTTATGGGGTAGCTGACGTAGGTCTTCTTCCTCCAGGGCTCGAACATCAGATGGTAGACCACCTCCAGGGGTTCCGGAGAGACCTCCTCCTCCAGCGAAACTCCCAGGACGTAGTGGGGGACATCCAGGACGGAGGCCAGTATTTCGGATGCGAGCATCTCCTCCTCTCGCCAGACGAGCAGGTCCTTGAGGCTGTACTTGGTGTCCGGCGGCAGGTCGCCTGAGCTTTTGAACGCGTCCAGGCGCATTTTGACGGCCTCCACGTCATCTATGAGGGTAACGATGACGTCTGGTTGGAACTCCCTGACTTCGGGAAGCTCAAAGGCCCTCATCAGTCGGTTGTTCCATCGAAAGACGGCGTGGGAGTTCACGAACACGTTGCGCATCCCTGAGCTATGGCTGCGGATTAGATTGAACGCCCCGCGCCGCAGCGCGCCAAGCTGGGCCAGGGGAAGGTCCAGTATCTTCCCCTCCTTCAGGGTTGCGCCGGACTTCCGGCTCTCCTCGTACATGATGTCGCCAATGTTGAACACCGCTTCAATGCTCTTGCCTTTTCGGGCGCAGAAGTCCCTGAGCGCTTGAAGCTGGCTCTTCTTGTCTATGCCGGTCTGCCCCGTGAACAACACCCGCATGTCATGACCTCCGTTTGCGGTGGGGATTACAGAGTCTCACAACCGCAGTATGTGATAACCGCGCCGGTTTGTATAGCGCGCCGCCGATGCCGCGTATGAAGGCCTATGGCAGGCGGCGGAGGCTACTCCACGGTGACGGACTTTGCCAGGTTCCTGGGCCGGTCTATGTCGCACCCGCGCTTTACTGCCATGTGAAAGGCGAGAAGCTGCAACGGGACTGAGGCCAGTATCGGCGTGAGGAGCGGGGCCAGCGGCGGGATGTACAGAACATGGTCCGCTATATTGGCGATCTCCTCGTCTCCCTCGGTCGCCAGCGCTATGACGATGCCGCCCCTGGCCTTCACCTCGAATATGCTGTTGAGCATCTTGTCGCGCAGGC
This sequence comes from Dehalococcoidia bacterium, assembly GCA_965221925.1. Lineage (GTDB taxonomy): Bacteria > Chloroflexota > Dehalococcoidia > Lucifugimonadales > UBA2985 > JAPPHY01. The sequence goes on along the minus strand of OZ244924.1, from coordinate 1,907,546 downwards.
CGTCCCTGGGGGCAATGGCAACCACGGGCATGTCCTGGTCAACCAGGGCTATGGGCCCGTGCTTTATCTCACCGGCAGAACATCCCTCAGCGTGCGTGTAAGCGATCTCCTTGAGCTTTAGCGCGCCTTCCAGGGCCACCGGGTAGTTTGGCCCGCGTCCCATGTAGAGGAAGTGGGACTTGTCCTGGTACCGTTCTGCCAGGTCAATATACGGCTCCTGATTGGATACCAGGTCGCTCAGCAGGTCGGGGAGTCGCGCCAGGTCCTTCAGTGCCTCTCCAAGGGCCGCCTGGGAGAGGAACCCCCGCCGGCGCCCCACGTACGCCGCCAGCAAGTACAGGGCTTCCAGGGAGCAGGTGAAGGTCTTAGTGGACGCCACGCCTATCTCCGGCCCGGCCCGCAGATAGATACAGCCCTCCGCCAGCCGGGTGGCCTGGCTCCCCTCCGAGTTGCACACGGTTATGAGTCTGGCCCCCTTGCCGGAGGCCTCCTCCATGGCCGACAGCGTATCGGCGGTCTCCCCGGACTGTCCAATGGAGACCACAAGGGTCCTGGAGTCCAGGATAGGGTCCCTGTACCTGAACTCAGAGGCGTTCTCCGCCTCCGACGGGAGTCCGCTCAGCCGCTCCATCATGTACCGCGCCACCAGCGCGGCGTTGAAGCTGGTCCCCATTGCTACGAATATCACACGATTGATGCCCTTGATGTCCGAATCGGTAAGGTTCAATCCCTCCAGGGAAACGTCCCCGGTGTCGAAGGACACTCGACCGCGAAGGGTGGCTATGGTGGCCTGGGGTTGCTCCACAATCTCCTTGAGCATGAAGTGCTTGTACCCACCCTTTGCGATGGACACCGGATCGTAGGGAAGCAGCTGGGGCGCCTTCTCCAGAACGGAGCCGTCCAGGGATGCGTATGACGCTGAGTCGCCGGTCAGAGACACCATCTCTCCGGCGGACAGGAAGGCGACACGCTGGGTGTGGGGTATGATGGCCGGCAGGTCGCTTGCCAGCAGCATCTCGTTCTCCCCGTATCCCACCAGGAGCCCCCCGGCGTTGCGGATCCTGAACGCGATGAGCTTCCGTGGTTCTCGCTTGCATATGACCACCGCCGCGTGGGCCCCAGTCAACCGGAGGGCCGCCAGGCGGACCGCCTCTTCCGGAGTCGCGCCCCGGCGCAGGAAGTTCTCGATCAGGTGGGGGATCACCTCGCTGTCCGTTTCGGACGTGAAGGCGTGCCCCTGGGCCATGAGCTCGTCCTTGATCTCCAGGTGGTTCTCAACGATGCCGTTGTGCGCCACTATGACCTCTTCCAGGCAGTCGGGGAGAGGGTGAGCGTTGGAGTTGTTGGCCTGGCCGTGGGTGGCCCACCGCGTGTGCCCGATTCCAACGTTTCCGCCGGGGAGGGCGCCCTGGAGGGACATTACCAGGTTCTCCAGCTTGCCGGAAGCCTTCCTGACCGCCACGTCGCCGTTGGCGGCCATGACGGATATGCCCGCGCTGTCGTACCCCCTGTACTCCAGGTTGGCAAGGCCGTCCAGCAGGATGGGGGCAGCCTCTCTATAGCCGGCGTATCCAATGATACCGCACAAGGCTACCTACCCCCGCTTGCGCTTTCTCCGCCGACCACTTCGGAGGCGGTTTCACTATTCTTCAGCGCGTACTCTCCCCTGTAGCTCTCAGGCAGCAGGGCTGCAACTCGCTCCATGATCATCGTGGTGATGGCCTCCAGCTGCCCTCGGACTATGACGCCCTCCATGTTTGGCAAGGAGAATGGCTGGCCTATATTTATGCCGAAGGTCCCCTTGGGTACGGCTACCTGCCAGAGGGGGCCTATGGCCGCGGTCCCGGTTATCCCCACAGGCAGAATGGGAGCATCCGACTTGAGAGCGATCACAGCGACCCCCGGGTGGGCTCTACGCATGGCGTTGGGGCTGCGGGTCCCTTCCGGGAACATGGCCAGAACGCCGTCTTCCTCCAGTATCCGCAGGCTGCGCTGGACGGCCGCCAGGTCGTTCCCGCTCTGGTTGAGAGGGAAGGCCCCGTAGGCTTTGAAGAAGCGAGAGGCCACGGGGTTGTGGAAGAGGCCGCGCTTGGCCATGAAGCGGATGCGCCTGGGAATGCTGGCGGCCAGGATGGGCGGGTCCATGTTGCTCTGGTGGTTTGCCACAATGATCAGTGGGCCCCGCGGTGGCACGCACTCCCTGCCTTCCACTTTCCAATCCCCGAATATGCGCAACGAGCCCCTCAGGAGCACGTTGGACGTACTATATATCACGCCCATCAGTCGTACTCCGCCAGCGCCAGTATGCGCTCCACCACCTGGGTAAGGTCTATGCTCTCCGTGTTGAGGACGTAGGCCCCGTCTGCGGGACGCAGGGGGGAGTTGACGCGTTCCATGTCCAGCCGGTCACGTTGAAGCAGCTCTTCCAGGACCTGCTCAAGCTCGGCGGGCTGCCCCGCCTCATTCATCTCCAGGCAGCGCCTGCGGGCCCGCTCCTCCGGGGAGGCCGTGAGGAATATCTTGAGACGGGCGTCGGGAAGCACGACGGCGCCGATGTCCCTGCCGACCATGATCAACATACCCTGACTGGCAAGATCCCTCTGGAGGGCCACCATGGCCTGTCGCACTCCTGTGAAGCGCGAGATTAGCGATACACCCTGCTCTATCACCCTTGTCCTGAGCTCCCCTGTGACATCGTGGCCGTTCACGCTGATACGCGATCCATCCGAGCCGTCGCTGCTCTCCACGTCTATCCAGGTCTGTTCGGCCAGCGCCGTAACCGCCGCCTCATCGTTCGGGTCAATCCCGTCTCTCAGGACGGCCCACGTCACGGCGCGGTACATTACTCCAGTGTCAATGAATCGGTAACCCAGGCGAGCGGCCAAAAGGGCGCCCACTGCGGATTTTCCTGCGGCTACAGGGCCGTCTATGGCAATAGTCGATACCTTACTCAATTAACGCCTTCGGTGGTGGAGTGGGGACCTACCGGACAGGTTTTTGTGAGTCTACTACCAGCAATTATATGTTTCCTTCATTGCTTGCACAAGTGCGCCGCATAACCTGCGCGTGTATTTGGCGTTATCCTGAGTCGGACCCCCGCCGATTTGGATGGCGTCTGCCACCGGCCTTCCGCTCCAATACGCTAGTGGGATTGATCGACCCTTGCCGCGCGTTTCTCAAGGGCGCGACGCTCCAGCATGACCCTGTGGCCGCACGTTTCGCAACGGATGCCGATATCCGCGCCCACACGGTACACCTCCCACCGGTAGCCCCCGCACGGGTGCGCCTTGCGCAGGGTGGCCTTGTCGCCCACGGCCCACTCCATGATAGCCGGGTTGCTCATTCTCTGGCCCTGTTTATGCTCTGTCGCAGCTCCTGGGCCGCCCGCCTTGACGCGTCTGCGAAGTCGTCTTTGTCCCTGGATGCGAATATGATGCCCCGCGAGGAGTTGACTATAAGCCCTTCCCCGTCCGCGTTCACTCCATACTTGACCGTGTTCTCCAGGTCGCCGCCCTGAGCGCCTACTCCTGGCGCCAGTATCACCATGTCCGGGCAGAGCTTGCGGACCGATTGCATCTGCTGAGGGTATGTGGCGCCCACCACAAGCCCGGCGTTGCCTCTGCCGTTCCACTCCAGAACCTTGAGGGCAACCTCCTCGAAGAGGGGGCGCTGTGAGCTGCCGTTCCCCACTGGAAGATCCTGGAAGTCGACGGAGCCCGGGCCGGAGGTGTGGCACAGCGCCAAGACGCCCCGGTCGGCGTACTCCAGGAACGGCTCCAGGGAGTCTTTGCCGAGGTACGGGTTGACCGTCACGGCGTCGAAGCCCCACCACTCGAAGACAGCCCTGGCGTACGCCTTGGCCGTAGAACCGATGTCGCCGCGCTTGGCGTCTATGATTACTGGAATGTCCTCCGGTATGTGCTCCAGGGTGCGCTGAAGGGCCTCCAGGCCGGGTATCCCCAGCGCCTCGTAGAAGGCGATGTTGGGCTTGTAGCAGCAGACCTGGTCCGCGGTGGCTTCTATGATGGCCTTGTTGAACTCCAGCACGTCATCAATGGGCATGAGGGCAGGGTCCGGGTCCAACCCCACGCACAGCAGCGAGGCGTTCTTCCGGGAGGCGGAGGTCAGTTTTTCGTTGAAGGATGTCACGGAAACTCCTCAAGGTCAGGACTGATGTGGACAGTGTACCCGCATTGGGGTTTTGAGGCAAGTTTGCGGTGGACAGGGCAGGGCGCGCCGCCCGCCTGTTCCCGGCCCGGTGACTCGTCTTGTCAGGAGCCTTCCGGATAAAACCGCCTCACGGCATTCCATTGCCCCGCGCGGTCCAGGGTCTCGATCTCTATCCACATCAGCCCCTCTTCGTACCTGCTCCTGGCAGCCTCCACTATCTCATTCGCCCGGGCGTAGCCCTCTTCCAGGGTGTCGATCACCTCATCCAACGGGTTCATAACCACCTGTTCCGGCGCTGTGGCAGGCCTGTGGTATGCGACGAATCGGCACAGCCAGTCCTCTACTACGTAGTCCATGCTCGCTCCATGGCGCCAGTCCGCGCGCAGGATAATCGCCGGCCAAGGCTGGAGATCGCGGGCTATTATCGCATGGATGCGCTGTTTGCGGTAGCTTCCCGGCGGTGGGAGGCCGGGGCAGCAAGGGCCAATATACAGGCGAAAGATCTCATCCACACCCAATCTGTACTTCGGCTACTCGGAGTTGGAGATAAGCCACAGCTTCAACGACAAAGAGAGCGGCTTTATTCAGGGTGTGATGAGCTATCGCAACGGGTCGAGCAGGCCCGTCAGCGCCATCGTGAGGAGGGGAGAGTCCGGGTGGGGGTTGTAAACCTGTGGTTCGAGTAGGGCCGGGCACGGCGCCAAGTCCCGCTTCTGCAACGCCTTCCGCATGTAAGAAGCAGGCGTACATTGTGCCCAGGGAGGGATTCGAACCCACACCCCCTTGCGGGGAGCGGATTTTAAGTCCGCCGCGTCTACCCTTCCGCCACCTGGGCTTGTAAGGCGGTTTCAAACAAAAGAGCAGAAGGGGCGCTGATCCCCGTTCTGCTCCGTACTCCCGGACGCTATGGAGGCGACGGGCGGACTCGAACCGCCGAATAGAGCTTTTGCAGAGCTCCGCCTTAACCGCTTGGCTACGTCGCCTTGCCGCTATTGTACCATTTTTTGGTGCCGAGGAGGAGATTTGAACTCCTACGGGTTTGCACCCACGGCCCCCTCAAGACCGCGTGTCTACCAATTCCACCACCTCGGCAGTAGGCGCCTTATTGTGGCAGGAGTGGGAGGACTCGAACCCCCGACCTGCGGTTTTGGAGACCGCTGCTCTAGCCAACTGAGCTACACTCCTGTAAAAGCCCCCACAACAATGCAGGACTGTGTGCCAAATTTCAATATATGGTACCCCTGCCCGGACTCGAACCGGGGCGCTCGGTTTAGGAAACCGATGCTCTGTCCGCCTGAGCTACAGGGGCCTGCATCCGCACTCTTCTCCCCGGTCCCAACTGGGACTCAACATGGGCTTGCCTGTCTATTTTAGTGTTTACTCCCGCTTGACGCAATACGTACATAGCTCGGCGTGTGAGTTGCGCCCGCCAAGCCGACCTCCAACGTCATTGAACGTACAGCAGCGGGATCCGTCAAGCCTTGCTCAATTACGCTGGAAGCGCTCAGGGGTCGGTACTGCGGATGGTCGCGGCCGGCTCTACGGGCCGGGCTCGGCCTCCGGTTGGGGTGGGGTTTCGCTCCTCAGGCTCTCCCACTTGTCCCGCATGAGCTCCATGAGGAGGAATTCGTAGCCGCTCCTCTTGACCTGCCGCAAGGGGGCGAATCCGCATTTCCCAAATGACTTCTGGGCCCTGATGTTCCAGGTCAGGGTGTGGAGGTAGATCCGGCCCAAGGAGGTGGTGGAGAAGATGTGGCTTACCAGGGTGTTGACAACGTCCGTGCCGTAGCCCCGGCTCCAGTAGTCTCTATCGCCTATCATTATGCCGAGCTCTGTCTGGCTCCTGACGGTGTCTACGTCGTAGTACATGCAGCTGCCTATCAGCTTGCCATCGTGGGTCTCGATGGCAAAGCGCTTGGACCAGGGCGCCGGGTGGCGGAGCTCGTCTTCTATCAGGCGGACGTAGCTGGAGTAGGACATTCTCAGGGGCGTTGTGGCGTCCAGGGCTGCAAGCTCCTCGTCGGCGCGCCATGCGTAGTCCAACTCCGCATCCTCCAAGCGCTTCTCTCTGAGAATGGTCATCTCTCCTCTAATCACAGGTTCCTGCTTTCTTTGCCATTTACGAAACCATCGCAATGGCTTTTTCCAGTATGTTGATCTCATTCGCGTAGGTCAGGGCGCGGAGGGACTCCTCGCCGCTGGACCAGCGAACCTCGTCAAATTCGTGATCGTGGTCGTCAAGTGAGCCTCCCACGGCGCTCATAAGGTAGAAGTGCACCGTCTTGTGGCGCCTCACCCCGTCGTCCGGACGCACGAACCAGTATCGAATGGAGTCGATTGGCGCTTCCAGGCTTACCTTCAGACCCGTTTCTTCCGTCACCTCTCGTATGGCGGTCTCTTCCAGGGTCTCCCCAAGGTCTGGCGTCCCTTTGGGCAGCCCCCACGTCCAGCCGTCCTGGGAGCGCAGCCCGCAGATAACTACGTCCACGCCTTCTCCTCCCACCCTGTATACAACTCCGCCTGCGGAGACCGGATACTCTATTTTGCGCTCTGCTGCCATTGCCCGTCCCAAATACGTTCTAGCCAAGCCTTGCTATTCTATTGCCATTTGGCGTTGAAATCAAACGCCCGGACGCCACGGTATTTTCCACAAGCGCTGGTAATGCCAACGTGGGTTGGAGTGTCTCTCCCGTTCCGCTCATAGCCTGCCCCGTATCAAGTACGGGGGTGAGCATGTCGAACCACATGAGAGGGGCAGCCGGGGAAGCCCTCCCGTTCCGCTCGTCCTGAGCTTGTCGAAGGGCATGAGCGGAACCGTGGCAGGCCCAATGCCGTCATGCCCGTGAAGGAGACCTTTGCATAAATGTGTGGCGCTCTCTTAACTCCCCCATCCCAGCCTTCCCCCTCAGACGGGGAAGGGACTTTGGGGTCGCGCGGCGCGGAGACGGCCTACAGGGACACGCGCCGGGATGGTATGCGGCACTTCTCCGCCGTGACTATGGCGCTTATGTGGCTTACCGCAGACTCCAGGGCATCGTTGACAACCACGTAGTCGAAGAGGGGCAGCTGATACAGCTCATCCATGGCGGTGCGGATGCGCAACTCCAGGTCAGGGGTGGTCTCCGTCTTTCGCTCTCGCAGCCGGCGCTCCAGCTCCTCTGTGGATGGGGGCATCAGGAATATGAGTATGGCGTCCGGGACGGCGGCCTTGATGGTGGCGGCGCCCTGGACGTCCGCCTTGATGATCACGTCCATGCCGTTCTCCAAGGCGTCCGATACCTGGTCTCTGGGCACGCCATACCAGTTGCCGTAGACTTGGGCGCATTCCAGGAAGCCCCCGCTCTCCACCCTCTGGTGAAAGGCGTCCCTGTCCAGGAAGAAGTAGTCCACGCCGTCCTCTTCACCGGGCCGCTGGGAGCGCGTGGTTACTGTTACCGTGAAGCGCCATTTGTGGTCCAGGCTCTTCAGCTCTCGCAGCACCGAGTCCTTTCCCACTCCTGAAGGACCGGACAGGACCACCAGCAACGGCCCTCCTCCGGCGTGGTCGTTAACGGGTCTCTCGGTAGGACGCACGGTTTCCCCCGTTCACTCCGGCCTCAGCGATGCCAGGTCTTCCCAGAAATTCGGGTAGGAGACATCCACCACCTCGGACTCGGTGATGACCACCTCTTCATCCGCCAGCAGTCCCGCTACTCCCAGCGTCATGGCCAGTCGATGGTCCCCGTAGCTGCTGCAGGTCCCGCCTTTCAGCGAGCCTGTGCCCTCTATGACCAGGCCGTCGGAGATCTCCTCTATCCTGGCTCCCAGCCGGGATAGCTCGGTGGCAGTGGCGCGCAACCGATCCGACTCCTTGTAGCGCAGCTCCTGGGCGTCCCGTATGGTGGTGACGCCCCTGGCAAGAGAGGCCGCCAGGGCCAGCGCCGGTATCTCATCCTGTACTATCGGGATCATGTCTCCGGCTATCTCCACGCCGTTGAGCTCGCTGGACTCTATGAGGAGGTCGGCCACCGGCTCCCCGCCTTCCATCCGCGGGTTCTCGGCGCTTATCCGCGCGCCCATGTCCCTGAGCACGTCCAGCACTCCGGCGCGCGTGGGGTTTACGCCTACGTTGGCCAGCCTGATCCGAGCGTTGGGGTGAGCGGCCGCCGCGACCATCCAGAAGGCTGCCGAGCTTATGTCTCCGGACACGGTTACGTCCAGGGGTCTCAGCTGAGGCCCAGGTCTGACCACAAGCGCCAGCCCGTCCTCCACCAGGTCCGCTCCCATAGCCCGCAGCATTCTCTCGGTGTGGTCTCTGGAGAGCGCGGGCTGAAGCAGAACGGTCTCGCCCTTTGCGTAGAGCGCAGCCATCAAAAGGGCGGACTTCAGCTGGGCGCTGGCTACCGGCATCGTGTACTCGATACCCCTCAGCTCTCCTCCCCTGATGGTCAGTGGGGCCAGGGAGTCGCCGCCGCGCCCCATGACCTGGGCTCCCATCAAGCGAAGGGGTTGTACCACTCGCCCCATTGGCCTGGCGCGCAGTGAGCGGTCTCCCGTGACGATTGATACAAAAGGCGTGTTCCCCAGCAGCCCCATGATGAATCGCATGGTTGTCCCGCTGTTTTCGGCGTTCAAGATGTCTTCCGGCTCGTGGAAGTTCTCCAGTCCGGGGGACGCGAGCCTCAGCTTGGGCGCTTCCGACGAGCTATCCTCCGGGGCCATCTTCTCTGCGGACACACCCAGAAGGCGGAGGCACTGGAGGGTGGACGCGCAATCGGCGCCCTCTGAGAAGTTGTCGATCACCACCTCTCCGGCCGCCAGGCTGTTGAGAATGGCCGCCCTGTGAGAGACGGACTTATCCGCCGGAGGGGCCAGCGTACCGGTTAGCTCTTTTGCGGGAAGAACGGATCTGTTCATGGGTTACCTCAGTTTTTGTTCTTCTTGTCGTCCTTTTGCCATTCTAGCATCTGCCGGAGGCGTCCGGCAGCCCTGTCGCCCATGAGCAGCCCGCCCATAGACTCGGCGGTGGTGGGCAGGTCCACGGCCGGGATCGCCGACCGGGCGGTTATCTTGTTCTGCATCCACCTGTCCCGTGCCTCCCAGGCGTTATCGAAGGCGCGTCCCACAGTTCGCTGGTCGCCTTCCTGGACAAGGTCCCGGAAGGTATTCAACTCCTCTATGAACCGGTCTATCCAGCGGCTGATCGATTCCTGGTTGGTCAGGCATATGTCTCTGCTCATCTCCGGGCTTCCGGCGGCCAGGCGGCTGACGTCCCTGAACCCGCCGGATGCGAGCTTGGCTACCTCCGGCCATGCTGGGTTGCCGGAGTTGAGCCTCACCAGGACCGTTGAGAGGACCAGGGGCAGGTGGCTCACGGCAGCTACGTAGCTGTCGTGCTCGGCAGCGTCTATGAAGTAGGGTTTGGCCCCCACGACCTCGGCCATTTGGGTCACTACGCGGACGGCTACCTGGTCTGCGCCATTGCCGGGGATGATGCAGTATGTGGCGCCCTGAAAAAGGTCCGCCTCGGCGGCTTCCGGTCCGGATAGCTCCTTTCCGGCCATGGGATGACCGCCCACAAAGCTGACGGTATTTGGTAGGTACTCCTCGGCCCATCTGAGCACTTCGGCCTTGGTGCTTCCCGTGTCCGTCACAATGGTCCCGGCTTCCAGCTCAGGGCCAAAGAGCTGCAGCAGATCGTGTATGCCGCCGATCGGGGTGGCAAGTATCACAATCTTGGCGCCGCGGACGGCTGTGAGGGGGTTGTTCTCCGTGCGGTCCGATGCCCCCGCCCTCTGCGCTTGCGCCGCGACTGCCCTGTCTCTGTCGGTGCCAACTATCTCCATCCCCACATCGGCCTTCTTCAAGGCCATTCCCAGGGAGCTTCCTATAAGTCCCATGCCGACGATGGTTATTCTGTCCACTACGGCCTCCTTGCGCCTGTGCTACGTAGAGTCGCCGCGCATCCCGTCGAGCCGGCTGCGCATCCTAGAAGGCATGCCCCACTACAATAGAGCCTACCACATTCACTATGGGCTCCAGAACCCCCCAGAGCAAATTCAGGTCCGTTACCCAGTCTACCATGATTATCCCCAGCAGGACGACAGGGCCCGCGGCCTCCAGGCGGGCAAGGGCGCCGGCCGGGCCGGGAGGGAGGATGCCAATTAGTACCTTGGAGCCGTCCAGTGGAGAGAACGGCAGCAGGTTGAAGACGGCCAGAATGATGTTGAAGAATATCACGAACCCCAGGAGGTCGGCGAACAGGCCGCTGAGTCCCTGACCCTGGAGCCCACTGAAGAAAAATGGCGAGCGCCAGGGCACAAGCCCCATCCTTATGGGCGCGGCGCAGATGGCTGCGGCTGCCAGGTTGGACAGGGGGCCGGCCGCCGATACCATCGACATGCCGCTTCTTCCTCCGTTTCGCAGGTTGTTGGGGTTGACTGGCACGGGCTTGCCCCAGCCAAAGCCCACCAGCAGCATCATGATCGTGCCCACGGGGTCCAGATGGCGTACAGGGTTCAGGGAGAGCCGCCCCAGTCGCTTGGACGTGGGGTCTCCAAGGGCGTATGCCAGGGCGGCATGGCTGAATTCGTGGACGGTGATGGCCACCAGCAGGGCCGTCCCAACGGTGGCGAGAAACGTCGAGAACACGATGACAAACGTCCCCGGACTCTCAAGCAGAAGGTCTAACGAGCGTAATAGCATAGCTTAGAGCGGCCACAAGGGGGGCCGTACGTCCTCATTATACAGGCCAATTGCCCCTTGCAGAGCATTCCGGCCGTACGGGAAGTCGGCATTATGTACCCAACGCCGTGTGGCAGTTGCCTTCCGGGACGCGGCGGTGAGCAGACCGGCCGGCGGAAGCCACTCGCCGCGCGAACGGGGCCGAGGCGCTTAGATCAGGTCTATGGGGGGCATGGCGTCTATGATGGCCCTGTCCAGCGCCTTGCCGAACAGGGTTTCCAGCGCCTTCTGTCCCTCATCGCCCATGTCAAGGGTATCCTCGTTTACGTACATGCGAATAAAGCGGCGGCACGTCTCCCGGTCGGTACCGCGGCTGAACTGCATTGCGTAGTCCAGGGCTTCGTCCTCGTGCTCAAAGGCGTAGAGGATGCTGTCTTTCAACGACTGTACCATGAGCGACTCCACACTCTCCCCCAGGTCACGGCGCACCATGTCCAGCCCAAGGGGAATGGGCAGTCCGGTATCCTGCCCCCAGGCCTCCCCCAGGTCCAGGATCTTCGCCAGCCCCAGGCTTTCGTAAGTGACCTGTCCCTCATGGATGAGGAGCCCCGCGTCCACCTCTCCTCTTTGAACGGCGCCGACTATACTGTCGAAAGCCATAGGCAGGGCCTCGAAGCCCTCGGCGTACAGCCTCAGCAGCAGGAACGCAGTGGTGTACTCTCCGGGAATGGCGATGCGCGCTCCCTCCAGCCGAAGGCCGGCCCGCTCGGCTAGCGCCACCACCATAGGTCCGTAGTTACGCCCGATGGAGGATCCCACCCGCATGATGCGGTACTTGTCGGCCACCTGGGGGTAGGCCCCGGCGGAGATGGCGGTGCCCTCCAACTCACCCTCAAGCGCGCGACTGTTGAGGGTCTGGATGTCCTCCAGCACATGCTGTACCTGGTACTCGCCTACGGGCACCTTCCCATGAGCGATTGCGTAGTACATGAAGGCGTCGTCGGCGTCCGGGGTGTGGCCTATTCGGAGTATGGGCATTCTTCCTCCAAGTCGCTATTCTGTGATTGAGCGCCCCTATTTTATGGGAATAGCGCTACGTATACAAGCCTTCCGGCTCCGTTCGCATGGTTCGACAAGCTCACCACGAACGGACAGGGGAACCTCATCGGGGTTGTCTTGGAAGTAGCGGTTGACGAGGCTCACCACGAACGGGCAGGGGAACCCCATCGGGGTTGTCTTGGAAGTAGCGGTTGACGAGGCTCACCACGAACGGGCAAGGGAACCTCATCGGGGTTGTCTTGGAAGTAGCGGTTGACGAGGCTCACCACGAACGGGCAGGGGAACCTCATCGGGGTTGTCTTGGAAGTAGCGGTTGACGAGGCTCACCACGAACGGGCAGGGGAACCTCATCGGGGTTGTCTTGGAAGTAGCGGTTGACGAGGCTCACCACGAACGGGCAAGGGAACCTCATCGGGGTTGTCTTGGAAGTAGCGGTTGACGAGGCTCACCACGAACGGGCAGGGGAACCTCATCGGGGTTGTCTTGGAAGTAGCGGTTGACGAGGCTCACCACGAACGGGCAAGGGAACCCCATCGGGGTTGTCTTGGAAGTAGCGGTTGACGAGGCTCACCACGAACGGGCAGGGGAACCCCACGAGCGGGCCCCTCTTTCCGTTCACCCTGAGCGTGTCGAAGGGGGGAGAGGAAGATTTCCAATCCGCTCATAGATGAGCGTGTCGAACCACATGAGCGGGGTGGCCTGGGCGCGGAGTATCCGTGCAGGGGAGGGAGGCCGGGGCGCTATGGCCGGAATCCGCGACGGACCTCCCTGGCGAGCGCCCTGGCCTCCTTGGGCGGGGCGCTGGAGGTGAGGTCCGTGTGCAAAGGCGTTACGGATATACGGCGGCGGCGGACTGCCCAGACGTCCAACCCCTTCTCCAATACCCACTCCGGCCTGTCCCGGGCTATCCAGTAGTATTTGCGTCTTCCGTCATCGCCCTCCTTGACCACGTCCATGTACGTGCGCCTTCCCAGGCGGGTTAGAGACACCCCCCTTATCTTCTCCAGAGGGACGTTGGGGAGATTCACGTTGAGGAGCAAGGGCGACGTGAGCCTGCCGTCAGCAGCCGCCTGGGCGATGAGCCTTGCCACCTTGGCCGCGGCTGCGAAGTGCACGTCTCTCAGGGCGGCTACGGAGATGGCTACGGCGGGTATGTTGCGGAAGTATCCCTGGAGGGCTGCGCCCAGGGTGCCGGAGATGAAGACGTCATTCCCCATGTTGGCCCCTGTGTTGATTCCGGAGATTACCAGGTCTACGGGCTTCTCTATGAGAGACTCCAGGGCGACTATGGCGCTGTCCGCGGGGGTCCCCTCTACGGCGTAGGTGAGGATTCCCTCTACCGGCGGCGCTATTTCCCTGACCCGGACGGGCTGGCTCAGAGTTATGGCGGCGCCCACTCCGCTCTGCTCCCTGTCCGGCGCAACCACCACAACCTCCGCCACGCTCCGGAGGGCTTCTACGGCAGCCCACAGACCGGGGGAGTGAATACCGTCGTCGTTGACTGCCAGAATCTTCAAAAGCGGATGTCCTTGGATGGGAGCGGATTGTCTGTTTGGGTAAACGCTACCCACATTGATAAACACGGGCCTTAGCGGCCCGCGCGCTTGCTCGGCCGCAGTCTATCCTATTCCTTTTTCTCCGGGGCAGGAGGCAACTCATCGAATGGCTGGCCATTGGCTTCTGCCTCCTGCCGCCGCTCGTTCCAAGCCTTCCATTCTCTCTGCAACTCGGCTTGCCCCTCGGCCCGACCCGCCGCGTACCGCTTCTTGTTAAACTGTTCCGCAAGCATGGCTGCTCCCTCCACTGTAACATATGCCAGCGCTGTCGATATGACAACGCAGTAGGACATCCCCATACCTAGGGCTATCGCAGTGTCCCATCCGTCGTCTCCGGTCTCGTGCCGTACTTCGTACCATATTACCAGCCCCCAAGATGCAAGGAAGAATAGCACAAACAGGATCAGAAATTGGCCCTCTCGCTCCTTTGCAATGGCGGGCAACGTCTTCGCCTATCTCTGGTTCGGTTTGTCAACCTTGAGGTAGGCCCAAGCGCGATTGGCCGAGGAGTTCATATTACCTTGGCCTTCCACTAATGCACGTCCATCATGATGAAAAGCCAACCACTGCGAGAAACACGAACTCAATCACCGTCTACCTTTCTCAATGTCTTTATGACATGGGGGCGAATTGCTGAGTCGATGTTGTTGATGTCGTAAAGGCCGGTATCGAACGGCAACTCGCGAATCCACTCTGTGTGTATGGCATCGTTCCATGTCATTGCCTTGCCTGCAATATGTAGGGAGAGGGCGCATTCGTCTATAAAGGAGTCTCCATTTGCGTTCTCATCTATGCCACATACAAAACATCGAATGTCAGCCATGCTAAACCTTCCTTCCGCCTAGCGCCTGTATCGTCTGCGCCTGCGCCAATCTGCGCGGCGGTTCTTATCGGCTTGGCTGATAAGCCAAAATACGAGCGCCCAGAAGAGGACGAATCCAGGCCCTTCCATGAGCAACCCCATTATTTCTGGCCAGACTCAGTGGTAAGAACCATACACCTCCACATAGTTCGATGGGCCATCTTTGCCTATGACCATCCACCTTACGTCACCTATGATACCACAATGAGTGGAGTGTAACGATTCGAGACGGAGAGGTCCGTTCTCACTGGGATGGGGACGAGCCGTAAGCCTACAACCCCTCGGCGCCCAGCACAACGTTGTCTATGAGGCGCGTGTTTCCTATGAGCGCGGCCAGGGACGCCAGGGCGGGCCCCTCGATAACGTCCAGCTCGTCCAGGGTGTCCGGGTTGGCAATGCTGACGTAGTCCAGGCGAGCCAGGGGCTCGGCCTGGATAATGCGCTGCATGGCTTCTCTTATGGCCGGAGCTTGTCGCGCCCCATCGCCGTGCATGTCCTGCGCCCTTCTGAGGGAGTTGTACAGAACCAGGGCCGCCCGGCGCTCCTGTGGGTTGAGGCGGACGTTGCGGCTGCTCATAGCCAGGCCGTCGGCTTCCCGCACGGTGGGGAGGACCACCAACTCCACGCCCAGGTTGAGGTCTTCGTTCATCCTGCGTATGACCTGGACCTGCTGAGCGTCCTTCTGTCCGAAGTAGGCCCTGTCCGGCCTGACGATGTTGAAGAGCTTGCTCACCACCGTGGCGACGCCTCTGAAGTGGCCCGGCCTGGATTCACCCTCCAGCCGGGCGGAGGTCCGATCTACGTTTACCCAAGTATCGAATCCCGCGGGATACATGTCCTCCTGTTGTGGCAGGAACACAAGATCAGTCTCCATCTCCTCCAGCAGAGCCAGGTCTCGCTCCCGGTCCCGCGGGTATGTGGCGAGATCTTCGCGGGAGCCGAACTGGGTTGGATTGACGAATATGCTCACTGCCAGGGTGGCGTTCTCCCGGCGGGCCTGTCTCACCAGGGAGAGGTGTCCTTCGTGGAGAGCGCCCATGGTGGGCGCCAGGCCAAGGGGTCGTCCGACCCCCTCTTGGGCCGATGCCATCTCTGCAACGGTGTGGACGAGCCTCATGGACTAGCGAACCTGGTCTTGAAGCTCTGCCAGGACCTCTTCTTTGATGTGGTAGCTGTGCTCCCGCGCGGGGAATCTCCGGTCCTTCACCTCGCTTATGTACTCGGCGACTGCGCCGGCTATGGACTGTCCCAGGTCCGCGTACCGCTTGGCGTGCTTGGGGACGAAATCGGTGAAGAGGCCCAGCATATCGTGAAAGACTTGCACCTGGCCGTCGCAGCTCCTGCCCGCGCCTATGCCGATGGTGGGTATGGAGACCCGCTCGGTGATCAGGCGCGCCAGGGATGCGGGTACGCACTCCAGCACCAGGGCGAACACGCCTGCCTCTTCAAGGGCCCTGGCGTCCTCCATGAGCCGCACAGCCGACTTGAGCGACTTGCCCTGCACCTTGTAGCCTCCCAGCTGGTTCACAGACTGGGGCGTAAGGCCGATGTGCCCCATGACCGGGATGCCGGAGGAGACGATGCGCTCCACCGTGCGGGCCATGTTGACGCCTCCCTCCAGCTTCACCGTCTGCGCGCCGCCCTGCTGGAGGAAGCGGCCCGCGTTGCGCAGCGCGTCGGTGGGGCCGGTCTGGTAGGACATGAAGGGCATGTCCCCCACTATGAGGGCGCGCCCTGCGCCCCTTGCCACGGCCTTGGTGTGGTGTATCATCTCGTCCATGGTGACGGGTAGTGTGGAATCGTACCCCAGCATCACCTGGCCCAGGGTGTCTCCTACCAGGATGATGGGTATCCCGGCATCATCCACTATCCGCGCCGAGGTGTAGTCGTAGGCCGTCATCATGGGGATCTTCTCCCCCCTGGCCTTCATCTCCCTGACATCGTTGATGGTTACACGCATATCGCACACCTCCTACGCGCCCTGAAGGGTCGCGTGAACTCAGCCTACAAATAGCGTTCCGGCTCCTCTCAGCCGTTCTTCCAGGAGCGCATTGAGCTCCAGCTCCCTGGCATCGTCAACGCCTCCCTTCTCCTTCGCCAGCTTCACCGCCCCAAGGGCGATTTCACAGTAGAGCGGCGCCAGAGATGGGGCGTGAGTGTCCAGAGCCTCCAGGTGCTTCCGCACCGTCCCAAGGTCTCCCCTGGATATGGGGCCTGTGAGGGCCCCGGGTATGCCCTGGGCCTCCAGGCTGTCCACAGTGCCGCGAAGGATGGGGATGAGCGCCTCCAGGCCCTGCTCCCTGGTGTGTCCCATAACCCTCCACAGGTCCGCAGCCTGTCCTATCTGCGCTGAAATCAAGCCACAGGCCAGGAAGCCTGAGAGGTGATAGAGGGCTCTGTGCTCCGGTGGGACCTCCACAGGCCACCCGCCAAGCGCGCGGGCCGCCTCCTTCAGGACGTCCAGCAGGGGAGGGGGGCCCTCAACGGCAAAGGGGACTCGGGAGAAGGCGTCGGCGCCCTGGGTGGCCGCGGTAAAGGTCTGCATGGGATGGAAGGATCCCGTCATGGCCCCGCGCTCTCGAGCCGCCTCCAGAATAGAGGCCGATTCTGCGCCGGAGCAGTGGGCGACGCCCATCCCTTCGGGCCAGTCAACCTCGCCGACCACGGCCTCTATGACGTCGTCCGGGGTGGTGATGAAGACCAGGTTGCAGCTATCGGCCACCCCCTGGGGGGTTGCATGGGCGACGCACCCGTCTATACGTCCGGCCAGGGCCTCTGCGGACGCCGGAGTGCGACTGGCAACCGAGGCCACGCGATAATCCCTGTCCCGGAGCCCCGCGGCCAGAGCGTTGGCGGCTCGGCCCGCGCCTATGAAGCCCACTCTGAGAGACCCGCTATCCACTACGTCTGTTCCTTATCAGGTAGGATGCAGCGCCAAGGGCGGCTCCTGCGCCAAGAAGCGCAGCGCCCCAGAGTATCAGAATTGGGGTGTACTCTCCCACGAAGGCCGCGGCTATCAACCCCAGACCGAGTCCGGCGGCGGTCATTCCCCAGGCCATTAGGCGAGGCGCTATGAGGCCGGCGTTCATTTGAGGAAGGCCTCCTGAGCCGAGGGCGTTCCTCCCAGCCCTGTTGCGGTCTCAATGGCCCTTATCACGGCCCTGGATACCGCCGTAGTGGCGGCGGAACACAGCCGGTTCATGTCCACCTGCTCCTGGCAGTCGCGGGTTGCCAGGGTAAATACCACGTCCCCGTCCGCCATCGTGTGGCATGGCCGCACGGTCAGGGCCAGGCCGTCGTGGCCCACCTGGGCCAGCTTGGTGGCCTGCTCTTTGCTCAGAGAGGCGTTGGTGGCAATCACGGCCAGGGTGGTGTTGGTGGGAGCGGCCTCGGCCTGTGGCTCGCGGCCGCGATTGGCGATGACATCCACGGTCCGGAAGAAACCCCGGTTCTCCAGGTCCCTGGGGCCTGCCAGGACTTGACCCGTGTCCGGGTCCACCACGTCGCCCAGCGCGTTGACCACGGCCAGCGCCCCAACGACGATGTCGCCCAGGCGGACGCTGGAGGTCCCGATGCCTCCCTTGGTAGCCAGATCCCTGCCCATCATCTTGCCGACGGTGGCCCCTGTTCCGGCTCCCACGCTTCCCTCCTCCGGCGGCCCATCCGTGGCGTTGAGGCAGGCTGCGTAGCCGTCCTCAGCCCCAGGCCGTACCTCGTGGGTCACCAGGCCAAGGTCGAAAATGATGGCCGCCGGGACGATGGGCACGACTCCTGCGCCCATCTTGAATCCGAAACCCCTCTCCTCAAGATAGCGCATGACGCCGGAGGCTGCGTCCAGTCCGAACGCGCTCCCGCCGCTGAGGAGCAGGCCGTGTATCTCCTGCACCAGGGCTCCGGGCCGCAGGAGGTCCGTTTCTCTTGTCCCCGGCGCGGAGCCGCGCACGTCCACTCCGGCAACGGCCCCCTGTGGGCAGAGGATGACGGTGCAGCCTGTGGCGGCCTCCAGGTTGGTGGAGTGGCCCACCCGGATGCCCGCCACGTCTGTAATGGCGTTACCCAAGCGCGACCCCCACAAAAAAAGCCCTCCCCCGTACAGGGGAAGACAGTACAAATTTCTCGGTGATATTGCTGTGCCGTCGTGGTCTCACGATCCCCGCGGCCCCCTGCTATGCGCTTTCGCCGGGCTCACCGCCGCCTATGGGTCGGTGGCTGTATGATTGTACTACAGGGGCGTGATTTGTCAATCTTGGCTTGATTGCTCATCAGGGCCTTTTAATTATCGAAAGCCTCGGAGGTAGTCCGTTCGTGGTGAGCTTGTCGAACCATGATCGGACGGCCCTTCGACAGGCTCAGGGCGAACGTGGGAATCGATGGTAAGGGGAAAATGAAAAGGCCCTGGATTGCTCATGTGCATTTATCTGCTTGACGCACTACCTCGACTGGCTATGGCAGCCATTGTCAAAGTCTAGGAGCCGGCATAGAGTTTCATGCATGGATCTATTGAGGGTTGGCCTTGCGCCCTATTGTACGGCCCGTGTATGAGGGTTTTGAGACAGTGGTGACGAGCCAGTTTTATGACCTGCGAGATTAACTGCGACGTTCACGGTATTCTCAATGCTCTTTGTCGTGCCACTCAGCCAAGTGGTCATTGCCTTTGAAAGGAGCAAGCTTTCCTAGAATAGCGCCAATTTCTTTCTCATCAAAACCGGACAACACAGTAAGAAACTTGACTTCATTCACATAGGCGCTCAGAATCCAATAGCTGCGGATTGGGCCTTTCCAGGAATCTAGCTCCGCGGAGGTTTCCGGAAAGGCTTCAATCGTTATAGTCTGCTTATCTATGTGTTGGAACCATTGTTCCGAATCAGAACTATGGTGATGATGCTGCTGGAGCGCCAATTCAAACTCTTGCTGCCCCTCCCTCCACGATGGACGGTCTGCTCTCAAATTAGATGGCGCCAGGTCTATCTGCTCCACTTTGACGCATTTGGTTGGGGCTTCCAATGTAGGCCAGACATAGAGCATGCGGACGCCGTTGTAGGGTTCTTTCCTAAGCGCTTTGACCCATCCATAGAGGCGGAAGCGGAAGCCCCAATCTTGAACGTCAAGAGCATATAGGTTTTCGTACAGGTTCGGCGTAAAATCATCTCTCCTGGAGAAGTCAGGCCCAGGTAGATCAGAATCACCAGACCGCATACGGGATCCTCTATGGCCCGGAGCTGAGTACCAACCCCTTTTGCCCCCAGAAAGGCCGTGCAACCTCTTCAGGAGATTGGGGAACTTAAATGGTTGTCTGTTAGGCATTCGCAAATCTAGTCGATTTTAATCCATGCGCCGGCTGAGTGGCCAACATCCGAACCGGTTGCCCATTGTACTTGCGCTGAGTGGCTGGAGCGTATGCTAAACTGATACGAAGGCCAGATCAAGGATGAACTTGACAAAAATGCAACTGTGTTGAAAGTCAAGAGGGTTGACTAACGACTGCCGGAGTTATGCCGCGCCAGGGAGAGCGATGTTTGAGCATGGAGTTGAGGATGACGAGCGGTTCACGGCAATAGACGCCGGTTCTTTCCACACCTGCGGTCTGCAGAAGGACGGAAGCGTCTCTTGCTGGGGCGACAACGATTACGGCCAAGCATCGCCGCCCGGCGGCCGAGATTGGGAGGTTGGTGTGATACGAGCTATGGGACTGAGGAAACTGCTCGCAATTGCGGTCATCCCGACGCTCCTTGCGGTGATGGCGGCATATGGCTGCGCACAAGGCACGCACGCGCAGCGTCACGGCGGTTCGTGGGGGCTATTACGTCCTTGACCCTTTCTCCATGAGGTTGGTATACTGGCCTCAAGTACGACTTGCGATGGGAGGGGAATCATGCGAATCACTTTGTCCATCCTGAAAGCCGATGTGGGATCCATAGGAGGCCACACAAAGCCCTCAGTCGGAATGATGGAAGCCACCAG
Organism: Dehalococcoidia bacterium; assembly: GCA_965221925.1. Taxonomy (GTDB): domain Bacteria; phylum Chloroflexota; class Dehalococcoidia; order Lucifugimonadales; family UBA2985; genus JAPPHY01. The sequence continues at coordinate 1,887,275 of OZ244924.1, read as the reverse complement.
GAAGGCGGTCGCGGACGCCATTAGCAGCAAGCTGCTGATAGACGGCTTCGTGGCCCATACCGGCGATGACATTGCCATGCTCGTGTCACACACCCGGGGCGCCAACAACGATGAGATTCACCAGTTCGCCTGGAAGACCTTTCTGGAAGCCACGGCTATTGCCCAGAAGGGCGGCCTCTACGGAGCGGGCCAGGACCTCTTGGTGGATGCCCCATCGGGCAACATCCGCGGCGCCGGCCCTGCCGTGGCCGAACTGGAGTTTGAGCATGACCCTATCAAGACAAACCCGGTGCGTCCTGCCGAGTCCTTTATGATGTTCGCCGCCGACAAGTGCGGCCCCGGAGCCTACAACCTTCCCCTGTTCCTGGGCTTTGCCGACCCCATGTACTGCGGAGGCCTGATGCTTCCGAGACTGATAGGGGGGTTCCGCTTCAACATCATTGACATGGACCACACCGATGGAGACAGCATCATAGAGTTGAACGCTCCGGAAGACTACTACAAGATCGCCATGCTGCTCCGTGACAACGAGCGGTTTGGCATAGACTCCATCTACTCCCGCACCTTCGACGAGCCGGCGGCGGCCATCTCCGCGCAGCGGATGCACAGCATAGCAGGGACGTACACCGGCAAGGACGACCCGGTTGCGCTTGTTCGCAACCAGGGCATCTTCCCCGCTCCGGAGGAGCTGCTGTCGCCCTTCGTCAAGGCTCACTACATCGGCGGCGACGCCCGCGGCTCCCACGTCATGCCGCTCATGCCCGTGCCGCTGAACACGCCCGTCACCGGAATCTACTGCCTGCCCCTGGTGTCATGCGTGGGCTTCTCGCTGGATGCGGACGGCCGCTTCTCGGACGAGGTGGTGGACATCTTCGACAACCCGGCCTGGGACTACGTGCGCACCAAGGCCCAGGAGAAGGCGCTGGCTATGAGGGACCAGGGCTGGTCCGGGGCTGCCATGCTGCCTTACAACGAGTTGGAGTACAGCGGATTCCGGCACACGGTGGAGGGCTTGCTGAGCCAGTTCGCCGTGCGTAACGGCACAGAGCCGGCGCTCACGCCCTCCTCACAGCAGTAGCCGGGGCCGCCAACCTGGGACTCTTCAGTAGGGACACCGTCATATGAGGACCGGTGTCCCTATTGCTTAGCGCATCCGGTCGATTCCGCGCAGGAAGGAGATGGTTATGGAGACGCAAAAGCTGATAGACACAGTGGAGGCCATGCTCGCGCCGGGCAAAGGGGTTCTGGCCGCAGACGAAAGCAGCGGGACCATCAAGCGTCGGTTTGACTCCATCAACGTAGAGTCTACGGAGGAGAACCGCCGGGACTACAGGGAGATGCTCTTCCGCACTCCGGGCGTGTCCGAGTTCATCAGCGGGGTCATCCTGTTCGACGAGACCATCCGTCAGAACGGGGCGGACGGCTCTCCCTTGGTGAGAGTCCTCACAGACCGGGGCATTGTTCCGGGCATAAAAGTGGATAAGGGGACGCAACCGATCCCCGGCGCGTCCAATGAGCTGATGACCGAGGGACTGGACGGCCTGAGAGACAGGCTGAGGGAGTACGCCGAGCTGGGCGCCGGCTTCACCAAGTGGCGCGCGGTAATCACCATAGGCGATGGGATACCGACAGCTCACTGCATCGACGTGAACGCCCACGCTTTGGCCCGCTTTGCCGCGTTGAGCCAGGAAGCCGGGCTGGTCCCCATTGTGGAGCCTGAGGTTCTGATGGACGGTGACCACAGCATAGACTGCTGCTTTGAGGCCAGCGAGGCCACTCTGCGCGAGGTCTTCTCTCAGCTCGCCCGGCAGAAGGTACTCCTTGAGGGGATGCTTCTGAAACCCAGCATGGTTCTATCGGGCAACAGGGCCGCCGGCCGCGCCGGGCCGGAGGAGGTGGGGGAGAAGACGGTGGCCTGCTTCAAGCGAGTGGTCCCCGCGGCGGTCCCTGGCGTGGTCTTTCTGTCCGGCGGCCAGGGCGACGATGAAGCCATTTTGAATCTCAACGCCGTGAACCGGCGAGCCGCGGAGGTCGGCGCGCCCTGGCATCTCAGCTTCTCCTACGGCCGAGCGCTCCAGGCGGCGCCGTTGAAGACGTGGAGCGGCCAGGCGAGCAACGTGGAACTGGCCCAGCAGACCTTCTATCAACGGGCCAGGCTCTCCAGCGCGGCGCGGCAGGGCATCTATGTACCGGACATGGCAATGGAGGCCTCCGGCGTCTAGACCGGGGGCGCGTCCCTGTGGGTATGAGTAGACCCAAGCTGCTATTGGCTACCAACAATCCTGGGAAGGTGAGCGAGTTGGCGCTGCTCCTGGAGGGGGCGCCATTCACTATCGTCGCTCCCGCGGAGGAGGGCATAGCGCTGGAGGTGGAGGAGACGGGAGCCACCTTTCAGGAGAACGCCGCGCTCAAGGCCAGGGCCTTTGCAGAAGCCGGCGGCCTGCTGTCCGTGGCAGACGACTCCGGCCTTGAGGTGGACGCCCTGGGGGGTGAGCCGGGGGTTATGTCTGCTCGCTATGCCGGCCCCCAAGCCTCGGACGCGGACAGGGTTCAGTATTTACTGTCCAAGCTGGAAGGTATAGAATGGAATAGGCGTGGCGCGCGCTTTCGCTCCGTCATAGCGGTGGCCGTACCCAAGGGGGAGGTCAGGCTGTTCGAGGGGGTGTGCGAAGGGGCAATAGCCCTGTGTCCCAAGGGAACGGGCGGGTTTGGCTACGATCCGGTGTTCTACGTGCCCTCCCTGGGAAAGCTCATGGCGGAGATGAGCATGGAGGAGAAGAACGGCATCAGCCACCGCGGCCAGGCGGCCAGGAAAGCCCTGGCGTACCTGAGCGCCCCAGCCGCCATGAGATGATGCGGCCGTGGAGACGAGGAAGGGCATGGGCGTTGGGTTGCATTGCGGTCGTGGGCGCAGAGTCGCCCAGTACCCGGAGTGGAATATGTTGAAGGCGCAGCGGGTGAAGAAGATCGAGGACGTTTTCGGTAGACTGATGAAGGACCTCCGTGTTTCCGTCACGGACAGGTGCAACTTCCGCTGCCCGTACTGCATGCCCGCCGAGATATACGGAGAGAGGTACCAGTTCCTGCCGCGGGAGGAGATACTGACCTTTGAGGAGATAACGCGGCTGGTCCGCATCTTCGTGGGCCTGGGCACTGACAAGGTGCGCCTGACGGGAGGAGAGCCCCTGGTGCGCACGGGCCTGGAGAAGCTGGTAGCCATGCTGTCCGCAATCGAAGGCATAGACGACCTGACTCTCACAACCAACGGCTACCTGCTGTCCCAGAAGGCCCAGGCTCTCAAGGACGCCGGCCTTCGGCGGATCACCGTCAGCCTGGATAGCCTGGATGACGAGGTCTTCGGCCAGATGAACGGCCGCGGCTATGGCGTAAAAACGGCGCTGGACGCAATTGAGGAGGCTGAGCGGGTGGGGCTGCGTCCCATAAAGGTGAATACTGTGGTACAGAGGGGCGTGAACGACCACACAATCATCGACCTTCTGAGGTACTTCAAGGGCACGGGCGTCATTGTAAGGTTCATAGAGTACATGGACGTGGGGAACATCAACGGGTGGAAGCTGGATCAGGTGGTTTCATCGGCGGAGCTTGTGAGGCGCGTCAACGCCGAGTGGCCCATGGAGCCTGTGGACAAGAACTACCGTGGCGAGGTCGCAGACCGGTACAGGTACCTGGACGGCAGTGGAGAGGTCGGCTTCATCTCGTCGGTCACGGAGGCCTTCTGCAGCAGCTGCACCCGCGCCCGCCTGTCCACGGACGGGAAGCTGTTCACCTGCCTCTTTGCCGGGGACGGACGCGACCTGCGCGGCCCTATGAGGGCGGGCGCCGACGACGAAGACCTGGAGGCGTTGGTGACGGACGTATGGGGTCGGCGCAGAGACCGCTACTCCGAGATACGCGCCTCCCTGACGGAGACTCCGCAGCGCAAGGTGGAGATGTACCAGATCGGCGGATAGCTTGAGCGCTCAGCGCAGGAGTATTATGCGCGGTACATCCAAGGCCGTTCCACTGCTGTGATACAGGACGGTTGATCCAAATGCCAGACGGAATCAACATCTACACGGACGGCGCTTGCCAGGACAACCCGGGCCCCGGCGGCTGGGGCGCGGTCATTGAGCAGGACGGCGGGAGCAGGGAGCTGTCCGGCCGGGAGGAGAAGACCACAAACAACCGCATGGAGCTCATGGCTGCCATCAAGGGGCTGGAAGCCACCCCGGATGGCGCCGAAGTTACCATCCACAGCGACAGCCGCTACCTGATCAACACCATGACCAAGGGGTGGAAGCGCAACGTCAACATAGACCTGTGGGAGTGGCTGGACCGCCTGGCGGCAGATCGGAAGGTGGCCTGGCGATGGGTGCGCGGCCACGCCGGCCATCCGCAGAACGAGCGCGCCGATACGCTGGCGACCGGCAAGGCCGCCGCGGAGGACGGCCCACGGCTTACCCACCTGGACGAGCAGGGCAGGGCTAGCATGGTGGACGTGGGTTGGAAGTCGGAGACGGCGCGGGAGGCCGTGGCCAGTGGGTCGGTCTCGATGCGTAAGGAGACCCTGGAGCTCATCAAAAAGGGCAACGTGGAAAAAGGGGACGTCTTCTCCGTAGCGCGGTTGGCGGGGATAATGGCAGCCAAACGCACCGCAGAGCTCATCCCTCTCTGCCATCCTCTGCCCCTGGACAGGGTGGAGGTTGACTTGCGCCTGAACGATGATACAAACGAGGCGCTGATTACAGCCACGGCCCGGACTACAGCCAGGACAGGGGTGGAAATGGAGGCCCTCACCGCCGTAAGCGTCGCCGCGCTCACCATCTACGACATGTGCAAGGCCGTGGATAGGGGGATGCGTATAGACGGCATCCGGCTGGTGAGGAAGAGCGGGGGAATGAGCGGAGACATCGTTCTGGAGCAGTGATCCTGTAGAGCCATGACTGGGAGGCAGTCGATGGAAATCGTAAGCGGGATTCATCACATCCGGAAGGCCAGGGGGGTAAACGTCTACCTCCTGGTGGACGAGGACCTGACCCTGGTGGACGCAGGCTATCCGGGCAACGGCCACATAGTGGCCGAGTACATAGAGGGGATAGGGCGAAGGGTGGATGAGCTGAAACGGCTCCTGATAACCCACTCTCACCCGGACCACACCGGCAGCGTACCGGAGATCAAGGCCCTGGCTCCCGTCCAGGTCCTGGCCCACCCGGCGGATACCAGCCGCGATAGCCGGGGACGCCATCTCGTGAGCTACCTCAACATCTTCGGCTCAACGCCCCTTCCCATACCCTTTCTGCGCAGGATAGAGGCGGACGGGCTCCTGGAAGACGGTCAAGTGCTTCCCATCCTCGGTGGGTTGAGGGTCATACACACCCCCGGGCACACGCCTGGGAGCGTCTGCTTCTACCTGGAATCGCATAAAGCCATCTTCCTGGGCGATATGGTCGTCAACGTTGGGGAGTACGTGGGGGCCTCTATGCCGTTTCCCAAGACCGACATGAAGCTGTACGAGAAGTCTCTGCGAAGGATTGGGGAGATGGACTTTGACATCGCCTGCCTTGCTCACGGCCAGGTCTTTCTGGGCAACGCCGACCGGCGTATCAGAAGGATGCTGGAGTGGTACCTGGCGGCTCCCATGTGGCTTCGGCTGGCGCGCGCCGTCCCGCGAGCGCTTCGCCTGGGAAGGCAAAGCGGCTTCAGAGAGTCTTAGGCCGCTCTTTTTGCCAAAGCAACTGCAGCCTACTGCTTTGCTCTTCTTAACCAGTCGACAAGCGGACGAAAGTGTCCTATTATGAAGGCATGACAGGAGCGGAGTTCGTCCGCAGAGTTACCAGGACTGGGCGAGAGCGTGGCGTTGAGGTTCGGCTGGACATTGAGCGTGGCAAGGGCAGTCATGTCACGCTGCGCTACGGTTCGCGGAAGACTGTGGTAAAGGATCGTCGGAAGGAACTTGGACCTGGTCTGCTCTCAAGGATGATACGAGACTTGGGACTCGGAAGAGCGGATTTCCGCTAGGAGGTTTCACCATGCGGTTTGTCTATCCGGCACAGCTGGACCACTACAGCGAGAGTGAGGTTGTCGTCTCGTTTCGGGACGTGCTGTGGTGTCACACGTCCGGTCAGGACATTGCGGAAGCGCTAGCCGAAGCCGCGGACGCATTGGAGGAGGCAATCGCGGGCTGCATCAATCACGGAGAGCCCATACCCATGCCCAGCGCGCCGCTTCCGGGTGAGCATCCGGTTGCCCTTCCCATAGACATGGCAGCCAAGGCGGCCCTGGCGATGGTGTTCCGCGCGAGCGGTCTGACGCAGGTTGCTCTTGCCAGACGCCTTGGCGTACACGATAGAGCCGTGCGTCGTATGCTGGATCCACGGCATGGCACCTCCGTCAGCCGCATCAACGATGCCCTCCGGGCGCTTGGCGCTGAGGTCGTGCTGGAAGCGCAGTTGTTGCCTACGATTTCGGCTTAAGTGAGAGATATTACGAGACACCTCGCACCAACGGGAGTGACGCCATGATGGAGTACAAGGGGTACATTGCTAAAGTTGAGTATGATAATTCCGTTGGACTTTTGCATGGGAGCGTGGTCAATAGCGGGAGCTATCCCATTGCAAACTGCGAGGCGACCGACGTGGATACACTCAGAAGAGAATTTCAAATTTCGATTGATGAATACCTGGCGGTGTGTGAAGAGGAGAGGCATTGAACCACGGCGCCCCTTCTCCGGCAAGCTGAACCTGCGCTTGGGCCACGACCTTCATGCGCGAGTGGCAGCGCGGGCGGCGCAGAGCGGCAAGAGCATCAACGGCTGGATAAAGGAAGCGCTTGAGAGGGAGTCGGCGGTCCGGGGGTGAGGGTGGGTTGGTGGCAGTGGGCGAAGAAGTAGGGGTCTTCGGATAGGCAATGTGGTAGGAGGAATGATAAGGAGATAGCAATGAATGCCGAATGCTCACAGGGACGACACCAAGGGGCAGGGACATTCTGCACCAGATGCGGACAGCGTATTCCCGACCCACAACCCACTACAGAGGATCAGTCCTGTGCTCTTGGCCAGCATTCGGGACCAGGGCGATTTTGCACCAAGTGCGGACAGCCCATGAACCAGGGTGGCGTTGACACGCCGCCGCCGGCCCCCAAAGCGCGCCGGACGAAACCATTGCTCATCGGCTGCGGTGGCATAGTTGCCTTCTTTGTGGTGGCAGGCATCCTCGGCGCGCTGTTTGGAGAGCCGACACCGGAAGATACGAGGCTAAACTACACACAGGAAGATACGGAGCTGACTTACTTCGAGGATGGTTACGCTACTATGCTGGAGGCCTACCTCTCGGACCAAAGAGACATATCCAGTGAGTGCCTGCTAGCTAGCCTCTATATAGCTGAAGCCATAGACTCCGGAAATGAGTTAGGTCCTGAAAGGTTGGTGGCCAGGCTTCCACAAAGGGAGGAATTCCAAGACATACCCATAACACCTGACCTCATCCTGGAAGCATCGGAACACTGCCTGAGCCTATTTCCCCCCGACGCGCGGGGATAGACGCACGTCCCAGGCAATGAAGGCGTAGGAGAAAGGAGAGGCACAAATGGCGAGTGGAGCATTGTCGGTTCAGAGTACCGCAAACCGATTCTTGAGATACTGCGTGCAATGGGTGGGCGCGGAGAACGCCGAGATATACTGGCCAGACTTGGAAAGAAGCTAGAGCATCGGCTTGGAGCGGCGGACTATGAGCCGCGCGCGACCGAGCCAAGCACTCCCACTTGGCAACACCGCGCAGATTCGGCAAGAGAGACAATGGCTAAAGACGGGCTTCTCAGGAAAGACAGTGAGTGGGGAGTTTGGGAACTTACGAAAGGGGGTTGGGATGACTTAGTGGTGTTTATTTGACTAAACAGAGGAGAGGCAAAATGCTAAGAGTGAGAGGAGTAGCTGGCTGGCAATTGGCGTCGTCGCGATCGGCTTCTGCATCCGGCTGGGAATGAGTATCGCCGTCGGGCGCGCTTCTTGGTGTTGGTTGGTACTCCGGGCCGTGTCCCTGAGCGTACCTGCCGGCAGCGCAACCTCCATCGGAATACCCTGGACGGTCGCCCACCAGCGTTGACCTTGGGAAAAGTATGTGATAGTATGCACAAAATTTGGTGGATCCGGTGGCTCCTTTGAATAAGGGAACGCTGGTCATAGTCATGCAGCTGATGGGTGTGGGGTGGTACGTTGCCTTGTGCATTATTGTGGGGCTGGTCGCAGGGCTATGGCTTGACGGGAAGCTGGACATGGTTCCGGTCTTCACCCTGGCCGGAATAGTGGTTGGCACGGCGCTGGCCTTTTACGGGGTATACAAGATGGCGCTGCCCCTTATGAACGGCAGCTACGACACAGAGAAACGGGACGAGGAGTGACAGACCGGACATGAAGCAGATAGTGGCGCTGGGCGCTATTGTGATGCTGGCGATGGTTCTGGCCGGCTTTGTTACGGGGGCCATTGGGACGGCCCTGTTTTCCGGCGAGGACGCGGAGCCGGTGTTCGTGGCGCAGCCCTCACCTCACATTCCTCCCCAGAAGCTGACGCCATCCAAATGCGAGGCCCAGGACCATACGTATTACGCCCCCCCGTGCGAGCCCGGCGACACGGTGAAGTACGATGTTACCGAGAAGGACGGGTTCGTGGTCACCAACACCCTGCTTTCCGCCTGGATTGTGTCCCTGCTCCTGGTAGCCCTCTTCTACTTTGCAACCCGTCGAATGACGATGGTGCCTCACGGCCTGCAGAACCTGCTGGAGGCCGCGGTTGAGGCCCTGTACAACTTTGTCCAGAGCGTGGCCGGGTCCGAGAACGCCCGCCGCTTCTTTCCACTCATAGCCACCATATTCCTGTTCGTGCTGCTCAACGCCTGGATTGGCCTGCTGCCAATCTACCCCACCCTGAGCTACGACGCCCAATCCTTCTTCACCACCGAGCCTATTCATACCCACCTGCTGCGCCCCGCCGGTACGGACATGAACATGCCCCTGGCGCTGGCGCTGGTGTCCTTTGTGTTCGTGGAGTACTGGGGACTGAAGATGCTCGGCATAGGCTACCTTGGCAAGTTCGTCCGCCTGGAGAACCTGCGCAAGGGCAACTTCCTCCAGGTCCCTATAGACCTCTTTGTAGGCGTGCTGGAGCTGCTCAGCGAGTTTGTGCGGATTGTCAGCTTCACCTTCAGGCTCTTTGGCAACATGACAGCAGGGGAAATCCTGCTGCTGGTGATAACCTACCTGGTGCCCTTTGTTGCGGTGGTGGTATTCTACGGCCTGGAGTTGCTGGTGGGTCTGGTGCAGGCGCTCATATTCGCCGGTCTGACCCTGGTGTTCGCAGTGGTTGCGGTAACGCCTCATTCGGAAGAAGAGCATTCTTAGGCGGAGGTCAAGCAAATGGATGTGATAATTCTGGCCCTTGTAATCGTGTCAGTTGGCCTGTCGGCTGCGGCCCTGGCCGGGGTTCTGGCGGTGTTTTCAAAGATCGAGTAAGGTTAGGCGGAAAGCCGAAGTCCGGAACATCTAACATCTTGAGGAGGAGTCATGATTGAAGCGGAAACGATGAAGTTGCTGGCGGCTGCTATCGCTATTGGCCTTGGCGCGGTGGGACCCGGGGTGGGCATCGGCGTCTTGGGAGCCGCGGCCATGACCGCCATTGGCCGCAACCCTGAGGCGAGAGGCCCCATTCTGACGAACATGATTCTGGCAATCGCCTTTGCCGAAGCTATTGCTATCTACGCGCTCATTGTGGCGTTCTTGCTGATATTTGTAGCGTAGGCGCCCATACCGGACACAACCTAGAAATTCATCGGGAGGGAGGAAGGTATGGAAGCTCTGGCAAAACTGGGTTTTCACATACCCAGCCTGATTGCGTATCTGTTCAACTTCACCGTGCTACTCGTCATCCTGTACGTGGTAGGGTACAAACGGATACTGCGCATGCTGGACGAGCGGTCGGAGCGCATCAGGGAGAGCGTGGAGGCCGCGGAACGGGTGAGGCAGGAGTCGGTTGCCCAGCATGAGGAGATGGAGAAGCGGCTGGAGGAGGGCCGACAGGAAGGCCAGGCCGTCCTGAACCAGGCTCGCGAGATGGCCGATCGGTACAGGGAAGAGGAGAGGGAGAAGGCTCGCCAGGAAGCGGAGGCCTTTGTGGCCCGCGCCCGCGATGACATTCAGAGAGAGCGGGACGCGGCCATCGACCAGGTGCGGAGCAACTTCGCCGGGCTGGCCATCCTGGCTGCGGAGCGGGTCATAGAGCGCTCCCTGGACGAGAGCGCGCACAGGGACATAATCGAAAAGGTGCTTGAGGAAAGCCCCAACGTAAATGGGAGCTAGGGAATAGTCATGCCCAGAAGACCCTCCGCAAAGCGGTATGCTCTGGCTCTCTTCCAGCTTGCCCTAGAGAAGGGCGAGGTGGAGAAGTGGCAGGCGGACCTGCAAGGTCTGGACGAGGCTTTGCAGGAGAGGGAGTTTGCCGCTTTCCTGGGTATGCCAAAGATCAGGCTGTCGCAGAAGATGAGCGTGATACGAGAGGCATTCCCGGACCTTGAAGCAATGGTGAGCAATCTTCTGGGCATCCTGGTCATCAGGGAGATGGTGGATGCGGTTCCCTCCGTCCGGGAGGAGTACGGCAAGCTGGTGGACCGGCATCATGGCCGCGAGCGGGCTCATGTGATAAGCGCCGTTCCGCTGGAGGCGGGGCAACGGGACCGTCTTGCCGGCTACCTGGGAGGTCTGGTTGGCAAGGAGATAGATTTGACGGCGGCCGTGGACGAGAGCATTCTGGCGGGGTTGGTGGCCAGGGTGGGGGACAGGCTCATCGACGGCAGCGCCAGGACCAAGCTCCAGGACTTGAGGAAATCTTTGGCTGAAGCAAGCTATTAGGCAACTCCCTAATCTCTCGCTAGAGGTATAAACATGGCAGTTCGCGGACAGGACATAACATCGGTAATCAGGCGCCAGATACAGGAGTTCGGTGGCGAGGTCACAATGGTGGACGTGGGGACGGTGGTGGAGGTGGGAGACGGCATTGCCAGAATCCAGGGGCTGAGCGGGGCTCGCTATACGGAGATGGTGGAGTTTCCCGGCGACGTCATGGGCATCGCCATGAACCTGGAGGAAGATAGCGTAGGTGTGGTCATCTTGGGGTCGGGCTCCCAGATCAAGGAAGGGGACGAGGTCCGCTCCACCGGCCGCATCGTAGAGGTACCGGTGGGAGACGGGCTACTGGGCAGGGTGGTAGACGCCATGGGCCGCCCCATAGACGGCAAGGGCGCCATAAGGTCGGAGAAGACAAGGCCGGTGGAACGGGTGGCTCCCAACGTGGTTATGAGGAAGTCTGTGAACCTTCCCGTGCAGACGGGTATCAAGGCCATTGATGCCATGATCCCCATAGGCAGAGGGCAGCGGGAGCTGATCATCGGAGACCGCTCTACGGGCAAGTCGGCCATCGCCCTGGACACCATCATAAACCAGAAGGGCGGCGACCTCCTCTGCATATACGTGGCCGTGGGTCAGAAGGCAAGCAAGGTGGCGCAGACGGTGGGCATCCTGGAGGAGAACGGGGCCCTGGGCCACACCGTTGTGGTGGCGGCCAACTCCTCAGACGCCGCCGCGCTGCAATACATTGCTCCCTACGCCGGCTGCGCCATTGGCGAGGAGTTCATGGAGCAGGGCAAGGACGCCCTTATCATATACGACGACCTCTCCAAGCACGCCTGGGCCTACCGGCAGCTCTCGCTGCTGCTGAGACGCCCGCCCGGGCGGGAGGCTTACCCCGGCGACGTGTTCTACCTGCACAGCCGTCTCCTGGAGAGGGCGGCCAGAATGGACGAAGAGTTCGGAGGAGGCTCCCTGACCGCTCTGCCAATAATAGAGACACAGGCGGGAGACGTATCCGGCTATATACCTACCAACGTGATCTCCATCACAGACGGGCAGATATACCTGGAGGCGGACCTGTTCAACGCCGGTATACGCCCGGCGGTCAACGTGGGTCTTTCGGTCTCCCGCGTGGGTGGCTCGGCCCAGACCAGGGCCATGAGGCAGGTGGCCGGGCGTCTGCGCTTGGACCTAGCCCAGTACCGGGAGTTGGTGACATTCGCCCAGTTCGGGACCTCAGACCTGGATGCGGCTACCCGTTCCCAGCTGGAGCGGGGCCAGCGCATCACGGAGGTACTTAAGCAGCTTCAATACCAGCCCATGTCCCTTGAGAAGCAGGTATCCATAATGTACGCCGTCATCAACGGCCACATGGATGACGTGTCCATAGAGAAGCTCAAGGACTTTGAGGAGGCTTTCCATCGCTACATGGACGGCGCTCACGCCGACCTGTTGCAGTCCATACTGGAAAAGGGGCAGTTGGACGGGGAGATCACAGAGGCCTTGATCAGCGCCATTACGGAGTTCAAGAGGACTGTGCCGTTCTAACCGACGCACGTATCGGAAGACAGGGCTTCTCCCGGCGCGGCCGGGCTGCCCCGGACGTGAAGGACTCATACCGGAAAGGGAATAGTACCAGGTTAGCGGAATGGCAAATATAAGAGTCATAAAGCGCCGCATTCGCAGCGTACAGAACACCGCAAAGGTCACGCGGGCCATGGAGATGATAGCCGCCTCCAAGATGCGGCGCTCTCAGCAGCGACTCCTGGCAAGCCGCCCGTACTCCGATACCATATTGGAGGTCATGGGCCACCTTGCCGCCCAGATTGGCGACATTGGAGACGACGCTCACCCCCTGCTGCGCCGCCGAGAGGTCAAGCGTATAGAGATCATCCACGTCACCCCGGACCGCGGCCTCTGCGGTGGCCTCAACTCCAACCTGAACCGGTTCGTAGGACGGTTCATGCTGGACAGCGACGCGTCGGTAGCCGTAATCCCGGTGGGCAGGAAGGGCCGTGACTTCATGGCGCGCTCCGGTCGAGACGTGCGGGCCGTCTTCGTAGACCAGGGAGACCGCCCCTCTCTGCTGGATGTCCTGCCCATTGCCCGCCTGGCGATGGACGACTACGAAAGCGAGTACGTGGACGAGGTCTACGTGGCGTATGGCCGCTTTGTGTCCACGGTGGTGCAACATCCCACCATACAGAAGCTCCTCCCCGTGGAGCCTGCGCAGATGGAGTCCGGCATGATGAGCGGCTATATCTATGAGCCGAACTCCGTGCAGGTACTGGCTTCCCTTCTGCCCCGCTTTGTGGAGATGCAGGTGTATCACGCCCTTCTGGAGTCCATAGGCTCCGAGCAGTCCGCTCGCATGGTAGCCATGCGCAACGCCACGGACAGCGCCAACGATATGATTCAGGCGCTCACCCTGCTTATGAACAAGGTGAGACAGGAGTCCATTACCACGGAGCTCCTGGATATAGTGGGAGGAGCGGCGGCCCTGGAAGGCTAGCCCATTCCTGAAAGTCGAGAGGAGACAGATGATTATGGGAGAGGGAGCCACTGGAAAGGTAGTACAGGTTATAGGCACTGTGGTGGACGTAGAGTTCCCCCCAGACCAGCTTCCTGAGGTGAACAACGGGCTGGAGATAGACAACGCCGGGGAGCGATTGGTGCTGGAGGTGGAGCAGCACATAGGAAACAACTGGGTGCGCTGCCTTGCCCTGGGCCCCACCGAGGGACTGAGACGCGGCGAGGACGCTAAGGACACCGGACAGCCCATAATGGTCCCGGTGGGGACGGCCTCTCTTGGAAGGCTGTTCAATGTCATTGGAGAACCACTGGACAACCTTGGTGAGGTTAACGCCGAAGAGAGATGGCCCATTCACAGGGAACCCCCCGCCTTTGAGGAGCAGGAGACCAGCGCCGAGATGCTGGAGACGGGCATCAAGGTTATCGACCTGATTTCGCCCTTCACCAGGGGCGGCAAAATCGGGGCCTACGGAGGCGCCGGCGTAGGCAAGACGGTCATAATCCAGGAGCTGATACGCAACATCGCCAATGTCCACAAGGGCTACTCCGTCTTCGCCGGAGTGGGAGAGCGCTCCCGCGAGGGGAACGACCTGTGGCACGAGATGCAGGAGTCTGGCGTAATCAGCAGCACCGTTCTGGTGTTCGGTCAGATGAACGAGCCGCCCGGTGTGCGCCTGCGTATTGCCCTCACCGGTTTGACGATGGGCGAGTACTTCCGCGACCGGGAAGGCCAGGACGTGCTCCTGTTCATCGACAACATATACAGGTATATCCTGGCCGGCATGGAGGTGTCCGCTCTGCTTGGCCGGATGCCCTCCGCCGTGGGATACCAACCTACACTTGGCACTGAGATGGGGGCCTTGGAGGAGCGCATCACTTCAACCAAGAAGGGCTCCATCACCTCCTTCCAGGCCATATACGTCCCCGCGGACGACTATACCGACCCCGGCATCGTTACCACCTTCGGCCACCTGGACGCCGTCATCTCCCTGGACCGCTCCCTGACGGAGCAGGGTCTCTACCCCGCAGTGGACCCCCTGACGTCCAACTCCCGGATCCTTGACCCCAACTGGGTTGGGGATGAGCACTACCAGGTGGCCCGTGGAGTCCAGCAGGTGCTCCAGAGATACAAGGACCTGCAGGACATCATCGCCATTCTGGGAATGGAGGAGCTGTCGGAGGAGGACAAGGTCACGGTGGCCCGCGCTCGCAAGATACAACGCTTCCTGACTCAGCCGTTCTTCGTGGCCGAGGTCTTCACCGGCCGGGAGGGCCGCTACGTGTCCATTAGGGACACGGTCAGGGGATTCGGAGAGATCCTGGAGGGCAAGCACGACGACCTTCCTGAGCAGGCTTTCTACATGGTGGGCAACATAGAAGAGGCGGTGGAGGCGGCGGAGAAGATGAGGGTGGAGGCCGCCGGCTAGAAGGAAGATACGGCCCTGGTGGGATCCAATGCTCCGCGTGTCTGTACACAGGCGAAATCCGGAAGCGTGGGTGTCCCTCCACAGGAGGGTGAATGAGGATGACATGGCGCCAATGAACCTTGAGATAATCACCGCAGAGCGGGTGGTCTACTCCGATGAGGTGGACGTGGTTGTCGCCCCGGCGATGGAGGGAGAGGTTGGCATACTGCCCCACCACGCGCCGTTGATGACTGTGATAATGCCCGGTGAAATCATGGTGCGCAAGGACGGCGAGGAGACGTACCTGGCTGTGGGCGGCGGCTTCCTGGAGATGATGGCCAACAAGGTGACAATTCTGGCCGACACCGCCGAACGCTCCGACGAGATCGATGAAGCACGCGTGCAGGAGGCGATGAGGAGAGCGGAGGAGAGGCTGCAAATGAGCGCCTCGGATATTGACCTAGAGCGCGCAGTGACCGCGTTGCGGAGGTCTCAGGCAAGGCTGAAGGTGGCGCGGCGCCGCCGCTCTCGACCATCCACGCCTCCGGGCCAGAGCTAGCCCAGGTCCAACGCGACTGGGACGCAGCCGATCATCCGGACCTTGGGCCGTCTTGAAGTAGTACGCGTGGCCGTGTAACTCTCGCCATGCGCGTTGGTTATACCGACGTTGGTTGTGGAGCGCCACCCTCCTCCTGCTCACGCCCTTCGACAGGCTCTGAGCCTGCCCAGCGCTTGATGCGGGGGTGAACGGAAGGGGCTCCCCATCCCGCTCGTGGAGAGCCGAGTTCCATGCCCGTTCGTGGTGAGCATGTCGAACCATATGAGCGGGTAGACTACGGACATAGCTGCCACCGCCCACTTACTTCGACAATCTCAGCATGAGGGTGTCGCGCGCCATAACCAGCGCCCGTAGAGGATGCCGGTTTTGGGCTGGGCGCGCTCAGTCCGCTTTTAGGTAGTAGGTCATGGACTGGAGCGCCAGGATGGGGTCTACGTTGCGAATTCGCACACCGTCCGGCACCTGCGGGCCCAGGGGGGCGTAGTTGAGCACAGCTTTGATGCCGTACCCCACCAGTTGGTCTATGACCTCTTGGGCGTGAGGGGCTGGGACTGCAACGATGCCGATGCGTATGTCTCGGTCCCTTATGGTGGGTTCCAGCTCTTCAATGGGCTGTACCACCAGCGAGCCTATTGCCGTCCCCACCTCGCCGGGCGCCGTATCGAACGCGGCGACTATGTTGAACCCCTCAGGGGTGAATCCGGGGTAGTTTATGACGGCTCTCCCCAGGCGTCCTACGCCTACCAGGCACGTGTTCCACTTCCTCTCCAGCCCCAGGACCCGGCGCAGCTCTCCCAGAAGGTACTTGACGGGGTAGCCGCGGCCCTGCTTGCCAAATCGCCCAAAGTAGCTCAGGTCTTTGCGTATCTGGGCCGGCGTCATCTGAAGCTGGGCCCCAAGCTGCTGGGAGCTTACCACCAATACCTTCCGCCTCAGCAGGTCTCCCAGGGCGCGGACATACTGCGGAAGGCGGAGTACAACCACCTCCGGAACATCGTCTGTTGTGTCGGTGGGTTTGCCTGGCATTGGACCTCTTCTGCGTCCCTTCGTCCGCCTTTGTTAGGGCGGATAGAACTAAGCGTGACCTCCTTGTGTACCTGGTCATCGTCCCGCAGGACTGCGGGCAACGGGCGTAGCCGGAAATTGCTCCCGTTGTCGTGTCCGGTGGGCTCTCAAGCGCAATTTTAGCGCTTGTGAAAATAATCATCAAGCGTTGCAACGGCATCGCCCTCCAGTCGCGGCAATATGGGGTGAGCGGTTGCCGGGAGAGGCGTTCGATTGCGCCGCGGGGCGTGCGATTTAGGGTTGCGCGGGCTATAGGCCCGTTGTGATGCGCTATTTCTTCAGGCCAAGCTCAGCGTCGATGTCGCTGCGGAGTTGCGAAGCCCAGACCGGGCTCCCGGCAACAGCGTCGTATCCTCAGGATGCCGTTGATGGAAAGCCGGGCCCTCCAAGAATGGCGGCGTCCACTGAGGCCAGGACGTGGTGCAACCTCTGCAGCAGTTCCCCGATACGGACTCTCATAGCTCTACATTAGACTGTGGATGCACTGTAGTCAATGGGCAGCCGACCGCGCGGCATTCTCAATGCGTGTTGGTTGTGGCGCGCGACACTGCCCATACTGAGCTTGTCGAAGTACATGAGCAGGTGGCAGCTACGCCCGTAGTCTACTCGCTCATATGGTTCGACAGGCTCACCACGAGCGGGCAAGGGAACACGGCTCACCACGAGCGGGCAAGGGAACACGGCTCACCACGAGCGGGCAAGGGAACACGGCTCACCACGAGCGGGCAAGGGAACACGGCTCACCACGAGCGGGCAAGGGAACCCGTTCCGCTTGCGCCCTCCGAGAGCCTCAGAGCCTGCCCCGTACTTGATACGGGGGTGAGCGGGATAACCGTTATCGCTCGCGCCCACTCCGTCCCTTGCCCCCGCCTCCGGTCAGCCGCTTGCCCGCTTGGCATCCTCGGCAATCTTTGGGGTGAGGTGGGCCGGGACCGGCTCGTAGTGGTCGAACTCAATGGAGAAGGAGCCTCTGCCCTGGGTAAGGGAGCGCAGGTCTGTGGAGTACCTCAGCATCTCGGCCTGTGGCGCCTCAACGTCTATGGTGGTGTAGCCGTCCTGGGGCGTCATTCCCAGGATGCGCGCCCTCTTGGTGTTGAGGTCTCCCGTCACGTCGCCGGTGAAGGCGTCCGGCACTCTGATAGAGGCGCTCATTACGGGTTCCAGCAGGACTGGTTGAGCCAGGGACAGGCCCTTTCTGAAGGCGTAGCCACCGGCAATCTCGAAGGACATGCCGGACGAGTCCACCGGGTGGAAGCTGCCGTCGTACAGGACCACCTTGATGTCGACCACCGGATACCCTGCCACAGACCCCTCCTCCAGGGACTTGACCACACCCTTCTCAACGGCAGGGAAGTACTCCCGCGGGACACTGCCGCCGACAACCTTGGACCCGAACTCAAAGCCGCCGCTCTTGGGCAGAGGCTCCAATTCCAGGAACACATGGCCGTACTGGCCGTGGCCTCCCGTCTGCTTCTTGTGCTTGTATTCCACCCTGGCGGCGCTGGTTATGGTCTCCTTGTAGGGGACCTTGGGTGTCTGGAGCATCAGGTCTGTGCCAAACTTCCTCCGTATCTTCTCCTCCGTAACCTCCACGTGGACGTTTCCAAGTCCGGCCAAGAGGACCTCGCCAGTGTCCAGCTCCCGGTGCACCCTCAGGCTGGGGTCTTCCTCAGCCATGCGCGCCAGCGAGGCGGACATCTTGTCCACATCCTGCTTGCTTCTGGGGTAGACGGACACTGTGTGATGGGCCGGCGGGAAGGAGATTCCGGGGAGGGTTACGGGGTTCTCTCTCTGGCATAGCGTGTCCCCGGTAGTGGTGGCCGAGAGCTTGGTCACAGCGCCGATGTCGCCGGCCGTCACCTGTGGGACCTGCTCCTGGGTCTTCCCGCGAAAGGTGAACAGCTGGCCTACGCGCTCGACCTGG
The DNA here is from genome assembly GCA_965221925.1 of Dehalococcoidia bacterium. Classification (GTDB taxonomy): domain Bacteria; phylum Chloroflexota; class Dehalococcoidia; order Lucifugimonadales; family UBA2985; genus JAPPHY01. The sequence continues at coordinate 1,868,898 of OZ244924.1, read as the reverse complement.
TTCTTGTCGCTGTTCCACACCTGGGAATCGGCTTTGAAGGCGCCGCTGTAGACCCTGAAGAAGGAGATCTTACCCACGTATGGGTCTGCGGAGGTCTTGAAGACCAGGGCGGCCGGGGCGCCTTCCGGGTTGGCCGCCGGCGAGTCCTCCTGCCTGCCTGCCGCGTAGCCGGGAGAGGGCATGTACTCCCTCACCGCCTCAAGGAGCTCCTGTACCCCGATTCCCAGTGTGGCTGAGCCTGGCATCACGGGCGCTATCTGGGCGGAAGCCACACCCTTTCTCAGAGCTTCCCTGAGATCATTGTCTGAGATGGCTTCTCCCTCCAGGTACTTGGTTGCCAGGTCGTCGTCGGTCTCGGCCACAGCCTCCATCAGGCGCTCCTTGGCCTCCTCCACTTCGCCCGCCATGTCCGGGGGATAGCCCTTGGTTGTGTCAAGCAGGTCTACCACCCCATGCAGGTCGGCAGCCGCGCCAATGGGGAGGTGGGTAGCAACGCAAGTGCGTCCAAATCGCTGTTGGAGCGCGTCTACCGTCCCCATGAAGTCGGCGTTCTCGCGGTCCATCTTGTTGACAAAGACGATGCGGGGCAAGGACTGCTTGTCCAGCAGCGACCACGCCTGCTCAGAGCCAACCTCTATCCCGGAGGGCGCGGCCACCAGTACTACGCCTCCATCGGCCACCCTGAGGCCGGAGACGACCTCGCCCAGGAAGTCGGCGTAGCCGGGGGTGTCTATGACGTTGATCTTGCAGTTGTTCCAGAGGCAGGGGGCCAGCGCCATCTGGGCGCTGCTGCCCCTCTTGATCTCCTCCGGCTCGTAGTCCGAGGTGGTGTTGCCGTCCTCCACGCGGCCCATTCTGGTGATGGCTCCGGTGGCAAAGAGCAGGGACTCTGCGAGAGAGGTCTTGCCGGCGCCTCCATGAGAGAGTAGTACAATGTTTCTCAGCTGTTCCGTTGAGAAGTCTTGCATAAGGTCCCCCCTTTGAAGGTGTTTCTGGGTCCCGCAACTCCATTTTAGACAAAGGACGCCTCAGATGCAATGCGTGCCGTCCTACGGAGTCGTCAATGGCGCCGGCCGAATTGGAAGCCGGCCGGGCGGGAAGGGGGGAGGTTGCCGCGCTCTACATACGCTCTGGGGCTTCCATGCCCATGAGGCTGAGGCATCTGCCCAGGGTAATGGCGGAGGCCTTTACCAGCTTCAGGCGGGCCCTGGATACGGCCTCCTCTCCGGGGATGCCGGAGATCACGCGGCATTGCTGGTAGAACCAGTGGAAGGCGGTAGCCAGGTCCTGGGCGTAATGGGGCAAGTGGTGCGGCTCCAGCGCCACGGCCATAGACTCAATGAGCTCCGGGAGAACGAGCATTTTGCGGATAAGGCTCAGCTCCGCCGGGTCGGTGAGCAGGGAGACATCGCCGTCCCGGTAGTCGATGCCGCTCTCCTGGGCCAGACGCAGGATGCCGGCTATCCTGGCGTGGGCGTACTGGATGTAGTAGACGGGGTTCTCGGTGGACTCCTTCTTGGCCAGCTCTAGGTCGAAGTCCATCTGGCTGTCCGGAGAACGGGCCAGGAAGAAGTACCGGCACGGGTCCGTTCCAACCTCATCCAGCAGTTCCCGGATGGTTATCACCTCACCGGTGCGCTTGGAGGCGCGCAGGAGTTGAGCGCCCCTTTTGAGGGTGACCATCTGGTTGATGATGATGGTGAGCCTGTTTGGGTCGACGCCCAGCGCCCCGATGGCGGCCTTCATCCGGGAGACGTGGCCCTGGTGGTCGGCGCCCCATACGTCTATCACTCTGGAGAAGCCCCGCTCCACGAACTTGTTGTAGTGGTAGGCGATGTCCGCGGCGAAGTAGGTGGGGACGCCGCTGCCCCTGATGAGGACGTTGTCCTTGTCCTCTCCCAGGGCGGTGGAGACGAACCACGTGGCGCCCTCCCTTTGGGTCAGGTGGCCGTTCTGTTCCAGCATGTCCATTGCTTTCTTGTACTGCCCCTCGCTGTAGAGAGTGCGCTCCCTGAACCACACGTCGAACTGTATCCTGAGCCGCTCCACGTCGCCTTGTATGCTCTTGAGCATCTTTCCCAGGCCTATCCCTCCCAGCTCTTCCACCGCCTGCCGGTGGGGCATGTCCAGGAAACGCTCACCCTCTTCGGCCACTATCTCCCCGGCCATGTCCATCATGTAGTCGCCCATGTATCCGCCCTGTGGCATCTCCGCCTGGCGGCCCAGAGCCTGTTGGTAGCGGGCGTACAGGGAGTTATAGAAGTTCTCCATCTGGTTCCCCGCGTCGTTGAAGTAGTACTCCTTGGTCACGTTGTATCCGGCGGCGGATAGCACCTTCGCCAGGACGTCTCCGAGCACACCGCCGAGGGCGTGGCCCACGTGGATAGGCCCCGTTGGGTTTATGCTGACAAACTCCACCTGGACGGACTCTCCCCGGCCTAACGATACATTCCCGTAGGACTCACCCTCTTCCAGAATGTCCTCCACGCGGGCGGCCAGCCAGCGCGGCTCCAGGGAGAAGTTGATGAAGCCCGGCCCTTCCACCCACACTTGGGCCAAGACATCGCCGGGGTGTATCAGAGGGGCCAGCCGTTGGGCTATCTCCAGGGGGTTCATTCGCAGAGACCGGGCAAGCCTCAGGGGCAGGCTGGTGGCAAAGTCCCCGTGTTCGGGACTCTGGGGGCGCTCCACCGAGACGCCTATTGGGGCGACTCTGGGCAGAAGCCCCCCTTCCTGGGCCTCCAGGAGAGCCTGCTCCAGCTTCTCTCTTATCATGTGTGTGACTATCATAGGGGACTATGTTATCGTTCTTGTGCCTGTTTGGCTAGTGGTTTTTCCAGGGCGTTCATCCCGGCGAGGTTCCTTGACACTCCTGAGAGGCGCATGATAAGTTTATCATGGACTCTAGGTCAAGGGTCTTCAGTTCCCCGGACCCCTCTGCTTTTGCGAAGAAGACCCCCGGCCCGGAAACGCCACGGGAACGATTCGGGATGGAGCCTCGGGCCGACGCGGTTGTCGAAACCGGCGGCTCATCTCGAAAGGTTGCTTCTGATATGGACGGCGATTTTCGCATAGACGTGGATGAAGTCTTCAGGAACATTGATGGCGCGGATGTCATATCCATCTATTTTCCCCTCCTGCGGAAGACCCTTCTCATTGACACGCGCTTCAGCGAGGAGGACCCGCCTATGGTTAGGGTGATGCCTATGGTGAGGACGGTTGAGGAGCGAAGGCGCGCCCTGAGGAGATTGAGGCCCCAGTTCTCTCGGCCAAGGGAGATTGCGATTGTGCCGTGGCCCAAGTACGTGGATAGCCTGGTCCATCTGGGGGTCTGGCAGAGGGTCCTGGAGCGCTTCGTCTACTCAGGACACCGCGAGGCTGTGCAGGCGTGCAGCAGCGCCCTGGAGGAGATGCGCAGCCTGGGGATGGAGGAGTTCTCCGCGGTGATCAAAGGGGAGAACTACCACACCATGTGGGCCAGACGCAGGTAGGAGACTCCGGCATGGCTACTCGCGCTTGTCCCGTTATCCAAGCGCCACAGGCTTGCCCTCGTCGTCCCGGCGGGCCATGCCGTCCACTATCTCCATCGTTCGGACGCTGACCGTACACACCCGCCTGAGCAGGTCTATTACCCGCTCCTTGTAGTCGGCGAAGCGGTATGTGTTGAACTTCTCCGCAATGGTGGGGTCCCTGGGTTTCTTCTCCTTGTACTGGTCCAGCACCCACTCCAGGGCCGACCGGCTGCCCAGACGGTAGCGCCAGGCGTCCGGCGGAACACCGGTCAGGGTGGTCTTGTCGTCCAGCGTTATGCTGCCCTGGTCCTTGTTGGGCCTCAGGAGCACCCGCTTTGCATCCCCCGACTGGTCAACTCGCTCCAGGGGGTAGGGCTCTGCGGACTCGAAGCCGATGTGCAGGTCAAGAAGCTCCTGTCCCATCTTTGCCCATATATCGAAGTCGTGGTAGAGGGGCAGGCGCGGAAACTCTCGTTTCAGGTCTATCTCATAATCATGGCGGTACACGGGGTCGTGGAGGACGGCGTAGGTGCAGGCGAAGATGCGCTCCGCGGTGATGCCGTCCGGGTAGATGTTCTTGAAGTCCTCGCCCCACTCTTTCTTGTAGTGCTCGTTGATGCGCCGGATGCCCCACTCCGTGATGTTGCTGACCCGCTCCCCGTCGTCGGTGTAGCGGTAGAGAGGCAGGCATTGGGCACCATCAAAGAACAGGTGGAGGTCGGCAATCTTGTTGGTTGCCAATACAGAAAATGGTCTGCGCGCTCCAGTGGCTTGGAAGCATAGGACCTTATTGGGTTGTTTCAGGTCTGAACCGAACATTTCATTATGATTCTTGGTCAGGACATCGTTCATCACAAAATCGGCAAAGTGATGCTTTCCGACGAATGGACGATAAAGCGTCTCGATTCGGTTAGCATCGTTGTAAGAAACGCGCCTACCACGTTGAAACTCATTACGCAAGTCACGGCTCCATTTGATGATCGGACTATATGACTTATCGTTGCTGTCTAGGAAACCGTTGTAAGTGTTGGAAAAGAAAAGAGCCTTGTTCCTCAGATTACTTACGCCGAAGTCATAAACCCATTCATCGCGATTGGTGGAGACGCCCATTGAATGGAAACCAAATACAGCCTGACCTTCAGCAGCAGTCCTAGCGAGCTTGCTCCCCCTGTTGGCCAAGGACATCAGTTTGTCAAAGTCGCTGCTGGATTGGTTGAGCCAGTTGTTCTTGTGATCAGGAACTATGTCTACGAAATCAATACTGCTGGTATTGAGGCCTTGCAGCTCCGCTAGCTTTTCAGTACCTGACTTTGTGTCGTCAATGGCATAGTAATGGATCTTTCCCACAACCTCGGATGCTGTTTGCCGAACAAAAAATCCTATAGCCACGCCGGTCATGATGCCGAAAACATTACCCACGTCTTTGTGCTCGCGGACATCGCCACCCAAATCAAGAACATATAGGTCGCTGAACTCATCAAGCGTGACTTTGCGAAATCCGTCGTCCTGCATTTTGTCGAGATACGCCCTGTTGGTTATAAACGCGATAATCCCGTCGTCAGCCAGGCGGTCGGACGCCCAGCGGATGAACCGCTTGTACATGTCGTACTGCTTGGTCTTCTGCGCCCCGCTGGAGGCAATGTAGGTTTCGCTGATGCGCCGGTCAATGTCCGGGTATGTCCGGTTCCTGTTGTTGTCGTTATCACTCTGCTGGTTGGCGTTGTACGGCGGGTTGCCGATTATGACGCTGATGGTCTTCTCGTTCTGAAGCTGTACCCGCATCCAGTTCTCAGCGGAGAGGCCGCCCAGGTTGAAGGACCCCTGCCGCGCCACCGCGCCGCCCGTGGCCCCCTGCCAGTCCATATTGTCCAGGGTGTCCACAAAGCAGAGGTTGGGGAACTCCAGGTAGCGCCCCGTCTTCTCCTTGTATGTGTACTCAATGTTCAGGTTGGCTATGTAGTAGGGCAGTATAGCCACCTCGTTGGCGTGAATCTCGCGGCGGTACTTGCGCTCCAGGCGCGCCAGGGCGTCCGGCTCGCCGCTCCCGGCCAGGTGGCTGATGAGGTTGGTGACGAAGGTGCCCGTGCCGGTGGCGGGGTCTAGTATCTGGACGTTGTCGTCGGCCAGGCGGCGGTTGAAGTGCTTCTGCAGCAGGTGGTCGGCTCCCCGGATGATGAAGTCCACCACCTCGTTGGGGGTGTAGACGACGCCCAGGCGGTCTGCGGCGGCGGGGTTGTAGGACTTGTAGAAGTCCTCGTAAATGGCTTTGAGGAACTGCTGCTTCTCGGCGTAGTCGGCTATCTCGTCGGCGGCCCGGCCGATTGCGCCGTAGTAGGTGTGCAGACGGTCAATGGCCTGGCGGCGCACGTCGCCGGTGAAGAAGGTCTGCTCCAGGGCCTCCAGCCGGCCGGCGACGTTGTTCTCGCGGTGGAACTGGTCCTCTCCGAACACCCTCAGGAAGATGTCCTTGGTGAGGATGTGCTGCAACAGCATCTCGCGGACGTCGGCGGCGGACACGGCGGGACTTATGCTCTGCTTGCACAGCTCCAGGAAGGTCGCCGCGGCCTCCTGGTACTCCGGGTTGTCGGCCTCGGCCTTCACCACGGCCTCCCGCAGGTTGCCGATGACGGTGGGCAGGTCGGCCTTGAACTGCTGCTGCGCCTGGCGGAACTCCTCGATTTCAGGCAGCTCGTAGTCCAGGAAGGAGCGAATGAGCCGGTGAAGCTCCCCGGGGCGGGACATGTCTACCCGCATGGCCTCTTCGCTGTTTTGAATCAGGACGGCGGTCTGGGAGTCCTCAAAGATGATGTTGTCGCGCGGATAGCCCCGGTTGAACTTGCGCTGGATCTCGGTGTCCAGGTCGTCGTGGGTGTCCTTGGCCTCCCAGTAGCCACGGGCCATGCGGAGGGAGTCCTTGACCGTGCCGTCTGGCCGGTTGCCGAGGGATGCGCTCAATTCGTCTATCAGAGCCAGCTTCTCCCTGTGGTCTTGGCAATAGGCGTCCAGGCATTCTGCGAAGGCGCGCCGGATGCTTTGCTCGTTGTCGGAGCCGCCGAGCTCAATGTATCGCTGTATGTTGGCGTGGTAGCGTTCTATGTGGGGGTAGGCGGGCATATGTAGAATATACACCATTTGGCGGCGCAATGTCGCTCCGCGTCTGTCCACCGGTACTCTCAACACATGCCGGCATAACCAGCGCCTGTTGAGAATGCCAGAAAAAAGGCTTGCAATACCTTCCTTGAGGGTGTATAATGAGGGCAGACTCGGATGGAAGGAGGTCGTAATGGTTCTCAAGTTCGTATTGAACCACAGATGGCGCTTCCCTGATTTTCGCCTCGCCGACCTGGCGATGGTGGATAGAAGAGTCTACACGAGGTGAGCGGAAGGGTCGGCGAGGCAGGCCAACGGGGTCTTTGGCCCCGCACCTGAAGGGCTTCAAGGGTTCCATAGAACCAAGCCCCTCCGGTCGGGTCGACCGGCCAAGCCGGGGCACAAGGCTCCGAAAATATCGTCCTTTGGGATGGAAGAGAGGAAGCCCGGCGTAACGCACCGGGCTTCCTCTCTTTTACGGCGCGTTCGGCCCAAGCCACGCATCCGACTTGTCATCAGCCTAAAAGCCACTATACCGGAGTCTCAACTAGAGACAGGAGGCGCAAATGCCCCTTAGCAAAATACGACCCCTGGACATGAAGCTGGCCTTTGCCGACCGCTCCTACAAGCTTGGCGAGGCCATACACGCTACGGTGGAGCTGACCGCCAGAAGCGATGTGGAGATCAGGGAGGCCCGCGTAGACCTGGTGTGCGAGGAGCAGTACCTGGAGAGCTACACGGTGGAGGCGCCCAGCGGCCAGCCCTCGGACGCCGGGTCGCCCTTCAACATAGGCGGCACGTATGTGCCGCCCAGAATACCAAAACAGGTGACCAAGGACGTGCGGCAGACCTACGTCCACAGCAGCGTTGTGTTCCTGGCCGGTACAACCCTTCCTCAGGGTTCCCCCATCACGTACGAAGCCAGGCTGGACATCGAAACCGAGCCGCCGGCCCACGCCGGCGTAGCCAGGCTGCGATGGAGACTGGAATGCGTGGCAGACGTGGCGATGGCGCGGGACGTTAAGACGCGGCACAAGGTTAAGGTGGCGGTCGGCTAGAGGGCGGAGAAGCCTCGGTGACGGCTTGGCGAGGTTTGGCTGACCCCCGTCACGCCAACCTCAACGCTCCCCTGCTTTCCTGGTCAGTTCCTTCTGGAGACTCTGAAGCCGCCTGCTCAGCCTCACAGGGTATTTGGCGGGGCTTCTGAGGGTCTTGAAGCGGTTGTCCAGGGCGGCGAACTCCGCCTGGAAGCGGTCTCTCAGCTCCGCGACGGTGGGCATCGGTTGCGCTATCCTGCCGTCTTCCATGAAGGTCTCCAGCAGAGGCTCCGCGTCCGGGTCCGGTGGCGGCTCGTCCGACAGGCCGATTACGTCGCCACGGAGACGGCGGTCGGAGTCGTAAAGGCGGAAGACCTGCTTCTCATCGGCCAGGGAGACCTTGCCTGCGCTGAGCTTGAGCACGGGGCGCCCGGCGTACTTCACCAGCTTGTAGGCAATGTCCAGCCAGGGGGCATCGCCGGATACGGCCATGCGGGTGCCCACGCCAAAGCCGTCGATTGGCGCGCCGTACTGGACCAGCCGGTCCACCTGGAACTCGTCCAGGCCGCCGCTGACAAGTATCCGCACGTAGCCCAGCCCCGCCACGTCCAGGATGTGGCGGACCGCGCGGCTCAGCGCCGCAAGGTCGCCGCTGTCCAGGCGCACCGCCCGCAGCCGATGCCCGCGGGTCTCCATCTCAAGGCCCACCTCCGCCGCCTTGGCCGCGGCTGCGACGGTGTCGTAGGTATCCAACAGCAGCACAGTGTCGTTGGGGAAGCTCTCCGCGTACGCCCTGAATGAGTCTATCTCCCGCTCAAAGCTGGCAACGAATGAGTGGGCCATTGTGCCGGTTAAGGGCAGGCCGTAGGTCCTGCCGGCCAGGACGTTGCTGGTGGAGTTGAAGCCTGCGATGTAGCTGCTCCGGGCCGCCTTCATGCCGGCGTCAATGCCCTGGGCGCGCCTCAGCGAGAAGTCCACCATAGTCCGCCCCTGCGCGGCCCAGGCGCAACGCGCCGCCTTTGTGGCAATGAGGCTCTGGAGGTTCATCCGGTTGATGACCAGGGTCTCTATGATCTGCGCCTCTATGATAGGGGCGGTAACCTCCATCATAGGCTCGTGGTGGAAGTAGAGGCGCCCCTCCGGTATTGCTTGCACCCGCCCGGTGAAGCGGAGGGCCGAAAGGTAACCCAGGAAGTCGTCGGTGAAGGCGCCGGTGGAGCGCAGGTAGTCGATGGCGCCGGGGGACATGGAGAAGTCCTGCAAGTATCGCAGAACGTCCTCCAGGCCGGCTGTGACCAGGTAGGACCTTCCGACTCGCGATGGCCGCACAAAGAGGCTGAACGTGGCCTGGGAGGACATTCCCTGCCGGAAATAGCCTTGGGCCATAGTCAGCTCGTACAGGTCCGTGAAGAGGCCCACGTCCTCCGCGGACAGCGCTCCCGGGGTGTCCATTGCGCTATACTCCTTCATGCTCCCTCCGGAGTCGGTACGAAGAACGATGGGCCGGCGCCATCCATCAAGGCCAAGGCCCATCTCCAAGTTTACGCGCACGGTCAACATCCGTCAAAGACGGGGGTCAGGGGCTATTGCAAAAGGTGGCCGGTTTGTGCTCATATTCTACTGAGCGCCGCCGGCAGGCCGGCTGACACCCAGGGACGTAAGGAGCGGTTTGATACCACTCAGGCTATCGGTCAAGAACTTCCTGTCGTATCGGGACAACGCCCCAACGCTGGAGTTGGAGGGCGTCCACGTTGCCTGCCTGTGCGGCGAGAACGGGCATGGCAAGTCGGCGCTCCTGGACGCCATAACGTGGGCGCTGTGGGGCCACGCTCGCGCCAGGGTGCAGGAAGACCTGATTTTCCAGGGCGAAAGCGAGATGCAGGTGGACCTGGAGTTTCAGGTTGGCGATGGGCGTTACAGGGTGTCCAGGCGGTTCGCACGCCCGGCCAGGGGACGACAGGGCGCGACCGTGCTTGAGCTCTTCTACGACACGGAGAGCGGACCCCAGCCCGTTACCGGCAACTCCGTGCGCGAGACTGAGGCGAAGATACGCTCCCTTCTGCACATGGACTACGACACCTTTGTCAACAGCGCTTTCATCCTCCAGGGCCGCGCCGATATGTTCACCACCAGCACACCGGCCAAGCGCAAGGAGCTCCTGGGCGAGGTGCTGGACCTCTCGCGGTATGACGACCTTGCGGAGAAGGCCAGGGCGGAGTCCCGCGACCGGGAGAGGTCGGTGGAACGCCTGGAGGCGGAGATAGCGGGGATAGACCGGGAGCTGTCCCACAAAGGGGCCCACGAGCTTCGGCTGGCGGAATTACAGGCGCAACTCGCCGGCATCGGGCGAGAGGAGAAGGAGTTGGAGGCTAAGCTGGAGTCGCTCCAGGAAGAGGCCCAGAAGCTCCAGGGCTTTCAGCAGGAGTTGGAGAGGCTGGAGCGGGAGGAGAAGCGCATCCTGGACGAGATCAAGGAGCGCGAGTCGCGGGCGTCGGTGGGGAGCAAGCGGTTGGAGACGCTCCGGGCCAACTCGACCAAGCTGCCCACTCTGGAAGCGGAGTTGGCCGTAGTAAGGACTGCCCTGGAGCAGCTTGCCGCGCCTTCCGAAGTAGCGGATGGGCACAGATCGCGTACACAAGAGCTTCAGGCCAGGACTCACTACCTCAGGGAGGCCAACGCCGTCTTGAGGGAAGAGGAATTGCGTCTCCAGGGCTTTCAGCAGGAGTTGGAGAGGCTGGAGCAGGAGGAGAATCGACTCTGCAACGAGATACAAGAACGTGAAACAAGAGCGACAGAGGGAGAAAGTCGCCTCCGGGAGCTGCGAGCCAGAGCGGGTGAACTGACCTTGTTGGAAACGGAGCTGGCCGCTGCTTCGGCCCTCATCGCTGAGCTTGCCGCGCCATCATCGGAAGCGGAGAGCCACAGAGAACGTATACAAGAGCTTCAGTCTGAGGCTCGCTACCTGGGCGCTGAGAACGCCCGGCTGAAGGAGGAGATGAACGACCTGCGAGTGAAGGTAGACCTTCTACAGGAGGCAGCCGGACCCAACGGAGCAGAGGCCGCGTGTCCCCTGTGCGACAACGTCCTCGGCCCGGAGGGCTGCCTCCACCTCGCTTCGAGCTACCGCGCCCAGGGAGAGGAGAAGGCCGGTACTCACCGCAGCAATCAGGCAGCTATCAAGAAGGTGGAGGCGGAGGCGTCGGGGCTGGAGAAAGACTTGGCCCGGATCGAGAGCGATAGGCGCAAGGAGCAGGCCGGCGCTCAGGAGCGCCGCGACAGGCTGACCAGAGACGTGGAGCAGGCCAACGCCGCAGGCGCAGAGGTGGACAGGCTGTCAGCCTCACTGGAGTTTGAGGAGTCGCTGCTGGCGGCAAGCCGCCTGCGGCTGGAGGAAATCCAGGACTCCATGCCCCCTCTCAGAGAGACGCTCTCCGCCCTGCCGAGCATCCTCAGTTCCTATCAGCAGAACGAAGCGGAAATCCATGAGGCGGAGTCGGAAAGAGGCGGCCTTGAGAAAGACTTGGCAAGGATGGAAAACGAGCGTCGCAGTGAGCTTGGCAAGGCGCAGGAGCGCCGGGACAGCCTGACAAGGGAGGTGGAGGAAGCGAGGGCCGCGGGGGCCATGGTCGATCAGCTGGCCGTCTCCCTGGAGTCGGAGGCATCGCTGCTGACGGCAAGCCATCTGCGGCTGGAGGAGGCGCAGGAAGCAATGCCGCCCCTGAGGCAGGCCAACGCGGCCTTGCCCGGCATCCTCGCCGCGTACCGGGAGACGCGGAGCGCGCTGGAGGACCTCAGGAGCCGGCAGCAGCGGCTGCTGAAGGACCTGGGCGAGGCGCAGGCGCGGCTGGAACGCTGCCTTGAGTTGGAGGGCCGACGGCAGGAAAGTGGCAAGGCGCTGGCCGACGCCTCACTCCAGAAGGGGGTTTACGACCAGCTATCGGCGGCCTTTGGCAAGGGTGGGATACAGGCGCTTCTCATCGAGCAGGCCATCCCGGAGCTGGAGAACCAGGCCAACGACATCCTGGGCCGCGTCAGCGACCACCGGATGAGCCTGAAGCTGGAGACCCAGAGAGAGAGGCGTGGCGGGGGCGACCCCAGGGAGACCCTGGACATCAAGATTTCCGACGAGCTGGGCACGCGCAGCTACGAGACATACAGCGGTGGCGAGGCGTTCCGCATCAACTTCGCCCTGCGCATAGCCCTGTCCAGGCTGCTGGCGCATCGCTCGGGGGCGCCGCTGCCCACGCTGTTCATCGACGAGGGGTTCGGGAGCCAGGACGCCGCCGGGCTGGAGAAGCTGATTGAGGCCATAAACGCCATCCAGAACGACTTTCAGAAGATAGTGGTCATCACCCACATAGAGGAACTGAAGGAGGCCTTCCCCGTGCGCATAGAGGTCACCAAGACGCTACAGGGCTCCACCTTCTGGATGAGCTAGGGGTTGACTTTAATGGTGCGTTTGTGCTATGGTTAACTTAGTAAAGAATTGGTGTATTGCCTAAACGGCAATGCTGAGAGCCCGGAAGTCGTCGCATTTTGTTGCGGAGGTTGGGCTGCCAATTCTTTCTTTTTGTTCACGGCATATCCAGAAATCTGAAGCCGCGCATAGGGTACTCAGCGTCTGTACGCTGGCTATGCCACTCCATTTCCCTGATCCGGTTGAAATAGGAGCTTAGTTCCTGTCTACCTAGATTCTGCTGAGAAACAATGTAAGCAAACAGATCTGCTATTTGGATGCCCTTTGTGGCCTGGGAGTCCACGAAGAAAGGTGTATCAATGATATGCTGCATAGCTCTCCCCGCGGGGTTGCCGTACAGAAAATTGCCGAACTGTAGCGCACGGTTCCTATCAGATCCAGCTTCTTGGGAGTCAAAAGCAACTATTGCCATCTCGTCTGGGGAACTCTCTGCCATCATCAACTCTACTCTCTCTAACAGGAGATTGAACACTCGATAAGCGCTATTATCAGACATGGTATCCGGGGGGTTAGTCTCTGGGTAGCGTAAACCAACAGCAAATGTGAGTATTCCATTGAGTTTACAAAGGCTCAAAATCTCTTCCGTAAACTCCCTTTTCTTGGGGCTAGTCAGAGCTTTCTTGTTCAATAGCAACCTGCCTTTTATCTCAAAATCATACGGCTTCTCAACTTTCCAGAACTTGCGCTCCAAGTTGAAGATCTCACGGAAGAACTCCTTTCCTCGTTTGGGTTGCAGGGCCACTCCAACCCAGACAGTGTAACCGCCGGGGATCTTGGGCCTAGGCCATTCAGATTCGTCGACAAATATCAGCATCGCTTCCTCCCAACTTCACCATTATATCACCACATCATTCTAACAAGAACAATCGCTCTATGCACGTTGCTTCAGCAATGCATTCTATTGTTCGTCCCCCCCCTTCATTGACAGCCTCAAGACGCCTTGCTATATTCGCGAGGGAGTTGCGATGAATTCATCGGAGACGCTGGAGTTGCTTATTTCCAGGGCCAGGATAGCGGACACGGTCAAACGCTTGGCCCGGCAGATTGAGGGGGACTATCCGGACGAGATGCCCCTGATGGTGGGCATACTGAAAGGTTCGTTCATATTCATGGCCGACCTTGTGCGGGAGATTCAGCGCAATATGGAGATAGACTTCCTGCGCACGTCCAGCTACGGCGGCGGCTCCGTCTCTTCAGGAAGAATCAAGCTTCACATGGGAGTTGCCAGCCCCGTAAAGGACCGGAGCGCGCTTATCGTGGAGGACATAGTGGACACCGGCCTGACCACGTCATACGCCGTGCGCTACCTCCGGCGGAAGGGGGCCGCGTCTGTGCGGATATGCGCCCTGCTGGACAAGCCGTCCCGCAGGGAGACGCCCGTTGTCCCAGACTATGTTGGCTGTACGGCGCCGGACAGGTTTTTGGTGGGGTACGGCCTGGACTACGACGAAAGATACCGCTCGCTGGCGGACATCTACGCCCTTTCAGGAGGCACGGATGGACCTTAAGGGACTCATAGAAGTAGCGAGGGGCGACGCTCCGGCGGACCTGGTCCTGGCCAACGCCCGCATCGTCAACACCTTCACCGGCGAGATCGAGGAGAGCAGCGTGGCTGTGCGCCAGGGCCGCATCGCGGGCGTGGGCGATTACACGGATGCGCGGAGGGTCGTTGACCTGGGAGGCAAGTACCTGGCGCCGGGGTTCATAGACGGGCACTTCCACCTGGAGAGCGCCTACCTCCACGTAGATCAGTTCGCCAGGGCCGTCGTGCCCAGGGGCACCTTGGCAGCCGTCACAGACCTGCACGAAGTGACCAACGTGCTTGGGCTGGCCGGGATGCGTTACATCATGGACTGCGCCCGCAGGGTTCCCCTGGACCTCTTCTTCATGGCCCCTTCCTGCGTGCCGGCCACCGACATGGAGACCTCCGGCGCAACGCTGGGGACGGAGGACATCAAGAAGGCCCTGCGGTGGAAAGGAGTGCTGGGCCTGGGGGAGCTTATGAACTTCCCCGGCGTCATCAGCGGCGACAGCCACGTTCTGGAGAAGGTGCAGGCCGCCCACGGACGGCCCAGGGACGGCCACGCGCCCAGGGTGAGGGGCAAAGCCCTCAACGCCTACCTCGCCCCTATCATAGGCTCCGACCACGAGTCCACGGAGTACGAGGAGGGCCTTGAAAAGCTGCGCCGGGGCATGAGGCTCATGATCAGGGAGGGTTCCGCGGAGAAGAACCTGGAGGAGCTGCTGCCCTTGGTCAACCATGGGAACTACCACCGCTGTATGCTGGTTGTGGACGACCGGAACGCCCTGGACATCCTGAAGGAGGGCGACGTGGATGCTGTAGTGCGCAAGGCCATACGCCTTGGCCTGGACCCGGTGAGGGCCATCCAGATGGCCTCTCTCAACGTTGCAGAGTACTTCCGGCTGGAGGGACTGGGCGGCATAGCTCCGGGCTATCTCGCCAACATGATAACGCTCCGGGACCTGGAGTCCCTGGACATTGAGCAGGTCTACTACAGGGGCAGGTTGGTTGCCGAGAACGGGAAGGCGCTGTTCGACGCTTCCCTTCCTCCCAACGATTCTATGACCCGAACTGTGCGCGTCAAGCCCTTCACGGTGGACGGCCTGGCTTTGACCGCGAAGGCTGCCGAGACCTTCCCGGTGATAGAGATAGCGCCGGGTCAGATAGTGACCCGCCGGGTGGACGAACGCCCCAGCCGCAGCAACGGCAGCATAGTCGCGGACGCCGGCCGCGACCTGCTGAAGCTGGTGGTGATGGAGCGGCATCACGCCACCGGGAATGTGGGCGTTGGGTTGGTGAAGGGCTTTGGCCTAAAGAGGGGCGCCCTGGCAACGTCCGTCGCCCACGACTCTCACAACATAGTCGTGGTTGGCGTGGACGACGGGGACATATTCGCCGCAATAAAGGAAGTCGAGCGAAACCAGGGCGGGCTGGCAGTAGCGGCGGACGGGATGGCCCAGGCCTCGCTGCCGCTGCCCATAGCCGGGCTGCTTTCGCCGGAACCCCTGGAGACGGTGGCGGCCAAGATTGAGGAGTTGGAGGGACTGGCCCGGGAACTTGGCTGCTCTGTACACTCCCCCTTCTCCGTGCTGTCCTTCCTCGCCCTTCCGGTTATCCCTGATCTGAAGCTGACGGACATGGGCCTGGTGGACGTGATGGCCGGAAAGCTGCTGGAGCTGGAGTAGACGCCTATGAGCGCCATCGACGCCATCACCTTCGACCTGTGGCAGACCCTGATAATAGACAACCGCGAGCTTGGCAGGGCGCGGACACAGCGCCGGCTGGATGGCGCTCTGGAAGCCCTCACCGATGCCGGCTATCAGTTCGACATGGACCACCTCCGAGAGGCGTATAGAAGCTGCTTTCGCGCTTGTCGCGTAATACACCAGGAGGAGAAGGACGTCACCTTCGACGAGCAGGTCAACATGTTCATAGACTTCATCGACCAGGACCTATCGCGGCGTCTGGACGGCGCGGTGGTGGAGCGGATCACCTACTGGTACGCCGAGTCCTTCTTCGACTTCCCTCCGCAGGTGGATCCGGAGGCCCGCGGAATACTGGAGGAGCTATCCGGTCGGGGATACCGGCTGGGGATGATATCCAACACAGGCATGACCCCCGGCAGGCTGTTCCGCAGGTACCTGGCCGACCACGGCCTGCTGGACTTCTTCCAGGCGCTCACCTTCTCGGACGAGGTGAAGCTCTGCAAGCCGTCCGTGGAGATGTTCCACATGACACTGGATGCGCTGGGGACGTCCCCGGATAGGGCGGTACACCTGGGAGACCACATTGCCAACGACATCCACGGGGGCAACCGGGCCGATATATGGACTGCGCTCCTCGGCACAGCGGAAGGACAGGAGAGGATAGCAACGCCCCATCTGACCGTCGGGAGCCTGGGCGAGTTCCCCCAAGCCCTGGAGACCTGGCTCCACTCCCGGTGACGGAGCAGGGCATTGGCGCAAGGCAATGAGCAATAACCTGATACTCACAGGCTTTTCCGGCTCCGGCAAGTCACAGGTGGGCCTTGCGATAGCCGGGATTCAAGGCTGGGACTTTTGGGATACCGACGAAGAGGTCGTCCGCGTCTCCGGCAAGTCCATCGCCGATATCTTCGAGGAGGACGGAGAGGCCGTTTTCCGCTTTCTGGAGAAGGAGGCCGTGGCCAGGGCTTGCGCCGAATCCGGGGTGGTGGTGTCCACTGGTGGAGGGGCGATAGTCGATCCTGACAACTACTCGGCGATGGCTGCATCCGGAGTCATAGTATGCCTGGAGGCCGCGCCGGAAACCATCGTGCAACGGCTGGGTCAACCCCAAAATGGCGATGAGACGGTGGAGGTCCGGCCTATGCTAGCCGGGCCGGACCCCATTCAGCGAGTGAGAGAGCTCAAGGCCGAGCGGCAGGCTTACTACGACATGGCGGAAGGGGTGGCGCGCACCGATGGCCTGACTGTGCAGGAAGTGGCCCAGGAAGCGCTCAGAATATGGCGTGAGAGGACGGGTTGAACAATGACTGAAGTTACTTCAAGAGAGCGGACTCCGACCTTCGTTGTCGAGGCGCCGTCCGCGGCCTACCCCGTTTTCGTGGACTGGCGCATCCAGGATGACATTGGGGAATATCTATTGGGCGCAGGTCTACGCGGCCCCGTATACGTGGTTACCGACTCGATTGTCGCGGAGCTTCACGGCCGGCGCGTTGAGGAAGCGTTGAAGAGGTCGGGCATAGAGGCGCATACCTATACCGTATCGGCCGGGGAGGCCAGCAAGACCCTGGCTACGGCCGGGGACATATATGCCTGGCTGGCGGAGAAGCGATGCGAGAGGGGGAGCGCGATCATAGCGTTGGGCGGCGGCATGGTGGGAGACCTGGCGGGATTCGTGGCGGCGACGTTCCTGCGGGGCGTGCCTCTGGTTCAGGCGCCAACGTCCCTGGCGGCGATGGTGGATGCGTCTATCGGGGGGAAGACGGCGGTCAACCTCCCGGCCGGAAAGAACCTGGTGGGGGCTTTCTACCAGCCCAGGATGGTCCTGGCAGACCTGAGCGCGCTCAGTACGCTGCCTCCCAGGGAGCTGGCCTCCGGTTGGGCCGAGGCCATAAAACACGGACTTATCCTGGACGCTTCCCTCTTCCAACTCTTTGAGGAGAGGGTTGAGTCCCTGCTGGACCTGGAGCCTGAGATAACCGCGGAGGTGATCCGCCGCAGCATGGCTATCAAGGGCAGGATTGTGCAGGAGGACGAGAAGGAGACGACCGGCAGGCGTATTCTACTGAACTATGGACACACCATTGGGCACGGGTTGGAGGCCGCTACCGGGTACGAGACGCTGCTTCACGGCGAGGCGGTGTCCGCGGGCATGGTGGCGGCGGGGGAGATCGGCTGGCGCATGGGTCTCATCCCGCGGGAGGCTGTGGATAGGTATACCGCGGCGCTGAGAGGCTTTGGCCTGCCCACCTCTTCGCCGGGCGTCAGCCCGGATGGCGTGCTGAAGGCTATGGAGATGGACAAGAAGGCCACGTCCCGCAGGATAAACTGGGTGCTTCTGGAAGACATTGGCCGGGCTATCGCCCGCTCGGACGTGCCCGATGAACTGGCGCAGCAGACGGTGAGAGACATCTGTACCTAGGTCTACGTGAAGGGTAGGGAAGTCCCTCTGGGGGTGGGAGCGGCCGGCGGCAGACATGGAGCCAGGACACACTCCGGAGTCTCACGCTCTTTCCGGGCGCGCGAGCCTTCCGATGTCTTTCCGGCTTGCCGTACGCAATATGAAGAGGGGCGGGACCGGCCAACGGTTTCGCCCCTCTTCTATCGGTCAAAGCTGTGCGCCGTCTAGCTGGCCGCTACCGTTACCTTATCCCGAACGGTCTTCTTCATCCCTCGGACCTCAGTCAAGGACGGGTACGCTCCGCCCGCAGCATTGCGATCAAAGAGGGTTTCGCCGTCCAGGTACACCTCCAGACGGCCATCATCCACCGGGGTCAGGGTTATGGCCATGGCGCTGCCAAACTCGCTAAAGAACTCGGTCGCTATCCAAGCGGCCTGGGGAAGGTATCCTCAAGCAACGCAGTAGGTTATCTCCAGGTTGGGCTTGTTCTCTGCCATTGGCTGTTCCTCCTTGCCTGTTTTTCAGAGCCCTATTGCGGAACGAGACTCTCAACCTGATTATAGGGCAAAAGGGTCATTAGGTAAAGGGCGTTATCCGGTGGACGAAGGGACTGGGCTTGCCGCTCTACCCGCAACGTCCACGGATTCGACCACCAGGCAAAGCCCAACAACCTTGAGCGCTCGTTCAATCGTGCTCATGTGCGAGTGGTGATCCGGATTGCAGAGCTTGCGCACTGCCGATTCCGTGATGCCCAGCTTCTCAGCAAGCGCAACCTTGGTCATGCCGCGCTTGCGCATGGCCGTGTTGAGGGCGACCTTTGCAGCGGCTACGGGACGGAGGGGGATGGGCTGCTGGCCCTCTTTTACGGCGCTGGGAAGCGGGAGGTCCCGCTTGAAGTAATAGTAAGACCCCAGAGCGGCGACCAGAGCGTCCTCGGCGTTCCCCAGGGCTTCTTCCCAGGACCATCCGCCGGTCGTGGCTCCGTATACATCAGGGAAAGTCACCACGAAACCCTCGCCATCGTATTCATTCCCGTCTATCTCGCAGGGGTAAACGTACCTCATGTTAGAACTCCCTTCTATCAATTATGTCAATGCTCAGGTCTCTGAACATAGAGGCCAAAGTTCTGGGGGCGATCTCACCATGCTGTACACGCGTATGTTGACCACCAACGTGAACGGTCTGATGACTCCCTTTACCATGACGAGACTCAATATAGAACTCGAACCCGTTCCTCCGGGCGTAGCGCCTAGCCCGCCTTATGAATTCCATCCCGTTCACTGCCCAATTATCGCACCTTACGGGACGATTATCAACGGACGCGGAGCGTAGACTGACGCCGGATTGGACGCGCCGGGCATCTACCAAAATCAAAACCCTACCTGGCGGAGTCCAGGGGAACATTGTGGTAAACTACGTTCAATTTGGCTCGCAGGTTGCGGATACTCGGCTTCTGAGGAGGGCCCCGATGAAGGCGGTTTACATTGCGGAACATGGCGGCGTGGACAAGCTCATATACGGCGACCGGCCGGACCCGACGGCAGGCCCCGGCGAGGTGGTACTGAGGGTGCGAGCCAGCGCCCTGAACCACCTGGACCTGGGCGTACGCTCCGGTGGGGGGAGAGGGTCGGCCCTGCCCAGGATCCTGGGCTGCGACATGGCCGGCGAGATACACGAAATCGGCCCCGGCGTCGAGGGGTTCAGTGTAGGCGACAGAGTACTGGTGGACAACCGGGTGAAGTGCGATGCCTGCGGCCCGTGCCTCCAGGGGCAGGACCAGTTCTGCGAAAACCAGATCAGGATAGGCGTGGACGTGGATGGAGGCCACGCGGAGCTGTGCAGCGTCCCCGCCGTCAACGTCCACCGCTTCCGCGACTCCATGTCATTTGAGGAGGCCGCTGCCATACCCCTTGCCTTCCACACGGCTTGGCACTGCCTAATGGTTCGGGGTCAGCTTCAGCCGTGGGAGACCATCCTCGTCCAGGCCGGGGGAAGCGGCGTCGGGAGCGCGGCTATCCAGATAGCCAAGCGCATTGGCGCCAAGGTCATTACCACCGCGGGCACGGACGAGAAGGTGGCCCGCGCGAAGGAGCTGGGGGCGGACGAGGGCATCAACTATCGCGCTTATCCTGAGTTCAACAGGACCACAAGGGAGCTGAACGGCGGACGTGGAGTGGACATGGTCCTGGACGTGGTGGGCGCTGCGGTGTGGAGGGAG
Organism: Dehalococcoidia bacterium; assembly: GCA_965221925.1. Taxonomy (GTDB): domain Bacteria; phylum Chloroflexota; class Dehalococcoidia; order Lucifugimonadales; family UBA2985; genus JAPPHY01. The sequence continues at coordinate 1,848,938 of OZ244924.1, read as the reverse complement.
AACCTCCTTAGCCTGCGGCCCGGCGGCCGGCTGGTCATCACCGGCGTCACCTCCGGCGCTCAAGCCGACATTGACCTGTCGATGCTCCAGGGAAGGCCCCTTACGTTGATGGGCAGCGGCGGCCGCACCCGGCGCTCCTTTGGCGAGATGATGATCGTGATCAACAGGGGGGAGCTTCACGGCGTGGTGGGGCGGGTCTTTCCGCTCCAGGACGTGGCCGAGGCTCACAGGGTGATGGAGGCGCGCGATTTCTCCGGCAAGCTGGTGATACAGGGGCCTGGAGGATAGCGCCGGTCCGGGGCTATACCGTCAGCGCCAAGCCGATGGTCAGGAACAGGCCTGCTAGAGTGGCGAAGCATACGGGCAGGGGCATGAAGGCTCCACGGAAGCGCCTGCGAACACCCACCAGGCGGCTTCGACATACGTAACAGCTTGCCTCGCTCGCTCGCCCTTTAGCATGAAGTTTATGTGGACTTGTCATCGCATTGTCCTAAACAGCTAGCGCTTGGTGTCCTATTTCGCAAGGCCGCGCCACCCCGGCAACCTCTGTATGCCAAGATTGCGGTTTCTCTTATGACCATCTTTATCATATTACTTAGTACGGACTTTGTCAATATGATCGCCCGGACGACATCGTAAAGTTAGCGCATCGTCGCAGCTCTTGTTTGTGCTGAATTCGGGCTGTTGCGTAATGCCTTGACGCAACCCCCAATGGAGAGGCGCTTTGGTCATATGTCTTCACTGTGATAGCATGACCGGGAGGCCATTTCTACATTGATTCGGGGAGCAGACGCATGACACAAGACCGGCAGCCAATAGCGCGCACGTCTCATACGGAGATCACCCTGGACCAACTGGGGAGTCTACAGCCGGGCCTGGCCCGCCTGATGGCGGAGGTGAGCGACAGGTACTGGATCCTCTACTACGCCGCCAGGGCTGGGAACTGGAAGCTGGCGGCGCTTCAGTCGTCGGAGGTGGAAAAGGCGCTCAGGATGGGGGAGATAACGCGCCCCAAGTACACGTCCCATTTGGAGGCGTTCATCAAGGGCCCGCTGACGGCCATAAACAGGGCCATTGATGAACGGGACTGGGCCGCCTTTGAGCATGGCTACAACATCGGCGTTACGGCGGCCAACGCCTACCACCGCGACTGGGACCACGAGGAGATAGTCTGGCAGCTGCCGGACGAGCCTCCCAAGCACCTCAGGCTCACGCCCGGGTAGGTCTGGGTCGAGAGGGCTCTAGTCCGACAGCTGCTACCACACAGGTTGAAGACCTCTTGGCAGGAATGGCGAAAGTAACAAAGCCCATTTTTTGAGGAAGTGCCACATTGCCGACGGCTCATCCCGCTCATGGTGAGCCTGTCGAACCACATGGGCGGGTTGCCGACCAAATTGCCGACAGCCCCCACCATCTACGAAAAATGCATGGACTGTGCAAGGGTATCTCGTCAAATCTGCGAACTTCTCCATGACGGGAGGCGTAGAGAAAAATGACGTACTGCGGTACAATAATCGCAGTCGAGAGGGTACGCAGGTACGCCAAGAGCAATTAGCTGCCTCATGGCGCGAATCCACTTCCGGCGGCTGGTAGCGACCCCGGCGGTCGTAGCCTTTCTCGTGATACTAACCGTGGCATACGTGACCCGGACCGAAGGGACATTGCCGGCCTGCGCGTCTATACCTTTGCGCGGAACATCGATAGGGGATATGGTTACGATACAATGGATTCACATGGCCCACTGGACTATGGCTCTCCCGGCGGCCGTTCTCATGCTGGCAGACATCGTTAGGGCTAGGAACGTTGGTCATTCCATCATTGCGCCCGGCAGGGCCAATCATGGAGTAGCTCCATGAAGGCCTATATCCCGTCGAGCGGGCCATCCGCGGCGCTGTACCCGCGCTTGCTCTCCACTGCCAGGGTGTACTTCCGGCTCACCAAGCCCAGGATTGCCCTCCTGCTTCTGATAAGCACCGCTGCCGGGATGCTGGCGGCTGGGGGCGGCTCCGTAGCCTGGAGCACGGCCGCGCTCCTTATGTTCGGCGGCTACCTTTGCTCCGGCGGAGCGGGCGCGCTGAACTGCTACCTGGACCGGGAGTTGGACGTGGCTATGGAGCGGACTCGCCGCCGGCCTCTGCCCATGGGACAGGTCGCTCCCAGGAACGCGCTGGCCTTCAGCATAGCCATCAGTCTGCTATCGATTCTCTTGTTACTCCTGATCAGTCCCCTTGTCGCCGCTCTGAGCGCAGTGGCATGGCTGTACTACGTGCTGCTCTACAGCGTCTACCTGAAGCGGCGGACGCACCAGAACATCGTCGTGGGAGGCGCAGCGGGCGCGTTTCCACCCCTGATTGGCTGGGTCGCAGTATCCGGCAGCATAGACCTGTCCGCCGTCTTCCTGTTTCTCATAGTCTTCTTCTGGACACCGCCTCACGCCTACGCCCTGATGCTGATGTTCAAGGAGGACTACAGGAAGGTGAACATACCCATGCTTCCGCTGGCGCTTGGCGACAAGGAGACGGGACGACACATTCTCCTGTACTCCGTCCTTCTCGTGGCGCTGACGGCGCTGCCCGCCGCGCTGGGCCTCTTTGGGGCGCTGTATCTCGCGACGGCCGTTGCGCTGGGTGTCCCTTTTGTGGCCCTCTCCGCAAAGCTGTATCGCTCCCTGGAGCGGGTATGGGCGGCGAGGCTCTTCCGCTACTCCACCGTGTACCTGGCGGCCCTGTTCCTGGGTCTGGTGCTGGACCGCGCTTTTGTGGCCTGAGCGGTCTGCTCAGGGAGCAAAGCTATGGCTCCTCGGCGTACTGGGCGGCCCTGGCCGCCTCTGCCGCCGACACCTTCCCTTCCATTACTCCGTTCAACACCGCTATCCTCGATTGCTCTCTCATGGTCAACGTCAGTCCTTTCATAGACTGACATTTTCATTGAACAATTAACTACTGACATAATCATTGCACAATGACAGGAGAATACGCGCCTATTGACGCTTCATTGATGCCGTGCTATCATAGTTTTCAGTTTCGAATGGTGGTTGCGCACAACGCATCCGCGCTTGGAACCTTGACCGAAAGGAGTGGGTATGATCAACATAAGCCCTCTGGCCTCGGAGAAGCTGAAGGAGATCCTGGTTGAGCAGGGAGAGGAGGGTTCCTCGTTGCGCGTGGTTCTGATGCCCGGCGCAAACGGAGGCGCCCAGTACATGCTGGCGCTTGAGAAAGAGGCGAAGAGCGATGACACCGTGGTAGACGGCGGAGGCGTTCAGATCCTGCTCGACGCCGAGAGCGCGCCCCTCATGGAGGGCGCGGAGATAGACTACATGGACGGGTTGATGAAGAGCGGGTTTGTCATAAACAACCCCAATATACAGTCCGGTGGCTGTGCGTGTGGAGGCGGAGGGGGAGGATGTGGCTGCGGTGGAGGAGGGTGCGGCTGCGGCGGGCACTAAGTTGCCCACTGCAAGGTCACGGTAGATAGCGCTGCTGTTTGACCTGCCGACCAAAACCGCTTTACCAGTACAGACCCGCTGCGCCCAATAGGGTTTCAGCGGGTTCTGTGTGTCAAGGGAAGTTGGGCATCCCCGGCGGTCCGGGGGATGACGGGGGGGCTGTGACTTTCGTGGTTGCCCCGTCTGTCTTGATTGGACGGGACTGTGTCGGTATACTACGGCCTTGGCAAATTCTTACAGGAGGGCGGGTGATTGAATGCACTAGGTACTCAACTTTTGCTGGAGCTAAGGAGCTGCAACCCAGCGCTTTTGGACGACCTGCCTTATATAAGGAGCGCGCTCTTGGAGGCGGCCGAGAAGACGGGAGCAACCATTGTAGGGCAGTCCTTTCATCAATTCAGCCCCCAGGGCGTAACCGGGGTGGTGTCCATAGCCGAGTCCCACCTTTGCATCCACACATGGCCTGAGTTCGGGTACGCCGCCGTGGACATATTCACCTGCGGCGAGGGATTCAGACCGCGCGAGGCGGCGGAAATGGTGGTGCGGAGCCTGCAGAGCGAGGAGCACTCGATTACGGAGATAGAGCGGGGCGTGGGTGTGCTTCAGGAGCTGGCAGGGGCATCCTCCCACTAGCCTGAAAAGATGGACAAAAGCATCCGCACCTGGTTCCAGGAGTACCTGACGCCCAATCTGGCGCAGTACATTGCAGTTCGGGAGAGGGTGTTCTCCGGTAAGACACGGTTTCAAGAGGTGGAGGTGCTTGACACCATCGACTTTGGCCGTTGCCTGATACTGGACGGCAAGACGCAGTCCTCGGAGGCCGATGAGTTTGTCTACCACGAGGCGCTGGTCCATCCTGCTATGGTGGCCCACCCCAACCCTGAATCGGTGTTTATTGCAGGCGGTGGGGAGGGGGCAACGCTGCGGGAGGTCCTGGCCCACAACTCGGTGAAGTCGGCGGTGATGGTGGACCTGGACGGCGAGGTGGTGGAAATCTGCCGGCGATTTCTCCCCAACCACCATCGCGGCGCCTTTGATGACCCGCGCGTACAGCTTCACTTCGCAGACGCCAGGCAGTACCTGGAGGACACCGAGGATACCTACGACGTAATCATTGTGGACTTGCCAGACCCTCAGGAGGCGGGCCCTGCGTCTTTCCTGTATACCCAGAGCTTTTACAGCCTGCTCCGGCGGAGGCTGAACCCGGAAGGTGTGGCGGCAGTGCAATCGGAGCCGTGCATGACGGGCAACCTGGAGGCTTTCACGGCCATATCGCACACCCTTGGGAGTGTCTTCCCGGGGGTCTTTCCATATCACGCCATGATCCCCTCCTTTTCCCTGGACTGGGGGTTCAACCTGGTCTCGCTGGGCCCCAGCCCTATTGGACTGGCCGCTCAGGAGGTGGACCGCCGCCTGGAGGAAAGAGGATGCGACTCCCTGTGGTCCTACGACGGCGAGGCCCACCTGGGGATGTTCATGCTGCTCAAGAACGTGCGCGCAGCCCTGGCAGAGGAGACAAGGGTCATCACCGAGGACGCCCCGCTGGTTGTGGTATAGGCGGGCGTCGCGTCGCTAGCGCTGAAGCGGTGGGAGTACCTCGTGGATCCACGGCGCCAGGTCCCTGATGACCTCATGGCTGATCTCGTGGGCCATGTCGTACTCGTTGTAGGTGGGTGTATACCCTTCAGCCTCCAGAAAGTCCCTGGAGCTTTGAGCGCGCTCTATGTTGTCCCGCAGGCCGTGAGCGATGAAGATGGACTGGGCGCGCTCCGCGGGCAGCCTCTGCCTCATCTCGTCCTGGCCCCGTATGGAGCAGCTGAGGGCGACGATGCCTGCGAAGAGGTTCGGGCGGCTCAGACCGCACAGGTAGGTCATACTGCCTCCCTGTGAGAACCCCATGAGAATGGCATTGCCGGGGGCCACCCCGTGCTTCTCCATGACCTCCTCGAACAGCCCGCTAAGCTTGCTCTCGGCGTCCAGGAGCTGCTGCGGGTCCTGGCTTCCGGGCTCCGTCCATGCAAAGCCGACCATTCGGGGGTCAAGCTGGACGGTGACGGGGGCGTTGGGGCATACGTATATGTATCCACTGGGGTCGATCGCCCCGGAGAGGTCCGCAAGGTCATACATGTTGGCGCCGAAGCCGTGCAGGAGGATGATGAGAGGGTAGGACAGGGCGGGGTCGTACTCCCTGGGGTAAACGGTGAGGTAGGCCAGGTCACGGCCTTGTACGGTTTCCCTTTGCATTGCCTGTGGGCGCTCTTCCATGCAATTACTCCTTCAACTCTCCAGCCAGAGGACGTCTCCGCACAGGTCCGCGGGGTGGGTTCTTTGAGAGAAGTTGCGGTACTCCTCTTTGGAGATGCCCAGGGCGCTGTCTTTACCGTGGCCGGGCAGGAGGGCGGTATCGTCCGGGAGAGTGTAGAGCTTCCCGGTGATATTCTCAATGATCTGCTGAAGCGCCTCCGGTGTCCTGCTCCTACCGGGCCCGCCTGGAAACAGGGTGTCCCCGGTGAATAGATGCTTTCCCGCCAGGTAGCACACCGACCCCATGGTATGGCCGGGGGTGTGTATCACCTTCACCTCAATGTCGCCCACCGTTATGGAGTCGCCGTCCTTCACCAGGGAGGCCGGGGCCACCGGCAGCGTGTGGGCGTCCTCGCTGTGTGAGGCCACCGGCGCGCCGGTAGCCTCCACCATCTCCACAAGACCCGCAAGGTGGTCCTGGTGGTTGTGGGTGATGAGGATGGCCTTTACCCGGGCGCCTTTGGCCTCCTCTAGGACCTCTCCGGGGTCCATGGGGGCGTCTATGATGACGCTCTCTCCCGTCCGGGGGCATACCAAGAGATAGGCGTTGTTGTCAAACGGGCCGCAGGTGGTCTTGTACACCCGGACCTCGCCGTCGTAGAAGAGGGGCATATCAACCTCCGGAATTGATGCAAACCCGGCGCGGCGCGCCGGAGACTATCCGTTATCCTCCGGCATAGGGTACACGGTTCTGTCGAACTCCACCTGCGCGCTGCCCACGAATATATCCCACGGCTGGAAGTCCTCCACAAATGCCTTGGCTTCCTCCAGAGTGGCAAAGCCCTTTTGGGCGCGCCCGGGGTCGTACCCCAAGGTCTTCGCCAGTGCATCGAACCCCCGCGGCGTCCGGCGGATGCCTCCGACCTCCTCCTCCCGGCCCGCGCCGGAGTCCAGGATCAGCCTCTGGCCCGTTCTGTGTTCTCTCCAATAGACCTTCATCTGTTGCGCTCCTGTGTGGGATGCGTGTAAGGGCCCGCGTACTCAGTCGATTATATCCCGGCAAGCGCGCCGCCGCAACCGCTCGGACGCGCGAAAGGCGATGCCCCACCGTCATTCGCGCGCGGGCATCCAGAGGGGAGAGGAGGGAATGGGTTCCCGCCTGTGCGTGATGGGCCTCTTTCCAGTTCGTGGTGAGCCTGTCGAACCAGCCGAACGGGGCCACTTGGTTGCCCGCCCCCTTCCGCTCGCATCCTTCGACAGGCTCAGGGCGAACGGAACCCCACAACCCCGCTCGCGGAAACTCCCACACTCCTCATGCCAAACCAAGTTCCCGCTCATGCCCCCTTCCGCTCGCATCCTTCGACATGCTCAGGACGAACGGAACCCCACAACCCCGCTCGCGGAAACTACCCCACCTCTCATGCCAAACCAAGTTCCCCCTCATGCCCTTCGACATGCTCATGCCCTTCGACAGGCTCAGGACGAACGGAACCCACAACCCCGCTCGCGGAAACTCCCACACTCCTCATGCCAAACCAAGTTCCGCTCGCATCCTTCGACAGGCTCAGGGCGAACGGAACCCCACAGCCCCGCTCGCGGAAACTCCCACACTCCTCATGCCAAACCAAGTTCCCGTTCATGCTCCCCTCGCCCGTTCATGGTGAGCCTGTCGAACCAGCCGAACGGGGCCACTTGGTTGCCCACCCCCTTCCCCTCATGCCCTTCGACAGGCTCAGGGCGAACGGAACCCCACAACCCCGCTCGCGGAAACTCCCACACTCCTCATGCCAAACCAAGTTCCGCTCGCATCCTTCGACAGGCTCAGGGCGAACGGAACCCCACAACCCCGCTCGCGGAAACTCCCACACTCCTCATGCCAAACCAAGTTCCGCTCGCATCCTTCGACAGGCTCAGGGCGAACGGAACCCCACAACCCCGCTCGCGGAAACTCCCACACTCCTCATGCCAAACCAAGTTCCCCCTCATGCCCTTCGACAGGCTCAGGGCGAACGGAACCCCACAACCCCGCTCGCGGAAACTACCCCACCTCTCATGCCAAACCAAGTTCCCCCTCATGCCCTTCGACATGCTCAGGACGAACGGAACCCCACAACCCCGCTCGCGGAAACTCCCTCACCCCTCATGCCAAACCAAGTTCCCGCTCATATCCCCCACACCCCTCATGCCCCCTTCCGCTCGCATCCTTCGACATGCTCAGGACGAACGGAACCCCACAACCCCGTTCGCGGAAACTCCCTCACCCCTCATGCCAAACCAAGTTCCCGCTCATATCCCCCACACCTCTCATGCCAAACCAAGTTCCCGTTCATGCTCCCCTCGCCCGTTCATGGTGAGCCTGTCGAACCAGCCGAACGGGGCCACTTGGTTGCCCGCCCCCTTCCGCTCGCATCCTTCGACATGCTCAGGACGAACGGAACCCCACAACATGCCCTTCGACAGGCTCAGGACGAACGGAACCCCACAACATGCCCTTCGACAGGCTCAGGACGAACGGAACCCCACAACATGCCCTTCGACAGGCTCAGGGCGAACGGAACCCCACAACCCCGCTCGCGGAAACTCCCACACCCCTCATGCCAAACCAAGTTCCCGCTCATATCCCCCACACCCCTCATGCCCCCTTCCGCTCGCATCCTTCGACAAGCTCAGGGCGAACGGAACCCCACAACCCCGCTCGCGGAAACTCCCACACCCCTCATGCCAAACCAAGTTCCCGCTCATGCCCCCCTCGCCCGTTCATGGTGAGCTTGTCGAACCATATGAGCGGGATCTGCCCGCGCCCCGCTCAACCGGCCATGGCTATTGTTGGCAGTCCGCCTTCCATGCTATCATCTGGCGCCATGATATACGACTTTCATACGCATACCTACCTCAGCGACGGGGTACTGTCGCCCATTGAGCTCATCAGAAGGGCGCACGTCCGCGACTACAGGGTCATCGCAGTTACCGACCACGTGGGCCTGGGAGACCAAGAGCGGGTTATCAAGACCCTCCTTGAGGAGTGTCGCAGAGCATCGGAGGCCTGGGGGATAGTAGCCCTGGCTGGTGTGGAGATAACCCACGTGCCCAAGGGACTCATCGGCGAGGCGGCGCAGCGAGCCAGAGACCTGGGGGCCCAGATAGTTCTTGTCCACGGGGAGACGATAGTAGAGCCGGTGGAGCCGGGAAGCAACCTTGCAGCGCTGGAGTCCCCGGACGTTGACATTCTGGCCCATCCCGGGCTTATCACGGAGGAGGAGGCGGCGCTGGCAGCGGAGAGGGGAGTGTTCCTGGAAATATCGGCGCGCAGAGGCCACTCCCTTGCCAACGGGCGCGTGGCGCTTGTGGGCTTACAGGGTGGGGCCAGGCTCCTTCTGGACTCCGACGCCCATCAGCCGGAGGACCTTCTCACTGCGGACCTGGCCGGGAGGGTGGCGCGTGGCGCCGGGCTGTCCGGGGATGAGACGGCTACGCTCCTGGAAAGCAATCCCCTGAAGCTGCTGGGTCGATACGGCTTGACCCCACAGGCGGGCTGAGAAGGCGACCGCCCCGACATAGACCCTGAGCCGACAATCTCCCACCGGCGCGCGGAGGCGCCAAGCCGCGCCGTCCACGGCGATAGGGAGGACTCGGCGGCAGACACAACATACCCATCATCCCTTTCGGGTGACGCGCGCGCGTCTGCTCCAAACCGGACGGGTTGCGGGTTTCCTCTACGCCCTGCCGATGCGGAAGACTTTGGTGCTGCACTGAGGGCAAGCGCCCTGCGTGGCGGGACGGCCATTCTTCAGGGTGACCTGCTGCGGGTCTTTGATCTCCCTCTTGGCCCTGCACTTGAAGCAATAAGCTTCCATGAGTTCACCTCCCTAGGATTCCAAGTAGCTCTCACTAGACGATATATGTTTGAGAAAAGGCTTGTCAACCCTCTTCACCCTCTCCAGGGGCAAGATTGCGCCTCAATCGGGCAAACGGCCCCGGCTTCACGCCGTTTGAGCGTGTTGGAAGGGCAGGGAAGGGGCGCCTTGCCCTCTAAGGACAAATGGCGGCCAACGCCGGGAAGGCTCTCCGCGCCGGGTCTGATTGCCGTGTAGCCCGATTGCAAGTCAATCTGATAGTATTGGGAGTATGAGCGAACTCCGGGGCTACCAACAGGACTTGCTGGAGAGCGTTCACCTCCTCTTGGACGCGCCGGACGCCAGGGTCATGCTTCAACTGCCCACCGGCGGCGGGAAGACGCGCATTGCCGGGGAGTTGCTGTCGCGCTGGCTGAAGGACGGGCGCAAGGCTGTCTGGCTCACCCATCGCCGGGAGTTGGCGGCCCAGACGGAGGGTATGCTGCAACAGTACGGAGTTACGGCGGTGAAAGACATGAAGTGGCGACCCGGGGACAAAACCCCGGAGCTACCCAACGGGGTTGTCATCCTGATGGCTCAGACGGTGAGCCGCCGGACCGCCGCCGCCGAAGTGTGGAACGGATACGACGCCCGTGACCTGATGACCATAGACGAGGCCCATCACGCCACGGCCGACGGCTGGGCAAGGGCCATGGGACAGTGGCCGGGCCCAGTGTTGGGTATGACAGCCACGCCGTGGTGCCTCTCCCAGAGGGAGGGGTTCGACCACCTGTTTGGGGAACTGGTCTGCGGCCCGCAGGTCGCGGCTCTGCAATCGGACGGCTCGTTGTGCCGTGCGCGGGTCCTGACGCCGCCGAAGGAAGAGCGGATGGAAGGCGGCCAGCTTGACTACACCGGAGATTACTCTGAACCCGGCATTGAGCGGGCCAATGAGAACCGAGACGTCTGGACAGCCGGCGCGTTGCGTTTCTGGCAAAAGCATGGAGAGGGTCGGCAGACGGTGGTCTATGCCGTATCGGTCATGCATGCCAGGAACTTGGCCGGCGTGTTCAACGACGCAGGCATACCGGCTAAGGCGCTGCTGGCGGAGACGCCGGACGCGAAGCGCGCAGAGTTGATAGGCCAGTTCCGGAGCGGCGACCTCAAGGCGCTGATTAACGTAGCGGTCGCTACGGAGGGTTTCGATCTGCCGGATGCCGCCTGCGTACTTCTCACCAGGCCCACCATGAGCCTGGCGCTGTACCTGCAAATGGTGGGCCGGGGGTTGCGCCCAAAGCTGGGTCAGGATAATGGAGACTGCGTTATCCTGGACCTGGCAGGGAACAGCCTGAGACATGGCCTGCCGGAGGAAGATAGGGAGTGGTCGCTGCGGGCGCGGGGTGAGCAGCCACCGGGGGATGCCCCGTTGATCTGGTGCGAGAAGTGTGATGCTCTATCGCCTGCCTCCAACCACCAGTGCGGCAACTGTGGATGGGCGTTTGGGGAGTCCTGCGGCCGCCGCTGTGGAGCCTGGCGTGCCTGGAAGAGATGGGATAAGAAGGACATGTGCGGCCAGGACCACGATCCAGTATGCGACCTGTGCCACTACGATGCGCACCTCCTGGCCAGACTGCCCGTAACCGAGGAGTTGAAGGAGTTGACTGTGTTGCAAGAAGATGACGAGCTCTCGCCCTACAGGAATCCGTACCTTAAGGACTTGCTGGAGGAGGAGCGACGCCGCATAAGCGGCGCATCGGATGACCACAGGGCTGCATTACGGCGTTCAATTGAACAGCGAGAGTCGGAGCTTGGAGATGAAGATGGTATGAAACAGAACTTCACACGTTATCTGGACTCTCTCGCTGATACACAGTGTTCGGTCGGTGAACTACAATGGTGGCGCATGTACTTCGAATGGGAGGGTAAGTATAAAGCGGAGCTCGAAGGCTTAAAGAGAGAGTTCGCCGGGCTGGAGGCTCAGTCCGTTGACGGGCATCTGGTGTTCAGGAATGTCAGGGAGCAGGTGCTGCGGCTGCTTGAGGCGGAAGCGAGGGAGGCCGGTCTGCTTCCGAGAAATTCTATTTCCCTAGGGACTCCTGAGACAGGGCGCATGGCCGTTCCGTCTGCAGATTCATCCAGTTCAGGTGAATGGATAACCTTTGTCCAACTCGCCCGTATGGGCAGACAGGGAATCACAGCAGGCACTCGCCCCCAGCGCTTTCGGGACCCAGATGACAGAGAAATACCAGTCAACAACTGGATCGACCTCCTTATAGTAACCGCCGAATGGTTCATTCAAAAAGGAGAGCTTACCGACGGCAAGTGTCCGGTCCAAGTCGGAGGGATGCGAAAGAGGTATCTGATTCACGTAGAACCTAAGCACCCAAGTGAGTATGATTTCAATAACCCTAAGCGACTTTCAAACGGTTTGTTTCTGGATAGTAATCTCGCTTCCAGACGTATTGCTTGGCTTTGTGAGTCTCTGGTCAACGAATTCGGGCAGGACCCCGCGCAGTTTCACGTTCAACTGTCCAGCTGACGCAGGGTTCTCTCACCATCGGCGGGGCGGCCTGACCGGCCCTACCGCGGCCGTGGGCTGAGCTTGAAGACCTTCTGCGGCTGCCACAGGCCCCGCACCTTGCCGGGGAGGAGGACGGCCAGCAGGTCGCCGTCCACGGAGTACAGGCGGTACATCTCGTTTGGAGAGGCGTTCCTGGATGGAACGCCCAGGTAGATCCCCTGCCCGCGTCTAACCGCCTCCGCCTTATCGCGCTGCACTATGGCCGCCTTCAAGTTCAGAAGGGGGAAGTCCACCGGGAACAGCAGAGACCGCCAGGAGCCGTTGCGGCAGGCCTCCTCCACCTCCTCCATGGAAACTGCGGTGGAGATGTCGAAGGGGCCGGTGTGAAGGCGGGTGAGCTCCTTCAGATGAGCGCCGCACCCCAGGTCTGCGCCCAGGTCGTGGGCAAGTGAGCGCACGTACATGCCCCTCCCGCACTCCATCTCAAGCCTCACCTCCGGAGCCGTCCACTGTGTGATCTTCAGGCCGTATATCTCCACCTCTCTGGGTGGCCTGTCCACCACAATGCCAGCTCTTGCCAGGTTGTAGAGTCGCTCTCCGTCCCTCTTCAGGGCGCTGTACATGGGCGGGACCTGGTTGAATGTCCCGCGGTACTTGTCCAGCGCCGACTCCACGTCCTGCTGCGTGACGTGCGACGCGTCCCTGCTCTCCTCTATCTGCCCCATGGCGTCGTAGCTGTCGGTGGAGACCCCCAGGTGGACCAGAGCCGAGTAGGTCTTTGGGCTGTCCACCAGGTACTCCATTACCCGCGTCGCCTGACCGATGCAGATGGGCAGCACGCCCGTTGCCTGTGGGTCCAGGGTGCCTGCGTGGCCCACCTTCTTCTGGCCGGTAAGCCGCCTTACCCTCCGCACAACCTCCATAGAGGTCCACTCCAGGGGCTTGATGACGTTGAGGATGCCGTTGGCATCGGCCATTACGGGGTGTCCTCCACGGGAGAGTCGCCGGAGCGCACTTCAGAGATCCTGCTGAGGAGATGTGCCCCCTTTTCGATGGAGTCGTCCTGTATGAAGCTCAGGAACGGGATGGTCTTCATGGATAGACGCGCGATCAGCTCCCGTCTCATGAACCCGGACGCCCTGTTGAGGGTCTCAACCGCGGCCTTGCGCTCCTCCAGCTTGCCCAGGACGCTGGTGAATACCTTGGCGTGTCTGAGGTCCCTGGACACTCCCACGTGGACAATGGTGATGATGTGGGCCAGCCGGGGGTCGTTCATGTCGCGGGCAATTATCTCGCTCAGTTGCTGCCGCAAAAGGACGTTGACCCGCTCTGTTCTTCGGGAGGCTTGCATGGTGAGTCTAGGGTAGGGAGGAGCTTGTGGCCTGTCACAGGCGGGAGGCTTCTATTATATCGCCCACCTGGAAGTCGTTGAAGCCGTCCATAGCAATGCCGCACTCAAACCCGGCGGTCATCTCCCTCACGTCATCCTTGAAGCGCTTCAGACTGGAGATGGATCCCCTGTGCAGGATCTCTCCGCTTCTGATAACCCGCGCTATGGAGTTGCGGGATATGCGGCCGTCCGTCACGTAGGAGCCGGCGATCTTGACGCGCCGGCCAACCGGGAAGACGGCCCTGACCTCGCAGTGCCCCTCCACAACCTCCTGAAGGACGGGCGTAAGGAGGCCCTCCAGGGCCCTCTGAACGTCCTCCGAGATACGGTAGATGATGTCGTAGAGGCGTATGTCTATCCTGTCCGTGTCGGCCATGTGCCTGGCCCCGGGCTCTACCCGCGTGTTGAACCCGATGATGATAGCGTTGGAGGTGTGGGCCAGGAGAACGTCGCTCTCGTTGATGGTCCCGGTGGCTGAGTGGATGATGTTCACCCTTGCCTTGTCGACGGCGAGCTTTTCCAGGGTGCCCCGCACGGCGTCCACGGTGCCCTGGACGTCCGTCTTAACGATCAGGTTCAGGTCTGTGATCTCGCCCTTGCCTATTCTGGCGGAGGCGTCTTCAAGGGTGGTGGACGTCAGAGTCTGGCGCTCGGTGTCCAGGCGCCGCTGACGCTCTCGTATAAGGTCCTTGGCCACCTTTTCGTTGGGCGCCGTCCACAGCGTATCTCCCGCTTGTGGCAGATGGCCCAAGCCCAGGATCTCCACGGGGGTGGACGGCTCTGCGGCTCCCACCCTTCGCCCGGACTCGTCAATCAGGGCCTTAACCCTTCCCCAGGAGTTTCCAACAACCACGGTCTGCCCCAGTCTAAGGGTGCCGGTCTGCACCAGCACGGTAGCCAGCGGCCCTTTGCTCTTATCGACCTGCGCCTCCACGATGACACCCACGGCGGGCCGCTCCGGGTCTGCCTTCAGCTCCGATACCTCGGCCACCACCAGGATGTTCTCCAGGAGCAGGTCGATGCCCTGGCGCTCCCTGGCGGATATGGGGACGGCGACGACGTCTCCACCCCACTCTTCTACGACTAGGCCACGCTCCACGAGCTGGCGCTTGACACGCTCCGGGTCTGCGTCCGGCATGTCAGTCTTGTTGATGGCGACCACTATGGGCACACCCGCGGCCTTGGCGTGGTCCATGGCCTCCACGGTCTGTGGCATTACGCCGTCGTCCGCGGCCACCACCAGGACCGCTATGTCGGTTGCCTTTGCCCCGCGGGACCTCATGGCTGTGAACGCCTCGTGGCCGGGGGTGTCCAGGAAGGTTATCTTGCGGCCCTTGTACTCAACCTGGTAAGCCCCGATGTGCTGGGTTATGCCTCCGACCTCTCCCCCGGTGATGTCGCTCTCTCTTATGGCGTCCAGGAGGGTGGTTTTGCCGTGGTCTACGTGGCCCAGAATGGTCACCACGGGCGGGCGCTCCACCAGCCTGCTTGGGTCGTCCTCGCGGTCCAGCTGGGAGTAGGCGGCGAACTGCTCCTCGGTCTCCGGCAGGGCCGTGACGGTGAAGCCGAGCTCCACGGCAACGGCTGCTGCCGTCTCGAAGTCTATGGACTGGTTGATGTTGGCCATAACCCCACTGCGTATCAGCTCCTTGATGACGTTGACGGGGTCGATGGCCATCTGGTCCGCCAGCTGCTTGACAGTCACTGTCTTCGGCAGTTCCATCTCCTTGGAGACGGCCACAGGGCTTGCGCTTCTGGACTGTCCTCCCGACCCGGCCCCTGGGTTCCCCCGGGTTCGTCTGCCTCTTCTTCTACCGCCGTATCTCTGCATATCTTACTTTCTTTCCTTCCGACTACAGCCCCGGCGCTCCTACTGGGTTGGGGCCGGCGCTTCGGTGTCTACGTTATCGCTGGGGGGTCGGGCCATCTGCATGGCGAACTCCTTCAGGGCGAGCCTGTCATCTGCGGATACCGCGCCTTTCAGCTTGTGGTCCAGGCGGCTCTTCTTGAGGGCGCTGTCCCAGCAGCGCAGGCGATGGCACAGATAGGCGCCTCTCCCTGCGGCTCTGCCGGCTGTATCGACCTCCACGCTTCCGGACGGGGCGCGCACTATGCGTATCAACTCCCGTTTGTCGGCCTTGGCGTTGCAAGCGACACAGGTCCTCAGTGGGACGTGGCCCCGACTCAAGAGATGCCTCCTATCATCTAGTCAACCAGGTCGTCCAGTCCGTCGTCCAAGTCGTCGTCCAGGTTGTCCAGTCCGTCGTCCTCGTCCGGCTCATCGTCGTCCAGCGGGTAGTCTCGACGGGAGCGTCTGGCGACTCTGGGCGCCGGTTCTCCTGTTCCTCCTCTGGCCTGTCTGCCCCTGACCCTTCTCCTGACTTCGCCTTCGGGGGCGATGTCGGCTCTTGGCGCCATTATATCCTCGGCGAATCGAATCCTGGGCGATGGCTGGGCCACCTGTGGCGCCGTCCACACCGTATCGGGTAGCTGGGACAGGTCCGCAACCGCTTCCGCCGCCGGTTCCACAGCGGCCTCCTCCGCTTTCAGGGCCGCTTCGGCCAGCTGTTCCTCTATGGAGAGCCCGCTGTCCGGTTCCATTGCGGGCGCTATGCCCAGAACCATCTCAGCCGTCTGCTCCGCGGCGTCCTCTATGGGTGGAGCCTCTTGCTCGGCGGTCGCCTCGGCCGCTTCTGCTGCGACTGTGTGTTGCTGGGCCGCTCGCAGCAGCCGCTCCTCCTCGGCTTCCGTTGTGCTCTTGATGCTGACCATGAGCCCGGATAGCTTGGCGCACAGCCTCACGTTCTGGCCTTCTCTGCCTATGGCCAGCGACAACTGGCGATCCGGCACCACCACCGATGCCGCGTTGGCCTCCGGCCCAAGCTCCACGCGGGTAACAGGACATGGGCTCAGGGCGTTGGCCAGGAACACCTCCGGGTTTGGGTGCCACTGGACAACGTCTATCTTCTCCCCCTGCAGCTCGTTGACGATGTTCTGGATACGTATGCCTCTCAGGCCAACGCACGAGCCTACGGGGTCCACCCCGTCTTGCCGGGAGTAGACGGCGACTTTGCTGCGTGAGCCGGCTTCCCGCGCCACGGCCTTTATCTCCACCACTCCGTTCATGACCTCCGGCACCTCCATTTCAAAGAGGCGGCGCAGCAGCTCCTTGCTGGCGCGGGAGACCACAATCTCCGGGCCGCGGATGCTGCGGCGAACCTCTGCAACGTGGACGCGCACCTTCTGGCCTGGGCGGTATCTCTCCGTGGGCACCTGTTCCGACGCGGGCAGGATTGCCTCCGCGCGTCCCAGGTCCAGGGTCACCTGCCTGGGGTCAACGCGTTGGATGGTCCCGGTAACAATGTCGCCCTCTTTTTCCGCGTACTCCTCAAACACCAGCTCGCGCTCGGCCTCTCGCAGCCGTTGCAGCACCACCTGTTTGGCGGTCTGCGCGGCGATGCGGCCGCTGCTCTGGATGTCGCTTTCGACTGCGACATCATCGCCCAGGACGGCGGTTTGCTCTATCTTCCTTGCCTGGGCCAGGCTTATCTCCCTTTGCGAGTCTGACACCTTCTGGACAACGGTCTTATGGGTAAAGAGCTTGAGTTCCCCGTTGGCGGGGTTCAGGGACACGGATATCTCCTGGCCTGCAAGAACGCTGTCCCTCTTGTAGGCTGAGGCCAGGGCTGCCTCTATGGCTGAGATGACCGCCTCCCGCGGGAGATGGCGTTCGGCTGCCAACTGTGTTACCGCTATCAGAAAATCGCTCTTCATCTCTGTATTGCCCCCCTGCTCCGGTCTGGTCTGCTCCGCTGCCGGCGCCTAAGAAAAAAAGTGGGTCACAACCCACTTTCCACCACGAGCGTATCGGCGCGATTATATCATTCTCTGTGGTAGACGGCAAGCCTTTGCACCCCGCCCCTCTCGCCCGTTCGTGGTGA
Source organism: Dehalococcoidia bacterium (assembly GCA_965221925.1). Classification (GTDB taxonomy): domain Bacteria; phylum Chloroflexota; class Dehalococcoidia; order Lucifugimonadales; family UBA2985; genus JAPPHY01. The sequence goes on along the minus strand of OZ244924.1, from coordinate 1,831,561 downwards.
GCTTGTCGAACCACTTGCCCATACCCTATATAATAGCGCCCTATATATTATAAGGAAGGCCGCGGGCAGCGCCCATCGGCCTGGGGGAGGTTCGCATGGCAACGCGCTTGCAGGTCATAGGCATTACGGGGCTGCCGGAGATTGTGGAGGGCGACAATCTGGCATCGTTGATCTTCGATGCGGCGCAGAGCCAGGGGACGCCGCTGGAGGCCGGCGACGTCGTGGTCGTCACCCAGAAGGTGGTGTCCAAGGCGGAGGGCGCAATTGTCGACCTGCGGGACGTTACGCCATCGCCGCTGGCAGAGGAGTTCGCGAGGCAGTACGATAAAGACCCGCGTCACGTTGAAGTGGCGCTCCGAGAGGCCCGCCGAGTGGTGAGGATGGAGCGAGGAGCGCTGATCCTGGAGACCAGGCACGGCTTTGTGTGCGCCAACGCCGGCGTTGACGCATCCAACGTCCCCGGCGATGAGCGGGTGTCGCTGCTGCCCAGGGACCCGGACGGGTCGGCGCGGCGTCTGAGAGACGGGCTGATGGAGCGGGCAGGCTTTCCGGTGGCGGTGGTCATATCGGACACCTTCGGGCGGCCCTGGCGCATGGGCGCCACAGACGTTGCAATAGGGGTTGCGGGTATGCACCCTCTAAAGGACTATCGCGGCGAAACAGACCCCCACGGCTACGAGTTGCGCGCGAGCGTATCGGCCGTTGCGGACGAGATAGCGTCGGCGGCGGAGCTGGCGACGGGCAAGCTGAGCAGGTCGCCGGCAACAATAGCCAGAGGCGTGGACTACACCCCGTCCGAGGAGTCTGGGACCGGGCCCCTCATAAGAGACGCGGCATCGGACCTGTTCCGGTAGGGGGGCAACCTCTCCCATGCCCTACCGGAGCGGGCATTCTCCCGCCGCCGCCCTGCCCGCTCGTCTGGGCGATGTGATGTAGGGGCGGTTCGCGAACCGCCCCTACGGAAGCCGCGGTTGTCCCCTCTCAAATGGTTCGACAAGCTCACCACGAACGGGCGAGGGAGGGTGGCTCACCACGAACGGGCGAGGGAGGGTGGCTCACCACGAACGGGCGAGGGAGGGTGGCTCACCACGAACGGGCGAGGGAGGGTGGCTCACCACGAACGGGCGAGGGAGGGTGGCTCACCACGAACGGGCGAGGGAGGGTGGCTCACCACGAACGGGCGAAGGAGGGGTTCCATGAACGGACGTGGAATCTTCCGTTCGTCCCCGCATCAGGTACGGGGCGATGTGATGTAGGGGCGGTTCGCGAACCGCCCCTACGGAAGCCGCGGTTGTCCCCTCTCAAATGGTTCGACAAGCTCACCACGAACGGGCATGGGGAGGGTGGCTCACCACGAACGGGCGAGGGAGGGTGGCTCACCACGAACGGGCGAGGGAGGGTGGCTCACCACGAACGGGCGAGGGAGGGGGCCATGAGCGGGAACCAACGCCCCGTTCGTCCTGAGCGTGTCGAAGGATAAGAAGGGGGGACAAGGAGGCAACCATTATGAGTTTTTACCTGTACATCCTCAAGTGTTCAGACAATTCATATTACACGGGACACACCGATAGCCTGGAGAGCAGAGTTGCCGCCCATCAGAGAGGCGAGGTCTCAGGCTATACCTCGGTGCGTAGGCCCGTTTCGCTGATGTTCTCGCAGGAGTTCCCGACGCGGGAGGAGGCCATACGGGCAGAACGACAGGTGAAGGGGTGGAGCAGAGGTAAGAAGGAGGCCCTTATGCAACAGGATTGGGATCTGCTGCGGGAGTTGGCCCGCAGCGCCATCCGTTCGTCCTGAGCCTGTCGAAGGATGCGAACGGGAACCAACGCCCCGTTCGGCTGGTTCGACAAGCTCACCACGAACGGGCGAAGGAGGGTGGCTCACCACGAACGGGTAGGGGGAGCACGAACGGGTAGGGAGAGCACGAACGGGTAGGGGGAGGGGGTAATGAGCGGGCGTGGAATCTTCCGTTCGTCCTGAGCCTGTCGAAGGATGCGAACGGATGGGGGCTTGCGTTGGCCCGTTCGGCTGGTTCGACAAGCTCACCACGAACGGGTAGGGGGAGCACGAACGGGTAGGGGGAGGGTGGCTCACCACGAACGGGTAGGGGGAGCACGAACGGGTAGGGGGAGGGGGTAATGAGCGGGCATGGAATCTTCCGTTCGTCCTGAGCGTGTCGAAGGATGCGAACGGATGGGGGCTTGCGTTGGCCCGTTCGGCTGGTTCGACAAGCTCACCACGAACGGGCGAGGGAGGGTGGCTCACCACGAACGGGTAGGGGGAGCACGAACGGGCGAGGGAGGGTGGCTCACCACGAACGGGCGGGGGAGCATGAGCGGGAACCAACGCCCCGTTCGTCCTGAGCCTGTCGAAGGATGCGAACGGATGGGGGCTTGCGTTGGCCCGTTCGGCTGGTTCGACAAGCTCACCACGAACGGACGGGGGAGCATGAACGGGAACCAACGCCCCGTTCGTCCTGAGCCTGTCGAAGGATGCGAACGGATGGGGGCTTGCGTTGGCCCGTTCGGCTGGTTCGACAAGCTCACCACGAACGGGTAGGGGGAGCACGAACGGGTAGGGGGAGGGTGGCTCACCACGAACGGGTAGGGGGGTAGGGGTTCCATGAACGGGAACCAACGCCCCGTTCGTCCCCGCATCAGGTACGGGGCGATGTGATGCAGGGGCGGTTCGCGAACCGCCCCTACGGGTGCGAGCGGAAAATACCCCAAAATCTCCCTTGCAAACCGCCCAAATTCCCCTTGCAAGTCGTTGACAACCCCAAGCCCTTTGCTATACCATTCCGTGCAGTCATTCCCTGAGCAGGGCGCAAGGCCCTGGAGAACACTTGGCGCAGTTGTCCCAGCGCGGGCTGTCGCATGATACCGGAGAGGACATATACCTAATGCACTTGGTGAGACGGGCAGCCCCCTTTGCGCGGCAAGTTACCGCGTCAGGGCTTGACAAAGCTATATCTATGGTGTAAAAGATTGTGGGGTTCAACCGCGAAAGGAACGGAGATTATGGACTTATCTATCTATCCAACACACAACCTGACCAGAGCAGGCCCGGCCGTCCTCCCCGGGAAGCCTACGCTTCTACGGGATTGGCGCGTGCGCAGGCCAATGGAATTTGAAGAACCCGCAAACACATTCGGGTACATAAGGGGGTATTAGGTGAAGATAAAAGGTAGACTCATAGCAACCCTGGCAGCCCTGGGACTCTTGATAGCAATGCTGCCCATAGGGCCGGCGTCCGCTGCGGTGGGAACAGTGGTCCTCACCGGAGGAGAGGCCGGGAAGTTCTTCTCAGACAAACTCGGGGAGAACATCGTAATCATAGAGGTAACCGACGAGGACCTGACGCCTGCTCGCCCAGGCATAGCGCGTGAACTGTTTAATCGTGATACGACCACCGGCGACAGGACGTTCATCTTGAAGACCATGACTCTGGGTGGTGAGAAGACACAGGTGGACAGGTTTGACGGCGGAAACAAGACGGAGTCCACGGTGGACACGGACATCAACGATGTCGTTATCCGAGGCACCGTTAATGTGGACCCTGCAAAAGGCGACGCCCTCCAGGTGATAACCAGTAACACTGAATCGGACGGCACAACGACTACCAGCGAGTGGCACTTCGACCTGTCCCAGGTCGTTAGAGACCAGCACTCCAACTCGCAAGGCGCTAAGGCAGGGGTGATTGACAAGGACGACGTGAAGGTTGAGGTGGACGGGAACCTTCAGTTCTTCACCACCAACTACACATACAGCGTGGTTGTGAATGAAGCTCAGGATTGCGCTGAGGTCTGCTATGGCGGTGGCTTCAACAGGATAACCCTGCTTTCGGACCCAAACGACGGCTTTGAGAACGTGGTCATAACCTACGAGTACTCGGAGTACGAGTTCAGCAACGACACTCCCATCAGGCTTGCGGGGACCAGCTTTTTCCACGGCACGGGCGACAACTACACCAACGCGAATACCCAGGTCAACATCGACACCGCTGGGCCCGGCAAAATAACGCCCACTAGCGGAATTGACGGTAGCAGCGACGCGGAGTACGTGGTTATCAACTTCGCCTACCATAAGAAGGACTCCAAGAAGAAGCTGGTGACGTTCTCTTCGGCAACGGCTGGAGAGCGCAGGCTGGACATGACGGAGACGTCGGCTGCCAGCAACGTGTTCCAGACCAAGGTGGCCCTGTTCAACCAGACGGACTACCAGGCTATAACGACTGAGGCCGGCAACAAAGCGAACGATAGCAACGACGACGGCATCACAATAGTAGAGATGATGACCGGCATAGTTTCACGCGTGGATGACAATGATCTCGATTCGAGGGTCACGGCGGCCCTCAAAGCGTTGAACATTGATGATAGCGCGGCTGCCTCCAAGCTGGTGGATAGGCTGATCCAGGTAGCCCACGGCGACACGATGACCATTGCCTACGCGGACAGCAGCCCGGCAGGCACCATACTCAAGACTGCGGAGGTGGACCTGGAGGCCCCGGTGGTAACGCTCATAGCGCCGGTGGACGGGCTGTTCAGCAACTCAACCGCGCACCAGTTGAACGTGGACGTGGTTGACGACGGCGCAGGCGTGGAGAAGGATGACATTAGTTTGGTCGCCGCGGGTATGAGCCTCGGCAGTGACACTGCCAAGGCCCCCATTGTGGATGGCTTCAGGATTACCAACGTGCCGTCCAACATCACCGAGGGCGCCAAGACATGGTTTGTGACAGTAATAGACAAGGTGGGCAACATGCCTGCCAGGGATATTGATGGCACTAGCCTGAACGAAGCCCCCAAGGGCGCGGCTCCCTCAGCAGCGGCGACCGCGGACAACCCCTTCAAGTTCACTGTGGACACCAGCTCCCCGGTCATATCCGGAGGCAAGACGGGACTGACCCTGAAGAACGCCGGCGTTACCACGGGCGACGCGGATCTCCAGGAAGTCCAGAAAAGCAATAACAAGGAGTGGGTGCGAGTCCAGTTCAATCTTGGCGTAGGCGGAGCTCCCCTGGACAGCTCGACCATCACGGCCAGCGACTTCCGGGTGGACGGCGCTGAGCCCTTGGCGGCGCTTGTAAACAGCAAAGCAACCCCAGACGACATTGTGAAGGGCGGCGCGGTTTACCTGCGGGTGCCGGAGCTGGAGACGAACGCCAAGCCCAGGGTGGACTTGGTGGGTGAGATAAGAGACCTGGCGGGCAATATCCGCTCGGAAAGCACAATCTCTGATGTCCCGGACGGCTTGTCCCCGACTATCGAGGTGACCGTTGACGCGGACATAGCCAAGGAAGAGGTGACCGTCACGGTTTCCTCGAGTGAGAGGCTTGGCATCAATCCGGTGGTGAGGACTACAACCATCAAGCCCGTAAAGGGCGTGGATCCGGCGGAGTTGCCGGGCTCCGTCAAGGTGCTGTCGGTAGCCTTGCAGCCGGGCAGCTTTACCAACTACACTGCAAAATTCCCCAAGGGCGCCGGCGCCAGCCTGCAGTACGTGGTGGTAGAGGCGATTGACCAGAGCACGAATAAAGAGGTCGTGGGAGACGCCAGCGCCACAACGGACCTGATATCCTTCCAGGTGGACGACCGGAGGCCCAGGGTGAAGTTCGAGGATGCCACCGGAGGGGTCCTAAAGGATGTCAAGCAGACAGAGGGAACGGTCTGGCTGGTGGCGCAGTTTGACGAGTACGAGCACGCGGACGACAAGTACTGGAAGGTGACGGTGTCGGACATGACCCTTAAGGTCAAGAACGGCGACGTTGTTACCACGGACCTTGATATGCTCTTCGGTCAGGGCGTGGAAGTGAAGTGCGCAGACCACGCCAGCGCTGCTGGCGCGGCCCTCACGGACAAGTGCGTAAACATAACCCTGGCGGTGGACCTGAAGCCTGCCGTCTACACCTTCTCCATAACTGGTGTGGACGCAGTGGGCAACGATGTGACGGAGAGCGTGGACTTCACGGTGATAGAAGCGAAACCGTTCAAGCTGGAGCTGAAGCCGGGAGCGAACCTGGTGTCCATACCGGCCATGCCCAGGGATGACGGCGGAATGCTGGACGTAATGCTGGCGGATGCCCCGGTGTCCACGGTGCTGACGTACGATAGCACGGCAGCGATGTCGGGAGCCAACCCGTGGCTGTCCTCGGCAAAGGACCCTGAGACGGGCGTGTTCAGTGGAGACATCACCATGATAGAGCCTGGCAAGGCGTACTTCATAACCAGCTCCGCCAGCTACACCGTCAACGTGAAGCTGGAAGCGGCCGGTGGCCTGCCGCCAACCATACCGGTGAGGCAGGGCTACAACGCCATAGGGTTCGTGTCCATATCGGCTGCGGATGATGCAGACATAGAGCAATACCTGGTCAGCATAGGGTGGACGGTGGCCTACACGTACGACCCGACGCCGGGTGTTGGCTGGACAGCCATCCGCAAGGGTCAGTCCACAGAGGGCAGCATCATCAATGTGGAAGCGGGCAAGGGTTATCTGGTGTACGCCAGCTATGACTCAACCCTGACGCCGTAACGCCACCCAAACCCCGCAGCCAGCGGGGGACCCCAGGCAATCGGACGAGTGGCCCCCTCCCTACAAGGAGGGGGCCACTCCGCGTCTGTGGGGGGGGGCCTCATGAACGGGAACCAGCGCCGTCCGTTCGTCCTGAGCCTGTCGAAGGACATGAGCGGATGGGGGCTTGCGTTCGCCCGTTCGGCTGGTTCGACAGGCTCACCACGAACGGGCAGGGGAGGAGATGCTCACCACGAACGGGGTTCCGGGGTTCCGGGGTTCCGGGGTTCCGTTCGTCCTGAGCCTGTCGAAGGATGCGAACGGGCGGGAGTATGAACGGGTTTCCGGGATTCCGTTCGTCCCCGTATCAGGTACGGGACAGGTGTAGGGGCGGTTCGCGAACCGCCCCTACGGGAGCCGCGGTTGTCCTCTCTCAAATGGTTCGACAGGCTCACCACGAACGGGCAGGGGAGGGATTGGTCACCACGAACGGGGTTCCGGGGTTCCGTTCGTCCTGAGCCTGTCGAAGGATGCGAACGGGCAGGGGCCACGAACGGGTTTCCGGGATTCCGTTCGTCCCCGTATCAGGTACGGGGCAGGCTCTGAGCGTGTCAAAGGACATGAGCCGGATGGGCGATGCGATGTAGGGGCGGTTCGCGAACCGCCCCTACGGGAGCCGCGGTTGTCCACTCTCAAATGGTTCGACAGGCTCACCACGAACGGGCGGGGGAGGGTTGCTCACCACGAACGGGCGGGGGAGGATTGGTCACCACGAACGGGCAGGGGAGGGATTGCTCACCACGAACGGGCGGGGGAGGATTGGTCACCACGAACGGGGTTCCGGGGTTCCGTTCGTCCTGAGCCTGTCGAAGGATGCGAACGGGCAGGGGCCACGAACGGGGTTCCGGGATTCCGTTCGTCCCCGTATCAGGTACGGGGCAGGCTCTGAGCGTGTCGAAGGACATGAGCCGGATGGGCGATGCGATGTAGGGGCGGTTCGCGAACCGCCCCTACGGGAGCCGCGGTTGTACACGCCAAATGGTTCGACAGGCTCACCACGAACGGGTGGGGGAGGATTGGTCACCACGAACGGGCAGGGGCCACGAACGGGGTTCCGGGGTTCCGTTCGTCCCCGTATCAGGTACGGGGCAGGTGTAGGGGCGGTTCGCGAACCGCCCCTACGGGAGCCGCGGTTGTCCTCTCTCAAATGGTTCGACAGGCTCACCACGAACGGGCAGGGGGGAGGGGATGCGGATGGGAAATTCTTCACAATGCCCCTTGCCATACGTGCTATAATCAACCCCGCTGTCAACTTTGGATTACGACCAGGAGTACCCAATTGCGATTTATAACCGGCGCAGCAATCGAGAGGCGGTCCGTGACCCTGCTGGCGGTATTCATCGTCCTGATAGCGGGCATTATCACCTACAACAACCTGCGGGTGGACCTGTTCCCGGAGATAGAGTTCCCCCTTGTGACGGTATCCACCGTCTATCCGTCGGCAAACCCGGAGGCGGTGGCGCGGGATGTCACCGACCCTGTGGAGACGGCCATATCGGGCATGGCCGGCCTGGAGACCGTCCAGTCCAGCAGCTTTGAGGGCAACTCCATTATCCTGGCTACCTTTGTGTTTGGCACGGACATGGCCGCCGTGGAGGCTGACGTTGCGACTGCCGTGGCCAACATACAGTTCCCGGCAGGCGTTGGACGGCCTACGGTGGGCCGCTTCAATCCGAGCGAGCTCCCCATTATGCAGTTCAGCGTGATAGCGGACAGGGAGCAGGCCGAGGTCGCGAGGCTGGTCCAGGCGGACGTGATGCCGGCCATCTCGGACATACCGGGCATCCTGCAGATCCAGGTTACGGGAGAGGTGGAGCGGCGCGTCCACGTGGCGGTTGACCCGCAGAGGATGTCCGCCAACGGCGTCTCGCTGTTCCAGGTCTCCGCCGCCCTCAGCGAGAACAACCTGAGCATCCCCGCCGGCCTCATCTTTGAGGGCGGGCAGGCGGTGCCTGCCAAGACCATCCACACGCTGGCCTCCGTGGAGGAGATGGCGGACCTGATCGTCGGCGCGTCGGAGTTCGGCCCCATACGCCTGAGAGACGTGGCGGAGGTTAGCCTTGGCGCGGGAAGGCCAACCTCCATATCGCACACCAACGGCAAACCCAGCATCAGCGTGTCCGTCCTGAAGGAGGCTGACGCAAACACCGTTGAGGTGTCCGAGGCTGTGCGGGAGGCCCTGGACGGCCTTACCGGACTGCCTGCGGACGTGGAGATAATCATGGTGTCCGACCAGGGGCCGGACATTCAGTCCCAGATAGACAATCTGACCAGGGAGGCGATGTTCGGGTTCCTGTTTGCCGTGACCGTGGTCTTTGCATTCATGTTCACCATCCGGCCTACCTTTGTCCGGGGCATGTTCAACACCATTCGCCCAACCATTGTCATAGCGCTGTCCATACCCCTGAGCGTCTTCACGGGGGCGCTCCTGCTGGGGTGGCAGGACATGTCGCTGAACTTCATGACCCTTGGAGGCTTGGCGATATCCGTGGGGCGCGTGGTGGACGACTCCATCGTGGTGCTGGAGAACGTGCACCGGCACATACAGGCAGGGCGCGACAGGTGGCGCGCCGCCCTGGACGCGACTACGGAGGTGGGCCCGGCCATCTTCGCATCCACCATGACGACTGTGGTGGTGTTCGTGCCGCTGGCCTTCATACAGGGCCTGGTTGGGTCGTTCTTCCTGCCATTTGCCCTCACCGTCACCTTCGCCCTGCTTGCGTCACTGGTGGTTGCGCTCACCGCCGTTCCGGTGCTGGGCGCATACCTGCTGAGGCCCGGCGACATGCCGGAGGTGGCCCCGGAGAGCCCGGAGGACGAGTATGTTATACAGGTCCAGGAGACGTTGCTGCAACGCATATACACCCCCGTGCTCAAGTGGGCGCTGGGGCACAAGGCCATCTCCCTGCTGTCCACTTTCGTGATAACCGTCGCCAGCCTGGGGCTGCTGGCCGTCATTCCAATAACCCTCTTCCCCGCCGGAGGGGACCGGTACTTGCAGATAGAGCTTGTCATGCCCCCGGGCACGCCCCCGGATGCCACATACGCTGAGGTGCAGGAGGTGGAGGAGCGAGTGAGGGATTTCTCCGATGTGTACATCTCCACAGTCGGCGCTACAAGCCTTGCCTTTGGAGGCGCGCCGGGCGGGTTGAACCAGGCGAGCCTGCTGGCCGCCCTGAACGATGACGCCCCGGAGGGCATTGCCAACACACTCAGAGAGGAACTGGACAAGCCTGGAAGGCTCCTGCGCATCAGCGAGCTGAGCAACGGCCCTCCCACCGGCGGCGTGGAGATAGACGTCACGGGAGCGAATTACGCCGAAATAACCAGGGTGTCCGAGGAGCTTATCACCGCCATCTCCTCCATAGACGGGATAGTGAACCTGGAGAACAACGTTGCCCAGGCGCGGGACGAGGTGTCCATACGGGTCGACCCCGCCAGGGCCGCCGCAATCGGCCTGAACGCCCGGCAGGTTGGCCTACAGCTTAACCAGTACCTCACGGGGCGCGCCGTCACCAGCATGGTCGTAGACGGGGAGAAGACGGAGGTCTTCCTTTCGGCAGACCCGCGTTCGGTCGGCGGGATAGACGCTGTCAAGAGGCTGTCCATATCCGGGCCGGGCGGCGCTGCGTCCTTGGGCCAATTGGCCGAGGTGGTGGTCCAAAAGGGGCCGGTGGCCATCAGCCGCACAGACGGCGCCAGGTCGGCCACCATAACAGGGGACATCACATCTGAGGACATCCAGGGAGTGGGTCTTCTGGTCAACGAGAAGGTGGAAGCCCTCAATCTGCCTCCGGGTGTGAGCGTTAGCAGCGGCGGGGTATTCGCCGACATAGCGGAGGGCTTTCAGGCCATCTTCACGTCTATGGGTGTGGGCATAATACTTGTGTACCTGGTGATGGTTGCCAGCCTTGGTTCGCTCAGGAACCCCCTGGTCATAGTTACCAGCCTGCCCCTGGCGCTCATAGGCGCGCTCGTTGCCCTGGCCGTGACGGATCGCACCCTTGGCCTCTCGGCGATGATGGGCATACTGCTGCTGATAGGCATTGTGGTGACCAACGCCATTGTGCTCATAGCCTTCGTGGAGCAGCTGCGACAAAGAGGGCTGTCCGTGTTCGACGCCCTGGTCACCGGCGGACGGGTCCGCCTGCGCCCCATCCTCATGACGGCGTTGACGACCAGCTTTGCGCTCCTGCCACTGGCGGCTACCTCCGGGGATGACGGCGGCATCATCAGCGCGGAGCTGGCGACTGTGGTAGTGGGCGGGCTGATGAGCTCCACGGCTCTGACGCTGATAGTGGTGCCCATTGTCTACATGCTGTTCAACGAGACCATCCCAGGCCTGTTCAGGCGCAGGCGCTCCGCGCCACAGGCGGAGACAACGTCGTCTTAGCTCCTCGTGCGTGAGCGGTGTGGCGACGCTCAAATGGTCCGAGGGTCTCACCATGAGTGGGGGGACGGCAGACCCCTGCGCGAAATGGGCGGTGGCCCATAACGCGGTGGTCGTGCGCCTCTAGCAGGAACGACGGTTGGGTGAGGCGTGAGAGGCGGTGTGGCTAGTTCAGTATCTTGGAGAGGAATGCCTTGGCGCGCTCGTGGCGGGGGTGGTTGAAAAACTCGTCGGGGGATCCCTCTTCAATGATGACGCCATCGTCGAACATAACTATACGGTCGGCGACCTCACGGGCGAAGCCAATCTCATGGCTGACTATAAGCATGGTCATCCCGGACGTTGCCAGCTCCCGCATGACATCCAGCACCTCGTTGATCATCTCCGGGTCCAACGCAGAGGTGGGTTCGTCGAATAGCATTATCTTGGGCTGCATGGCAAGCGCCCGCGCTATGGCAACTCGCTGCTGCTGCCCGCCTGAAAGCTCTCCCGGGAACTTCCCCGCCTGCTCAGAGATGCCGACTCTCTCCAGCAGCTCGTTGGCTATCTCCTCGGCCCGGCTCCTGGGCCATTTTCTGACCTTCATCGGCGCCAGGGTGATGTTCTGCATCACGGTGAGGTGCGGGAAGAGGTTGAAGGACTGGAACACCATGCCAACGTCCTTGCGTATGGAGTCTATGTTCCGTACGTCATTGGTCAGCTCTATCCCGTCCACGACGATGTCGCCCCTCTGGTGCTCCTCCAGGCGGTTCAATGTGCGGATGAAGGTGGATTTCCCTGAGCCGGACGGACCAAGGATAACAACCTTTTCCCCCCGCTTAACGGAGGTGGTGACGCCCCTGAGCACGTGAAATGAGCCGAACCACTTGTGCACTTCGCGACATTCGATGATGTCTTCCGAAGCCTGATCCAGTTCCGTTTCCATCCTTTGCCTCCTATTCAGACGTAGCGGCCCATTTGAGCGCCACCGAGAACGTGAAGGTGGCCGTGGGGCTGGCTCTGCATAGCCTGATGCCCGAAGTTGGAGAGTAGACGGAATCCCTCAGGGCAGCGCTCGGCGCCCACCTGGACGGCCACCCTGGCGATCTTGGCGATGATTGGGTCCTGCCACATCTCCCCCTGGGACATGTGTTTTTTGGGTATCACCATGAGCATGACGGGGACCCACTGCAACACATTGTATATGGCTATGACGTCATCATCCTGGTAGGCGACACGCGCTGGGGCCTCATTTCCTATTATACGGCAGAACGTGCATCCGTTGCCCGCGTCCGTCTGAGGGTTAGGGCGATGTTCCCAGTGTGAACTCATGGCTATGATTATACACCACGTTGCGGGGAAGGGCATTCTCTATACGGGATACGGGTTGGTTATGGCGCGCGATACCGCTCGTGTGGTTCGACAAGCTCACCACGAGCGGGCAAGGGAACGCCCCGCCCATCCTCGTATCAAGTACGGAGTATCGAGTACGGAGCTTGCCCCGCGCTTGATGCGAGGGCAGGCTATGAGCGGGAAGGGAGTGGCGCTCCACTCGACGTTGGCATTGCCACCACATGTTGAGAATACCCGGGGAAGTGGTGGCTAAGAGTTGCCCCCGCCGACCCTGCCCTGATTGCGGTAGTCCGGCGCGTCTATGGGCGCTATGGATACCAGGGCAACGTCCCGCAGGCGGGACGTTATGGGATCCGATCGCCTCTCTTCGTTAACCTCAGTGGTGGTTATGACGGTGGGAAGGCGGGCGTCGTGGCGATGGATCAGCAATTGGGTCAGCTTCTCTCTGGCCCAGGGAGTGGCGTGCTGCATGTCGAAATCGAGGTCCCGCAGGACCAGGAGGTCGGCGGTCCGGACTTGCTCGAAGAGCCTGTAGTAGCTCACCGTGCTATCCGGGCTGAAGGCGTCCCGCAAACGGTCCAGCAAGTCGGCCACCAGGAAGTAGCGGATGTCCTGGCCCAGCTTGAGGCGCTCGTTGGCAATAGCCACAGACAGGTGCGTCTTGCCGCATCCCCTGGGGCCGTACAGGACCAGCCAGCCATCCGGGTCGCGGGCAAAGTTCATGGCAAACTTTAGCGCTACCTCCAGGGTTTCCCTCTGGGACCGGCTGGCTCTGTTGCCCCGCACGTCAAAGCTATCGAAGGTCATGCGACGGCGTAGCTCCGGCTCCACCATGCCCCACTCGCCCATGATCCCCTGCGCTCTGCCGGCGCCCAGGGAGCACGAAGCGGTCAGCTCCGCATCTTCAAGGCGCGTTTGCCAGCGCCGGTCCAGCTCCTCCACGGCAAGGCCCAGGGTTATCACCGTAGCCAGCTGCGAGACGTGGCGATGGTTCAGGATCTGGTACAGCTTCTCCTGGGCCCAGGGAGTGCTGCTGTGGCCTCCCAGGTCGTCCAGGACCAGAAAGGGCGCGTTGCGCACCTGCTCGAAGAACTGATCGTATGACATCTCGCTGGAGGGGGTGAAGGTGGAGCGAAGGTGGTCCAGGAGGTCGGGGACAAAGACGAAGAAGACGGGCAGGCCGCGCTCTATCACCCGGTTGGCAATGGCCGCCGCCAGGTGGGTCTTGCCGGAGCCGCTGGGACCACTGAGGACAAGCCAGCCGTGGGGGTCTTCGGCAAAGGCCAGCGCCTTCTCGTACGCCTTGCGGAACCGGTCATGGTCGTCCGGGTCTGCGCTGCGCCCCTCCGGCTTGGTGGACTGGAAGCTCAGGCGTGTGAGCGGGCCCATGTTGCTGTAGCGCTGCAGGCGGGCCAGGCGGGACGGGTCATTCTGCCTCTGCCTGCACCTGCACGGGAGGGCCTTTCCGAAGTTGGGATGCCCTATGGGCACGTCCACCCGGACCCAACCGAAGTCGCCGCAGATAGAGCAGTCAGGGGTGTCCTGCTCCTCTTCCGGGCTATCGCGGAAGTCGGGGTAGTCCGTACCGCCTGATCCATTCTCTGGAGTCAATCTTCTTAGAATGTCTCCCAGGCTCTCCATCGTCTCTTCCTTCCGTTGTCCATCTCTTCAGTATGGTTTCAATGTAACGCCAACTCCGTTTGTTGCGCGCCACCGCCTCTCTAAATGCTTCCTCAATCCATCCCTGGGGATAGGTCTTCTCGGCTTCCTTCAGCTCCTCGGCCATCATGTGCCCTATGATGCCGATGTTCTCCTCATACATGGAGAAGATGTTGGGCCTGGATGCAGGGGCCTGTAGTGGCTTTCCCTGGACGGGGAAAACGGCATCCGGGCTGTGGGTCTCCAGATGCGCGGCGGCCCTGCGGCCCTCCTGCGTATTGGGTATGTAGACGTCCACTGCGCCCCGGCCTTCCCCAAACCGCATATGGATGAGCAGGCCAAGGCTTGTAATCCTGCCAAGGGTATCCCGGAGGGCGCTGTCCGTGGGAGCGTCAGCGGTGGACATGACCCTGACTATGGTACGGTCCGCAATAAGCTCGTCCCAGGTCAAGAACCTTGGGAAACCCTTCTTCTGGGAGTGGAGCCATAGCGCCCGCAGCAGGCACTTGAGCGCCGGCAGGTTGTCTATCTCCTCTAGGAGCGGCCCAAAGAGCAGGTTCGGGACGGGGGTGAACCTGGAGTTGTCGGGGAATCCTGCGGCAAAGCTCATCACCACTCCCGCGAGGTGAGGTTATCCTCAAAGCGCGCCATTGCGCCGTTGAACCGCAGGCGGATGGTGTCCAGAGGGCCGTGGCGGTGCTTGGCGACTATGAGGTCGGCCAGACCGCTGGGGTACTCCTGGTCCGGGTACTGGCGCTCCCACTCCTCCCTGGTGAGACGCTGGTCCTCCCTGTGGATGAACATGACCACGTCCGAGTCCTGCTCAATGCTTCCGCTCTCCCGTAGGTCCGAAAGCTGTGGCCTGTGGGACGGGCGCGCCTCCACGGCCCGGCTCAGCTGGGACAGCGCCAGCACGGGCACGTTCAAGTCCCTGGCGATCCCCTTGAGGGCGCGCGTGATCTCTCCAACCTCCTGCACTCTGTTCTCACGCCTTCCGGTCCCCTGGATGAGTTGAAGATAGTCCACCACAACCAGGTCCAGCTTCCGCTCCATGTGCAGGCGGCGGGACTTGCTGCGTATATCCACGATTCCCTGTAGTGGTGTGTCGTCTATGAAGATGGGCAGCTCGGAGAGCGTGCCTGCCGCGTTCACTATGCGGCGTTCGGCCACGTCGCCGTAGAGCCGTTGGCGCACGTAGCGGAGGTCAACGTTGGCCTCGCTGGACAGGAGGCGGTGCCCTATCTGCTCCCGGCTCATCTCCAAGCTGAAGACGCCCACCCCGTTTCCCTGCTCCGCCGAGTGGCGCGCTATGTTCAACGCAAGGGTGCTCTTTCCCACGCTGGGTCCGGAGGCCAGGACTATCATGTCTGAGCGTTGGAGGCCTCCCAGCAGCTGGTCCAAGTCCGTAAATGAGGTGAAGACGGGGGCTTCCTGTTGCTCCTGGGGACTATCCAGCCTGGCGCTCTCCTCCAGGTAGTGGTCCAGCACGTCGCGGATGGCTACGAAATCCCTTGTCTGCCCGTCGCTGCGGATGTGGTACAGCAGGTCTTCGGCCTGGGACAGCGCCCTGTCCACGTCGGCCCCGCCGTCGTATCCCAGGGAGGCGATTTCACCCGCCGCTCCTATCAGGCGGCGCAGTGTGTGGGTCCTGCTCACGATTCTAGCGTAGTGCTCTGCGTGAGCGGAGGTGGGCACCGAACTCACCAAGTGTCCCAGGTAGGACGGCCCGCCCACCTGGTCCAGACGCTCGGCTATAGCCAGGCGATGGCCTACCGTGATGGGGTTGATTGCCTCGTTGGCCTCCCACAGGGAAAGACAAGCCTCGTAGCACCACCGGGCCCTCTCCCCGTAGAAGTCCTCCGGCTTCAGCAGCGTGGAAACCGTGAGTATGGCGTCGCCGTCTATGAGAAGCGACCCAACGACCGACTCTTCGGCCCTTTCGTCGTGAGGGGGCAGTCTCTCTACGTACATCTCTTGTGTTACTGCAAAGGCTCTATGATGAGACTAACGGTGGCGGTAAGCTCCGGGTGCAATCGCACCTGCGCCTGGAAGGTTCCGGGTTCTCGAATGGCGTCCTCCAGCAGCACGTCCCTGCGGTCGAACTCCACGTCCGTCAGGGTGGATAGCTCCTGGGCCACCATGGCGCTGGTGATGGCCCCGTAGAGCTTGCCCGTTGGCCCGGAGCGCGCCTTCAGGACGACCTCTGTGCTCTCCAGAAGCTCGGCCAAGGCTCGCGCTCCGTCCTTCAGCTTTGACTGACGCTCAAGGCCGGCCTTACGAATGGCGTCCAGACGAGCCAGCGCCTGGGAGGTGGCCGCCACCGCCAGCCCTTTGGGGAGCAGGTAGTTCTTGGCGTACCCGGTTTTCACCTCCTTGACGTCCCCGGCGCGGGCTACGTTGTGGATGTCGTCCAGGAAAAGTACACGCATATGAGACACCTCTGGAAAGAGTATTTGTTCTATTATAGCGGTCAAGAGGCCCGATTGGGAAGGGGGCTTGTAGGGGCGCCGCTTCGCCCTCCAGCCTGTACAAAGGATAGCACAAGTTCAGGATGAACGGGTCAAGAATGGAGAGAACGATTTTGGATGGGTTTGCTGCCCAGCAGCCCTATCCACCCGGCCGCCGGTGGATCTCCACGCTTGCGCCGTCCAGCATCGCGCCCTTGATTGGAACGTGTGGCTTGGTCACTCGAACGGTGACACCCTCCAGTGGGAAGGTACGGAGCAGCTTCCGGGCCAACTCCTCGGACACACTCTCCAGGAGGTTGTGGCCGGGCCCCTCCACCGTCTCCTTGACCATGTGGTGAACCGTGGAATAGTCCACGGTGTCCTTCAGGTCGTCCGACTCCCCCGGCGTCCTCAGGTCCACCTCCATCTCCAGGTCCACGATGAAGCGCTGCCCAAGGTCTCTCTCCTGGCGGGTCGCTCCGTGGTAGCCGTAGAAGACCATTCCGTTAAGAAGTATAAGGTCGCTCATATCTCAAATGCTCCTAGGCCCCGCATTGGCAATATATGGAACAGGGTCTTTGTAGGGCCGCTCCCCTCCTCAGACCCACCTTGGCCCTCAGTGGCCGGCGCGGGCAATGACTTCCTGAATAGCCAGGAGATTTCTGGCCCGCTTGACTATCGGTATGTCCACCATCTTCCCATCCAGGGAGGTGGCGCCTCTCCCCTGGGCCTCCGCTTCATCGAAGGCCGCCACCACCCGCCTGGCGTACTCGACCTCCTCCGGCAGAGGGCTAAGGATCTCATTGATGGGCCCCAGTTGGGACGGGTGAATTGCGAACTTGCCTTTGTATCCCAGGCTCTTGCCCAAGCGGGTGTCGCGCCTCAGGCCGTCTTCATCCCGGAAGTTGGCGTAGACTATGTCCAGTGGGATGACATCGGCGGCCCTGGCCGCTATGGCCACCGCGGCCCTGGGCAGGAACACCTCCGATCCCTCATCGGTCCGCTGAGTCCCCATGTCGACGGTGAAGTCCTCGGCGCCAAAGGCGGCGGCGATGATTCGAGGTGAGGCCGAGCATATGGAATAGGCGTTGATGACCCCCTTCGCCGTCTCTATGTATGGGACCAGCCTGATCCCGCCACGCTCCAGCCCATTCCTGGCCTCAAGGGCCGTGATGGTCTTGTCGATTTCGAGCGCGTCCCAAGGCGTCTCCACCTTGCCCACGATGATGCCGTAGGTGTGGGGCGTCACCGCCGCTCTCAGGTCCTCCTCCAGCAGCCCGGTGCTAATGGCGTTTACCCGCACGAAAGCCCGCTTGCCCGCCTGGTCCAATACCGGAAGCATATCTGCGATCACGTCTCTGGCCGCGGCCTTCTCAGTCAGCGGCACCGAGTCCTCCATATCCGGCGCCAGCAAATCGGCCGGAAAGGATACCGCCTTTTCAAGCATGTCTCTACGATTGCCGGGGACAAAGACAAGGCTTCTCAGGAGTTCCACGATCACCTCTCTTGAGTTATGGGTTGGGGCCTGGCGCGCTGCGGCGCGCCCTTGCAAGTATACCACCATTAGCGTGTGCGATTGCACCGGCATGGCGAGGCTATAAGCCGATTCCATGCCGGACGCCCGCTGCCGCCCTGGACGCCTGCTCATGGCCTTCAACAAGCTCAGGATGAGCGGGTGGTTGATTTCCGCTCATGCCCTTCGACAAGCTCAGGACGAACGGGTGGTTGGTTTCCGCTCATGGCCTCTCTCCCGGTCCGCTCATGGCCTCCCCCGGCCCGCTCATGGCCTCCCCCGGCCCGTTCATGGTGAGCTTGTCGAACCATATGAGCGGGAAGACTACGGATGTGCGGTTCCTGCTCATGCCCTTCGACAAGCTCAGGACGAACGGGTGGTTGGTTTCCGCTCATGGCCTCTCTCCCGGTCCGCTCATGGCCTCCCCCGGCCCGTTCATGGTGAGCTTGTCGAACCAGGTGAGCGGGAAGACTACGGATGTGCGGTTCCTGCTCATGCCCTTCGACAAGCTCAGGACGAGCGGAAGGCGCCTCCCCCTACGGCGCCGGCGGCGAGGCCCTGTCGGCTGGAATCAGGAGCCCTTTGCCCCGGACACGTCCCTTCTCAGGAATAGCCGAAGCGAAGCGCCGCCCATCGCGCACGTGTAGGCCAGCATCACAAAGAAGGCCTTAATATTGCTCTGAGCCTTGTCCAGGGGGAAGAAGGAGGAGTCGTACCCCGTAGCCCGGACGCCCTCATCCACCAGCCAGCCGGCAACGGCCGGGCCAAGGTTGAAGTCCAGGAAGTTCTGGAACCAGCCGTACCGGTCGAAAACGGGGCCCATCGTACTTATGGTCACGCCCTCCGCCATGATGTAGACGAAGGCAAATGAGGTCCCAAGAGTGGTGGAAGACGTCAATACCGTCAGGAGCAACGCCAGCGCAATGTACGGAACAAGGCCCAAGACCACCTTGCCGAACATCAAAAGAGGGGTAGACCACCCGACCGGGTCCGCAAGCTCCATTCCCTCCGGGACCTGCGCCGTGGCTATCAGGCCGCTGATGAGGAGCGGGACGCATACAATTAGGAGAGCGGCTCCCATTAGCGCCGTCAGCAGAAGGGCCTTTGAGGCCAGCAACTGCCATCGGCTCACGCCCCTTGCAAGCGCGAGCCGGAGAGCGCCCTGGCTGTACTCAGACCCCAGCAGGGATGAGGCCAGGAAGATTACCAAGAACACACCAAAGAAGTGGGAGGAGGCCATGCCGTTGGCAAGGCTGACCGGGGCAACAAAGATCTGGCTGTGCCACTTGAGGGCCCGTACATAGTCGGCGGATTGCTCCTCGCATATCTCCAACTCTCGTATCTGGGCAATGTTCTCCAGGCCGTCCAGTCTGTATTCCTCGGGAAAGGTCGCCAGCCTGGCTTCAACTGCCCCGTCGTCCAGCTCCGCGCATGAGAAGGAGATGGGGGTATCCTCGCCGTCCCGGAAGTAGAGGGTGGGTCTCTCGTAGTAGTTTGTGGTGTTGCCGTAGGCAAAGAACTCCGTCCACAGCCAGACCTGGGGTATGATTACAAGGAAAGCCAGTAGTATCCAGGGCATCCAGCGGCGGCGGAGCTTGAACCACTCCCACCGGGTGAGCCTCAGGACTTCGCCAATCAATTGGCCCCTGCAAGGTCGTCGCCCGTAACCTCAAGGAAGTACTGTTCCAGGTTCATCTGGATGGCCGTCATCTCCGTAACGTAGACCTCTGCCCGGCCTAGGGCCGCGCTCAGCTCCGAAGACCTCTCACTGGGAGACGTTATAAGGATGGAGTCCTCGTGCAACTCCGCGCTCTCCACCCATTCCAGGCTGGAGAGGATTTCGACGGCCCTGGCATTGTTGGTAGTGCGCAGGCGCGCCTGCTCGCGGGCACGGGAGTGGAGCAGCTCGGCGACGTTGCCCTGGACAATCAGCTTACCTTTTGAGAGGATAGCAAGGCTGTTGCACACCTGCTCCACCTCGTGCAGAAGGTGGCTGGACAGGAGGACGGCGCGCCCGTCGCGGCCAACCTGCCGTATGAGGTCACGCACCTCGGCCATGCCCGCCGGGTCCAGTCCGTTGGTGGGTTCGTCCAGGAACAGCACGTCCGGGTCACCCAGTAGGGTATAGGCGATTCCCAGTCGCTGCTTCATCCCCGTCGAGTAGGCGCTGAACTTGCTGTCGGCCCGATCTGCGAGGCCCACCCGCTCCAGGAGGCTGTCGATCTCCCCCGGCGTTTCGCGTCCCGTGATGCCCTGGAAGTAGCGGAGGTTGTCGCGGCCGCTGAGGTAGGGGTAGAAGTTTGGCTCCTCCACAATGGCGCCGATGCGGCGCAGGGCGTTGGCGTGGACCCCTTCTGCGGGATCCTCAAAGAGGCGAATGCTCCCCGCGGTCGGCTTTATGAGGCCCAGGAGCATCCCCATAGTGGTGGTCTTGCCGGAGCCGTTCGGTCCCAGCAGTCCGAATACGCCTCCGCCGGGGACCTTCAGCGACAGGTTGTCCACGGCCGTAATGGCGCCGTAGCTCTTGCTCAGTCCCTGCGTCTCAATAACCCAGGCCATTCAGATTATCTCCTCTAGCTTTCCCCTACCAGGCTTTCCATCCTCTCAACAAAGTCAACAAAGCGGGTCACTTGGCTGAGGTGGGCTTCTATGGTGACGCGGTCAAGCCAGTCCTCATAGAAGTTGGTGCGCAACTGTCCCGCCGCTGCAAACCGGCTCCTCAATTCCTCGTTGTTGGTCTCGGCAACCAACCGACTCACGACGCTGTAAAGCTGCCGGTGACCGCTATGCTCCCAGCCCCGCGCGTCGGCCACTGCCTTGACCACCTCAGCCGCAGCGCCCCAGCCCTTCTCGGAAGCCTGGCACAGATCGTCTCTCTGAAGCTCTTCAATTGCCTGGGCCAGGAATACCCTGCTCCGGGACACATATGACGTTTGACTCATTCTCAGGCAAGGCTCCCTTGTCTGGTCGATCTGGTGGCGCATACGGGACTCGAACCCGTGATCTCCGCCTTGAGAGGGCGGCGTCCTGGGCCACTAGACGAATGCGCCACTGCATCCACCATCCTACCATAGCGCCTGAAATGGGACAAGATTTGGACACCGGCCCGGAGTGACAGTGACTCCACGGCTGAAGGCACGCGCCATCCGGCGGCTGTCAATGAGTTGTAATAATTTCCCCTAGCGCGCATTCTTGACAGACCCCTCAGTGACCTGCTAGTATGCTCAAACCCAATGAGGAGGTGTTTTATGGGATTGCGGTTTTCGTACCATATAAGGCCAATGATGGCGATACTGGCTGCCACTGTATTGGTGGCGGCTCTTGCTTGCGGCGGAGAAGAAGCTACGCCAACCAGCGCGCCGACGGCTACGAGACCGGCGCCTACGGCCACAACGCCTGCGGTGGAGCCGACGGCTACGTCGCCCGCGGTGGTGGCCACAACAGCGCCCGGTGAGCCTACGGCCACATCGCCTGCGGTGGTGGAGGCGACGGCGACGGAGGTTCCGGTCGTGGCGGTGGACTACAGGGACGACTGGATGAACTTCCTGATGGCCCATCGTGGCTACAAGTCTGAGTGGGGAGAGCCGCAGTACGGCGGCATATACAAGACGGCCGACCCGCGGCCGGCCTCCCGGTTCCAGTCGACGCTGGGCTACAGCGCGTTCAGCCGGTGGCAGTTTGCGGCGCACAACAGCCTGATGATGATGGACCCGTGGGGGGAGATCACGGATGCGCCGATGTGCGACGTGTGCGAGAGCTTTGAGATATCTGCGGACGGACTGACCTACACCTTTGTGCTGCGTGACGACGTGCAGTTCCACTCCGAGGGGTGGGCGAAGGACCAGGGCGCGCCCGGGTACGGCGATGAGCTGTCGTGCGAGGACGTAAAGTCCAGCTTGGAGTGGTTTGCGAACCCGCCACCTGAGACGCGGGCCAGCTACATAAAGCAGGGCCAGTTCATAATGGGCCACCTGCAAGCGGTGACCTGCCCGGACGGGCCGGCCGGCAAGACCACGGTGCTGAATTTTGACCGTGTGAGGAACGGGACACTGGGATGGCTGGCAGCCGGCATAGCGTTATGGGACAAGGATTACAGGGAGTGGATGGACGCGGAGTACCCCGGTGTGCAGTCGTCTGCGGTGGCTGAGGGGTACATGATCAACATGGGCACGGGGCCATTCATCCCGTTGTCGGCAGACTCACAGACGGTGATGAAGTCCAGGAAGAACCCGAACTACTGGCTGGAGGGGGCGCCATTCATAGACGGGATGGACAACTTCGCCATCCAGGACTACAACACCAAGTTTGCTGCGCTGGTGACGGGCAAGATACACCAGGCGGGCCATGGGAGCAGTGGAGTGACCAAGGCTCAGGTGCAGCAGATACAGGACACGTATGGCGACATCATCGAGCAGCAGATAGTCCGGTACAATCACCAGCAGCACTTCCTATTGAACCATCTCAGGCCTCCCTTTGACGACCGGAACGTGAGGTGGGCGGTGCAGTTGGCGTTGGACAGGGCGGACTGGCTGGACTTCACGACGGTTGGGAACGTGAACATGGGCGACCCGTACTACATCCTGCACTCGGATGCGGGTTGGGGAACACCGGTAGAGGAGTTCCAGAAGTTACCGGGTCTCAACCCTGCGACCAAGGACGAGGACATAGCGGAAGCCAACAGGATACTGGACGAGGTGTTTGGCCCTGGCAACAGGCCCAAGACAGACCAGTACATGATACAGCTCCTGAGCCGGCGTGAGGTCACTCTGTGGGGAGTGGACTTCTTCAAGAAGAACCTCAACTGGGAGTTCAACATCCAGTCTGTGGACACGTACGGCAACATCCAGACAGACTGCCAGTACACCATACGGGCAGAGGCCAGCCCGACCTACGGCCAGAGCTACATTTCTCATGCCATAGACGGGCTGTGGAAGGTACACAGTGGCTGGCATACCAGGGAGAACTGCCGCGACGACCCGGGCTGGACCGGGAACGGGCCCATACCGCCCGATGAGTGGGACAGGCTGGACGCCCTGCTTGAGGAGTTGGACGTGACGCAGGACAGGGCGAGGGGCGAGGCGATAGTGAAAGAGGTGGAGACGCACCTGTACGAATCGGCGGTGCACACTCCGCTTGGGATCATGAACGTGGCGTGGCCGAACCGGCGGGATGCGAAGGGAGTTCGCTACTACAACCTGGGAACATACTCCCAGCAGCGGCTCACGGACAGGGTGTGGCTAACGGAGTAGTCGGCAGCCATAGAGAGGACTGAGGGAAGAGGGCGCAACCACCAGGTTGCGCCCTCTTCGCGTTACACGCCGAGGGCGCTGCGCGCCACTTCAAATCTCTGGGCGACTCCGGCCGTCTCGGGACCGGATTGTAATATTTGCAATAGCGCAGCATCTATTGACAGCCCTTGAGGCCCTGTGATAGCCTCTCGGTTAATGGTTCTCTGAGGAGGGGATATGAGAGCAGCTCATGCATTGAGGATAAGGCCAATGATGGCGATACTGGCTGCCACTGTATTGGTGGCGGCTCTTGCTTGCGGCGGAGAAGAAGCTACGCCAACCAGCGCGCCTACGGCTACGAGGCCAGCGCCTACGGCCACAACGCCTGCGGTGGAGCCGACGGCTACGTCGCCCGCGGTGGTGGCCACAACAGCCCCCGGCGAGCCGACAGCCACATCACCTGCGATGGTGGAGGCGACGGCCACGGAGGTGCCGGACGTGGCGGTGGACTACAGGGACGACTGGATGAACTTCCTGATGGATCACCGTGGCTACAAGCCTGAGTGGGGAGAGCCGCAGTACGGCGGCATATACAAGACGGCCGACCCGCGGCCGGCCTCCCGGTACCAGACGACGCTGGGTTACAGCGCGTTCAGCCGGTGGCAGTTTGCGGCGCACAACAGCCTGCTGATGATGGACCCGTGGGGCACCATCAGGGACGCGCCGATGTGCGACCTGTGCGAGAGCTTTGAGGTGTCTGCGGATGGGCTGACCTACACCTTTGTGCTGCGTGACAACGTGCAGTTCCAGTCGGAGGGGTGGGGCAAGGATCAGGGAGCGCCCGGGTACGGCACTGAGTTGGTGTGCGAGGACGTGAAGGCCAGCCATGAGTGGTTTGCGAACCCGCCACCTGAGACGCGGGCCAGCTACATAAAGTCTGGTAATGCCTATATGGGCCATATGGACGAAGTGCTTTGCCCGGACGGGCCACAGGGCAAGGCCGTAGAGATCAAGTTCAGCTATTTCCGCAACGCAACCCTGCAATGGATGGCGTCCGGCATAGCGTTATGGGACAAGGAGTACAGGGAGTGGATGGACGCCGAGTACCCCGGAGTACAGTCCACAGCGGTCCCTGAAGGGTACTTGATCAACATGGGCACGGGGCCCTTCATTCCAGAGTCGGCTGACTCACAGACGGTGATGAAGTCGAGGAAGAACCCGAACTACTGGCTGCAGGGGGCGCCCTTCGTAGATGGGATGGACAATTTTGCCATCCAGGACTACAACACCAAGTTTGCTGCGCTGGTGACGGGCAAGATAAATCAGGCGGGTCACGGGAGCAGTGGAGTGACCAAGGCTCAGGTGCAGCAGATACAGGACACGTATGGCGACATCATTGAGCAGCAGATAGTCCGGTACAACCACATCTCCGGTATCAGGGTGAACCCCCTGAGGCCTCCATTTGACAAGTGGGAAGTCCGCTGGGCCATCCAGCTGTTCTTGGACCGTGGCGACTGGGATAGCTTCAGCACAGTTGGCAGCGTCAAGATGTCCGACCCAGCTTACTTCCTGCACACCGACAGCGGCTGGGGCAAGCCAAATGAGGAGTTCATGCAGCTTCCCGGCTGGAACCCCGCGACCAAGGACGCCGACATAGCCGAGGCCAACCGGTTGCTGGATGAGGCGTTTGGAGCAGGCAACCGACCCAGGACGGACCAGTACGTCATTCAGCTGTTGAGCAGGCGTGAGGTCAGCCTCTGGTTGATAGACCAGATGAAGAAGCACCTGGGATGGGAATTCGACGTCAAATACGTGGATACGTACGGCAACATCAGCACAGACTGTCTCTATACCATCAGGGCGGAAGCCAACCCCTCGCCCAACAGACAGGTCTATACGTCTGACCCGTCGGACGCCTTCTGGGGTATGCACAGCGGTCTAACAACCAGCCCGGAGTGTGACATATCGGGCTGGAAGGGTGATGGCCGCGCTCCTGCGGAAGAGTTGACGAGGATAGATGGTCTGATAGATGAGTTGGACAGGAGCTTGGACCAGGAGCGTCGCGGGGTGTTGGCATTGCAACTGGAGGAGTACATGGTCAACGAGCGGACCACTGCTTACCAGTTGGGTGTTATGAATGTGGCGTGGCCGAACCGGAAGGAAGTGAAGGGGGTCCGCTACTACAACCTGGGTACATACTCGCAGCAGCGGCTCCATGACAGGGTCTGGTTGGTGGAGTAATCCGGCGCTGCCAGAGATAGGATGAGGCACAGGAAGCGCCCCCCTTACGGGGGCGCTTCCTTGGTCCGTGGAAGAGAGGGGAGAAGCGGCTACCCACGACACCCCTCAGGGATTGGCGCTCTCTACACGCGTTGGTATCTTCTGGGTGAGGGTTCTGAACACATCTATGCCGCGCCGTTACGAGGCGCGAACGCAGGGCCGGCCACCGGAGCACCCCTGCGAAGCCCCCGCCCGGTACTCCGGATACGGGGGCAAAGGTCTATCATGCGCTCCTGCCAGCGTTGACAAGCGCCAACGTTGGTTGGAACGCCAATCCCCTCCCGCTCATAGCCTGCCCCGTACCAAGTACAGGGGTGAGCATGTCGAACCATATGAGAGGGTAGACTGCGGGCGTAGCTGACACCGCTCATTTACTTTGAGAAGCTCAGTATGAGCCGTGTCGCGCGCCATAACCAGCGCCTTGTAGAGAAAGCCGGAGAAGCGGCGCCTCCCCGGCATTCAGATATTGTAATATTGTCGGGAGAGAATTTCCTTAATCTCTCACCACATATGGTACAGAGGCTCTAGAATGAGCCATGAGCAGATTACCAGTACGGACCATCATCGAAACATGGAAGGTGTGCGATCAGAACGTCTCGGAAACGGCCCGTCGTTTGCACGTAGACCGCCTGACCGTCAAACGCTGGGTGGATGAGGGCGTCAGCCCTGGGGATACGTGCGCTGGCAGGGCGTGCGGCGCAAGTCTACTGCACCCAAACACCCCAAGCGTGCGCTGTGGGGGGAGGCTGCCGCCCAAGTGCGAAGGTGGAGGGAAGCGACCGGCTTCTGTCGGGAGAAGCTAGCGGTCTTGGCCCAGGCTCAAGGGCTGGAGGTCTCGGCATCGACCATTCATCGGTATTTGCAACGCGTGGGCTTGGTTCGCCCCAGTACGAAGCGACGGCGACCTCGCTTTCAGAACGGCCAAGTCATGCGGCCTCGTAACTGCCCGGGCTTAGGCTACCTTCAGATGGACGTGAAGTACGTCACTCCTGAGTTGTCCGGGTTGCCGTACACTTGCTACCTGTACGCGGCGATGGACATCTCCTCTCGCTACAAGGTTGAGCTAATCCTCCCCAAGCTGGATGAGGGGGGAACACTCTTGGCCCTGTACTATGCCACACAGCAGTTCCCCTTCCCGTTGCACTACGTCCAGACGGACAATGGACTGGAGTTTCAGAGACGCTTTCGCGCCAAGTGCGCCGAACTCGGCCTTGAACACTTCTACATCCACAAGAGTTCTCCCAATGAGAACGCGGTAATCGAGCGGAGTTTCCGCACGGACGAAGAGGAATGCTTCTTCCGGTTAGAGGAAGCGCCCCAAGACCACCAGGAGCTGAACACTTGGTATCAGCGCTTCCTTGACGCCTACAACACTACCCGACCACACATGGGCATCAATATGCTTACTCCAAAGGAGGCTATCGCCCTGTACCAAAAGTCATGAGAGATTAAGAATTTCTTGACAAAATCTATGTGGAGCGCTATCTTTACGGGTATATATAAATTCTAAGGTGACAAGGGCGGAAACGTCCGGTTCCGGCTACTCGGCTACGCATGAATAGAGGCTAGGAGGAGCCATGTTACAGTACACACTGCGGCGACTGGTTCTGGGAATGCTTACCGCTCTGTTGGTGTCGGTAATCGTCTTCGTCATCTTGCGGATCGCCCCTGGGGACGTGGTGGACGTCATACTGGGTGGCGAGGACGCCTTCTACTCTCAGGAGACGGAGGAGCTACTGCGCGAGCAGCTTGGGCTGAATCGGCCTTTGTACTTGCAGTACGTCGTCTTTATGAGGGACTTCGTGACCCTTGACTGGGGCACGTCGCTCGTTGACAGCAAGCCCATATGGCCTCAGATCAAGAAGAAATTGCCGATAACCCTTCAGCTTTCCTTAATGACGGTGGCACTTGCCGTGCTGTTTGGGATTCCTGTGGGAGTAATCATGGCGCTGAGACAAGACTCCTGGATAGACTACGTGTTGCGTATCGTCTCCCTTGGAGGCCTGTCCATCCCAAGCTTCTGGACGGGGACAATGATCATCCTGTTTGGGACTCTTTGGTTCAACTGGAGTCCGCGGCTGGAGTACGTGTCTCCCTTTGCGGACCCACGCGGAAACCTCATCATGTTCCTCTGGCCCGCCCTGGCCACGGGCTGGGTATCGCAGGCCACCAAGGCCAGGATGATGAGATCCACCATGCTTGAGGTCCTGCGACAGGACTACATCAGGACCGCTCATGCCAAGGGCTTGCGGTACACGGTTGTGGTCTACCGTCACGCTATGAAGAACGCCCTGTTGCCCGTGGTCACCATCATCGGTATAACTGTGGCCCTGACAGTTGGCGGGTCCGTTATCATGGAGACCATCTTCCTGTTGCCGGGTATGGGGCAATTCCTGATATACAGCCTGACCAGATGGGACTACCCGGTGGTCCAAACCCTGGTCCTCTTCTTCGCTAGTTGGATCGTCGTGACCAACCTGCTGGTAGACCTCAGCTACGGCTGGCTTGATCCACGCGTCAGATATGACTAACCGGCTATCGAAGTTTTGCCTGGAGTATTGCTCGGCAAGGAGGTAAGCATATGGCGGCGAATGAAGGAATAGAAATCGTATCCGGTCGTGCGGAACGGGACCCATTACTGGGACGAATGTTGAAGGGAGCCACTGGCTTCATGCGCAGGAAGCCCCTTGGGGCTGCGGGCGCCATCATCATCCTGTTCATGGTACTCTTGGCGTTATCGGCTCCTCTCATCGCCGGTGACCCCAACGAGTGGAACCTCAGCGACAACTTCCAGGGCCCGTCCGCCGCCTACTTGCTAGGCACCAACGACGTAGGACAAGACCTCTGGGCTCAGATAGTAAACGGCGCCCGGGTGTCCCTGTACGTGGGGATCCTGTCGGTGGCCTTCGGCTCCGGCACCGGAGGGCTTCTGGGGCTGGCCAGCGCCTACTACGGCGGTAAGGTGGATGTAGCCATGCAGCGGATCATGGACGCCCTCATGGCCATACCAACGCTGATTCTTGCTCTGGCAATCATGGCTTCCCTGGGCGGCTCTGTGAATAATGTGGTGCTTGCCATTGGGATAGTGCAGATACCAAGGGCCAACCGCATTGTGCGGTCGCAGGCTTTGGCGATCAAGGAGTCTGAGTTCGCCTTGGCGGCCCGCTCCATTGGCGCAGGGGACGTGCGCATCATGTTGCAGCACATTATGCCCCAGTGCGTTGCCCCCTGGCTCATCATAGCCAGCGCCGGACTGGGCACCGCCATCATATCGGAAGCCTCTTTGAGCTTCCTTGGCATGGGTGTGCCGCCAACCACGCCTACGTGGGGTGGTATGCTCTCCCAGAGGGGTAGAGAGTACTTCGCTCTTGCGCCTCAGATGGCTATCTTCCCAGGCGTAGCCATATCTCTGGCAGTGTACGGGTTCAACCTCTTCGGCGATGCCCTGAGGGACGTTTTGGACCCACGTTTGCGGGGCACCTAAACCCCAATACTCACTCTCGATCGCAGCAATGGCAAAGGGAAGGCCGGGGGAACTCACCCCGGCCTTCCCTTTTTGTGCGGACGACGCGTAGCCAACCTGCATCAAGACCCCCGGATCTCTTGCACGACGCGCGCCGCCGAAGCGGAGAGCCACGCAGCCGGATACGGGCCGGCCGCTCCGCCTGTCCGCCGGAGGGTTTGACTAGGAGCCTGTCGTTACTTATGATAGGCGCAGTTTTTGCTTGCAAAGGAGTCTATGCTTGCCAAGGCACTGACGTGCGCCATGATAGGTCTTGAGGGAGCCGTAGTGGAAGCGGAGGTGGACATTTCGCCGGGGCTGCCCGCCTTCAATATCGTCGGGCTGCCCGATACCGCCGTGCAGGAAGCGCGGGAAAGGGTTAGGGCCGCCATTCGGAATTCGGGTTTCGACTTCCCCATGCGACGTATCACGGTGAATCTGGCGCCCGCCGACCTGAAAAAAGCCGGCCCATCCTATGACCTCTCCATTGCGGTTGGCATCCTGTCCAGCACCGGCCAGATTACCTCGGATATATCTCGGGCGGTGTTTCTGGGCGAGCTCTCTCTGGACGGAGGCCTTAAGCACACCAACGGGATCCTCCCCATGGTGGGCATTGCGGAGGGAGAGGGGATTGACCAAGTCTACGTCCCTGCGGTGGACTCCAAGGAGGCATCGCTTCTGGATGGCGTCACAGTGTACCCTGCCGGCACTCTGTGGGAGCTGGCGGCGCACCTTCGCGGCGAGAGGGCGATTGCGCCCTATTCTGGGGCAACGGACCAGAAGCTCGCGGGAGAGCCTGTGTGGTCCGGGGGCGATCTGGCCTACGTTAGAGGGCAGGAGCACGCAAAGAGAGCTCTGGAGGTCGCGGCCGCCGGAGGCCACAACCTGCTGATGAGCGGCCCTCCGGGCAGCGGGAAGACCCTGCTGGCTCGTTCCCTGCCATCCATACTACCGCCCATGAGCTCATCGGAGTCGTTGGACTTGACCAAGATATACAGCGTTGCCGGCCTGCTGCCCTCGGACACACCGCTAATGGCGCACAGGCCCTTCAGGTCGCCGCACTACACCATATCGCACGCCGGGCTTGTTGGGGGAGGGCGTTTGCCGCGTCCCGGAGAGGTCACCCTGAGCCATCGCGGAGTGCTCTTCCTGGATGAGCTTCCGGAGTTTGGGCATAACGTTCTGGAGGTGCTGAGGCAGCCCTTGGAGGACAGGGTTGTGACCATTAGCCGGGCGCAAGGTTCTGTGACCTTTCCCGCCAACTTCATGCTGGTGGCTGCCATGAACCCATGCTACTGCGGCTACTACGGGGACCCTCGGAAGCAGTGCACCTGCTCCTCCGGCATGGTCAACAAATATCAGAAACGCATATCCGGCCCTCTGTTGGATCGCATTGACATCTTTGTGGAGGTGCCCGGGGTGGAGTACGATAAGCTCACTGGAGAGGAGGTGGGGGAGAGCTCGGCGCGGGTGCGTGAGCGGGTTGGGGAGGCAAGAGAGCGCCAGCTCCGAAGGTTCGATGAGACGCCGGCTATACGGGCAAACGCGGACATGGGGCCTGCGGAGGTATGGGAGCACTGCAAGCTGGACGACGCAGCGCAAGGCCTTGCGCGGTCTGCCATGGAGCAACTCCACCTATCGGCCAGGGCTTTTCACCGCACCCTGAAGCTGTCTCGCACCATCGCAGATTTGGCCGGCGCGGAGGACATTGGCGTTTCGCACGTGGCGGAGGCAATCCAGTACCGGCCCAGGGGAGCGTAGGGACGGATAGCCAAGGCCCTGACGCTAAAGCCTCGTGGCCGCTGACCTACTCCCCGGCCAACACACGGTGCGCCGCGGCAATGCTCGATCCGGGGGAGAACTCAAGCCCTTGCCGGGACAGCAGCGCCTCCATGGCATGAAGCAGGGTGAGGACGTGTTTGCCCTGGGAGGACTCTCCCATCAGCCCAACCCGCCATATCTTTCCCGCCAGCGGCCCAAACCCTCCACCTATCTCTATGCCGTACTCGCTCAGAAGGCTGCGTCGTATCCCTGCTTCGTCTATTCCCTCCGGGACCACGGCGGCCGTAAGTGGGTTGGCCTGAGCCCCTTGTGGGGCCAGCGCTCGCATACCCAGGACGGCAAGCCCCGCCTTCAGAGCGTCTGCGTTGCGCCGGTGCCTCTCGTACCTGGTTTCCAGCCCTTCCTCAACCGCCATGATGAGGGCTTCCCTCAGAGCGTAGATCATGGACATGGACGCCGTGTGGTGGTAGACCCTGTCGGTGAGCCAGTACCTCTCAAGCTGCAACAGGTCCAGGTAGAAACTCTGGACTGGGCTTTCACGCTGTCTCAGGACGTCCACGGCCCTGGGACTGAGGGTGATGGGGGAGAGGCCCGGCGGTGAGCCGACGCACTTCTGGGTAACGCTATAGCAGATGTCTATCCCCCACTCATCCACTCGCAGGTCTACGCCTCCCAGGGAGGTGACCGCGTCCACCAGGAACAGCGCGTTCTGGCTGTGGGCCAGCTCCGCCAGGGGATGCAATGGCTGGACGACGCCCGTTGAGGTCTCTACGTGCACAACGGCCAAGAGCTTGACCTGCCCGGCGTCTTTCAACGCCTGCTCCACCGCGGACGGGTCCAGGGTTTGACCCCACTCCGCGCCAACGGTTACTACTTTGGCTCCGCAGCGGGAGGCGATGTCCGCCAGACGGTTTCCGAAGAGGCCGTGCGTTCCGACAACTGCCACGTCGCCCGGCTCCAGCATGTTGACCAGCGCCGCTTCCATTCCGGACGTGCCCGTTCCGGAGATGGCCAGGGTGAACTCGTTGGAAGTGCGGAACACCTGGCGCAGCAGTCCGCACACCTCGTCCATCACCTTCAGGAAAGTGGGGTCCAGATAGCCCATCAGGGGCAGGGTCATTGCCCTGATTACCCTGGGGTTGACGTTGCTGGGGCCAGGCCCTAGCAGTAAGCGCTCCCTTGGTTCGGTGAAATTCTGCGTCTCCATCTCTGTCCTCCTTATGACTCCGCTTGAGATTGCGGCCTGCGCGGAGTCTTCTTAGTCCATATCTGCCGCGCTCAGCTCAGGTACTCCAGCGCTCCCTTGACCAGAATCTCAGTGGCGATGGAGAGGGCATCCTCGTCGAAATCGAAGGTGGGGCTGTGGTGTGGGGCGTCCAGTCCCGCCGCGGCGTTGGAAGAGCCCACCAGGAAGTAGCACCCAGGCGCCTCTCTCTGGAAGAGGGCCATGTCATCGCCCACTGTGCTGGGCTCAATGGAGGGCAGATTGGCCGGCCCGACCACATCGGACGACAGCCGGCGCACGAAATCCGCCGCTGCGGGGTCGTTCTCAACGGCGGGGCAGCCCTGGACGTGATGGAACTCAAACGTGCCGTTGAGGGCGGCGCAGACCCCGGCAAGGACTTCCGGAACACGCCTCAGGAACATCTGGCGCACCTCCTCGTCGAAAGTGCGCAGAGTGCCCTTCATCTCCACCTGGTCCGCTATTATGTTGAAGGCGCTCCCTCCGTGTATCGTCCCGATGGTGAGCACCGCTCCCCGGGCATAATGCTTCTCCCGGCTGACCAGCGTCTGAAGGGCGCTGATTACCTGGGCGGACATGGTAATGGGGTCTACGGCCTGGTGTGGCATAGCGCCGTGTCCCCCCTTGCCCTTGACCACCAGCAGGAGCTCATCCACGCCGCCGAAGATGACCCCAGGCTTCACGCCGACCTGGCCCACCGGCAGAGGGTTCCAGAGATGGAACCCCAGCACGCGGTCCACCGGCGGAGCGTCCATGACCCCTTCCGCTATCATCTGTCTAGCGCCACCCATGTTCTCTTCTGCGGGCTGGAAAACCAGCTTCACCCGGCCCTTCAACTCTCCCCGCAGCCCGGCCAGGATGCCGGCGGCGGACGTCAGTACCGCCGTATGTCCATCGTGGCCGCAGGCATGCATCACCCCCGGAGTCTGTGAGGCGTAGGCTTTGTCTGACGCCTCCTGAATGGGCAGGGCGTCCATATCGGCCCGCAGCATAAGGGTGGGGCCTAGCGCGTCGTCTCCATTGATCAGCCCAATCACGCCCGTCCCGGCGGCCCCTGTCGAGACATTAAGGCCAAGGGCCATCAAGCGCCGGGCAACCAGTTGGGATGTCCGCTCCTCTTGAAAGGCCAGCTCCGGATGGGCGTGAAGATCTCGCCGAAAAGAGACCGTCTCTTCCCTGGAAGCCTGGATTTCCCGCTTGACGTCAACGCTCATGGGTTATGCCGCAATCCCCTCTGTGGCCGCTCCATTCTACCATACCGTATCAGCGGGTTGCAGCTATACTATGGACGATATACGGGTTTGGGTGGGACACGGCCCGCCGCAGACACCCATCACCGCCATTTCGTAGTATAATGGGGACGATACTTGCGTGGAAGGGGCCGGATTTGGATCTGCACTTTGAGCGTGGAGCAGTTGAGGCTCCCAGGGGACATGCCCTGGTGTATTTTCGCCAGAAGTATGACCCGGAGTCTGTGCTGGCAACCTACGTAATAGCGCTGCCCATCAAGGTGGACGTGTCCAAGTACATTCCACCCATGTTCGCCAACCAGATGCAGGGCATGATTTCCCAGGACCTAGCCGGTTTTGCCTTTCCACCTCTTCCGGAGAGTGTCGAGGGCCTGGATCACCTCAGGCGGCTGGCGGAGGCCAGGGACGATGACCTCATCGACGGCGGCGTCGCTGACAGCAACGACCCTATGGAACTGATACAGGTGGTGAGCGATCTACAGCAGGAGTACTCGCGCCTGTGGGGGCGTTCCCTGGAGACGCGACTCCCTCTGGAAGCGCCGTCTGTGAATGAGCTCATCTACGACATGATGGGGGAGCGAGACAAGCTGAGCGAGCTCGCCAAGCTGGTTGGGAAGCTCCGCTTTGCCGCGGAGGGCTCAGACCCGCGCTTGATGAAGGAAGCCGAGGACGAAATATCCACCCTGGCCCGGTATCTTCCGGAGCTCTATCGTATACCAAGCCTGGTCCGGGCTACGGAGATTCCGGCGGAATCGGCGGCCATTCTGGCCCAGCTCTACCTGGAGCGCTGCTACAAGCTCTTTGAGGAGGACTACCGCCGGTTGCAGGAGGTGGAGCAGGAGATTCAACGTCTGGAGGAAAGCCTGGAGGACTGAGCCTTCGCAGCTCTTGCCTCCGCTCCTTGTGTGTGGAGCGTGGAGTACACAGAGACCATACGTTAGAGCTTGGAGGATACATACAATGCCTACTGTTAACACTATGCGCGGCCCCGTGGACGTTAACGATATGGGGTTCACCCTGACACACGAGCATGTACGAGAGAGTTCCGCAGGCGTACCATATACCTATCCGGACTTGCTTGACCACGAAGAAGACGTGGCCCGCGGCATCGCCCGGCTCAACGAAGCCGCGGCCGAAGGGGTCGGCACCGTTGCCATCGTGACCACTCTGGACCTGGGAAGAGACATGAGGCTTCTGCAAGAGGTGGCCGAGAAGGTGAATCTGAACATGGTTCCGGCCACAGGTCTCTGGAGGGACATCCCCAGGCACATTGGCCTGGGTTCTACGGTAGAACGGCTGGCTCAGGCATTCATCCGTGAGATAGAGGTGGGGATAGAGAGTACGGGGATCAAGGCGGGCGTCATCAAGGTAGCCACCGACGAGGAGCACATGACCGAGGACGGGCTTACGAGACCCAATGACCTTGTGCTGCGAGCGGCCGCCCGCGCCTGCATCCACACCGGCGTGCCCATTGCCACTCACTCGGCTGCTCGCGCCAAGGCCGGAGACTACCAGGTGGCCGTCTTTGAGGAGGAGGGAGTGGACCTGAGGAGGGTCTGCATTGGCCATAGCAACGACACGGACGACATAGAGTACCTGACGGGGCTCCTTCGCAAGGGGTGCTTTATAGGTATGGACCGTTACCCGGGCGGCAGGGCCGGCGGCCTGAACTGGGAGGAGCGGACCCAGGTGGTGAAGCAGCTGGTTGACCTGGGGTTTGCAGGCCAGGTTACCCTGTCCCACGACTTCGGAGGCTCTCGCCCCGCGCTGCCGGAGGTTGTGGAGATGAGGAACGCCTACAACCCTGACGGCTACTGCTTTGTGATTCGGAAGGTGCTGCCACGGCTGCGGGAACTGGGCGTCAGCGAGGAAGCCATTCGCGATATGACGGTCAACGGCCCCCGCCGCCTTTACGGAGGGGAGTGAGGGGCCGGACGGCCGTCCCGCCGTTGGGGAGGAGAAGTGACGGACCTCTTTGAAAGCCAGAGGAAGAAGGTCATGGGTCGAGAGGCTCCCCTGGCGGCCCGTATGCGCCCCAGGAACTTTGACGAATTCGTGGGACAGGAGCATATCGTGGGCCCCGGCCGTGTGTTGCGGCTGAGCATAGAGGCGGATCGGATACCCTCAATGATACTCTGGGGGCCGCCGGGAAGCGGTAAGACCACCCTGGCCCATCTCATAGCGAATGTTACCCAGGCTTACTTTGACCCGGTCAGCGCCGTAACCGCCGGGGTCGCAGACCTGCGCAAGATAATCGAGGCTGCCAGGGAACGGCGCGGAATGTACGGCCGGCGTACCCTTCTCTTCGTGGACGAGATCCACCGGTTCAACAAGGCTCAGCAGGACGTGATTCTCCCTCACGTAGAGGATGGCGCCGTGACCTTCATTGGGGCCACCACGGAGAACCCGTCCTTTGAGGTGGTGGCGCCGCTGCTGTCCAGGTGCCGGGTATTCACCCTCAAGGCTCTCACCGATGAGGACGTGACCGGCATAGTGCAGAGGGCGCTGGTGGATGATGCGGGCGGGCTGGGCTCTCTGCGCGTCCAGGTTGCTGAGGACGCGATGCGCCATATGATTGCAATAACCAACGGCGACGCAAGGTCGGCGCTCAATGCGCTGGAGCTTGCGGCTTCCGCCACACTCCCAGACCCTTCCGGCGCCCGCCGCGTTACCCTGGCGACGATGGAGGATGCCCTCCAGCAGCGCTCCGTCCTGTACGACAAGGCTGGAGACCACCACTACGACACCATATCGGCGTTCATCAAATCGGTCCGCGGCTCAGATCCGGATGCGGCCATCTACTGGTTGAGCCGTATGATAGAGGCGGGGGAGGCTCCCATGTTCATTGCCAGGCGCCTGGTTATTCTGGCGGCTGAGGATATAGGAATGGCGGACCCACAGGGGTTGCCGGTGGCGGTCGCCGCTCAGCAGGCGGTCCACTTCATTGGAATGCCTGAGGGGGCCATCCCACTGGCGGAGGCAACGGTCTACCTGGCCACGGCTCCCAAGAGCAACTCGGCATACGCAGCCCTGAACCTGGCCAGAGAAGACGCGCGGCGAACTCGAAATGACCCAGTCCCCATGCATCTGCGCAACGCCGTTACGCCCCTGATGAGAGAGCAGGGCTATGGCAGTGGCTACAAGTACGCTCACGACTACCCCGGACACTTTGCGGCGATGGAGAACCTGCCCGCCTCCCTGAGAGACCGTCGCTACTATCAGCCCAGCGATCAGGGGTACGAGAAGACCGTCGCCGGCCGCCTCATGGAGTGGTGGGCCGCGCAGCGGGAGCCGGCGCCGTCACAGGAAGGGACTACCGGACGCGAGGCGTGATATAATGGGATGCGTGCCAGCGTAGCTCAGTGGTAGAGCAGCGGTTTCGTAAACCGCAGGTCAAGGGTTCGAATCCCCTCGCTGGCTCCATGGCGCCATCCGCATGAGGCCATTCCCCCGGGTTGGGGTCTTCTCCGGGCTGCCTGTCCGGTACGCGCAAACCGGGGCAATGGAGGCAATCCGGTATAATATCGCGGCCCGGCAGTCATCAAGAGGGTATTGCCCGTGTACGTCTCCCATCTGAGCCTCACCAACTTCCGCAACTACCGTTACCTGGAGTTGGACCTCCCTGGAGGCCTCCTGGTCTTCTCAGGGGGTAACGCGCAGGGAAAATCCAACCTGCTTGAAGCGCTGTACATGCTGTCCATCGCCAAGGCATATCGGGCGAGCAGCGATAGGGAGGCCATCTGCAGGACGGCGATTGAAGACCCCGGCCATGCGCAGGTGGTGGGCATAGTCCAGAGGGAGCGGGACAGGGTGCGGATAATGGTGGACATGCGCGCGGAGGGCTTCCAGGAGGACGCGGAGCGGCCTCCTTACCTTCGCAAAGACATGAGGGTCAACGGCATACGCGTGCCGGCCTCGGACCTGGTTGGAGCCGTCAACGCCGTCCTCTTCGACGCTGAGGATATACAGATGGTCACGGGGCCTCCGGCCACGCGTCGCCGATACCTGGACATCCTCATATCCCAGATGGACAGGGTGTATCTTCGCTCTCTTCAGAGGTACCAGAAGGTGGTGTATCAGCGAAACCACCTTCTGCGTCACGTCAGGGAGCGCAGGAGCCGGATCGAAGAGCTGGATTTCTGGGACGAGGCCCTGGTGCAGGAGGGTGTCTACATATCTCTGAAACGACGACGGGTTGTCCATGACCTGCGCCAACTGGTTAGCGAGCTCCACGGTGACCTGACCGAGGGCCGGGAGGAGTTGGCAATGGACTACGCCTCCAGCATCTCGATGGAATGCCCGGAGCAGGAGGATGTCAAACGCGCCTTCCAGCGCGCCATAGAGGAGGGTAGGGGGAGAGAGGTGGCTATGGGAACGTCACAATGCGGGCCCCACCGGGATGACCTGCGCCTCACCGTGGACGGAATGGAGGCGGCCGCCTATGCCTCCAGGGGACAGGCCAGAACGCTGGCCCTCACCCTGAAGCTGGCCGAGGGTATGTTACTGGAGAGGGAGCGTGGAGAGTCGCCGGTTCTGCTGCTGGACGACGTTCTTTCCGAGTTGGACCCGTCTCGCCGACGCCTCCTGTTGGAACGCGTCTCCCGCAGTCAGCAGGCCATTGTTTCCACCACAGATCTGGACCGCATAGAGAAGTCGTTTCTGGCCCATGCCGGCAGCTATCGGGTGGAAAGGGGAGAAATCAGCCCAGTGTGAGGCTTCCCACAGTGGAGGGCGTACAACTTTGAGTGGAGGATGGGCGGTATCCGCCGTTGAGGAGCGTCTACTTGGGGGAGCAGGAAGGGCATGCCCCTCTGGCCCACCAAGCGTCCCTGTAGAGGAAGGGCGTTTCCCAGTGCTTACCCTCCTTGAACGGGCGTCGCTCTGTGCGGCCGCAGACGGGGCAATAGTTCACAATTACGTCATCGTCCTTGGGGCTGCTGGGTAGCTCAATTGTCATTATGACCTAACCTCTGTGCCTACACTGTAGGCTAGGCGGGCATTTATGTCAACAGCGTGTTTGTCCGGGCGCCCGCTCATATGGTTCGACAAGCTCAC
The DNA here is from genome assembly GCA_965221925.1 of Dehalococcoidia bacterium. Lineage (GTDB taxonomy): Bacteria > Chloroflexota > Dehalococcoidia > Lucifugimonadales > UBA2985 > JAPPHY01. Next base: position 1,793,311 of record OZ244924.1, on the reverse strand, counting down.
CACGAGCGGGGCAGGGGAACTCGGCTCACCACGAGCGGGGCGGCTCACCACGAGCGGGGCAGGGAATACTCGGCTCACCACGAGCGGGGCAGGGGAACTCGGCTCACCACGAGCGGGGCAGGGGAACTCGGCTCACCACGAGCGGGGCAGGGGAACTCGACTCACCACGAGCGGGGCAAGGGAACTCGGCTCACCACGAGCGGGGCAAGGGAACTCGGCTCACCACGAGCGGGGCAAGGGAACTCGGCTCACCACGAGCGGGGCAGGGGAACTCGGCTCACCACGAGCGGGGCAGGGGAACTCGACTCACCACGAGCGGGGCAAGGGAACTCGGCTCACCACGAGCGGGGCAAGGGAACTCGGCTCACCACGAGCGGGGCACGGTTTGGGTTCCGTTCTCCCACGTATCAAGTACGGGGCAGGCTCTGAGCCTGTCGAAGAGCGTGAGCGGGTAAGGGCGATTCCGCTCATAAGGGTACTTGAGCGCCTCTGGCCTATTTATAAAGCGGCCGGTTCATATCCGTGGTGAAGGGATCTTGCGGCCGGTTCTTCCTCTTCTTGCGCTTGTTCCACCAGGAAATCGGCCACCATATTGGGAAAATCACAACCTTCACCGTGGTCTCCATGACGCTCCACAACTTGTCGGCAGCCCTGAGGTGTGCGGCGCTGTACCCGGACCTGGACTGCTCCATTGACCTGTCTGCCCAGTATTCCGTCCGTTGATGGTGATAGGGATCAATCGGGTTCATTGCCGTTACCCCCTTCCATTCGAACTCGCGCCCATTAGAGCACACTACCCGCGCCCGGTCAAACGCGGCATTGCTCTATCGTCGCTGCGGCGCCCCCAGCGGCGACTGGGGCGGCAATTGACTTTTTGCTATGGATTACCTTACTCTAATAGGGAGTCCAGCGGGAGCTTGTAAGTGTCAGGCTGAGAGGCCCCAGCGAACAGGGGCGACCGTCGGAACCTGAACTGGATAATGCCAGCGAAGGGAGAGCGCACTTGTCTATACTGCTTCCCACTACCGCCGACTGTGGTATCGGTCTGTCCGTGAGAGACCCGGCACGACCTCAAGCCTGGCTGCGACATCATTACGCCACGCGGCGGCCAGGAGGTCCGGTTAAATGTCAGCCAGCTTGAATATCGCAGGCAGAGAGTTCACGTCCCGCTTGATCCTGGGCACCGGCAAGTACCGAACCATGGATGATATGGTGGGGGCTATTGAGGCTTCCGGCACAGAGATGATAACGGTGGCGATACGCAGGCTGGACCTGGATAGTCCGGACAAGAAGACCATATTGGACTACGTGGACTGGAGCAAGTACCACATCCTTCCAAACACAGCGGGTTGCAGTACCCCGGAAGAGGCCCTTACCATCGCGCGGCTGGCCCGGGCCATGGGCCTGTCCGACTGGATAAAGCTGGAGGTTATCCCGGACCCCAAATACCTGCTGCCGGACCCTATTGGCACCCTGGAGGCGGCAAGAGCGCTCATTGCAGAGGGGTTCACCGTGCTCCCGTACATCCATGCCGACCCCGTGCTTGCCAGGCGGCTAGAGGATCTGGGATGCGCCACGCTTATGCCTCTGGGGTCGGCAATAGGCTCCGGGCAGGGCATCCACACTGCGGAGGAGATTCGGATAATCATTGAGCAAGCCTCCGTTCCCGTGGTAGTCGATGCGGGCCTGGGCGTCCCATCGGACGCCGCCCAGGCTATGGAGATGGGCGCCGACGCCGTCCTGGTGAACTCGGCCATCGCCCAGGCGGACGACCCAACGCTGATGGCCGAGGCGTTTCGCCAGGGAGTGGAGGCGGGCTTCAAGGCCTATCAAGCGGGACGGATTGCCAGGAGAGCGTACGCGTCCGCCAGCAGTCCCGTGGAGGGCTTGGTAGGGCAGAGCTAGAAGGATGAGGCCCAGACACGCATTGCCGGCCCCCTGCCTCTGCCTTGTGACGGACAGGAAGCTCTGCGGCGCGGACACCCTGGAGGAGAGGGTTGCAGCGGCGGTATCGGGTGGGGTGGACATGGTGCAAGTCCGGGAGAAGGACCTGCCCGCAGGCGAGCTCCTGAAGCTGGCTCGGCGGCTCCGCGCCATCACCAGGGGCAAGGCTATGCTAGTAATCAACGACCGGCTGGACGTGGCCTTGGCTGTGGAAGCCGACGGCCTTCATCTGCCCGAGGACTCCATTGCCGTCCGCGACGCCAGGGACGTGGCCCCGTCGCGCCTGCTGGTGAGCAAGGCCGTACACGACTCCGCCGGCGCTGTGCAGGCGGCGGACGACGGCGCCGACTTCCTGGTCCTTGGGACCATATTCCAAAGCCAATCCAAGCCTGGGGGCAGGACTGGCGGCCTTGACCTGCTGAGAGACGTGACGCGCGCGACCCGCGCCCCTGTGCTTGCCATAGGAGGCATCGACTCATCAAACTCGGCGTCTGTTATGGAGGCAGGGGCGCAGGGGGTAGCCGTCATCTCCGCCATCCTGGCATCGCCGGAACCGGAGAGGGCTGCCCGTATGCTGAAGCAGTCCATGATGGCGGCCTGGAAGGGTAGGGAAGAGGTCGGAGCGCGCGTATGAGAGGGAAAAGATAGACAGGCCCATGATTACCCTGACCATAAACGGCCGCCGCCGGGAGCTGGAGGGGCCTACCCTCCTCATGGACTTCCTTCAGGGCAGTGGGGTAGACCTTCGATTCGTTGCGGTAGCCCACAACGGGGACGTGGTGGACAGGGAACGGTTTTCGCAGGTTGTCCTGAACCAGGGCGACGAAGTAGAGGTGGTGCGACCCGTGGGAGGTGGGTGAGTCCCGTGAAGGAGCAAGGTGGCGTCTGACGATAGCGTTGTCATCATAGGTGGTGGGGTCATCGGCTGCTCCATCGCGTACCACCTGGCGGTTGCAGGGGTGGATGTCACGCTGGTGGAGCGAGGAAAGCCGGGGGCTGGAGCCTCCAGCGTGGCTGCGGGCATGGTGGCGTCCATCTCAGAGGGGCTCGCTCAGGGTGATCCCCTGAATCTGGCGATGGAGAGCCGCGCCCTGCTTCTGGACATGCTGCCACGGCTTCAGGAAGAGTCGGGGATAGACGTGGAGTACCTGTGCCCGGGTATCCTGCACCTGGCGTTGACCGGGGAGGACGAGGAGGCCCTTCAGTCTAGGCTGAAATGGCAGGAGCCGCTGAATATGGGAGTCAGGTGGCTGGACTCACGGGAGGCATACCGCATGGAGCCCGCTTTGAGGGAGGGTCTCAGAGGCGCGCTGTTCTCGCCACTGGAGGGACATCTGAACAGTCGAAGGCTGGTCAGGGCCTTCGCCCAGGGAGCGGCCAGAAGAGGGGCCACCATCCTTCAGGACACGGAGGTCAAGGGCCTTCTGTACCGGCAGAGCCGCGTTTCAGGCGTGCGGGCAGCCTCCGGCGACATGGAGGCGGACTGGGTAGTAATAGCCTCCGGGGCTTGGACAAATCGATACAGCGATTGGCTCGGCGTGGACATCCCCGTCCACCCGGTGAGGGGGCAGATACTGTCGACGCGTATTCTGCCAACACCTATCTCAGCGATTGTGTGGCACGGCATAACATACCTTGTACCCAAGGCCGACGGCGCTATTGTCATGGGGACAACCAGGGAGAGGGTCGGCTTCAACGATAGGGCCACCATCCAGGGGATCGCCGGAATACTCTCCGGCGCCATTGACCTTGTGCCCGCGGTGGCCGAGGCCGAGCTGCGCCAGGTCTGGGCCGGCCTGCGTCCCCACTCCCCGGACGAAGCCCCTATACTGGGCCCGGTGGATGGGTTGGAGGGGGTCCTGATGGCGGTGGGCCACTACAGGACAGGTATCCTCCTCAGCGCAGGCACCGGAAGACTCATTGCCGACTACATCGTAAGGGGAGAGGCAAAGCCTCTCCTGCCATTCGGGCTCTCCCGTTTCTCGGCTTAGTGACGATGGCTCCGGTGGCGCGGAGCCTCCATCTTGCGCGGCTCCTGGGCGGGCAACTTTTGCAGATTGCACGCGCAATATCGCCTGTGGGGATTGTCTTGAAGTGGACGCGTGATATAATGCCCCTAGTCTCTGGGAAAAGGAGTCGCTGGAATGGTCTATGCCTTTATGAACGGTGAGTTCATGCCTCTGGAAGAGGCGAGAGTAGGGGTGATGACCCACGCGCTCCACTACGGGACATCCGTCTTCGAGGGAATCCGTGCGAACTGGAACCCCGAACAGGAGAAGATGTACGTATTTCGCCTCAAAGAGCATTACGAGCGGCTTCTACATGGCTGCAAGGTAATGCGAATTCACCTTCCATACACGGCAGAGGAGCTGTCAAGCATTACCATGGACCTGGTGGAAAGGTGTGGATACCGGCAGGACATCTACATACGCCCACTGGCCTTCAAGGGCGAGGAGCGGGTGGCCATCCTGAAGCTCCAGGACCTGAGCGACTCTCTGGTTATCTTCCCGGTACCCCTTGCGGCCTACATGGACCTGGAGTCGGCAGCCAAGTGCTGCACCTCCTCCTGGCGGCGTATGGAGGACACGATGATACCTCCAAGCTCCAAGATTGGCGGGCTGTACGTGAACAGCATTCTGGCCAAGACAGAGGCCACCCTGGCGGGCTTTGATGAGGCCATTCTCCTCACTCAGGACGGGTACGTCTCGGAAGCCAGCGGGGCAAACGTGTTTGCGGTGGTGAACGGCAAGCTGGTAACGCCCTCCGTCACCGACAACATTCTGTCCGGGATCACCAGGGACGTGGTGATTCAGATCGCCAGGAACGAGTTGGGTCTGGAAACGGTGGAGAGAAGCATGAGACGCAGCGAGCTCTACAACATCGACGAATGCTTCCTGACAGGTACCGCCGCTCATCTTACCCCCGTGGGGTATATCGATAACATAGCGGTTGGCGATGGCAGCCTTGGCCCCATCACCAAGCAGCTTCAGAGCCTCTACTTTGACGTCATTCGTGGCAGGGTGCCCAGGTATCTCCACTGGTGCAGCTTGGTATCGGCTGCTCCGGCAAGGACATCGCGCTAGCGCCGGCAGCGAGGATACTCGTTGACAGTATGGCATAGATGATTTATTGTCTTGGGCGGTAAACGCTCTCTGAGCCGGGGGCTTCAAGAATGACTTTATGGCAAGGATACCTGCTCCTAGTATTCTTAGGGTGCTGCGGCGTGTTGCAGATGGCAGCCGCTTATGGCGGGCTGAGGGGCCTGCTCATCTTCGGCAACAGGGGCTCGTCGGCCCTCCTGGGCGCGGGGACTATACTGGTCTCCCTGACGTGGTTCTTCTGGGACGGAGGCAGAAACCTTCCCGATACGGGAGGAGGCATTGCCGGGGCGTCCCAGTTTTTCCTCTTCGGCCTGGGCGCCTTCTTGGCCCTGCTTGTTACCTTTCTGGTTACGTCCCTCACCAATTTCAGCAAGGAGAAGACGTCGGTGGATACCACCGAGGGGTTGCCGTCTCTCAGGGATACCACCTTTGTTCAGGCTCTATCACGTAATTTGGCAATGGCATGGAAGCTGTATCACAGGTTGACGCGGAAGTTTTCCTCTGGATAAATGGCTGGGTAGGCACGTCGTCCACGTGGGACAGGGTGATCCAGTGGGTGGTGAGCGACTACCTGGTCCCAGTGGTGTTCTCTTTGGCGCTTCTGGGGATCTGGTTTGCATGGGCAGACCAGTCCATGCGGGAGCTGCATCAGAGAGGAGTAATGCTGGCGGGGCTGTCCGTTGGCGTAGCCAGCGCGGTTGTCAAGATCTTCAACCTGTTCTACTTTCGTACGCGTCCCTTTGACTCCCTTGAAGTGGAGATGCTGTTCTACCCGCCGACGGACTCCTCGTTCCCGGCCAATCCTGTAGCGGTTACCGTCGCAATGGCGACGGGGGTCTGGATGATCAACAGGAGAATAGGCTCTGCAATGTACGTTGTTGCCCTGCTCTACGGCTTCTCACGGGTTTATGCAGGGGTATTCTATCCCCTGGACGTGGTGGGAGGAGCGCTCGTTGGCGTTGCATCGGTGGGCTTGGCGTACATGATACTCAAGCGTATAGAGCCGCTCCCTACGCTCTCGCTAAGACTGGCCCGATTCCTCTGCCTGGCCTAGCGGGCCGGTGGATCAAGCGCCGCCACTCCGGCTTGTAGAGTCTCCGGGCGGTTGGCCCAAGTCCGGTGCCCTGTCTTGAAGAATGGCCTGTGGGACACTCTCTACCATTCTGCGAGCCGCTTCATCTCCGATTATCTCGGCCGCAGCCGCTACTCCGTGCGAGAGGACGGGGGTCCTTGCGCCTCTCGCTGCATGGCCATCCGACGCTATGACGTGGGCCAGATTCCGTTGAAGGAGCTCCCTGGAAGTCCTCTGTGGGTCTCTCCCCAGAAGCCCGGATATGCTTCCTGCGGTTATCTGGACAAGGGTTCCGTTGCGCGCCAGGTTACCCAGGAGTTGAGGGTTTTCCTGGACGGCCAGGTTTCTCTCAGGGTGTACTACTATGGGCCGCAGGCCTCTGAGCCGTAGCTTTAGCAGGGCGTCTTCGGCATAGAAGGGGTAGAACTCAAAGGGCAGCTCCACCAGAATGTAGCGAGTTCCCTGAATGGGTAGGGCGCTGCCATTGTCCACCTGGTCCGGCGTGTCCATCGCCAGGTGGTTTTCCATCCCCAGGATGACCTCCAGCGATACGGAGCGGGCCAGAAGCTCACGGTTGAGCCGCTCCACCAGGGATCTCGCGACGGCTATTGATGACCTCTCGTTGACATCGCGGCTGTGCGGGGAGGCCACCAGCGTACGAGTGCCGTCGCCGTAGGCTATGAGCGCCATCTCAATGGACTCTTCCAGAGTAGCCGGACCGTCGTCTATGCCCGGAAGGATGTGGGTGTGCAGGTCCAGCGCTAACGGGCTCCTGCGGCGTGATGGAGCGTTGCCATGTCCGGACGGCTCATAGCCGATTTCAGGCAAACAGTCCCTACGCTGCATGAGTCGCAATCTCTCAGGCGTCCGTGGCTTGGGATGTGGCGAGCAACGCATGGTAGGAGTCAACGAGGCTGTCTACTACAGCAGGCCAACGCATGGACGTGGCGGTTCTCAGAGATGCCTCACTCATGGCATTCCTGATGGTTGAGTTGTCGAATAGTACGTCCAGCGCATCTGCAAAGGGCTCCGGGCGCCGCCACGGTATGAGGTAGCCGTTGAGTCCATCCTTTACTATGGTGGGCAGCCCGCCGACCCGTGAGGCGATCACGGGTGTGCCGCAGGCCATGGACTCCAGCGCTACCAGTCCAAAGCTCTCGTAGTAGGAGGGCACCACGCATATATCGGCAGCGCTGTAGTAGAAGGGGAGCTCCTGTTGCTCCAGGCTGCCCAGGAAGCTGACCCTGTCGGATATACCCAGCCGGTGACTCAGGGACTTCAGGCGCGTCATCTCCGGGTCTTCCTCCAGGTCTCCACCCACTATGAGGGTCTTCACCGACTCTCCGCGCTCCAACTGGGCCACTGCCCTGAGAAGGATGTCCACACCCTTGAGGGGTTCCAGCCTGCCCACGTACAGGACTATTCTTTCGTCCTGAAGGCCGAGCCTTCTTCGGGACATCTCCTTGTCTAACGGCCTGAAGAGGTCAACGTCAACGCCGCATGGGATTACCACTATCTTCCTGCCCGATGCGCCGTAGAAGCGTATCATGGCGTCCCTCTCGTGCCGGCTGAAGGCGACTATGGAGTCCGCAGACCGGATTACCTTGGCTTCACCCAGCGACCGCTCCTCAGACTCCCTTTCTCCCACCCGAGCGCGCTTCTTGATCTCCGCCAGGGTATGGAAGGTGGCTACGTGTGGGACGTTCCAGCGCCTGGACAGGATGGCTCCAACCCGCCCCGACAGCCAGTAGTGGGAGTGGATGATGTCGTAGGAGAGGCTGTGCCGCCCGGTATACTCCAGGAGCCCGCACACGAACTCCGGCAGGTGATTTGGTATGGTGGTCTTGTCATCTGAGAAGTCGCCCGCGCTGACGTGGATGACTCTGGCGCGGTCTGCCACGTCCTCTATCTGTGGGTCATTGGGGTTGTGGCAACGGCTGAAGATGTCAACGTATATCCCTCTGTTGCTCAGCTCCCGCGCAACGTGGCGGATGTATACGTTCATTCCGCCCGTGTCCTTGCTGCCCAGCTGGGCCATTGGACACCCGTGAACGCTGACTATGGCGATTCGCTCTATCAAACCGCCCTGTGCCAGAGCGGCGGCGCAGTATTCGGGTTCTCGCGTCATCGCCCCGTCCCGGCCTGGAGGGATAGAGGTTCCCGGCGATGAGGGCGGGCGTTGTCCTCACGGGCTGTGGCGGCTAGCGGAATCGGCATTGAGCGTCCTCTGCGCGGAGTCTTAGCGGAGTATGGAGAGGCGGTATAGCCCCCGTCCGTCGGCTCCCAGGTGCTGCTTGTACGCCTCTGCGCCGCGGAGGAGGTCAAAGTAGTCTTTTCCCTCGCCGATGGCATCCTTCAGGCACAGGGCCTTGAGGAGGAATCCCGTCCCCAGGGCAGCGTAATCGGTGTTGTGGCCGCTGTTGTACAGAGACCGGGAGTTGTTGTAGTCGAAGCACACCGTAGCGGCCGTTCTGACCCCCTCCACCTCCAGGAAGAAGATGCGCAGGAGGCCTCGTTGCGCCATCCTGGAGGACATGTCCCGGAAGAAGGCGTCTCTTTCATCCGTCAGGAACAGGGACTTCTCGTCTCTGCTCTGTCCCATGAGGTGCAGAAAGTCGTCCATAGCTTCGGACACGTCGTGGGTATCGCTCAGCTGCTGTACGTGGAAATCCACGGACTCCTGGAGGCGGCGCAGCTTTCGACGCAGCTCGTGGCGATCCTTCTTCCTCAGCCCCATGAGGTACTCTTCCCAGGTGTCTGGGAGGGCGACTCCCATGAGGACGTCCTCATCCGATTGCTCTACCGTGTAGCCCTTGTCCTGGGCCATAGCCGGCAGGTATCTCAGGGTTGGCGACCCTTCGACCAGGGACTCCAGCCGCACCTCTGACCACTCCTCGCCTTGCAGGTATTCCATGAAGGCCAGAAGGAACGCCTCCTCCTTCCCCTTTGTCACAATGAAATCGTGGATGTCCCACAGGTCCGTTCCGCCCAGGAACGTAACCAGCCCGTGGCTTTTCACAAGGGGCGCTATGCCTATGGTGGCTTCATCCTCCACGACCTTGACGATTTTGAGCTCCTGCCCGGTGGCGCTCATGCTCTCCCACCAAGCCCTCTGCCAGTATGGGGTCAGGAAGATGTTGTTGGCCGCGCTGTTTGGGAGAAGGCGCTCCCATTCCTCCTCTACGGTCTGGAAGCTCTCTAGGCTAAAGGAATAGGCCACTTAAACTCCTATCTGAAGGGTGTCCCTATGACACTTGACGGATTTCGGAATACACCGGCGCGCCTTTGGGTCTCTCCGCGTCACATTCGCCCCAAGCTCAGCGTTCCCTGTATCACCTCTTCCAGGACCTCCTCCATAGCTCCCAGCTCAAGGGGCAGCTCCTGAACTGACATACCGGCCTGCTGGGACGCCAGATCCGGGTCCTTCAACCCTGTGCCGGTGATAACGCATACCACCCGTTTGTCGTGGAGGGTCATTCCCGCTTCGGACAGCTTTATCAGCCCCGCAACGGACGCTGCGGAGGCGGGCTCCCCAAAGATGCCCTCCTTGCCGGCGAGCAGCCTGTATGCCGCGAGAATCTCATCGTCCGACACGGAGTCGATGGCGCCGTTGGACTCATCACGAGCCTTCAGAGCTTCCACCCAACTGGCCGGGTTGCCTATCTGTATGGCAGAGGCCACCGTTCGGGGCTCTGCAATCGGCGTCCCCACCACTATGGGGGCCGCCCCCTCTGCCTGGAAACCCATCATGCGAGGTCTCTGCGCGGCCCTGCCGATGTTGTTGTACTCGCAGAACCCTCTCCAGTAGGCGGTTATATTTCCGGCGTTTCCAACCGGTATGAAGAGATAGTCCGGCGCGTCTCCCAGGTCGTCTACGATCTCGAAGGCCGCGGTTTTCTGTCCCTCCAGCCTGTGAGGGTTCAGTGAGTTGACAAGGGTAACCGGGTACCTGCTGGTGAAGTCCCGCACCATTTCAAGGGCTTGGTCAAAGGTGCCGTTGATCACCAGTATCCTGGAGCCATAGGCTAGGGCCTGGGCCATCTTCCCAAAGGCCACGTCTCCTCCGGGGACCAGGACGATGGTGGTAAGGCCGCAGTAGGCGCCGTAGGCCGCGGCGGAGGCGCTGGTGTTGCCCGTAGAGGCGCACATTATGGCGGCGCTACCCATCTCCATTGCTTTTGCAACCGCCATCACCATACCGCGGTCCTTGAAAGACCCGGACGGATTGCACCCCTCAAGTTTGAAGTAAAGCTCGTCGCATCCAAGCCGGCTGCCAATGAAACGGGACTTGACCAGGGGCGTGCTCCCTTCGCCCATAGATATCATTGGGGTATTGGGAGTGATCTCCAGGAAATCACGGTATCTCTCAAGGACGCCTTCTCTCATGTATCCACGCTTCCTTGGGTTGAGTTTACTCCTCCATTCGCAGGAGGTTGCCTATCTCCCTCACCACATCCAGCTTCTCCAACTCATGCAGGGCCTGTTGGACGTCCCTTTCCAGCGATGGGTGAGTGGTTATGACCAGTTCCGCCGTCCCTTCCCTGTGGTCGGCCTCCTTCTGAATTACAGAGGCGATGCTTATCCGGAGGTTGCCAAGAATGGAGGCCATCTGGGCCAGCACTCCGGCGCTGTCCAATACGGTTGCGCGGATGTAGTACCGCGTTGTCAGGTCTGCAATGGGGCTGAGGGTCAGTGCCCTGCTCGGTGGAAGGAATCTGTTGGCGGCGGGTGTCCCTCTGGCTATGTCCGATGCCGCCTCCAGTATGTCTCCTATCATGGCGCTGGCTGTGGGCATGGAACCGGCGCCGCGGCCGTGGAACAGCACCTTGTCCACCAGGTCTCCCTCCACCTCCACGGCGTTCAGCACGCCATCGACCTTGGCTAGGGGCGCATCCTGGGGGATCAGCGCCGGGTGCACTCGAGCCTCCAGCCGGTCTCCGTCTCTTCTGGCGATGGCCATCAGCTTTATGATATACCCCAGCTCGCGGGCGTAGCGGAAGTCCCTGGCCGCCAGGCGTGAGATGCCCTCTCGGTAGATGTCCTGGGCGGCCACCCTGGTCTGGAAGGCAAGGGTGGCTAGAATTGCCAGCTTGTAGCCGGCGTCTATGCCCTCCACGTCGTTGGTGGGGTCTGCCTCAGCGTACCCAAGCTCCTGGGCTTCCTTCAGCGCCTGCGCAAACTCCATGCCCTCGTGTGTCATCTTGGTTAGCACGTAGTTGGTGGTGCCGTTGATTATGGCGCGAATGGCCTTTATCTCGTTGCCCCTCAGGTCCCTGGTCAGCGGCCCCAGTATGGGAATGCCTCCTCCAACGCTGGCCTCAAAGAGAAGCCGGACTCCCTTCTTGTTAGCCAACTCAAGAAGCTCCGGGCCGTGCTTGGCCATCACCTCTTTGTTGGCGGTGACCACGGATTTGCCCGCTTGGAGAGCTTTGAGCAGGTAGTCCAGGGCGGGCCTCTCACCTCCCATTGCCTCTGCAACCAAGTCTATGCCGGGGTCTTCCAGGATATGGGACGGATCGGTGGTTATGATATCCTTGGGCGCTTCCGTCTCCCTGTGTTTGTCAGGCTCCTTGACCAGGATGCGGGTAATGCGGACAGAACACCCCATTTGTTGGGTGATAAGGGCGCTCTTTTGCGTCAGGGCTCTCATCACCCCGCCCCCCACAACGCCCAGGCCCAGAAGGCCCACGTTTATGGACCCGTCAGTGGATGGCACACTACCCTCTATTCAAGCGATGCCTCGCTCATTTGCTTAACCAGCCAGTCGTACTGCCAGTCGCACGGGCCTCCGGCGGACCCGCCGCCGAAGCACGAGGTTATGCGGTGGTTTCCGCGCTCTTCGACAAGCCATTCCTGGAGCTTGGTCTCACGCAAGCGGTCTATCTGGTCGGGTTCCACGACCCTGGCCTCTTCTACCTCTGTGACTTTGAAGAAATAGGTGAATTCTCCGGTGCCCACCGCATCGCTCACCTGGCCGGGTTCCAGGGAGAATATGGTTTCATCCAGAAAGCCAAGAGTGCCTTCCGGGATCCATCCGTATTCGCCGCCGTTCACCGCGCTGTTGCGGTCGTCCGAGAAGGCCTCTGCAAGGGCGGCAAAATCCTCTCCCCGGTCGAGTCTCTGGGTCACCTCCTGGACGGTTTCCATGGCAGCCAGGGCCGCTTCCTCTCCCTCCGACTGCCTGGAGGAGATGACTATCCACGACATGTTGACCTGCTTGGCGGTGTCCGGGATGTTTGCGCCAAGGTACTCTCTGAGCCTGTCTCGAAGAAGGGAGGCCTCTACGAAGTCGCGGTTCTCACCCTCTGCCAGGTTGGAGGTGTCCAGGTATTGCCTGTAGGCTTCGTTGAACTCCCTGTCCAACTGGTCCGGAGGAACATCCGCCAACTCCGGCGACCTGCCTATGATCCTGTCTCTCACCTCCTGGTCTATCTCAGACGCGTCCACGCTGATTCCCAGTCTGGCTGCTCCGCTTCTGGCTATCTCATCCTGTTGCAGCTGTTGCAGGAATCGGAATGGCTCAACGCTCAGGCTGACCTGGCTGCCCAGCGCTTGCAGCCCCCTCATGTACCTGGACATGAACCCCAGGGTAAATTTTGTGTCATCCACCTGCAACACCACGCTTCTTGGCGGGGCGACGAAGTTGGCCCAGTAGCCGTAAGCCGGTATAGCCAGGATGAACAGGACGGCAATGATGCCCGCCACAATGAGAGCCCGCTGCTTGGCTTGCTCTCTCTGCAGCTTGGACCTCTGCCGTCTCTGGCTGGGACGAATTATTACGGGGCTTCTTGATCTTGCCATGTCTTTGCTTGCAATTACTACGGCGTCACCGGCGGGATGTACGCGCCTGCCGTCTCTGAAGTGGGTGGAGCGCTCGCTAAGCGGATGCCTCCCTTTCCATGCGTGGGTGGCCCTGAATGAATGGGACCAGCGCCAGATGCCTTGCTCGCTTGATGGCAAGGGTGAGCGCTCTCTGGTGCCTGGCGCAGTTGCCCGTCTTGCGCCGGGGCTCTATGCGGGCCCTTTCTGAGACGTAGCGGCGCATTCTGGATATGTCTTTGTAGTCGATCTCCGATATGTGTTCCACGCAGAAGGCGCAAACTCTGCGCCTAGTGTAAAATCTGGGCCTTCCACGCCTTCTGGTGTTTCCCGGTCTGAACCTTGTAACCATGTGCTATTCTGCTCCTATCACCGGTTTACTGAGGATATCGTGGTCATGCGCTTCTCAGCTTTAGAAGGGTAGGTCCTCCGCTTCTATCGGAGGACTGCCCTGATCGCCCGCGCCGGACTGGCCGGTAGGCTGACGGTCCAGGAACAGAACGCGGTCGGCGATGATCTCGTTGCGAAAGCGGGTCTGTCCGTCCGGCCCATCCCAGGAGTGGGTGTGGAGCCTCCCGTCTACGTAGGCGCGGCGTCCCTTGCTCAGATATTGGTTGCATAGCTCTGCAAGCTGGTTCCATGCGACTACCGTAAACCACTCCGTGTCCTGCTGTCTTTCACCGTCAGCGCTGGTGTATGTTCTGGTGGTGGCAATGCGAAATGATGTCACTGGATTGCCGTTTGGAGTATAGCGCATCTCAGGGTCAGTCCCAAGATTGCCAATCACCATCATCTTGTTCAATCCCACCATGTCATTGCTCCTTTCCCAGCGCACGTTGCGCTACGGGGTCACCGCGCGCCCTCTCCCGCCTCTTCTTCCGGAGACCCCTGGGCTTCGGCTGTGGGCTGAGGTTCGTCTTCCACAACGGCGGCCTGGGCTTCGGCTGTGGGCTGAGGTTCGTCTTCCACAACGGCGGCTTGGGCTTCGGCTGTGGCCTGGGGCTCGTCTTCCGCAACGGCGGCCTGTGCTTCGGCTGTGGCCTGGGGCTCCTCTTCCACAACGGCAACAGGAGCCTCCTGGGAGGCCTCCTCGCCAACCTCTGTGAGTCCTTCCGTGGATACGACCTCGGCGGCTTGGGGTCTGGGCCCTGCCTGCTCCGCTCTCGCGGGTGGAATGGCCTCTATCCTGACCAGGAGGTGCCTCAGCACGTCCTCCGAGAGCATTAGACTGGCCTCCAGCGCCTTTGTGTCTTGAGGGTCCATCTCAAGATGCGTGAGCACGTAGTTGCCTTCGTTGTAGTTCCTGATGGGGTAGGCCAGTCTCCTCAACTGGCCCCATCGCTCCTGACGGACGACGCTGCCGCCGCGCTGGGTGACGTAGCTGCTCATCCTGTCCAGTGTCGTGGATAGCCCTTCTTCGTCTACCTGGGGCGACACTACGATCATTAGCTCATAGTATCTCACTGTGATTCTCCTGGCTTGTTCAACAGGCCTCTCCTATCGTTTGAAACTGCTATGTAAAGTGGGGATATTATAGCACTGCGGTGGTGAAGCTACAACGAATGTCTTGCTAGACATGAAAGCCCGGCGTTGGAAACCTGGAGGTTATTGCCTCCACGTCCTCCCTGACCTCCTTCTCCACCGCTCCGTCCTCCATGTTGGAAATGGTCTTGACGATGAGTCTTGCTATGTCCTGCATCTCCCGGGGGCCAAAGCCGCGGCTGGAGACTGACGGTGTGCCCAGACGCAGGCCGCTGGTGACTCTGGGCGGGCGGGAGTCAAAGGGTATGGCGTTCTTGTTCACCGTGATGTTCACCCTGCCCAGGGCCGTTTCCGCCTGCTGGCCGCTGACTCCCAGGGGGGTAACGTCCACCAGTGCCAGGTGGTTGTCCGTTCCACCGGATACCACTCTCAGTCCGCCCTCCGTGAGACCCTGCGCCAGCGAGCGGGCGTTCTCTACTACGGAGCGCTGGTACTCCCTGAACTCCGGCTGAGCCGCCTCGCCAAAGGCCACCGCTTTGGCCGCAATTATGTGCATGAGAGGCCCGCCTTGAGTCTGGGGAAATACCGCTCGGTCTATGGACCGCCCCAACTCCTCGGTGGAGAGTATGAACGCTCCTCTAGGGCCGCGCAGGGTCTTGTGGGTGGTGGAGGTGACCACCTGAGCGTGGGGCAGGGGAGAGGGGTGCGCTCCTGCTGCGACGAGGCCGGAGATGTGGGCCATGTCCACCATCAGAGTCGCGCCTACGGCGTCGGCTATCTGGCGGAACCTCTGAAAGTCGATGATCCTGGGATAGGCGGTGTATCCGGCTACTATGACCTTTGGCTTGTGTTCGTGGGCCAGGCGTTCCACCTCGTCGTAGTCTATATGCTCCGTTTCTCGGTCTACCCCGTAGGCCACAAAGCTGTACAGCTTGCCGGAGAAATTCACCTGGCTGCCGTGGGTGAGGTGGCCCCCCTGGTCCAGGCGCATCCCCAGCGCCACGTCCCCGGGTTCCAGGAGGGAGAAGTAGGCGGCCATGTTGGCCTGGGCGCCGCTGTGAGGTTGTACGTTGGAATGTTCTGCCCCGAACAGGGCCTTGCTTCTGTCTATGGCCAGCTGCTCAACGATGTCCACGTATTCGCAGCCGCCGTAGTAGCGCCGTCCTGGATAGCCTTCTGCGTACTTGTTGGTGAGGTGAGACCCCTGGGCCTCAAGCACCGCCTGGCTCACGTAGTTCTCCGAGGCGATCAGGACGATATTCCTCTGCTGCCTCTCGCCCTCTTTCTCGATGGCCGAGGCCACGTCCGGGTCGCTCGACGCTAGAACGCTCATGAACTCCTCCTTAGGACTGTCCGCGAGATTGCTCAAATACAGCGAGAGCTAGGCGCATGTGGCCATAGCTCTCGCCTGCCTGTCCGGTATAAGCCCCTAGGCGTTGGACGGATTGGGAGGGCCTTTATCATGGCCTAGTTTAGAGAATGGCGTCCAGGCTGTCAACGCCGTGCGTCCCGGATAACCCCCGCTCCGGCAGGCCGCAGCCACCGTTTGCCCGTCGATAGAGGAGACGCCGCGCTCACCGTGGCAATACTTCCTCGCCTGCTACGGCCTTCTCAGGCCTCGCGAGCCAGGGTTACGCCCCACACGCGGGAGGCACCCGATGCCTTGAGAGCAAGGGCGCATGCCTCCAGGGTGGCGCCGGTGGTGCAAACGTCGTCCACCAGTAGCACCTCCAACCCCGCTACCGGAGAGGGAGCAGGACAGTGGAAAGAGCCCGTGACGTTGGCCCTTCTCTCCTGAGCCGTAAGGCTCTTGGCCTGTGGAGGCGAGTTGCTCAGACGCGAGAGGGCCTGGGGTATGACAGAGATGTCCAGCCTTTTCCCCGCTTCTCCTGCCAGCAGATACGCCTGGTTGTAGCCTCGCTGCCTCTCGCGTCGACGGTGAAGCGGAACGGGGACTAGGCAGTCCCCTTGTACCTGCTGCGCAACCAGGAAGTCCGCCAGAAGCCCTCCCAGAACTGGCGCTATGGCCCGGAGGTTGTTGTACTTGAGGCGGTGCACGGCCTCCCTGATGGCGCCTTCCATAAGGAACGGGGAGCGGATGCCGTCTATAGCCAGGGGAGATTCGCGGCAACCCCGACACAGGTCGCCGCGGACAACCGACTCAGCGCAGATACGACAATAGGGGGCGACGAGCCGGGGCAGGGCGTGGAGGCATTTGGAGCAGAGGAACTGCCCCTCTTTATTGCAGCCAACGCACCTGGGCGGATACAGCAGGTCCAGCGACCCGGACGCTAGCCTGGCGATGCCTTTAAGCAGACTCAAACCTTGCTTTGCCTCCCTCGTCTTGCGACTGGCTGTAGCCCCTAGTTGGCTGTAGCGCCTGGGAAGAGGAGCAGAACCTCATCGGCTCCCGCGCGGCGCGGGAGAGCCTGCGCGTGGGCTGCCTCGAAGCGCGTTGGTCGGGTAAATACCACCGCTGCTACCAGCCTAGACCAAGGTATTCAAGCTGACGGCTCCGCGCTACCGCTACTGGGTGATAGAAATTGCCCCCATCCACTGCGTGATCCGGGGTCTCAACCCTTCTCCGAGTCTTCTTCTGGCGGTTCTGACGTTGCCCGTTCCGACTCCACTGTGTATCTGCGAAGCGCCTCATTTATGCGGCTCTGCCACCCTCTCCCGGTGGCGCGATAGTAGGCAAGCACGTCGGTGTCCAGCCGAATGGAAATTGATTTTTTGGTTGGCGTTTTCTGCTTGCCGCGCGTCCTGCGCCACCGCTCCACAACGCGCGGTACCGCCTCAGCGGCAGGACGCGCTCGGGCGAACCAGTCATCGTCCAGTTCGGGGGCGTCCGGATCCCTGGCTATGCCAACTTTAATGGCCGTTTCTTCCCCGTACTCCGCCTCAATATCTTCAAAGGTCATTTGGCTTGTAGCAAGCTCGTCAATTGTCAGTTTGAGCATATCTTCTCCTCTCTTCTACGCCGGCCCTGCGCAAGCTGATTATGCGCGTGGTGTCTACACGCTCTGTGAACACGACTTGATACAAGCGGTCTCCCATGTAGCCTACGCCGGTGAACCGTATTTCACCGTGCCTGTAACTCCGCTCAACCATTGCTGTGTCCCACTCAAAGTGTTCCATGGCTGCAAAGTCTACGCCATGCTTCCGTAGGTTTTCTTCTCGTTTGGCTTCGTCCCATTCATACTCTGCGCCATATTGTATATTCATTAAACCCGCCCGTCAAGGTCTTTACCAAGCGTTTCCCTGTACATTTGCCGCGTGTGCTAAGATTAGCCTGCAACCTACGTTCTCGCAAGGAGTTGCCGGTGAGGTGATCAAGGCCGTTTTCTTCGACTTCTACAATACGCTGGCCAGGTTCGATCCGCCCAGGGAGGAGATCCAGGGCAGGGCCTGCGGCGAGTTTGGCATCAGGGTTACTCCGGAAGGAGTCACACGAGGCTATGCCCTCGCGGATGACTACATGGCAAGGGAGGTGGCAAAGCTGCCCCTCCGAAACCGGAGCAGCCAGGGCGTCAAGGACTTCTTTGCGGAGTACCAGCGCCTCATCCTTCAGGGGGCGGGGGTGGAGGTATCGCTGGAGTTGGCCTTGGAGGTGAGCGCACGGCTCAGGCAGTTCTCCTACGGGTATGCCACTTTCGATGACGCTCTTCCCACCCTGGACGCGCTCAAGAAGCGGGGCCTTGCCCTGGGGCTGCTCTCCAACAACGAGGGCGACATGAACAAGGTGTGCCAAGACCTTGGGCTCTCTCCTTACCTGGACTTCGCGATTACCTCGCGGGACGCAGGCGCGGGCAAGCCACATCCGCCCATCTTTCTGGAGGCGCTGCGAAGGGCCGGGGCGAAGCCGCGGGAGGCCCTCCACGTCGGCGACCAGTACGAGACCGACGTCAAGGGCGCCCTGGGGGTTGGGATTCGCCCTGTGTTCCTGGACAGGGACAAGCTGAGCAAAGCGCCCGGGGACTGCCCTCGCATTGAGGGGCTTGCGGAGTTGGTGGACCTGGTGCGGGGGCTGGATACCGGCGACCTTGAGGGCTAGCCGGTGGTCTATGCCCCTGAAAGCGCCAGCGCCCCGGCCCTGAAGGCGGCAAGACCCTCCAGGGTCTGAACAAGGTCCCGCTTCCAGCTATTGCGAAGGGGCACGCGTATCTGGCTGTAGCCAACTCTGGGTGTCTCGCCCAGAGATTTCTGCAAGGCCACCCGCGCTCCTCCCACCGGTTCCCTGAGGTGTATCACCGCCACCTTGCCGTCCCTGGATATGGACTCCGCGCCGACCTCCCGCGCCATGGCCTTGAGTTCCACCACGTACAATAGTTCCCTGACCGGTCTTGGCAGTGGGCCGAATCTGTCCCTGATCTCTTCGCTCAACGGCTCTATCTCGTCACGGCGCAGCGGCCTGGCCAGGCGTTGGTAGACGCCCAGGCGGGTGGTGAGATGAGGGATGTAGCTGAGGGGTATGTACGCCGATATGGGAAGGTCCACCTTCGCCTCGGCGTGCTGAGGGGCGCCGTCCACGGAGCCGTCCTGCTGTCCCCTCAGCTCCTCTACGGCCTGGGACAGCAGCTGTGAGTACAGGTCATAGCCTATGGCGTGGATGTGTCCGCTCTGCTCGGCGCCAAGGATGTTGCCCGCGCCCCTTATCTCCAGGTCTCTCATGGCAATGTGGAATCCCGCTCCCAACTCCGTGGCGGCAAGGATGGTCTTGAGCCGTTTCTCCGCGGTCTCCGTGATGCGGTACTGTCGGGGGACCATGAGGTAGGCGTAGGCCCTGTTGGCGCTCCTCCCAACCCGTCCCCTCAACTGGTAGAGCTGGGCCAACCCCAACATGTCCGCCCTGTCTACTATGAGGGTGTTGACGTTGGGCATGTCCAGTCCGGCCTCTATGATAGTGGTGCACACAAGCACGTCGCTCTTGTTCTGGGCGAAGTTAGCCATGGCCTTCTCCAGGACATCCTCCGGCATCTGGCCGTGGCCGACGGTTACAATAGCCTCCGGGACGATTCTTCTAACCCTCTCGGCGGCTTCGGCGATTGTGCGTACCCTGTTGTGAAGGAAGAAGACCTGGCCGCCCCGGTCCATCTCTCGCAGAATGGCTTCTCGCACCAGCTCCTCGCTGTACTCCGACACGTAGGTCTTGATGGATAGCCTCTCTTCAGGCGGCGTCTCTATGGTACTCATGTCCCTTACTCCGGACAGGGCCATGTGCAATGTCCGCGGTATCGGTGTGGCGCTCAGGGTGAGGATGTCCGCATCCTTACGCAGCCCCTTTAGGCGTTCCTTGTGGGCGACGCCGAAGCGCTGCTCTTCGTCCACTATCACCAGCCCCAGGTTCTTGAAGGAGACATCCTTCTGTAGCAGGCGGTGGGTGCCGATACATATGTCCACCTGGCCGGTCGCCAGGCTCTCCGTCACTTGTCGCTGCTCCTCCGGGCTGCGGAAACGACTCAGCGCCTCGATACGCACGGGGAAGGAGGCGAGCCGCTGGGTAAAGGTGGTATAGTGCTGCTGGGTCAGCACGGTGGTAGGGGCCAGAACGGCCACCTGCAGGCCGTCCATTACAGCCTTGAATGCTGCCCTAAGGGCCACCTCTGTCTTGCCATAGCCCACGTCGCCGCACACCAGCCGGTCCATGGGTCTGGAGGCCTCCATATCCGACTTGATGTCACGGATGCTCTGCAACTGATCGAGGGTTTCCTCGTAGGGGAAGGAGTCTTCCATCTCACGCTGCCAGGGCGTATCCGGAGAGAAGGCTATTCCCTGGGCCACCTCCCTGGAAGCGTAGAGGGCCAGGAGCTGCTCTGCCAACTCCCTGGTGGACGCCCTTGCCCTCGCCTTGGAGCGGCTCCACTCCTGTGTGCTCAGGCGCGTAAGGGCGGGCAGGCGTTCCCCCGGGGCCACGTATGGAGATACCCTGTCCAGCTGGTCTGTGGGCACGTAGAGTTTGTCGCCCTCGGCGTACTCCAGCACCAGGTACTCCCTCTCCCGCTCTTCATCCCCAATGTGGCTGGTCCCGGCAAATCGTCCGATTCCGTGCTCAACGTGGACCAGGTAGCTCCCAGGCTCCAGGCCGGAGAGAAAGGCTGCTCGCGGCACGGGCGCCCTCCGCCTCACAGGACGCTCCTTTGCCTGTCCCATAATCTCCGCGTCCGTGAGTACACGGAAGGTAGAGTCTTCCAGTGGAAGGCTCCACCCCTCGGCCAGAGAGCCGCGGACTATGCCGACAGAGCCTCTGTCCAAGCCTCTCGTGAGCTTCCCGTCTACCTGAACGGAGACCCCTTGCGCCTGCATGACCTCCACCAGACGGGCGGCGTAGTGGGACACCATCGCCACGCGGTCGCCATCCTTCTGCCAGCCTTCAACGTCCCTGGCAAGGTCATCCAGACGCCCCCGGTAGCTTTTGGACGGGAGGAACCCCAGCTCAACGGGTGGCGTCCCATTGTCGTAATCGATGCTGGATGTCCAGTGGGAAATATCCAGCCGTCTCGACGCCGAGGACAGCCGTTTATCGACCTCATCCCAGGGGACGTGAAGCGATGGGAATCCATGTGGTATGTCCCCTCGACGTTCCTTGGCCGTCCTCAGCTCCCCGGCCTTCTCCTCCGCGTCAAGCGCCTCTTTCCCAATTGCCCACGGCCATTCCACAACCAGAAGGCCGTCCGGGGGGAAAAAGTCCAGAGGCTGACCATGAGAGAAGAACCCGCTGTAGAGGCCGGGGTCTTCCAGCGCATGGCCTGCCAGGAGCAGCGCCATCTCTTCCTTGATTCGCTCCTGTGTAGCAGGAGAGCAGTTGGAGGCGTCTATGCGATTGTATAGCTCCTGCGCCGCATCCCGGTTTGCAAGGGCCGGCAGCGCCTCCTGGGCCGGCAGGATGAACACCCTTTCGACTGGCTTCACTGAGCGCTGTGAGGTGGGATCAAAGAGGCGGATGCTCTCCACCAGGTCTCCCACCAGCTCAATGCGGGCGGGCAGCTCCGCTCCGGGGGGGTAGATGTCCAGGATGCCTCCGCGCCGGCTCACAGCGCCGGGCGCATCCACCGTCTGCTCCACGCGATACCCCATCCTCTGCCAACGGCCCATGAGGTCCGCCAGGTCAACCCGTTGGCCCACGGCTAAGTGGTGGCAGGCGTCCTGGAAGGCGCTCCTGGCAAGTGTCTTCTGCGATATGGCCGCCACGGATGCAACGACTATCGGTGGAGCTCGACGGCTCTCGGCGTCCGGGGCCAGCAGGGCCGACAGCGCCTGTATACGCGCCTGGGTTGTAGCATCGTCGGCCATGAGCCGCTCGAAGGGTAGCGTTTCTCCTTCCGGGAGGTTGTAGACATCCGCGTCCTCTCCGCACCATACCAGGATGTCTTCGTACACCTGGCGCGCCCTTTCGGGCCGCGGCGTCAGCATCAGGACTGGGGCGTTCATCTGGCTTCGCAACGCCGCTACGTAGTAGGGGATGGCGGAGTCAAGCATGACGGCATGGCCGGCGGCTCCTCCTCCCGGCTTCAGCAACTTGATGAGGTCTTGGTGCCGCTCTCTCCGGGAGAGAAGCGTGAAGAAATCTGAAAGCGCCATGTTCACTCCAATGTCCAAAGGGGCTGGCGGCGGAGCCACTAGCCCGTTCAAGGATTGTACCACTCACTCCCCAGGGGGTTCAACATTGATACTCCCGTAAATTCAAGGTATTATACTGATGGTGGAGTGGCCTCATCTGCACCTTGTAGGGAATTGTTGCCCGCCATCAGCGAATTAGCCTCTCTAGGCATAGACAACACGCGAGCCTTGATTGTGAGTACCCCAGGGAAAGAGCCCAACCAAGCGCTTGTCCGGGAGTTTCGTATTGACGTACCTTTATTGATTCCGGCATCCTCTGACGTCATGTCTGAGTATAAGGTGAGCGGAACGCCCTTTGCTTATCTGGTTAGTGCTGATGGAGAAATCCTAACCAAGGGTCATGCATCTTCGAAGGAGATGCTGAAGGGACTGATCCGACTTGGCTCCACAAAAGCAGACCGCAGCGGAAATCTTAAGGTGGAGGCGCAAAGTGAACAGGTTCAATGAAGAAGAAGAACGAACCACCATGTCTAACCGAGGGTCAGATATGGGCGACAAGTCAGACAAGCTCTCCTCAATTGAGAGGCTTCTAGTTAGAACCTTTACCCGCAGAACAATGCTAAGACTGAGCGTCCTAACACCACTAGCATATGCAGCCGCACGTTTGATCGGGCCGTGGGCGCCAGCCGTGGCAGCCGATGAGTGTTGGTACGAATTTGGCGGCCCATATTGCGGATCGTACTGTAGTACGTGCTGTAGCCCCGATAGCAAGTTTTTCTATTGGTGTGAGGCTTACCAGTATTTGTGCAGGGACCGCGATGGATATGTAGCCATAAGGGATTGGGGTTGCGCGTGCACAAACAATGGATGCTATTGCTACCCTGAACCTTCTTGCTCCCTACCAATGTAGCGAAGGTGTGTGGGGGATGGGGCAACATCGGCGTGCTTGCGCCCCGCGTCTTTATTCCTCTTCGGAGTCGCGTGGGGTTCTTGAGAGGCGGTCCGCATGCCCGTTGACGCGTCCGCTTATTCCCGAGAGTAGGAGAAATAAGCAATGAGCGACATACGATCGGTTTCTGGTCTGTCTCGGGCGGCATTGGCAGTTGCAGTCGGTGTTGCGATTACCTTGGCGTGGTTGGCGCTTCAATGGGACGGCGGCCGCGAAGTATCCGCCGATGATACTGTATCCGTTGCGTATCAGAATCTTCTCGCCATGGATACGTTCCGCTACACTCGCAGTACCGAGAGGTATGCCTGCCCTGGTGAATCCTCAGCAATTGAAGAAGCAGATTTGCCGCTACATCCTTGCGTGTTGAACCAAGAAGATGCTACTGGAGAGGTGGTTTTGCCTGATACGTGGTACGAAAGGACTACTGTTTCCAATGCATCTCCTAAAGAGTGGGGCGGTAGTGAACCGAAGGAGATGATCGTAACGGGCGGTACTCCGTACCTAAAGTCCGGAGCGAATTGGGTGAGAAGGTCTGATCTGAGATTCAGGTATGAATTTGCTAGCTACTTCATGATGGACGGCCCCGGCTTCCTGGACGATTCCAGACTGGAATTCAGCTATGTGGGTGAAGCAAGAGTGGATGGCGACCTCACTAAGCGCTACCGAAGCTATTCCGAAGGGTGGGGATATGCAACAACCCTGGAGGTGTGGGTAGGCGCAGATGACGGCGCACCTAGGAAAATCCTCCGCCGAGCTGATGCTTTGGCCGACACACCTCTTCATCCATCCGAGGTACCTACTGAGCTCCCCAATGGCATTCCGATTGTATTCATGATTGACATGTGGAAGTCAGACACAATCGTGTTTCATGACTTCAACAGCCCGATTTCGATAGAGTCACCTCAAGTAATAAGGTGATGGGGTTGGTGACCAGTGCCGGTGTCAAGCGAGAACCTTGACACCATTGCGGCGTCTAACAAAGGGAAGAATTTTGCAATACTTGGCATACAGACTGGCCTCCGAGGCGTAGCGCTGAGCGCTTTTCGGACTATAGGTCTGCCGGTCTACGGCTAGTTGCTCGCTTCCGGGGAATGGTCACGGCATCGGCCGGTCTCCGCCACGGGGAAGGGAGTGAGCAGGGCGACACGCTCACCCCCGTATCAAGTACGGAGCTTGCCCTTCACTTGATGCGGAGCCACTAGCCCGTTAAAGGGTTGTATCACTCACTCACCGGGGGTTCAACGGCGGCGCAGCGCGTCCCCGCGGGCCAAGGGCGTTGAAAGATGACGCTAAAAGCTCCATAATAGCCAGTGTATGCCACTCATGCCGGAGCTTTTTAACAGACGTAGCCATGCTGGATAGATTGCAAGCCCTTAAAGAGAGATTCGTCGAGATAGAAGACCTGCTGGCGCGTCCGGAGATAGCGACCGACCACGAGCGGGTCCAGGAGTTGGCCAAGGAGCGCGCCTCCCTGGAGGACATCGTTGCTCTCTTCGATCAGTACACCCATATTGCGCGGCAGCTGGAGGAGACCAGGGCCATGCTCAGCGAAAGCCGCGAGGAGGACATCAGGGCGCTGGCCCAGGAGGAGTTATGGTCTCTGGGGGAACGAAAGGGGCGCCTGGAGGAGCAGATGCGTCTGACGCTGCTGCCCAAGGACCGCAACGACGACCGGGACGTGATAGTCGAGATAAGGGCCGGCACAGGGGGCGAGGAGGCAGCCCTCTTTGCGGGAGACCTGTACCGCATGTACGCGCGGTATGTCCAGGTCAAGGGGTGGAATGTGGATGTCATCGACTCCAGCCCAACCGGCATTGGCGGGTTCAAAGAGGTGGTTTTCGAGGTCAATGGCAAGGGGGCCTTCAACCGTCTCAAACACGAGAGCGGCGGCCATCGGGTGCAGCGTGTGCCCACCACCGAAACGCAGGGCCGCCTCCACACCTCCGCGGCTACGGTGGCCGTCCTGCCTAAGGCAGAGGAGGTGGAGGTGGACATAGACCCCAACGACCTTCGCATCGACATATACCATGCAAGCGGGCATGGCGGACAGAACGTGCAGAAGGTGGCTACAGCGGTGCGCATAATCCATAACCCCACCGGGATTGTGGCTATATGCCAGGATGAGCGGTCCCAACTCAAGAACAAACAGCGAGCGATGGGCGTGCTGCGCGCCCGCCTGCTGGACAGAGAGATCAGCAGGCAGCAGGAAGACCTGGCGGCATCGCGCCGCTCCCAGGTGGGGACCGGAGACCGCTCTGAGAAGGTGCGCACGTACAACTTCCCACAGAACCGGGTTACGGACCACAGGATAGGCGTTACCAGTCACAATCTGGAGCGGATTCTAATGGGTGGGCTGGACGAGTTCATAGATGAGTTGGCTGCTCAAGAGCAGGCCCGCCTGCTACAGGAGGCTTAATTTGACACTGGCGCGGCTCCTTGAAGAGACACGCCGGTCCCTGGCGGGACATGGCATAGAGGAGGCCACCCTGGAGGCCGACCTGTTCCTTATGAAGGTGCTGGGACTGGACAGGGCCGGACTCTACGCCTCTCCGGACAGGGTGGTGACCCCGGAAGAACGGCAAACGCTTGCCCGCGACCTGGCCAGGCGCTTGAACGGCGAGCCCTGGCCCTACATCGGTGGATACAAAGAGTTCTACGGGCTCAACATAAGGGTGAGCTCCAGGGTCTTCATTCCACGCCCGGAGACGGAGTTGCTGGTGGATCTGGCCCTGGAGGCTGCCGGAACCTTTCCTGCCGACAGACCTCTTCGCATAGCTGACGTATGCACCGGAAGCGGCGCCATAGCCGTTGCGCTGGCGGCGCATTTGCCCCAGGCGGTTGTGTACGCCACGGACATATCCACGCTGGCGCTGGACATGGCCGCGCTCAACTGCCGTGACCACATGGTGGAGGACAGGGTAACTATTCTAGATGGCAACCTGATGGGGCCGGCGCCCGGCGACCTGGATATCGTCGTCAGCAACCCTCCGTACATTCCAAGGACGGAGCTTCCATATCTCTCCAGGGAGGTGCGGACTGAGACCCTGGTCTCTCTGGACGGCGGCGACGGCGGCCTTGAGGTGATACGGGCCCTTGTGCCACAGGCCCTGTCGAAGCTTCGCAGGCCGGGGTGCTTCATCATGGAGCTGTTCCCCGGGCAGGGCGAGGCGGTCTGTTCGCTGGCTCGCTCCATCGTCCCGGATGGCAGCTTCACCCTTCACGATGACCTGGCGGGAAAGCAACGCGCCATGCTGGCCTGGATACCATGAGGGACGTAGAGGCTCTATGCGCTTTGCGCGGCAGGATGGCGCTTGACGTATGTTTGCAATGGCGTTGACCTGGACTCTTCCCGTCTAGTATTATGAGGATGGGCTGGCGGACCGGCCCGCTGGCGTGTCCCCGCATGGGGGAAGATCAGTGGGGCCTAATGTGGCGAATAGATAATTAAGATGGGGGAACCGATCATGTCAGATAACGAGGACAAGGCGGGCGGGCGTGAGGACTTCTCCTTTGCCGCTTTTGCCAGCGCGCCATTCTACCAGAAGATCAACACCGACTTGGTGGAGCTCTCCCAGGTACGCCCAGGCCAGCGTGTCGTGGATCTGGCATGTGGGACCGGTGGCGTGACAAAGATCATTCTGCAGAAGCTGAAGGGAGCCAAGGATAGCCTGGTCATCGGCGTAGACCTCTCGACCTCCGCGCTCAAGCAGGCAAAAGACGACCTGAGCAATGCCAAGGATGCTATGGTGGAGTTCGTCCTGGGGCGGGCGGAGCAGCTATCGCAGCTAATCCGCGAGAGGGTGGACGCGGTGGTGTTCTGCAATGCCATACACCTTGTGCCCGACAAGTCCCGGCTTTCCGACGAGGTCTTCTCCACACTTCGTAGCGGTGGGGTCTTTGCCTTCAATACCTCATTCTATGAGGGTGGGCATCCCCCGGAGACTTTGGAGTGGTATCGGCGGTGGATGTTCAGGTCTCTGCGTATCCTGCGCTCGGAGTACGGCCTGTCACCAATCAAGGCGAGCAAGGTGGAGGCCCGTCAGCATCTGACAGTGGAGCAGTACACTCAGCTTCTCAAGGAGCGCGGCTTTGAGATCAAGGAGCAACGCGTCAACACCGTTGAGGTCCCCCTTGAGGGTTGGGTGCTCATAAGCCAGTTCGAGGACTGGATAACCGGCGTCATGCCGGGCGTGCCCTTGCAGCAAGCCAGCGAGGCCCTTCAGAAGGGGGCGGCCCAGGTGTTCGAGGAGATGAAGGTGAGCTTCATCACGCGCAACTGGCTGGAGATAGTCGCCGTCAGGCCGTAGATTGGGACCGGGCGGCCTGCCGCCGGACACATCGAGAGCGCAGGGACTGGCCTCTGGTCCGGTGAGGCTGCCATAGCCCGGGAGAACGGAAAGCCTGGGCGACTGCTTGCCGGCTAATCCGCACAGCCCCGTGCATTGACCCCCCTGGGAAAGATCCCTAGAATGAGCGTCATTAGGATGCCGGCAAGGGGTGAGTTGATGATCCTTCTTGGAGTGGATCCCGGCCTTCTTCGAATGGGTTACGGGGTGATAGAGGCCCTGGGGGGCGACGTGCGGTTGAGGGAGGGGGGGGTCATCCGGGGCGGGACTTCCTCCACGCCCATAGAGCAGAGATTGGCCACCCTCTACGACGGCCTGCGTGGGGTGGTGGGCGAGTACCCTCCCGACGCGATGGCACTGGAAGAGGTCTACTCTCACTATGCGCATCCTGCCACGGCGGTCCTCATGGGTCACGCTCGCGGCGTGGCCTGCCTGGTGGCGGCTCAGAGCGATACACCCCTGTTCAGCTACGCTTCCACCCAGGTCAAGCACTCCATGGTGGGGAGTGGTAGAGCCGGCAAGGCACAGATCCAGATGGCAGTCCAGGCGCGCCTCTCCCTTCCGCGACTCCCGGAGCCCAACGACGTGGCAGATGCCTTGGCTCTGGCCCTGTGCCATTGGCAGACGATTGGAGCGTCCGCGTTCGGCTCGG
Source organism: Dehalococcoidia bacterium (assembly GCA_965221925.1). Classification (GTDB taxonomy): domain Bacteria; phylum Chloroflexota; class Dehalococcoidia; order Lucifugimonadales; family UBA2985; genus JAPPHY01. The sequence goes on along the minus strand of OZ244924.1, from coordinate 1,765,389 downwards.
ATGTCCGGGGCAGCCTGAAGACCCGTGCGGCGGTGTGACAGGCAGTGATAAACTACCTCAAGGGCACTATTCGGCGTATGTACCAGGATGAGGCCCGCGTTGTCCTGGACGTCGGGGGCGTTGGGTATGAGCTCCTGCTGCCCTACTTTGTCATGCGCTCCCTGAACGAAGAGGAGAAGAGCGAGGGCGATGACGTGGAGATGGAGGTGTACTTCCACGCCTCGGAGAGGCAGCCAAAGCCGGTCCTGGTGGGATTCCGGAAGGAGTTCGAGCGCACTTTCTTCGAGAAGCTCATTCAGGTGGAGGACGTGGGGGTCAGCACCGCAGCGCGTGCGCTGGTTTTCTCCGTTTCCACCATCGCCAGGGCAATAGAGGATGGCGATACTGCCCTGCTGGTGAAGATGCCCGGGATAGGGCGGAGGACTGCGGACAAGATGGTAGCCACGCTGAGGGGCAAGGTGGCTGAGTGGGCCTTGCTCAGGGACGAGGGCTATGCCACCGTCCCCACCGCTCCGGTACGCGGGGACGTTCAGGAGGAGGTGGTGAGTGTGCTGGTGAGCCTGGGACATCGTCGCGCGGACGCCAGGCAGAAGGTGGAAGACGCAGCTAAGGTTGTATCCAATGCAAAGGACTCCCAGGAGCTGCTGAGAGAGGTCTTCAGGATGGAACGTGGACCGGGCGAATAGATGGCTAGAGAACGCGTCATAAAGGGAGACGGCCCGGAACCGCCGGTAGAGGCGGAGGAGGGACGTGAAGAGGGTCTGATATGGAACCTGCGTCCCCGCACACTCCCTGAGTACGTGGGCCAGACGCTGGTGGTGGAGAGCATCGGCATTGCCATATCCGCCGCAAGAGCGCGCCGGGAGCCACTGGAGCACGTGCTGTTTCACGGGCCGCCCGGACTGGGAAAGACCACCCTGGCACATATCATTGCCAGGGAGATGGGAGCCGAAATAGTCCACACCTCCGGCCCGGCCCTGGAAAAGCCGCTGGATATTGTGGGTGTCCTGTCCAACCTCAACGAAGGGGAGGCCCTGTTCATAGACGAAATACATCGGCTGCCTCATACGGTGGAGGAGTACCTTTACTCCGCTATGGAGGACTTCCAGGTGGACTTTGTTACCGGAAAGGGAGCGTATGCCAGGACAATTCCGTTTCAGCTGAAGCGGTTTACCCTCATTGGAGCAACCACCAGGGCGGGACTTCTCACCCCACCGCTTCGGGACCGCTTCGGGATGGTCTACCACTTGGACTTCTACTCGACAGAGGAGTTGACCGAAGTGGTGAGGCGTTCTTCGGAGATCCTCGGGGTGAGCATAGACCCGGAGGGCGCCCGTGAGATCGCAAGCCGGTCCAGGGGGACGCCAAGGGTGGCGAATCGACTGCTGCGGCGGGTGAGGGATTATGCCCAGGTGAGGAGCCAGGGCTTCATAAACCGGGAGGTGGCGGATACCGCCTTGACCAGAGAGGGAGTGGACGAACTGGGGCTGGACAGGCTCGACAGGCTGTATCTGACCACCATCGCAGAGAACTACCGCGGCGGTCCGGTTGGCATAGACGCCCTGGCTGCCACTGTGAACGAGGAGGTACAGACCCTTGTGGACGTGGTGGAGCCGTTCCTGTTGAAGACCGGGTTTGTGCTCAGAACACCCGGTGGACGCAAGATAGGAGAGGCGGCTATGACCAAGCTCAGCCTGAGAGAGCAGGGGAGGCTTCTGTGACGAGATGCCCCTTCCGCACGCGCCACTGGGCTGGGACGTCTTGGACTGAATCTACTACTAGAGAGGAGCTGACGTGATCTACGAGATGCGGACATACGAGGCAATGCCTGGGAAGATACAGGCGCTGAACCATAGATTTGCCAACATCACAATGGGGTACTTTGAGAAACACGGCCTTAGCGCCGTGGGGTTCTGGACCGAGGAGGTGGGGACCAGCAACACACTCGTTTATATGCTTGCATTCGACGATCTGGCGCATCGTGAGCGGGCTTGGAACGCCTTCAGGGCGGATGAAGAGCGCGCGAGGCTCTTTGCCGAGACGGAGCGAGAGGGGCCACTGGTCGCCAGAATAACCAATCGTATACTGAGGCCCACCGACTACTCTCCCATGCGGTAGCGCTCCACGGAGGAGAGCCGGCTGCGGCCACAGGACGCGGCATTCTCTACAGGCGTTGGCAATGCCAACGTCGGTTGGAGCGCCACACCCCTTCCGCTCACGCCCTTCGACAAGCTCAGAGCCTGCCCCGTACTTGATAGGGGGTGAGTGGGCGAGGCTTCCCTTGCCCGCTCATATGGTTCGACATGCTCACCACGAGCGGGCAAGGGGACCCTCTTCCACTCGTATAGAGAGTACACAGCGCTCCCACTCATTGACAGCGGACGCCGCCGGTAATAGAATCTCCTCCAAGATCAGCTATGGGGTGCAATGGTACGTGCCACGTCCGGTATGATGCGTATGGAGCGGTTCTTGTCAACGCTTCCGCTCATGCCTTATCCACGCTTCTTCAAGCGCAGCTATCCCCATTGGAAGCTCTCCTGGGCTCCCTCCGACGCCATCTGCCCGCGTAGCTTGGCCGTGCAGATGCTTCCACTTTCCACAGGTACGACGAGCAGGAAGTAAAGCTTTGCGACGTGCGTGGCAGCCCAGGCCGGGCGACAGGGTGGTAAGACACCCACGCGAGGCGGAGATAAGACCGTTGCACATTGCGGCGGCTCGCCGCAGGGTCCCTCCCAAGAACTTTGGCTCCCCGTACATGCTCATGGGTGGCTTCGCCTTCCTCATTGCCGTTGGCACCCTGCTTTTGCTCCTGCCCTTCGCCAATACCAGCGGCGAAGTGACCCCATTCATGGATGCGCTCTTTACCGCCACCTCGGCCGTTACCGTTACCGGACTGGTGGTGGTGGACACCCCAACGTACTGGAGCTTTTCCGGTCAGCTCATCATCATGGTTCTCATATTCGCCGGTGGGTTGGGCATCATGACCAGCGCCACCGTGTTCCTCATCATCATTGGCCAGCGTATCACTCTGGCCAACCGACTGCTGATGAGAGAGAGCTTGGGTGTCCACCAGTTGGGAGGCTTGATACGGCTCACCCTGCGGATAGTACTTGTGGTAGTGTCCATACAGGTGATAGGCTTTCTTATCCTACTCGTAAGGTTGATGGGCGAGTATCCACTGTCCACCGCCCTGTGGCAGTCGGGTTTCCACGCCGTCTCCGGCTTCAACAACGCGGGGTTCGTCATATTTCCGGACTCTCAGAGCCTGGACGCCTTTCGGAGGGATTACACCTTCCTGGTCCCCATGACCATACTCATAGTCTTGGGGACGCTGAGCTTCAGCGTGCTGCTGGACATCTTCGGTTATCGCAGGTTCAACAGGTATACCCTGGACACAAAGCTGGTGGTCGTAGTAACAACGCTGCTGCTGCTGCTGGGCGGCGTGGTTATCTTTGCCGCCGAATATGCCAACCCCGCCACGTTTGGGCCCATGCCCGTTGTGGATAAAGTCCTCACCGCATTCTTCCACTCCGCCAGCGGAAGGACCGCCGGGTTCACAACGGTGGATTTTGGGGACATGGAGCAGCACAGCAACTTCTTCATCACAGGTCTGATGTTCATAGGAGGGGCCTCTGCTTCAACCGCGGGGGGCATCAAGGTAAACACCATTGCGGTATTGATGGCTGCGGTGCTATCCTCCATTGCAGGAAAAACCCACGCCACAGCTTTTGGCAGGGAGGTGGCTCAGCCGCAGATATATCGCGCCCTGACGGTGCTGGTCCTGGGTCTAGCGATGGTCTTTGCGGTGTCCTTCTTCCTGACCATCACCGAGGGGCTGCCGCTCATACAGATACTCTTTGAGACCGTATCCGCCTTTGCCACCGTTGGGCTATCCACCGGCATTACACAGGAGCTATCCCCGGTGGGGCGACTCATCATCATACTCACCATGTACCTTGGGCGAATAGGACCGCTTACCCTGGCGCTGGTCCTTGCGCAGCGAGAGGAAACTGCATCCTATCGATATGCTGAAGAAAGGGTTAAAATAGGTTGAAATGGCTAAGTCAATAATGGTAATAGGTCTGGGCAGATTCGGGACCAGCGTTGCGCATACGCTCTTCCAGCTGGGGTACGACGTGCTTGCCATCGATACGGATGAGAAGGCGGTACAGGACAACCTGGGACAGGTGACGTTCAGCGTTCAAGGAGACGCCACCAACGAGACGATACTGAGGGAGCTTGGCGTGACCAACTTCGATGCAGCCATAGTGGCTGTGGGGTCGGACATGCGGGCCAGCTTGATGACCTCCGTTCTCCTGGCTACACTGGGCGTCCCTCTCATCGTAGCCAGAGCCGAGAATGAGCTCCACGGCAACACCCTTCAGAGAATTGGGGTGCACAAGATAATCTACCCTGAACAGGAGATGGGAGAGTTCCTGGCTCACAGCCTGTTCAATCCCGGTGTGCTTGAGTACATGGACCTGACGCCGGAGTTTGGCATAAGCAAGGTGAGGATCCCCGACTCACTGGCCGACCACAGCCTGAAGGCGGCCGGGCTGGGTGGGGGCGCAAGAGACAAGTACGGCGTGGCGGTCATCGCCGTAAAGCGAGGCAAAGACGTGACGCTGGCTCCCGACGAGGAAGACGTGCTTCGCAGGGGGGACATCCTGGTGGTGGCTTGCCGGGACGGACAGCTGGAGAGGTTGTATTCCCAGGAGAACGGCTTTGGGCCGGAGTCTGCCTGAAGCCCTGCCGGCGGAAGCCGGCGCAGCTTGCGCAATCCGGCTAAAGCCCCAAATTGCTCCGAAATACGCGGCCGCAATGCTTGATAAGAGTGGGACGGCTCCGTATAATTTGGCGCTGATGAGCACATTTAATAAGTCGTGCAATGGCTTTGGATAAGATCCTGGTGCCGGTGCATGACAACGGCTACGACGATAAGGCGCTACGCTTGGCAAGTGAGATAGCCAGGGCAAGCAAGGCAACGGTGCAGGCGCTTTACGTAATTGAGGTCAAACGAGACCTGCCTCTGGACGCTGAGATAGCGCTGGAAACGTACAAGGCGGAGAAGACGCTCCATCGCCTGGAGCAGTTGAGCAGAGAGTTGAAGTGTTCCGTAAAGGCCACGCTCCTGCAGGCCAGAGACGTGGGGCCGGCGGTGGTCCAGGAGGCGGTAGAGGGCGGATCGGAGCTCATAGTGATGCAGATGCCCTATAAGAAGCGGTTTGGCGCCTTTACCCTTGGAGACACCATCCCCTACATCCTTAAAAACGCTCCGTGCCGGGTAATCATTTGCAGGGACGCAATGTGACTTTCTATGGCGCCAACAGTCCAATTCACATCCGGTCGTTTAACATGAAAGCCCTGGTTATGGGCTGCGGCAGAGTTGGAGCCATGATAGCCACGGCTTTGTGGGAGGAGGGTCATCAGGTGGTTGTTCTGGACACTAACCCGGAGAGCCTTCGCCGCCTGCCGGAGGAGCTTCAGCAAGAGGCCATAGTGGGAGACGGCACCCTGGAGGAAGATCTGATCAGAGGGGGCATTGAGAGCAGGGATGTCTTTGTGGCCGTTTCACCGGAGGACACAGACAACATCCTGGCTGCGCAGATGGCCCAGCACGTATTCCAGGTAAGCAAGGTGGTCTGCCGTATAGACGATGCGGCGCGATATGAGATATACACGGAGTTGGGTTTGAACGCGGTGAGTTCGACCCGACTGACCTCCGGGCTGATTCTACAGGCGGTGCGTAGCTAGAACCCATGTACATCATCGTGGTTGGCGCGGGCAAAGTCGGTTACCATCTCGCCAAAGCCCTCTTGAGGAGCGAGCACGAGGTCATTCTGATCGAGCGCTCCTCTCGCAAATCCGAGGCCGTCAGAGAGGAGCTTGGGAGCATAGTCATCGTGGGGGACGGCTGTGAGGAGGGCGTGCTGAGAGAGGCGGGCGCTTCCAGGGCAGACGTGTTCATTGCAGCTACGGGAATGGACCAAGACAACCTGGTGGCTTGCCAGATAGCCAGGCACAGGTTTAAGGCGCCCAGGACCATTTCCCTCATCAACAACCCCAATAACGAAAAGCTGTTCGCGGCTCTGGGAGTGGATGTCTGCGTGAGCAGCACGGACATCGTACTATCTCACATAGAAGAGGAGCTGCCGGCGCATTCGCTGGTGCACTTAAGAGCTATAAAAGGCTCCAACAGGGAGGTTGTGGGTATTCGCATACCCCCGGACGCGGCGACGGTAGGCCAGGTCCTGAGGGAGATGCCCATACCGGACGACAGCCTTATCTCCTTCATAGTCAAGCGGGACGGCTCCCTTATAGCGCCCCATGGCGAGGCTGTTCTTGGCTCCGGAGATGAGGTGGTGGCCATAACCACTTCCGACGGGGAAGAGGCCCTGCGAGAGGCCCTGACCGGAACGGCATAGCAAATGGCGAAGCGGATAGCCTACTTGGGCCCCTCGGGCACCTTTACCGAGGCTGCGGCGCTGCGATACGACCCGGAGGCCCATCTTGTACCGGTCTCCTCCATTGCCGCTGTTGCCGCTGCGGTGGACTCGGAAGACGTGGAAGAGGGCGTTGTACCCATAGAGAACAGCCTGGAGGGGTCTGTAACCGATACCCTGGACATGTTGATCCATGACTCCAATCTGTCCATCCGGCATGAGGTTGTACTGCCGATTGAACATTGCCTGCTGGTCAAGCCGGGAGCCTCGAACCAGGAGATAGAGTTGATATACTCCCACCCTCAGGCTCTGGGGCAGTGCAGACGCTTCATGGAGAGACACTACCCCAAGGCTCAGCCTGTAGCTGCCCTTAGCACCGCGGCCGCGGTGGAGGACATGCTTGGGAGCCGCCTGCCTTCGGCAGCCATCGCCCCAGGCAAGGCAGCCGAGGTGTATGGGGCGGAGGTTCTGCTCCGGGGCATACAGGACAACCCAGCCAACTTCACCAGATTTGTGGCGCTGGCTCGCCGGGACCACCCCCCCACCGGGAATGACAAGACCTCACTGTGCTTCTCCTTCAGCGAAGACCGCGCGGGGATACTCTATGCAGCGCTTGGGCATTTTGCTACCAGAAACATCAACCTTGCCAAGGTGGAGTCCCGCCCGAACAAGGAGAGTCTGGGGCGCTACGTCTTCCTGATAGATCTCAACGGGCATCGAGAGGACCCCGCCGTGCAGGAAGCTCTCAGCATCATTGAAACCGAAGTCTCTATGCTGAAGGTCTTTGGGTCGTACCCCCGATACAGGGACTCTTAGGCATTGCGCCGGCGCCCCTTCCGCTTTGAGCAAGAACAGGCCCCACGACCTTCCCAGGAAGATCGTGGGGCCTGTAAAGCTTCTGTATTGGCTCAAACGGCCGCTATGCGGGTGATTCCTCGCGGTTGTCGGTGGAAGGCTCATCCGCGCCCGCCGCTTCTCGACCTGGCATCATCCGGCCGACCACGACCCTCCCTTCATCAACGACCTCCCGCACGCGCTCCCTGGCCCCTGCCGTAGCCTCCTCGGCCCTCTGTCTCAGCCCCGCGGTCTTCTCTACTACCTGCGCGCGCGTCTCTTCCCCTGGCTTGGGAGCCAGAAGGAGTCCCATCAGCACCCCTATCACGCCTCCAAGTAGCAGACCTGTGCCGAATCCTGTTTCACCTGCCATTTTTTCTTTCTCCTTTCCCTTTCGATAGCCCTATTATAAAAGCTACGATTCGCCCCACGCTGTACGCGGAAGTAGAGGCGCTCAGCATCGGTTTAATCACTTTGTCCGATAGCTGAGTGGTCGCTTCCTGGGTACGCTTCGCAGCCTCCTTTGCCGAATCCAGAGTGGGCGCCACTTTGCGGTACAGCAACAGGCCCACGATGGCGGCCGTCAGCATCACCAGCATACCGAGCATGGCAAACAGGATTATGGTCAGGTCTCGGACAAGCCCCACTATCTCCTGTGTGTCCATTCCTTCACTTCCTGCGCGTCGCTTTTCCTCTCTATCATAATATCATGGGTCATCTGAAGTCTCAAGACGCATGGAAGCCGATGCGACTCGGTATATCTCCACCGTGGGGTTGGAGTACGCCAACTCCGCGCCCGGGATGCGGGAGAACTTGTCCAGGCCGCGCTCAGGGTAGTAGTGGCGCTCGATTTCTCCTATGTATACGTACTCAACGCGGTACTCGCCAAGCAGCCGCATGGCCTCCTCCACGTTCTCGGTGGAGTATATGCGGCGGACGTCTCTAACGCGGTCGCCTATTACAGGCCCGTAGCCCCGCTGCTGCGACTGGTGGTTGTCCCAGCCCAGGACCGTGGGAAGGCCGGTGTAGATGGACACCCTGCCGTGGAGGCTCCGGTAAAGCTCTCCCTGTCCCTCCAGTACCACCGGGGAACCCTGTATGGCGTCTCCCCGGAGCCATTGAATGGCGTTGTACTCACCCTTGAGTTCCTCGCTGCCCCGGCCGCGGTCAAAGGAGTACCGGGCGTCTTCCATGTAGGCCATTCCGTTCAGGGTAAGGGGCAGGGGCTGGAACCTCTCCCTCAGCCGGTCTTGGGTCCCGGCCACGGTGTACACGGAGCTTCCGATTAGCAGGAAGGCCAGCAGCGCCGCCCACGCCCATCGCAGGACGCGCGTCCTTCCGAGTCCCATGCGGCGGCCCTGGCGCGGTTCACGCGGCTCGACAGGCTCGCCGTGAGCGGGGGAGTGGATTCCCGCTTCTGCGGGAATGGCGGGATTCGCCGGCTTGCCGCGGAGCGCGACAGGCCCCAAGCGCCAGAGGAGATACGCCGAGGCTACGCCCATCAGTATCCATGCCTGGAGATAGAACTTGAACACCGTGTTCATGCGGGCTATGTCCCCCTTGATGGTCACTACTTCAACCATGATCCCAATGGACAGGGCGGTTGCCAGCATAGCCAGGGCAAAGACGCCAAAGGTGTCCTTCCCGGACGCGGCCCACCTCCCGCCCAGCGCGACCGTTGGGGCCAGCAGCAGCAACAGGAATGCGACGGTGGCGTAGCCGCTCAGCGCAAGCGCGACGACGGCTGCCAGTGGCAGGCCGACGGCGAGCGCAAGCCTCAGCGCTTTGCCGGGCTTTGCGGCCGGGCCATCAGCGTACCCGTTGACTCCGTCGCTCGCGGCCAGGCCGGCGACGCGTCTGAATAGCGACCGGAGGTGACTGCGGCCGGCGTAAGCCAGGAAGCTTATCGCCAGGAATATGAAGACGCTGTGTATACCCAGGTAGGCATATAGGGGCGTCTGCCACCGGCTGAGGAACACGCCATCGGCAAAGGAGCGGTAGTTGTCTATGAAGGGCGCAAACAGCAGTGTAGTAGCCCAGTACAGGAATGCCGCCTGGAGTGTGACGCGCGCCGCCAGGGCAACGGAGATACGGCGGGAGCTGCCGGCATATTCGCCAATCAGCACGGCCAGCGCCCCGAAGGCCAGGTAGGTTGGGAAGTCCCAGGCGTTGATTGCCCTCAACGACCCCACCGCCAGCGCCAGGGCCAGCAGGCAGACCACCCTGGAGGCTATGCCCGCTCCTTCTTTGATGCGAAGGGCCAGGTTGAGGGCCAGCCCTAGCGATAGCAGGGCAAACGGCATGGCCATCATGTGGGCGTGCAGGTCTGCGAACAGGAAGGTGAAGAAGGGGAACTCGGTTATCTCGTATCCGGGCGGGTCGCCGGGGGGTATGAACCGGCTGCTGCGCCAGAAATCGAACTCGCCAAAGGGCTGCCCGTGAAGCAGCGCCCTGGCGAAACCCTGTCCCAACTGGACTGCGCCGTCCAGGTTCCCCATGATTGCGACGAAGAACGCGCCGGCAAGCCCGGCCACTATGGCCCACGTCCGGCTCCCTGCCCTGCCCATGCCGCGCCGCGCGCCTTCCGACAGGTTGTACGCCAGGGAGAAGACCGCCGAAGTCGTGAGGGCGAAGAACAGGGGAACGGCCAGGTTGAAAGCCACCTCGGTCGTTACTCCGGTTACCTTGACCAGGCTTGCGACTATGAACTGCCCAAAGTAGTAGTAGTTGATGTACCCTCCCGCAAACCAGGGATCGTAGGGGGGCATGTAGGTTGAGCGCGCTATGGCGTTGAGGTAGGCCAGCTCCATCGGCTTCTCGCCGCCGGTGTAGGGGTGCCAGAGGTCCGGGTTGGCCGCTCTCAGCAGTAGGAATACGGCAAAGGAGGCCATGAAGACGGCCTCTCCCACCGCCACCAGGCGGAGGTTCTCTCTGAAGAATGCGGCTATGTCCACCCGTCGCGTGTATACGATCATTGCGGAGACCGACGCGAGCAGCAACGCCGCAAGAAGGATAGAGCCTCTGGAGAATGGTATCCAGTGCAGGCTTGCAAAGAGCCAGGCCACGTAGGCTGTCGCAAGGATGCCGAGGGGTTTGGCCAGCAGGTAGCCCCGGTCCGGCAGGGCCTTGAACACAGCCATGCTCAGCGGCAGGGCGAGCAGGGCCAGCGCCTGCGCCCACAGGAGCCACACCACTGCCGGGAAGCGGTTGGCCAGGCTGCCGGGGTCGAAAATGGCGGTCCAAGTCCCGCCCTCGCGCTGGGCCGTAAGCGTCGCCTCCGACATCAGCAGGCTCTTGCCCTCGGCCGCTTGCGGCGGGTCTTCCGTGAGGAGCCGGAGTATCTCAGAGGCGCTCAGGCGGTCCATGTTCTTGAATATCAGGATCTTGGGGTGGTCGTAGGCGCTGAAGCTCTCATCGGCGTAGCCCAGGTTTACGGTGAAGGACGCCGGTCGAAACGGCCCCATCTCTCCGGGCGTCGGCAGGCCGGGGCGGGTGAAGGTATCGTCCGTGAAGGCGATTCCCATGAGCCGGGGGTAGGCGGTCTCCCAATGCTCCAGCCGGTACCCCAACTCCCCGGCAAAGAGCCTGCGGTAGTACTCGCCGCTCTGGGGATACTTCTCCGGCAGCCTGGGGATGCTCCCGTAGAGGCGGTTGCTGAAGAAGACCAGGTAGTCGGCCCCGGCAAGCTGCTCCGCCACCACCGTCATCTTGTCCTTGCCGCCGTAGTACGTCACGTTGTCGGAGTCGTACATCTTCATGCATGACCTGGCGTCGTCCGGAACGCCGCGGCAGCCTCTGACGTAGCTGTGCGTGTTCGGCAGCCCCTCCTCCCAGTGCTCCATGAGTATCACGGAGCCTTTGGCGATGTTCTCGTTGATCCACTCGGACGCCCTCATTGCGGTGTGCGGCTGGCTGTATATGGAGACGAAGGCGAGGCTGTAGAACGCCGTGGCTGCGATTACGAACCCAATGCCCCAACGCGCCAGTGGGAGATGCCGGATGCTCCGCTCCGATACCCGGTCGTGCGCCCAGAGGAGCATACGAGACCCCATGATGAGCAGGAACGGGGTCAGGGGCAGCATGTACCGCAGGAACTTCACCTCCACGTAGCCCGTCAGCAGGAAGTAGGGGAGTACCCAGGCCAGGAGCAGCAGGTCGCCCTTGCGGCGGCGGGCTGCTGCCAGGGCGACTGTGAACAGGACGGAAGCCCAGGCGGCTATGCCCAGGGGAAGCCCCAGGCCGAACAGGGCAAGCTGTCGGATGTGGTACCAGTAGGGCGCGGTGTCGATGTACTGCTGGGTGTAGGGCCGCCCCGATGTGCCGCGCGCCATCGCGAACTCGCCTCCAAGGTCGCAGGCGTAGTAGTTCCGGTCGAGGAACTCCAGGAAAGGGTAGGGGACCTCGCAGGGCGTGGGCCTTGACCAGTCCAGGAAGGCGTACGGCGTGGCGATGAAGAAGACCAGCATGGACGCCGCGCCTCCCAGCAATAGGCTGCGGACGACCTTGGCTAGGGCGGGCCGCGACGGCTTTGCCAGGGCGAGCCTCTCCCCGGGGCCTGAGAACGCGTAGATGGCGTGGGCCAGCACGAAGGCCAGGAACAGGGGCGCAACGCTCACCTTGGACGCCAACGCCAGCCCGATGAAGACCCCGGCCAGAGCGGAGTCCCTCGGCCGCCCGTCCTGCATCAGTCGTACCATGAAGTACACGGAGGCGACGATGAAGAAGGTCAGGTACGTGTCCACCGTGTAGAAGTGGCTCAGCTGGATGTGTATCACCGCCAGCGCTGCGAATAGAGACGCCAGTATTCCCACCCTGCGCCCGTAGAGACGGGATGCAAGGAGGAACACCATCAGCGTTGTGCCCACGTCGGCCAGGGCAGAGAGGGTCCTGCCCAAGTAGCTCAGGCCGCGAAAGTCCAGGTCGACGAGGGGGGAGAGAAGCGCCTGCGCGGCCTTCACCGCGTACATGGGAAGGCTGCCGTAGGGGAACCAACGCGGGTTGAGAGGGCTTTCGTCCACGTTCAGGAGGACGCCCAGGTCGGAGAGTGGAGGCCAACGCATATCGTTGACGTGAAACAGGATGGCCCGTTCGTCGGGGTGGAATAGGCCGCCCTGGTCCCAGTTTATGCCGTAGAGCCGCAGGGCAAGGGCCAGTACAAGGATGAGGGCGGGCGCGAAGGCAACGGCCAGACGGCGCGCTTTGAGGGTCAGCTTGCGCGGGTTGAGGGCAGGGGGGCCGCTGGGGTTGGGAAGTTCCACTATGAGGCTATTCTACCAAGACAGCTACGGCTGGGCAATTTAGCGTTCTATGCGTGCTATAATTGATGTGGAGGATACGGCTATGAGCAATAGCAATAACCGCAAACCACCACCTCTACCTCCAGACGTTTTCAAAAAGGGTGGCAACCCTAAGGGTACTAAGTAAAGGCAATTCTATATTAAAGTGAACCACCCCACCCGCCAGAAGCGCTGATATGCCCCGCCCAACTTCAAAGGCAAGATCGTCTGGACATGTGAGAACCTCAAGAGGACATTCTTACAGGACAAGACCTTGCCGGCGATGTTGTGAGAGGAGAATGGTATCCGAAACGGCTCGGACTTTTGGCCTCACCTAATATTTGGGGCAATCATAGGCGCGTTGGTCTTCTCAGGAGGATTGCATATGCTGCAAAAGATTGCGGACTGGATTCTCAGTCTGAACCCAGTCTCCGTCGTAGGCGGAGGGGCGCTCCTTGGCGGGGTGGTTGGTGTCGGACTATGGTTAAGGAAAAATAATTGACAACGCCTAACTTCAAAGACAAGACTGTCTGGACCGGGGACAACCTCCACGTCCTTCGGGGGTTGAACAGCGACACCTTTGACCTCATCTACCTGGATCCGCCCTTCAACTCCAACAGGAACTACGCCGCCCCCATCGGCAGCAAGGCCGCCGGCGCAGCCTTCAAGGACACCTGGACCCTCTCCGACCTGGACGTGGCCTGGATGGGACTCATTGCTGACGAGCATCCCGCCATAGCCAACCTTCTCCACACCGCAAGCCTCACCCACGGCAAGGGAATGCAGTCCTACCTTACCATGATGGCCGTCCGCCTCATTGAGATGAAGCGGGTGCTGAAGCCGACGGGCTCCATCTACCTCCACTGCGACCCGACGGCCTCCCACTACCTCAAGCTGCTGATGGACGCCGTGTTCGGGGCGGGGAACTTCCAGAGTCATATTGCGTGGCGGCGGACTACTGCGCATAGCGACTCAATCCGGTATGGCTCTAACTCAGACCACTTACTTTTCTACACCAGGAGCGGCAATTGGACGTGGAATCCCCAGTATCAAGCTTATGGTGAGAAGTACGTGGCCCGCTTCCGTTCCAATGACCCGGATGGGCGTGCCTGGGCAGATTATGACCTTACGGCCAAAGGTCTATCGGGTGGGGGTTACACCTACGAATACAAGGGGGTAACCTCCTTTTGGCGTGTGCCGCTGGAGACTATGGAGCGGTTGGACGCAGAGGGGAGATTACATTTCACAAGAGCAGGGGGAATACGCCGAAAACGATACCTGGATGAGATGCAAGGCAGGCCAGTTCAGGCAGTTTGGGACGACATTGATCCGATAAACTCACAAGCCAAAGAGCGCACAGGCTTCCCTACCCAGAAGCCTCTGGCTCTTCTGGAGCGGATCATCAAGGCATCCTCCAACGAGGGGGACTGGGTGCTGGACCCGTTCTGCGGGTGTGCCACCGCGCCCGTCGCCGCAGAGAAGCTAGGCAGGAAGTGGGTGGGCATAGACATATCGCCCAAGGCCGTTGAATTGGTCAATCTCCGCCTCAAGGACATGATGGGAGACCTGTTTCACAACCGTTTGCTCACCGTACTGGATGACGTCCCGCGGCGCACGGACATAGACGCCCCCATAAACTACCGCCAGAACAAGCATGTCCTTTACGGCCAGCAGGAAGGGAAATGCAAGGGCTGCCAACTGGAGCTACCCTTCCGCCTCTTTGAGGTGGACCACATTGTCCCTCAAGCCCAGGGCGGCGGCCACGAGCTTGGAAACCTGCAACTCCTGTGCGGCAGCTGTAACCGCATCAAGGGAGACCGGCCAATGGAGTACCTGCGTTCGGAGCTAAAGAAAATGGAGGTGAAGGTATGAAAAGGGAGACAGCGACTAAATGAGTACAACGAACACACCTGGTCCATGCTATGACGAGGACCCAGTCCCCAGCGTTCAACGCAGTCGAGGCAGCAACACATTTCTGGTCTTGTGCCCGAGAAGCGGTTGCGGTTTGTTCGCACACCTTCCATGTTTCGATGATGGTCCGTACTGGTAATCTGCTCATGGCTCATTCTAGAGCCTCTGTACCATATGTGGTGAGAGAACAACAGGGTATTTCGATTATTGTGATGGTAGTAGGCCTAGCAATCTGAGAGCGCCGTTGGGCTGCCAAGCGATGTTCCTTATGGCTGCTGCGATGTTGGTAGCTCCGCTCAGTCGGAGGATATTCAGCGCCACGTTTCTCAGGGCTGCCATCATCTGTGGCGCTGAGCCGGTGCGCACTTGGGAGCCATCCTCCCCCATGGTCACGTCCCTCACATAGTGCAGGCCATTCTCAATGCGCCAATGGCCGCGTACCAGTTGGAGCAGTCTATCAGCCGGTGTGTGAGTCCCAAGGCTGGTGATAGCGTATCGCACCTGTCGAGTGGTCTTGCCTTTGATGCTGCGCCAACTCTCAACCTTCATCACCTGCCCGTGTCCGGGCCACTTCAGATAGGTCTTCAGTGTGTCTGTAGCCCACAACCTGCGATACTCTCGACGCTCTCCATGACTGTCCTCGGTCTCGGCATATCCATACGTCTCACCAACCACAGGCCGGTCGAAGCACAACTCTATGTCCTCGTACAGCCTCTTCTGGTTGCTCTTGACTATCAACAGATAGTCGCCACCTCCACCAACCACCTGTTCACACATCTGTCTCTGGCAGTACAGCGCATCCCCGGTCACTACCCTGTCTGTTACGATCATTCTCTCCAACAGCGAGCTTGCCATAGCCAACTCCGACTGATGCTTCTCAGCCGTCACCCCCCTTTTTGACTCACCACCAAGCCCATGCGATGGCTATAGGCAGCCACAAGACGGACTCCAGGCGCCTCCTCCCCGTGTATCCCCCTAAGCGCCTTGCCATCTATTGCTATTGCCTCCTCTCCTGTTCCCAACTGAGATTCAACCCATTCCCCAAGCACACTCTCGAACACATCCACGTCTATACTGCTGAACACCTTATGCAACGTGGATATCGCAGGGGTCCGCTCTCTGGTGAACCCCAACTCCTTCAGTGTAGCCGGGTCTTGCATCCTTCCCCATTGGGCTATGGCATATAGACTACGGGCGCCACTTGCTATTGCACACACCGATAACGCCAAGATTGCACTCAGCGCATGGCGACGACCATGCCTGGACCGGGGATCAGGCGCCCCCTCCAGTACTCCAAGTAGGCTCTTTCCCAGTCCCTCCGTATTCATACGCCAACTCTATCACTCTTCTTACCATAATCGAAATACCCTGTGAGAACAAGGGGCTGCCTTGAAACGAACATGCATCAATGGTAAAATGAGAGTGTACTTGATTACCTAGGTGTTGGAGAGGGGCTATGGATCAACAAATCTGGTTAGGCATCCTCGAATCTGAGCGGTACTATCGATATTACCATAGCCTTGCCGAGAAGTTTCGCAAACAACAATTCAAGTGGGATATTGGGCTTATACTTCTGACTGGTGGCGTCGCCTTCACCCTTGTCACACACTTCCTGCAAGGCACGAGTGAGGTGTTGGCATTGACTCTATTAGTGGGGGTTATAGCGAGCGTTGCAATGTGGCAACACATGCAAGGGTATCGAGTTAAGGCAGTTACGGCGGATCTTGTAGCCATACAATACAAGGCACTCAGTGAAGATTGGCGCCGTCAATGGTATCGTGGTCAGTACTTAGAGGACAAAGAAATCATTGGAGTTTTGACCGAACGGCTGACCAACATTGCAACACAGGCACATGGATTAGGCTATGACGACACGCTTAGCGACCGTGCTGAGAGATTAGCTGACGATGTTATTAATGGCGAGTTCAAGCCAGCAACCTAGGTCACCACGTGAGGACTTTTCGGCGGCCCCACCTCGGCAAAGACCGCCCCCTCCCCCGCCTCCCAGACCATCACCGCCCCGACCATCACAAGGGAGATAGACCCCAGGAATATCTGATAACCCAGTTGAGGGAGAGGGAGTTGGTATATGCCTGAAGTCGAATGTAAGGCGGACGACAAGGGTTCATTGACCAAGAAAGCCTTTGAGCGGTTACTGACCAAGGCCGCACAGCCTATACGGAAGCCACCTGCCTCAGAAGCTGAACGAACATCGGAGTCTCATCGCTCCGGTGATTGAACCTGTAGACGTAGGAATCCAGGTATCCCTCTGTAGGTGCTTTGGACTTACGGCATGGTGAACGCCGTCTATGCCCCGCTTGACGTTGCTCCACATCCCTTCCACGTTGTTGGTGTGAACCCTACCCAACACGTATTCCTTAGCACTGTGCTGTACGGTCTGATGGGCATATCCCAAGCTGGTCAATCGGTTGTAGCTAAGCATCTCATCAGTGTAGATCGTCTGACCTTGTGGAATGTGCGCTTGAATCATGGGTAGAAGGGTATGAGCCTTCACGTCTGGGACAACCTTCACGATAGCCTGTCCACCACGCTCTACCATACCGGCAACGATGGTCTTGCCTGCTGCCCCACGTCCACGCTTCCCTGGCCGCTTCCCGCCCACGTAGGTTTCGTCAACCTCAATCTCCCCAAACAGGACCATGTCGTCCTGAGCCATGAGGGAGCGGATTTGCTTGAACATACGCCAAGCCGTCTTGTAGGTTACCCCAACTTCACGCTCAAGTTGCTTGGCAGATATGCCCGTCCTGGTGGAAGCCATGAGGAACATCGCATGGAACCAAGAGCGGAGGTAAGTGGAAGACTTGTGGAAGATGGTATCGGCTGTGGGGGAGACGTGAGCAGCACAGAACTCACAGCTATAGACCTTCCGTCCGGTGATACGGAAGTGCTTGGTGACCCGTTCACACTTGGAGCAGGTTATACCCTGGGGACATCGGGCGTTCTTAAGGAACTCCAGACAGGATTCTTCATCGGGGAACTGGGCATCGAATTGCTTGATGGGATACTTTCTCATGTCCCTATAGTATCATGGAAAATACGTGTTGTCAGGGGATAATCGCCAAATGAAATCACCCACAAAGAAGCGCGAGAACGGGACTCGCGAGGGCGAATCATGCTTTGCTCCTTTGTTCCGCTCACGCTAAACCGACGTCCTTCCCTCTCAAATGGTTCGACAAGCTCACCATGAGCGGGAAGGGGCGCAACGCGCTGTCACTCTCGCGGACGCGAGAGTCCATTCCCTGCCACACCCTGATGCCCGTTTGCGCGGGCATGACGGGTAGGGAGCTGACCGTTCAGGGTGGAGCCGGTCGGGGAAACGCCTACAGGCCCTTGTCCACAAGGAAGGCGCAGAGGTCGGCGGTGCGGCAGGAGTAGCCCCACTCGTTGTCGTACCAGCCCAGTATCTTCACCATGTTGTCCCCCATCACCATCGTGGAGAGGGCGTCGAAGATGCAGCTGTGAGGGTTGTAGACGATGTCGGAGCTCACAATGGGGTCTTCGGTGTAGTCCATGATGCCCTTGAGGGACGACTCGGAAGCCTCTTTGAACACCGCGTTGACCTCTTCCACGCTGACCTTGCGGTCAAGCTCCGCCACGAAGTCCGTGATGGAGCCTGTGGACACCGGAACGCGCAGCGCCATGCCGTGTATCTTGCCCTGAAGCTCCGGCATGATGACGCCCACGGCCCTGGCCGCTCCGGTGGTTGTTGGGATGATGTTCTGGGCCGCCGCCCGGGCGCGTCGCAGGTCGTCGTGGGCCTGGTCCAGGATGCGCTGGTCGTTGGTGTAGGCGTGGACGGTGGTCATAAGGCCCCGCTGCACGGTGAAGTTGTCGTGGAGCACCTTGACCATCGTCGCAATGCAGTTGGTGGTGCAGGAGGCGTTGGAGAGAATGTTGTGGCTGGCGGGGTCGTACTTGTCCTGGTTGACGCCCAGGACCACCATCACATCCTCGCCGCGCGCGGGCGCGGAGATGATGACCTTCTTTGCGCCGCCGGTCAGGTGCCCGGCTGCCTTGGCTGCGTCCGTGAAGATGCCCGTTGACTCCACCACAATGTCCACGCCCAGGTCTCCCCAGGGGATGCCGGCAGGGTCGCGCTCGGCCAGCACCTGCACCTCCTTGCCGTCGATGACCAGGGCGTTCTCCTCGGCGGCCACCGTCCCTGGGTAGACGCCGTAGCTGGTATCGTACTTGAAGAGGTGGGCGTTGGTCTTGGCGTTCGTGAGGTCGTTGACGGCGACGACCTCCAGCTTGTCCGGATGCCGCTCCATTGATGCCCGCAGCACCTGCCGTCCTATTCTTCCGAACCCGTTGATGCCTATGCGCGTTGCCATGTGTGCCTCCTTATTGTGTTCTAACAAGTCCTGAAATATTGCCTCTGTGTCACCTACACAGGGAACGCGTCCCGCCCGGGATAGCGGGCGTCCGCTCCAAGCTCCTCCTCTATGCGCAGCAGGCGGTTGTACTTGCAGACCCGCTCGCTGCGGGCGGGCGCGCCGGCCTTTATTTGGCCCGCGCCCGTCGCCACGGCAAGGTCGGCTATCGTCGTGTCCTCGGTCTCCCCGGAGCGGTGGCTGATGACGCTGCTCCAACGGGCCGCGGCGGCCATCTCCATAGCGTCCAGGGTCTCGCTCAGGGTACCGATCTGGTTCAGCTTGATGAGAATGGAGTTGCTGGCCCTCTCCTGTACGCCTCTCAGGATGCGGTTTGTGTTGGTGGTGTACAGGTCGTCGCCCACCAGCTGCACACGGTCGCCCAGTCGCTCCATGAGCAGGCCCCAGCCGTCCCAGTCGTCCTCGGCCATTCCGTCTTCGATGCTGATGATGGGGTAGGCGTCCACCCACCGGGCGTAGTAGTCGACCATCTCCCGGCTGTCCAGCGTGACGCCCTCCCGAGGCAGGACGTACCGGCCGTCCTGCAAAAGCTCCGATGCGGCCACGTCCAGCCCGATGAAGCAGTCGATGCCGGGCCTGTATCCGGCCGCCTCTATGGCCGCGAGGACGGCCTCTACGGCGTCCTTGTTGGAGGGCAGGGAGGGCGCGAAGCCGCCTTCGTCGCCCACGTTTGTGCTGTAGCCTCGTCCCATCAGAGCCTCTTTGAGGGCCTGGTAGATCTCCGCGCCCGCTCTGAAAGCCGCGCTGAAGGAGCCGAGGCCCAGGGGAATGACCATGAACTCCTGGAAATCGGCGGAGTCCTGGGCGTGCTTGCCACCGTTCAGGATGTTGAACATGGGCACGGGCATGATGGTGGGCGCGCCGGGGCAGAGGTGGCGATACAGGGGCATGTTCCTAGAGGCTGCTGCGGCGTGGGCCACGGCCAGGGACACGCCGAGGACGGCGTTGGCGCCCAGGTTGCGCTTGTCCGGCGTCCCGTCCAGTCTCAGGAGTTTCTCGTCCAGGGCGCGCTGGTCCAGGGCTGACATGCCCACAACGGCGGTGGCGATCTTCTCGTTGACGTTGGCTACCGCCGTCAGGACGCCCTTCCCTCCGAAGCGGGCTTTGTCGCCGTCCCGCAGCTCCACGGCCTCATGGGCGCCGGCGCTGGCGCCGGAGGGCACGGCCGCGCGGCCAAGGGAGCCATCCTCCAGGATGACGTCCACCTCTACGGTTGGATTGCCCCGGGAGTCCAGGACTTCCCTGGCGCGCGCCTCTCTAATGTCGCTCATTGCTGCCTCCCGCTTCCCGGCTGCTGGCAGCTTCGATGGCCTTGTTCACAGCGTCGACTGGACTGTGGGCGAGGATTATGCTGTCGTCCTCTTTCCCGCCCCTGGCGATTGACCAGGTGTTCAGCCCAATCACGGGGATGCCGTCCCCCAGGGCGTGGGCTATCTCCGAAAGTGTGCCGAACGCGCCGGCAATGGCGATGGCGGCCCGCCCGGACCTGACCACCACGATGTTCCGGGCGTAGCCTATGCCGGTGCAGATAGGAATGTCCACGTAGGGGTTGGCGTCCGCCGGGTTGCTGCCGGGCAGGATGCCAACAGTGAGGCCGCCGGCCTCCTTGGCGCCGCGGCACGCGGCCTCCATAATGCCGGCCAGACCGCCCGTAACCAAGACCACCCCTCGTCTGGCCAGCTCGCGCCCCACCTCCTCCGCCAAGGGTATGGCTTCAGTGGGTGGTTCGCCGGCGCCGATGACGGAAATTTGCAGGCTCAAGGCTTCCTCCGCTACATTGGATTATACCATCAGGTTGTAGGAAGGCAAAGGAACGCTGCAGGGTTGGGTAGGGGAATTTCCGACGGCGCTCCATCCTGCGGCCGTCACTCTAGCGGACGCGAGAATCCACTCCACGCCCTTCTCATAACTCAACCGCTGCGCGATAATACTGCTCGGAGGGATAGAATGAGTACTTTGAAAGAGGATGGCATAAAGCAGGCGGTGAAGGAGCGCTATGGAGGCAAAGCCCAAAGCGCCTCTGCGTGTTGCAGCGCGGGAGAGATTATAATCCCGCCGGTTCTCTACTCAGCTTCCGAGTTGAAGGCCGTACCGATGGAGGCCATCGCAGCCTCCGCCGGGTGCGGCAACCCGGTGGCCCTGGCTGAGCTTCAGCCGGGGGAGCGCGTCCTGGACCTGGGAAGCGGTGGGGGCATCGACTGCTTCCTGGCGGCCCACAAGGTGGGGCCGGAGGGCAGGGCTTACGGCGTGGACATGACCGTGGACATGGTGAGCCTTGCCAGGAGCAACGCCGCCAAGGTGGGCGTCTCCAACGTGGAGTTCTTCCTGGGTGAGATAGAACTGCTGCCCCTTGCGGACGATCTCCTGGACGTGGTCATCTCCAACTGTGTTATATGCCTGTCCCCGGACAAGGACAAGGTCTTTCAGGAGGCCTTCCGCGTACTGAAGCCCGGCGGCAGGCTCTACGTCTCAGACATGGTCTTGGAAGAGGAGCTGCCGGAGGAAGTGCGGATGGACCCTGACATGTGGGTGTCATGCGTGGGCGGAGCGGAGCTGAAGTCCGTCTACCTGGGCCGAATGGATACGGCCGGCTTTGAGCAGGTGGACGTGGTCGAGCAGTCGCCCTACAGGCGCGGCATCGCGGCGGGTGAGGAGTGGAAGGCGAGCCTGGCGAGCGTGCGCGTCAGGGCTGTGAAGCCGACCATCTGAGTCTTCTGTGGTAGGGCGGGCGGCGGTATGGGACTCAGGCCGTGGTCTCTTTTGTAGCTTAGCCTGCCCCTTGACCCCGATACAGCGCATCGGGGTCAAGGGGGCGAATCTTGTTTGAGGTCTACTCCGGCGGAGTCTAGCCCTCTCGCAGCATACGCCGCAGCACCGTGTGAAGCACGCCGCCGTTGCGGTGATAGTCGACCTCCACATGCGTGTCAATGCGGCAGGTCACTGCGAAGTCCATCGAGGAGCCGTCATCGCCGACTGCGTGTATCTGAACGTCCTGGCCCGGGGTGATGCCGCCGGCTATGCCCGTGACGTCGAAGGTCTCGCGCCCCGTCAGACCCAAACTTGCGGCGCTCTCGCCCGGCTTGAATTGCAGCGGCAGCACGCCCATGCCTATGAGGTTGCTGCGATGGATACGCTCGAAGCTCTCCGCCAGGGCGGCGCGCACTCCCAGCAGGTCGGGGCCCTTGGCCGCCCAGTCTCTTGAGCTGCCCGCCCCGTATTCCTTGCCGGCGATTACGATGGTGGGTATCCCGCTCGCCTGGTACTTCTCACCGGCCTCAAAGATGCTGGTCACCTCATCCTCCGGGAAGTAGACCGACCAGTCGCCCTCCTTGTCGGGCGTCAGCTGGTTCCTGAGACGCACGTTTCCGAAGGTGCCCCGCATCATCACTTCATGGTTGCCTCGACGAGAGCCGTAGGTATTGAAGTCCCTCTGCTGTACGCCCTTGCCGACCAGGAACTGCCCGGCGGGTCTGTTCAGTGGTATTGCGCCAGCCGGAGAGATGTGGTCGGTGGTGATGGAGTCGCCCACCATAACCAGTACGCGCGCCGCGAGTATGTCCGTGGTCTCCTGGACGTCGTCGCCGATGTTGCTGAAGAAGGGGACCTCCTGGATGTACGTGGACTCCGGGTCCCACTGGTACAGGTCGCCCTCAGGCGCCGGCAGCTTGCTCCACTCCTCCGGCCCGGTGGAGACGTTGCTGTAGCGGGCCCTGAACATATCGGGGTTGAGGGAGGTGGCGATGGTCTCGCGGATCTCCTGCTGAGAGGGCCATATGTCCTGAAGGTATACGGGGTTGCCCTGACCATCCTGCCCCAGGGGGTCGTTGTTGAGGTCTATGTCCACGGTGCCCGCCAGGGCATAGGCCACCACCAGCATGGGCGAAGCCAGGTAGTTGGCCTTGACCTCCGAGTGTACGCGACCCTCGAAGTTGCGGTTGCCGCTGAGCACGGCGGCAACCGCCAGGTCGTTGTCGCCAACGGCCTTGGAAACGGGGTCCGGAAGCGGGCCGCTGTTCCCGATGCACGTTGTGCAGCCGTAGCCGACCGTTTGGAACCCCAGCTGCTCCAGATATGGCGTGAGGCCGGCCGAGTCCATGTAGTCAGTAACCACCTGTGAGCCAGGGGCCAGGCTGGTCTTGACCCAGGGCTTGCGGTTCAGTCCAAGCTCCACGGCCTTCTTTGCTATCAGTCCTGAGCCTACCATGACGGAAGGGTTGGATGTGTTGGTGCAGCTGGTGATGGCCGCAATGACCACGTCCCCACTGCCTATGGACGCCTTCTGGCCGTCTATCTCCAGGTCTGCCTCCTCGCCACGCGGCCCGAAGATGGCGTGGAAGTCGTCCCTTACGTCGCTGAGTATCACGCGGTCGTGCGGGCGACGGGGCCCTGCCAGGCTGGGGGTAACTTCGCTCATGTCCAGGTGAAGTGTGTCCGTATACACGGGGTCCGGGGTGTCGTCCGTGTGGAACAGGCCCTGGGCCCTGGCGTACTGCTCAACCAGCTCCACCTGAGCGGGGTCTCGACCGGTGCCTCGCAGGTACTCCAGGGTGGTGGCGTCAACGGGGAAGAACCCGCAGGTTGCGCCGTACTCCGGGGCCATGTTTGCGATGGTGGCCCTGTCCGGCAGTGGCAGGTTGCTCAGCCCTGAGCCGTAGAACTCCACGAACTTCTCCACAACGCCCCTCTGCCGCAGCATTTGGACCACGGTGAGGACCAGGTCTGTGGCGGTAACACCCTCCCTGAGGGCCCCGGTCAGGTTGAACCCTATGACCTCCGGCAGCTGCATGTAGTAAGGCTGTCCCAGCACCACCGCCTCCGCCTCTATTCCGCCTACTCCCCAGCCCAGCACGCTCAGTCCGTTGATCATGGTGGTGTGGGAGTCTGTGCCGACCACCGTGTCGGGGAATGCCACCGGCTCGCCCTGGGACTGGTCGGTGGTGACCACGGAGGCCAGATACTCCAGGTTGACCTGGTGGACGATGCCTGTGCCGGGCGGCACCAGCGTGAAGTTGTCGAAGGCGTTCTGCGCCCAGCGCAGGAACGTGTAACGCTCCTGGTTACGCTCGAACTCTCTCTCCACGTTCAGCCGGAACGCCGCGGGAGTGCCGTAGTAGTCCACCTGCACCGAGTGGTCTATCACCAGGTCAACGGGCACAATGGGGTTGACCTTACGGTAGTCGCCGCCGTTGCGGGCCATAGCCGACCGCATGGCTGCCAGGTCCACCACCGCGGGCACACCCGTGAAATCCTGCATTAGCACCCTGGCCGGCATGAATGGGAACTCCTTTGGCGATTGGGAGTTGGGGCTCCAGTTCGCCGCAGCCCTCACGTCGTCTTCGGTGACCAGGTAGCCGTCCAGGTTTCGCAGGGCGTTCTCCACCAGCACTCGAATGGAGAACGGCAGGGCGGAGAGGTTTACCAATCCCTCATCCTCAAGCAGCCCCAATCTGTAGTAGGTCATATCTCCCCGGGAGGTTGCCAGTGTGGACCGTGATCTTTGCTGTAGGTTTTGTTCGCTCATGCACCTGCCTTCTTTCAAATGGAGTGGGCTTGCAGACCCCTAGATTATGCCATAGGCGGGGGTCGGATTACCAGTGCATAGGCGGGCGCAATTTGCCGAGACCGGCCCCACTCCTCATAATCGCTGGCATGACGAGGTTGATTCTGATAGACTTGCTGCGTCTGAAACATCCCCGGCAATTGGCAAACACATATATCATCCGAAGGAGCAAGCGTGGCAAAACAGTACGGCGCACCACCCCCGATGACCGTAGACCCGGACAGCAGGATCACCGCGACCATGCACACCAGCGGCGGGGCCATAGTCGTTGACCTGCTCCCGTCAGAGGCCCCAAAGACCGTGAACAACTTTGTGTTTCTGGCCAAGGAGGGCTTCTACGACGGGGTCATCTTTCACCGCATTATATCCGGTTTCATGATCCAGGGCGGTGACCCCACGGGTACGGGGACGGGCGGCCCCGGGTACACCTTTGAGGACGAGCGCGTTACACGTGACTACGCGGCGGGCACGCTCGCCATGGCGAACGCCGGCCCAAATACCAACGGCAGCCAGTTCTTTGTGATGCACCAGCAAGGCAACCTGCCCAAGAACTACACCATATTTGGACAGGTGACGCAGGGTATGGACGTGGTGGACAGCCTGGCTAACCTTCCGGTGAAACAGGGGCCTTCAGGGGAGCGTTCCAGTCCGGTCAACCCCCCGACCATAGAGAGCATCGAGATTTTGGAGGAGGCATAGGCGGTCGGCTCTCGTCGCCGGATTTGGGGTGACGGGCAGGCCCAGTGGCCGGCCGCGGCAAGACGGCGCTGGGATCATCTCAGGCCTCCCGCGAACAGGCCGCGTACTATCCGCCTGCGGATGCCAGGGCGTAAGCGAGAGCCATGTCATTTGAGCCGACACTCTTCTACGTGGTCCTACTGCCTCTCCTGGGACTTGTAGTTGCCACATTGGGAACACTGGTGGGCCTTGGGGGCGGGTTTGTCCTGCTCCCCATCCTGCTATACATGTTTCCGGAGGCGTCGGCGTCCACCATCTCCAGCATCTCCCTCACGGTGGTCTTCCTGAACGCCGTCTCTGCCACGGTGGGCAACTACAGGGCGCGGCGCATCGACTTCAAGACCGCAGCCCTGCTGGCAGTGGGCGGCATCCCTGCTGCGGTTGTTGGGGCCATAGCGGCCAGCAGGGTGACCAGGAGCAACTTTGAGGTCTATATGGGTGTACTGCTGATCCTGGGCGCGGTCTACGTGCTTTGGCGTAGCGCCAGAGCGGTGGAGTTGCAGGGGAGGGTGGACCACACGCCCAACAGGGAGATCCAGGAGCGCAGAGGCGGGACGTATCGCTTCTACGTTAACACCCTGATGGCCGCCGGAATCAGCCCCGTGTCCGGCTATATCTCCAGCTTCTTCGGCATTGGAGGAGGGGTGGTCAACGTGCCGGCCATGACGTTCCTGCTCAGGATGCCGGCCAGGGTGGTGGCCCCCACTGGAATGCTGCTGCTGGTGGTAACCTCCTCCTCCAGCCTGGTCACTCGAATTGCGACGGGCCAGTTCCAGGAGGGATGGCGCACGGCCGCCCTTCTGGGCGTGGGAGCGTTGGCGGGCGCGCAGATTGGCCTATACCTGAGTTCCAGGGTGAATCACCGCGTGGTGCTGGTTATGCTTGCAGTCTCCATGATTTTTGTGGGAGCCAGGCAGCTCATTGTGGGCCTCTAGACGATGGGGCTTGCGGGCGTCACTGCAACCGGCCTGACGCCCATGCGCCGCCGGGTCGCATCCTAGTGTATGCCGCGGAGTGGCGAGACCCTCCGGTCAACCAAGGCCAAGAGCCATGTTGCCGCGCCGCTCTCTGTAGCTCTTCTCCAGGGTATGGAACTGCTCGCTGTACGCAGGCGAGGAGATGGGATCGGTGGTCATTATGTAGGCGTCTTCGTGGTTGTCGGTATAGTACCCCTTGCGCAACCCAACCTGGTTGAAGCCATATTTGGAGTACAGGGACTGGGCCACTTGGTTGGAGACTCGCACCTCCAGGGTCACCACCCTGGACTGCCGCTTCATTGCCAGTTGGATAGAGGTCAGGAGCAGCAACTCCCCCAGCCCGTTGCCTCGCAGCGACTCCCGTACGGCAATGCCGGTTATGTGCGCCTCGTCCGTCATATACCAGGTGGCAACGTAGCCTGCTACGTAGTCCGAAGGGCGGGTGAGGAAGGACGAGGTGGCCTCTCTTCGGAACAGGCGCTTCAGGACTCCACCCAGCCCGCGCGATGTAACGGCGCTGCCTTCATGGAGCGGCTTGCCGGGAGCGGGGATGGAGGGGTGGCCGTCTTCGGATAGCCGGTAGGCCGCCAGAAAGCTGGCTGACCTGTTGGATAGCTCGCGTTTGAATGGCGTAGCGGGCCAAGAGGTGGGAAATGCCTCCTTCTCTAAGTCCACCAGTTGAGGGACGTCTTCTTCTCTGGCGAGTCTAACCGCATATGGCACGGCCGGCATCCTCTGAGCTACAACCTTTGCCTATGATGGGAGATTCTATCACAACTGTCACAGCGCTACTATTCCAAAGTTGAGGGGGCCTCCCCGGATGCCCGCGTGCGCTTGGAATGAAGGTTGGGAGACCCCACCGCGCGGAGGGGCCTTGCCAACCACAACACCCCAGGAACGCCGGAAGGGGTCTGCGGTTTACCTCTCATATCGCCGTATGCTAAACTGCCGGCAGAACCCTGGACGGCCGGCATACATGGCCTACAGCAACGTGACACTCAATACGTCCATGAAAATTCCGCTTGACATGAAGACCTCACAGCCCGCCGGCCGAGTCCGAGGCGTTACGGAATGACCACCGTTGCGGTCCTGATTGCCACACTGATAGCAGACCAGATCACAAAGGGGCTGGTTGTTCTTACCATGAGTCCCGGACAGTCGGTTCCGGACGGCGGGTTCTTTCGTTTTACATACGTCACCAACACGGGCAGCGCCTTTGGACTCTTTCCACATCAGACCACCTTCCTCATCATAGCCTCCTTTGTGGGAATAGGCGCGCTGCTGGTCTTCTATCGTACAAACCGCGTCGATAGCAGGCTCCTGCGATTCTGCCTGGGGCTGCAGCTTGGAGGCGCGATAGGCAACCTGGTGGACAGGGTGCGCCTGGGGCACGTGGTGGACTTCATAGACGTGGGAGCGTGGCCTGTGTTCAACCTTGCCGACTCTGCAATTGTGTTGGGGCTGACGGGCCTCATGTGGACCTTCATCTCGACAAGGCATGGTAGGAGCCCTGACCCAGAGCCGGTAGAGGAGATCGTTCCCATTCCAATAGCGTTGGAGATGATGCCGTCGGAGATGGGGCCGGATATGCCGGACGGCGGCTTTGAAGCGGCCCCGGCGGTCGATAGAGGGACCACAGGGAAAAGGGAGGAGTCGTGGGAGTAGTCCGGATATTGGTGGGAGACGCTCAAGGCGAACGCTTGGACAAATTCCTGGCCGATAGCCAGCGCGACCTGTCCAGATCCCACATATCTAGCCTTGTGGGAAGGGGGTTGGTTAGAGTGAACGGCTCCTCGGCCAAGCCTTCCTACAGGTTGAAGGGTGGGGAGGTTGTGGAGATGGACGTGTCTCCTCCTTTGCCCACAACGCTGTTGCCCCAGGACATACCCGTTGCGGTGGTATACGAGGACGACGACGTGCTGGTGGTGAACAAACCCGCGGGCATGGTGGTGCATCCTGCGCCGGGGCACCCGTTGGGTACCCTGGTTAACGCGCTGCTTGCCAGGCTGCCGGAGCTCGGCAGGATTGAGGAGGGACTGAGGCCGGGGATTGTACACCGACTGGACAAGGACACCTCCGGCCTGATGGTGGTGGCAAAGAACCGTCGTGCGCACGAGCACGTTTCCAGGCAGATAAAGGAGAGAGAGATACGCAAGGTGTACGTGGCCCTGGTGTCGGGGCGTCTTGAGCCGGCGGAGGGGACGATAGCGGCTCGTATTGGCAGGGATCCCCGAAATCGCAAACGGATGGCCGTTGTGGAGGGGGGGCGAGAGGCGGATACCTCCTACCGGACGCTGGAGAGGCTCTCGGGGTTCACCCTGGTGGAGGCGCTGCCCAGGACTGGCAGGACTCATCAGATACGGGTACACTTTGCACACTTGGGATACCCCATTGCCGGGGACGCGCTCTACGGCGGCAAGAGCCTCCACCTTGGCCGCCAGTTCCTGCACGCCCAGGCTCTGGGTCTGCGGCTGCCATCGTCGGAGAGGTACGTGGAGTTCAGCTCCCCGCTGCCGGCGGAGCTTGATGCGTTTCTGGCACAGCTGAATACTGGTATAGGCGCAACCCCGTAGGCAAGCCGAAACTCACGGAAAGGCCCTTTAGAAATGGCAGACAAGAGAGTCAGAGTGCGATACGCCCCCAGTCCGACGGGCGACCCCCACGTTGGCAACATCCGGACGGCCCTGTTCAGCTGGCTGTACGCCCGGCACACCGGCGGCGACTTCATAGTGCGAATCGAGGATACGGACGTCGCGCGCACCGTGGAAGGAGCGCTGGAGTCCATCCTGGACTCCCTCAGATGGCTTGGGCTGGACTGGGACGAGGGGCCCGAAGTCGGCGGCCCCTGCGCGCCGTACGTCCAGTCGCAGCGATTGGAGCTTTATCAGCGGGCGGCCGAGGAACTGGTGGAACGGGGCCACGCCTACCATTGCTATTGCTCGCCCCAGCGCCTCCAGGAGATGCGCCAGGAGCAGGCGCGCCGGAAGCAGCCTCCTGGATACGACCGGCTATGCCGCGACCTTGCGCCTAGAGAGGCCCAGGACGCGCCCCGCGTGGCGCGCTTCAAGATGCCGACGGAGGGAGAGACCACCTTCCACGACATAGTGAGAGGTGACGTGACCTTCTCCAATGCCACCCTGGACGACTTCGTCATACTCAAGTCAGACGGATACCCGACATATCACCTGGCCAGCATAGTTGACGATCACCTGATGGACATATCCCACGTGCTGCGGGCGGAGGAGTGGCTGTCCAGCGCCCCCAGGCACGTCCAAATCTACAACGCTCTGGGATACGAAATGCCCCTCTTCGCGCACCTGCCCATCATACTGGGGCCGGACCGCTCCAAGCTGAGCAAGCGTCACGGAGACGTGTCCCTGCTCCAGTACCGGGACATGGGCTACCTGCCGGAAGCCATGTTCAACTTCCTGGCCATCCTGGGCTGGTCCCTGGACGACCACACGGAGATTCTCACGCGGGAAGACCTGATACAGAACTTCTCCCTGGAGCGTATAACCAAGGCCGGGGCAATCTTCAACCTGGACAAGCTCACCTGGATGAATGGGATGTACATCCGGCAGATGAGCGATAAGGACCTGGTGAGCCGCATTATGAAAACCCTGGACGATACGCTGAGCGATGCAGCGCCGCGCCCCATCTCGGAGACCTACGTGAGCGCCATAGCGCCCCTGGTGCAGGAACGCATCAAGACGATGACGGACGTTCCGCAGCTGACGGACTTCTTCTTTCTAGAGGAGTTGGAGTATCCGCCGGAGGACTTGATCCAGAAAGGTATGGACAGGGAGAGCGCAACCGGGGCCCTGGAGTCTACGCTGCAAAGGGTGACGGGCCTGGAGGTATGGTCCACGGAGTCCCTGGAGGGCGAGATCAGGCCCCTTGCCGAGGAGCTTAACATCAAGACCGGGCAGCTGTTCGGCGCCATTCGCGTAGCGGTGACGGGGCGAAAGGCGGCGCCCCCGCTGTTCGAGACGATGGCTGTTCTGGGACGGGACAGGTGTCTCGCCAGGTTGGAGGAGGCTGCGCGCCTTCTCACGGGTAGTTGACGAAGGGGGTTGTGGGTCTTAAACTTTCAATAGCTATCTCCTGTGGCGCTGCGGGGCGCCGGGGTCCCGGAGACACAGGGAATCGAAAGTAGCGGAGAGTCTTATTGAGATGCGCGAGGAGGAACCGAAATGACCGCACCCAAACCCGTAACCGACAGCGATTTTGAGCAGGAGGTCCTGGAAGCCGATACACCTGTGCTGGTGGACTTCTGGGCAGAGTGGTGTGCGCCCTGCAAAATGGTCGCTCCCGTTTTGGACGACCTGGCCGAGGAGTATGACGGGAAGATAAAGTTCACAAAGGTGGACGTTGACACGAGCCCTGAGACGGCCATGAAGTACGGCATAAGAAGCATACCCACGCTGCTGGTGTTCAAGGGCGGAAGCCCCGTAGACCAGGTTGTGGGCGCTGTCCCCAAAGCGGCTATCAAGAAGTGCCTGGACTCTGCTCTGTAGGGGCGGGCTTAGAGAATAGCGGTGTCAGAAGGCCAGGCCACGGGAGTGGATGGGCTCTGGTGGGCTTCGCGGACTTCAAATCCGTTGGTGGGCGCCCTTCGGCGTCTACGGGGGGTTCGACTCCCTCCCGCTCCCGCCAAATAAGCCTTGCCCATGCCATGCAGCCTTCGTCTCCACCAAGTCCTGGTTGCCTGTGATGAAGGTTCCTTTTTTGCATGAAGCCGGAGATAGGAGTTAGATGCCTGAAGAGTCACTAAAAATTGTCGCCTTTGCCGGGAGCCTGCGGATGGAGTCCATAAACAGGCTGCTTCTGCGGTCCGCAATATCCCTGGCGCCCGATGGCATGGCTATAGAGGAGTTGGAGATTCGGGACATCCCGTTGTTCAATGCAGACCTCGAGGAAGGGATCCCTCCACAATCGGTGATCGACTTCAAAGAGTCGATTGCCGGCGCAGACGGACTGCTTATCGTTACCCCTGAGTACAACGGGGGAATTCCCGCGGTGACAAAGAACCTGATCGACTGGGCATCGAGAAGGAACCCGCCCGTGGGTAACGTGCTTCTGGACAAACCAGTTTCCATTATGTCCCTGGCGGGCGGCAGGGGGACCGGCGCGATGTCGCGTGCGCACGTGCGGGACGTGCTCGTTGGCCCCAGGGCCATACCCATGCCCTGGGGAGATGTTGGCCTATCCGGCGGGCAGAGCAATTTCGACGAAGGCGGGAACCTCGTTGACGAGGCCGTGCGGACCCAGGTCCAGCAGAATCTTGCCTCGTTTGCCCAATGGATTCAAAAGCTGTCCGCTATCCAGAAGTAAGGCCCAGGCATGAGGAGGCCCGGCCTGGCAGCCAGGGGTGAGTGCGCCAAGGCCCCTTTTGAGGCGCTATACACGGCCCAGCGTTACACAGGGCTATACCTACGGGAGGTAAAGCGCTTCAGACTACAGCCTGGCTGGTATTTTTATGACGCTAACCGGCGCTGAACTGATCTCTCTAGCCACCTCTGGTTGGGGACTGGCTTCGGCGCTGATAACTCTGGCTCTTGGGGAGTCTCGCCGCGATGCTTCCCTGTACCCGTTTATTGCTGCCGTGGTCTGCTTCTTCGCGGCCGTTCCTCCCGCAAGCTACTTCAGTGGCGCCCTGTTTGTCCTGAGCCTGACGCTGGGCCTTTTCCTGTACGAGGACGCCTGAGAGACGGCGCGCGGCATGGCCCGGAGATCAGCCCGACCATCGCCGGAGCAATGCAGGCCTTGGTCCAGGTTCTTCCTCCGTCCTGAGTTTCGTGGTACACTGGATATATGGGAAACGTTATACTGAACGTAGTGGCGGCTATAGCGGCGGCTCTCGCCGCGTGGCTCGCCATCTACTACTGCCCGCCCGCCGTATCCTCCCTCTTGGCAAGGGCGCTACACAGAGCCACCACCCCTCTTCGGTGGCTTATGAGACCCTTCCTCCGCTTTATGGACATCACAGATCGCGAGTAGTCCCCCCTTTTATCCGTCCGTGAACCGGGATGCGCATGCCCGAAAGGTCGCTTGCATCAAAAGAACGAACGTGCTATCATGTCCCGGAAGTATTCACTCTTCTGGAGACAAGGGGGGAAACAGCCATGTACGACGATAAGCTGGCGCTATCGGTTAAGGAGGTTGCCCAACAGTTGGGCCTCAGCACGGACTCGGTGTATGGGGCGGTGCACAGCGGACGGATCCCGTGTGTGAGGCTCAGCCAGCGCGGCCGCATTCTGATTCCAAGGGCAACCGTGGAGAGGATGATGAGTGTCCTCCCCAATGAGAGCCAGGCTCGTTTCCGCTAGGCGCGGGTGGTGGAAGGGGCCGTATGACGGCGTGATTGCGGAAGCCCGGTTCGGCTTGCAGCCGGAAGGCGCTGCCAATGTCAGTACGGCTCCCGCATTTCTGCCGGCGAGGGGTAGCTCGGCGCCCTTGACGCGGTAGTATAATCAAGTTGCCCGCGATTGCGGACGCGTGACTAGATTCGTGACTAGATTATGGAGGTGTATTGTGTACGATGAGACGATGCTGGGACTGGAGGAAGCGGGAAAGGCGATGCAGGCTATGCTGGACGAGGCTTTGAAGGAGCCCGACCGGCCTATCGCCATAGCCGTAGTGGATGGCAACGGTAAGCTGGTCCAATTCGCACGGATGGACAGGTGCCGTTCTATACCGCAGCAGTTGGCCTACAAGAAGGCGTATACCGCAGCCGTTATGCGCAGCGACACCGGGCCGCTGGCAGAGCGGTTCAAGAGCATGGGTCGCAGTGTCAGCGACTTCGGTGACCCCAATATGATCGCCCTCCAAGGCGGTGTGGTCATCCAGCGGCCCAGCGACGAGGCCTTCCTGGGCGCGGTCGGCGTGAGCGGCCTGAGGGCCGAGGAGGACGAGGCGCTGGCTCGCCTGGGCATACAGGCTATGGGTCTTTAGCGGCGTTTGTAACGGCAGAGGGGGTAGGACTGTGACGCAGGCGGCGACGCTCTTTCAGGGGCCCGCGGGGACACTGGAGGGCTACATTCACCTTCCGGAAGAGGGTAGGCCATGTCCCGGTGTAGTGGTGTGCCATCCTCACCCGTTGATGGGCGGGGACATGAGCAACAACGTGGTGATGGCTATCTGTTATGATCTGGCCCGCCTGGGAATGGCCTCCATTCGTTTTAACTTTCGCGGCGTGGGAATGAGCCTGGGCGCTTATGACGAGGGCAGGGGAGAGGTGGAAGACGCCCTGGCAGCGCTCAGGTTCCTGGCCTCCCATGAACAGGTGGAGCAGGACAGCGTTGGGCTGGCAGGGTACTCCTTTGGAGCAGGGGTCGCCATGAAGGCGGCTCTTCAGGACGACCTGCCCAGGGCTCTTTCCGTGGTGGCCAGGGCCCGGGTCGACCCTGAGGACGACCTCCGGGCCAGGTCGTCTCTGCCCATGCAGTTTGTGGTTGGAGCCCAGGACAGGCTCATGCCGCCGGACCAGGCCAACAGGCTGAAAACCGAGCTTGCAGTAAACCCGGAGATGCACGTCATTCCCGGGGCAGACCACTTCTTCCACGGACGTGAACGCGAGGTGGGAGCGCTGGTCGCCGGTTTCTTTCGGTCCTGCCTTAAGCCCAATGCACAGACATGAAACAGCAGGCCATTGCATTCAGGGCGCGCAAGCTGACACTGGAGGGAGTAATTACCCTTCCGGCAGGAGTGTCGGGGCCTCTAGCGGGGGTTGTCCTTTGCCATCCCCATCCTCTGTTTGGGGGTAGTATGGACTCCCCTCTGGTGCAGGCGCTTTGCGCGGCCCTGGACGGGGAAGGAGTTGCCACTCTGCGGTTCAACTTCCGAGGGGTGGGGTCCAGTGAGGGGAGCTTCGACCGGGGGGACGGAGAGCAGGAAGACCTGAAGGCAGCTGTGGACACCCTCAGGAAATGGCCGGGGGTTAACGGCAGGCGAGTAGGTGTGGCGGGTGTCTCGTTCGGAGCGGTGGTCGCGCTGGATATCCTGGCGAGAGCGAAGGGTGTTGAAGCGTTGGCCTTAGCGGCTCCCACCGTGGGTGGTGTACAGAGGTCCAGGCTGGATAAGTTCAAGGGGCCCAAGCTGGTAATGGTGGGGGATAGAGACCTGCTTGTGCCGGCAGAGGAGCTATCGAGCCTGGTGGCTGCGCTGCCGCCGCCCACTGAGTACGTAGTTGTCCCGGGAGCGGACCATACGCTGGCGGGGTATGAAGGCCAGGTGGCAGCCAGGATAGCCGGGTTCATGGCTGCGGCCCTGCGCTAAACATGAGCTTGCCCAAGGGCGTAAACAGGCTTCAGATTGACACAGCCTGCCTGCAAAATGGCTGACGCCTTGACTGGTTGGATGCAATTACTTGGGAGTCAGGCCAGCCAGACGCCGCGGAGTAGATAGGGACGCGGCAACAAGGCCATTGGGCGCGTGAACGCCACAGGCGTAGTTGCTATAATGGGCAGGACACTAACAGTTGGGCGCCGCGTCAGCGGGCGCATCTAGGAGGTGAGCATGGAACTCGGCGCCTTTTCAGTCAGCCTTGCGGTAAAGGACCTGGAAGCTTCACGGGATTTCTACGAGAAGCTGGGCTTTGAGGTTGTCGGAGGAGACCCTTCCCAGAACTGGCAGATTCTCAGGAATGGAGGCCACACCATTGGCCTGTTTCAGGGCATGTTCGACAAGAATATGCTGACCTTCAACCCGGGTTGGGACGACGAAGCTCAGCCAATCGACGACTATACTGACGTCCGGGAATTGCAGCGTCGGCTGAAGGAGGCGGGCGTGACGCTGGCCGTTGAAGCGGACGAGAGCGGCGCGGGGCCCGCCAGCTTCGTTATTCTGGACCCGGACGGCAACCCGATACTGGTGGATCAGCACGTCTGAGTGCCTGCGCGGGGACTTTGGGTAGACACAGATCGCCGTCAGCCTCTCCAAGAGGCCGACGGCCCTTCGCATTGACACCCCTATGCCCTTAACCTAAAATCCTAGCCAGCCTACTACGCACACGCAAGGGAACATTGTATTGACCGGAGACGAGATCAGAGAGGCGTTCCTCCGCTTCTTCGAGGGCAAGGGGCATCTGCGTATGCCAAGCTCTTCGCTCATACCCGCCGGAGACCCCACGCTCCTCCTCACCAGCGCGGGCATGGTGCAGTTCAAGCCCTACTTCACGGGCGAGATGTCGCCGCCCCACACCCGCCTCACCACATCGCAGAAATGCTTCCGCGCGACGGACGTGGGCGAGGTTGGGGACTCCACGCATCTCACCTTCTTTGAGATGCTGGGCAACTTCAGCGTGGGCGACTACTTCAAGAAGGAGGCCATTCAGTACGCCTGGGAGTTCGTCACCGAGCATCTGGGGCTTGAGGCGGAACGCCTGTGGGCCAGCATCTACCAGGAGGACGACGAAGCCTACGACCTGTGGATTGACAATACGGCGGTACCCCCCGAGCGCATCCGGCGCTTCGGCGAGGTGGACAACTTCTGGGGCCCCGCCGGCAACGAAGGCCCATGCGGCCCGTGCAGCGAAATCCACTACGACTTCGGCCGGGAGCGCGGCTGCCAACAACCCGACTGCGGCCCCAACTGCGAGAACGTAGTCGCTGGCTCCGGCCTCGCGTGCGACCGCTTTGTCGAGCTTTGGAACCTGGTCTTCATGCAGTACTATCAGGACGCGGAGGGCGTACGCACGCCTCTGCCTGCGCCCAACATAGACACCGGCATGGGACTGGAGCGGGCCGCCATCATCCTTCAGAAGACACACAGCATATACGAGACGGACCTGTTCACCGCGCTGGTGCAGAGCGCCGCGGGCCTCTGCGGGGTGAAGTACGGCGGCGACCCGGACACCGACTACGCCCTCCGGGTGGTGGCGGAGCACGCCCGGAGCTCCACTTTCCTCATCGGCGACGGGGTTGCTCCTGGCAACGAAGGCCGGGGCTACGTGCTGCGCCGGGTCATTCGCCGTGCCATACG
This sequence comes from Dehalococcoidia bacterium, assembly GCA_965221925.1. Taxonomy (GTDB): domain Bacteria; phylum Chloroflexota; class Dehalococcoidia; order Lucifugimonadales; family UBA2985; genus JAPPHY01. The sequence goes on along the minus strand of OZ244924.1, from coordinate 1,729,254 downwards.
CTACGGCAGGAAGCTGGGCTTGGAAGACCCGTTCCTGGCAGAGGTGGCCGGGGTCGTAATCGACCGCATGAAGGGCCAGTACCCGGACCTGGAGCAGCGCAGGGAGTTCATACTGCGGGTGATGACCCTGGAGGAGGAGCGCTTCGGCCACGCGCTCCGGACGGGCGCGCCCATGCTGGAAGACGGCTTGGTCCCGTTCCACATCGGACTCAGGGGCATCCTCGACAACCGTGCAGACGGCCCCCCGCTTGCCACAGACCTGGCCGAGGCTATCCAGGGCTTGGCCGGCCGCGCTGGCGGCGCGGTTACTTCGGGACTCTTGCAGCAGATAGTGGAGCCGCTGCTTTCGGATCTGCAAGAATGGAACAGCCTTGAGACGCTGGAGAAAGCGAGCCGCGTCCTCCTGGGGACGGAGGTCTTCGTCCTGTACGACACCTACGGCCTCCCGCCTGAGCTGATAGAGGAGATAGCCAGGGAGAACGGCCTGGAGGGTATCGACTGGGAGGGTTTTGAGCGGGAGATGGAGGCGCAGCGGGACCGCGCCAGGGCCTCCGCGGAGAGGTTCGGCGGCGACTTCGATGTCATACGCGCCTACCAGGACCTGGGCGTTGGCAGGACGCCCTTCCTCGGCTACGAGGCGCTCACCGCGCAATCGGTGATTGTCGGGATGCTGTGGGAGGGCCGTCCGGTGGAGAGGGCGGATGAGGGCCAACAGGTGGAGGTCCTGCTGCGTGAGACGCCCTTCTATGCAGAGAAGGGCGGGCAGGTAGGCGACACTGGGGAGATTGCGGCGGTGGGCAGCATCCTGCGAGTGGAGGACACCCAGAGCCCCATAGCCGGCCTTACGGCGCATCGCTGCACGGTCACCGTCGGCAGCTTCACTCTGGGCGACGCGGTTGAGGCCAGGGTGGACGCGCGGCGCCGGGAGTCCATCGCCTGCAACCACACCGCAACGCATCTGCTGCACGCCACGCTGCGCCAGGTTCTGGGCTTCCACGTCCGGCAGCACGGCTCATTGGTGGCGCCGGACCGTCTCCGCTTCGACTTCACCCACGTAAGCCCGCTGTCCCAGGATGAGCTGCGAGAGGTGCAGCGGCTTGCCAACGAGAAGATTCGGGAGAACGTGCCTGTAGACTGGCGCGAGACCACCTACCGGGAAGCCGTCTCCCAGGGCGCGCTGGCCTTCTTCGGCGACAGGTACGGCGACCAGGTGCGAGTGGTGGAGGTTGCCAACGGCGTCCCGTTCAGCTTGGAGGTGTGCGGCGGCACCCATGTCCACAGGACCGGCGACATTGGCTACTGCCACGTCGTTTCCGAGACGGGCATAGGCTCCGGGCTGCGCCGCATCGAGGCTGTGACCGGGCGGAGCGCTGAGGCTCTCATGCTGGAGCAGGCGACATCGCTGGAGGAAGCGTCGCGTCGCTTGCAGGTACCTCCAGGCCAGTTGGGGCCAAGGGTGGAGGGCCTTCTGTCGGAGTTGGAGCAGGTCGTGAGGCGCGCGGAGGCCCTGGAGCGGGAGCTTTTGCGGCGACAGGTCAAGGAGCTGCCGTGGAAGGACGTGGCCGGAGTCGTAGTCGTGTCCGGCGTCCTGTCCATATCAGCCACCGACCTGCTGCGTGAGGCCGGGGACTGGCTGAAGAACGACTTAAAGAGCGGCATTGTGGTCCTGGGAGCCGTGCTGGAAGGCCGTCCTGCCATGATTGTCATGGCCACCCGGGACGTGGCGGCACAAGGGTTTGACGCCGGCAGAGTGGTTAGGGATGCGGCCAAGGCGATGGGCGGTGGTGGCGGTGGAAGGCCGGACATGGGCCAGGCCGGAGGCCGCGACCCCGACAAGCTCCCGGACGCGATTCAGGCGGTGGAGGACAACGTGAGGCTGTGGAAGGGGCAGTCCTGAGAGTCCTGGGGCTTGACGTGGGCGAGCGGCGCATCGGCGTGGCCGTTAGCGACCCCACCGGCACAATCGTAACCCCGGTTGCCGCCATCCGACGCGTCAGCCAGGAAGCGGACATCCGGGCCGTGACAGCCCTGGCAGGGGAGTACGAAGCGGAGGCTATAGTGGTTGGGCTTCCCATCTCCCTTAACGGCAGGCTGGGGCCGCAGGGCCGGCTTGTACGGGAGTTCACACGTTCCCTGTCCAAAGAATCGCCCATGCCAGTCCACTCCCATGACGAACGATTCTCCACAGTGGAGGCTGAACGCCTCCTCCGGGAGGCGGGCCACGCTCCTTCACGGGAGAAGGGGCTGAGGGACTCGGCGGCAGCCTCCGTCATCCTCCGGGCGTACCTGGACGCGAAACGCGGCGGATAGCGCGCGCCGCTTGTCCCTCCTATCGTTCCCTTGCTATACTCGTTGCAGTTCACTGAGCCTGGAAGGATAGGCTTTTTCCCATGACCAAGCGCATATTTCTCATAGGCCATCCCGTAGGCCATTCCGTGTCGCCCGCCTTTCAGCAGGCCGCGTTGGACCACTGCTCCATTGATGCGCGCTACGAGGCGATAGACGCGCCCCAGTCGTCTCTGCCAGCGACTGTGGAGTCGCTGCGGGCCTCCGACGTGATGGGCGCCAATGTCACCGTCCCACACAAAGAGGCGGTGATACCCATGATGGACGAGCTGACGGAAGAGGCCCGGCTGATTGGGGCGGTCAACACAATCCAAAACCACAACGGCGTTCTGGTGGGCCATAACACCGACGCCAGGGGATTCCTGGCCGCCCTGCAGGAAGAGGCGCTCTTTGACCCAGCGGGACAAGATGTCCTGCTCCTGGGGGCAGGCGGGGCCGCCAAGGCGGTGGCCGTCGCCCTGGCCGGAGAGGGAGTCCGGAGCATGGTTATCGCCAATCGCACGCCGGACAGGGCCGCCGCCCTTGTGGAAAGCATACGCCCCATGATACCCTCCGCCGAGGCCGTTACCCTGGATGCGGACAGCCTCCGCAAGGCGGCGTCCCGGAGCCGGCTCATCGTCAACTGCACGTCTCTGGGCATGGCCGGCGGCGCGGGACAGGGGGGAACTCCCATGACGGCAAACGCCATCCCACCGCATACGCTGGTGTGCGACCTGGTGTACAATCCATCCGTGACCCCTTTGCTGCGGGAGGCCGAGGCGGCCGGCGCAAAGACCCTTGGCGGATTGCCCATGCTGGTGTACCAGGGGGCCGCCGCATTTGAGATATGGACGGGTGAGGATGCCCCCGTCCGGGTGATGTTCAAGGCTGCGGAACAGGCCCTCAGAGCCAGGCAGACCGTGGAGTTGTGAACGGAGGGGAGTTCTTGAGACGGGCAAGGCGATACGCCCGCAACAAAGGGCTTGAGTTCAGCTTTAACCCCACTCGCGGCAAAGGCAGCCACGGAGAGGTCCGCATAGGCGAATTAAAGGCTACAGTACAGCACGGTGAGATTGCCCCAAACACCCTAGCTAACATGCTGAGGCGGCTCAATATCGACCGACGGGAGTTCTAAACATGAGATACGTTTATCCATCCAACATCGTCCTTGATGAAGAAGAGAGAATGACGACGGGAAGAGTAGCCTACGGTGTGACCTTCCCGGACGTGCCGGAGGCCATTACGTGCGGGTGGTCCTGGGAAGAAGCGATTGAGATGGCCGAGGACTGCCTCGGCGTTGCGCTGGGGATGTACGTGAAGGCCAACTTCGACCTTCCGACGCCCAGCCCCGTCCGGGACGGCCAGGTTCTGGCGCCTGTGCCATTCCTAGTAGCGGCCAAGCTGACCATCTACACCGCCATGCGTGAGCAGGGGGTCACCTACGCCGCTATGGCCTCCAGGCTGGGCCTCAGCGAGGACGCCGCCCGAAAGCTCGTCGATCCAAGATACCGTACCCACGTCAGCCGGCTTGAGAGGGCGCTGCGAATACTTGGGCGCGCTCTGGTGGTCGAGGACTGCGACGCCTACCCATCCATCGTGCGAGAAGAAGCGTTGGTGGCGCAAACAAATGCTTAGGAGGAGTTGACCCATGCTTAGATTTCTCACTGCCGGGGAGTCCCACGGCAAGAACCTTACCGTCATTGTGGAGGGGATACCCGCCAACCTGCCTATTACGGAAGAGTACATAGAGAGGCACATGGCTCGCCGGCAGGTGGGCTACGGGCGCGGCGGCCGTATGCAGATAGAGAAGGACCGCGCGGAGATCCTGGCCGGAGTCAGGCATGGCCTTACAATGGGGTCTCCCATATCCATGCTCGTTGTAAACAGGGACTTCACCACTGGCAAAGGCCCGGACGGCGTGCCGTGGATCGAGGAGATGAGCGTTGCGCCCTCCGACGTCCCATTCGAGCCCATAGTCAACATACGTCCGGGTCACGCCGACACGCCGGGCATCGTCAAGTACATGCAGACTGACGCGCGCAACATCTTGGAACGCTCCAGCGCAAGGGAGAGCGCCGCGCGGGTGGCGGCGGGCGCGTTGGCTCAGCGCTTCTTGGAGGAGTTCGGCATTGCGGTGCATGGCCACGTCCTGTGCATCGGCGGCATCCACGCCAACAGGCCGGAGCGCATAGACTGGGATGCGCTGGAAGAGGCCCCGTACCATCGGGAGAACCCCGACGGCTCCAGGACGGCCGCCGTCCGCTGCGCCGACGCGGACGCCGCGGAGCGCATGATCGCCGAGATCGACGCTGCGCGGGAGGCCGGCGACAGCGTGGGAGGCATTATCGAGGTGGTTGCTACAGGCGCGCCCATCGGCCTGGGCAGCCATATCCAGTGGGACCGCAAGCTGACCGCCAAGCTGGCCGCAGCCGTGATGAGCATGAACGCGGTCAAGGGCGTGGAGTTCGGCACCGGATTCGTCCAGGCGGACATGCGCGGCTCGCAGGTCCATGACGTGGTCAAGCCGGTGGATGAGTGGGAGCACGCCGCAGACGAGGGCTGGGCGCGGCCCTGGCCCCGGCGCACCAACAACTCCGGCGGCCTGGAGGGAGGCATGACCACCGGCGAACCCCTGGTGGTGAGGGCTATCGTCAAGCCGATTGCGACCATCCTCAACGGGCTGGAGACCGTGGACCTGACCACCGGCGACTTAGTGGACCGCGCCCACTTCGAGCGCAGCGACATCACCTTCGTGCCCACCTGCGCAGTCATCGGTGAGGCGATGGTGGCGCTGACGCTGGCTGACGCCATGCTGGAGAAGTTCGGGGGCGACCACATCGAGGAGACCAGGCGCAACTGGCGGGCTTACCAGGCATCCACCGGCCCGCGAGGGCTTTAGGGCGCGACCGGAGGAAAGTGGCGTTAATGAAACCGCAAGGGTCGGGCGGGTACAACCGCATTGTAGTGAAGGCCGGCACCAACGTCCTGACCGGGGGCGGCAACAGCCTTGATCATGAGTTTATCGCCTCCCTGGTGGAGCAGATAGCGGAGGTGCATGGTTCCGGCGTGGAGGTTGCGCTTGTGACGTCGGGCGCCGTGGCTGCCGGCGGACACGCCTTGAGTGTCAATCGGGAGCGGGACGACATCCCGTTCCGCCAGGTGCTGGCGGCCGTTGGGCAGGGCCGCCTTATGCAGATATACGAGCATCTCTTTGAGTCACACGGCGTCATTGTGGCTCAAGCCCTGCTCTCCAGGCGGGACATTCTGGACCGGGAGGGATACCTCAACGTGCGGAACACGCTGCTGGCCCTGCTGGAGATGAAGGTTGTCCCCATCGTCAACGAGAACGACGTGGTTGCGGTGGACGAACTGGGCGACATGGGCTTTGGGGACAACGATACCCTGTCGGCAATGGTGGCAAACCTGATTGACGCCGACCTTCTCATTGTCCTCAGCGACATTGGCGGCCTTTACACCGCAGATCCCCACGAGGACCCGCAGGCGCAGCTCATTCCCAGGGTTGAGGTGATTGACGATGCGACTACGGCCCTGGCCGGCCATCGCCACAGCGCCAGGAGCCGGGGCGGTATGCGGGCCAAGCTGGAGGCGATAAAGCTGGCCGCCGCCTCCGGTGTGGCGTCGTCGCTCGCAGGCGGCAGGACCGGTCGGGTGGTGCCGCGGCTGGCGTCCGGGGAGGCTGTGGGAACCTACTTTGCTCCCACCGCTAGCAAGATGGAGAGCCGCAAGCGGTGGCTGCTCAGCCGCCTCTCTACGCACGGTCGGGTAGTTGTGGACGCAGGGGCGGCCGAAGCCCTGCGGACACACCATCGCAGCCTGCTTCCCGCAGGTGTGAAAGAGGTGGAGGGCGACTTCCTGCGCGGCGACATCGTACTGGTGGTTGACCCGCATGGGGAACGGATAGCGTGCGGCGTGGCCGGATACAGCGCCGCGGATCTGGCCGTAATCAGGGGCCTGCGCTCCAACAGGATAGAGGAAGCCCTGGGCTATCGCTACAGCGAAGAGGCGCTGCACCGCAACAATATGGTATTGTTCTAGCGGGCAATGGGATGGATATGCGAAATATAAGGACTAACGAAGCGCAGAGAAACTCATGGCGATAGGGCATAGGCAATGACTGAGAAGCTAATTCCTCAACACCCGCTGGCTGAGGTTTTTGGATTTCCTGTAACCAACGTTTCAGAACGGGCGGAACGGTATCGGTATAACCGATTGTGCCCGTTCAACAACAGAGTCCCTAGTTGTACAAAGGACAAGGCCAGTGACCCTTTGGGAGTTTGCAGTATATTTGATGAGGGTGAGATTGCAGTTACGTGCCCGATTCGATTCAGACAAGACTGGATAATTGCCGAGGATGCTGCCGGTTTCTTTTTCCCTGCCGGCGCTTCGTGGACTTCACTGACTGAGGTCCGTCTAAATGACAAGGATGGGAAGTCAGCGGGGAACATAGATGTTGTTCTCGTCTCTTACAACGGACGTGGGCGCGTACTTGAATTTGGCGCGTTGGAAGTGCAAGCCGTCTATATTTCCGGTAATGTCAGGCGTCCCTTCGAACACTACATGGAAGACCCATCCGCACGTAGGAATATGGTCTGGAGAGGTCGGCAGCACTACCCCAGAGCAGATTACCTGTCCTCCTCACGTAAACGATTAGCGCCTCAGCTTATCTTCAAAGGAGGTATCCTCAATGCCTGGGGACGCAAACTAGCGGTTGCAATGGATAAAAATCTCTTCCAAACGCTGCCGGAGTTGGTGGAGACAAACCGTGAGACGGCAGAGGTTGCTTGGCTGGTGTATGACCTGCAATCCAACTCAGCCGGAACTGAATATATGCTGTCCCGCCATCGGGTTCTTTATACCAGCTTTGAAACCGCTTTGACTCAGATTACACGGCCGGAACCTGGCGGTGAACCTGACGTCATTGAACGCCTTCAGGCGAAACTTGATAAAAAACTAGAGGACGATAACTCTCCTGACGCTCCAACAATCGAAGTAGATCTTTAGAATATGACTCAGCTTTCGTTCTTGCCTCAGAACTATGCCGGGCGCACAGTCAATGTTTCCTCTGTGCCTCAGCGCAGTCCGTTCAGATACCCGGGAGGCAAGACCTGGCTAATCCCCTGGGCAAGACAGTGGCTAATGCATCAGCGCCCAAAACCCCAAACGCTTATAGAACCCTTTGCCGGAGGAGGGATTGTAAGTCTGACTGCCGTCTTTGAGGGCTTGGTTGAACAAGCGGTGATGGTTGAAATAGACGAAAACGTAGGTAGTGTCTGGTATGCAATCCTGAACGGACATGCTCAATGGCTTGCTAATCGAATAGTTGAGTTCGACCTGACCCCCGAAAACGTACGCGAAGTCCTTGCTTCCAGTCCCAGTTCTCTTGAGGATAGGGCATTCCAGACTCTGCTAAAAAACAGAGTTGTGCATGGTGGTATATTGGCCCCCGGCAGCGGACTGATAAAGCAAGGCGAAAACGGCAAAGGCCTCAAGTCAAGATGGTACCCGGCGACGCTGGCTAAGCGGATCATGGCTATAGCTTCAGTGAGAGACCACATCAGATTCCATCAAGGGGATGGCATGGAGTTTATGCGACTCCACATTGAAGACCCCAACACCGTGTTCTTTATAGACCCGCCGTACACGGCTGGTGGGAAACGGGCAGGGGCGCGTTTGTATGCTCATAACGAATTGGATCACGCTTTGCTTTTCGACATTACCCGGCAGACCAGGGGCGACTTTTTAATGACATATGACGACGCCCATATGGTAAGGGAGCTAGCGAGTCGTTTCGGATTTCAGGTTGAATCCATATTCATGTCCGGCACACATCACACAAAGACTCGCGAACTGCTCATTGGCCGCGATGTAGAATGGGCTAACCCGAAGACCTACAAAACGTCGAATACGGAAATATAGGCAGGTGTTATATGACCACAGCAATTGATGAGCTAACTGGCAGGGGGCAGGCCGCCAGGGCGGCGGCCCGCAAGCTGGCTCGGTTATCCACCGCCGTGAAGGACAAGGCGCTGTTCAACATCGCCGCCGCCCTAAGCGCAAGGGAGGGGGAGATACTCGCGGCCAACGAGAAGGACATCCAGGCCGGCAGGGATAAGGGCCTCAGCGAGGCCGTGCTGGAGCGTCTGCTGCTGGACCCTTCGCGGCTGGAGGGCATGGCCGCGGACGTGCGAGTCGTGGCCGCGCTGCCGGACCCTGTGGGCGAGACCTTTGACATGCGCACACTGCCCAACGGCCTTCAGGTGGGTCGCCGCCGTGTGCCCCTTGGAGTCATCGGCGCCATCTACGAAAGTCGCCCCAACATCACCGTGGATATATCGGCGCTCTGCCTCAAGTCTGGCAACGCCGTCATCTTGAGGGGCGGCAGCGAGTCCATACACTCCAACACCGCGCTTGCCAACGTAGTGAGAGATGCCATAGAACGAGCCGGAGCGCCCGGGGAGGCGGTGCAGTTCGTCGAGTCCACCGACCGCGCGCTGGTGGAGCGTATGCTGGCTATGAAGGAGCACATCGACCTACTGATACCTCGCGGAGGCGCCGACTTCGTCCGCTACGTGGGAGAGAAGGCGCAGATGCCCGTGATCACCGGGGGCGTTGGCGTGTGCCACACCTACGTGGACAGGGACGCCGACCTGGAGAGCGCCGTGGCCATTGCCTACAACGCCAAGGTGCAGCGCCCAACGGTGTGCAACGCCCTGGACACGCTCTTGGTGCACTCCGAGGCGGCCCCCAGATGCCTGCCGGCCATCGCCCGCGAGTGGGCCGGGGCCGGCGTAGAGATGCGCTGCGACTTTCGAGCGCTGAGCATCCTGGGGCCGTCCGAGACGCTGGACCTGAAGCCGGCCACCGAGGACGATTGGGGCACGGAGTTCCTCTCGCTCGTCGCCGCGGTGAAGGTGGTGGACTCACTGGACGAGGCGCTGGAGCACATTGAGCGGTACGGGTCGGGCCACTCCGAGGCCATCGTCACCGAGGACTACTCCAGGGCCATGCGGTTCCTTGACGACGTGGACGCCGCGGCCGTGTTCGTCAACGCCAGCACCCGCTTCACGGACGGCGGGCAGTTTGGACTTGGCGCGGAGGTTGCAATCAGCACCAACAAGCTGCACGCAAGAGGGCCTATGGGGCTCAGGGAGTTGACTTCTTACAAGTGGACCATACTGGGCAACGGCCAGATAAGGGATTAGAGAAGGAGGGTATCAATGGACTACGGCTTTGAGCGGGAGTGTCGCACACCCTATTCCGAGGTATACACGGTCCTTGACCAGGAAGACCAGCCCATAGGCCGTTTGGACCTCCATCTAACACCGGCCGTGATTCATGCCACCCTGTGCATAAATGAGAGCTTCACCCAAGAGTCCATCCAGGACCTCATAGGGTACATAGACGAGGAGATAGTGGACGTGGTGGGTGTCTCCAGAGACGAGTTCATCATCCACGTGCACCAGGGGCGGGACGTGGGCGTGTTCAGCAACCACGAGTTCGGCGGAAACGGCGGCAGGGGAGGGGTGTAGCCACCCGGCAAGGCAGCCAGTCTCCGTGACTTACTACTCCCGGCCCACCGGTTGCAGGTCGGCCCTGGCTATTTCCACTATATCCTCTATCTCCCTCATCTGGGAGGAGCGGTAGGCGGCAAAGCGATAGGTTATCAGGGATCCGAAGAGGAGTATGACCGCCGATGCGTACACCCACGTGAGCAGGGCAACCACGCTTCCCAGGGAGCCGTACACGGAACTGTACACAGAGAAGTTGACCACGTACCACACAAACACATTCTTCACAACCTCAAAAGCAACTGTGGCGGCGACAGCTCCCATCAACGCATCTCTCAGCATGACCTTTGTATTGGGGAGAAACCAGTATATCCCGGCAAAGACTACGAAGGAGAGGGCCGGAGGGATGAGAGAGGCCAGTCTGTCCCACAGGAGGTCGCCGCTCACATGGGTCTCTCTGGTTATAAGCTCCAATATCTCCCTCAGATAGCTCAGCACCGCGGTTGAGGATATGGATACAATCATCAGGATGGTAGCTGCCAGCATCAGTGAGATGTCTATGACGCGTTCCTGAAGAAACGGCCTGGGCCTGGTGATGCCCCAAGTGGCGTTGATGCCTTTTCTTATGGCGCTGAAGACGGCCGTACCCGCCCACAAAAGCCCGATGGCGCCGGCGAATCCGGCGATGCCTCTGCTGTTCAGGGTACTGCTAAGGACATCGCTGACCGTTTCCTTGGAGACAGGGGCCTGCTCAGAGATGCGCTGGGCCACGCTTTCGATTGTTCCCGGCTCCAGAAAGAAGCTCAGGCCAAAGGTGATGGCCAAGGCTAGCGGGAAGAGAGAAAAAAGAGCGTAGTATGATATAGCAGCGGCTAACTGGGGGCCGTTCTTCCCCAAGAAGTCGTTAACGGCACGGGCGGCGATGCCTAATAACTTGAGAAATGCTGCTGCCAAATCTGATAGTTCCGGGGCCCATCTTCGGCCAGCTAGCATCCTATGTAATCTTCCCGAAAATGTCAAGTAAAATTGCCGGATATTCTCTTCTTGATTGACCTTTCTCCCGCCGTTATAATCAACCCAGCCTCTGGCGGACAATCGCTCTATCATGGATGGAAAACGTGCCACCTATTGCTGACTTTGCCGTTGGACACGAGTTTGTCCCAACGCGTTTCCGTATACAGCCTCAGGAAGTAGCCCTGTACCTCAAGGCCGTTGGAGAGTCCGGAGCCCTCTTTCACGAAGATGGGTATATTCCTCCCACAGCCCTGGCAGCCTATGCCCTGGCCGGAGTCCTTCGCGAGATCAACCTGCCGCCGGGCGCCATCCACTCCTCTCAGGACGTGTCCGTTTCCAGGCTCATAACCTCGGAGGAGACCCTCGTGTTCAGGGCAACGCTAACGCGGAACTGGGTCCGCAGTGGCTGGCGATTCGTGTCCATAGACTTCTCCGGGGTCGATGGAGATGATAAGCAGGTCATGCATGGGAAGAGCACTGTGGTCATATCTGAGGGCCGGGGATGTGATGGGAGATGATGAGCCCCGGCGATACCCTCCAGACGGTGAGCAAGACGGTTGTGCAGGAGAATATAAACACGTACGCCGAGGCCAGCGGCGACCACAACCCCATCCACCTGGACCAGGACTTTGCCGCTTCAACCTACTTTGGCCGGATTGTGACCCACGGGATGCTTGTGCTTGCCTACATATCGGAGATGATGAGCTTGGACTTTGGGCGCAATTGGCTGGAGTCGGGGCGTCTCAACGTACACTTCCGCGCCCCGGTGTTTCCGGGAGACAGGGTGGCCACATTTGGTCAGGTCTTGGCGGTGGCCGAGGACGCAGGCAACTTTCGCGTTAAATGCTCCGTGGGATGCCGCAACCAGGCGGGCGAAGAGGTGATAAACGGAGAGGCATGGGTTACAATGCCTGGTGAGAACATGGAGGATATGCTAAAGTGACCGGCGCTCAGGATAGGTCCAGGTACAGGGTAGCAGTGGACGCGATGGGAGGCGACCATGCCCCGGAGGAGATAGTCCGGGGCGCGTTGACTGCCGCGTCTCTGGGCAACGTGGAGGTCCTCCTGGTGGGAGAGGCCGAGGCGCTGAGCGCCATGCTGCCGTCGCCGGCCCCGGATACGCTCATGCTTGTTCCGTCTCAAGGGGTGATAGCCGAGGACGAACATCCTGTGGAAGCCCTTCGAGCCAAGCCCAGGGCCTCCATAGTCGTGGCTGCGGGGCTGGTGAAAGAAGGCATGGCTGACGCTTATGTGACAATGGGTTCCACCGGAGCGGCAATGGCCGCGGGCGTAGTCGCCCTGGGAACCCTGGAGGGCATAGACAGACCTGCTCTGGGCGGGCCGTTCCTAGCGCTGGCTCCCAGGACCATCCTTCTGGACCTGGGCACCAGTATAGACAGCCGTCCCTCCCAGCTGCTTAGCTACGGTGTCCTGGGTTCCGTCTTCTCCAAGATCTTTCTGGGCATAGAGAGTCCCAGCGTGGCCCTGCTCAGCGTGGGGTCTGAGGAGGGGAAGGGGAACCGGCAGGTCAGAGAAGCGTACCGGCTATTCCAACAGAGCGGGCTGAACTTTATAGGCAACGTGGAGGGTGTGGACGTTCCATTGGGCAGGGCGGACGTGGTGGTGTGCGACGGGTTTGTGGGAAACATCCTCATGAAGTTTGCGGAGGGGATGGGCATGGCCGTGGTGGAGTATCTCAAGGCCAGAGACCCACAGGGGACGGCGGGGATAGTGGGGGAGCTGTCCGTACTTACCAACTACGTAGAACATTCCGGTGGCGGGCCGCTCCTTGGCTTGAACGGCGTGGCCATAGTAGGGCATGGCAGGTCAAAAGCCCCCTCCGTCACTGCCGCCATAGACATGGCCCGCAGGGTCCTGGAACGAGACTTGGTCCGATTGATGAGTTATGAGTTGGCGCAGGCGCGGCAAAAAGTGAAGGACGAGTAGGAGAGGTAGCTTGAGCATAAACGGGAAAACCGCCCTTATAACCGGAGGTTCCAGGGGAATAGGCAGGGCAATTGCCCTCAGGCTGGCAAAAGAGGGCGTGAGGATAGCCGTCAACTACAAGACCAACGAAGAGGCGGCGCAATGGGTGGTGAACGCCGTGGAGGAGATGGGTGGGGAGGCCATTGCCGTGGGCGGGGACGTGTCCCAGAGCGCTGAGGTGGAGGACATGGTCAAGCGAGTACTGGACTCCTGGGGGAGCGTTGACATCCTGGTGAACAACGCCGGCATCATCCACGATAGCCTGCTGTTGCGTATGGCGGAGGAGGTCTGGGATGATGTTATCAATACAAACCTCAAGGGGACGTACAACTGTACCAAGGCCGTCCTCAGGTTCATGGTGCGCCAGAGGTGGGGCCGCATAATCAACGTGGTGTCGGTGGTGGGGCTGGAGGGCAACCCCGGCCAGTCCAACTATGCAGCCTCCAAGGCCGGCGTAATAGCGTTCTCCAGGAGCATCGCCAAAGAGGTGGCGTCTCGCAACATCACCGTCAACGCCGTAGCTCCGGGGTATATCTCCACAGAGATAGTGGCTGACCTGTCTCCGGAGTTCAAGGAGCTAATCCTGTCCCGCATTCCCCAGAACCGGTTCGGCACCGTAGACGACGTGGCCAATATGGTTGGCTACCTCGCCAGTGGGGAGGCCGGCTACATAACCGGCGAGGTTATTCGAGTGGACGGCGGCATCGAGCTGTGAGGCTGTCATGTCTCTCAAAGGGAGAGTAGCCCTGGTAACAGGTGGCTCCCGGGGAATAGGCCGGGCTATCTCCCTGGAGTTGGCGCGACAGGGCGCAGACGTGGCCGTCAACTATGCGCGGAACCACCGGGAGGCAGGGGCAACGGCCGAGGCTGTCCGCGCTCTTGGGGTCCGGTGTCTTACGCTGAGGGCGCACCTGGGAGAGCCGGCAATGGTCAGGGATATGTTCCAACGGGTAGAGGAGGAGTTCGGGCGGTTGGACATCCTGGTGAACAACGCCGCATCCGGTGTGCAGAGGAGCGCTCTGGAGTTGGAAATCAAGCACTGGGACTGGACCCTGGGCATCAACACAAGGGCGCCCTGGCTGTGCGCCAAGGAGGCTGTCCGCCTGATGCCCAACGGAGGCCACATTGTGAACATCTCCAGCATGGGGTCACAACTGGTGCTCTCCAACTACCTAGCCGTGGGTGTCTCCAAGGCAGGGCTGGAGGCCCTGACCCGCTACCTGGCGGTGGAGCTGGCGCCACGCGGCATTATCGTGAACGCCGTTGCCGGGGGTGTTGTGGACACAGACGCCCTGAGACACTTCCCCAACCGGGAGGAGATGCTCGGCGACTCGGCGAGTCGCACCCCCGCGGGACGGCTGGTCACACCGGAGGATATGGCTAAGGCGGTGGCCTTCCTGTGCAGCGATGCAGCCGAGATGGTCCGCGGCCAGGTGCTGGTGGTAGACGGGGGAATCTCGCTGCTTGGTTTGTGAATGGACCGCGAGGGCTAACCTCAGTCCCGCTCTATTGGAAGCTCAACCATCCGGCCCTTGCTCAGCTTGCCCTGGAACCTTACTTCGACCTCTTGTCCCGCCTCTGAGTAGCCCCTTCTAACGTATCCCAGGGCCAGGGGATGCCCAAGCAGGGGAGAGTCGACCACCGAGGTGAGGAAGCCGACTTCCTTCCCATCCACCTCCAGGCGCGCTTCAGGCTCAGGCTCGCCGCCGTCCAGGGCCACGCCGACAAGGCGCTTCTGCACCTTGTCGTAGGTATTCAGCCTGACCACAACCTCCTGGCCTATGTAGCACCCCTTGTCGAAGCTGATGGATGATAGCAGCTCAGCCTCCAGTGGGTTGAACTCCTCTCCCAGCTCCCGGCCATAACGGGGCACACCCTGCTCAACTCTGAGCGTATCCGCCGCATCCTCGCCCATAGGGACCACCCCCATGCGCGCCAGGGCATCCCACGCCTCTTCTGCCTGCGAGGCGGGGGCCAGTACGTCGTAGCCTGTGGTCCCCAAAGCGTCCGTCCGAACTGCCGATAGCCGTACACCCGCGATGTCGATCTCGCAGGAGCCGTAAAGGCCAATGGAGCGCACGCCGGGGCCCAGGAGGTCTCCCGCCGCCGGCCCCACCACTGAGAGCAGCGCAGTCTCCTCCGTGACGTCCTGCACGGCTATGTCCTCGCCGAAGGTGTAGAGGTCAATCCACTCCACCACCTTCTTGGCGGCGCCAGGGCTGGTGACCACCAGCAACTCGCCCCCCAGGCGCGCCACCAAGAGCAGGTCTATTATGCGTCCCTTGTTGGTGGTGAGCACGGTGGAAGCGCCCTCGCCCGGGCCAAGGTCGATGAGGTTGTTTGTGGAGAGGCGGTTGAGCAGGTCAAGGCCGTCCGCTCCGGTGATGCGCAGACGACCGAAGTTTGAGCGGTCGACTACAGCCGCTCCCTCCCGCGCGGCCGCGTACTCGCTGGACCGGTCGCCGAAGGTACGCGGCAGATGCCAGCCGTCGAACGAGGCGAAGACGGCCCCCGCCTTCGCCTGGGCCGCGTGGAGCGGCGTGGTCTTGATCAGATTGGTGTCTTGCATTCGCTTACAAAAATGCGCAGGACGCCCGGGCGTCTATTCTCTCGGACGCCCTGCGTTGCGTGTACTTTGGGAGCGCTTGACCCCTATACGGAGAAGGAGGTCCCGCAGCCACAGGTGGTCTTGGCGTTGGGGTTGTTGAAGACGAATCCCTTGCCGTTGAGGCCGTCTGAGTACTCCAGGACGGTGCCTGCCAGAAAGACGTAGCTCTTCTTGTCCACGAACAGCTTGACGCCGTTCTCATCTATCACCTTGTCCTCCGGCCTGGCCTCCGCGTCTATGGACAGGGTGTAGGTCAGCCCGGAGCAACCGCCGCCTTTGACACCCACGCGCAACCCGAACTCCTCCTGTTTATCCTTCTTGGCAAACTCCCTGGCCTTGTTGGCAGCTTTCTCGGAAATGGTAATAGTCAGAGGCATAATTTCTCACCTCGGTGGGCTGGTTAGAGCACCCAATACTTTACCTTAATTCTAGCCATCCAAGCGTGACAAGTCAATAGGCGCCATTCTCTCAGAACAAGGGGTACATGTACGTAGAGTACGCATTCGCCAAGCTGTACCCTTAAGAGAGCGCCTCCCATCCCGCAGGGATTTGAGGGACCGGCCAGTTCGTATCGGCTCTCCAAGTCTCCCAACCGTCGCAGAACGGTGGGGAATTACGCTCGATTTCCACTACCATGCTCTCTCCCTGGTCTCTTATCAATTCAGCCTGCTCGCCGGTAAAGAATCCATGCTGCCGGAGCGCTCGAAACTCGTCCTCATCCTTCCACCTCCAGGTCAGGTCGGGATTTACGACGATGTCGAGGACTTGGTCCTGGACTAGAATTCCTCGAGGTATCCTCTTGATAGGCGCCTGTAAATTCACATACCAAAACTGAAATTGCCACTCTCGGGTCCAGAAGAGCCACACTGAATGCGCGGCGTTAGGCGTAGTCAGTGTTAGTACATGGCGGTCTCCTGACACTCTTTCCTCCAGCGGTGGGAGTTCGCCCGACATCATTATTGCTACGCGCTCTAGCAAGGGCATAGCTTCGCGATTCAATATCGTGGCGGAGCGATACGGCGACTTGGGGTGAGTGTAAAGGGCAAGTAGGTTCGGGCTATCTTCTACAACAGTAACAAGGCGTGAGGTTAGTAGATTGCCGAGCCATAGGTCCTGTTGAAGGACCTGCTGACCAGTCTCCCAGGGAGTTTGAGTTTCCACTGATCTCCCCTTTTATCCGTGTGGTCTTGCCCCATTCTTTGCGCCAGTCCTAATGTTAGTTTTCCGGGTCATTGAGCCCCTGCTGGGGCCCCATGACAAAGGCCTCCGGGGACAGCCCCAGCGCCCCGCCACCCTGGTCGACCTGGCCCGAACCCTCACTGGCGTCGTTGCTGCATCCCACCACAACGCACAGCAGGAGAACGCCGAGGACCATCGGCAGCAATATCGTGCAGCGCCTCTTGTATCTCATACGCCAATCTCCACCAAACGCGCATATGATACAGCAAAAACGGGTGGACGGCTCATGCCAGCCGAGGGGCTGCCCCCGCCGCCGTCGACGGGGGCAGGGGAGTAGGGGTTGCCGCGCGTGGCAGGCTCAGGTTATGCCCAGTATCCTGGCAACAAACTGCGTGCGGGCATAGAAGGCGCGGGAGGCGCTTTCATGACCGAATCCAAGTCTATTGGGTGTACTGCTCGCGTTTTTCCAGTATTCGACCTTGGATCCCGGCAACGCCGGAGGATGTCTCGCTCCCATTGAGGCGCTTAAGTTGGGTAGAGTTGCGATGTTCAAGCTCGATTTCGCCGTGATTGCGCAGTCGGCTTTCAATCATCTCGCAATACCTCGGGTGAATTTCACAGGTCAAGAAGTCCCTGCCCAGATTCCTGGCCTGGACAACCTCTGAACCACTGCCGCCGAACAAGACGAACACCGTGTCCCCAGGGACTGTGCAGGACTTGATCAGTAACTCAGAAAGGCCCTCAGGGATTTGGCAGGGGTGACTGGTCTTTTGGCGGGATACATTCTTGACTAGGTTAAAGTTCAACCAGGAGTATGGCATTCGACCCTTATGTCCCTGCCTGACACGCTCCTTGATTCGAGCATCGGTGGGATTCTGGTAAGGCTGTGCTACCTCCTCCTTGTAAAACCGGTTATTCTTGGCCTTGGTGGCATGTAGGATAGAGCGGTGTGCCGTCGTGAATCGGCGGTTGCTATGGCCGACGTTCGTGTTGTACACCCATACGTAGTCGTGGACGGAAGTGGCGTTATCGTCAAGGTATTTGACCCTGAGATGCGCGTTCTGCTTGGGGTAGTTGATGAAGAACAGGTTGCCGTCAGTCCGCAGTACGCGCATGCACTCCCGCGCTAGTGATATATACCACTCGATGTACTTGTTCCAAGACAGGGTAAATGTCCGGTTATCGTAGGCAATGCCCGCGTTGTAGTCCGGGTCGCCGTAAATCATGTCAATGCAGTCGTCCGGCAGGTCTTGCAGAACTGCCATCACATCGTCGTTGACGACCCGGTTTCGGAACTTGTCAGGTAGTGTAGTCATCTCAGCGCCAACGTGTACTCAGCGTTACGCAAGAGTTGAATTGACCCTGGGTCGCGGGGATCGGCGAAAGAATATAGGTACAGCCAGAGTCTGTTTCCATGTCTGAGTAGGTAGCAGCCGTTGATAGTAACACTTGGAGTATCCTGAGCAGTGCCTACCCTTGAATAATAACGAAATGGATTGAATAGCTGAAAGACATTAAAGTCAGTGGGTTCGCCATTCTTTGCCTCGAAAACGGTTATGGTTCCCAGGTATTCTGTGGTAAAGTCAACTTCTACTTGTACCCTGCTCACATTGATTTCGTCATCACCTATCCGGTAATCTAATGGAATATGTGTGCGGTTGGAACCATAAACCTTGGGTGACGCTGCGATATCCTCGTAGAGAAAATCGTGGATGATCCGTTGATTGTAGCCAACTGACAGGATATTGCTCTCGCTGGTATTGATGTTATTCAGCATGCTGCGCCGATAAGGCCATTGGTATCGGCGCTCCTCGGGTATGTCCTCGAACTCGTGATACCCGACCGCAATCCCATAGACAAACTGATGACGGCCTCGCCCCAGATGCACTACCAACACATCGTCATCTACCAATGCTTTGGGTAGGCCGGTCGAGTTGTCCCATTTTGTGGCATCAAACGGGTTTTTAAAACCAACCCTAGCGCAGACTGCCTTAACCTCCTCGTTGTCAAACACGAGGTTCCCACGGTCCTTACATTGAGCATAAAGCTCAGCAATAACCGTCTGTTTTCTACTCAGGGGTTGATCACTCACGTTATTACTGCTTCCCTCTAAACTGCGAGTCAATCAGAGCTTACGGCCCATAATGCGCACATAGGTTCTTGTCTGTCAATGGGCCTTGCTTGTTAAATTCTAACACCATTGAGCCTGACTCAGTTCTATTTTGGACTGCAACCGACTTGATCGCAAGGAGTTTTGCCTACGCTGTAACCCGGGTTTTTGCCTTCTGCAAGACCATCGGGAGCCAAGAGAGTAATCTCTCGTCTTCGACTCCCTACCCCTGCCGCAGCGCTCTGAGCACGCCGCCGAGGGTCATGCGTTGCCCGTACAGGAGTATCCCCGCCCGGAATATGCGCGCGGAGACGTAGAGAAGCAGGACACCGCTGAGCACGATGACCGCCAGGCTGGCAAGTAGCTCCAAGATGGACAGGTCGGTCTGGCCCATCCTCATCACAACGGTCGTGGGCGCCGTGACTGGGATGAATGACAGGGCGCGGGCCAGCGCCCCGTCCGGGCTTTCGAGAATGAACTGGGGAGCTGCAACCGGCAGTATGACCGGGACGATCACTAGGGCGGACAGCTGGGAGCTCTGGGTGTATGAGGAGGTCATTGCCCCTAATCCGGCCATAACTACGGCTACCACAAAGTAACCCGCCAGGAAGAATAGCAGCAGCCATACGAGTTGGCCCGCCTCTATGGACAGATCGCCGACCTCCGGCAGCTGGTCGAATATCCGCGGCCCGATAATCGCCAGCGAGCCCACCCACAGGACCACTTGTGCCAGGGCCAGCGCGCCTTGCGCCAACACCTTGCCTGCCATCAAACCCAGTGGAGACACGGATGTGAGGATGATCTCCACCATCCGGTTCTCCTTCTCGTCGGAGACGCTCTCCAGGAGCAGCCCACTGCCAAACAGGATCGCGACGGTCATTACCATCGCAAAGGCATAGGATACAAGCTGGAAGGCATCCTTCTCTTCACTGCTGCTTTCCTCATTCTCCAGTACGGTCCCGTCCGGCTGAACGGCGCGAGACACGATGGCCGGTGTGTCCAGAAACCGCCTCTCGGCTTCGAGCGAGAGCCTGCCGGATATGAGCGCTGCGCGCAGAAGCTCGGTAACGATTGCCTCGTCGGCGCGGTCGTCAAATATTCCATCCGATCCCTTGTGCAGCCACTCGACCCTGCCGGAGCTCAGGTAGTCCTCCGGCAGGACAAAGAGCGCTTCTATCTTCCCGCCGGTCAGGGCATCCAGTCCCACCCGGCGGTCTGGGTAGACCTGAATCCCGAGGCTGCTTGCATAATCGCCGGTGAGCGCCCCGGAGAGGTCCACCGCGCCCAATCCGGTGACCACCTGCGACTCCGGGTCGTCTTCGTCGTCCAGGAAGATGCCTCGCGCCAGCGGCGTGACCAGCAGCAGCGCTATCAGGATAACCGGCACGGCGAGGCCGATTATCCTGTAGGAGAGGCGGCTGGAGCCGCGGGCGACCTCCTCCACAAAGACCGTTCCCACCTCTGAGAGGGCGCTCGTCCTGCGTTCCGTCACGAGCCGGCCTGCCGCAGCGCCGTCCATAGCTGGGCCACACTCATGCGCTGGCCGTACATCAGCAGCCCGGCCCGGAATATCCGCGCCGACAGCCACAACAGCAGCGCGCTCGACACCACCAAGCTCGCGCCGCTCAGCAGCAGGTGCGCTACGGGAGGATCGCCCAGCGCCATTCGCAGGGACATCGTCACGGCTGCCGTGAGTGGGAACATGGATAGCGCGGTCGGGAGCGCGCCGTCGGGGGAAGAGAAGAAACTGCCCACAGCCCAGAACGGGGCTACGGCAGGCAGGATGACTATCGCCGAAAACTGGTTGGCCTCTCTCACGCCGGTAGTGGCCGCGCCGACGCCCGCCAGTATCACGGCGCCAAGGAAGTAGCCGCCCAGGAAGAAGAACAGCAGTATTGCTACAATCCGCAGCTCAAAATCGAACGCGGATGCGTCCGGAAACGCGCCAAAGATACGGGGCGTCACAAGAAGGAATGAAGTCATCCACACGGCCATCTGGAATAGCCCCGCCAGTCCTATTGCCAGCACCTTGCCCAACATTATGGAGACGGGTCTGGCCGAGGTCAGGAGCACCTCTATCATCCGGTTCTCCTTCTCCTCAGCTACGGACTTCAGCAGGGCGCTGCCTCCCATTGCTATGGAGAATATGAGCATCAAGCCGCCGAAGAACCCCAGCAGGAAGCGGCCTACGTTGAAATCGTTATCACCGTCCTCCGCGGTCTCTCCGTCCTCACCGATGAGGATACGGTCGAAGGTCGCGGGCGACAGCGCGCGCTCAAGTATCTCCGGCGGAAGCTCATCCGTTGCGATAGCCTCCCGCAGGAAGTTGGCAATGCTCGAAGCGCCGGCTCTGGTCGGCCTCTGACTGGACGACGCAGTGAACCTTTCGAGTGAGCCGGTCTGCAGGTAGTCCGCCGGGACCACGTACAGCTCGGAGATGGCGCCGTCCAGCAGCGCCTGCACGGCCTCTTCGCGGGTCGAGAGCGCAACCAGCCCTGGAAAGGATGAGGGTATGTCCAGGTCGACGGACAGGTTTACGACCCCGGTCAGAGAAGCCGTCGTCACCTCCGTCTGCTCCTGCTCCGGACCGTCGGACACCGCGCGGAAGATTGTCACCCCGGCGAATACCAGCAGCAGTATGACGGGAATCGATAGCGTGACCAGGACGTACGTCATCTGCCGCACTGAGCGGAGCAGCTCCTCGGCAAAGACCACCCTGGCCTCACTCACCGTGTCTGGCACGGCTCACCTCTTCTATGAAAATCTCGTTCAGCGTTGGCAGGACAACCTCGTAGCGCTGGACGTCGATACCGGCGTCAAGAAAGGCGCGTATCGTCTGCTCAGGCCTGACGGCGTCCGAGATGGAGTATTCGTAGTACCCGGCGTTGGCCTCGGCGCTTGCCAAACCCGACAGAGCGTCAGGCTCGCGAGCGGCCACGACACGCGCCTTGTGCGCGCCGCGGGCCTGCTTGACGTCCATCAGGTCGCCGTACAGCAGGACTTTGCCGTCGTTGATCAGCAGCACGCGCCTGCACAGCTCCTCCACGTCCGTCATCTGGTGAGTGCTGAATATGATGGACGACCCCAGGGCCTGCTGCTCCAGGACCATCTCCTTCATAAGCTGGACGTTCAGTGGGTCGAGGCCTGAGAAAGGCTCATCCAGGATGATGAGGTCAGGCTTGTGCATGAGCGCGCCGGCGAATTGGACAAGCTGGGACATGCCCCTGGATAGGGCGCTGACCTTCTTCCCCCGATGCTCGTACAGTCCCACCCTGGTCAGCAGCTCATCCGCCCTCGCCCTTGCGGTTGATGCGTCCAGGCGCTTTAGCCTGGCAAGGTATGTCAGGATACTCGTCACCTTTGCCCGCTGATACAGGCCGCGCTCCTCCGGCAGGTATCCAACACGGGCCAGGGAATCCCTGGATATGGGCATTCCGAACAGGCTGACTGAGCCGGAGTCTGGCCGTATGATGTCCAGCCCCATGCGGATTGTGGTGGTCTTCCCCGATCCGTTCGGGCCCACCAACCCGAAGATCTCGCCCGGGCGAATCTCCAGCGAGACGCCGTCGACAACGCGCCGGTCGCCGTAGGTCTTGACCAAGTTGTCCAGGGTGAGCGCGTCAGGCATGGGAGTCCCTCCGGTCTTACGGCAATGCGTTCTTCGAAAGGCGCTGCATTTGGTGTGCTATTATACATACGCCGATTCAATCTGCCCACCAACTCACTCACCTTATAGGTGGAGAACGCCAGCAAGGTAGCTGTCCCGGAAGGCGCGGCTGGATCCCCTCTTTTCTAAGGAGCCCTGAAGACGGGGCAACCCCAGCGCTCAGGCGCCCTAGTTCGATCGGTGGGTGGCCGGCGCAAAGGCAAGAGGTCGCAGGATGACCCGGCTCACCTAAGATGACCCCGGCTTTCCTAAAAGGAGGATCGGAGGGACCTCCCCCAAGCCCGCAGCCCGGTCCCTGAGAAAGCCCGTCGTACACTCGTAGACCATCTTCCTCCCTTCCACTATCCAGTGGGTAAGGACCAGCCTCAATGGTGAAAAAAGTCATTTGCTCTTGCGCTTTGGTGTGGTATTCTTGTGTGTCAACTGTTTCCTTGGAGGCGCAATAAAGTGAATAGACGGACAGCAATTCTTATGATAGCCATTATGGCCGGGCTGCCGGCAGCGATTGGGTGTACTTCTGAGAAGCCAATGGAAAGCAGCCGCCTGGAAACGGTGATGGAGCGCGGAAAGGTGATCTGCGCCAGCCGCAATGACGTGCCCGGCTACGGTTATCTGGACGCCGACGGCAACAACGTTGGCTTTGACATTGACCTCTGCCGCGCACTTGCCGCCGCCGTGCTGGGCGACCCCAACGCCTTTGAGATCCGCCTGATCTCAGCAGCCGAGCGTGGCCCCACCGTACAGTCCGGCGAGGTTGATATGCTGGTCCGAACTGTCACCTGGACCACCTCACGAGACGCCCAGTGGGGCAACTACGCCCAGACCATGTTCTACGACGGCCAGGGCTTCATAGTCAAGAAAGACCTGGATATCACCAGCGCGCTTGAGCTGAAGGACGCTCCGGTCTGTGTGACGCAGGGCACTACTACAGAGTTGAACCTGCAGGACTTCTCCAATCAGTATGACCTGAACATCACGGCGCTGACCTTTGAGGACACCGACCTGGTTGTGGCCGCCTATGAGAGCCAGCAGTGCGATGCCCTCACCAACGACCGGTCGCAGCTGGCCGCTATCAGCACCGCTTTTGCCGACAGGAGCGCGCACGTCATCCTGCCTGAGACCATCTCCGAAGAGCCTCTGGGCCCGGTCGTACCCCACGGCGATGAGCAGTGGTACGACATTGTGAAGGCCGTGATGGGAATGCTCATCTACGCCGAGGCCTACGGAGTAACCTCGGACAACGTGCCAACCGCCGAGACGGGCGACACCGTAGTCGACAGACTCTTTGGCCTGTCGGGGTCATACGGGCAAGAGACCCTTGGCCTTAGCCAGACGGCGGCCCAGGACGTAATTGGCAACGTTGGCAACTACGGAGAGATTTACGAGCGCAACCTGGGGGCCGAGGGCATTAACCTGCCCAGAGAGAACGGCCGGAACGCGCTGTGGTCAGACGCTCGCTGCACCGATTGTCCCAAGGGAGGGCAGATTTACGCTGCTCCTCTGAGGTAAATCACTATGGCGGCCATACCGCGAGGACTAACCTATAAGGGTATCCCGCTCTGGCGGCATACCCAGGTTATCCAGGGGGCATTGCAGGTTACTTCCGGCCTCCTGGTGGTGTTCCTTGTAGCGTGGTTCTTCCTAAACATCAGTGGAGCCATGCGGGATCGAGAGATCCCGTATGGCTTCAGCTTTTTGTCTCGCCAATATCAGACACCTATCGGGCAGCATTTCCTGCCCTACGAGTCATCTGACAGCTTCCTCTACGCCTTTGGCGTCGCAGCTACGAACACTATTGTCGTCTCTATCGTAGGCGTCATCCTTGCAACGGCGCTGGGAATATTCATAGGCGTCTCCCGCATGTCCGGCAACTGGCTCGTGTCCAGAGTGGCGCTGGCCTATATTGAGTTCTTCCGTAACGTGCCGCTGCTTGTGCAGCTGTTCTTCTGGTTCTACATCGTCCTGGCGCTGCCACAGGTCCGCCAAGGGCACGTCATTGCTGACAGAGTGTTCATCAATAACGGCGGCATATCCCTCCCATGGCCGTATGCGACCAGACTTGACGCGGGGTTAGTGTTTCTGGGACTGGCGATAGCTGCAATTATCGCCGGGGTAATCGTTCACCGCGTAATGACAAGGCGGGAACTCATGACTGGAGCGACATCCTATCCCTTGACGCTGGGCATTGTCACCGCCGTTCTTATCACCGCCGTCAGCTGGCTGGTCATCGTCTTCTCTGCTGGCGAGGCCCCTTTCTACATCTCAACCCCGGCGCCCCAGGGGGTTTTTGCACGACCCGCAGGCGGCTTTACCGCCTCAGGGGGATTGATCGCCTTAATGCTGGGCCTTGTTATTTACACGTCATCCTTTATCGCAGAGATCGTCAGGGCCGGCATCCAGTCCGTCGGCCGCGGGCAGACCGAGGCGGCCAGGTCACTGGGATTGACCTATGTGAATACCCTGCGCAACGTGACCTTTCCGCAGGCGCTGAGGGTCATTATCCCCCCGCTGATCAGCCAGTTCCTGAACCTTACCAAGAACAGCAGTCTTGCCGCCGCCATCGGTTACTCGGATCTCACAAACGTAGGCAAGACCATGACCCAGACGGCGCCCGCGGTATCCATATTCATTATGATAATGCTGGCGTACCTGGCCATGAGCCTGACATACTCGGTGATTGGAAACTTGTACAATCGTCACATCCGCTTCTCCTGAGGCCAGTCCGATGTCAACCAATCTCGACATACAACCTCCTGCACCGGTCCTGATGCCGCCAATCACGGAGCGTGGATTGATTGGCTGGCTCCACGCCAACCTATTCAGCAATAAGTTCAACACCGTCCTGACAATAGTGGTGGGCATCATTCTGGGCTCTGCCATGTGGTTCGGGCTCAAATGGCTGCTCCTGGAGTCCGACTGGACGGTAATAGGTACACTGGGCGGTCGATTCATTATCGGCACGTACAATACCGAGGCTGCGTGCCCAGGACAAGACTGCTTCTGGAGACCGCAAGCTGCCCTGATGCTGGTGACCATGCTGTTGGGCATGGCGTGGGTGGTGGCCGGGGGAGGGCTGACGAAGCGCTTTGCCATAGGAATTGTAGTGGTCCTGGCAGCGTTCTCCCTGTTGCCCTACAGCCTGGACACGATGGGCATGGACGTGCGCCTTCTGCTGCTAGCCAACATTCCGGCTCTTGCAGCGGGCTGGGCTCTGGCCCGATACACACCATTGGGAACCACCCGATGGCTGGCCATACTGGCCGTGCTTTCTTTTGCCATCACGCTGGTCCTGCTCAGAGGAGTGAAGGGAGTTCCGGGTCTGCAGCCTGTGTCCGTTATCCACTGGGGCGGACTTATGCTGAACCTGCTTCTGGCTGTGGCGGGAATAGCATTAAGCTTCCCCATTGGCGTCGCACTGGCTCTTGGACGCCGCGGTAATCTCCCGGTGGTGAAGTTGCTGTGCGTGGCATTTATCGAGATATTCCGTGGCGTGCCGCTGATAACGCTCCTCTTCATGTCCCAAACGCTGGCGCCCCTTGCCTTCCCGAAAGACTTTCCTCAGAACTCGTTGTTCCGCGCCGGTATAGTGATCACTCTATTCAGCGCTGCGTACATGGCCGAGAACATCCGCGGAGGCTTGCAGGCGGTTCATCGCGGACAGGCGGAGGCGGCGGCGTCCCTCGGGCTGCCGAACTGGCAGATCACCATGTTCATCACCCTGCCGCAGGCCATTCGCAACGTGATTCCGGCTATAGTGGGACAGTTCATCTCCCTGTTCAAGGACACCAGCCTTGTGTACATTATCGGAATGCTTGACGTGGTGGAGATCGGCAGGGCATACATACAGGGCAATCCGGAGTTCATCCCCAGCGCAAAGGAACTGTTCATCTTCCTTGCATTTGTTTTCTGGATCTTCACCTACAACATGTCTTACGTGAGCAGAAGAATCGAGCAGAACCTGGGCGTCGGGAGGCGGTAGGGCGGCGGCAGCCTGCCTGACGCATGAAGAATGCCCACCATAACCCGAAACGCATCTGGACATCAGGGGAACGAGATGCTATGATGTACGCATGAGAACCACGTTGACCCTGGAAGACGACATAGCAGACTCCCTGAAAGAGCAGGCCCAGCTTCTCAACCGGCCGTTCAAGCAGGTGGTGAATGACGCGCTGCGCCGCGGCATGGCTCCCTCCTCCGTAAGGGAGCCGGCGGCGGAATACCGCGTTGTCCCCCATAGCAGCGGGCTTGCTCCCGGCGTGGACCCGCTGAAGCTGAACCAGCTTAATGACCAGCTTGAGGCGGAGGACTTCGCAGAGCCCGGCGCAAGGTGATAGTCCCGGACCTCAACCTGCTGGTCTATGCCTACAACGACGGGATGCCCCACCACGCCGCCGCCAGGCGCTGGTGGGAAGACCTCATCAACGGTACGGAGAGGGTTGGCGTTCCGTGGGTGGTATCGACCGGCTTTGTAAGGCTGATGACTCACCACAAGGCGCTGGCTAGCCCGGCGGCCCCGGCTGAAGCGGTGGACTATGTGCGTGGGTGGTTCCGTTTTCCCCACGTCACGCCGGTCAACCCAGGCGTAGACCACCTGACCTACTTGCGGCGGAACCTGGTGGCCGCCGAAGTCGGAGGAAACCTGGTGACCGACTGCCACATCGCTGCGCTGGCAATGGAGTACCAGGCAGAGGTCCACTCCAACGATACCGACTTCAGCCGCTTCCCCGGCCTTCGCTGGCGCAATCCCCTCTGAACGAGACCTTTCCACTGAGCTGGGGGAGGAATTTCGGGACCGGGCAGGGAGTTACCCAAAGGTGTCCCGAATCGGGGGCAGCCAACACACCGGCCGCCTCTGCGGCCATGCAGAGCATACTAGAGGATAGCCCGGAGCGCCTGGAGGGAGCGGGGAACTGCCAGGGGGCTGTCAACCCGTCTTGTACAGGTAGCGGATGTCCCAGAGCGCGTACAGGGTGGGCGCCATGTTGCCAAAGACGTTTCGGACGGAGGCAAGTCGTTCCGAGAGGACGGTATAGATGACAGGCACGTTCTCCGCGGCTATCTCCTGGGCGCGTTGGTAGTACGCTACGCGCTTGTCGTGGTCCAACTCCCGGCTGGCTTTTATGTAGAGTTCGTCTATTTCGGCTTCCCACTCCGTCTCCGGCTGCTCCTGGTTGGGGCTCCATATGTGCAGCCCCTCGCCGCTGTGCCAGAAGGTGATGCCGCCGTGGGGGTCCGTGCCGCCGGAGAAGCCGATGATCACGGCCTCCCAGTCATAGGTGAATGACAGGCTGGTGACCAGGTCCCCGAAATCCACCAGCCTGTAGCCCACCTTCAGGCCAATTGCCGCAAGTCCTTCGTGGACTATCGAGCCGACCCTTCCGCGCACGGTGTTGCCGGTGTTGGTCACCAGCGTGAACTCTATCTCGTTGCCTTCATCGTCTTCACGTATCCCGTTGCCGTTGGTATCCACCCAGCCAAGGCCGTCCAGGATTTCGTTGGCCTTGGCGATGTCGTACTCGTAGCGCCGGACGCTGGGGTTGTGGAAGTCGCCGGCGGCCGGGCTTACGGAGGCCCACTGCGGGTAGCCGACGCCATCATACACGTCCTCGATCATGGCGCCCTTGTCCATGCTGTGGGCGATGGCCTGTCGGAACTCCTTGCTGCGGAACCACTTCAGCTTTTCCGGGGTGAGATAGGACTCGCCCGTGTCCGGGCTGACGCCGGGGTTCATGTTGAAGCCCATGAACGTTGTCCCAAAAGCGGGGCCGCGCCTGTATATGGTGAAGTTTTCATCCTCCTGGAGGGACTCGAGATCTGCGAGCTCCTCGCCCAGCGCCCCGTGGGTTTCCGACTCTCCGGACCGGAACATGGCAAGCTCGGCGGCCAGGTCCGGAACGATGACCTGGACGATCTGGTCCAGGTATGGCAGGCTGTTGCCCTCAGCGTCCTTTAGCCAGTAGTCCGGGTTGCGCTGCATGACCACGCGTTCGCCGGGATTGTAGCTCTGGATGGTAAAGGGGCCGGCGCCGATGATATCCGACGGGTCCGCGTCTATGTCCCACATAGAGGCAAAGGAGCCGTCATCCACGCTCTTCTCCAATATGTGCTTGGGATATATGGATGTGCCCATATAGCGGAGGAATGGAGCGAAGGGCCCTGGGAGGACGCATTGGACGGTGTAGTCGTCCAGGGCCGTAACGGTCATTGGCGATTCCATCCACTGGCCGCTATCCTCGTCCAGGTAGCGGAAGTGGAACGATGCGCGGTCGCTGGACGGGATATCGTGGTTGTAGATGATGCGGTTGAAGGTGAAGTCCACGTCATGGGCGGTGAAGGGTTGGCCGTCGTGCCATCTCACGTCGCTGCGGAGGTGGAATGTCCACGTCAGGCCGTCGTCCGAACTCTCCCAGGACTCCGCCAGCCCAGGCTTCACCTGGTCTGTCAGCCATGAGATCTCCGTGAGGCCCTCGAAGAGGTATCCCAGGACCTGCGAGGATGAGATGTCGTTGGCTATGGCAGGGTTGAAGGTGAGAGGCTCTGAGATGGTGGCGAAGGTCAGGGAGCCGCCCTGCGTCCCGATGGCGTACCGGAAGTCCCGGGCGTTCTGCTTGAGTTGGTCGACCAGATTGACCTGCGGCGTGGGCGAGGGAGCCGGGGTTGCTGTTGGGGAGGGCGTTGGCGTGGACGTGGGCGACGGAACGGCGGTTGACGTCGGCGCGGGGGTTGGGGTGGGGTCGTCTGAGCAGGCGGCAAGAGAAAGGATTGAAGAGGCCAGCACAAGGGCAATGGCCCAGCGGCGGATGGTGAACTCGCGCGTAGTCATATGCAGCTTTGAAGCCAGTTGTCCCACCAAGATGCCTCCCAACGTCCACCAAGGCTAAGTCCCATGTGCTAGCGGTGTCAAGGCGTTGGAACGGCCTGTCGTTGTGCAATGATTATGTCAGTAGCGGTCTCCTCCAAGGGTGGTTGGGCGCTGGCTTGGCAGGGGCGCGGACCTGCGTCTTCGCCAGTGGACGGGGAGCGGTTGTCTGTGTGCCATAACCGCCACGGCCTGGATGGGCCGGCGATTCAGGCGGCAACTGGCCGCTGGAGCGCTGGCCGTTGCGGGCCCTGAGCACGACCGGCCCAGCAGGGGCTGGCTCTATGGCACGATGCTGCCGTCCAAGCGTTCTTGGACCTCGACGCGAGCCCGGGCGTAGCTGGGAGACCATCGGGGAGGGCTTGCAGCGAGGCGCCGTTGAAGTGGACGGTGTTGTCATTGGCCACGGCGCTAAGGTACTTGAAGCACAGTACGGCATCAAGGGAGATGCCCGGCAGAAGGGGACGGTACGCGGGATCCGACTGGGCAGGGGCAACGCCGAACCGCCGGTTGTACCGGAGGAGGAAGTCACGGAGCATCCGGTTGGCCTGACATGATCATTGAACAACCACAAGTTGACAGACTCCTAAGCCTGTGCTATAAGTCTGTCACACCTACAACAAGGAGGAGTGAAAACAGAACCGGAACGGCTAAACGGACAAGGTTACTGCACAGGCAAGGAGGAATCCCGATGGACCCGATCTTCTACCCCCCCCATTTCGTTGGAGGCGCTCTAATGGCGCCGTTGCGCATGGCCTTATTCCGAAAGTCGTTCCTTCTGTTGACATTCCTGACGTTGGTGTCGGTCATGGCAGTGGAGTCGCTTTTCGCTGGGAATCCGGCGGCGGCGCAGTCGGCCAACAGCGCCCCCGCTTTCGCCAACGCCAGCGAGACCCGCGACGTTAAGGAAAACCGAGCCAGGGGCAGCGTCGTGGGCGCTCCCGTTACGGCCGCCGACGCCGATAACGATACCCTGTACTACAGCCTGAGCGGAGCGGACGCCGCTACATTCACGATAGACGAGGTCAGCGGACAGATCCGCCTTACCCGCCCGCTGGACTACGAAAGCAGATCCTCCTACTCGGTCACCGTTGGAGCCTCCGACCGTAAGGACGCCGGCGGCAACGCCGAGAGCGCCCCCGGCGCCGTCGATGCCACTGTTCCGGTGACCATCAACGTCGTGGACGTATCCACCACACGCGAAGTTGTTGTGGTTTACTCCGTTTTCTCCGAGATCAGGGGAGGGCCCGAAGTGGGGACGATAATCGTCGAACTCGACCCCAGCCCTCCCATTTTCGACGAGATAGCGAATATGAGAAGCGCTCGCGCCGGGAAGATCGTCCGGACTATCGACGAGAGCGCCCCCATAGGCTCCAAGGTCGGCGCTCCCGTCGTGGCCCGAGACCCGGAACAGGCCGGGCCCGTTACCTACCAATTGGAGAAGCTGCATCTTACGCCCCTGTTCAGCATTGATCCGTCCACAGGCCAGCTAACCACCATAGGAGAACTCGATTACGAGTCGGCACACCATGCCTCCGGCGGGACTGGCCGCGTATACTTCCTTGCCGTCAGAGCCACAGATGCCGACGGTCATACCCATGTGGCCAGTACCTTAATCTACGTGCGGGACCAGAGCGGAGAGCCGGCGGCGCCGGGCAACCTTGTAGTCACCCCCATAAAGGAAGGGCTGGACGTCAGTTGGGACGCAGTGGCCGGCGCTACCGGTTACCGCGTCGAGTGGCGCAGAATGTTGTACGGCCCTCCCCGCCATCTCACTTGGCTTCACTGGGGGATCCTGAGTCCGGCCGCATTGGCGCCTTCGAGCGCTACATCCTACCGGATAAGCGGGCTGAAACCCCTTATCCCATACCAGGTGCGGGTAAGCGCTAAAAACGGAGTGGGCTACGGCGCCATGGCCTTCAACTACGATGCATGGCGGCATCAAATACCCACAGGGGATCCGCAAGGATGCGTGCAGGGCAACAACCCCCCGTTCTTCAACGAAGGAGACATGACGACCCGCAACGTGGCCGATGGGACGCTCGCCGGCGGGGATTTCGGCGCTCCCTTCGCCGTGACCCTTGACCATATCAACGGAATCACATGCTACGCACCAACGCCGGATAGGCAGTTGACCTATTCCCTCGACACCACAACCGGCGATCATGCCGACTTCAACGTGGACGCCGCCACCGGCCAGCTGAGCACAGTAAGCACGCTGGACCGCTCCGTCGAAGATGCCTACTCTGTCACCCTCAGGGTCACCGACGGCGAAAGTCGATTGGGCGGCGCAGACTCGTCCATTGATGACAGCATCGTCGTAACCATCAACGTGACTCAGGCGGTGGCTCAGGCGCAACAGCCTCGGGCAACACGCAACACGCAAGAGTCGGCATCTGCCCAACAGTCGGCGCCTGCCCAACAATCGGCGCCTGCCCAACAATCGGCGCCTGCTCAACAATCGGCGCCTGCTCAACAATCGGCGCCTGCCCAGCAGTCGGCGCCTGCCCAGCAGTCGGCGCCTGCCCAGCAGTCGGCGCCTGCCCAACAATCCCAGCCGGTTCCCGGATGGGCCGCAACCCTCGACTGTTCCACGATCAATTTGGACACCAACCCCAGCGGGCTTGTCGTGACCTACTGCAAAAAGCAACTCGAGGCAACCCCCCAGCAGGAGGCGCAACCCGAGGTGTCCACCGAGCAGGACGTGCAGCCCCAGGTATCCGTCCAGCAGGGAGCGCAAGACGCCGACGCCGATGATGGCGCAGGCGGCGGCACGCCGGACGCTGGCGCCGATGCTGGTGACGCCGATGATGGCGCAGGCGGCACGCCGGACGCCGACGCCGATGCTGGTGACGCCGATGATGGCGCAGGCGGCGGCACGCCGGACGCTGACGCCGATGCTGGTGACGCCGATGATGGCGCAGGCGGCGGCACGCCGGACGCTGGCGCCGATGCTGGTGACGCCGATGATGGCGCAGACGGCACGCTGGACGCTGGCGCCGATGCTGGTGGCGCCGATGATGGCGCAGGCGGCACGCCGGACGCTGGCGCCGATGCTGGTGACGCCGATGATGGCGCAGACGGCACGCTGGACGCCGACGCCCTGGCCTCGGTTCCCGCTCAGTACAGAGACTGGGACTGCTCCACGTTCGATTACGAGAACAGTCCCAGTGGCGTCGTCACATACAACTGCCGCATCCTGATGGGCAAGTAGCAGGGCCATCCTCTGTGCGATGCCGTACGAGATAGAACCAGGCGGGGACAGGTTGGAGGGTGTCCTATGATTCTGGGTGTGCCTCTCGGTATCTGAATGAGGCAGAGTATAGCGTGAAGTCCAGCAGGACGTTCGACAACGATTGATTCCCTTGTGTGCCTCTGCCATTCCTTAACCTTCAGGGCGCAACTACCTGGGTGCATAACCATGAGCTGGTTGGTCAAGGGGATGGCTATTACCGATACTCCACTAGTATGGGGAAGTCGGGAGATTGTGCTTGGTTGCTGCATTCTGAGACTCACTTGACAACTGGTGGGTTCGTCTTGTCGGGAATATCATGTGGTGGGCTTCCGGTGTTCGAGCCACTTAAAGAGACGATGTGCGATCCAGCCCCGGGCCGGAACGCCTCGCAGACCCGGCCAGGGCCATCGAGTGGCTGCGCGAGGCGCATCTGTACCTGACGGACTGCATCCGAGAGTTGGAAAGCGACGCAGAGCCGGAGGCGCTTCGCAAGGCCCACTGGGGAAGCCTCGTCTCCACGTACTACCTTGTGACAACCATGCTGGGACATGACCTGTACCATGCAGGCGAGATCAATCGCACACGCGCAATGCTCCAGCAAGACGACGCCTGGAAGCATTAGTCGAAGCGCAATGCCGGGAGCGCGCTAAGGCGGCGGGACAGACTTGGCAGGGGAGGGGGGCGGACGTGGCTACTGCTGGACGAATCTCCGGTAGACCTCCTCCTCGGACAAGGCCTCCTGATGGAACCAACTGGACTCGATTACCGCATAGACCCGGTTGAGACCTTCCAGAATGCTGGAGCTGAGTCTGAGAGCGTCCTCCGTGGAGGCCAGTGGAAGCCTTGTCCGATCCAGCTCAAGCAGTATCTGGGATATGGCTCTGATCAGCTCCACCGTGCCCACCTGGGTGGCGTTGTTGCGTGCGGTAGCCATGCTGTGGTATACGGAGGAGGATTCATGGTACTTCAGCAGCATGGACAGAGAGTGATCTGGGTCTTCAACGTATATGCCGCGGACCCTTGCGGCGTTGACCAGAGACGCGGAGAGGGTATGGATATCGTG
The DNA here is from genome assembly GCA_965221925.1 of Dehalococcoidia bacterium. Lineage (GTDB taxonomy): Bacteria > Chloroflexota > Dehalococcoidia > Lucifugimonadales > UBA2985 > JAPPHY01. The sequence continues at coordinate 1,695,679 of OZ244924.1, read as the reverse complement.
TCCGTTGTCCATCGCCGCTTTGGCAAAGGTGTTGATAACACGCGCCACGTTCTCCGAGCGTTCCAGCCAGCGTCCCATCCATATCAGGTTGTACACTCTGGAATCGGTAAGCCATCTGTCGGAGCTTAAGGTGAAAGCCCTTGGTTCTACCATCTATCCTGCACCTCTTTCACTGGTTATTGGTTGGCAATAAGGCTCAGGGCGTCCTCAAATGAAATGGCGTCCCTGTCAAAGTAGACCTGAGCCTTGGCAAATTCCAGGTATCCATACCCCCTTGAGATAAAGGAGCCGGATACAGGGGGCACCTCAGAGTAGTCACGACCCACCCCAAACTTGAGGTAGTCGTCCCCCGTGTCTATGACTATACCCCTTGTGGGGTCGGCGGGCAACCAGCCGGCCTGGGGGTGGAGGAACTCCAGCCACGCGTGGGTCTCGCCGGCCTGCCGGGTGAGCAGCCCGCTCACGTACCGGGCAGGGATGCCCAGAGCCCGCGCCATGCCCAACGCCAGATGGGTCTTGTCCTGGCACACGCCCTCGCCGGAGACCAGCACGTCGGCGGCCGAGGTGTTGACCGAGGTGTTGCCCCTCTGGTACTTGATTTCCTCTCTCACCCACTTGACCACTCTGTGAATAACCTCCAGCAGGGTGGCGGCATTGCCCGCCAGCGCTCTGGCTTCACCGGCCACGGTTGCGGGGTCCACCAGGGGAGACGGCATAAGGAACTCATCCGCTTCCGTGTTGTACCGGAGGGCTGGTAGAGGCACGTCGGCAACCTCCGGCGGCGTCTTGTCCAGATGCACCTCGCCTATGGAGGCGATGACAAGCTCCTGGTGAGGCGCCATGATACGCACGCGATGGACAACGTTCCCAAGCCTGTCGGCGAATGTGACCTTCCGGCCGGACGGGTGAGTCTGAATGTCGTGGCTCTCCACCTTCTGGCGCCGGTCGGCGTACGCCGAAAGCCTCAGAAAGTTATCGTTCTGGACTACCACGTCAGAGTAGGAATATCTAGCGGCGTAGGCATAGTGGACTGGGACGGCGCCGTTGCCTACGTGACTACCCAGCTCGGCTTGCATGAACCACCTGATGAGTTATTGGTGACCCGACTGGAAAGCTGGGATACTCTGGTAAGGCCTCCCGGGAACACGTTAACCTCACCATTGCCATCCTGGGTGGCAAACACCCTCAGGTCTACGTACCGTTCCTCCAGCCGACCGCTCGCTTCATCGAACACCACATGCCTTGAGAAGTCCAGCGTCTCCTGGGCAATGAAAGTCTGCGGCTGCTCTATCACCTGCCGGGTTAGTCGGCTCCTGTAGATGCTCCCAAGGTCCGGCATAATGAAGACTCCCAGCCCGCCGTAACCCTGGCGCGTCTTCAGCACAAGGTTGTCCATGTTCTGCAGGACGTATTGCCTGTCCGTGGGGGAGCGCAGGTCGTAGGAGACCGCCTGCTCCAGAACGGGGTCTTCTCCCAAATAGTTCTTTATCATGTCCGGCACCCACAGGAAGACCAGTTTGTCATCGCAAGCGCCGGTTCCCATAGCATTCACCAGCGCTACTTTATGGTTGAGGTAGGCTTCCGTCAACCCTGGGACAAACATGTCCAAGTCTTCCACCCGCCGGTAGATCAGGTCCACCTCAAAATCGCCGTCCATTGACCTGGCCCAGACGCGGCCGTTATGGCCGACGTACAGGTCGGAGCCTTCCACCAGGGCTATACCCAGCATCTCCGACAGGTAGCGATGCTCGAAGAAGGCGGACCCGTACTTGCTGTCCGTCAGCAGCACGCAGACCGGCGATTCCTTGTCGCAGAGGGAGAGGAACATCTTCTGGTAGGCGGACTTGATGTCGTAGGGGATTATGTTGTAGCCCTCGGATAGCTCTGGCATGACCCTCAGGCCGATTTCTGTGGACTTCATCTGGTATGTGATGCCGGATGGTATGCGCAGGTTATCCTCCAGCACCACGTACCTCCCGTCACCCATGTGGACGAGATCGATACCGTAGATGTGGACGAAGACGTCGCGGGGAGGCCGGAAATCCTGGAGCTCCGGATTGAAGTAGTGGCAGGAGAAGAGGACGTCCGGCGGCACTATGTCCTGCTCGCCGCAGTACAGGTCCAGCATGAACCGGTTGATGGACTTCAATCGCTGCGCAACACCCCGCGCAATGTTGTCCCAGTGGTCCTTGGGAATGATCCTGGGAATCCAGTCGATGGGCACAGTGCGGAACTCGCGCGGGTCCATGCGGAAGGTGAAGGCCTCCTTGGTAGCTTGCTCCTTGGCCTGCTGCCAGCGGCGCTGCATTTCGGCAGGGCCAAGCCTCTCCAGATTGTCCATAAGGCCCTGGTAGACGGGCCTTACGGCGCCATCTTCGGCAAGGCACTCATTCATGGAGTGTCGCAAGGATATGGAATCCTTTAGCATGATCGACAACCCTCCGGGAATAGACGTGGGGCGGCTGGGCGTCCCGCTCTCCCATGATGCCCAACCATCCTGCCCGGTTCATCCTGCGATGTGGCCTCTACCGGCGTTCCTGCAACGGGTGAAGTCAAGCAACAATGATACTCTACCACAGAAAGCATTGCATCCGCATTACACGTTGGTAACAAGCAGGTTACGGTAATTTCAGAAAGGGCGCGAGGTGTGTTTGAAGGCCGGCAAGGCCGGCTCTCGCCAGTCCAAGTTGGTATGCCGGATGCCGCCGTCAGAGCAGGGGCAGGGGAGAAGGGCGTCGTTCCTGCGAAAGCGCGTCTCGTACTACTACACGGGGCAGGAACCCAGGGCTGAAGCGGTGGCGAGGCGCCGCGCGGGCGCTACAGAATACGCCGGACAATAGGGAGCGGTAGACCCCTGCTTTCGCAGGGGTGGTTAGTGAGCGCGGGGGCCGCATGCCGCCTCTGACCGTAACCATTCCTGCGAAAGGAGACCATTGCGCAACCGCCCAACGCGCCATTTGATGTCATTCCGAGCGCAGCGAGGAATCTAAGACGTTGCGCCGTAGTCATGAGAAGATTCCAGCCACAAGGGTCCTCGTGGGGGATGAGAGCCTTTAGATTCCTCACTCCGCTGCGCTCCGTTCGGAATGACAGTTGGAGCGTCTTTTCACAGGATGACGCCCAGAGTTATGCAAAGGTCTCCGAAAGCAGGAATCCATCCCTGTGGCGCGGGGGAGAGGCTACTGGAGCATCATCTTGCCGGCTGTGTCGTCGCCGTAAATCATGTCGAACTCATACTTGGACTTGACGTTCTGTACGTTTTCCTTGGATGTCCTCCGCTTCCGACCCATCCCAAGCATTTCGCGGTTCTCCCGTTCCAGCTTCTCCACGTATAGCTCATTTCCCCCATGCCATCTGTAGAGAAGGTTGTAGTACAGCCAGTTCACTATTCTCATAGCGCCTCTCCTATCTCTTATCCACTCCCTTGATGCCGTACTTGTACATAATGCCACGTATCCCGCCGCTTCGCCACCCCGGAGTGTCTGCCCTGATTCCCGTCATGTGCTACAATTATATATACGTATCTGAGCTTGTTCCGGATTGAGAGCCGCCGTATGGTCGTCGTCAGGCCTGCCGTCCCTGGAGTCTCGCAGGCGCCCTGTGAATATCATGCCGACGGGGATCACGGGCAGCGGCGAGACGCTTGTCTCACGTTTTGGCAAGCAATACCGTACCCTCCCACAGCCTGCGATACTCGCCAACCTGCGCGGGGGCCGGCATGATGAGACGGAAGCCTGTCCCCGGACGCTCAGCCCATGATGGACGTGCTTGATATGGCAGATCTTTCAAAAGAGTCGCTCGGTAGGGTCCCGGCCAACCGGAGATTGCGGATCAGGGTCCTGATGCGGCCTGGACTGGGACTGAAGCGGTGGCTCGCGCTTCTGGCCCTGGGGCTGGCCCTGTTCAGCCTGGGCGTTGGATTTGCCATGACTGCGCCCGGGGACCCGGCGGGGCCTGGCGTACTTCCTGCGGTGGTGCGGAGCGCGGCGCTGATGCTGGCGGGGATGGGGCTGGGTGGAGTGGCCTTGCATCGTATCTATGGATGGGTTGTCAGGGGCGCTTCTCAAAGCCAGGGAGGCATGGACATACTGGCGGCTGTGGAAATAATGCAGAACCGGGGACGCGGGCCCCGCGTGGTTGCGATTGGCGGAGGCACCGGCGTGTCCACCCTCCTTCGCGGGATCAAGCGCAAAACGGGGAACCTGACGGCCATAGTTACCATTGCGGACGACGGCGGGAGTTCCGGCCGTCTGAGAGACGACCTGAACATGCCGCCTCCGGGGGACGCCCGCAACTGTCTCATCGCCCTCTCGGAAGCGAGTCCGCTCATGGAGGATCTGTTCGACTACCGCTTCAATGCCGATTCCAATCTGGGTGGGCACAGCCTGGGCAATCTACTGTTGGCGGCCCTGTATGAGAAGCAGGGGGGGTTCCAGGAGGGACTGGAGGCCGCCGCAGAGATTCTGGCCGTATCCGGCAGGGTTGTTCCCGTGTCCAACAACATTGGACTGGTTCTGATGGGTGAAACCGTTTCAGGACGCGTCCTGAAGGGCGAATCGGCCGTAGGCCATGCCACAGACCCACTGCGGCGCATCTGGCTGGAGCCCGCCGGCGCGACCGCAAACGAGGCCGCCCTGGAGGCTATCCGCCAGGCTGAGCTGATTGTCATCGGTCCGGGGAGCCTCTATACCAGTATCATCCCCAACTTCCTGCTCCCGGAAATAGGCGAGGCCGTAGCGTCATCCCAGGCCCCCACGGTATTCGTGTGCAACGTAGCCACCCAGCCATATGAGACCGACGGATTTGGCGCGGCGGAACACCTGATGGCGTTTCAAGCCCATTCCGGCGTGTCCGTCAGCCACATGGTGGTGAACAGCAAGGCGCGGGACCTGCCCCAGGAATGGGGCCAGGCGGCTGTTCCACACGTCTCACACATAGCCGGTTTCAAGGGCGCCGTCATTGCGGCGGACGTGGTCAACGACGGGTTCCCAACTCGCCACGACCCCTACAAGCTCGCCGACGTCCTCATGTCCATCGAACGCTCCCAGTCCAATGGCAGGCCAACGTCACGAGAAACGACGGGGCCTGCGCGCGTCAACTGAAGTTACCGTTGGCGTTTGGCGGTCGGGGCGACGCGCCCGGCTTTACTGTCCGTGGCATCTCTTGAACTTCTTACCGCTACCGCACGGGCACTTTTCGTTCCGGCCAACCTTCCCGTGCTGCCGGAGCATGAATCGCTTTCCCTCGCAGTCGGCGCAGGTACACGCCGGGGGGTGCTTGGCGTACCAGGTGGGCCTTACCATCGGTGAGTCCTCCTTCGCGTCGCCGGGTTGCGCGGCTTTCTGAGTCCGGCAACGCGGGCCTCATCCACCACCTGCGCCTCTCGCGTCGCGGGTGGCTGCGGGGTAGAACGCTTTTGACGATACCAAACGGCGGTGACGTTGTCCACCCACCGTAGAACGAGCGGGGCAAGGGGCCGCGTCCTTCTGTACTGAGGATTGACTATCTTGCGGCTGTGGCTTATTATGCCTGTGGTCGTTGCCCCTTGAGTCGCTGCCTACTGTCGTTGGCTTGCCCTGAGAGAAGTAGGCCCCGCGAGTGCGATGAACCGCCAGCCGCGTAGCGCCCATCGCAATAGATACAGGTCAAACAGCCTTGGGAAGTACCCGAAGATTCTGGGAAATGAGGTGAGATATGTCGAAGCTGATCCCGGTACCGGACGAACAGAGCCAGCCCTTCTGGGACGCCATAAACGAGAGGCGTTTGGTGGTCCAGAGCTGCAACGGCTGCAACACCCTTCAGTATCCCCCGCGGCCTGCCTGCCAGGACTGTGGCTCAGGAAGCCTTGGGTGGAAAGAGGTTGAAGGGAAGGGCCACGTACTGTCCTTCTTTGTGGTGTACGACGGCAGATACCAGGTTCGCATACCGGACCAGCCCTATAACGTGGCTATCGTAACCCTGGACGAGGACCCGAAAATCAACTTCTACGCCAACCTGCCGGGGACGCCGTCGAAACAGGTCCCCATAGGAGCCCCGGTGGAGCTGATCTTCGAGGAGGTTGCGCCAGGTCAGCTGATACACGATTGGAAGGTGGTAGAGTAGGCCGGCATAGCCTCTACCGGACCAATGAGAGCGCAAATCACATCTGGGAGAAGGAGCATACTATGACAACGGATTTCACCGGAGAGTACACCGGCTACCGAAGGGACAAGCCCGGACTTGGCGCATGGCCAAGCATGGGGAAGGTGGCGATTGTGGGATGGGGAATGTCGCCGGTTGACCGGCGCTGGGACGGCGTCTCTATGGACAAGACCTACGGAGCCTATGGCATGATGGCCATTCAACAGGCCCTGGACGACGCGGGTGTGAAGCGGGAAGAGGTGGACGGGATGTTGATATGCCCGGAGACCGGGGCGGGAGCCACCGGCGGCAGCTCCGCGGACTGGGGGCCGTACCGGCAATACTTCGAGCCTCCCTACGACACGGAGTACGGCCTGAGCCGGCTGAACGCGAAGTGGCTGATCGACAACATGCCCGGGTTTGACAACGTCAAGTTTGCCCCGTCCAACGTGCCGGCCATCGGCGAGCAGATGGGCATGACCGCGCAGTCCGTAGCGGACGGCCACTGCGAAGTCGCCCTGCTGGTCTACGGCATGAACAACTTCGAGGGACGGTATCGCCACGGAGGGGAGAATGCCTCGCCGGAGGCAAGGGGCAACAGGCAGTGGAACGCTCCCTGGAGCAGCGGGGACGGCCTTCAGCTAACCGGAGCCATCACCATACAGCAGTATTGCGACAGGTACGGGGGCAGCTTTGAGGAGCTGATTGCGCCGGCCGTCATAAACGAGCATCGGAACGGCCTCATGCACTCCTGGGGGTTCTACTCGCTGCACGGCGCCTCCGGCCTCACCTATGAGGACTACGTGAACGCCAGGCCCGTCCTCTGGCCTTGCAGGATATGGGACTGCGACAGGCCCGTCAACGCAGTGGGGGCCTTCGTATTCACCACTGCAGAGCGGGCAAAGGACATGAAGCAGCAGCCCGTGTACGTCCTCAACCACAACGGCGGACAGGGCGGCACGGTGCGAAGCAGCCAGGAGACGCTGGACGAGTCGGAAGAGGCCAGGGCGCAGGTTGCCGGTATGGTGTACGAAGGGTCCGGACTCCGCCCGGAGGACGTAGACGTCTTCAACCCCTACGATGGCTACTCGTTCTTCCTTCCGTTGACCCTGGAGGGGTTCCAGTGGCACGGAGTGAAGAAGGGGGAGTCGCAGGCCTTCTTCAACGGCGACATCTCAGTGGAGGGTCCGCATCCCTTTACATCGGGCGGCGGAAACCTGGGTGTGGGGCGTACCCGGACCGCCATGTACGTAGACAGCATCGAGCAGCTGAGGGGCCAGGCCGGCGAGCGGCAGGTCACCATAAAGAACGGCAGGCCGGAGACCGCCATCTGCGCCTTTGCCCCGGCCCGCAGCGCCGCCTACGTAGTCCTCTCCAGTGCCCAGCCGTAGAGGCAAGGTCTGAGAGCGGCCGCGTCCCTGCCTGTATGAGCGGCCGCAGACGATTTGTCGGTTAGGATAGCTTTGGCAAACCGCCTGGACGCAGCTAGTGTCCGGGCGGTTTGCTTGACAAGAGAGACGCTCTCCCGTACTATGCCCGATAGTGCGCCTGTACGTCGCTCTCGATTTAGGAGTAGTTGCCCACCGCGAGCGGCCGCGCAGGTCGCAGCGTGAGATGAAAGAGAGGGCCGCACTTGAGGATACTACTAAGCTTTGATATAGACGGCACCCTGGAAACTGGCGACCCACCCGGCCCGGTAACCTTGGACATGGTGAGAAGGGCCCGGGACTTGGGGTGCATAATAGGGAGTTCCTCCGACCGCTCCATCAGTTCGCAGAAGACTATGTGGGAGAAGAACAACATAGAGGTGGACTTCGTCTCCAACAAGCACGTACTCATAGAGATCAAACATAAATTTGAGGCCGACTACTATCTTCACATGGGCGACAGGGAGTTGGACCGCCAGTTCGCCCGTGAGGCGGAGTTCGACTTCATGTGGATGGACGAGGCCGCAGGCGAGCCCTGGATAGCCATGAAGAACGGCTCCGCGGCCCAGACGCCGGAAGGCGGCGCAAGCTCCGCTCCGGGAAGCTTTGAAGAGATCGACCCCAAGCATTTCACCACCGCCGATTGCAAGCCGTCCAGCCATGACCAGCACTGGTGCTCCACGCACCACAAGCCCGTTTGGGAGTGCAAGACGTATGAGGCAGGGCTGTACTCGCCACAGAGGGATTTCAACGGCCTGAGCTGAGCGGCTCCGCGCTGCGCCAACCCCGCAGGTTGGGGGAGTGGGGTCGTACCGCCCGCGTTGGAACTGCAACACCGATGGATGACAATTCCGTCTCATTGTGAGCCAAAGAAATAGGTAATCTGGCTCCTATAGTTACTCAACGAACATGAGCAAGTCAGGAAGCTGCGCTTGGCTACTCTGGAACGAGGCGATCTTCGTAGTCCTATGAGACTGCTGCGCCCCTGGCTGACCCTCCCGATAGTTCTAGCGACGGGCGCCCATGCTTCGGCGTGGGCGTTCGCCGTCTTCTGGATTCGCACCATAAGACAGGAAGCGCTCTCAGCATCCGACCCCGTCAACTCAATTGCTGAGACCGCACTCGCATCCCCAGTAATATTCACCCTCATAGCGCTAATCTGCGCCATACGCAAGCGCGGATGGGAGACAGCCGCAGTAATGACAGCCATCGCCATATTCCTTGCCTTCCTAGGCTCACTATCTTTCGGTCCCTATCTATGGCCCACAATTGCCCTGATGGGCTGGGCAACAGTAAAACTAAGCCAAGCCGAACGAGACAAGAAGTAAACGCTTAAATCTCCATTGGTTCAGTTATCAACCGCCCTCATCTGGCTGGATGGGTAGATGACTGAAGAAGAGAACGCTGAACGTAATGACTTCCTTCCCATCGGAAGGGCTTATAGAGACCATTTGACACCCGCCAAAAACTGTGTTATCTTGCCCAACAGGATGCTTGTGCGAAATTTCTCAATAAGATGCTGCTGTACGGGAGAACCATAGGGGCAAACCGCAATTGCCGGCGAGCAGCGCGCCCCTTCAACATGCTTGAAAGGGGCGCTTTTATTTTGCCCTTCTCTCACCGCAAAAGCGGACTCCCTGGGAGATAAATGGAGCTACAACCTATAATAATTTCTGGCAGGGCTGGTCATAGGCGTTCTCATTGGTCTGACCGGCATGGGCGGCGGCGCCCTGATGACCCCATTCCTGATTCTCATGGGAGTCCGGCCATCCGTAGCCGTAGGCACAGATCTCTTCCAGATGATGTTCACCAAGTCCTTTGGGGCCTGGCAGCATCACCGCCAGGGCGCTGTCAGCTACCGGGTGGTCCTGCCGCTGATCATGGGCAGCCTTCCCGGAGCGCTGCTGGGAGTGGTGGCGCTGAAGTTCCTGGGGGACCATTCCGGGGTCGAGATAGACGTCTTCCTGCCCCGACTGTTGGGAGGCGTTCTGACCCTGGCAGGCGTTTTCCTCACCCTCCGTCTGCTCTTCCGAGGGTGGATCTCTCACAGGGTGGACTCGTGGGGAGGGTTGACCCCAAGCGGCAGTGGGCTGCTCGTTCTTGTCGGACTGGGCGCAGTCATAGGCTTGCTGGTGGGTCTCACTTCAGTGGGCAGCGGAACTCTGTTCATCGTCATGCTGACCACACTTATGCGTATGACCATGCGCAACGTCGTAGGGACGGACGCTGCCCACTCGGCCATTCTGACCGCTGGGGCGGGCCTGCTGCGCCTGGGATTTGGGAATGTTGACCTGGCCCTGGCGGCAAATATCCTTATCGGTTCTATACCGGGGGTCATCATTGGGAGTTGTCTCACTGTGCGGATTCCGGAGAGAGGACTCCGAATGGCGGTTGCCCTGGCGCTGACCGGAGTGGGGCTTAAGCTGCTATAGCAGCGGGACAAGTTGCAGAGTTTTGAAGGAGGAAGATATGTTGGAACAGACGGTTCCGGCAATGTCGGCAGAGGAGATAGAAGCCAAGAACAGGGAGTTTGAGGGCAAGTCCCCTCAAGAGGCGCTGGAGTGGGCCCTGGAGACGTTCCACCCACGGCTGGCGTTGTCCTCCAGCTTTGGGGCGGAGGACGTGGCGCTCATCGACATGATGTGGCGCATCGACCCCTCCTCGCGGGTCTTCACCCTGGAGACGCTGCGCCTCCCCACCGAGACCTACACGGTGATGGACCAGATTCAGATGAGGTACGGCATGGACGTGGAGGCCTACTACCCGGACATGGCCCAGGTGGCGGACATGGTGAAGGAGCACGGCTACAACCTGTTCTACAAGGCTGAGGAATACCGGAAGCTCTGCTGCGGGATCCGGAAGATGGAGCCCCTGGGAAGGGCGCTGGAGGGACTGAGCGCCTGGATAAGCGGGCTTCGCCGCGACCAGGCGGTGACCAGGGTGGACATTGGCAAGGTGGAGATGGATGCCGCTCACGGGAATCGCATAAAGATCAACCCACTGGCAGAGTGGTCGTCCGACCGGGTGTGGAGCTACATCCGCGAGAACAAAGTGCCCTACAACGAGCTCCACGACAACAACTTCCCCAGCATAGGGTGCCTTCCATGCACGCGGGCCGTTGAGCCTGAGGAGGACCCCAGAGCGGGCCGCTGGTGGTGGGAGACCGACCCCAACTCCAAGGAGTGCGGCCTCCACGTAATCGAGTCCATGGACAGCATCAAGGCCGCCGCGGAGAAGGGGAGTTGATAGCTCCGCACGGTGGGACACTGATCAACCAGTACGCTGAGGAGGAGAAGGCCCAGACCCTCAGGGAGGAGGTCAAGAGCCTCCCAAGGGTGGTCATCAACCCAAGACAGCTCTCCGATGCGCATATGATAGCCCAGGGGGCCTTCAGCCCCCTGCAGGGATTCATGGGGCATGAGGACTACACGGCAGTAGTCAAGAACATGCACCTGGCAAACGGCCGCCCCTGGCCCCTTCCCGTAACTCTGGGGGTGGACTCGCACCATGCTGCCGAGCTCAAGGAGGGGAAGCAGGCCGCGCTGTCGCTCGAAGGCGGGGAGGTCGTCGGCATCCTCTCCCTGGAGGGGAAGTTCCGCCGGGACAGGCAGGAAGAGGCGCAGCAGGTCTATCGCACAACGGAAGAGCAGCACCCGGGGGTCGCCAACCTCTACCAGGAAGGCGACGTGCTCCTGGGAGGAAAGATAACCATGTTCCCGGGACGCCCCGCGCTGGAGGAGGGCATCTCGGCCCACTATCGCACTCCGGCCCAGACCAGGGAGGACATATCCGGGCTGGGATGGAACACCGTGGTGGGCTTTCAGACCCGCAACCCCGTGCACCGCGCCCACGAGTATATCCAGAAGTGCGCCCTGGAGGCTCTGGACGGCCTGCTGCTTCATCCCATGCTGGGGGAAACCAAGGGCGACGACATATCAGCGTCAGTGCGTATGCGCTGCTACCGGGCGCTGCTGGACAACTACTATCCGTCAGGGCGCGTGCTGCTCTCCGTATTGCCCGCATTCATGCGCTACGCGGGCCCAAGAGAGGCCATCTTCCACGCCCTAGTGCGCAAGAACTACGGCTGCACCCACTTCATCGTTGGGCGCGACCACGCCGGGGTGGGGAACTACTACGGGCCCTATGACGCCCAACACATCTTCAAGGAGTTCGACTCGGAGGCGCTGGGTATAAAGCCCATGTTCTTTGAAAACTCCTTCTTCTGCCGCCGGTGCCAGGCGATGGCGACGGAGAAGACCTGCCCTCACAGCGCCGAGCACAGGGTCAGCCTGAGCGGCGCCCAGGTGCGGGCTATGTTGGCCCGGGGAGAGATGCCGCCGGAGGAGTTTACCCGCCCGGAGGTGGCGCAGGCACTGATGGAGTCCACACAGCCCGGCTGAGGCCCGCTCCAACCCATGCGATGTCCGTAAGCCGAAGAAAGGCCCAAGAGTACGCCGACAGGCTTCTGGCGTCGCCATCGGCGCGCATAGAGGTGACGCTCAAGAGGTGGAGGACCGGCGTCACCCTGCTGCACAGGCGCAGAGCTATTGCCAGATGCCACTCCGGGAGGGTGGGCACCTGGACCGCCGCCTTTGTGGCGCAGGCTTTGGGCGTGGACCTGCCGCAGGTGGGGGAGAGCGTCACCGTGCGAGTATCCTCCGGTACGCTGTGGCGGGCCGTGGGCATATCGAGCCTTGACCTGCGACAGAGAGAGGCCCGTGTGCTGCTGGGGCGATTGCTGGAGGAGGCGGAGATGCAGCGGTCGGCGGGCACAGGGGTGGAATCGCACTAGGGCAGTCCGCGCGCGGACGATGATAGGCCCACCATAGCGTCAGGACTTGGCGACCATGCGTCCGCCTATCAACGCGCCGGCCGTCCCCAAGAGCGCCGTGTACAGCGGCAACCCGATACCGATGGCCAGCAGCAGGCCGTCGCCCGCCCAGGACATGAGGGACGGCGCCAGGGCATCGACAATCCTGGGCGCGGCCACAGCCGGAATCGCCATCAGGACACCCATAAGCAGGCCAATCTCCGCTGCCTGCCCCGGCTCTGCCTTCGCGTTGTTCCCGGCGAACCATCCGCCGATCAGCGGGGCCAGTGGCCCGGAGACAAAGTGCGCAAGGGGGATCAGCAGGCACAACACGCTTACGCCGAAGCCCATGAGGGCGTACTTGATCACCTCTTAAAGATACTCCTTCACCCTCTGCGCCAGTGTGCGGGTCATTCCGGGTACGGCTGCCAGGTCCTCCGTCGACGCCTCCTTGACGCCCTTCACGGACCCAAACCTCCGCAGCAGCATACGCCTGCGCTTGGGGCCAATGCCCGGCGCCAGGTCCATGGCAGACTGCAACCCCTTCTTGGTACGGCTCTTTTGGTGATAGGTGACGGCAAAGCGATGGGCCTCATCCCGTAGACGCTGCACCAGGTACAGGGCAGGAGAGCTGCGCGGCAGCATAATGGACTCCGGAGTATCCCTCACGAATATCTCCTCCTGCTCCTTGGCCAGGCTCGCCAGTGGAACGTTATCTATACCCAGCTCAAGAAAAACCTCCACCACGGCGTTCAGGTGGCCTTTGCCCCCGTCTATGAGGACCAGGTCAGGGATGATTCCCCAGGACCGGCCTTGCTCCCGGCCGTACTCCGCGGCGCTCTCATTGTCCTTCGCCTTGGCGCGGCCCAGGCGTTGGAAGCGACGGCGCAGCATCTCCTGCATCATGGCGTAGTCGTCTATGCCCTCCACAGTCTTAATCTTGAACCTGCGGTAGTGGGACGACCTGGCCTGGCCGTCCTCGAAGACCACCATGCTACCCACGGGGGTTGTGCCCTGGATGTTGGATATATCGTAGCATTCCATACGCCTGGGCGGCCTCGGCAGGTTGAGCCTCTCCTGGAGCTCATCCATTGCAGACTCCAGGGCGTCCGTGTCTGAAAGCCACTTCACCTTGAGCTGCTCAAACCCCTGGACTGCGTTCTCCGCAACCATCTCCACCAGCTTGCGCTTCTCCCCGCGCTCAGGCACGCGAAGCTCCACCTTCCTGCCCCGCTTCCGCTCCAGCCACTGCCGGATCAGGTCGCCGTCCTCCAGTGGGTGCTGGAGCAGCAGGCGCGGGGGCACCTGTGGCGCCGAGTCATAGTACTGCTTGACGAAGTTCGCCATGACGTGTCCCGGCTCGTCGTCCTGCACCCCGTCCATGATGAAGTGCTCGCGTCCAATGAGCTTGCCACGGCGCACAAAGAAGACCTCCACCCACGCCTCGTCCCTCCCTCTCGCCATCGCAATAACGTCCTGGTCCTCCTCGGCTAGGGACACCACCTTCTGGCCCTCCGTCACCCGCTCTATGGCCTTGAGCTGATCACGCAGCAGGGACGCCCTCTCAAACTCCAGGGTCTCTGCTGCAGACTCCATCTTGTCCCGCAGGTCTCTCACCACCGCCTCCGTCCTGCCCTCCATGAACATGACCACCTGGTCTATGACCCTGCGGTACTCCTCCTTGTCGGCCGCGCCTATGCACGGCGCCACGCACCGGTTGATATGGTACTCCAGGCAGGGCCGCGAGTCGCTTCCCGTGATCTCTCTAGTGCAGGAACGATAGGGAAACAGCTTCTTCAACAGGCTCATGGTCTTGCGCACGGAGCCTGCGCTGGCGTAGGGGCCAAAGTAGCGGGCGCCGTCGCTTGACACCCGGCGGGTGATGTACACCTGCGGGAAATCCTCGTTGACGCCGATCTTAAGGTAAGGATATGTCTTGTCGTCCTTGAGCCGCGCGTTGTACTTTGGCTTCTGTTTCTTGATGAGGGTGTTCTCCAGGATCAGGGCCTCCGCCTCCGATTCGGTGACGATGAACTCGAAATCCCTAACGATGGCGACCAGGTTGTGTATCTTGGGGTCCTGGCCGGAGGGCGAGCCAAAGTACGACTGGAGGCGATGCCGCAGGCTGGCGGCTTTACCTACGTAAAGCACCTGTCCCCTGGAGTCCTTCAGCAGGTATACCCCAGGCTGGGTGGGAGTGGCCCTGAGCTGCTTGGATATAGTGGCGCTTATCATACCGTTGAATTTTAGCATAGCTGACGGCAACCGTCCTTTGGCAAATGCCTCTCATTCCGTACTATTCCGCGTTTCTCTTCGCCCTTGGATTGTCACCACATATGGTACAGAGGCTCTAGAATGAGCCATGAGCAGATTACCAGTACGGACCATCATCGAAACATGGAAGGTGTGCGATCAGAACGTTTCGGAAACGGCCCGTCGTTTGCACGTAGACCGCCTGACCGTCAAACGCTGGGTGGATCGAGGGCGGCAGCCCTGGGGATACGTGCGCTGGCAGGGCGTGCGGCGCAAGTCTACTGCACCCAAACACCCCAAGCGTGCGCTGTGGGGGGAGGCTGCCGCCCAAGTGCGAAGGTGGAGGGAAGCGACCGGCTTCTGTCGGGAGAAGCTAGCGGTCTTGGCCCAGGCTCAAGGGCTGGAGGTCTCGGCATCGACCATTCATCGGTATTTGCAACGCGTGGGCTTGGTTCGCCCCAGTACGAAGCGACGGCGACCTCGCTTTCAGAACGGCCAAGTCATGCGGCCTCGTAACTGCCCGGGCTTAGGCTACCTTCAGATGGACGTGAAGTACGTCACTCCTGAGTTGTCCGGGTTGCCGTACACTTGCTACCTGTACGCGGCGATGGACATCTCCTCTCGCTACAAGGTTGGGCTAATCCTCCCCAAGCTGGATGAGGGGGGAACACTCTTGGCCCTGTACTATGCCACACAGCAGTTCCCCTTCCCGTTGCACTACGTCCAGACGGACAATGGACTGGAGTTTCAGAGACGCTTTCGCGCCAAGTGCGCCGAACTCGGCCTTGAACACTTCTACATCCACAAGAGTTCTCCCAATGAGAACGCGGTAATCGAGCGGAGTTTCCGCACGGACGAAGAGGAATGCTTCTTCCGGTTAGAGGAAGCGCCCCAAGACCACCAGGAGCTGAACACTTGGTATCAGCGCTTCCTTGACGCCTACAACACTACCCGACCACACATGGGCATCAATATGCTTACTCCAAAGGAGGCTATCGCCCTGTACCAAAAGTCATGAGAGATTAAGCTAGGGCTGAAGGGTATGTCATCGCGCTCATATTGCTCGTGCGGTCTGTCCATTGTAGCATCTGTCCGCGCTAATGCCGGACGTGGCCCGTTCGGTTCAAGGGATTGTGCCAGTTCCTAACTATCCGTTAAGATGTAGTTGTTTCCACCGATACCCCACCTTCCGTAGAGAGGAGTGTCATGGATTATCCGATAATCGCCAAACCCAGCCTTGAGGAAATCAAGGTGCGTCCGAACATAGGAGAGTACGGGGACCTGCACAAAGGATTCTCCTGGCAGCAGATGAGGCAGGAGTTGAACGGACTTCCGGGCGGAGGCCTGAACCTGGCCTACGAGGCCATCGACAGGCATGCCAATGGCCCCAGGAGAGATCGGATCGCCATGTACTGGGAGGGCGCGGGCGGCGAGGAGGAGCGGTACACCTTCGGCCAGATGAAGGAGCTGACGGACAGGTTCGCCAACGTGCTACGGGGTCTTGGAGTGGAGAAGGGCGACAGGGTGTTCCTGTTCATGGGACGCATCCCGGAGCTTTACGTGGCCTTCTTTGGCATACTGAAGGTGGGCGCCATCGCCGGGCCTCTGTTCTCCGCCTTTGGGCCGGACCCGGTGAAGGACCGCCTGCTGGACAGCGGGGCCAAGGCGCTCATCGTCACGCCCGAATTGCGCAGCCGCATCAGCGGCATCCTTGGCGACCTGCCGGACCTCAAGCGCATCGTAATCGTCAACAAGAACAACCGCTCCCAGGAGCCCCTGGTTGCGGGGGACATCAGCTACGAGGAGGAGATGGCCTCGGCGTCGTCCGACTTCGACATCGCGCCCACCACGGAGGAGGACTACTCCATCATGCACTACACCTCCGGCACAACGGGCAAGCCCAAGGGCGCCGTCCACGCCCACCTGGCGGCGTTGCAGCACATGGCAACCGGCCGGTGGGCCCTTGACCTCCACGATGACGACGTCTACTGGTGCACCGCCGACCCCGGATGGGTCACCGGCACGTCCTACGGTATGTCCGCGCCGTGGACCAACGGCATCACACAGGTTATCTACGAGGGGGGCTTCCGCGCCAGCGCGTGGTACCAGGTGATTCAGAAGTACGGCGTCACGGTGTGGTACACCGCTCCCACGGCCATACGAATGTTGATGAGAGCCGGGGACGATATTCCCGGACGGTACGACCTCTCCAGCCTGCGCTACATGTGCTCGGTGGGCGAGCCCCTCAATCCGGAGGCGGTTGTGTGGGGTGTGAAAGCGCTCGGCCTGCCCTTCCACGACAACTGGTGGCAGACCGAGACGGGGGCGATCCTCATAGCCAACTACCCCTCAATGGACATCCGTCCCGGCTCGATGGGGCGTCCCATTCCGGGCGTGGAGGTGGCGATAGTGGACGACGACGGCGTGGAGGTGGAGCCGGGGCAGGAGGGAGACCTGTCGATTCGTCCCGGTTGGCCCTCCATGTTCCGCACGTACTGGCGCAACCAGGAGATGTACGATTCCAAGTTCAAGAACGGATGGTACGTTACCGGAGACCGGGCGCGCATGGACGAGGACGGCTACTTCTGGTTCGTTGGCCGCGCCGACGACGTGATAAACACGGCAGGACATCTTGTGGGGCCGTTTGAGGTGGAGAGCGCGCTCATCGAGCATCCGGCGGTGGCGGAAGCCGGGGTCATCGGCAAGCCGGACCCGGTGGCTATGGAGGTAGTCAAGGCGTTCGTGTCCCTCCACGAAGGCAGCCAGCCCTCCGATAGCCTGCGCAACGATATAATGCGCTTTGTCCGCCAGAAGCTGGCGGCGGCGGTTGCCCCGCGGGAGATTGAGTTTGTGGACTCGCTGCCCAAGACCCGCAGCGGGAAGATCATGCGGCGCCTGCTGAAGGCCAGGGAGCTGGGCCTCCCGGAGGGCGACACGTCTACCCTGGAGGAAGACTAGGCTGGGGCGCGAAGGGCGCGGGCGCAGCGCCCACGAGGCTGCCACTCGGCTATGCGGTTTCCGGGTTGTTGAAGGGTAGGATATATGGCTAAGATCGTTAGCTTCATTAACTATAAGGGTGGTGTGGGAAAGACCACGACCACTTATCATGTGGGATGCAGCCTGGCTTATCACCACGGTAAGCGGGTATTGCTTGTGGACATAGACCCCCAAACCAACTTGACGTTTCTTGCCGTTGAATACGATGATTGGGACCGGTTCAAGCGGAACAATGGGACGGTAGCGACGCTCTACTCGCGTTATCAAAAAAAGCTCCTCCTTCAGACACAACATTACGTTTGGAAAGACCGTATCGGAGGGCGCTTCACGAAAGTAAATAATGTGGACCTCATACCATGTGATTTGGATTTGCTGGGCGAAGATCTGGGAAGCGCTGCTCCACCAGCTCTACAACAGCCTGGTCGAAATCCGTTTAGGGAACTCCAGAGCCAGGCTCAGAATAGCCTTCGAGAATGGCTCTTTCTCAAGGATGCGCTCGCAGAAGTGCAGGATGCGTACGACTATATCCTGTTCGATTGTCCCCCCAACATTTATATGATGACCCAAAATGCCCTCGTTGCCTCGGACTGGTATGTTGTAACAACGATTCCAGAATTCCTGTCTAGGATAGGGATCCAGATCCTTAAGGACAAGGTCGACGTTATTCGGAAGAATGTCAGCGGAGTCGCTAACGTGGCTGGCGCTACTGGCATAGGCGTCGCTGAGATGGGTGGAATTGTTTCGGTAAAAGTTCGCATTGGTGGCACCAGGATCACAGATCAGCATGAAGGGTGGATGACGACATTACACGGCGCCTTTCCGGGCATGTGCTTTGACGACTACACTACTGAGCTAATCGGCTACAGTGAAGCTGCTGAGCTCAGATTACCAATTTGGCTTGCAAACACGCCAAATGCCCGGCGGGCAGCTCGGAAATCTGAATATGAGAATATAACGAACGAATTCCTGAGGAGGTTCCCGTGAGCAACGTTAAGCAATGGAGAAGCCTTACTCTAAGCGTGAGGAAGACCTTAGACGAATTGCCCTCTCCAGATGAAAGAGAAGAGACCGTCAGGGCTCTCAATGAGCTTGTGGCGTTCCTAGGAGACCTCAGCAATGTCTTTGGAGCTATGCCTACAACTGAGGAGGCTTCCAAGGCAAAAGAGGCTCTGGTAAATCTGGAGAGCATTGTAAACCGGAATCCCGCCCTGCGTGGAGGCTCTAACGGGAAATCAGCCAAACCTCGCGTGAGAAACGGCAGCAAACCGACCCAGGCAGCCTCGTCGTTCTCTGAGGAAGTCATTGAGCAGACCATTGCAGGTCTCAGCGCATTGCCTGAAGGCGCAATGCGAAGCGAGTTGGAAGATTCAAAGAGGTTCCCCAACAGTTTCATAAAGGCAATACTAACTCACTTGGGTAGAAGAGCGCCCAGCAAAGGCGTGAAGGGCGAGATGATAGACCAATTGGTTGCTACGCTGATTAACAGACGGACGTTGGACGGGATCAGCGGAAGGAGAAGGCTGTAGCGTCGTGCAAAGACGCGACGGGAAGGGGTTGCTATGGCGGAGCATCACATAAACCCGGAGAAGCGGTATTTCAACTATCAGGGGCGGTTTCCACCCCTGCCGCTGGAGGCTGAGCCTGCGGCTATTCCCCCTGAGACGGACAAGACCCATCCAAAGCTCATCACCGATACCACTCTGAGGGACGGGGCGCAGGACCCTCACTTCGCCGTCTTCCCGTCGGAGACGCGCCTCAAGTACTACGACCTGCTCCACCAACTGGACAACGGAACAGGGCTCATAGAGCAGGTGGAGGTCTTCATATATCAGAAGCGAGACCTGTGGGCGTTGGACAGGCTACTGGAAAGGGAATACCCGTTTCCCCAGGTGACCACCTGGACCAGGGCGCTTCCCAAGGACATCAAGATGCTGGTGGACGTCTCCCAAGGCAGGATAAAGGAGACGGGGATGCTCGCCTCCAGCTCCGACCACCACATCTTCGACAAGCTGGGACACCCGAGCAAGGAGGTTGCGGCGGAGAGATACCTCTCTCCCATAATGACTGCCTGTGAGTACGGAATACGCCCCAGGGTGCACTTGGAGGACACCACAAAGGCCGACATCTACGGCTTTGTCATACCATTCATGCAGCGTGTCCTGAAAGAGACAGAGGGGTGGGCCAAGTTCCGCGTGTGCGACACCATCGGGTGGGGGTCACCGGACCCATATGCCCCTCTCCCCGTAGGCATACCCAAGCTCATTTCCACCCTGCTACAGGAGACCGGGGCAGAGTTGGAGTTCCACGGCCATAACGACTTCGGCATGGCGACTGCAAACAGCATCGCCGCCTACCGCTACGGGTGCAAGCGGGTCAACGTGGCCTTTGCCGGGCTTGGCGAGAGGACCGGCAACACGTCCTTGGAGCAGGTGGCGGCGGGGTACATTCGCTTGTACGGAGACCCCGGACTGGACCTGAAGACCCTGAGGGTGATCCGCGACCTGCTGACCGACGAGGTTATACCCATACCACCCAAGCAGCCCATAATAGGGGACGTGTTCTCCACCCAGGCGGGTATTCATCAGACGGGGATGAGCCGTGGAGAGCAGGCCGAGGGTGGGCCCATCTACCTGGCCTTCGATGCGGCGGTCGTGGGTGAAGCGGCGGGGGAGCATAGCGTCATCGGCGCTCTATCCGGCATGGACGGGATAGTCTCCGTTCTCAACCGGAGGCTCAAGGTGGAGACCGGCCAGTTGGGCAGATATACCACCACCAGCAGGGTTGTGAAGTACATATACGACAGGATTCAGGAGGCCTACGACGGCTCGTACGACAGTGAGAGCAACGCTCCGGTAGGCCAAAGACGCTCTTTCTTTACTCCTGAGGAGATTCTGGCTCTGGCCAGGGAGTCCCAGGGGAGGCAACGGGTCCCAGCCCGAAGCTAGGCAGGAACTTGCCCCCACCCATGTCCACCGGCTACAGAGGCATACCCAGCGTGGAGAGACTCCTGTCCGATGAGCGGATGCGCGGGCTCATCCGTGAGTACTCCCATGAGGCCGTTGCGTACCTGGTCCGCGGGCGTTTGGAGGAGGTGAGGCTGGGAGTGGCGGGCGGCAGCGCGCCTCCCTCCTTCGATGACCTGGTGGAGGACGTGAGGACGCGCGCGGCATCCCGCTGGCAGCCGTGGCCGCGTCCTGTGATCAACGCGACGGGCGTGATCCTGCACACCAACCTGGGCCGCGCTCCCCTGAGCCTCGAGGCCGCGGAGGCCGTCCGCCGGGCAGCCACGGGCTACACAGACCTGGAGATGGACCTGGATGAGGGCGTCAGGGGTTCACGCCAGTCCCACGCGGAGAGGCTCCTGCGCCAGCTGACCGGAGCGGAGGCGTCTCTTGTGGTGAACAACAACGCCTCCGCTATACTGCTGAGCCTCTCTGCAATCGCCTGCGAGAAGGAGGTCATTGTCTCAAGGGGAGAGGCCGTGGAGATCGGGGGAGGCTTTCGCATATCGGACGTCCTGGCGCAGAGCGGCGCTATACTCAGGGAGGTTGGGACCACCAACCGCACCTATCTCGCGGACTATGAGGGGGCCGTCACGCCATGTACCGGAGCGATCCTCAAGGTACACTCCAGCAACTTCCTCATCATCGGCTTCACCCACGATACGGGAGTAGGGGAGCTGGTTGGGCTGGGCGCGCGTCACGGCATACCAACGCTCCATGACTTGGGCAGTGGCTGTCTTGTGGAGACCACCCGGTTCGGCCTGGCCCACGAGCCTATGGTACAGGAGAGCATCGCCGCGGAGGTGGACTTGGCCTGCTTTTCGGGTGACAAGCTCCTGGGTGGGCCGCAGGCGGGGATCATCGTGGGGAAGGCGGAGGCGATATCGCGGCTGGCAAGGCACCCACTGGCCAGGGCGGCGCGCATAGACAAGCTAAGCATGGCCGCTCTCACCGCTACACTCATCCACTACCTCAAGGGAGAGGCCCTGGAGAAGGTACCCGTATGGAGAATGGTCTCCGCGTCGCCGGAATCTCTGGAGGCCGCGGCGCGCCGGTTGCAGCAGGCGGTTGGCGGCAGGGGGCAGGTGGAAAGCGGCCTCTCTACCGTGGGAGGCGGCAGCCTGCCCGGTGGGACCCTCCCAACGCGGCTCCTGACTCTGACGGCGGACGGCCTGCCCGGAGGCGCTCAGGGCCTTGCCCGTCGGCTGAGGGAGGTGGAGACGCCCGTCATTGCCCGGATAGAGGATGGACGGGTGGTGATAGACCCCAGGACCGTGCTCCCCGGCGAAGAGGACGCGCTGGCGTCTTCCTTGAGGACGTCGCTGGAGGGGTAGGAGGCGACACTCTCTGCAGGCGCTGGTAATTGCGCACGACACCGTTCGCCCTGAGCCTGTCGAAGGGTGCGAGCGGGAGCCACACATCCGCAGTCTACCTGCTCATGTGGTTCGACAAGCTCACCACGAGCGGGTAAGGGAACTCCGCGAGGACGTCGCTGGAGGGGTAGGAGGCGACACTCTCTGCAGGCGCCGGTAATTGCGCACGACACCGTTCGCCCTGAGCCTGTCGAAGGGTGCGAGCGGGAGCCACACATCCGCAGTCTACCGGCTCATGTGGTTCGACAAGCTCACCACGAGCGGGTAAGGGAACTCCGCGAGGACGTCGCTGGAAGGGTAGGAGGCGACACTCTCTGCAGGCGCTGGTAATTGCGCACGACACCGTTCGCCCTGAGCCTGTCAAAGGGTGCGAGCGGGAGCCACACATCCGCAGTCTACCGGCTCATGTGGTTCGACAAGCTCACCACGAGCGGGCAAGGGAACTCCGCGAGGACGTCGCTGGAGTGGTAGGAGGCGACACTCTCTGCAGGCGCCGGTAATTGCGCACGACACCGTTCGCCCTGAGCCTGTCGAAGGGTGCGAGCGGGAGCCACACACCCGCAGTCTACCGGCTCATGTGGTTCGACAAGCTCACCACGAGCGGGTAAGGGAACTCCGCGAGGACGTCGCTGGAAGGGTAGGAGGCGACACTCTCTGCAGGCGCTGGTAATTGCGCACGACACCGTTCGCCCTGAGCCTGTCGAAGGGTGCGAGCGGGAGCCACACATCCGCAGTCTACCGGCTCATGTGGTTCGACAAGCTCACCACGAGCGGGTAAGGGAACTCCGCGAGGACGTCGCTGGAGGGGTAGGAGGCGACACTCTCTGCAGGCGCTGGTAATTGCGCACGACACCGTTCGCCCTGAGCCTGTCGAAGGGTGCGAGCGGGAGCCACACATCCGCAGTCTACCTGCTCATGTGGTTCGACAAGCTCACCACGAGCGGGTAAGGGAACTCCGCGAGGACGTCGCTGGAAGGGTAGGAGGCGACACTCTCTGCAGGCGCTGGTAATTGCGCACGACACCGTTCGCCCTAAGCCTGTCGAAGGGTGCGAGCGGGAGCCACACACCCGCAGTCTACCAACTCATGTGGTTCGACAAGCTCACCACGAGCGGGTAAGGGAACTCCGGGTAAGGGAACTCCGCGTAAGGGAACTCCGCGTAAGGGAACTCCGCGTAAGGGAACTCCGCTCACCCCCGTATGAAGTACGTGGCAGGCTATCAACGGGATGGGAGTAGCGCTCCAACCCACGTTGGTAATGCCACCGCGTGTTGAGAATATCTAGGGACCCTAGGAGTCTGTCCGAGAAACAACGTTCTAAACGATATGCGGCATTAGTGGAGTGTAAAGATGCTAATTACTCCACGACAAACTCCAGATTGCTGTAAGCAGGTTATTGCGTAGCGGTTTTCGTCTCCAGGAACGAATCCTCGGACAGGCTCCTAGCCGCCGCCGGGCACTCGGCTACTCCACGAAACGGCGCACCACGATGCAGGTGTTCTGTCCGCCGAATCCAAAGCTGTTGGACAGGACGATGTCCACCTTCTGGCGTCGCGCGACGTTGGGCACATAGTCCAAGTCGCAGGCGGGGTCGGCGTTTTCCTGGTTCACCGTAGGGTGTATGATCCCTTCCTGGATAGTCTTGATACAGGCAACGGCTTCCAGCGCGCCGGCGCCTCCAAGAGCGTGTCCTGTCATGGACTTGGTAGAGCTTATAGGCACTGTGTAAGCGCTTTCGCCAAACACGTTCTTGATGGCCATAGTCTCTACGGCGTCGTTCAGGGGGGTGGACGTGCCGTGGGCGTTGATGTAGTCCACCTGGTTGGTGGTTATGCCCGCGTTCGCCATTGCCCAGCGCATGGCCCTGCCGGCTCCCTCTCCGGTCTCGTCCGGCTGCACGGCGTGGAAGGCGTCGCAGGAGGCTCCGTACCCTGCCAGTTCCGCCAGGATGGGGGCGCCGCGATTCAGGGCGTGCTCCAGGCTCTCCAGGATCAGGATAGCCGCGCCCTCCGCGGGCACAAAGCCGTCTCTCCGGGCATCGAAGGGCCGGCTGGCCTTCTCCGGCTCGTCGTTGTGAGTGCTGAGGGCTCTGAGGATACAGAAGCCGGACAGTCCAATCTCGCTTATGCTGGCCTCGGAGCCGCCCGCGAGGACGATGTCGACCGCCCCGCGGCGTATGGCCTCTGTTGCTTCGCCGATGGCTTGGTTGGAGGCCGCGCAGGCTGTGACCACCGTTGAGTTGTAGCCCTTGGCTCCAACCAGCCGGGCTACGTTGGCCGCCGCCATGTTTGGCAGCATCATGGGGATGAAGAAGGGGTTGACCTTCATGGCCCCCTTTTCGTTCATGTCCTCGCATGCGTCCTGTGTGGTGGACAGGCCGCCCGCCCCGTTGCCCAGCAGCACCCCGACCCTCTCCGGGTCCTCCCGTCCCATATCCAGGTCGGCGTCCTCCAGGGCCATGTAGGCCGCGGCAATGGAGACCTGGCTGAAACGCGCCATCCTGCGAGCCTCCCTGGAGTTGATGTACTTCTCCGGGTCAAAGTCCGTGACCTCCCCTGCAATGCGGGTTGGATACCGGGAGGTATCGCAGAGGGTTATGGGGCCTACCCCTGAACGTCCTGCCACAAGTCCCTCCCAGAACTGCTCCACCGAGCTACCCAGTGGTGTGACGGCGCCCATTCCCGTAACCACAACTCGCACTCTATTGTCAATCATGGCAATCCTCTCCTCAAAATAATGGCGTTCCGTGGCTTGGAGCAGGCGGGAGTCCCGGCCTCAGAGGCAAGGGGGTATCCCGCGCGCGTGTTCATAAGCTATGCGGGGCCGGCGCGGCTTGCGCGTCGAAGACGGGGTAGGTCTCCGGGGCGATGCCCCTGGTATGCTCCCTGGCTTCGGCAGCCACGAAAAGCGACCCTGTGATCAAGACCACGTCTCCTTCGCCGGCCGTATTCAGCGCCATGTCCAAGGCCTGGGACACGGAGTCCGCCACGCGTACCCTGCCGGCGTAAAATCTGAACTCATGGGCCAGTCTGTCCGGTTGGGTGGCTCTGGGGTGTCTGGATTGGGTCGCGATCACCTCCGCCGGAGATAGCAGACTCAATACCTCTATCAGCCCTTCCAGGTCCTTGTTCCGAGAAATTCCAACTACCAGCAGAACCCGGCGGTCCGGGAACAGCGACTTGACCGCTTCCACCAGGCGCGCTGCGGAGTGAGGGTTGTGGGCGCCATCGGCCATGAGAAGGGGGCTTCTGCGCAAGACCTCCAGCCTGCACGGCCAGTCCACGCTTTGGAAGCCCTCTTCTATGGCGCCGGCGTCAATCTCCATCCCGCCATCCACCAGGGCCTCGATTATCCCCACTGCTACGGCGGCGTTTTCCATCTGGTGCTCCCCGAGGAGGGGGACTCGGAGGCGATAGCGGCCCCGGCCGGTATCCACGGTGAAGACCTGGCCGTCCAGGGAGGAGCTCTCATGCTCCCATCGGATGTCCTCTCCGGCCAGGACCAGCTTGCTCTCCTGCCGTCGACAGGTCTCCTGCAACACGCGCAGCGCCTCGATACTCTGCGGGGCGGAGACCACCGGGACGCCCTTCTTGATTATGCCGGCCTTCTCTCCCGCTATCTTCTCCAGCGTGGCTCCAAGGACCTCGGTGTGGTCCAGTCCCAGGGAGGTGATGCCGCAGGCCAGGGGCTGCACCACGTTGGTGGAGTCCAGCCGACCCCCAAGTCCCACCTCAATGACCTGCGCTCCCACCTCCTGCTCCCTGAAGTAGTAGAAGGCCATTGCGGTCAGAAACTCAAAGAGCGTCACGCGGCCCTGCTCCGTATTGCCGACTGCTTCCATTGTGTGCCAAAGTCCCTCCACCAGGCCGGCAAAGTCCTCCTCCGGGATGAGTTGGCTTCCTATTCGTATGCGCTCGCGGAAGGTATGCAGATGGGGAGAGGTGAACAGGCCGGGCCGGTAGCCCGCCGCATCGAGCGCGGAAGCGACCATGGCGGCGACGCTTCCCTTGCCCTTCGTCCCTGCTATGTGTACCGTTGGAATCCCCAGGTGGGGGCTGTCCAAAGCCTCCAGAAGAGCCCCGATGCGGTCAAGGTCGTAGCGGGCCCTCTCTCCGGTGACGGCGCTTGGGCGTTCGTAGTCCACCATGCCCATAATCCTGTCTATGGCTGCAAGGTATGACGTCACCGGTCCTCCTCTAGTTGCCCCTTATGCGCTTTGGCATGAATCCAAGGGAGACCCTCAGGGCCTCCATCTGGGACATGCTCCGGATGTATCCTATGTTGCCCTCCAGGGACCTGGGTTTCATTCTGAACACCCTCTCCATAGCGTCCAGGTCTGTTACGTTGTCCAGGGCGAGCATCTCAAGCTGACTGGTGGTTGCCGGCGGGTTGGGTATGACGGCTTCCATTATACGGACAAGCCCTCTCATTAGAGGCAGAGGAACGTGGGCCTTGAGCCGTCTGACCTTGAGCGTCCTCTTTATTATATCCACTATCTCTTCGTAGGTCAGGTGGTCCGGGCCGCCGAACTCAATCGTCCTGCCCCCGAAACGCGGGTTGCCGACCACCAGCGAGACGATGGATCCCACCTCTTCAACGGATACGGGCTGAAGACGGACCTTCCCCTGTCCCGCCACGGGAATCACGGGAAAGGCCTTGATCACTCCGGCCAGGGTGTTGATGAACTCGTCTCCCACCCCGAACAGGATGGACGGCCGGATGATGGTGTAGGCCAAGCCGCTGCTCATAACCGCTTGCTCGCCCTGCCACTTGGAGTACAGATAGGCGTAGTCGGGGTTGTCCTGGGCGCCGATGGCGCTCATGTGGACAAGATGCCCGACATCCGCTTCTCTGGCCGCCTGGGCTACCATTTCAGTTCCCTGCCGGTTCACGCGGTCGAAGGTCCGGTTTCCCCTCTCGCGGATTATGGCTACCAGGTGGACTACGGCGTCTACCCCCCTCATTGCCTCCGCCAGGGACGAGGGGTCAAGCACGTCTCCATAGGCCAACTCAACATGGTATGCGGAGACGCTGCGGGCGCCGGCAGCGGTACGAACAAGGCAACGAACCTCTTTGCCGCTGGTGCGCAGCGCCTTGACCACATTTTTCCCCACGAAGCCCGTGGCGCCCGTGACTAATATCATGTTATTGCAGGGGGGTTACCCATAGGTGAAGACTACCAGACGGCTTGGGGAGATGTCAACGAGGCGCAGGCCCCGCCCGGCGGCGGTCTTCCGCGTGAACGGCATTGGGTGTAACATTTACCCGGCTATGACTGCGCCGCTAACGTACCCCATACTCAACGTTCCGGAGGCCGACGGGTGACCGATCTCTCCGGCGGTAATCCCGCCCTGGACGCGCTCCTGTCGCGGCTGCCCGCCGGCCTGAGACGGCACGTCGTCAGGGCAGGGGAGAAGGCGGCAGAGCTGGCCTCCATGCACAACGTAGACCCGCGCAAGGCGGGGCTGGCGGCGCTGGCCCACGACATCGCCCGTGGAATGAAGGAGGGGGAGCTTTTGGAAATGGCCCGGTCTTTCGGGCTGACGCTGCATCCGGTGGAGGAGGCGGTGGCGGTCCTGGCCCACGGCCCGGTGGGCGCGGAGCTGCTGCGAAGGGAGTGCGGGATTGATGACCCGGAGACGCTTGAGGCTGTGCGATGGCACTCCACGTTCAACAGAGGACTTGGCCCGGTCGCCAAGGTCGTCTTCCTGGCGGACAAGCTGGACCCAGGGAAGGCGGGCAGATACTCGTCCCTGGATAGGATAGAGCGCCTGGCCGGAGAGGACATGGACGCTGCTATCCTGTCCCTGCTCCAGGAGGATCTGGCCTCCATGCTGGAGAAGGGAATGTTGATACATCCCGCGTCCATTGAGGGTCGCAACGAGCTGCTGGGGATGCGGGCCGGTGGCGATTATGGGCGGTCTCAGCCGTAGGCGCCGGGCGCAAAGGTCAGCATAGTTATTCAATAGCGCAGGACAGCGTCCTGCCAGGGGCGCGTCAGGAGGCGCCGAGGAGCAAAAGAGCATGAGCGAGAGAGAGCGGATAGATTGGGCGAAGAGGTGGGAGGAGGGCGACTATCGCGGCCGGAGCGAGCCATCTTCCCTGGTGGCTGCCTGGGCCGGCCGCCTGCCCAAAGGCCGCGCCTTGGACCTAGCTTGCGGAAACGGCCGCAACGCCCTCTACCTGGCTGAGCATGGGTTCGACGTGGACGCCCTGGACATCGCCGCGCCGGCCCTGAAGCTGACGCAGGACGCCGCCCGTGAGCGCGGGCTTGTGGTCAATACGATTCTGGTCGACTTGGACGAGTACCTGCTTCCCGCACAGACCTATGACCTGATAATCACTACCTTCTACCTGAACCGCAACCTGGTACCCAGCTTGAAAGAGTCCCTCAAGCCGGGCGGCTTTGCGCTCCACGAGCAGCACTACCTGACCGACTACGATGTGAGCGGCCCCACGGACGCGCAGTTCCGCCTGCGCTCCAACGAGTTGCTACGGCTCTTTTCGGACTTTCGGGCGCGGTTTTTCTCGGAGGGGTTGGAGTGGGAGCCGGGGAGGGACGGCGGCAGGCTGGTTGCCGTTGAGCGGCTGGTGGTCCAGAAGCCGCCGGCAACCTACGAGCCGCCGGTCGAAGGGGAGCCGGGAGGCGCTCTATGACTGACGTGCCGATAACGGCGATGCTGTCTGAGCTTGGGATTACCAGCGCGGCAGTTGGCGTGGGAAGCGCTGGTTGCGGCGGGCGTTGTGTCCGGTCGTCCGAACCGCACGCGCATAGCCGAAGACAAGCGCGAGAGAGTTGGCGCGGTCCTGGGCGATGCGTTTCTTCGCCACTGCCACAACGGGGATTGCAGTCAGCAGGCCGCGAGCGCCGCCGGCCTACGCGAGGCTCTGCTGGTGGAGCAGCAGTTTTGCGAGATCTGCGGCGGCTCCACCAACCGCCGCGCGCTGGAGCGTATGGCAGCCGCAATGCAGGCCGCGGGAACCAACCGCGTGCTTGTAGTCGGCGGTACCAAGGAGATGGAGCGCGAGATACGCAACAACACGCCGACCTTTGTGGAGTGGCGGTTCGAGAACGGCCTGACGTCCCGGGACGACAGGTACTACCGCGCCGATATGCAGTGGGCGGAGCTCATAGTCATCTGGTCCAGCACGCCGTTGCCTCACAAGGTGTCGAGGCGCTTTGAAGGCAAGGGGGACAGCCGCAGGTTGACGGTGACGCGGCGGGGCATCGCCGCCCTTGCCGACCAGGTGAGGCAGCGCCTGGAGCGGTAGAGGGCGGGGGATGGCTGACGTTTGACTGTCCCCAAGACTACTGATATAGTACACGTTGGAATGCCCCCTGGCGTCCTCTCTACTTCTCAAAGCTCCTTAAGCAAACAAGGGGCAATTGCCCAATAGTTGGGGAGGCTCTGGTAAGAGAGAGCAGGTCAGGTGAGTTAGCAGGGGCCGGGGGAGGTAACTTCTCCGGCTTCTGCTTTGTCTTTTAAACAGGATTGGAAGGCGTTGTGGCTCGATTAGCAATATTCATTGACGGCGGATACCTTGACCAACTGGCGAAGGAGTTATCCGTCCGGGTTGATTACGACAAGTTAGTGAAAGAGGTAACCAGAATTATCTCGAGCAAGACCGCAGAACCTCTGGATTTGCTGAGGACATATTACTATAACTGCCTACCTTACCAAAGCGCTCATCCCACTCCTTCTGAACAAGAGCGCTTCTCCCAAATGCGCGGTTTCTTCAGTGCCCTTACCCGACTCGACAGATTCCAGGTAAGAGAAGGGCAGTTGGCGTTTCGCGGACTCAACAGCGAAGGTAGACCCATATTTCAGCAAAAGCGAACCGACTTGCAGCTTGGACTTGATTTCGCTTTAATCAGCGGCAAGCGCCAGATTACACACGCAGCTTTAATAGCCGGAGACAGTGACTTCATACCCGCCGTTGAGATAGCCAAGCAGGAAGGAATTGTCGTTTGCCTCTTTCACGGCATCCAAAGTAATCACAGAGGCGATTCAACGTATGCCCAGGAACTCTGGTCAGCGGCGGACGAACGTTTTGAACTGAATGAGGGTTTTATGAACGTGGTTGCCAGATAGGCGCGTTCCCCCCTTGAAGGACCGACCACTCATGCAAGACCGTTACGCAACAACACGCCGGCCTTTGTGGAGTGGCGGTTCGAGAACGGCCTGACGTCCCGGGACGACAGGTACTACCGCGCCGATATGCAGTGGGCGGAGCTCATAGTCATCTGGTCCAGCACGCCTTTGCCTCACAAGGCGTCGAGGCGCTTTGGAGGCAAGGGGGACAGCCGCAGGTTGACGGTGACGCGGCGGGGCATCGCCGCCCTTGCCGACCAGGTGAGGCAGCGCCTGGAGCGGTAGAGGGTGGGCGTTGGCTGCCGTCCTTTGCGCTTGACTCCTGCGCCTTACCAATATACCATGTGGGTAAGGAGGGCTGCCATGATTGTCAAAATTACCTCAAAGCGACAGGTCACCTTTCCGGCGCGCGTCCTGGACGCTCTTGGTATAAGGCCGGGCGACCACCTGGAAATCAGGGAGGGACCTGACGGATTTACACTGCATCCCCGGCGGATAGACCTCTCCAGGACCGGGCTGCTGAGAGACAAGATCGACCCCAACCATGAGCCCTTTGACATAGACAAGTTCCGGAGTGAATCCTATGACCTCTCGCTACGGGATTGACACGTCGATACTCGTGCGGTTGATCACCGGCCTACCGGCTGACGCATTCGCTGACTGTGTGGAGCGGTTGAGAACGCTGATCGAGAGCGAGGGAGCCGAGGTATTCGCATCTAACCAGGTTGTCGGAGAAGCCTACGTAGCCGCCCAGCGCCACTATGGAATATCCGGCCCGGACGCCCGGGCAGCGCTACTCGGCTCGTTGCAAAGCGGCCTGGTTTCTCCGCTGAACGGCCGGACGGTCCTGGCGGCGCTTGAGGCCTCCGGCGGCCTAGGCTTGTTCGACCGCCTCATCGCAGACGACTACCATCGGGCGGGACTGGAGACGCTGACCCTGGACCGCAAGATGGCTGGCCTGCCCGGAGCGCGGGCTCTATAGTCGCGGCTGATTTTGGGCGTTCTCAGCTTGACACTCAAAGAGGGGTCGCGTACCATTAGAGTTGATGCCGAGGTAGCTCAGGTGGTAGAGCACGGCACTGAAAATGCCGGTGTCGCCAGTTCGACTCTGGCCCTCGGCACAGCCGGCATCCACAACGCCTTTAGCGAGCGGAAGTGGCTCAGTGGTAGAGCATCTCCTTGCCAAGGAGAGGGTCGTGGGTTCGAATCCCATCTTCCGCTCCAGATTCCCCCTAAAATGCGCATGAAGCGCGCCCACGCGCTGCGGATGGGTGAGAAAGAAAGGAGCGACATGCTAACACCAGAAGACTTTGAGGAGTTCAGGCCCAAGTTTGAGGAAATCTATGAGCTTCTATACTGGGCTCTTGTCTGGAGCCACGGAAAAACAACCTATCCCGACGCGGCCTGCGGCGCTTTCCTAGCGGCCTCGGAGCGTATGGAGGCCCTTGTTGAAGAGATTGAGAAGAGAGAAGGCTCTAGCCTCAGGGATAGGCTGAAGCAGGTGGTTGCTGCCATTAACCCGGCTGAAAGAGCCGGACTAGGGGGAGCGGCGGGTGGCGCCGGAGCAGCCTACGCTGTAACACATGGCCTTGGCTTTGGCATAGCTACTGGTGGAAGCGCATTTGGAATAGCCGGAGTAACAGGCGGGGTCGTGGCCAGCGGAGGGACGGCCCTTGCTGGTGCGGCTGCGGCCTATCTGCTATATAAGGCCTATGATCAATGGGGAGATAGTGATTCTGAGCTGGGTAAGAAGGTGCGCGAAGCTGCTCCGACGTTGGGAGGCGCCGCCGCAGAAGCAGCCAAGCAAACTACTCGGCGGGTAAAGGAGCGGTTTAAGCGGAACGAGTGACCGCCGCCAACCCCCGCTCATAGCCTGCCCCGTGCTTGATACGGGGGTGCGCCTGTATAAAATACCGCCCCTTGCATCGTATTAGGGGCGCGGGTATGCTATCCTAACATCAGGAAAGCGGCGACCGAGATGAGCAACGTTACAAGGCTCGAGGACAAGGAGGAGATCCTTCGTATAGAGGACCTCCATACCTACTTCTACTCCGTAGAGGGCGTTGTAAAGGCTGCCAACGGGGTAGACCTCTCGGTGAAGGCTGACAGCACACTGGGCGTCGTGGGCGAGAGCGGTTCCGGGAAGTCGGTGACCGCGCTATCGCTCCTTCGTCTGATACCCTACCCGGGGAGGGTGGTGCAGGGCGCTGTCCACTTCCAGGGCATGGACCTCTTGCAGATAGACACGGAGGAGATGCTCAGGATACGGGGCAACTACATATCCATGATATTCCAGGACCCCAAAGGCGCCCTCAACCCAATTGAGACCATTGGGAAGCAGATATCCGAGATACTCCTGGCCCACAGCCTCATGTCCATAGCTGAGGCCACCGAGCGGACCCTGGAGCTGCTGAGGCAGATGAGCCTGTCCGAGCACGTGTTCAAGCAGTACCCGTTCCAGCTCAGCGGAGGCCAGGCCCAGCGCTCCATGATAGCTATGGCTACGGCCTGGCGGCCCAAGATACTCATTGCGGACGAACCCACGTCCAACCTGGATACAACCACCCAGGCGGACATGCTCGCCAGGCTCCAGCGGATACGGACGGAGCAGCATTCCTCCATAGTCCTCATCACCCACAACATGGGGGTGATTGCTCAGATGGCGGACGAGATAGCGGTCATGTACGCGGGGAACGTGGTGGAGTACGGGGATACACAGACCCTGTTCGAAAGCCCTCGCCATCCCTACACCTGGGGCCTGCTGCAATCGATTACCCGGCTGGACTTCCCGGACCGACCGCTTCGCCCTATCGCGGGCTCGCCCACAGACTCCATAGACCTTCCGGACCAGTGTCCATATATGCCCAGGTGCCCCAAGGCCTCCAACGAGTGCCGGTTGAACGTGCGGCCACCCCTGAGAGAGATAGAGCCGGGCCATTCCGTGGCCTGCTACAACGTGATCGAGTACCCGTAGGCCTATCCCCCTCTCCCCTCTGGATTCCCGCTCGGAGGCGGGAATGGCGACGTTGGTAGGCTCGCATTCCGCTCGTATGGTTCGACAGGCTCACCACGAACGGGCAATGGGCGTGATCGGGCCCTTCTTTCCGTTCGTCCCCGTATCAAGTACGGGGCAGGCTCTGAGCGTGTCGAAGGGCGTGAACGGAGGCGAGGGTTGGCCTGCTCCTATGGTTCGACAGGCTCACCACGAACGGGCAATCGAACTTGGTTTGCTATGAGCTGGCCCCTCTTTCCGTTCGTCCTGAGCGTGTCGAATGGGCACGAACGGAGGCGAGGGTTGGCCCGATCGTATGGTTCGACAGGCTCACCACGAACGGGCAATGGGCGTGATCGGGCCCTTCCTTTCCGTTCGTCCTGAGCGTGTCGAAGGGCACGAACGGAGGCGAGGGTTGGCCCGCTCCTATGGTTTGACAGGCTCACCACGAACGGGCAGGCGCGCGGGTCCCTGACCTCAAGCGACGGGCGGCCGGCCCAGCCTCTCTCCCACCTCCAGGCCCAACGCGGCGGCGAACTCCGATGCCGGCGCAGGACGCTCTCCCTCTCGGCGTATGCGCCGCGCCAGGAGCGTCCCGCCGTTGAGGGCGACACGCAAGCCGGACTCGTTGACCGCCACCACCTCGCCGTACATTGCGGGGCCTGTGCGGGGGCCTAGCTCCGCGTCGCTCAGCCGTATGACCTCCTGGCGGAAGGTTGTGGCCGCGCCCGGCTGTGGGTCGCAGCCGCGGACATGGTTGTAGACCTGCTCCGCCGGGCGGAACCACTGGATGTCGGCGATATGCCCTTCACAGGGTGGCTCGTATGTCGCCAGGGTTTCGTCCTGGGGTATCCTGGGCGCTCGCCCTTCGCCGATGAGCGCGACGGCCTCCGACAGGCCGTCCACTCCCAGGGGGAAGAGGTGGTTTCGGTAGATGGAGCCGACGGTGTCCGTGGGTGAGACGGGGACGCGCTTCTGCAACAGGACGGGGCCGGTGTCTATACCCCTGTCCGGCCAGAAGATGGTGACGCCGGTCTCGGCCTCCCCGTTGATGATGGCCCAGTTGATGGCGCTGCGCCCCCTGTGCAGGGGAAGTAGGGAGGGGTGGTACTGGATGGAGCCGTGAGACGGAAGGTTGAGAACCCTCTCCGGGATGATGACCGTGACAAAGGCCAGCACGTTGAGGTCCGCTCCCAGGTCCTGGTAGGTCCGTAGGAACTCGCGGCTGCGCAGGTCTCTGGTCTGGTACGCGGGGACGCCCTGCTCTTGGGCCAGGTTGAACATAGGGTCTCCCTCGCGCTCGTAGAACACTCCAACCACGTCTTCGCCCTGCTCCAAGAGTCGCCGGTAGACCGCCTCGCCAAAGGCTGCTTGTCCAATGAGAGCCACTCGCATTTCACACCCCATGACTATGGCCGGTTGCGCTGCATTATGAACGCTAAAGTGAGTTGGGGCAAGTTCCCGCGGTAGGCATCCCGCCCGTATGGTTCGACAAGCTCACCACGAACGGGAGGTGAGTTGGGGCAAGTTCCCGCGGGAAGCGTCCCACCCGTATGGTTCGACAAGCTCACCACGAACGGGAGGTGAGTTGGGGCAAGTTCCCTCGGGAGGCTCGCAAAGACTGTCGTTGTCCAGTGAAAATGTCAGGGTAATTGTTCAATGATTATGTCAGTAGGGGTTTCCTCCAAGGGTGGTTTGGTGATGGTTTGGTAGTGGTCTGGAGCCTGGTCTTCTTAGGGGTGAAGGGGGTGGTTGTCAGAGTATCGTGGTCACCGTTGTCTGAGAAGCTTGGCGCGTCTGCCGGCAGTACCCCGTTGGAGCGTGGACCCTTTTGCGCCCTGAGGGTGACTGGCTCAAGGGGTGCAGGGGCCGAAGCCACACTCCTGCCCTGATGGAAGACTAGGATGCTGCCGTCCAGTCGAACTTGGACTTCGACCCTGGCTCTGGCATAGCCGGCCCTGAGGCCATCTGGCAACGCCTGGAGTGTGGCGCCGTTAAAGTGGATGGTATTGTCGTTGGCCACGGTGCGCAGGTACTTGAAGCACAGGGCGGCATCAAGGGAGACGCCCGGGGCCGGTTGGCGATAGGCCGAACCAGGCTGAGCCGGTGCGACGCCGAACCGCCGATTGTATCGTGGCAGGAAATCCCGGAGCATCCTGTTGGCTTGCTCAATGGTAGCTGTGCCGGCGAGGCGCATCTCAGAGACCAGGCGGTCCTGGAAGGTGTCCCACGCCCGCTCCACTCTACCCTTGGCCTGCGGTGTATGGGCCAGGATGAGCCTGATGCCCAGCTCCTCCAGCGCCGCGGCCTGCTGCGGGAACCCCCACGCCCTGGCGTCGCCCGCCGGAAGCGGCGCGTAACCCGTCCGTATGCCATCCGCAAGCCGAAGGACTATCAACTCCGCGTGCCCGGCGACCTCGTCCAGATGGATACCCTGGATGTCCGCCCTCTGCCCGGCGTGATCTTCAAGCGCTTCACCGCCCGCGATGTCGTCTCCCGATGGGATGTGCTCCAGGCAGGCACACGCGCCACCGCTGCGAGCACTGCGCGCTTCCTCGACGCTGTAGAAGCGCGGATGCCGTTCCCTGTGCGAGCTATCCAGGTGGACGGATAGTCCGAGTTCTGTGGGGAGTTCGAGGAGGCGTGTCGGGAGAGGGGCATCAGGCTCTTTGTACTGCCGCCCCACTCGCCGAAGCTGAACGGCTATGTGGAGCGTGCCCACCACACACACCAAGAGGAGTTCTACGAGGGCGAGTGGACGGTAGCGGCGCTCACGCCCGCTCAGCTCCGGTGGGAGTGCTGCTACAACACCGAACGCCCTCATCAATCGCTGGGCTATCGGACTCCATTGGAGTATCTTATTCAGTGCCACCAAGGGATGACCCCACTGTCTCATATGTAGTGAACGAGTACAGGTTTTCTTGTTCTCTCACCACATATAGTACAGAGGCTCTAGAATGAGCCATGAGCAGATTACCAGTACGGACCATCATCGAAACA
Organism: Dehalococcoidia bacterium; assembly: GCA_965221925.1. Taxonomy (GTDB): domain Bacteria; phylum Chloroflexota; class Dehalococcoidia; order Lucifugimonadales; family UBA2985; genus JAPPHY01. The sequence goes on along the minus strand of OZ244924.1, from coordinate 1,659,613 downwards.
TGGAAGGTGTGCGATCAGAACGTCTCGGAAACGGCCCGGCGTTTGCACGTAGACTGCCGGACCGTCAAACGCTGGGTGGATTCGAGGGCGTCAGCCCTGGGGATACGTGCGCTGGCAGGGCGTGCGGCGCAAGTCTACCGCACCCAAACACGCCAAGCGTGCGCTGTGGGGGGAGGCTGCCGCCCAAGTGCGAAGGTGGAGGGAAGCGACCGGCTTCTGTCGGGAGAAGCTAGCGGTCTTGGCCCAGGCTCAAGGGCTGGAGGTCTCGGCATCGACCATTCATCGGTATTTGCAACGCGTGGGCTTGGTTCGCCCCAGTACGAAGCGACGGCGGCCTCGCTTTCAGAACGGCCAAGTCATGCGGCCTCGTAACTGCCCGGGCTTAGGCTACCTTCAGATGGACGTGAAGTACGTCACTCCTGAGTTGTCCGGGTTGCCGTACACTTGCTACCTGTACGCGGCGATGGACATCTCCTCTCGCTACAAGGTTGGGCTAATCCTCCCCAAGCTGGATGAGGGGGGAACACTCTTGGCCCTGTACTATGGCCACACAGCAGTTCCCCTTCCCCTTGCACTACGTCCAGACGGACAATGGACTGGAGTTTCAGAGACGCTTTCGCGCCAAGTGCGCCGAACTCGGCCTTGAACACTTCTACATCCACAAGAGTTCTCCCAATGAGAACGCGGTAATCGAGCGGAGTTTCCGCACGGACGAAGAGGAATGCTTCTTCCGGTTAGAGGAAGCGCCCCAAGACCACCAGGAGATGAACACTTGGTATCAGCGCTTCCTTGACGCCTACAACACTACCCGACCACACATGGGCATCAATATGCTTACTCCAAAGGAGGCTATCGCCCTGTACCAAAAGTCATGAGAGATTAAGTCACCCTTGGATTGTCACGTTCCTTCTTATATAATGGTTCAAGGAGGAGCATATGGAAGTAGTTCTTTCCGCCCCAAGGGGATTCTGCGCCGGCGTAGTGCGGGCCGTGGACGTGGTGGAGCTGTGCCTGGAGCGCTTCGGCAAGCCGATATACGTCCGCCGCGAGATAGTCCACAACCCCTCCGTGATAGCCGACCTTCGCAGCAAGGGCGCTATCTTCGTAGAGGAGCTTGAGGAGGTCCCTGAAGACCAGATGGTCATCTTCAGCGCGCACGGAGTATCGCCGGCGGTATGGCGGGAGAGCAGGGAGCGCGGCCTGAGGGTGGTGGACGCCACCTGCCCACTGGTCACCAAGGTACACCTGGAGGCGCTGAAGTACGCGCGAGAAGGCTACTCAATCATTCTGATAGGGCACAAGGGCCACGACGAAATAGTTGGGACTATGGGAGAGGCGCCGGGCGTATCCCAGCTTGTGGATGACGTGGAAAGCGCCCGCGTTGTCCAGGTCCCGGACCCGGAGATGGTGGTTGTCCTGACACAGACCACCCTGAGCGTGGACGACACGGAGGACGTCATGCGTACGCTAAGGGAGCGGTTCCCCAAGCTGGTGACTCGCAACGACATCTGCTATGCCACCTCCAATCGACAGACGGCGGTGAAGGCCATAGCCGGGCGCGTAGATATGGTGCTGGTCATCGGCGCCCAGAACTCCTCCAACTGCAACAGGCTGCGAGAGGTGGCCGAAGGCGAAGGCGTGCCCGCGTACCTGGTAAACGGGCCGGAGGAGATACAGGAAGCGTGGCTCGATGGTGTAGAGCGCGTGGGGATTACCTCCGGGGCCTCCACACCCGCGCGCCTGCTGGACAAGGTGGTGGACTTCCTGAAGCCCACCAGCGTCAGGGACGTGGAGGTGATGGAGGAGGACGTCAGCTTCCTCCTTCCCAGGACGCTGCGGTAGGGGATAGGTTGCGCGCTCGCCTCACAGTTCATATGGTTCGACCCAGTTACCGTGAGTTGGAAGGGAGGGTTGGTATGAAGATAGCAGGCGTTAGCTTTACCTGCGTAGGTTCGATTTGCCCTAAATTGGACTCTGATGGAGAGATTGCTGAGGTCAGGCCTGCTGAAGGTTACAAGAATGAGGATGGTCTTCCGCTAAATGCCTATGGGCGAGGGCCGTTTTGCGAGTTCCGGATACCCGATATTCATCCTGAAAGTAATTTCCTTTACAACCTATAGATTAAGAAAAAGGAGGCGTCGTGACTGAGAACACTCTTGAATCAACCAGGCAGGCTATTATCGATCGCTTGAACGGCATACGGGACAGCTACGAACTGTGCCTTTCGGACGTGTCCGCCGAAGTGGGCACACGCGGCACAGAGTGGTCCATGGCAGATCTGCTCAGGCACACCACGGGCGACTTCGCTCGGAATATGGTGAACCGCCTTCTTGAGGAGGACAACCCCAACCTGACCGGCGACGGTTCCGATCCTGAAGCGGCCTGGAGGCGGGTTCGGGAAAGCGTCCTCTCCGAAATAGACCGCGCCATCTCTGCGATGTCCGAGCTGACTCCGGAGCAGCTTGAGCGGAAGGGCGAACGAAATGGCGAGACCGTCACACCGTTGAGCGTCTGCGAGATGTGGGGCGGCCACTACGAGGAGCACCTGGCTCAGCTGAGGAACGAGATACGGCCCAGAGAGGGCCTACCCTCCGTCTAGCCCGCGGCCTGGGACTCGCAGCGGCTGCTCCTTCGTAATTCCCGCGGAAGGGCCCTTTCTTTTTTGTATTCTTCCCCTATCACTGCCGGTTATGCAGAGGCCCCCGAAAGCAGGAATGACGGTGAACGGCGGCCTGCCCGTAGAGACAACCCGCGTGGTTGTCCTTCTCCGCCACCGGCGCGAGGGTGATGGCAGGCACAAGGCTGGCCTCTACACGGAAGGCCCGTTCATGGTGAGCTTGTCGAACCGGATGAGCGGGGCTGGCCGTCGTTCCAACCCTCTCCGCTCACGCCCTTCGACATTGCTCACGCCCTTCGACATTGCTCACGCCCTTCGACATTGCTCAGGACGAACGGAAGATTTTGCGCCCCTTCACGCCAAACCTGGTTCCCGCTCATGGCCCCCCCGTTCATGGTGAGCTTGTCGAACCGGATGAGCGGGGCTGGCCGTCGTTCCAACCCTCTCCGCTCACGCCCTTCGACATTGCTCACGCCCTTCGACATTGCTCAGGACGAACGGAAGATTTTGCGCCCCTTCAAGCCAAACATGGTTCCCGCTCATGGCCCCCCCGTTCATGGTGAGCTTGTCGAACCGGATGAGCGGGGCTGGCCGTCGTTCCAACCCTCTCCGCTCACGCCCTTCGACATTGCTCACGCCCTTCGACATTGCTCACGCCCTTCGACATTGCTCAGGACGAACGGAAGATTTTGCGCCCCTTCACGCCAAACCTGGTTCCCGTTCATGGCCCCCCGTTCATGGTGAGCTTGTCGAACCACGTGAGAGCAGAGCTTCCTACTCCGGGCAACCGGTGGTAGAATTCCTGCGCGCGGGACGCAAATAAACGGCGGGAGGTAACCGGATTGAAAGTGATCAAGCTCAGCCAGGTCCCGGAGGAGCGCGTCGACTCCACCATGTTCACGGGGGGAGAGGTGACGAGACAGCCTCTGGTAACGGAAGACATGGGACAGAACTTTAACATGAGTAACGTGAACTTCAGCCCCGGGGCCAGAAACAAGTTCCATACCCACAGCAGCGACCAGGTCCTGCTGGTGACAGGCGGTTCCGGGATAGTGGCCACGGAGGACGGCGAGAACGTGGTGACTGAGGGAGACCTCATCCACATCCCCGCGGGGGAGAAGCACTGGCACGGCGCCACAAAGGACTCGGCCTTCTCCCACATCTCCCTCACCCAGGTGGGCAGCACGGGCCGGCAGTTGGAGGAGTAGCGCAGCCGCGTCCAGCCAGGGCGTTGGCTTGAAGAGAGGATTCAGCGATATTGAGAGTGCTTGGAATAGAGACCTCATGCGATGAGACCGCGGCGGCGGTGGTGGAGGACGGACGCCGCGTCCTGTCCAATGTCATTGCCTCCCAGGTGGAGATGCACGCCCGCTACGGAGGCGTGGTGCCGGAGGTGGCGTCACGGCAGCACATCCTGGAGATAGCGCCTGTGCTGGAGGCTACCCTCCGGAAGGGGGGTTTCACCTGGAAGGACATAGACGCCATTGCCGTGACCCGCGGCCCCGGCCTGGCGGGCGCTCTGCTTGTTGGGGTGAACGCCGCCAAGGCGCTGGCCTTTGGGTTGGACCTGCCGCTGGTGGGAGTCAACCACTTGGAGGGCCATATATACGCCAACTGGCTGGAGGAGGGCGACCCGGAGCTGGACCCCGGCTTCCCTCTCCTCTGCCTGATAGCCTCAGGCGGCCATACCGACCTCCTGTTGATGGAGGGCCACGCCCAATATACTCTCCTGGGCCGCACCAGGGACGACGCCGCGGGAGAGGCCTTTGACAAGGCGGCGCGGATACTGGGCCTGGGCTACCCCGGCGGCCCGGAGGTGCAGAGAGCCTCTCAGGACGCCGCGGGAGAGATGTCCCTTCCAAGGGCATGGCTCAGGGGCACGCACGACTTCAGCTTCAGTGGACTGAAAACGGCCCTGCTGCACAAAGCCAGGGCTGAGGCCGTCTATCCCCCCAGGGAGGGCGAGGCTCCGGACCAACGCCTGGTCAGGGAGATGGCCGCCGCCTTCCAGATGTCCGTCGCCGAGGTGATGGCGGTGAAGACAATCAACGCGGCCGCGCAGTACTCCGCCAAGGGGATACTGCTGGGCGGAGGGGTCGCCGCCAACTCCATGCTGAGGACGGTGCTCAGGGAGAGGTCGCCGTTGCCCCTGTTCATTCCGTCCCCCGCGCTGTGCACGGACAACGGGGCCATGATAGCCGCCTGCGCCTACTTCCAGCGGATGCTGGGAGACGAGCGCGGCTGGGATATGGACGTATACCCAAGCCTGCAGCTGGGCTAGGCAAGACGCGGCCCCGCAAAGGGTAGGGACGGGGGGTGGCTGCTGGAGGCGCGGAGGTCTCCTACCTGGGTTGGTTGGTCTCACTCTCCTCTTGGGGCGCCGCAGCTTCCCCATAAGGTGGTTCCTCTTGGGTGGCTGCCTCCTCCGCAGGGGTTGGCTCACCGTGAGGTTCCAGTGTGGGCGCAGCTTCCGCGTAAGAAGGTTCCTCTTGGGCGGCTGCCTCCTCCGCAGGGGTTGGCTCACCGTGAGGCTCCATCATGGGCTGCGCCTCCGCGTAAGGTGATTCCTCTTGCGTGGCTGCCTCCTCCGCAGGGGTTGGCTCACCGTGAGGCTCCATCTGAGAAACATCCTCCCCACCAGGCTCCTCAGGGGTGTCGTCGCCGCGGCTGCTCGCCACTCCCATCCCCGTATCCTCCATCTCGTGCCGGAAATCCCAACCGGACACGCCCGGCCCTGCTGGCTCCTCGCCGCTCTCCTCCGGCGCGATGGAGAGGGCCTCCTTCAGATGGAAGAGGCGGTTGACGAAGGCGTAGGCCTGGTCGGTCAGGTTTCCCCGGTAGGCTATTCCCATCTGCTCCTGCCCGGCGTGGAATAGGATGATCCCCTCCTGGGAGACTGTGACGTGGTTAAAGAGGTGATAGCCGGCTCCCAGGAGCAGCGCGGCTGCCAGGGGGGCTGCTATGGGAAGGTAGCTGATGGTGGCCAGGGCTGCTCCGGCTCCGGCCAGCAGCAGGGCGGCCCGCCAGACTGACCTCATGCCTCGCGACGTGCGCCTCACCTCGGCCAGGTGTACGTCCCTCAGCGACGCGAAGGACACGTCCCGTCTGGCGCCGCTCTTGGAGAGTCGCAGCAGCCGGCGGTTGGTGAGGACAATGGCGTTGTGGTCCCCGGCCGCCTCCGCGGCCAGGCCGCGCCTCTCCCCGAACGACGCATCCACCTCCTCGCCGGCCATCAACGGGAGGTCTATGTAGCCTCTCTCATCGCTCATCTTTTTCGTGCAACGCGGGGCGCCGCGGCCGGCCCACCCGTCCCCTGTAGAATGCGGTACATGTGAATGAGTCCCTGCTGCCTTCTGGCGGAGTTTATCACGGGGCAACCCCCGGTGGAAGCCGTGAGCAGAGCCCTCATCTCCCTGGTGACCTCGTTGTCCTGGCCTGGTGGGAAGCCGCGATAGAGGTCAAGAGTCCTCCGCCTCAGGACTCCGTTTCCCAGGAGGTGGGCCCTGGCATGGAAGAAGGGCAGCAGGACGTTGACGGCCATATCTCTGGCGCGGTTTCCTCCCACCGGGGCCGGGGCGCGGGCCATCGGCAGGTGGAAATCCAGATGGACGGCCCAGAACCCTTCGCCGCTCACTGCCAGCCCCCTCTCTATCTCCTGCGGAGTCCCGCTCTCGCATACCTGCCTGAGCCCCTCCTCCAACCCGCTGCTCCAGTACCTCTCCAGCAGGTAGCTTGCGCCCACCAGGCGCCGCTCAGGACGATTCTGGGGCCTGAGGCCCGCGCGGTCCCAAGCGCAGTAGCCGTCGCCCAACGGCTCCTCCACCCTCCGCCAGGTATGCGTCAGCTCCGCGGAGCGCTCGATGGCCTCCGGGGTTCGCGGAAGGAAGCCGCGCTGATGGGGAAGCAGCCCGGCCGCTCCCAGCAGCAGGGCTTCCAGCGCCGGTTGGTCAGCGCTCCGGCCCACGATTTTTCTCAGCCGGCCAAGCGGCAGCCTCCGCGTCAGTTGCAGCATTGCGCCGCGGTTACGGCTGTACCCCAGTCCCTCCATGAGACCTGCGTACAGCGCCTCCCTGGCGTCGCTCATCCGGAGGTCTTCCAGTATGGCCGAGGCCTTCCGCAGGAACCTGCGCTCTCCGGCCTCGTCCAGGGCGCGCTCAAGCTCCCGCGGAGGCAGGAGCTGAAGGCCCTGTAGAGGAGCGGCCGCGACGTGGCTTCCACTGAGGTGGGACGGTGGCGGCGCGCTCAGGGACTCGGCGCCGTTCGACGAAGCGCCCAGAGGGGCAGGGGAGAGGGAGCTCAGCAGCGCCTCCTGGATCTGAGCGCCTCCCTCCATGCGGGTCGCGCCGTCTCCGCCCTGGAGAAACAGGTGGAGCGCCACGCGGCCGTATCTGTGGTCGAGATGGTGGCCGTGGCTGCGCCAGTCACTCTGCCTTACGTGCACCTCAACGTCGCCCCTGACCAGCTCCCCCGCGCCGGTGATCAGCAGGGCGTCCTGAAAGTCCGGCCCGGAGCCCGGCGCCGGCCTTCCGGGGTAGAGGACCTGGAAGACGCTTCCCTGGACAGTGGAGACCCTCCTGAACGCGCTGGCGCGCCACCATCCGGCCACGCTGGCCTCTGGGGGTCTTGGGGTTGTCACGCTACCCATAGACGCCTCCTGTCTGTGCCCAATTCCAGGCCACCGGCCGGTGACCCGGGACCGCCGCATTCCTGTGGAGGTATGCGCCCCCTGTAGAGGAAAGGCTGCCACGGGTTGGGGAGCGCCGCGCCGTGGTGGCGGCATGGCCTCCACGCTCCCTGGGGCGCCCCGGCGACCGGACCATTCGGAGCGGGCTATCCGGAGTCCGGGAGAACGCTTTTGAGGCCCTCTTCGTCCGTGGGGCCATCCTCCGCCCGCTCAGGCGCCGCGGCCTCCGGGGGTGAGGAGGCGTCATACCGAAAGCCGGACCGCTCCGCAACGATGTTGAGGACGGTGTGAGAGGCGCCACGGGGGCGGTAAAGACCCGTCTCCCACTCGCTGATGGTCTGCTGCCTGGTGCCCAGCTCCGCGGACATCTCCTGCTGGGTCAGTCCAAGGTGGCGTCTCAGCGCCTTCACCCTATCGCCTGTCCACCTCTCGCTCCCTTTTCCGCTCGCCCTGTACTCCATGACGAGATTGTACACGTTTGCGTGTAATAGTCAAGCCGCCAGCCGGCCTGCCCGCAACGGATATTCTGCGGGTGTATGTACCCCATCGCTTCAACCTGCTAATATACGGAGAGTGACATGATGAACGAGAGAGAGCAGGGCATAGGGCTTCTGGGCTGCGGAGCCATCGGACGGGGTCTCGCCAGGGCCGTGGATGAGAAGGCCGTGGGTGGAGCCAGGCTGGCGGCCCTCTTCGACCAGGACAGCCGCAACGCCAGGGATCTATCGCAGCGCCTTGGATCAAGCCCCAGGGTCGCCGACTCCTTCCAGGACTTCCTGGATGCTGATGGGGTGACGATGGTGGTGGAGGCCGCCTCCCAGGAGGCCGTCCGTCTGTACGGCGAAACCCTTGTCTCCGCCGGAAAGCACCTGATGGTGATGAGCACGGGGTCCCTCTTGGACGCCTCCCTGTTCTCAAGGTTGTCGTCCCTGGCCCAGGAGACCGGCTGCCGGATATTCGCCCCCTCAGGAGCATTGGGCGGGATCGACGCCATAAGGGCCTCCAGGGCCGAGCTGGAGGAGGTTGTGCTAACCACCCGCAAGCCCCCTGAGAGCCTGGTGGATACCGCCGCAGCCGGCGCGGGCGGTTACAAGGACATCGCCGTCGCCACGGTCGTCTTCGAGGGTAGCGCGCGGGAGGCCGTGCAGCGCTTTCCCTTCAACATCAACGTGGCCGCAACCCTCAGCCTGGCCGGTATCGGCCCGGAGCGGACCAGGGTGAGGATCATCGCCGATCCGGAGGCCAAAGGCAACATCCACGAGGTCTACGCCGCCGGCAGGAGCGGGGTCTTGCGCTTCACCATGGAGAACGTGCCCCATCCGGACAACCCCATGACAAGCCACCTGGCGGCGCTCTCTGCCATAGAGACACTGCGCAGTATCTGCGAAGGGGGAGTCAGGGTAGGAGCCTGAGGGCCACTCCCCGACGAAGACTCCTGGTGAGCGTCGCGCCGATGCTCAGGGCACAGTTCCCGGCTCGTCGGCTACATTGACAGCCCATAGGCGCAATGTGATATTCTGCGGTATCCGTTGCCGACAGTCGTTCCGCGTCGTGACGGCATCTGCTTAGCTTTGGAGGTGAGAGCATGGCGCAGACTGAGACGAGAGTAGCAGCTACCCCAAGACCTCTTGACGGAATCCGGGTGTTGGACTTCACGTGGGTACGGGCAGGGCCGTGGTGCAACCGATGGCTGGGAGCGTTGGGAGCCGAGGTCATCAAGGTGGAGTGGCCCCAGAGTCCCAACACCAGGGGCGAGAACATCGGCTCAGGAGCGGGCACCCCGGAGGGCCTGCCCGCCAATCTGAACACCAACGGCCATTTCAGCGACACCAACGCCAACAAGCTGAGCGTCACCCTCAACACCCGCACTCCCCGCGGCATAGACCTCGTCAAACGCCTGGTCGCTATCTCGGACATCGTAATCGAGAACTTCGCCTCCGGGGTGCTGGATCGGTGGGGGATTGGCTACGAGGATATGAAGAAGCTGCGCCAGGACATCATCTACCTGTCCATGTCAGGCTTCGGCCACACGGGCAGGGACAAGGACTATCAAACGATGGGGCCGATAGCGCAAGCGCTGTCCGGGCTGACCTACACGTCTGGGCTCCCGGGTGAGCAGCCCGCGGGCTGGGGCTGGTCCTACATGGACGATACCGGCGGCATGTACGGCGCCATGTACGCCCTGAGCGCCCTGTACCATCGCAACGCCACAGGCCAGGGGCAGCACGTAGACCAGTCGCAGTGGATAACCGGCGTACCACTCAACGGCGCCGCCTTCCTGGACATCCAGGCCAACGACCGCTCCACCATAAGAGAGGGGTACCCCCCGGGGAACCGTGCGCACTGGCCCGGTACGCCACTGGCGAACAGCTATCGTGAGCGGACGGTGGCGCCGCACAACGCCTACAGGACCAGCCCGGAGGGTTACAACGACTGGTGCGCGATAGTCTGCTTCACGGACGAGGAGTGGAGGAGGCTGGTCGGGGTCATGGGGTCGCCGGACTGGACGGCGGACGAGAGGTTCGCCACGCTTGGGGGCCGGTTGAAGAACCAGGAGGAGTTGGACGCGGGCATAGAGGCGTGGACAAAGACGCTGGACAAGTACGAGGTCATGGAGCGGTGCCAGGCGGCGGGAGTGCCTTGTATGCCTGTGCAGAGCAACCAGGACCGGTTTGAGAACGACCCGCAGTTGCAGCAACGGGAGATGTTCAGGGAGGCGCATCACTTGGCCCTAGGGATGTGGCCGTTGCAGAACGCCCCGTTCAAGATGTCTGAGACGCCCGCCTACAACCACCTTACTGGGCCACTGGTGGGACAGCACATCAAGGAGGTGTTCGAGGGGCTGCTGGGAATCAGCCACCAGGAGTTGGTGGACGGGTTTGAGGACGGCACCTTCTGGCCCAAGGGGTTTGACAGGACATCGTATCCGTATCTACAGGAGATGATAGAGGATGCGTCGCCCGTGGAGTGGAAGGGGAACCCCGTGGGGCCGAATCCGCCGCCGGCGCCAATCAGGGCGCCGGACGCCGACAGCGCCGGGCCGTTTGGCGGGCTGCGGGTTCTGGAGCTGTCGGACGAGAAGGGGCAGTGGTGTGGCAAGCTGATGGGGGACCTCGGAGCCGACGTCGTCAAGATAGAGCCGCCCGGTGGAGAGTCGTCGCGGACTATAGGGCCGTTCTACCGGGACGTGCCGAACCGTGAGAGGAGCCTGTACTTCTGGCACTACAACACATCCAAGCGGGGCATCACGCTGGACCTGGAGACGGAGGACGGTCGGAGGCTGTTCCGGCAGTTGGCGGAGGGAGCGGACATGATACTGGAGACCTTCCGACCCGGTTACATGGCGTCGCTGGGGCTGGGGTATGAGGATTTGAAGGAGGGGAACCCGGGGCTGATCATGTGCTCGCTGACGCCGTTTGGGCAGACGGGGCCGTGGAAGGACTACCTGACCAGCGACCTGCTGCACCTGGCCGCCGGTGGGCAGATGGGGTGCTGCGGCTATACCGAGGAGGACGTACCCAACGCTCCGCCCATCGCCGGAGGAGGCGGTCAGGCGTGGCACATGGGCAGCCACTACGCCTACATTGCCATTGTCGCCGCGCTGATGCACCGGACGAATACCGGGCGCGGGCAGTACATAGACGCCTCCGTGCACGAGTCCTGCGCCCTTACCACCGAGGCGCACGTCAACACCTGGATATATCGCAGGCAGGTGGTCCAGCGGCAGACCGGCCGCCACGCAGGCGCCGTCAGGAGCGACCCTTCGCAGGTGTTGTGCAAGGACGGCAAGTACCTCAACGGCGGAATCGGGAACCGCGTGACCGCAGCCCGCCTGCCGGCCCTGGTGGAGTGGATGAACGAATACGGACTCGCGGAGGACCTGGGGGACGAGAAGTACATGGATCCGGCGGTGTTCGCCGAGAACCGGCCCTACATAAACCAGGTGGTTGGGAGGTTCCTTGCCAACGTCACCCGGGACGAGGCCTACCACGGACTGCAGAAGCGGGGCATCAACTGCGGGGCCATCCGCTCGCCGGACGAGGTGATGGAAGACCCGCACCTGGAGGACCGCGGGTTCTGGGCGGAGGTTGAGCAGCCGGAGGTTGGCAGGACCTTCCGCCATCCCGGGCCTGCGGGTATCTTCAACGGCTCGCCCTGGAGGATCTCGCGGCGAGCGCCCCTGATAGGGGAGCACAACGAGGAGGTCTTGTGCGGTGAGTTGGGGCTGTCGAGGGCGGAGTTGGCCGTCCTGGCCGAGGGAGGCGTGGTCTAGCGCCGGCGCGCCACACGGGCCGGTTGAGCGGCGGCGTACCTCGCAGAAATGGGGCCTTTGGGAGGCTGCGCCGGTTTCGGACGGCCTCCGCGTCTGCCCGCCGGCGGGTTGGTTTCGCCCTACACTCGCGGAGGCTATGCTATAATGTTGGCGCATGAGACGCGCGATGCGCAGGGCGTTGCCATGCGGCCGGGTCATCAAAAATACGCGGCGATTGAGAAGGAGATATGCTTAGAAACGATGAGATGAAGGTATTCGCGGGTACGGGCCACGCCGAGTTGGCCGGAGACGTTTGCCGGTACTTGAACATATCCGTGGGGGATTCCAACGTGTTCAAGTTCAGCAACGACAACACCTTTGTGCAGATCCTGGAAAACGTGCGTCAACGAGACGTCTTTCTCATCCAGCCCTTCGCCTACCCGGTCAACGACCGCATCATGGAGCTTCTGATAATGCTGGACGCCGCCAAGCGGGCCTCCGCGGGACGGATTACGGCTGTCATACCCTACTACGCCTATGGACGCACGGACAAGAAGGACCAACCCAGGGTTCCCATCACGGCCAGGCTGGTAGCCGACCTGTTGAGCGTCGCCGGAGCGGACCGCGTGCTCACCGTAGACCTCCACGCCGGGCAGATACAGGGGTTCTTCAACATACCCGTGGACGAGCTCACCTGCCTGCCGATCCTGGCCCGGTACTTCGCGGACAAGGCGTTGGACAACCTGGTGGTGGTGGCTGTGGACATCGGCATTAGCAAGCGCGCCAGGGACATGGCGGCCCGGCTGGGTGCGCCCCTGGCCATCGTAGAGAAGCGGCGCATGGGCAATGCGGATAGCACCGAGAGCCTCAATATCATCGGCGACGTGGCCGGAAAGACGGCCATAACCTTTGACGACGAGGTGGACACCGCAGGCTCCCTCATGGCCGCGGTGGACACCCTGAACGAGGCCGGTGTAAAGGAGGTCTACTCCTGCTGCACCCACGCGGTCCTCTCCGGGCCGGGCGTGGAGCGGGTGGAGAGAAGCGCCATCAAAGAGCTGGTGGTGACGGATACGCTTCCCCTGCCGGACTCCAAGCGCAACGGCAAGGTGACGGCTCTCTCGGTGGCCTCCCTGTTGGGCGAGGGCATACGCAGGATTCACGAGGGGCTATCCGTGGGAGCAATGTTCGAGTAGATAAGGACCCTGTGAATGCTTAGCAAAGTCTTCGGCTTTCTTGCCGATTCCAACGAAAAGGTCGTAAACAAGCTCCAGCCCCTGGCGAGGGAGATAAACGACCTGGAACCCGAGTGGCGGGGGCTGTCCGATGACGCCCTCAAGGCCAAGACCCAGGAGCTCAAAGCGGCGCTCCAGGACGGGGAGGAGCTGGACGACCTGCTGCCGGAGGCATTTGCCACGGCGAGGGAGGCCGCCAGGCGCGTCATTGGGCAGAGGCACTTCGATGAGCAGCTCATGGGGGGCATAGCGCTCCACCAGGGCAAGATCGCCGAGATGAAGACTGGAGAGGGCAAGACCCTGGTGGCGACCCTTCCGGTCTACCTCAACGCTCTGACGGGGCGGGGCGTCCACGTAGTGACGGTGAACGACTACCTGGCGCGGAGAGACCCGCAGTGGATGGGCCCCATCTACCACTTCCTGGGCCTCAGCGTCGGCTGCCTTCAGCATCAGGCCTCCTACCTGTACGACCCCGATCATAAGAGTGAAGACGACTCCCTGGCCCTGATGAGGCACGTCGACAGGAGAAGCGCTTACGCCGCGGACATCACGTACGGCACCAACAACGAGTTCGGTTTCGACTACCTGCGTGACAACATGGTGGTGGATATGCCCCGGAAGGTCCAGGGTGAGCTGTACTACGCCATAGTGGACGAGGTGGACAACATCCTCATAGACGAGGCAAGGACCCCGCTAATCATCAGCGGCCCCGCGCAGGAATCCACACACCTCTACGCCGAGTTCGCCCGCCATGCGCGCAGCCTCCGGGAGGAGGACTATGAGATAGACGAAAAGCGCCGCTCAATCAGCCTGACGCCCTCAGGCGTAGAGAAGGTGGAGCGGCTGCTCAACGTGGATAACCTGTACTCCTCCGGCCACTACGTCCAGTACATAGAGAACGCCCTCAGGGCCCTGAAGCTGTACGGTAGAGACAAGGAGTACGTGGTCGGGGACGGCGAGGTGGTCATCGTAGATGACTTCACAGGGCGTCTCATGCCCGGCAGGCGCTACTCGGACGGCCTGCACCAGGCCATAGAGGCCAAGGAAGGCGTAAAGGTCCAGCGGGAGAGCATCACGTACGCCTCCATTACCCTCCAGAACTACTTCCGCATGTATGGGAAGCTGTCAGGGATGACCGGCACAGCCTCCACGGAGGCCGAGGAGCTATCCAAGATATACAAGCTGGAGGTTGTGGTGGTTCCCACCCACAGGCCCATGGTACGCCAGGACGCGCCCGACCTGGTCTACTCCACGGAGGAGGCCAAGTTTCAGGCCATCGCCAAAGACCTGGAAGAGCTGTCCAGCAAAGGGCGACCCGTTCTGGTGGGCACCGTTTCCATCGAGAAGTCGGAGAAACTGAGCGACGTCCTCAAGCGGCGCGGCGTCTCCTGTGAGGTGCTCAACGCGAAGCAGCACGAGATGGAGGCCACAATCGTGGCCCAGGCAGGGCGTCCCGGAGCCGTCACGGTGGCAACCAACATGGCGGGTCGCGGCACAGACATCATCCTTGGGGGCAACCCCGCAAGCCTGGACGTCACGCCGGAGCAGTGGCAGGCGGACCACGACAGGGTGGTGGAGCTGGGAGGGCTGCACATCGTAGGCACGGAACGCCACGAGTCGCGCCGCATTGACAACCAGCTCCGGGGCCGCGCGGGACGCCAGGGAGACCCCGGCAGCTCGCGCTTCTACGTCTCCCTTGAGGACGACGTGATGCGCCGCTTTGGAGGGGACCGCATCAAAGGGGTCATGGAGTGGGCGGGGATGGGTGATGATACGCCCATTGAGAACCGCATTGTCAACAAGGCCCTTGAGGCGTCCCAGTCCAAGGTGGAGGGCTTCCACTTTGAAATACGCAAGCACCTTGTGGAGTACGACGACGTGGCCAACATGCACCGGGATGTCATCTACTCTGAGCGGCGCAAGATACTGGAGGGAGCAGACCTCAAGGCCAATATCCAGGATATGGTGCGCAAGGAGCTCTCCTCCCTGGTGGCAGAGCGTCTGGCCGACGAAAACAGCGACAACTGGGACGTGGACCCCCTGTTTGCGGAGCTGAGCGCCATACTCCCTGTGCCGCCTGACCTGAGTTCCGGCAGTATGTCCAACATGCACCCGGAGGAGATCAGGGGCCGCCTGCTGGAGTCCGCCGATGTCCTGTATCAGAGCAGGGAGAACCAGATAGGCCTGGAGGAGATGCGTACCCTGGAGCGTCTGGTGATGCTGCGCACCATGGACTCCCACTGGGTGCAGCACCTGACCGCAATGGAGAACCTCCGGCAGGGGATAGGCCTCCATGCCTTTGGACAGCGAGACCCCCTGGTGATGTTCAAGCACGAAGGCCACCGGATGTTCCAGGAACTCTTGGGCCGCATCCAGCACGACATTGTTCACACCATCTTCAGGGTGGGGCTGGCTACGGAGACCGGGCCTCGCAGAACGCAGATGCCGCAGCCCCAGCCGCAGGCTGGAACCGCGGCCAACGGCAAGGTGGGTCGCAACCGTCCATGTCCCTGCGGCAGCGGCAAGAAGTACAAGCGGTGCCACGGCGTTGCGGCGTAGGGAGCGCGGCCTCCCGGCTGCCAAGGTGAATGGAGCGCAGAGAGATGCACCCGGTTCAGGATGACTCTCCTGCGTTCTCTGCGGGGGAGCGCGGCATACGCTTCATCATCAGGGTGAGCGAGAGGGGCCGAAAGGTATGAACAACTCTCAAGTGGCCGAGACCTTCGAGAAGATCGCCGGACTCCTGTCGCTGAAGGGCGACTCGGCGTTCACCATAAGGGCTTACCAGCGAGCCGCCCGCACAATCGAGCATTTGCCCGTAGAGCTGGCCCAGATGATCAAAGAGGAGAGAGACCTCCGGCAGATTCCTGGCATCGGAGAGGCCATTTCCGGCAAGATCCGGGAGATGGTGAACACGGGGAGCCTGGAGTACCTGGAGAACCTGAAGGAGGAGTTTCCGGAGGGTATTCTGGCCCTCATGGACGTGCCAGGCATAGGGCCCAAGACGGCCCTGCGCATCAGCAAGGAGATGGGCATATCCACCGTGGATGCCCTGGAACAGGCGATAGTGGAGGGCAGCCTGGCCGCTATGCCCCGTCTTGGGGAGAAGACCGCGGAGAACATACTCCGGCACATTCGCTCGCTCCGCACAAAGGACCGGCGTATTCCCATAGGCCGCGCTCTGGGCGTGGCGGAGCAGGTCATGGACGCTCTCAGGATGACGTGCCCTGGGCTTCACCAACTGGACGCGGCCGGCAGCCTCCGGCGGTGGCAGGAGACCATAGGAGACGTGGACATCATGGGAACCGCGGACGACGCGGCGGCGGTCATAGACTCCTTTGTGGAGATGCCGATGGTGGAGGAGGTCCTGGCGCACGGCCCCACCAAGGGGAGCGTTATTGTCCACGGCGGCCTTCAGGTGGACCTGCGCATTGTGGACGACGACAGCTACGGCGCCCTCATCCAGTATTTCACGGGGAGCCGGCAGCACAACATACGCCTCAGAGAGCTGGCAAACAGAATGGGCCTCTCGTTGAACGAGTACGGGGTCACGGATAACGAGACGGGTTGGGTTGAGAAGTTCACGGATGAGGCGTCTCTCTACGCCCGGTTGGGCTTGCAGTTCATCACTCCCGAGCTCAGGGAGGGGCTTTGGGAGGTGGAGATGGCCGGCCGCCAGGCCCTGCCATCCCTGGTGGAGGTGGAGCATATGCGCGGAGACCTCCATTGCCACACCAACGAAAGCGACGGCCGCGATCCCCTGCGGGCGATGGTGGACGCTGCGCGGCGGCGCGGCTACGAGTACGTAGCCATCACCGACCACTCCGTTGGCCGGGGCATTGCAAACGGCCTGAGCGAAGAGCGGCTGATGCGCCACATCGCCAACATAAGGTCGCTGGACGCCGACCTTCCGGATATAAAGATCCTGCCAGGCTCAGAGGTTGACATCCGGGCCGACGGTTCCCTGGACTACCCCGACGAGCTTTTGGCCCAACTGGACGTGGTGGTGGCCTCGGTGCACTCGGCGATGGGGCAGGAACGGGAGAGGATGACCGACAGGATAGTCAGAGCCATGCGCAATCCCCACGTGAACGTCATTGGGCACCTTACGTGCCGTCTGCTGGGGGACAGAGACCCTGTGGACGTGGACGTGGAGGCTGTCTTCAAGGCTGCCGTGGAGACAGGGACGGCCCTGGAGATCAATGCCTCTCCGGAGCGTCTGGACCTGAAGGATACCCACGTATTGCGGGCCAGGGAGCTGGGAGCGCCCCTCATAATCAGCACGGATGCCCACGCCACCGAGCATCTGGGCTCCATGCGGTTCGGGGTCGCCGTTGCCCGCCGAGGCTGGTGCAGGGCCGCGGACATCCTGAACACGAGACCTGCTGCGGAATTCCTCTCCTTCCTTCGTGGAGAGGCGTGAGGGCTGGCCTCGATGGACGGACTATCCTCCGGTGAAAGCCGGCTCAGCAACCCTCAAGCCATTGAGCATCTGAAGAACGCCCTGGCCCAGGGTAGGGACTGGGCGCCCGCGCTGCTTGAGTCTATGGCCCTGTGGACTCTCCCGGAAGAGGTGTACGAAGACCGGCACAATAGATACCTCCTGAACGGGGAGGCCTTCGATTGGCTGTTGCTGGCTGAGCGCCTTCTGACGGAGGTGGACGGCCTGGTGCCGGAGGATGAGAAGCGGGCCCTGCTGTCTTCAGGCGAAATACCCCGCTCCCTGACTGTGGATGAGTTCAAGAGCCTGCTGGGGCCTGAGAAGTACAGCGCGCACCTCAACTACTGGTACGGCGTGGTTGTGGAGGAAGCCGTCATCCGGTGTGCGGAGGAGGAGGAGCGGAAGCATCTACGCAGCAGGGGTATGCGCGCCTCTCGCCAAGCCACGGAGCGGGCTTTCCAACGCGTGTACGGCCAGGGGATGGAAGGGCTGCGCGAGCAGTTCCGGAGTGAGAGGGGCTACCCGGAGTCGTCCTCCATGACGGATACGGAGGCCAAGGAGTTCACCTACTGGCTGTTCAAGCACCGCCTCATCCACGGTGAGGGAGAGCGCGTGGCCAGCGACACCAGGAAGGGCATCCTGTTTCTCCAGAAAATGCGAGAGCAGGGGCAATAGGCCTCGCGTTCGGGGCAAGGACGGCGCCCTGACGCCACTCACGCCCGGGTATCTCTCACCGGGACAGATGGTCCAGGAACTCCCGGATCCTGTCGCGCCGTTCCTCCAGCCGCTCCAGCCGCTCCCGCTCGCGTTCCACCACGTCCTCAGGGGCCTTGCCGGTGAAGTTAGCGTTGCCCAGTCTTTGGGAGAGCCTCTGCATGTTATCCAGGCACTCCTCCATCTCCAGTTGCAGACGCGTGCGCTCTTTGGCCGTGTCCACCAGGCCCTCCAGGGGTATCAGCGCCGTGGCGCCGGGGAGTATGGCCGACACCGTGGTGTCCGCCGGCGGCCTGGGAGACCCCTCCTCAAGGAACAAAAGAGCGCCTGTCCTGGCAAGGCTCTCTATAGCCTGCGTCTCCTCCGCAAGGGCTGCGCCGGACGGGGAGACCTCCACCAGGCAGTTGAGCAGCCGGTTGGGCGGTATCTTGAACTCTGCTCTGACGTTTCGGATAGCCCTGACCACTCCCATAAGAAGCTCTATGTCCCTTTCCGCCGAGTGGTCCACCAGGCCCGCATCCATAGCAGGGTAGGGCGCTACGAGTATCGAGTTGGGCAGGTCTTCAGCACGGGGCAGGTGGACCTTGAGGCTCTGCCATATCTCCTCCGTCACAAAGGGGATGAACGGGTGCAACAGCCTCAGACTCTGATCCAGCACGTGGGCCAGAACGGGCAGGGGGGAGGGGCCCTGGTCGTCCCGCAGCCTCAGCTTTGCCATCTCAATGTACCAGTCGCAGAACTCGTTGCGGAAGAAGTCGTGCGCCTCCCTCAGCGCCTCGCCCAGCAGGAACTCCCCCATGAAGCGATCGACCTGCCCGGCTACCTGATTGAGACGGCTGACTATCCACCGGTCCTGGCGGTGGCGCAGGGAAAGCGGCTGCGGCTCCGTCGGGTTTTGGGTTTTGCGAAGGTTTGAAATCACGTATCTGGCTGCGTTCCAGACCTTGTTGACGAAGTTCCTGCTAGCGCCCAGCTTCCCGTCGCTGAGGCGAAGGTCGTTGCCGGGGGCGTTGCCCGTTGCCAGCGTAAAGCGGAGGGCGTCCGTCCCATAGGTGTCTATGACCTCAATGGGATCGACCACGTTGCCGCGGGTCTTGCTCATCTTCGCCCCGCGCTCGTCTCTGATGAGGCCTGACAGGTAGACGTGGCGGAATGGCGCTTCGCCCGTATTCTCCAGCCCCATCATTATCATGCGAGCGACCCAGAAGAAGAGGATGTCGTACCCCGTTTCCATGACGGAGGTGGGATAGAAGTAACGAAGGTCTTCCACGTCGTTGGGCCAGCCCAGAGTGGAGTGGGGCCAGAGGGCAGAGGAGAACCAGGTATCCAGCACGTCCGGGTCCTGGAACAGGTTCGCGCCTCCGCAGGACGGGCAGCTTTCCGGCGGGTCTATGGAGACGATTGGCTCGGCGCTCAGGTCAGTGAAGATATGGCCGGCCCTGGACTCGATGTCCTTCCAAGGGAGCCCGGTCTCTTCCTTCAGGTCCCTGTAGACGCCGTCCTGAACGGCATTTGGGCCAACGGGTTCGGCAAAGACCACGCGTATCGCGTCCGCGGAGCAGTCCAGGCAGTACCAGGCCGGAATACGGTGGCCCCACCATAGCTGGCGGCTGATGCACCAGTCGCGTATATTCTCCATCCAGTTGAGATAGACCCTGGAGTATCTCTCAGGGAGGATCTTTACGCGCCCGTCCTTTACAACGTCCATAGCGGGCGAGGCCAGTCCCTTCATTTGGACAAACCACTGCTTGCTCGCCAGTGGCTCCACAACCACCCCGCACCGGCCGCAATGGCCTACGGAGTGCGCGTAGGGTTCCATCTTCTCCAGGAGTCCGGCGCTCTCCAGGTCCTTCAGGATGGCCTCCCTGCACTCAAAACGGTCCATACCCCGGTACGGGCCTGCCTCCATGCTCATTGAGCCATCCAGGTCTATGGCGGTGATAGTGGGGAGAGCGTGTCGCTGTCCTACCTCAAAGTCCACGGGGTCATGGCCCGGGGTGATCTTCAGCGCTCCCGTGCCGAACGTTGGGTCCACAGCCTGGTCTCCAATGATCGGCAGAGGCCGCTCCACGATTGGCAGGAGGGCTCGCCGGCCCAAGAGGCGCTTGTGCCTGTCATCATCGGGGTTCACGGCTACGGCGGTATCGCCCAGCAGCGTCTCCGGCCGTGTGGTGGCTACGGTCACAAAGCCATCGCCCTGTTCAAGGGGATACCGGATGTGGTAGAGGAACGACTGCTCGTCCTGGTGGTCTACCTCCAGGTCCGAGAGCGCTGTTGAGCACCTGGGGCACCAGTTGATGATCCGCTCACCCCGGTAGATAAGGCCCTTGGCGTAGAGGTTGGCAAAGGTAGCGCGCACGGCAAGGCTTGGGCCTTCGTCCAGCGTAAATCTCCTGCGACTCCAATCGCAGGATGCGCCCAGGCGCTTGTGCTGCTCGTCTATGGTGTGGCCGTAAAGCCCCACCCACTCCCACACACGCTCCAAGAACGCCTCTCTGCCCAGATGCCGGCGAGTCTGCGCTCCACCCTCCGAGGACTCCCGCGCCAGGTCGAGTTCCACCATCATCTGGGTAGCTATGCCGGCGTGATCGGCCCCAGGCAGCCACAGGGTTGGGTCGCCCTTCATCCGCCGCCACCTGACCATTATGTCCGCAAGCGTAGCCTGGAGAGCGTGACCCAGGTGAAGCTCCCCAGTTACATTGGGGGGAGGCATGATGACTACAAACGGCTCTTTGGAGTGGTCTATTCTGGGGGTAAAGTAGCCGCCGTCCATCCAGGACTGGTAGAGCCGTTGCTCCACAGCCCCGGGGTCATAGGCCTTGGGTATCTCAGGGACGCTGTGTTCCGTCTGTGTCATGTCCAAGCTACAGATGGCCGGGTTGTTGTGTTAGGTTAGGAGAGGCGGGCCACTCGATGACCCATTCTATCACTCCCGCAGATTCAGTCAACGGAGGGGAGGTCGCCGGTGGGGTTGTTGGAGAGACGCGCTGCGCGCCTATGAGGCGCAGCGAGGGCATAGGGCTCTCAGACGGCCTTGTCGCGGGTAAAGAGCCCGGCGTTGTAGTCTGTCAGGGGAGCTTCGTCAGTGGTCTTGCCCTCCAGGCGCATCCGTGCGTTGGAGGCGAAAAGCCTCACCCCCGCATCTTCGTCTTTCGTCATGGACGCCACCAGGTTGAGCGCCTCTCCCATCTCCAGGAGAGACCATGCCGCATTCCGCCTTACCCACGCCTTGGAGTCGGTGAGAGCCAGGGAGAGGGCGGGCACGCTCTCCCGGTCCCCCAGCGCGCCAAGCGCGTATGCGGCCGCTCCACGAAGATGCTCACTGGTGTCCCGCATGAACATTCGCACGGGCGCAATAGCCTCGGTCTGGCCCAACCGGTACAGGGCGCGGATGGCGCTCAAGCGTACGGAGCGGCTCTCGTCCTCCAGGATGGGAACCACGTCCAGTGCCGATTCGGGCCGGCCTCTTCCCGCCATTACGTGGAGAGTCCATACCCTGGCCGTGGTCTCCCTCTGCTTGAGGGAGTCGAGCAGGGCGGTGTCTGCAAGACGGCTGTCAAAGCGCATCATGGCGTCGGCTGCCTGCTGGCATACCCAGGCGTCCTGGTCTCCAAGGGCGCGGCAGATATGCGGTAGAGCATCCGGCTCCTGGAGTTGGCCCAGCGCGTAGGCCGCCCAGCCGCGTACCCAGGGAGATGGGTCGGATAGGGACTGGAGCAGCTGTCCCAAGGCGCGTTTTGCCTTTGCCTGGCCAAGGGCCAGGGCCGCGCACCCGCGGGTGTAGTCCGAAGGGTCGCTCGCCAGATGCTGGATCAACGCCCTCGGAGAATCGTCTGAAGACATGCCTGTCATCTACGCCTCCTTGCTCTCCGGTTGCGCCTGATTGGACTCTCTCCCGCGCCTCTCGGCCGCCATTTGTCCGGGTCTCCTGGAGAGCCTCCGCCACAGCGCGGGCGGGAAGCCCCTTCCACGCTGGGACACCTGAGATTCTACCATAGGAACGGCCAAATGTGGGCATCACCCAGGGCTCTCCGCCGGGTAGCAGCCTCAATACCTGTCGACGGCTCAACGCGGAACGGCCGACGAGCGCCGGAGGAGAGAGACAGGCTGGAAACGCTCGTTTTTTGGTTGCCAAACCCCTTGCCAGATTAACGCCTCCGTGTTAGAGTTGTGACGTTTAACACAAAGGGCTTTAGCGCTGTGGACAAACACGCTTGCCAACCACAGAAGCCCGGAAACACAGACACTTCCATGCTTAGCTGTCTAAACCGGACCTTGACCAGGGAGGCCAGATGGTAGAAGGGGTCGCCGGTAATGAATAAGCGCCGCCATCTTCCAGTTTCGGCTGTGTTGCTGGCTCTGCTCGGCCTTCTCGTAGCTGTGGGTTGCAACCCCGACACCCCGCAATCCATCATGGAGGCCCAGGGGCCGGTTGCCAGAAGCCAGTTGCGCCTGTTCTGGATAATCTTCTGGCTGGCGCTGGTTGTCTTCGTGCTTGTTGGCGGGTGGCTGCTCTACACTGTCATCCGCTTCCGCAGGAAGCCGGGGCAGGGTATACCCGCCCAGGTGCACGGCAACACGAAGCTGGAGATAGCTTGGACCATCGTGCCGATCGTTATGCTGGCGATCCTCGCCGTTCCTACCGTGGCCACCCAGTTCTACATCTCGGATCCACCCGAGGGGGATGTGCTGGAGATAAACGTCAAGGCCCACCAGTGGTGGTGGGAGTTGGAGTACCCGGACTCCGGGGTTGTCACGTCCAACGAGATCCACGTGCCCGTTGGCAAGGCGGTGAAGGTGAACCTCACCTCAAACGACGTGCTCCATAGCTTCTGGATTCCCAAGCTGGCGGGCAAGCTGGACATAATACCAGGCAAGACCCTTAGTATGTGGTTTCAGGCCGACGAGGTGGGCGAATACTTTGGGCAGTGCGCCGAGTTCTGCGGCCAGTCCCACGCCTGGATGAAGTTCCGCGTCCTAGCGGACACCCCGGAGGACTTTGAGGCGTGGAAGCAGGCGCAACTTACGGACTCAGCGCAACCCACCACCGATGCGGAGACCCAGGGGTCAACGCTCTTCCTCTCCAAAGCGTGTATTGCCTGCCATACGATCTCCGGAGTCCCAGGCGCAGCCGGAATCCTGGGGCCGAACATGACCCACGTGGGTAGCCGGACCACTCTGGCCGCGGGGGTCATGGATATGAATGAGAGCAATCTGAGGGAATGGATCATCGACCCGGAGAAGATCAAGCCTGGCAACACCATGGCCGACGAGGCCCTTGCATACATAAACCCGGACTTTGCCCTCAGCAGCGAGGACATAGACAACCTGGTTGCTTACATCCTGAGCTTGAAGTAAGAGAGATGGATACCGCTTTGAAGGAAAGAACCATCCACTATACCCCCTCCACCTGCTCTGCACGTAAAGGGGAGACCCGCGGAGGCGACATATGGCTTCAATAGCAGGAGCGTTTCGCAGACCTACCCATCCAACGGGGCTGTGGGGCTGGATCACCACAGTAGACCACAAGAGGATAGGGGCCTTGTACGGCGTCACGGCGTTCATCTTCTTTATGATTGGCGGCGCGGAAGCGCTGATCATGAGGCTCCAGCTAGCCAGGGCGGAGCAGGGCGCGGTGAGCGCAGAGGTGTTCAGCCAGCTGTTTACCATGCACGCCCTCACGATGATATTCCTAGCCATAATGCCGCTCAGCGCAGCGTTCTTCAACCTCATCGTGCCCCTTATGATAGGCGCTCGCGACGTGGCCTTTCCGCGGCTGAATGCGTTCAGCTACTGGGTGTTCCTCTTTGGGGCCATAGTACTCCAGTCCGGGTGGCTCTTTGGCGGAGCGCCCAACGCCGGATGGTTCGCCTACGCCCCTCTAACCTCCACCTCCTTCAACCCTGGCAACGGCATGGAGTACTACGTGGTGGGCCTGGCTGTTCTTGGCGTATCCTCGGTGGCCGCGGCCCTCAACTTCATTGTCACCATCATCAACATGAGGGCGCCCGGAATGACCCTTATGAGGATGCCGGTCTTCATCTGGATGACCCTGGTCACCTCTTTCCTGCTGGTTACTGCCTTTCCGGTGATCACCGTAGGGCTGATTGAGCTTTACTTTGACCGCACGTTCCAGACCAACTTTTTCAACACCGCTGCGGGGGCGGACGTTGTGCTGTGGCAGCACCTCTTCTGGGTATTCGGGCATCCTGAGGTGTATATCCTGATACTGCCTGCAATGGGGATTGTCTCCGAGGTGTTGCCCACCTTCTCCCGCAAGCCCCTCTTCGGCTACCCCGTGGTGGTGCTCTCCGGCATAACCATTGGATTTATGGGATGGGCGGTGTGGAGTCACCACATGTTCACGGTTGGCCTTGGGCCGCTTGCCAACTCCGTGTTCGCCATCACCACCATGTCCATAGCCGTTCCTACGGGTATAAAGATATTCAACTGGATAGCCACAATGTGGGGAGGCTCCGTTGCCCTCAAGACCCCGCTTCTCTTCGCCGTGGGCTTCATTGCCATGTTCATCATCGGCGGGCTGAGCGGCGTAATGCACGCCATAGCCCCTTCGGACGCTCAGCAGCAGGACACGTACTTCATAGTGGCGCACATACACTACGTCCTGTTCGGAGGCAGCATCTTCGCCGTGTTCGCGGGGATATACTACTGGTTCCCCAAGGCCACCGGGCGGATGCTCAGCGAACGCATTGGGCAGTGGAACTTCTGGCTGACCACGATTGGATTCAACCTGACCTTCTTCCCAATGCACTTCCTGGGGTTGGACGGAATGCCGCGCAGGCAATACACGTACCAGTCCGACATGGGTTGGGACCTGTGGAACATGGTATCTACCGCGGGATCTCTGCTCTTGGGCGTGGCGGCCCTGGTGTTTGTCTACAACTTCTTCTGGAGCCTCCGCAATGGCGAGGCGGCCGGAGACGACCCCTGGGACGGGCGGACCCTGGAGTGGTCGATCCCGTCGCCGCCGCCGGAGTACAACTTCGCCACCATTCCCACGGTGCACGGGAGGGACGCCTTCTGGGAGCAGAAGTACCCTCACGGGGTAGCCGTTCCGCAGGGGGGCTCCGGGGAGAATCACGATGCCGAGGAAGGCCACGGAATCCATATGCCAAGCCCGTCGTATCTGCCCATGGTGGCCGGTCTGGGCCTGGCTATTGCGGGATACGGCCTGATATATCTCTCCCCAAGCGAGATATTAACTATACCAACCGCCGTTGCGATAGCGGGCGTTGCTTTGACGATGATAGGGGTATACGCTTGGTCTATGGAGCCGGCTACGGCGCCAAGCGAGCACGAATCCTAATGGAGGGAGACTGGCAAGTTGCAGCATAGTCAGGCGCCGGAGCACGCAACCACCACCGGTATAGACCACCGGAAGATGCTCATATGGGCCTTCCTGGGCTCTGAGTGTATGTTCTTCGGCTCTCTGATCGCCACGTACCTGGTCTACTACGGGCAGAGCCTTCCCGGAACCCCAACGCCGGGTGACGTGCTGGATATACCCACCACATCGGTGAGCACCTTCGTCCTGCTGATGAGCAGCCTTATGATGGTGCTGGCTTACTCAAGCATCAGCAAGGGGAACGTAAGGAACTTCAGGATCTGGATAATCTGCACCGCTCTTCTGGGGGCAACCTTCCTGGGCTTCCAGTTCTTTGAGTTCACGGAGTTTGCTCACGAAAGCCACGTTACGCCAAGGACCAACCTGTTTGGCAGCACGTTCTTCACCCTGACCGGCTTCCACGGCGCGCACGTCACCGTGGGAGTCATATGGCTGCTCTCTCTCTTCGCCTACTCCTTCAAGGGGGATCTGACCAAAGACGAGGGACTCAGCGTAGACCTGGCTGCCCTGTACTGGCACTTTGTGGACGTTGTGTGGATAGTCATATTCACCGTGGTGTACCTGATAGGGGTAAGCAACGCCGGCGGATAACGCAATAGGAGAGGGATATGGAAGACAGGTCACATGCCGGGGGAGCGGTTCATCCTACGCCCGGCACCTATATCAAGATTGCCGCCATCCTGGCGATAATTACGGCAGTTGAGGTATGGATATTTTACATAGAGGCCTTAGCGGACGTACTGGTGCCCATATTCCTGGTACTCTCCGCGGTCAAGTTCATCCTGGTAGCCATGTTCTACATGCACCTGAAGTTTGATGAACGCCTCTTCTCATGGTTCTTTGTGGGCGGGCTGCTCTTGGCTTCCTGTGTCATCATCGCTCTCATGACGCTGTTCGGAGTCCTGCTGGAGACTCCCTCCCCGGAGGGGACCGGCGCAGCCGCCTCTGCAATCCTGGCCGTCATATAGGGGGCGTCCCGGTAACCAGTCCAGGCTTCGCGCTCTGTCAAAGACCTTATCTCATACCATGACGGACGCACAACCGACACATTGGAGCTCACCGAGTTGTGGACTTCAGCTATAGCGCAGGCCCCCTCTCCGGTTGAGCACACCCTGGCCGTGTCTACCTGGCTGCAATGGCATTGGCATACGGACCTGTACGTTGGACTGTTCCTGCTTGCCGGGGCGTACCTGCTGGGCGTTGGCCCTCTGCGGGCGCGCCTGGCCCCGCCCGGGTCCACCGGCCCCGGTGGATGGCAGGTGGCATCGTTCCTGTCCGGCGTACTGATCATGCTCTTTGCCCTGGCCGGCCCAATACACGAGCTCAGCGATAACTACCTCTTCAGCGCGCACATGGCCCAGCATATGATCCTCACCCTGGTGGCGCCGCCCCTGCTGCTCCTGGGCACACCGGGCTGGCTGATACAACCCCTGGCAGGCCACGGCGCAGTCCTGAAGCTGGGGCGTCTGCTGACCTTCCCGCCGGTGGCGTTCTTCCTGTTCGGCGTGGTGTTCGCCGCCTGGCACTTTCCAGTCTTCTACGAGGGGGCCCTGCGCGGACACGTCTTTCACATCCTTGAGCACCTGGTGTTTCTGTCCACCGCCGTCATAGTATGGTGGCCCATCCTCAGCCCTCTGCCTGCATTGCCTCCCATGCCGTATCCGGCCCAGCTGCTCTACCTTGTCCTGCTGTCCATATCGCAGACGCCGCTGTTTGCTGTGATCACCTTCTCCGACAACGTCCTCTACTCCTTCTACGAGTCCGCCCCAAGGGTATCGGGACTCTCTCCACTGGCCGACCAGCAGCTTGGCGGAATAATAATGAAGGTGTCCTGGCTGACGGTGTTCCTGCCTGCCATATGTATTGTGTTCCTGCGCTGGTTCTACCGTGAGGAAGCGGAGGGTAGACCTGAGTTTCAGTCCACTCTGTAGACGGGGAGTTGCATGGAAAGCGTGACCGGGTCGGAGAGGAACGCGGCAGGCCTGAGCGCTTCGCGCCAGGGACTAGGGCGGCTATACCACGTTATGGCTGCGGCATCCCTGCTCACCGCGCTCGTGGCGGTGGTGATGGGAGGGGTGGTCCGGGTTACAGGCTCAGGTCTGGGCTGTCCAGACTGGCCCCTGTGCCACGGCCGCGTCATCCCACCCTGGGAGCTGGCGCCCTGGCTGGAGTACCTGCACCGGCTGTCCGCCGCCGTGTCCGGCGTGTTCATCCTGCTGCTGGCAGCAACGGCCTTCATGCGACACGGACTTCGCAGCAGGAGGTTCTTCATGGCATCGGTGGCCGGAGCGCTCATGGTCACGCAGGCGGCGCTGGGGGCGTTCACGGTCCTGTCGGAGTTGTCGCCCGGGATCGCCCTGATCCATACCGGCGTCGCCACGGGCCTGGTGGGAGCCCTGGCGTTCATAACGGCCGGGGCCATACGACCCCGATGGCTGCACGAAGGGGTCACGCCGAGCCGTGAGTTGGACGGCCTCCGTCGGCTGACGGCGGCCCTGGGAGTCGCCGCGTTCATCATGGTCCTCTCCGGCGCATACGTTACCAGAAGCTACGGGGCTCCACTGGCGTGTACTCAGATACCCCTTTGCGGGATCGCCCTGTGGGATATGACCGAAGCGCAGTGGATACACATGACCCATCGCGCCATTGGTCTCCCGGTGGGCATCCTGATGCTGGCGACGCTTCTGCAGGCTATTGCCGCGAAACACAGAGGGACCTTTGCTATGGTGGGACTCATGGCCCTGCTCTTGGTTTTCCAAATGGGACTTGGCATTGGGAACGTGGCGCTGAGGCTCCCGCCAGACGTGCGAGCGACGCATCTGGCTACGGCAGTCCTGTTCTTCGCCGTCGTCATGCTGCTCGTAGGCGCTCATTGGCGGGGAGCGCCTACGGATGAATACGGCGCAACGCTGCCCGGCATGGGACGCAGGCCATCCTCCGGAGGCCTGCAATGAAGGCTTACACTCAATCCCCCCGGCTCAGGGAGGCCCGCCTCTTTCCCTGTTCGGCCATGCCAGGCTTCCGGGCATAAGGGGTGGACTCCAGACATGAAGCGATGGCCTCTTGCGATTGCGGCGACTCTGGCCCTCACGCTCCTCCTGGCGGCATGCCCCTCCCAGACCCCGGAGAGCCTGCCCGTCTACCACGAGATACCTGCCTTTTCCCTCACAGACCAGATGGGCCGGCCCTTCTCCAGGGAGGCTCTGAACGGCAAGGTGGTCCTGTCCAACTTCATATTCACCAACTGCACGGAGTTCTGCCCAACGCTGACTCCACGCATGGCGCAGGTCCAGGCGAGCCTGAAAGAAGACGGCCTCCTGGGGAGCCGGGCGCTTCTGCTGTCCTTCAGCGTTGACCCGGAGCACGACACCCCGGACATACTTCGCTCCTATGCTGAGAGCCACGGCGCAGACAACCAGGGATGGCTATTCCTCACCGGCCCGCCGGAGACGGCGAATCAGGTCATAACCGGCGGCCTCAAACTGGGATACAGCCGGGTCAACGAGAGCAACAAGCACGTTCACGCAGACGGCTCCATCCACATTCACGAGTACGATGTTTTCCATACGAACAGGGTGGCGCTGCTGGACAAGGCGGGCCGGGCGCGCGCCTACTATGACGGCGCCGCAGACTGGGACCTGGATATGGTACTGAGAGACATCCGTCAGCTGCTAGACCAGGACGCGCAGGGGGAGTAGACTCTGTTGACGGTGCATTGAGGCCGCTCTATACTACGGTTAATTCAATTAGAGGGAGCGCTCATGAGGTTATCGTGCCTTCAGGAAAACCTTAGCCGAGGCTTGGCGCTGGTCGGCCGCGCGGTGGCTACTCGCACCACCTTGCCCATTACCCAAAATGTTCTCATGGAGACCGACGAGGGCAGGCTGAAACTGTCGGCTACCAACCTGGAGTTGGCCGTCACCACGTGGGTAGGAGCCGGTGTGGAGGAGGAGGGAGCCGTTACAATACCGGCAAGGCTCCTTACGGACTTCATAAACTCCCTTCCCGCCGAGCGGGTAGACATGGAGTTGACGCCCAGGCCCCTGGGGCTCAGCTTCAAGTGCGCGCGCTTTCAGGCCCATATCAATGGCGTTGACGCCCAGGAGTTTCCGCCCATCCCTTCGGTGGAGGAGGGTATGAACGCGCGGATAGACCCCCAGGTACTGCGGACCGCCATCAGCCGGGTGGTCTTCGCCGCCGCCACCGAGGAGACTCGACCCGTCCTCACCGGCGTGAAGATAGAGATCACCGGCCAGCAGTTCACCCTGGCAGGGGCGGACGGATTTCGCCTGGCCGTATACAAGGGGCCTCTCCTGGAGCATGCCGCCGAAGACGCGGAGGCCATAGTCCCCGCGCGGACGCTGGCAGAGGTGCAGCGCTTGCTGGGAGACCAGGAGGAACCCGTGGAGCTGGTCATCACACCGTCCAAGAGTCAGATACTGGTCCATCTGAAGGGAGTGGAGATAGTCTCCCAGCTCATCCAGGGGGCGTTTCCCAACTACGCCCAACTCATACCACAGAGCTCCGGCACCACGGCGGTGGTAGACGTACAGGACTTCTCCAGGGCCGCCAGAGCCGCCGCCATATTCGCCAGGGACGGGGGCCAGATCATCCGCCTGCAGATTGTGCCGGGGAGCGATGGAGCGAGCGGCAAGATGGTGGTCACCTCAAGCGCTGAGGAGACCGGAGACAACACGGGAGAGATAGACGCCACGATAGACGGCAGCGAGGCAAAGATAGCCTTCAGCAGCCGCTATCTGACAGACGTCCTGGCGGTCATGGAGAGGGGAAAGGTAACCCTGGAGACTACCACTCCCTCCAGTCCGGGCGTGGTCAAGCCTGTCGGCGACGAGGACTACGTCCATGTGGTCATGCCCATGTTCGTCCAGTGGTAGAGGGGGCTGCCGGCTCCTCACCACGATCTGGCATAAGCCTACGCCTTTAGATTAGCGCCGCGCAGACCACAATAGGCCAACAGGCCGACTACGCGGCGCATCCCCTTGGCCGCGGCGCGTCTATTACGGGCAGGACACCCTACACTAACCGCGCCGATCCGTCCCTCTAGTCCGGGGTCGCGCTCCAGACGGTGAAGTTACCGCCTGTGGTAGTTGGGCCGCCTGAGACGCCTATCTCCGCCTTTCGCCTTATCTGCCTGGCGCCGGCCCTCCCCTGGATCTGCTGGATACAGTCGCTATGCATCCAGGTGCGGGTGCGTCCGCTTCCCGCGTTGCCGCCGCTTGGGGAGACGGGGTTGGGCCCTTCAATGGTGATGTCGGTCTGGTAGAGATCCAGCGCCTCTCCTCTCTCTATGCCGGCGAACCTGAGTCCCTCTATGTGGAACTGGTGGAAGAGGGTATAGCCGTCGTACATATTCTCAAAGGACAGGTCGCTTGGGGTGATCCCTGCGCCCTCGTACAGCTTGCGCCCCGTGCTGTCGGTGGCTGCTTCGCACTCGTCCAGCGTCTGAACGCTGCTCTTCACCCTGGTCCTGTCCGATGCGTGGTTGAGGATGTAGACTGGCTTCTGCTTCATGTCCTTGGCCCGCTCTGCGGTGGTGAACAGGTAGGCCACCGCCACCTGAATGGGCAGGTCACAATCGAAGAGGTTGGCGGGTTTGGCTATCCACCGCGCGGCAAGGTAGTCCTCTATGCTCAATGGCTCCGGACGGTGCTGGGCCCAGAACCCTTCCGGGCACAGGAGTCCGTTCCTCTTCTCGTTCACCACAAAGGGCGCCATCATGTCGTGGTTCTTGCCGTACTTGCGGCAGTATTGATCGAAGAGGTAGGCGAAGGTTATTGCGGCGGCTCCCCAACCCCAGGGATTGGTCCATTGCGCGCCGCCGGGGGCGATATCCAGGGCGTTTGATCCCGCTTCGTGGCCGTAGCGGCCGGACAGGTTGTTCCAGGTCTTCAGGACCAGGCAGGTGTTTGTGAGGCCGTCGCCCACCGCCTGCGCGGCAACGACTACCGCGTTGGACATGCACGTTGGGGCGTTCATCGTAAACTGGACGTTGGTCAGTTCCGGCATGTTCTTGAGCAGCCACTCGGAGCTCATGGAGCTGAGGCCGTCGTTCAGGTTGTCGGTGAGCTGGTAGGTATTGGCAAAGTCTTCAGGGACAGGGTTGGTGGGCGACCAGAGGTCTCCGGTCGTGGCCGCGGGGACCACAACCATTCCGTCCACCTGGTCGGGGGAGACCCCCGCGTCCTCCATCGCGTTCCGCAGCGCCAAAATGGCCCAGGAGCCTATGCTGGACTCTACGCGTTCATCCCATCGCCGCGCGGTAGGGGAGTGCCCAATCCCCACGGCGGCTACCTTTCCCTTGTGTTCCCATACTCCCAACCCCTCCCTGGTCCGGTACATTGAGGCCGGCGCGTTCTGAGTCGGTGCCATTGTTCACCCCACTTTCTGTATTCTTGCTTGGATTCCAGGCTGCCAATTCAGTCGGTTACAACCCGCCATTCGGGGATTTTCTGGCCTCCCTCCAACTCCAGGAACTCCACCTGAACGCTTGAGCCTACGGGGACCTGGTCGGAGGGCGTTCCCTGGAGGTTGGAGAAGAAGTTCACGGTAGGGTCTTCATCGATCTGCACCACTGCCACGTTGTAGGGCTGCTGTGGGACCCACAGCCTGAGACGAGAGTCGTGTACCACGATGTAGCCGTTAATAGTGCCTCTCCCGCTCACCTCTCGCCACTCCAGGCTGCTATCTGAGTCGCACTCCGAGCACGTCCTTGCCGGAGGGTACTGCATCCTGTCGCAGTCCTTGCAATGCTGAACTATCAGCCGCCCCTCGTTGCAGGCGTTCCAGAAGGGACTGCTCAAGTCATCGGGTACCGGGGTGGGCCTTTGCAATTCACACCTCCCATCGATAATTAGGCGCCACTGGCATATTAGGCCCGTGAAATCTTGTAGTCAAGCCGATATTCGTAATGGCCCGCCGGCCCGCCGACTGTATGTCACCTTTGAGCCGTCCGGTGACGGGCTGTACTGCGCGGCCGGGTAAGAAGCCACAGGGGTCGATAACGTGGGTAGGGGCCCGGCCTCAACCCTGGGGCCCGGCGGAGGCTGGGGCGCTATCCCCAACGCGACTGGGCGGCAGCGGGCGGCGGGCAAAGAGGACAAGGACCGCCCCAATCAGGATAGCTACGATGAAGGTCAGAAACGCTGCATCGTAGCTGCGCGTGGTGTCGAAGATCCAGCCGGCATAGACCGGGCCGATGACTGTGCCAACGGCGACAACGGATTGCTGCACTCCGGCGATGGTTGCGAAGTATCGCCTCCCGAAGTAGTCCCCGCGCAGGGCCACCAGCACCGTAGGGGCTCCCCATCCCAGGCCGAACACGATTGTGAACAGATAGAGGCGCTCCAGGCTGGAGGCGTTGAGCAGGATAACAAGGCCGATGCCCTGGAGGATGTAAGCTATGAAGACCAGATGCCGTTTATCCAGGTAGTCGCCAAGGAATCCGAAGATGAGCCTGCCAGGGACACTCATCAGGCTCATGAGAGCCAGCACCCCCGCGGCCGCTCCCTCTGAGAACCCGCGGTCGGTCAAAAGGGGTATCTGGTGAATCACCGTTGCGGAGATGGCTAGGGTTCGGAACCCAAAAGCCAGCGACAGGATCCAAAAGGCTCTCGTCTTCAGCGCCTCCCATATGGTGAAGTCCACCTCGTCTGTAGGGGTATTGGCCCGCGCGCCCGCCTCGGCGTCGGCTCCGGCTGCCTTAGCGGGCGGCCCACTTTGGCCGTCGGGCATATAGCCGTACTGCTCCGGACGGTGTCGCACCAGGACCGCCATTGGAAGGCCGACTACAGCCATGCCCATGCCGAGGATGAACGCCGCGCTCCTCCAGCCGTAATCGGCAACCAGCCAGGCGATGACGGGAACCATGATGGCCCCACCGAATCCGAAGGCGGTGGTGAGGACTCCCAGAGCCAGGGAGCGCCGCCTGATGAACCAGTTGCCGACTGCCGCCTGGGCCGCTATGAAGAACCCGGTGTTGAAGCCCACCGCCAGCAGGACTACGTAGACCACATAAAAAGCCGGCAGCCCATCGATCAGGCTGAGCGCCATGAAGCCTACGCTCACCATGGTAATACCCACAAACATGAGCCTGCGAGGGCCAAAGCGGTCGACGAGTGGGCCAATGATTGGCCCTTCGATAAAGCCCTCGGCCTGAGAAAGGGCGAACGCGCCCGAGGTGACGGCCCTGGACCAGCCAAACTCGGTGACGATGGGTTGGAAGAAGACGCTGAAGCCGTAGAAGAATATGCCAGATCCGTATATGGTGATGATCCAGCAGGCTATGACAATCCACCAGCCATAGAATAGCGGCACGCGCGGCGTAGCTGGGCCGGTTCTTCCCGTTGCGCTCTTCCTGAAGAAATCCAATCCCAATACTCCTGCGGGGCGCGCTAGACCGGCGCGTGGTAGATCGGCGGGGCGTTGCCCGTTTGGAGTACGATAACACAAGACCCCTCAGCCTAGCGAGACGGAGGCGCGGGCAATCCAGCCGTCTCTTGCGGCTCATGGAGCGCTCCTGTACTTGATATGGGGGTGAACCAGTCCACACACCCCGCTCGTGGTGATCCTGTCGAACCAGTCCACACACCCCGCTCGTGGTGATCCTGTCGAACCATATGAGCGGGGGAGACCACGGGCGTATCTGACGCCGCTCGTACTGAGCTTGTCGAAGTAAATGAGCGGCGGCGTGCGCCATGGCCTACGCGCGTTGGCATACCGCTCAAGCCTACTCCTCGACTAAGGCGCAAATATGGGATAGAATCGGACTCTACCTCAACCGTCTGTCCGGGCATATTCGTTCTCTATAAATAAGGGTAAAGGCTCCCGTCCGGTAGGCAGGGAGCCGAGCAGCCTGGGACGGATGAGGGGAGAAGTCTGTGGCTTATGGGGGGTTGAGATGACGAGAATAGCGAGCGCCAGGGCTTTGGCGGTGCGCATATGCGAATAGGCCTTATCTCTGACACCCGCGTCCCTGGAGGAGCGGCGGAGGTCCCCCCGGAGGTGGCCGCCGCCTTTGAGGGAGTCGAGCTGATCCTCCATGCAGGGGGCATCCACGTCCCCAGGGTACTGGACTGGCTGGAGCGGATCGCGCCGGTGGAGGCGGTAGGCAGGGTGCATGGTGGACAGGCGGAGCGCCCCACGCCACTCGCTCTGGAGAGCGAGGGCGACCCACGGGTTGCCGAGCAGCAGGTCCTGCATCTGCAAGGCCATTCCATAGGCATGGTGAACAACCTGGAACTGGACGGGATCAACGACGACATACTGCCGGGCGTCATAGGGTCGCGTAGCTTGTCGGAAGGGTCTGTAGTCAAAATGGTGGAGGAGTTCTTCGGCGAGCCGGTGGACATAGTGGTCTTCGGGCGCACTCTCTACGCCATGGTTGAGGAGCATCAGGGCGTCCTGTTCGTAAACCCGGGAAGCCCGACCCTGCCCAGGAACCTCATGAAGCTGGGCAACGTCGCCATCCTGGAGCTGACGCTGGAGGCTCGCGAGGCCACTATCGTTGACCTGTCCGAGTTACGGCGTCCCGGCGGTGTATCGGAGTGACGGTCCGGAATGCAGCGCGGCAACCCGGACGCGTACGGCAGACCAGTAAAGGAGGGATAGAATGACGACCGAACAGCAGCCATTGGATCTGGCCAGGACAGCGGTCCTGATCATGGACTTTCAGAACGATATAGTGAACAACGTTGCGCAGGACCCGGCTGCCGTGGTTGAGAAGGCGGCTCAAGTCCTCGGCGCGGCGCGCCGGAGCGGAGTGCCCGTGTTCCACGTCATCCACAGAGGGGGCAGATTTGAAGAGCCTTCGCCCGGCGCGGAGATCCATCCGGGTGTTCTGCCTTCCCCCGGGGAGCGGGTTATATCCAAGACAAAGGCGGGGCCATTCTCCACAACCGGCCTTGATATAACGCTGCGTGAGATGGGGGTCAATACCCTGGCGCTGATGGGAGTGGCTACCAGTGGATGCGTTCTCTCGGCCAGCCGCTGGGCGGCGGACATCGGCTACAGGGTTGTAGTGATCAAGGATGCCTGCGACGACCGGGACCCTGAGGTGCACCGTGTACTGACGGAAAAGATATTCGCCCGTCAGGGAGTCCTGACGGCGGCGGAGTTCCTCCAGGCGATGTCCTGAGAAGAAAACTCCCCACGGGAGAGACGCAATGTCAACCTCGGGCGAGCGCGCAAACGACTGGGTCCGGGAGCACGTCAGGCGCTACCTGCAATCCAACGGCCGGGACGGCCACATCTGGAACGGCGTTCCTACGTTGCTGCTCACCACCACAGGCCGTCGCTCCGGCAGGTCCATCACCACACCTCTCATCTATGGGCGAGAGGGGGATCGATACATAGTCGTGGCGTCCAAGGGCGGGGCGCCCGGTCACCCCAACTGGTATCTCAACCTCAGTGAGCGCCCTGCGGTGGAGGTCCAGGTTCTGGCGGACCGATTCCATGCTATGGCGAGTACGGCCTCCGCCGGGGAGAAGCCGGCTCTGTGGGCCATTATGAGGGAGATATGGCCTCCATACGATGACTACCAGGCGAGGACCTCTCGCGTAATACCAGTGGTCATACTTGAGCGCGTTCCGCAGCAGGGAGGCTCCCGCACGCTCCCTTCGACAGGCTCGGGGCGAACGGAGCGCCCCCAACCCCGTTCATAGCCTGCCCCGTAACGGAGCGCCACGCCAACCCCGCTCGCGCCCTTCGACAGGCTCAGGGCGAACGGAGCGCCTCCAACCCCGCCCGTAGCCTGCCCCGTACTTGATATGGTGGTGAGCGGAAGTGGGTTCCCTTTCCCGCTCGTGGTGAGCATGTCGAACCATATGAGCGGGTAGACTGGGGGCGTGCGGCTCCCGCTCGCGCCCTTCGACAGGCTCAGGGCGAACGGAGCGCCTCCGACCCCGCTCATAGCCTGCCCCGTATCAAGGCGGCGCAAGCTTCGTACTTGATATGGGGGTGAGCGGAAGTGGGTTCCCTTTCCCGCTCGTGGTGAGCATGTCGAACCATATGAGCGGGTAGACTGGGGGTGTGCGGCTCCCGCTCGCGCCCTTCGACAGGCTCAGGGCGAACGGAGCGCCTCCATTCCCGCTCATAGCCTGCCCCGTACCAAGCGCGGCGCAAGCTTCGTACTTGGTATGGGGGTGAGCGGAAGTGGGTTCCCTTTCCCGCTCGTGGTGAGCATGTCGAACCATATGAGTGCTGTCGCGCGCCATTTCCAGCGCCTGTAAGAATTCCGTTGTGCGAATGTCATTGACATTCGCACAACGGCCTGCTAGTATCCGCGTATCCTGCCAGGAGGTGTTTTATGGGATTGCGGTTTTCGTACCATATAAGGCCAATGATGGCGATATTGGCTGCCACCATCGCGTTGGTGGCTCTGGCTTGCGGCGGAGACGAGGCAACGCCAACCAGCGCGCCCACGGCTACGAGGCCGGCGCCTACGGCCACAACGCCTGCGGTGGTTGAGCCTACGGCCACGTCGCCCGCGATAGTGGCGGCCACGACAGCGCCCGGTGAGCCTACGGCCACATCGCCTGCGGTGGTGGAGGCGACGGCGACGGAGGTTCCGGACATGGCGGTGGACTACAGGGACGACTGGATGAACTTCCTGATGGCCCATCGTGGCTACAAGTCTGAGTGGGGAGAGTCGCAGTACGGTGGCATATACAAGACGGCCGACCCGCGGCCGGCCACCCGGTACCAGTCGACGCTGGGGTACGGCGCGTTCAGCCGGTGGCAGTTTGCGGCGCACAACAGCCTGATGATGATGGACCCGTGGGGGGAGATCACGGATGCGCCGATGTGCGACGTGTGCGAGAGCTTTGAGATATCTGCTGACGGGCTGACCTACACCTTTGTGCTGCGCGATGACGTTCAGTTCCACTCCGAGGGGTGGGCGAAGGACCAGGGCGCGCCCGGGTACGGCGATGAGCTGTCGTGCGAGGACGTGAAGGCGAGCATGGAGTGGTTTGCGAACCCGCCCCCTGAGACGCGGGCCAGCTACATAAAGTCGGGCCAGTTCTACATGGGCCACCTGCAAGCGGTGACCTGCCCGGACGGGGCGGCCGGCAAGACCACGGTGCTGAACTTTGACCGTGTGAGGAACGGG
Organism: Dehalococcoidia bacterium; assembly: GCA_965221925.1. Classification (GTDB taxonomy): domain Bacteria; phylum Chloroflexota; class Dehalococcoidia; order Lucifugimonadales; family UBA2985; genus JAPPHY01. Next base: position 1,622,177 of record OZ244924.1, on the reverse strand, counting down.
ACGCTGGGATGGCTGGCAGCCGGCATAGCGTTATGGGACAAGGATTACCGGGAGTGGATGGACGCCGAGTACCCCGGTGTGCAGTCGTCTGCGGTCCCTGAGGGGTACATGATCAATATGGGCACGGGCCCCTTCATCCCGTTGGCGGCCGACTCACAGACGGTGATGAAGTCGAGGAAGAACCCGAACTACTGGCTGGAGGGGGCGCCCTTCGTAGACGGGATGGACAACTTTGCCATCCAGGACTACAACACCAAGTTTGCTGCGCTGGTGACGGGCAAGATACACCAGGCGGGTCACGGGAGCAGTGGAGTGACCAAGGCTCAGGTGCAGCAGATACAGGACACGTATGGCGACATCATTGAGCAGCAGATAGTCCGGTACAATCACCAGCAGCACTTCTTGATGAACCATCTCCGGCCTCCCTTTGACAACCGGGACGTGAGGTGGGCGGTGCAGTTGGCGTTGGACAGGGAGGACTGGCTGGACTTCACGACGGTTGGGAACGTGAACATGGGCGACCCGTACTACATCCTGCACTCGGATGCGGGTTGGGGAACACCGGCAGAGGAGTTCCAGAAGTTACCGGGTCTCAACCCTGCTACCAAGGACGCTGATCTGGCGGAGGCCAACAGGATACTGGACGAGGTGTTTGGAGCAGGCAACAGGCCCAAGACGGACCAGTACGTGAGGCAGCTCTTGAGCCGGCGTGAGGTGAGCCTCTGGGGGTTCGACTTCTTCACGAAGAACCTCAACTGGGACTTCAACGTCAAGTACGTGGACACGTACGGCACCATCCAGACCGATTGTCTATACACCATACGGTCTGAGGCCAGCCCGACCTACGGTCAGAGCTACATTTCTCATGCCATAGACGGGTTGTGGAAGGTACACAGCGGCTGGCATACCAGGGAGGACTGCCGCGACAACCCGGGCTGGACTGGCAATGGGCCCATACCGCCCGATGAGTGGGCCAAGCTGGACGCCCTGATTGAGGAGTTGGACGTGACGCAGGACAGGGCGAGGGGCGAGGCGATAGTGAAAGAGGTGGAGACGCACCTGTACGAATCGGCGGTGCACGCTCCGCTTGGGATCATGAACGTGGCGTGGCCGAACCGGCGGGATGCGAAGGGAATCCGCTACTACAACCTGGGGACGTACTCCCAGCAGCGGCTCACGGACAGGGTGTGGCTGACGGAGTAGTCCGGCGGCCATAGAGAAGACTGAGGGAAGAGGGCGCAACCTGGGTGGTTGCGCCCTCTTCGCGTTACACGGACGGCGCGCCGGAGTTGCATAATGCTTGCCGCGTGAGTGTCATTGACATTCGAACTATGTAATGCTAGTATGCGCGTATCTTGTGAGGAGGTGCTGTATGTGGTTGCGGTATTCGTATCGAATAAGGCCAATGATAGCGATATTGGCTGCCACCATAGCGGTGGTGGCTCTTGCTTGCGGCGGAGAAGAAGCCACGCCAACCAGCGCGCCTACGGCTACGAGGACGGCTCCTCCTACGGCCACAACGCCGGCTATGGTGGAACCTACGGCTACGTCGCCCGCGATAGTGGGGGCCACGACGGCGCCCGGCGAGCCGACGGCTACCTCGCCTGCGATGGTGGAGGCAACGGCCACGCCGGTGCCGGACGTGGTGATAGATGAGGCTGACTGGGTCAACTTTCTGAAGAACCACCGGGGCTACAAGCCTGAGTGGGGAGAGCCGCAGTACGGCGGGACAATCAAGATGTCCGGCCCGCGTCCGGTCTCCAACTGGCTTGGCGGTTACATGGGGTGGGGCGCCTTTGCGAGCTCCTACGGGGGTTTCCAGTCATTCAACAGCCTGCTGATGATGGACCCCTGGGGAGTAATCAGGGACTCGCCCATTTGCGACCTGTGCGAGAGCTTTGAGGTGTCTGCGGACGGACTGACATACACCTTCCGGCTGCGCCAGGGCGTGATGTTCCACTCCGAGGGTTGGGGCAAGGAGAACGGGGCCCCGGCCGAGAGCTACGGCACGGAGCTAACGTGCGAGGACGTGAAGGCCAGCATGGAGTGGCTCACCAGCCCGCCTCCCCATGAGCGCGCCTCCTTCGTCAACAGATACAAGACGTACTGGGCCCACTTCGACCAGGCCAGCTGCCCGGATGGGGCTGACGGGCACACCGTGGTCCTGGAGTTCGCATACTACAGGAACGCCACTTTAGGTTGGTTGGCTGCGGGTATGCAGGTATGGAACAAGGAGTACCGAGAGTGGCTGGACACCGAACATCCCGGGATCCAGTCGTCAGCGGTGTCTGAGGGGTACTTGATGAACCACGGGACAGGCCCCTTCATGCCCGTCACCGGTGACTCTCAGACCGTGATAAAGGCGGAGAGGAACCCCAACTACTTCAGAGAGGGCGCCCCCTTTGCGGACGGCTGGCAGAACTACTTCATCCAGGACTACAACACCAAGTTTGCGGCCCTGGTCACCGGGAAGACCCACCATGCCGGCCACGGGAGCAGCGGGGTGACAAAGGCACAGGTGCAGCAGATACAGACCACATACGAGGACATCATCGAGCTGCACATTGTGCGGTACAACCATATCCAGGTCTTCATGATGAACCCCTTGAGGCCGCCCTTTGACGATTGGAAGGTACGGTGGGCAGTAAACCTCTTCTTGGACCGGCAGAACTGGGATAACTTCATGACGGTGGGCAACGTCAAGATGGCGACTATTGCCTACTTCTTCCACCCGGACGTTGGGTGGAGCATCCCCCCGGAGGAGTACTTGACCTTCCCAGGGTTCAACCCTGCGACCAAGGACGCCGACATAGCCGAGGCCAACCGCCTTCTGGACGAGGTGTTTGGAGCGGGTCAACGTCCCAAGAGCGATCAGTACATCATACAGCTGCTGAGCCGCAGGGAGCCCAGCCTCTGGGGAATAGACCAGTTCAAAAAGCGCCTGGGGTGGGAGTTCAACGTGAAGTACGTGGACACCTACGGCAACATCAGCACGGACTGTCTCTATACCATAAGGACGGAGGCCTCTACCGTGATGGAGAATACGTTGAGCGCCGACCCCGGTGACGCGCTCAACGGGTTGCACTCCACCAGAACCGGCAAGCCGGGTTGCTACATCTTGGGCTACAAGGGCAAGGGGACGGCGCCGGACGAGGAGATAGCCAGAGTGGATGCGATGCTGGCTGAGGCGGACTCAACCTTGGACCCGATCAGGCGAGCGGAGCTTCTCCGGGAGATCGAGTTGTACATGGTAAACGAGCGGCTGACCAGCGCGACTCTAGGATCCATGAACGTTGCGTGGCCCGTCCGACGGGAGTTGAAGGGAGTCCGTTTCTACAACCTGGGGACACCCTCGCAGCAGCGACTCACGGATCGCATGTGGCTGGTGGAGTAGGGTAGGGGGAACCCGTTTTATCGTCTCTTAGTCAGCGTGAGAGTGGCCCCCGGCCACTCTCACGCTCCTGCGCTCACAGGAGCGCCATAACGGAGTAACGGAGGTAGATGCAATGGCAGAAGGACGACCGCTGGAGGGTATTCGTATCCTGGATTTCACTTGGGTGCGATCGGGGCCCTGGGCCACGCGCTGGCTGGCCATCCTGGGCGCCGACATAATCAAGGTGGAGTGGCCCGAACCGGCCCTGGGAATGTACACGGGCCGCCTGGTATCGGGCAATGAGCGGACCACTCCGCCCGGAATCACGCCGAGCATCAACAGTGGAGGCGACTTCAGCGACACCAACCCCATGAAGAGGAGCGTCACCATCAGCGCCAGGACTGAGAAGGGACTGGCGCTCATCAAACGCCTCCTCGCCATGTCGGACGTTGTGCTGGAGAACTTCAGTACCGGCGTGCTGGACAGCTGGGGACTCAGCTACGATGAAATGGTCAGGATCAAGCCGGACATTGTATATGTCTCCATGGCCGGCCTTGGCCAGTCCGGCCGTAACAAGCATTACAACACAATGGGGCCTATCGTACAGGCGCTCAGCGGCCTCACCTTCACATCCGGCCTCCCGGACGCGCCTCCGGCCGGGTGGGGATGGTCTTACATGGACAACACCGGCGGTATGTACGCGGTCATGTGCGTTCTGACGGCGCTCCACCACCGCAACTCCACCGGCGAAGGCCAGTGGGTGGACATGTCCCAGGTTGCCGCGGGTATCACCCTGACCGGCCCGTCCATTCTGGACAAGACCGTAAACGGGCGCAACACCCGTCGTGAATTCTTTCCGCCCGGCAATCGCACGGTGTGGCCTGGCGGGCCCATGACCAACACCTACCGCGGCCCGGCCACCGCTCCCCACAACTCCTACCGCACAAAGGGCGGCGGCTACAATGATTGGTGTGTCATCGCCTGCTTCTCGGACGAGGAGTGGCGGTCGCTTGTGGAGCTTATGGGGTCTCCGGCTTGGGCCGCAGACAGCCGGTTCGCTACGGCATCCGGGCGTATCCGCCACCAGGACGACCTGGACAGCGGTATTGAGTCCTGGACGCTGACCCTGGAGAAGTATGAGCTTGCCGACCTGTGCCAGAACGCGGGAGTGCGCGCCGCGCCGGTGCAGAGCAACGAGGACCGGGTTGAGCATGACCCGCAGCTCCGGGAGCAGGGTATGTACACTACCGTACGCCACCCTGTGATAGGAGAGCACCTGACACAGAACGCCCCCTTTACATTCTCCGCCTCACCCACCAGCGTCGAGCGCTCCGGGCCGATGTGCGGCGAGCACAACGCAGAGGTGCTTGGCAGCTTGCTGGGCGTATCTCCCCAGGAGATACGCGAGGGGTACGAGGATGGCACATTCTGGCCCAAGAGCATCCCACTGGAGCCTTACCTGCTGGAAGCCCTGGAAGTACCTACTGCTTAGGAGGACAGGCAGCTATGGAGAACTCGCGATACTCTTCCGGTCCCTTGGGAAACCTGCGGGTACTGGAACTCTCAGACGTGATTGGTGAGTGGTGTGGAAAGCTCATGGGCGACCTGGGCGCAGACGTTGTCAAGGTGGAGCCGCCGGGCGGGGTAGGGGAGAGGCGGATAGGGCCTTTCTACCAGGATGTCCCGCACCCTGAGCGCAGCCTCCACTTCTGGCACTACAACACCTCCAAACGGAGCATCACCCTGAACTTGGAGACCGAGGACGGCCGCGATCTGCTCCGCAGCCTGGCGGCGTCGGCGGACGTTCTGCTTGAGACGTACACGCCGGGCTATTTGCCGTCCCTGGGCCTTGGATACGAAGGCCTCAGGAGGAACAACCCGCGCCTTGTCATGTGCTCGCTGACTCCATTCGGTCAGACGGGGCCGTGGAGTCATTATCGCAGCTCGGACCTGACGCACATGGCCGCCGGCGGTCAGATGGCGTCCACAGGTTACAACGAGGAGGACGTGCCGGACCCACCGCCAATCGCCGCGGGAGGCGGCAACGCCTGGCACATGGGCAGCCACTATGCTTACATAGCCATCATGGCAGCGGTGTGCATGAGGGACATGACCGGGGAAGGGCAGTACATCGATGCCTCCGTTCATAGCTCATGCGCGCTGACAACGGAGGGCGCCATGCCCATCTACATGTTCACCAAGCAGGTGGTGCGCCGCAACACGGGCCGCCATCACTCGGTGGGCCCCAGCCCTCGCAGCCAGCACCCAACCAAGAACGGCGGCTACGTCAACTTCGGAGCCCTGCGCCTGACCCCTGCCAGCTTGAAGGTCTGGGCCGAGTGGATGGACAGTCACGGCATGGAGAACGACCTCAACGATCCCAAGTACCAGGAGCCGAGCGCGTTCCAGGAGAACCAGGAGCACATCAACGAGCTTGTCCAGCGTTTCTTCGCCAGCGTCACGTCGGAGGAGGCCTACCATGAAGGCCAGGAAAGAGGATTCTTGCTGGGCGCCGTGCGAGCTCCTGAGGATACCATAGACGACCCTCACTGGCATGATCGCGGGTTCTTTGTGGACGTGGAGCACCCGGAGTTGGGCAGGAGCTTCACGTATCCGGGCGGCTCATCCATCTATCCCAAGTCACCCTGGGAGATCTCCCGCCGCGCGCCCCTCATCGGAGAGCATAATGAAGAGGTCATGTGCGGCGAGCTGGGCCTCAGTAGGGAAGAGCTGGGCGTACTGGCGGAGCTAGGGGTGGTCTAACCCGCGCTACGGAGGGCTCAACCGGGTGGGGCGTGGTAGGGGAGAGGCGCCAGGTTGGCCGCGGCGCATTGTTTCCTAGAGATTCAGAAGAGGCTCTAGTCCTCCGCATCACTCATTCCCGCAGCGTCGTCCGGCGACGAGGTCACGTACACCCGTTGCGCGCGTCTGAGGAACAGGGTCCCAACCGCGTTCCACACCTCCCAAAAATCGTCTTCGGGCATGTGCGCCGCGTCAGCCAGGGTAATGCCCAGGAACTGCGTTGCGAGTTGCTGTACGTCTTGCTGCGTCTGAGGCGTTGCCTTGGGCGCTGGGGCAGTGGCGGTGGCCTGCGGAGAACGCGACGAAACGGCCCTTCCTGCCGATGCCTGGGTTGGGGGCTTGCCTCGCATCCCGCGTCTTCTGGGCACGTCTATGGTGGGAATCCATGCCTCTCTGCAGAGTCCCAGGAAGAGCATTACCTGGCGACTATGCTGTGACCGGGGCGTGTACCTCTGAAAAGCGTTCATAACCCGGTCCTGCGTATCTGTGCCGGGGTCAATGCGCTCGAAGTCGTCGGCATACGCCTTGCGGACGGTCTTCTCCAGTAGCTGACGGTATTCATCTTCAGTGCTGCCGGCCAGGCCTCGCAGTACGTCCGTAGGCTCATCCCTTTCCGTAACCAGGTCCAGGAAACGGAGTGTGGCGAACACCCTGGGGATAATGTTCTCAGAAATGCCGACGGTCTTGAGGAGGTCCCTGGTGATGATCGACGGCATATTCATCCGCCTTATTCTATGCAAAAAAGCCAGCATATTGGCGGGTGGGGCATACGGGCGGAAAAGCGTTCCAGGTTCTTGAACCATAAGCACCGTACCATACCAGTTACACGAATCTTACCATGAACCTGCGGTGTTGTAAAGTATGCTTCTTGGAAGTGTCTGGATATGGTACGGGAAAACCTATTGACTTGCCCCGCCTATTGCTTGAATATACAACCGACCCGGTTGAACCGCAATAGTATTGCAATCGTATCATGGAAACCGCAGAAAGCATATGATTAACTTGCATCGGTGTGAGCCGGGCGCGCGCGGTTTTGGTTCAGGTAATGGGGACAGCTACTTTGAGCGGCATTGCCGGGGGCTCCCTGGGAATGCGGAGAAAGGAGGAACGACTCAAACCGGGGTACCCAAATTCGCAGGTGGCGCCCCATAGTCGCCTGCCAGGCTTACGCAGCTTTGCTCCAGAGGCAGAGCACTAAATACACGGAGGTTCCAAATGATCGAGACACAGTGGAATGTCAACAGCCAAAACGGAGAAGCGATTTCGTCCTGGGAAAGGGCGCCAGCCCGCATAAAGGTGGTGGGCATTGGCGGCGGAGGATGCAACTGCATTCGCCGGATGCTGCAGAACCAGATACCGGGCATCAAGTTCGTTATGGTCAATACGGATATCAAGTCGCTTGAGACGTCTGCGCCCGGAGTCGACATCGTCCAGATAGGCCCAAAGTTAACTCACGGCTGGGGAGCAGGCGGCGATTCCAAGGCGGGCGAGCGAGCCGCCGAGGAGTCCGAGAAGGAGATAAGAGACTCCATCAAGAACGCAGAGTTGGTCTTCATTACCTCCGGCATGGGTGGAGGCACGGGCACAGGGGCCGCTCCATACGTAGCCTCCATAGCCAAGGACATGGGAGCTTTGGTGGTAGGGGTGGTCACAACGCCGTTCAGCTTTGAGGGGAGCCGCAGGATAGGCCAGGCTGTGGCGGGCGTAGGCCGGCTGCGACCCTTTGTGGACAACCTGATAATCATCCACAACGACCGGCTCCTCAAGTACGTGAGCCACGATGCAGAGATGATGGAGGCCTTCAAGACGGCCGATGAGGTGGTGACTCAGGGTATCCTGAGCGTCTCTGAGCTCATCAACGTACCCGGAGAGATCAACGTGGACTTCGCAGACGTGCGCAGCATAATGAGCTACCCGGGGGCCGCGCTGATGGCAATTGGAAGGGGCCAGGGCAAGATGGGTGTTGTCGACGCTGCGAGGCAGGCAATGGCCAACCCTCTCCTCAACATGTCCATAAAGGGGGCGAGAGGAGTCCTCTTCTCGGTCAAAGGGGGGCATAACCTCAGCCTGGGCGGAGTCAACGCCGCGGGTGAACTGATCGGCAATACGGTGAGAAGAAACGCCTCAGTCTTCTTTGGAATGTCCATTGACGAGGGCCTTGAGGAAACGGTCAAACTCACGCTGATTGCAACGGGACTCAAGGAAAGCGGTTCGTCAGGGTCCTTTGGTGGACTGATGCGCAGCGTAGTCCCCGGTCTGTAGCCCCCCCATGCCAATGCTAAATCCTGGGGGGCCGGACTCAGTCCCGTCGGCCAAAATACGCGGGCGCCCCTGTTCGCGACAGGTGTGATTCGGGGGCGTCCCGCGGTCTCTTCTTTCAGGGTCTTACGTACGCAGTCTTACGTACGCAGCGACGGAGTATGGAGGCAGCCCAGGAGCGGGTATGGGTTCCCGGCAACAACATGCCGACCGCCTTCTTCCGTATGAAACGACGCGTTATCGCCGCCGCTCTCGGACATGGCTGACAGAAGCCATGCCCCAAGGCGAGAGGGCGCGCGTCAAAAGGTTGATGCGCGCAGAGCATCTGATGTATACTGACTTAACCCGACTTGGTCTCTCCTGACCACATGGAGTCGATTGAAGCAACGCCTTCAATGGCAGATCCCTGGGCCCGCATGACTTGACGCAATACTTCGCACAACGGAACGGAGGTATTGTCGAACGTATCCTGAGCCAATACGACCCTTTGGCTGAGAGTATCACCCACCATACCGGAGACTTCCGCCGTTGCCTTGGCGCGGGTCTCCAACCATAGGGAGGAGAGCATTGATGCAGACCGAAGCGAGAGTAGCGACTAACCCAAGGCCGCTTGACGGGATCCGAGTGCTGGACTTCACCTGGGTACGGGCCGGGCCGTGGTGTACCCGCTGGCTGGGAGCGCTGGGCGCGGAGGTAGTCAAGGTGGAGTGGCCCCAGAATCCCAGCACGCGCGGGGCCCTCGGTGGAGGATCCACCCCCGCAGGACTGCCGGTCAATCTGAACTCGGACGGCCACTTCAGCGACACCAATGCCAACAAGCTGAGCGTCACCCTCAACACACGCACCCCACGCGGCATAGACTTGGTCAAACGCCTGGTTGCCATCTCGGACATCGTAATCGAGAACTTTGCCTACGGTGTGTTGGAACGCTGGGGGCTGGGCTATGAGGATATGAAGAAGCTGCGCCCGGACATCATCTACCTGTCCATGTCCGGCTTTGGGCACACAGGTAGAGACCGGGACTATCAAACGATGGGCCCCATAGCCCAGGCGCTGTCCGGAATGACCTACCTATCCGGGCTCCCCGGGGAGCAGCCCGCGGGCTGGGGCTGGTCCTACATGGACGATACCGGCGGCATGTACGGCGTCATGTGCGCTCTGAGCGCGCTGTACCACCGCCGGGTGACCGGCCGGGGGCAGCACGTAGACAAGTCCCAGTGGATAACCGGAGTGCAGCTCAACGGGCCCGCCTTCCTGGACATCCAGGCCAACGGGCGTTCCACCATGCGGGAGGGCTACCCGCCGGGCAACCGGACGCACTGGCCCGGCGCTCCACTGGTGAACAACTACCGCGGGCGAACGGCAGCGCCCCACAACGCATATCGGACCCGTCCGTGGGACTACAACGACTGGTGCACTATTGCCTGCTTCTCAGACCAGGAGTGGCGGAGCCTGGTGGGCGTCATGGGAACCCCCGCTTGGGCCACGGACCAGAAGTTCGCCACCCTGGAGGGTCGCCTAGAGTACCAGGAGGAGATGGACAAGGGCATAGAGGCATGGACCAAGTCCCTGGGCAAGTACGAGATCATGGAGCGGTGCCAGGCCGCGGGAGTCCGCTCCATGCCAGTCCAGAGCAGCCAGGACCGGGTGGATAGTGACCTGCAGCTCAGGCATAGAAAAATGTACAGGGAGATGACCCATCCGGTGATTGGCAGATGGTCGCTGCAAAACGCGCCCTTCCACATGTCGGAGACGCCGGCCTTCAACCACCTTACCGGGCCGTTGATAGGCCAGCACAATCGAGAGGTGTTTGAGGGGCTGCTGGGCATCAACCACGAGGAGCTGGTGAACGGCTTTGAAGATGGGACGTTCTGGCCCAGAGATCTCAACAGGGACGATTATCCCTATATCCAGGAGATGATAGAGGATGCATCCACGGCGCGCTGGAACGGCAACGGAGCCGCGAAAGACTCTACGCCGGCGGTGGCGGACTCGGATGGGGCGGCGACCTCCGGCCCATTCGCCGGACTCCGAATCCTGGAGTTGGCCGACGAGAAAGGGCAGTGGTGCGGCAAGCTCATGGCGGACCTGGGCGCAGATGTCATCAAGATAGAGCCGCCCGGCGGGGAGGCAACCCGCACGGTTGGGCCGTTCTACCAGGACCTGCCAGACAGGGAGCGCAGCCTCTCCTTCTGGCACTACAACACCTCCAAGCGTGGCATTACCCTGAGCCTCGAGACGGAGGACGGACGCCGACTGTTCCGCCGTTTGGCCTCAACCGCAGATGTTATCCTGGAGACATTGCGGCCGGGCTACCTTCCCTCGCTGGGCCTGGGATACAAGGACCTCAGCGCGGACAACCCCGGGCTGATCATGTGCTCGCTGACCGACTTCGGCCAGACGGGGCCATGGAAGGACTATCTCGCCAGCGACCTGACGCATCTGGCGGCAGGGGGCCAGATGGCCAAGTGCGGGTACGACGATGACGACGTGCCCGATGCGCCTCCCATTGCGCCGGGAGGAGGACAGGCGTGGCACATGGGAAGCCACTTCGCAACCATAGCCATCGCGGCGGCTCTCAATCACCGCGCATCCGGCGGAAGCGGGCAGTACATAGACTCCTCCGTGCATGACGCCTGCGCCCTTACCACGGAGGGGCACATCAACTTCTACGTCTACACAGGCAGGGTAGCCAAGCGCACCACCGGAAGAGGCGGCGGCATCAACCAGAGCCCCAAGGCTCAACACCGCTGCAAGGACGGCAAGTACATCAACGCCGGAATCCTGAACCGGCTGAGCCCGGACCAGCTCAAGACGCTGGCAGAGTGGATGGACGGATACGGCCTGGCCGGTGACCTGTCCGATGAGAAGTACCGTGACCCGGCGGCTATCGCCGAAAATCGAGATCATATCAACCAGATACTCGCCAACTTCTTTGCCAACATCACCAGGGACGAAGCCTATCACGGCGGGCAGAGGCGCGGCTTCAACATGGGGGCGATTCGAGCGCCGGACGAAGTGATGGAGGACCCTCACCTGGAAGACAGGGGGTTCTGGGCAGAGGTGGAGTACCCTGAGGTGGGCAAGACTTTCCGGCACCCGGGCCCGGCCGGTATCTTCAACGGCTCTCCGTGGCGGATCTCACGCCGCGCGCCCCTCACCGGGGAGCACAACGAGGAGGTCCTGTGCGGGGAGTTCAATCTGTCCAGGGCGGAGTTGGCTGTCCTGGCCGAAAGCGGCGCCGTGTGACCGCGGCGCGCTAGTCTCAAGAGTTGGCAGTACGGCTCCCTTCCCAGTGACCCTGGAAGGGAGCCGTACTGGTACAGGAGACAGCCCAGACGTTGCCCCTTGCACGGAAACGGCCTGAGTTGAGTCTCCCATTGCCGGGGAAGCTCAGGCTTGGGTACGTCTCCGTGGCGGGGTGGCCGCAAACGCTGCTACGGCGCATGCCACGGGGAGGACCAGGAATATGGCTACGGCCAGGGTATAGCTGTTTGAGACGTCGAACAAAAACCCGAAAGGCAGGGGGCCCAGGGCCGCCGAGGCTACCATGCCGGCGGTGACCACTCCTCGTATCGACCCCAGATGGGCGCGCCCGAAATAGTTGGGCCAGATGACTGCGGCAGTGGTCATTAGAATACCCCCGGCCAGTCCCAGTGAAACGCCGTATAGGACGGCCTGCCACGGATGCGCCATTACGAAGGTCAGCAGCATGGCGAATATCAGAATCAACTGGCCGCCCACCAGCACGAATCTGTTCGGAAATCTATCGCACAGGAAACCCGCCAGGAATGTCCCGGCCAAGGCCCCCGGCGCAATCAGGCTGAGCGCAGAGGCTGCCACCACCGGATTCAGGCTGCGGCTGTCCATAAGGGACATGTGGTGAAACACCAGCGCGGTGCCTATCAACGCCTGTGAGGACCCTGCGAATATCAACAGCCAGAACGCGCGGGTCTTGAGCGCCTCCGAGACATTGAAGTTGACTTCGCGATCAACTGGCAAAGGCGTCTGCCGCTCGGACGGCTCACCGTCCCCGTCCGGAAGGAGGCCCACCGACTCCGGCCCTCTACGGATTAGAAGGATCGCCGGAGCCAGCAGGAGCAGCCAGACGATCAACGCCAGGGCTACCCAGGCGCTGCGCCAGCCATATGCTGAGATGAGTAGATGAATCAGCGGTGGAAACACAGCCTGGCTGGCAACCGCCCCAAGGGAGTTCAAAGCCATTACCCTGCCGCGAAGGCGCACAAACCAAAGGGCTATCAGCGTGGTTGGAATCAGGGTGAGCGACCCCTGGCCCAGGGTGCGGATGAGCGCAAACCCCGCGTAAAGGTGCCACTGCTGAGAGACTTGCCCCATGAATATCAGGGCGAATCCAAACAGCGTAACTACCACCGGCAGCGCTATCCGCGCGCCATGCCGGTCCAGCAGGCGGCCCACCAGGAACATGGCGGCGGCCGCCGTGAGTGAGCCTGCGGTGTAGAGCCCGGATACGCTGGTCCTGGACAGGCCAAGGTCCTCTATCATGGGATCCACGAAGATGGAGACCGCGTACGTCTGTCCGGGCCCGGACGTGAACATACCCAGTCCGGTGATTCCCAGGATGACCCATCCATAGAAAAATGGAAACCGAGCGGTCCAGGACGCAGAAGCCACCGGGGGGACTCTGGCGCTAGAAGGCATTGCTTGATTATATATGCGGTTGGCATGGGTGAGAAGCCATCCGCACGTTTGGAGGGCAAGGCTATGCCGTTTTGAGGGGGATAGGGGAGACCCGGCAGTCCCCAAAACGCTGCCGGAGATGGCCGTGGCAAGTGGCAATTCAACCCAAAGTGTGGTATTGTGCGTTGAGCAGAGGGCGCAGTGCAATCACGGGCGCGCCCTGATACCAATCCTTGGACAACGCGTCCAGGGGACCCCAACAGGAGAGAATAGGACCTTTGGATCCCGACCCTCCGAGTAGAGGCGCCCCTGATAGAGGGCATAGCGCCCCAGTCGAATCGACACCATCAAAGCGTCCGCGCGTCTTCTATGGATGGTTGATTGTTGCCGCCGCGACGATGGCAAGCGCCATCCAGTCGGCGGTGTTCAACGTGGGCGCGCAGGCCCTTGTTCTGCCGCTGGAGCGGGACTTGGCGGCCAGCCGGACCGCCATCACTGGGGCCTTCTCCCTTAGTAGGCTCGAGGGTGGTGTGACGGGACCCATAGAGGGGTATCTCATCCACTGGATAGGGCCCCGGCGGTACATGATGGGGGGATGGGTCATCTTCGGGGTGGGGTTCATACTCCTGGGCATGTCCCAGAACCTGTACCACTTCTACGCGTCCTTTCTTCTGATCACTCTTGGCCAGAGCATAGCGGGATTCCTGCCCATCGTCACCGTGCTGGTCAACTGGTTCTACAGGTGGCGCGGCAGGGCCATTGCAATCTACCAGTTGGGCGGGAGCATTGGCGCCCTCATGGTCCCGGTTCTGTCGTGGTTCATCCTCAACGTGGGCTGGCGCGAGACGACCATAGCCATAGGGATCGGCACGATTATCGTCGGCGTTCCACTGGCAGCGGCCATGAGGAAACAGCCGGAGGACCACGGTTACCTGCCCGATGGAGAGAAGCCCGGCAGCCAGGCGGCTCCAGCCGCGGACGGCACGACTAGCCGTGCGGATACAACCGAGGCCACAGACGAGCCAACCCTCACCGTCGGCCAGTCCCTTCGCGGCGGCAACTTCTGGTTCCTGGCCCTTTCCCACTCAGCCGGGATAACCGCCTGGGGCGCCCTCCGGGTCCACCAGATACCGGCGATGGTTGACATAGGCATAGACGAGCTGGCGGCGGCGGGGGTGCTCTCCTATACGCTTGTCATGGCCGCGCCGGGGCGGCTGATCGGCGGGTTCCTGGGCGATAAGTTGGGACTGCGAAGGGTGGCGGCCTCAGCCTTCATCCTCCAGGGGGTCGGCGTCGTGATCCTGGCCCTCGCTACGACTACGTTCCACGTCATGGTGTTCGCTACTGTGTTCGGGGTTTCCTTCGGGATGCGCGGCACGCTGATGACGGTCCTGCGGGCCGAGGTCTTCGGCCGTGAGAACTTCTCTCGCCTGGCCGGGTTAATGGACCCCATCAGCAGCGTGAGCGTGGTCGCCACGCCACTGCTCGCGGCGCTGATCTACGATTCTCTTGGATCATACCAGCTTGCCTTCCTCATCCTCGCAGCGCTCAACGCCTCCGGCGCGCTGCTGCTGCTGGGAATACGTCTGCGGCCGCGGCTTTCAAGCAGCGCAACGCCGGCTGCCAGGGCGGGAGGCGACGCAAAGGACTAGGAGCTTCGTCCGGCTATCTGAAACCCTGGGAGGCGTTCCGGGCAGATACACGGGCTGTACTCTCCACATGGCGCCTGCGACCGCCGCCCGGAGCGGATGGGTCATCACAGGTGTATGTACCGGAAGCTCTCGGCGTAGGCCGGCGAGGGTGGTGGTCGGACTGACGACTCCCGGCTACGCACCTCTCAAGCGGTCATAGCCTCTATACGGGGGTGGAAGTTGTCCGTTCCACTCCTCGTTATCCGTCCGTCCTGGTTGACGTGCACGTCCTCCACGTCAACCAGCAGTTCCAGGTGGCTGACGACCTCCGAGACGGCGGCGAAGAAGCCTCCTCCCATGAGCTTTCGGGGAGGGAACAGCTCTCCCGTGATTTTGGCAGGGGTGTCAGCGCCTTCATCCAAGACCTCTATCACCCGCTCAAGCCGTCTTACGTGATGGCGGACTATCTCCCTGGCGCGCTGTAGGTTCCGAACGTTGAAGCGTCCATGGTTGAAGAGCCTGTGGGCCGGCAAGACCGTGGCATGACGGTCGAGTCTGAGTGTCTTGCCAAGAGAGCTCAGGTAGCAGGCCAGTCCGTAGTGGTCGCCCGCCTCCTGGTGGTCCGGGGGGATCGTGTCGAGGATGGCCTCAGGGTAGGCGCGCTTTATGGTTGGGTGAGGAGTTATCTGGGGCAGGACATGGTCCCCGGTCAACACAACGCCGTCCAGGGTGACGCATATCTCATCTACGGAGTGGCCTGGAGTGTACAGGAACCGCATCTCACCCAGCTCTTCGCCGTCGCGAATGGAGTGCCTGGGCAGCCTCTCCTCAAGGATGTTGCGATGTCCGAGTATATAGCCGCGATAGTGATCGCGCCATCGCAGGTCGTCCATGGAGGTGGCCGCCCGGCTGCTGTGCTGCATCTGCTCGCGCCGGACTACCTCGAATATGGCGCGGTGCAGGGGAGACCCTCTGTCCAGGCCAATACGCGCGTACTCGTAGGGCAGGAAGTGGAAGTACAGCTCATGGGCCCATAGCTCCGCGCCGCTGGCCCTGACCAGGTCATAAGCATTGCCATCGTGGTCCTGGTGGCCGTGGGTGATGATCACGCGCTCCAGGTCGGTGGCTTTCCTGCCCAGAGACCTCAGCCCCTCCTCCAGGACGCTCATAGCTCCCATAGGCCCTGCGTCCACAAGCGTCCAACCCTGGCAGTCCACAAGGTAGGCCCAGGTGGGCCCGGTTCTGGTTGGAAACTGGTGTGGCAGGGAGATGGCGCTGACCTCTCTGCCTCCCTGAAGGGTGAAACGAACGACCATGCCGTATCCGCTCTTATCGCCCTCTTTGATTACTTCCATGCCTTCCAGGTACGGATTCCTGGGATTGTTCCCGAACGCGGAGACAGTCGAAATAGCCAACTACCGATCCTCGCTTTGCGATATGAGTATGGGTGAGCGGAGGGATTTGAACCCTCGATCTCCAGGGCCACAACCTGGCGCCTTAGACCATACTTGGCCACGCCCACCACGATGGCCTGCAAATAAGGCAGACCCTATTATACACCACTAGACAACCGCCTGCCCGCGCTCTTTTTGCCGCTCCAAAGCGAGACGGTAGTCGGCTTCCAGCCTCACCCAGACATGCGCCGGGATTTCCAGCACACGCTCAAGGTCCAGCGCCGTCCTTGGGGTGATGGCCTTCTTGCCAAGGATGATCTCGTGTACGGTACTGACCGGCCGCTGCATTGCTGCCGCCAACTTCCGTTGACTCATTCCTCTAGCCGTCAACTCGTCACTGAGCAGCAACCCAGGGGGGATAACGGCGTTTGAATCCTGAATCTCCGTAACCTTAATCGCCATAGTGCACACTCACTTCTTTGATCTGTACTGTCTGCTCATCAATTAGCTCTAATACTAACCGCCAGCGTCCTTGAAGTGTCATTGCCCACTCACCCCTCCTATCCCCCCTGAGAGGGTGCAACCGTAGCGACCGGGCACGACTTAAGTCATGGAGGTTGCTCGCCGCAGCCAGGGTCTTGATCCGATGGATGTATCTTAGGCCTACTGGCTGGCCAAACTCACGTATCGCCTCTGATACATCACGGAAGCATCGCTCAAGATACCTATTCGCAAACACCACCTCCATTACACCTATAATGTACAGCCTAAACGGGGCCGGAGTCGAGCATCGTTGCGAAACTTGCGTTGTCCAAGAGCCGAAACCGCCGTGGTTACGCTGCGCTGGTAAAGCGGATGATGACGGGGACTATGATCGCCGTGACTGCGAGCGTCGCGATCACCCCGGTAAACAGGAGATAGCGTACGCCGTAGTTAGACATGAGGGCCGGGTCGTAATACTTGTCAACTTCGTTGTCACGATACATGGTGACCAAGCCATCGAGAAGCATACGCCGGGTACGCCTGCCCAGGGTCAACGCCGCCACTGCGATGACGTTGACCAGCACGGTCAAGGCGATAAACACGGTCAGTATCAGGTCGTACGTGGTGGTATCAGCGGGTTCATCTATGGCTGCTGCGGATACGCCGGAGTTGACCCCAAGGACAATAAGGTTGAACACAATAGCGGTGAGCACGAAGATGGTGTCCGTGCGACTGCTCTCGCCAAGCTCACTAACGATGTGGTCATGGACTTGACCGAGCATTTCAATTCCTCCGTATGAAGACCCGTCTGATTGTCGTAATTCTATTGGAAAGTTCCGCGTTATGAAAGCATCACAGGACTGTTGCGTCTATTGCCCATTTTGAGCGTGATGCAGGGCTGCGTTTTGGTTTGCATGGTTGCAGCCGGAACGCCCAGGCAGGGCTACTCCTGCGCCAGGGACACAGCCAGGTTGACAAGCGTACGGGTAGGCGCTCCGGTGGCGCCCTTGACCTGGTATCCCGACTCCTTGTCCGTCATGGCCGTCCCGGCGATGTCCAGGTGCACCCAGGGCGTATCTTCGCTGAATTCGGCCAGGAACTGCGCCGCCGTGATAGACCCTGCCTTTGCGCCTCCTGTGTTCTTCACGTCTGCAACCTGGCTCCTGTTCTGCTCCTTGTACTCCTGGTACATGGGGAGCTGCCATATGCGCTCTCCCGACGCCTCGCCTGCGCGAAGGACGGAAGCCAGCAGATCCTGGTCGTTGGTGAAGGCCCCTGTGCATATGTCGCCAAGGGCCGTGACCATTGCTCCCGTGAGGGTAGCCACGTCCACCAGCCGGGTAATGCCCATCCGGCGCGCGTAGCACAGGGCGTCTGAGAGGACCAGCCTGCCCTCCGCGTCCGTGTTCTCCACCTCAACGGTCTTGCCGCTCATGGTGCGCAGCACGTCGCCCGGCTTCTGGGCCGAGCCTCCTGGCATGTTCTCGGTCGCCGCAGCTATGGCTGTGACGTTTAGTTTAGGTTGCAACTGCGCGATGGCCTTCATCGCCGAGATGACGGCAGCGGCCCCGGACATGTCGCTTTTCATGGCTCCCATGCCCGCAGCCGACTTCAGGGATATGCCTCCCGTGTCAAAGGTGATGCCCTTGCCCAACAGCCCCAGGTTGTTGTCCGGGTTGTCCGGGTCACCCTTGTATTGCAGCACGATGAACTTGGGAGGCTCGGCGCTTCCCCTGGCTACTCCCAGCAGGCCGCCCATGCCCAGTTCCTCCATCTGCGGCCTCTCCAGTATGGTCGATTCCAGGCCGTGCTCCTGGGCGACCGCGGCGGCGATGTCGGCGATGTGTGTTGGGGTCATATAGTTGGACGGCTCGTTTACCATGTCACGGGCCAGCATCGCAGCCTCTGCAAACACCCTTCCTCTGTCCAGGGATTGCTGCGCGGCTGCGACTCTGGAGGCGTCCATCTCGACCACCACCAGCTCTTTCAGGTCCTTCTCAGCGTCTTCGTCGCCGGAGAAATGCCTCCTGAAGGTGTAGAGGCCCAACAGGCTGCCCTCGGCGACAGCCTGCGCCGATTCACCCACATCCATGCCACCGATTCCGGCGCCGTGAAGGATTGTGGCCGCACGCTCTACGCCGATTCCCCGCAGCCTGCGGCACGCGGCGCCCATCACCCTGCGCGCCACCTCCGGGCCAAAGTCCCCGGCCTTGCCAAGGCCGGCCACCATCACCCGCGCAGGCGGTATCCTGCCCAGTGTGTGGATTACCGTCAGCTCGCCCGTCTTTCCCTTGATCTCCCCATCGGCAATGAGCCTTGAGATGGCCCCGTCCATTGCCCTGTCCACCGCGCCGGTGGCGCCTCCCGGGGCCTCCACCCCCTGGAACAGGTTGACCACAATGGCCCCTGCGTCTATCTGCGTAATGTCGCCTGAGATGGCCTTAATCTCCATTTTCTCTCCCTTCTACGGATAGCCGGTTTCTTAACTCTTTCCCCATCGTTTTACCTCCCTGGCTATCTTCTCGATAACCGGGGCAATGTCTCTGGAGGTGTCCACGGCGTAGTGGCCGCGCCTGATTGGCTCTACGGAAGATGCCATGCGACGGTACACCGACCAACCGGCGGTCGAGCTGTCCTCTGCCGCGGCATTACCCTCGTCGCGCATGGAGAGCCGTTGCGCAATCACCCCTTCGGGCGCCTCCACCCGCACCAGTATGAGCTTGGCGCCCGTCCTGTGGGCGATGTTGTACAGACGCTCTCTGTTATGCTCAACAAGGTTTGTAGCGTCGAATAGTACCGGTATCCCTCTCGTGAGCAGGTCCCGGATAAGGGCGTGGCAAGCCTTGAAGAGCCGGGCGTTTTCGGCGCCGCCGTAGGTGGGGGAGGGGAACAGGACCCTCCTCATTGCGTCGGTCTCCACAATGGCTACAGGGAGCCGCTCGGCCAGGCGGCGGCTGAAGTACGACTTGCCGCTGCCCGGCAGGCCGCTGACCACTATCAGCGCCACGCGTGGCATTGCGTCCGGCATTGCCGGGACGTGCCGGCTGAGGAGAGCTACGTCGTCCGAAGCGGAGTAGTTCATGTATTGATGCCCTTGGCCCACGTCCTATCGTGGCTCAGACGTAATGGAGACCATTATATGCCGACGGCGAGGGTTGAGCAAAATGTCCGGCCCCGTCACCCGCCGGTCTCTATATGGCCGGGCCGGACGGGAACGGGGCAGGTGACTTGTCTGCTAACACAGGACGGATCACACATTTGGCAAAGCGAACTCCTGTCCGCATAACACGCAGGAGTTGAACCGGCGGGAAGACAGGGATCCGGGGCCACCAGCCGGGCTTGACATACAACGGGGCACGGCATCACAGTATAGAGAAATGCCGGATCTGGAGTGAGGGATTGAGTTGACACGCATGGAGCGCGAGCCCGGATACACGGTTTCTTTCGCTGACATGTTCTGCGGCATTGGCGGTTTTCACGTCGCCGCAAGCGAATTGGGAATGCAGTGTGTCTTCGCTTGCGATATAGACACTGAGGCTCGTCGTGCCTATCAGCGCAACCTCGGCATGGCGCCGGCCGGCGACATCACTGGAATTCAACCTGACGCCATACCGTGCCACGACGTATTGCTTGCGGGGTTCCCTTGTCAGCCGTTCAGCATTATTGGAGCAATGAAGGGTTTTGAGGATGTCCGCGGGACACTGATTTTCAATGTAGCCGAAATTATTGACGCCAAGCGGCCAAAAGCGTTTGTGCTGGAGAACGTGCGTCAGCTATCCACTCACAATAAGGGCCAAACGCTGGCAATGATAATTGACGAACTAACGGAGCTGGGTTATAGGGTCGACTGGAAACTACTCAACGCCCTGGACTTTGGCCTCCCTCAGAAGCGGGAACGCACAATAATAGTGGGTTTTCAGGATAAATCTACGTTGTTTGAATGGCCCAAGCCGGCTACAGAAACGTTGCAGCTGGAGGATGTCCTGGAGAAGGACGCCCCGGCGACGTATTCTGCAAGTGAGGATATTAGGCGCAAGAGAATTGCAAAGCACAAGAGCGCCTATGAACTCTCGATCTGGCATGAAAACAAGGGTGGCAACGTATCGAGCCATAGATTCTCGTGCGCTCTGCGCGCAGGAGCGTCGTACAACTATCTGCTGGTGAATGGCGAAAGAAGACTGACTCCAAGAGAGATGCTCAGGTTGCAAGGATTCCCTGAATGGTTTGACTTGCCTGGAAGCTATCAGCAAGTCCGGAAGCAGACTGGCAACGCTGTGCCGGTTCCAATGGTACGGGCAGTTCTGGAGGAAGTGCAGAATGGCTTATCAAGGTCCACGGTTGCGGGGCGGATGGAACAGCCCGACGCCATATCCTCTGGGTCAGATTCCGGACTCCGCTCGCTCTTTCAGTATCAGGAAGCCTGATATGCTGGACCCAGGGCAAGTTCTCGCAAATCCGGGTTACTCCGAGTCTTGGGTGACATTTTTATAGACAGTTAGCCATGACCGACACCGTATCGCCTGAAACACGCAGCAGGGTAATGGCGCAAGTCAAGTCGAAGGGCATGAAGCCTGAGATGAAGGTGCGCCGATTGCTGCACGGGCTTGGCTATAGGTATCGTCTACAACGGGCTGATTTGCCCGGCAAGCCCGATATAGTGTTCCCGTCGCGGCGCAAAATCGTATTCGTAAACGGGTGTTTCTGGCATAACCACTCGGATTGCCCTCGTGTGCGGATTCCAGCCTCAAACAGGGATTACTGGCTCTCCAAGTTGGAAAGAAACAAGGCTCGAGATGAGCGCAACATCCGTCTGCTGGAAGAAAACGGCTGGTCTGTGACTACAGTGTGGGAATGTCAGCTGAAGGATTTCCAGGCGGCTACTGAACGCTTAGTCGAGTTCCTCAAATAGCCGCCTTCCCACAGTCTCAAATGGGCGGCGCGCCTCAGCATTGGCTTGATAGCCCCGTCACCCGCCGGCCTCTAGCCGGCCCGGCCAGGCGGGAATGGGGTAGGCCGGTGTTACCTTGTAGTCCGCGTGTATGGTATATTGAGGCCAGAATACGGGAGTGCAGGGAATGTATGTTCACTCTGGGTGTATTGACCAGCAGCGATATGGGCGCAGAGGGCCTGCGAGAGGACACCAGCGGACAGGCTATCAAGGAGATATTTCTGGAACTGGGTTTCTCCCTGGCGCGATACGAGGTTGTCCCGGATGAGAAGGAGATCATCGCTGCCAGGCTGGCGGAGTGGGCCGACAGCGGAGAGGTGGACCTGGTGATAACCACGGGCGGGACCGGCCTTGGGCCTCGCGACGTCACACCGGAGGCCACACAGTCGGTCATAGAGCGCCAGGCGCCAGGCATCTCCGAGGCAATGCGTCAGGCGGGGCTTCGCCAAACGCCCTTGGCCATGCTCAGCCGGGGGGTTTCAGGGCTGCGGGGAAACTGCTTGATCGTAAACCTACCGGGAAGCCCCAGAGCCGTGAGGGAGTGCCTGGAATCGGTGGTGGACGTAATCCCGCACGCCCTGGAAACTCTAACCAAGGCCAGGGTCGATACTCACCCCACTCATTAGGCATCGCGGAAGCTGGATGGAGCCCTGTCCTGCATACGGGGCCGGGCCCAACGAGGGTTGAGTACAACCCTTCAACCAGCGCTTCCGGACGCGGCGTAAAGACACAGCATGGATATTCACATACTGACCCTCTTTCCGGAGATGTTTCAAGGCCCCTTTCGGGAGAGCATAGTCGGGCGGGCTGTAGAGAGCGGGATTGTGAGGATTCGGACTCACAACATCCGGGACTACGCCCACGACAGGCACAGGACGGCGGACGACTACCCATTTGGCGGGGGAGGCGGCATGGTGTTGAAGCCTGAGCCTCTGTTTCTTGGGGTAGAAGGGGTGAGGATGGGGATTGCAGACGAAGGCGGCCCCCGGCGAGCCGAAGACGCCCAGGTTATTCTCCTCTCGCCACAGGGAGAGGTCCTCACCCAGGGAATAGTTGGAGAACTGGCCTCTCACAGGGACATCATCCTCATTTGCGGCCGCTACGAGGGCGTGGACGAGCGGGTGAGAGAGCGCCTGGTAGACCGGGAAATCAGCATTGGGGACTACGTGCTGAGCGGTGGAGAAATCCCGGCGATGGTGGTCGTCGACGCGTTGGTGCGCCTGCTCCCGGGAGCCATAGGGGATGCTGAATCCATAGAGGACGACAGCCACACAAGCGGGCTGCTCCAGTTTCCACAGTACACGCGCCCCGCCGAGTATCGAGGCTGGCAGGTCCCACCGACGCTCCTCTCAGGGAACCACCAGGAGGTACGGAGATGGCGACGCAGGCAGTCCATTCGGCGCACCCTGCAACGTCGTCCTGACCTACTGGATGGGGCTGACCTAAGCCCCCAGGAGCGCCTTTTCCTGGAGGAGCCGGAGGGATAGGAATGGAAGAAGAGAGGATAACTACACTGCATCCCCAGGGGAAAAAGGGCGTCAACATAAGCAAGCGGAAGTATGACGCAGCCAGGGATGCAATCATCGAGTCCTTTCGCGTTGGGGGGGACATGACCTTTACGAGGCTGGCGGAAGACGTCCGGCAGAGAATAGGCCACAGCTTCCAGGGCTCCATAAGCTGGTACGTAGTCTCAGTCAAGCTGGACCTGGAGGCCAGGGGCATACTCAAAAGGGTCCCTAGGACAAAACCGCAACAGATTAGCCTTGTAGAGCAGGGCCACCCTCAAGAGCCTTAGACCTCCGCAGCCCCGTCCCGGCCTCTCCGTGAGGCGGGACGGGGCTTCATCAAGTCCCTCGCGAAATGCGCCAAGGTGGCCGGGTACGTGATTTCGCTCGCTCCCGTATCTTCGTACGGGGCACGCCATGAGCGGGTAGGGGGCAGACCCCGTTGTCCAACCCTGAGAATTGGCCCAAAATTACCGGCGCAAGCTATTGCTTTTTGGGGGTTTAGGTGTTATTTTTGTCAGTGCTAGGAATAAATAGGATGATTTTGGTGGTATAAGGTGGAAAGTGGCGCTCTTTCATTCTTCGGGGAGCAGGAGCACCGGGTTGACCCCCAGGGTCGGATATCGCTGCCGACTCGCTTCCGGGAGGCCTTCAGGGGAGGCATTGTCCTCACCAGGGGTTATGACCGTTGCATCGTCGCTAGGACTCCCGGTGAATGGGAGGCCTTCGCCAAGAGGCTAGCAGACCAGCCGCTCAATACGACGAAGAACCGGAGAATGCGAAGGATGAGCTTCTCAGCAGCATATGACCTTGAGGCCGACAGGCAGGGGAGGGTGTTGTTGCCGGCATCTTTGCGGAGATACGCCCAGATAGGCGAATCGGTGGTCACCGCAGGGATGGGGAATTTCCTGGAGATATGGGACAAAGAAGCGTGGCTCCGGGAAAGCGAACTCCTGGATGAAGAAGCGTCTTTCATTGCCGAGACCTCCGTGGAGACCAGGTGAGATTATGACAACGACCTACCATACCCCGGTACTCACCGGTGAATCGATTGAGAACCTTCAGGTGAAGGCCGGCGGCGCCTATATCGACTGCACTGTGGGTGAGGGTGGGCACTCCTGGGCTATTCTGGAGGCAAGCTCGCCCGGCGGGCGTCTCCTGGGAATAGACCTGGACCCGCAGGCCCTGGAGTCGGCGGAGGAGCGGTTGCTGCCTTACCGCGACTTTTGTGTGCTGGTCAACGACAACTTCAGCAACCTGAGAAGGATTGCAAGAGACCAGGAGTTTTACCCTGTGGACGGCATTCTTGTAGACCTGGGCCTCTCCTCTCTCCAACTGGAAGGGGAGGATAGGGGATTCAGCTTCCGCACGGATGGCGCCCTGGACATGCGGTTTGACCCGCGGCAGGATGTCACGGCCTGGGAGGTGGTCAACAACTACTCCCAGGAAGAGCTCACCCGCATTATAGCCACCTACGGAGAAGAACACAGGGCTGACCGGATTGCCAAAGAGGTGGTTGAGAGTCGTTCCATAGATACGGCTCTACAGCTTGCCAAGGTGGTGTCCCGAGCCGTCAGGCGGCCCTGGGGTCGCACTCATCCGGCGACCCGCGTCTTTCAGGCCATACGGATGGAGGTGAACCGCGAGTTGGAGAACCTAGCGCTGGTCTTGAGGCAGGGGATTTCTCTTCTCAAGGGCGGCGGCAGGCTTGTAATAATCAGCTATCACTCCATTGAAGACCGCTTGGTCAAGAACTTCTTCAGAGAGGAGAGCCAAGAAGCCCAGAGCATACGGGCTGTAAACAAGAAGGTCATTTCCCCCTCCCGCGAGGAGGTCCGGACAAATCGCAGAAGCCGAAGCGCCCGAATGCGGGTGGCGGAGCGTATCTAGAGGGGAATCTCCCTCTAATAGATCCCACTGATCTGGGGGTAAGCTCGCAATGGAACGAAATACACGGCCCTATACGGCAGGATGCCCAATAGCAAGATCTTTGCGATTGAACCCTCTCTCTCTTCAACGCAGGCTTGCCCCCAAGATCAGGGACACTTCTGGGCGGGATACCATAGTAGGCGGTGTGCGATGATAAATGAGACATATCAAGTAGCCATAGATGTGGGGACCACCAAGGTCTGTACTCTGGTTGGACGCACGGACGCTGCGGGAGACCTGCAAATCATTGGGGTTGGCATGGCCCCTTCTCGGGGCATCCAGAAGGGCATGGTGAGCAACCTCTCTGAGGTGCAGCAGGAGATACAGGCTTCCATTCGAGAGGCCGAGGCGCAAGCGGGGATCAAGATATCCTCTGCCTGCGTTGGAATCACCGGAAGCCATATCAACTATATAAATTCACGGGCCTCCCTGGACAACCGTCCACACAACAGCCCGATTGACTCCACGGATGTGGCGCAAGTGGTTCAGGCCTGTTACACGGACAGGACCGTTCCGGGTGACAGGGTCCTTCATGTGATCCCACGGGACTATTCCGTAGATGGCAATTGGGGAGTTCACGACCCTGTGGGCATGTACGGCTCTTCAATAGAGGTGGAAAGCCACGTAGTCATGGCAGACCTGACGTCCATCGACAACCTGGTGGAGGCTCTTCGCAGGGCCGGAGTCAGGATGAGGAGCCTGGTATTGGAGCCGTTGGCCAGCGCGGAAGCCACCCTTTCGGAGGATGAGAGGGAGATGGGGGTGGTGCTGGTGGACATGGGTGGAGGAACCACCGACGTCTCCATATTCCTGGAGGGCAGCGTATGGCATACAAATGTCATACCGGCAGGGGGGTTTCAGATAACCAGGGATATTTCCATAGCCTTCACAACCTTCTCTCTGGCAGCCGAGGAGGCAAAGCTCAAGTACGGCCACGTCAACCCGAACGAGGTGGATGACGAGGAGAGTATACGGTTGCCCGGCTTCGGCAATCAGACCTTCTCGCAGGTATCCCGTAGAGAGTTGTGCGAGGTGATCCGCGATCGTGTTGATGAGCTGCTGCGACTCATTCTTGGAGAGGTACGCAGCGCCGGCCTGAGTAGCGCCCCGGCAGGGGGACTGGTGCTGACCGGCGGGTCTGCAAAACTGCCAGGCCTGATTGAGTTGGCGGAGGAGATATGGCCTGGGCCGGTGAGAATCGGCGTTCCGGCGGCATCTACGTGGGTCCCACAGGACCTTGCGGACCCGGCCTTTGCCACGGCCCTGGGTCTTCTCCTCTGGGACGCAAAGAACCCCCAAGGCGGCGGCGTGATTGCGGACGAGGAGGGATCCAAGAATGGCTTCCGGGTGAGGCATTGGCTGAACAATCTCACCCATAGGGTGCACGTATAGCAAAGGAGGAGGTGTCATGGTCAGTCAATCCTATGAGAACGATGGTATAGCCAAGATCAAGGTTGTTGGCGTGGGAGGAGGTGGATGCAACGCCGTTTCTCGCATGTTCCGGGAGCGGATTCAGGGCGTGGAGTACGTGGGTGTAAACACCGATGCCCAGGCTCTCATGCGTTGCGAGGTGCCCCTGAGAATCCGCATGGGCGAAAAGCTCACCAGAGGACTTGGCGTGGGGGGAAACGCGGAAAAGGGCAAGGAGTCTGCGGAGGAGACTAGGGAGGAGATGTACGAGGCGCTAAAGGGATCTGACATGGTGTTCGTGGCCGCCGGCATGGGAGGCGGCACCGGGACCGGAGCAGCCCCTGTGGTGGCAGAGATAGCCAGGGAGCTTGAGGCTCTGACCATCGGCGTAGTCACCAAGCCCTTCAGCTTTGAGGGCAGCCGGCGGCGCAAGCTCGCCGAAGAGGGAGTTGCACGCTTGAAGGACAAGGTGGACACCCTCATCATAATTCCGAATGACCGCCTGTTCGCCGTCTGCGATGAGAAGGTGACGATGGAAAACGCCTTCAGGATAGCCGATGACGTGCTCAGGCAGGGAGTACAGTCCATCGCCGAGCTTGTAACGGTGCCGGGAGAGGTGAACCTGGACTTTGCCGACATTAGCACGGTGATGACCAACGCAGGCCCAGCCTGGATGGCAATTGGCCACGGCACGGGCGAGAACAAGGCCGTGGACGCCGCCAAGCAAGCGGTGACCAGCGCGCTCTTGGACGTGTCTATAAACGGGGCCAAGGGCATTCTCTTCAACGTAACGGGGGGCGCAGACCTCTCCCTCATGGAGGTGCAGGCCGCTGCGGACGTCATCCGAGACGCAGCCGACCCGGACGCCAACATCTTCTTCGGCATGGTCACAGACCTGAAGATGGAAGACGAGGTGAAGATAACCATAATCGCCACAGGGTTCTCTGAGGAGGAGGCTGTCATACCAAAGGACGATCAGCACATCTCCCAGCTCATCATGTCCGCCATTCAGGACGAGACGGAGCTGGACGTGCCGCCCTTCCTCAGGAGGCAGAACAGCTTCAAAAGAAGGGCTGGGACCTACTAAAGGGCTTCTCACTGGAATCCGCCTCACTGGCGTTCAGGACTCAACCGGGGCCGCCTCAACTAGCAGGCGGCCCCGACGCGTCCGCCCCAACGCAACATTAGAGGTTGCAAAATTCGTCACATTAGTATACCTTTGCCTTCTGCTAAGGATAACGTAGAATTGTGACCGGCCCTTGAGCAAGGAGAGTGAATGCGAAGGTTTCCGATACGGCGTTTTCTTCTCATATCGATCATAATGGCCTTGGCGGGGGCTTCTCTGGCCGTCCAGGAGATCAACCTGTCCGCGGCCGGCATCAACTTGGAACGGGGCGGGGACACCATTCTGGGTCTTCAGCTAGGGCTGGACCTGGAAGGCGGCAGCCATCTCGTCTACGAGGCCAGGCCTGCGGAAGGGCAGGAGCCAACCGCTGAGCAGATGGAGGGAGTCCTCAAGACCATCGAGCGGCGGGTCAACGCCTTTGGAGTCGCCGAGCCTATCATACAGACGATGGGCGGAGACCGTATTCTGGTACAGCTTCCCGGCGTCGGCACAACCCGGGCAATCGCGACATTTCGGCAAGACGTCCAGGCCAGTGAGGTTCGAGAGATACTGAGACCGATGGGCCGCGGCGACGCGACCATAGAGCAGGATGATGGTCGCACCTTGTCCATCAAGCTGCCTTCGTTGAAGCCGGCCCAACTGGATGAAGAAGGGAATGTTACCCAGGCTGCGGAGAGAGACACCATTGAGCAGTTGCTCCGTGAGGCGTTCCCCGCCGCGACCGTGAATCTTACGTTCCAGGGGTCCACGGCGGTCGAGGACGTACAGGCCGTCCTGGCCAGCCTTGGCCGGGAGGACGTGGGGGTGCGCGGCCTCACCGACTCGCTTTTCTCAATCGACGTGCCGCGTCTTGAGCCGGCTGAGTTGGACGGCGATGGAAACGTGATACAGCCCTCGGAGGAGGCCAGGATTCGCCAAGCCTTCCAGGAGCAGATGCCCACTCTCCAATCTCTTGAGGCGCTGAATGTGTCGATGACCGTGACGGGTGGTGTGGAGGAGGCCAAACGCCTCATTGGAAAGACGGCCCAGCTGGAGCTCATGGAGCGCACCTGCACCAACGACCCCCAGGACATTACCCAGGACTGCGAGGACCCCGATCACCACGTGGACAACCAACTGAACCTCACCGGCGATGACCTGGTACGGGCTTACGCAGGCACCCATCCCAGCCTGGGAGTGCCGGTGGTGAACCTGGAGTTTGATAGCGAAGGCGCCAGGATATTCGCCCAGCACACCCAGCGCATTGCCGGGACAAACAACCGCACAGCCTTTTTTCTGGACGGAGAGATGCTGCTGGCCCCGGTGGCTTTGCAGGCTATCACAGGAGGCCGCGCCTTCATTCAGGGCCCGGACTTCACCATAGACCGCGTCCGTACCATTTCCATCCAGCTGGAATCCGGGCGACTTCAAGTCCCGCTTGTACTGATTCAAGAGCAGGACGTGGACGCCACCCTTGGGGAGGACTCCCTCAAGAAGAGCGTTGTGGCAGGAGTGGTTGGACTGGGCCTGGTGCTTCTCTTCATGGCCCTTTATTACAGAATGCCCGGCGTAATGGCGTGCATGGCCCTCATAATCTACGCGGTGATTGTCTTGGCCTTCCTCAAGCTATGGCCCATTACCCTGACCCTTGGCGGCATAGCAGCCTTCATTCTTTCGATTGGAATGGCGGTTGACGCCAACATTCTGATCTTTGAGCGGATGAAAGAGGAGCTGCGCAGCGGCCGTACCTTGGTAGCCGCCATGGAAACGGGCTTCAACCGCGCCTGGCCCGCCATTCGAGACAGCAACGTCTCAACGTTCATTACGTGCGCAATTCTCTTCTGGTTCGGCACCCGCCTGGGCACCGGACTGGTGACGGGGTTTGCCCTTACCCTGTTCATCGGCGTAGCCGTGAGCATGTTCTCTGCCCTTACGGTGACCCGGACGTTCCTCAGGGCCGTTGCCGTTTCGCCACTTGGACGGTTTGCGTTCCTCTACACGCCGGTGGAGAGGGCGGAGAGGCGTTCTACGTCAGGCACAGCGCTGGAAGACAGGGGCTGAGAGGTACAGTATGGACTTTGTAAGCAAGCGTAACTGGTTCTTTCTCATCTCCTTTGCGGTGATGGTGGTCAGCGTTGCCTCTCTCCTGCTGCCTGGCGGCCTCAAGGCGGGACTGGAGTTCACGGGCGGGTCTTCCATGACCATGGAGTTCGCAGAAGACGTGGAGCAGGAGGAGTTGCGCTCCCAGCTTACCGCCCTTGGCCATCCGGTTGCGGTGATCCAGCGCCTGGGTGAGGGCAGCTTCTTCATTCGCACGCGCACCCTGGAGGAGTCACAGTCTGACGAGCCGTCCGAGCGTGAGAGGATTGTCAGCACGCTGGCCTCCAACCTGGGGATGGTTGTGGAGATAACGGACTTCTTCTCCGTTTCTCCAAGCATAGCGTCAGAGACGGTCAACAACGCCGTCCTGATAGTGGTCATCGCATCGGTGGCTATCCTGATCTACATAACCTGGGCTTTCCGCCGGGTGCCGTCTCCGTTCAGGTATGGAATAGCGGCGATAATTGCCCTGATTCACGACGTGGTTGTGGTAATGGGGGTCTTCTCCGTTACAGGACGCGTATTTGACCTTGAGGTCAACGCAATGTTCATAGCCGGCGTGCTGACCATCATTGGCTACAGCGTCCATGACACCATAGTGGTCTTCGACCGCATAAGGGAAAACCTTATCAGGGGCATTGGCCGTGACCTTGGCGCCACCATCAACGTTAGCATCCTGGACACCATAGGGCGATCCCTCAACACCAGCCTTACGCTGCTGTTTGCCATCCTGGCTCTGCTCCTGTTCGGCGGGCCCACCATCCAGGACTTCCTCATAGTCCTGCTCATCGGCATTATCGTTGGGACTTACAGCTCCATCTGGATTGCCAGCCAGGCGCTCATGGTGTGGGAGTCCGGCGACGTTAACCGGCTTCTCAGGCGTCTGCCCCTGCCGTTCCCATTCAGGCGCAGGAGGAGCGCAACTCCCTGAGTTGCCCATGACATACCCTGAGGAGGCGCCATGAAAGTAGGAGCCCACGTCTCCACCACAGGCGGGCTGGATAAGGCGATTGGCAGGGCGCAGGATATGGGCGCCGAGGCCATCCAGATATTCATCTCCTCGCCTCGCGGCTGGGCCTTCAAACCCGTTCCGCAGGCTATGGCGTCCACCTTCCGGGAGAAGGCCGCGAGCGCCGGTATCGGCCCAACCTTCTTCCACGGCATCTACCTGGTCAGCCTTGGCTCCCCAACAGAAGAGAACCTGGCGAAGTCCGTGCAGGCTCTCACAGACTACATGCAAGCGGCCGGCGAGCTTGGGTCATCCGGGGTCATCTTCCACGCCGGGAGTCATCGGGGAGCCGGTTACCAGGGTGTGTTCGACCAAGCGGTCAGGGCTATGGACAGGGTTCTGACGGCTTCTCCGGAGGGCGTCCGGCTTACAATGGAGAACAGCGCAGGCATGGGAGACCACATCTGCTCCAAGTTTGAGGAGATAGGCCGGCTTATGAAAGCCCTGGCCAGCCCCAACGTCAAGGTGTGCCTGGATACGCAGCACCTCTTTGCTGCCGGATATGACGTCACCAGT
Organism: Dehalococcoidia bacterium; assembly: GCA_965221925.1. GTDB lineage: Bacteria > Chloroflexota > Dehalococcoidia > Lucifugimonadales > UBA2985 > JAPPHY01. The sequence continues at coordinate 1,591,054 of OZ244924.1, read as the reverse complement.
AAGGAAGGACTGGACCGGGTGATGGAGGAGTTCGACAGGGAGATAGGGATGTCCAACCTTGTAGCCGTCCATGCCAACGATAGCAAGACGCCATTCGCCTCCGGAGTGGACCGCCACGAGAACATTGGGCAGGGACACATGGGCCTGGACACCTTCCGCGTCATCATGGCCCACCCGGCGTTCAGGGACGTGCCCTTCCTGCTGGAGGTCCCCGGTGAGGACGGCAATGGGCCGGACAAGGCCAACCTGGACGTCCTCAAGGGATTGCGGGAGGAGCTGGGGCTGACGGCTTAGGCGGTCGCCCGTCATCGTTGGAGCTATGAGCGGGTAGATTGCTACAAGAAGAGTTTGAATCCCTGGTCTTGGACGCGGTGGAGGAGATGCCGGAGGAGTTGCTGGCCCATCTGGACAACGTCGTAATAGTGGTCCAGGAGTGGCCCAGCCCGGCCCAGATGGCAGAGTCCGGGTTGAGGCGCAGGGATGAGTTGCTGGGGCTGTATGAGGGCATCCCCCTGACGGACAGGGAGAACTACAACCTGGTACTGCCGGACAAGATCACCATCTTCCAGGGGCCTGTGGAGGCCATGTGCAGCACTCGAGAGGAGATGGCCGCGGAGGTCCAGGTCACCGTTGCCCACGAAATAGCCCACCACTTCGGGATAGATGATGAGCGTTTGGAGGAAATGGGGCTGGGGTGAGGCGGGTAGGGGATAGGGCCGCCTAGAGATATATGTCCTTCACCATGCGCATAGAGGCTATGCGGTCCTCGGCGAGCCGGTCGGCGGCCTGGGCGGTGGTGATGTCGTTGGCTTCGGCCAGGCGGATGACGCTCTCAATCGTATCGTATATACGAGCCACCTTCTCCAGGGAAGCCTCCTCGTCGTATGGCCGGCCCATCTCCATAGAGATGTTTATCACCCCGCCGGCGTTGATGATATGGTCAGGGGCGTAGAGGATGCCCCTCTGCCGTAGCATCTCGGCGTGACGATCCTCCAGGAGTTGGTTGTTGGCGCTGCCGGCGACAGCCCGGCACTTCAGGCGTGGGATGGTCTCATCGTTGAGAATGCCGCCCAGGGCGCACGGGGAGAAGATGTCGCACTCCAAGTCGTATATGAGCGACGTGTCTTCCAGGACCTCCAGCCCCATCTCCCGGGCTCTGTCGAGAGCGGCCCGGTTGATGTCGGTGACTATCACCCGCGTGCCTTCGCTCCGTAGGTGGTCGATCAGGAAGGACGCCACTTTGCCGAAGCCCTGTACAGCGATAACGCGGCCTTCAAGGGAGTCCGCGCCCCAGACGTTGGCGGCGCAGGCTTTGATCCCCTGGTAGATTCCGTAGGCCGTCACCTTGGCCGGAGCGCCGCTGCCTCCCTGGTTGACGGGCAGCCCCACAAGGTGAGAGGTCTCCTGGGCAATCCACTCCAGGTCCTGGCTGGAGGCGCCCACGTCCTCCGTGGTTATGTACCGGCCTCCCAGGGAGTCCACAAAGCGCCCGAATGCCCTCATCATGGCCTCCGTCTTGTCCTCTTGGGACGCCATTATCAGCGCCTTGCCCCCGCCAAGGTTCAGCCCCGCCGCGGCGGACTTGTAGGTCATCCCCCTGGAGAGCCTCAACACGTCAGTTATGGCCTCGTCCTCCGTCTTGTAGGGCCATATCCGCACACCGCCCAGAGCGGGCCCCAACGTGGTGTCGTGGATAGCTATGAATGCCCTGAGTCCAACCCCCTTATCCACGAACATGCAAAGCTGCTCGTGGCCGTGAATCTCCATATACTCTATGACGTTCATGCGCTGCGCTCCCACAGCCTTCTCCTCAACGGGGAGGGAGCCGTTCATCAGATCCGGGTTGCGCCCGCGTCCGCCACAGTTACACCGGATGAACTCATATCCGCATTTCCCCAACCAGTTAATGGCCTCTGTAGTGATAAACCTGGCGCTCTCAAGCTCCTCGCCAAACTGGGACAGGTGGGTATAGCCCACAACAAGCTTGGGGCTGAAGTGCTTCCCGCCATGTATCAGGCAATGCCCCCTGGAGGTACGTCTCGGTGGCGGGCCTTCTCTCTCTATCTTTTGAAGGGCTTCGGGAATCTTAGAGCAGTCCAGGTCTTTGGGGATGGCCATGAACGTCCTCCTCTACTATGGGGTACTATGGGGCTTCAGGGTTGTGAATCGTGCGCCTCACTCCCACTCTATGGTGCCGGGTGGCTTGGAGGTGACGTCATAGACAACGCGGTTGACCTCACGCACCTCGTTCACAATGCGGTTGGAGATCCTGGCCAGAAGGTCGTAGGGTAGACGCGCCCAGTCGGCCGTCATGGCGTCTTCGCTGGTTACCGCTCTCACGGCCACCATATAGCCGTAGGTGCGGAAGTCCCCCATAACGCCTACGGTGCGCGTGTCTGTGAGCACGGCAAAGCTCTGCCACAGCTCGTTGTACAGGTTGGCCTGTTGGATTTCGTCCATGACAATCCAGTCGCAGGCGCGGAGTATCTCCAGCTTATCCCATGTGACCTCGCCGATGATGCGGATGGCCAGGCCCGGCCCCGGGAAAGGCTGTCTATGCACCATTTCTCCCGGCAGGCCCAGCGCCAAGCCCACCTCTCTAACCTCGTCTTTGAACATGAAACGCAGGGGTTCGACCAGGGAGAGGGACATGTCCTCCGGAAGGCCGCCCACGTTGTGATGTGTCTTTATCACGGCAGAGGCGTTGCCCTCGGCGGACTGGCTCTCAATAACGTCCGGATAGAGGGTGCCCTGGGCCAGGAAGTCAACTCTGCCCAGCCGGGCCGCTTGGTCTTCGAAGACGCGTATGAATTCCTCTCCAATGGAGCGGCGTTTCTGCTCCGGGTCCACGACGGATGCCAAACGAGCCAGGAAGCCCTCGGTGGCGTCGACGTGGACGAGGTTGATCTTGAGGTTGCGCTCAAAGGTCTCGACAACCTGCAGGGCCTCGCCCTGGCGGAGGAGGCCGTTGTCGACAAAGATGCACGTGAGCTGCTCGCCCACGGCCCGGTGTATCAGAGCCGCCGTCACTGTGGAGTCCACCCCGCCGGAAAGGGCGCAGATGACCTTGCCACTGCCAACCTGGCTCTGAATCCGGGACACACTCTCCTCAACAAGGTTGGAGGGCGTCCAGTCGCCTTGGAACCGGCATATGTGGTATAGGAAGTTCTCTATGATCTTCTTGCCCAAGGGTGTGTGCGCCACCTCCGGATGGAACTGGAGGCCCAGGACGCCTGCGTCGTTGCCCATGACGGCAACGGGCGAGTTATCGGTGTAGGCCAGGGAGCTGAAGCCGGGCGGCATCTCCGTGACCTGGTCTCCGTGGCTCATCCAAACCGTCGTAGGCAGGGGTAGGTCGGCAAAGAGTGGACTTTCCCGGTCGCTCTGATGCAGCAGGGCGTGGCCGTACTCGCGCACGCTTCCCGGCGCCACCTTGCCGCCAAGCTGGTGGGCCAGCGCCTGCAGCCCGTAGCAGATTCCCAGAACGGGGATACCGCGTTCATACAGCCACTGGGGAGCCAGGGGAGCGTTGGGCTCGTAGACGCTGGCAGGGCCGCCGGACAGGATTACACCGCGTGGGTTGAGGGGAGCCACCCGCTCCCAGGGGACGTCGTGTGGGAATATCTCGCAGTAGACGTTGCATTCCCTGACCCTTCGCGCTATGAGGCGGCTGTACTGGGAGCCGAAGTCGATGATGACTACAGCCTCGCCTTTGCCCCGACGAGGCTCCTGCGGGTCAGGACGCAACGCCTCACCCATGACGGCCTCCGGATGGGACGAGACCTCCATGTGGTCGCCGGTGGATATTCTGTCGCCGGGGGCCTTGCTTTGGTGGGCCATTCTCTCCCAAGCCTTGTAGCGCCTCGCCTCAGGTTAGCATCTGTGCTATACTCAGTCAAGGAAAACCACATGGGTAGCCCTCAAAGAGTTTACGCCGCCGGAGACTGGGTAGACAGGGCGGTATCCATTCTTCTGCAAGGGGGGCTTGTAGCCTTTCCCACCGATACACTATATGCCCTTGGTGCTCATGCCTTCATGGAATCGGCGGTACACCGGGTGTTTCAGGCGAAAGGGAGGCCGACCGGCATGGCATTGCCCTTGCTTCTGGCCCGCGTGGAGGACATGGAGAAGGTAGCGGTCGATATTCCACAGACAGCCTGGGACCTGGCCGAAAGGTTCTGGCCCGGCGCCTTGACCATAATCCTGCGAAAGGGGCCTTCCGTCCCTGGTGCCGTTACGGCCGGTATGGACACGCTGGCAGTCCGTGTGCCCAACCACCCCCTGGCCCTGAAGCTAATCGAAACCACAGGAGCGCCCTTGACAGGCACCAGCGCCAACAGGTCCGGAGAAAGCGAGCCGGTTACTGCCGCGGAGGCGCGGAGCCAACTCGGCGATAGGGTAGACCTTGTCCTGGATGATGGGCCCTGCCCACTGGAGGGGGCTTCCACCATTGTAGACCTGACCTCAGACGCCCCTCGAATCGTGCGAGAGGGAGCGCTCTCGGCATCTCTGCTGGCGCGGTATTGGCCGGAGGGATCGAGGGCGGACCTGGCAGGAGGAAAACCCGGGAGCGGAAATCACTCACAGTGAGGGATCATGAGCCAGCCATCGGTATTCAATCGCTATAGCGACAGCATAGAGACGGAACTCAAGTCCGTTGTCATGGGCAGCAGCCTCCCGTTGTACCGGATGATGGCCTATCACATGGGATGGCTGGACGATCAGGGAGAAGCGGTAAACATGGGGGCCGGCACGCGCGTCTATCCCACGCTCTGCCTCCTGGCCTGTGACGCCCTGGGCGGTGAGCTTGCAGAGGCGCTGCCGGCGGCGGCGGCGGTGGAGCTGGTGCACAACTTCTCGCTCATCCACAACGATATACAGGATGGCAACCCTGAGCGGAATGGCAGGCCCACGGTATGGTGGACATGGGGCCCGGCGCAGGGCATCAACGCCGGGGACGGTATGCACGCACTGGCGCGCCTGAGCCTGCTGCGACAGACGGAGAGTGGCTCGTCCTTTGAGCGGGCGCTTGGAGCGGTGGCTACGCTGGACGCCGCCTCTCTGCGCCTCTGCGAGGGGCAGTACCTGGACCTGACCTACCAGGAGCGTGTGGACATATCGCAGGAGGCTTATTTTGAGATGGCGGAAGGGAGGACGGCTGCGCTCATGGGCTGCGCCGCGGAGTTGGGCGCAGTTATGGCCTCGGCGGACGAGAAGGCCGTGAAGGCCCTGGCGCTGTACGGCCGCAAGTTGGGCCTGGCGTCCCACGTTCGGGACGACATCCTGCGCCTCTGGGGGCCGGCAGGCAGGGAGGCGCCGCCGGCAGGGGACATACTCAACAAGAGGAAGTCGCTGCCCATAGTGTACGCGCTCCGGAACGCCACAGGCGCCGAGAGGCGCGCGCTGGGCGACGTATACTTCAAGCGGGTGATGGATCCGGAAGACATAGAGAGCATTGTTGGGGTTTTGGATAGGCTGGGCGCCAGGGAGTTTTCGCAGGAAATGGCCGATACCCTGTGCCTGGAGGCCATACAAGCCCTGGATGAGGTCGGCTCATCTTCCCACAGCCTGGATGAGCTTGCCGCCCTGGCCCGCTTCATGGCAGCCAGGGATACTTGATGAACTGTGAGGGCGCATGGACAAACAGACCATAAGAGACATAGAGGTGGATGGCAAACGGGTCCTGGTGAGAGTGGACTTCAACGTTGAGTTGGAGCATGGCAGGATCAGCGATGACGGCCGTCTTCGCGCCGCTCTGCCCACCATACAGCGCCTCCGCGAGCGCGGGGCGGTGGTGATCCTTTGTTCCCATCTGGGCAGGCCGAGCGGCAAGGTGGTTGAGGACATGAGGCTGGCCCCGATCGGCCTGCGGTTGTCGGAGCTGCTGGGCGTGGAGGTGACCTGTGTGGATGAGTGCGTTGGCCCAAAGGTGGAAGACGCGGTGAGGGAAGCGAAGCCCGGGGACGTCCTTCTGTTGGAGAACCTGCGCTTCCACCCGGAGGAGGAGCGTAACGACCTCGATTTCGCCAGGTCTCTGGCATCCGTTGCAGATGTGTTTGTGGATGACGGGTTCGGCGTGGCCCATCGCGCTCACGCATCCACGGAAGGAGTCACCAACTTTCTGCCGTCGGTCGCAGGCTTTCTCATGGAACGGGAGGTGGAGATCCTTGGCTCGGTCCTGGAGTCCCCGGAGCGTCCCTTGGTGGTGGCCCTGGGAGGAGCCAAAGTGAGCGACAAGATAGGTGTGCTGGAGAACTTTCTGGACAAGGTGGATACCCTGCTCATAGGCGGTGGAATGGCGGCCACCTTTCTCAAAGCCAAGGGCCTGCCGGTGGGCAACTCCCTGGTGGAGGATGAACGGCTGGACTTGGCGCTGGACATGATGAGACGCGCCGAGGAGAACGGCATCTCTCTGCTGATACCGGTGGACGTGGTCGTCGCCGACTCCTTTGCGGCGGAGGCCCGGAGCCGGACCGTGGACGTGGAGGACGTGCCGGACGGATGGTACATTATGGACATTGGGCACAAAACGCTGGACGTATTCCGGGCAGAGGCGGCCCGCGGCAAGACCATCCTCTGGAACGGGCCAATGGGTGTCTTTGAGTTCCAAGCCTTCAGCAGAGGCACGCGGGAGCTGGCAGCAGCTCTGGCAAGCTTGGACGGAGCTACAACGATCCTGGGAGGCGGCTCAACTGCGGAGGCGGTGAACTCGCTGGGCCTGGCGGACCGGATAACTCACGTCTCCACGGGTGGTGGAGCATCCCTTGAGTTCCTGGAGGGGAGGACCCTGCCGGGAGTAGCCGCTTTGCTGGATAAGGAGACATAAGCCATGATAGACTTTCCACACATCGAAGACATATGCCAGTCAACACCATCCAAAGTCGTAATGCTTGTGGTCGATGGGCTTGGCGGCGCGCCGCATCCGGAGACTGGCAAGTCCGAGCTGGAGGAAGCCCGGACCCCCAACCTGGATAAGCTGGCTTCTCGAAGCGTCTGCGGCCTTACAACGCCGGTCATGCCCGGAGTTACGCCTGGCAGTGGGCCTGGGCATCTATCCCTCTTTGGGTACGACCCAGTGAAGTATCTGATAGGCCGTGGAGCGCTGGAGGCCCTGGGCATAGACGTAGAGATGCGGGAGGGAGACGTGGCGGCGCGGGGCAACTTCTGCACCGTGGACGGCCAGGGCAGGCTGGTTGACCGCCGGGCGGGGCGCATAAGCTCACAGGAAAGCATACCCCTCTGTGAGCAGCTGGATCAGATAGAGGTGCCCGGCCTTGAGGTGAGCATCCTTCCGGTGCAGGACTATCGCTTTGTGGCCCTGTTCCGCGGCGAGGGCTTGAGCGAAGACGTGACCGAGACCGACCCACAGATCTTGGGCGTCCCACCCAGGCGAGTGGAGGCCATGAACCCGGGGGCCGAAAAGACGGCGGCGGCGGCCAACGCCCTCATTGAAGGCGCCAGAGAGGCGCTAGGGGACAGGGATAGGGCCAACATGGCGCTCCTGCGCGGCTTTTCCCAGCTGCCTGAGCTGCCGGACTTCGGGCAGATGTACAGGCTGAATCCGGCGGCCATAGCCGCTTACCCCATGTACCGCGGTCTCGCAAAGGTCGCAGGCATGACGGTCATACCCACCGGCCCCAACTTCCAGGCGGAGGTGGAGACCCTGGCCCAGCGCTTCCACGAACACGACTTCTTCTACCTGCACTACAAGCCCGCCGATGCGGCAGGCGAGGACGGCGACTTTAACGCCAAGGTGCAGGCGCTTGAGGCGCTGGATGAGTTCATACCAGGCCTCCTTGACCTGCAACCCGATGCCTTTGTAGTTGCGGGGGACCACTCGACGCCGTCGATACTCGCCGCCCACGGCTGGCAGCCCGTGCCTTTGCTCATACACTCGAAGCTGACGCTGGGAGAGGGCGTTGCGGCCTTCGACGAAAGGAACTGCGCCGTTGGGTCGCTGGGAAGGATTCCGGCCACCCATCTGATGTTCCTGGCCCTGGCCCACGCCGGCAAGCTGGTCAAGTTCGGGCCGTAGGGCCTGCCGTGAGACGGCTTTCAGGCATCAAATGCGCCTGGAGAAGTGGATGGGAGAGGTCGGCCCTCGCGGGAAACGGCCTCAACCCGGAAACATCGCTTTGAAATAGATTTGAGGAGGTCTCTTTATGCCAACTCCACTTGTGGCCGGAAACTGGAAGATGAACACTACTTTGGCCGAGGCCGTAGACCTGGCGTCCGCGATGCGCGACCCACTGGATAGCATCCAGGGCGTGGAGAAGGTGATATGCCCGCCATTCATATCGTTGAAGGCTGTCAAGGACGCGCTGGACGGCTCTTCGTCCAGGATGGGCGCCCAGAACATGCACTACGAAGAGAGAGGGGCCTTCACCGGCGAAGTGTCGCCCCGAATGGTGGCCGACCTGTGCCAGTACGTCATCCTGGGCCACTCCGAGAGGCGGCAGCGCTTCTGGGAGACGGACGAGGTTGTAAACCGCAAGGTGAGAGCCGCGCTGGCCGTAGGACTGAGGCCGATTCTGTGCGTGGGAGAGGGGCTGGAAGAGAGGGAGGAGGGCTTGGCTGAATCGGTGGTGACGGCGCAGCTGCACGGAGCGCTGAGCAGGGTATCGTCCGTGGATGCGCTGGCGGTCGCCTACGAGCCTATATGGGCCATCGGTACGGGTGTGGCCGCCACAGGCGAGGCCGCGGAGGCGATCATGGGGGCCATACGCCGCGCCCTGGCGGAGGCCTACGGCGATGCCGAGGCCCAGCAGGTACCGTTGCTATACGGAGGCAGCGTCACGCCGGACAACGTAGCGGAGTTTGCAAGCCAGCCCAACGTCAACGGAGCGCTGGTCGGCGGCGCCAGCCTCAACGCGGAGAGCTTCGTGGGGATCGCGCGGGGTATGGCGGAGGGGTAGGGGACAAGCGTATGCCCTTAAGCCGCGAAGAGTTCCAGGCAGGCCACATTGACCTGGCAATTCCCGTTCGCCAGGTTTTGGAGAGCCGCCCGGAACTTTCCTTTAACGTCGAAGAGGTCAGGGAGTTGCTGGCGCAGACACAGGCTAGAATTGCTTCCGTTGAGGATGTGGTTATGGCCCTCGAGAGGCTGGTGGCTGATGGCCGTGCAGAGATTAAGGAACTCGGTGGAGACAGGTGGTATACTATAGCAATGGATACCCGAAGAATTGGGTTTCGGCCGGGAGGTTAGAGGAGTTGCCACTTACAAAGCGCCAGTTTGAGCTTGGAGTTTATGACGAGACCGAGAGTCTCATGTATCTGGTCTACGAGCTTCTATCTCGGAACAAGCATCTTGCCTATAGCGAGGGTGAGTTGCTTGAAATGTACAAGGGAAACCGGGAAAGCAGAGTTGATCAGCTCCGCCGCGCTTTGGAAGAACTCACCGGCATGGGAGCAGTCGAGTCACGGAAGATAGATGGGACACTCTACTACGCGTTTCGTAGGGAAGTGGACCGGACCACATGGGAACCCAGATAGGCTTGGAGATTCTATAGCTGCTTCAACCCACTTCGCACTTCTTGCCGACTACTTGCCAACCACCGACCCTTGAATCCTGATTCATCATTTCCCCTCATCGCCATTGTTGGGCCGACCGCGACAGGCAAGAGCAGCCTGGCGCTCCAACTGGCGCAGCGCTTCGACGGCGAGATTGTCAACGGCGACAGCCGGCTGGTGTACCGTCACATGGACATCGGCTCCGCCAAGCCGTCGCCGCAAGACCTGAGCCTGGCGCCTCACCACTTGGTGAACATCGTAAATCCCGATGAGCCATACAGCCTGGCCTTGTACCTGGCACAGGCCCACGAAGCTATACAAGACATACAAAAACGGGGCAAAGCACCCCTTCTGGCCGGCGGCTCCGGGCAGTACGTCCGCGCATTGCTGGAGGGCTTCAACGCCCCGCAGGTATCGCCCAACCCAGCGCTGAGGGCAGCTCTGGAGGCCCAGGCGCGGGAGGAAGGCCCTGAAGCCCTGTGGGACCGCCTGCGGCAGGTGGACCCTGAGTCGGCGGCGCGCATCGACCCTCGGAACGTGCGCCGGGTGATACGGGCGTTGGAGGTGTACACGGAGACCGGCGTCCCATTCTCCCAGGCGAGGAAGCGGGAGAGGCCGCCGTACCACAGCCTTACCATAGGCCTGACGATGGAGCGGGAATTGCTGTACCGGCGCATACACCGGCGGGTTGAGTCCATGATAGAGAGCGGTTGGCCGCAGGAGGTGGCGCGGCTGCTGGACATGGGCTACTCCCCGGAGCTGCCGGCCATGTCCGCCCTGGGGTATCGGGAGATGGCCGCGTACGTACGCGGAGACCTGCCACTGGAGGAGGCCAAGATGCGCATCAAGGCCGCCACACGCAGATACGCCAGGAGCCAGTACGCCTGGTTCCGGCTGGACGACCCCGGCATCCACTGGCTGGACGCAAACTCGGCTGACGTGACGGAGGCTGCAACTGAAAGGGTCGAGGCGCACCTGGTCGGGGGTGTCGTCTCGACTTGACGCGGCGCTCGCGGAACGACCGACAAGCCGCAATGCCCGGCTGTATCCGCGGATTTCCTATGAACAAGGACAGGGCGCGTATGGTAGAATCTAGGTTACCCAGGAGGTGGCATGGCGCTAAAATTGCTTGCAGGTCTGACCGTGGGGATATACTTGGGATTCAACGCCCCGAAACACATCCGGCAGTGCCGGGAGATGTGCGAATGTTACTTCAAGGCCTTGCACGACGAGGCCCATAGGGACGGACAGGCATGAGATTCACCAAGATGCACGGCGCGGGGAACGATTACGTCCTCTTGGACGCTCGCAGCCTGGAGGCCGACTGGCCCACCCTGGCCAAGGCCATGTGCGACCGGCACATGGGCGTGGGAGCCGACGGCATTCTCCTGGTCTTGCCCTCCGCTTCGGCGGACGTGCGTATGCGTATGCTCAACCCGGACGGCTCGGAGGCCGAGATGTGCGGCAACGGGATTCGCTGCCTGGCCAAGTATGCCCTGGAACGGGGCATAGTCGAAGGGGGGAACGGAGCCATAGCCATAGAGACCGCGGCCGGAGTGCGCGCGCTGGAGCCCTCATGGCGAGAGGGCAAGGTGGACCGCGCTCGCGTGGCTATGGGCGAGCCGGAGCTGCGGTCAGAGCTGGTCCCGGTCTCTCTCTCCGAAGATATGGCAGGAGGGCCGGCGCTGGACTATCCTCTCGACATAGGCGATGCAGTCCTGAACCTCACCTTCGTCTCCATGGGCAATCCCCACGCCGTCGCCTTCATCGAATCGCCGGTGAGCGAGTTTCCGCTTCACCGGATTGGGCCGCAGGTGGAGCGGCACGGGATTTTCCCCAACAAGGTGAACTTCTCCATAGTCAACGCCAAGAAGGGACGAGGAGTTGTGGCTAGAGTATGGGAGCGCGGCGCCGGAGAGACCCTGGCCTGTGGCACCGGAGCCTGCGCCATCGCAGTGGCGAGCCGCCTGCATGGGTACACCGGCGATGAAGTTGACATAACGCTGCCAGGCGGAGTTCTTACCATCTCCTGGGACGGCGTTGGCCAGGTGTATCTGGAGGGGCCGGTGGCCGAGGTCTTTGAGGGCGAGTGGAATGTCTGAAAACGAAGGCGCAGTGAGCCGGCTATGAATATATCATACCCACACGGGACCACCAAGGCCGAGGCCCTCGAGAGGGTGAAGGCCTATAACACACAGCTGATGGAGAGGTTTGCCTCGGAGGTGGCCGAGGTCAAGCAGGAGTGGCGCGAGGACGGGTTTACAGCTTCCATCAAGGTATATGGCATTACTATCAATGGCCGGTTGGCCGTAAAGGATGCCACTATTGAGATGGAGGTTGACCTGCCGTGGCTGGCAAGGTCTCGCGAGGGGCAGATCAGGGAAAGAACAGTGAAGGCATTGCAGGAGATTTTCGTGCATGGTAAGGAGCAGATCACATGAAGTTTGCCAGGCGTATAGAGCAGCTCCCTCCGTACCTTTTCGTGGAGATCAGCCGCAAGATAGCCCAGAAACGCGCTGAGGGCATAGACGTGGTGACATTTGCCATCGGCGATCCGGATATACCAACCCCATCTCATATTCTGGACCGCTTGCAGGAGGCAAGCCAGGACCCTCCCAACCATCGCTATCCGGAGTCGGAAGGCTTGCCGGAGCTTCGCAGGGCCGTTGCTCAGTGGTACGAGGAGCGCTTTGGAGTGACCCTGGACCCGAATAAGGAGATATTGCCCCTGATTGGCGCCAAGGAAGGCATTGGACATGCCGCTCTGTGCTTCATAGACCCCGGAGACGTGGCCCTGGTCCCGGACCCCGGCTACCCGGTCTACTCAGTGGGAACCATGTTCGCCGGAGGCGAGTGCCACTGGATGCCCCTGGTGGAGGAGAATCAATGGCTTCCGGACCTGAAGGCTATACCGTCAGAGGTGGCTGACAAAGCCAAGGCCATGTGGCTCAACTACCCAAACAACCCCACAGGGGCCATAGCCGGGGAGGATTTCTTCGAAGAGGTGGTGGACTTCGCAAAGCGCCATGACGTCCCCGTGCTCCACGATGCCCCATACACTGAGGTGGCCTACGACGACTACAGGCCCATGAGTTTCCTCCAGGCGCCGGGCGCCAAGGACGTGGGCATAGAGTTCCACTCCCTGTCCAAGAGCTACAACATGACTGGCTGGCGCATAGGCATGGCGGTGGGGAACGCCGAGATGATCAACGCGCTGATGCGTGTGAAATCCAACCTGGACTCAGGCATACCACAGGCCATCCAGTACGCAGCCATAGAGGCCCTCCAGGGTCCGCAGGACTGCATCCAGGAGCACAACCGGATATATCAGAGGCGCAGAGACAAGGTTGTGGCAACCCTCAGGCAGATAGGGTTGGAGGTAAGCGTCCCCAGTGCCAGCCTCTACGTCTGGGCCAAGCTCCCCCCGGGATGGAAATCGGGAGCCTTCTCCGCTCTGCTCATCGAGGAGAAGGATATAGTGGTGACCCCTGGAGCCGGTTACGGCAGGTACGGCGAGGGGTACATTCGTCTGTCTCTAACCATCGCCGATGAGCAGATGGAAAAGGGTCTGGAGCGGCTGAGGTCCTGGCGGATTCCAGCCCCGCCCTCCGGTTAAGAGCGTCCCAGGAGGTATCGCCCAGTGCCCAAGCCTGCCATATCCACAAAGGCCCGCCAGGAGAGAGCCATCCTGGTGGGAGTCGAGATCAAAGGCGAACCTCATCTATGGTCTGTGACGGACTCCCTGGAGGAGTTGGGGCTGCTGGCCCGGACCGCGGGCGCGGAGGTGGTGAGCTCTCTGAGCCAACGCCTGGACAGGCGTACCCATGCCTACCTTGGCAAGGGCAAGCTGGAAGAGCTCAGGGACCTCAGGGACGAGACACAGGCGGACGTAGCAATATTCGACGATGAGCTCACGCCTACCCAGCAGAGGAACCTGGAAGAGGCCCTTGGTATAAAGGTTATCGACCGCACCGCTCTTATCCTGGACGTATTCGCGCGTAGAGCCCAGACCCACGAGGGGCGGCTCCAGGTGGAACTGGCTCAGCATGAGTACCTGCTGCCGCGACTGGTAGGCCAATGGGCGCACCTTGAACGGCTGGGCGGCGGCATAGGCGCCAGGGGGCCCGGAGAGACCCAGCTGGAGACCGACCGGCGCATTATACGCAACAGGATTCAGAAGCTGAAGCGAGAGTTGGAACGAGTGCGCAAACAGCGCTCTCTGTATCGCCAGCGCCGGCAGCGAGAAGGTATACCGGTGGTCTCGCTGGTGGGATACACCAATGCGGGAAAGAGCACCCTCCTCAACGCCCTCAGCAACGCAGACGTGATAGCGGAGAACAAGCTGTTCTCCACGCTGGACCCCGTTACCAGGAGAGTATCCCTTCCGGACAAAGTGCCGTTCCTGCTTACGGATACCGTTGGCTTCATCCAGAAGCTGCCGCCTACGCTGGTGGCGGCCTTCAGAGCTACGCTGGAGGAGCTTGAGGGAGCCGACGTGACGCTCCACGTTATAGATATAGCACACCCGAACGCTCCGGAGCAGGTCCAGGTTGTGGACGACTTGTTGGCAGAGCTCCACCTGGGGAACGAAGCGAGTCGTATCCTGGTCTTGAACAAGGTAGACCTCCTGTCCGGTAATGACCTGAACGAAGGGTATGCCCAGCGTCTCAGCGCCGCGATTGACCAGGACAGGGTTGTGATTGTATCGGCAGCCAAGAAATGGGGCATGGACGGCCTCCTGAAGGCCATTGTAGAGCTGCTGGACCATCAGGGAGACCGGAGGGCCGTGGCCCGCGTCGGCGGGGCCCTGAGCGTATCGCCGCAATAACGCAATAACACACAGAAGGAGAGCTATGACACTTGAACACGATGGATTACCTTCCAGGCCGTTCTTTAACTGTAGCCCGGATGGACTTTCGATAGTCGACGGCGCGCAAGGAAGCAACATACTGCGCCCGGAATCGGTACAGACTTGGATGGAGTTCAAGAAGGGCGAGAACAATGTCATCGAGACGACTCCACGGAAGCTGGCGTCCCGTGAGGGAGACCTGATAGCTGTGGAGTGCGAGGGCGGCACTGTGCACATCGACTTTGCGGATGGAATGGCGCGTAAGGTGACGCCGGATGGCGAGTACGTTTACATGGGAGGGCTGGATGAGCGGAACGATGGGAAGGGGTACATACCCATATCTTAGGGGTATTCAGGGGTTGTAGGGAGGTGGCGCTCCATATTCGCCCTATATATGTTATGTCAACCCTTGGGCATCAGGGGTGTCTTTGGTTGACATAACATAGGGGTGTTGTCGATTGCCGTTGGGCGCTGGAGGACGCGGGCTTGCGTCACTTGCAGCGATGTTCTCGTTTGCCGTTCCACGCCGGATAGCTTGGATTTGCGGCGATGTCCCCCGCGCCTTGTCTCCCGCCGGAGGATGCGGACCTTGCCGCTGACCCCCTGGCTTTGCCGCACGGCTGATGCGAGGCTTTGCGTTAAGGGGCCTCTTTGGCCTTGGGCCGACTCTGAACATGGGTGGCGCTCATTCCAGGGCTGTCATGCGGACGGCAACGCAGGTAGTCCGGTCATCCTGGCGCCCGGCCGCTTGCGGCGATGTTTCCGCGTCCTGTCCTGCGCCGGAGAACGCGGGACTTGTCGCTGCCCCCCTACGCCAGGCTTTGCGTTAAGGGGCCTCTTTGGCCTTGGGCTTGACCTGGGGGGGGGGGCATGGGGGCGCTCATTCCAGGGCTGTCATGCGGATGGCAACGCCGGTAATCCGGTCATCCTGGCGCCCGGCCGCTTGCGGCGACGTTCCCGCGTCCTGTCCTGCGCCGGAGGATGCGGAACTTGCCGCTGACCACCTGGCTTTGCCGCACGGCGATGCAGGGCTTTGCGTTAAGGGGCCTCATTGGCCTTGGGCCAACCTCTGACATGGGTGGCGACCATTCCGGGGCTGTCCTGCGGACAGCAGCGCCGGTAGTCTTGGCGCCCGGCCACTGGCGGCGATGTCCCCCGCGCCTTGTCCTGCGCCGGACGACGCGGATTGCGCCGCTGACCGCTTGACTTTACCGTATGGGGATGTAAGATTCTGCGTTAAGAGGCCTCATTGGCCTTGGGCCGACCTCTGACATGGGTGGCGACCATTCCGGGGCTGTCCTGCGGACAGCAGCGCCGGTAGTCTTGGCGCCCGGCCTGGGAGTTGAGCAAAGTGACGAGCATAACGCCGGACAATTCGAGTATCGCCTCAAAAGCGGTTATCCTCAGTGTAGATGACCTCTATACATCTTTCTTCACCAGTGACGGTGAGGTAAAGGCCGTAAACGGGGTAAACCTGACCCTGAGAGAGGACAGCATACTGGGGATTGTGGGAGAGAGCGGCTCCGGGAAGTCTGTGACCGCCCTCTCGCTTCTGCGTCTATTGCCTTACCCGGGAAGGACGCTGCGGGGCGCGGTGTACTTCGATGGCCGGAATCTCCTTGAGATAAGCAACGAGGAGCTTAGAACGATACGCGGCAAGGACATAGCCATTATATTCCAGGAGCCTGCCACGGCCCTCAATCCGTTGCTCAACATAGGCGCTCACCTTGAGGAGGTCTTTCTGGCTCATGGACGCATCTCCAAGCAGGAGATCAGGCAGAGATCCCTGGAGCTTCTGACGGAGCTGGAGCTGCCCTCGCCCGTAAATATCCTCAAGCAGTACCCATTCCAGCTTAGCGGAGGACAGGCCCAACGGGTGATGATTGCTATGGCTGTGGCCTGGAACCCACGGGTTCTCATTGCAGACGAGATCACCTCCAACCTGGACGTTACTCTCCAGGCAGACGTGCTTGACAGGCTCAAGCGCTTGCAGGCGGAAAGGCGCTCCGCCATTATGCTTATCACACACGATATGGGGGTCATTGCCAAGGCGGCTGCGGACGTAGCCGTCATGTACGCAGGCGCAGTGGTGGAGTATTCGGACACCCGCAGCCTGTTCCGGCGTCCCTATCATCCCTATACGTGGGCGCTTCTTCAGTCCATTCCCAGGCTCGATGAGCCTATGCGCGCCCTCCATCCCATACCGGGATCATCCCCAAACCTCATAGACCTTCCGGACCAGTGTCCGTACCTCCCACGGTGCCCCAAAGCCTCCAGTGAGTGCCGTCTCAGCCCCAGGCCTGCTCTCAGGGAGATAGAGCCGGGGCACTTTGTGGCCTGCTACAACGAAATCCAACACGACGATTAAGGCGCCCCGGCTTTCCGCGGGACTGCCTTGCCGGCTCAACCTCAACCGCACCCGAACCCCGACGTGCCTTGCCGCGCCACACGCCTTAAGGCAGTATCTAAGCCGCAAGGCAATTTCCAAGGCATGGCATAAGGCGGAACCTTAAGGCCGTGCGGCAGGGCCTTGACAGCGTGATTGCCTTATGGTAGCCTTATGGCAATGCCTTAAGTAATGAGCATCGCAGCCTTATGGCAATGCCTTAGAAGGGCTTGCTCTCAAGGAGAGAGGGCTATATCTATGGTTATGAGCGGGCTTGAGAAGGAGTTGGAGGAGGAGATACGGGAGTTGGAGTTGAATAAGGCCCGTTATGACGCCCAGCTTGAGGAGAAGCTCAGCCTTCTCTCCAGGCTGAGGCAAAGCGTGGCTGGGGAGCCTGCGCCCCCTGCTCCGGCTCCCATTGCGCCTGTCCGGGCCAATTCAGGCGCCGGCAGCGGCAGAAAGAGCATTTCGGCCATCCTGGGCAAGCACCACTATGAAATAGATGGACGCAGGTTCAAGAACCCTGGGCATGTGCTGGACCACTTTGACGCTCCACACTACTTTTCCAGGCAGTATCCTCAGAAGGGGGATATTGCGGTCCGGGAGATCCTGAGGTGGGCGAAGCGTAACCCGGCGGTGGCAGGCAGGGTTTCCGTGGTTCTGCCGGACGGCTCACGTATGAGACTGGACAGAGCGGAGAGCGCAGTCTCGTCTGACGGCTAGGGTCGGCCCAACGCGGCCTCAGACGTACCCTAAGCGGTTGTCCGGCCAGGAACCCTGGCAAAAACCTCTACCAGGAACTCCCCAACCGCGTTCTCAGTTATACGACCGGTCTTGACGGCCAGATCGGTCTCCAGCAGACCCCTGTGCAGAGACTCCAGCGCAGTCATGGAGTAACGTCTCCCCTGCTCTCGCACCTTGTTCAGTACCCATCCCGATGGCACACCCAGGCGCCTCCCCATCTGGCCCACAGGGACCCCTCTAACCTCCAGGTCCTTGGCCAAGAGCAGGAGTCTCACCTGGCGGGCCACCATCGCCACTATGTACGGCCCGGTGGCTCCGCCCTCCATCAGGCGTCTCATAATTCTCAGGGCTTCGGAGTACTTTCTCTCCAGTATGGCGTCAACGGCATTGAAGACGCTCATCTCGTTGGCAAAGGACACCAGGAGACGCACGTCTTCTCCCTCCACCTTGCGGCCCGCGCAGTAGAGGGACAGCTTTTCCAACTCGCTATCGAGGGTCCACAGGTTGCCGCCCACCAGCTCAGCCAGCAGCCTTACTCCCTCTCCGGATATGGCGCACTCCTTTGCCGCGGCCCTGTCCTGAATCCAGCGGCTCAGCCCTGCGCCTCTGAGGGCCGGAAACTCCTTGACCTGTCCCAGTGGAGACAGGCGATCCAGCATCGCGTTGGCTCTCCCTATTGGGCCGTCAAGCAGTATAAGGTCCGTGGATGGGGGCATGTCCGGGACGTACTCGGCCATGGACAGCCACTGCGAGGAGTCGTCACGGTTTCCACGGCCTCTCCTGGAGGGCCGACGGCCATCGAACATGGACAGGAGGCCGTCTACTATCACCAGGCGTTTGGACGCTAGGAACGGCCCTGTGTGGCACAGGGCCTGTATCTGCTGAGGCGAAAAGGAGGAAACGTGGCCTCTGGTGACATTGGCGTCCAGGACGTCAAGCGGCCCCACCTGGGCTTTCAGGCGCTCCAGGGCCTCATGTATGGAGAAGTCGTCAACGCCGTATAGAATGTGAAGCATGGAATGTCCCAGCAGATGCGTTTCCAAATGCGCCCATACAAAGTATAATACAACATTAGGGATAGACCAGCGAAAGGCGAGTTGCGCCAGCGAGCGTTCAAATGATGGGCTTACCGCTTCGGTACAGACTTGCGATATTCTTGCTGATGGCGCTCGCGTCCGGCGCCCTCTTCTTCCGTACGTTGATCCTGCTTGTGCTCGCCATAGTCTTCCTGGGTCTTTTCCTGATGGCGTCTCGCATACTCGCAGGGTTCACGTCCGGCAGGACGGCGCCATCTGCCGAGAAGGGCAAGGGGTTCATAGAGAGCAGCAGCTACAGGGTATTGGACGATAAAGAAGAGCCGTCCGGGTAGTGGGTTGACGGCGCAGGCGTCACTGGTAGAATCTCCCTAATCGGAGAACCCAACGCGTGAATCCATCGTATATATACAGTAGGCATAGACGTTAGTCGGGAGATGTGATGCAGAGAACTATCAGTCGGTATGTGCTCCTGGAGCAGGTAGGCAGCACCGGCTTGGCCACGGTGTACAAGGCCCAGGCCCCGAACCAGGAGGGGTTTGTGACGTTGAAGGTGCTGCGTCCCTATATGTGCACCGACGAGGCCCTGCTGGATAGGTTCTCCCGCGAGATGGAACGGGTGGCAAAGCTGAGCCACCCCAACATTCTACCCATCTACGGCCAGGAGAGCGAGGGAGGCGTCCACTGGATAGCAATGCAGCACGTATCCTGGCCCACTCTGAGGCAGTGGATGCAGCAGCCCATTCCGGCGTCTCAGGCAATGATCATTCTGAAGCAGGTGGCGGCAGCCGTAGAGGCGGCGCGGGACGTCGGGATTCATCATGGGGACATAAAGCCGGGCAATATATTCCTGGACCCTGAAACGGGACAGGTACTGCTGGCCGATTTCGGCATTGCCCTGCTGGGCGAGGGCGCGCCGTACGGCGTGCGAATGGCCCTCAAAACCCCCCTGCCCACCTACACGGCCCCGGAGTTGGGACGGGCCTCCACCCCCAACATCCTCTCCGACGTCTACTCCATTGGAGTGCTGGCCTACGATATGCTGACCGGCACGGTCCCATTCAACGCTCTGGAGCGCTCCTCTGTCCAGGCGAGGCAGCTCACCTCGTTCCCGCCTCTGCCCAGCCGGGTTAACCCCAATATCCCGCCGCAGCTTGACGCCGTTATCCTCAAGGCCCTGGCTGCCCACCCTGAGCGGCGATACGAGACTCCCAGCGACTTCGTTGCGGCAATGGCGGCTGCGGCGCCCATACCGGATCCGGTGGCCGCGCCATTCCGGATAACGGAAGCGCTGGAGGCGCAAAGCGAGTTCCCCGGCATGGGGTCTGTGGAAGCGGTGCCCGCGGTGGTAGAAGGCCCTCCGGTCCTCTGCACGGTTTGCGGACACGCCAACGCAGCCGGATCCTACTGGTGCGCCGGGTGTTGGGGCGTGTTGAACCGCGTGGCGGCTGCCGAAGGCCAGGAGGTACTCACGTCGGAGGAGAGGGAGGTCCGGAGGAAGAAATCCAACAGAGTACGGCTGGGCCTCATTGGCTCCGCCCTAGCGGCGGTGTGCGCCGTGATGATGGTCCAGTTTCTGAACATCACCCTTCCCCTGCCCACCCCTTCCTCCAACATCACCGCCCTGTCAGGCCCAGGTGAGTGGGCAATGGTATACAGGACAACCGAGGGTCCAGGTCCGGTTCCCGGGGAGAGCGCGGCTATTGAAGGCCGGGTGAAGTGGACCTTTGAGACCTCTGATCCCATAGTATCCACACCCGCGGTAAAGGAAGGAAGGTTGTATCTCACAACCCAGGACAACCGGGTGGTGTCGCTTGACGCGGCTACCGGCAGCGCCATATGGGAGCGTCCCACCGTGGCGCCGGTGGACTCCTCGCCCGCGGTTGCGGACGGCATGGTCTTCTTCGGCGTCCGTAACAAGCGGGTCATGGCCCTGGACGCCGATACGGGTGAAATCCGGTGGGAGTTCGTCACCAATGAGAACCCCACAAGCGGCTCGCCACTGGTGAAGGACGGCGTGGTGTACATTGGCTCCGGGGACGGGAGAATCTACGCCCTGGACGCCTTGACCGGGACGGAGCGATGGTCTCACGCCACCAGAGACTGGATTGCCAACACCCCTGCCCTCTCGGACGACCTCCTGGTGGTATCCTCATTTGACGGGCGTGTGACCATCTACGATACGGACACCGGCAAGAGGCGGTTCTCGTTCCGCGGCTTCAATCAGCTGATCATGGGTTCCCCCGTAATCTCCGGGGAGTCCGTATACATTCCTTATCGCAACGGCCTGGTGACGTCCGTGAACATTAAAGAAAAAGAGGTACTTTTCTACAGCAGGTGGTACAGGCTCAGGTTGCAGCTGTGGCTCTGGGGCATGATCGATCACCCGGGGCTGCCGAAGGGCGTAGAGTGGGTCTACAGAACGGGAAGCCCCATTGATACAACCCCGGCCGCCGATGCGGAAAAGGTGTATGTCCCCGCCGCCGGCGGCAAGCTTCATGCCATAGATTCGACTAACGGGAAAAAAGTCTGGATCTTCAGTACAGAAGCAGACCAACTCTCAACGCCCACTCTGGTAGAGAACCTGGTCATCGTCAGCGACAGCAAGGGGAAGCTCTACGGCATAGACAAGTACAGCGGCGAAGAGCAATGGGCGATGCAAATCGCCGGTGGCCTTACCTCCACGCCCGTGTTGGCCGGCGGCGTTATGTATCTTGCCTCCAAGGACGGCACTCTCTACGCAGTAGAGTAAGCCTGCAAAGTGGAAATAGGAATTGTCGGCCTGCCCAAGTGTGGCAAGACCACCGTCTTCAACGCCCTGAGCAGGGGGTCTGCGGACGTAAGCCCGTTTTCCGCCTCGGCCACCAAGCCCAACCTGGGTGTGGCCAAGGTGGAAGACCCCAGGCTTTGGCCCCTGGTAGAGATGTTTCGACCACGGAAGACGGCGCCCGCAGAGGTCAGGTACACTGACTTCCCGGGAACTCCCGAGGGCCTGACCAAGTCGGGAATCGCAGGAGAGTTTCTCAACCTGCTTCAGAGGACGGACGCCCTCCTGCACGTTGTCAGAGCCTTTCAGAACCCCACAGTGCCCCACGTTGACGGAGCGATAGACCCGCACCGGGACTTGGCCGTCATGGACCTGGAGTTGGCCTTTGCCGACCTGGCCATCCTGGAGCGGAGGGTGGAGCGCCTGGAGGGCGAGCTGAAAGGCGCAAAAGCCCAGGAAAGGGAGCGCAGGCTGAGAGAGCACGTCACCCTGGACAGGATCAAGGGCGAACTGGAGCGAGAGACGCCCATTCGGGAGCAGCAGCTGTCCGCCGATGAGGCCAAGCTGCTGGACAACTTTCAGTTCCTGACGGCGAAGCCCATGCTCATCGTCTGGAACATAGGGGAGGAGGACGCGCCCCAGGCGTCTGCGCTTGAGGAGGAGCTGAAGTCCCGGTATTCCAGGCCCGGGGTGGAGGTTGTAGTCCTCTGCGGGGCGCTGGAGATGGAACTGGCGGAGATGGACGAGCATGAGGCCGAGGAGTTTCGGAGCGCAATGGAGCTTCAGGAGCCTGGGCTCCACCGCGCCATCCGCGCCTCCTACCAGCTCCTGGGCCTGGCGTCCTTCTTCACCGTCGGCCCAGACGAAGTGAGGGCCTGGACCATCGACAGGGACACCCTGGCGGTGAAGGCCGCCGGGAAGATTCACACCGACATTGAGAGAGGCTTCATCCGCGCCGAGGTGATCTCCTACGACCATCTGATACAGTGCGGCAGCCTTGCCGAAGGAAGGAAGAAGGGACTGCTGCGCCTGGAGGGAAAGGCATACCCCGTCCAGGACGGCGACGTGGTCAACTTCCTGTTCAACGTCTGACGGCGCAATACGGCGTCCGGCAAGGCCTTGCATCGCGCGGAGCATCTGTCAATGACCCAGCAAAACGATACGCTACACCAGCCTCCTGGGCAGATTGGTCTCTACGTACACATCCCCTTCTGTCACACCAAGTGCCCCTACTGTGACTTCAACACCTACTCCGGCATAGAGTCCCTCATCCCCGGCTACGTGCGGGCGTTGGAGAGCGAGATACGCTGCTGGGGGGCGCTCCTGGGCGCGCAGCAGGTCAACACCATCTTCTTCGGGGGAGGCACGCCCTCCTACGTGCCACGGCAGGCCATAGCGGACGTGCTGGAAGCCGTCCACGGCGCGTTCCGCATCGCTGCCGATGCCGAGATCACGATGGAGGCCAACCCCGGCGACCTCACCGACGGGCAGGCGTCAACCCTTCGACAGGCGGGCATCAACCGCCTGAGCATTGGCGTGCAGAGCCTGGACGACGGCCTGCTGAGCTTCCTGGGGCGCAGGCATTCGGCGCAGGAAGCGGTGGCGGCGTATCGGAAGGCGCGGCGGGACGGCTTCTACAACGTCAGCCTGGACTTCATGTACGGCATAGCCCGTCAGAGCCTGGAGCAGTGGCGTGACACCCTGGAGCAGGCCCTTGAGCTATCGCCGGAGCATCTGTCGCTCTACTGCCTGACCCTGGAAGGCGGCACGCCTATGGAGCGGCAGACCCGGCTGGGCGAGATTCCCGAAGCCGACCCGGACCTGGCGGCGGATATGTACCTGCTGGCGGAGGATATGCTGGCGCAGGCGGGCTACCGCCACTACGAGATCTCCAACTGGGCAAAGCCGGGCATGGAGAGCAGTCACAACCTGACATACTGGCTCAACAGGCCCTATCTTGGGGTTGGGCCGGGGGCGCACTCCTACCTGGGGCAATGGCGGTTCTGGAACATCACCTCGCCGCGGGAGTACATCGCCCGCCTGGGCAAGGCGGCTCAGCGACAGGCCCCCGCCGTCGCCCTGTCCTCAGAGGCCATAGGCGAAATTCCCTCCGTCGGCTCCGTAGAGGCCATAGACAGGCGGCTGGAGATGGCGGAGACCATGATGCTGGGGATGAGGCTGGACGACGGAGTGCGCCTGCAGGACTTCTACGACAGGTTCGGCGAGAGCGTTACTTCGGTGTACGGTAAACAGGTGGACGATCTAACCGTGCTTGGCCTGATAGAGCTTCGTGACGGCGCGCTCCGTCTCACCGGTAAGGGGCGGCCGCTGGGCAACGAGGTATTTTTGCGTTTCGTTTAAGGTTGCAGCGCTCCGGTGGGCGCCGGCTCGCGCTGCCATATGGTTCGACGTGGGGGCGCATACGGTGGAGGCAACACGGGGTCAATACATAGCCGCTCAAATTGCCCCCTGCCCTGTCCTTGTGCTATCCTTCTCTCATCATCCCTACCCCATACCATGGGTCCCTCTGGTGAAGCTGAGACGGGCGACTCTCGTCGTCCGGGAAAGAAGATCATGCGTAACCTGGCTATTGTTTCTACATCCCTGGGGATTGTAATTGCGGCCATTCTGCTGTTGCAGCTAAACGGCGCCAACGCAGAGTTGGATACAACAAGGAACCAGCTGGAGGCCGCTCAGGCGCAAAACGAGCAGCTTATCGCAGATCTAGCGACAGCCAGAGAGCAGATTGACAGCAAGATAGCGGAGAATGAGACGCTCACCGCCGACCTTGAAGCGACGACGGAGCGGCTGACTACCAAGACGGCGGAGAATGAGACGCTCACCGCCGACCTTCAGGCGACCACGGAACGGCTGACAGCCAAGACGGCGGAGAATGAGACGCTCACCGCCGACCTTCAGGCGACCACGGAACGGCTGACAGCCAAGACGGCGGAGAATGAGACGCTCACCGCCGACCTTGAAGCGACCACGGGACGGCTGACAGCCAAGACAGCAGAGAACGCGACGCTTACCGCCGACCTTGAAGCGACCACGGGACGGCTGACAGCCAAGACAGCGGAGAACGCGACGCTTTCCGCCGACCTTGAAGCGACCACGGGACGGCTGACAGCCAAGACAGCAGAGAATGAGACGCTTACTGCCAACCTTGCAACGGTGACGGAGCGGCTTGAAACCATTACAACGCAGCTTGCCGACAAGACATCCGAACACCAAGCCCTGACAGCTAAACACGATGCGCTTGTGGAAGAAGGGGGAACGCTTGAGAGTGTCAAAGGGCAAATAATGACCTTGAATTCGCGGGTGGAATCCCTGCATTCACAGATCGGCAGACTGAACAGTGATATAACAGAACTGGAGCGACTCCGCAGACCCCTTATCGTTGACTCCCACACAGCTGGTTTCAAGTGCACGGGAAGCATGGAACCGAAGATAACCTGCCTGGATACGGCAACTTGGCTGACCAACTTTTACCCCGAGGACATAGTAATTGGGGCGGTAATCAGCTTCACTCCAACGGCTGAGTGCAACCTGACATCAAGCCGTGTGGCGCACCGCGTTATGAGCGTTAGAAGAGGTGCGTCAGGTGACACTTACTACTGGCCCAAGGGAGACGCAAATTCTCAGGATGATGGATGCTGGATACCGTATACCAATGTAAACGGCTACATAATTGAGCTGCACAGGAACACCAATCTGGAGAACAGCGCGCTCCGCAACAGGGTAAACTCCGCCTCGGCAGCGTGGGATGAAGCTCGCCAAAATTATGAACAAAGACGCCTTGCATACTGCGGAAGCGTTACAGGCGCCTGTACTCTATCTGGGGCGCGGTACAATGAGGTAATAAGACTGCGGAACATCTACCAGGCTGCTTACGGCGCTTGGGAGGTGGTCTACAGAGAGGCGAGGCAATAACCCCTCAGTCCAAATTGCCCCCTGCCCTGTCCTTGTGCTATCCTTCTCTCATCATCCACGGAGAACCCTCCAAAATGTACGTTGCAGGCACAGCAGGACACGTAGACCACGGCAAGTCAACCCTTGTCCAGGCTCTGACCGGGATAGACCCCGATCGCCTGCGCGAGGAGAAGGAGCGAGGACTCACCATTGAGTTGGGGTTCGCATGGCTCACGCTGCCCAGCGGCCGGGAGATCAGCATTGTGGACGTGCCCGGCCACGAGCGGTTCATCAAGAACATGCTGGCCGGCGTCGGCGCAATAGACCTGGCAATGCTGGTGGTAGCCGCCAACGAATCGGTCATGCCCCAGACCAGGGAGCACCTGGCTATCCTGGATCTGCTGCGGGTCAAGCGTGGGCTGGTGGTCGTCACCAAGAATGACCTGGTTGACCAGGAGATTGTGGAGCTGGTCATGGCGGAGGTTGAGGACATACTGAAAAACACCACCCTTGAGGGCGCGCCTATGGTAGGAGTGTCGGCAGTCACCGGAGATGGCCTGACGGGGCTGCTAGAGGCCCTGGACGGGCTTCTGGAGTCCACCGAGACCCGCAGGGACGCGGGAAGGCCGCGCCTCTCCATCGACCGTTCCTTCACCATGCCGGGCTTTGGGACCGTGGTCACCGGCGCTCTCATAGACGGGTCGCTGTCCGTTGGGCAGGAGGTGGAGATACTGCCGTCCGGGCGGGTGTCACGCATCCGGGGCCTCCAGAGCCATCGCCAGAAGATGGATACGGCATTGCCCGGCAGACGGCTGGCGGTGAACCTTTCGGGCGTGTCCCACGACGAGGTCCAGCGCGGCGAGGTGCTGACAACACCCCGCTGGCTCAGGCCGACCATCGCCACAGACGTCCGCCTCCGGCTGCTGGCGGACGCCCCCAGGGGCCTGAAGCACAACAGGCCGGTCACCTTTCACACCGGCTCCCAGGAGGCCAACGCAAGGGTGCGGCTCCTGGAGACTGACGAGGCTCTGCCCGGCGAGGAGACCTGGGCGCAGGCGCGCCTGGAGAGTCCCCTGGCGCTGGTGAAGGGGGACTACTTTGTCATACGCTCCTCGGACGCCACCATTGGGGGCGGCGTTGTGGTGGAACCCCACGCCAAGCGGCACCGCCGCCGCCACTCCCCCACCCTGGCGGGCCTGGAGGTGATGGAGCGCGGCTCAGAGGAGGAATCGCTCCTCCAGACGTTGCAGTCCGCCGAGCCGTGCGACCTGCAAGGGCTGGCAAACCGCGCCAACCTCTCGCTTTCGGACGCCCGCGCTCTCGTGGAGCGGCTGGCCTCGGACGGGAGCGCGGTGGCGCTTGGAGACCTTGCGGCTGCGCCCAGGGCCCTGGTGTACTCGGCGGCGGGATGGGCCTCGCTGCGCCGCAGGGTAGTCGGCGCGCTGGAAGCCTACCACGGGGAGCATCCTCTGCGCGGCGGCATCCACAAGGAGGAGCTGCGGAGCCGGTTGAACCTGTCGACCCAGCAGTTCCCGCTTGTCCTGCCACGTCTCATTGAGGATGGCGTTGTGTCCGAGGAGAACAACCTGGCGCGACTGCCCCACCATCGCATAGTCCTGACCGGCGGGCAGCAGTCCCGCATTGAGGAGTACGTGGCCTCCCTGCGCTCCAACCCCTACTCCCCGCCCACGGACGCAGGCTTGGCGGACGACCTCCTGAACCTGCTGGTGGACGAGGGCCGCGTGGTCAGGATCAACGAGTCTGTCGTCTACGATGCGGACGCCTACCGGGAGATGGTGGATGGCATTGTGTCCACCATCCGGGAGCAGGGCAAGATAAACGTGGGGCAGGTACGGGACCGGTTCCGGACA
The DNA here is from genome assembly GCA_965221925.1 of Dehalococcoidia bacterium. Lineage (GTDB taxonomy): Bacteria > Chloroflexota > Dehalococcoidia > Lucifugimonadales > UBA2985 > JAPPHY01. The sequence goes on along the minus strand of OZ244924.1, from coordinate 1,563,981 downwards.
AGCCGCAAGTATGCTCTGTCGTTGCTGGAGTACCTGGACCAGCAGCGCGTCACCCGTCGCGTCGGCGACGACCGGGCGCTGAGATAGCGGGCATTGCTATGAGAATATACGACTCGACTCCGGACATCCCATTTCCGCTCATCCTGAGCTTGTCGAAGGACATGAGCGGAACTCCCACCGCCACCGCATTCTCATTGAGCTTATATGGCCTCCGTAAGGCCATAGTGATTCCAAGGATGACCCATGTCCCTTGACCTGCATAAAGTCGCCGGCCAGATACAAGAGGCCGCGTCCCGCCTGGACGGCCAGGCAGCCGATCGCGCCCATCGGCTGGAGCGCGCCCTCAGCGTCCTCTCCACGGCTGAGCCCGATGCGCTGGAGGAGAAGCGCGTTCTGAGCCGGGCTACCTTCCTCATCCCCGGTCTCACTGGGTCGTTGGCCGGGCGATACCCCTCCCCTGCCCCGCCATCAGGCTACACAGCTCTGGCCGTGGACGGCTCCCACATAGACGTGGACAGGCACCTGCCCATCCAGTGCTTCCTCATAAACATCGGCAGGGTGCGCATCCGCTACGGCGGCAGCCCCGGCGCATGGCTGGACAGCGAACCCCGGCTCTACGCGGACGACGACAGCCTGCACGTCTTTGACCCGGAGGGCAGCCGCTCTCGGCCCCTGGAAGGGCCGCTTCTGGGAGCAATGCGCGCCGTTGAGGAGCTGCGGGCCCTTGCAACCCTCGCCAGGCAGTCAGACCCGGAGATTCCGACTATCGCCCTTGTGGACGGCTCCCTTGTGCTGTGGGGACTGGCGGGACAGGCGCACCCGGACTTCGTTCGTAAGGCGCTGATTGAGGACATGTTCCTGCCGGCCCTAGACGAGCTGCGGGAGATGGCGCGCTCCAGGCCCCTGGCCCTGGCCGCGTACGTCAGCCTCCCGCGCGGCGCCGAGGTGGTCAACGCCCTGCGCCTGGACCCCAGCCTGTGCCACTACGATGCGGCCAACTGCGACATGCACTGCCGGACGCTGCGCCCTGGGCGGCGTCCCTGCGACGGCGTGTCAGGCGTCATGGACAGAGACCTTTTCGGGGGATTGCTGGCGGAGAAGGAGCGGTCGGACCTGTTCGCCAGCGCGTCCTCAATCGTGGAGCAGTACTACGGAGGACACCAGATACGCTTCTTCTACCTGAACGTCGGCGCGGAGCTGGCGCGTGTGGAGGCGCCGGAGTGGGTCGCTGAGGACCGCGAGCTGCTGGAGATGACCCACGCCCTACTGGTCGACCAGTGCAGGAAGGGGCACGGCTACCCTGTAGCCATATCGGAGGCCCACGAGCAGGCCGTGGTAACTGTGGGAGACCGGGAGGAGTTCCGGTTGATAGTGGAGGACGCTCTCCGGCGTCAGCGCATGCCGGTGTACACCTCCGGCAAGAACGCTTCCAAGAGGCAGAAATGGCTTTAGAGAGCGCGGCCCGCCTTGGCGAGGTTGTTGAGACCTCCACAACGGGCTTTACCACCCAGTGCTACCGGCTGTACGAAGCGCCTCCCCTGGGCGCGTTGATACGCACGGGGGGCCCCTACCCCGCCTACGGGGTGGTACACCACGTTGCAACCCAGGGCATAGACGCCTCCCGCAAGCCCGTAGCCCGCGGCGCGGAAGAAGCATCGGAGGAGGACGTCTACCGTAGCAATCCACAGCTTTCACAGCTGCTGCGCACGGACTTTCAGGCCGTTGTGGTGGGCCACAGCCCGGATGGGACTCCCCGCTACTACCTGCCGCCTGCGCCTCCTCCCATCTACGCCTTCGTCTACGCCTGCGGCCCCGATGAAGCGCGGCGGTTCACCGCGAACCTCGCCTTCCTGCGTCCCCTGGCTACGTCGAGCATACCGGCGCTGGATGAGGTGACGGCGGCGTGCCTGAGCCTGGCCGCGGCGGCCCAGTCGGACTCCAACGGCTTTCTGGTGGAGGCCGGCAAGCAGCTGATGGGTCTCCTCCCCGGTGAGTTCCGGCGAGTGGAGGCCATTCTACAGAGGGCCGTGCGGTGACGGACTCGCGGCAGGGCAAGTACCTTGGCGTTCTGGTGGGAGGCTCCCTCAGCAGGGGCGTTGACGTGCGCCTGGATCCTCAGACCTCGGTGGAGGACATGGCCCTGGGGCAGCACGTTGTGCTCCACGGCAAGAGCCGCCGGTTCTTCGGCATAATCACAGACGTGGCCCTGGAGTCCTCCGACGAGTCCCTCAGGGGCAACCCGCCAGACCTGTCCAACCCGATAGTTGCCCAGGTTGTGTCCGGCGCCGTCTCCTACGCCACCCTGCGCGTGCTGCCGATGCTGGCCCTTGAGGGGGCGTTGGCCTCGGTGGAAGGCCCAACGCCCGCCAAGACGGTGCCGACCCACTTCTCGCCTGTGCATCTGGCCTCTGAGGAGGACATACAAATGGTCTTTGGAGCGGAGGACGGGCGCCACTTCTGGGTGGGCAACCCCCTGGACATGGAGACCAGGGTGTGCCTGGACCTTGAGGAGTTCGTCAAGCGCTCCAACGGCGTCTTCGGCAAGAGCGGCACCGGAAAGAGCTTCCTCACTCGGCTGCTGCTGGTGGGCATCCTCCAGAAGAGCGCGGCCGTGAATCTGGTGTTCGACATGGAGAGCGAGTACGGCTGGATGGGCACGTCCGAGGGCGCGGGCATGGTCAAGGGAATCAAGCAGCTTTTTCCGTCCCAGGTGGCCGTCTTTTCCCTGGACGAGGAGCACAGCCGCAGGCGCGGCGTCTCCCCCGACTACCTGATGCGCGTGGGCTACAATCAGATAGAGCCGGAGGACGTCGACCTGCTGCGGGAGACCCTTGGCCTGTCGGATGTGGCCGCGGACGCAGCCCACAACCTGGCGGGATACCTTGGGCAGGAGCGATGGCTGCGGGAGTTCCTAGCCCTGAACGGCCAGGAACTGCGGGACTTGGCAGGCGTCATCAACGTCAACGAGCGGGCTCTCTCCACCCTTCACAACCGGCTGGGCAGGCTCCGGCGCTTCCACTTCGTCACGGAGCGTGAGTCTGAGGAGTCGGTTGAGGAGATACTGCGCTATCTGGACAGGGGCATACACGTTGTGCTGGAGTTCGGGCGATACAGGCACGAGCTTTCGGCCTACATGCTGGTTGCCAACCTGCTGACGCGCCGCATCCACGACCGGTACGTGAAGCGCAAGGAGGAGGCGATGGGCGATGCGTCGCGTGAGCCTCGCCCGCTTGTGATCACGATAGAGGAGGCGCACAGGTTCCTCAGCCCCGGCGTTGCGTCCCAGACCATCTTCGGCAACATTGCGCGGGAGATGCGGAAGTACAACGTGACGCTGCTGGTGGTTGACCAGCGGCCCAGCGGTATTGAGGACGAGGTGATGAGCCAGCTTGGGACCAAGCTGTCCTGCCTGCTGGACAACGAGCGGGACGTGGACGCCGTGACTGCGGGCGTGTCTGGGGCCAGGGAGCTGCGGTCGGTGCTGAGCAAGCTGGATAGCAAGCAGCAGGCGCTGATATTCGGCCACTCCGTGCCTATGCCAATTGTGGTGCGGGTGCGCGACTATGGCACCAACGAGTCCTACCGTGAGCTGGGCTTCCGCGATGAGTCTGACCTGCGGCGGGAGATGGAGCGGGACGCCGGCGACCTGTTTGGCGGCCGGTAGGCAGAGGCGCGCCTGTCCGATATAAGGCGCCTACTTTCCCGCTCACCCTGAGCACAGTCGAAGGGCGTGAGCGGGAGCCCCACATCCGTAGTCTTCCCGCTCAAATGGTTCGACATGCTCACCACGAGCGGGCGGGAATCTCCTGCTCATATGGTTCGACATGCTCACCACGAGCGGGCGGGAATCTCCTGCTCATATGGTTCGACATGCTCACCACGAGCGGGCGGGAATCTCCCGCTCATATGGTTCGACATGCTCACCACGAGCGGGCGGGAATCTCCTGCTCATATGGTTCGACATGCTCGCCACGAGCGGGCGGGAATCTCCTGCTCATATGGTTCGACATGCTCACCACGAGCGGGCGGGAATCTCCTGCTCATATGGTTCGACATGCTCACCACGAGCGGGCGGGAATCTCCTGCTCATATGGTTCGACATGCTCACCACGAGCGGGCGGGAATCTCCCGCTCAAATGGTTCGTCCCCATGCCCTGCCGGGGGATTTCTCAGAGCGGCCTGTGATATAATCCCACTTGGAAAGTTGCCGGAAATCCGGGAGCCGGATAGGCCCAGCGAGGCTAAGCGCAACGCCAAAATTGGAGTATCGCGCATGACCCTTGAGGCTGCAACACAGGCCGACTTGGACGCCCTGCTCCTGCCCTGGCAGGACGTATCGGCGCGCAGAATGTTCGGGGGCAACGGGTACTTTGTGGGCGACAGGCTTTTCGCCGTCTTCCACAAGGGCGTCGTGGCTGCCAAGCTGCCGGACCCGGAGCGGACTCAGGTACTGGACGGCAAAATCGCTCGGCCCTTCTCCCCTACTCCCGGCCGTCCCTTCGGTGAATGGGTGGAGTTCATTGCCGGAGACGACGATGGCGTGGATGCGCTGCTGCCCTGGCTGGAGACAGCCTTTGAGTACGTCCAGAGGACGCCGCCCAAAGGCAAGCGGGCCGCAGGGAGGGCGAGATGAGGGTCCTGGTGGTGGGAGGCGGCGCCCGTGAGCACGCCATTGCCTGGAAGATACGCCAAAGCCCACTGGTGGATGCGCTGTACGTTGCGCCCGGAAATGCCGGTACTGCGGCCATCGCGACCAACCTCCCCATTGCTGACACGGACCTGGAGGGGCTGGCGCAGGCGGCGCAGCGGCATGGCGTGGATCTGACGGTCGTGGGGCCGGAGATTCCCCTGGCAGGGGGCATCGTCGACCACTTCCAGGCCGCCGGTCTTTCCATCTTCGGCCCCACACAAGCCGCGGCCCGCATCGAGAGCAGCAAGGTATTTGCCAAGGAGCTTATGCTCAAGTACGGCATCCCGACCGGAAAGGCCGAGGTCTTCGACTCCTACGAGGAGGCCGAGCGCTTCGTCAGGATCCGTCCCTATCCCCTGGTGGTGAAGGCGGACGGCCTGGCTGCCGGAAAAGGCGTGACCGTGGCGGGAACCGAGGAGGAGGCCATCAAGGCTCTCCGGGAGTGCATGGTCGAGCGGGTCTTTGGCCCATCCGGTGACCGCGTGCTGGTGGAGGAGTGTCTCACAGGTCGAGAGGTGAGCGTGTTCGCGTTCGTGGATGGCGAGACGGTCTCCCCGATGGTCGCAGCCTGCGACTACAAGCGCGCCTACGACGGCGACCACGGCCCCAACACCGGCGGTATGGGCGCCTACAGCCCACCGGAGTTCTGGAACGGCGACCTGGAGCGCGAGATACGAGACACCATTATGGCGCCAACGGCGCGCGCCCTGGCCCGCGAGGGGCATCCCTACCGGGGCGTCCTCTACGGCGGCCTGATGCTGACGGAGGACGGTCCCAAGGTCATAGAGTTCAACTGCCGCCTGGGTGACCCGGAGACGCAGGTCATCATGCCGCGCCTGTCGTCTGACCTGGTGGAGATACTCGTCGCCGTACTTGAGGGCAGGCTGAGCGAGACTCTCATAGAGTGGAGCAGCAACGCCTGCGTGGGGGTGGTGATGGCCCCCGGCGGGTATCCCGGCAGCTATGAGACGGGTTTCCCCATATCAGGGCTTTCCCAGGCCCAGGAGACGGCAGAGGTGTTTCACGCCGGCGCCCGGCCTTCCGATGACGGCAAGGCAGTCATGACGGCCAGCGGCAGGACGCTGACGGTCGTGGGCAGAGGCTCCAACCTGCCGGAGGCCAGGGATCTGGCCTACGGGAGCATCGAGAAGATAAGCTTTACTGGCGGCTTCTATCGAAGAGACATTGCCGCGAGAATAGGAGTTGAGTAATGCCGTTGGTAGGCGTAGTCATAGGCAGCCGGTCGGATGAGCCGGTGGTACAGGACACCGTGAGCGTGCTGGAAGAGATGGGGGTCTCTCACGAGGTCTCGGTCATATCGGCGCACCGCTCCCCGGAGAGGGCCAGGGAGTACGCAAAGGGAGCGCGAGAGCGAGGACTTGAGGTTATTATAGCGGCGGCCGGAGGCTCTGCAGCGCTGCCTGGGGTAATGGCCTCCTGGACCACCATTCCTGTCATTGGCATACCCCTGACCTCCAGCGCGCTGGGGGGCGCAGATGCCCTTCACGCCATTGTCCAGATGCCGCCCGGAGTGCCCGTGGCCTGCGTATCCATCGGGTCTTGGGGAGCGCGCAACGCCGCATACCTGGCCGCGTCCATCCTCGGCCTGAAGCATGAGGACATAAGAAAGTCCTATGAAGCGTACCGGGAACGTTTGGCCGCAGGCTAGCCGCGCCCACATCGCTCTCCTTGCGGCGGTGGCGCTTGCCCTATTGCTGGGGTCGTGCGGGAGCTCGGAGGCGCCGGAGGACGTTGTGGACGCCTACCTCTCAGAGACCAAGCGCGGTGATGTCCGGCAGGCCCTGGAGATGTGGGAGTTGTCGGAGCTAGGCCCTGCGCCGGTCGATCTGGACCCTGCGCAGCAGAGCATTCGGCTGGAGTCACGGCGTGAGCTGGCGGAGACGTTGACGGAGGCCCTGAGCATGGCCGGCGAGCGTCTCACCTGGGAGCGGAGCGGCCTGGTCTACTATGACCTCCGAGACGGCATTGCCAACGTCACAGAGAACGTCGATGAGGCCAACGTAGCCACGGTGGAAGTCGGTCTGGCAATTGAGCGCGGGGACTCGCCGACGCTGGAGGAGCGGCTGGCCTTCACCCTGTGGCGGCGAGCAGACGGCAGGTGGAGGGTCACGGCGCTGGACAAGGGGCTGATGGCGCTGAGGCCGTTTCTGGATGAGGTGACGGCAGCCGAATGACAACCACAGGAAGCAGACCAAGACCGACTTCTTTGGTAAAACACTCTTGTTCCTCAGAAAGAGACAGGGTATGATTCTCTGTGCGACTGCAAAGCTACTTTCCAGAGGTGAATGGTGATAGATAGGTACGCCCGGCCCGCTATGAAGCGGGTGTGGTCGGACGAGAATAAGAACGACAAGTGGCTTCAGGTTGAGTTGGCCGTCTGTGAGGCATGGGCGGAGGATGGGGTCATACCACCGGATGACATGGTGAAGCTGCGGACGGCGCGGTACGACCCCGTCCGACAGCAAGAGGTGTTCCAGCGCACGCGACACGATATGACCGCCTTCCTGCAATCGGTTACGGCAGGGCTGGGAGATGAGGGACGCTGGCTGCACATGGGCTTGACCTCCCATGACGTGCAGGACACGGCTCAAAGCCTGCAACTGGTGGAGGCCGCCGACATCCTGCTCGAGGACGTCGACCGCCTCATGCTCACCCTCAAAAGGCGCGCCGTGGAGCACAAGAGCGCCCCCATCATGGGCCGTACACACGGCGTCCACGCCGAGCCCACCACCTTCGGGCTGAAGCTGGCCCTGTGGTGGGACGAGATGCGCCGTCAGCGGCATCGTCTGGAGGAGGCGCGGGAGACTGTGGCTGTGGGCAAGGTCTCGGGCGTGGTGGGCACCTATGCCACCGTCCCGCCCCAAATAGAGGAGCGAGTATGCGCCCAGTTCGGGATATCCCCCGCTCCGGTCTCCAACCAGGTGGTGCAGCGTGACCGCCATGCCCAGTTCGTCACCACTCTGGCGCTGATTGCGGCGTCTCTGGAGAAGTTCGCCACGGAGATAAGGGGGCTGCAACGCACGGAGGTGCGGGAGGTCGAGGAGCCTTTTGGCCAGGGCCAGACCGGCTCTTCCGCCATGCCCCACAAGAAGAACCCGGAGCTTTCGGAGAGGGTATGCGGTCTGGCCCGCCTCATCAGGGGCCACTCTGTGACGGCCCTGGAGAACGTTGCGCTGTGGCATGAGAGGGACATCAGCCACTCCTCCGCAGAGCGCATCATTCTCCCCGACTCCTGCATGGCGTTGGACTACATTCTTGACATCTTCACAGGCGTAATGGACGGGCTGAGGGTGTACACGGAGAGGATGTGGCGCAATATCGAGCTGACCAGGGGTCTGGTGTTCTCACAGCGCGTCCTTATAGCGCTGCTGGGGAGCGGGCTAAGCCGGGAGAGATCCTACGAGATAGTGCAGGCGTGCGCTATGCGGTCCTGGGATGAGTCGGCAGACTTCCGGCAGCTTCTCAGGGATGAGCCGGAGGTGACGGAGCGTCTGCCAGGAGACGCCCTGGAGTCCATCTTCGACTACAACTACTATATGAGATTCGTGGAAGACTCTTTTATGCGGCTGGGCCTGGACGGCTGACGGAGGAATGGAGCGAAATGGCACAGGAAATCATTGGAGACAACGGCTTGCCCACTCCCCTGCACCGCGGCAAGGTGCGTGATACCTACGACCTTGGCAACGGCTACCTGTTTATGGTAGCCACGGACCGCATCTCGGCGTTCGACGTGACGCTGCCCACGACCATACCCCAAAAGGGCATGGTGCTGTCCCGCCTTTCAGCGTACTGGTTTGAGAAGACCGGCCACATTGTGCCCAACCACCTGGTGGCGATGGGAAACGAGACGGAGAAGCTCTCTGCCTTGTCAATCAGCTCGCCGCTGTTGGACATGGCCTCGCCGGATACCGCCGCGAGGGCTATGGTGGCGCTAAGGGCGGAGCGTATCGACATAGAGTGCGTTGTGCGCGGGTACATCACAGGCTCCGCTTGGGCGGAGTACCGGGCCGGCGGCGCTGTCGGAGGCGCGGCCATGCCGGCAGGGATGCTGGAGGGCGACCCCTTCCCTGAGCCGCTGTTCACTCCGACCACCAAGGCCGAGACCGGGCATGACATGCCCATGAGCCTTCAGGACGTGCGCGACATGGTGGGGGGCGATATGGCTGCCAGGCTTGAGCAGATCAGCCGCCAAGTTTACGAGTTCGCCCGGGATGACGCTGCGGCCAAGGGCATTATCATCGCCGACACCAAGATGGAGTTCGGGATGCTGAAGGACGAGCTTATCCTGATAGACGAGCTCCTCACGCCGGACTCCAGCCGCTTCTGGGACGCCGCCCTGTACCGGCCGGGCATGTCCCAACCCAACTTTGATAAGCAGTACGTGCGGGACTGGCTGTCCGCCAGTGGGTGGAACCGTGAACCCCCCGCGCCTGCGCTGCCCCCTGACGTGGTGGAAAGGACCCGTACCCGTTACATAGAGGCGTACGAGCGCATCACCGGCCAGGGATGGGTGGACGCCGTGGAGGCGGGGGTCTGATGGCGGCCAGGCAGCGGGAGCGCAGGCAAAAGGCCCACGAGCGCGCCGAGAAGCGGGAGGCCCGGCGTTCAAAGATAAACGTCCGCCAACGGGTCAAGCGGTGGGTTATTGGCGGCTTTGTTGGGTTTGTATTCCTGCTCATAGTGCTGTCTCTGGTGATACCCGGTTCGCTGGGCAACGTGGGATTCAACCCCGCCACTTCCGCGGACCAAGGCGTTCAAGTCAACGTACAGGCGAATGAGGTTGTGGAGGATGCCGCGCCTCATCCGGCCTACAACACCTCTCCGCCTACCTCCGGGTGGCGCTACGATGTATCCTTGGAGGATGTCGAATGGGGAGCCCGGGACGCGCCCGTGGAGAATGAGGAACAGGTATCCTACCTGGAGCGCGGCGGGGTCATGGTGCAGTACAACTGCCCCGATGAATGCCCGGGGCTGGTGGAGCAGCTGACGAACGTGGTAAACCGCTATCCGGAGGGTGTGACGTTGGCTCCGTATCCGGACATGGACTCCGCCATAGCCCTGACTGCCTGGGGCTGGATTGACACAATGGAGAACTTTGACGACGCAAGGACCGACGACTTCATCCTGAGACACCTTGGCAACGGGCCGTCTCCCTTCCGTTAGGAGCTCGTATGTTTCTAGCCAGAATCTACGTCACTCTGAAGCCCACGGTGAACGATCCCCAGGGCATGACCATCCTTGGCGGTCTGAAGAGCCTGGGGTTTGACCAGGCTGAAGAGGTTCGCGCAGGCAAATACCTGGAGGTAAGGCTGGCCGGAGCGGAGCGTTCCGGAGCGGAGGCGATGGTGGAGCAGATGTGCCAAAAGCTGCTGGCCAACCCGGTTATAGAGAGCTACAGGTACGATGTGGAGGAGATAGCCGGGTAAGGCTTTGGCCTTTGGGCGCTTGCTCCCGCGAGCGCGATACCCTAGTCGCTGATGGCGCCCTTGGTGCTTGGCACTTCGCCGGCTGCCCTGGGGTCTACGGCAAGGGCTTGGCGCAGCGCTCTGGCAAGGGCTTTGAACAGGGCTTCCGCCTTGTGGTGGTCGTTGCCTCCGGCGAGTATCCGGCAGTGCAGGTTGAAGCGTCCCTCCAGGGCCAGTACCTCCAGGAAGTGACGTACCAGGTCTGAGGGCAGGTCGCCTATCAGTGGGTCGTCAAAAGCCACGTTAACCACAGCGTAGGGTCTTCCTCCCAGGTCCAGGGCCACCAGGGCCAGGGTCTCGTCCAGGGGCGCCATAACGTGGCCCATGCGCAGGATACCTCTCCCCTCCCCTACGGCCTCGTGCAGGGCCTGTCCCAGCACAATGCCCACGTCCTCAACAAGGTGGTGCCAGCCGGGAGAGGTGTCTCCGCGAGCGGATACGGTGATGTCCATGAGGCCGTGACGAGACAGCTGCTCCAGCAGGTGGTTCAACATTCCGTTGGGCGTGTCCACGGAGGCCATGCCGACGCCGTCCAGGTCCAGGGTCACCTCAACCTGGGTCTCTCTGGTGTCTCGTTTGAGGGTAGCCTTGCGATTGCTCAACGTCTGTCTCCGGGGTATTTGTGGTTACGTTGGTGTATTGAAAGCGGCGCGTTTCTGCGGGCCGCCGCGGGATACGCGCCTTGAAGTACGGCCGGGCTTCTACAACTCCTGGAAGATCTCCTCCAGGGCTTCCACCAGGGCGTCGGTGTGTTCCGGCCTTCCCACGGATATTCGCAGCGAGTCTCTCAGCCGGGGCGCGTTGAAGTATCGCACAAAAATACCTCTGCGCGCCAGAGCCTGAAACACCTGGGTCGCCTTTCCGTCGGCTATGTTGCAGAGGAGGAAGTTCCCCTGGGACGGCCGTGGGTCTATGCCCTGGATGCGGGTAAGCTTGGAGAAGAGGCGCGCTCGCTCCTGCACTACGGCGTTTACGTTGCGCATCAGGTAGCCCCGGTGGTTGAGAGAGGCCATGAGGGCCACCTCCGCCGCTGCGTTGATGTTGTAAGGCTGCTTGATGTCCATGAGCAGCTCCAGAAGGTTGGAGGCCATAATGCCATACCCTATGCGAAGGCCGGCCAACCCGGCCCACTTGCTCAGGGAACGCAGCACAACCAGGTTGGAGTGCGCCGGGACAAGGTGGGCAAACGTCTGTCCGCTGAACTCAAAGTAGGTCTCGTCTATCACCAGGAGGATGTCCTCTTCCAGCAGGCTCAAGACGCCTTCCTCCGTGATGCAGTTCCCGGATGGGTTGTTGGGAGAGGTCAGGAAGATGACCTTGACCATGGTCCCCACCTCAGTCTTGATTCCGGGGATGTCCACCTGGAAGTCATCGTCCCTGGGTACGTTGATAAGCATTCCGCCGTTGACGTGGGTGCTGAAGGAGTACATGCCAAAGGTGGGCGGGCAACTGATAACCCTGTCTGCGGGTTCCAGGGTGGCCCTCAGCACCAGGTCTATCAGCTCGTCTGCGCCTGCGCCAACCAGAATGTTCTCTGCGGATATGCCGGTGTACTTCTCCAAAGCCTTCCTGGGAGCTATCTGGTGAGCGTCCGGGTAGATGTGATAGCCGCGGTAGCGCGCCATCGCCTCCAGGGCGTGAGGCGATGGGCCGTAGGGGTTCTCGTTGGCGTTGAGCTTGATGATGTTCTCGGCGGGTATGCCGGAGACCTCGGACAGGGCCGCAGGCGAGTCCACGGCCTCGTAGGGTCGCAGGTTTCTCAGGTCCTTTCGGAAGAGCTTGGATATATCCAATATGTGTTCCTTTAGGAGAGTCAGACGCCTCTCGGTGGGTGTGGGTCGTCCTGTGGCCGGCTCTGGGTCTCCGCCCTAAGCTCTACCGAGCGGGCGTGGGCATCGAACCCCTCGGCGCGAGCCAGTACGGCGGCGGTCTTGGTGAAGCTCAGGGCTGTGCCGGGGTCAAGGGCCACCACGGGCGTCCTCTTGAGGAACTGGGCCACTCCCAGGCAGGAGCTGAAGCGAGCAGCGCCGCCGGTGGGCATAACGTGGCTGGGCCCTGCAACATAGTCGCCCATGACCTCCGGGGAGTGGTCTCCAAGGAATATGCCACCCGTGTGGCGCACCTTGCCCACTGCGCCCCAGGGGTCCTTGATCATGAGGCAAAGGTGCTCAGGGGCGTAGTCGTTGGCAAGCTCAAGGGCCTCATCCAGGGTGTCCACCACTATGAGCAACCCGCGTCTCTCTATGGATGACGAAGCCGTGTCCCTGCGCGCAAGGCCGTTCAACTGCCTCCTGACCTCTTCCTGTACGGGAGGAACCAGGCTCCTGGAGGTTGTGACAAGGACAGGGGTAGCCAGCAGGTCATGCTCCGCCTGGCCCAGCAGGTCGGCGGCGCAGAGAACGGGGTTGGCGGTCTCGTCTGCGATGATCAGGGTCTCCGTGGGGCCTTCCAGGCCGTCTATGCCGACCTGTCCGTAGACCATCTTCTTGGCCATGGTCACGAATATGTTGCCGGGGCCGCATATCATGTCCACCTTTGGTATGGTCTGGGTGCCATATGCCATTGCCGCAATGGCCTGCGCCCCTCCAACCTGGAATACCCTGCTCACCCCGGCTACCCGCGCCGCGGCCATGACGGCGGGAGAGGGCCCATGGTCGCCGCGAGGCGGCGTTGCAAGGACTATCTCCTTGGCGCCGGCCACTTTGGCGGGTATGGCGGTCATAAGAACGGTGGAAGGGTATGCGGCGCGCCCTCCAGGGATGTATATTCCCACCCGCTCTACGGGTGTGATGACCTCGCCATAGCCATTTTCCATGTCCATCCAGGGGCGTGGCAGCGTGGCCGCGTGGAACTGTCTGACGCGGCCGGAGGCGCGGCGCAGGGCTTCGTAGATCTCGGCGGACGCCTCGGACGCGGCCCGCGACACATCTGCGCTGCTCAGCTCAAAGTCGGTGAGGTCTACTCCGTCTATGCGCCTGGTGTAATCTCTAACGGCCTCGTCGCCCAGCGCGGAGACCCGGCCGATTATCTGGGCGACCGCTTCTTCAGGGGTCAGGGGCCGGCCGAAGATGCGCTCTATGCCATCCATTATCTCCGGCGAAGCGGCCTGCTCCTTGAGGAAGGCGTCCCTGTCAAGCGCCTTCCGGCCCTCCTCCTTGCCAAAAAGAAGCCTCATGCCAAATACCCCTGGGCGAACTCCAGCAGGTCATTTATGCTTCTCTCCCTGAAGTCCTCAAACAGGTCCCGGGGAACCGTCCGGTATATGCTGTCAAGGCCACTGGGAACGGACTCCAGGAAGCCTTCTACCATCTCTCTCGTCTGCTCGCCGGAACGGTCGTCGTTGCCTCTGGCAATGACCCGCCGGGCCATGAACCGCAGCCGGTCCCAGGTGAAGCTCCAGTCCAGTGTGCCCTCTATCCACTGGCGCCACTCGCACATGGTGGCCGAGGATATGAAGCCCACGTCCACGTTGTCCTCTGCGTTCACCATAAACGGGCGAAGAGTCTCCAGCCCGCCCAGGGCCAACTGCTCTCTGCGGTCCAGCTCCAGTTGGAGCGCCCTGTCCATGAGATCTCCCTGGATGGGGTCATGGTAGACGTCCCGATTGCCGAAGTATGGGCGGTACAGGTCGAGTATCCATCTCTCGTCGGACAATAGGTGTGAGGCGTAGCCCACAATGAAGGCCCTGGTAGCCTCCGTGAGGTCGGCGGCCCGCGCAAGGTGGGGATGAAGCTGGAACATGCCATCCAGGCCATCGCCCTCCCTCTGGAATTCCAGGTCTACGAAGTGGGTATCGTCCCGCTTACCCTTGGTTATGATACGGATGTCCGGGGAAACGGAGCCCAGGAGAAAGGCGCCCAAGTACCTGTCTATGGTGGGGTGTCCGAGCCGCGATGCAGCGTCTTTTGCCATTCCTAGATGGGCGCTGAGATTAGGCATTTCTGGCCTGCATGTCAATCTACTTGTCCAAGCGCCTTGAGCAGGTCCTGGTATGAGGCGCACCGGTCTTGAAAGACGTAGTGGGACTGGGACACTGTGACGCTGCCCCCGCCTATCTGGCGCAGGTGGTCAACGGCCAGCAGGAGCCTGCTGCGCGGCACCACCAGGGTAACGGCGTACCACGTGCCTGGACCGTCGCTGTACACCCTGGATATGGTGGGGCCTTTCAGGCCGGACACCTCCGGCCGCCGGGTCACCTGCGCGGCCACCTCCTCCGGGGAGTTTCCAAGGATGTTGGCGGTGATGCTGAAGAAGTCCCTGGCTCGCAGGTAAGCCTCCGCGTGCTCCAGCAGGCTCTTGGTCTCCTGGCGTGTGGAGATCTCCCCGGCCAATTGCCTCCTGTTCCCGATGATGCAAGCCTGAGACCTGAGTATGGTTCCATTCTCAATCGGCTTGAGCCGGTTCTCTCTCATGGTGGCGCCGGTGGAGGTTATGTCGGCGATGACGTCTGCGAAGCCCATAGCGGGAGACGCCTCCAGGGTCCCGCTGGACTGCACCAGCGAGAAGTAGTTGACTCCGTGTCGAAGCAGGTGACGTTCTACCAGCCGGGGATACTTGGTGGCTATCCTCAGGTCTCTGCCGCGCTCCCTCAGGTCAAGGGAGAGGTCTGCCAGGTCACCCATTGAATCTACGTCCAGCCAAGAGTCCGGGACGCCCATGACCAACTCGCAGCGCCCGTATCCCAGGTCTTCCATGACCAGGATGGAGTCCCCACCCTCTGCGCTCATCTCCAGAAAGCGGTCCAGCCCGGTGACGCCCAAGTCTGCGCTGCCCTCCTCCACCTTCATCGGTATGTCGCCCGTCCTCTGGAACAGGACCGTGGCGTCCGATACGGAGTTGATGGAGGCAATGTAGCGGCGCGGGCTGGAACGGTCTACGGCCAGACCGCTGTTGCGCAGGAAGGCCAGGGTTGACTCGTAGAGTTCACCGTCGCTGGGGATTGCCAGACGCAAGACGCGCTTCCTCCAAATTCTCGGGCTGATTCTCCGGCAGCAGTCCCAGAAGGGACTCCAGGGTGTAAGCAAAGCCCAATGCGGGCACGTCCTCCCCCCCCCCCAGGGCCTTGATCAGGCCATCGTAGCGGCCGCCTCCACACACGGCTACGAGGCCATTGGGGCCGTGGGCCAGTATCTCAAAGACCATGCCGGTGTAGTAGGCTATTCCACGCACAAGGCCAATGTCCACCACCGGGGCGGCGATGGGATGGCGTTGGTGGAAGCTGTTGAGCACGTCTTCCAGTGGCGCGAGAGGCTTCCGACTAACCCCGTGTTCCTGGAGCGCGGAGGCTATTTGAGACAGGGCCTGCTCTTCCTCTCCCCTTATGGAGGCGAGACGGGAGAAGAGGGAGATGCCCGCCTCCATCTTCACGGGGTCGTCGCCCTGCTTCAGCTTCTTCATGAACCGCGTGAGTATCTCATCCGTGGAGCGGCTGCCCTGGATGCCACTGAGCGAGTTGTGAAAGAGGTCCTGAAGAATGTCCAGGGCTTCTTGGCCCTCCGTGCCGTTCACCAGCATGTTGGGGGAGCGGCTGCCCTCGCGGGTCTTGATGAGTCCCAGGGAGTGGGCTTCCTCCTGCATCTTGTGACCCTCACCGTGGCCCTGCCTGAGACGCGGCAAGCAGGCTATGAGAAAGGCCTGGGACCTGGGGGACAGGCCTATCTCCTCCAGCATGAGGTGCAGGACTCCGACGTGCCCGATTACGCACGTGGTATCCGGCGACCCCATGAGGGATAGGCCATCCAGGGCCAGGGCCAGTACCTCGCCGTCGGACTCAGGGGAGGCTGCCCCTATTATCTCAGCGCCCGTCTGGTGAAACTGCCTGAATCGCCTGGCATCGTCGTAGCGGAAGACGGGGCCGCTGTACTGTAGCCGCAGTGGTAGGGGCTCCTCGTCTGTCCTTTCCAGGTAGTAGCGTATTATGGAGGGTGTGAACTCCGGGCGAAGGCTTACCCTGTTGCCGCCGGGGTCTGTGAAGGTGTACATGCGGGTAGCCAGCTCTCCCCCGGACTTGCGGAGGAAGAGCTCGGTCCGCTCAAGCATGGGCGTGTCTATGATCTGGTAGCCATAGGAAGACAGGCGCCCGCGGAGAAGGTCCTGGGCGGTGGTCCTACGATGGATCTCCTGCGGAGTCTCATCTCTCATTCCCGGCAGTGGCCGGATTGGCGGCATAGTGTGTGAGTCCTCTGTTCTCGGTTGCTTGGTATTGTACAATAAGCCCCAGGGTACTTCAATGCGGAGATGGCCCTCCCCGCCTTGCGTTAACCCCTGGAATTCACGGTACTCTCTATACGGGTTGGTTATGGCGCACGACACCGCTCATGCTGAGCTTGTCGAAGTACGTGAGCGGTGTCGGCTACGCCCGCAGTCATCCCGCTCATATGGTTCGACATGCTCACCACGAACGGGA
Organism: Dehalococcoidia bacterium; assembly: GCA_965221925.1. GTDB lineage: Bacteria > Chloroflexota > Dehalococcoidia > Lucifugimonadales > UBA2985 > JAPPHY01. Next base: position 1,547,399 of record OZ244924.1, on the reverse strand, counting down.
TGGGAGGGGTACTTCAGTGCGAAGGTGACCCTCCATGCCTTGCGTTGACCCTCCATGCCTTGCGTTGACCCTCCATGCCTTGCGTTGACCCTCCATGCCTTGCGTTGGCCCTCCACGCCTTGCGTTGACCCCTGGAATTCACGGTACTCTCTATACGGGTTGGTTATGGCGCACGACACCGCTCATGCTGAGCTTGTCGAAGTACGTGAGCGGTGTCGGCTACGCCCGCAGTCATCCCGCTCATATGGTTCGACATGCTCACCACGAACGGGATGGGAGGGGTACTTCAGTGCGAAGGTGGCCCTCCACGCCTTGCGTTGACCCTCCATGCCTTGCGTTGACCCTCCATGCCTTGCGTTGACCCCTAGAATTCACGGTACTCTCTATACGGGTTGGTTATGGCGCACGACACCGCTCATGCTGAGCTTGTCGAAGTACGTGAGCGGTGTCGAAGTACGTGAGCGGTGTCGAAGTACGTGAGCGGTGTCGAAGTACGTGAGCGGTGTCGAAGTACGTGAGCGGTGTCGGCTACGCCCGCAGTCATCCCGCTCATATGGTTCGACATGCTCACCACGAACGGGATGGGAGGGGTACTTCAGTGCGAAGGTGGCCCTCCACGCCTTGCGTTGACCCTCCATGCCTTGCGTTGGCCCTCCATGCCTTGCGTTGGCCCTCCATGCCTTGCGTTGACCCTCCATGCCTTGCGTTGGCCCCTAGAATTCACGGCGCTCTCTATACGGGTTGGTTATGGCGCACGACACCGCTCATGCTGAGCTTGTCGAAGTACGTGAGCGGTGTCGGCTACGCCCGCAGTCATCCCGCACATATGGTTCGACATGCTCACCACGAACGGGATGGGAGGGGTACTTCAATGCGAAGGTGGCCCTCCACGCCTTGCGTTAATCCTCCACGCCTTGCGTTGGCCCTCCACGCCTTGCGTTAATCCTCCACGCCTTGCGTTGGCCCTCCACGCCTTGCGTTAACCCTCCCCGCCTTGCGTTGGCCCTCCCCGCCTTGCGTTAACCCCTGGAATTCCCCCCGCCATCGGCAGGATAGAGCCGGGCCGTTGCGCCGTGGGAAAGGCGCGTTGGCAGAGGGTTCTGCGAAGGCTGGGCTGTGCGCCGTCTCAAGGCGCGGCGGTCATCGCGATACGAGCTGCTGAACTAAGGACAGGATGATGATTGCAGCCATTGGGCTGAGGTCGATAGTTCCTATACGAGCGAAGCGGCGTATGGGGGACAGGACAGGCTCGGTTATCAAGATCAGGGCGTCCCTTAGCGGGCGGAGCGAGCTGTCGGCGCGCATCACCCCGCCGTATACGAGCCAGTCGAAGATGACCCGTCCGAATATGGCGAAGATGAGGAGCGTTATCAGGTAGCTGATAAGGCTTGCTATCACTCCTCACCACCCAAGTCAAGCGCCTTCTCATGGGCCTCTATGACGGCGTTTATCAGTATGCCTCTGAACCCTTTTTCCTCCAGGGTCAGCAGGGCCGAGGCTGTGGTGCCTCCGGGGGAGGTGACCATGTTGCGGAGCTCCGCGGGGTGCTTCCCCGACTCCCTGGCAAGAGCTGCGCTCCCCTGGATGGTCTGAAGGGCCAGCGTCTGGGCCATGTCCCTGGACAGGCCCAGGTATACACCTGCGTCTATCAGGGACTCCAGGAACAGGAATACGTAGGCCGGGCCGCTGGCGCTCAGGGCCGTAGCCATGTCCAGGTACTTCTCTTCGGAGACGTACATCTCCTGGCCCAGAGACGCCAGGATCTCACGGGTAGCTTCCACATGTGCCTCGGCGACGTACGGGGTGGCGATCCACACGCTCATGCCCTGCCCCACCTGGGCCGGAGTGTTGGGCATCACTCGTATAACGGCAGGGTGGCCCAGCCCCTCGGCAATGGCCTCTACGGAGGCTCCGGCTACTATGGACAGGACGCTCTGGGAGCGGGCAAGGCGGCCTCTCAGCTCTTGGAGCACATCTTCCAACTGCTGGGGCTTGACGGCTATGACCACCATCTTCGCTCCCTCTACGACGCGCAGGTTGTCAGAGGTGACCTGGATGCCGTAGCGGTCTGCCAGGTACTCCCGCCTCTGCGGCACGGGCTCGCCGACGGCGATGGCGTTGGCGGTGGCCAGCCCTTTGTCCAGGACGCCTGAGAGTATGGCTTCGGCCATTGTGCCGCCGCCTATGAAGGCTAAGGTCAGGTCTTTAGGCATAATGTCCCTTCTTCGCTGATGTCATTATAGCGCTCCGGTACGGCGTGACCCAACGGACGTGACGCGCCAGGCTCGGATAAGCGTGGCTCAGCGCTCCATATGAGCCGGCAGGCCCGATGCCGCTACCCAGGCAGTCGCCCTGTGGTGGCGATGTAGGCCGCGGCCAGGATGGCCTCCTTCATTCCGGTCTCATTGGCTATGCCCTTGCCGGCAATGTCGAAGGCGGTGCCGTGATCCACAGAGGTGCGCACGAACGGGAACCCCAGGTTTATGCTGACGCTGCCTTCGAAATCCTTGACCTTGATGGGGATGTGGCCCTGGTCATGGTAGAGGACCAGGACGGCGTCGTAGTGGCCGGCCAGGGCCTGCGGAAACACGGAGTCTGCGGGTATAGGCCCCGTTACCTCCATGCCCCGCCTGCGAGCCTCCTCCACGGCCGGGGCTATCTCGTCGATCTCTTCTCGCCCCAGGAGTCCGCCGTCGCCGCCGTGGGGGTTCAGTGCGGCCACCGCAATGCGCGGCATCGAGAAACCCCACTCCTGAAAAGACCTGTGGGTCAACTCCAGCTTGGCCAGGATGTTGTCTTTCTTGACGTACTCCACGGCGCGAGCCAGGGACCTGTGGGTGGTCAGGTGCACTACCCTGAGGCTGCCGGCGGTGAGCATGGTGGCAACCTCCGGGGCCCCGGTCAGGCTCTGCAGGAGCTCCATGTGGCCTATGTCCTGATAGCCGGCGGCGCGGGCGGCCTCTTTGTGGATTGGGGCTGTGGCAATGGCCTGCACCTGTCCCGACAGAGCCATTCCTCCGGCTTGCAATATCCACTCAACAGAAGCCTTCCCCGCTGCTGCGGAGATCTGCCCCGGCGATATGTCCTCTGCGTTCAGGTTGCCGGAGTCCAGGATGGATATGGCGTTGTCGGGAGCCTGGGCCGCAGAGGATACGGGCGTTATGTCAAGGGACAGGCCCAGGTCTGCGGTGGTCTTCTGCAACAACGGGGCGTTTCCTATTATCAGAGGGTGGCAGGACTGCGCCACCTCCGGGAGGGCAAGGGCCTTGGCCACAACCTCCGGGCCGATACCCGCAGGGTCTCCCAGGGTTAGGGCTATAACTGGTCTGTCGCTCATGGGCCCCCTTTCGCTTGGCGTTTAGGGCATTATATGGGGTGTTGGGCTATGGTACAATATCAACGGCCCCGGTGGTGGCCGGGGCCGCTAAGTTGCACGCTCCCTCAGGGAGAGCGCCGATAGGGGTAGATCTGCAGACGCAGCGCGCCCAGCTTATCGCGCCGCTCCCGCCTTCTCATCAAGATAGGGCGGCGCGTATTACTCGAGTTTCCACGGGCGTTACCACGGGGCCGGCACGTGGGTCTCCCCTGGCCGGGCGGCGCTCACGGCCGAGGCGAGGCTTGACCCAAATGGCGTCTGCTGTTGGCCGCCCTTCCCTCTGCATACGTCTCTCCTATCCGCATTTCTCATAGCCGCAGCTTGGGCATCTCTCGCAGCCTTCCTGGTGTACCAGGAACCCGTGGCAGTCTGGGCAGGTGGATTTGCTGATGGCCCCGTTGCCGTTGGCCTCCGCCTTCAGGAACAGCCCTTGTTGCACGGCGAATGGCGCGGCTTCCGTGCGGTCCGGCCCCAGGTCGGCTGCCGCGGCGGTGTTGTCCGGTGGGGCCGTGTGCCGGCTGAGGGCCAGGGCCACCGCGTCCGGGGCCGAGCGCACCAGGATGCCGTCATCCCAGGCGGGGCAGCAGGTGATGCCCCTGAGCTGCTCCACAATCTGCTCCTTTTCAATGCCGGACCGCAGGGCCAGGGAGGCCAGGCGCGATATAGCCTCCAGCTGGGCTGAGTCGCAGCCCCCGGCCTTGCCGAGGTTGGAGAACACCTCAAAGGGGTGCCCGTCCTTGGAGTTGACTGTAACGTACATATTGCCGTGGCCGGTGCGTACCCTGTCTGTGATGCCCTGGACTTGGGCTGGCCTGTCCACAGGCGCCGGCAGGACGCCGCGGGTCTGCTCGCCGATCATGGCGACTGCCACTGCCGTCTCAGGCGTCGCCGCGCCGGCTACACCGGAGGTGAGCACCTCCACCTCCCTGCTGCCGGCCCGGTACACGGTTATGCCCTTGCAGCCCAGCTTCCACGCCAGGCGGTATGCGGTCTCCACGTCCTCCCTGGTGGCTGAGTTTGGGAAGTTGATGGTCTTGGATATGCCTGCGTCCACGCTTTCCTGGTAGACCGCCTGCATCCGCACATGGTCCTGGGGCGATATGTCCGCCGCGGTGACAAAGACCTCTCTGACCCACTCGGGAACGTCGTCTCTTTCCTGGATGGAGCCTCCGTCCGCCATGTACTCCATCAGCTCATCGCTGTAGAAGCCGTCCTCGCGGGCCACGCGCTCGAAGTTGGAGTCGATGTAGAGCAGGCTCTCTCCCTCCAGGATGTTGTGCTTGTGGTAGCAGAGGGAGAAGAGCGGCTCAATGCCGCTGGAGCAGCCGGCTATCATGGAGATGGTGCCGGTGGGGGCTACGGTAAGGCGGCATGCGTTGCGCATAAGCCGTCCCTGCTTCTGGTAGGAGCTTCCCTGGTAGGCGGGGAAGACGCCGCGCTCCCGGGCCAACTCCTCCGATGTGGCGTCCGCCTCTTGTCGCACGAATCGCATGATTTCGCGGCCCAGTTCCATGCCTTCCTGGGAGTTGTAAGGTATATCCATCATCACCAGCATATCGGCGAAGCCCATGACGCCCAGCCCCGTCTTGCGAGTGAGCTTGGTCATGCGCTCTATCTCCGGGACGGAGTAGCGGTTGGCGTCTATGACGTTGTCCAGGAAGCGGGCGGCCAGGCGCGTCACCTCCCCCAGGCGGAGCCAGTCCACGTCAGGTTGGCGACCCGCCACCGTCGTCACGAACCTGGACAGGTTAATGGAGCCAAGGTTGCAGGACTCGTAGGGAAGCAGGGGCTGCTCGCCGCAGGGGTTGGTGGCGGTCATGCGGCCTACGTGGAGTGTGGGGTTGTCCTGGTTGACGCTGTCCAGGAAGATGGCGCCAGGCTCTCCGTTGAGCCACGCGCCGTCTATCATACGGGCAAACACGTCCGCGGCGTTCAGCCTTCTCACCACCTCGCCGGTCTTGGGGTCTCGCAGGTCGTAGTCCTCGCCCTTGTCCACGGCCTGCATGAACTCTTCGCTGGCTCCAACGGATATGTTGAAGTTGTGTATCTGCCCTTCCTGGGTCTTGCAGGTTATGAAGTCCATGATGTCCGGGTGGTGGACGTCCATGACGGCCATGTTGGCGCCGTCTCGCTTCCCTCCCTGTGTGACGAGGGTGGAAACGGAGGAGAGATGGCGAAGTACGGCCACGGGGCCGCAGGCCCTGCCGTGGGTTGTGGAGATATGCGCGCCCTTGGGGCGTATCTTGGAGAGGGCGAAGCCCGTGCCTCCACCGAACTTCTGCACCAGGGCAGCCTCTTTGGCCGTCTCCATGATGCCCTCCATGCTGTCCTCCAGGCCTATGACGAAGCAGGCGGAGAGGGTCCCTGCGCCTGTGCCGGCGTTCATGAGCGTGGGAGAGTTGGGGACGTACTCCAGGCCGGCCATGATCCGGTAGTACTCCTCCTCCCAGTAGGCCACGTTCGCCTGGGAATCGTAGAGGGTCTCGGTCTCGGCAATGGCCTTGGCGACGCGGCGGCACACGTCCGACCAAGAGCGCTCGATGGTGTTGCCGTCGGCGTCCTTGAGGTAGTATCGCTTGGCCAAGACAACCTGAGCGTTATCGGAGATCTCCGGCTCCGGGGCCGGAGAGACGGCGGCCCGGGGCGTCACTTTTGGCGTTTCGGTATGGGTCCGGGTGTACATGCCGCCACTGCCTCCGGCCACTGGCCTGACCATCTGCCGGGCAACGGCGGGACCGTGGACGCCGCCGGTGTCACCGGCCACGGACTCGGCCACCTGCCGGGCTACGGCGGGGTCACTGACGCCCGCGGCCTCCAGGGCGGCGAGAAGGTCGTTTACCAAGCCCTTCCTGCTCCCTGTGTTCCTGTTTTCGTTGGCGCTGTGTGTAGTGGTCATGGGTTCCTCCATATGATCCCCGGTTGGGAAATCGCTCCACCTCTCCACTCGCAAGATTGAGTGGCAGGGGCTATTCAACGCTCTAAAATGGCCTGCTATAACATAAGCTCACGGGGCCGGTGGGCCTGCCGTTTGCCGCTAAGCCCCTCCCCCACCCATATCCATAGGCAGCCCCTGCGGGGCGTTGGGACGCCTGCCGCGACGCCGACGGGTGGTTGGCTCATCCAGCATCAGGGGCAGCTGAGGGCTGGGGCTCTCCCTCTGCAGGGCCTGCTGCAACGCCTCCACCTCCTCCTTGAAGCTCTCAATGTCGGCGAAGTCTCTGTACACGCTGGCAAAGCGTATGTAGGCCACCCGGTCCAGAGCGCGAAGACGCTCCATGACCATCCCGCCTACGTGAGAGCTGAGTATCTCGGCCCGGCCAAGCTTCTGAAGTTCGGCCTCAATGTCGTCCACCAGCTTCTCTATGGTGCCCGTAGGAAGAGGGCGCTTGACACAGGCCTTGAGAATGCTGCTGATCAGCTTGTCCCGGTTGAACTCCTCCCTGCGGCCGTCCCGCTTGGCAACCATGAGAGCGGTGGCCTGGATGCGCTCGTAGGTGGTGAACCGCAGGCCGCACTGGATGCACTCCCGGCGCCGGCGAACACCCTCCGGGGCGTCCCTGGAGTCGATGACCTTGGATTCTGAGTGGTTGCAGTATGGGCAGCGCACGGCTCTCGCATTCTCTCGCTGGTACTTCGGGACACCAGATGTAGCGCTGAAATGATGTCCATCCACCAATCATTGTGGAATTGACGTGAAGCTATCCTATTACTGTACGTCGACAGTGTCAAGAGTTACGCGCGCTATTTTGTGTAGATTTACAGTTCATGCACAATATGTGGTTGTCAGTGGAGGCCGCGGATAGCGGCAGCGACGGACGACCGCGGGCGGGTATGCTTACGGATGGCGGGATGTCCCGGCTCGTCGGATGGCGCGTCAGTGGCTATCCCCCTGCGGTTGCTGGGAGTCCATGAGACGGCGGGCCAGCGCCAGGGCTTCTTGCTGTGTGGCGACCTCGCCGGCGCCGTGGGCTTCCTGGATGGCCTCCAGGAGGCGTCCTACCAGGGCCCCGGGGGGCAGGCCCAGGGTTTCCATCAGCAGGTGGCCGTCCACCAGCCTTTCAGCCTTCCTGGGCGCGCCCTCCCCGTCAAGCCCGCCCTGCATGATGTGGCCTATGAGCCGGCAGTGGCCCTGCCAGTCGTCGGTCTCGATGCTGGGGCCCTTGGCGGCCAGGTAGTCCGCCATGTTGAGGTAGAGGGTGTCTATGGCGGCCTCTCCCAGGTCTCTGAAGTGGCGATAGATGGCGCGAGGCGTGGGCATGTCAACGCCCTGGCGCATCTGGGTGGGGCGCAGGTGGTGGCGCACCATTGTGGATACGAGGTTGACTCCCCTGCTGCTGAGGCGCAGGCGGCGCAGTATATCCTGGCACATCTCCGCGCCCTGGGCATCGTGGCCGAAAAAGCGCATCCGTCCGGTGGGTTCTATGGTCCTGGTGGCGGGCTTGGCGATGTCGTGAAGAAGGCCCGCGAGCTTCACAAGGGTGCGTCTCGTGTGGCCGTCGCTGACCTCTTCATCGAAGTGGGCTTCCAGCGAGGGTCGCCAGGGGGCATGGGAGATGACGTTGTCCCCTTCCCTGCCCTCCCTGGTGGTGAGCCGCTCCACCTGGGTTGGGGTCTCCAGGCAGTGATAGAAGACGTCCCAGTAGTGCTCCTTGGGCTGCTCCACGCCCCTGGCTGCCTCCAGCTCAGGGATTAGCCTGCAGAGCAAGCCCAGGCTGTCCATGAGGCGCAGGTTGCGGGACGCCTCCGGCTCCGCAAGGGTCTTTAGCAGCTCATCGCGCAGGCGTTCGGGGGCTACTGTGGGCAGCAGGTGGGAGTCTCGTTCAATGAGGCTGTAGGCGCCCTGTTCCAGCGAGAAGCCAAGCCTGGCAGCCAGGCGCACGGCCCTCAGAAGGCGGACAGGGTCGTCCCTGAATACGTGGTCGGACACGACCTTGACGCGGCCTTTCGACAGGTCGTCAAGACCGCCGAAGGGGTCCAGCAGGCCAAGGCCCGTTGCGGCCTTCACAGGTTGCCGGCCACCATCCCTGCCCGTGGTCTCAGGGAGGGCGTCCGCCAGTGAGAGAGCCAGCGCGTCTATGGTGAAGTCACGGCCGGCCAGGTCCTGCTCTATATCCCCGGAGAACGAGGCCATGTCCACGTTCCAGTGTGGTCCGGGGTCTCCCCTCCCCTGGTGAGGTCTCCTCCGTGGCAATACCATGCGGGCGGTGGAGCGAGCCTCATCCAGGAGGACGAACGTCCCGCCCAGGTGGTCGGCCATCTCTTTGGCCAGTGGGACCGCATCGCCTCTGACGGCCAGATCGATGTCTGCGGTGGGTCTGCCCAGGAGGACGTCACGGAGGAACCCGCCCACCAGGTAGGCGGCTACTCCGCGGCGGTTGAAGAGGTCATGCAGGGACTGGAGTACGGGCCGAGCCTCCCTGGGAAGGGAGATTCCTGCGACATCCGGAGGAGTTGGCGAGGTCAACTTGCCTCGGACTGCGATCCGGCTTCCTGGGGCTGCAGCTTCCAGAGCTTATCGGGACTCTCCAGGTGGTCTATGTAGAGGACGCCGTTGATGTGGTCGGTCTCGTGCTCCAGGGCCTGGGCCAGGAGACCATCCGCCTTGAAACGCACCGGCTTGCCGTCCCGGTCCAGGGCTCGCACACGCACCTTGACGGAGCGTACCAGCTCGCCCCTAAAGCCTGGGATGCTGAGGCAGCCCTCCTCCACTACCCGCTCCCCTTCACGACGGACTATCTCCGGGTTTATCAGCACGCGCGCCTGGTCCTCCTCCGGGATCTCAATGACAACCACTCGTTGGAGTACACCCACCTGGTTGGCGGCCAGGCCAACGCCGTCGGCATCCCTCATGGTATCTATCATGTCGTCGATGAGCTTATGAAGGGCGTCGTCTATCTTGCTGACCCGTCTCGCCTTCTGTCGCAAGACAGGGTCGGGTATCGTGCGAAGGTGCAAAAAGGACAAGGTCCGCCTCCTGGCTTAGTGAATGCCGTCCTCCGGCGCCACGCCACCCGAACCGGAGCGCCGAAAATGCCGTTCTCTGCTCCGGCGCTTGGAACCCCCGGGGCCGTCTGTCAGCCCAATTATAGACGTGGTTAGTGGCCGTGTAAATCCGGTGGGGCCTCACGTAACGGACATTGGGTCTACGTCTACGGTCCAGCCCTGTGGAACGGGAGTTTTCTCCAGAAGAGCCCGCGGGTCCTGGCCCCGGAGGACCAGGCGCCAGCGATAGCGCCCGCTCAGGCGCGGAGGATAGGCGGGAGCCGGGCCAAGAATGTCCACGCCGTTGAGGCCCCAGGCATCCCTTTGCCTCTTCAGCGCTACTCCCAGCGTGAGCGCCTGCTGTCGACACCGGTCCTGGTTGGTATGCGCGTACACCAGATTTATCAGGCGGCTGAACGGAGGCAGGCCCTGCTCGCCGCGGTACTCCATCTCATCTTTGTAGAACATCTCGTAGTCCTGGGCGGCGGCGGCGGTCACGGCGTAGTGGCCGGGAGAGTAGGTCTGGACTATGACCTGTCCCCCAAGGCGTCCCCTTCCCGTCCGTCCGGCCACCTGGCACAGGAGTTGAAAGACCCTCTCACTGGCGTGGTAGTCCGGCGCGAAGAGCCCTATGTCAGCGCACAGCGCCCCCACAAGGGTGACGTTTGGGAAGTGAAGCCCCTTGGCGATCATCTGCGTCCCCACCAGCGCCTGGGCGTCGCCCCGGACGAAGCTCTCCATGATTCTCTCGTGCCCGCCCTTGGCGGAGGCTGCGTCTCTGTCCCACCGGAGGGTTTTCACACCTGGGAAGGCGTGTTCCACCTCCTCCACGACTCGCTGGGTGCCCAGGCCCAGGTATCGTATTCTGGAGCCGCGGCACTGCGGGCAGGCCCTTGGAGAGGCCAGGCGGTAGTTGCATCGATGGCAGAGGAGCCGCTCGGCTTGCGAATGGTAGGTCAGTGGAAGGTCACAGCGACGGCATCGCATCGTGTGGCCGCAGTCTCGGCACTGCACCAGGCTGCCGCTCCCTCTCCGGTTCAGGTACAGCATCACTTGTTCCCCGGCCCGGAGGGCGGAGTCCATGGCGCTTCTCAGCGCGCGGCTGAAGATACCTCTGTTCCCGTCCTTCAACTCCTGGCGCAGGTCAACTACCCGTACCCTGGGCAGTGGCGCGTCCAGGGAGGTCTCCGGCGCTACGCGATGGGGCAGCTCCAGCAGCCGATACCGGCCATCCAGGGCGCGGCTGTGAGAGACCACGTCAGGGGTGGCGCTGCCCAGGATGACCACGGCGTTGGTGAGCTCGGCCAGCTTAACCGCCACATCCCGAGCGTGATAATGGGGCGCGGCGTCCTGCTGCTTGTACGTCCACTCGTGCTCCTCATCTATGACTATAAGCCCCAGGTCCGGCTGCGGCGCGAATACGGCTCCACGTGAGCCGATGACAACGCCGTAGTCTCCGTTCTGTATGCGCCACCACTGGTCAAAGCGCTCCCCCGCGGAGAGGCCGCTGTGAAGGACTGCCACCTGGCCGGGAAAGCGCTGTCCAAACCGCTCTATTGTCTGAGGCGTAAGGGAAAGCTCAGGGACCATTACAATGCCGCGCTTGCCTTTGCCCAGGGCGTGGGCAAGCGCGCGGAGGTAAACCTCTGTCTTGCCGCTGCCGGTGACGCCTTGCAGGAGGAAAACCTGAGAGGAAGGGCCGTCTATGGCGCGCTCTATCAGCCTCACGGAATGTTCCTGCGCCGGGGTGAGGACCGGCGGGTGATCCGGCGTGAAGACCCTGCCCCTGAGTGGGTCCCGCTCCTGGCGAAGCTTCAAGCGGCTTACCAGGCCCTTGGCCTGAAGCCCCTTTACGGCGGACGCCCCGAACTCCCTGCCGGCTGCGGCGAGTAGGATAGGCGCGCCCTGTTCCCCAATGTAACGAAGAAGGTCGGCCTGCCGGTAAGCGCGGCGTCCCTCAAGGTCGGCGGCGGCCTCATCCACGTCTATAGAGGACGATGCAAGCTCCAGGTGAGCCGCGTGCCTGGGCCGCGCCGTGGGCTTCCTCCACTCGCTCCACACGTTGACGATGCCCCGGCGCGCCAGTTGACCCAGCGCAGCTTCCATGTCGGGGCCTAACGCCTTGAGCAGTACCTCCCGCCTGGCCTTTTCCCTGTCCTTCAGGTAGGACACAACCCTGCGCTGGGAAGGTGTGAATCCGGCCTCGGCAACGGGATGGTTCAGCGAGAGGTAGCTGCCGGCCCGCAGAGAAATGCCGGGAGGCGCCATTAGCGCGGCGCAGTCGAAGAGAGAGGCCATGTAGTAGGAGCTGGTCCAGCTTGCCAGAGCCAGCCCGCGCGTGGAAAGGACAGGCTGTGGGTATGGCGCATGGGCGATTTCCCTGGTCTCCGATACGGGAGATTCGTCTGAGATGCGGAAGACGATCCCGGACAGGACGCGGGGGCCGAATGGCACATGAACCAAGTGGCCCTGGGAGACGGTTATTCCCGATGGAACGGAGTATGTAAAGGTACGGTGGTACCCCGCGGGGGCGTCGACTGCCACCTCGGCATACTTGGTCATTTCAGGGGATGCGCCTTGCCTGTGCGAAGCCGGCGGATGCCTCGCCCCTTGCTACCTGCCCCTGCTTCTGTCCTCTTTGATGCGGGCGGCTCTGCCGTAGCGGCCTCGCAGGTAGTACAGACGGGCTCGTCTAACGCGCCCGCGTCGCACCACCTCTACCGAGTCCACCAGTGGCGAGTAGTAGGCAAAGGTTCGCTCGACTCCTATTCCATAGGAGACTCGCCGGACGGTGAAGGTGGCTCCGGGGCCGCTGCCCCTGCTGCGAATCGTCGTTCCCTGAAACGCCTGGAGCCTCTCTCTATCACCCTCCTTTATGCGGATGGTGACCTTAACGGTATCTCCGGGCCTGAACTCCTGGATCTTGGGGTTGGGGGCAAGGGACACTACGCTATCTACGTCCATGAGACCATCCTTCTACAGCGGGCCGGTTCACCACTTCTGCTACGAATTACGCCGGATATTGTACATGGCGCGGCTCCTGAGAGCAAGACGCCCTTTACGCGTATGCGCGGCGATGGCAGCGCCGTGGTCGCCTATGGGACGGCGTCCGCCTGAGCGCCCAGGTTGCGTACCAGCCGGCTGGACATCGACATGCCCACCGCGAAGAGGATCACAGCCGCGCCCCCAACCGCCACCGCAAAGGGCGCGCTGGTGTACTCCGCAATAACCCCCGCCTGCATGGCGCCCAGGGGCAGAAGGCTCCAGGTCATGCCGTAGATACCCATCACGCGGCCTCGCAGCTCATTGGGCACCAGGATTTGAAGGGCGCTCATCACTGTGATCATGTAGATGGAGGTGCTGGCCCCTGCCAGGAAAATGAGGCCCAGGGCGAGCGGGAATGAGACGAGGAACGCGCTGGTGGCTGCGAATAGAATCAGGAAGACCCCGAACATTACCGCGCCGCCCAGCAGCAGCCATCCCTTGTGGCGGAAGTTGCCCAGTGAGGCCGTCGCGAGTGTGCCCAGGAGCGCGCCTATGCCGGTGGCGGAGCTCATAATGCCAAGGCCGGCCGTGCCGGCATCAAAGATATCCCTGGCGAATACGGGGAAAAGGAATATGTAGGACATTCCGAACATGCTGTTGAAGAACGTCATCCCAATGAGATACGCGAATATCCTGTTGCTGCGAACGAAGTTGATCCCCTGCGCCATGTCCCTGAAAACCGAGGCGCCCTCAGCCCTTTTCAAGGGAGGCAGACGCAGGGTGGATATCATGACGGCCATGCAGAGGAAGCCAAGAAAGGGCGCGTAGAAGCCCGGAGCTACGCCCAGCTTTGTCGCTATGATGATTCCCCCCAGCGCCGGCCCAATGACCCTTGTCCCCTGCCACACCATGGAGTTGAGAGCCACGGCGTTCATCATGTCTCCCCTGTCTATCAATTGGGGAAATATTGCCTGCCGCGTGGGGTTGTCGAAAGCCTGGAGGGAGCCGATGAGAAAGGCGGTGACAATGATGTGCCCTACCTGCACAAGCTCCAGCAGCGCCAGGGTTGCCAGCAGGAGCATGACAAGGCTGGAGATGCTCTGGGTGGCCATCAGAAGGCGGCGCTTGTCCACTCTGTCGGCTATGACGCCGCCTATGAGATTCAGCACAATGGCCGGCAGGCCGGCCGCCAGCCCCACGTATCCCAGGAACAGCGTTGATCCCGTGAGGTCGTACACCAGCCACCCTTGGGCCACGGTCATTATCTGAAACCCCATGACCGATGCCACCATGCCCAGCCAGAAGCGGCGGAAGCCGGGGCGCTTGAGAGCCGTGAAGACCTGCAAGCGTGTACGGCTTTGAGTTGCTGTAGTCTCCATTGGTTCCTGCTCCCGTTGGGCGCCCGTCACAGGCTGCCCCGGTGTACGGCTTCGTTAGCCGCTCCGCCGGTTGGCGTCACAGGGGCGGCTTGGTCGGAGGGCTAGCGGGTTAGATTATCGCAGAAAAAGGGGCTTTTTACCAACGGGCGGCGGGTTCGGTACTCTCAACATGTGTTGGCAATGCCAACATTGGTTGAAGCGCCACTCCCCTCCCGGTCAGGCGTGGCGAGGTGGATGTGGACAAAGGTTGGGAGCGCCCCGCTATTGACCCTGAAGGCTGCGAACGTAGTGGAGCAGCGCCCACTGCTCCTCCTCGGTCAGGAGCTTGGAGAACTGGGGCATTGTGGATGCCGATGGCGCCCCCGCTTGCATGGTTAAGAGGCCAATGCGCCCGCCCCCGCCGATGTAGGAGAGTACCTCCTGGTCGGTGGCCACGACCGTAGCGGGGCCGGTGATGTCGGCCGGCGCAAGTCCCTGCCACTTGATCAGGTAGTCCACCATTGACCCGTCTCCCTTGCCGGCGGCTCCGTGGCATGCAATGCAGTTGACTCCGTAGAGGGCCATTCCCTGGGCCACGGTGTCCGCGGTCATCTCAACCGTCAGGTCTTCCACCATCAGAGCGCCTGCGCCTACGGGCGTGAACGGAACTGAACCCTGTGCCGGATACAGGCGCGGCGGCTCTTGCGAGCGATACGCCTGGGTATAGTGCATCTCGCTGAACAGGTCCACCTGATAGGTTCCTCTGCCAAATGGCAGACAGCCCATTGCGACCGCAACCAAAAGGAGCGCCGCAATGGTAAGGTACGGCCGGTGGAGCCTACTGGCGCGAGACAGTATCGACATCATGTCTGAAATGAGCGTCCTCTCTCGTGGATCACGTCCACTGCGCTTCCGCGTCGCAGGGCCTGGTCAACCGCGTCCAGCCTCTCCTCCGGACAGGTGACCAGCAGCCCGATGTACCCCTCGGTGATCCTGGGGTCGTACGGTTCCAGCCGGGGCCTGGGCAAACGAGACTCAAAGATGATGCCCAGTATGGTGAAGATGACCGCTCCAAGAAGGGTCCCTTCATAGGTGATGATGGTCATTGCGGGAATGGCCAGAATGGGCTTCCCGCCCGTAACCATCGGATAGGCTATCTGCGTCCCCGATGTCAGTAGGATGGCTACGCTCAGCCCCATAAGCGCGCCAATGAGAGGGAAAACGTAGACGTGATGTTTGGGGTTCTTCTCGCCGAACGCTCCTTCCGGATACGGGCAGCCCGTGAGGACGTCGAAGTCTTCCTGGGCGCATCCCACCTCCAGAAGGCCGTCGGTGGCGTCTGCCGCCTTGTCCGCGTTGTCGAATAGCCCTAGTACGTTCTTGTTGGCCATAAGGGACCTCCAGGTATTATTCCTCCCGCATTACCGCCGGGACGGTTACCTTTCCAATCTTGATCTCGTCTTGCAGTATCATTCCTTCTTTGGCGTCCCCAATGGGTATCAGCGGGAAAATCTTGGCAAAGAGGAGGACAAGCATGGATACCATGCAGAAGGTGGCGAATACGATAGTGATCTCCACAATGCTGGGCGTATAGCCACCCCACGTGAACGTGAAGCCCTGCTTCCGGGCCAGCCCGGGGACGATGATGATGAACCGTTCAATCCACATACCCACGTTGACAAGGAGGGTGGTGAATATCATCAACGGGATGCTCCTGCGCACCTTTCGGAACATCCACATGGGCACCGGAATGAAGTAGGAGCACACCAGGAAGGTTATGAAGAGGGCTGACCAGGGCAGCTGGAAGACCTGCATCTCCCTCAGGGCTATCTCCGGGCCCTCCATGCTGTAGAGGCCGAAGATGAACTCAAGGGCGAAGAAGAAGAACCACGTGGTGGCGACCACTATGAGCAGTTTCGCCAAAGCGTCCAGGTGCTCCAGGCGGATGTAGTCCTGCCACTTGAACATGGAACGCAGGATTATCATGACGGTCACCACGGCGGAGACTCCGGAGTGTACCGCGCCTATGACGAAGTACGGGGCAAAGACGGTGCTGTGCCACCCTTCCACGGACACCGCCGCGGCGAAGTCCCAGGACACTATGCTGTGAACCGAGACGAAGATGGGCAGGATGATGGCGGACAGTAGTATGCCTGCTATGAGCTGGAGCTTCCACTGCCGGACGCTTCCCCTCCACCCAAGGGCCAGAATGGTGTAGAGGACGTGCCTCCAGCCGGTGGTCCTGTCTCTGGCAACAGCTATATCCGGCACCAGGGCTATGAAGACAAAGAGGATGCTGCTGGTCAGGTACGTGAACACCGCGGCCGGGTCCCAGACAAGCGCCGACCGTACGTTGGGAAAAACTCCCCGCGCCCAGTCATACGGGAAGACCCAGTACATCACACGCCAGGGGCGTCCCGCGTGGATCAGGGGCATGGTCATAGCCGTCATCAGTGAGAAGACGGTCAGGACCTCGGCGGCCCTGGTGGCGGGACGGCGCCACTCCGCCTGTACCAGCCTGAGAATTGCCGAAAGCATGACCCCCGCGTGGCTGATTCCAATCCAGAACACGAAGTTGGTGATGAAGAATCCCCACATGACGGGCCGGTTGAGGCCGGTGACCCCCAGCCCCCTGTTGAACATGTACGCCACCGCCGCAAAAGCCACCAGCACCGCTGTGGCCAGGAAGCCCACCAAAAGCCAATACCACAGAGGATTCTCCGTCGTCGAACGGAGAAGGTCCCGATTGATCTGGGCGTCTGTGAGCTTTACTCTTTCCTGCATTCGTTGCTGCTCCTGGTCCTGCTATTGTCCAGAAATGTTCTCTCTAAGTCCAGTCTACTCCGGTTTGGCCAGAACCTTAATGTCTATCTTCATCAGCTTGCGGACCCGTTGTAGTATCTGCCCCTCTTTGATCTCCCATATGGAAATTATGGGGAATATGCGCGTACCCAGCATATACGCCAGCACGGCTCCGGACAACGCCCCAATTATGACCAGGAAGTCGGCTCCTCCCGGCAGGTTGGCCGGGGGGACGTGCTCAAGGGCGTGAAGCGTGGGGTCCTCTATCGAGAAAGCCGGGACATAATAGCGTACAAGGTTGAAGAAAGTCCCCACAAGCACTATGGCTCCGGCCAGGGCCGGCCCCCAGGTGGTCTTGCGCACTATGTTCCACATGAGGATGGCGAATGGCGTAACAAAGCACAGGCCAAAGGCCAGGAAGAAGGGCACCTTGTACGTCTCAAACATGATGAACTTGAGGACGCTCTGCTCCGCAGGGGTGCGGCCATACCAGTAGACAAAGAAGCCGGACCACCAGAAGTAGAACCAGAGAAGCGATATAGCCAGCAGGAGCTTGCTTAGACCCCAGAACTGGTCCACCTCCAGGTACTTTCTCAAGCCTGTCTTCCACCTCAGAATGAACATGGTCACCAGTATAAGCGCCACCCCGGACTGGAGGCCGTTCAATGCGTGAAAGGCGGGGAATATGGAGTCCTTCCAACCGGGCACCAGACTCATGGCAAAGTCAACGCTGATCATCATGTGGACAAATATGAGAAGCAGGAAGTAGAAACCGCCCAGAAGGCCCATACCGGTCTGAAGCACCCTCCACTGGTGGGGGTTTCCCCTCCAGTTGAAGGACATGAGGCGGTACCGGGCTTGCCGTCCGCCTGTGGCGCGGTCTCTCGCGGCGGCCATGTCCGGTATGGAGGCGAAGTAGAGCAGGGCCAGCCCGCAGACTACCAGAAGTCCCAATGATATGGTGTCCCACAGGTGGGGACTGTGACCGGGCCACTCAAACCAGATGCTGCGGCGGTTGTCCGTGACCGGCAGTACCCACAGCAAGGGTATCAGCAGGAAGAAGTTGAACAGTCCTACAACCGCAAAGAGCTCCGATATGCGGGCCAACGGCCTGCGCCAGTGGGCTTTAGCCATGCGCAGGGCCACGGACACCAGGATCGCGGACTGGGCCGTGGTGAAGATGTACGCGAATACTGTGACGTAGTAGCCCCAAACGTTCCGGTCTTCGAATCCCTGGGACAGGAGGATTGCAAATCCGGCGATACCCAAGCCAAAGAGGACCGCAAGGAGGCCCGCTATCTTCCAGAAGCCGCCTCCTGGAGACTCGTGGCTCCGGAGCACGTCCTGGGTCACTTCCTCAGCCGTCATCCCCCAGTAGGTTGGCGGCGGTGGGTGGTGAAGCTCATGCATGCGGTGTAGCCTCTTCCTTGGCGTTGATATCTACCTTCTTCAGGTATATGACATTGGGCTCGGTCCCCACGTGCTCCAGGAGCCGATACCCCCTCCCCCCCTCTGCCAAGTGCTCCTGCTTCAACTGAGATACGCGGCTGTTGGGGTCCAGGAAATCGCCGAACACCATGGCGCTTGTCGGGCAGGCTTGCACGCAGGCGGGCAGGTAGTTGCCCTCCTTGAGATTTTCGTCCGTAATCCTGCCGTCCCCCTGCCCTTCTATGACCAGCTGCGCCTTGCGCAGCCGTTGGACGTTGAAGCTGCACTTCTCCATGATTCCCCGGCTGCGTACGGTGACGTCCGGGTTGAGTTGGTTTCTCAGGGTTTCCGGCCAGACAGGCTCCCAGTAGTTGAAGAAGCGTACCTGATAGGTGCAGTTGTTGGCGCAGTAGCGGGTGCCCACGCAGCGATTGTACACCTGGACGTTCATGCCCTGGTTGTTGTGATAGGTGGCGTATACGGGGCAGACGGGTTCGCAAGGGGCGTTTTCGCAGTGCTGGCAGAGAATGGGGATGAAACGAGCCTTGACGTTGGGGAACTCCCCTTCCCAGTAACGCTCTATGTGAATCCACTGGATGGCTCGGCGCTGGCGGAATATGTCCTCTGTGTTCAGTGGGATGTTGTTCTCCGCCTGACAAGCCACCACGCACGCCTGGCAACCCGTGCATCGGTCTATGTCTATGACCATCCCCCACTTGTGGTTGATTTGCTGGTTAGTCATTCAAGTCTCCTGCTAGTCCTGGTGTCAACCCCTAGCCTAATGAGGCCTTGTGATCTTGATTATGGCTTGCTCTTCCGTCTCCTCGGCAAACTGGTTTCCTGCGAACTTGGGAATGTCTATCCGATTTCCCGTATTCCTTACCCTGACCCGCGTGGCGGCCCACGCCAGCGCGTTGGTCTCCCCGTCTGTTATTGGGGCCAACAGGGAGATGGTGTTGACGCCTACCCCCTCCGCGTACTGCCCGAAGGCCGTATGGCCCTGACCGATAGGCATGGATACCGTCCACGGTGGTACCGCGGGATGAACGTAGGCCGGGGCCTCCACCGTTCCGTTGGAGGAGGAGACCTCCAGGATGTCTCCCTCTCTGATCCCGTTTTCCTCGGCCGTCTTGGAGTTCATCTCAACCCAGGTGTGCCAAACCACGCTGGTCACCGGGTCAGGGGTCGCCTGAAGCCAGGGAAGGTGCGCCAGGTTTCCATCTGCAACGGAGTTGGACAGGAATGGAATGAGGTTATAGGCGCGGTCTCCCGAGGCATCACTGAAGGATATGTCCGGCCATGCAGCGTCAAGAGGCTTGAGCTGAGAGACACCTGAAGCGCCACCGGCCTCGGTGTCCCACCAGCCTCCTCTTTGGAGGACTCCGTTCCAAAAGCCTTCGAAGCTGGCGGCCCTTACGGAGCCTCTGTTCTCCATCCACAGATTCTCCGCTCCGCTTTTGAGCAGGTCCTGGAAGGTGGGGCTGTCGACCCCGTCCAGGCCCAGGCTGACGTTGAGGTCAAGGCCCAACTCTCTTCCCCAAAGGAGAAGCTCGTCCCCAAAGCTGCCCGTGCCGGGATGGAACGGCCTGACCACGGGCTGCTGAACTCCCAAGATCTGATAGCGGGGTCCCGGGTTCGGGACATCATCGCCCCAGTCCTCCAGGTAGGTGAGCTCTGGCAGGATTATATCGGCCATAGCCGCGGTCTCGTCCATGAAGCTGGAGAAGGCGACTACGAATTCAGCCTGTTCCACGGCTGCAACGAAGTTGGCGTCCGGAGGCAGCCCGTGGACCGGATTGACTCCTCGCACGATTAGCGCCTGTGGCCGGTCCATCTCCTTCCAATCTCGGAAGGAGGCCGGCGCTCCCATGTCCATGACCTCTTGCGAGGCCAACTTCGGCAGAGGCGGCGGCGGGTTGAAGAAGATGCCGCCCTCCTTGTTTATGTTGTTCACAAGCAGGTTCAGGGAGTAGATGGCCCTCAGGTTGAACAGGCCGCTTGTGTGCGCCCCGGCGGAGCCTCCACCGATGGCGAGGCTGGGCCGGTTGCTTGGGTCCGCAAAGGCGTGAGCCAAGCTCTCTATCCTGCCGGCCTCTACGCCTACGACGCTCTGCACCTGCGGGTTGTCCGGCCTGAAGGCGTCCAGGGTTTCGTGCCCGTTCCCGCCAGTAAGGGCGTAGGCCGCGCCGCTGTCCGCCATGCCGTCCCGTATGATGACGTATATCATGCTCATGGCCAGCACGCCTTCTCCACCGGGTTTGACCGGGACCCACTCGTCGGCGTTTGCCGCGGTCATTGAGAAGCGTGGGTCAACCTGGACGTGGACGCCCCGCTTGCCGCTCCCCTGTCGCAACTCGCCGTAGCCGCGTGAGTACTTCACAGGCGAGAGCCAGGTGGAGAGGAAGTCCGCTCCAAAGGAGAGCAGGTACTTGGCGTTCTCTATGTCAAAGTCTGGCAGCCTGTCCTGGCCCAGGACGTCTTTGACGGCCAAGCGAAGGTTCACCTGCTCCAGGGTCTCAAAGGCCATGTGCCTCCCGCCGTAGGCCCTAACGAATTCGTTGGTCAGCAGCGCTTGGTGCCCACGCAGGGGTTGGGTAACCATGAGGAGCCTGCTCTTGTCCGGAAGGCTCCCAAGCCTGTTTACCACTCTGGCCCGGGCATCATTCCAGGAGATGGGGGTAAAACCGGAGCCTTCACGCAAGAGCGGCTCACGGATGCGGTCCGGGTGGTATAGAGCCTGAAGCCCGGCCTCGCTTCGCGCGTTGTGCTTGCCCTGGTTGATGGGATAGTCTGGGTTGCCTTCCACCTTCTTGGCGCGTCCTTCCACCACCCTGACGATTATCCCGCACCCTTCAGGGTCCTGGCGGCAGATGGTGGCATACCAGTTGTCGATCCCGCTGACCAGGTCCTCCGGCAGTTCCACTGGGCTCTCTATCTGGAGCTCCTGTTCCGGTATGCGACAGCCGTTGAAGACCACGGCTCCCAACGCCGAAGCCCCCGACCACCGCAAGAACTGTCTTCTGGTTATTCCCATAACGTTACGCTCTGTCCATCCTCTAGTAGTGGCATGTGGTGCAGTCTGTAGGAGCGCCGTAGTCTCTATGGCAGTCCACACAGTCACCCATCTTAAGACTCCGTTCCTGTTTCACTTCGGCCATTGCAACCACGTCGCCGTGGCAGGTGGAGCACACGTTGGCGGCAATGGTGGCCTGCTCGCCGGACGGAAGCAGATTGCCCTGCTGTGTGAAGTACCGGATGTGGGCTTCATGGACAAAGCGCACACTGTCCGGCAGCCTGTGCACGCGCTCCCACGCCACTGCTTCCTTGTTCTCCCAGGCGTTTACCAGCTTGACGACCTCCGGTAAATCCGTACCCACTACCTTGTGGCAGAAGATGCACTGCTCCACTGGGGGAACGCTTGCCGTCGCTCCCTTGTCCACGTTTCGGTGGCAGTATGTGCAGTCCAGGCCCAGGCCGCTCATCGACTCGTTATCGGCATTCAGCTTGGGATTGCCGTCGGCGTCCAGGAGGACATCATCGCCCGCGTGGACCGTATGTGGAAATGCTATGGGCTGCTCCGGGGCACCCCCAAATCCCATGACCTCGAATGGCGTAGTCCACCAGGCTCTAGCCACGAATAGCGCCAGTATCAGCGTAACTATGCCGCCAAGTCCCAAGCCTCCCAGCAATGCAAGAAAAGCCGCTATACGTATC
Source organism: Dehalococcoidia bacterium (assembly GCA_965221925.1). GTDB lineage: Bacteria > Chloroflexota > Dehalococcoidia > Lucifugimonadales > UBA2985 > JAPPHY01. Next base: position 1,525,754 of record OZ244924.1, on the reverse strand, counting down.
ATAGGTGTTTAGTAGGCACTTCCTTCAGGTATGTGTCGGGGGTTCTTGAGCGTGTACCGGCCACGTGCAGGCATCATATCCACCACCGCTCCCAGATCGACTTCAGGATGTGGGCCTCGGCGATGATCCTGCTCACCGAAAACAGCGCTAACCCGAGAAAGCCTAGGGCTCCGAGGTAGAATATGCGGCGAGACCTGTCCAGCCTCTGTGGAAGATGCCTGGTCTCAATGAGCGAAGGGATCACGGCGTGCGCCATGAGGAAGTTAAAGCCGAAGCCGATTGCAAATAGAAGGACAAACCAAAAGAAGTGCAGCAGGTTGCCAATCCTCTGCCAGTCGGCGCTGGTGATAAACTCTGGATCCATGTTTACTCTCTATCCAAACTTTAGTCCACCTGTCCGCCGCCCTGCGGCGGGTATCAGAGCATCAATCCATCCGCCCTGTTTCCCCCCGGCTGCCCAGCATTTGCCGTCCTTAGGGCTTTGCAACAAACATGGCGTAGTGTACAATCGGACTTGTGGTTAGTCAATAGGAAATCAGCGAGGTTGCGCGAGAATTCACAACCTCTCCAGGAGGCGCCATGACGGACAGGTCAGAAAGGGCAGGTAAGCTGCTCAACAGACGGGAGTTCATGACCAGGGCAGCGGTAGCCGTGGGGGCAGCTGCGGCGGTTACTGCCTTTACCAGAAAGATGCCGTTTTCACCATTCGGAAAGAGCGGCGCTGCCAAATCCCCTGCGGACTCCATCTTTCTCCCCAAGCCGGGCTCCCGGCTGCGGTACTGGCGCAACAGGCTGGACAGCTTCCGGCTCAGATAGCCGGTGCGGCAAGGTATGAATCTACCCGCAGGAATATCCGCGGTTAATTGCGCCCCATCTCGGATGGGGCGGCCTCTCCTATCTTCCGACAGTATGGGTGGTTCGTGCTAAAAGGTCTTCTCAGACGATGGTTCTATATGGGGCTGCTGGCTGTGGCCCTGGGCGTCTCCGCAGGCTGCGTTTCCGACGAGATCGCGGAAAACGCCGACCTTATTCTGGAGGAACTGGACGGGTCTTCGGCCCCCACCGGGTCAATCGAGTTTGAAGGTGAGACCCTGGTCTACCGGGCAGACCTGCCGGACCTGACCGGCAGAGTCCGGTCTGTGAGCCGGATAGAGGACAAGAAGGACCTGGTGATGGACTACCTGGCGCTCCAGGAGAGGATCGATTGCATCCTGAATGGCGTGGAGGAGGCGGTGGAGAACGGTACAACCATCCAGTGCCAGGGCAAGGTTCTTGTCCAAGAAATGGGAGAAGGTGGGCTGATGGGTGTCTCGGAGCTTCTTGAGGAGATCGGAGCCAGAGAGGGAGCGCCGACCCGGAGAGACTATCTGACGGGCTACCTAGCCTTCTGGGATGAAGTACAGCGGATAGACCGCGTTGTAGAGAGCCTGGGGCAGATGCAGCGCAGCAACTCAATACCCCTGTTTGGGGCGCTGGTAAAGGCCATACACCGCTTCCCCATCCTCTACGAAGGCGATGAGCTGGTCCCCACAGAGGATATTCCCGCCTTGCTGGACCAGTACCGCGTGCGTGACACGGACGAGGCCAGAAGGGACTTGGTAGTGGAGTACCTGGAACGGTAAGCCAGGCCTCCCGCGGCGCAAGGGCTTGGGTTCCTATGCCAACCTAGCGTCTGCCGAACTCCCGCTCCAGATGGGCCGCGCTGAGGTGTACCATTGTGGGGCGGCCGTGCGGGCAGGTGTTGGGCTGTCCGGTGGCATCCAGTTGGGCAAGCAGCGCCTCCATCTCCTCCCGTTGCAACGTCTTCCCTGCCCTGACCGCGGAATGGCAGGCAATGGAGCGCGCCATCCTCTCCTCCCAGTCGCCGGACTCCTTCCCCATGTCCATGTCCTCCAGCACGGCCAGCAATGCCTCGAGCGGGTCGGCGTCCGACAGGAAGGCCGGAAGGCCGCGCAGCAGGTAGGACCGCTGCCCAAACGCCTCCAGGTCGAAGCCGTACCTTGACCACTGCGCGCGATATGCCTCCAGCGCCTCCTCCTGTTGAGGAGTGGCCTCCACCACCACAGGCTCCAGCAGCCCCTGCGCCTGCAGCCCGGTGTCTCCCATCTCGCTCTTGACCTTCTCGTAGAGCACCCGCTCGTGGGCGGCGTGTTGGTCTACCAGGTACATACCCTCCGGCCCTTCGGCCACTACGTAGAGGTTCTGCATCTGCCCCAGCACCCTGAGCGTTGGCGCTATTTGCCTTGGAGTGGCTTGAGGGGCTTGCCATGCCTCCGGGGCGAACAGCGACAGGGCTTGCCTGGCCTGAAGTCCCTGCGGCGGCGTGGTATAGGACGCCGCCGCAGGCCCGGAGGGAGTGAAGCCGGAGCGTACCGTGGGTACCGGCGCGTGGGCCACCAGGGCGCTTCTGACTGCCCGTTGCAGCTTGGAAAAGACCTCCCGCTCCTGGAGGAAGCGCACCTCCAGCTTGGCGGGATGGACGTTGACGTCCACCTCCTGTGGAGGAATGGTGAGATGAATCACGGCCAGTGGGCGCCGCCGCTCCATCAGGAAGCCTTGGTACGCTTCCTCAAGCGCGTAGGTCAGGGAGCGGCTCTGAATCCAGCGCCGGTTGACCAAAAGGCTGATGTAGCTGCGACTTGAGCGGCTGACGTCGGGAGGGCTTATCAGGCCGTGGACGGCCACAGAGCCGGGGTCCTCGTTGGGAGATGTCGCCTCCAGCAGGGCCCTGGCCGTCTTCGCTCCGTAGACGGCGGCGCAGGCATCTCTCAGACTGCCTCCACCGGGCGCAGTGAAGGAGTCTCTGCCGTCCACGTTCAGGTGGAACCTGACCTCCGGAAAGGCCAGGGCAAACTGTTGGAGTACGGCCTGCGCCCTTGACGACTCGGCGGAGGCGGACTTGAGGAACTTGAGGCGCGCAGGCACGTTCTGAAAGAGGTTGCGGACGGCGATTGAGGCGCCCGGAGGGCTCCCCTGTGGCCCGGCGTGGACCACCTCGCCTCCTGCCACTTCAACGATGGTTCCCGCGGGTTGGTCGGCGGGACGGGTGACCAGGGTGACGGTGGACACTGCGGCAATGCTGGGCAGGGCTTCACCCCGAAAGCCCAGGGTGGTAATTGCGTCCAGGCTGTCTTCCAGTGGCAGCTTGCTGGTGGCGAAGCGGAGAAAGGCCAGCTTGGCTTCCTCGGCTGGGATTCCGCTGCCGTTGTCCACCACCCTTATCAGTTCCAGCCCTCCGCCTCTTATCTCTACGGAGACGGCGGTAGCTCCGGCGTCAAGAGAGTTGTCCACCAGCTCCTTGACCACCGAGGCCGGTCGCTCTACGACCTCTCCTGCGGCTATCCTGGCGGCCAACTGAGGGGAAAGGACTCGAATCGGCATGGCGGTTATGGCCGGTAGGCGTCTTGGGGTGTGGGCGATTGTGGATCTCCGGGGGACGCGGCCTCAGTGGAGTGGGCGTTGGCGCCCAAGGCTGTGATGATTGGGTACAGCCTCTCCATCTCCCTGTCGGCGCTGTTCTCGTACAGGTATGCCTTGACCCGGACGCCTCCAAGGGCGGTCACGATGTCCGGGTAGTCGTCGATGACCAGGTCCGGGGCAACGGTTACGCCCATGCCATACATCCGGGCTCGGTAGTCCGAGAGGGGTTTGTGGAAGCAGTCGGTGACGTATGGTTCCAGGCCGTGCCTCCGTACCTCGAGCCGGCGTATGCCCATGCCCGACCATACGTAGAGGGTATGGCCGTCCTCTTTGAGGCGCCGGAAGAGGTCGCGAACGCCGGGGCGCAGGCCTCCGTTCATGGCGATGATGGTGTAGTCGCAGTCGAAGAAGATGTTCATGGGTTGGCGCGAGATCAGGGCACGGGCATTATAAGGCGAGAGGCAAGAAGAGGGCAAGCGTTGGGAGAGCCGGTGGCAGTCTCAACGCGTGTTGGTAATGCCAACGTTGGTTGGAGTACCGCTCCCATCCCCTTCATGACAACCCTGCGCCCCTATCCGCTCATATGGTTCGACAGGCTCACCACGAGCGGATAGGGCGCCATAACCACCACCTGTAGAGAACACGGAGGCCGGTGGCAGCCACGCAGGCGCGCGTCGGAGCCAACGGCGCCCTTTGACCCATAACGAGTGTGGCTCCCACTCGGCCTCATGCCGCGCCCTGCCGCCTGCCCCTACTCTCCCCCTTTTTGCGCCTGCTGCTGAAGCCGGTAGAGCTTGTTGATGGCCTCCAGCGGGGTCATGGAGGAGACGTCCATCCTCTTCAACTCATCCATGACAGGGTCGTTGATGGTGAAGAGGGGCCGCTGCCGGGGGGTTGCCCTTGGGCCGTCCTGCTCCAGCTCAGAGAGGAGGTCCCAGGCGCGGGTGGTCACGGAGGGAGGCATACCTGCCAGTTGTGCCACGTTGACGCCATAGCTCCTGTCGGCTCCGCCGGGCACGATGCGATGCAGGAATACCACCCTGCCCTCGCTCTCCACCGCGGCGATGCTGTGGTTGCGGACCCTGGGCAGTGTCTGAGCAAGCTGGGTAAGCTCGTGGTAGTGGGTGGCGAACAGGGTCTTGCACCCAAGCCTGGGGCTGTTGTGGAGGTACTCAGCAGTGGCGCGGGCGATGGCAAGGCCGTCGTAGGTGCTGGTGCCGCGGCCTATCTCGTCCAGGATCACCAGCGAGCGCGGCGTGGCGTGGTGAAGTATGCCGGCCGTCTCCACCATCTCCACCATGAAGGTGGACTGGCCCGTGGAGAGGTCGTCCTGCAGGCCGATACGGGTGAAGACCCTGTCCACCAGGCCGATGGTGGCGGAGGTTGCGGGGACGAAGCTGCCCATCTGGGCCATGAGGACTATGAGAGCCACCTGCCTTATGTAGGTCGACTTTCCGGACATGTTGGGGCCGGTGAGCAGGACAAGCTGGGCGTCTGCGCCGCTCAGGTAGGCGTCGTTAGGGACGAAGGAGCCGGGGGGCAGGGTCCTTTCCACAACGGGGTGCCGCCCCTCTTTGATCTCGATGGTGTCCTGAAGTGTGAGTTGGGGCCGTACATAGCCGTAGCGGGAGGCGCATTGAGCCAGGCACGTAAAGACGTCTATTCGCGCGATGGCGGCCGCGGTGAAGGCTATGCGCTGGTCGAACTCGGCTATCTGGGAGCACACCTGCCGGAAGAGGGCGCCCTCCAGCTCCTCCATGCGCTCCTGGGCGTTGAGGAGCATGGACTCGTACTCCTTGAGCTCCGGGGTGATGAACCTCTCCCCGCCAACCAGTGTCTGACGCCGGGTGTAATCGTTTGGGACCTGAGCGAGATTGTGGTTGCTGACCTCTATGTAGTAGCCGAAGACCCGGTTGTAGCCTACCTTCAGAGACCTGATGCCGGTGCGGTCACGCTCGGCGCGCTCCAGGCCGGCGATGTACTCGCGTCCGTCTCTGGAAACGCCCCGCAGCTCGTCCAGCTCCGGGGAGAAGCCCTGCCGGATGATTCCACTCTCACCGGGCGTTCCGCCGGGCGAGTCCTCCAGGGCATTGGCTATCAGAGAGGCCACTGAGTCGCAGGTGTCCAGGCCGTTCCACAGCCAGGACGGAAGCCCGTCCATGCCCTCCATCAGCCCCTTCAGACGGGCCACGGACTCCAGTCCATTCTTCAAGGAGACCACATCCCTTGGGCCGGCTGCCCCGGTGAGGACACGGCCTGAAAGCCGCTCCAGGTCCGGTATGGGTTTGAGTGATGCCATGACTTCTTCACGGCCAATCTGGTTGGTGTAAAGGGCCTGGACGGCATCCTGCCTGCGCTCCAGCTCGGCCAGGTCCAGAAGGGGTTGACTGAGCCACCTTCGCAGCAGCCGTCCGCCCATAGGGGTGCAGGTGAGGTCGATGCTGGAAAGCAGAGAGTGGGATGACTCGCCCCACCTGCCCGCCTGGAACAGCTCCAGGTTGCGGCGGGTCTGATGGTCCAGGAGCATGAAGGCCCTGGGCGAGTAGGTGTAAAGCCCCTGCAGACGCCCCAGGCCGGCCTTCTGGGTCTTTTCAACGTACGCAACTATGGCTGCGGACGCCCCTATTGCCAGGGGCATACCCTGGCAGCCATACGCCTCCAACGTAGCGACGCCAAAGCGCGCTTTCAACGCCTCCTCAGCCTCCCTGGGACGGAACAGCCACTCCTCAAGGGTGGTGACGCGGAGCGTGGACAAGCAGTCCGGAATCTCCCGGTCCCGGGGGAATAGCGCCTCGGCGGGGCTGATGCGCTCAAGCTCCAGGGGCAGGTCATCCACAGGAATCTGGGTGGTGGCGAACTCGCCGGTGGATATATCCACGTAGGCCAGGCCGGCCTCCTCTTCCTGGACTACGACCGCGGCCAGGTAGTTGTTGGCGCTCTGCTCCAGCAGCGATGGCTCGGTCACCGTGCCCGGCGTCACCACCCGCACCACCTGTCGCTCCACCGGCCCCCTGGAGGATGGCTCCCCCACCTGCTCGCATATGGCTACCTTGTAGCCCTTCTTGACCAGGCGGGCCAGGTAGCCGTCAAGGGCGTGATAGGGAATGCCTGCCAGTGGGACGCGCTGGCCCTTCCCCATCTCGCGCGACGTGAGGGCTATCTCCAACTCCTGTGCGGCTATCCGCGCGTCATCGTCAAAGGTCTCGTAGAAGTCGCCCATGCGGAAGAGCAGAACGGCGTCCGGGTGCTGTTCCTTGATCTTCAGGTATTGCTGGCGTGCGGGCGTTATCAAGGCCATAGACCCGGCGTCTTCCTTCCGTGCGGGTTCAAGGGAATTCTACAGGACAAGGACGCTCAGCGGAATAGGCGCGGGGCTCCTTTTCCGGGTCAGGCCCGGGGCGGGCTCTGCCCTTCCCTCGCGAGACCGGGACCTTTGCGTAACTCCGGGTGTCATTTTGTGAAGAGACGCTCCTACTGTCATTACCATGAAAATAGACGCTTTACAGGGTTGTCGACCTCTTTCCCGCTCAAATGGTTCGACAAGCTCACCACGAGCGGGAAGAGTACGGATGCGCGGCTCCCGCTCAAATGGTTCGACAAGCTCACCACGAGCGGGAAGACTACGGATGCGCGGCTCACGCTTAAATGGTTCGACAAGCTCACCACGAGCGGGAAGACTACGGATGCGCGGCTCCCGCTCAAATGGTTCGACAAGCTCACCACGAGCGGGAAGAGTACGGATGCGCGGCTCCCGCTCAAATGGTTCGACAAGCTCACCACGAGCGGGAAGAGTACGGATGCGCGGCTCCCGCTCAAATGGTTCGACAAGCTCACCACGAGCGGGAAGACTACGGATGCGCGGCTCACGCTTAAATGGTTCGACAAGCTCACCACGAGCGGGAAGACTACGGATGCGCGGCTCACGCTCAAATGGTTCGACAAGCTCACCACGAGCGGGCAAGGGAACTCGGCTCTCCCTGGGCTGTGGAAGGGGATTTTTGCGGAGTTGCAGTCTAACCGAAACGTCAAAACACGGGGTTTATCGCAGCGACTCAAGCTAAACAGGGGGTTTGGCTGTGCTCAGCCTACGGAGGCCCAGCCTGAGCTGCGCCCAAGCTATGCCCGGCGCACGGCGGCAAGGCTGGCGCGCCATGAGGAACCCAAGATAGTCCCGCCGGCTCCGGCGCGGCTGTCAACTCTCCGCTTTAGCTACCCTTACGGGGGTTACGGGGAGCGTCGGAACCTTGGACATGGGGTCTGGGTCTTTGCTCTCCTCAAGGCGTGTGGCAAGGTCGCCAAAGAGGAATGTGGCGGATACAGACCTGGGCGTAATCCTCTCCGACAGTTGCGCCCTGGCCCTGACTCGTTCCCTGGCAGAGATCGCTTCAACCCACTCCCCTTCCCCAATACCCAGGGCCGCAGCATCGGAGGGGTGTATCTCCAGTACCTCATCCCGCAGGACGCGGTTCTTCTCGCCGATAACCTGTATCTCCATGTCCCTCTGGGCCTGCTGTAGCACGCGTCCGGGAAGGAAAAGGAAGGGATGCTCATCCGTGGTCATGGAATCGACTTCCTTCAGTTCCATTGGGATCAGCTTGTGCTTCCTGCCTGGGGGGCCCTGGGAGTACAGGATGTTTGTGCCCGCGTCATCCGGGGAGGCGCAGGGCCACTGGACTCCATCGTTCTGCCCTGCCTGGGTGGGATAGAGCTGGCTGGGCAGAGGATAGGCGGGCATTATGGCCGGTTCCAGCAGTCCTTCCTTGGCCAGGAGCCGCTGGTAGGAGATGCCGGCGTACGCTGGGACGACCTTGGAAATCTCGTCCAGCGCCTGGGCCGGGCAGTGGTAGTCGAAGCCTTGGGCGTTCATGGCTTGGGCTATCTGGCATATGATCCACCAGTCCGGCATGGCCTGGGAGTTGGTCACGTCCAGGACCTTGCGGAGGGGCTGAACGCGCCGCTCCAGGTTTGTGAAGGTGCCCTCCTTCTCGGCGAAGGTGGAAGATGGCAGCACAACGTCGGCTGCCTGGGCCATCTCCGAGAGGAACGTGTCCTGCACCACCAGGAAATCCAGATTCCGCGCCGCCTCTGGGGCGTCCCCAAGCTCGCCGTTGGTGAAGTTGGGGCTGTCTCCCACAATGAGCATGGCCTTCACGCGCCCGTCCGAGGCAGCCTGAAAGACCTCGTTGATTCCCAAGCCTGGGCTTGAAGGCGTCTCTGCGCCCCAGGCCTGTTGAAGGTCTGAAGAGTCCTCCAGGGGCCGGTATCCGGGCAGCAGGTGGGGTACGCATCCCACGTCCCATGAGCCCTGGTCGTTCGTGCCGGGGCGCAGGGGGTACAGGCCGGCGTTGGGCTTGCCGATGTTCCCCGTCACCAAAGCAAGGTTGGACAGGGCTTGCACGAGGTCAACCCTGGACGAAGCGGAAACGGTGTCCAGTGCGTAGATTATCGCGGCGGGGCCGCTCTGGGCGAAGGTACGGGCAGCCTGGCGTATCTCATCTTGAGATATGCCCGTCGCATCCTCCACCCTGTTGAGGTCGAACCGCCACAGGGACCGCTTGAGGGCGTCCATGTCCTCGCAGCTATCCCTCAGAAACGCCTCGTCCTCCATCACCTCGTCCATGATCACCCGGAGCATCCCGCCCAGCAGGATGGGGTCCGTCCCCGGCAGGGGCCGTATCCACGTGGTCGCGTGCCTTGTCAGTTCCACCTCCCGCGGGTCAATGACGATGAGCTTTGCCCCACTGTTCACGGCGCGCTTCACGGGGACCGCAACCACGTTGTGCTCCTCCGTGACGTTGGCGCCAACTACAAGTATGCAACCGGCGTCATTGAGGTCCCATATGGGGTTGGTGGCGGCCTGGTGTCCCAGGGTCTCCCCCAGAGGCTCAGCCGTCTCCGGCCTGACGTTGGAGGAGTGGTCGACGTTGTTGGCGCCCATGACCGTGCGGGCGAACTTTTGCAGCAGGTAGTTCTCCTCGTTCGTCCCGCGGTAGGAGGCGATGGCGGCGAAGCTGTCGCCCTTGTACCCGGACAGCTTCTCGGCTACCAGCGAGACGGCCTCTTCCCAAGTAGCTTCCTCCAAGGCGCCGTTGCGCCTTATCATCGGGACCTTGAGGCGGGCGCGGCTGTTGATGAAGTCGAAGCCGAACTTCCCCTTGAAGCAGGCCTGGCCGTGGTTCGCCTCCGCCTCCAACTCCGGAATGGCGCGGATGACCTTGCCTCGCCTGTTCACCTCCAGCTTCAGCTGGCACCCTACGGGGCAATGCGGGCAGGTTGTGGATACCCGCTCAACCGCCTTCTCCCACTTGTACTCCGTCTCCACCAGCGCGCCCACAGGACAGACGTCTATGCACGAGCCGCAGAACTCGCAGCCCGACTCCAAGAGCGATGAGCCATGAGCCGGCCCAACCAGAGATATGCCGGCCCGCTCCGTGAAGGTGATTGCGCTGTCGCCGCGCAGCTCCTCGCAGGCTCTCACGCAGCGCCCGCACACTATGCACAGGTTGTAGTCCATGTCGTAGAATGGGTCTTTGCTCTCGACCGGGAGGTTCCTGTACTTGTAGTTCAGGGGTGTGGTGAGGCCCGTGCCAACGTAGAAGGTGGTGTCCTTGAGTTCGCACCGCTCGTTCTTTGGGCAGGCCACACACCTGTCGGTTACGGAGACGTGGCGCTGGCATATGTCCTCTGGGCCGCACAGGTCGGAGCCGTGCAGGTTTGTGCGGTGGCAGGTCAGGCAGCCGTGGGGATGCTCCGAGATGATCAGCTCGGTGATGCCCTTGCGCAGGTCTTGGATTTGAGGGGTGTTGGTCCACACCACCATGCCATTGGCGGCGGGCGTGGTGCAAGACGCGGGAGTCCCGCGGGTGTTCTCTATCTGAACCACGCACATACGGCAAGCGCCGTAGGGTTTCATACCGGGGTAGTAGCAGAGGTATGGGATGTACAGCCCGGCGTCCATGGCCGCCTGGATCACAGTCTTCCCAGGCTGAGTCTGTATTTCTTTCCCGTCTACGACCAAGGTGAGCTCAGCGACCATGGTTCTCCTTAAACTCTGATTTCCAGCGGCTGGTGGGAGGTCCACCGGGGCCTCGTGCGCTGGGGAGTGAATACGGGGCCTGTGCACTGGCCCGTGGGGCACCTTCCCTCCTCCATGTGGGCGGCGAAGTCGTCCGGGAAGTACTGGAGGGCTGACTGGACGGGGTTCCATCCAAGCTGCCCGTGCCCGCACAGGGAGGCCGATGCCATGTTCTGTCCGACGGAGCGCATGACGTCCATGTCCCCCGGCCTGGTCTGGAACCGCGCTATGCGCTCCAGTATCTCCAGTATGTTGGACATTCCAAGGCGGCAGGGGAAGCACTTCCCGCACGATTCGTACTGGCAGAAAGCTATCAGCAGGCGGGTCATGTCCACAGCGCAGGCCCGGTCGTCGGCTACTATAATGCCGCCGGAGCCCAGGATGGCCCCCGCCTGCGCCATAGCGTTGAAGTCCAGCGGAATGTCCATCTGCTCGGCTGAAAGGACGCCTCCCAGAGGGCCGCCCGTCTGAAGGAACTTGGCCTTCCTTCCTCCGGGGACGCCTCCGACCACGTCGTCTATAACCTCGCGAATTGTGATGCCCATAGGCACCTCCACCATGCCCGGCAGCGATATGTTGCCCGACAGGCAGAGAATGGCGGTCCCCTTGCTGCTCTCCGTGCCGATGCCGGCGAACCACTCCCCTCCCCTGGCTATTATCTCCGGCACGTAGGAGAGGGTCTTGATGTTGTTGATGTTGCTGGGAAGCTGCCAGACTCCCGCTTGCGCCGGGAACGGTGGGCGGTATCTGGGCATGGCGCGCTTGCCCTCAATGGACTCCATAAGCGCCGTCTCCTCCCCGGCGACGTAGGACTCGCCCGTCAGCGAGACCTCCACGTCAAAGCTGAAGGAGGAGCCCAGGATGTTCTGCCCCAGCAGCCCCAACTCGTAGGCCTGCTCAATGGCGCGCTCCGTCCTCTCAATCGGCCCTTCGTGTCCGTGCCGTATGAAGACCACCCCGTTGCTGGCGCCGGTTGCGTATCCCGCCAGTATCGTCCCCTCGATCAGGGAGTGGGGGTCGCTCTCCAGAATGCCCTTGTCGTTGTAGGCTCCGGGGTCGCCCTCCTCGCAGTTGCAGAGGATGTACTTAACAGGGCCAGGCGACCGGGACAGGAAGGTCCACTTGACGCCCGTTGGGAAGGCCGCTCCTCCCCTGCCACGCAGGCCGGACGCCTGCACCTCGCCTATCACGGCCTGGGGTTCCATCGCGGAGACCGCCTTGGACAGGGCCGCGTATCCGCCACGGGCTATGTACTGGTATATGTCCAGTGGGTCTACGTGGCCGCAGTTGCGAAGGGCCACGCGCACCTGCCTGCCCCACATGGGAAGGTCTTCCAGGGGCGGAACGCCCTGCACGGGTTCGTCTCCGGTGTAGCCCAGCGCCAGGTCTGGGCGGGGGTCGTCTCCAACCAGGCAGGACTCCACCAGCTCGGAGACCTGCGCGGGCGCTATGTTCTTGTAGAATATCCTTGGCTTCCCCGGCTTCTGGATGTCAACCAGCGGCTCGGCGAAGCACAGCCCAAGGCAGCCCACCAGGCTAACGTTGGCCTCAACGCCGCGGCGCTCAAGCTCGGCTCTGAGCGCGTCCGTCACAGCCGACGCTCCGGCGGCTTCGCCGCAGACGGCCGCGCCTATGCGTATCCAGGGCCGGTCTCCGGCCTCAAGCTCCTGTTGGCGGCGCTGCGCCTCTTGCTGTAGCTCTTCGTAGCTGGACATGGCTTTTTAAGACCCGTTCCTGAGATCCGAGATCATCCGACTGACGTCCTGAGGCATGTTAGCCCTGCCGCTCATGGACTGTGGCCCCATAATCTTGTGGTCTACGCTCACCACCGGGCCTTGGGAGCAGGCGCCCAGGCAGGTGTTGTATTTCAGAGACACCTTCCCGTCCGGGGTGTCCCCCTCTTCGGACAGACCCAGGGTCTGGAGGACGGCTTGCAGCGCCTCCATAGCCCCAAGCAGGTGGCAGGTGGGGCCCCAGCACACCTCCACGATGTGCTCGCCGGGGGGAGTGAAGCGGAAGTTGGTGTAGAAGGAAGCCACGCCCCACACGTCGTTGGTGGTGGCGTTGGTGAAGGCGGCCACCTCCTCGATAGCCTCGGGGGGTATGTAGCCTATCTCGTCCTCAATAGCCAGCAGCGAGGAGAGAACGGTGACGGTCCTGGCCTTCTGGTTAGCCAACGCCCCGCTTATTCTCTCTCGTAGGTCGCTGCTGCCGGTCACATTATCTCCAAGATAGGCTGTGATTTTTCTAACTAGGCGATGTTATCACAAGGCGGAAGATGGTTCAATAGGCGCCTGCTTCTTAAAGAGAAGCGCAAAATAGAATCCAAAGGCCCTCCCCAGGGCGCTCAAGTCCCTGGGGGGTATCTGCTCGGACGGGTTTGCCATGCCCCTCTCCACACAAGCGGGGCAAGCCCGCGTCTACTTATACGAGGCTACCTTATCGCGTAGCTGCGTCTTGGTGTAGCTCTTGTCAGTGCCCGGTTGGACAGCCATGTCTCCGTTCACGGCCCAATATCCCCTGACATAGGCTTGGACCTCGTAGTGATCTGCGCGCTCAACCAGGAAGAGCACGTACTGCTGCCCAACCGCAAATTCCATAGGCGCGAGAAGCTCTTCGTCACCGCTACGCCCGACGGCGCCGCCGGGCTTTTGCGTCACGATAGTGAGAACGGCAGGAGCGTTTCCCTTGTACGTGTTCTGGACGCTGACCGTTATGGTCTCTTGCAAGCGGGTTGGCCCCCCTGAATTCGGGAACCGTGTGGCCGCGCGGGTGGCCATGCTATCGCAGCATGGAACCAGTTCGCTATTCGTCGCCGTAACCTCCGCGAGGACCGCAATGTCGGACCATTTGGTCACGTTCGCGAAGTGCGTCGCTGCCATAGACGCGTTGCCGCCTATCATGGGCGTGTAGCCGTCGTCCCGGGGCGGTGGGGTATAGTCGGGTCTCAAATTGAACACCCCTGCTACAGCCGCCAACAGTAGTATCAGGGAGCCTGTCAGGGCAAATATCATGTGTCGTTTCTTCATTCTTGAGCAACTTTCTTACGGTCAAAGACAGTGTAGGCCTGTCGGGAAAGAACCACAATAGACGGAGAGGAACGGAGGGGGCTTTTGTGCTGCCATGCCTTCTTGAAGCCCTGGCTTTGGCGATAGTACAATGGCTCTGTCCAACCCGATACAGGAGAGAGCGATATGTACAGCACAGCGACAACCGTGGAAGAGTACCTGAACGAGTTGCCGGAGGACAGGCGCGCCGCTGTCGAGGCCGTGCGCCGGGTGATCCTGGATAACCTGCCGGAAGGCTACGAAGAGATGATGCAGTTCGGCATGATAGGCTACGTCATTCCCCTGGAGAGGTATCCGGTGACATACAACGGCCAGGCCCTGCAGGTGGCTGCCCTCTGCTCCCAGAAGAACTACATGTCCGTGTACCTGATGAACGTCTACGGCGACAGGGAGACCCAGGAGTGGTTTGAGGAGGAGTACCGCGCCAGCGGCAAGAAGCTGAACATGGGAAAGGCCTGCATCCGCTTCAAGAAGGTGGAGGACCTGCCCATTGACCTCGTTGGCAAGGCCATAGCCATGACCCCGGTGGACAGCTACATCGAGATCTACGAGACGGCGCGGGCCAAGACAAGCAAGCCGGTCAAGCGATCCAAGTGAACCGGTCGTCGCAAGGCTCACCGCGCTGCGCCAAGCAGCGCCCGGCTCTCAGAGCGTCAGGCGCATCACGTAGCGCCGGGAGCCTGCGGTCCCCACCTCCCGAAAGCCGGCCTTCCAAAAGGAAGAGACAAACCCCATGAAGCGGTAGCTGGGAGAGTCGGAGTCCACCGGATAAGCCTCTATAGCCGTTGCTCCCTCTCCCCTGCCGTACTCCACCGCCGCCGCTATGAGACGCTCCATGATCCCCTGCCGCCGCAGACGCCTCGGCACGAAGAAGCAAGCTATCGACCAAACGCCATCGCCGCTATCGGCCGCGGGGCCGCGGCCCGCAATGCCCCTGCGGTAGCTGGAGCGAGGGGCGATGGAGCTCCATGCAACCGGCTCTCCATCCAGATAGCCCAGGATTCCGATGGGAACGCCTTCCCGCACGCGGCTCTCCAGCGCGGCCCTTTTGGCCTGGTTGTCGCTTCTGCTCTCCCCCGCGGCTATAGAACGCCACACCATGCACCAGCAGTACTTGGGCCCTCCGGGAGCCATGAACAGCCGATCCAGGTCGTCCCACTGCTCACGGCCTACTCCGTGAAAGACGAGCCTGTCAAGTTGTGTTGCATTGGCCATCCGATAGCTCGTTTCTGCATTGCGTGGTGGAGACGGCCCCTGCGCGATGGCGCAACCAAGCGCAGAGTCAGGTAGCTGCGGGCGTCTCCGGCAGAGGCGGCAGCAGGTCGGGGTATTGGGCGGCCCAATGCCGGTACAGCCCCTTGGCGGCCCCGACGTTGGCGCCCATGCCGTGGCCCGGCAGCACAAAGGTATCGTCGGGAAGGACCATGAGGAGCTTCCTGGTGATGCCTTCCAAAATCTGCTGCGTGGCCTCCACGCCCCGCGTCTCCCCCGGCCCTCCTGCATAGAGGGTATCCCCAGTGAAGAGATGGTTGCCGACCAGGTAGCACACGGAGCCCGCGGTGTGGCCCGGGACGTGTATTACCTTCACCTCCAGCGTCCCCGCGCTGATGGAGCTGCCGTCATCGACCAGTATGTCGGGTGGCGTCGGCATCTCGGGGGCGTCTTCGGGGTGGGCGGCCACGGGCGCGCCGGTGGCGTCGGTGATGTCCTTCAGCCCCTCCAGGTGGTCGCGATGCCTGTGCGTGATGAGGACGGACTTCACCTGCGTTTCGGTGGCCTGCTCAATTATCTTCTCCGGGTTCAGGGGCGCGTCTATGATGACGCTTTGGCCGGTCTCAGGGCACACTACAAGGTAGGCGTTGTTGCCATCGGAGCCGCAGAGGGTCCAGTACACCCGGAACTCCTTGTCGTACAGCAGATTCACGCTAGGCCAGGTCTTCCATTATCATGGCGGCCACGCGCTTGCCCATGCGCACGCTGTAGTTGGTGCCCCGGTCCTCCGGGTACACCTGGGTTGTGTTCGCCAGGTAGAGATCCTTGATGGGCGTGCGATGGTCGGGTATCTGCTGGGAGTAGTTTGTCCCGATTATGGGCTGGGCCGCCGCCACCTTGTGATAGTGCCACTCCTCAATCCAGGAGGGATCGAAGCGGGGGTTGATCTTCTTCAGGTGGGGCGTGTACTCGTCAAGCAGCTCCTGCTCCGACATGTGGAACAGGGGGCTGTCCTCCCCCAGGTAGTTGGAGATGTACAGGATGTGCTTGCCTCCGTACATGGAGCGGTCCACGAAGTTGGTCTGCTCTATGAGGCCCACAAACGGGATGGAGCGGTCGGCGATGTTCAGCCAGTAGACGTGCGACAGAGGCTCCTTGAGCACCAGTATGACCAGCACCGCAGACAGGTACGTGACGTTCTGGAGCCTGTCCAGGTAGTCCTGAGGCAGAGACGGGACCAGCCTCGGGAAGATGTAGGACGGGGTTGTAGCCAGTACCGCGTCAAAGAGCCTGACCGCGCCGCCGCCGTCGGCGTTCGGGACCTCCAGCCCCACCGCCCTGCCGTCCTCAACGGCAATTGACCTGACCGGCGTGGAGAGATGCACCTCGCCGCCCATCTCCGTGATGCGCTCCGCCAGTACCTCGAAAACCTCCGCAAAGCTCCCCAGCGGGTATCCCAGCCGCTCCCGCTGCATTCCCTTCAGCCCCTTGCCGCGTGAGGCGAAGCGGGTCTGTATCTTGCCCCAGAACCAGGGCATACCCACCTTGTCGAAGTGCGCCCCGAACTTTCCTCTCAGCAAGGGGCCCCACACCACGTCGTAGACACCCTTGCCGGCGTACTTGCGGATCCAATCCGAAGCTACAAAAGGCTCCAGCTTGCGCCAGTCCTTGTACCTGCGCAGGTACAGAGTGACCAGCCCCAGCCTAAAGCGGTCCAACAGGCTCAGGGGCGTGAAGCGCAGCAGGTCGGCCGGGGTGACGAAGTCGTAGATCTTCTCGCCGTAGAAGATACCCACCTTGGACTCTATCCAGGCCATCTTCTCGCCCAGGCCAAGCTCGTGAATCAGGTCCACTATGTCCGTGTCGCTGGTGAACAGGTGGTGGTATCCCCTCTCCAGCCTGCCCCCTCCCACGTCGAAGGTGGAGGCCTGTCCACCCAGGAACGGCGCGCCTTCGTACACTGTGGCCTGGTGCCCGGCCTTACCCAGCGTGTAGGCAGCCGCCAGTCCCGCCGCTCCGGCCCCTATTATGCCCACTTTCATGGGGAGTCCTCCGCTTCCGGGCGAGCTCCCTGCGCCGGATACGGCACGGGCGAGGAGGACATGCGGCTCTCCCGGGTCAGCTGCCCTAAGGATACGTTCTCAGTCCACAGGAATACGAACCCCAGTAACGTCACCGGCACAAGGAGCGCCGTGTGCACCACTATTGTGTAAGCGCCGGCCGCGGACGCCTCCGCTCCCAGCAGGGTCAGGGTGGACGCCGACGCCACCTCGAAGGCGCCAACGCCCCCACCGGCAGCCGGGATTGACGTAGCCAGGTTGGATACGGCGGTGACCAGCAGTATGACGCCGACCATTTCCATCAGGCCAAAGGACGTGTGCAGGTCAAAGGAGAAGGCGACTATGTAGTACATCAGCGCCTCCATCAGCCACACAGGAAGGGATAGAAGGAACACCACCAGGAGGCGTCTGGGGTCTTTCAGAGACCCCAACCCGTCTATGAAAACGTAGGCCAGTCCTCTCACCCTGTCTCTGACTCGAGATGGAAGTATACCCGTCGTCCGGTCAATCAGGGTCTCGAACCAGGGAGGCGAGGATGCTGCGGCTATCATGAAGAGGAGCACGCCGACAAACGGCAACGACATAGCCAGGGCCAGCAGCGCCCAGGGTAGCCCCGCCTTCTCCGCAAGCCCCTGCAAAAGTCCCACCAACGGGAGAAAGAGGCCGACCACCGCCGCGAAGAAAAGAAGGGTAAGGCCGTCAAATACCCGCTCCACGGCAATGGTGGCAAGGGCAGCCACCTTGCTGACCTTCTCCCGCTCGCCAACGTAGTAGGCTCTCACCACCTCGCCCAGGCGCACGGGAAGGATGTTGTTGGCCATGTATCCAACCACCACCACGGGGTACAGGCGACGGACCTCCAGGCTCTTCACCGGAGCGAGAAGGTACTGCCAGCGAAGCGTCCGGAAGAGGACGGAGCCGAAGTAGACCAGGATGGCCGGGATGAGCGCAAGGTAGTTGGCCTCTCCCAGTATCTCCCAGGTTTCGCCGGCGTCCAGGCGTGAAACAAAGAGACCCAGAAAGGCGACGCTTATCCCTATGGCAAGCCAGAAGCGAAAGGACTTGTGCAAGGGCGAGGCTCCAAGCTCAGAAGTATTGTCGTAGCAGTATACCTACACGAGCGAACAAGGACAATACGGGCGCTCGATTCCGCGTCGTCACGCCGGATGCGCGATGTGATGAAATCCGCTCATATGGTTCGACAAGCTCACCACGAACGGATGAGGGAGGGCGGTCTACCACGAGCGAATGATGGAGGGCGGTCCACCACGAACGGATTAAGAACATTCCCGCTCACGCCCTTCGACAGGCTCTGAGCCTGCCCCGTACCTGATACGGGGGTGAGATGTAAGGGTTCCATCGCTACGGGCTTTGTTCGACCTGCCCCGTACCTGATACGGGGGTGAGATGTAAGGGTTCCATCGCTACGAGCTTTGTTCGGCCTGCCCCGTACCTGATACGGGGGTGAGATGTAAGGGTTCCATCGCTACGGGCTTTGTTCGGCCTGCCCCGTACCTGATACGGGGGTGAGCGGGTCCTCTGATAGAGGCTGCCCTACCCCTTGCCAGGAGACATCATGGCTCCGAAGGCTCCTTGGGGAAGTAGGCAATGCCCGTGTGGGAGAGATAGTCGATCTCCGTCTTGCGGTATATGAAGTAGTCCAGGCCCTCCCGCCACTTGTCCCGGCTGAACAGGCTGCTCACGGCCTCTCCCAGGCTCAGGCACGGCTCTGCGGGGGGCTCGCCCTTGCAGGGTTTGTACCCTTCCGAGGGCCACCACAGGTACAGGAACTCCTCTCCGGGCGCGTACTTGCCCAGGTATGGGAGCAACCGCGACTTGTTGCCGTCGCTGATAAGGAGCGCCGATCCCTTTGGAGCCTCGGTCACGTTGCGCAGGTCGGCGTAGTCGACGTTCTCGTAGTCCCGTATGTACCACACCAGGCCCCAGTATATGTCCTTGTCCACCGTAAGGCGCAGCTGGTCTCCCTCGCCGGTGGCCCTGGCCGCTTCCCTGATGCCCTCCGCGATCACAGGCACGTCGCCGGAGGTTTGGGCGTAGACCAGCATCTCGGTAGGCGCGTCTCCGTTGATATAGCTGCCCTGCCAGCCGGCCCTGACGGCAAATAGCAGAAGCGCGATGGCGAACGACAGCGCCGCTATCCTCAGGCCGTTGGCCGCGCCCGACCGCCGGGCAAGAATTGCGCCCACCCACAGCAGCGCCATGGCGATTGCGATCAGCGTCCCGAACTCCAGGAGGCTGAAGAGTTGGCCGGACTGTATGTTGAACAAGAAGAGCTTTGCCAGCAGGTAGATGAGCAGGGCCGTTATGGGGAACAGGTACAGCCCGCCGGCTTGCCGCACTCGCCGCCACGGCGTCGCTGTGATCATATCGCCGATGAGCTTTCCCGACAGGACTATCATGGGCAAGGTTATGTTCACCAGCAGCCAGGGCATCTTCTCCCCTGCCCATGTGTACAGGATGAAGGTCATAACCACCCAGTACGCCAGAAACCTGGTAAAGCCGTTGCCTCGAAAGGCGTAGTACACCACGCCCGCCAGGGAAAAGACCAGGGGGAGCGTCTCGTATATGGGCGCAATGATGAAGTAGTAGTACCACGGCTGGTCTCCCCTGCTAACATCCTGCTGCACTATCCAGTATCCCAGGGACTGCCACATTCCACTGCCCATGCCCACAACGTTTGTGAAGAAGGTGGTAAACAGGAGCAGCCACACACTGTAGAAGATGGCGGCGCAGCGCAGCCAGACCCCACGGCTCCAGGAGACCCCCACCAGCGTGGAGAACCAGACGGCCAGGAACACCACAATCGCGGCGATGACCATCCCCTTGGTTATGTCCACGTCCTGGAGCGTGAACAGCGCGTCTCCGGCGGGAGCGCCGACAGGTGGGCTGCTGCCGGCAAGGATCACTCCGTAACTCTTCATAGCGCCCTGAAACAGGCTGATCAAGGCCGATGTCTGGGGCAATACCAGGGTAGCCAGGAGTACCAGAAAGACGCCGGGACGCGAGAACGCCGATAGCCTGGCCGGAGCGCGGCTTCCCCAGTAGCCATAGCCAAGGCCAGGGGTGTAGCCGTACTCGCCCTCCTGCTCTGCCGCGGAACCCTGCGAAACAACAGACTGTCTCAGCAGCCATGGTATCCAGTCGGCAGCGGCCACTATCATCAGGTAGCTCCCCCAGATGCCAACCACGAAAAAGGTCGTCTCCTTTGTGGCAAACGCCAGGGCGAGCGTCAGGGCGGCCAGGTACAGGTAGCGTGGCTTGCCTTCGTCTATGTAGCGCCATAGCAGGATGGCCAGGCCCAGGGTCCACACAGCCATGAAGATGTCGTTGCGGGCGTAGCGGCTGTAGAAGAGCAGCATTGGCGAGAAGGCCAGCAGCACGGCCGTTGCCAAGGCCCCTGCCCTGCCCAGACGGGAGCGGAGGAAGTACGGAAGGCCCACCAGCGCGACGCCGAAGATGGCGGCCGGCAGTCGAGAGGTGTAGTCGCTGTCTCCGAACAGGAAGAACATGGCGGCTATCGCGTGGAATTGGAAGGGGCCGTGCATGAGGGCGGAGTGCTGGAAGCCCAGGCCCTCCGCAAGGCGGAAGCTGTAGTATGCGTGGAGGCTTTCGTCGTAGCCAATGGCCCTGGCGCCAAGGTCCCAGAAGCGCATGGCTGCGGCCACCAGAATCAGCAGCGCGTACGCCCACACCTCCCAGTGGGCGACTGCCGCGCCGAGCAGGCTCCTGCTTTCCTCGTTGCTTTGCTCCTTGGTGGAGGGAATGCCGGTCTCCTTCATGTCAGGGCTTCACTCTCGCACACGGTATATGGTGACTCCCCCATCGGCGAACGCCACGTCGCCCACCTGGGAGAGCTTGGACAGGCCACCCACGCCGTAGGCTGCCCTCTCGCGTGGGCCCACCACCACGTATTGCACGTCGTACTTCTCCAGGAGGGCCGTTGCCTCCGAAGCGTCCGGAGTAGTGTAGATGGCCTTCACGTCCTCCTCTCTGCCTTCAAAGGGCTTGCGCGAGCCCCGCCACTGGCGCTCGTGCCAGGGCCAGCCCAGGATGGTGGGCAGGCCGGCGCTGGAGGATATTCGACCATGCGCGCTCCAGCTGTCCCCTACCGCCTCCACTATCCCTTCGCCCTCTTTCCCGTTCTCCCGGAGCCAGTCGATGGCGGCGTACTCCCCCGGACTGGCGCGGGAGACGTGGGCCAGTCCGTCCAGGGTCGTCTCACCGCCGAACTGCCCGCCCTTGGTAAAAACCGCCTCCACCGGGTAGTACAGGCTGCCTATTAAAAGAAGGCCTATAAGACCCCACCAGCCTCTCATCGCCAGTCGGCGGACGCCACCGGACGGAGGCCTCATTGAACTGAGGAAGTATAGGCCAAAGGCGCAAGCAATGGCAAGGAGAATCCAGGCCTGATAGTACAGCTTGAAGATGGTGTTCATTCTGTTGTGGAAAAGGTCATCCACGCGCAGGAACTCCGGCCCCAGTATCAGGAGCAGCGCCAGGGACGTCACGGCCAGGACGAAGACCATGACGGGGGATGAGCCGGACTCTACACGCCGTATCAGGCTGTAGAGGGCCGCAAACAGCAGGAGCGCCAGGGGCAGGACGTTCAAGAAACGCTGGGCCGCTACCAGCAGAGGGTTGGCGGAGCCGCTAAGCGCGTTCCAACCCAACTGCCACGCCGCCCAAATGATGAAGGGCGTGAATATGAACGCCAGAACGACAGCTGCCCTGGGCCGGAACCCCTTGCCGAAGGAGCCTGACTCCAGACCGCAGCCATCGCGCGTGGCGTCGTCGGCCATGACCTCCGCCCCACAGCCGGGACGCCCCGCGGCCGAGACGGCCCAGGGCAAGGATAGCGCTCCTAGAATCTGTCGAACCAGGAACGGGAGGATGATCGCCAGGAACAGGCCCCATATGATGAGAAGATGAATTGGGCGGGAGCCCACCTCCCCCACCGGCAGTATGCCGGTGGCCTGGCTGTCCAGGCTGATATAGTAGGGCAGGTAAAGCAGTATCGCCGGCGCCAGCGTCGCCGCGGCGGGCAGCCACACCAGGCGCAGGACCCGCCCCCACTCGCCTTCCTCCTGTCGCACGGCCTTGAACGCGAGCAGCGCCGCCCAGAGGGTCGCAAAGGTAGCTATGTCCCACGCGTTGACAAAGGCCAGCGCCCCAAGAAGCAGCGCGGCCGCCAACACAGTCCACGGATTCTCCCGCACCCATCGCGCGCCTATCCGGGCCGGCGATAGAAGCAGGTTGAAGCTGAAGCTGACGAACAGGAGGACGAAGGGTATCGACATCACATGCGGGTGAAGGTCTCCCAGCAGAAAGCTGAAGAACGGGAACTCGGTTATGGTGTAGTCCAGGCTGCCTCCCTGCGCGTTGAGCGTGTCGATGACCCGCGTGCCGCGCCACCACCAGAGATGCTCCGTTGGACGCCATGAAGCGGCCTCCGCCGGCCCCAGATCCTTGATGCCCACCCACTGCCAGAAGGACTCGCTCCCCCACCCTCGCAGGCTTGCGAGCTCCAGTATGCCCTCCAGGTTGCTCACAGCCAGCAGCAGAACCGGTGCCAGGAGGGCAAATTGCGCCCCTTTCAGGGCCGACGCGCCGTGGGCGCGCGCCAGGTTGTACGTCAGCCCAAAGGCAGCCATGCCCGCCATTGCGGGTATTAGAGCCAGGGCCAGGTTGTAGGATATTCGAGAGGGGATGAACGTAAGCTCCGTCAGGTTGCCCATCATCAGGTAGCCAAAGTAGTAGTACGGCACGTCCCAGCCCCTGAGCCAGGGGTCTTCCGGGGGGAAGAAGCCGGCCAAAGTGGAGGCGTTGAGGAAGGCGAAGTCCATCGGCTGCTCCGTGCTGTCTATCGCCGGGTCGTACAGCCGATAGACCACCCAGGCCGCGAACAGCAGCAGAAACACACCTTCCCCCACGAGTATGGCGAGCTTCTCCCTGCGGACGAACTCGACTATCTCCGCAAAGCGCCGCCGCGCATACCAGAGGGCGGCCGCGGAAAACAGGCACAGCGCCATCCACAGGGTTAACGACGTGGTGGGTATCAGGTGGACTGACCCCAGGAACCACAGAGGCCAGGACAGAAGCACAAGCCCCAGGGGCTTTGCCACGGAGTACCCCCTGTCCCTGAGGCAGGGCATAAGGGCAAAGGCAAAGGGAAAGGCCGCCAAGCCTATCAGTTCGATGACCAGGAGCCAGTAGAGGACGTTCAGCAACGCATCTCCCCCCTATACTCCCCGGCCTTTTCCTCCCTGCATGGGAAAGAGTCTAACACAGGACACACGGATCAAAAGACGTCTGTCATTGGGGGTTCGTGGAGAACAGCTCCTCCACGAACTCCCGCGGGTCGAAGGGCGCCATGTCCTCCATGCCCTCGCCGGTGCCAATGAACAGCACTGGCAGCCCCAGCTCCTGGACAATGGCGACGACCGCGCCTCCCTTGGCCGTGCCGTCCAGCTTTGCCAGGAAAACGCCGGTGCAGCCCATAGCCTCGGTGAAGGAGCGGGCCTGCGCCAGCCCGTTCTGTCCCGTGGTGGCATCCATGACCAGGATGGTCTCATGGGGCGCTTCCGGGTCCAGGCGGGCCAGCACGCGGTTGATCTTCTTCATCTCCTCCATGAGGTTGAGCTTGGTATGTAGCCTTCCGGCGGTATCCACAATGACGAAGTCCACCCCCCTGGCGCGGGCGGCTTCAAGGGCATCGTAGGCTATCGCCGCGGGGTCTCCGCCCGCCCTGTGGGCGATCACGTCCACCCCCACGCGCTGCCCCCAGATGTGTAGCTGCTCGATGGCCCCCGCCCGGAAGGTGTCTGAGGCGGCCAGGAGCACCCGGTTGCCCTGCTCCGTCAGGTAGTGGGCCAGCTTGGCGACGCTGGTGGTCTTCCCTACCCCGTTGACCCCTATCGCCAGCACAACCCTGGGTTGGCCTGCGCTCTGCAACCTGTCCGGGCCGTTGGCGCTGCCCGCTGCCGACAATAGCGTCACCAACTCCTGCTTCAACAGGTCGACGACCTCGGAGGTGTCCTTCAGTCCCTGGCGCTCCGCCGTGGCCCTGACATTTTCGATGAGGCGGGTCGATGTTGCGACCCCGACGTCGGCGGATATGAGCAGTTCCTCCAGGTCCTCCCACAGAGCCTCATCCAGCCGGGAACGCTGGACGATATGCGTCATCCGGGACAGCCACGACTCGCGGCTCCGCTTCAAGCCCTCTTGAACCTTATCACGCCTGCCCAACAGCCTACCGAACATGACGATTCATCATAGCACGCGCTATTGGCAGTCGCAACGCGGCTCTGTGTGCGCAACTGCCTCTGCGCGGCCCTCGTCCCACTCATAACCTGCCCCGTACCTAAACCGGGGTGAGTAGGTCGAACCATATGAGCGGAGAGAGAGGGTGAGTAAGCGAGTGTGGAGGCGTATGCCTTGAGAAGCTCACCAAGTGGCAGACCTGCTACAATGTACGTGTGAACTCGGCTGTCCTTGTTATTGAGAAGGCGCGTCCTCTGCTCGGGCGGCTGGCTATCGCGGCCTTCATTCTGGCTATGCCCGTCTTCCTCGTGACAACCAACGTCCGCATGGCCTTCAACAGCCTCCAGCTTTACCGTTTCGGCTTTGAGCAGTACAACGTCGAGGCCACCACCGGCCTGGACATGGCCCAACTCATGACAGTGGCCGCCGACATACGGGACTACTTCAACTCCTCGGATGAGCTCCTGGACACCAGGGTCGTCCTGGATGGCGAGGAGCGGGCCCTGTTCAATGAGCGGGAGGCGCTGCACATGCGGGACGTGAAGGGGCTTGTGCGCTGGGTGTACAGGCTGCAGGTGGCCGCGGGCGCGTACCTTATCGTCTACGCGGCGGTTGTGCTGGCGGTCTCCGGGGGGAGGAGCGCTCGCGCCCTGGCGTGGCGCGTTGTGCTGGGATGCCTGGCTACTGTGGGGCTGCTTGCCATTGGAGGGCTGGCGTCCCTGGTGGGTTTCGACCAACTCTTCTACCAGTTTCACGTCCTCAGCTTCGCCGGCGGGACGTGGACCTTTGACCCGCGGTACAACTACCTGACCCGGCTGTTCACCGAGGGGTTCTTCATGCAGGCCGCGCTGTTCATTGCCGTATCGGCCATAGCGCAGGCGCTGATTCTGATGCTGGCGGCCTGGGGAGTTGACAGGTGGGTATTGGGTCGATGGAAAGCCACGGCGGGCCCGGGTTGAGCCGGGCTATCCATCGCAGCCTGGGCTAGAACTCCATGCCGCCGGAGCAGCCGCATCCTCCACCATCGCTGCACCCGCAGCCACCTCCGACACCGCCCACGGGGGCCAACTCACCGCCGGGGCTTTTGATGAACGCCGAGAACACGGAGAGCGTCCTGGCTGAATGGCTTCCGCAGTCGGGGCATGGCGCATCGTCATCCATGCCGGACATGGAGCGCAGCTTCTCAAATCGGTTTCGGCAGGTTGCGCAAACGTACTCGTACACAGGCATCTTCTCACCTCGCGGCTTTCTGCCCAGATTCTACCCCGCCGCGTTCGGGGAGTCAATCGCCACCGAACTGCTGTGTCGTAGCCCACAATGGGCTGGGCCACAACCACAGGTTGGCCGCGGTGTACGTCACCATAAGGGCCAGCCTGTGGATTGGCTCCTCAACGCGGCCCGGTGGTCGTCCATAGTTCGCAGGGCGATGACGTGCGCCAGGTACACGGCCATGATGTGCCCCAGGACAACTGCCCCCACGCTCAGGAACCACGCGAACCTGGCGTTGACCAGAGAGATGTGTAGGGTAGGCCGCCGGCGAATTACCCTGATCGCTCAGAGCGCTTTTCCATCGGTCCCCCTCCGAACCGGACGTGCGGCTTTCACCGCATCCGGCTCTCCAGTGTCTTTATAAGGCGGTAGTGTCTACTGTGTTGGCGTTCCAGCAATCAGCCGACTTCTGGGTGCGCGCTCCATGAGATAAAGGGTTGGCTGCTTGCCGGGAGAGTGATTTCCACAACCTGACCTGGAGCCAGGTCGACCGGGGTGGTCGGGCCTAACTCAACTCCGTTTGAGAGGTGGACTTCGACCCTGACCCTGCGCAGCGTGGCGCTTGTGGTGTTCTCCACCGTGCCCTTGAAGGCGTTAGCGGTCGAGTCGTACGACAGCATGAGCCGAGCCCCGGCCCGTACCTCGTCGAAGGTATCGCCGACAGCGAACTGAGTACCGGATTCTTCACCGCCCTCGCCGCCCTCGCTGGCTTCTGAGCTTCCGCTATGCTCGCCGGATTCCGACCCATTGCCGGATTCCGGCTCGCTGCCACAGCCGATGAGGGCTAGGACGAGGCCAAGCGCACCTAGGGCGATGCCGACCTTAACCATTAGCTGACTGGGTTGCTGCACGTTTGCTCTCCTAACTTGCATAGGACGAAGTGGTATTAGTTTACCACAGTGGGGACACTACCTACTTTTGCTTGTGCGGTTGCCAGTCGCCGCCGTGGGCGGTCAGGGAGCAGGGACGACAAACCACGAGGGGCTTGCGCCGCCGAGCCGCCATGAATTGTACCCACTTGGGCTTTTCCAGTGGGCCTTTCACGTCCAGGTCGCGAAGGGCGCGGATATGGTGGACTTCGATAGCCACCGTTGAGCCGCACATCTCGCATTTGTCCGCTAGGAGCCGTTTGATAAGCTCGTTGCGTTCGACCCTGTTCCGCTTCAGGGGTATGCCACCGAACTGCGCTAGCCGTGGCCCACAATGGGCTGAGCCACAATCCACAGGCTGGCCGCGGTGTACGTCACCATAAGGGCCAGCATGGGGTATTGGCTCCTCAACGCGGCCCGGTGGTCGTCCATAGTTCGCAGGGCGATGACGTGCGCCAGGTACACGGCCATGATGTGCCCTAGGACAATCGCCCCCACGCTAAGGAACCACGCAAACTTGGCGTTGACCAGAGCGATGTTGACCCTGTAGTCGGCCGTCCCAAAGATGTCCCACCCGTAGCCGAATGGGTCAGACGACAGGGGTATGATGAGCTGCCCCTGTATTGCCAGGAGGGTGAAGAAGTGGGCGATGTTGTAGGCTAGGGCTATGGGGACCAGCGAGTACACGAAGGTCCGCGCCACGTCCGAAACGAGCGCCTCGACCCCGGCGGCGCGGGCCATCATCCAGGAGAAGGCTAGGTACGCCCCGATGAATATGGCCGGGAACGTGACAAGGCCGATGGTGTCGATGACGATGCGGGCGTTGTCACTGAACTCCCTGGCGTTGAAGACGACGGCCCACACGTCCCAAAGTCCAACGCTGATCTCCTGCCATAGCTGCGTCGCCCTGAAGCCGTCGAAGGTGACGGTTGCCAGCATCAGAATCACGAAGACCAGGATGTCCGTTGTGACGCCCTCCCGCCGGGCCAGTCCGACCGCCCAGGGCCGCAGGTTCAACTCGCGCTCGTACCGGTCGGCGCTCTCCCAGCAGGCGTAGCAGTTGACGCACTCGTCACCGGAGGGGTGGCAGGCGGCCTCGCAGTCGTGGCAGTAGTCCCCGTGGGGCGTACGCGCCTCCGTAGGGGCGAACCGGGCCAGGAAGCCGAACACAACGGAGAATCCCTCTCCGTAGCGGAGCCACACATGCCTGCCAAAGAGGAGCATCCCTGCCCAGGTGACCACCGAGTAAGCCAACGCCAACAAGGCTATGTTGACGGGGTCGGAGGCGCCTGGAAAGGCGTTCTCCAGCCAGGCGAAGGCGAAGAACAGCGCAAAGGCGGGCCACGCTCCAAGCCGGCGCGGGTACTCGAATCCCAGGTCCAGGTCGGAGTCCGGCCTGAGTCGCCTGTTCAGCGCCTCTGCCCAGCCAAAGAGGATGCTCCAAGGGTTCATCAACGCCCACAGGTTGCCCACAAGGGCCACGAAAAAGCCCAGTCCCACCCACCAGATGACCCACACGAAGGTTGGCGAGAAGTTGGCGCTGGGCGACTGATCTCCCAGGATGCCCGCAGCGATCACCAGTAGGAAGAGAAAAACCGCGCACACCTGCGCTGCGATGATGAAGGCGCGGCTCTGGAGCAGGGTCGCAAGCGGGCGAAGGCCAAAGAGGTTGTAGCGCCAGTACCCATACAACCCCGGCGCGCCTCTCACAAAAACGCCAATCACCACGAATGAGAGGGCCACAGTCGCCGCTGCTCCCAGCAAGTAGTATTCCAGGGGGACGGGCAAGTCATACCGCTCCCCGAAGCCGTGGGCGTAGACTGGCTGCGCTGCCGGAGCCCCCGCCGCAACGAGCAGGAGCGCCGGCAGCCTGTGTATTGGCCGTATCATGTCGAGTTACCTCTATAAGGTTCCACGCCGGTCTACCGGGGCTGAACCACCAATCGGCCCAGCTCTACCTCCTCTTCCGGGCCTCCGCTGTCTCCACTGCCGTTTGTGTGGTCGGTGGACATGGACTGCCCGTCATCCAGCATGACGGTTGTCATGGCCTGTATGCCGTAGTCGCAATGCTGGGCGTTGTTCAGGCTCACCATGATCTCGTATTTCCCGGAGCTTTCGTAACGGCGGCTGTCAAAGGTCACTTGTGGGTTCGCATACATGCCGACCGGCTCACCGTTTACCTGCAGGTGCCAATGGTTTCCGTCTGGCGCCAACTCAATGTTCTGGGTCTCAACCGCTACTTCTATGAGATTGGGTTCATCTGCGGGGCCTGCGCTGACCGAAATCTGCGGCATGGGGTCGCCCGGCGCAAGTTCCGCTTTACACTTGTCTACATCCCCGCCGTGCGTGTGGCCGCCTTTGCTTCCGTCCGCGGAAGGGATGTGGATGGTGAATGGGAAGCTTCCGGTGGAATAGGCGTCGAACTCCATGGTTACGGGCATATCGGGTCCGACGTCTCCTTCCAGGTCGTACCCGTGCAGGTGGTAGTTCACAAGCTCGTCAGACGTCAATTCGATGGCTATCTTGTCGTTTTGCTTTGCCTCCAACGTCGTGTTCCCCTGAGCAAGGGCGCGGTCCTTGATTTCCAGAGTGAAGGTCAGCTCTTCCGGTTCGCCTACGCCGCACGCCAATATGAGGGCCAGAGCCGCTGCCAGCGTGGCAATCGGGGTGATCTGTTTCATTGCTGCTCCTTCTCGCGATTTATGGCCTGCGTCTCGACAGTCCGCCACGGGCGGACTCCCGCAGGTACCATGCTGCGGCGACCAGCAGTGGAATGGCGGCGATAAGGACGATCACCACGCCCCAGTTCACCGTTGCGTAGCTCACGCTGAGCGGGAACTCGAGCGTGGTCTGCCGGTCGCCCTGCGTGATGTCGACTATGAAGCCCCATTCTCCTTCTTGCAGAAGGGATACGTTAAGGTCGTACCAGTTGTACGTTGGCGGAGTGGCGGTGGCGTCCAACGGCCCCAACAGTAGCGACTCCGGCAACGGCCCCACGGCCTTGACCCTGACCAAGGCATCGGTCACCGGCTCCCCCCCGTCCACGGTCGTCAGCACAATGGACATATGGAGGCTGCCCACCCTTGGACTTGGCGGGGAGACTCTAACATCCACCCGGTAGGTGCCTTGTGTGGTATCCAGGATGGACACCGTTTGCCCGTTGGCCTGCGCTATGGAAAGGTTGACACTGAGCCATAGCGCCACCACTACCGGCAGCGCCAGAATAGCCGTGGAAAGGGGCCTTATCAGAGGCTTCAATGCGTTCCCCATCTAACTTGCGCGGCGAAAGGCATGAGCCCAAACCATGCAAAAACGAGAGTAGCGAGAGTAGAAGGATGAGCGGGGCTTCGGCTAGGCAGTGGGGGGTCTTTCCGGGGGGGTTGGCCGGGTTTGTGGGCGCGTGGAGTGAAGGTAAAAGGGCATGACGTGATTCGTGAATAGCGCTGCGGCCGCTGCGGCCGTGAGAGCGGCCACTGCGCCGTCGAAGTGGCTGACACCTCCGGCTGCGGAGGCTGCCAGCATCACGGGCGAAGACGCTACGGTAGAGGCGATGAGTAGGGCCAGGATCCCGTTTTGGCTGCCCCCGTCAAGGTCCGCGGCTTCCGCTTCCGGCAGTCGTTCCGTCGGGTGGTGATGGGAGTTGGGAGACAGCTTCTCCAGCAGGTGGTGACGGTGAAACTGGGTCTCGTCGGCGTGGCTTCCGGACACCCAGGCGTAGCCGGCGGCAAGGGGCGCAAGGAGCATGGCGGTAGCCAGGAAGAAGGGCGCAAGGGCTGCTGCTATGCGTGGGGGCTTCATTGAAATGCGGTTTCTGTCAACGGACTCTATCAACAATGATACTTGGGACGGTGTGGAACCGCAATATCACCCGCCCCGGTTCTCGTGGTCGTCGTCACCGGTTGAGGGAGTGACAGACTGGTAGCCATTATGCTGGAAGGATTAGGCGCAGACCTGCTTAGAGCGCTGGAGCAGGCTCTGAGTGGGCGGTTGGATAGCGGCGCCCCTGCCCTACTCTCGCGCGGGCGGCTCTTCGGGCGGCGGCTCCACAACCTCACTGACGTACTGGCGACGTCGAATGGACGGGTCAAGCCGGTTCAGGAAGCGGCGCAGCAGGAAGAGAGCGCCTATGCCCAACAGGATCACAGGCAGGAAGACAACCAGCCATATGGAGAGTCGCACAAGCTCCCTGACCAGAGTCGAGAGCGCCCGCACTGCCGACTTGAAGGTGTTGCCAACGTCCCATCCGCCTACCAGAAAGCGCTCGGCCTCCGTCACACGCACCTCAATGGAGTCGGAGCCGGAAACCTGGCCGGCGTCGCTCATGGCGCTGACCGTCAGCGCGGCCGTGTACGCGAAGGGGCGGTGGTCGGCAAACGCGTGACCCTCATCTATGCGTGTGCTTCCCTCCTCCGGGTTGCCCGTGACTGTGGGAGATCCGTCGCCGAAATCCCACTGGTACTGGTAGTCCCACAGCTCTCCCGGCCTTGTGAAGGAGGCGCTGTACTCCGTCAAAGCGCCCTCCTCTACGGTCCTGTCTTCGCCTGCGAACACCGATATGATAGGCACGCGTCTCACCGACACCTCAAGGGAGTCGGCGCCCTCGGCTATGCCGCCCTCGCCGGCCCCTTCCAGCGTGATGGTAGCGATGTACTCGGAGTCCAGGTCCTCATTGTAGCTGTGGGTCATAGTGGCAGTCAGTCGCTCGCCGCTCTGGGTCGGTATCGTGCCGCTGCCGGCGACCGACGACCCGTCGCCGAAATCCCAGACGTAGGTGTAGTGGTCTATGCCCGGCGTGGCGACGAATGAAGCCCGGAACTTCACGGCCTGACCCACCCGCGCTGAGGTGTCCGGTCCTGCGTTCACGTTGATGGTCTGCGGGGCGAGTCTCAGGCTGACCTCTATCAGAGAGAAGGCCGCGGTCTGCGACAGGAAGTTCAGCCGTCCCTGGGTCTCCTCTATCCGCAGCTGGAGATCGAAAAGCTCCTTCTGGACTCGCAGGGCGTCCTCCACGCTTTCCGCCTGTTCGAGGAAGGACAGCAGCCGCTGCTCCGTGGCTCGCATGCTGACCAGGCGGGACTGGCTGTCTACGTATTCGTCGGTAACGTCCTGGCTGGTGATGGAGCGGGCCTCAACTTCGGCCATCTCCCCGATTAGCCGAAGGGCCTCATCCAGGGACGCGGCGGGCACTCTAACGGCGATGGAGCCGCTGTGACGGGACGAGCGCTCCGAGCCGACCACCCAGCCGCCAAGACGCCCAGCCATGTCTCCCACGCGGCCGATGGCAAGGGCTACGTCGTCAGTGACCAGGGACAGGTACGCTGTGTGTACGATGATGCGGTCCTGCGCCGGAAGCGACGCCTGCGCCTTTATGCTGCCGTCAGCGCTCGACTCTTCATCCAGTGCCTCCCGCGCTACCGGAGCAGGAGTGGGGAGCGGCTCTTGCATGAACGCGGGCGCGATGGCCGTAGGCGCGGCAGGCCTATCGGCTGCGCCTGTCGAGGCGGAATCAGCCCCGCCTGCGCAACCTGCCACCAGCAGCAGCGCAACCAAGGCCGCGATTACCCAGGAGAATCGCTTCCGGTACATGGATGGATAATAGGCTACCACGCTTGCAATGTCTAGGCAGGCGCACAGGTTGTAACCTATGAATCACACCGCCGGGCCTCTCGGTATGACGCTCCGGCAATGCGTCGGGCTTCCGAGTCAGCCCCACTCCTTTGCAGTACCGCCCGCGTCTGATACTATGCGGTACGATTATCGTACCGGAGGCGGCGCGTAAGAACTGAGACCGGAGATAGCGCGAATCTCGCTGAGAGCTTCAGTACATTCCTGGAGCGGTATTCAGGCTGGATAGTCCTGGGTGTCCTGGTTGTGACTCTCCTGCTTATCGGCCCCCTCGTAGCCTTGGCGCCGGACGAGCAAGCTTCAACGGAGCCCGGAGGCGCGGTCTTTGACCTGCGGGACCTGGTGGACGAGCGCTTCCCTCCCGCCCTCTATGTGCCGTCCTATATTCTGGAATCCACGGATGGGCGGGAGGGCGACGTTCTTACACAGGCCGCTCTCTGGGAGCTGTACCAAAACGAGGAATCCCTGCGCCGAGCGGATGAGCGCGGGGAGTTGAGCCCGCCCAAGCTGGAGGTCCAGCCCTACCTGTACAAGGGCAACAACCCCAGTACTCAGCGTCCCATCCACGGCATGTACACTGTCGCCGACGCCGTTCAAGCTGCCCTGGCTGACATGGGCACAGACCTGGAACGGGCCAGTGACGAGGATGTGAAGATTGCCCTGCACTTCGTGCTGGAAGAGGGCTCCCCCACATTCAATTTGTTGGAGTCCATATCCGAGAAGGCCTCCTTCACCCTGGAGGAGTCGGAGGGCATTGGGCAGTACCGGCGCTGGAGCGCTCCGGCCATCATGGCCTTCGTGATAGCGGAGAACAACAGGCTTGGCGGAGGATCCTTGACCATTGCCGTCGGGGGGGACGAGACCGCAGTACAGAAGGAGTACTTTGGCAGGAATGTTCAGAGAATCCTGAGGGGCGAGGAGCGGAACTACCGGCTTTGGGGAGTCGTCATAGACCCGAACCTGGAGTCCCAGGACGAGGGACGCACCGTCATCCCCTTCATCTTCGCCACCGTTCTGGGCGTGCTGGTGGTGATAGGAATAAGCCTTCGCTCCTGGCGGGCCGTCCTCCTTTCCGCCCTTGGCCTGGCCATGCTGATAGTGTGGCTCAAGGGTTTGTCCAACCTCATTGGCCTCAAGGCCGGCCTGGTGGTGGAGTTGATAGTGCCCATAGCCATGATATCCCTTGGGGTGGACTTTGCCATCCACGCCCTTCACCGCTACCGCGAGGAGAGGGGCAAGGGGCGTGGGCCGCGCCTGGCCCTGCGGGTGGGGTTTGCCGGTGTAATGGGCGCGCTGGTACTGGCCATGCTCACCGACGGCGTGGCCTTCTTCTCCAACACCGTCTCCGGCATAGAGTCGATAATCGGGTTTGGGATTGCCGCCGGCATAGCGGTAGTCTCCTCCTTCATAATCATGGGAATCTGGGTACCTCTGGTCTTCATGCGGCTGGATGCCCGAAAGGAAGGCAGACAGGCCAACGCTGACCCTGCATTGGAGACGAGGCTCTCCCCCGATGACAGCCGGCCCCGCAGGACGCTCAGAGTCGAGTGGGTGGTGTCGAGGTTGGCTCGGAGACGCTTTCTTGTGCTCCCTGTGGTGGCTGTCGTGACAGGGGCAGCCCTGGTTTTTGCCTTCAGGCTGGAGGCCCAGTTGGACGTCAAAGACTTCCTCGATAGCGGCTCAGACTTCGTGGTGGGCCTGGACAAGTTTGAATACCACGTTGGGGCCGCTCAGGGAGAGCCAGGGATCATCTACATAGAGGGCGATCTGTCGTCCGTAGATTCCATCGAGGCCCTCAGGGAGCTTCAGGCAAAGCTTAAGGCCAACCCCTACGTTGCCAAGGGAGTCGATGGAGAGCCCACGCTGTACAGCTGGACGATATTCGACATGATGGAGCGTCTCATCGGCAGCGATTACGCACGCTCCCAGGTGGAGCTTGTCACTGGGCAGGCTATCACGGACTCAGACGGGGACGAGTTGCCGGACACCCAGGCCCAGTTCAGGGCGGCCTTCGACTACATTGGGGGGTACGGCGTACCCCTGGGCGCATCCACGCCGTCTTTCACGCCGGCCCAAATTCGGGGCAGCCTCTTCCACGATCCCGCAGGGCGCGCGCCAGACGCCCTACAGATTCTGGTCGCCCTGCCAGGCACCAGGGAGCAGTCGGTGGCGCCCAGAGCGCGGCAGGCCATCGAGGCTGACCTGGAGTTTCTTGAAGACGTACCCTCCATCTCAAGGGCCGGCCTCACCGGCTCCGCCTTCACCAGGGCCGCCTCACTGAATGCCGCTATGCGCTCCCTGCTCACATCGCTGCCCATTGCTGTGGTGGCCTGCTTCCTGGTGGCGGCGCTGTTCATGCGCTCGGTACGCTACGCCTTTGTCACCATTGTTCCCATTGGGCTGGTGGTGGCCTGGCTCTACGGCATAATGTACCTGCTGGGGTTTGACCTCAACTTTGTAACGGCAACCATCGGCGCGGTCTCCATTGGCGTGGGTGTGGATTTCTCCATTCACCTCACACAACGGTTCCGGGAGGAGATGGGCAGGACGGGCGACCGTGTGGAGGCGATAGAGGAGTCGGCCCGGAGCACGGGCATGGCCCTGATAGCGTCGGGGTCCTCCAGCATCGTGGGTTTTACGATAATGGGGGTCGCGCCCATGCCCATGTTCTCCGCTTACGGCATCCTCACCGCCGTCATGGTGTTCATGGCAATGTCCGCCGCGCTGCTGGCGCTGCCGTCGCTGTTGTTTCTGGTTACGCCTGAGAGGAGGGCGGACGCTGAGCAGACCCCTCCAACGCCATGAAGGCCTTTTCCGCGGCGGCCCGCTCCCCGTCCACCTTGCGGCGCCCCGAGCCTGTGCCCAGAACCCGGCCCGACACGGTCACTTCGACAGTGAAGACCCTGAGGTGGTCCGGGCCGGACTGGGAGATGGCGCGATAGACAGGCGCCCCCATACCTCTCTTCAATGGCAACACCTCAACCAAGTGTTGCACTTCCTTCGTGAATTTAGCGAAGCAAGCATCCAGGGGCGGCGGGGTCTCATGTTCACTCCCGCATCAAGTACGTAGCTTGTCCCGCACTTGATACGGAGGAGGCTCTGGGCCTAGGGCCTGTTCACACTAGCGCAGTGCATCAAAGATAAGTGCGAATGAGAGGAACCCGAGGAAGAGCACGTCGAGCTTCTCAAAGCGCGAGAAGATACGCCGGAACCCCTTCAACTGGCGGAACAACCGCTCGATTTCGTTGCGCCTCTTGTACATCTCCCTGTCGTACTCCCATGGAGCAACCCGGGTGCTGAGGGGCGGAACAACCGGCATGAACCCCAACGCCAACGCCAGCTGGCGGGTCTCATTGCCCTCATATGCCCGGTCCATCAACAGGTACGGGTTCTGCCCCTCCAACCTTAGGCGCGCCAACAGCTTGCGCCCCTCTGGCGCGTCGTGGGCCTGTCCCGGTGAGAGGGAGAACGTCACGGCTGTTCGAGCATCCGCGGCAACCATATGAATCTTGGTGGTCCAACCGCCCCGGGACTTGCCGATGGACTGGGGTCCGTTTTTTTACCGCACCGGTACCATCGGGATGGACCTTGATGATCGTGCTGTCCAGAGAAACCGCCTCCAGCTTGATGCGCACCATCTGCTCTCGTTGCAGATATTCGAACACCCGGTCAAGCACTCCTTTCTTCGACCATCGGTTCATCCGAGTGTAGACGGTGTGCCAGTTGCCGAAGCGAGGCGGCAGCCCACGCCACTTGCAGCCTTGCTCAGCGACGTACAGGATAGCGTTAGGACTTGTAGATTGGACAGACTGACGTT
Organism: Dehalococcoidia bacterium; assembly: GCA_965221925.1. GTDB lineage: Bacteria > Chloroflexota > Dehalococcoidia > Lucifugimonadales > UBA2985 > JAPPHY01. The sequence goes on along the minus strand of OZ244924.1, from coordinate 1,490,058 downwards.
GCCACGCTGAACAGGGAAGACTGGGGCTATGCGTTCGTACTGAGCCTCTGTAATCTCCATGCCTACAGTGTACTACAACCAGACTCCTTTGTGTGAACAGGCCCTAGTCGAATGGTGTGAGCGGAGCCAGGTTGCCATTTGCGCCGTGCGCCCTCCGAGCTTGACACGCGCGGGCAGCAGCCACATACTGCAGAAGGATACCCCAGATGGTGATGATTACACCATTGAGGGGGCATGGGCCAGCATCCCGAAAGCGGGACACAAGTAAGATGGTGCGCAACCCGACCCCGTGCTATCGGTCCCCAGCCGATAATGCAAGGCCCCGGTTCCCCGAAGTCGCCTCCTCCTGTTGATTCCGCTCCAGGGAGCAAGTCTTGGGCTGGAATGTGAGGTGATGGCGATGGGATGTCCTGGCTAAGAAGGCCCGACCGACCGCACCGGCGTCCTGATAAGAACGTGAACCCCTACACGCACAGAAAAGGACGATGGAAGCGGAAGGGCGAGGACGAAGAAACACAACTGTTGTCCCCAAGGTGACACTGAGTCACATTACACGCTTATTCCAAAAGGAAGACACACTTATGACGCGCTCATTGGCAAAATCGAAAGGGATGGTGATGGCGGTGGGGCTGGCGGCGGCGGTAATGGCCTTCTGGCTGATGACAGTAACCCAAGAGGCGGAGGCTGGATGCTGGTACGCTCAGCCCTACGCCTCAGACTCCACCGGAAACCAGAGCATACCTGGCGGCGGCACGGCGTACGGCAAGTCTTCAACCCACTACAATTACCTCTATTCGTTTCCCGATGGCACCACTGGGATGCAAAGCTTCTACTGCCGCCCACGGAGAAGTTAAGACGAAGACAACGGTGTCTGTAACATACGCCTATTGGGGAGGCCGTTTCTCCTTGCGTTACCACAACACCTGGAGCTTGAAGGACAGCGAAATCAATGACTGCTCCACCTGCACTGGCGGCCATTGGGTAAGTGCCCCACAATGGCCGATTATACAGGGGGTTTATATGAAAACCAACGGGACTCACAAGGTTCATCACAGCTCGTTGGTGTGGTACAGAACCACGCAAGCGACACAGATACTCCCCTGAGAGAACCAGAGTCATCCATTCACTTTTTAGGAGGTATAGGCTATGTTAATTGCGAGAAACCGATATGCTCTCGTCGCTCTGGTTGCCGTGTTGTTGGTGACGGTGGCTGTAGTCTGGGCGACTCGCCCCGCACCAGATTCGGCCTTGGCGGCTATGCTGAAACAGGCCAGCGAGAATAGCATCCAGATGCAGTCTTTCCAATACAGTTTGACCGGCTCGCAGACTTGGGACTCCGGCGCGACGGAGAGAGGGACCCTGTTGGGCCAGATGGAGTTGCCGGACAAGAACTACGGGCGGGATTACGACGCGAACGGTATATTGCTGCGGGAGACAAAGATGATAAGAGGTAGCCATTATTCCAGGGAGGGAGGAGCCGGGCTTTGGAAGGAGTCAATACTTCCCGAAAGCCCCTTGGTGGGGTCTCCGGCTTCAGTTGCGGCTAGTTCCCTTGTAGACTCGGCGTTGGAGTTCCTCACCGACGTAACCCTGGTGGGCGAAGAGCAAGAGAATGGAGTCACCGTAGCTCACTTTCGAGGGACAACAGATATGGCGACTAAGGCGGCGACGGTCTATTGGCCTAATTGGGATGACCTGCCGGCAGACTCGCGGGATGCTTTGGCGGACGCGCGACAGCAGTATCTCTCCGCCAGCGAGACTGTGGATGTGTGGATAGATAAAGATAACAATCTTCTGCTTCGTACCACGACTACAGCGACTCTCCCAGCAGTGGGCGATGAAGAGGGCTACTCCGTAGAAGGCACGATGGAGTTCTCTGGGTACAACGAAGCCTTTAACATCAGCGCGCCAGCGCGGGGCGAGATCGAGAGGACGCAGTAACGACTTAGGAAGGGGTGAGAAATAAAAGGACACTCCTAAAATAAAAAGGCTAGAACAAACGCTCCCTCGGAGAAACCTTTGGCGATGTGCCCGCGTGGGGAATCCTCGGCCTGCTGGCGCTGCCGTCGCTGTTGTTTCTGGTTACGCCTGAGAGGAGGGCGGACGCTGAGCAGACCCCTCCAACGCCATGAAGGCCTTTTCCGCGGCGGCCCGCTCCCCGTCCACCTTGCGGCGCCCCGAGCCTGTGCCCAGAACCCGGCCCGACACGGTCACTTCGACAGTGAAGACCCTGAGGTGGTCCGGGCCGGACTGGGAGATGGCGCGATAGACAGGCGACCCATCTCCCCTGCCCTGCGTCAGCTCTTGGAGCCGTGACTTCGGGTCTTTGACTACCCCCTCCAGCGCCACGCGATCCAACTCAGGCTGCATGAAACCCAGGATGATGCCGTAGGCAGCATCGGCCCCCCGGTCCAGCAGCAGGGCGCCGACCAGGGCCTCCAGCGCGCAGGCCAGGTTGGACTCCCTGTCACGTCCCTCGCTTCCCTCCTCCCCCTGTCCCATGTGCAGGAACGACCCCAGGGAGAGGTTGCGGGCCACCCTTGCCAGCGTCTCACTCCGGACTACGGCCGCGCGGAGCTCCGTAAGCTCTCCCTCAGACGCCTGTGGAAGGCGGGTATACAGCTCCTGGGCTATCAGAAAGTCCAAAAAGGCATCGCCAAGGAACTCCAGCCTCTGGTTGGAGGCGGAGAACGCCCGTGGGTCTTCGTTCACCGCGGAGGGGTGCGTGAGGGCTTCGACCAGCAGGGCGCCGTTGACGAAGGGTATGTTCAGGCGGTCCTCAATGGTCACCACGCTCTCCGATCCTATCCGGCGTTGGTTGTGGGCTATGCCGGGGCGTATTGTACGCTCGCCCGCGGTTGGAGTCAAAGCGGCCTTATTGTCCCTAGTCGCCGCGTTGTCTATAATAACATGAGCCAAGCTACCGGACGCGCAAAGTGCCTACTGTACTCATCGAGACCCACGGCTGCAAGCTGAACCAGGCCGACTCCCAGGCTCTATCCAGGGGATTCGTCCGGTCGGGCTACCGGGTGGTGGACTCCGGCCAGCCCGCCGACGTCTACGTACTGGATACGTGCAGCGTGACCCACCTGGCGGACCGCAAGGCTCGCCAGGCTCTGAGAGCCGCCCGTCGCCGAAACCCGGCGGCGCTCATTGTGGCAACGGGTTGCTACGCTCAGAGAGAGCCGGAGGCGCTGGAGGCTCTTCCGGAGGTGGACCTGGTACTGGGCAATACCCAAAAAGCCAGGCTGGTAGAAGAGGTCGTGGCGCTCAGGAACGACCCTCTCACACCGTGCGCGGTGGGCCAGGAGCGAGACGCACGGCCGGTTCGCCGCGCCAGGGCGATGGTGAAGATCCAGGAGGGATGCAACCAGGTGTGCGCCTACTGCATAGTGCCCAGGGTCCGCGGCAGAGAGCGCAGCATCCCGCCCGACGCCCTGCTGGCCCAGGTTCGGGCGCTGGAGGAAGAGGGGTTCCGCGAAGTGGCGCTCACGGGCACTCAGCTTGGCAGCTACGGTTTCGATATTCCAGGCGCCGGCCTGGCCCGGCTCATAGAGATGTTGCTAAACAAAACTACAATTCCACGAATTAGGGTCTCATCCGTGCAGCCCCAGGAGATGGGAGAGGATCTGCTGGCGCTGTGGCAGGACTCGCGGCTGTGCCCCCACTTCCACATACCCCTTCAGAGCGGCAGCGATACGACGCTGCGCCGCATGAGGCGGCGGTATACCACCGAGCTCTTTGCCAGGACGGTTGAGCGGGTCCGGTCGTCGGCGCCCGGCGCGTCCATCACCACCGACGTGATAGCCGGCTTTCCGGGGGAGTCGGAGGAGGAGTTTCTGGAGACTTATCGTTTCTGCCGGGATATTCGCTTCTCGGACATGCACGTCTTTCCATACTCCGTGCGTCCGGGTACCTCCGCAGCCCACTTCACGGACAAGGTTGACTCCGCTACCAGGGCTAGAAGGGCCGGGCTGCTATTGCAGCTGGCCCGAGAACACGCCCTGAGCTTCCGCCGGAGCCTGCTGGGCCGGTCTCGCCCGGCGCTATGGGAGAGAACGGAGGGCACAGGCAGCTGCGATGGGATGTGGTCCGGGCTTACGGACAACTACGTGCGTGTATATACCGACGATGCCAGGCCGCTGGGCAACCTGGTCACCGAGACCCGGCTTCTGCGGGAGCTGGACGGCGCCCTGTACGGTGAGGCGGCTCCGCCAAGCGGGTAAGGCCGAGAGAGCCTCTCCGGCCCCGCCGCTAAAGGTTGACGGGCTTGAGAGTCACCACCCCGTTCCGCTTCTCCAGGTAGCCGGCCCTTTCCTCGTTGCCGTGCCCAAAGACCACCAGCCAGCCACCCTTGACGGCGCGCTCCATCAGGTCCTTTTTCATTTCAAGGGTGTCTTCCGGGTACTGGTCCAGTGCGGCGATGTACGGCAGGTCCAGGTGGTGCGTGGTAGGTATGACGTCGCCCATAAATACAACCTTCTCCCCACCGCAGTTTACGTGGACGACTTGGTGGCCTCGACAGTGCCCGCCTGTGTCCTTCACCCAAATGTCAGGCAGTACCTCGCAGTCGCCGTCTACCAAAGAGAGCTGGCCCGCTTCCTGGAGGCACGCGAAGTCCTCCGAGTGGTGCGAGGCTCTGCCCAGTTCGCTGGGAGCCATAGCGTCTTCCCAGCATGACGCCTGGACTATGTAGGTGGCCTTTGGAAATGCCGGGATGTGGTTGCCGGAGCGCTCTATCTTAGTGCACCCACCCGAATGATCGAAGTGGAGGTGGGTCAATATGACCTTGTCTATGTCCTTGGCGGTAAGGCCCACCTCTTTCAACCCCTTGCTCAGCTTGCTGGCGGATAGCCCGTACGCCCCTCTCAGCTTTCCCATTTCCTTGTTGCCGGCTCCGGTGTCCACCAGTACGTTGCCGTGCTTCGTGCGGATCAGAAGGCAGTTGAGTCCAAGGCTCACCCTGTTCCATCTGTCCGGTTTCATCTTCTGCTCCCACGAGACCTTGGGAATCTGGCCGAATACTGAGCCGCCGTCGTACTTTATGATTCCGTCGCTGAGAATGTGGATTGATGGAGTCTTCGAGCTCACTATGACCGCCTCCTGTTGGAATTATAAGGTTAGAAGTCCCGCCATAGGAACGACTGTAACGTCAGCGATCGAGAAAGCATTGACACAGGTCAACAGCCCCCAACACGGTCGCGCGGGCTACCCCGGTATGGTACGGATTTCAAGGGCGCCGCGGCGACTAATGACCCAACACATGAAATCATATCCCCTCCGTCCAATGGACTGTCAAGGGCAGTCTGAACATGAATCTTGAAAATCCGCGGCGCGTTTTTGCAAAGAAAGCGGCGGCGGGTATGCTGCCAAGCGGCCACCCAAACGGCCGAGTATCCGGGCCACAGAAACTGGCTCTACAAGCGCTCCCCTGCCCGCCGCCCAAGGCCGCGGCGAGTACCGCCCTTTACGCCCGCATGGAGCGTCTATCGCCTCAGTCCACTAAGTCTATTGCGAAGCTCATGGGCAGGACGGTCCACCCTATCCGGGAGTCGTCCAGGAATACCTCGAAGGTGTAGAGGCCGTCCTCTGAGACCTCCATTTCCAGGCTTGCTATGCACCTGTGGACCGTCTCTCCCGGACGAATCTCAAAGCTCTCCAGGTCTACGGTGGTCATGATGCCTCCGGAGGGCTTGGTTATTCCCAGCTTGACCCGATGAGGGCCCTCCGGGGCGTTGATGCCGAGGACCACCTTCAGAGGGAACACCTTTTTGGGCACGGGCTGGCCGCGCCTGACGGCGCCCCGGACATCGGCTCCGTCCAAGACTCCCAGTATGGACACCTGGCTTGAGTGTTCCACAAAGTCGCTGCAGAACAAGAGGTACTGCATGTTGGGCTGTGGGAAGCCTTCCTTCACGCTAGCGCCTCCGCCAGCACTTCCGCCAGATGGCGCGGCTCCCGGCCTGTGCCGTGCTGGATCTGCTGCCGGCAGGAGATGCCGGTGACCACCACCTCGCTCTCCGGGCCGCTTGACGATACGGCTGGGAACAGGCGCTGCCCGCCGATGGCCATAGATACGTCGTAGTGCTCCTTCTCGTATCCAAAGGCCCCGGCCATCCCGCAGCACCCTGCGCCGCTCTCCTCCACCTCAAGACCCGGCACCAGCCGCAGGACCGCCAGGGCGGGGGCTGTGCCCACCAGGGACTTGGCGTGGCAGTGGCCGTGGAATATGGCCTTCCGCGGCGTCTCCCTGAACGTCACGTTGAGCCTCCCCTCCTGTTGCAGCATATTCAGGAATTCCTCCAGGAGAAGCGACCTCTCCGCTACCCTGTCCGCCTGTGGGCTGCGCAGGAGGTCGGGATACTCGTCACGGAGGGTCAGGAGGCAGCTTGGCTCGCATCCCACCACGTAGGCGCCGCGTTCCACGTGAGGATAGAGCAGGTCAACGTTGTACTGGGCGTTGGCCTTGGCGGCGTCCAGCATCCCCTTGGAGATCATGGGGCGTCCGCAGCACTTGCGGTCGACCAGGGTTACCTCAAAGCCGGCCCGTTCCAGGAGCTTTGTGGCGGACACGCCTACGGAGGGGCAGTTGTAGTTCATAAAGGTATCGTTGAACAGGACCACCCGGCCTTGAATCGGCCTGTCGAAGGCGGCGCTTCTGGAGTGGAACAGGCTGGGAAAGGCGCGGCCGGCAAAGGGTGGGAGGGGTCTTCGCTTGTCCACCTTCAGGAACCGGTCCATGGCCCATCGGGTCAGGGGGAGCCGCGCGCCCCAGTTGGACACAGGGGCCAGGGCGCTTCCCAGCTTGCTCAGTGTCCCTATGTTGGCAAAGAGCCTTGACCTCAGGGGATAGCCGTGCCTCTGATGGTAAGCGTCCAGAAACTCGTACTTCAGCTTTGCCATGTCCACCTGGGAGGGGCACTCCGACTTGCACGCCTTGCACTCCAGGCACAGGTCCATGACCTGGTGCATTCGGTGGCTGGTGAACTCCTCGGGTGGGAGGAGGCCTGAGAGGACGGCTCGCAGGGCGTTGGCTCTACCCCTGGTGGAGTGCTCCTCCTCTCTGGTAGCCATGTACGATGGGCACATGGTCCCCCCCAGGGTGTTCCGGCAGGCCCCCAGTCCGTTGCACATCTCCACGGCCTGGTGGAAGCCTCCGTCCTTGGAGAAGTCCAGCTTGGTCTTGGGGGCAAGGCTCTTGTACCCGGAGCCATAACGGAGGTTCTCCACCATGCTTGGAGAGTCCACAATCTTGCCGGGGTTCATAATTCCCTTGGGGTCAAAGGCGCGTTTGACATCCCGAAAGGCGTTGTACAGAGTCGTGCCAAACACCTTCTCGTTCCACATGCTTCTCACAAGGCCGTCGCCGTGTTCCCCGCTCATGGCCCCGCCCATTTCCATCACCAGGTCGCACGCTTCGCGGGAGATGTTGTACATCCGGTCCACATCCGCCTGCTCCTTGAGGTTGATGAAGGGCCGCACGTGGATGCAGCCTACGCTGGCGTGGCCGTAGTAGGCGGCCACGGCGCCGTTCTCGCGTATCATACGGTCTACGCGCCCGATGTACTCCGGAAGCCTGTCTGTGGACACGGCGCAGTCCTCAATGAAGGGTATGGGCTTGGCCTGGCTCTTGACGCCCATCATCAGGCCTATCCCCGCCTTGCGCACGTCCCAGACGTTGGCCTGCTCCGCCCTGTCCGTCATCTTGACGTAGGCGTACCCCATGCCTCCGCGTCGGAGGCTCCTCTCTATCTCCTCCAGCCTGGCGATCACCTCCGCATCCGAATCTCCCGCGGTCTCCACCAGCAGGATGGAGTCCGGGTCTCCCTGGATAAAGGCGCTCCTGCGCCTGTATCCAAGAGAGGCGCTTAGCTGCTCAAGGATAACGCGCCCTAAGAGCTCAACCGCGGCTGGGCGGTACTCCAGGGTAGCCACCGTGGCTTCCATAGCCTCAATCAGCCCGCTAAAGTGGACCGCCATCAGGGCGGTGGCCCTGGGCCTGGGTTCCAGGTTTACCTTGGCCTCCGTCACTGCGGCCAGCGTTCCCTCTGAGCCGACTATGAGCTTGGCGAGGTTGAAGTCCCGGTCGTCCATGAACTGGTCCAGGTTGTATCCGCCAACCCGCCGCATGACCTTGGGGAACCGCCTCTCCACCTCCGCCGCGTTGCTGCCGGCAATCTCCCTGACGCGCCGGTATATCTCGCCCTCCAGTCCGTACCCGTGGAGCTTGGTCTCCAGCTGGGACGGAGCAATGGGGCCGAATAGCGCCGCGTCACCGTTGGACAGCACGGTCTCCATCTCCATTATATGGTCTATGGTCTTCCCGTAGACAATGGAGTGGGAGCCACAGGAGTTGTTGCCTATGGCCCCTCCAACGTTGGACCGGTTGGCGGTAGCCGGATCCGGAGTGAAGAAGAGGCCCGTGTCTCTGACCTGGTGGTTAAGCTCCTCCAGGACTATACCCGGCTGCACCCTTGCCCACTGCTCTTCCGTGTTCACCTCAAGGACTTTGTTCATGTACTTGGACATGTCCAGGACAACAGCGCGGCCCACTGTCTGCCCCGCCAGGCTGGTCCCTCCACCCCTGGGGAGAATGGGAACGCCATACCGGTGCGCCAGCTCCACCGCGGCTATCACGTCATCCCTGCTGCGGGGGATCACCACGCCCAGAGGCTCTATCTGGTAGATGCTGGCGTCGGCGCTGTACATGGCGCGGGAGTATGGGTCGAAGCGTACCTCTCCCGACACCGACTGCTTTAGCTCATGCTCCAACTGCGCTGTTTCCATAAGAATCTCCTCTTGTGGATGTCCGTAAGAAGCGCCGAAAGCGGCCCTTGGGAAAGATTATACATTATGGAACGCGTTTGGTGGCAACTTAACCAACGGGGATATGGATGTGGTAAAATGTGTGGGAGTAAGCCTATGGCAATGCGTAATACAGGTAGAAGAGAGCGCCGTTCCAGCCAGAGGCGCGCCCAGCGATTGACAGCCCGCACCTGGGTTCTAATGGGTGGGGTTGTGCTGGGCCTTGTGGCGATTCTGGTTGCCCTGATATTCTTCTCAGGAAGTGGAGAAGGAGATGGAGGACGCCTCCCGAACGTCGGCGACCACTGGCACTCCAGCTACTCAATCACCCTCTGTGGAGAGACGGAGCCGCCATTCGTCGCGTCCCCGGGAAACATCCACACCCACGGCGATGGCCTGTTTCACATCCATCCCACGCGCCGCGGTGAGGCGGGCCTCAATGCCAACCTTGCCCGGCTGATGTCCAGTACCGGCTCCAGGCTCACCGACGACTCAATAGAGGTAGTCTCCGGCGCAAAATACACCAACGGAGACCTGTGTCCGGGCGAGCAGCCCGGCCAGGTGTTTCTCCGGGTCAACGGCATAACCTTGCCCGACATCGCTTCCTACGTGCCCAGGGACGGAGACGAGTTAGAACTTGGCTTTGGGCCGCCGTAGCGCCGCGCATCGCCCTGCCCGATTCCACCGGTCCGGCCCTCAAGTTGACAGTACGGGACGCCTGCTCTAGGATAAAGCTGAGGCCGTGCTACACGGGGAGCTAGCGGTGCCCTGTACCCGCAACCCGCTACAGCGGGGTGGAACTCCCTCCCCCGGTCTGTGTCCAAGACCTCTGTCCTCACTGGTGGATGCAGAGAGCTGGGTCCTGGGCGGCGGAGAACCGTGAATTCCGTCAGATCCGGAAGGAAGCAGCGGTAAGCGGAACTCTTCGGGCGCTCCAGGGACTCCTGGCTTGAGTCGCCTGGGAGGATATGCCCTGGATTGCAGATCAAAGGAGGGTGCACGGCTTCTCTGCAAGAGGGGCGAGAAAGGGAGGCCGGTAAGGCCGGCGTGATGACAGAAACCTCTACTCTGGAGACATCTCGTGTCTCCGCGCGAAAATCCCTTGCCCAGCACTTCCTCGTAGACCGGGGGGCGTTGCGGAGAGTGGTGGAGGCCGCGGATATACAGCCTACTGACGTGGTGGTGGAGGTGGGGCCCGGCACCGGGCTGCTGACCAGGCTGCTAGCCGAGAGGGCGGCCAGGGTGATCGCGGTGGAGATGGACCAGGCCCTGACGGACCGCTTGAGGGAGGACATGGGTGGCTTCTCAAACCTCACCATCCTTCACGGCGATGCCCGCGACTGGGACCCGGCAACCGTGGGCGAGCCGTACAAGATGGTTGCCAACCTGCCCTACTACGCTGCAAGCCCTATTGTGAGGCGCTTCCTGGAGTCCTCCCCTGCTCCCCGGCTGATGGTGGTCACCGTGCAGCGAGAGGTGGCCCGGTCAATGGCGGCGGCGCCGGGAAGGATGCGGACGCTCTCCGTGGCAACACAGCTATACGGGAAGCCGTCCATTGCGGGGTATATACGGCCGGGGTCGTTTCGTCCACCCCCCAAGGTGACGTCTGCCATAGTCAGGATGGAGGTCTTCGAGAAGCCGGCGTTGTCGCTGGACAACGTGGACGCCTTCTTCCGGGTGGTAAGGGCCGGGTTCAGCAGCGCTAGAAAGCAGCTGCGCAACTCTCTGAGCCACTCTTTTGACGTATCCGGCCCACGCATGGAGGAGGCGCTCAGGGAGGCGGGAATCGACCCCAGACTGCGAGCCGAAGCCCTTAGCCTGTATGAGTGGGGCAGGATCTACGATGTCTTCAGGAGCCGGGGTCTATGCTGACCGTCCGGGCCTATGCCAAGATCAACCTGACCCTGGAGGCGCTGGGCAAGCGTGCTGACGGCTACCATAGCATAGTCTCGGTGATGCAGACCATCGACCTGAGCGATCGGCTTAGCCTTGCTCCATCGGACGAGATCACACTGCGATGCAGCGAGCCGTCCCTGGAGACCGACGACAACCTGGCGGTCAGGGCGGCCACCCTGCTGAAGGAGCGCGCCGGCTACGGCGGCGGCGTGGACATAAGCCTGGAAAAGGCCATTCCCCTGGCTTCCGGACTGGGCGGAGGCAGCAGTGACGCAGCGGCCACCCTCAAGGCTCTTTGCCGGTTATGGAAGCAGGACCTGGGCTATGCAGCCCTCCAACCCCTCGCTGCATCTCTGGGCTCAGACGTCCCCTTCTTCCTTTCGGGCGGCACGGCCATGGCGGAGGGACGCGGCGAGGAGATCCACAGGCTTCCCCAAATGCCCCGTACACATCTGGCGATACTGGCTCCTCGCGCGGACACGCCCAACAAGACGGCCTCCATGTACGGCCGCCTGACCCCGGAGAGCTACACCGGCGGGGAAAGATCGGCCAGGCTCCGGGACATTCTCCGGCAGGGGGAAAAAGCCGAGCCGGATATGCTATTCAACGTGTTTGAAGACGTCGCCTTCCGTCTTCTCCCGTCTCTTGAGGCGTGTCGCCGCGCCATGCTGGACGCGGGAGCAGATTGGGTGCGTCTGGCGGGCAGCGGCCCCGCCATGTACACCTTCGCGGCTTCCGGTGAGGCTGCGGCGGCCCTGGCGGGTAGGCTGCGAGACGCCGGGTATGCGGCCTACCCGGCGGTCACTACGGGGCCTTCCGATTGGCCTTGACTTCTTATCCCTACCCGCTTCTTGCAGACCTTTGCAGAACTGCCCCAACACTCCATTTGATGTCATTCCGAGCGCAGCGAGGAATCTAAGACGTTGCGCCGTAGACATGGGAAGATCCCAGCCACAGGGACCCTAGTGAGGAATGACAGATGGAGCGTCTCTTCACAGGATGGCGCCCAGAGTTGCTAAAGGTCTCCTTCTTGCGGCAGACCCTCCGCCCGCAGGCGATTGACGCACTCACTCAATCACCGCTAGAATCTCGGCAGACTGCCGCGCCGCCGGAGGCCGGGCGGTTCGTACAATCCGGGTTTTCCCCAGTCAGGAGATGCAATGAACGGTGACGAAATGCCTATCGCGGGTGAGATCTGCGTCGCCCTGGACCTGGAGACCACCGGGCTCGTTGCCGAGACCGACGAGATCATTGAGGTGGGCGCGGTCAAGTTCCTGGGTGACCGGGCGCTGGACACATTCCAGGCCCTGGTCAATCCCTACAGAACGCTGCCACCGTTCATTCGAGAGCTAACCGGCATTACCCAGGCGGACGTGGATGGGGGATCCCCCTTTGCCGCGGTGGCGCCTCGGCTGGAGGCGTTCATTGGCAGGAGCCCGATAGTTGGACAGAACGTGGACTTTGATCTGGGGTTTCTGGCGAAGAAGGGTATGAGCCTGCCCAACCCCGTTTACGACACGCGAGAGATGGCAGCCGTACTCCTGCCACAGCACCGTGAATACTCGCTTGCCTTCCTGGCGGCGTCCTTGGGAATAGCGCATCCCAACCCTCACCGGGCGCTCGGAGACGCCGACGTCACGGCCAGGGTCTTCCATGCCCTGACAAGGGTGGCCCTGGAGATGGACGAGGGGCTGCTGTCAGAGCTGAGCCGGTTGTACGCCCGCGCGCGCGGGCATCTGGCCCAGCTGTTCCTCCGATTGCAGCAGGCCAGGGGCCAGGCCACGGGGTTCGCCACTGCGTCCTCCGGCCTAGTGGGGCTGGATACGGAGACCCTTGGAAGGCGGTTGGAGGCCCCCTCCCCGCCTCGGGCGTCGGTGGAAGACCACCCCCTGGACGCGGAGGCCGTGGCCCACTTCTTCGACGAGGGCGGGCCGCTGGCCCATGTCCTGGAGAGCTATCGCCGCAGGCCGCAGCAGACGGATATGGCGCTGGCCGTGAGCAGGGCGCTGAAAGACGAAAGAGACCTGGTAGTAGAGGGAGGCACGGGAGTGGGAAAATCTATGGCCTACCTGCTCCCTGCCCTGCTCTTTGCCCTTGAGAACAAGGAGCGGGTTGTGGTATCCACCAACACCATCAACCTTCAGGAGCAGCTCATTGCCAAGGATCTCCCTACCCTGTCCCGCGCCCTGGAGGAGTGGTCTCCCGATTTCGCGGGAGTTCGATTCGCTCTGCTCAAGGGTCGGGACAACTACCTGTGCCTCCGACGGTGGCGTCAGCTGGTAAGGGAGGAGAGCCTGGCTCCTGAAGAGGCTCGCATTGCCTCCAAGGTTATGGTCTGGCTTCAGGACACCGTTAACGGAGACCGTGCGGAGATGAACCTTGCCTCCAGGGAGTTGCCGGTGTGGAGCCGCATGTCCTCGGCGGGCGCAGTCGACTGCCCGCCAAGGGTACGCGAGACCTGTTTCCTGCGAGCGGCGCGGGATAAGGCCGAGGATGCCGACCTTGTGGTGGTCAACCACGCTCTCTTGATGCGCGATCTGGCTGAGGGAGGCGGCATCATCCCCAGCTACGACTACCTGGTAATAGATGAGGCGCACCACCTGGAGGAAGAGGCCACCAGCCAGTTCGGCTCCCGGCTGTCTCAGTCCACAATGGATGAGTGGATGGAGAGGCTGGAGGGAGGCCACGGCGTCTACAGGGAGCTGAGGGCGTTCATGGGCCAGCTTATGGCTACGCCCAGGGCCGGCGTTCTGGAGCCACTGGCACAGGAAGGAGAGGCCTTGCTGCCCGCCGCCAGGGAGCATATGGCCGCCCTGTGGGTTACTCTGGCAGCCTTCCTTGCGGACCATCACGAGGATGGAGGCGCCTGGCGCCTGCTCCTCAGGCTGACCGAAAGCTCACGCGCCCAGCCGGGTTGGTCTGAGGTTGAGGTGGCCTGGGAGAACGCCGACCTCGCGCTGTCGCAGGTCTCCAGAAACCTGGAGAGGCTGCTGCATGCCCTGGGGGCGCAGGAGGACGACGGGCTGGTCGGCTACGACTCTCTGGTCATGGAGACATCTTCATGCCTGAACGCCGCCGAGGATATTCGAGAGAAGCTCAGATCGTTCGTGGTCCACCCGGAGGACGACCGGATATACTGGATGACCCAGGAGGGCCGCGATGGCGGGATTGCCCTCGATACCGCCCCGCTGCACGTTGGAGGAATACTCCAGGAAAAGCTGTTTTCGCAGAAGAAATCGGTGATCCTCACCAGCGCCACACTTAAGACCCACGGCAACTTCAAGCACATAACCCAGCGTCTGGGGCTGGAGGACGCGGATGAGCTCCTGGTGGACTCCCCTTTCGACTATCCCAGGGCCGTGCTGCTGTGCACGCCCAGCGACATGCCGGACCCAGGCAGCCGTGGCTACCAGGAAGCGGTGCAGAGGGCTATCATAGACGCCTGCCGTGCCGCGGGAGGACGTACTATGGCGCTTTTCACCTCTCACGCGGCCCTGCAGACCGCCCGCTCAGGGATAAGGGAGGAGTTGCAGGGATTGGGCATCAGGGTGCTGGCCCAGGGAGTGGACGGCACTCCACGCAGCCTGCTGGACACCTTCTTGCAGAACCCGGAATCGGCGTTGCTGGGAACGGCCAGCTTCTGGGAGGGAGTGGACATACCGGGGGGAGGGTTGAAGGCGCTTGTGGTGACTCGCCTCCCCTTCAACGTCCCCACCGACCCGGTATTCGCCGCCCGGTCCCAGCTGTTCGAAGACCCCTTCAACCAGTACGCCGTGCCCCAATCGGTGCTGCGGTTCCGGCAGGGGTTTGGCCGTCTAATCCGCGGCGAAAAGGATAGAGGCGCAGTGATTGTGCTGGACCGGCGCATCATATCCCGGCGATATGGCCCGGTGTTCCTGGACTCCATACCCAAGTGCACCGTGTCCAAGGTCCTCCTCAGGGGGCTTTCCAGGGAAATCGGGCAATGGCTCGCAGCCTCTCCCTGAGCCAGAACGTATCTGCCTTGACGAAATCTCCGTATGCAATGACAACTGAGCAATGGATAACGAATACTCCCTGAGCTTCACCGTAGACCAGCCCCTGGACCTGGCCGGCACACTGGAGAGCGGGCAGGCCTTCCGCTGGCGTCTACGGGACGGGTGGCGCTACGGAGTCCTACAGGATACCCCGGTGGCGTTGAGGCAGGATGGCCCGCGTGTGGAGATGCGCGCGTCTTCCCCCTCCCCGGAGCGTATGGAAGCCGCGCTGCGGGACTACCTTCGCCTGGACGATGACTTGGAAGACATCTACTCCCGCATAGATACCGACGCTCGCATGGGCGAGGCCATTGCAGCGTATCGGGGCCTGCGTATTCTGCGCCAGGACCCCTGGGAGTGCCTGGTGTCCTTCATATGCTCTGCCAACTCCAACATACCCCGCATCTCGGCCAACATGATGGATATAGCCGAGAGCTTCGGCGAGCCGCTGGAGTTGGACGGCTACGTGTGCCACTCCTTCCCGACGCCGCAGAGGCTTGCCCAGGCCGGGGAAGCAACCCTGAGAGATCTGAAGCTGGGCTTCCGGGCCAAGTACGTGGCCCAGGCGGCGGAGAGGGTGGCCCTGGGAGAGCTCGAACTGGGTCCCCTCCGAACCGCTCCGTACCAGGAGGCCAAGGACGCGCTAACCTCACTGCCCGGTGTGGGAGACAAGGTGGCTGACTGCGTCCTCCTCTTCTCACTGGACAAGCTGGACGCCTGTCCCATAGACCGGTGGATACGGCGCGCGCTGGAGGACTGGTATCTGGATGGACTTAAACTAAACTACAAAAACCTCCGCGCCTGGTCTCTGGAGAAGTGGGGCGCATACGGCGGCTACGCCCAGCAGTACCTGTTCCAGCTTATACGCCTGTCGGGTAAGGCGCCCAGCGAGGACCGGGCTTGAGCTTTGCCGCTACGGCTGCCCTTGGGACTCCATCCAACTTCGCGCCAGCTCCAGTTCCTGCGAGCGGTTGGTAGCTGCGCCATCCAGCCGCGCCGACCGCAGCCTCGCCAGCATCTCCCCCACCGCCGGGCCCTGGGCCAGCCCCAGTTGGATGAGGTCTCTTCCCCCCAGGGACGGTTTGACGTGACGCAGCTTCTCCAGGAACAGGTACAGGCGTTGGCGAGCTTCCTCGCCCGGAGCGGCCAGGGCGCATGCCTGCACTGCCCAGAGGTTATAGGGCGCCAGCGCCTCGTAAAGCTGCGCCGGGGACATCTCGGCGTCTGAGAGCCGGGGCAGCCTCTCCTTGAGGGCAATGGTGTCCCGGACCACAGCTGCCCACCCGGTGGGCATACGCAGTCGATCTATGACCTGCTCTCCCCCGGTTTGAGTCATGGAGAAGGCCAAGAGTCCCAGGCGCGCCTGCTCCTCCACAACGGGCTTTCCTTCGCTCTCCAGGGCTTTCCGGACTACCAGGCCGGAGCCTGCCAGCGAGGGATGAATGGCGGCCATGACCCCCAGGGCGTCAGCCCTCACAAGGGTTGAGACAAAGCGCTCCTCGTTCAGCCACAGGTGGAGTTCCCTGCGCAGCCGGTCTCCACTTATGGTGTCCAGCATGGGCAGGTCACGGCGGAGCAGGGTCTCCGTATGGGCCTCCAGGCCGAACCCCAGGCGTTGCTCATAGCGTACCGCCCTCATAATGCGGGTGGCGTCGTCTATGAAGCTGCCGTCGTG
Source organism: Dehalococcoidia bacterium (assembly GCA_965221925.1). Taxonomy (GTDB): domain Bacteria; phylum Chloroflexota; class Dehalococcoidia; order Lucifugimonadales; family UBA2985; genus JAPPHY01. The sequence goes on along the minus strand of OZ244924.1, from coordinate 1,473,666 downwards.
GAGCGTCCGTATGAGACTGCGTTGCAGGTCATCCAGACCGCCAAAAGGGTCCAGAAGCCGGCCACTGGATCCATCGTGAAGGGGGAAGGCCATCGCGTTGACGGAGAAGTCCCGCCGCTCCAGATCCTCCTCTATTGTGCCGTGGGCTATCTGGGGAAGCGCGCCGGGCCGGAGATACCGCTCGTTGCGAGCGGTTACCAGGTCCAGGGATACGCCCTCCACCCTGACTTTGGCCGTGGAGAACTGGGAGCGCGACACCACCTGCCCCGAAAGCCTCTTGGCGATTATGGAGGCCAGGGTCTCGGCGTCCCCCTCTACCACAAGGTCCAGGTCTTCGGTGGGCCTGCCCAGGAGCAGGTCCCTCGCGCCTCCGCCGACCAGGTACAGGGACACACCCTCTTCCCGGGCTATCAGCCCTGCCCGTCTCAAAAGGGCCAATCTCTCGGCCGGCAGGTCCGCCTCCAGTAGCTGCAAGAAGTCCAAAGCTGCCTTCCACGTCTCAGCTGGCGCCATTATAGCACGCTGTATTCGACCATACTCCCGTCCAACGTCCTTTACAAACCTCTGGCTGGTTCTGCTAGAATAGGTCAGACATTTCGCATAGTCAGGGCGAACGCCTTGAGAGCAATCCCGATTATTCGAAAGGAGACAGAGCCTTGGGAACGAGAGTAGTTGTGACCGGCCTAGGAATGATCACTCCCCTTGGCCTCAGCGTGGAAACCACCTGGGAGTCCCTTATGGCGGGGACGTCCGGCGTGGACTATATCAGCAGCTTTGACCCGGAGCCTTTTGAGACCCAGATAGCCGCAGAGGTCAAGGGCTTTGACCCTACGGACTTTCTGGACCGCAAGGAGGCCAGGAGAATGGACCGATTTGTCCAGTTCGCCGCGGTGGCCTCGCAGGAAGCGGTCGCCTGTGCGGGGCTCAACCTGGAGAAGGAGGAGGCGGAGAGGGTGTCGGTGATGATAGGCAGCGGCATCGGAGGCATCCTCACCCTGTCCCAGGAGCTCCAGGTGATGATAGAGCGAGGGCCCTCCAGGGTAAACCCCTTTCTTATCCCCATGATGCTTGGGGACATGGCGTCCGGAAGGGTGTCCATGATGATGGGAGCCAAAGGGCCGAACTTCAGCGCCATCTCTTCCTGCGCCACCGGCGCGGACACCATTGCGGAGGCTTCGGAGCTCATACGGCGCGGCCAGATAGACGTAGCCATTACCGGAGGCAGCGAGGCCGCCGTCTGCCCCATTGGCATTGCGGGGTTCAACGCCTGCAATGCCCTGTCTCGAAGCAACGACGAACCCAGGAAGGCTTCCCGACCCTTTGACGCCAAGCGGGACGGTTTTGTCCTGGGTGAAGGAGGCGGTATCCTGGTGCTGGAGAGCCTGGAGCATGCCCTCGCCAGAGGCGTTGAACCCTTGGCGGAGCTGGCCGGGCATGGCGCAACCGCCGACGCTCACCACATAACCCAGCCCGCGCCCGGGGGAGAGGGCGGGGCCAGGGCAATGCAGATAGCCCTCAGGAGCGCCAACCTTACGCCCAAAGACGTGGACTACATCAACGCGCACGGCACGTCGACTCCCATGAACGACAAATACGAGACCATGGCCATCAAGACGGCGCTTGGCCCGGAGGCATACACCACTCCAATCAGCTCTACCAAGTCCATGACCGGACACCTGCTGGGAGCGGCTGGAGCCCTTGAGGCGGCCATCTGCGTACTCGCAGTCTCTCGGGGCGCCATCCCTCCCACAATCAACCTGGACAACCCTGACCCGGATTGCGACCTGGACTACACCGCCGGCGCTTCCAGAAGGGGCAAGGTGGAGGCTGTTCTCTCCAACTCCCTTGGTTTCGGCGGTCACAATACGTGCCTAGCGTTTACCAGCTTCTCCGGAGGCTAGCAGACGGGTACAGGCGAACGCGTGACTTGAGCGCTGCCGGCCGCCGCCCGGAGCGCGTTGTGGACAAGGGGCTTTTGGCATGGTGGAGGGTACACTCCCCTACTCTGCCCCGGACGTCACCTGCGGCGAGAACGTGAGATATGACGGATACGTGCGCACACTGCGGGTCCGCTCTTGAGGAGCGGAGACCCATTGCAGGCGAGCCGGACCTCGAGGAGGCGCGGAGTATGCGGGTGGGTTGCAGGAAATGTGGGAGGCCCGTGTGTCTCGGCTGCGGCTTTGCCGCAGCATCCCGGCTTGGGATACGGAGGAACTGCGTCTGCCCTGCCTGTGGCGCGGAGTTGGGTCTGGACGGCGAGGTGGACGAGTTGGGGCAGGACTACTACGGATGGGGCTATTGAGCCGTCTAACCGCTCCGGACTCAGGCATACGGCCCGGTCTGTGGTGGAAGCTGCGCCTTGAGGCAGTGCCTTGTTGAGTGGTAAGGCGTGGCGCGTCACCCCGCGGATCTCCCCGGAGGCCATCGGGAGGCTCGCTCCCTTCTCCCCGCTGGCGGCCCAGCTTCTACACAACCGCGGCATTGCGGACCTTCCGGCCGCAGAGGCTTTCCTTGCCCGTGACCGGAGCCTGTTGGAAGACCCCTTTCTCCTTCCCGACATGGAGAAAGCCGTATCTCGCCTCAGCGCTGCGCTGCTGAACGGCGAGTCCATAGCCATATTCGGAGATTTCGACGCCGACGGCATCACGGGCGCTGCCCTTCTGGCGGAGGGCCTGGAGGACCTGGGAGGCAGGGTCATCCCATATCTGCCGCACCGGGTGAAGGAGGGCCACGGCCTGAGCTATCAGGCTGTCAATGCCCTGCATGAGCGGGGCGCATCCCTGATAGTCACCGTGGACTGTGGGACCGCCTCCCTGGGAGAGGTGGCGGAGGCCTCTTCCCTGGGTATGGACACCATCATAACCGACCACCATACCCCACCGCCGGAGATACCCGCCGCATTGGCCGTCGTAAATCCAAGGCTGAAGGGGTCGACGTACCCATTCACCGGCCTTGCGGGTGTCGGCCTGGCCTTCAAGCTGGTGCAGGGTCTGTGCCAGCGATTGGGCCGGCAGTGGGACGAGCGGCTGCTCCAGCTGGCAGCCCTGGGCACGGTGACGGACGTGACCCCCCTGGTTGGCGAGAACCGGTACATCGTGGCCGCCGGCCTGCGCTCCTTGAGCGCCAACCCCAAGCCGGGCTTGAAGGAGCTCCTCCGGGTGGGCGGACACGCGGACTCCGTGGTGGATACGGAGTCCGTCTCCTTTGTACTGGGGCCGCGCCTCAACGCGCCGGGCAGGCTGGAGCACGCCATCAGCAGCTACAACCTCCTCCGCGCATCGTCCCAGGAGGAGGCCGCTCCCCTGGCGCAGGAGATGGAGCGGTTGAACCGTGAGCGACAGGAACTCACGGCCAAGGCCGTCGCCCATGCCGCGACGCAGATAGATCCTGGCCCTTCCTCAGAGCATCTGCTGCTTCTATCGAGCGAGGAGTTCACGCCCGGCATATCGGGGCTGCTGGCCAGCAGGCTTGCGGAGGAGCGCTACAGACCGGCGGTGGTTGTGGCTTTGGATGGAGACCTGGGACTGGGCAGCGCGCGGAGCATTCCGGAGTTCAACCTAGCGTCCGCCCTAGAGGAGTGCCGCGACCTGTTCATCCGGTTTGGCGGACATCCCAGGGCCGCAGGGTTCCTGGCGCCAAGGGAGAATCTCCCTGCTTTGCGGCAGCGTCTGACGGCCATAGCTCGGCGAGAGTTGGGCCACCTGCTCCTGCAACCGGCCATTCACATCGATGCGCACGTTCGCCTGACCTCCCTCACCGGAGATAACCTTCAATTCTTCCAGGACCTGGCGCCATTCGGAGAGGGAAACCCCGCGCCCGTCTTCATCACCAAAGGGGTGAAGGTCATGGACGCTGCGCGGCTGGGGAGCCAGGGGCGACACCTGAGGCTCAGGCTGAAGCATGGCGGAGCATGGTGGAATGGCATGGCCTTCGGCAAGGGCGCGGAGTGGCAGGACGGAATGGACCTTCTGGACGTGGTATACAGCGTTGGGCTGGACCGGTGGAACGGACGGGAGACCATGCGTATGCTCATCCACGACTTTCGGCCGGCCGAAGGGCCGGAGTGGGCATGACCACAGGCGGTATGCGCTAAGCGTCTGTCTTCCGGCTGGTACGCACGCCAACGGGGGGGCCGATTTCCTGGCCTTTAGCCACCAGACGCCCCTTGTAGACCAGCAGCGGGACCGCCACCAGGACAACCAGAATGGCGATGATGTGCGCCTCCTGCAGGCCTGCAAACCAGACCTTGTCCTCTCTGAGGAAGGTGATGAAGAACCTCCCAAAGGAGTACAGGCTCAGGTACAGGGCAAACAAGATGCCATCGGGCTTGAGCCGTCCCCACATCCACCAGATCACGCCCAGAACCAGCATGTTCCAAATCATCTCGTACACCACCGTCGGATGAGATGCGATAAGGCCGTGAACCTGATTTGAAAGGCTGTCCGGGTGGGTGTAGACGAATCCCCAGGTGGCGGCTGTGGTCTGGCTGACGTGTTCCCCGTTGATGATGTCCCCAATTCTGCCAATGGACTGGGCTATCAGCAGCGCGGGCGCGGTGAGGTCGGCCAGCCGGCCTATGGGATAACCCTGGAGTCTGGCGTATACGGAGCCCGCCAGAAAGCCGCCCAGGATCGCCCCAAACAGGGCGATCCCCCCCTTCCATATAGCTAAGATGTCCGCGGGGTTGCTGCCGTATATGTCCCATCGGTCTATGACGTGCACTATACGCGCGCCCAGAACCCCCCCAAGTATTGCCCATATGGCTGTGGCATAGACCACGTCGCTCTCTATGCCCACTACGGGGGCCCAGCGCGTCACAAGGACCACGGCCACGACCACGGCCAGAAAGGCGAAGAAGCCGTGCCACGTGAGCACAAACCCGCCCAGCGCGAACATGGTGGGGTCCATTCCGATTTGAAACATTCTTCCTGCACGCTCCCCGTTGCAGACTAGGCACGATTCTACATTCGGCTATACCCTATGTCAAGGAGAAACCGGGACGGCGCAGGGTCTTTCGATTATTGTGATGGTAGTAGGCCTAGCAATCTGAGAGCGCCGTTGGGCTGCCAAGCGACGTTCCTTATGGCTGCTGCGATGTTGGTAGCTCCGCTCAGTCGGAGGATATTCAGCGCCACGTTTCTCAGGGCTGCCATCATCTGTGGCGCTGAGCCGGTGCGAACTTGGGAGCCATCCTCCCCCATGGTCACGTCCCTCACATAGTGCAGGCCATTCTCAATGCGCCAATGGCCGCGTACCAGTTGGAGCAGCCTATCAGCCGGTGTGTGAGTCCCAAGGCTGGTGATAGCGTATCGCACCTGCCGAGTGGTCTTGCCTTTGATGCTGCGCCAACTCTCAACCTTCATCACCTGCCCGTGTCCGGGCCACTCCAGATAGGTCTTCAGTGTGTCTGTAGCCCACAACCTGCGATACTCTCGACGCTCTCCATGACTGTCCTCGGTCTCGGCATATCCATACGTCTCACCAACCACAGGCCGGTCGAAGCACAACTCTATGTCCTCGTACAGCCTCTTCTGGTTGCTCTTGACTATCAACAGATAGTCGCCACCTCCACCAACCACCTGTTCACACAGCTGTCTCTGGCAGTACAGCGCATCCCCGGTCACTACCCTGTCTGTTACGATCATTCTCTCCAACAGCGAGCTTGCCATAGCCAACTCCGACTGATGCTTCTCAGCCGTCACCCCCCTTTTTGACTCACCACCAAGCCCATGCGATGGCTATAGGCAGCCACAAGACGGACTCCAGGCGCCTCCTCCCCGTGTATCCCCCTAAGCGCCTTGCCATCTATTGCTATTGCCTCCTCTCTTGTTCCCAACTGAGATTCAACCCATTCCCCAAGCACACTCTCGAACGCATCCACGTCTATACTGCTGAACACCTTATGCAACGTGGATATCGCAGGGGTCCGCTCTCTGGTGAACCCCAACTCCTTCAGTGTAGCCGGGTCTTGCATCCTTCCCCATTGGGCTATGGCATATAGACTACGGGCGCCACTTGCTATTGCACACACCGATAACGCCAAGATTGCACTCAGCGCATGGCGACGACCATGCCTGGACCGGGGATCAGGCGCCCCCTCCAGTACTCCAAGTAGGCTCTTTCCCAGTCCCTCCGTATTCATACGCCAACTCTATCACTCTTCTTGCCATAATCGAAAGACCCTGGGGACGGCGTCGGACTCCTTGTTTATCGCCTGCGCGTATGTGTTAGAATGGGGCTACTCTGGCATTGCAGGGGGAGGGTTGGGTGAAAGAGACTGTGACGGCGTTCCTGGACTACCTCACATCGGAGAGGGGTCTATCCGGCAACACGGTATCCGCCTACGGCAACGACCTGAGCCAGTTGCTGGAGTTCCTGGAGGAGTCCGGCTGGCTGTCCGTAGGAAGTAGCGGGTGGGAGTCGGTGAGCCTGCCCGTTCTAACCGGATACGCCATGAATCTCCAGGAGAAGGGGTACTCCCCCACCACGCGCGCGCGGAAGCTGGCGGCGGTCAAGTCCCTCTTCAACTTCCTGCTGGAGGAGGGCCTGATTACTCAGGACCCCACCGAGTCGCTCGCATCTCCCAGGATAGGGCGAGCGCTGCCAAAGTCCCTCAGCGAGGAGGAGATGGGCAGCCTCCTCCGGGAAGCCTACGGAGGAGGCGCTCCGGAGTCCCAAAGGGAAGCGGCTATGATAGAGTTGATGTATGCCACGGGGATGCGTGTAAGCGAGATGGTTGGCCTGGTTGTAGAAGACTTGAATCTCAGAGAGAAGTTCGTGCGCTGTATGGGCAAGGGCTCCAAAGAGCGGCTCATAAACCTGCACGATGAGGCCGCAGTAGTCCTTGAAGCCTACCTGAGGGATGTAAGGCCCCGGCTGCTCTCCCAGGGCAAGAAGGACGACGCCAGAGAGGACGCTCTATTCCTCAACCGGCGCGGAGAGCGGCTGACCCGCCAGGGCTTCTGGCTGATACTGAAGGAGTGCGGTAGACGGGCAAATATAAAGACGCCCATTACCCCGCATACCCTGAGACATAGCTTTGCCACGCATATGCTGAGAGGCGGCGCGCCCATCCGGTACCTTCAGGAACTCATGGGCCACGCCAGCATTTCCACCACCCAGGTGTACACCCATCTGGCCCAGGAACAGGTAAAGGTGGAGTACGATAAGGCCCATCCCAGGGCGTGAGCGGCGCCGCCGGGCGCGGAGAGCGCGGAACGAGAATAGCCGAGGGAAGTGACGAGAATAATGCAAAGGACACCGCGTAATTGATATAAACTTCCTTGCAATCCCCTTCCATCATGGCGTATGTGGCTTTATGCTATTAGGGATAGGGAGCCACCGTTTAGGGCAATGAAAGTGAATAGGAGGCCATCTAATGCCCAGGAAGTCGCGGCGAGTGGCCGCGAAACAGGCTGAGCTTGGACAGAGGAAACGGAGAGCCGTAAAACACTCCTCAGGGGTTGAGGCCAGCACGCCTGCCGCCGTGTCAGGCGCTCCCGGCCGGGTAGCCGCGCCCGGAGCGGAGCCGACAACGCCCAGCCCTGGGACTGCAACCCTCGATAGGCCGGTGAGAGTCCCTCAAGAGAGGAGACATCAAGCTCCTGTTACTCGACCTCACAGCTCTTACATCTGGCCTGAGATCAAGCGAATAGGGATTGTCACGGGGCTTATACTGGCGATCCTGGCCGTCCTCACTGTCATGCTGAGGTAGGGTGCCTGGCAGACCGTTTACCCTGCCGTCGATGTGGGCAAAGAGGCAGCCCCGCTGGCTTGGCTTGTGGCCGCGTCTACGGATTACGGGAACTCACCACCGTCGTTCCTGCGAAAACAGGCAGGCGCATCCAGCGCCTCCCGCCCGAACCGGTGGCCGCAATTGCCAACCCCAGCCCAGTGTCATACTGAACGGAGTGAAGCATCTACAGCGCGTGGAGTCCTTACAAATACCCTTGAGATTCTTCGCCGGCGCTCAGAATGGCATAGGACGGTCGCGTTACATCCGGAAGGCTGGGTGACACAAGGCGCCGTCCCGTTCCTGTTATGCCCATGAACCCATGACCGGCTGGGGCTTCGCTTACCTCCGTATCAAGTACGGGCAGGCTATGAGCGGGAGTGGAGGGTCGGCGGGTTCAACGCCAACACGCCCTGGAAACGCCCGGAGGTCAAGACGGACTGGTAAAAACGGCGCGTTTTAGGTAGGATTGCCGTTGGGAGGGGTGGCCGAGTGGACGATGGCGACGGTCTTGAAAACCGTTAACCCGCAAGGGTTCGTGGGTTCGAATCCCACCCCCTCCGCCATGTTTTTGTGGCTGAGACACCCGCCGAAAGCGCAGGCCTCGTCGGACATTCCATCACGGCTGCTGATAATATAGCCAGTATTGAGAAGCTGACGAATCTCCTCAAATTTGGGCTTCAGTTCTTCAAAGTCCTCTTGTATTAGCGCCGCTTCTCCCTACTGCGACCTACTCCTATCGAGTTACGACTGCTACTGTTTTCGGTGGTAAGGTCAATTCCGCCGTACCGTTTATCCGGGTAATTCTACAATCGACACCCAAGTCGGCCGGTTGCCCAACGGGTAAGTCTCCATCGGCGTCAGTTCCCCGGTGTCCGGGTTGATGCTGAAGGAGGCCATGCGGCCCGATTCCTGCCCGGCGGAAAAGAGAAACTTATCTTGGGGGTCCAGGCACAAGGCGTTAGGTATCGGCTCTGAGAGAACGATACCGTTGGCGGTCAATTCTCCCGTCGCCGTATCTACTGAAAAGCAAGCGATGCTGTTGTGTCCCCGGTTGTGAGCGTAAAGGAATCTCCCCGACGCGGAGACCTGAATCTGGGAGCAGGTGTTCCTCTCGGCGAAACCATCCTCAGGCAAGGTGGGTATGGTTTGAAGCAGCGACAGCGTTCCCGATTCGGTGTCCAGTTGATAGCCGCTCACGCTGCAACCCTGCTCATTGGAAAAGTACAGGATGTCCAAGGACGGGTGAAAACAAAAGTGGCGGGGACCTAAAACCTCTTCAAGGTCCACCCGGGCCGGCGAATTCGGGTAAATGTGGCCTGTGTCTTGGTCGAACCTGAACTGGAAGATGGCATTGGGTCCATTGCCGGCGATGTGTGGCACAAAAGCGTAGGTATTGGTCGGGTCGGTCTGCATTGCGTGGGCGCCTGTGGCCGTTTCCACCCATTCGATATGTTGGCCCCCCACCGAGCCATCATCACCAATCGGATGCACTCCCACATGAGCGCCCTGGTAATAGGCCGACAGCACGAATTTGCCCCTGCGGTCGGTGGAAATGAAAGTGGGATTAGCTTCCAGCGACACATTCCCGTTCCGGGTGAGTCCCCCGCTGGCTTGGTCAATCTCGAAGCTGACTATCTGAGGAGTGTCGCGGCAGCCGGCGTAAAGAAACTTCCGGTCGGGGCTGATTGCCAGGGTGGACGGCCCGCCGGGTACGGATACCTCAGCCTTATGAGTGAGCTTTCCAGTTTGCGGGTCGATTTCAAAAACCGGAATCCGGTCGTCCTCTTGCAGTGCAACGTACATGAAGTAAGGCATCGCTTCCTCCTACTGGTAAATTCTTGAGGGAGAAGTCCGGTACTATTCGCAACTGTACCGATCTTACAGCCCTAGTAGCACAACCCCGGTGTCCAACACATATTTGGGGTGGTATGGGGACTCGCATTTAGCTGTGAATCAGGGAGCCCTGTCAAGATTTTTCACACTGGTTACCGCAACTTCAACCAGCGAGAACCCCAGGACCCTACCCATGCGGCTATTGTACCCCCCTGCCCTATACCACGTCTACCTTTTGTAGATTGTCAGCGTGGCCGGTCGCGGGTCTGGTATTGACGAAAGACATTTGCATTCGGGAGGAGCCATGACTATCGTCTATTACTACGACTCATTAGAGCAGGCCGCCAAGGCTTTCGGTTGCTCGCGTCAATGGCTGTCGAAACTGAAGGCCAATGAGCGCCTCGTCGTCCAGGAGATAGAGGGTCAGCAAGCCCAACGGGTGTGGCACGCAAACGTAGCGGATGCGCTGCGGCGGACCGGCGCGCTCAAGCGCCATGAGAACGAGACGATGGCCTTAAGCCCCTACTGCCTTAGCGAGTAAGTACCTTGGGATGGAATGTGGGATGATTGGGTTGTGAGCTTCGTATTTGTAGCTAACTATGCCATAGTACGAAGGACACCCTCTGCCATGGGTTTGTGCCTGAGACGCCCGCAGACCACGCGGCGGCCACCGGCGCCTATGACTCGCCGGTCCGCGACTTTCCAGGCATGGCCAGGCACACGTAACACCCTCTGCAACAGGTCGTAGTGGACTCGTGCGGCGCGGGGCTTCGCCGCTATATGATATTGTGGCTCCGGCAGAAGTCCAGCGCCAGCTCTCTGAACTCGTCCCGCTTGTGACGGAAGACCCCGTGCCCGGCGTCCTGGAATATCTCCAGCCTGGCGTTGGGCAGGTTTCTAGCCAGTATCACCGATCCGCCTGCCCCTGCCGTAGTGTCCTGGCCGCCCGCCACCACCAACGCCGGGCATGTGATGTGCCTGAGCCTGGGGGTGAAGGGGTGCTCCCGCAGGCCGGCGATGGCCCGCGCGTTGGCTACGTAGGAGTCTACGCGCTCCGGACGCACCTGTACGCCCTGCTCCTGGGTGGCCTGGGCGCTGGATGCGTGGCCCTGGAAGGCCGGGCGGAACTCGCCTACCTGCGCCTCGACCCCCCGGCGCGCCACCTCTCCGCGGTTGTACCAGTTCTCTGAGGCGGCCACGTTCACTTCGCTGGAGGTGGAGTCGAGTATGACGGCTGCGCACCTATCCAGGTGGTCCAGGGCAAACTGCTGCGCTACCACCCCGCCCCAGGACACGCCGTGAACCACGGCCTTCTCTATCCCCAGCCCGTCCAGCAGGCGGGCCAGGTCTCCGGCGCAGAGTGGAAGGTTGTACCGGTTGGCCTGAGAGGACCGGCCCGCGCCGCGATTGTCCCAGGACAGCGCCCTTGGGAAGTGGCGCTGCCAAAAGGGAAAGTGCTCTACAAAGCTCTGGCCGTCGCCCCCCAGGCCGGGGCAGAAGACGTAGGCCAGGGAGCCGTCGCCAACCTCCTCGTAGTGGATGGTTACGTCGTCCAACTGCATGTCCGGCACGGCTTGCCTCCTAATCTTGGCCTTTCTGATACGGGTGAGGGTGCAACAGCTTCGGAGCGTCGCCTGGTTGAGGCCCTACGCGCTCACAGCGGCCACAGACTGTTATTCACCGTCCTCCTCCATCATCCTTCTTATGCCGTAGCGGCGGAAGCCCTCCGCGTGCTCAAACGGAAGGTTGTGCCTCCGCATCATTCTCTTGGACATAGCCTTCATGCGCTCCCCAAAGGCCTCCTCGCTGCCGAGATCTCTTATCCAGTCCTGCATCTGGCTGGTGTGGGCCAAGAGTGACCTGACCTTCAGGTCTACCACGTCTCCAATGTCTATGAAGGTGTCCGGTGACTCGGAACCCCACAGGAACACCTCTCCCACGTTATGGCCCGCCAGGCCCTGAGCGATGTGCTCCGGGTAGTGAAGGCGGTCCCTGGCGTATGGGAACACGGCGTCCAGGGTTACCAGTCCGGTCATCCTGTGGTCTCTGTGGATGTAGAAGGACGTGCGAAACGGGTCTGTGGTGAAGACGATGTCCGGCTTGAGACGGCGTATGTGGTACACGAGCTCACGCCGAAACGCATGGTCGTCCTCCAGCTCTCCGTCTCCAAAGTCCAGGAACACCACCTCCGATACGCCCAGGACGTCGGCGGCCTTCCTCTGCTCGTCCTCGCGGGCGGACGATAGGTAATCGGCGGACATATCCGTGTCCCTGCCACCCTTGTTCCCGTTGGTGGCCACCAGGTAGAAGACCTCCTTACCCGCCTGCGCTAGCCGGGCCACTGTGCCCGCGCAGCCGAACTCGGCGTCATCCGGGTGGGGGGTCACCACCAGCGCGCGTTGGACCGGTTCCAGTTCCTGCAATGACATCCTCCTGATAAGTTTCTGTCCTTATGGCCGTCTGAGCAGTTGCAGATGCTCCTGCCCGTCGTCTCCCGCGGGCCACTGCCCTCCCCTTTAGAATACAGCAATTGGGTTGACCGGAGAACCGGTCCCGTACTGGATGCGCAGGGGAGCTACGGTGAGCAGGAACTCCCAGCGTCCTCTTTCCAGGCACGCCGCGGCTAGCTCCTCAAGGTTGCAGTTGTCGAGAAGCCACAGGCCCATGTGGGGCATGGCTATCTGGTGAATGGGCTGGTGCAGGCTGGGATAACCGGATGGCACTGCGTCGCTGACCGGATCGCCTCCAAGCAAGGCCACCTGCCGCTCCTGGAGCCAGGGAATACAGGACGCGTGAAGCCCCGGCAGGCCGTCTGATATGGGACGGGGCCCCACTTCCAGCCGCCGCCTGTAGTAGCCCGTGCGGACCATGAGGATGTCGCCCTGCTCCACCCTGACCCCCTGCCCCGCTTCCATCTCATCGAGCTCTCCGGGCATGACCGCCTGGCCCGGCTCCATCCAGTCCACGCCCCGATGGCGGGCCGCGTCCAGCAGTACGCCACGGCCAACCACCCCGTCCGGTATGGCGTCTACTGAGTTGGCCGTGGCGCCCTCCCGCGTGGTTACCAGGGCCGAGGAGCGGCCGTTGTACATCTGCCCGTTCCAAAACATGTGGCAAAGGGAGTCCAGATGCGTGATGCTGTACCCGTGAAACGCCATGCCGATGAAGTCGCCGCTCCCCTGCTGTTGGGAGGGCGGGTCCTCCGGATGGTTCACGTATGCCTCTCCGGAGCCGGTCATGTAGTGCATGAAGGGCGACCTGACGTCTGCGGCAGGCTCGGTGGTGATGGGCCGCGCGCAGGACACCGCTACGCCGTCCCGGACCAGCGCCGCCGCCCGTTTGCGCTGCTCCGGCCCTATGTGGTTCATTGTGCCCATCTGGTCATCTTGCCCCCATCGACCCCAGTTACTCTGGGACTGCATATACTCCAGAATCTCCGCTTCCTCAGGAGTCCGACTGCTAGTCATGTCGCTTCCTTTCTGTGCTGTGGCTTCCGCTCCCCGGCGGCAGGGAGAGCGGGTGAGGCGTTGCCGTACCGCGCCGTCGCAGAGCGACGGCAGATGATAGGCCCGTCAATGCCTGATCGGCGGGTCAAGCTCGGCCTTGATCTCTTCGCAAATCATGGTGTCCTTCTGAATGCACGCTGTCCCGTCGTCGCCGTTCCCGGTTATCGCGATAGCCCTTGTGTACAGAGTCCAAACGCCTTCGGCCTCCTTCCACACCTCTCCGATGCTGCCCGTCCACTCCACAGACCTCCCCAACACCAGCTCCTGGGTGCTGATGGAGTCCATTATGGAGCCGAACGCTTCGTCCTCGGTTATCTGTTCGGGGGCTGCGGCCCTGAGGCTGGTATAGCTATACATATGGGAATGACTCATGTCGGAATGGTCCCTTCACCGTAGCAGCCTCCACAGAGGGATGGGCGTATGGCAAGATTGTAACCCAGGAAGACGCGGTAGTCGAGACTGCTTGACCGGTCTGCGCCGGGATGCTAAGGTTAGCCTACAGTTGGGATTTTGTGAGGAGTCGCATGGCTCTCCAGGACAAGAAGGCGCTGGTAACGGGAGGAAGCCGGGGCATTGGCTTCCAGATAGGCAAGATATTTCTGGAGAACGGGGCGGACGTCTTGGCCGTGTCCAGGGACGCAGCCAAGCTGGAGCAGGCCAGGCGCGACCTGCCTGGACTCCAAACCATGCCGGCGGACGTTTCCATCCCGGCCGATAACGACCGGGTTGCGGAATGGGTCCGGGAAAACTGGGGAGCGCTGGACATTCTGATCAACAACGCCGGCGTCTCTCCGGCAGAGATTGGAGCGCTGTCAAACATCCCGGACGAGATGTTTGAGCAGACGCTGCGGATCAACGTCTACGGCCCCTACCTCTGCGCCAAGCGTCTGCTGCCGCTGCTTCTAAGGTCCGACGACCCTCGAATAGTGAACGTAGGCTCCACGTCCGGGGTTATGTCTCCAAGCCTGAGCGGAGTCTACGGCGTCTCCAAGGCGGCTCTGCACGCCCTGACCATCGCCACGGCCAATGAGCTCATGGGAAGAGTGGCCGTTAACGCGCTGTCTCCCGGCTGGGTTCGCACCGACATGGCCCCAGACGGCCCCGGAGACCCCAGGACGTCGGCTGAAGGCGCCCTCTGGCTGGTGACCCAGCCGTCGGAGGTCACGGGCAAGCTCTTTGACAGCATGGCCGAGATTGGCTGGGCCTCCCAACGCTGACCCGGCGGACCACACTCCCCTGCCCCGCGTTGCCACAGGCCCCTTCGCATATGCTGCCCTAGCGAGGAAAGGCCTCTCGCACTCCTCCATCCACCGGCAGCATCGCCCCGGTGGTCTTGAGCGAGCGGTCCCCAGCCAGGAATAGAGCAGCCTCCGCAACGTCCTCCGCGGTCACAGAGACCTTGAGCAGGGTGCGCCGGCGGTAGAAGTCCTCCACCTGATCCACGGGTATCCCGTGAGCCTTGGCGCGTTGCTCCCTGACGTCGGACGACCACAGCTTGGAGTCCCGGAATATGGCATCCGGGTTTATCATGTTGGAGCGGATCCCCTGTTCGCCGTTCTCTATGGCCAGCACGCGGGCCAGTTGGGACTCAGCCGCCTTGGCCGCGCTGTAGGCGCCCAGGTCCTGCCCCGGCGCGGGGACGTTCTTGGTGGCAATGAAGACCAGGCTGCCTCCCAACCCCTGCTCCTTCAGGATGCTCACAGCCTCCCTTGCCACCAGGAAATGGCCCGTGGCGTTCACCGCCAGGCTCATCTGCCAGTCGGAGAGGGCCAGCCGGTCAAGCGGGCCCGCTCAGGCTATGCAGCCAATAGCCACAGGAGTACGGCCAGAACGAAGAAAAGGCCCGACGTGGCCAGCGCCACAAAATGCAGCACCCGAATCATAAGCCCCCGCTCACGGCTAGGCTGGTAACGCTTACAGTCCCGTCCTAGACGCCGCGAAAGGGGGGCACGAATCACCAGCCTTGCCTCAACGCCTAGGCTCCGGAACTGTAAGCGGCCGCAGTATACCGCCATCTGAGGTGATTCAGTAATGCCACACCTCTCGCTCGTTGCTTGACGGACGTGCCGCAAGGGGGCATACTGGCCGCGATTGGGACGGAAGAAAAAGAGGAGAGAACGATGCAAAAGAAACTGATGCTTGTCCTGGCAGGGTGCTGCTCTTGCTGATTCCGACGGCCAGCGCTCTGGCCTCCGACTACGGCACGGACCACCACTGGCACGGCAAAGTCTACGAATTCCAGATTCGCTCGTCGGTCCCGTCCAGCTGGCACGGCTCTATCCGTGAGGCGGCGGACAGCTGGGACAGCAATACCAACATGACCCTGCAGGAGAACACCAACGCTTGGAACTATATCATGCGCGACGAAATCGAAGATGGCGTTGGGTGTAACTCGGAGTCTGTCGCCTGCACGGTGCGGACTCCCTCCACCGGAGACCCAGACCACATCGTCATGATGGACATTACCTTCAATGAGAATATCTCGTTTGGGACCAGCTACTTTCTCTGCGCCGCTTATCAGCCGGACGTCTAGGAGACGGCTGCGCATGAGATGGGTCACGCGGCGGGGAGGCTGACGCACGCACCCAATGCCGAGCCCGGCTCGATAATGCGCTCGCCTCTGCCCGGTGCGTGTACCCGCTTCCCCTCCGATCACGACTACTACCACATGAACTGGCAAATCAACGGCAGCCACTAGGAAGAAGGAATATTATGAAAAAACGAAACCTCCTGATGGTCGCGGTAGGCGTGGTGTTCATCCTGATAGTCGGGGGAACCTTGGCGCTCACGCCCAACGGGGATTTCCGGCCGTCTAGGTCTGACGGACTCACACCCGGCATAGGAGGCTCGCACTCCATCATGCCCTACTCGTTCGACAGAGTCACCGAGTGGACGGACGCCGTGGTCCTCGGTACGGTCACGGCCAAGACGACCGAGTTCGTTCCCTGCTGCCAGAAGATGGCCGAACGCTGGACCACACACTTCCCCAATGAGCCGCCGCTAAGGCGCCTGCAGGAGTCCATCACCTTCACCGTGGAGTCCGGCTACAAGGGCAACCTCCCATCCACATCCACCATCACGATCAAGGCGCAGAAGCCCGGAGAGGGCACTGTGGGAAGTAGCGGGGATGAGGACCTGGCTCTCATGGACTTCCAGGAGGGCCAGAAGTACGTGCTCTTTCTGGTAGCACGCGACGGCTACTACCGGGTACAAAGCTACTCGGATGGCATGTGGACTGTGGATGGCAGCGATGCCACACAACTCGTGAGGGGCGAAACCCTGACGCTGACGGAGATCAACGACAAGGTCAGATAGCAATGGCGTAGCGCCACCGCTCTCACATCACAAGCCAGTAGCCCAGAAGCGGTTCAACGATGTCCTTCGGGGTTTCCCCCGAAGGACATCGTCTTTGATGGCACACCCTGTATGAGGAGCCGTCCGCTGAATCAGCTCTTACGCCCTCTCCGTCTCAATGGGAGTGTGCCCGTTAGTCGCTGGCGATAGGTCTTGCTTCCCCACAGCACAAGCGAGGGATCAGCCCCAATGAGGCGGCTCTGGTATACCAGCCGATCCAACTCGGACATGCCGGCCGCGTCCTTCTCCGACCAGAGGTTCTTCATGCTCGCCTCCCTTTACTCTATCGGCAGCGCGGCCTGAGACCAAGCCACCCTTTCAATGACGTATGGTGTATCGTTGCCGGTGGAATTGACCAGGCTTGAGACCTCGTATGCCTCCATGTCCGCCGCGGGATATGGGGCCAGCAGCCCTCTCAGCTCATCGGGACTCGCTCTACCCGTATCCAGCCACAGGTTTTCGGCCTCCCTGGGAAGGATGACCGGCATCCGGTTGTGAATGGGTTGAAGCACGGCATTTGGGGTGGTGGTGACAATGGCGCAGGAGGCCACAACGACATCCTCCGGCGACCTCCACGTCTCCCACAGGCCGGCAAATGCGAACGGCTCGCCCGACCTGAGGATGACGCGCACGGGCGTCCTGCGCCTGCCCACCTTCATCCATTCGTAGAAGCCGTCGGCTAGCACGAGGCAGCGTCGCCTCTCGAACGCGTTGCGGAACGCGGGCCTTGCGTCTATGGTCTCGGCCCTGGCGTTGATCATGCGGCTGCCTGCGGAGGCGTCCTTGGCCCAGGAGGGAATCAGCCCCCATCTCATGTATCGTGCGTTGTTCCGAGAGCCGTCGCCGACAACGGTCAGCGTCTCCTGGCCGGGCGCTATGTTGAACCTGGCCTGGCGCGGCAAGCCGCCTCCCTCAAAGCCGAACCTATGGGCCAACTCCTCCGTGTCTGCTGCCAGCGAGAATCTTCCGCACATGACGGCAATAGTTTACTACTATTTGGCCCTTCCCGATAACCGCAGACTTTTGCGGCTATTCTCAACATGTGTTGGTAACGCCAACGTTTGTTGGAGTACCACTCCCCTCCCGCTCGTGGTGAGCCTGTCGAACCACATGAGCGGGAGGAGGGAGGGAGTGTGGCGCCCGTTCGCGCCCTTCGACAAGCTCAGGGCGAACGGTAACGGAGTGGCCCCGCTCCCCCTAGCCCCCTGCTTTCGCAGACCATTGCATAACTCTGGGCTCCACCCGTGAAGAGGCGCTCCAACTGTCATTCCGAACGGAGCACAGCGAAGTGAGGAATCTAAAGGTTCTCATCCTCCACAATGGTTCCTGTGGCTGGAATCTTCCCATGACTACGGCGCAACGTCTTAGATTCCTCGCTGCGCTCGGAATGACAGTTGGAGCGTTGGGCAGTTGCGCAAAGGTCTGCTTTCGCAGGAGTGGTCTGGTGGCTGACCCTGCGTTCGCGCCTCGTAACGGCGGGGCCCGGGTGTGTTCAAAGCGCTCACCCAGAAGATGCCGGCGCCTGTAGAGGACACCCCGCCCCGGCGGCATTGAACAGGTATGGACGGCTCTAGTAGAATTCTCCTTGAGACCGTCAGAGCAATTGCATAGAGAGTACAGAGAGATGTAGTGCAGGAAAACGATACCTCTTCGGCCGGACGCTATGACAGCCATTCCAGGCTGCCGCGTCCGCTCATGGCATTCGAAGTAGTCCAGTTCCGGTGGCTGTGGTCAAGCATCCTGTTCGGCTCCATGTCCATGAGCATCCGTATGCTTGCCCAGGGGTGGCTGGTGCTCGGCATCACTGACTCGCCCTTCTGGGTGGGAGCGGTGGCAGGGCTTCAGGGGCTTGGCCTGGTGGGGTTTGGGGCTTTTGGCGGCGCCATAGTGGATAGATTTGACAAGCGCAGAGTGCTTGCAGTCGTGCACCTTTTGGGCGGCATCGTGTCGCTTGTTACGGGCATCCTGGCGCTCACGGGCCAAATAGAGCTATGGCACATGCTGGTCATAGCCCTGATACAGGGCATACTGATGGCCACTCAGCTTCCGGCCTCCAACTCCCTGGCGTACCAGATAGTAGGCCCCGGGCGTTTGCTGAACGCAATGGCGTCCCGGCTGGCGGCCATGAACATCAGCCGCATCATAGGCTCATTGATAGCCGGGGCGCTGATAGAGAGGTACGGCATTGGCAGCAGCTATCTATTCGCCGCCGTCGGGTCCTTCCTGGGCATGGCGTTTCTGCTGTTCATCCGGGGTGAATTCCAGACCTCCAGCCAACGAGAGCCCTTCTGGCAGGCGATCGGCCAGGGATTCAAGTACATATGGTGGACAGCCGACATCCGCCGTCTTCTTCTGCTCAGCCTGCTCATGGAGGCGTTTGGCTTCTCGCACCTGGTGATGATGCCGATCATGGCGCGGGACGTGCTGGAGGTGGGCGCTACGGGGCTGGGATACCTCTCCGCGGCCAGTGGTATAGGCTCCACCTTGAGCACACTCAGCGTAGCCATCCTTGGTGACTTCAAGCACAAGAGCGCGCTGCTTATCGGCGCCGCTCTCTGCGCCGGGGTGTCGCTGGTACTTTTCGCCTTCTCCCCGTTGTTCGCGGTCTCGCTGCTGATGGTGGCCTTGGCCGGCGGCTCTCTTATGGCCTACGACGTAACTATGGGCGCCATGCTCCAGCTCGTATGCCAGGATGAGATGCGGGGACGGGTAATGGGCGTCTATGGCCTGACCTTCGGCTTTACGCCTCTTGGGGGGTTCCTGGCCGGCTCAGTGGCGACGGCCTTGTCCGCGCCCATCGCTGTGGCTATGGGAGGCGTCATCATTGCGATCTACATCGGCTCTATGTTCCGGTCAATCGCCCGTATCAACCCCGGAGCAAGACGGTAGAGGTGATGACGGAAACAGAACGGAGGGGAGTATGCCACCTCATATTGTGCCTGGGCTAACCGCAGTAGCCGCCAGCCGCATTTGCATAGACCAGTGCAAGGCGATGTGCTGCCGCGGCCCACTGATCCTTCGTCTGGCCGGCGGCGAGGTACAGGCGTTCAGGGAGCGCGCCGCTGCGCTGGGCGTGGACGCGTCCGTAACCACGACTCCAGACGGCGGCGGATGGGTACGCTTCTCGGAGCACCAGGGCGAGCGCTGCCCAATGCTGGACTCCGCCGGTTCCACCTGTAGGATCTACGAGGACCGCCCCCAGCGATGCCGCGACTTCCCGGTGGATCTCACCCCGGGGTGCGCCATCTCAGGCGGCTGACCGGAGACCGCTCTTGAGTGAGGTCGGCCAAGTCCAAAGGCTATGCTCATGGCAGCCCTCCCTGCCCGTTGGCCGGAAGGCCCGGCTCATGCGCTGAGGTACTTCTCAAACCAGGCGAACACCCTCTGCCAGCCGTCAGCTGCCGATGGCTGGTGATAGCTGGGACGGTCCACTGAGAAGAAGGCGTGTCCGGCGCCCGGGTACGTGTGGAACTCGTAGGTCTTGTTGCAGCGCTCCAGCTCCTCCTGGATTCGCGCAACCTGCGCGGGGTCCGGATTGCCGTCCTCGGCGCCAAAAAGGCCCAGGAGCGGGCAGCTCAGTCTCTCCACCATGTCTATGACTGGAACGGGCGCGGCGGGAGTCAACTGCTCCGGCTGAACCACCACCCTTCCGCCATAGCAGTCGACCGCGGCGTCGAACGACGAGCTGTTGCAGCCCACGAGAAGCGTCTGACGCCCCCCTGAGCAGTAGCCGATAACTCCAACCTTGCCGTTGTGGTACGGCAGGGTACGTAGATATGCCGCGGCCGCCTCTACGTCTCCGACGCAACGGTCGTCCGGCGTCCCTCCAGCGGCGCGAACGGCGGCAGCGGCATCGTCGCTGCTGCTTCCAGGAGCTTCCCTGTAGTGGAGGTTTGGGCAGATGGCGGCATAGCCGTGGTAGGCCAGCTTGCGCGTTGTCTCCTTGCTCTCTTCGTCCCACCCTGGCATGTGGTGTATCACTACCACCCCCGGATAGGGGCCCGCGCCAAGGGGGCGGGCGAAATAGGTCTCAATGATGTCTCCGTTGTGGCCGTACAGGTTAACCGTTTCCGCTAGCATACCCTGATACATGCTTATCCCCCTCTGCTGAAGATTTGTAATAAATCTGAGGCTGTTCGGAGTATACCACACGCCTACCGGCAACTCCCGTCCAATCGATTGCAGGTTCCAGCAGGGATACCCCAGGGATACCCCGATGTTATAATGGAGACAAGAGCAAATTGTGAGACCGTGGTAGTTCAGGTCTTCAGAGGCAAAATATGCGCCATACACGCTGTGACAGGTCGCTAATCACGAGCCGTTCTATGGGGAAGGTGGCTCCGCTCCTGCTTCTTGCCGCCTGCTTCGCGCTCCTGGCAGCCTGCGGCGGTGAGCCTTCGGACACCCCTGCGACAGCCACTGCTGCTGCTATGGCTCCGGCCCCAGCTGATGCGACGGCCCCGGCCGGGCCCACTGCTACGCCGGAGAACGGCGCAGGCAGGGCCGTAGACGGCCCCCTGGCTCCACAGCTTGAGGGCATCACGGGATGGGTCAACACCGAGCCATTCACCCTGGAGAGCCTGCGGGGAAAGGTGGCGCTCATAGACTTCTGGACCTACACCTGCGTTAACTGCATCCGTACCCTGCCGTTTCTGAAGGAGTGGCACGATAAGTACGCCGAGAGCGGCCTGGTCATAGTTGGAGTGCACTCGCCTGAGTTCGAGTTCGAGAAGATCCTGGAAAACGTGGAGGCGGCGGTAGCCCGGTACGACCTCCGGTATCCCGTGGTCCAGGACAACCAGTTTGACACCTGGCGGGCATACAGAAATCGCGCATGGCCCGCCAAGTACCTCATAGACAAAGACGGCGTCATACGTTACTCCCACATTGGGGAGGGAGCCTATGCGAGTACGGAGCAGAAGATCAGGGAGCTTCTGGATGAGGCAGGATCGCCCGTCTACAACATCCCTGCCGGCGGGGTCACAAGGCCGGACTACGACCCAAAGGCGCACAGCGGTGGAGAGACGGGGCAGACCAGGGAGCTATACGCGGGCGACTTCCGAAACCGCGCTAACCCGTCCTACATTGGAAACTCCGAGTACTACGACACGTCACTGGGCGCCCCTACCCTGTACCTGGACCAGGGAGACCACAAGAACCACCTTCTCTACCTTGAAGGTCTCTGGACCAAGGACTCCGAGAGCTTGACCCACGCCCGCACAACGCAGGACCTTGAGGACTACATCGCCCTGAAGTTCTACGGCACCACCGTGAACGTGGTGGTATACCACGATGGCAATGACCCGGTTAAGGTGGTTGCGACCCTGAACGGAGACAACGTCCCGGAGAACATCAGCGGCGACGATATCCAGAGAGACGAGGACGGGACGAGCTTCTTCCTCATAGATGAATCCAGAATGTACCGTGTAGTGGAGCTGCCTGAGTACAACGGCTTTGAGCTAAAGCTCCACTCCAACTCCGACCGGTTCAGTGTTTTTGCGTTTACCTTTGGCTCCTACACGGAAGGGCCATAGGCGTCCGAGGCGCGCGACACATGAGAAACTCCCAGAATGACGCCACTCTCCGCCGGCGGCTGGGCTCCGCCCTCATCCTGGCCGTCTTCGCCTCGGTGGGACTGTACCTGTGGCAACCCTGGGGTGACGGAGGCGCCGGCCAACGCCCCGACCCAACCGGCCAGCCGCGCGTGGAGAGTCCAACGGCAACGCCTACATCCGGTGGACTCACAGGCATACTAGCCACCAGCGACCTTGGCGTCGGCCTCAACCGGGTGGCCTTTCTGGCGCTGAGCCACACCGCCCTGGTCGACGCGCCGGAAGTGGCTGTGACCTCGCTCTACCATCCCGGCGACGGCTCAGAGCCGGTAATCGGGGAGGAGAGCTCGGCTTCCTTCTATCTCTGGCCCTACGGGACCAGGGGCAACTACGTGACGCAGCTTAACTTCGACCGGCCCGGGGACTGGGAGTTGGTTGTGGACGTAGAGGGCCCCGACGGGTCCACCGGCACAGTCAGGATACCTCTTACGGTCAGGACCGCCAGCTTTACCCCGGCCATTGGCTCCCTGCCACCCACCGACGCCAACAAGACCGTATCGGATGTGGCAAGCCTGGACCAGATCACAAGCTGGTACACACCGGACCCGGAGCTATACCGCGCCACCATTCCCCAAGCGGTCAACAGCGGCAACCCCTCCATGGTAGTCTTTGCCAGCCCCGCTCTCTGCACCAGCCCAACCTGCGGCCCACAGGTAGAGACGGTTCGGGAGATAAAAGACCTCTATCAGGGCCGGGCCGGCTTCATCCACGTTGAGGTCTATGACAATCCCCACGAGATACAGGGCGACCTGAGCGCCGCGCGCTACTCACACCTGGTGGAAGCATGGGGGCTGACAGGCATAGAGGACTATACCAACGAGTCGTGGGTATTCATACTGGACAGAGAGGGACGCGTGGCCCTCAAGTACCAGGGTTTCGCCTCGGCTGAGGAACTGGAGCAGGGCCTTCTTCAGGTCCTGTAGGCAGCGCTACGACAGCCCAACCCCCTGGAAATGGGGCGGCGCGCAAAGACGCGTAGAACAGCCTCGGAAGCGACACAGGCAAGAAACCCCGAAACATACGGCCTATTGGTTCAATCGCCCTGCGTTCCCCGGTGACAGAAGGCGTTAACCGCGCGGTTTCAGCTCGTCCACCTTTGCCCGGGTCCCCGCTTCATCCGTGAAGAAGTCGTAGTTGACAGGGATCCAGTCCTTGTACTGCTCCGGCGTATCCTCCTCTGTGAAGATCGCGTTCACCGGGCAGACAGGCTCGCAAGCCGCGCAGTCAATGCATTCTTCCGGGGAGATGTAGAGCATCCTGTCTTCTTCAATATCCAAGCCGTAGATGCAGTCGACCGGGCAGACGTCAACGCATGCGCCATCTTTAACGTCCACACAGGGCTCGGCAATGATATAAGTCATAGGACTATCTCCCTTCTTTCCTCTCTGCGTGGGTGGTGAGGCCGCTACACGGAAAGGCCACCCAACCCGTGAGTGGATTATAGCATCCAAAACATATCGGTTCAATCCTCTGCAATTGCAATGCGCTTGACGGCTCCGCTCCGTAAACATACCATCCCTCTGGGGGAAACCCGCAAGCCTCCCTGGGGTAGCCCCAACGCGAAGGGCATCCCAAACGAGCGGAGGAGACTGCGAAGGCGCGTCCCCTGGAACGGCAGCCACTATGATATTGAGGGCGCCTGTGCCCCGAAGGAGGAGACATGGATCTGGAGCTATTGGGCAAGACGGCGATTGTGACGGGAGGCAGTCGCGGGATCGGCAAATCCATCGCCCGCGAGTTGGCGTTGGAGGGGGTGGACGTGGTGGTCGCAGCAAGGACTCTGGAGCCCTTGGAGGAGTCGGCGCGTGCGTTGTCGCAGGAGACGGGACGGCGCGTGATCCCTGTACAGGTGGACACCGGCGACGACCGGTCCGTACGGGACATGGTACAGGCAGCGGCGGATGCCCTGGGGCATCTGGACATACTGGTGAACTGCGCCGCCCAGCCGGGCGGGTTTTCGCCTCCTCCCCCACTGAGCGAAATCACCGACGCCCACTTCTGGCCAGACATGAACGTGAAGGTGTTGGGCTATCTGAGATGCGCCAGAGAAGCAGCGCCGTACATGGCGCAACAAGGATGGGGCCGTATCATAAACATCAGCGGCCTGGCGGCCAGGCAGTCCGGCAGCACAATCGGGAGTATGCGCAACGTATCCCTGGTAGCCATGACAAAGAACCTCGGCGACGAGCTGGGCCCACTGGGCATCAACGTGACTGTGGTGCATCCCGGCATGACCCGCACCGAAAGGACCCCAGCCGCTCTGGAAGACCGGTCTCAGAGGCTGGGCATAACCGTAGAGGAGGCTGAGCAGCGCATGGCCGGCGGCAACAGCGTGCGGCGGGTCATCGACGCCCGTGACATAGCCTACGTGGTTGCCTTTCTGGCGTCTCCGAGGTCCATAGCCATCAATGGGGACGTCATCGCCGCGGGCGGTGGCGCCCTTGGGGCCATCTACTACTAGGATAGCCCTGCCCGCCCGGTCCGCCCCGCCGCCATTGCCGGACCACGTAGGGGGCGGTCGCGACCGCCCCTACGGGTGACGACGACGGCCTCCCTTGCCCGCTCGTGGTGAGCTTGTCGAACCATATGAGCGACGCCCCCCACCTCCATGCCATCCCCCCGTCGGTCGCCCGCGCGCCTCGCACACACCGCCGCCATTGCCGACCCCGTAGGGGCGGTTCGCGAACCCGCCCCTACGGGTGACGACGACGGCCTCCCTTGCCCGCTCGTGGTGAGCTTGTCGAACCATATGAGCGACGCCCCACACCTCCATGCCATCCCCCCGTCGGTCGCCCGCGCGCGCCGGCACACACTGCCGCCATTGCCGACCCCGTAGGGGCGGTTCGCGAACCGCCCCTACGGGTGACGACGACGGCCTCCCTTGCCCGCTCGTGGTGAGCTTGTCGAACCATATGAGCGGCGCCGTACACCTCCATGCCATCCCCCCGTCGGTCGCCCGCGCGCCCCGCATACACTGCCGCCATTGCCGACCCCGTAGGGGCGTTCGCGAACCGCCCCTACGGGTGACGACGACGGCCTCCCTTGCCCGCTCGTGGTGAGCTTGTCGAACCATATGAGCGGCGACGTACCACATTGCCAACACATACCGTCAAGACGGGGCGCTGCCCTACGCTGGACAGGACGCACCAACACCGCTATTATGGCAATGGCAGCGCCCGCATGGGACGGTTGGAAAGCTGCCCCCGTACTTCCTGTCAGGCGCTCCGGAGCGCCGCCCGCGAGTAGAAACGCTATGACAAACCCACCAGGAGAAACAGAATGAAGGTTCATGAATACCAGGCGAAATCGCTCCTCTCCGAGTTCGGAATACCGACGCCAAAGGCCGGAGTAGCAGCCGACCCTGAGGAGGCGCGCCGGATAGCCGAAGACCTGGGAGGCAGCGTAGTAATCAAGGCGCAGATCCACGCGGGAGGAAGGGGCCTGGCCGGTGGGGTTAAGGTTGTAGGCTCCCCGGAGGAAGCGGAGACGGTTGCCCGGGGCCTGTTGGGGCATCGTCTGGTCACGCGCCAGACAGGCCCGGAAGGCGCTCCCGTAAACCGCGTGCTTCTGGAGGAGCCCGCCCAGATCGACAAGGAGTTCTACCTTGCGGTAATCATAGACAGCGGCGCCAGGAGCCCTGTGATCATGGCCAGCCAGGCCGGAGGCATGGAGATAGAGGAGGTGGCCGCCGCCACGCCTGAGAAGATACTCAGGTCCAACGTGGACATTGCAATTGGCCTTCAACCTTTCCAATGCCGGAACCTGGCCTACGGGCTGGGTCTCCCGGACAACCTGATACGGCCTGCCGCAGCCCTCATTGCCAATCTGTACAGGCTGTTCGTGGACAAGGGCTGTTCCCTTGCGGAGATAAACCCACTTGCCATCACCTCGGACGGGCAGCTGTTGGCGCTGGACGCCAAGCTCGACTTCGATGACGACGCCCTGCCCCGTCACCCGGACATACAGGGGCTAAGAGACTCCGACCAGGAAGACCCCCTGGAGGTGGAAGCCGCCGGATTCGGCATCTCCTACGTAAAGCTGGACGGCGATGTGGGGTGCATGGTCAACGGCGCGGGGCTGGCTATGGCAACCATGGACTCCATATCCCTGGCCGATGCCATGCCGGCCAACTTCCTGGACGTGGGCGGCGGCGCCACCGAGGAACAGATCGCCCAGGCATTCAAGCTCATCCTGTCGGACTCGCAGGTGAAGCGGGTGCTGGTGAACGTCTTCGGCGGAATCCTGCGCTGCGACATAGCCGCCAACGGCATTGTGGCCGCCTGCCGGGGGACCGAGGCCAGGGCGCCCATAGTGGTCAGGATGCTGGGAACAAACGCGGATGAGGGCAAGGACATTCTATCCAACTCCGGCCTGGGAATTATCCTGGTCAACGATCTAAACGAGGCAGCCGACAAGATAAAGCAGGCCACCAGCTAATTGTGTAGGAGGCGCCAGTGAGCATCCTGGTCAACGAGAATACGCGTCTGATGGTTCAGGGTCTGACGGGGCGGGAGGGGACATTTCACGCCCTCCGGTGCATGGAGTACGGAACCAACCTGGTGGCCGGAGTGACGCCGGGCCGGGGCGGGACCACCTGGGAGGAGAAGGTCCCCGTCTTCAACACCGTAAACCGGGCGGTGGATGAGACCGGCGCCAACGTAGCTCTCATATTCGTGCCGGCCGCCTTCGCCGCGGACGCCATACTGGAAGCCGCGGACGCAGGCATACCCCTTGTCGCCTGCATCACCGAGGGCATTCCCGTCATGGAGATGGTGGGAGTGTCAAAGTACCTGGAGGCCAGGCCAACCCGCCTCATTGGCCCCAACTGCCCGGGCCTCATATCTCCGGCAAGCCGCTGCAAGATAGGGATCATGCCAGGCAATATCCACACCCCAGGCAGAGTGGGGGTCATATCCCGCAGCGGCACCCTGACCTATGAGGCGGTGAACCAGCTCACGGCTTTGGGCATAGGCCAGTCCACCTGCGTGGGCATAGGCGGCGACCCCATTGTGGGATCCTCCTACATAGACCTGCTCCGGCTGTTTCAGGAAGACCCGGACACGGACGCTGTGGTACTGATAGGAGAGATC
The DNA here is from genome assembly GCA_965221925.1 of Dehalococcoidia bacterium. GTDB lineage: Bacteria > Chloroflexota > Dehalococcoidia > Lucifugimonadales > UBA2985 > JAPPHY01. The sequence goes on along the minus strand of OZ244924.1, from coordinate 1,446,536 downwards.
GGTGGGACCAAGGAGCAAGAGGCGGCGGAGTACATACGAGACAACTTCACAAAGCCCGTCGTTGGCCTGGTGGTTGGGACAACGGCTCCACCCGGCAGGCGAATGGGCCACGCCGGGGCCATCATCACGGGCAGCGCGGCCAGGGCCGACGAAAAGGTGAAGGCGCTGAGAGAGGCAGGGGCTCACATAGCCCCCTCCCCCGCGGACATAGGCGTCACCATGAAGCAAGCCTTGGGCGTGTAGCAGCCACGCTGCCCGCCTTCGAAGATGACAACGCCGAAGCGACCGCCCCGCCGGGGAAGAACGGGGACTAGAACCAGCGCCTTTGGCTCGCCGGGGCGCATCGGCCACGACTCCGCCCAGTTTTACGCAGGCCGCCTCTACTCCGACCGGCTGCCTGAGAAGAACGTCCCGTACCTGGAAAATCCCCTGCCTGCCGACGTTGTCAACCGGATCTTCTGCAAGAGCAGCGAGAGCATGGACGAGCTGCCGGATTGCAGCGTCCACCTCATGGTTACCTCGCCGCCGTACAACGTGGGCAAGGAGTACGACGAAGACCTGACCCTTGAGGAGTACCTGTCGCTTCTCAAGAGGGTCATGGCAGAGGTGCACAGGGCGCTCGTGCCTGGCGGCAGGGCCTGTATAAACGTGGCAAACCTGGGCAGAAGGCCGTACATTCCCGTTCACGCGTACATAATCCAGGACATGCTTGATCTGGGCTTCCTGATGCGCGGCGAGGTAATCTGGGACAAGTCCTCCAGCGCCAGCCCGTCCACGGCGTGGGGCAGTTGGATGTCGGCCGCGAACCCCGTCCTCCGCGACACCCATGAGTACGTCCTGGTGTTCTCTAAGGACACCTTTGGCCGCAAGAACCCACAAAAGCGCCCCAGCGCCATATCCAGGGATGAGTTCCTGGAGTTCACCAAGAGCGTCTGGACCTTTCCGGCGGAGTCCGCCAGAAAGGTGGGACACCCCGCCCCGTTCCCGGTGGAGCTGCCTCGCAGGTGCATAGCGTTGTACACCTACGCCGATGACGTAGTCCTCGATCCGTTCATGGGCAGCGGCACAACGGCCGTTGCGGCAGCGCAAACCGGGCGCCGCTACGTGGGCTATGACACTTCGGAGGAGTACTGCAACGCCGCAATGGAGCGAACTGAGGCTGTCTGCCAGGCGCCAATCAGGACAACCCGATCGGAGGGTAGCCATGAGCGGCCGGCCTGATAGCCATGAACCCTGGTGGGCGCCCGGTACGGATACCGGCTTCCGTCAACGCTGCGCCTCCGCCCTCACCCACCCAGCGACCGTCGTGGCGCTGGCAACGCTGCTGCTCAACGACCTGCTGTTCAAGGCTATGTGGCCGGACGCGTGGGTCACCGGCAAGCTCAGCGACCTCGCGTGGGTGATACTCGCGCTGCCTCTGCTGGCCTTCCTCCTCTCCCTCTTCACCCGCGGCAACGCAGTCGCAGCGCGGGCGGAGTTCCTCACGGCCTACGTTGGGCTGCCCCTGCTCTATGCAGCCTTCAACACCTTCGAGCCTGTCCACTACTGGATACTGAGGGGCATATCCATAGCGTCCGGCGGTATGGGGCAGACGCCCCTGGATGCCACCGACTCTATAGTCATACCCCTCGGCTGGGCCGTAGCAATATGGGTGTGGCGACAGCCGGTTCTCAGCCATGATGCCCTGCGCCTGCGTTTGGGACTATTGGTGGCCGGAGTTGCAGTCCTAGCCAGTATAGCCACAAGCTCCAGTGAGCCGGACCTTGGCATTACCAGGGTAGGTGTGACTACTACGGAAGAAGGGAGTGTCGTTGTAGCAAGAAGTTCAATTGGGTCATTGTATCGGAGTGACGATGGCGGGATGACTTGGACATGGACAGAGGAGTTGACCGAGCGTAGTGTAATATGGGGCAGCGATAGTGTTCTGACACCCCGGGGCAGATATACGGTAGAGGGCGCGGATATCGTGCTGCTCGCCAGAGATTTGCAATCTGAGATTGTTTACTCAACCGCTTACCTGTCAAAATCAGGCAACGTGTGGGCGCAGGACAAGTCGACAGGGCGCTTGAGCAGCAGAAGAATAACCACCCAACCTGGGCAGCTTGTCTACGACGAGCGAAGCGGTCACCTGGTCGTTGCCTTGGGAATTCAGGGCGTCCTGGTGGGGACGCCAAAGGGTCAATGGGCGCCCATTGCTGTGGGGAGGTACACCCCGACGGACTTCACCTTCTTAGGCAAGACACGCCTGTTGCTGTCCAACCTTGGCTTCTGGGCGACTGCGCTGACGCTCTCCATGTCGATGACCGGAGCTAGCCTGATTCTTTCGCAGCAATCGCGAGGAACGGGCTGGGCGCTCCTGTCCACCATTTTGGGCAGCTTCGGTATGGCGCTGCTCTCATTAGGGACAGGGTCTTCGATGTTTTTAGGAGCTGAACATCTGCTCATCGCCGTTGGATCGGGCGCTCTCGGCTTAGGGTTGCTTTTCTTAGCAGGGATATCTGCGGGAATGGGACGGCGGCCTCTCGGCTATGCTGTAGCTGTGTTGGGAGCCGCAATCTTCGTGTTGCTTTATTTTGGAGAAGCGCCTGTCGGTACTACCTTGATCCCCGCTCTTATTCTGACTGTAGTAATCGCTTACTCGATTTGGGGGCGCAACAGCAGGGCGATCTGGACACTCGCATTTGCTATTGCCGTACCCGCTCTTCTGGCTTCGGGTGCGCTGCTGGTCATGTTCGGCGGCCCGGATCCCGGGGACGTCGATCAGTTCTCATACAGGCTATGGTCGTTTGTGATCACCGCGGTAGCGCTCCCCCTTGGGGTTGCATCCCTGCTGATTTCCTTGCGTCTGCGCTATTGGAGGGCTACGATTTCATCCCTGGTTGGGATGAACGTATTGGTCATTCTGGCGTTCATGCTATGGCTGCACTTGGGCATTGCCCTGGCGCTAGCCAAGGCTTCGGCCTTCGTGCTGACCGGGGTTGTAGCCTTCTTGCTGTACAGCTACGCAAAACGGAGGACATTCTGAATCAGCGAGCGCCTTCCCTACCCCACCCTGGCATTCCCACTGACCATCATACGCGCTCCCGGCCACTCCTCCCGGCCCGCTTGCTCAGGGCGTTCCTGACGATTTCCGCCAGACGCTTGCCGTGTATCCTGATGCCGTAGCGTCGCTTGCGGCGCCTCTCCTCTCGACTCTCCCCCTTTGTCCTGTCCTGCTCCTCGCTCATGTGGCCTCTAACAACGGCGCCGCCCCCCTTCCCTTGCGGTCCGGGCGAGCGGCGCTGACCGATTCTTGTATACTCGCGGGAGACGGGTCCGCCCTACCCTATGGGCTGTGGATAGTCCTCTCGCAGCACCCGCTTGAGCACCTTGCCCATCGGGTTCCTGGGAAGCTCGTCTATGAATACAACGTCCTCTGGACGCTTGAACCCTGCCATGCGCGGGCGGCAGTGCTCGATCACCTCTTCCGCAGTCATCTCCGCGCCGGGCTTCCTGACCACAATGGCCCGGACGCGCTCGCCCCACTCGATGTCCGGGATGCCGATTATGGCGGCCTCGTCCACGGACGGATGGGACATGATGATCTGCTCCACTTCCTCCGGGGCAATCATCTCTCCGCCCCGCTTGAGGAAGTCCTTGGCGCGACCGGACAGGAATATGAAACCCTCATCGTCCCAGTATCCAAGGTCGCCCGTGTACAGCCATCCGCCCCTGAGCGTCTCCTTGGTGGCCTCATCCCGGTTCCAGTACCCCTTCATCAGGCGGTCGCCGCGGGCCACTATCTCGCCGTTCTCCCCCAGCGCAACGTCGTTCCCGTCCTCGTTAACTATGCGCACCTCAACGTCAGGCAGGGGCTTGCCGATGGACCCCAGGCGCTTCATCTTCTGCTCGTAGTCCGGGTCTCCCTCGCGGATGTCGTGGGCGTCCGGGGGGAGCATGGTGATGGTGGAGGCCGTCTCGGTCTGGCCGAAGGCGTTGATAAAGCGCGTATTGGGGAACTCCACGATGGCCTTCTTTATGACCTCCAGGGGCATGGGGGCCGCTCCGTAGGTGATCACCCGGAGGCTGGATAGGTCGTAGTCCTTGAAAGTGGGCTGGTCCATCAGGCGCTTGAGCATGGTGGGCACCATCATGGCCCGGTTGACCTTCTCCTCCTGTACCAGCTTCATCCACCCCTCTTCGTCAAACTGGCGTTGCAGCACCAGGGTGCGGCCTCCGTAGACGGCCGCCATCACCGCCTGCACTCCGGCTATGTGATGGAGGGGCACGGTGAGGATGTTCTTCTCCGCCGTTTCCATGTCCACCGGCTCCACGTTGGCCAGTATGTAAGAAGTGAAGCTGTTATGGCTGAGCATGACCCCTTTGGGAGTGCCGGTGGTGCCTGCGGTGAACATGATGATGGTCACGTCATCCCCGTCCGCCGTGGGAAACCGCTCCTCGTCAGAGGCGTTGGCCAGAAGGTCGTCGTAGGAGATGAACCCTTCGCCGGGAGCCTCCAGGGTTATCTGATGCTCCAGGGTGGTCAGCTCCGGCTTGATCGAGCGGAGCATGTCCTGGTACCTCTGGCCCAGGATGATGGCCTTAACGCCTGAGTCGTTGAGCATAAAGGTGAGCTCCTCGGCCCTGGCGCGGAAGTTTATGGGCACCAGTATGGCATCCAGCTTGGCCGCCGCAAAATAGCTCTCTACGTGCTCGTTGCAGTTGACCTGCATGACCGCCACTCGGTCTCCGGCTCCAACTCCAAGCTCGGCCAGGCCGTTGGCAAGGCGGTTCACACGCCCCGCGATCTCCCCAAAGGTGAGCCGCTTGTCATCAAAAACAATGGCGTGCCGGTCCGGCACTATGAGCGAGGTTATATTCAGCAACTCCGTGGTATTCATACTCTACCTCCAAACGTAGTTAGTCCCGTTGGTCAACGCGTGCATCACGTCAACGACATGGCGGACGCCGCCAGTCGAAGCTCCGTATCCAGCGCTCGCTCCAAGGGCATGTCCAAGCCCCTCCGCAGCGCCACCTTAATCGCCCTCACTAGATGCTCCGGACAGGCTGCAAGCTGCCCCGCCCAGTCGAAGGCGGTTTCAAGCAGCGCGTCCTTAGCCACCACCCGGTGCGTCAGGCCCGCCTCCAACGCCCCGGCGGCGTCAATGCGCTCGTTGCCCAAGAACGCCTCCAAGGCCCTGGACCTGCCCACCATGCGCGGGATGGTCTGCGTGCCGCCTGCCGCCGGCAGCATACCAAGGGCGGCCTCCGGCAGTCCGAACACCGCGTCCTCCGAGGCGATCCGTATGTCGCAGAGCATCGCCATTTCCAACCCTGAGCCTATCACAAAACCGTGCATGGCCGCAACGATTGGCTTGTCCAGAGACAGGAAAAGCCCCCAGACGTCCCGCTCCCACCGCACCTGGCGGGCGATGACCCGGGAGGGAGCGGAGCCGAATTCCGTAAGGTCGGCTCCGGCGCAGAACGCCCTCTCGCCCTCCCCCCGGAGGACGAGGCAGCGGACGTCGCTGTCGTCCCGCACGGCTTCCAGGGCCTGGCGCATATCGTCCCGCATCTGCATGTTGTAGGCGTTCAGCCTCCTGGGGCGGTTCAAGGCTATCTCGGCTATATTGCCCTCCTTGCGGTAGAGGATGGTCTCGAAAGCGGAGGTCACGCTTATGCCTTCTACGACGCAGACATGATGCCGCTGATGGTAAAAATCCAACCCAGCGCCCCGAATATGATCACAATGACCTCCCCCTTCCCTATACCCATGCCGCGCAGCCTGCTGCCGTATGCATGGTCCCAGTAGTAGTTAATCCTAGCTTGAGCGTGAAGAACCATCCAAATTCCTGCGACAATAGAGACTATACGCATGAACAGCGACACCATTAGCTTCGACCTTGTGGGGTTTACTATCTCTGTAAGCCCATGCCCGGTTTCTGGATCTATCGCTTGCTCTTCGGTGACGGGATCTATCACGGGCATAACCTCAATGCTGCTCACACCACTGCCCACGATGGAGAGGATAAAGCCGGCAAGCACTACGGAAAACGCCAATCCGGGACTAAAGCGGAGATCCAGCCCGGCCCGGCTTGCCAGCTCTCCAAAAGTGCGAAAATGGGCGTGGGCCCTGAAAGAGCTGTAAATCGGGAGAAACAGTGTCAGGCCGTGCCAGATGGGGTATACTGCCGCGCCGGTGTGGTCGCGGTAGTGTTGCCAAGTTTTGTAGAGCCAGTAGAAGAGATAGAGGCCAAAAGACACGAGGCTCATAAGGATGATGCGATTGGGAGAGATCAGGTATGGCACAGGCTCGGACGATTCCGAGCCTCCCACTATTGGACGGCCGCAGTTGGAGCAGAAGAGCGTGTCAGCCTGCGCCTCCGCTCCGCAGTGTGGACAGTGGTTCGCGCTGGACATTTCCATTTTGTTTCCTCCGGTTTAGTTGGTTGGATTCCGGGATCACTCCCCCCTGAAGGTAGGCGCCCTCTTCTCAAGGAATGAAGCTATCCCCTCTGACCTGTCCCGCGTCGTCTGGAGTATAAGGTTCAGGTCCATCTCCAGGCGCATCCCCTGCTCCAGCGTCATGTCCATCCCCTTCAGGACCGTCTCTTTGGCGTACCTGGTCGCTATTGGAGCCAGCGCCGCCATGGTGGAGGCCATCTGCCGTAGCCGGTCTGTCAGGTCGCCGGACGGCAGCGCCTGGTGCGCCAATCCAATCCTCAGCGCTTCCGCGGAGTCCATCACCCTTCCGCTCAGGAGCATGTCCGTTGCCCAGGCCCGCCCCACTATGCGAGGCAGCCGCTGGGTGCCTCCGTCCCAGGGGATGATCCCATCGCATATCTGGGTCATGCCGAAGTTGGCGCCCGCGGCGGCGACTCGAATATCGCAGGCCAGGGCTATCTCCAGGCCGTGTCCCAGGGCGTCCCCGTTGATGCCGGCTATGATGGGCTTCTCTATGGCTCCAATGAAAGCGGCCACGCGCCGTGGCTCAAGGCGCTCCCTGATCCGCTCCGCAGAGTCCCCGTCCGACAACGTGGAAGGTCCCTCTTCATCCCCGCCGCAGAAGGTATCCCCCGCTCCCGTAATGACTGCCAGCCGCACCTCGTCGTCCTGGGCTATGGCCTGGCAGACGTCGCGTATCTCGGTGCACATACGCAGGTCTAGGCGGTTTTGTGCCTGTGGCCTGTTCAGGGTCACCCACGCGACAGCGTCTTCTTTAACGTACAGGATGGATTTCCAAAGCATTGAGTTGGCAGCCTCCCGAAAAGGCGTCCCAATGTTCCCATCATTGCCCGTGGGTTGTCAAGGCGAATGCGCGTGTCCGGGACACCGGGGGCGTTTCGCGAAACGCCCCCGGTGTCCCGGACATGGGCGGTCTTTAGCCGCGGCGCATTACGCCCAGCGTGCGTGAGGAGGAAATCTGCCAAAATGTGCTATCATGTCCGCATCAAAGTGACTCCCCGCGTGCGTGAGGAGGAGATAGCGCCCCTGGTGGAGGAGGGAGTTACCAACTAAGGGGTGTAAACCCCCAACAAGGAGTTGCCGATTTGCTTGATGAACTGGTTAGCGTAATTGATACGCTGAAATCCCGAATCAATGAGCATCGCTCTATTTTGCAGGGAAGCGAAGCGCAGACGCGTTTGTCTCTCATAGACCCTTTGCTTCGGGCCTTGGGATGGGATACGGCAGACCCCGCGTTGGTTAGGCCGGAGTACAATTTGAGCGGTGGCAGGGCTGACTACGCGCTATTGGACCCGGATAGGAAACCTGTTGCGATCATAGAGGCAAAGAAACTAAATGAACAACTGGGGACGATGGACCACCGTATGCAAATGCTCACCTATGCAAACTTCTCGAATGTTCCTTACGCTGGTCTGACCGATGGCAATCAATGGGTATTCTATAAGGTATTCGACCAGAAGCCTCTGGAGGAACGTCTCGTCCTGAACGTGTCAATTGCAGATTCACAGGCCTATCAGTGCGCTCTGCAATTGCTGTTACTCTGGCGTCCCAATATAGCATCAAGGCAACCCATAGAGGCCAGTGAGCCGATTTTGGGGACAGAGCCGCCAGCTCCCGCAAATTCCGTGCCAATCCAGAATCCCGTACAGAATGTGCCAGTTCCATCGGATGCGAGTTGGGTCAGCCTTAAAGACTTTGTTGCTACGCCCGGCACAACCCCGCCCAAATTGCGTTTCCCCGGTGGTGATGAGTTACAGCCGTCTAAATGGAGAGGACTATTGATCGAGGTGGCCGAGTGGCTTATAAGGGACGGCGTGTTGAGTCAAGACAGGTGTCCTGTCACAGTGGGAAAGAACGATGCTTATTCTATGGTTAGTTTGGAGCCGAGGCATCCTAACGGGAAAGCCTTTTACGCCTCTCATAGTTTGTCCAACGGCCTTTTCTTGGCCCCACATGCCAATGCCAACGACATTGTGCACAAGTGTCGAGCCATAATGGAGCATCTCGGCAAAGACCCGGCCTCAGTCCATGTCCAGGTCGGTTGAGCGTCCGCCGTTGATGGGAGCGGGGAGAGAAGAGCCGCGCTGGAGATTGACAGCGTGTAAAGATTATTGTACTATACTATCAGTGTCGGGCGGGATTCCTTGCGGGAATCACTCCTGGCACTCTGGTTTTCTGCTTACTTCCCCCTTAAGAATCCCCTGTCTGGAGCCTGTAAAACCCGGGCCGGTTGTATCCGTCTATTGTGGTCAAGTCGTCCCGAGTCTTCCTTTCTATGAGGTTGTACCATCGCCTGATGGTCAGAAGGTAAGTGTCACCCACACTTGGCGCCTGCCGATACAACTCTGCCTCCTCATACTGTCGGATAACAGACGCCATCATGTCAGCGATTTGTATCCCGGCAGAAGTCTGTGAATCAACGAAGGACGGGGCATCAGTAATGTGGGTGCATGCCCTACCTTCTTCAGAGCGGTAGAGGAATCCGTTAAATTGCCAGCCCAGCCCCCCATACAATCCGGCGGACCCGTCGAACATGATAGTCGCCATTTTATCTTGTTCCTCGGCCAGGAGTTCAATGCGTTGGATCAAGAAACGGAACCGATTGGGTAGGTAGCTATCCTCAGTACTAGGTCTATGTTCAAAAGGGGCTTGCATGATGACGGCAAAAACGGTTAGAGGCATATTCAGCAGTGTGTTGAAGAATTCCTCAAGGAAACTAACGTATTCGGGTTTCCTGCGAAAGGTATGTCGATTTATGAATTTATTTCCTTTGAGTTCAGTCCGTTCACGGTCCAGAAAATCACGTTTCAGGCCATGCAGTCTCCCCGCAATCAAGCGTCCCTGGCGTTCTTCCATACATACGGCTACAACTACTGGACGTTGGTTGGGGTCGTTGGGATGAGGATGTCCACTTTCATCAATAAATGCCAGCACTAAATTCCCCTTCCCATAGATAGCTTTCCCCTTCGCATGACCCCCAGCGTAACGTCCGCGCCGTAAATATTCTGGCTTTCGGTGTATGCCCCTTCCGGAGGCTCGCCCTCAATGACCGCCTCGGACAGCGTCTCATGCCTGAGATAGTCCGAAAAGAGCTCCATTACGTGCGCCAAGCCCGCGCCGCCATTGTAGTAGGTGACGATGCGATCCGCAATGTCGAACCCGGCGGAGCGGCGCATGTTCTGGAGCCGGTGCACCAGCTCCCGGGCCACTCCCTCCTCGGCAAGCTCCTGCGTCAGCCCTGTTGATACGGCCACGATGAAGCCGGCCTCCACTGCCGATGCGTAGCCCGGCTTGTCCGACGCGGCGATGGTTATCTCCTCCGGCTGAAGGACGTAGCCGCCGACCTCTACTGTGGAGCCTCCACGCGCCCTGAGGGCCACGGCAACGGGGTCAAGGCCGCCCAGGGCGTCGCCAATCGTCCGTGCCTCCGCGCCGTACTTGGATCCCGCTATCGCCATGTTCAGCCTCACCTGGAACTCCAGCACGTCCTCCTCCCTGTCGATGATCCCCACCTCTTTTACGTTCAACTCGTCCACTATCTGAGCGGCCACCTGCTCAAGCAGCGCTCCGTCTTCATTGGAGCCGGGCTTGACCAGTACTCTTGAGAGGGGCTGGCGCACCTTGACCCCCGCCTTGCTCCGGGCGGAGCGGCCCAGGCTGGACACCTTCATTGCAAGGCGTGTGGCCTGCGACAGGCGGTCGTCTATGAGGGACGGGTCTGCGACGGGGTAGTCTGCCAGGTGGACGCTCTCCGGCGCGTCCGGGTATGCGGACCGTACCAGGTTCTGGTACATCTGCTCGGAGATGAATGGGGCCAGGGGCGCCAGCAGCTTTGCCAGGGTTACAAGGCAGGCGTAAAGGGTGTGATGGGCGGAGAGCTTGTCCTGGTCGTTCTCGCTCTTCCAGAAGCGGCGGCGGCTGCGCCTCACGTACCAGTTGGACAGGACCTCCACGAACTCCTCAATGCGGCGTCCGGCGTCTGCGGCGTCAAAGTCGTCCATAGCCTGGGTAATGCCGGCTATGAGGGAGTGAAGCTCAGAGGTTATCCACCTGTCCATCTCCGGGGCTTGCGCGGCAGGAGCTTCGTTATCGGGGTTGAACTCATCTATGTTGGCGTAGGTGACAAAGAAGGAGTACGTGTTCCACAGGGTGAGGAAGAAGCGCCGGCGCACGTCGTCCGCCGCGCCAAAGCCAAAGTTCAGGTTCTGGGCCGGGTTGTGGCGAAGAAAGACCCAGCGCATGGCGTCAACGCCCATGCGGTCCGCCGCCTCGCCAAAGTCGATGGCGTTGCCCCGGCTCTTGTGCATCTCCTCGCCCTTCTCATCACGCATAAGCGCGTAGCTGAACACGGAGCGGAACGGCTCGTGGTTCTCCAACGCTGCGCTCATGGTCAGCAACGAGTAGAACCAGTTGCGGAACTGGCCGGGGAAGCTCTCCGATATCCAGTCCGCGGGAAACCACTCCTCCCACTGCTTGCGGTCGTGTCGGTAGCCGATGGTGGAGTATGGCACGATGCCCGCGTCCAGCCACGGGTTGCCTACGTCCCTTATGCGGGAGACCGTCTCATTGCACTGCGGGCAGCGAATCTTCACGCCGTCTATCCAGGGCCTGTGCGGCGAGTGGCCCTCAAAGCCGCTCCAGCCCTCAACCGCGCGCTCCTTTAGCTCCGTCTCGCTGCCTATGACCTCAAAGTGGCCGCATACGCACTTGTAGATGGGCAGAGCCAGCCCCCAGTAGCGTTTCTTGGAGATCATCCAGTCGTCCATGTTGCGCAGCCAGTCAAGCTCCCGCTCCAGCCCAAAGGAGGGTATCCAGCGTATCTTGCGGGTGACGTCCGCTATGAGGTGGCGGAGCTCGTCCATTGATATGAACCACTCGTCCACCAGGCGAAAGACCAGTTCCGTGTTGCACCGCCAGCAGATGGGATAGCGATGGGGATAGTCCTCCACCTTGAATAGAAGCCCCTTCTCGCGCAGGTCTGCGAAGATGTCCCGGTTCACCTCTGAGACGTTGCGCCCAGTCAGGCTGCCGAACCCCTGCAGGTAGTTGCCGAACTCGTCCAGAGGGGCGATGACAGCCAGGCCGAACTCCTTGCCGAGGGCGAAGTCCTCTTTGCCGGCGCCGGGCGCAATGTGGACTATGCCCGTGCCCTCTCCCTCGCTGACCTCTTTCCAGGGTATGACCCGATGCTCCACTCCCTGCTGAGGCGATAGCTCATCGAAGGGGCCACGGTAGCGGCGACCCACCAGCCTTTCGCCGGGCACTTCCTCCAGTACCTGGTAGCCGTCCTGTAGCACGTCCAAACGAGCCTTGGCAAGGTAGAGGGTGTCGTCTCCCTGCCGCGCCTTCACGTAGGCCATCTCCGGGTGTACCGCGGCGGCCACGTTGGAGGTGAGCGTCCAGGGCGTGGTGGTCCACACCAGCAGGGACTCCCTGTCTGCGTCCTCCAGCGGGAAGCGTACGAAGACGCCGGGGTGCACCACCTCCTTGTACCCTTCCGTGACTATCTCATGCTCAGAGAGGCCGGTGGCGCACCGGGGGCACCAGGGCATGACATCCGTGCCTTCGTAGATCCAGCCCCGTTCGTGGCAGGTCTTGAGGAAGCGCCAGATGGTGTAGTTGTTCTCGTCCGACATAGTGTGATAGGAGTCGTCCCAGCGCATCCAGTAGGCCAGGCGGATGGACTGCTCCGTTATCACGTCTGCGAAGTGGCGAACGCGGGCCTTGCACGCCTCCACAAATCGGTCGATGCCGTAGGCCTCTATGTCCTGCTTGGAGTTGAAACCCATCTCCTTCTCCACCTCCACCTCCACCCATAGGCCCTGGCCGTCGAAGCCGTTCTGGTAGCGCTGCTTGAAGCCCTGCATGGTCTTGTACCGCTGGAACAGGTCCTTGTAGGCGCGGCCCCAGGCGTGATGCACACCCATTGGGTTGTTGGCCGTTATGGGCCCGTCTATGAAGGACCAACGCCTGTCCGAGTCCCGGTTGCGGTCCAGGTACTTCTCCATCATCCCGGTCTGCTCCCACCAGGCCAGCAGGTCCCGCTCCATAGCCGGAAAGTCGACTCTCGATGTGACGGGTTTGAACATTGAATGCTCCCTGAACGTAAGGATGTTCTTCTCGGTTTTGGAAATTCATCAAAAAGCCCGCCCCAAAGGGACGGGAATGCCGGCCCGATACGCCCCAACGCGCCCTCATCCTACCGGCCGACACAGGCGTTGTGGAAACGGCCTGGCAGGGATCTTCCGAGTAGAGGCTGCGCCCGCTCGCACAGCGCCGGACTCGCTGCCTTTGTACCCGTCTCAGTCACGTCTGTACAGCGCTAGCCTAGCGGAAGAGAAGCGGGCATGTCAAGGCAGGGCGCTCAGATAGCGCTCTCCCTGGCCGTGGGCGGTGGAGCCTCCCCCCTACCCCCCTTGTGCGCCCGCTCCCCGTTTCCACGAGGACAAGCTTCGCGGGCACGACGACGTTTGGCCGCTCGCTCCCGTTCATGTGGTTCGACAGGCTCACCACGAGCGGGCAAGGGAACTCGGTTTACCAGCCGCTGGGTGTCCCGCTCGCCAGGCGCGGGGACGCCGGTGCGATCTTCGCCTATCCATTATCCATATGTGGTAGTATAATTGGCAAAGGGAGCTTCCACTGAGAAGGCATACTGTGACAGGGGAGACTCATTTCTATGCGCTGGGTACTGAGATCGAAGATTCACAAGGCCACTGTCACTCAAGCGAACGTGGACTACGTAGGCAGCATCACTATAGACGAAGACCTCATTGAGAAGGCCGGCTTGTGGCCCGGTGAGAGGGTCTTGGTGGTGGACAACACCAATGGCGCCCGGTTGGAGACCTACGTTATGGTTGGTGAGAGGGGCTCAGGCATAATCTGCATGAACGGCGCAGCCGCCCACCTGATAATGGTCGGGGACGAGATAATCGTCATGGGGTTTGAGTTGACGGACACCCTGGTAGAGCCTCAAAACATTATGGTGGACGGTCAAAACAGGTTCGCTCACTACCTGTAAGTACGGGCAAACTCCGCGCCCCCACGCTCAGCTAGAGGTCTTTTACTGCGTTAACCAGGTCCGTCAGGGCCCGCCGGGCGTCCGCAAAGTACATCCTGGTGTTTGGGTTGTAGAACAGCGGGTTGTCTATGCCCGCAAACCCGGGGCTAAGACTCCGCTTTATGAATATAATGTTCTTGGCCCTATCCACGTTCAGGATCGGCATCCCGTAGATGGGGCTGTCCGGGACGTCCCTGGACACCGGGTTGGTAACGTCGTTGGCGCCCACCACCACCGCCACGTCCGTCCTTTCGAACTCGTCGTTGATGTCTTCCATAGCGTAGAGCTGGTCGTACGGCACGTCCGCCTCGGCCAGAAGCACGTTCATGTGTCCCGGCATCCTCCCCGCCACGGGGTGAATGGCGTGCTTCACATCCACTCCCTTGGACTGCAGCAGGTCCGCAAGTTCCTTCACCTGGTGCTGCGCCTGGGCTGCGGCCAGCCCGTATCCTGGAACAAAGATGACGGACTTGGCATATGCCAGCACAATGGCCGAGTCCTCCGCGGAGGTCGCCTGCGCCTGCCTGCCGTCCGGCGATCCCTGTCCAACGCTCACAGCCTGCGCTCCAAAGGCGCCAAACATTACGTTCCAGATGGAGCGGTTCATGGCTTTGCACATGATCTGGGTGAGGATGAACCCGGACGCCCCAACCAGCGACCCACTGATGATCAACACCATGTTGTCAAGCGCGAACCCGGCCGCGGCCGCGGCCAGGCCGGAGTAAGAGTTCAAGAGAGCTATGACCACCGGCATGTCCGCCCCGCCAATGGGCATCACAAGGAGAATGCCAAGCAGCAGCGACAGGGCAATAAGCCCCAGGAAAGCGGGTGAACCCTCCGCAATTACAACCAGGTAAACCATTATGCCCACGATAGCCAGGAACATGACCGGGTTGAAGACCTTTATGATAGGAGAGTTCACGGCGTTGGAGGTCACTATCCCCTGGAGCTTTCCAAAGGCTATGAGGCTTCCCGAAAGGGTGACGGCGCCGATGAAGGTGCCCAGCATGATGGTCACGCCAACGTCCGTTTCTATGGCGGTCGTCGACCCGGACGTCAGCTTGTGGAACTCTCCTGAGGCCACCAGCGCCGAGGCCCCGCCACCCAGACCGTTGAATATCGCTACCATCTGGGGCATAGCGGTCATCTTGATGGTACGCGCCAGGACGGCCCCCGCGGCAGCGCCAACTATCATGCCCGCCCCTATCTGCGCATAGTCCAGTACTCCCCTGTCTATAAGGGTCACCGCCACGGCAATCAGCATACCAGTGGCGCCCATCAGGTTCCCGGACCTGGCGGTGGCCGGAGAGCTCAGCTTCTTGAGGCCGAGTATGAAGAGGACCGCCGCAAGCAGGTACGATAGGTTTGTGAAGTCGTTGATGAATTCCATTAGCTGGGCCCGTCCTGCCTTCTCCTGAACAGCTGGAGCATACGGTCTGTGACCATGAATCCACCCACCACGTTGACCGTCGCCAAGGCAACGGCCCCTATTCCCAGCGCCGTGCCCAGCGCCGTGTCGCTCCTGACGACAACCACCAGGGCGCCTATCAGCACTATGCCGGATATGGCGTTGGACCCGGACATGAGGGGCGTGTGCAGGATTGGCGGCACCTTGCTTATCACCTCAAATCCCAAAAGCACTGCCAGCACGAAGACGAACAGCGATACAAGAAGTCCCTCTATCATGTGAAAAGCCTCGCTTCAGTGATTATCGTTCTCGTCGGTTTTGCCCCGCGCCTATTCCATGAGGGCTTTGGTAGGGCCGTACACGACACTCCCCTGATGGGTGATGCAGCACCCCTGGGTGATCGCATCGTCAAAGTCCAGTTGCAGTTGGCCGTCACGCGCCAGGTGCTGGAGCAGAGCGGAGATGTTCCGCGAGTACATCTGGCTCGCATGCACCGGCATGGAGCTGGGCAGGTTCAACGGTCCGTGGATGATGACGCCATGTTTCACAACCTCGGCCCCGGGCTCCGTCAACTCACAGTTGCCGCCGTTTTCCGCCGCCAAGTCCACAATGACCGAGCCTGCGCGCATATCCTTGACCATGTCCTCTGTTATGAGCAACGGCGCCGGCCTCCCCGGTATCAAGGCCGTGCTGATGATGAAGTCGGCATCCTTGGCATAGCTGTGGATGAGGTCTCTCTCCCTCCGTTGTGTTTCCTCGGCAAGCTCCCTGGCATAGCCTCCCGCGTCCTCAGTATGCGCATCTTCCGGCAGGCCGACGAAGGTGGCTCCCAGGCTTTCCACCTGCTCCTTTACCACCGGGCGGACGTCAAAGGCTTGCAGCACCGCGCCCAGACGCCGCGCAGTGGCAATGGCTTGCAGTCCGGCTACCCCAGCGCCCAGCACAAGCCCCTTGGCCGGCGCATACGTCCCGGCCGCCGTGATCATCATGGGGAAGTACTTGGCCAGCGAGTTGGAGGCCATGATGGCCGCCTTATAGCCGGCAAGGGAGCTCATTGACGAGAGGGCATCCATGCTCTGGGCCCTTGCTATGCGCGGGACTGTGTCCATGCTGAAGCTGGTGATCTCACGTTCCTTCAGCATTCGCACCAGCTCCAGGTTTGTCAGGGGTTGTAGAAGGGCGATGAGGGCCGCTCCCCTTGTGATCATCTCCACTTCGTGCTTGCCCAGGGCCGCGTTCATCGCCGGCGCCTGCACCTTGAGAACAACCTCTACGCTGCCGAGGAGAGAGGCTGCGTCGTCCGCCAACTCGGCCCCGGCCTCTTTGTACATCTCATCGCTGAAGTTGGCCTCCTCCCCTGCCCCGGACTCCACCAGGACCTCCGTGCCGGAGGCCACGAGCCTCGCCACGGCATCCGGGGCCAGAGCCACCCGCCTCTCGCCTGCCACTATCTCTTTGGTAACGCCTACCCTCATCTATCTCTCCGCCGAAAGTTCATTTACACAGACAAGGGACTCGCGGACGGCGCAACCGCTCCTCGAGCCCCCCTGGCAAGAGGAGTTTCAACCTCAATCGAGGCGCCTCACGGCCCACACTCACGAATATCACGGGCAAGTATATCCAGACTAGCCACCATCGTCAACACCACCACCGCCCATATGCCGCGGGGCCCTCACTCGATGCCGGGCCATGACGCGTCTAAAGTCCCTCCACAATCGCAAGCTCATACATGAGAAACACCCCAAAGGAGATGCTCGCCACTCCTGCTACGCCTGCAACCGCCCTGTTTACGCGCTCAAATCGCCCGGATACGGAGAACGGTATCCCCATGAGAAGGGTTATGACTCCCATGGAAAGAACGGTTCCAATGCCGAACAGGAAAATATAGAAGATACCCACCATGAAGGATGAGACCGCTTCCGTAGTGAGGACCACCAGCATCACCGCTGCGCTTCCGGCCAGTCCGTGGACCACGCCTACCACAAAGGACTTCACCCTGAAGAACGGCTTGCCCATGCGGAGGAAACCGTGGTGGCTCTCCGGCGCAGGATTCAACTCATGGGTGTGGAGGTGCATGTGGGGGTCATCCCGGTGTTCATGTTCGTGGATGTGGATACGGCGACGGCGGAAGTTCCAGAATACCTGCAAGCCCAGCAGCACCAGCATTATCCCCACCCCAAACTCCAGGAAGGGAGCGTAGTCTTCGTACAACTCGGCGGCGGGGTCCTTGAGTAGAAGTATAGCAATGCCGGCAATGAGAAGGGGCGTAGTATGGCCCAGCCCCCAGGAAACCCCAATCCACAGGCCCCGCCATGCGTTCCGATACTCACTGACGATGGTGGATACCGCCACCACGTGGTCGGCGTCCGTGGCGTGCTTGAGGCCCAGCAGAAGGCCCAGAACCAGCGCCGCAAAAGCCCCCGATCCAAGCTCCATCAGAATCTACTCCTCAACGGCTCTTCCATGAACTGCGCCGCCGGCAAGCCCCGGTCGGCCCTCCGCCTGTGCCGCCTTGGCGCAAACGGCGCACAGGCCGCCAATGGCGAAGTGCTCCAGGTCCGGCTCAAAGCCAAACTCCCTTATGAGCCGCATACGAAGCTCCTCCAGGTAGGAAGGGCTCAGGTCAAAGGTGCGTCCGCACTCCCGGCAGACCATGTGATGGTGCTTGTTCGGCTCTGCCACCTCATACCTGGCGGAGTCCCCTCCCAGGTCTATCTCCGTTACCAGGTGCAACCGCTTGAGAAGCTGGAGTATGCGGTAGACCGTGGCGATGTCCAGGTAGGGGTATGTCTTCACCACCTCTTGGTGAATCGCCTCCGCCGTCTCGTGGCCGCCTCTCTCTGCAATGGCCTGCAGCACCATCATGCGCTGCGGCGTCAGGCGGTATCCCGCCTCCTTTAGGGTCTCAATTGCTGCGTTGTGTCCGGACATTGGCGACTCTTGCAATTTGTTGCAAGAGCATCGTAATGCTAAAGCATCTCAATGTCAATAGCGCCCGGCCCCGGCCGCTCCTGGATGCCCGCGTTCGTTGGCACGACGACGTTGGCCCTCACCGTCGTTGTCGCCTGTAGGGGCGGTTCGCGAACCGCCCCTACAATTACGATGTTGTTGCCCCTGCGAGCGCAGAACGCAACAGGTCTCCGGCTATCAACCGCTACGGCCCACCGCGGCTAGGAGCCTGTTCGAGGATTCGTTCCGGGAGACGAAAACCGCCACGCAATAACCTGTTTACAGCAATCTGGACTTTGCCGTGGAGTAGTTAGCGTTTTTAGACTCCACTAATGACGCATATAGTTTAGAACATTGTTTCTCGGACGGACTCCTGGATGCCCGCGTTCGCTGGCACGACGACCCAGGCCCTCACCGTCGTTGTTGCCTGTAGGGGCGGTTCGCGAACCGCCCCTACAATTGCGATGTTGCCCCTGCGAGCGCAGAACGCAACAGGTCTCCGGCTATCAACCGCTACGGCCCACCGCGGCTAGAGCTGTGCGGTAACCTGGGTGATTGTAAGCGTATACGAGCCGCCTGTACCCACGTCAAAGCCCTCCACGACAACAAAGAACTTGCCAGAGTCCGGCGCAGTCCAGGTGATTTGAGATGCCATGGCGTCATCGTAGTCGTCGTTCCAGGCTTCCTCAGACTGGTATGAGTCGTACAGGCCCGCGGCGGAATCAGTGAGCGTTCCCAAGGCCACGTCTATCCGGTAGGTTTGGCCCTCTTCGGCTTGGAACACGAAGTAGTCGTAGTCGAAGAGGTCGTCTATCGTGCCCTCGACCGTCTCACTGACCGCTATACGAGTGGCGGACGCCTGGTCGTCGCCGTGGTCGTCCTCTTCCGTTCGGAAGGTGAAGTCCTGTTCCTCCACCTCCGGCGCCTGTATGTCCACGGACTCGCCATAGTCCGAGAAGGTGATTACGGTCTGAGCGGTAATTTTCTCCCCGCTAAGCGCATCCGTTTGCTGGAACCCAATTGCCATCTTCCGAACCAGAGAGTCCTCAACGCCTGTCCATATCTCCGTCTCAATTATAAGGTCTGCAGCGGACTCCGAAGGCAATGAGCCCTTGAGATGGTAGACGTTATAGCCGTCCAGGCCCTCCACACCGACCAGCGTGAAGAGTTCGACCACCACCTCTTCCAAATCCAGGTTGAGTTCACCCAGATATTCGTCTTCTTCCAAAAACTCAAATAACCCGGCGCCTATCTCCCACGCGCCGCTGAAGGGGTCCACAAAGTAAGACTCCTCTCCTATAACGATGGAGTCATATTCTATGGAGAAGCCTCCGGATGTGATTACTAATGTAAACTGGCTGCGATCGGGGGTCTGGTAATCTCCGTATATCACAGCCGTAGACTCAACTGGGGAGGCCCCCTCTATTTGGGCCTCGCCCTCCATCCTCACGGAGCCGCTCTGAACCGCCGCCATAGCGGCGGAGGCCGCGTCAAGAATCTCCTGGACCGTCGGCAGCGCAGGCTCAGGCGTGGGCGTGGGTGTGCGTGGGTTCAGGCGTGGGCGTCGGGGTAGGAGTCGAAGTGGGCGTGGCGGTGGGTGAAGGGGTTGCGGTGGGCGCTTGGGAGGAGTGGGACTGGGTGTAACGGCGACAATGCGCCTGCCCCAGCCCTTCGCCCTGAGCCTCGCGTAGGTGTGAATAAGCTTGCCTCTGGTAATGGCGCCCCCGGCGGGACTCGAACCCACGCACCTGGCTTCGGAGGCCAGCGCTCTATCCTCTGAGCTACGGGGGCTTACCGGCGTCACCCCGGGCTACTGGAACCCTGCTGCAATGCGCGGTATGGCAACGGCGGTAGTGGGGAATATAGCAGTGGCAAAGCCAAATAGCAATATACACGGAGCGCAGGGGCGTCACTCGGAGCTGCCACGGCGACCTGGCCCCCCTTTTCTGAAGGCAGGCGTCAGCAGGACGGCTGCCATGAATGTGGTTACAACGGTCATCAGGATGGAAACGCCGAACAATTCCGAGCCAATCACTCCCCGGGACAGTCCTATGCCGGCGATTATCAGGGCCACCTCTCCACGGGGAAGCATCCCGATGCCGACTCGTATGGAGCCCGCCTTTGTGAAGCCGACCGCAAGGGCCGGGACTCCGCTGCCAACCACCTTGGACACAATCGCCAGCAGCGTCAGTACCAGGCTGAAGACAATCGTCCCACCCATAGCGCTCACGTCCACCAACATCCCCATTACTACGAAGAATACGGGCACCAGGGCGGGGTACAGCCCCTCCATAATCGGCCTCTCTATCTTCTCTTTCAGGTGGGTGTCGGAGAGGGCAAGTCCAACGGAGTAGGCTCCTATAATCATCGCCAAGCCGAAGCTCTCCGCCAAACCCGATGCCAGCAGGGCGAGCGCCATTGCCAAGGCGACGCTCGCGCCCGAGACTCTGAGTGATTCAAAGGCTCTGGATATGTACTTGGAGGCGAGGATGCCGCCTATCATCAGCGTCAGCCAGAACCCCACGGCCTTTGCGCCGATCAGGGCTATCCCGGAGGCCGATATCTCCTCGCCGGGGGTGGCAATCCCAACTACCACCGTAAGCGCCAGGATACCCAGCACGTCGTCCACAACGGCCGCGGCCATAATGGTCACTCCCTCGGGGGAGTCCAGCTTGTGCGTGTCGCTCAGCACCCGGGCGGTGATGCCTACGGAGGTAGCCGTCATAATGGCTCCTATGAAGAGGGCCGCGTGGAGGAGGTCGTCCCCCTCCAGTCCGGCCGGCTTGAGGAGCATGGTTATTCCCGCCCCCAGTGCGAAGGGCGCCACAACACCGCCTATTGCCACCAGGGAGGCGGGGGCGGCGTATCGCCGGAACTGCTTCAGGTCCGTCTCCAGCCCGGCGGTGAATAGGAGCACCACTGCCGCTATCTGAGATACGGAGAAGAGCTCCAGAGAGACCGGCAAGGCATCGGGGCCGTCACGAATAGAGAACAGTGGCCCCAGGCCAAAGATGGCAATGCCTCCCAGGGCGAATGGGCCGATCAACGTCCCCATTGCCAGCTCGCCGAGGACGGTGGGTATCTTGAGGTACCGCTCGCAGATCTCCCCGCCGACCTTGGCAGCGGCAAGGATGACTGCCAGCTGGATCACCAGATGCTCTACGTGTTTTACAAAATCGTCTTCCATACTCTACCTGCGCCAAGGTGTGGCGTGACGCCAAGCGAGAATTATAACAGGACTTGCAATGGCCTGATACCTCAAGGCCGTTTCATTTTTGCCTGCCGTGGCCGGACGGTCTTGCCGTGAGCGGGGGCCAAGCCTTGCGCCCGCGCTACTGGTGGAGCGGGTTGGGGTTGGCAAGGAGCAGGGCCGGTGTGATTGGATGGCCGCAACCCACTAACCTCGCCGCGCGCCGAGCCACGTCGACAAGAAGAGGGCAAGAAGATGTCTGAAATTGCGGGCTAGAGGGTTGACATACACCAGCTTGGTGAATATGATTATGCAGATTTACCATATCGGACTTTGCTATGGCTGTATCTCTGAGGGGGGAAGAGCCAAAGCGGTTTCGGAGAGCTAACTCTAAGAACGGAGGGCTGTATACAGTGAAAAGATTCTTGTCGGTTAAGGGTGTTCTTCTGGTCACGCTTCTGCTGGTCGGTGCCTTGGGGGCAGGCACGGCCGTGGGTAGTCCCCAGGCGGCTGTGGCTCCGCAGGAGTCCTTGGAGAGGCTTGACGGGGCTACCATAGTGACAAGCGGCCTATGCGCGGCCAACGATAGCGAGTTCAAGGTCTACGTTTCCGGGTTCGGCGCCGGAGAGATCGTCATCGTCTCCGTGGTGAAGGACTCGGATAATTCCCTCATATGGTACTCCGGCAACGTCAACCCCGCGGGCGCGCTTGAATTGGTAGTGAACATTGTAACCAAGCCTCCAAATGCCACCAGCGACAGGGTAAGGTACCCGGGCGCAGGGCTCTTCACCCTGGAAGCCTTTGGGGTATCCGGCCGTTTGGCCACAACCCCAATCATGACTGTGGATGAGAGCTGCGATATGGATGATGACAAGCCGAGTGACGCGTAAAGCGTCCTGCAACTCTGGATAGGTTATTAGAAGCCTGAAACAGGAATGGGGATGGAGCTTGGCTCCATCCCCATTCCTGTTGTCTTTATCCTCTCCTAGCGCGGCTCTGACGACGTACCCGGCGCTACCTGCACCTTCTTGATCCGCCTTCCCAGGGTGGAGATGACCTTGATCATCAGGCCGTCCACTTCTATCTCGTCGCCGGGGCTGGGCATCTTGCCCAGTTGCTGATACAGCAGCCCTCCCAGCGTGTCAAAGCCGTCGCCCTGCAGGTTCACGGCAAAGACACTGTTTACCTCCTCAAGGGATATGCGGGCGTCCATTACAGTCCGGCCTTCGCCGAGCATCTCCAACATGGGTTCACCAATATCGAACTCGTCTTCTATCTCCCCTACTATCTCTTCCAGGAGGTCCTCAATCGTCACCAGACCCGCGGCACCTCCATACTCATCCACCACAATGGCAATCTGGATGTGGTTCTCCTGAAAATCCCGCAGCAGTTCGTCCAGGCGCTTGGAGTCCGGGACGAAGAGGGGTGGGCGGACTATATCGCGCAAATCCAATTCGGCCTCGTCCGCGGCAAGGTTGCCCAGCATGTCCCGCGAGTGCACCACTCCAACGATGTTGTCTAGCGACTCCTCGTACAGGGGTATTCGACTATGCCCACTCTCCCGCATCATCTCTGCCACCTGGCCCGGCGATGAAGCGGCGTCGGCTGCCAGAATATCCATCCGGGGGACCATGATCTCTCGTGTGGTGGTCTTGTCCAGCTCCAGTATAGATGTGATCATCCTGCGCTCATGCGGCGCCAATTCCTCTTCCTCTCCACCCTGGGATAGTCCGCCGTGAAGTTCGTTGATGAGAGCTGCGGACGGCTCCAGGAGGTCGGCGCCGCGCTCTCTCCTGCCGGAGAGGGCCGCCCTGGCCAAACTCTGAAGCGCGGATAGAGGCAGCGCAGACAGGGCCACAGGCCAGAGGATGGGTAGGACGTAACGCGCCTTGCCACTCAGCCGCGCTCCTATGCCGGCCGATATGCCCTGGACCAGCGCCAGCAAGACCAGGAGGCCCACAACTCCCAGGGCTACGGCCCACCAGTGCGATGTGCGAGACACAACCAGGGCCACGCCCGCCGCGCCCGCGACGGCGACGAGCCCAACCTGCGCCACGGCGCGCACGCCGTAGTTGCGAAGCAGCGCCCCAGCCTTGAGGCGAGGCGCGCCTTCCTGCTCCACACCACCCCCCTGATGTACTGAGGACAAATACCCGTCTACGGAGGAGAACAGTCCGTAGAATATCAGGGATGTTATTAGGGCAATGGCTTCTAACGAGCTATCAGCATCCAAGACATACCACCTCCCTGAGGACAGCGGTTTGGCTGTGACCCCTGCGCGTCGTTGATACTATGGCCTCGTGCAGTTCCGGGCCGGTTTCCGGCGTTCTCATGGCTTCTGCCCGTCCGTGGTGTCACGGGCTATTATCCTGGCCGGCGCGCCGGCTACTCTGGCCCCGGCCGGAACGTCCCTGGTCACCACGGACCCGGCTCCTGTGCTGGCTCCGGCGCCGACCCTTACCGGAGCTATGAGCATGGAGGCGCTTCCTATGAAGGCGCCCTCCTCGATGACCGTCCGGCGCTTCTCCGTTCCATCGAAGTTGCACGTCACGGCGCCCGCGCCGATGTTCACTCCTGGGCCTACCCAGGAGTCCCCCACATAGCTAAAGTGGCCCATCTTGACGCCCTTCCCTATCCGGCTGTTCTTGATCTCCGCAAAGTTGCCAACGTGCGCTCCCGTCTCTATGTGGGACTCTGGGCGGACGTGGCTGTATGGGCCCACGTCCACACCCTCTTCCAGGACGGCATCCTCTACTACGGACTGTACCACGCGGCAGTCGGCGGATATGGCGGAGTCCACTATCATGGAGCCGGGCCCAATTCGAGACCCCTTTCCTATCGAAGTCCTGCCATGCAGAAACGTGTTGGGATAGATGACGGTATCCGGTTTCAACTCCACCGTGACGTCTATAAAGGCGGGTTCCATGACGGTTACCCCGTTGAGGAGCCATCCATTGTTTACCCGGCGCTGGAGAGCCTCCCTGGCTTTCGCCAACTGGACCCCGTCGTTCACGCCAAGGCCCTCTACGGCATCCTCCAGAAGCGCCGCCTCCACCCTGCAACCCTGACCACGGGCTTCCGCCACCAGGCCGGTGACGTACACCTCGCCCCCGGGAGAGGGCGCCAGCTTATCGAGAGCGCTCCAGAGCCACGGGGACTTGAGGCAGTAGACTCCCACGTTGCCCTCCAACGACTCTGCCGTACCGGGGTCCAGGTCAGCCTCTTCCACTATGGCGGAGACGCATCCATCCTCATCCCTTATAACCCGTCCCATGCCGTCGGAAGGAAGTCCGTCGCACGTTAGAATGGTGAGGTAAGCCCCTGTCGACTCGTGGCGGCGCATCAGGGCAGACAGGGTGGCCGGGGTCACCAGGGGCAAGTCGCCATTGATTACCAGGACACTGCCCTGATGATCGCCCAGAAGCGTCCGGGCCAGTGAAAGGGCGTGAGCGGTGCCCAACGGCTCCTCCTGCTCCACCGGCGCGGCGCAGCGCCCCACGGCGCGGGACACGTCCGGGGAGTTGGGGGGCACGACAACCACAGGCGCATCGAAGCCGGCGGCGCAGAGAGCGTCCCCAACCAGCCCCACCATCTCGCGACCACAGATTGGCTGGAGGACCTTGGGTACACTGGACCTCATACGACTTCCACGACCTGCGGCCAGTATGATCGCCTGCCAGCTATCCAATCTCAACACCAATGGCAAAGGGTAATCTCACTCCTGCGGTACACAAAGTGAAGGCTACCCTCTCAAAAAAGCTCCGGACAAGAACTCATCCTGGCTGAATGATAGCACGGCGCATTTTGCAGTGTCAATCCGATACCTTGGAGTGGTATAGCGTAGCATAAGTTGGCTTGAACAGCGTTATTCGTAGCGTACAGCGTCGCTGGTAGGTGTGGAGGGAGGGTTTGGAACCATTATGGCAATGTGTGCTATGCTATAGCGTTGTGGAGAGGTGGCCGAGAGGCTTATGGCGCCGCTCTCGAAAAGCGGTTCCCGATTGCATCGGGACGTGGGTTCAAATCCCACCCTCTCCGCCACGAGGCCGCCATGCGGCGATGAGCGCCGGCTTCACGGAGAGGTGCTGGAGTGGCCGAACAGGCGCGACTGGAAATCGCGTAGGGGAGCAATCCTCTCGTGGGTTCGAATCCCACCCTCTCCGCTTCATGCCACCGTCTCGTATCATCCAGTTGGGTCCAGTGCGCCTGGATCTGCCCTCAGGAACAGTAGCCCTGTCGTCATCTCAGCCCCGGGTCAATACTCCCCTGACCGCCCGTGCTGCGGGATTCAGACGGCGTCTCGGGGTCGGCCGCTTGGACATGGCATCGTTCGCCGAGCGGGAGAAGGCCTGGACAGTCATCAACGGCGCAACCGCGTCCTCCTACACGCCTGTCACAACCGATGTGGGCAACTACCTGCGGTCGACGGCCTCCTACACCGACGGAGCGAGGCCAGGCAAAAGAGCGGAGGCGGTATCGGCCAACCGAGCGATGGATGGAGTGTCACCCCCACCGCCACCACCCCCACCGCCGGCCAACACGCCGCCCGAATCCCTCGCGATTGAAAGGGGTCAGCGAATCCTGTACGAGAATACGGCCGCTGGTGTGAACATTGGTCGCCCCGTCTCCGCCTGGGGACCCCCAGGGCGATACCATCACCTACTCCCTTGGAGGCCCGGACGCCGACTCCTTCGACATAGACGCGTCATCAGGACAGCCGATGACGAAAGCGGCGCTGGACTATGAGACCAAGTCCACCTTCTGGGTCATTGGGTGGATCCGCGACGGCAACCCCTGAGCCGTCTGTCGCTCCAACCAGCGCGCCAGAGCCCACTGAAGCGCCAACAGTCGAGCCGACCTGCATCTCCCGCCAAGACGCCGGCGCCAGCCACGACTACGGCCCAGGCGGCAGCGACCGCCACCGCTCTGCCGGCGATCCCTGAGACTGGCGACACACAGGAAACGAGCGGCTTCGGTGTCTTTGGTGTGGCCGTGGTGGGAATCCTGCTTCTGCTGCCGGTTTCCTGGCCGGATATCTGGTTGGCAGCAGAAGGGCCGGCTAAGGGACGAGACGGCAAGCGGGGGCGACCGCCAGGCCAACGCTGCCCTCTACCGCATCGTCCTCGTGCGCCTGCGCTACCATGAGCCAACCTAAGGAGTATATGGGCCGTCGTACGTGCGAAGGAATGACAAAGCCTGAGGTCATCCGTTGCCTCAAACGATATGTCGCTCCTCAACTCATCTGCTGACACCGGGGGCGCGGATTCCGTTAGGACGGGACACATAGTTTAGCCTCATTGAGCGCTACCCGCCTGTCTGTTACAATCCACCAAATACCACTCAGGTCTCTGGTTTCACCTCTTCTGGAGTAACCTTACCGCAATGGAACAGTGGGAGTGAATGTGGGATGAATAGGCTGAGGACTTCGTAGTCATAGCTGAACACGCCCTAGTATGATGGACACCCTCCTCTGCCAACCCGCGTCCTCCGAAGAGCCAGAGGTATAGCCGAATGAACGCTTCTCACGTCTATTTGAGCCGATATGCGCCCCTCGCGTTGAGCGTTACACAGGGCTGTCGCGACTGCGGGGGATGGACCGCGGCGCACCCCAGGCCCGGCCGCCGCCGGGCGGCCGCGTACGACAACTGAGATGCCCAGAGAGGAAGCAAGTCCCTTCCGGCCCATCGCATTGCCGCTGCGCCGCGCTATGGCATGGACTGTCATTGCGGCCTTCGCGGCTGCCCTGATCGGCTTGGGCGCATGTTCGACCGGAGGCGCAGGTGAGGTCGGCCCCGGAGCCAACCTCGGAAGGCTCAAGCTGGCAACCACCACCAGCATGTATAACATTGGGTTGTGGGACGTGCTTGAGCCGGCCTTTGAGGATAGATACGGCGTAGACCTGGACGTTATCACAGGGGGCACCGGCCAGGCCATAGAGGCCGGCAAACGAGGGGACGTGGATGTCCTGACCCTCCATGACAGGGCGCGGGAGGAGGAGTTCGTAGCCCAGGGATATGGCCTGCAACGTCATCCCATAGCGTACAACTCCTTCATCATAATCGGCCCCCCAAACGATCCGGCAGGCATCAGGGGCATGGAGCCGGAAGCGGCGTTTCTGGAGATAATGGAACAGGGCATCGCCAATCCGGGCAATGTGAAGTTCGTATCCAGGGGAGACAGATCCGGCACACACTCCAGGGAGATGCTCATCTGGCAGCTGGCCGGCCTGGACTACGAGTCCGTCAGAAGCTCCGGCGGGTGGTACATCGAGGCAGGCGGTGGGATGGGAGCCATTTTGAGACTGGCCCATGAGAAGTCCGCCTATACCCTGGCCGTCAGCAGCGCCTACATCGCATTCCGGGATAAGCTGGACCTGGCCCCCCTGGTGGACGGAGAAGGGCCTCTGATTGGCGCGCCTGGACTGGGGAGCGAAACGCTGGTTTCCCTGGTGGACACAGGACCGCTCCTGAACGTGTACTCGGTCATCGCCGTAAGTCCGGAGCGGCATCCGGACGCCAACGTGGGCATGGCGCAAAAGCTCATCGGCTTCCTCACGTCGGATGATGTC
This sequence comes from Dehalococcoidia bacterium, assembly GCA_965221925.1. Taxonomy (GTDB): domain Bacteria; phylum Chloroflexota; class Dehalococcoidia; order Lucifugimonadales; family UBA2985; genus JAPPHY01. Next base: position 1,418,920 of record OZ244924.1, on the reverse strand, counting down.
CAGGACCTCATAGGGAGCTATGGACTGGACGATTACGGGACTCCCCTCCTGATACCAGCCAGGAGACAGGGGCCTCAATGATGGGACGGCTTGGAATGGTGAGAGAGCGCTCAGGCCGGCAAAACCCACGGGGTCGGTGGCTTGCCGTCCCAAACCGAACAGGGGTTGGTGATACTTGGACCTGGTGATAGACAGCTTTCTCACAGCCATCAAGCTCATCGTCACGGGAGACCGTGAGGTGTTCAGCATAACGGGAAGGACGCTGCTCATATCCTCCGTCTCTACATCCATTGCCGCGTTGATGTTCATACCGGCAGGAAGCCTCATACACTTCCACAGCTTCCGCGGCAAGACGATGCTGGTCAGCGCCATACAGACCCTCTTCAGTATGCCGACCGTATTCGTGGGACTGCTGGTTTTCATCACATTCTCAAGAGACGGGCCGTTGGGCGTACTGGGCATACTGTTCTCGCCTGCGGCCATCATCGTCGGCCATGTGGCGCTGATAGCGCCCATCATGGCGGGGCTGACTATCTCCGCCCTGAGGGGCGTGGCCCCGGAGGCGCGGGATACCGCCGAGTCGCTTGGCGCAGACAGGATGCAGACCATCTACACCATACTCAGAGAGGCAAGATATGGGGTGTCCACGGCCGTGCTCATGGGGTTTGGCCGCGCCATCTCGGAAATAGGCCTAGCTATAATGGTGGGTGGCAACATACGCGGATACACCAGAACACTGACCACCGCCATGTCCCTGGAGACATCCATCGGCAACCTGGAGCGGGCGATGGCGTTGGGGATGATACTGGTATCCCTGGCGCTGGCGATTAACATACTGGCAAGCCGATTTCAGCATAGGCAGCAGCGTTGATCACAATCAGAGGACTCTCCAAAATATACGACGGAAACGCCGTCCTGGAGGACGTCAATCTGGACGTCCCCACCCATAACGTCACGGCCATAATAGGACCCAGCGGGTCGGGAAAGACCACCCTCCTGCGCCTGATAGACCTCCTGGAGGAGCCCACATCCGGCGAGATACGCTTCGATGGGGTGGACGCGTCGGCATCCCCGGACGCCAGGCTGGAGATGCGAAGGAGAATGGGCATCGTCTTCCAGAAGCCCATTGTGTTCAGCGGCAGCGTCTTCGACAACGTGTCCTACGGCCTGAGAATCAGGGGCTTTGAGCGCGGGAAGATACGCGATAAGGCGCTCCACGCGCTGGAGACTGTCGACCTCGCCGGCTACGAGAGTCGCGGGGCAAGGACGCTGTCCGGCGGGGAGATTCAGAGGGTGGCGCTTGCAAGGACTATGGTCACGGAGCCGGAGCTCCTTCTGCTGGACGAACCCACTGCCAACCTTGACCCTGTCTCCACGGCAAGGGTTGAGCAGATGATAGCACGCGTCATCGGAGAGCTGCAGACCACCGTTATAATGGCCACCCACGACATGGCCCAGGGCCAACGCCTTGCAGACCGGATAGGAGTGCTGATAGGCGGCTCCATGCTCCAGGTTGGCAATCCCAACGAGGTTTTCAACCTGCCCAATACCATGCAGGTTGCCCGCTTTGTGGGAGTCGAGAACCTGCTGGAGGGAACGGTGGCCTCCAGGGAAGAGGGTATGGTCAACGTGCGCATCGGCGGCCACCTCATAGAGGGGGTTTCAGACGTGGATCCCGGTACAGAGGTGTTCGCCTGCATCAGGCCGGAGGAGGTGGTCCTGGCTCTCACGCAGCCCTCCACAAGCGCCAGAAACACCTACCGGGGCACAATAGTCAACATGGCGTTCACCGGCCCCCTGGCGCGCGTGAGCGTTGATTGCGGCTTCCCACTTGTGTCCCTCATCACCACCAGATCGGCGCAGGAGATGGGACTGAAGGAAGGGGCCGGAATCTGCGCATCCTTCAAGGCCACCGGCGTGCATATCGTTCCAGGCTGACCACCGCATTGGAGATGAGTTACCACGGGGCTTGGTCAAGCCTGTGGGGCGCTCGGTATTCTCTACAGGCTGGTAATGCCAACGTTTGTCTCCCCCGCTCGCGCCCCTCGACAAGCTCAGGGCGAACGGGGCATACTTGCCCGCTCATGGCCGGCCGAGTCCCCACGCCCCTTCGTGGTGAGCATGTCGAACCACATGAGCGGGCAGCCTGCGCCCATAGCCGGCCGAGTCCCCACGCCCGTTCGTGGTGAGCATGTCGAACCACATGAGCGGGCAGCCTGCGCCCATAGCCGGCCGAGTCCCCACGCCCGTTCGTGGTGAGCATGTCGAACCACATGAGCGGGCAGCCTGCGCTCAGGGCCAGCCCCCTACCGGCCCTCGCTCCCGCCCGCCTAATTCTCTGCCTTCTTCGTCTCCTCCGGAGGCTTCACGTTGCGGAACATGAAGTAGAGGGATATGTCGTAGGCTATCTTCAGCGCCGCGCACGCAACCAGCGGAGCGCCGGCCGAGACCGCCTGCCAGAGTACCGTCGCGGCCGAGGGCCCGCCTATACCCGATATGCTTCTCCCGACCATGTGTATGCCGGCCATTGCAACCCGCTCCTCAGGGCCAACCACGGCCATGGTGTACGAGGTGCGCGTGGGCACGTCCATCTGGCCCAGAAAGGAGCGCAGCTGCCAGAACAGGACCGCAAGAGTTGCTGTGGGCGCAAAGGCGGCGGCTATCAGGAACAGGCTTGCCGGGATGTGGGTGAACACCATTGTGTTGATCAGCCCAATCCTCGCGGCTACCCTGGCAGCCAGCCACAGAGAGACGGCCGAGAGTATCTGGGAGAAGAAGAAAACCAGGGCCAGAGCGCCAAGCTCCAGGCCAAACCTTGTGCTGAACCAGTAGGCGACCAGGCTCTGAAGGAGCAAAGACCCTGCGAAATTGTCCACGCTGAACAACCCGGTAAGGGTGAATATGATGCGCCTGGACGGTAGCGTCAGAGGATTCACCCACTGCCTTGCATCGGCCCGCACTTCCACGCCGGACGACAGGAGGCTGTAGAGGAGAGCCGAGATGACTAGCAAGACTACAAAGGTCACGAACATCGCCTTGAATGCGTATATCTCGCCGACGCCAAAGTAGCTCTGGTAGATCTGGGGAAGGCCGGCGGCCAGCGCCCCCACCGCGCCCGCGCCTGTGGAGGCGATGCCGTACACGGCAAACAGATCCGTCCGCTTGTCCACGGGGGCCGCGTCCGCCAGGCTGGCCTGCTCCAACGGCTGGGTGGGCTGGGCGCCGCCCCCGCCTCCAACACCGCTCAGCGTGCCGATAAAGGCGAAAGCCGTCAGTATGACGATGTCGTTGGTCAGCGCCAGCGCCGCGCCGGCGGCAGCGGTCACCAGCGTAAGCACAACCATAAGGCGGCGCCTGCCGACCTTCTCTGAAATGAGGGAGACGAGAAAGGCAAAAAGGGCGGCCCCCGCCACGCCAAAGCTGAAGAACACCCCTATCTGAGTGAGGGTGAACCCCAGCATGTCCAGGTACACGGCGAACAGGACGGCTATGGAACCCTGAGCAAAGGCGCGCACGGACCTTGCAAGTATGATTATCTTGCCGTCCCGGCTCACCCAGGCAAGCGGTGGCGTTCGCGAGAGGTTCACTTCACGCCCTACGCCCGGCCGCAGCCGGCGGAACGAGCGGCCTCACTCCGCGTCCAGGTACTCGACGCGAGGCCGGACGTTGTAACCGCCGGGGCCGTGCAGCAGGCTCTCCACCGCGGCCCTTGCGGTATCCAGCGAGGTGAAGCATGGAATTCGCCTCTCCACCGCCGCCCTCCGTATCTCAAAGCCGTCCTGGAGGTGGGACCGCTCCCCTGTCACGGTGTTCACCACGGCGTCCACCGTGCCGTCCAGTATTATGTCGACTACGTTGGGGTGTCCTTCGCTCAGCTTCTTGGTTATCATGGTAACCGGAACGCCCAGCCCCTCCACCATGCCGGCGGTGCCCTCCGTGGCGTACAGCTTGCAGCCGGACTCCATCAGGGCGCGGACGAGTGGCAGCGACTCCACCTTGTCCCTGTCGGCAATGCTCAAAAGCACAGTGTCCCCGGACCGGAACGACAGCCCCCCTGCCAGCAGGGCCTTGGCTACCGCCCTCTGGAAGTCCACGTCTATTCCCATAACCTCGCCCGTGGATTTCATTTCAGGTCCCAGGTAGGTGTCCACCCCCACCAGCTTGGACATGGAGAACACGGGCGCCTTTACGCCAACCAGGTTCTGACGCTTCCCAAGTCCTCCCTTATAACCCATGTCGGCCAGGGTCCTGCCCAGCATTATCTTGGTTGCCAGCTTCACCATTGGCGCTCCCGTGACCTTGGACAGGAACGGCACAGTCCGGCTGGCCCTGGGATTCACCTCCAGCACGTACACCGTAGAGCCGACGCTGTCGTCCCTGAGCGCCTGCGGGCTGCGGTAGGGGCTGCCTCCCACAAGCACGTACTGGATGTTCATCAATCCCTTGACGTTCAGGGCAAGCCCTATCTGCGTGGTATACTCCACAAGGGTGTTCACCTCCTCCTCTGTGAGGGTGACGCCGGGATAGATGGCCATGGAGTCCCCGCTGTGGACTCCCGCCCTCTCCACGTGCTCCATGATTCCGGGAATGAACACCGCCTCGCCGTCGCAGATGGCGTCCACCTCCACCTCGCGGCCTCCCAGGTACTTGTCTATGAGGATAGGGTGATTGGTGCCCAGCTCCACCGCAGCCGTGACGTAGCGGATCAGTTCGGTGGGGTTCTGCACTATCTCCATCGCCCGGCCGCCCAGGACGTAGCTGGGCCGCACCAGAACGGGATAGCCCGTCCCGTCGGCCACCTTCAGGGCCTCCTCCAGCGTGGTCACCCCAGCGCCGGGTGGCTGAGGTATGCCCACGCGAGCCAGAAAGTCCTCAAAGCGCCCCCTGTCGGAGGCTATGTCTATGGAGTCTGCGGTGGACCCAAGGATGGGCATCCCCTCCCAGTCCAAGGCCTGGGACAGGTTTATCGCCGTCTGGCCGCCAAACTGCACCACGGAGGGAGGGCACTGAGAGGGGTCCGCCCCGTCCTCGGCCTCGTTCTCCAGCAAGTCCAGCATACCCTCCTCGTCCAGTGGCTCAAAGTACAGGCGGTCGCTGGTATCGAAGTCGGTGGACACAGTCTCCGGGTTGGAGTTCGCCATGATGCTCTTGACACCCTCCTCCTGGAGCGCCCACGCAGCATGGACAGAGCAGTAGTCGAACTCTATGCCCTGGCCTATGCGTATGGGGCCGCTGCCTACCACCACAGCCTTTGGGCCTTTCAGTGGTTGGGCTTCGTTCTCCTGCTCATAGGTGCTGTAGAAGTAGGGGGTTACGGCCTCAAACTCTGCGGCGCAGGTATCCACCATCTTGTAGACGGGCTTGATTCCCCACTCCCTGCGAAGCCGTCTCACCTGCTGGGGCAGCCTGTCGGCCAGAGTGGCCACCTGGACATCTGAGAACCCCAGGCGCTTTGCGTCCCACAGCAGCCGTGGGGTGAGGTCTTCTTCAAGGAAGCGGCGTTCCATCGCCACGATTCTCTGAAAGCGATGCAGGAACCAGGGGTCTATACCGGTGCGCTGCGCTATCTCCTCCGGCGATATGCCCCTGCGCAGCGCCGCCATCACCGCCCACAGCCTGAAGTCTGTGGGAAACATTGGCAGAGCGTCCAGGCCGGACTCCCCGTTGTCCTGCCACGCCCTGTCCTCCCACATTATGGTGTAGTTGCCAATCTCCAGAGACCGCACTGCCTTCTGGAAGGCCGCCTCAAAGGAGCGGTCTATGGCCATAACCTCTCCCGTGGCCTTCATCTGGGTGCCTATTGTGCGGTCTCCCGCGGCGAACTTGTCGAATGGCCAGCGAGGTATCTTGACCACGCAGTAGTCCAAGGCGGGCTCAAAGGCCGCCAGGGTGCGCTGGGTGACCGCGTTGGGTATCTCGTCCAGCCGCTTGCCCACCGCTATCTTCGCCGCAACCCGTGCGATGGGGTAGCCGGTAGCCTTGCTCGCCAGGGCGGAGCTGCGGCTGACGCGAGGGTTGACCTCTATGACGTAGTAGGGACTGTCCGCCTCCCAGTCTCCTGGCAGCGTAGCTCCCACAACGTTGTTGGGGCGCAGGGCGTACTGCACGTTGCACCCGCCCTCTATCCCCAGTGCGCGTATTATACGCAGGCTGGCGGAGCGCAGCATCTGGTACTCTTTGTCGGTCAGGGTCTGGCTGGGGGCCACCACGATGCTGTCCCCGGTGTGCACTCCCATAGGGTCTAAGTTCTCCATGTTGCACACGGTGATACAGTTGTCCGCTCCGTCTCGCATCACCTCGTACTCAATCTCCTTCCACCCCACCAGGGAGCGCTCCAGCAGTATCTGGTGTATGGGACTGGTTTCCAGTCCGCTCTTGGCTACGACCTCCAGCTCCTCCGGCATATTGGCGATGCCGCCGCCCGAGCCCCCCAGTGTGAAGGCGGGACGCACCACCAACGGCAGGCCCATCCGACCGGCGATGTCGCGCACGTCCTCCATCGACTGTGCGATAGCGCTGGGCAACGTTGGCTCCCCCATCTCCACCAGCAGGTCCCGGAAAAGCTCCCTGTCCTCCGCCTTCCTGATGGTGTCCAACGGAGTGCCCAGGAGGCGGACGCCGTACCTGTCGAGTACTCCGGCATCCGCCAGGGCCACCGCCAGGTTGAGGCCGGTCTGGCCTCCCAGTGTTGGCAGGATGCCCTCCGGCCTCTCCCGCTCTATGATGCGCGATATGACGTCCACCGTCAGCGGCTCAATGTACACAATGTCCGCTATGCCCTCGTCGGTCATAATGGTGGCCGGGTTGGAGTTCACCAGTATTGTGGTGACGCCCTCCTCCCTCAATGCCTTGCACGCCTGGGTGCCGGCGTAGTCGAACTCCGCCGCCTGCCCAATGACAATGGGGCCGGAGCCAACGACCAGGACCTTGGATACTTTAGTGGTCAAGCCGCGCCACCCCCTAGATACTCAAGGTATGCCTGCCTCGTTTCAAGGAGCTTGCCGTCTATGTTGAGGGTTGTTCTCATACAGCTATTGCGCCTTTCCGACGCGCCAATTGACGCGCTCTCATAATGGCGCCATGCAGCGCCACATTTTGCGACACATCATCTCTTGGAGCCACTCACCATCTCCAGGAACCTGTCGAACAGGTACACGTTGTCCAGGGGGCCGGGGGACGCCTCGGAGTGGTACTGGACGCTCATAATGGGCAACTCTCTGTGCCGCATACCCTCCATGGTGCCATCGTTGAGATTGACGTGGCTTACCTCCAACTCCGGCGGCAGGCTTTCGGCATCCACGGCGTAGCCGTGGTTCTGGGCGGTGATGTGTACCCGCCCCGTCTGAAGCTCACGGACGGGGTGGTTCCCTCCCCTGTGGCCGAACTTTAGCTTGAAGGTGCTCCCTCCCAGGGCGCGGGCCAGGACCTGATGACCCAGGCATATCCCAAGCATGGGCACGCGGCCGATGACGCCCTTGGCCGAGTCCACCACGTAGTCCAGCAGAGCCGGATCGCCTGGGCCGGGGGACAGTACGACACCGTCCGGGTTCATAGACAGAATGTCCCCGGCGGTGGCGTGGGCAGGCATGGCCATTACCCTGCATCCCCTGGAGCGCAGTATCCGCAGTATGTTGTACTTCAGTCCGTAGTCGCTGACCAGTATGAGGGGGCCGTCCTGCCCGGCAGCCGGGGTGTCCCAGCTATAGGGCTTTTCTGCGCTCACGCCCGATACGAAATCCACGTCCTCGTATCGCGGGGCCTCCCTGAGCCGCTCCAGGGCTTCCTCGGGCGACGTCCCCACGGCGATCACCCCCATCATCACACCCGCAACGCGCAGCTTCCGGGTGATGGCCCTGGTATCGATGCCTGATATTCCGGCGATGCCCTGCGAGGCCAGGTACTCCTGGAGGGTCATGATGGACAGGTTGTGGCTGGGGTCCAGGCAGTGCTCTCTCACGGCAAAGCCCGCTACCTGTATGCCCCTGGACTCCATGTGCTCGCCGTTTATGCCATAGTTCCCAATAATGGGGTAGGTGGGTATCACTATCTGGCCGGCATAGGAGGGGTCGGTGAGCATCTCCTGGTAGCCGGTCATGCCGGTGTTGAACACCACCTCTCCATAGGCAAACGCCTCGGAGCCGAATGCCTCCCCTTCGTACCAGGAGCCGTCCTGCAAGGCCAGGAATGCTTGCCTACCCATTCTGATCTGCCTCGCTCTCGTAAACCACTCGGCCAGCGACTATGGTGGCCACTACCATGCCCCTCAGGGTGGTCCCGTCAAGAGGCGTGTTCCTGCCCCTGGATACGAACTTAGATGTATCGACAACCCACTCCGCGTTTGGATCGAAAACGACCACGTCCGCCGGAGCCCCCGGCTTGAGGGTGGCATGGAAGGGGCCGCTCAGGCCAAGGACGCGGGCAGGCCCGGTGGTCAGCCTTTCGACCAGGGCTCTCATGTCCAGCTTTCCGGCGTGGATCAGGGACATGAGAGACCCCAGAGCCACTTCCAGCCCGCTTATGCCAAAGGCCGCTTCCTGGAAGCTGCATGACTTGTCGCTGTGGGTATGGGGAGCGTGGTCCGTGGCTATGCAGTCGATGACGCCCTCCTTCAGCCCCTGCACAACGGCCGCCACGTCTCGGTCCGTCCGCAGCGGAGGGTTCACCTTGGCGGCGGTGTTGGCCGGGGCTTCTTGCTCCGCTCTTGGCCTGACCCACTCCTCGGTAATGGTCAGATGATGAGGGGTTGCCTCTGCCGTCACGTTCAGGCCGCGATCCTTTGCCCTGCGCACGATGTCCACGCTGCCCGCAGCGCTGAGGTGCGCCAGATGAAGGCGACCTCCTGTGGCCTCCGCCAGGGCCACGTCGCGAGCCGCCATCGCCTCTTCCGCCAAAGCCGGCCACCCCTTGAGGCCAAGGCCGGCAGCCAATAATCCCTCATTCATCACTCCGCCGGAGGAGATCCCCGGATCCTCGCAGTGGTTGATTATGGGAAGCCCAAGAGCGGCGGACTTGATCAGAGCTTGCCTCATCAGGCCGTCGTCCGCCACGGGACTCCCATCGTCGCTAAAGGCCACTGCCCCAGCCTGGGCAAGCTTCTCCATACGAGCGAGCGAGCGACCCTCTCGGCCTTCCGTCACGCAGGCGATGGGGAGCGCCCTCACCATACCCTTCTCCCCTGCCCTGTCCAGGACAAAACCAACCATCTGCGGACTATCGATTGGCGGCCTGGTGTTGGGCATGGCGCACACTGTGGTGAAGCCTCCCCTGGCCGCGGCGGCTGTGCCGGATTCGATGGTCTCCTTGTCGTCGTCTCCGGGCTCCCGTAGATGGCAGTGAACGTCTATGAAGCCGTGGCACACCACAAGTCCTGTGGCGTCTATCACACGCGCCTGCGGCGGAGCTTCTACGCGCTCCTCCAATGCCTTCACAACGCCTCCCTCGACCCACAGGTCGCCAATGAGGTCTATCCCCCTGTCCGGGTCTATGATACGCCCCCCTTTGATGATGAGACTCACTGCGTCCTGCCTGTTACCATATCCAGCCAGTGTCTTCCGCTATCGTCCGTTTTGGGCTGATAGCTACCCCACTTCTCGGACGCGGGTCTGAATCCGGCGGACTCTGCGGCGTCGGAAGACTGGAAGAAACGGACATGCTCAGGCCGGACCAGGGGGGAGAACCTGTCCAGCAGTTGAGACGTATAAAAGAAACGCGACACGGTATTGCCCACGTAGGCGGCGCTGGTCTCGTGGTCGCAGTAGAGGCACCTCAGCTTATAGTCAGGGCCCCTGACAATTTCAAATCTGGGATGGGCGAACTGCCTCTCCTGGTTTGTCACGCACGTTGAGTTGAGGCAGTCGAAGCCCGCTCTGGAGTAGGTCAGCCCCGGAAGGCCGGCCTCCGATCTCGCGTCGGGCGGCCCACCCTCACCTCCGAGTATATGCCGCAGCAGGGCCATCCTGACGGGGATTCCAAGGGCGGCCTGCTTGAAATAGAGGCTTCTGGGGTCTTCGTCCACCTCCGGGCTGAGCTCGTCCACGCGAGGCAGCGGGTGCAGTATGGATATGTTCTTGAACTGGCCGGCCTTCAGAGCCTTGGCGGTAATGGTTGGATACCTGTCCGACTTGGTGAGGCCGCTCCCCCTCTCCTTCTGACGCCTGGTAACGTATATGGAGAGGGCTTGCTCACTGCCTAGCTCAAACTCAACTGTCGTCCCTTCCATGGATGACAGAGCCAACTGATGAGGCTCCGTGGGTGTGACGTAGATGGCGTCAACGGTCGCAGCCTCCCCGTCAGCCGGCGCTTCGTCGAAGAGGGCGCTCAGGACGCCCAGCCGCTCCCTCCGAATGTGGGCGCGGTAGTCGCGTTGCAGCCTGCGGAGAACGTAGTCGGGAATCTCGTTGCCATCTCCCGGCACGAATATGACGTTCGCTCCAAAACGGGCCAGCGCAAAGGCCAGGGAGTGGATTGTCCTGCCGTGCAGCAGGTCACCGCAGAGGGCTACGCTCAGACCCTTGAGGTCGCCGTGATGCTCCCTAAGTGTATACAGGTCGCACAGGGTTTGGGTGGGGTGTTCGTGGCTGCCGTCGCCGGCGTTGATGACCGGAACGGGGGCGTACTCGGCAACCAGCCTGGCCGCGCCCTCCCAGGGATGCCGCAGCACCAGTACGTCCGCATAGGCGCCGACGACCCTGGCCGTGTCTGCAAGGGACTCACCCTTGACCATAGACGACGACCTCACGTCCGAGGTGGATATGACGCCACCGCCCAGGCGCTGCATGGCGGCCTCGAAAGACAGCCGTGTCCTGGTGCTAGGCTCGTAGAAGAGGGTGGCTGCGATCTTGCCGGTCGCCTTGCCAAAGTACGCCTGTCGGTTGGCGCGAATGTCGTCGGCGGTCTCGAATATCGCCTGGATGTCGGCCAGGGTCAGGTCATCCACGGATACTATGCTGCGCCCGGCCAGGTGGTCCACGCTTTGGGTCTCCTTCATGAGGTTACCCTGGAGAGGGCGCTGACCGCCCGGGGAGGCCTGCCCTGGGACTCTTTGGAGTATCCCTTGATGACAACCGCGTCATTGCCGTCCACCTCCGTCAGGCGTACCTCAACGCGCTCGTCAAAGGAGGTGGGGATGTTCTTTCCTGCGTAATCGGCCCTGATTGGCAGCTCGCGATGGCCTCTGTCAACCAGCACAGCCAGCTGAATGAGGCGTGGCCGCCCAAGGTCCATCAGGGCGTCCATAGCCGCCCGAATGCTGCGCCCGGTAAACAGCACGTCATCCACCAAGACAACCCTTGTGTCCGCGACGTCTACGGGAATGACCGTGGGAGGGCTCGATGCCATGCCTCGCGCCGGAAGATCGTCACGATAGCGGTGTATGTCCAAGGCTCCTACGGGGATCTCCCTTCCCTCGAACCGGAATATCCGCTCCGCCAGCCGTTGAGCTAACGGCACACCCCTTGTGTGCATTCCCACCAGCGCCAGGTTGTCAACGCCCTGATTGCGCTCCAGTATCTCGTGAGCGATGCGACTGAGGGCCCTTCGAATCTCGTCCTGGGACATCAGGAGCTTTTCGGCCATAGAAAAACCTCTTACCAGACTGGCAAGAGGTTCCGTCTTCACCCTATAGCCAAAGGCTTCCGCTACTCTTGGTCCGTACGCCTTGCCAGCCTCTCGGGACTGATTTAAAGGTCTGCCCGCAGCAGTCCTTGCGCCTTTGGCAACTATTCTGTTGTTGGGCCAGTGTAACACCGGCGCGGAGCTTGCGCAAGGGGCTTTGGCTGCCTTTCCGGTTGCTTGGGATGTTTGGAACATAGTACAATGGGTACAGCAAAATCTAGGTCGCTTCGTTCCGTGCTGCGCTTGGGTTCGCGGAAGCCGGTAGGCAGCCCAGCCAAAGCTAGCGGGCGATGAGTTGGTCTGCGGACGTTGGCCGCGTGGAGGGCAATCATGGTATGGACCGTTGAGGAAGCGGGTGTGTCGGATGAAATGGAGCGCACGAGGCTGGGCCATGAACGGTCATGCGACTGCCTTCCGAACCATCTCAACTGCATGACGGCAAAGGAATGGATCAAGTCTCAACTTGGAGTCTGGCAGTTCAATTACAACGGCAGGGACATAAGGGACAAGAGCGTCCACCCAGCCACGTTTCCAATTTCATTGGCTACCCGGGTAATTGAGTTGTTTACTCACAAAGGCCAGCTGGCCCTGGATCCATTCGTCGGTAGCGGCACTACCCTTGTTGCGGCCCAGGACACTGAGCGAAATGCAATCGGCTTCGACCTTTCGCAGGCGTACGTAGACCTGAGCCATCAACGCCTGGGGCTTTGGCCTGAAGTGACAACCGGTATCCGCCAACTAGCTATCAAGAGCGACGCCCGTAATATCTCTGATTATGTTGATGAAGATACCGTAACGCTTGTGTTCACGTCGCCCCCGTACGCCAATCTGCTGAATCGTCCGCGACTGAACAAGAGCAAGCGCGCTCGAAACAATGAACAATACAAGAAAGTGGAGCAGTACTCCCAGGACCCACGGGACTTGGGGATTCTCCCCTTGGAAGGATATGCCAAAGAAATGGCGGGCATATTCGCAGGCATATTGCCCTTGATAAGGCCTGGAGGGCATTGCGTTATCAATGTGCCTGATATGTGGTGGGAAGATCAGCGAATCACCATACATGTATCGCTAATTGAAGAATTGCGCAAAATAGGGTATGAGTTCCGGAACACCATCATTTGGGATCGGACCAACATTGTGAATAGAGTTGGTATATTTGGATGGCCCCGCAACTACATCACAATGGGAACCACCTTCGAGTATCTGCTTGATTTCCGTCGCCCTGTTGACTGAGGCAATCTATGGTCCACCGCCTGGTCTTACGAGAGGATATGATCAAACGATTCGGCCAACTGGTCGAAAAGGGCTGGATTAGCAGCAATCGCCCAATCAGCCACGGCGGTATCGGGAACACCATAGATGAGCTACTGGGTTTTCCTGAGAACAATCTACCCGTCGCCGATTCGGCTCAATGGGAGTTGAAAACTCATCGTCTTGGCAGTTCTTCGCTGGTAACGCTATTTCATGTCGAGCCGCAACCTCGCTCTGAGCGAATCGTTCCAAGGTTACTCTTGCCAAACTATGGCTGGCCGGATCAACGTAGAGAGAATGAGTTGAGTTTTCGGCAGACGCTCAATGCCCTTCAATTCACCGACCGAGGCTTCACAATCGTCCGAGACCATGATTCCCACACAGTGCGTGTTGCGTTCGACGCATCGAGAGTTGGGGACAATCACAGGGATTGGTTGCTCACGGTACAGCAGCGAATTGGGCTTGGGCAACTCAATCCTCAACCCAATTGGGAGATACAAGACCTGGCTTTGAGGGTATCAACAAAGATGCTCAACTCCTTTTACGTTGAGGCGGAAACGGCTAGGTCTAATGTGCGAGAGTATTTCCGAGTCCACTCGGTGTTAATGCTGCAAGGATTCGACACGGGCGGGTTCGTGAGAGCGATTGACGAGGGAGGGGTTTACGTGGACTTCGATGCCCGAACTCACCATAATCACGGCACGAAGTTCCGGCTAAGAGATACCTTCCTGCCGACGCTGTATAGCTACCGCGATCAGGTGGCATGACAGCTACGGCGTGGCCTGTCGTGGGTCATCTGAGGGCCGCAGCCATGAACCCGGCTATCTTGGTTGCCATCTGGCATTCATATCCCGCCAGCGTATGGCCCGCTCCTAGAACAGCTGCGTACCCAGTGGGAAGCGAGCATAACAAGGGACGCCTCAATAGAGGCGTCCCTCTGCGTGAGGCGGTGGTTATCCCGCGTGCCGTCTTGCCGCCCGTGGCATTGTCATGCCTTGCATAGGGGCGATTCGCGAACCGTCCCTATGAGGGCTCCACCTTCAGATGCCTTGCCTTCTTGGACTCCGCCTTGGTGATGGTAAGGACCCCGTTCCTGTAGCCGGGGGCAATCCCATCCGTGTCCACCGTGTCCGGAAGGCGCAGCGCGCGATGGAAGGAACCGGCCCGGCGTTCCCGCATCAGGTACTCCCCTTCCTTCCGCTCAACGTCCGACTGAGCGCTGGCCGTTATGGTCAGCACGTTGTCCTCAATGGACACGTCTGTGTCGCCGGGATCCACCCCTGGCAGCGAGGCGTAGACAAATATCTTGTCGCCCTTCCGCGCCACGTCCAATGGCACGCTCCAGCTCTCCGCCGTGGAACCGGCCTCGCCTCCAACCCCCTGCCACATCCGGTTGATTGTGTCCTCCATAGACCTGAGCTCCCTGAAAGGCTCCCATCTTCGCAGCGCCATTTCGCGCCTCCTCCTATAAAGTTTCTGTATGGCGCTCCGCCTCCTCAACCTCACAACGCTAGTATAGTAACATTGACAATATTTTATCAAGTATGCTTATAGCACATCATAATATATATTGACAATTCCCAATAATCAAACTATACTTCATCGCGGGAGATATTGAAGTCATGGCAGCCAACTATTACGACTTACTGGGCATCAGCCGGAGCGCGACTGAGAAGGACGTGCGCCAGGCCTTTCGTCGTCTGGCCCGGCAGTACCATCCCGACGTGAACCCCGGCGACAAGGCCGCGGAGCAGAAGTTCAAGGAGATAAACGAGGCCTACGAGGCGCTTTCCGACCCGGAGAAGCGCAAGAAGTACGACCGCTTTGGCGAGAACTGGAAGTACGCCGACCGGATGCCCCAGGACGACGGCAGGCCGGGCGCCGGCCCGTTCAGGTGGGACTTCCGCGGAGACCCTTCCGCCGGAGTGGGCGCCTCCTTCTTCGAAGACTTCATGGGCGGGCGCGGCTTCGGTCGCACCGCTACCGCGTCCCGTAGAAAGGCACGCGTTGAGCAGCCGGTAACCGTCAGCCTTGAGGAAGCCTTCAACGGCTCCATCCGCGTAATACAGCTGAGGGACGGCCTCCAGGGATCGAGCCGTCGCCTGGAGATCAAGATACCCCCTGGCGTGGACAACGGGTCACGCATCCGGGTCCGCACGGATGATGCCGGCTCGGAGGAGGTGTACCTGGTGGTGTCCGTGAGGCCGGATTCCAGGTTCGAGAGACGGGGCAGCGACCTCTACACCAAGGTGGACGTGCCGCTGGTGGACGCCGTGCTTGGCGGCGAGGTGAACGTGCCAACCCTCGTTGAGCCGGTCGTCCTCAAGATACCGCCGGAGACCCAGAATGGGCGCTCCTTTCGCCTGTCAGGCAAGGGAATGCCGACCTTGGGGTCGCCCCAGACACGCGGCAGCCTCTACGCAGCCGTGCAGGTGAACATACCCACCCTCCTTTCGGATAGGGAGCGGGCGCTGTTCCGGGAGCTCAAGGCCATTCAGGATAGTAAGGAGTGAGATCATGGTGACCTTTAGAAGCCAGTCATGGAACGATGACGAACCCTGCTACGTCATAAGCGTGGCCGCCCGGATGATACAGGTCCACTCCCAAACGCTGAGGTACTACGAGCGGGAGGGCCTTCTGGAACCTGCGCGCTCCCGGGGCAACATACGCCTGTACTCCCAGCGTGACATAGAGAAGCTGCGCCGCATCAAGACCCTGACCGAGGACTTGGGCATCAACCTGGCTGGCGTGCAGGTGGTGATGCGCATGATGGACCGCATGGCGGAGATGGAGAAGGAGATACAGCAGCTCACGGCGCAGGTGACGGAGCTGCGGGCCAGGAAGCGGCCGCAGTAACCACGCGGGTTGGGCCAGGATCGATCCCCACACCCCGGGCAGGAGGTGAGACAATGACGCTAGGACCACAAGATTTTACGGAACAGGGCAACGATGCCCTGACCAAGTCACAGGAAATTGTGCGGCGATATCGCCACAGCCAGTGGGACGTGGAGCACGTCCTGCTGGCGCTGCTGGAATTGGAGGACGGCGTGCCGGTGAAGGCGCTGCGCCAAATGGGGGTGGATGTGGATGGGATGAAGCGGCGGGTGGAAGAGACGTTGGAGCGCAGCCCAAAGGCGTCCGATATATCGCAGATATACGCTACGCCCAGGGCGCTTTCGCTGCTGGCAAACGCCAAGGCTGAAGCGGACCGGCTGAATGACGAGTTCGTCGGCGCGGAGCACCTGCTCATCGCCGTCGCGCTGGAGGGCCGTGGAGACGCGCCCGCAATCCTCCGGGAGTACGGCGTGGACAAGGAGCAGGTCTACAACGCCCTGAAGGACATCCGGGGCGGCCACCGGGTCACCGACCAGCGGGCCGAGAGCCGCTACCGCTCCCTGGAGCGGTACAGCATAGACCTGACCGCCCTGGCCCGTGAGGGCAAGCTGGATCCCATCATAGGTCGGGACAGGGAGGTGAGGCGCGTCATGCAGACCCTCACCCGCCGCGCCAAGAACAACCCCGCCATAATAGGCGAGGCCGGCGTAGGCAAGACGGCCATCGCCGAGGGGCTTGCCCAGCGCATTGTGTCCGGGGACGTCCCGGAGGCGCTCAAGGGCCGCAGGCTGCTGGCCCTGGACATGGGCAGTATGGTGGCAGGCAGCAAGTTCAGGGGCGAGTTCGAGGAGCGCCTCAAGAGCGTCGTGGACGAGGTGAAGCAGGCGCGCGGCGAGGTCATCCTGTTCATCGACGAGATTCACACCGTGGTCGGGGCAGGCGCGGCTGAGGGCGCGCTGGACGCCGGCAACCTGCTGAAGCCGGCGCTGGCCCGCGGGGAGCTCCAGTGCATAGGCGCGACCACCATTGACGAGTACCGCAAGCACATCGAGAAGGACGGAGCGCTGGAGCGTCGGTTCCAGCCTATCCTCATCGAGGAGCCGGACGTGGACACCGCAATAGAGATGCTGCGAGGGCTCTGTCCCCGCTACGAGGCCCACCACAAGGTGAAGATAGAGGGGTCCGCGCTTACGGCGGCGGTTAAGCTGAGCCATCGCTACATAACTGAGCGCAACCTGCCGGACAAGGCCGTTGACCTCATAGACGAGGCCGCAAGCAAGCTGAGAATCGACGCCGAGAGCCTGCCCAGGGAGATCAAGGAGCAGGGGGACCGCATCCGGCAGCTTCAGAACCAGGAGGAGGCCGCATCCCAGAGAACGGAGTACGAGCGCGCGGCGGAGCTGCGGTCGGAGCGCCTGCGCCTGGAAGCCGAGTACAACTCTGACCGCGAGAGGTGGCTCCTAGATCACAAGATTGACATGGTGGTGGACGAGGAGGACATCGCCGGGCTGATTGCCCAGTGGACCGGCATCCCGGTTAGCCGTATGCTGGAGGAGGAGACGGAGAGGCTGCTGCGCATGGAGGAGCGGCTGCACGAGCGGGTGATAGGCCAGGATGCAGCCGTGCAGGTGGTCTCCGAGGCTATCCGCCGCTCACGCGCCGGCCTGAAGGACCCCAAGCGGCCCATCGGCAGCTTCATCTTCCTGGGGCCAACGGGCGTTGGCAAAACGGAGCTGGCCCGCGCGCTGTCCCAGTTCCTGTTCGACCACGAAGAGGACATGGTGCGTATCGACATGTCGGAGTACATGGAAAAGCACACGGTGTCCCGGCTGGTGGGAGCGCCGCCGGGCTACGTGGGCTACGATGAGTCGGGGCAGCTCACGGAGGCCGTGCGAAGGCATCCCTTCCGGGTAGTCCTCTTCGACGAAATAGAGAAGGCTCACCCTGACGTGTTCAACATTCTCCTTCAGATACTGGAGGACGGCCGCCTGACAGATGGCCACGGCCGCGTTGTGGACTTCCGCAACACACTGGTGATCATGACCAGCAACCTGGGCACAGGAGAGGTGGGCAGGCAGGGTATGGGGTTCCACAGGGACGGCGATACCGAAACCGATACGGAGCGGCGCAGATCGTCCATAGAGGAAGCGTTGAAGAAGACCTTCCGTCCGGAGCTGCTCAACCGCATAGATGAGATGGTTATCTTTGAGCCGCTGAGCAGGGAGCAGATTAAGCGGATAGTGGACCTGCTTCTGGCTGAGGTGCAGATGCGTCTGGAGGAGCGCGGTATAAGAATAGAGGCGTCCGACGGCGCCAGGGAATGGCTGTCCAGGGAGGGGTTCGACCCTGTGTTCGGCGCCAGGCCCCTGCGCCGGGCGGTGCAGCGATACGTTGAGAATCCTCTCTCCAGAAGGATACTAGCGGGGGAGTTCACGGGTGGCGACGTCATCCGGGTAGACGCAACCTCAGAGGGACTCGCCTTTGAACGGGTAGAATTGGCTGTCCTGACCTCTGTATAATGGACGCGCCTGGCGGGAGCTACGAGCCGGTAGCTACGGAGAAGAGCGCAGCGTTCAACCGGGCCGCGGATTTTGGAATGACACGTACAAGGAGCTATATGACTGCCCTAGATCCAGTACGCTATGAATAGAGAGAAGGTGGCAAGCTATCGGCTGTTGCACGATGAGAGGCTCCACAAGGCGCTTTCCGTAGCTCTTGTACTAGCGCTGATTGTCACCGCAGTCCTTCTCAGGGACCGTCTGCCCCACTATCAGTCCATTGGGTATGTCGGGATCTTTGTGCTCAGCTTCCTGGGCAGCGCTTCCATCCTGGTGCCCGTGCCTGGCATAGCTGCGGTGTGCGCGGGCGCGAGTCCGGGCCTGTTGGGTCTATTCCCGCTATGGGTAGCCATACTGGCGTCGGTGGCCGAATCCATAGGGGAGCTATCCGGGTACTTGCTTGGCTTCAGCGGCCGCGGCTTTGCGGAGAACACCCGCATCTATCCCCGCGTGGAGAGGTGGATGCAGCGCCAGGGGTGGCTTGCCCTCCTCCTGGCGTCTTCCGTCCCCAACCCATTTTTCGACTTCATAGGGATAGCTGCCGGCACCCTGAGGTATCCGGTGTTGCAGTTCCTTGTGGCGGTATGGGCGGGAAAGCTGATAAAGTCCATGATAATCGCCTACGCCTGCTTCTATGGCATGGGGTGGGCGCTGAGAGTCTTCGGACTGGATTAGACGGAACACCCCAAGCCAGGCTTAAACCGGCCCGGGGGGCTTGGGTGTGTTTTGGCCGCGGGTTATGACCTGCTTGGCGCTCTCCCCGACAATTCGTATATGGCGCCCACGGCCATATCTTCATCGTCTCAACGTATGTTGATTCGGCGAAGGATTGCCATGTCGGCGCCGGATATGCCGGGGTACGCCAGACTCCTGCGGGATATGCCGTTTCCATTCAGGAAGGACAGCACGGACAGGACTCTATCAACCGGGGTAGAGCGAGTCTTCATGGTAATGGGATTATACCGCTCACAGCCCCGGACTGCAACGGAGGCCGCCCGGCCTGAAATCCCCTGCTAGAAGATGGATTTGAGGAGGATTGCCTCATCGCGGCCTGGGCCGGTGGAGACCACGCCTATGGAGCAGCCTATGAGCTCCTCCAATCGTCTCAGGTAGTTCAGGGCCTCCTTGGGGAGGTCGGCGATGTCGCGGGCGCTGGCCGTGGGGGTTTCCCATCCAGGGAGGTCTTCGTACATCGGCTCGCACGCCTCCAGGGTTGGGGCATCGGTGGGAAAGCCGCTGACAATCTCGCCGTTCAGGCGATATGCCACGCACACCCTGACCGGTGAAATGCCGTCCAGGACATCCAGCCGCGTGAGGATAGCCGACGTTACGCCGTTGACGGCAGCGGAGTACCTGGCAGCCACCGCGTCAAACCAGCCGCAACGGCGAGGGCGCCCGGTGGTGGTGCCATACTCCCATGCCCGCTCTCGAATGAACTCCCCTACCTCGTCGTTCAACTCTGTAGGGAGCGGCCCAGACCCAACCCTGGTGGTGTAGGCCTTGTAGACTCCCGCCACCTCCTTCACGTGCATTGGGCTGATCCCCAGGCCAACGCAGGCCCCTCCCACGGTTGGCGAGGAGGAGGTAACGTATGGGTACGTGCCGTGGTCCAGGTCCAGCATGGTCCCCTGCGCTCCCTCCAGGATAATCCGCTGACCCGCGGCCAGGGCGTCCTGTATCATCGGTTCCACCGCTCTTATGAAGCTCTTGAGGGCTCTCCCCCACTCAAGGCACTTTATAAGGATATCTTCCAGGGAAAAGGGCTCTCTGCCGTACAGCTTTGTGATCTGGGCGTTCTTCTGCTCCAGCACAAAGCTGAGCCTGGCCAGGAGCGCCCTCTCATCCAGCAGCAGGTCCACCATGCGTATGCCCATCCGGGCAGCCTTGTCCATGTATGCCGGCCCTATCCCCATGCCTGTGGTGCCTATGGCCTTTCCGCCCTCCGCCCGAACCTCCTCCTCCAGGCCGTCCAGCATGGTGTGATACGGCATGATTACGTGGGCCTTGTCGCTGATGAACAGCCGGCTCACATCTACGGACACCGCTTGAAGGCTGCGCGCCTCCTCAAGAAAGGCATCCGGGTTCACCACCACGCCGTTGCCGATAATGCACGTGGTTTCAGGCCTGAGTATGCCCACCGGAATCAGGTGGAACTTGAACTCCCCTACATCCGTAACAACGGTATGGCCTGCGTTGTTGCCCCCGTTGAAACGGGCGACAATGTGCGCCTTCTCCGAGAGAAAGTCAACAACCTTTCCCTTACCTTCGTCGCCCCACTGACCCCCGATTATGGCATAAGCAGGCATATCTTACCTTCCACGGAGTATGGCCACGGAGTATGGGCCCATGCAAACCTTGAAGAGTATAGCAAAGCAATGGTCAATTGGAAAGGGATAAACGCTTCGGCGCGCGTCTCTTCTGCAAATGCCCAAATCTCCCGCATTCCAAGGGCAAAAGCCACTTGCAAACGCGGCGTTATCCGGCTATCATAGCGTTGTCTCTGGTGGTTCTGGCGGGGTGGAACCACCCGTACCCATCTCGAACACGGAAGTGAAACACCCCAGCGCCGACGATACTGCCTTGGCAACGGGGTGGGAAAATAGGTCACTGCCAGAGGCATAAATCATGGTTTGCTCCGCGGGCCAAGCCTCAACTCCGCAGAAGGCCCGCGTGGCCACCAAAACGGAGCCTCCCAGCTCTATGTCCACAAGTTGTAATGATTTACAGCCGCACACTGCCCTGCGACCGGACGGGCTAACTTATGGATACACCCTGCCACGTTCCGGCAGGCGCCGTGCGCCTGAGAGGACGGATTGAGGGATGTATCCAACGGGTACAGCCACTTTACATTCCAGTGTCGCGAGACATATAATCCTATTGGAGACAGCAACAAATCTTTGATTGAAGAAGCTATGATTCAAGTATCCACCAATGCCAGCCCTGCCGTGGAGAACATGGAAGCCCTGCTCAGGGAGTCCGAGCAGATGAAGGCTATTCGTCCGGGGGACCTTGTCCAGGGCGTGATAATGAGGGTAGACCGGGAGGGTATCCTGGTGGGCATAGGCAACAAGTCGGAAGGCATCGTCTCCTCTAGAGAGATGCAATCTCTGAGCGAGGAGGATATTTCGTCCCTACAGGTTGGGGCTGAGATCCTCACAAGGGTATTGGAGGCCGAGAGAGAAGACGGCGCAGCCATACTCTCGGTGGACAAGGCCAGAGAGGAGATGGGGTGGCTATCCGTAGAGGCGAAGCTCAATGGCGGAGAACCTGTTGAGGGCGTCATAACGGGATTCAACCGCGGCGGAGCCCTGGTTGACGTGGACGGCCTCAAGGGGTTTGTGCCCATATCCCACCTGGGTTGGACGCAGCGAGGCTCCAATGGCGTGGAAGACGACATGGAGCGCCGCATAGGAGAGAGGGTGCCGCTCAAGGTTTTAGAGGTGGACCGTTCCAAGAAGAGAGCTATCTTCTCTGAGAAGGCGGCCATCCATGAGGAACGCGAGTCCCGCAGAGAGCTAATCCTTCAGGAGTTGCAGGAGGGGGAGGTACGAAGAGGCAGGGTTACCGGCATTTGCGACTTTGGCGCCTTTGTAGACTTGGGTGGAGCCGATGGACTGATACACATATCCGAGCTGTCCTGGGAGCCTGTGCGCTCCACCGACCAGGTACTGAAGGTGGACCAAGAGGTGGATGTCTATGTGCTGAAGATTGACCGGAACAGCAAGAGGATAGCGCTGAGTCTCCGTAGATTGGTCCCTGAGCCTTGGGACACCGTGCCGGATAGATACCGGGTAGACCAGTTGATTGAAGGCATTGTAACCAAGATAACCGACTTTGGCGCCTTTGCCCGTGTTGAGGGGTCGGTTGAAGGGCTGATACACGTCTCCGAATTGAGCTACAATGTAGTCAGTCATCCTAAGGAAGTGGTTAAAGAGGGAGACCTGCTTACACTGAAGATACTGAAGATAGAGCCCGAGCGAAAGCGCTTGGCGCTCAGCCTTAAACAGGCTGAGGACATCTTGGGCCAGTAGAATGTTCGTCGCCTGAAAGATAGCCGGATTTAGGAGAGTACCATGACCAACAGATTTGAGAAGTTCTCGGAGAGAGCCAGAAGGGTACTATCACTCGCCCAGGAAGAAGCGCAGCGCTTCAACCACAACTACATAGGGACGGAGCACATCCTGTTGGGTCTTGTACGGGAAACGGAGGGTGTGGCGGCGCGTGTGCTGTCAAACCTTGGCGTAGAGTTGGGCAAGGTAAGGTCCGCTGTCGAGTTCATCATAGGCAAGGGGGAAAGGCACACTCCCGGAGAGATAGGCCTCACCCCCAGAGCAAAGAAGGTCATTGAGTTGGCCGTTGACGAAGCGCGCCGGCTGAACCATCACTACATCGGCACAGAGCATATCCTCATCGGCCTCATGCGTGAGGGAGAAGGCGTGGCCGCGGGTGTCCTTGAGAGCCTGGGAGTATCCCTGGACAAGGTTCGCGCGGAGACCAGCCGTATCCTGAGCCAGAGCGTTAGCACAGGCCATGCGGGGGCCAAGTCCACCACCCGCACCCCTACCCTGGACCAGTTTGGCATTGACCTTACCAGCGCTGCCCGCTCCAGGAAGCTGGACCCTGTCATCGGCAGGGAAAGGGAGCTCCAACGCGTGATACAGATACTGAGCCGCCGCACCAAGAACAACCCCGTCCTGATAGGCGAGCCTGGGGTTGGCAAGACGGCCATTGTAGAAGCCTTGGCGCAGCGCATAATCAGCGGTGAAGTGCCGGAGACCCTCCAGGGCAAACGGCTGGTTACACTGGACATGGGATCACTTGTGGCCGGCACCAAGTATCGCGGTGAGTTCGAGGAACGCCTTAAGAAGATTGTGGATGAGATACGCTCCTCGGCCACCTGCGTCCTCTTCATAGATGAGATGCACACCATGGTGGGAGCGGGGGCGGCCGAGGGCGCGGTGGATGCGGCCAACATCCTGAAGCCATCCCTCTCGCGGGGAGAGATCCAGTGCATCGGCGCCACAACCCTGAACGACTACCGGAAGTACGTGGAAAGGGACTCCGCGCTGGAGCGCCGGTTCCAGCCCGTCACCGTAGACGAGCCTTCCACGGAGGACACCATCTCCATCCTGAGGGGCATAAAAGGCCAGTATGAAGAGCATCACCACCTGACCATCACGGATGAGGCGCTGCACAGCGCGGCCACCCTGGCATCCCGGTTCATAGCGGACCGCTTCATGCCGGACAAGGCCATAGACCTGGTGGACGAAGCAGCCTCCAAGGTGCGGATTCGCACCAGCTCCACCCCTCTATCGATGAAGGAGTCCATGAAGGTGCTGGAGAACGTAAGGCGCGAGAAAGACGAGGCCATAGCCGGGCAGCAGTACGAGTACGCCGCAGAGCTTCGGGACCGTGAGTTGAAGCTGGCGGACAAGCTGGAACACATGGAGGAGGACTGGCAGTCCGAAAGCGGTTTCAACGAGCCTGTGGTGACCGTGGAGGACATAGCGGAGGTGGTCAGCATGTGGACCGGCATCCCGGTCACCCGCCTGGCCGTGGAAGACATGGAACGCCTCCTGCACATGGAGGGAGCGCTCCACAGCAGGATCATCGGCCAGGATGAAGCCATCAACGTGGTCTCCAAGGCGGTGCGCCGCGCCAGAGCGGGGATCAAGGACCCGCGCAGGCCCATCGGCAGCTTCATCTTCCTGGGGCCAACGGGCGTGGGGAAGACCGAGCTGGTAAGGGCCCTGGCGGAGTTCATGTTCGGCAGCGAAGACGCGATGATACGCCTGGATATGTCGGAGTTCATGGAGAGGCATACCGTGGCCCGCCTGGTGGGCGCTCCTCCCGGCTACGTGGGCTACGACGAGGGAGGACAGCTCACGGAGGCCGTGCGCCGAAAGTCATACTGCGCAATCCTCCTGGACGAGATAGAAAAAGCCCACCCGGACGTCTTCAACATCCTGCTCCAGATCTTCGATGACGGGCACCTTACGGATGCCAAGGGCCGCAAGGTCGACTTCCGCAACGCCATCATCGTTATGACCAGCAACATCGGCTCCGACCTCATAAAGCGGGACTCCTCCCTGGGCTTCGCCATGAAGTCGGACGAGGCCTCAACCTCGGAGCAGCAGTACGAGCGAATGAAGGGCAAGGTCATGGACGAGGTCAAGCGCTTCTTCCGGCCTGAGTTCCTGAACCGGATAGACGCCAGCGTGGTGTTCCACCCTCTGAACAAAGAGTACATCATTCAGATAGTGGACCTGATGCTGAACAAGGTGCAGGAGCAGCTCAAGGAGATGAACATTGAGATGGAAGTGACCCAGGAGGCCAAGGAGCTCTTGGCGGACAAGGGGTATGACCCCAACTTCGGCGCAAGGCCTCTCCGCCGCGTCATTCAAGACGAGATCGAAGACATGCTGTCCGAGGAGTTGCTGGCCGGCCGGATGCGCGCCGGGTCCGTCATTGTGGTGGACGTGGCAGGCGGCAAGTTCACCGCTAATGTCAAGGAAATGGCGGCCCTCCCCTAGCGCCGGCCACGGGCCGACCACACGAAATGACGCATAAAGGCGGTTCGAAGGGAGAGGCCCACGGCCTCTCCCTTCGGTCTTCTTGCGCCCAACTGCGCCTGCAAGCAGCCTATACAACATCGCGCCCGCTCAAGGCCGCAGGCTCAGCGTCCCAGTTGAGTTGCCCCGTCCCCTGGAATCCCGCCGCGTGAAACTGAGATGAGCAGAGAGCAGACACGCACCTTTTATTCGTGCCGGGAGTGTGGGGCGGAAGCTCTGCGCTGGGAGGGTCGCTGCCCGTCCTGCGGTGAGTGGAACACCCTTGTAGAAGCCGCCAGGAGCCCGGCAACAGCAAGGGACTCCTGGCTCTCGCCGGGGACAGCGAGCTTCCAGGAACTATCCCAGGTAACCCTGGAGGATTTCCCAAGGCTGGCGCTGGACATGGGAGAGGTAAACCGCGTCCTCGGCGGCGGCCTGGTCCGCGGGTCGCTTGTGGTGGTGGGAGGAGACCCTGGCGTTGGCAAGTCCACCCTGCTGTTGCAGCTGGCCGCCGCCCTTGCCGCGAGGTCCGGGCCGGCGCTCTACGTCTCAGGAGAGGAGTCGGCGCAGCAGATCAAGCTAAGGGCGGACCGATTGGGGATAGACGGCCGTGGGCTGCACGTACTGGCGGAAACCGACATGGCCTCCATCCTTAACCATCTGGACCGCCTCTCCCCTACCCTGGCGGTGGTAGACTCCATCCAGTCTGTGTCATTCTCAGATCAGCCTGCGGGACCGGGCACCATTGGGCAGGTGAGGGAGTGCGGACTCGCTCTCATGCGCATCGCCAAGGCCGGCGGGACTCCCATCCTGGTTACAGGCCACGTGACCAAGGAGGGAAACCTGGCCGGGCCGCGGACCCTGGAGCACATGGTGGACGTAGTTCTGTACCTGGAGGGTGACAACCTGGGCGCGTATCGACTCCTCAGGGGAGAGAAGAACCGCTTTGGCGCAACCCATGAGGTGGGGGTCTTTGAGATGGGAGACAAAGGGCTTACCGAGGTGCTGAACCCCTCGGAGGTGGCGTTGGCCTCCAGAGACATGAACGCCGTAGGGTCTGTGGTCGTGCCGGTTATGGAAGGGACCCGCCCCCTGCTGGTGGAGATACAGGCTCTTACCACGCCCTCGTTCCTGCCCACGCCCCGGAGAGTGTCCAACGGCGTGGATACAGGACGCCTCCTCATGGTGATTGCCGTGCTGGTCAAGCGAGCGGGCATACACCTGTCGGGCCAGGACATCATCGTCAACGTGGCCGGAGGATTCAAGGCCACGGAGCCGGCAGTTGACTTTGGCGTGGCGCTGGCCCTGGTCTCCAGCTTCCGAAACACCCCGTTGCTTGAAAGCGCCTCCGCCCTGGGGGAGATTGGACTTGGAGGAGAGCTGCGGGGAGTATCCCAGACGCCCAGGCGGCTGGCTGAGCTGGAACGCATGGGATTTGACGTCTGCCTCGGCCCGGAGTCCGCCTTCAGGGCCGTGGATACGCCTTCAGGTATGAGGTCGCTTGGGGCAAAGACCATTGCAGAAGGGCTGAGCCTGGCATTTCCATCGCTCTATGGACAAGGTGGAGGCAGCGCAGGCCCGGCGGAGTAGTTGATTGTAAAGGCAATTGGGTCTATGCTGAATATGTCCGACACCCGTTGTCACCGGAAGTTTTGGCAGAGACCACAGGCAGGTATAAGCGCGCATGGCCGCAGCGGAGCAAGAGCTACAGGAGAAGCTGGACCACCTGAAGAACATCCTCCGGGAGATGGGTTCGACTGTGGTGGCATACTCCGGGGGGGTGGATAGTACTTTCCTGGCTGCCACCGCCCACGACATCCTGGGCGAGCGAAGCCTGGCTGTGACCGCTTCATCCCCCAGCATGGCGCCATCCGACTTGGAGGAGGCGGTGGCGATGGCCCGCGGTCTGAACCTGCGCCACCGGGTCATCCAGACCCAGGAACTGCTTGACCCGCGATACACCGCCAACGACCCTCGAAGGTGCTACTTCTGCAAGCTGGAGCTTTACACTTGGCTGCAACCCCTGGCCGCCGAGGAGGGACTCGCCTGGGTAGCCAGCGGGACCAACATGGACGACCTCAAGGACTTTCGCCCCGGCCTCAAGGCTGGCCAAGAGTACGGCGTTCGCAACCCAATGGTAGAGGCAGGGCTTACCAAGGATGACATCCGCGTCCTCTCCAGGCTGCGCGGCCTCTCCACCTGGGACAAGCCCGCTCAGCCGTGCCTATCCTCTCGTATACCCTACGGCGCTCCGGTGTCGATAGAGGCCCTGAATCGAATTGCGCAGGCGGAGGCTTGCCTCAAGGAGTTGGGGTTTCGCCAGTTCAGGGTGCGCCACCATGAGACCATGGCCCGCATTGAGGTGGAGCCTGAGGATATGATGCCGCTGCTCCGGCCAGGGGTGCGGGAGAAGCTGGTCTCGGATATGAGAGCCATAGGCTACCTGTACGTTACCCTGGACCTGGCCGGGTTCCGTACAGGCAGCCTCAATGCCGCTCTCAAGCTCAAGGCATAGCATATCCGGGCGCCGCGCTCAGGCGGCCTGCTTGTCAACCTTGCTGGTGTCCAGGCGGCGGGATCTGTGGTCTGTTTCTATGTCCTTCATGTACCCGCACTGGATGCACTCCGTGTAAACCCCGTACGTATCACTGTTCAAGCACAGGTCCCCACGACACCGAGGGCACGCCTTCAACATCAACATTTCACTTCCCTCCCTTCGATGTTTTTTCTTGGTTCGCTATCCTAATATACAGACTATACGAACGAATCTTCAAGAGAGTTTGAAGATGGTCTATTGAGCCTGTAGACATTATAATACTTGACACGCTTAATATCAAGCATTATACTACCCTCAAACGGATTTCATCAAGCGGCCCGCTATACGGCAGGCCTAAAGGCAAATACTTCCGGCTCCGGTTGCAATGGTATAGCGGGACGGAGCCTGTCAGGGGAGAAGCAGAGTGCAGCGGTTCGACCAGAAACGCGCAACAAATAGAGGCCCCGTCATGCCCCCGCCGCTGGAACAGGGCAAGGCGGAGGCTCCGGCGCCCGCCCCGCGTGAGAGGCCCAACGGGAGACGCGAGGGCCATCCTGGGACGCCCTACCCGCCGTCGCCGGACGGCGTGGATATGGGAGGCGGAGTCTACGTAATCAGCGTGGCTGCCCGTATCCTGAACATGCACCCGCAGACTCTCAGGAAGTACGAGCGCCTGGGGCTGGTGACGCCGACCAGAAGCATCGGGATGCTCCGCCTCTACTCCGCGGAGGACGTCTTTCGCATACGATTGATAAAGTACATGGTGGACAACCTTGGCATGAACCTGGCAGGAGTGGATTTTGCCTTGTCCCTGGTCAATCGCATCATGGCTCTCAGGGAAAGGGTGCAGGCGATGTCCCAGACGGAGCCGTTGAGTCACACCCTGGAGCGGGAGCTTGACGAGATGCTGAAGGGGCTGGATGGCGTGTTTCCCGATAACCTTCCAAGGGTCTAGTATAAGTCAGGAGTGTAGGTCTAATGAGCATGGAGGAGCAAATGGAGCGTGGCGAGGCGGAGACGGGTACGGACGCCGAAGCAGACGCGGGACAAGCGCGGCTGGAGGAGGCCGAACGAGAGGTGGAGCAGTTCCGCAATCTGCTCCAACGGGTACAGGCCGACTCACTGAACTACAAGAGGCGCGTGGAAGAGGAGAGAGAGGATTTGCAGAAGAGGGCCAACGCTAACCTGGTTATAAGGCTGCTGCCCGTCCTGGACGACTTTGAGCGATCCCTTCAGCACATCCCCAGTGACAACGCGCTCAGCTCCTGGCTGGCCGGGGTTGAGTTGGTGGGCCGCAATCTCCGGAGTGTCCTGGAGTCCTTCGGTATGACTCGAATTGAGACGCTGGACAAGACCTTTGACCCCCTGGAACATGAGTCCGTCTCATACGAGGTGAGCGAGGACCATGAAGAGGGCAGAGTTATGACCGTGATAAGAGAGGGATACAAGCTGCACGGATGGGTGCTGCGCCCCGCTCAGGTAACGGTCTCAAAGAGAAAAGAGGATGAATCTTCAAGGAAGGAGACGGATTAAATGCCAAAGGTACTAGGTATAGACTTGGGAACAACCAACTCCTGTATGGCCGTTATGGAGGTGGGCGAGGCGCAGGTGCTGGAGAACAGCGAAGGCGCCCGCGTCACTCCATCGGTTGTGGCCGTACACTCCGGCACCGGCGAACGATACACCGGCCTCATCGCCAAGCGGCAATCCATCACAAACCCGGAGAACACCGTATTCTCCATCAAACGGCTCATGGGCCGTAGACACGAGGATCCGGAGATCCAGGCGGCCATGACGCGCCTGCCATACAAGGTGGTCAGGGCCTCCAACGGTGACTGCCAGGTGGCAATAGCCGGCAAGAACTACTCTCCGCCGGAGGTCTCGGCCATGATCCTGCAAAAGCTCAAGCAGGACGCAGAGGCCAAGCTGGGAGAGAGGATAACCCAGGCGGTCATCACCGTGCCCGCCTACTTCAACGACAGCCAGAGGCAGGCCACCAAGGACGCCGGCAGGATAGCCGGCCTGGACGTCCTGCGTATCATCAACGAACCCACCGCTGCCTCTATGGCCTATGGCCTGGACAAGAATAGCGATGAGATCATTGCCGTATACGACCTTGGAGGAGGCACCTTTGACATCTCCGTTCTCCAGATAGGGGAAGGAGTCTTTGAGGTCAAGGCCACCAACGGCGATACCCTACTGGGCGGAGACGATTTCGATGAGCGTATCATCGACTGGATATGTGATGAGTTCAGACGTGAGCAGGGCATAGACCTGAAACAGGACCGCATGGCCTTGCAACGTCTCAAGGAGGCTGCTGAGAAGGCCAAGATGGAGCTTTCCAACGTGATGCAGACGGAGGTCAACCTCCCGTTTATCACCGCGGACGCCTCCGGCCCCAAGCACCTGTCCATGAGCCTCACGCGGTCAAAGCTGGAGCAGTTGGTGGGAGACCTGATAGACCGCACAGCCACCCCTTGCAAGCAGGCGCTGGCCGACGCCGGCCTGACGCGGGATCAGATAGACGAGGTGGTTATGGTGGGAGGTATGACTCGAATGCCTGCGGTGGTGGAAAAGGTGAAGGAACTCTTTAACAAGGAGCCTCACAAGGGGGTCAACCCGGATGAGGTGGTTGCTGCCGGGGCAGCCATTCAGGCGGGAGTGCTCCAGGGCGACGTGACGGACATCCTCCTGCTGGACGTGACCCCACTGACCTTGGGCATTGAGACCCTGGGCGGGGTTACCACGGCGTTGATCAATCGCAATACCACTATTCCCACGGCCAAGACGGAGACCTTCACCACCGCCTCGGATGGGCAGACCAGCGTGGAGGTCCACGTCCTGCAGGGCGAAAGGCCAATGGCCGCGGACAACAAGTCCATTGGACGATTCATGCTGGATGGCGTCCTTCCGGCTCCCAGGGGGGTCCCACAGATAGACGTCACCTTTGACATAGACGCCAACGGGATCCTCAACGTCTCCGCCAAGGACAAGGCCACAAGCAAGGAGCAGCGTATCACCATTACGGCAAGCTCAGGCCTGAGCAAAGAGGAGATAGACCGCCTGGTGGAGGACGCGGCCAGGTATTCCGACGAGGACAGACGACGCAGGGAGGAGATCGAGACTCGCAACATGGCGGAAAGCGCGGCCTACAACGCCGAGAAGCTGCTCAGTGACCAGGCTGAGAATGTGCCTGCGGACCTGAAGGAGGAGCTTGAAGGCAAAATCGCCCAGCTGAGGGAGGCACTTCAGGGCCAGGACACCGCCCTGATAAACAGCAGGTTGCAGGAGCTTCAAACCTCGTTGCAGAAGGTGGGACAGGCGGTGTACAGCCAGGCAGGCGGCCCGTCCGGCGCCGCGCCCGGCGAGGCAGCAGGCGGCTTTGAATCGGAGCCTCCGCCTGAGGGCACCATAGAGGGCGAGTACCGGGAGGTATAGCTAACAAGGAGCCGCCGGGCCCGTGAGACCCGGCGGCTCCAAACTTATGCCTGTGGACAGGCAGGCCTTACCAGGGAAGCCTGGAAACCTGCGGCAGGTCCCTAGTTACTGATCCCCGGCCACTCCCCCAGCGCCACGTTCACTTGAATGGTCTCCCCGTCTCGCAGCAGCGTCAGAGACACCGAATCACCCGGAGCAAGGCTGTTCAGATGCACTACGATATCCTCCACGGACGCCACGTCTTTGCCGTCCACAGCCGTGATAACGTCGCCACTGGCCTCACCGCTCCCAACCCCTCCCGCGACCAGGCCGGCCTTTTCGGCCGGGCTCCCCGACGTCACAGTCGATATGTATACCCCCTTTGAGATTTCAAGTCCCAGGACTTCGGCGAGGTTGGGGTTCAGAGCTGCGCCGCTTATGCCAACCCAGGGCCGCTTTACCGTCTCACCCTGAACAAACTGGACCATGAGGTCCTTTGCAGTGTTTATAGGCACGGCAAAGCCTACCCCTATAGAGCCGGTTATAGGCGAGACCTCCACGGAGGTATTGATCCCAACCACTTCTCCCAGGGAGTTCAGCATCGGGCCTCCGGAGTTTCCGGGGTTCAGGGAGGCGTCCGTCTGGATCATCCCGGTTATGAGCCGGTGAAGGGCCCCGGCGCGGCTGCGGTTCACTCCGCTCACCACGCCCACGGATATGGAGTTATCCAGGCCAAAGGGGCTGCCCAGGGCTATGGCCATCTGCCCAGGCTTCACGGCGGCGGAATCTCCCAGCTTCAGCGGCGTGATTCCCGCCACGGCCTCGGCATCCACCTTAAGGAGGGCTATGTCATCCGCATGGCTGCTGCCCGCGAGCTCCGCCTCCAGCACGTCCCCGTTTGCAATGGTCACGCTGATGCTTGTGGAGTCCTGCACTACGTGGTAGTTGGTGAGGATATGGCCCTCCGCGTCCACCAGGAACCCGGATCCCTGCCCGTCTTGCGGGATGATGAACCCGAACCGGCTTGCGCTCTCGCGGGTCGTATTAACTGTTACCACGGCGGGATCCGACCTGTCGAATATCGACACCACCGCCTGTTCGTCGTACAGGGCGGGCGACGCCGACACCACCCCAGAGCCGAAGCCCGGTACTACGCCGCTTGCCACGCCCGCTATGCTCAGCAGCGCCAGCAGCGCTCCAAGGGCGATTAGCCATACTGGTAGTGAAACCTGTGAATTGAGTTTGCTCATCCTGTACCTCCTTGGTATGGTATCGGTTAAGTGACAACGCCTGTCACGCAATAGTCAACAGTTTACTCTTGGCCTGTGGAGGACCCCGCCGTGGGCAGATCGAATACGAAGCGGCTGCCCTTTCCGGGTTCGCTCTCGGCGTGGATTGCGCCTCCGTGGGCCTCCACCAGCTGCCTGGCGATGGTCAGTCCCAATCCAGCGCCGCCGGTAGACCGCGTCCTGGAAGGGTCTGCCCTGTAGAATCGCTCGAACACCTGGGGCAGGTCGTCCGGGGGGATGCCGGCCCCGGTGTCCGCTACCGTCACCCTGGCCCATCCTGTGGCGGTGACCTCCGCGCTGACGGCTACAAGGCCGTCCTGTGGGGTGTGAGTGATGGCGTTCTCCAGCAGGTTGCCCACCACCTGGGTAATGCGCGTTCTGTCCATCTCCACCAGCGGGAAGTCCGGCTGGATCTCCAGGGACAGGGCGATGCTGCCGGCTTCGGCGCGGGGCCGGACGGCCTGCATCGATTTTTCCAAGACCTGCTCAAGAGAGCTTGGCTCCATGTTCAGGCGCAAGGCGCCCGCCTCTGCCAGGGCCAGCAGACGCAGGTCTTCCACCAGGAGTGCAAGGTGCAGCGCCTGCTGATGTATGGTGTCAATGGTGTGGTTATCCGGCTGAAGCAGGCCGTCCCGCACCGCCTCAAGGTAGCCCTGAATGTTGGAGAGGGGCGTCCTGAGCTCGTGGGCCACGTCTGCCATCATGCTTCTTCGCTGCTGTTCCACCTTCTCCAGGTCCTCAGCCATTGAGTTAAAGGTGCGGCCAAGGTGGGAGATCTCGTCCCTGCCCTGGGTGGATACCCTCTGGGAAAGGTCTCCCCTGCCCAGAAGCTGCGCCGCCGAGCTAAGAGACCTCACCGGCGCAAGGACCTGGCGGGACAGCAGGGAGACCAGCAGGACGCCGCCGATGCCCGCCGCCAGCCCGGTCCACAGCAGGGACCTGTTCAGCGCCGCGGCGAGTATGGAAACCGAGGGTTCCGGGACCTCCAGGGGCACAGCGATGCCGGCCAATGCCACGGAGCCCACCTCGCGCCCACTGCTCAGAACTGGCAGGCTGGGGCTTCCCGTCACGGGTTTGTTATTGTAGAAGCTATACGCCTTGTGCGAGTCGGCAATCACGTTGCCCTCCGTGTCCTTGACCACAATGCGCCTGCCATAGAGGGCGCTGGCCTGCTCGATGGCGGGCTGCAACCCGCCCCATCCTTTGGTGGCTCTGTAGTAGTCGGTGACAAACTGCCCCATACGCTCGGCTCTCGCCTCCTCGGTGTCCCTCTCGAACTGCTCAGCTGCCAGCTTGGCCGTGTAACCCACGTACATGCTGACGCTCGTCAGCGCGAGGGTCAGCGCCAGGGCAAAGGCCGCTATCAATCTGAACTGGAGGCTGAAGAACCAGCTAGCCATCGCCGAACCTGTATCCTACGCCGTAGACGGTATGGATGTTGCCGGAACCCTTGCCGCTCGCCCCCAGCTTGCGCCGGAGGTTGGAGACGTGTGCGTCGACGGTCCTGTCGAAGCCGTCGAAGCCGTAGCCGAATACACGGTCTATTATCTGCTCCCGGGTGAATATCCTGCCCGGCTCCCGTATGAGCATCGCCAGCAGGCGGAACTCCGTGGGTGTGAGGGTTATCTGCGCGCCGTTGGCATACACGGCGTGATGCTTCAGGTCCATCCGGACGCCGCCACAGGCCAGTTCTGCCGGCCCCTGCTCAAGGGCATCCCTGGCTGTGCGGCGGAGCACCGCGCGCACCCTGGCGGCCAGTTCCCTGGGGCTGAAGGGCTTGGTGAGGTAGTCGTCGGCGCCCATGTCTAGCCCGGCCAGGCGGTCCTCCTCCTCGACGCGGGCGGTGAGCATCACGACGGGCACCTCCGACTCCGCTCTCAGAGCGCGGCAGACCTCCATGCCGTCCAGGCCGGGCAGCATCAGGTCCAGGACCACAAGACTGGGATGCGCCTCCTTGGCCAGCCGCAACCCCTCGATGCCGTCCGGCGCCGTTACCACCTTATGGCCGTCGCGCCGCAGGTACAGCTCAACAATTTCCTGCGTCCCGGGATCGTCTTCGATTACCAGTATGGCGCTGCCCATGACCTAATCCCCTTGCAACTCGTCGGGGGCGGGGCAATCAAGCCTCGCCCCCCGTGTGGCCTGACGCCGCCGCGCTATGCCGGCGCCGGTGTGGCGGCTGTGTCGGCGTCCTTGTCCTCGTAGGCGCCCTTGTCCTTGCAGAACTCTCTGTCGTAGCCGTGTCCCCAACCTCTTGCGAAGCCCTTGCCTCTGTGGCCGGGGTAGATTTGGTCAAAGCTCTCCGGCCTGGACTCCACCCAGTCCACGTAGGCTTTGTACTCCTCGGCCTTCTCCTGGGTGATCTCGCCGCCGGCTACCATAGCGTCCAGCTTCTCCTGAAGCTCGCCTGCGTCGATGCCCCGTGGCTTGAATCCCCAGAAACTGCCTTCCGGCCTGGCCTCTGCCCAAGCCTTGTACTCGTCCGCCTCCGTCTGGGTGACCTTGCCGCTTGCCACCATTGCGTCCAGCTTTTCCTGAAGCGCCTCCGCCGCCACATCTTGCTTCGCCTGCTCCATAGCGTCCTGCACCGTGGCGGTCTCCAGGCCCAGGATAGAGGCTACCCTGGCGGCGTAATCCCCAAAGCGAGACTCGCCCTTCTCCTCATCCACCTGGGGCAGAAACGCCAGGCCGGTGAGGCCAACGGCAAGCGCACCCACCAGCACAGGAACAAACAACCAACGTTTTCTCATGAGCAACCGCTCCTTTCCCTTTCTGATATACCAGTTATACCAGCATACTTTGAAGAGAATTTGAAGAAGTCTTGGGAAAAGTGTGAAGATTGCGATCGGCTATCGGGGACGCTCCCAGGGTTCGCCACCGTCCCGGGTCAAGTCCGGGGCAGTATCCAACCTTCCCCCGTCTCAGGGGGAAGGCGCTTCTTTGATCCCGCAGGCGTCACGCAAAGGTCTACCAAAGGCGCTTGTTAATAGTCCTCCTCTTCTTGCATGAAGACGAGCTGGTATAAAATTCCCGCAATTGCGCCGCCCAGCAAGGGACCTGCCCAGTAGACCCAGTGGTCCGCCCACTGCCCGGCGGCCAGAGCCGGCCCAATGGTGCGCGCCGGGTTCACGGAGGCTCCCGTAAGGGGGACTGCCACAAGGTGTATCACCAGCACGGCTCCCCCTATTGCAAAGGGCGCCAGGTGCTTGGGCCCCTTGGGGTCGACTGCGGTGGCGAATATCACGAATACCAGGACGAAGGTCAGCACGACCTCTACAATCAGGCCTCCCATAGTGCCTATGTCCGACATGATGGCGTGAGACCCCAGGCCTCCCTCCAGAGAGTCGGGAATTATGGCCTTCAGCAGCAAAGCTCCCAGAATTGCGCCGACTACCTGGGCGATGACGTACATTCCGCCCTTGGTGGGGCTTATCTTGCGCGTCAGGACGGCAGCTACGGAGACCGCGGGGTTGATGTGGCCTCCGGAGAGGTTGGCGGTGGCTGAAACCAGGATGGCGATTGCCAGTCCGTGAGCCATGGCGATGGCCACCAAGTTTCCGCCGAGGGCTCCGCCTCCCTCAGAGCTGAATATCCCCAGGCTGACCACAGCGCCTGCGCCTACAAAGATAAACAGGAAAGTGGCTATGAACTCTGCGGCGGCTGATCGCCATGTATCGCCGCGTCCTAGTTCTTCTAACCCAAGAAAGCTATCTCTCATTGTGCGCCTCCTATGATGATTGGTATTCCGGCGTTAGACCCTGGCCAGGGCGTACTCTGCCGCCTCCAGGGTCGCGTCTATGTCTTCCGGCGTGTGAGCGGTGGAGATAAAGGCGGCCTCGAAAGGCGAAGGGGCCAGGTACACCCCGCCCTCCAGCATGAGGTGGAAGAAAGCGGCGTACCTCTCCCTATCGCTGGCAGCGACGGAGTCCCAGCCCTCCACAGGCCCGTCGTTAAAAAACGCGGTCATTATAGATCCCACCCGGTTGATGGTCAGGGGGACTTCCGCTTTCAGGGCCGCCGCTGCGAGGCCGTCGGCCAGCCTGGACGCCGCTGCCTCCAGCCCCTCGTAGGCGCCCGGCCTTGCAAGCGCCTTGAGAGTTGCTATCCCCGCCGTTACCGCAAGCGGGTTTCCGGACAGTGTGCCGGCTTGGTACATACCGCCCAGCGGCGCTACCACCTCCATGACATCCCTCCTCCCGCCGTAGGCCCCCACTGGCAGCCCGCCCCCGATGATCTTGCCCAGGCAGGTGAGATCCGGGGTTACGCCGTACAGCGTCTGTGCGCCCCCGTAATCGACCCGAAACCCGGTTATAACCTCGTCAAAGATGAGCAGCGCGCCTTGGCTGCGGGTCAGAAGCCTCAGCCCTTCCAGGAAGCCGGTCGCTGGGGGAACAACCCCCATGTTGGCCGCCACCGGCTCCAGGATGACCGCCGCTATCTCCCCGGGGTGGGAGTCGAAGAGGTGCTGCACTGAGTTGACGTCGTTGTAGTCGGCGACCAGCGTCTCACGGGCGTAACCCTCCGGCACGCCCGCGCTGTTGGGGATGCTGTACGTTGCTCCTCCTGACCCCGCCTCCACCAGCAGGCCGTCGTTGTGGCCGTGATAGCAGCCGGCGAACTTGACGACCTTGCTGCGACCGGTGAACGCCCTGGCCGCCCGTATGGCGCTCATGGTGGCCTCCGTGCCGGAGTTCACCAGGCGCGCCATGTCTATGGATGGCAAAGCCTCCGCAATCATGACGGCAAGTTCGACCTCCCCCTCCGTCGGCGCGCCGAAGCTGAGGCCGCTCTCCAGCGCGGATCGGACGGCCTCCACCACCTCATCGTGGGCATGGCCCAGGATGAGCGGGCCCCACGACCCCACGTAGTCCAGGAACTCGTTGCCATCTGCGTCCCATATGCGAGGGCCCTTGCCCCGCCGGATGAACAGGGGCGTCCCGCCAACGGACTTGAAGGAGCGGACAGGGCTGTTCACCCCGCCCGGTATCCGGGTTTGGGCCTGGGCGAACAGTTCAGCCGAGCGAGCGGTATCCACAGGCTATGCGCCTCCTGGCCGGAGATGACGATTCGCCCCGGCCGGCATGTCTAAAATCCCCATCATTCAATGCCCAGGCTGGCCCTGGCGTCCCTCTCCACACGCCGGTACACCTCTTGCAGGGGCAGACCCTCCCGTTGGGCAATCTCCTTGCAGTCCTCGAATTCGGGCGAAAGGCTTGCTATACTGCCCGCCAACCTCTTTACCTTGACGCGGGTCTGGCCCAGGGAGGTGTCCACGGCGACTACCTCCCGCTCCGTCTCGTAGCGGTTCAGCGCGCGCACCCGCACGCCAAGCGTGGAGGTCTCCTCCATTATGGCCTTGACAAGCGCCGACTCCATTTGCGGCCGCGAGAGCACGCTGAGCGTAACCGCGGGCCTGTTCTTCTTCATCTGGATGGGTGTGAACCACGCGTCCAGGGCCCCGCGGCGCATTAGCTCCTCCTGGACGTGTCCAAGGACCTCCGGAGTCATGTCGTCGATGTTCGTCTCCATGAGGGAGACCTGGGCGAGGGTATCGCTCTCATGGGTCTCCCCTATCCATAGGGCCAGGACGTTGGGGATGTCAGGGTTATCCCTGGAGCCAAGGCCGTAGCCCACGCGCTCCAGTGTAAGAGCCGGGGCATTGAAGGAGGCGAGGGTGGTGATGAGGGCTGCGCCGGTGGGCGTGACAAGCTCGCCCGCCTTCAGGTAGGGGCCTTCCGGGGGCGCGACCCTGGCTTTCGCATCGGTCATAAGCTCCACGGTGGCAGGCGCGGGCACGGGCAGTGCGCCCTTCCTTGTGGAAACGACGCCCCATCCGGAGGGCAACGGCGAGGAGTAGAGCTTGTCTATGCCAAGCAGCTCCAGGCCGGCCGCCACCCCCACGACGTCGATGATAGTGTCTATGTCGCCCAACTCCTGGAGATCGTGGGCCTCTCCATGCACCCTGGACTCCGCCTCTTCCAAGCGCTCAAGAACCCTTTGCGACTTGTCCTTTACGGAACGGGAAAGGTCGCTCGCCTCAACCATGTCCAGGAAATCGTGTATAGAGCAGCCCGCCCTAGCCTGCGGATCAAGGTCTACGGAGACGTGCGTCCCGCGAATGACGCCCCGCTGGGCGATGGAGGCGTTGACCGAATACCCCGCGATCGGAAGCTTGGCAAGAGCGCCTCTCAGCTCTTCGAGAGGCAGCCCCGCGTCTACCAGCGCGCCCAGCAGCATGTCCCCACTGGCGCCGCCGATGCAGTGCAAATATCCCGTTCTCAAGGGTGTCCTGCCCACCTGGCTTCCACCGGCCTTACTCCGTTCGGTTCACGCCATACCATAGCCGCTCCTCCTTCCAGGGGTCTGCGTTGCTGTTGTAACCCCGCCGCTCCCAGAAGCCCAGCCTGTCTTGTACCGTAAACTCCAGCCCGTTCACCCACTTGGCGCTCTTCCAGCCGTATCGCTTTGGCGCCACCAGGCGCACAGGTCCGCCGTGGTCCGTGGACAGAGGGTTGCCGTCGTGGCAGCGCGCAAGAATCACGTCGTCGTCCATCAGAGCGTCCACGGGCAGGCTGGTGGTATAGCCTCCGTAGCAGTGAATGGTCACGTACCTCACCTTGGGCTTTGCCTTGGACGGCCTCACCGCCTCCTTGAAGGCCACTCCCTCCCAGAGATTGCCCAGGCGGCTCCACCGGGTGACGCAGTGAAGGTCCGCGGTCACGGCTGTTTGAGGGAAGTCCGTAAACCGCTTCCAGTCCAGCGTCACATCCCTTTCCACGCATCCGAATATGCGAAGACTCCAGGTCTTCAGGTCGACCGCTGGAGTTTCGCCGTAGGTGAAGACGGGGAACTTCTCGGTGACGAACTGGCCCGGAGGGACGTTGCCCCGCTGGCCTTCCGCGCGTTCCTGCTTGCTGACGGGACGGACTCTCACAGCCAACCTCCGATGGAGCTACGTTCCCCGGTGGCGCAGCCTTCTACGATACTCTGCATACCAAGCATATGATAAACGATATGGCCACACCGCAAAAGGGGCGTTTCCGGACCGCGCGTGTTGACGCTCGGTGATCTACCCACTAAGATACCATGACCTGGGTACAATGTGCGAGGCCACCTCAAGCGCTGGTCTGAGAGCCTTCGCGAATACGTCAGTCCTGGTTAGCGACAATGACAGAAAGCATGATAGGAATGCGTGACATGGGCCTCATTTTTGAGGTCACAGACGACTTGGGAATAGACAGGGAGGCCATCTCCGTTCCCCTGGGTAAAGAGGACCCTGGCGCCGTGAGAGAACTGCCCACCGGAGAGGTCGAGATAGTGGCGCCTGAGTCCGTCCCAATGGAGGACTGGCTTGCCACGCTGCGGGCGGAGCTGGAAAAGCTGGGCTACGGGCCGGGGCAGGAGTAGGTATGGACAGCTATGGGTTCATCTCACTGGAGGTGGAGGAGAACGACAACTGTCCGGGCCTGCCGCTGATGACGTATCAGAAGCTGGGTCTGCCCACACTTGTGAGGCAGGTGAGAATTGCAGGCCCCCACTGGCCTGAGGATCTGCACCGGGTCACAGGATGGCAGAGTGAGGACGGCGGCGCTCCCTGTCCCGCCTACTACGTCAGAGTCTCCGACTCCGGCGCTGGGAGCGCGTATCTGCTATATGGCGGAGATTGGGGCATTCGCTTGAAGCGCGAGAGCCGTGACGAGGATTGGAGCATCGAAAGCCCGGACCAGTGGGGCGAGCCCTGGCTTCTGCTTGGCGAGGAGTCGGACATCGTGGCAGACGGCAGCCATTAGCCGCGAGCGCCCGCGTATCGCAGCAATAACGTCCAATTGGAATCCGGCCTCCATCCCGTAACGCAACCTTCAACGCGAGCGCTGGGCTTCTCAGATACACCTTCGCTTGCCCTCTTCTTGTGCAATCTCAACCCCTTATCACGGGGGCGGTCAGGCTCCCGTCCCTTCTGAGGCTCCAAAAATGCCCAACTTCCCTGGTTAAATTGGGTGACTAACCCCTTTTCATGGTGTAGAATAGGCACAACTCAGACACGGAGGTGACCCATGCAGGGTTATTGCGTGAAGTGCCGTTCTCAGCAGGAGATGAGCCAGACCGAAGCCATCACCATGAAGAACGGCCGCCCGGCGACGCAGGGTGTTTGCCCAGTATGCAGCACCAAGATGTTCAGAATAGGCAAAGCATAGTCTGCAGGCTGTAGCAAAGGACGCCCCCTGCGGGCATGGGATACAGGCGTCCTTTGTTACTATTCAACGGCTTCTCTTAAGAGACAGCCGGCAGCATCTCCGGTCGTTGCTTCCGTTCAAGGTGGTTGTCTCCGTGTTCACAGGTCGGGGCCGCAAGGCGTCTGCCGTGCGGTAGTCGCGGCTTTGGAGGCAGTCGATCGACAGTCTGTATCAGCCATCCAGCACAAGCCTGCCGGATTGCGCTGGCGTTAGCCGCTTTTTCCGTGATGGATATCCCTATCTACTCTGGAGCAGGTACGTCAACATGGCAATTGGACGCTACGAACTGGTGAGGACGCAGATCAACGGTCCCGTAGCCTCCGTTACTCTGGATAGGCCGAGTAAGCTGAACGCTCTGAACGCTCAGATGGCCGCGGAGCTTCACTCGGTACTGGGCGATATATCCAACGAGCAGGACGTCCGCGTTGTGATACTGACCGGCGCAGGCCGCGGCTTCTGCTCCGGAGCCGACGTCAACGAGCTATTGGATGGCAGCCCTCCTTCCTACCACATCCCTCCGGAGAGCAGCCTGACCGCGTTGAGCTCTCGAATACGCCACAACGCCCAGCCGGTTATCGCGGCGGTAAACGGCGTGGCGGCGGGAGCGGGCCTGTCTATCGCCTTGGCCTGCGACATACGGCTCGCATCTGAGGAAGCCACGTTCTCGTGCCTTTTCGTCAAGCGCTCGCTGGCGCCGGACGCGGGAGCGTCCTACACGCTTCCTCGGCTGGTGGGACTGGGAGTCGCCCTCGAGATGGCTCTGACCGGCAACATCTATGATGCCTATTGGGCCTTGCAAAGCGGGTTGGCTAACAGAGTGGTCCCCGCAAACAGGCTGATGGACGAGGCCACGACCTTGGCGCTGGAAATCGCCTCCAACCCCCCTCTATGCGTCCGCTCCACCAGGGAGCTTCTCTACGAGAACGAGGAGGAGTTGGCGGGAGCGCTGAAGAGGGAGAGCGAGGTTAATGCCG
The DNA here is from genome assembly GCA_965221925.1 of Dehalococcoidia bacterium. Lineage (GTDB taxonomy): Bacteria > Chloroflexota > Dehalococcoidia > Lucifugimonadales > UBA2985 > JAPPHY01. The sequence continues at coordinate 1,377,662 of OZ244924.1, read as the reverse complement.
CGTTGGGAGATAGCGAGGACGCGGTGGAGGCCGTCCGCTCCTTCATAGAGAAACGCAGGCCGGTGTACAAGGGGCGATAGGGCTGGCGTCTGCTAATTGAGAGGTTGCGATCCTACACCCGGATCAACTCCAATCGCCTGCTTGAGACCGCCCCGGCTTTCCTCAACCATTCCACGGAAACGGCCCTGGGTCCCGGCCGCGTTGGTGGATGGTCGCTAAATCTGAAGAAGAACAGCGCCACAACATCTTGTGCCGTCAGGTTTCGCGGGTGCTATAATCTGTGGACGCTATATCTTTGCTGTGGCGGCTTTAGCCGGCCCCAGCCAGGGACATCTTGTTTACTCATCTCCATAATCACACCGAATACAGCCTTCTGGACGGCCTCAGCCGGATTCCGCCAATGGTGCAACGCGCCAAGGAGCTTGGTATGGAAGCCCTTGCCATCACCGACCACGGCGGACTCTACGGGGCAATCGAGTTCTACACGGAGTGCAAGGAAGCGGGCATCAAGCCCATCATTGGGCTGGAGGCGTACCTTGCCCAGGGGAGCCGCCATAGCAAGACGCCGGCGGACAAAAGCCCCCACCATCTACTTCTGCTGGCGCGCAATGAGCAGGGATACCGCAACCTCCTGCAACTCTCCTCCAGGGCGCACCTTGAGGGGTTCTACTACAAGCCTCGCGTGGACAGAGAGCTTCTGCGGGAGTACGGCAAGGGGCTGATAGCGCTCTCCGGGTGCCCCACCGCCGAGGTGCCTCGGCTACTCTTGGAGGGACGCGTCCGGGAGGCCGAGGAGGCCGCCCTGTGGTACAGGGACACCTTTGACCACTTCTTCCTGGAGCTGCAACACCACGAGAACCTTCCCGACCTGATCGGCCTCAACAAAGCGCTCCTGGAACTTGCCAGCGAGACCGGCTTGCCCCTGGTGGCAACCAACGACTGCCACTACACCCATCGCGAGGACGCGCCCTACCAGGACATCCTCATATGTATCCATACCAACACCAACATCCACGACGACAAGCGTCTCAAGATGTCCGACGACTCCTACTACCTCAGGAGCGCCCAGGAGATGCAAGACCTGTTCGCCGACCAGCCGGAGGCCGTGGCGAACACCCAGCGAATAGCGGAGATGTGCAACCTGGAGATGGACTTCAACCAGATCCACCTGCCCGAATACAGGCCGCCCAATGGCATTAGCCCCGGGGAGTACCTGGCCAAGCTCTGCCAGGAAGGGCTGATAAGACGGTACGGGGACCCGTCCCCGGAGGCGCAAAGGCGCCTGGATTATGAGTTGGACGTCATCGAGAAGACGCAGTTCGACAACTACATGCTGGTTGTGTGGGACATCGCCGCGTTTACTCGCGAGAACGGCATCCTCTTTGGCGTCCGGGGCAGCGCAGCCGCCAGCCTGGCGCTCTACTGCCTGGGCGTCACGGACATAGACCCCCTTCAGCATCGCCTGGTCTTCGAGCGTTTCCTGAACCTGGAGCGGCGGGAGATGCCGGACATAGACATGGACTTCCAGGACGATCGCCGAGAAGAGGTAATAACCTACGTAAGGCGCAAGTACGGCGGCGACCACGTCGCCCAGATCATCACCTTTGGGACGTTGGGAGCCAAGGCGGCCATCCGCGACACCGGCCGCGCCCTTGGAATGACCTACTCCGACGTTGACAGGGTCGCAAGGCTCATTCCGCCCAGAGCCCACTCGCTGGCGGAAGCCCTTGAGACCGGCCCGGAGCTCAAGGAGATATATGAAGCGGACGCCACCCTGAAGAACCTGGTGGATACGGCACGCCACCTTGAGGGAGTGGTGCGCCATGCCAGCACTCATGCGGCCGGGGTTGTCATCACCAGGGAACCCCTGGCTGAGTATCTCCCCTTGCAACGCCCAATCCGCGGGGATTCCTCCGAGGACATGGCAATGACCCAGTTCCCAATGGACCCCATTGCCAAGCTGGGGCTTCTCAAGATGGACTTCCTGGGCCTGACCAATCTGACTATCCTGGCGCAGGCCAGGGACGCTGTCGCTAGTCGCAGAGGCGTGCGCTTGGACTTTGGCCGCATCCCCCTGGACGACGAAAAGACCTTTGCCCTCCTCTCCTCCGGCGAGACAACCGGCGTCTTCCAGCTGGAGGGCGGCGGGATGCGCAGGTACATCCAGAAGCTGAAGCCCACCTCCCTGGGCGACGTATCGGCCATGATTGCCCTGTACCGCCCGGGTCCCATGGAGCACATCGACACCTTCATAGACGCCAAGCACGGCAGAGCGCCCATACGCTATCCGCACCCCACAATGAAGGACATCCTGGAGGAGACGTACGGCGTCATCGTGTACCAGGACCAGGTCTTGCTCATAGCCCAGGCGTTTGCCGGCTACTCGCTTGGGGAAGCGGACGTGGTGCGCAAGGCAATGGGGAAGAAGAACCCGGAGGTGATGCAGCGCGAGAACGAGAAGTTTGTGGAGGGGGCCATCGCCAAGGGGTTTTCAAGGGACCTGGCGGAAGAGGTGTTCCAGCTTGTGGAGCCCTTTGCGGGGTACGCCTTCAACAAGGCGCACAGCGTGAGCTACGCCATGATCGCTTACTGGACCGCATACTTCAAGGCAAACTACCCGGAGGAGTACATGTCGGCGGTGATGAACGCCCATGCCGGGCAGGGTGACAAGATATCCAGCGACGTTACCGAGTGTCTTCGACTCGGCATCCCCGTGCTGCCCCCGGACGTGAACCGCAGCGAGGCCGACTTCTCCATAGACGTAAGCCCGGACGGAAGCTCCGCCATCAGGTTCGGACTGGCCTCCGTGAAGAATGTGGGGCGCATGGCCATAGCTCCACTGGTGGAGGAGAGAAAGCGGAACGGCGCATATCGCTCGATCGATGACCTCTGCCGGCGGGCAGACCTGGGAAGCGTCAATCGGCGCTCCCTGGAGAGCCTTACCAAAGTGGGCGCCCTGGATGCCATTGGCAGCAGGGGATCCCTGCTGGCCAGCGCGGAGCGGATCCTATCCCTGGCTCAGAGCGAGGCCAAGTTGAAAAACTCCGGCCAGACCACCATGTTCGACCTGTTTGGCGAACAGGTGGCTGCCCCCATCGGCCCAATCGAGCTGGAGGAGGGCGATGTCCTGCACCGGGAGAAACTGGCCTGGGAGAAGGAGCTCCTGGGCGCCTTCATCTCGGAGAACCCGCTCAGCGCCCTTGCCTATAGAATCCCGCACAACGTCATAATCTCCCGGGACGGCCTTGACAACGACATGGACGGCAAGAGGGTGAACGTGGTGGGCCAGGTATCCTCCTCCCGGAACGGCGCTACCAGGGACGGAAAGCCCTTCGCCGCCGTGGCGCTGGACCTCCTGGGAGGCGGAATAGAGGTCATGGTGTGGTCCAACGCCTATTCCCAGACCCTGAGCCTGTGGTACGAGGGAAGCCTGGTGGAGGTGGTTGGCAAGGTGCGACTACGAGACGATGAGATATCCATTGCCTGCGACGAGGCCAGGCCCTACGAGATAGCCGACGGCGAGGAGCAAGGTCGCGTGGAAGAACCAAGCGCGCCTGGCCCGGATGTTTATGCCCACGCCGAGAACGGCGCGTCGGCTCCGGCCCCTGCCTCTACCGCCGAGAACGGCGCATCGGCTCCGGTCCCTGCCTCTACCGCGGAGAACAGGGCATCCGCTCCAGCTCCCGCCTCGGCCGCGAAGAGCGTGGCATCCACCCAGGCTCCTGCCTCAAGCGCGGAGAACGGCGGATCTCTACCACCTGCCAAGCTGTGGATCAGACTGGAGGAGTCCAGCAATCCGGGACAGGACGAATACAAGCTTCGAGAGGTGGTCAAGCTGCTGATGAACTACCCCGGTGAAGGCTCGGTTGGCCTCCGGATCATGACCGAGGGCAAAACGGTGATAGGAGAGTTGCCCTTCATCTCCGTCAAGTACTGCCAGGAGCTTCACAGCGACCTCGCGCAAGTGGTAGGCGAGGCCGGCATCCAGGTGGAGGGAGTCGCTGCGCTATAGGTGGCTGGTCCGGCCGGCGGTGGATTGGCAGAAGCGGCCTCGGCTCGGCCTTCAGGCGCCCCGCTTAGGTGGGGGCCATGTCGTTTGGATGTTGAAGGTTATCCGCGGAGTAACCTTGCGCGCCCTACCAAACCGTATCTACGTGAGGCGAAGCCAAAAGGATGCTGTCCCGCGTCACCACCGGCGCGCCAAGGGACACCGCCTCAGCAGCTATAAGCCTGTCGTGCATCTCTGGAATCTCCGGGAACTTGTCAAGCCCCTCAAGCTGTGCCCTGCCCAGGTCAGACAACTCTATCCCGCTTACGGCAGCCAACCCGTCCAGCAATATAGAGGGCGGGACGGGCTGCCCCAGCTTGACCGAAAGGAAGTAGAACTCGGCGACGGCTATCGCTGGGACAACAATGGTCGCATTGCCGGTTTCGGCCAGCCGGAAGACGGCTGAGGCGGCGGGCGTGAGCCGTTCCGGCGACCGCAGGTACCACCACAGGGCGTGCGTGTCAACCACGAACCGCGCCGGGCTATTCACCACGGCTCTGCCCAGGCTCATCAAGTGGCGGGAACTGAGGCTCCCATAGCGCCTTTATGTCCAGGAAGTCTTCGTAGGACGCCTCCGGCAGGTGGGCAAAGGCCCCCTTCAGAGTACTGAGCGAGGGCTTCCCCTCAGTTGGGGGATCTACGGGGCTGAGCCTGCCGCACGGCTTCCCCCGGCGGGTGATGATCACCTCTTGGTCATAGCTGAGGGCGCTGAGTATCTCGCTGACCTTGGCCTTGAATTCTCTTATGTTGTATGTGGTCATAGAAGCCTCCCATGTGGTCACATGTGTGCAAGTGGTGTGACCACATTGTACCATGCTGCCGCGGCCCGCGCAAGACCCCTGCCCGTCTAATTACAGGCCGGTTGCCGTCCATTCTCATGGCGCACGGCGGAGCCTTCGGGAGGCCGGGGCTGGGGCCTCGACCGCCGCTTGTGGCGGGGCTTGGAGGCCTGATCCCTTGCTACCGGCTGTCGCTTTCCATCGTCAGGAGCTTGAGCTTCATGTCCACGCCGTTGGGGCCTCCGTAGCCGCGCAAGTCACCCTTCTCGCCGATTACCCTGTGGCACGGCACTATGATGGGCACGGGGTTGGACCTCATGGCCTGCCCGACGGCGCGGGCGGCGCCGGGGTTCCCAATGCTGCGAGCTATCCAGCCGTAGCTGCGGGTCTCGCCGCGAGGAATGGCGCGGGCCGCTTCCCACGCCCTCTTCTGGAACGCAGTGCCAACCAGGTCCAGCGGGTAGTCCAGGGTAGTCTCCTCTCCCAGGAAGTACCTCTCCAGCCGCCCCTCGATGTACGGGAACGACCCCTCCTCCGGCTCAGGGTCCCCGTCCTGCCCAAAAGGCCCAAGGTGCTCCAGAGCCTCCGCGAAGGACGCCTGTGGAAGGCTCAACCGCCGTATGCCCTTTGACGAGGCCAAGATGCCCACCCAACCCATTGCAGTCGGGACTACGGCGTATCGACAGGCGCCGTTTTGCTCATTGCTCGCGCCCTGCCTCGACATAAGCGTGTCTCGTCCAGCATTGCCGTCCGCCATCCTATGCCTGCGACCCGGCGTCGTCAGCCAGGGCGGACAGCTGGTCCAGGTGGCCTTCCAGGTAGCACTGGCCGAAGTAGTAGACCATGCACTCCTTCCCGTCCCTTACCTCGGAGTACTTGCGCTTTGGCTCCAGGTCGTTGGCGCGGAGATATTCGTCCACCTGCTCGCTCCCGGACGTAGGCCCGTCGCCGTCGAAGAGGAGGAGCACCCTCTGCTCCGTAGGCTTCACTTCTATGACTTCCATCTTCATGTCGCTCACCTCCTGACGTTCTGTGCGCATTATAGCCCGCTTGGGGACTCCAACCAAGCCCTTCAACCCTGGGAGGCCGTCAACAGCGCCACCTCCTTGGCGTGGTACGAGATGATGATGTCCGCGCCGGCCCGCTTTATGGCGGTGACCACCTCCAGGGTTGCGCTTGGACCGTCCAGCCAGCCATTGGCCGCGGCCGCCTTCACCATCGCGTACTCACCACTGACGTTGTATGCGGCGATGGGGTGGGCAAAGGCCTGTCTCGCCCTGGCTATGACGTCCAAGTATGCCAGGGCAGGCTTCACCATAATTATATCCGCCCCTTCCTGTATGTCCATCTCCATCTCCAGAAGGGCCTGCCTCACGTTGGCCGGGTCCATCTGGTAGCCGCGACGGTCTCCAAACTGCGGCGTGGAGTCCGCGGCTACCCTGAACGGCCCGTAGAAGGACGATGCGTACTTGGCGGAGTAGGCCATGATGGGAGTGGACTGGAATCCCCCGCCGTCCAGGGCTTGCCGTATGGCCCCCACCTGCCCATCCATCATGGCGGATGGCGCTAGCATGTCCGCCCCGGCCTCCGCGTGGGAGAGGGCCGTCCTGGCCAGAAGCCCCAGGGTCGCATCGTTGTCCACCAGGCCGTCCACCACTGCGCCGCAATGGCCGTGGTCGGTGTACTCGCAGAGGCACACGTCCGTGATGACAAGCAGTTGGGGCGTAGCCTGCTTTATTGTGCGGACGGCTTCCTGGACTACCCCGTCCGGGTTGTAGGCTTCCGTTCCCGCGCCATCCTTGCGCGCAGGCAGGCCGAAGAGGAGTACAGCCGGAATGCCAAGCTGAGCGACCTCCTCCGCCTCCGCCGCGAGCCTGTCCGTGGATAAATTGTACACGCCCGGCATCGGCTCAACCGGCTCGCAAATGTCCCTGCCATACGTAACGAATAGAGGGTAGACGAAATCCTTGGCAGAAAGGGATGTCTCCTGGGTCAGCAGGCGTACCGCGGCGGACTCTCGCAGACGCCTGAGCCTGGACTGCGGGAAGCGGGAGGTCATTCCGCCGACCTCCGGTTTCCCGGGTTGGAAGCCGGTGGGGAGAGGTGATGCGCCAGGGCTTGGACAAGGCCGGGAATCGTCGACTCCCCTGCCACCACGTCCACCGCGAGGCCCGCGCTCCTGGCCGTTGCCGCGGTTATGGGGCCTATGCAGGCCACGACCATCCCCTGGAGCAGAGACGTATCGCCGTCCAGAAGGGACACCAGGTTGGTGAGCGTGGAGGAGCTGGTGAAGGTTATCGCGTCCAGCCCGCCCTCTGCCATCAGAGCCTTCACCCTCTCCCTGGACTCTTCCGGCATAGCCGTCCCGTATACCGCCACGTCGTCCACAAGGGCGCCGGCCTGGGAGAGTCCCCGGGAAAGCACGTCGCGACCGGCCTCGGCGCGGAGGAGCAGAACGGACTTGCCCGTAATCCCCTCTTCCGCGAGTCCGTTGACTATGGACTCCGACACGGACTCCCTGGGCTGGAGGTCGGGGGCGATGCCGCGTTCCCTGAGCGCGCTGGCGGTCCCTGATCCCACGGCGCATACCCGCGCGCCGCCGAAAGCCCTGGCATCCAGTCCAAGCTGCTCCAGCCGGCGGAAGGTCAGCCCCACCCCGTTTACGCTTACGAAAACCACCCAGTCGTACTTGGGCATGGAGTTGAGAGCCGAGTCAAGTCGAGCGCACTCCTCCACCGGCCTTATCTCTATGGTCGGTATCTCCAGAGGCTCTGCCCCGTTCTCCATGAGAAGCTGAGAGAGCGCGCCTGCCTGGGCGCTTGCCCGGGGGACCAGCACGCGCTTGCCGAAGAGGGGCTTGTCCTCGAACCAGCGTATCCTCTCCCGCAGCTTCACCACCTGGCCGAAGACCGCTACCACGGGAGAAGCCAGAGAGGCCAGCCGCCCCTTCTCCAGAATATCGTCCAGAGAGCCGACCACGGTGCGCTGGTACGGCTCAGTCCCCCACTGCACAAGGGCTGCGGGGGTTGCCGGGTCGAGTCCATGCTCCTTCAGTGTGTCCACTATGCCGGCCAGGGTTTCCCAGCCCATGAGGACGACCAAGGTGCCGGCGCCGGAGGCCATCGCCCTCCAATCGATGCCGGACTCAACCCTGGCCGGGTCTTCGCTGCCGCTGACTATGGTGACGTAGGATGACATATTGCGATGGGTCAGGGGTATGCCCGCGTACGCTGGAGCGGCTATGGCGGACGTGACCCCTGGGACTACCTCAAAGGGTATCCCCGCCTCCGCCAGCGTCTCTGCCTCTTCACCACCTCGGCCAAGGATAAAGGGATCACCCCCTTTGAGCCGCGCCACCCTTTTCCCTTCGCGGGCCCTGTCCACCAGCAGCAGGTTTATATCCTCCTGCCTCATGCGGTGGTCTCCCCTGGCTTTGCCCACGTCCACCATCTCGGCGACCGGCGAAGCCTCTTTCAGCAGGCGACGGTCCACCAGGCGGTCGTACACCACCACCTGGGCATCGCGGAGGCATTGCAGCCCCTTCACCGTGATGAGGCCGGGGTCACCCGGCCCCGCTCCAACCAGATAGACCCTGCCAGGCCCACTCAAGCGCCGTCCTCCGCGTTCATAATCTCTCCGGCTCCCATAGAAAGCAGCTTCTGCGCCAGAGCGCGTCCGGCTTCTTGAGGCCCATCGACCGCAGACTCCAGGCGCGTCTTGACCATACGGCTGCCATCCTCGGAGGCTGCCATTCCCGCCATGCGAATGGCCTCTCCGTCCACCAGCGCGTGAGCGGCTATGGGGACTCTGCACCCGCCTCCCATCTCCTCCACAAAGGCGCGCTCAGCAGCGACGGCTATGCTTGTCCGGGTGTCCTGGATTTGAGACAGAAGGCGCAGCAACTCCGCGCTCTCCGAGCGTACCTCCACGGCCAGGGCGCCCTGCCCCGGCTCAGGGACCATCTCCATTGGGTCGAAGTACTGGGCGATGCGACCCTCAAGCCCCAGGCGAGCCATACCGGCGGCCGCTACCACAACGCCATCGTAGACCTCACCGGTTGCCTTGCTCAGCCGTGTTTCCACGTTGCCGCGAATCGGCTCCACCCGCAGGTCGCTCCTGAGCGCGCGCAGTTGAGCCAGACGCCGCGGGCTGCTGGTGCCTATCACCGCGCCGGGCCCCATCTCCGCCAGGGCGCAACCCGCCTTGTTGACCAGCGCGTCCCTGGGGTCCTGTCTGGGACACACCACCACAACAGACAGGCCGTCCGGCGTCTCCACGGGCAGATCCTTGAGGCTGTGAACGGCCATGTCTATCCTGCCCTCCAGGAGCGCCGTCTCCAACTCCCTGATGAAGATGCCCTTGCCCAGCCGGGCCAGTGGAGCTTCCGGCATGGCATCGCCGGCGCTCTGTATCTTCACCACGCTCGTAGAGACGGGAGAGGCCAGGGAACCGAGCCCCGCAACCACCTCCTCAGTCTGCGCCAGGGCAAGCCGGCTTCCACGAGTGCCCACCACGACTTGCATGGACATACCCTTACTCACGGCCCTTTCTCAATCAGTCAAGGCGCATCGCCCTTCAGCTTGAATAGCTCCTGGGCCGCTTCCAGGTGTCCGGGGTCTTCCTTGATAGCGGCGATGGGGTTGTGCAAGAGCTTCTTCACAATGGCCTGGCTGAGGGCTTCAATGCGCGCAACGTCCTCTTCCGCAAGGCGCGGCATATGCCTGAGGGTCTTCGACACCTCCCGGTGACGGAGCGCTTCTGCGTGCTCCCTCAGTTGGGCGATCCCCGGAGCCACCTTGCGGGAGTCCCACCACTCACGGAACCTGGATATTTCCTCGTCGATTATACCCTCTACCAGCGATACCTCTTTCTCCCGCTCCCGTCTGTTTGTCAGGGATACCTTTTCAAGGTCTTCAATGTCCAGGAGTGTTACCCCGTCCAGGTCTCCCGTGGCCTGGTCTGCGTCTCTGGGTATGGCGATGTCCACTATCAGGAGAGGCTTGCCGTTTCTCATGGGCAAGGCCCTTTCCACCATCTCCCGGGACAGCACCACGCTCTGGGAGTCTGTGGAACTTACCACAATGTCAACCTTCCCCAGGATGTCCTCCAGGTTCTCCAGGGAGGAGGCGTCGGCGCCCAGCGATTCAGCGAGGTCCTGAGCGCGCTTCAAGGTGCGGTTTACCATCACCATCCGGTCCACGCCGCGGTCCTTCATGGCTTTGGCCACCAGCTTGCCCGCCTGCCCGGCTCCGATTACCGCGACGCTGCGCCCGCTTATGGGGCCCAGGGTATGCCGGGCCATCTCCACGGCGGCCGAGCTGACGGATAAAGCGTTCTCGCCGATTCTCGTCTCCCGGCGAACCCTTCTCCCCACACGCATGGCGTGATGGAAAACCTTGGAGATAACGCCGCGGGCGCAGCCCTGAGCCACGGATGCGCTGTAAGCCTCTCTGACCTGGCCCAGCACCTGCGACTCACCCAGAATGAGGGAGTCCAGGCCGGACGCCACTCGAAAGAGGTGCCTCACGGCGTCCTCCTGCGCGTAGAAGTAGAGAGACCGGGAGAGGTCATCCCGCCCTTGCGGGAACCGCTGAGCCAGGTAGCCGGTCAGGGCTTCACGGACCATGCCGCCGTCCTGCCCGGTGGAGTAGATCTCCGTACGGTTGCACGTAGATACTATGACCACGTCATCCAGGGTGGCCCTGAGAGATCGAAGCGCCGGGGGGAGCTCGTCCCTTGTGAAAGCGATGCTCTCTCTCATTTCCAGAGGGGAACTCCAGTGGTTCAGTCCCAGGGCAAACAGCTTCATGGAGCGGCCCCTTCCACGGACGCGGGGCCCTTAAGCAGGGCTTCCTTCAGGGCCTTCTTGGCCGCGTCCCTGTCTTTGTAGTAGAGCGCCAATATATCCCGGTTGAGGCAGGTTTGCCAATGGTCGGCAGCCACCGCCGTTCCCTCCTGGCGCAGCTCCAGCCGTACCTCTGAAAGCATAGGCGCCATGTCCGCGTAGTCCAGGGCCGGGCTGGCTTGGAGCTCCTCCCGGAGCTTTCGAGCCAACGCGGGACTGAGACCGCCGGTGGATATGGCTGCTGTGACCTCTCCCCTCCTCACCACCGCAGGCGCAATGAACGTGCACAGGTGTGTGACGTCCACCACGTTGAGAGGTACGTTCCTCTCCTCCGCCTCTTGGGCTATTCGCCTGTTCAGAGAACTGTCGTCAGTGGCGGCAATGGCTATGAACGCCCCCTCCAGGTCTCCGTCCCGGTACTCGCGTTTCTCCAGGCGCAGGGCTCCGGTATCCGCCATGTCCTGTACCTCGTCCGTGACCTCCGGGCTTATCATACTGATTTGGGCGCCGCACTCCAGCAACGCCGCTATCTTCCCCTCGGCTATCGGGCCCCCGCCAACGATTACGCAGCAACGCTCCTTCACGTCCAGGTACACCGGGTAGTATGGAGCCATCGATAATCCTCTCCTCTGTCGCCGGTAAGGCGCACGGGCCTTCCCGTACTCAGTACGCCCTACACGGCGCGTACTCTCCGACCGGCTCGTTCCTGCTTGGCGTGGACTCGCGCCGAAAGCGTGTACGGCCTGCTCCGCAACGAGAGGGTTGGCAGCGCGGGCATCCGGTGGGGCTGGTCGCGCCCTGGCCCGTAATCCGCTCGCCTCCTCAGGGTTGGGCCAACGACTTCCGTAGGATGGCGCGTCTCTCCCTGGGTTATACGGCGCTTTGCAGGGCTTTGAGCGCTCAGGGCCATTCAGGTATCCAGGACCCGCGAAAGTATATCCGGGCAGCCTCCGTTCCGCCAAATAACGCATATAGATTAAGCCATTACCTGTCGAAGGTCAACACTACCCACTCCGCCGAGCGCTGCCGGACCCCTTCTAACATACCCCTGCCTGCTCTATACTGCGCATGGTTAGCAGAACGACTCCCCGAACGCCGGAGCGGAGGTCGCATCCCTCATGCCATTCCAGTTCCATGTAGACCATACCGATGGCCCTGCAAGGGCTGGTACGCTGAACACGGCCCACGGCCAGGTCTTGACCCCGGCTTTCATGCCGGTCGCCACCCAGGGGTCCGTGAAGGCGGTTGCTCCGGACGACTTGACCTCGCTGGGGGCCGGCATCCTGCTCTCCAACACCTACCACCTCATGCTCCGGCCGGGCATCCGGCTTGTCCGCGACATGGGAGGCCTTCATAGCTTTATGAGCTGGCGCGGCCCCATTCTGACCGATAGCGGCGGCTTCCAGACCTTCAGCTTGGGCCGCCTGAACCGGATCTCAGAGGAGGGCGCTACCTTCCGCTCCCACGTCGACGGGAGCGAGCGCTTCCTCTCTCCTGAAATGTCCATTGAGTACCAGGCTATCCTGGGAGCCGATATAGCGATGGTCCTGGATCAGTGTACCCCGTATGGCCTTGAGGAAGCCCAGGCGCGAGAGGCCATGAGCAGGACTCACCGTTGGGCGCTGCGGTGCAAGGAGGAACATCGCCAGGAGGGCCAGGCCCTGTTCGCCGTGGTGCAGGGGGGCGTGAGCAGAGACCTGCGGCTGGAGTCTGCCTCCACGCTGATAGCTATGGACTTTCACGGATACGCGGTCGGCGGGCTGAGCGTGGGAGAGCCGAAGGCCCAGATGTACGAGATAGCTTTCCTAATGGGGGAGGCCCTGCCCCGCGACAGGCCAAGATATCTCATGGGGGTGGGTTCTCCGGAAGACCTGGTTGAGTGCGTGGGACGCGGAATGGACATCTTCGACTGCGCCCTTCCCACGCGCGTGGCTCGCAACGGCGGCCTGTTCACTCGTCGCGGGCGGGTGAATGTGGACAGCGCCCCTTTTCGAGGTCAGGACAGGCCCGTAGACGAGGGCTGCGACTGCTACACCTGCCGGGGCTTCTCTGCGGCCTACCTGCATCACCTGTTCAAGGCCAAGGAACTGCTGGCCTATCGCCTGGCAAGCATCCACAACCTGAGATTCCTGATACGGCTGATGGAGGAGGCCCGGCGCGCCATCAGCCGGGGAGACTTCGCTGCCTTTAGCGAGGGCTTCCTTGGTGAGTACCGCGCCGTGGATGAAGAGGTGAGGCGCTCGCAGAAAGAGAAGTGGCTCCGGGCCCGCCGCAGGGGCGAGTCCCAAGCCGCGCCGGAACCCTAGCAGAAATACAGACCGCCCAGATCGCTATCGTTCATATCCAGCTGGTCTTGCAAACCGGTTGGTACGCACCCGGTCAGGTCGTTACCGATGAGGAACAGGTATTGCAGATTGGCAAGGCCGGCCAACTCCGGCGGTATCTCCCCGCTCAACCGGTTATCGGAGAGGTGCAGCCATTCCAGGTTGGCGAGGCCGGCCAACTCCGACGGTATCTCCCCGCTTAACTCGTTCTGGGCGAGGTTCAGAAATCCCAGGTTGGCAAGGCTGCCCAACTCAGGCGGTATCTCCCCGCTCAACTCGTTATCGAAAATGGTCAGCCATTTCAGGCTGGCAAGGCTGCCCAACTCCGCCGGCATCTCACCGCTCAACCGGTTAGCGTGGAGGCTCAGGCTCACCAGATTGGCGAGGCTTCCCAACTCCGCCGGTATCTGCCCGCTCAACTTGTTATAGCTGAGGTCCAGATAGTACAGGTTGGCAAGGCTGGCCAACTCCGGCGGTATCTCACCGCTCAACCGGTTACCATAGAGGCCCAGACCTCCCAGGTTGGCGAGGCTGCTCAATTCCACCGGTATCTCCCCGCTTAACTGGTTACCGATGAGGCTAAGGTTCACGAGGTTGGCAAGGCCGGCCAACTCCGGCGGTATCTCCCCGCTCAAACGGTTACCGGTGAGGTTCAGGCTCACCAGGTTGGCGAGGCTGCCCAATTCCGCCGGTATCTCACCACTCAACTCATTATAGTAGAGGGACATATCTTCCAGGTTGGCGAGGTTGCCCAACTCCGTCGGTATCTCGCCGCTCAACTGGTTCTCGTTGAGGCGCAGGCTCACCAGATTGGCGAGATTGCCCAACTCCGCCGGTATCTCGCCGCTCAACCGGTTACCGGCGAGGCGCAGTTCGGTGACGCGCCCGTTGTCGTCGGTGGTGACGCCGTGCCATTCCGCAAGCGGAGCGTCGGTCAGCCAGTTCTCGTTGGCAGACCAAACGTTCTCGCCGCCCGTGGCATTGTAAAAGGTGACCAGGGTTTTTCTGTCGTCCATCTCGGACGACTCCGGCACGGACGATGGTTTGGGTGCGGCAGTGGGCGGGACTGTGGCGGCCGCAGCGGGAGAGTCTGTAGCAGTCGCCGTGGCCAATACTGACGGCGAGTCAGACACGCAGGCCGCTAGCAGGACCGAAAGAATGAGGCCAAGGACGCAAAGACCGGGGGGCGTCAGCCAGCTTGCCGCTTGAGACACCTCGACCACCTCCAACTTTGCCCGTCCACAAACCGCCCCTTCCGTCACACAGGCCGGGGCACATATCTTAAAGTTCCCGCCTGTGCATTGCAGGCTGAAAGTCAGAGACGCCGCCAATCACCCCATCAACAGGCTTTCCGGGTACGCTAGAAGGCGCCTCCCGCCACCGCAGGCACTATGCTAACCTCGTCTCCGGCATTGATGCCGGTCTCCAGCCCCTGGAGGAAGCGTACGTCTTCACCGTTGACGTATATGTTCACGAAATGGCGCAAGTCCCCCGACTCATCGCACAAACGCTCCCTCATGCCGGGATACTGGGACTCCAGCGAGTCGATGATCTCGACCAGGTTATCCCCGTCCACGGAAGCCTTATCCTGGCCGTTGGTTACCCGGCGCAACGGGGTGGGAATTCTAACCTCTACACTCATTTTGTAAACCTCCTGGGGTCTCTAGCGCTTCCGCTCAATAATATCACGCTGCTGTCCGGTGAGAGCCGGACGGCCTATCAGCTTTCCACCACGTCTCCACTGACCGGATCTATCCTGACGCCTATGGAAGAGACCCAGCTCAGCCCACTCTCTATCTCCTCCTCTTCGCCCTCAAGCTCCAGAATGACCCATCCCACGTCCTCTCGCACGTCCGCCCTGCGAATGTTTGTGACCACCTGGAAGTTGTGCCCCAACTCAAAGATCACCGGCTGTGTGACAAGGCCTGTGGGGAATGTGAATTTGGCGCGTCGTTTTGCCATTGCCTGCCCCTCTCGTAGATGATTTGGACCCGGTTACGGTCTCACGCTCACGGCTGCTTCAAAGGAGGCGAACGTGGGCTTGATCAGGACGGGCCTGGCTACTTCCTCCACCACCTCCTGGGTCTTGTAGCCGTTGCCGGTGATGAATGCCACGGTGGTCTCCCAGGGCTTTATCTGACCCGTCTGCGCCAACCGCTTCAGCGTTGCAACCACCACTCCGCCTGCGGGTTCGGTGAATATCCCTTCCATCTCAGCCAGATCCTTAATGCCCTGGACAATCTCCTCTTCCGGAACGGCGTAGGCGGAGCCGTTGGTTTCCTCCAGTACCTTCAGGGCGTAGTGTCCGTCGGCGGGGTTGCCGATGGCCAGGGACTTGGCTATCGTGTTGGGTTTCACGGGACGAATCGCAAAGTCGTGGGCTTCGAAGGCAGTCACGATGGGGGCGCAGCCCTGCGCCTGGCTGATGAACATGCGCGTGTTCACGGGGCCGATCAGCCCCAGCGATGAGAACTCGTTGAGGCCCTTCCATATCTTGGTGAAGAGTGACCCGGACGCCCCCGGCACGATGCAGTTATCAGGGGCCCTCCATCCCAGCTGCTCCGCCACCTCAAAGCCAAGGCTCTTGCTCCCCTCTGCGTAGTACGGCCTCATGTTTATGTTGACAAAGGCCCAGTTGTAGTTGTCCGAAAGCTCGCTGCATAGCCGGTTCACGTCGTCATAGCTGCCATCCACAGCCACCAGCGTTGGGCCATAGACAGCCGCTCCAACTATCTTCCCCCGTTCCAAGTCCGCCGGTATGAAGACGAAGGCCCGCATCCCCGCCCTGGCCGCGTGCGCCGCAACGCTGCCGGCCAGGTTTCCAGTGGAGGCGCAGGCCAGTGTGTCGAACCCGAACTCCAGGGCCTTGGTGCTGGCTACCGCCACCACACGGTCTTTGAAGGAGAAGGACGGGTTTACGGAGTCGTTCTTAAGATACAGCTCATCCAGGCCCAGGGATTTCGCCAGGTTCTTGGCCTTGATGAGCGGGGTAAAGCCGGCGTTGATGTCCACGGCGTTGACGGCATCCACTGGCAGCAGGTCATGATACCTCCACATGGAGTGGGGCCCCTGGGCGATTCTCTCACGGCTGATGACCCTGGAGATACTGTCGTAGTCGTAGGTTACCTCCAAGGGGCCGAAGCAGAAGTCGCAGACATTGAGTGGCTCCGCGGGATACTCCCTGCCGCACTCTTTACAAAACAGGCCCTTTGCGTGACTCACTGGCTAAAGCCCTCCGCCGGCCCCTATCTGACCGGCAATCAAGAGAGGCCGGCCCAACATGGACAGGCCTCTCTCAGCTTCTACTCTCCAATGCGCTCCCAACTGCGAGTGATGTTACTTCACGCGCTATGCGTTGTCAAGCTGAGGCGCTTGGGGGCGCAACCGGGTCCAAGCTGCGCCGGAATGGAGGCGCTATAATCCGAACACGCAACGGTCGCAGCCGCGCCGTTCAAACCGCTGAGGGAGATTCTATGCAAAATCAGTACGTTGGGGATATTGGGGACTTGGGCAAGTATGGGCTGCTGCGGGAGATATTCGGGCGTCCTGAAGTACCAGGGTCCGGTTGCGGACTACGGCTCGGCGTAACCTGGTATCTCTTCCCGGAAGGTAAGCGCGTGGCGTAAGAACGGGCCCAAATACGCGCTCTTGGAGGACCTCAGGCAGTTTTACGTGCAGGGCAATAGTCTGGTCATCTACCACCACTTGGGACGTCTCGGCACAGCTGAGGAGCAAATCAACTGCCTTGCCAAGAGGCTGCAAGAGAGTCTCGGACTGTCACATCTGCCGTGGTCGCTGTGGTACCACCGGGGCACGGGACGGGGCTACTTCATCGTCACTCAAGAAAGGCACAGGGTTGTGCTTGAGAAGCGGCTGAATAGCTTCAAGGATAGTCCCTGGTTCAAGCAGCGCCACTTTGAGCGGGTCACATAGGACCTGAGAGTCCCCCTTAATCCAACGGCGGAGTTGGCCGCATTTGGAACGAAGCGACTACGTTGCCGCTCATCACTACAGGACGGCGTTCTGGTAGATCGATCACCACCCCTCCCCCTCCCTCGAATACGGGCAAGAGGATGATCGATACGAGGTTACACCTTCGCCATACTCTCCTTCACAGCCTCAATGATGGCGCCTGGAGTCATGGGCGCCTTGGTCATGCGAACGCCGGTGGCGTTGGACACCGCGTTGGCCACTGCTCCGATGACGGGGACTATGGGGATCTCCCCTGCTCTTCCCCTCAATCCGAATGGGTGGCCCGGGTTGGGCACCTCCACAATGACCGTATCTATCATAGGCAGGTCCAGGGTGGTTGGCATACGGTAGTCCAGGAAAGTAGAGTTGGCAATGGCGCCATCTTCGGTGTAGAAATACTCCTCGTTCAGCGCCCACCCAACTCCCTGCGCGGTCGAACCCTGTGCTTGTCCTTCCACGAAGCTGGGGTGGACCGCCTTGCCGACGTCTATAAAGGTGGTATAGCGCAGTATTCTCACCTTTCCCGTCTCGGGGTCAACCTCCACGTCCACCAAGTTTCCGCCAAATAGTACCCCGCCGGGCCCGGTTGGGAATGAGTACCCCGCGCAGGTGATTGGGCCTCCCGTGCGCATGAGCCTACCAGCCAACTCTTTGAAACTCATCCTGTCGGCCTGGTTCTTAGCGCACACGAAGGTCCCGTTCTTGAACTCCACGTCCTCTGGTTGCACCTCCCATACCAAGGCGGCGCGAGCGCTCATCTGAAGCTTGACCTCCTCCGCAGCAGCGATGGCAGCCAAACCTGTCGAATAGGTGATCTTGCTGCCGTTGGCTACACCGCTCCAACCTGCGGAGTCGGTATCGCCAACCGTGGATACCACGTCCGTCGTCTCCAGTCCCAACACTTCGGCAGCTTGCATTGCCACGGTTGTCCGCGTGCCGCTGAGGTCGTTTGATCCCGTCATGAGGGTTATGGCGCCGTTCGCGTTGACACTGATGGTGGCAACGTGAGGCGTAGCCCCTTCACCACCTATGGCCCTGGCGGCCACGGCTACCCCACGACCCCGGTTGGGCCCGTCGAGAGGAGCATTGTAATGGGGATGGGTCTTCATGGCTTCCAAGATCTCCGTGCAGGCAATTCGCGGATACAACACTCCGTTGGGCATCCGTTCCCCTTCTTGCACAGCGTTCCTCAACCGGAACTCCATAGGGTCCATACCCAGCTTCTCCGCCAACTCGTCTACAACACCCTCTACGGCAAAGGTGGCCGGGGGCTGTCCGGGGGCCCGGTAGCTCTGCATTTTCTGTGTGTTTGTGACGACGTCGTAACCGTCCACCTGGAAGTTCTCGACCTTATATGACGCCAGGCCATTCTGGACACCCGCGCCCACCGGCGACCCTGGGAACGCTCCTGCCTGGTATGCGAGGTAGAACTGGGCAGCGGTGATTCGCCCCGACTTATCGGCCCCCATCTTGAGCCGAATGTAGGTTGCGGAAGCGGGACATGTACTTTCGAAGGTCTCCTTGCGGCTCATGACCATCTTAACGGGCAAGCCGCTCTTCTTGGAGAGAATAGCCGACATGGGATTGAGGGGGTTGGTGTTTGGGCCTTTACCACCAAACCCTCCACCACACTCCATGGCAATCACTTTCAGCATTGACTCGGGAATGCCGATGATGGAGGCAGTGCCCTCGCGAACGTCAAATGTACCCTGGGTGGTGGTCCAAACAGTCACGTGGCCGTCCGGGTTCCACTGCGCGGCAGACGCGAATGGCTCTATATAGCCCGGGTGGACCGGCTGAGTCGAGAACTCCCGCTCCACAATGACCTCTGCCTCCTTGAAACCGGCTTCTAAATCACCTCGCCTAAGCTGGGTGTGGCCTGCCACGTTGGATTGCGTATCTGAGACCTCTCTCCCAGCCGGGCCGCGTGTTACAGTAGTCAGGCTATCGTGGACCAAGGGGGCATCGTCCTTGAGAGCGTCCTCTACAGTGAGGACAGCCGGTAGTACCTCGTAGTCCACATGGATAAGCTTTGCGGCTTCTTCGGCTATATGAGGGCTGGTTGCCGCAATAGCTGCCACCGGGTGGCCTCGGTAGAGCGCCTTATCGCGAGCCATGAAGTGCTCGGCCATTATCCTGGCGCCGCGGAACTGCTCTGCCATGAAATCTATAGCCTGCTGCTGTTCGAAGATGGGGAAGTCCTTGGCGGTGATCACGGCCTTTACGCCTGGAATAGCCTCGGCGTCTCTAGTGTCTATGGAGAGGATACGAGCGTGGGCATGGGGACTCGTCAGCATTTTGCCATGAAGCATTCCGGCTATATATATATCGGCTCCAAACCTGGCAGCGCCGGTCACCTTTTCCAGCCCGTCCAGTCGGGGCGCCCTGGTGCCTACTATTCTATACTGGGCCGGCTCTGCAAGACCTTTGTCGGTCTCAGTAGTCATGAGTATGCCTCCTTACGAGTCGTTCCGGATGCTTCGTAAGTTTAGCTGAAATACTCTCCCGAGTACAGAAGCTGCACGGGGTCAGGAGATATCGGACAAGACCTCCTTTCCTGTAGCGTTAGTATTGAGCCGGCGCTGATAGAACTGTTCTGGCGCCTTGTAGGTCGTCAGCGAAAATCGGGTAGAAAAACCCGAGAGGTTTAAGTGTGGAGATCTCCCTGGATGAGGTAGAGTACTCGTAGAGAGGAGCAGAGAGTCCTCACGGCGCGAGCCCTTGGCCCATTGGGGTGTAGCCTTGTCCTTGCAACGTCCATCGGCCTAACCTATAATCGCCAGGGTTCTCGTATAGAGTATGAGTATGAGAGGTAGACCTTGCTGAAGTCTGTTAGCTGTGGAGCCTTGGGGAAAGAGCAGGTTGATCGGGAGGTGACCCTGGCGGGCTGGGTACACCGCCGGCGCGACCACGGGGGACTCATCTTCATAGACCTGCGGGACTGGCGCGGCATTGTCCAGGTGGTGTTCAACCCGGAGGTTGCGCCCCAGGCGCACAGCATGGCCCAGGGCCTGCGCAGCGAGTGGGTCCTCCGCGTCAAAGGGATGGTGGGACTGCGCCCTCCCGGCGCTGCGAACCTGAACATCCCCACCGGAGAGGTGGAGGTGATGGCCCAGGACCTGGAGATCCTCAACCCATCCAAGACACCCCCCTTCAGCGTGGAAGAGGAGGCATCGGAGGCGGACGAGCTCCTGCGGCTCAAGTATCGCTACCTGGACCTGCGAAGGGCGCCCCTCAGGGACAACCTGATTCTCAGGCACAGGGTGGTGAAGTTCATACGGGACTTCCTGTCTGAGCGAGAGTTCATAGAGGTGGAGACCCCTATTCTCACCAAGAGCACACCGGAAGGGGCCAGGGACTATCTTGTGCCAAGCAGAATCTACCCCGGCCACTTCTACGCTCTCCCACAATCGCCGCAGCAGATGAAGCAGCTGCTGGTCATGGGCGGCGTGGAGCGGTACTTCCAGATAGCCCGCTGCTTTCGAGACGAAGACCTGAGGGCAGACCGGCAGCCGGAGTTCACGCAGCTGGACCTGGAGATGGGCTTTGTGGATGAATGGGATGTCCTTGACCTCATGGAGGAGCTGTACGCCGGCCTGGTGGAGAGCATAACCCCTCACAAGACGCTGCTGCGACCCTTTCCGAGGCTTCCCTATGGCGACGTCATGGCTCGCTTTGGGACGGACAAGCCGGACCTGCGGTTCGGCCTGGAGCTGGGGGACATCTCAGACATCGCCGCGGAGTCTCAGTTCCAGGTCATCAGAAACGTCCTGGACTCCGGGGGCGTCGTAAAAGGGCTGGCTGCGCCTGGTTGCGCCGGCTACTCCCGCCGCCAACTTGACGAGCTAACCGCCTTTGCCCAGGAGCGTGGCGCGTCCGGCCTCATCACCATAGCCCTGGGAGGCTCCCCGGACGGTTCTCTGGACGATCTGAAACAGGAAGACGTGCGGTCGGCGGTAGCCCGCCATCTGACACTGGAAGAGACGCTCCAAATCGCCGCCCGGCTTGGTGCCGCGCCTGGCGACCTGCTGCTGGTGGTCGCAGGCAGCAAGAGGGTGGTCGACCTTGTGCTGAGCCAGCTGCGTCACGAGATGGGGCGGCGACTTGGACTCGCAGACCCGGACCTGCTGAGCTTTGCCTTTGTCGTGGATTTCCCCCTGCTGGAGTGGAGGCCGGAGGAGGCCAGATGGGACTCCCCTCACAACCCGTTCTCCTCGCCAAAGGATGATCACGTTGGCCTCATGGACTCCAACCCTGGCGAAGCCCTGGCTAAGCAGTACGACCTGGTGTGCAACGGAATGGAGCTTGCCGGGGGCAGCGTGCGAAATCACAAGCGGAATGTCCAGGAGAAGGTCTTCGAGCTCCTGGGCCACGACAAGGATGAGATGCAGGCCCAGTTCGGGCAGATACTGGACGCGCTGGAGTACGGCGCGCCTCCACACGGCGGATTTGCCGGCGGCATAGACCGGGTGGTGATGCTGGTGGGAGACGAGGAGAACATCCGCGAGGTGATAGCCTTCCCCAAGACCCAGAGCGCCGTTGACCCGCTCTTTGGCGCGCCCTCCCCGGTGGCCGACCAGCAACTCCGCGATCTGCACATCCGCACCCTGGACGAGTAGCCGCGCCGCGGTACGGCTTCACAATGGGACGCAGTGGGTTTATAATTGATCATAGAGCCTATACAGGAGCCGTTAGTGAAAGTATCGCAGGTTGAACAGGTCCAGAGCCAGGTAGTCCTGAGTATAGAGGTGGAACCCTCTGAGCTGGAGGAGCACCTGGACAGAGTCTACCGTCGAGCGGTGCAGAGGGTAAACATCCCCGGATTTCGCAGAGGCAAGGCCCCCAAGTCGGTTGTGGAGAGGCAGTTGGGGCGTGGCGCTATGGTGGAGGATGCCCTGGAGACCCTGCTGCCCCAGATGACGGCCGGGGCAATAGAGGAGCAGAGCCTGGACGTTGTGGCTACTCCCAGGGTCAGGGTAACCCAGTACGAGCCTTTGACCATAGAAGCCACCGTGCCCGTAAGGCCGGACGTGGACCTTGGCGACTACTACCAGTACCGCCTGGAGCCTGAGAGCGTGGAGGTCACACCGGAGGCGATAGACGAGGTCATAGAAGCCATGAGGCGCGACGCCGGCGCCTGGGAGCCCGTCGAGCGCGTCGCCGAGTTGGAGGACCTGGTGACTATGGATGTGAAGGGGCAAGTGGAGGATAGAGTGGTAATGCAGGACGAGGGCGTGGAATACGTCCTTACGGCAGGCTCCACCAACCCTATGCCAGGTTTTGCAGAGCAGTTGGGCGGCTTCAACAGGGACGAGGAGCGGGAGTTCTCGCTTCCCTTTCCGGAGGACTACCCCCAGGGCGACCTGGCCGGCAAAGAGTGCAGCTTCACCGTGACCATAAAGGAGATCAAGGAGCGCAAGCTGCCGGACCTGGACGACGAGTTCGCCAAGAGCTTGAACATCGAAGCGGAGACCGTGGCCGAACTGCGGGAGAGGCTCCAGGAGGACATGCTCAACCGCAACCGGAGAGTGGCCGATCAGTCCTACCAGGAGCGGGCGATACAAACCCTGGTGGACGGGACGCAGGTGGAGTTGCCGCCGTTGCTGGTGGACCACGAAATAGAGCACATCCTGTCCGAACAGGCCGAAGCCATGCAACGTCAGCAGCTGAAGATGGAGGACTACCTGAGCGCCGTTGGCAAGAGCCTGGAGCAGGTGCAGGAAGAGCTCCGCCCCTCCGCCGCCGAGCGCATCACCAGGGGCCTGGTAATGAGCGCCCTCAGAGAGAAGGAAGGCATTGAGGTAACCCCGGAAGAGGTGGAGGAGGAGCTGAATTCAATGGTCGGAGAGTCCGCAACCGACTCCGAGTCCCTGAAACAGATACTGGACACCGAGAGCGGGAGAGCGTCCATCAGCGGCATACTGCTCAACCGCAAGACTATGGAGCGGCTAACCAGCATCACCAAGGGAGAGGCCGCCACTACGCCGCCGTCAACGGCAGAAGCGCCTGCCGAAGAAGTACAAAGCCAACCGGAAGAAGGAGCGCAAAATGCTTGAACCCCCAAAGAACATAGTGCCCATGGTCATTGAGACCGGGGCTCGAGGCGACAGAGCTTTTGACATATTCTCACTGCTGCTCAGGGAGAGGATCGTCTTCCTGGGTACGCCCATTGGCGACCAGGTAGCCAACCTGGTCGTGGCCCAACTGCTGTTCCTTGAGCGGGAGGACCCGGACAAGGACATCAGCCTGTACATAAACTCTCCGGGAGGGGTGGTCAGCTCCGGGCTGGCGATATATGACACCATGCAGCTGGTGAAGCCGGACGTGTCCACAATATGCGTTGGCCTGGCGGCCAGTATGGGCACGGTCCTGCTATGCGCCGGGGCCAAGGGCAAGAGGTACGCCCTGCCCAACTCAACCATACACATGCACCAGCCTATGGGGGGCGCCCAGGGGCAGGCCTCGGACATAGAGATAGCCGCCAGGGAGATACTGCGGCTGCAGGACTCGCTGCGCCAGATCATCTCGCGGCACACACAGCAGCCTTACGACAAGGTCGCCGCGGACACCGACAGGGACTACTACCTCACCGCGGAACATGCTATGGAGTACGGCATTGTCGACGAGGTGCTGGCCAAGTCGGTGGTCGAGGAGGCTGCGGCGTCGGTTTAGGCTCCTCAGAAGAGGCGTGGAATATGCCGTATCAACCGGAAGATATGATACCGTTCGTCGTGGAGACGGAGGCCCGGGGTGACCGGTCGTTCGACATCTACTCCTTTATGCTCAAGGAGAGGATAGTCTATCTGTGCAACCCCATCTCATCCCGCATAGCCAACCTGGTCGTAGCCCAGTTGCTCTACTTGGAGCGCGAGGACCCGGACAGGGACATCAGCATGTACATCAGCAGTCCGGGAGGGGACGTCACCTCCGGATTGGCTATCTATGACACCATGCAGCTGGTGAAGCCGGACGTCTCCACCACATGCGTGGGCATGGCGGCCAGCATGGCATCCGTCCTTCTCTGCGCCGGAGCCAAGGGCAAGAGGTACGCCCTGCCCAACGCCACGGTGCACACGCATCAGGCTATGGGCGGCGTTCGGGGGCAGGCTTCGGACATAGAGATCGCTGCCAGGGAGCTGCTGCGCATGGAGGACCTGATGCGCCGGATCATCTCCCGGCACACCGGCCAGTCATATGAGAAGGTGGCCCTGGACAACGACAGGGACTACTATCTCAACGCCGAGCAGGCTCTGGAGTACGGATACGTTGACGAGGTGGTGGGCGCAGTCCATCAGTCTTAGAGAGAGGCATGGAACCGGACTGGGCTTGTCCTAAGGAGGATACATGACAAATCACACTGAGAACCCCCCGAAGGTTGTCTGCTCCTTCTGTGGCAAGGACCAGGGTCAGGTCAAGCGGCTCATCGGTGGGCCGGGCAGAATATTCATCTGCACGGAGTGTGTGGCGCTGTGCCAGCAGATCATAGACGAAGAGGCTGCCCCTCGCGCCGCCGCTGCTGCTCCTGAGCGTCCCAGGCTGGACCCCAGGGCCATCTACGAAAGGCTGGACGAGTACGTAATCGGTCAGGAGAGGGCGAAGAAGGTCCTGAGCGTGGCCGTATACAACCACTGCAAACGCATCTGGGCAGGCGACTCCGGCGGCGACGACGTGGAGCTCCAGAAGACCAACATCCTGCTGGCCGGCCCATCGGGTTGCGGCAAGACCCTCCTTGCCCAAACCCTGGCGCGCATCCTGGACGTCCCATTCTGCATCGCAGACGCCACCTCCGTGACGGAGGCCGGGTACGTGGGGGAGGACGTGGAGAACATCCTCCTCAGGCTGATTCAGGCCGCAGACTACGACATCGCAAAAGCCGAGCAGGGAATCATCTACATCGACGAGGTGGACAAGCTCGGACGCAAGAGCGCCAACCCCTCCATCACAAGGGACGTTTCCGGGGAGGGAGTCCAGCAGGCGCTGCTGAAGATAATAGAGGGCTGCACCGCCAACGTGCCCCCACAGGGAGGGAGGAAGCACCCCCACCAGGAGCTTATCCAGATAAAGACCGACAACATCCTCTTCATCTGCGGCGGAGCCTTCGAAGGACTGGACAAGATAGTCGCCGGGCGCAGGTCCAAGGAACACCAGAACATGGGGTTCAGGTCAAGCCTGGCCTCCGGAAGGGACGCCACCCAGGAGAATGCAATGCAAGACCTCATCCCTGAGGACCTCCTGGCGTTTGGCTTCATCCCGGAGTTCGTGGGGAGGCTTCCCCTGGTGATGAGCCTGACCCCCCTGGACAAGGCAGACCTGCTCAAAATCCTGGTGGAACCCAAGAACGCCGTGGTAAAGCAGTACCAGCGCCTCTTCAGCCTGGACGACGTAGACCTCATTTTCACCGGCGACGCCCTGGAGGCGGCCGCTGAGGACGCCATCCAGATGAAGACCGGCGCGCGAGGTCTACGCTCCATCATAGAGAGGACTCTTCTGGACGTGATGTACGATCTGCCTTCCATGACCGGGGTACGCAGCTGCGCCATAGACGCCGATGTCATCCACGGGAAAAAGCCCCCCCTCCTCCTGAACGGCGCGGGCGCGCTCGTAGAGACGCCTATGCTCACCGAGAAGACGGCGTAGGGGCATGGCTACGAGAAGCAATATCGACGCCAGTGAGACCCTCACCGACGAGCAGGCAAAGCGTAAGGCCGTAGCGCTTCAGATGCTAGCTGAGCGAGACATGCGTCGGAAAATCTCCCGGGCGGAGGTCCAGAGAATGCGCGGCGAAGGCCGCTATTGATGGCTAATGCTGTTACCGGAAGGAGGGTGCTATGGCAGACCGCGCTTACGGTCCCGGGGAGATAACAGCTTTGGGAGAAGCCATATACAGGGAACAGATCCAGCCTCAAGTTGAGCCGGTAGAGAAAGGGAAGTTCGTAGTCATTGACGTTGAGACCGGTGATTATGAGATCGATGTGGGCGACGCCGCGGCCACAAGGCGACTACTAAAAAGGAGGCCGGCCGCTATTACATACGGAGTGCGCGTCGGCCATCGCGCCGCGTACAGCCATGTCGGACCTCCCCCTCCACTGGATGCGCTAAATTCACAAACGAAGTGCAACACTTAGTTGAGGTGTTGCCATGGGGGCGCATGGCTCTGCCGCCAGCTGGCTAAGTGTAATCGCTCAGCGTTGCTTGGCTAAAGTGAGGCATTAAGGCCTTTCGCTACCAACCTACTGATGGCTTGACCTCGACTACTGACTGCGCCAGAATTGACTTGGTTATCAACTAAACCGACGATCCATATCGGAAGCCTTAAGGTTATTTCTACTTCAGTTGTGCCCAATAGCTGGGTAGGTTGATTGTTATTAACGGGATCTTCCGCGATGGTAGTACCGTCAAGTGTAGCTGTGAGCGACCTCCCTGGATTTTGCGCGTAACTTGGGATTTCTTCAGAGTCCAGAAAGACGGTGATACCGTTAGGGTAGAACCTAAAGATGCCCCCTTCTTTCCTTCTCTCCACATCGATGTCCAGGTAGTGTTTTTGTAGTGTTGCTATCAGCGACCCCTCGGGGTTGTGCGCGTAACTCGTAACTTCTCCAGAGTCCAGCAATCGGGTGGCAATCTCCTTTGAGGTTAGTCCAGGATGTTCTGCAATTAGCCTCCGAGCGGCATCCAAAAACCCACGCGACTTTTTAGGGCCCAATTCGCAACTCCCTCCTGATGTGCACCCACATCTATATGCTACTTACCTACCTATAATAGGTAGGTAAGTAGCATATGTCAACCCTCCGCAAGTGCGAAGGAGATGGGTGTCCGTCATGCCTGCGGAAGCAGGCATCGAAGGCCCAAGGCTGCTGTCAGCCCATGTCTTTAGGTTCCTGCTTTCGCAGGAACGACGCGACCCGTCCACCGCGCGTCTTTCCCGTTCCCGCTCATAGCCTGCAACGTACTTGATACGGGGCTGAGCCTGTCGAACCATATGAGCGGATTGAATAGATTACCTCTCACGCCCTTCGACATTGTTCAGGGTGAGCAGTAAGGAACGTGACAACTCTAAGGTCTACTTCCCCTCCACGCGCTTTGCCATGAAGATGTCCGGCTTCCCTAGACCGTTGGCGTCCGGCAGCGCTCCCACAATGCTGAACCCCACCTTCAGGTAGAACTCGTATGGGTGGCGGTTCAGGTTCCGTATGTTGGCTAGATGCTCCAGGATGTTGTGGTAGAGGTCGACGCCGCCGAGCGTCGTCTGATTGTTCTCATCGTCAGTTCCAAGCCATAAGACGCAGCCGCCTCGCTGCCTAACCTTGTTCTCCAGGTCCGCTACCAGGACGCTCCCCAACCCCCTCCCCTGCCACTCCGGGCGCACAACCAGAGGATGCAGCTCCCATGCGTTCCCCTGGTAATGCTCGGCTCCGCTTCCTCCAATCCAGCCCAGTACCAGGCCGTCGGAGTCCACCGCTACCCTGCTGATGCGGTTTTCGCCGAAGGTCTCCTTCACCTCCTCCGTCGCAGCCTCCATTGTCGGCCAGGCGTTGGGATGATGCTCCTTGAATACCTCGAACAGCAGCGTGGCCGCCTGGCGGACGGCGTCCTCGTTCTCAGGAAGAAGATCGATGATTTGCATGTCGACGTCCGTGCGCCATTCCCCTTTGCTATCAACCATCGTCGGCCTCCGGTAGTGGGCTAGCCTGTATCCTGAATCGCCTTCTCGATGGCCTCGTTCAGGCAGAGGCCGTCAACGGGGTTGCCGCGGCCGTCCAGAACCCGCCGTCCCTCCACGCGGAGGTCGCCTGCGGCAATGGCCTTGAGGGTCTCCAGCAGCAAGGGACGCTCCCGCCTGACTCCCTCCTGGCGGATGAGATGGAACAGGGGGAGGCTCTCGCCCTCGTCTGCCTTGAGGTCATCCACCCGACGTCCCTCTATCTGCCGCCAGAGCGGTTCGAAGGCGTTGCCGCGTATGGGGAATGAGCAGTAAGTCAACACGGGGCCCCGGTCCAAGTCCTCGGTTGCGAGGTGGATATATCCCCCGGTCTCCTGAGCGCCGTCCCCGATGAGGTTCCAGATGACATCCTGCCACGTTCCCACGGGGCCCTTGGGTGGGGCGGGGTGAAAGTTCAGCATGGTGTAGCGGTTGCACAACTCCGCGTCCGTGACGAGCATGTACCCGGCCAGCACGCAGACGTCCGGCTCGTAGCCCTCCAGCCGCCGGATCACCTCGCGGTCGAAGTCCGTGCGATGCTTGGAGAAGGGGCCTCCGCCCCGGCTGCGCCGGAAGTGTTGGGATGAGAAGGTGACGAGGGGTATGCCGTAGTAGCGCGCCTGCTGGAAGAAGCGGTCGCTGCCCTCGGCCTCTCCGTGCTCCCGGTTGCTGAAGATGAAGCGTATCCGGGCGTCAAGCTCCCCGCGCATAATGGCTTCCTGCGCCGTTTGGAGAAGGCCAAGGGAGCCTTCCCCGCGCCCTGTCGAGAACCACCCTATGTTCAGCATAGCTTGACGTCCTCCGCTACCTGCGCAAGAGGCGGGCCAACTTCTTCTGGTTTTTGGTGAACGTGGTAAGAAAGTGGACCAGGGGGGTTATCTGGCGTCGCACAAGGACTCCCTGGCTGAGGGCATCTCGGAAGCCCTCCGGAGAGCCGTCGAAATCCGGCGTCTCAACGTAGGTTCGCCCAAGCTCAATGAGGGTGTGCGAGTCGCTGACGGCGGACGTGATGATGCCGTGCCGCTGCGCCAGTTCCAGCGCCCTTTCGTTGGCGCGTTGGAGGGTGTTGCGAGCGTTGAAGGCTTCCACAATGTCCACGTATGGCAGGACTTCCTCCAGGGACTGCCGGTCTATGACGGATCGGCGGAATTGGTCGAAGGGGTGTGGTATGGACACCAGGCCACCCTGGTCTTTGATGAGCTTGACGGTCTCAAGCGGCGGAAGGCCGCGGGGAATGGCCTCCTGGAGAAAGAGGCCGACTATCTCCCCGCCGGCGCTCTTGATCTCCTCCCCTATGATGACGCGGAACGGGGCGAGGGACTGCGTCGCCAAGGCTCCCTGTATCGTGTTGTGGTCTGTGACGGCAATGCAGTTGAGGCCGGTCTTGATGCAGCGGGACACCAGTCCTTCAAGCTCCGTCGCGGAGTCCGGGGAGAACCCGGTATGCACGTGGAGGTCAACCCTCAGCACTATCCTCCTTCTCCTCTGTGAGGAGGCGCATCTGCTCGCCGTAGGCCGTCTGGAGGCGGGTTATCCTGAGCTCGGCGGAGCTGAGCAGCTCGTTGCATATACGGGCGAGGCTCATGCCCTCTTCGAAGAGGCGCGTGGCCCTGTCCAGGGAAAGCCCACCTTCCTCCAGAGCGTGTACCGTCTCTTCCAGTCGATTGTAGGCCTCCTCAAAGGAAGGCTCTTCGCCGTTCTTAGCGCTGCTCATCCGCAACTCCGTAGTCTATGGCTTTGCATTATGGCCGGTTGGAAGGGCCTGCGCGGGAAAGCTCCCATCCTTGACGCTGATAAGAAGGTTGTCCCCGTCCGCCACCTGGCTTATGGACGTCACCAGATCCCCGTTGTCCTGTCGCTGCGCCATCGCGTATCCACGCGCAAGCACGTTGGCCGGACCCAGGGATGCAAGGCGAGACTCCAGGGCTTTCACTCGCTCTCCCCTCATCTCCAGGTATGATTCCAGGGCGCGTTCGGAGGCGTTGGAGAGGTCATCCAACCTCTGTCTCCAGGAGGGAATGTCCGGCATGTTGCGTTGCAGCCGCCACACCGCCTGGCTCAAGCCCTGGCTGCGGGCCGCGAGGTCGCTGGACAACTGCCGGGCCATGCCGGCGACATGGTACAGGACTCGCTCCTCCAGGTCTTCCCTGTCGGGGACGACAAGCTCCGCAGCCGCGGAGGGAGTGGGAGCGCGGGTGTCCGCCACCATGTCGGCGATGGTGTGGTCCGTTTCGTGTCCCACCGCGCTGACAACGGGCGCCCTGCTTGCGTAGACGGCCCTGGCGACCGCCTCCTCGTTGAAGGGCCAAAGCTCCTCCAGCGAGCCGCCGCCGCGAGCCAGGATAACAACGTCCACGTCCGGCTCCCGGTTCACGGATTCAATGGCTTCCACTATTGCGGCGGCCGCTCCATCGCCCTGCACGGGCGTGGGAGCCAGAGCCAGTTCCACCAACGGGTACCGCCGCCCTACCACGTTCTGAATGTCGTGCCAAACGGAGCCGAATGGAGACGTGACCACTCCTATCCTCTTGGGGAATGGGGGCAACGGCCTCTTGCGTGAGACCTGGAACAGCCCTTCCGCTTCCAGCCTGACCCTGAGCCGCTCCAATTCCAGATGACGCTCTCCTACGCCCTCGGGCTGCGCCATGTCCACGTAGAGTTGCAGGTCTCCCCGAATCTCGTAGAGAGAGACTCGACCGTGGGCTGCGACCGCTCCGCCATTGGACAGGTTCTCGCCGCCGTGGGCAGTACGAAACATGACGCAGCGCATCTGGCCGGTGGCATCCTTGAGGGTGAAGTAGAAGTGGCCCGCCGCTGAGTTGAAGAGGTTTGAGACCTCTCCACGGACCCACAGGTCGCCGAGCAAGGCGTCAGCCTCCAGGCTGTCTTTGAGATACCGGGTAACCTGGCCGACGGAGTAGACGGGCAAACCTAGCCCACCCTTTCCAGGTATTCTCCATTGCGGGTGTCCACTCGCACCACCTCGCCCACGTTCACAAAGAAGGGCACGTTCACCGTGAGGCCGGTCTCCAGGGTTGCCGGCTTGGTGCTCCCCTGGGCGGTATTCCCCTTGAGAGACGGCGGGGTATCCGCCACCTGAAGCTCAACGTAGGTGGGGAGCTCCAGGGATATGGGCTGCCCGCGATAGAGCACCATCTGCACCACGTCTTGCTCCTTGAGGTACTGGAGGGCGTTGCCCATCTGGTCGGTTGCCATGGGATATTGATCGAAGGTCTCCATGTCCATGAAGTGATAGAGACCGGCATCGCTGTAGAGGTACTGGGAGTCTCTGGTGTCCACCTCCGCCAGGGTGAGCTTCTGGTTGCCCGGAACGTTTCGCTCCATGGCTCGCCCGTTGCGCAGGTTGCGCAGCTTGAGAGTGAGGACCGGTGCGCGCTGCTGCATCTTGGTATGCTTCCAGTCCGTAACCTGCCACGGCTCCTCGTCCAGCACTATGACGGTGCCCCGTCTCAACTCGCTATAGCTTATAGTCATTCAACGCTCCCGTCCTAGTCTATCTTGGGCGCTTTGCTTATGACCCGCGCCTTGCCGTTCTCCAGCAGCACCACGTCCTCAATGCGAACGCCACCCCAGCCGGAGATATATATGCCTGGCTCTATGGTGAAGGGCATTCCGTCCTCCAAGACGCCCTTGGAGCTTGGCCCCACGCCCGGCTGCTCGTGGACCTCCAGGCCAAGGCCGTGGCCCAGGCTGTGTCCAAAGTTCTCGCCGTAGCCGGCCTCCTCTATCACTGCGCGCGCCAAGCCGTCGGCATCCCCTCCCGTCATACCGCTCTCCACCGCGGCAATAGCGGTCAGTTGCGCTTTGAGGACGGTATCGTAGACCTTGTGGAAGGTCTCGTCGGGTTGGCCCAGGCAGAGGGTACGGCTCAGGTCGCTACAGTATCCCTGATAGCGCGCGCCCATGTCAATGATGAGCGGCTGACCCTCCCGGATGGGTGTGTCGTCAGCCCGGTGGTGTGGCAGCGCCGCGTTGGGGCCGGCGGCCACGATGGTGTCAAAGGAGATGGAGTCTGCGCCCAACTCCCGCATGGCTCTCTCCAGCTTCCAGGCTATCTCCCTCTCGGTCTGCCCTTCCATGATGGTCCGGGAGACCTCCTCGAAAGCCCTGTCCGATATTTCTATGGCGCGGGTGAGCAGCGCCATCTCAGACTCATCCTTTACGGCGCGGAGGTCCTCCACCAACCCGGCGGTGGCGACCAGGGAGACAGCAGCGCCACCGTTGCTCTCCCCCAGGGTCTTGGACAGCCTTTCGTGAGTGGCTACCGTCACGTGCTGGCTCTCGAACCCCAGGCGTTGCACGCCCATCTCCTTCAGGGTCTCGGCGAGCCAGTCCGCGCCGCCCATTACGCGCACAACCCGGAAGTCCGGGGCCTGTCTGCCGGCCTGCTCCACGTAGCGGAAGTCAGTTGCCAGTACCTGGTCGTTGGCAGATATGATGAGCGACCCCGCCGTCCCTGTGAACCCGGAGAGGTATCGCCGGTTCTCATCTGAGGCCACCATGAGACCATCGATCTCCCATTGGTCGAACCGTGCCCTTGCCATGTCAAGTCGCGCTTTCATCCGGTTGCCCTTTCGTTGAACGTAGCAGTTAAGAACTCCAAGGCGGCCAGGTATCCCCGCCAGCCAAGGCCGCTGATCTGGCCCACAGCCACCGGCGCCACCACGGAGCGATGCCGCCACCTCTCCCTGGCGTAGATGTTGGAAATGTGCACCTCCACCACGGGAAGCCCCGTATCCGCCAGGGCCTCTCTCAGCGACAGTCCGTAATGGGTGAGAGCGCCGGGGTTGATTATGATCCCGTTTACGGAGGGGGAGCGGGACTGTAGCAGGTCTATTATGGATCCCTCGCTGTTGGACTGAAAGAACTCGACGTCAGTTCCAAGCTCCCTGGCGCTATGACGCATCATCTCTTCGATGTCCGCCAGGGTCATGGAACCGTACACGTCCCGGTCTCGCTGGCCCAGCAGGTTCAGGTTAGGCCCGTTGACTACCAGTACCCTCATGTCGCGTCACACTTCCTCAGAGAAGCCCGGAATGCCGACTTGGCCCGGCCTGCGTGGGCTTTCGTAGATATATTACCAGAATACCAGGGCGAATCTCTACAGTAGACGGGTATTCTCAACACATGTTGGTAGCGCCAACGTTGGTTGGAGCGCCACTCCCCTCCCCTTCATAGCCTGTCTCGTACTTGATACGGGCGTAAGCCGAATGCCCTGCATACGGGCGTAAGCCGAGCGCCCTGCATACGGGCGTAAGCCGAATGCCCTGCATACGGGCGTAAGCCGAGCGCCCTGCATACGGGCGTAAGCCGAATGCCCTGCATACGGGCGTAAGCCGAGCGCCCTGCCCGCTCGTGGTGAGCTTGTCGAACCATATGAGCGGGCAAAAAGGAAGAACCACTCGTTCCGTTCGTGCCCTTCGACAAGCTCAGGACGAACGGGGAAATTTGCGCCCGCACATTTACTTCGGCAAGCTTAGTATGAAGGGCAGCAACCGCGAGGGCTTTGGGCAAGCCGACTGCCCATGAACCCGCCGCCAGCCACAACGCTGCGGGATGACGGCCGCGCTCCGAGCCGTCGCCGGATTGCGGCGCTACTCCCCCAAGCTCTCACGGAATCGATAGTAGTCCACCGTCTTCTTCAGCGCCCGCGCTGCGCGCACGGGTGAAGGGAAGGTGGGTATGCTCAGATCTCTAAGGGTAGCGTCCATCTCCTCCATTGGAGCGTTATCCGGATACGGCACGGGAGTCCAGAACATTGCCAGCATGGGCTTGCCGGACTTGTCCCTGGCTTCGCCGTACAGCTTCAGCTCCGCCGCAACGTCCTCCTGGCTCCGCCGTCCCCTCTGCACTCCCCTCATCATAGCCACAATGTCCACGTTGGGGTCGCCGGTCAGGAGGCCCAGGATGGTCTCCAAGTTGCTCCGGTTGATCCCCCCGATGTCCACCGGATTGAAATAGCTGGCGCCCACAAGCTGGAAGAAGCTGGCCATCTGCTCCAGGGTTGGCTCCGACAGGGTGGGCACGTTGAGGCCGGCCCAGGAGAAGTCGTCACTCATGGAGACCGATTGCCCGCCGCTTCCGCCGATGATGCCAACGCGGTCTCCTGTGGTGGGTTTCAGGTAGGTCAGCATCTTGGCCGCGTCGATCACCTCATCCAGGGAGTTGGCCGGAATGGCTCCGGCCTGGCGCGCCCCTGCGTTCCAGACGTCGATGGAGCCGGCCAGTGACCCCGTGTGCGATGCGGCGCTCCTTCGTCCGGCGTCGGTCTGCCCGCCCTTCCACAGGACCACAGGCTTGACCGGCGCCACCTCTCGCAACGCGCGGAAGAATCGCTGTCCGTCCTTCGGCCCTTCTATATAGGCGCAGATAACGTTGGTGGCCGGGTCCTCCGCAAAGTACTGGAGCAGGTCCGGGCTGTCCAGAATTATGGCATTGCCAAAGCTGATGCTCACATTGACGCCAACGCCGCTTGCCTGAAGCCCCTGGGTCATGGAGGAGGCGTGGGCCCCGCTCTGAGAGATTATGGTCGCGCCGCCTATCGCATCCACCTGCTGCCCCGCCCCAAAGCGCATCCCAACGTGGGGGTTGAACACGCCCATGCAGTTGGGGCCTATTATCAATACCCCCGCATCCTGGGCCATCTGCGTGATCTGCCGCTGCAACTCTCGACCTTCCTCGCCGGATTCGGCGAAGCCGGAGGTGAACATGTGGACGGTCTTGACTCCCTTGGCAATGGCATCCTTCAGGACGAATGGCGACACCCGGCGAGGGACCGCAACCACCACGTAGTCCACCGGCTCCGGAATATCGACAAGGCTCTTGTAGTTGGGTATGCCCATCTCCTCTATTCCGGCGATGTCATTGGGGTCAATCTGCACGGAGTAGAGCTTGCCCTTGAAATCGCTCATGTTGCGGAGCCAGCTGTAATCGTCCACCCTCCTGGAGCCTACCACGGCTACCACGCTTGGACTCAAGGCTGCATCCAACTGCTCTTTGAGTACCGGCATAGACACCTCCTCTCTAAACAAACAGACCGATGAACTGGAACCCCAAGGCGCTCGAGCAAGGGCTGCGCCCGCTCAGACGGGCTTGGCTTCATCCCATGTGGGATGAGACCAAGATACCCGCGGGTTTGTCTGCTGTCAACGTCAGCCCTCTCACAGACTGGCATAATCATTGCACAATGACAGTCTACAGCGCAAACCTTTACGCAGCCCTTGAGGTGTGTTAAAGTGGCTGGGCTTATGATGCTCTGAGCGTCATACTCCATAAGGGGGGGCATTTGCGGGTAATTGCCGGAGAAGCGAAGGGACGCCGCATAGTAAGCCGGAAGAAGCTGGGCGCTCGCCCTACCACACAAAGGGTCCGGTCCTCCTTGTTCTCAATACTGGAGTCTGACGGCCTGGAAGGTAAACGCGTGGTGGATTTGTACGCCGGGACCGGGACGCTGGGAATAGAGGCCCTGAGCCGCGGAGCCATATGGGCCGACTTTGTGGAAGGCAGCCCCAAGCGGTGCGCCCTTCTGCGCCGGAGCCTGGCGGCCCTGGATTTTACCGACAGGTCAAGGGTGCATTGCATGAAGGTAGAGCGGGCGCTGACCTCCCTGGACGGCAAGTCCTACGACATTGTTTTCATGGATCCGCCGTATACGCTTGGGCCTGTGCGCCACATTCTGGAGAAGGTGGGTGGCCTGGCTAAAGAGGGGGGGGTGGTTGCGGCGGGCCACTCCAAGCGCCACGCCCTGGAATCCAGTTATGGCGAACTGGAGCTAGTCAGAGAGCGACAGTATGGAGACACCGTGTGCTCCATATACCAGGAAGGGGGAGAGACTTGGTAACCGCCCTGTATCCCGGCAGCTTTGACCCCATTACCTTTGGGCACATGGACATAGCCACCCGGGCATCTGCCATTTTCGACAAGGTGTACGTTGGCGTGGTGGACACAAGGTCATCCAAGTCAATTATGTTCACTACGGAAGAGCGAATGGAGCTCTGCAAGGAGGCTCTGTGCGACTACCCCAACATAGAGGTTGTGTCCTACTCCGGCCTCACTGTCGACGTGGCCCACAGGCTGGAGGCCAGCGTTATGGTGAGAGGGCTGCGCATGGGTTCCGACTTTGAATACGAGTGTGAGATGGCGCTCAACAACCAGAAGCTGGCCCCTGACGTTGACACCCTTTACCTGATGGCCACCTTGGACCACATATTCATCAAGTCCAGTCTTATCAAGGAGATCGCGGCCGGGGATGGCGCTATAAGCCACCTGGTCCCAAATATTGTGGCGGCAGCCTTACGGGACAGATTCCGAGCCCGTGTCTAGGCGCTGCCTGAAAGGTGGTATGGTATGAAGATGTCCAATCTTATGGAGAAGTTGGAGGGACTGGTCAGCTCCGGGAAGGGAGTCCCGGCAACCGGAAAGGTCCTTATAGATAGGGAGAAGCTGGCGGAGTTGATTAGCCAGATAAACGCCTCCCTTCCCGCGGACCTCCAGGAAGCCCAGGACTTTCTTCAGATGCGGGAGGGCCTGATAAACCAGGCGCTTCTGGAGGCCAGGCGCATCAGAAGCTCCTCGGAAGAAGAAGCGCGGGCCCGGGTTGCAGAGAGTGAGATCATCGAGGAAGCCAACAAGCTGTCAGAGGAAATCATAGGGGAGGCCCAGCGCAGGGCTCAGCGTATCCTGGACGAAACGGCGGTCCAGGTTAGCCACCGCCGCGCAGAGGTCGATGAATACGCTCAGGTTACGCTGCGACAGCTGGAGGAAGACCTCACCCGGCTCCTCACCACCGTACGGCACGGCATCGACTCCATAGTGGGGGCTAAGGAGCCGTCCGTCTGAGCCGGTTGCAGGGCGCAACCCACTTACCAGCGCAAGAACAGGCGGCGCTAAGGCATGGATTTTCCGGAGGTGTTGCTATCCCCGGGAAGCGCGGCTCAACCTGAAACCGTCGCTCCATGTACGCAACCCGTATCGCACTGCATTCATATTCGTTTGAGACCGAGCCGTGGAGGCGAGAGGAATCCCCAAATGGCGGGGGTGTGAGTCGCATATGCCGAGGGCCGCAGCTTTGGGACTCCGGTTGCCGTTTCTGGTTTCAGGGGCGCTCTTGGTCGTTCTTGTGGC
The DNA here is from genome assembly GCA_965221925.1 of Dehalococcoidia bacterium. Taxonomy (GTDB): domain Bacteria; phylum Chloroflexota; class Dehalococcoidia; order Lucifugimonadales; family UBA2985; genus JAPPHY01. Next base: position 1,340,851 of record OZ244924.1, on the reverse strand, counting down.
GGGATGCGCTTCCGCCGTATCGGGGCCTGTCTCGCCCGATGAGTTGGAGGCCGAGGCCCAGGGGATAGACAAGAGCCTCATGTGCCCGGTCTGCCCCAGCGAGACCATAGACCAGTCTCAAACGGAGATAGCCAGTCAGATGAGGGTCATGGTCCGGGAGAGTCTGGCCCGGGGGGATAGCCGGGATGAGATCCTTCAATTCTTCGTCGACCGGTACGGACAGGAGATACTGGCCGAACCCCCCAAGAGCGGCTTCAACCTCCTGGTGTGGGTAATCCCTCCCCTGGCAATGCTGCTTGGAATCGGTATCCTGGCGATGGCCGTCCGTGGAATGCGACAGAACCATAGTAGAAACGCGACAGAGGAGACGCCCTTGAACCCGGCCGACCTGGAACCTTACCTCTCGGCGGTCGACCGGGAGATTCAACGTCTGAACGTTGACGTTGCCGGAAGAGGCACAGGCAGCGATGAGAGAAATCCTCCCAACGCTCAAGCTCCCGGCGGAAGGTCTGGATAGCTATGGCGGACTTTGGGTACATATGCCTCTTGCTTGCCCTGGCCCTTGCAACCTACTCCGCAGTCGGCTCGCTTGCCGGGGTATGGCAAAGGAGTCCCAATCTTGTGCAGAGCGCTCGTTACGCCACTTACCTTGCCCCGGTAGCCCTGGGCGGCTCTATGGCCGGCCTGGTGGGAGCGTTTGTGAGCAACGATTTCCGGGTGGCGTACGTGGCCGAGCACAGCAACAGGGCTATGGACACCCAGTACATATGGGTTGCCTTCTATGCCGGCAACGAGGGTTCACTCCTGTTCATTGCGTTTGCCCTGTCCGCGCTGGCGGTCCTGGCCGTCTTCTTCTCTCCGCGTGCCCTGCAACCCAGTATGCCTCACGTCAACGCGGTACTCATGGCGGTACTGTTGTTCTTCGTAGCCATCATGGTCTTCTTGGCCGACCCCTTTGCCCGCCTGGACTTTGTGCCCCCGGACGGCCAGGGGATAAACCCCCTGCTCACCCATCCCGGCATGTTCATACATCCGCCCATGCTTATGACAGGGCTCATATCCTTCGCCGTCCCCTTCTCAATCGTCATGGGGACGCTGCTCTCCGGGAGGACTGGGGACGAGTGGGTTGACGCAGGGCGCGCGTGGGGAATCATATCGTGGGCGCTGCTTGGCATAGGATTGCTGTTGGGGGCCTGGTGGGCCTACACCATTCTGGGATGGGGAGGGTATTGGGCTTGGGACCCTGTGGAAAACGCCGGGTTCATGCCGTGGCTGGTTATTACCGGCTTCATTCACTCCATCATGGTGCAGAAGCGGCGTGGCATGTTCCGCATGTGGAATCTGGCGCTGGTGATCATTGCCTTTGGCTTTGCCCAGTTCGGGATGTTCATCAACCGAGGCGGGCCTGTGCCGTCTGTCCACTCCTTTGGGCAGTCCACGCTGGGGTGGGTCTTCCTCGCGTTCATGGGAGCTACCATGCTCCTCTCTTTCGGAGTCTTCTTCTGGCGATACAACAGCCTCAAGAGCGCGCAGACTCTGGAGTCTGCCCTCTCTCGAGAATCCGCCTTCCTGGTCAATAACCTGCTGTTCCTGGGCGTAGCCTTTGTAACTTTGTGGGGAGTGGTATACCCACTCATTTCGGAGATGTTCCAGGGAGAGACCATCACCGTAGGCCAGCCATACTATAACCAGGTCAACGGCCCGCTCTTCCTGATACTCATCCTGCTCATGGGAGTGGCCCCCTTTCTGCCCTGGCGACACGCCTCCTGGCCGACTCTGAGACGGGCGCTCCTGATGCCCGCGGCTTCGGCCCTGGCGACGGCGGCGCTCCTGTTGCTGCTTGGGGTGCACAAGCCCTGGGCTGTGGCCTCCTTTGCCGTGTGCGCCCTGGTGACCGCCGGAATACTCAGAGAGTGGGTTCGCGGCGCTCTCTCCCGCCACCGACTGGGCGAGAACTACCCCGTTGCCTTTGCCAGGCTCATCGCAGGCAACCGTCCCAGGTATGGCGGATACGTGGCGCACCTGGCGGTGGTGCTGCTGGCGCTGGGCGTGACCGGTTCTTCCTTCTACGGTATACAGAGGGACGTTGCCCTTTCCCCCGGAGAGTCGGCGGATGTGGGAGCATACACACTGACGTACGTAGGGGCTTCCGCTGTGGACAAGGCCGACCGGATTGAAGCCACGGCGGAGGTACAGGTGTTTCGAGGAAACGACTTCCTGGGGAGCTATCACCCGCGAAGGGACTTCTATCCATCCTTCAACTTGGCCTCCACGCAGGCAGCCATCCGGTCTACCCCAATAGAGGACCTCTACATCATCCCCGGGGAGCTGCTGGAAGACGGAAGGGCCATCTTCAGGGTCTTCGTGAATCCACTGGTGATGTGGATGTGGGTTGCCGGCCCTCTCCTGCTCCTGGGGGTAACGGTAGCGCTGTGGCCGCAGAGAGAGGCGGCCGCGGTGCACGCCCACAGCCCCCCCGGAGGGATCGCGGCTCCCTCCGAGCTCACCACCAGTTAACCCCCATGAGCGTGAATGGCTTCTCACAGCTTAGCCCTCGCGGCAGGGCGTAACCTTGGCCTACCTGCTCGGCCTTCTTCTGGCGATGGCCTCAATTGCCCTTCTGGCATGGCCCATACTGAATAGACGAGCGCAGGCCGACTACGCGCCATCCTCACCCTCTGATTCCCTCAGCGAGGCGCAACGGCAACGGCAGCAGGTGTACGATGAGATAAAAACCCTCACCCTGGACCATGATCTGGGGCATGTGCCATCCCAGGAGTACAGCGATAGGCTGGGAGCCTATCGTCTTCGGGCGGCTTCCCTTCTCAGACAGCAGGAGCTTCTCTCGCAGGACTTGAGCCGCTTGACCCGTGAGATCGAAGACGAGGTGTTGGAGCTGCGTATGTCCTGGGGAACGGTGCAGAGTGTGACCGTTTGCGGCGAGTGCGGTGGAGAGAGGGATGCCGAGGCCTCGCTCTGTCCCAGGTGTGAGTCACCTGGCGCGGAGCAGTCCGATCCGGCTGAAGAGGAGGCGCCTTGGGCAGAGCAATGAGAACTGCCCTTCTTGGAGGGATACTCCTGGTGACGCTGGCCGCTGCGCCATACCTGGCTCACGCCCAGGAGTCGGTGGCCGTCGAGGGCCTGCTGAAGAACGGCACGGCCGGGGAGGAACTCCCCCCCAACCTGACGGTTGCCCTCAACGTATTCAGCCGGGGCGATAGACTGGAGACAAGAGAATCCATAGCCGACGACGAAGGGCGCTTCAGCTTCGAAGGAGTTCCAGGCGGCGAAGGCATCGGCTACATCATCAGCGCGGAATACTCCGGCGCCACCTACTCCTACGAGAGCGACTACCCTCTGCCGCCGGGACCTGTAGAGCTGATTGTCTACGAAAGCGTCGACAGCAGCGAGGCGATACTGGTAAGGTCACACTCCCTGGTGGTCAGCGCCGCCGATCCGGACGCCCAGGTGATGGAGGTTCTGGAGTTGGTGGGGTTGGAGAACACAGGCGACCGCACCTTTGTACCGGACCTCGCACAGGCCGGACAGATGAATATGCTCCGGTTCTCTCTGCCCTCTCCGGTAAGTGACCTGGACGTCCAGACCACCATGCGAGGGGGGCGCATACTCCAGGTTGACCTCGGCTTTGCCCTCACCACGCCCGTGCAGCCCGGCGCGTACGAAGTCGCCTACAGGTTCCGTTCTTACTACGAGGATGGCAGGCTGACCTTCGATCACGGCTTCCCGTTTGGCGCGGATACGTTCCACATTCTCCTGCCGGAGGGTTTGGGACAGGTCAGCGGCAATGGACTACAAGAGACGGAGCCCCTGGTACTGGCAGAGGGGGTATATCGACGGCTGGAATCCAAAGACCTGAGCGCAGGCAGCAGAATAGAGGTTGAGTTTGTGGGGCTGCCTCAACCACCCCTATGGCGTCGCTGGCAAAACACGTTGACCGGAGAGGACTTCCTGGCCGGCGCCATTCCGGGAGCATTTGGAATAGCTCTGCTTGCCTTGCTGGCCTCCGTGTTCCTGAGGGCCCGGAGGTCATCAAGGCCTGTCATGGAGGGGAGCTCAGAACGGCCCTATTTCATAGAGGCCATTGCCCTGCTGGACGACCGGTTTCAACGCAGGGAGATTGGAAGGACGGAGTACCTACAGGAGCGGAGCGACCTGAAAGGCCGCCTTCTCGGCTCCGGCAACTCTCCACCTTGGCCGGAAGCCCAACCTACCCCTGAGGGAGGAGGCTCGTCCACCAGCACGGATGACAGTAGGATTGAGAGGCCAGAGCCTTGAGCAGGCGGGGTATCACTCTGGGATTCGCTTTGTTGGCATTTGTGGCGTTTTTCTCGCTATTGGGCTGGGGGCTGTCTCGCTCCGGAGGCGCGCCGGGTGGGCCGGGTGTCAACGAGGTTTTTGGAGAGGTAGACATTGAGGAGAAGGCGACGCCGGACTTCACCCTGGAGCTCCTGGACGGGGGCTCCATAACCCTATCCGACCTGAGGGGCAAGGTGGTGGTGGTGGATTTCTGGGCCTCATGGTGCCCGCCCTGCCGCCAGGAGGCGCCAGTATTGGCGCAGGTCTACGATGAGTACCGGGACAAAGGGGTGGAGTTCATTGGAGTTGGCATCTGGGACCAACTCAACGCCTCCAGGGACTTTGTTGAGCAATTCAGTGTGGCATATCCCACCGGCCTGGATACCCAGGGCACGATTCTGGTGGAGTACGGCGTAAGGGGCATTCCGGAGAAGTTCTTCATAGATCCGCAGGGGCAGGTGGTCACCAAATTCGTAGGTCCCTCAAGAATGGAGGGCCTTCGAGAGACCCTGGACAAAATGCTTGCAGGTCAAGAATAGCCTCTCACCGCTTAGACGAATCGGACGTGGCGGAGGCTCTCCGCCCGCTTCTCACCCGCCGGTTGGCGCAAGGTCACGGTCTCCCTCTGCCTGCGCCGTTTCTCAGCCTCTCCCATGCCTTCAGTATCTCCATGTCCCTGGTAAAGGCCAGCTGTGGCAGGGAGTCCAGCGCAAAGTAGCCCAACTCGGACACCTCCGGCCCGGCTACGGCCTCCCCGTCCACCTTGCGACTGTCGAAGGCGGCCACAACCACGGGATGCCCCTCTTCGGAGAAAAGCCCTATCAAGCCGGTTATGTCAACCCGCAGGCCGGTCTCCTCCAGCACCTCGCGGGCCGCCGCCCGCTCCACCACCTCACCCCTATCCACGTAGCCACCTGGGAGGCTCCACAGGCCATATCCGGGCTGCGTCAGGCGGCGCACCATAAGCGCCTTCCCGCCTTCCACCACCACCGCCGTCGCCGCCAGCTTTGGGTCGTAGTAGACTATCCTGCCGCACGCCGGACAGACCGGCCTGCTCGCGCCCTGGGTGTATCTCATCTCCAACGGCGCGCCACAGCCGGCGCAGTATCTCTCCCGCTCCATCATAGGGATGAATATACCACATGTCAGGCATTCTCAACATGTGTTGGCAATGTCAACGTTGGGTGGAGCGCCACTCCCCTCCCGTTCGTGGTGAGCATGTCGAACCACACGAGCGGGAGGGGAGTGGCGTAGCTGCCACCGCTCACATACTTAGACAAGCTCAGTACGAGCGGTGTCGTACGCCATTGACAGCGCTTGTAGAGAATATCCGATTGCGTTCCCTTAGCCCTTGAATGGCTCCCCGGAGCCGATTAGAATGGCCCCAAATGAAGATACTGGCTATAGACATAGGAACCGGCACCCAGGACATCGTTCTGTTCGACTCTGGCCGAGCGGTGGAGAACTCCATACAACTCGTAATGCCGGCGCCCACCGTAATCGCTGCTCGGAGAGTGCGAGCAGCCACGGCGTCAGGCAATCATCTGGTCCTCACGGGCGTCAACATGGGAGGCGGGCCGGTCACCGGCGCGGTGCGGGAGCACATCGCCTCCGGCCTCGCGGCCTACGCTACGCCCACCGCCGCAGTGACCTTTGACGACGACCCGGAGATGGTGCGGGAGATGGGGATCGTCATCGTCTCAGAGGAAGAGGCAGAGCGGCTGCCCGGGACGCGGGTAAAGCTGGGCGACCTTGACCTGGGCATGGTCGGACGCGCCCTGCAAGCCTTTGAGGTAGACCCACAATGGGACGCCATAGCCGTTGCGGTCTTCGACCACGGCAATGCCCCGCCGGGGTACAGCGACAGGAAGTTTCGTTTTGACCATCTCAGGGAGCAGGTGATGGGCGGTAAGCAGGAGGTCATCTCATTCCTCTACCTGGCCAATGAGGTGCCGGACTACCTCACGCGTATGAAAGCGGTGGTGGACACCGCGGGCGATGAGACCCCTCTGCTTCTCATGGATACCGCAGAGGCCGCGGTGCTGGGCTCACTCGAAGACCCACACGTCGCCGAACAGGGCTGCAAGGTTGTGGCCAACCTTGGCAATGAGCACACCCTTGCATTTCATCTCCACGACACCACGATCATGGGCATCTTCGAGCATCACACGCACGTCCTGTCGCGGGAGCGGCTGGAGCAGCACCTCCTTGACCTGGCGAGCGGTGGGCTGGACGGCGATGCCGTATGGCGTGAGCAGGGCCACGGCGCCGTGGTGGTCCAGGGAGGGGAAAAGCTGGGTTTCCTTAGCGTAATCGGCCCCATGAGGGGTATGCTGGAGGGATCGCGCCTGGGCCCGTACTTCGCCACGCCCCACGGGGCCATGATGCTGGCGGGATCTTTCGGCCTCATCAGGGGCTGGGCGGAGCGTATGCCATCCCGCCGGGAGGAGATATTGAAAGCTCTTCGCACCGTGGGTGAAGAGCAAGCCCACTCGCATTGAGGCCCACTGCCCGGACGTGGATGACCTGGAGGCGCAACCCCTGTCTGGCGCAACCCGGATCAGGGTATCTCCATCACCACCTTGCCAAAGACTCCGCGGCTCCCAAGGACCTGTTGCGCTCGCTGCGATTCAGTCCAGGGAATCACCTCCTGAACGATGGTGCGCAGCGTCCCATCCTCAAACCAGGACTTCATCTGCTGCCATCCCAGTTGCTCCGCGTCCTCCTGGGCCTCATTGAACACTCCCATAGCTCTTACCCACTGCCCTTTCCGGGCCAGCTCCGGCTCTTGGTACTCGGCGCGCTGGCCGCTGTGGCCGCCCACAGTGACGACGCGGCCACCCTCGGCCAACGCCTTCAAGGTCGCATCGAAGATAGCGCCCCCAACTGTGTCCAGCGCCATATCCACGCCGCGGCCATCGCTCAGTCGCAGCAGTTCCTCTGCCACGTCTTGGTCGGAGTAGTTCACCCCGGCCTCCGCTCCCAGCTCGCAGCCGCGCGCCACACGTTCATCTGAACCTGCGCTGGTCAGCGTTCTGGCCCCAAGCGCCTTCGCAAGCTGGATTCCAGCCATGCCCACGCCACTGCCGGCCGCATGGATGAGCGCCGTCTCTCCGGCTTTGAGGCCCGCCATCTGAAAGGCGTACCAGGCGGTGAGGAACACGCACGGCAGCGAGGCGGCGTCTGTCATCGACATCCCCGCCGGAGGGCGATACGCCAGAGCGGAATTTGCGATAGAGTACTCGGCGTAAGCCCCTCTCACCAGGGCCATGATCTGGTCCCCGGGACTCCAGCCCGTCACGTCCGCTCCAACCGATTCCACCACCCCGGCTACGTCCAGGCCCGGGATTCTGGGAGGTTCCGGCTCGCCCTCCGGCGCCGTCCTCCTCCGATACAGGTCTGCGCGGTTCAATCCTATTGCCTGCGCCCTGACCAGGAGTTGGCCCGACTCCGGGACAGGAGTGGGCGCGTCATCCATCAGAAGCTCATCGCCGGTGTCTGAAAAGTGTATCCTGATTGCCTTCACGCTAAACCTCCCGCTAGAACGTATATGGACAGTTTACCACTTACACGGGCAGCTTGGAGCCTGCGCTCCCAACCGGCTTGCCGGACCTTCCAACGTCGGCGGCACATGGCGCGCCTTATGCAGGGGGTATGGGTCAGACAGGTTATTGGCCTTCTGAAGGATCGCCTTCCTGACGGCCCTGGGAGCTGGCGGCCTGCTGCTTGGTAATCCAACCATCCAGCCATCGGCGAAACTCGTCCAGCGCGGGCGGCGCGACAAAGAACACCTCCATGTCCGCCGGAAACTGGACCTGGTGGCGTTCGCTGATGAACAGCAGGCCAACCTGGTCCTCCCCAAGCGTGTCATCTATTCGCCTGGACACGTATTCGTAACGCCTGTGTAGGCCTTCCGTGAGCCATTCGCGGAGCCTCAAAGCCACTGTGTCGCCGGAGAAAGGCAGCATCAGACAGCGTTGCAGGTCAAGGGTTTCCACCAGGACCTCGCCGTCCTCGGTAGCCTCAAGGGAGGCTCCTGCACTGATCTTGGATTGAATCAAGGCGTGGCACCGCTCATCTACGGTTGCCATGTACTTCAACGCTTCCTCGCCGCCTTTTGTCATGCCTTCGTGGTAGACGCGCCTTATTGTCCCAAGCCGGGACTCCAGAGATGCGACCTGTGACTCTATCTGGTCCCAGTATCGTTGTAGGACGGCGATTCCCTCCTCCTCGTCGGTTGGCGGCGCGTAGACGCGCGGCGCCAGCAACAGCTTTCTCTTTCCCCGGAACGACTCCGTAGACGGTCGCTCCATACGGCCAAGCTCCTGCGCCATAGCTGCACCTCGGTAATATCAAATATCAAAGGGTTCACTGCTAATACTACCAGAGATGGCCCGTGAGAGCACAGACGCGCCCCCGCTCGGACCCCCTTCGACAGGCTCAGGACGAGCGGAAGGTTTGCTCCCGCTCGGACCCTTCGACAGGCTCAGGACGAGCGGAAGGTTTGCTCCCGCTCGGACCCTTCGACAGGCTCAGGACGAACGGAAGGTTTGCTCCCGCTCGGACCCTTCGACAGGCTCAGGACGAGCGGAAGGTTTGCTCCCGCTCGGACCCTTCGACAGGCTCAGGACGAGCGGAAGGTTTGCTCCCGCTCGGACCCTTCGACAGGCTCAGGACGAACGGAAGGTTTGCTCCCGCTCATGCCAAACCAAGTTCCCGCTCATGGTGAGCGGGTCGAACCATATGAGCGGGGAGGACTCCGCCCACTCAAAGCCGTCCATTGGCTTGACAAGGGCACGTTACACCAATAGGATAACCTTACCTCTAGGCCACAGCGCCAATATGCAGAAAGGAGGTCATATCATGCGCATGAACGACTCACCCACCTTTCGGTTCGAGCACGCGCGTATAAACCGCCTGAAGGCCGGACGCTGCGATGCCGCCCACCGGTTCGTCCGTGGAAACAGCAAGGCGCACTCCCGCAGCCGAAGTCAAGCCGTCCTTCCCGGGCGTCAGCCCTTCCCTCCCTCGCACCTCTGACCGTCGCCTTTCGGCAGACCCCAGCAACGCCTAAGCATGCCCCGGCGCATGACCTTAGCCTTTCTGTCGGCATATATCCTATTGCCGCAACTATCTAATCGGGTGCCTGTGAGCAGGTTGATGTTGGCCTATTGGCCCTTTGTGGCATAGCCTGTACCCGAATCATATCCAAAGAGGAGTAGAGAGCTATGGAGCAACCGGATGTCCGCTACATTTCTTCCCTGTACGGCGGGTTCTGGAGCTTTGACGTCAAGGACTTCTGCTACATGACCAACCCTTACTTCCCGCCCGACGAGTTCATCGACTCACTGGGCGCCAGGCTGAGAAGACTGGTAAAGTCATACCCATCCACCAACTGGCATTTGTCGTCCCTGGCAGCCGCGCCCCTGGGAATCACCCACGAGGAGTTGGTCATAGCCAACGGGGCCAGCGAGCTCATAAGCGTCATCACGGACCGATTTGTGAAGCGCCTGGCTGTCCCAATACCCACTTTCGACGAGTTCGTCAACCGCGCCGTTCTCCAGGGGAAGCAGGTGAGCGGGTATCAGTTGGAGGGTGACTTTGAGGTGGACGTGGAGGGTTTTGCCAGGCACGTTAAGGATAGCGAGGCCAACGCCGCTCTCCTCATCAACCCCAACAACCCCACGGGAGTGGCCATACCGCAGGAGCGCGTCTGGGAGTTCCTGGAGTCGTTGCGCCACCTGGACCTTGTGATACTGGATGAGTCCTTTATCGACTTCGTGGGTTGCGATCCGCTTCCATCAGCCATGACGCGGCTTTGGGACTACCCCAACCTCATTATCCTCAAAAGCCTGTCCAAGACCTATGGCATCCCCGGCCTGCGGCTGGGATACGCGGCCTCCAGCGACCGTGGCAGGATAGCGGAGATGCGAAGCCACCTGCCCATATGGGGGATCAACTCCCTGGCGCAGTATTTCCTTGAGCGCATAGAGGAGTACGGACAGCAGTTCGCAGACTCATGCGATCAGGTTAGACGAGCGGCGCAGTCTCTGTACTCCGGCTTGCAGGGAGTCCCCTATCTTCATCCATACCCCACCCAGGGGAACTTTGTTCTCTGCCGGGTACTCAACGGGCTTACGGCTACGGAGCTCACCGACCGCATGTTCCTGGAGTTCCGAATCCTCATAAACAATTGCGGTCGGAAGAATGGGCTGGACGACCGCTTCGTCAGAATGGCGTCACGCACATTGGAGGAAAACGCCCAACTCGTTCAGGCGCTTCAGGCCCTGGATGCCACTCCCACAACGGAAGAGCAATCAATACGTGTAGGAGGAGTATAGCAATGAAGGCGGTAATTCTCGCAGCCGGACAGGGCGTCAGACTACGCCCCTTGACCAACGACACCCCCAAGTGCCTGGCGCAGGTGCACGGAAAGCCACTGCTGCACTACCAGTTGGAGTCCTTGAATCGCGCCGGATTCCGGCATTGCGTCATAGTGGTTGGACACCTGGGCCACATGGCGCAGCGCCGCTTTGGATCCAGGTTCGCCAATATGCGGATTACCTACGTCACCAACGATGCCTTCGAAAACACCAATAACATCTACTCCCTGTGGCTGGCGCGCCGTTACCTGGATGACGACATCCTGCTGCTGGAGGCAGACCTGCTGTTTGAGTATGGCCTTCTGGACGACCTCATTCGGGGCCGGTACGCAAACGCCGCGGTGGTGGACCGGTTCCGTCCCCCCATGAACGGCACGGTGATACTGGCGCGGGAGGGCCTCAGCGCCTCTATGGTCCTAAAGTCGCAGCAACCTGCGGACTTCGACTACAGCAACGCCCTTAAAACGGTGAATATCTACGCTCTCTCCAAAGAGACTATGAAGCAGCAGCTTCTGCCAGCTCTGGACTCATACGTGGCGCAGGGCTTGACCAATGAGTTCTACGAGGCAGTAATAGCCCGGCTCATCGCACAGGGCGACATGGAGATGGCCGTCCACCTGACAGGGCACCGGACGTGGGCGGAGGTGGACACACTGGAGGACCTCCACGATGCGGAGCGGATTTTCCCCTATCCCCTGCCGGGTGGATATGCGATTTCCCAGCCTGACAGAATCAGCGCCCCCGCGGTCGGAGAGGCGAACGCCGCCGTCCCCGTGCGGGCCAGGAGGATGTAGGCGTACAATATCCTGTCCCGGCGAGCGCCTATTGGTCACGACCGAGCCACCGGCCTCCTTCGCTATGGTGGTTTCAGGCACGCGCCGGGATGCTGTATAATGCCTGCGTTTGACCTGAGGAGGCGCCCGTGTTTATCGTTCAATGTGACTTCGACGCTACCATAACCGTCCACGACCTTGGGGTGAGGCTTCAGAAGAGCTTTACCACCGACCGCGCCGAGTGGGATAGGACCAACGACGAGTACGAGGCCGGCCGTATCAGCGTGGAGGAGTGTCAACGCAGGCAGTTCGCCAAAGTCAGGATAGGCGCGGATGAGGCGCGGGACTTTGCGGTTAGAGAGGTGGAAGTAAGGCAGGGCTTCTCACAGGCGGTGGACTACTGCCTTGGAGAGGGTATACGTTTCGTTATAGTCAGCAACGGTATGGACATATACATAGACGCCGTTCTCCAGAAACTGGGGTTGTCAGACTTGGAGAGATACTCCGGGCATGGGCGCGTCACAGGGGACGGCATGTCTATCGAATACGTGGATCCGGAGGGAAACTCCATAGAGGAGAACTTCAAGGTGGCCTGCTTGAGGTATCTGCAAGCCGCCGAACAGCCCGTAGTTTGCATAGGCGACAGCATCTCGGACGTAGCCCCGGCCCTGGGCGCGGACCACGTGATAGCCAGGGGAGGCCTGCTGGAGCGCTTTCGACGCTATGAGCTTCCTCACTTCGCATTTGAGACCTTCTACGAAGTCAAGGATCACCTCATGGGCCTGCTTGCTTCCCGCGCCGGCAGACCTTTGCATAACCCCGGCCAACGTCATTCCGAACGGAGCGTAGCGGAGTGAGGAATCTAAAGGCTCCCGTCCACCACGAGGGTCCCTGTGGCTGTAATGCTCCCATGAGTACGGCGCAACGTCTTAGATTCCTCGCTGCGCTCGGAATGACGCGTTGTGGCGCCGGTTATGCAAAGCTCTCCACCGGCGCTGACTGAGGCGGAGCAGGGCATATTGTTGAGACAGGCGTTTAGCTCCCCATAGCAAGAGCGGCGCTTTCAAGGGGGAGGGTGTCCATGAAGTCAGCGCCGTGGGACCACGTGCCGGAAGACAGGCTCATTCAGGGACTCAGGCGGCGTATAGTCACCGGGGAAAGGGTTACGCTGGGCCGCATCTACTTTCCGAAGGGGGCCAAGGTGCCGGCCCACACCCACGAGAGCGAGCAGATCACTCACGTCTTGAGTGGAGCCTTGCTATTCGTGATTGCAGGCGAGGAGATAGTGGTGCGCTCCGGGGAGACCCTCACCATACCCTCCAACGTGGAGCACAGCGCCGAGGCCCTGGAGGAGACCGACGATATAGACGCCTTTGCCCCCATTCGCACGGACTGGCTGGACGGGTCGGACGCCTACCTACGCGAAGACCCCACCCACGAGTAGCCCCGGAAAACCCGACGCTTTACCGGCTGCCGGGGCAGTGGCAGACGCCAGGACAGAGGCGCAGCTCTTGCAGACCCTCCTCCGCTATATCACTCGGCTCTCTCTGAGGGTCACCATCTGTTCCCGACTCAGCCCCATCTCCTGGGAGAAGACCTTATCGTTGTCCTCGCCCAGCAGGGGAGCCCGACGGCGCATCTGCCACGGTGTGCGGCTGAAGATGGCCGGCGCGCCGGGGTAGACAAAGGACTTTCCCAGCTCCGGATGCTCCACCTCCGGGAAGAACCCCCTGTCGTCTCGGAAGTGCTCGTCATCCAGGTTCTCTTCCGGGGAGCGGATCACAGCCCACGCCAGACGGATCTGCTGCCCACCGTGGTAGGACTCGTCCGCCGACTGGCTCGCAATGAACTCCGTGATACGGTCTCGGAGGAAATCCATCTCAGGGCCGCTGCGCACACCCTGGCTGATGAGTTCACGGTACTTATCGTCCTTGAGTCCCTCGGCCATCCCCTTCTCATCCATCCACGCGACCAGTCTGTTCCATCGATCCAACGACCTGGGCGGAATGTCGAACCCATTTACCAGCTTGTCGTCGCTGCTGACAAACTGCGTGGAAGGGGTGGGGGTGAGGCCATGATGACGCCCCGTCTGTCTGATTGGCACCTTCCGGTCGTAGAACCAGTTGGGCATGGCGGCTTCCGTTGTGCATGAGAGGGCCTCGTGAATGGACACGTCCACCTGCTGGCCCTGTCCGGTCATGTCCCTGTATATCACGGCGGTCATGGCGCCCATTACAGCGAAGTTGCAGCCGGTGGCGTACCCTATCCAGCCGTCGCAGGACATTGGTGGAGCATCCGGGATGTGGTCGTAGCCGCAGCTAGCCATGATGCCCCCCATTGCCATAGACACAAGGTTGGACGCATTCATGTCCCGGTACGGCCCTGTCTGCCCAAAGGGTGTGAGGGAGGTCATTATCAGCCGTGGGTTGATCTCGGAAAGGGCTTCGTACCCAACTCCCAGGGAGTCCAGGTACCCCGGCTGGAAGGACTCCAGAATAATGTCTGCGTCCTTCACCATGTCCCTCAGAAGCTGCGCGCCCTTGGGAGTCGCGATGTCCAGCGTGACGCTCTCCTTGTTTGTGCTGTTGTACCAGAAGAGCAGGCTTTTGTTCGGGTCCGGCTCATCCTGGTAGAATGGGCCGATGTGGCGGGCGGGGTGGCCTTGCGGGGGTTCCACAATGGTGACCCGGGCGCCCATGTCCGCAAGCATTTTGCCCATGTACATACCCTTCTCATCGGTCAGGTCCAGGACCACAAGGTCCTCAAGGGCCATTGGCTGAGAGTGCGAGTTGCTTGTTATAGTCATCGTGTTCCTCCCGCGCGTTGGTTTTCGAGCATCTCCGCTTAAAACACCGCCAGTTCAGCCATATCGGAGATCTCCGCCTCGCTCATCCCAAGTATCTCGGTGAGAATGTAGTTGTTGTCTGCGCCCAATGGCGGAGACCCCTGGCGTATCCTGGGCTCCGTGCAGGTGAACTTTATCGGTAGGCTGTCCGTCTCAAAGGGCTCGTTGATCTCCCTGTGGACAACCTTCTGGATGAACTCTCTCGACCGGAGCTGAGGGTCTCTGACCACCTTGTCCTCATTGGTCTGGACGGCGCCGGCGGCTACGCCCGCGTTCTGTAGGCGGTGCATCACCTCGTGCGGCATCTTGTCGATCGTCCACTCCTCAATGAGCCGGTCCAGCTCATCCTCGTTGGCAACGCGATCCGCGTTCGAGGCGAACTTTGGGTCGCTTGTCCAGGCCGGGGAGCCGATGGCTTTGCAGAACTTTCCCCAGTCCTCTTCCGTGAAGATGGATATGACGCACCAGCGCTGCCTTGGCTGGCCGGCCACGATTTCGTCGTCCCCCGCGCAGCGGTAGGCATTGTGAGGAGCCACGCGCGGGTGGCTGGAGCGATTGCCGGGTGGGTTGCCGGGACGCCTGTAAGGACGGCCGTTGGCGGTGTAGTCCAGGATGGCGGGGCCGGTGAGTATCATCCCCGACTCCACCTGTGAGAGGTCCAGCCATTGGCCTTCGCCGGTGCGGTTGCGGTGGTGGATGGCCATAAGGGTGGCTATGGCGGCGTTGTACCCCGCGGTGTGATCCAGGAAGCTGTATCCCCAACCTGCGGGACGCTCGTCCGGCAGCCCGGACATGAAGGTGAGGCCGGAGAGGGCCTGCGCGGTGGGCCCCCAGGTGCTATAGTCGCGGAGGCGGCCAATGTGGCCGAATCCTGTGACGCTGACGTATATGATGTCGGATTTGATCTCGCGCTGCTCCTCGTAGGAGAGGCCCCAGCGTTCCAGGACGCGGGAACTGAAGTTCTCGACAACCACGTCTGAGACGGCTACCAGGCGCTTTATCAGGTCCAGCCCCGCGGGCATCAGGGCGTTCACTGTGATACCCAGCTTGTTGCGGTTGAAGTACTCGAACATCCCGCTCCGATTGGGGCCGGGAATCCCTCCAATACCCCCCAACATGGCAGACCTGGTGGTGTCCATAGCCTGCTCCTGCTCCACCTTGATCACCTGCGCGCCCAGGTCTCCCAGGATGCGGGTGCACTGGGGCCCCGCAACGATGTGGGTGAAGTCTAGTACGCGTATGCCCTCCAAAGGTAGTGGCTTGGTCATACTCCCCTCCTATGGTACAGATTGTCCAGGCTGCGATAGAGCCTGCTCAGGAGTCGGCGCTGCATTGGGTTCGGGCCGCTTGTCGGATTGGTGTGGTTGGCTTGGAATATAGCATTGGGACTCCTCCCGTGTCAATCTACGGCTGAGGTCGGCCGGCAGCCTCCATCTCTGCAGACGACTTCCGGAGCAGGATGCCGGCCTCCGCTGGGACCGCCCCGTCTCCGTTGGCTCTGACCACAAGGTCGTTTCCCTCCAGAGAGCACAAGGGAACGCCGTCCCTGATGATCAGCCGGTTTCCGGCGAGAGCGGCCACCCTCTCACCGGGCGTCAGAATGCCCACCAGGTTCAGGGGATCGTTAGCGGATACGACCACCATCTCACCGTTGGCCTCGGCGTTCTTGACGCTCCGTAGCATCTCCACCGCCTCCGGGAGGGCGAACTGCTCTCCCACAAAGCCCGTCACGAAACGACCTCCCCGTATCTCTCCGCGAGCCTCAAGGCGTCGCAATATGCGGACCAGCTCCCGCCACGGGGGCGCAATAGACTCCCGCGCAAGCAGCTCAGGGAACAGCACGCCGTACCTTCTGAGAAGCTGGCGCGCCCTCTCCTCTATCGGGTCTTCCGGCGGGTCAATCGGCTCAAACAGTGACCATCTGCTGTATCCCTGCCTACGGCGCAGGCCGTTCCGTCTTGCAGCGGATGCTCGCCGCGGGCGCCCGGAGCTCACGGCGCTGCCGCGGAGGCGCTGTCGCAGGGCTTCCGCGCTGTCCGCCGTGACTCGTCCGGAAGCCGCAAGCTGCCAGAGTATCTCCTCAACGTCGGATGGCAGGCGGCCTGTGGCCGCAATGATGTCCGATGTGAAGGACGCGCCGCGCCGGGCGAGAAGCTCCAGCGCCTCTCCTCCGGCCCCGGTGAGACCGGGCCACTCTCCGGCGGGCCGGTCCAGCAGCCAGTCCAGCGACTCCCTCAGAGCCAGGGTTATGGGGGTGGCCCTGGAAAGAGTGGCCCGGCCCAAGGCGCCGTTGCCTCCGGCGTGGCGCCCGCTGAGCCGACCCCAGGACACCTCCCCCTCCCAGCACAGCTTGTCCAGGAGATGCGCATCGTAGTCTCTGATCCGCGAGGGCAGGATTTCGGACTCCCAGGCCCCGGCCGCGGCCTCAAAGCCCTGAAGCTGCTCGATCACCTCCAGCAGGCCGTCTTCGCCCCGGAGCCGGTGGTCCGGATCAACGCGCTGCCAGCGCAGCAGATACCGTATGAAGGTGGCCTGCGATACCGGCTCCACCTCTCGGCGGAGCCGGCCTATTGTGCCCCTGTGGATACGGGCCAGTACGCGGCGGTCGCAGAACTCCTCTTCCGTAGCCCCCGGCCGGAACTGCCCTCTGAGCGCCAGCCCCTCAGCCTCCAGCTGAGCCAGGGCTATCCTCATGTCGGACACGGTGAGGCCGAGCGTTGTGGACATCTCGCTGATGGTGAAGGGCCCGCTGCACTCCACCCACCCGCGCAGCGCCGACAGGACGGCGTCCTCGCGCGTCAATTCCGTTGCGGCGGCTATTGAGCCTGTGGGGGTTGGATTCAACTCCGCCTCCGGATACATGGCCTGGGCCAGGGGCAGGCGTTCAGCGGCCACCCAGGCGCGCAGGCCGCCAGGTTGCTCAAGCCGGAAGGCGAGTCCGTCCTCTACGAGAAAACGGAACCACCGCTCCCGCTCCTCGGAAGGGGCGCTCCAGTTCGGCCACAGGGAGGGCGTCTCCGGCAGAACGCCCAGGACCAGAAGGGCATCGTGGAGCTCGGCCGCGTCCCTAACCAGGGGCCAGGCATGTTCCGACTCCTGTGCGATGACCTCCGGATCCAGCGCGGCTAGGTCTCTGGCGTCGTCCGGGAGGGCGCGCCGCAGTGGGACGGCGCGGGCGCGTCGCTCCTCCAGCGGGGCATCGTCCAGGAAGGCGTACGGCATGGTGTTCAGCAGCTGATGGGCGAAGACCGAGGGTTGAATGGTGTCCCTGGCGTACACCTCTATATCGCCTCTTTCTATGCCGGCGAGCGCCTCCTTGAGGCCCTCCACGTCCATAGCCTCGGTCAGGCAGTCTCGCACCGTCTCGAAGACCAGGGGATGGTCAGGCGCCTCAATGTCGCCCGGCATGGCGTTGTCCTGGCATGCCACCTGGGCCGGAAAGACGGCGGCCAGCAGGTCATCGGAGCGCATCCGTAGAAGCGGAGCCGGAACCTTTCGCCCGCCGGAAAAGCGCATCACCGCAAGGGCGCGGGTGGCGTCCCAACGCCACCGCGTCCCAAAGAGAGGGGCCTGGAGGACGGCCTGCAGGAGGACCTCCTCCGCGTTGCTTGACAGGATGTAGCTGAACACGTCCGAAAGAGGGAACGACTGCGAGGGGCCCAGCGACAGGTTGATGCCGTCGTCCGTGGCGGAGGACTGAAGCTCGAAGTCGAAGGCGCGGCAGATGCGTTTCCGCAGGGCCATACCCCATGCTCGGTTTATACGCGAGCCAAACGGGGCGTGAATGACCAGTTGCATACCGCCGCTCTCGTCGAAGAACCGCTCTGCGACTACCCGCCGCCCCGTGGGAACCATGCCCAGTATGCGCACGCCTTCCACCAGGTACGCCACAAGCTGCGCGGCGACCTCATCAGAGGCCCCTGTTTCGGCCTTGACCCACTCCTCGGCCTTTTGGGGCCGGTCGAGTCGCTGCCAAACGGCCTCACGGAGGGACGTTATCTCCTGGGACAGCTCCCGGGTCCTACCCGGCGCCTCGCCAAGCCAGAATGGAATGTTGGGCGCAAGGCCATGCGCGTCTTCCACCCGGACGCGCCCGCTCTCCACGCGCCTGATCTTCCAGGGGTTGTTTCCCAGCAGGAACACGTCCCCGGCTACGCTCTCGATGGCAAAATCCTCGTTAACAGTGCCCACAAAGGTATCCTCCGGCTCCGCGATGACGTCGTAGTCTGCATTGTCCGGTATGGCGCCGCCGCCGGTAAGAGCGGCTATCCGGGCCCCCCGGCGACCACTAAGCCGTCCGTGAACCCCGTCCCGGTGCAGCAAGGCTCCGCCGCGGCCGTGCCGGGGGGCAAACCCCTCCGATAAGACCTGTGTCACCTGGTCAAACTTCTCTCGCGTCAAATCCCGGTATGGATAGGCGCGTCTGAACAGATCGAAGAGGCCGTCCTCGCTCCACTCCTCCACCGCGCACGCCGCAACCATCTGCTGGGCCATGACGTCCAGCGGCCAGGGAGGTATCTCCATGACATCCAGGTTGCCCCTTCTCACGGCCTGCAGCAGGGCGGCGCACTCCACAAGCTCGTCCCGGGTCAGTGGGAACAGGCGGCCCTTGGGAACGCCGCCCAGGCTGTGTCCGGATCGGCCAATGCGCTGAAGCAGCAGGCCGATGGAGCGGGGCGAGCCTATCTGGCACACCAGATCCACCACCCCTATGTCTATCCCAAGCTCCAGCGAGGCCGTTGCCACGCAGATCTTCACCTCTCCCCTCTTCAGCTTGTCCTCGGCCGCCAGCCGCGTAGCCCGCGACAGGCTTCCGTGATGGGCCACCACGGCGTTCTCGCCCAAACGCTCCGATAGCCGGTGGGCCAGCCGCTCCACCAACCTGCGAGTGTTTACGAAGACCAGCGTGGAGCCATGAGCCTGCGCCAGCTCTACCACGTCGTCAATGGTCTCGTCCCACTGCTCATGGCTTGCGATGGGGCCAAGGTCTCTCTGTGGAAGCCGTATGTCTAGGTCTATGGTCCGGGCGTGGCCCGTATCGACGACCAGGCAATTCGGAGCGCCGTCCGCGTCTATGTTCCTGCATCCGACCAGAAAGCGGGCCATCTCCTCAATGGGCCGCTGGGTGGCGGACAGGCCGACGCGGGTTATGTTGGCCTCGGCCAGGGCGCAGAGGCGCTCCACGGAGAGGGCCAGGTGAGAGCCTCGCTTGTCTTCCGCAACGGCGTGTATCTCATCGAGTATCAGGGTCTTTACCCCCTTGAGTCCCCTGCGGCCGCTCTCCGAGGTCAACAGAATGTACAGGGACTCCGGAGTGGTGATGAGGATGTGGGGAGGCTGCTTTGCCATCTTCTGGCGCTCGGAGGACGTGGTATCTCCGGTGCGGACCGCGACACGTATCTCCGGAAGGGGAGCGCCCCGCTCCTCGGCCAACGCCCGTATCTCCTCCAACGGAGAGGCCAGGTTCTTGTGTATATCGTTGGACAGGGCCTTCAACGGCGATACGTAGACAACCTGGGTGGTGTTGGGCAGGTCTCCATCCAGGCCGCTGCGCACCAGCCTGTCTATGCACATCAGGAAGGCCGCCAGGGTCTTGCCCGAGCCGGTGGGGGCGGCTACGAGGACGTGGCGACCGCGGGCAATGGCCGGCCAGCCCTGGGTCTGCGCTTCCGTGGGCGCCTCAAACCTGCTCCTGAACCAGTCCTGGACTATGGGGTGGAACTGGGAGAGTGGTTCGGTTGAAGTTGGCGGTTGCCTCATAGCCTCCCTCGTGTTCTTAGCTTGAATGGTGGCAGTTGCCCGACACATATCCACCCCTGCCAAGCAGGGGTCTACCGCCCCTTACTTTGTGGCGCTCCCCCACCCCTGGATTCCTGCTTTCGCAGGAATGGTTGCTACACGGGGGTTGGCGCCCGCCACATACCCACCCCTGCGAAGCCTGCCCCGTACTTGATACTTGTGTGAACGGAATGTGCCCCTGCCCGTTCATGGCCCCCCACCTGCTCGTGGCCCCCCAGCCCGCTCGTGGTGAGCCTGTCGAACCATATGAGCGGGGGGCTTGGTTCCCGCTCACGCCCTTCTGCCCGCTCACGCCCTTCTGCCCGCTCACGCCCTTCGACAAGCTCAGGACGAACGGAAAGATAGGGCCCGTGTTCATGGCCCCCAGCCCGCTCATGGCCCCCAGCCCGCTCGTGGGCCCCTCGGTTCGTGCCCCCCAGCCCGCTCGTGGTGAGCCTGTCGAACCATATGAGCGGGCTGGCTTGGTTCCCGTTCATGCCCTTCGACAAGCTCACGCCCTTCGACAAGCTCACGCCCTTCTGCCCGCTCACGCCCTTCTGCCCGCTCACGCCCTTCGACAAGCTCACGCCCTTCGACAAGCTCAGGACGAACGGAAAGATAGGGCCCGTGTTCATGGCCCCAGCCCGCTCGTGGTGAGCCTGTCGAACCATATGAGCGGGGGGCTTGGGTCTCGTTCATGCCCTTCGACAAGCTCAGGACGAACGGAAAGATAGCGCCCGTTCGTGGCCCCCCACCCGCTCGTGGCCCCCCACCCGTTCGTGGCTCCCCCGTTCGTGGCTCCCCCGTTCGTGGTGAGCCTGTCGAACCATATGAGCGGGGCGCGCCCGCGTCGTAACCACCCCTGAGTAAGGGAATTATATCTTTGTGCGCCAAGGCCGTAAAGTTGAACATTGTTCTACCGCAGCCCTTCCCTCTCAAGCAGGGCGATGAACTGCTCGTGGGTACGCGTACCCTTCTTGGAGTTGCAGGCGCCGCATAGCAGCTGGAGGTTGTCCAGATGGTCCGTACCGCCCCTGGACTGGGCAACCTTGTGGTCGATGGTGAAATTGCGGAACGGGAACATCACCCGGCACCCGGCGCATAGCCCTTCCTGCCGTCCAAACAGCGTATGCTTGTGAGTCTTGTAGGGAGGCAGATTGCCCACGTCCGTCCGGCGGGGAGTATCGGCGCGGACAACCACCCTGCCAGTCCACAACCGGACCTCCTTCTCCAGGCGGTTCTTCACCTGCGTCTCCGCAACGGGCGACAGGTCAATGCCAACCCACTGGCGGCCCAGCTTCTCGGCGGCCACCATCGCCGTTGCGCACCCGCAGAACGGGTCAAGGACCACGTCGCCCTCGTTGCTGGACGCTTTGATGATGCGTTCCAGGAGGGCCAACGGCTTCTGAGTGGGGTAGCCCGTGCGCTCTTTGCCAGCAGCAATGGGGATGTCATCCCAAGTGTCACCCACAGGAATACCTTCCTGTTCATCAAGGTATCTCTTTAATCTTGGAACTCCCTTTCCATCGCGAGGGACTACGATCAATCCGTCTTTATCAGCCTGTTCCATGCGCTCTTTTGTCCAGCGCCAGACCTTTGTGACACCCTTAAATTCGTAAGTCAGGTTTGGCCGGTTTGGATTCGGGTTCAACAGGCTTGTCAGTTGATACCTGCGGTCAGTTTCTTTTTCAATCAAGTTGTACTGTTCATGGGCGCGTGGATTAGTTGTGTAGACTGGATTC
Organism: Dehalococcoidia bacterium; assembly: GCA_965221925.1. Taxonomy (GTDB): domain Bacteria; phylum Chloroflexota; class Dehalococcoidia; order Lucifugimonadales; family UBA2985; genus JAPPHY01. The sequence continues at coordinate 1,319,013 of OZ244924.1, read as the reverse complement.
CAAGTGACATCCGCATCAGAGCCATATGCCAGGATAACGTCATGGTTTGACGCGAAGCGAGTATACGCCAACCCTTTGGGGTGAGAGCGCTTCCAGGTAATTTCGTTTCGGAAGTTGCCTGGGCCAAACACCGCGTCCATGAGCAGCTTGAGGTAGTGGCTGGCAGTGGGGTCGACGTGCAGATACAAGCTGCCCGTTGGCTTCAGCAGGCGCCTCATCTCCAGCAGCCGGACGGCCATCATAATCAGGTACGACTGCATACCCTTGCCGCGAGCCAACCCCGCAGCGTCTATGATCTTGTACAGCGCAGGCTCGGCTTCCGCTATCTCCCCGTGCCATGCCAGGTCAACGTCATCCAGTGTCCAGGTGTCCTTGAAGGCAGCGCCGGCCGCCGCGCTTCCTATGGGCGCGGCGTAGTTCTGGTTGGAGTTGAACGGCGGGTCCAGGTAGATGAGGTCAACGCTCCCGGAGTTCATACCCCGCATAACGTCCAGGTTGTCGCCTACAAACAGCGTGCCGTTGGTCCAGTTGCGAGAAGAAAGGTCGGTTGTCATTGTTCAGTCTCTGTTGAGTGGATGCGCCCTGCGTGCCACTTCCCTCCCGCTCATATGGTTCGACAAGCTCACCACGAACGGGGTGGGTAGGCTCACCGTGAGCAGGGTGGGTAGGCCACCACGAACGGGGTGGGTAGGCTCACCATTAGCGACATGAGCCTAGTGTAGCACAAATGGCCCGAAAATGCCTAGGAGTCTGTCCGAGAAACAATGTTCTAAAGTATATGCGTCATTAGTGGAGTGTAAAAACGCTAATTACTCCACGGCAAAGTCCAGATTGCTGTAAACAGGTTATTGCGTGGCGGTTTTCGTCTCCCGGAACGAATCCTCGGACAGGCTCCTAGTCTATCCGAACAAGACCTGTGTCCCCGGCGCAAGGCCTAGGGACTCGGCCAAGCCGGCGTTCATCTCCAGGGCATACCGGGCGGGCCGGGCAGAGCGATATACCTTCAGGGCATCGTCCGCGGCCCCTATCTGTGGATACATGGTCTGGACGTCCACCACAACGCCGCGGGCGTCCAGAAAGAGAATGTCCAAGGGTATCAGGGTGTTCTTCATCCAGAAGGCCCGGTACTCCTCGGCTTCAAAGACGAACAGCATGGCATCCTCTTGCGGAAGGTTGGCCCGTTCCATGAGGCCGCTGGCGCGCTCGGATGGGGTGCGGGCCACCTCCAAACGGAATATACGCCCCGCAACGAGGGCCTCCCGGACCTCGCCGACGCCCTCGACGGGATCGGGCGGCGCAAAGTGGGCCAGTGGGTCAGGCGTAGCGGTTTTGGCAAGAGCGACTGTCGGCGTGGGGGTAGCGGTTTTGGCAAGAGCGACTGTCGGCGTGGGGGGCCGTGTCGGCGTCGGCGCGGGGGTGGGCGTAGCGGTTTCGGCAAGCGCGGCTGTCGGCGTGGGAGGCCGTGTCGGCGTCGGCGCGGGGGTGGGCGTAGCGGTTTTGGCAAGCGCGACTGTCGGCGTGGGAGGCCGTGTCGGCGTCGGCGCGGGGGTGGGCGTAGCGGTTTCGGCAAGCGCGGCTGTCGGCGTGGGAGGCCGCGTCGGCGTCGGCGCGGGGGTGGGCGTAGCGGTGGTGGCGGCGATTGCCGTAGGTGTGGCCCCGCCCTCGTTGCAGGCCGCCGACGCCATCAGCAGGAGCAGGCACAGGCTTAGCCCAATAATCGTCCTCATGGAGTTGGCCCCTCGCGGCGTTTATCCCGGATCCGGGCGGAGAAGCTCGGAGCATCGCCGTTGCCCTCGCCAAACCGGCCTCCGGCGCGCCCGGCGCGACCGAGTGTAATGGCAATCGCCAAAGCCCGCAATCCCGGACGGCCCGGCAAGTGGCTTAGCGCTGTACTCCGTGATAGAATGGCTCCAACCCTGCCAAGCACAGCCTATAGTCTACAGAATGGATAGGTGAAATGAACACAGACCAGCTTAGGGAACTCCTGCCGGTTACCCAGGACTACATCTACATGAACACGGGATGGGCCGGGCCCACGCCTACCACCGTGCTGCGTCGCATTTCAGAGACCCTGGAGCAGGAGTCCGCGGTAGGCCCCGCCAGCGCCAGGGGCGTGGCCCTGGGACGAGAGGTAAACCGCCTGGCGGTTGAGGCCGTGGCCTCCCTGCTGAGCGTTGAGGAGGAGGACGTGGCCCTTACCCACAGCACGCGTGAGGGGGTGAACGTTGCCCTCTATGGCATGGACTGGCAGCCGGGGGACGAGCTTCTGATATGCGACCTGGAGCATCCCGCGCTTACGTCGCCTGCCAACGTGCTGGCCCAGCGCATGGGCGTCCACGTCAACTCCGTGGCGATTCCGCCTCTATCTGAGCCTGCGGAAGTCTTGCGGCTTGTGAAGTCGGCCATGAGCGATCGGACCAAGCTGGTAGCCCTGAGCCACATACAGTACACCTGCGGCCTGCGAATGCCCATCGGGGAGATAACCGAAGCGGCCCACAGCATGGGAATCCCCGTGCTGGTGGACGGGGCCCAGAGCGTTGGGCACGTGGAGGTCAACCTCAACGACCTGGGGTGCGACTTCTACGCCGTGTCCGGCCAGAAGTGGCTTATGGGGCCGGTGGGGACCGGCGCGCTGTACGTCCGCCGGGAACGCAGGGACATGCTGGAACCCCTGTTCTCCACCAACGCCCTTGAGGCAAGCCGCGAGAACAGTCGCCGCGGCCATCTGGGCCGGTTCTCCCTGGTCTCCAACAACCCCGGACTGACGGCCGGTTTCGCCGAGAGTCTCCGGCTGGTTGCGGACATCGGCCTCAGCCGTATAGAGCAGCGCGCCATGAGCCTCGCCGACAGCCTCAGAGGGCGGGTTGCTCGCATGGACGGCGCCAACCTGCTAAGCCCAACCCACAAGGGTTCCGCCTGTGGCCTGGTGACCGTTGGCCTCGATGGTTGGCCGCCGGAGGAGTTGGTCGCCGCCCTCCAGGAGCGTTTCGGAATCGTCGGCAGAACGGTGCACGGCCCGGACGGAGTCCGCTTCAGCGCCCACTTCTTCAATACGGCCAGCGAGGTAGAGAAGGTGGCAGACACCCTGGAGCGGTTGGCCTCGGAGGGTTACCGGCCGCAATCCTGAGCAACGGTCAAGCCCCTCTCACCAAGCTATAGCCTACCGGCCTTGGACCAGCGATGCGCATAGGGCTGATTTCCGATACCCACCTACCCTCCTCCATCCGCGATCCCTGGCCGGAGGTGGCCTTGGCATTTCGCCAGGTGGACCTTATCCTGCACGCCGGCGACATTGCTACCCCGCGCATCCTGGACTGGCTTGAGGATATTGCCCCGACGCTGGCTGCCCTCGGCAACAACGACTTCGGGATGGACGACCGCCGGGTAAAGGCCACCCAAACGCTGGACGTGGACGGCTGGCGACTCGGCCTGGTGCATGACGTCACCTCCGGAATACGCTTCGATACTCCCGTGGACGTTGTGATCAGTGGCCATACCCACTACGAACGGCTGGCCCTCCGGGACGGGGTAGTGTATGTCAACTCAGGCAGCGCTACGCTGCCACATCACCAGTCCACGCGATTGGGCACGGTGGGTGTCCTGGACGTGGAAGGAGAACGTCTATCGGCGCGCATCATCCGGCTGGGAGACGGCCCACTGGTCAACGGCGCTCTTCTGCGCAATCCCGGGGTGGAGCTGCGGCTGGAGGTTAGCCGCGACGACCTTGCTTCCAGGGCTGCTCCGCGGCCATCGTGAGGCCATGCGCCGGCGCCTCTGTGAGGCGTCTGTGGCAGAAGCGCCGCGCGATGAGGTATAATGCAGCCAGTCCAGATAGCGAGGTTAGGCCAATGGCCCAAGCAACCTTGTATTGGTGGAGTCGCTGATCGACCTGCCGCAAGGTGAGAGCGTGGCTCCACGAAAAAGGTGTAGACCCGGAGGAACGGGACTTCTTTCAGCAGCCCTTCAGCAGGGACGAATTGCTCCAACTCCTCAAGGGACACGAGCTATCCGAGGCATTCGCATGGAACAGCCCTTCCTTCAAGTTCCTGGGGGTGTCCCGCGACAGCCTGGATGACGACGGCCTGCTGCGACTGATGCTTCAAGAGCCGCGCCTCATCAGACGGCCGCTGGTAAGGTTGGGCGACAGGCTGGTGATAGGGGGTTCACAACGGGCCCTTGAGGAAGCGCTGCCGTAACCTCCGTACCCGCCACTGAGCCTCTCAGGCTTGCCCTCTCAACCCTCCTGTATCGGGAGCAGCCGTGGGTAGCTCTCCACCTCTCTTGCGATAGATGTCCCGCGTCCGGCGATATCGCGGGCCGCAGGCATAACCGCCTTGCAAGTCTCACACCAGACGTGGTCTACGGCCGCGAGCATGAGGTTCTCCTTCTTCTCGGAAAAGGTTCCCACCTCTGAGGCGCACACCTTACAGACCTGTATCACAGTAATAGCGTCTCCTGGCATCTTATCCTCCTAATATCTCTGAGCGGCCGCCGTCTTATGATAATACCACGTTCTCCATGCAGGCTGAAGTCGGCGCGTAGGCCGGTCGTCCCTGCCGCCGTACCTGTCACTCATTCAGCTTGTCCAGCAGCCTTGCCGCCCACATACGCATCTCATCGTCCACGTCCCTCCCGCAGTGAGGACACTCGAAGTCTCCGAATCTGATGCGCGTCCCGCACTGGAGGCAGGACACCACCTCGTACAGGCTGCTCAGAACCTTGACTATATGATCGTCTCTGTTCAACCCCGGCCCTCGTTTCAGGCGATGATTCCGGCGCTTCGGGCTGCCTGGCTCACCGCGCGTGGCGCGTGGAACGGCGCATACCGCTTCTCTATTCTAACAGCCTTTGGCAAAACATGCCCAGACCTGCTGCCAGGGTCTAGCGGAGCGACAACCTCGGAAGCCCATTACAAAAACCCACCGATAATCAAATGTGTGCTAGACTAGTCAACGGCTTTTCCAGCGACTAAGCTATATGGATATTAACCAAACTTGAGGAAGTAGCGCAGATGTTTAACAGGTATATGCAGTACAGGAGAGAATTGGCAAAAGTCGTCCTGATTTGGTTCGGCGTAGCCGCGGTGGTTGGCGCGTTGAGCCTGGCGGCGGGTCTGTGGCTTGGCAGAGAGGCGCTCAACCCTACCTCTGACCTGGAGGCCGAGGTCCAGGAACTTCGCACGCAGTTGGAGCAGGCCGGGGAGGAGTATCAGACCCTGGTAGATAGCCTGTCGGCAACCAGTCTGGTGGAGAGCGACCTTGCCGATAGACTCACAGAGACTGATGAGAGAGTGGGCGCCCTTCAGATGACGCTGACCCAGGAGGAATCGAAGTCGGCGGCAGCCCTGGAAAGGGTTGCGTCCCTGGAAGAGCAGACCGCTTCACTGCAAACCGGGCTGGCAGAACGGGACAACAAATTAGGAGACCTTGAAGCACTGGCCGAAACCGTAGAAAACCACCGCCTCTTGCTGGTGGAGTTGAGGAGAGATTTTCCAACCACCAGAGAAGAATCGTTCGACTACTGGAACAACATGAAGGCCGTGGCGGCAAAGGCCGACCCCTCGCTGGCTACTCAGGCAGACAGGGTGATACTGAGGATTGACAACTACTACGACTGGAATGACCGGAGACCCCAGACCGGCGTCTGTACCCAGGAATACGAGGACTGGCTCATAGACCACAACTCCTCCAGCGCAGCCGACTATGGGGAGACCTCCGATGCTTTCAACCGTGAGGCCCTGTTATCGGTGATAACCAATATGGAGGAATTCACTAGCCAGTTAAACTGACCTCCCGCGCCTCACGCATAGGCGCTTGAGGCCGTTGCCGGACAAGGATTAAACCGCAAAGAATGGAGATGTAATGACGAGGAGACCTCTCAGGATTGGCGCCCTTCTGGTACTGCTTCTGATCACGGCATCACTTTCCAACGCAGCGCTAGCCAAACACGATGAAGGGCCTACGTTTACAACGCCGCGTCCTCTGGACTCCTCGCTGATGGAAGCTTTCCAAAAGAACCTCTCCGGGTCCATGTGGCTCATAGCGCAGGGGCTTGACCCGCGCCTTACCACCGCCAAGGGAAATCCCCTGGGCAGGGAATTTCCTCCTCAACAGCCGCAGGTCAGGGGAATCGCTCCCCAGGCGGGTGGAGGGGGTCAGGGGCCCATGGTGCCGTACAGGAGTCCGTCGCCCAAGTTCAGTCGCAACATCCTGGTCACTCGTGACTTCAGCCGAGTCCCCTTTCAGACGGAGCCTCACCTAGCGGTCAATCCCAAAGACCCGGAGCAGATTATTCTGGGTGTAATTGATTACAATTTCCCCGGCATTACCACCTACAACTCCATAGACGGCGGGGCCAGTTGGGAAGGGCCGTACCAGGTCAAGTATCCCGCCGGAGACATTGGTGGAGCCGGCGACCCCGTTATCGCCTTCGATAGTGACGGGAACGCCTATGCAGCCTCTATTTCAGTGGACGTAGAAGAATTCACAATCCGCAACTCCGTTGGCAATGCCGCAGTATCCTCCATTCCTATAGCCGTTTCCAGCGACGGCGGCTTCACCTGGTCGGAACCCATAGCCTCCGCCACCAGCCACATCGATACAGGCCCGCCTGAGGAGGACCCGCAAGGAAGGACAACCTACGACCTTTCCCTTCCCTTCTTGGACAAGCCCTGGCTCGCAATAGGGCCCAGCAGCAAGGACCCGGGCAAGGACGTTATCTACGTCACCTACACCAAGTTCGTTACCATATTTCCAATTTTCTTCCTCAATGACGTAGAGGCTTTCACACTGGTTCCCAGGACGGAGACCAGCATAGAGCTGGTGCGCTCCGAGGACGGCGGCCTCACCTGGAGCGAGCCTGTCTCAGTCAGCCCGGTTGTGATAACCTCCGTGGGGGAGGACGCTCCCAAGAGGGTTGTACAGGGTTCGCAGCCCGCCGTAGCCCCCGACGGCACGGTGTACGTCAACTGGGTGGACAGCACCGATGACGACTCCTTCAAAGGGCGCGCGGAGATACACGTTGCCACCTCAGAGGACGACGGTCGCACCTTCGTCACCAACAGGGCATCGGACTTCAATGAGATTCCGTTCAGCCCCCGCAACACCTTCTTCCGCTACTGGGGAGCAAACTTCCCGCAGATCAGCGCAGGGCCGCAGGGCGAGGTATATGTTGCATTCACCGGCCTGCCCAAAGGAGAGGGCGCCGACGACGGGGACATCTACTTTGTGGCCTCCACAGACAAGGGAGAGACCTGGACTACCAAGAAGAGGATCAATGACGACAACACCACTCGTCTCCAGTTCTTCCCCTCCATATCCACCGACCCGGACGGCGCCATACACGCCATCTGGGGCGATATGCGGGATGACCCCGTGGAGACTCGATACCACGTCTACTACTCCAGCTCCGAAGACGGCGGCGAGACGTGGATTGAGAACGCACGGGTAACGGACTTCCCATCCAACCCCAACTACGCCTTCCCCGGAGGCGCGTTCATAGGCGACTACTTCACAGTCGCGGCAACGGAAGACGAGGTGTACATGGCCTGGCCCGATGCCAGGCTGGGTGAGTTCGGCTCTCAGAACCAGAAGATAGCGTTTGCCCGCAAGGGGCTCATGCCCCTGCCATCCATATTCCTTTCGCCCCCATCCGGCCCCGGCGGCAAGGACGTCACAATCCAGGGGTCCAACTTCCAGCCGGACCAGGACGTGTACCTGGAGATAAGCGGCGCCGTGGTGAGTACGGTCAGGAGCGACCCCGACGGCAGGTTCACCGCGCGGCTATTCATACCAATTTCCGGCGAAGGAGCACACGACTTCAGGGCTATAGACGCATCGGGGAACATAGCTACGGGCTCCTTCTACATGGACTTCGGCTTCGACAACATACAGGGGTCCATCCAGGGCATAAATGACAGGCTGGACTCCGTGGGCGCCGGCCCGGCCGGAGACGACAACGCCCAGCTGACCTCCATACAGGACACCCTGAGAGGCCTGGACCAGCTTCCTGAGATACAGGCCTCCCTGGAGGACATCAAAGCCGCCGGCGTGGGCGGTGATGGCGGCGACGACGGTGATTCCGTAGGTGTGTCGCCGTTGCTGGTCACGGTCGTAGCAGCGTTGGCTGCATTGGGATCCCTGATTCTGGGACTGTTCATAGGCTCCGTGAGGGCGCGCTCCAGGTTGTAGTAGCTTCCGCGCAGCAATCTCTGAACATTGAAGGTTAAGACATTGAACATGAATACGAGCAATGCCAAACGGCTTCTGTGGCTGGCCCTGACGCCGGCGCTCTTCCTGGTCTTCGCCGCTACGTCCCACGAAGACTACACGCCACCCCACAACCGGCCAGGCCCGGCCACCGACACCATCAACTTCAGCGCCTATGACGTCGGCATTGCCTCCAAGGAGCTGGAGGCCCGCGCAATGGACATGTACATCTTCAGCCTGAAAACTCCCGCGGCAGAAGCGCTGGAGGGTAACCCCGACATCACCGTATACCAGGCGCCGGCGTCCACAATCTCCATTGTGCTGAATCCGGCTCCGGCCGTGGAAGGCGAGCTCAACCCGTTGTCGATAAAAGAGGTGAGGCAGGCTCTGCAATACTTAGTCAACAGGCCGTTCATAGCGCAGGAGGTGTACAAGGGGTTCGCTTTGCCCATGCTCACCCACGTGAGCCCCGCCGACTTCGACTTCCTCACCGTGTTCAACCTCACCAAGGAGTCCAGGATCGCCTACGACCCGGAGCTGGCTACAGACATGGTCAGTGAGGCCATGACCCAGGCTGGAGCGGAGCTCAGAGACGGGTTCTGGCATTTCAACGACAGGCGCATCGACTTGAAGTTCATCGTCAGGACTGAGGATGAGCGCTGGGACATAGGAAACGACCTCCGCGCAAACCTGGAGACGCTGGGATTCTCGGTTACACTGGCGCCTCAGCAGTTCGGCCCCGCTATCTTCACCGTGTACGGCACAGACCCTCAGCTGTTCCAGTGGCACCTCTACACGGAGGGCTGGGGGCGAGGCGCGCCTGAGAGATATGACTTTGGAAACATAAACCAGATGTGCGCTCCCTGGCTGGGCAACATGCCAGGCTGGCAGGAAGTGGGCTTCTGGCAGTACGAGTCCCCTGAGTTGGACGCCCTGGGACAGCGCATCTTCACCGGCGATTTCCAGAACGTGGAAGAGAGAGACCAACTGTACGTGCAGGCAACAGAGGCGTGTCTGGAAGAATCGGTCCGCATATGGGTCATCACCGCGGTGAACAACCTCCCCGCCGTATCCGACATCCAGGGCATCACGGAGGACCTGGTCTCCGGGCCCAGGAGCATGTGGACACTCAGGGAAGCCCATATCCCCGGCAACGCCGACGAACTCAACGTGGGAAATCTCTGGGTATGGACAAACAGGACCACTTGGAACCCGGTTGGAGGCTTCGGAGACGTCTACAGCAACGACATTTGGAATAACGTCCGCGATACCCCCCTGGCTACTCATCCCTTCACGGGCGTTCCAATACCCTTCCGCGCCGATTACCGGGTGGAGACGGCCGGCCCCGGAAGCAAGCTGGACCTACCTGCCGGCGCCTTCCTGTGGGACGCCGACGCCGGAGGGTGGAGCGACGTGCCTGCCGGCGCTCGGGCCACCAGCAAGGTCACCTTCGACTACTCCAAGTACTTCCAGTCCAAGTGGCACCACGGCCAGCCTATTACAATGGCCGACGTCCTCTACCCCATATCGCAGGCCTTTGATATTGTGTACAACGAGGACAAGGCCGACATAGAGGTCTCCATATCCACCACAAGCAAGCCGTTTACGGACACATTCCGCGGATTCCGCGTCACGGAAGATGACAAGCTGGAGGTCTACGTGGACTTCTGGCACTTTGAGGACGACTACATAGCCCAGTATGCCAGCATCTCTGGGGTAACCATGCCCTGGGAGGTCCTGGCCGCCATGGACGACATGGTGTTCCGGCAGAGGACCGTGGCCTACAGCGACACCGCGGCAGCCCGCTTCAACGTGGACCCAATCAGCCTGGTGCTGGACAAGTTTGCCCGCCTGGTGAGAAACACCCTCAGGGACTTCGCAGAGACCACCGCGACGCCTGAAGGGGCGCTCACGGTTGGCGGTGTGTCCCTGGTGGACCAGACAGATGCGGCTGCGAGATACGCCGCTGCCATAGACTGGTTTGGCGAAAAGGGGCACATGATAATAAGCAACGGCCCCTACTACCTGGAGACCTTTGATAGCAGCGCCCAGTTCGCCCAGATCAAGGCCTTCAGAGACCCAGATTACCCGTTTAGCCCCGGAGATCTGTACTACGGCAAGCCTCCGGCCCTCCGGATCGTGAGTGTGGAGGGCGCATCCATAGCGGAGGGAACCGGCATGGACGCCGTTGTGGAGTTGGAAGGGCCCGGCAACAAAGCGGTGCGGTACGTCTTTCAGGACCCGGCCACTGGCGAGATAATCGGCTCCGGGACGGCGGAGGCCATATCCGCGGACCGCTTCCGCGTGCGTGTTTCAGCCGACGTGGCCGCCTCCCTGGAAGGCGACCTGTATCACCTCTTCCTTGCGGCCTACACTGACGAGCTCTCCACCCTGCTGGAGCAGAGGGTGGACGTAGAGTTCGGCGTCAGCGCGGGGCCACAGGTCGAGCCGACGGGGCAGGCGGAACCCACGGTTACGCCCTCCGGCACGAACATTCCCCCTCCCACGGACACCCCGTCAGAGGAAGACGGTGGCTCTTCTTTGGGAATCGTGATAGGGCTTGTCTTGGTGGTGGTATTGGGAGTCGGGATTATCATTGTGTTCTTGACAATGAGATCGCGGCGGGGGATCGGGTAATCCCTGAGAGGCCATGCCCTTCCCGTAGCTCTTGGCCGGCGGAATCCATATGTCCATTGCCAAGACCCTAGCAATAAGAGGACTGACCCTTGTTGGCGTACTCTTTGCTGTGCTGGTAATGGTGGTGGTGACGCTGGGAGCCACCGGCTTCTCCGATAGAATGTTGACTGCCATAGTCAACGAGGAGGTGCGCGGGCTAAGGCAGGGCCTGGCTCAAACCATCCGCGATACCGATGAGATAGAGGCGGCCATTCGCGAGCACCGCGAGGAGCTGGAGGCGTCCTACGGGCTTGACCGGCCCTGGTACTATCGCCTTCCCCAGATGATAGGACGGGTAATCAGGTTGGACCTGGGAGAAGCCAGGACACTCAAGACCGCGGAGGGCAGCAGCAGCATCACATCCTTGATTGTGGAGCGGCTCCCCAGGACCATGCTCCTGGTGACCACCGCGTCGGTCGTAACGGCGGTATTCGGGCTATTCTTTGGAGTCAAGCTGGCGACTAGGGTGGGCAGCAAGCTGGACCGAGTCGCCTCCCTCTTCGCAGCCACCTCCAACGCCCTGCCCGCCTGGTGGGCGGGGATTCTGATGATACTGCTCACATACATAATCCTCTCCAACTTCAACGTAAGGCTGTTCCCTCCGGGAGGTATGTACAGCGCTCCCCCACCTGAGGGCGGCTTGGCCCGTCTGTTTGATCTCCTTTGGCACGCAGCCCTCCCGGTAATCACAATGGCGCTCATCTCCGCGGGTTCGTGGACATACGTGGTGCGGACAATGGTGATGAACACCGCCCAGGAGGACTTCGTCACCGTCGCCCGCGCCAAGGGCCTGTCGGAGAACGCGGTCATGCGCAGCCACATCCTGCGAGTCGCCGCTCCTCCCATTCTCACCGGGCTCATCCTTGGCCTGGCGTCGTCTGTTGGCGGGGCAATCCTCACGGAGACGGTGTTCAACTGGCCCGGCATGGGCCGCCTGTACTACGATGCCATCCTCTCGGTGGATGAGACCGTAGTGATAGCTCTCACCTTCATGTTCACTCTCATATACGTTACAGCCAGGTTTATCCTGGAGGTGTTGTACATAGTCGTAGACCCCAGGGTGCGGTACGCATGAGCGAGGGGCTTAGGGGCGCGCTCAGGGAGCTGCTCACCTCCACAACCGGCAAGGTTGGGGTAGCCTTCTTCCTGGTGATGACGCTCATATCACTCTATGCCCTCATATCCAACCCACTGGACTTTGGCGACCGCTTGTGGAACAATCCGGCGGCGTGGGCGGACAACCCGAAGAACGTACCGCCTGTCTGGACAGGCGTATTCCGTGAGTCGGAGAGCGTTCCCCACACGGTCTTTACCGCGTTGCAGGCTTCGGAGACCCGGGACACGGCCAGGGGAGTAGAGAGGACTTACGCCTTCAACCTGGATTACGCCTCTGACCAGTCCCCCACCTTCACCTCCTTTTCTGTGGGCGACCTGACGTACTACGGCAGGCCCTCCAGCATATCCGTATCCGTAATACGCCCGGACGGCAAGACGCTCATCCTGTACAGGACAGTTGCGCCCGCCCCGCGGGCAGGGGAAACGCCCCCGATACACCGCTACCGGAGCTTCCCTTTCAGAGTGCACCTGACCGGCGAGCCATCCGTAGCGGGCGAGGTGGCCGGCTTTCTACAGGACGAGTTTCAGGTAAGCGCTTCGCCAGGCAGCCTGGTGGGCAGGGTCGACGAGGCGATCTTCGGTGTGCCGGACCCACAGAGCGAGGGCGGTTTTCGACCGCTCAAGGGTGAGTACCGGATTGTAATAGTGGTCCGCTCCCAGGACAACCGTGACTCCATTGGGAGCATGAAGTTCGTAGTGGGAGGCTCCCAGTTTGGCCTCATGGGCACCGACTCCCTTGGGAGGGACCTGGCCAGGGGGCTGGTCTTCGGCTTCCCCGTAGCGTTGGCCATTGGGTTGATCACGGCCATAATGGCCACGGTGATAGGCACTACAATGGGGATAATCAGCGGCTACACCGGGGGCAAGACGGACATCGCCATACAACGCTTCTCCGACGTACTATCCAACATACCCCTGCTTCCCATCCTGCTGTTCCTGGCCTTCATCCTGGGCCAGAAGCTATGGATAGTGATTGCAATCCTCATCCTCTTTGGCTGGCCCGGCATGACAATTGTGATACGCTCAATGGTGTTGCAGGTCAGGTCAGGGCAGCTTGTGGAGGCTAGCACAGCCCTTGGCGCCTCCAGATGGCGCATAATGCTCAGGCACATCTTCCCGCAGATGGCGCCATTCGTCTTTGCCCAGATGATATTCTTCACGCCGGCGGCCATCCTTGCGGAGGCGGGCTTGAGCTTCCTGGGCCTGGGCGACCCGTCCATACCCACGTGGGGCCAGATTCTGGACCAGGGCTTCAGGACGGGCGCGGTGTACGTCGGTTACTGGTGGTGGGTGCTTCCCCCCGGCATACTCATCGTGATAACCGCCCTCACCTTCGTGCTCATCGCCCTGGGCATGGAGCGGGTGGTTGACCCCCGGCTGCGGATGGCGCGGCAATGAGCCTGCTTGACGTCCGGGACCTGCGCCTGCACTACGCCACACGCGACAACCCTGTGCGGGCCGTGGATGGCATATCCTTTACCCTGGAAAAAGGGCAGGCGCTTGGCATAGTCGGCGAGTCCGGTTCAGGCAAGACCAGCCTCTCGCTGGCTCTCATGCGCCTGCTCCCCAGAAACGCCATCGACTATCACGGCCGGGTGGAGCTGGAGGGCGAGGACATCATGACCCTGAGGGACGAGGAGTTCCGGCAGCGCATACGCTGGCGGAAGCTGTCGATGGTGTTCCAGGGAGCAATGAACTCCCTCAACCCGGTGCTGAAGGTGGGCCACCAGGTGGCAGAGCCTCTGCTGGTGGATAGCAGGGGCCGGAAGAGGCAGGCGCGGGAGCGCGCCTTGCAGCTATTCGACTTGGCGCGCCTGCCCGTGGAGACAGTCGACCGGTACCCTCACGAGCTGAGCGGCGGCATGAAGCAGCGAGTGATGATTGCCATGGCGCTGGTGCTGGACCCCAGCCTGGTTATCCTGGACGAGCCCACCTCCGCCCTGGACGTCAGCATCCAGGCCCAGATGATGAACCTGCTGAAGGACTTGAAGCGCGACCTGGGCATATCGTTCATCTTCATCACCCACGACATTGCCCTTGCCAGCGACCTGTGCGACAGGATTGCCGTCATGTACGCCGGGGAGATTGTGGAGATAGGCGGCGCGGAGGACATGCTCACAGCGCCCCGGCATCCCTACACCCAGAGGCTCCTTGGCAGCATTCCAAGGCTGGACTCAAAGGAGCCGCCCCAGTTCATCCCGGGAGCGCCGCCGGACCTGACCGACCCTCCCATCGGCTGCCGCTTCCAGCCTCGCTGCCCCTTCGCCTTTGCTCCGTGCGACAGGGAGCGCCTCCCCACCTTCACCATCGTGGAAGGCCATGAGGCTCGCTGCTGGCTTCTGGACAGGGAGAGTCCATGACGGAGCTGCTCAGGATAGAAGGACTGCGGGTCTACTTTCAGGCCAGAAAGGGGCTGATAGGCTCCGTGCCCGTCAAGGCGTTGGACGGCGTGTCCCTGGCGCTGGAGCAAGGCGAAACCCTGGCCGTTGTGGGCGAGTCCGGCAGCGGCAAGACAACCCTGGGCCGGGCCGCTCTCAGGCTCCTCAAACCCACCGGAGGCCGCATCTTCTTCGACGGTGAGGACGTGACCTACCTTTCAGACTCCGGGCTTAGGGAGTTCAGGCGGAGGGCCCAGGGCGTCTTCCAAGACCCCTACTCTAGCCTGGACGCCTTTATGAGCGTATTCCAGATACTAGAGGAGCCTCTGGTCATACATGGCGTGGGAAACGCCCAGGAGCGCACCGACATGGTGCGCCAGGCGCTGCGGGACGTGCGTATGTCGCCGCCGGAGGAGATGGCCGCCAAGTATCCGCACATGCTCTCCGGCGGCCTCAGGCAGCGCGTGGGGATAGCCCGCGCCCTCATCCTCAGGCCGGATTTCATCCTTGCCGACGAGCCGGTATCGATGATCGACGCGTCCAGCCGGGCGGAGATCCTCTACCTCATGCGGGACCTGCAGAGGATGTACGGCATCACCTTCCTGTACATCACCCACGACATTGCGACAGCCCGCCACTTCTCCGATAGGATAGCCGTCATGTACGCCGGCCGCATTGTGGAGATTGGCCCGGCCGAGCGGATTGTGGAGGAGCCTCTGCACCCCTACACCGCCGCGCTCATACAGGCCGTACCCGAACCGGACCCCGCGAACAGGCTGCGACAGCGCCCGGTCATCCCCGGCGAGCCTCCCAGCCCCACCGAGCCGCCGCCGGGCTGCCGGTTCCATCCCCGCTGCCCGCACTTTATCGAAGGAACGTGCGAGGCTATAGAACCGCCCCTCTTGGAAATACGCCCCGACCACCAGGCAGCCTGCCACCTCTGGCCGGTGGCGTTTGGGGGGTAGGTGGAGTCTAGCGACTAACGCCGCCCGATCTGCCTAGAACCAGGCTCTTCGTTGCTGAATGTAGGTTCTGTGGAACTCGTCATCTGACTTCGTCAGGTAGATTACACCCTCAACTATGCCGATTCCAGTGGCTGCCACCCCGGGCGCTACAAGCAGCCACCCAACGGTTCCCGCGAGAAGCAGTACGAATCCTTCTGTAGTGTAGCCCAAAACGAATTTATGAATCCCAAGGCTGCCTAGGAGAATTCCCAAAATGCCTGCAATAATTCGCTGTGAGGATACGTTTTGAGGTGATGATATGCTGGAACCGTAGACGTTCCGAGCGTACGTGTCTACCGGCAGGAACTCTACACTCATTTCCAACTGCGGCTGACGGTCTGACCGCCAGTCCTGTCCAGTGAAATTATAACTGTTGCCATTCGCGCCCGATATAACTCCATCGTTAGTTCTCCAGTCAAAGGTCACAACGCGGCCCTTCATTGCTGGAGTGGATTTCGAGCTTTCCTCGTCGCCGGTGGGGGGATTGCCTAGGCGTCGGCCACACCGGGCGCAGTAGATAGACGCTTGACCGGCCTCGTTGCCGCAACTCGGACAGTACACGTTGACCTCCACGCCCAAGGATGAGATCAAAATGGTCGGGGTGGTCGGATTCGAACCGACGGCCCCTTGCACCCCATGCAAGTGCGCTTCCGGGCTGCGCCACACCCCGTCCATTCGGTAGAATAGCACACGCCAACCTGCCCTTCAAGGAATTTCACCCTGTCGGTAGCCATACGGGAAGAAATAGACTAGAATTGCACGGGAAGATATTATCTGATAGGATGTGACGGGTAAAGTGCTCGTTATCACAATCCTGCCTACAATACTCTAGGAAAGGATACGGAAAACAGGCGATGGCTATCATGAAAGCGACTTCCGAAGGGTTGGAGGAGCTTAGGAAGCTGCGGGAGGAGTCCGCCCTGGGAGGTGGACAGAACCGCATTGATCAACAGCATGCAAGAGGCAAGCTGACGGCGCGGGAGCGCATTGCCGCGCTTGTGGACGAAGGCACCTTCCACGAACTGGACCCCTTTGTGACTCACCGGTCCACAGACCTGGGCCTGGCTGAGAGGCACTACCTCGGCGACGCCGTGGTCATCGGCTACGGACGAGTGAATGGAAGACTGACCTTTGTCTTCTCCCAGGACTTCACTGTGCTGGGCGGCTCCGTGTCCGAGGTGGTCGGCGAGAAGATATCCAAGGTCATGGACCTGGCTGCCAAGAACGGCGCTCCCATTGTGGGCCTGAACGACTCCGGAGGAGCGCGCATCCAGGAAGGCGTGACCAGCCTTGCCGGATACGGGGAAATTATACTCCGCAACGCCCTGTTCTCCGGCGTGATCCCCCAGATCTCGGTAATCATGGGGCCGGCCGCCGGAGGAGCCGTGTACTCCCCTGCCCTCACGGACTTCATCTTCATGGTCAACGGCATTGGGCAGATGTACATCACCGGGCCGGATGTGATAAAGGCCGCCACAGGCGAGGACGTAACCCACGAGGAGCTGGGCGGCTGGATGACCCACTTCACCAAGACCGGCGTTGCCCACTTCGCCACCGAAGGCGAGGCTGAGTGCCTGCAACAGGTCCGCCGGCTGCTGACCTTCCTGCCCCAGAACAACGCAGACGACACTCCATTCCTGCCGTCCCAGGATCCGGCCGGAAGGACCAGCCCGGAGTTGAGGGACATTGTGCCGGAGGACTCCAACAAGTCCTACGACATGAAGAATGTCATCCGCAGCATCGCAGACGCGGAGGACTTCATGGAGGTGCAGGACGGCTACGCCCAGAACATGATTGTTGGGTATGCCAGAATGGATGGCCGGACGGTTGGAATCGTGGCGCAGCAGCCTGCGTTCCTCGCTGGGGTGTTGGACATCGAAGCCTCCACAAAAGCGGCGCGCTTCGTCCGCTTCTGCGACGCCTTCAACATACCCCTGGTTACCCTTGTGGACGTCCCCGGCTTCCTGCCGGGATCAGACCAGGAGTTCCGGGGCATCATCCGTCACGGAGCCAAGCTGCTATACGCCTATGCCGAAGCGACCGTTCCCAAGGTGAGCGTCCTGCTACGCAAGGCTTACGGCGGGGCGTACATAGTGATGAGCAGCAAGCATCTCAGGGGTGACATCAACTTTGCGTGGCCCTCGGCGGAGATAGCGGTCATGGGGCCGGACGCGGCTGTGAACGTCATCTTCCGGGACGAGATCAGAAAGTCGGAGAACCAGGCGCAGACACGGGAGAAGCTGAGCCAGGAGTACCAGGACCGCTTTGCCAACCCCTACATAGCCGCCTCAAGGGGCTACATAGACGATGTCATAGACCCCGCCGAGACGCGTCCAAGAATCATAGACGCGTTGGCCATGCTCCAGAACAAACGGGAGATGCTGCCACCCAAGAAGCATGGAAACATCCCTTTGTAGGCGGGCGGCAGGCTGTCATGTATACAAGCGTCATCCGAAAACGCGCGGGTTTCCTTGTGGCTGGGCTATATACCTATGGAGAGGAGAGCCATAGCTCAGACCGGATCAGGACGGCCTCAACCGGTATGAGCAAGACATCTCTATATGGCATGATGGTTGGCAATGACATCTAGCAAGGCTGCGAACCCCCTGAAGATCACGGACACCACTTTGCGTGACGCCCATCAGAGCCTGGCGGCCACTCGAATGCGCACCTCGGAGATGGAGCCTATCGCCGCAGATATAGACAAGGCGGGGTTCTGGTCGGCTGAGGTATGGGGAGGCGCCACGTTTGACGTAGCCACCCGCTTCCTGGGCGAAGACCCGTGGGAAAGGGTGCGCGTCCTGAAGCGGCTGATGCCCAACACGCCACTCCAGATGCTCCTGCGCGGGCAGAACCTGGTGGGATACCGGAACTACGCGGACGACGTGGTAACGGCCTTTGTCCACCACGCCGCCGATGAGGGGATAGACGTTTTCAGGGTCTTTGACGCCGTCAACGACGAGCGCAACTTTGAGACGGCCGTGAAGGCCATCAAGGACAAAGGGAAGCACTTCCAGGCCTGTATCTGCTACTCGGTTACGGAATCCCACATGGGCGGGCCGGTCTTCAACCTGGACTACTTCGTCAAGAAGGCCAAGATCCTGGAGGAGATGGGAGCCGATACCCTCTGCATCAAGGACATGGCCGGACTGCTTGCCCCATACGACGCTTTTGACCTGGTGAAAGCCATCAAAGAGACCACAAGCATCCCCGTCCAACTGCATACCCACTACACCAGCGGTATGGCCTCCATGACCCTTCTCAAGGCGGCAGAGGCCGGCCTGGACATAGCCGACACCTGTCTTTCCCCCTATGCCATGAGGACGTCGCAGCCGGCCATTGAACCCCTGGTCGTGACCCTCCAGGGCACCGACAGAGACACCGGCCTGGACCTGGCCCAACTTCTCAAGCTCTCCGAGTACTTCGAGTCCATATCGCCCCTGCTACGGAGCTACCTGGATACCAGCCGCGCCTCTATGGTGGACACGGCGGTGCTGAGCCACCAGATCCCGGGGGGCATGGCCAGCAACCTGCTCTCGCAGCTCAAGGAGGCCGACGCCCTGGATCGCCTGGGAGAGGTCTACCAGGAGCTTCCCCGCATGCGCAAGGAGTTGGGGTCTCCACCGCTGGTCACCCCTACCAGTCAGATAATTGGCACTCAAGCGGTGTACAACGTCCTCTTTGGCCGCTACACCATGGTTTCCGCGCAGGTGAAGGACTACGTCTATGGGCTGTACGGGCGCACTCCAACCCCCATTGACCCGGACGTGACCAGAGACATTCTCAAGGACTACGAACGGGGCCAGGAGCCGGTGTCCGGCAGGGCCGCCGACTTCCTGGAGCCTGAGTTGGAAAAGGCCCAAGAGGCGACAGAGGGCCTGGCCCAGGATATTGGGGACGTTCTCACGTATGCCCTCTACCCTGTAACCGGACTGCGATTCCTCAACTGGAAGTACGGCCGGGAACCCATCCCGGATGAGGTCAAGCCAAAGACCCTGGAGCAGGTGAAGCAGCAGATGGCCGAGGAAGAGGAGCTGATGTCCAAGGCCAAGGCGGGCCTCCTGGTGGAGAAGGGTTCTCAGGAAGCGGCTCCCGTCGCCGCGCCCCCGGTCTCCGAAGGGGCCAGGGCATTCAACGTCTACGTTGGCAGCGAGAGATACCAGGTGCAGGTAGAGGCGCTTAACGGAGACGGCGCGGCCCGTGGCGCTGCGCCACATGGATACACCGTCGCCTCGGTCTCACCGCCGCAGGCTGTGGCTGCGCCGGCGCAGCTCACGGCGCCTCCCACACCCGCGCCGGCTCCCGCCGCTGCCCCTGCCCAGGCTCCGGCTCCGGTTGCTCAGGAACGGGTGGAGGGCGCTGCCATCACCGCGCCCATGCCTGGGATACTGCTCCGTTACGTAGTAGAGGTGGGGCAGCAGGTCAAGAAGGGGTCTCCCGTTCTCTTCATAGAAGCAATGAAAATGGAGAATTCCCTTCCATCCCCGGTGGACGGGACGGTAAAGGAGTTCAGGGTATCGCCGGGGAGTTGGGTTAAGAAGAACGACATACTTGCCCTGATAGGCTAGGGCCGGGCTTGACCATCGTCCTAGAGCGTCCGCGGGCGCGGAACAACCTGTGTCGGCTTATAGATCGATCCCGGTAAAGGAGGCGCCAATTGGTGGATAAGCAGGTGATAGAAGCGGCAAAAGAGCATTTCGGCACTGTGCTGGAGGGCCAACTGGAGCGGGTGGAGAACCTCAAAGCTGAAGGTGATTGGGCGGACTACGGAAGCATCAGTCCCATCATCATCGGCGTTCTGGGAGGAGACGGCATAGGCCCTGCCATCACGGCAGAAGCCCAGTACCTCCTGGAGTACCTGCTCAAGGAGCAGGTGGAAAACGGCAAGGTGGAGTTCCGCGCCATCGATGGGCTGACGATAGAAAACCGCGCCGCCCAGCTTCAGGCCATCCCAGCCGACGTCCTGGAGGAGATAAAGAAGTGCCACGTCACCCTCAAAGGGCCGACCCATACCCCGGAGCGAGGCGATGGCTGGCCCAACATTGAGAGCGCAAACGTAGCCATGCGCAAGGCCCTGGACCTATTCGCCAACGTCCGCCCTGTCCGCATCCCAAAGGAGAAGATAGACTGGATCATCTTCCGAGAGAACACGGAGGACATGTACGCGGTCGGCAACCAGGGAATCAACGTTACCGAAGACCTTGCCATGGACTTCAGGGTCATCACCTCTCAGGGTTCCAGGCGGATCCTGCAACTGGCCTTCGACCATGCCAGGCGCACTGGCAAGACCAAGGTAACCGTGGTCACCAAGGCCAATGTGGTCAAGACCACAGACGGCAAGTTCCTGGACATAGCAAGGGAGGTCGCCGCCGACTTCCCGGACATACCCTGGGACGGTTGGTACATAGACATCATGACTGCCAAGCTCCTGGACCTGGAGCGCCGCCACGAGTTCCAGGTGATAGCCCTGCCCAACCTGTACGGCGACATCCTCTCAGACGAGGCGGGCCAGATCCAGGGCGGAGTTGGCACCGCGGGCAGCGCCAACATCGGCAAGGCATTCGCCATGTTCGAGGCCATCCACGGGACGGCCCCAAGGATGGTGCGGGAGAACAGGGCCCAGTACGCAGACCCCAGCTCGGTGATGCGCGCCGGCGCCATGCTCCTGGAGCACATAGGCTTCCAGGAGTTGGGAGTCAAGCTGCACAAAGCCCTGGACGTCTGCGGTCAATATGAGCGCAAAGTGGTGATGACCGGACGAAGCACCGGCGCCACAGGGAGAGAGTTCGGCGAGTACGTAATGGCAACCGTTCAGGAGCCGAACCTGGAGGCGCGCTGGGAGCAATACTCGGTCATGTAGGCCTGGGCGCGCAAACCATCTGCCGGAACGGGCTGCCGCGACAGCCAGAAGACTCCAACATATACGGAGGGGTGAGTATTCATGCGAAAAAAGATAACGGTTGTGGGTGCGGGTAACGTGGGGGCCACGGCGGCCCAACGTATATTCGAGCGCGGGTACGCCGACGTGGTTCTGGTGGACATCGTGGAGGGTCTGCCCCAGGGAAAGGCCCTGGACATTCTGGAATCCGGCCCCGTCCTGGGCACGGACAGCCAGATCATGGGCGCCAACTCCTACGAGGACACGGCCGGCTCTGACGTGGCCGTAATCACCGCGGGAATCGCTCGCAGGCCGGGCATGAGCCGCGACGACCTGCTCTTCACCAACATGGACATCGTAGGCGGAGTCGCCGAGCAGATCGCCCGCTACTCCCCGGACGCAATAGTTATAGTGGTCTCCAACCCACTGGACGCAATGGCGCAGCAGACCCTGAAGGTAACCAACCTCCCCAGGGAGAGGGTAATCGGCATGGCGGGTATCCTGGACACCGCCCGCTTCCGCACCTTCCTGGCCCAGGAGTTGGGTGTATCGGTGGAGGACGTGCAGGCGTACGTCCTGGGAGGCCACGGCGACACTATGGTCCCGCTGGTGGAGTCCACCAACGTGGGAGGCATCCCCATCAGCCGGCTGTTGCAGCCGGACGTGGCCGAGCGCATTGTGCAGCGCACGCGGGACGGCGGAGCGGAGATAGTCGGCCTTCTCAAGACCGGCAGCGCCTTCTACGCCCCTTCCGCGGCCGTGGCACAGATGGTTGACTCCATAGTCCTGGACAAGAAGCGGATTCTGCCATGCGCCGCCTATCTCCAGGGTGAGTACGACATTGATGGCCTGTTCATCGGCGTGCCGGTGAGGCTGGGCGAAGGCGGCATAGAGGAGATAATCCAGGTTGAGCTCTCAGCGGAGGAGAAGGCCGCTCTCAACAAGTCCGCAGACGCGGTCAAGGAGCTGGTCGACGTAATGGCCAACAGGGCCGCCGCGTCCGGAGGGGCATGAGCCATGAGAGAAATCCACGTATCGGACATCACGGAGACGGTCGCGCGTCTGTCCCAGGAAGCCAACTACTACCTCCCGGAGGACGTGCTGGACGCCCTGAAGAAGGCGCGCCGCGAAGAGGAAGCCCCCAGAGCACAGAAGGTGCTTGACATGATCCTCCGCAACTCCGAGATAGCGGAGGAGAAGCAGATTGCCCTGTGCCAGGACACCGGCACTACGGTGCTGTTCCTGGAGATAGGACAGGACGTGCATCTGGTTGGGGGCAACCTGCATGAGGCGCTGGCGGACGGCGTACGACAGGGGTACAAAGAGGGTTTTCTGCGCAACTCCATGGTCAAGCAGCCCTTCTCCGCTCGCATCAACACAGGAGACAACTCCCCTCCCATAGTGCACACGGACATCGTGCCGGGAGAGGGCCTGAAGGTGACCATCCTGCCCAAGGGCGGCGGCTGTGAGAACATGAGCCGCTTGGCGATACTCCGCCCCGGCGATGGCAAGAAGGGCGTCATAGACTTCACCCTGCGCGCCATTGAGGAATCCGGCGGAAACCCCTGCCCTCCCCTCATCGTCGGCGTGGGGATCGGCGGCACAGCCGAACACGTCATGCACCTGGCGAAGAAGTCCCTGCTGCGCAAGGTTGGGGAGCATCATCCCGACCAGGAGGTCGCCGACCTGGAGGAGGAGCTGCTGGAGCGGGTCAACGCCAGCGGCATAGGCCCCCAGGCCTGGGGAGGACGCTCGACAGCCCTGGCCGTCAACATAGAGACGCACCCCACGCACATCACATCGCTGCCCGTTGGGGTCAACCTCCAGTGCCACAGCGCAAGACTCAAGACGGCGGCGCTGTAGAACGGGGTAAATCGAGATGAGCAAAAGCATAAACACACCCCTGACTGACGAAGCCCTGGCGGAGCTGAACACGGGTGACGAGGTCCTGCTCACCGGGGTCATATACACCGCCAGAGACGCCGCCCACCGCCGCATAATAGAGGCCGTGGAGCGCGGCGAGGACCCGCCCATAGACCTGACCGGCCAGATAATATACTACGTAGGCCCAACGCCTCCCCGCCCGGGCCACATAATAGGCTCCGCCGGGCCCACCACCGCGTACCGCATGGACCCTTTCACTCCCAAGATGCTCGACCTGGGTATGAAGGCTGCCGTTGGCAAGGGCGGAAGGAGCAAGGAGGTGCGGGAGGCCTTCAACCAGCACAGGGCCGTCTACTTTGGGGCCATTGGCGGCTCAGGCGCCCTCCTCTCCGGCACAATCAAGAAGGTGGACGTGGTGGCCTACGAAGACCTGGGCACCGAGGCCATACGCCGGCTGGAGGTCGAGGACTTCCCCGTCATCGTCGTCAACGACATCTACGGCAACGACCTGCTCGAACAGGGCAAAGCCGAGTGGCGAAAGCCACTCCCCTCCACTTAGGGCTAGCCCGAACCAAAAAGGAGGGACGATGCCGGAAGTAGCCAGACTTGAACCGGTTGACCTGCGGGCCGTGTGGCCCAATGAGGCTGGCGATTTCACTCCTTGGCTTGCAGAGAACTTGGAAGAACTCAGCAAGGCATTGGGTATAGACCTCGAACTCATACAGAGGGAGGCGCCGGTCGGTTCTTTCTCATTGGACATACACGCTAGGGACGTAAATCAGAATCGAACTGTTGTTGTAGAGAACCAACTGGAGCCGACGGCTTGGACTCAATGGCAGCCAACAAAATTAGGACCGCTCTTGCCCGCATGGAGGCAGGAAACCTGTCCAACGTAAAAGGCATTGGCGGCGCATTGGAATACCGCATACACTTTGGGCCAGGTTACAGGGTCTACTTTGGGAGAGACGGAGACACGCTTATTGTCCTGCTTGGCGGCGGTACCAAGAGTCGTCAGCAGAAGGACGTTGAGAATGCCCAGAATCTGTGGCAGGAATACAAGCATCGCAAGCAGCAGGAGGCGTGAGAAATGGCTCTTACCAGGGACTTCAAAGAGACGGTCCAGTCCCGCGCTCAGCACGACCCTGCCTTCCGGGAAGGACTTCTGAAAGAGGGCGTGGAGTGTCTGCTTTCAGGCGATGTCCATACCGGCAAGATACTGCTGCGCGACTACATCAACGCCACAATCGGGTTTGAACAGCTTGCTTCACTGACCAACAAATCGCCCAAGAGCCTTATGCGTATGTTCGGTCCCGCAGGTAATCCCCAGGCTCGCAACCTGTTCGAGGTTATCGGCCACGCGCAAAGACACGAGGGCGTCCAACTCCAAGTGACGGCCGTCCGCTGAACCCTCCCACCGCGTTGACACGCCACAGGCGTGATGCTAGACTGTTGTCCACAGAGGACTTGAGCAATGCAGCAACAAGCAACCTACCGGGAACAGAGCAACGTATTCCTGCTACAGGCCGACCAAGAGTTAGCCCGGGGCGACCTCTATCAAGCCTCGGAGAAGGGTTGGGGCGCGGCCGCGCAGATCATCAAGGCGGCGGCGGAAGAAAGGGGTTGGCCCCATATCAGCCACAGACACCTTCAGCACACCGTCAATGGGCTGGCGCAGGAAACGCATGATACAAGACTGCTGCACTGGTATAGCCAAGCGGAATCGTTGCATCGCAACTTCTACGAAGGCACGTTGCCCAATGCGATGGTGCAGGAATACTTTGCACAGGTACGCCACTTCGTCAGGAGGATAGAAAGCCTCATCTGAGAGCGGGTTGGAGGCAAGTCCCTCTCCTAGTACGCCCTCCATCGGCAGAGTTGGCGGAGGGCGGCCGTCCGCTGAACCCTCCCACCGCGTTGACATGCCACAGGCGTGATGCTAGACTGCCAGCGCCAATGAACAGCGCAATTTGCCCTGCAATAGCGTCTTCGTTAAGGGAGCGGGCTTGATGAGCGGCGCCGGCAGCGTCGGCATCGTGTACAATCCCCTGACTCCCAACGCCCAACTGCTGGCCCGGCAGCTGGCCGACGCGTTGGACCTCGGCGAGTCCTCGTGGGTAGAGCCAACGTCCACCGAGAAGATCCTGGAGCCTCCGCCCTCCATATCCCTCATCATCACCGTGGGAGGGGACGGCACCATACTCCGGGCCACCCAGTTTGCGGCTCCCAGGGAGATTCCCCTACTGGGCGTAAACTTGGGCCGTGTGGGGTTTATGACCGAGCTCAGGGCAAGCGAGGCCGTTAGCAGGGTGAGGGAGTACCTGGACAGCCGCGTATGGGTGGAGGAACGGTCGATGCTGCAAGCCACTGTGGTCTCCAAGGATGGCGCGGAGGGCGAGCCGCTCCAAGCCCTGAACGACGTGGTTGTGGGGCGCAGCGCCATCTCCCGCCTGGTGCATCTTGAGGTCAGGATAGACGACGCCCTACTCACCACCTACAGAGCCGACGCTGTGGTGGTGGCTACAGCGACGGGAAGCACGGGGTACTCCATAGCCGCCGGCGGGCCGATACTCCATCCGCAGTCCAGGGATATGCTCCTCAACCCGGTGGCAACCCACCTTGGCCTGGCATCGGCCATTGTGCTTGCCCCGGACTCCGTGGCGCAGATCACCCTTCGCTCGGACTACAAGGCCGTGCTCAGCGTGGACGGACGCCCGGACCTGGATCTGGCCCCTGGAGAGACCGTAGAGGTGAAGCGGGGCCCCTACACCGCCCGCTTCCTACGCGCGCATCCTCCAAACTACTTCTACAGCGTTCTGACGGAACGCCTCAATCCCGACATCCGCGCCACCGCGCCCGGGGCGGCGCCCGCCGTCTGAGGAGCCTCGTATGCAGGAAGAGCCCACCCTGGACAGTCGCCGGATATACGACGGAAAAATCTTCAGCGTGAGGGTCGATACGGTCGGGCTGCCCAACGGTGGGACTGCCCAGCGGGAGGTCGTAGAGCATGGCGACTCCGTGGTGATGGTTCCGATCGACGAGCAGCGGCAGGTCCTGCTGGTGAGGCAGTACCGCAAATCCCCGGAGAGGTCGCTTCTGGAGGCTCCGGCGGGCGGCCTGGAAGAGGGAGAGACACCTGAGGACGGGGTACTGCGAGAGCTCCAGGAGGAGGTCGGCTTCACCGCCGGCAGCCTCCTGCGCATGGGCGGCTTCTGGATAGCGCCGGGGTTCTGCACGGAGTACATGCACGCTTACATAGCAACGGACCTGCGCCGGAGCGCCCTGGCTCCCGATGAGGATGAGAACATCGAGGTGGCGCCCGTGCCCCTGGGCGAGGTGCCGGGCCTGATCAGCTCCGGCGAAATACAGGACGGCAAGTCGATTGCCGCCCTTCTCATGGCGCTCCATCTCTACGGCGGCTCATTGTAAAATTCATCACTATCTGATATATTTGACGCGGTTCCAGCAACGGCTGAGGAGATTGGCCCCATGCCTTTCGCGGTGGAAGAGCAGGTTATCAAACACGACGCGGTGGTCCTGGGTGGAGGGCTGGCAGGGATGCGCGCGGCCCTGGAGGCGGCCCGCGGCGGCGTGGACGTGGCAATGATCTCCAAGGTATACCCCACCCGCAGCCACTCGGTGGCGGCCCAGGGAGGCATCAACGCAGCCCTGAGCGAGGAGGACTCCTGGATCAGCCACGCTTTCGATACCGTGAAGGGCAGCGACTACCTGGCCGACCAGGATGCTGCCGTAGCGCTCTGCCGGGACGCCCCAGGCGACATCCTTGAGCTGGAGCGCATGGGTGTGGCCTTCAACCGCCGCGACGACGGTCGCCTGGCCCAACGCCCCTTTGGAGGAGCGGGCTTCCCCCGCACCTGCTTTGTGGCCGACATCACGGGCCACGTCATCCTCCACGTCATTTGGGAGCAGGCAGTGAAGAGCAACATTGCCTCTTATGATGAGTGGTTCGCCATGTCCCTCATAGTCGAGGATGGCAGGTGCAGAGGGCTGGTGGCCCTGGACATGAAGTCCGGCAGGCTCCATACCTTTGAGGCCAAGGCTGTGATCCTGGCCACCGGCGGACTGGGCCGCGTCTACGAGCCTTCCACCAACGGCCTAATCTGTACGGGGGACGGCATGGCGCTGGCCTACCGGGCCGGAGCCGCGCTCATGGATATGGAGTTCACGCAGTTTCATCCCACTACCCTGTTCCCAAGCGGCGTCCTCATCACCGAGGGGGCCCGCGGGGAGGGCGGCCATCTGCTCAACTCCCTGGGCGAGCGCTTCATGTCCGACTACGCTCCTGAGAGGCTGGAGCTGGCGTCCCGTGACGTGGTATCCCGCGCGGAGCAGTTGGAGATAGACGCCGGTAGAGGCGAGAACGGCTGCGTTATGCTGGACCTGCGCCACCTGGGGAAAGAGCTTATATTCACCAAGCTGCATCAGATATACGAGTTGGCCCAGGACCTGGCAGGCGTGGACATGCTGACGGAAACCGTTCCCATCCGACCGGGGATGCACTACCAGATGGGCGGCGTGAAAACCGACGTGGATGGCAGAAGCGCCCTGCCCGGACTGTACGCGGCCGGCGAGTGCGCCTGCGTATCCGTCCACGGCGCCAACCGGCTGGGCGGAAACTCCCTGCTGGAGACGGTCGTGTTCGGACGCCGCGCAGGCAGGACTGTCGCCCAGGAGGTGGAGGGCGAGGACTTCGTGAACCTGTCCTCGGCTTCGTCACGCGACCAGGCAACCCGGATAGACGCATTGCTACAGCGCCCCGAACGCGGCATCAGGGCCGCGGCGCTTCGCAGGGAGATGGGGAGCAGTATGCAAGAGCAGGTCGGCATCTTCCGCAACGAAGCGGGGCTGACCAGGGGACTGGAGGCGTTGCAGGACATGAAGGAGCGTTACCGGGACGTATCGGTGCAGGATAAGGGCAGCGTGTTCAATACGGACCTTGTCGCCGTGCTGGAGTTGGACAACATGCTGGACCTGGCCGAGGTCATGACGGCAGGCAGCCTGGCCCGGCGCGAGAGCAGAGGGGCCCACGCGCGACTGGACTTCCCCAACCGGGACGACGAGAACTGGCTCAAGCACACGCTGGCCTTCTATACCCCGGACGGGCCGCGCTTGGACTATAGCCCAGTGACCATAACGGAATGGCAGCCTCAGGCAAGGTCTTACTAGAGATGAGCTGCCAGGATACTCGGCCACCATTCCCGGGTAACGCACTCGATTTGGCCCCGGGAGTGGGTGAGGCAGTTGCCCTTCCAGGAGGATATGTATGGAAGTAACCTTGAACGTTAAGCGGTTTAACCCTGAGTCCGGCAGCCAGGAGGCGCACTTCCAGGAGTACAACCTGGAGGTGGAGGACTACTTCACCGTTCTGGATGCGCTCATCAAGGTGAGAGAGGAGGTCGATGGCAGCCTGGCGCTTCGCTGCTCCTGCCGCGCCTCTATCTGCGGCTCCTGCTCCATGCGCGTCAACGGCCACGCCAAACTGGTCTGCAAGACCAAGATCAGTGACGTCGCAAAGCAGGGCAACCATGTCACCGTGGAGCCAATGGGCAACCTTCCGGTGGTCAAGGACCTTGTCTCTGACATGAAGCCGTTTTGGGACAGGGTTCGAGCCGTGCAGCCCTGGCTTCAACCCCAGGGCGAGGCGCCGGAGAGAGAGTACACCGCTCCCAACGAGACCATGCTTCATCTCGCCGGCGTGATGAGCTGCATAATGTGCGGGGCCTGCGTCTCCGATTGCACCGCCATAGAGGTAGACAAGAGATTCCTTGGGCCGGCGGCCCTGGCAAAGGCTTATCGATTCGTGGGAGACCCCAGAGACGACGCGGACAACAGCCGTCTGCAGATGTACAGCCAACCAGGTGGCATATGGGACTGCACGCGCTGCCTGGAGTGCGTCCAGGTGTGCCCAAAGGGCGTGGCTCCCATGGAACGGATAATGGGCCTGCGGGATAAGGCCATTGAAGCGGGATACAGCAACAACAACGGGGCGCGTCACACGGAGGCCTTCAGCGACCTTGTGAAGCACGGCGGCACCCTGGACGAGCTGAGGCTGCCACTGAGGACCTTTGGGATGCTCAACATCCCTGCCCTGCTGGGCTTTATTCCTGTGGGTCTCAGGGCCATGCGCCGCGGCAAGACGCCGCCCATCTTTCACAAAGCCATTCCAGGGGTGGACAAGGTCCGCCGCATATTCGAGAAAGTGGAGGGTAAGAAATGAAGTACGCCTTCTTCCCAGGCTGCGTTTCCCGCGGAGGCTGCCCGGAGCTCTATCCTTCAGCGGTGAAGGTTTGTGAGAGGCTGGGCTTGGAGATTGAGGTTATGGAGGGCGCCTCCTGCACCGGCGCAGGGGTTCTCCAAGAGAAGAACCAGCGCTTGGGGGATACCCTGAACGCCCGCACCTTTGCTATGGCAGAGGCTATGGGGCTGCCCATTATGACCATATGCAGCACCTGCCAGGGAACCATGAGCCAGGCCCATAAGCGATTGGCCGACGATCCGGCCTACATGGCAGAGGTAAACGAGGTGCTGGCGGAGGAGGGCTTGGAGTACAAGGGCGAGGTGGTGGTGAAGCACCTGCTGTGGATACTGGTGGAAGACCTTGGACTGGACACCCTGAAGAGCTACGTAACCTCCCCGCTCCAGGGACTGAAGATGGCCCCGTTCTACGGATGCTACATAATCCGTCCCACCGGAGCCCTGGGCTTTGATGAGCACCCGGAGCGCGAGGACTGCCTGGAGAGGGTTATCGAAACCCTTGGCGCGGAGGTAGTGGAATTCGCCGGCAAGACCAGGTGCTGCGGCTTTCCAATCCTCACCATCAACGAGCGTAACTCCGTGGCAATGGTGGCAAATCACACCATAGAGGCCAAGGATCTTGGGGCGGACGCAATGGTCACGCCATGCCCGTTGTGCCACCTCAACCTAGACGGCTTCCAGCCCAAGGCGGCCTCTCAGCGTCACACCACAATAGACCTGCCCATTTTGCACCTACCGCAGGTTGTGGGGCTGGCGATGGGTATGGATCCCAAGGGAATGGGGTTGAGCAAGCACATCGTGCCCACCAAGAGGCTTCTGTCCAAGGTAGCCCTGTCGGCTTAGCCTCCGGCTCCGGCGTGTCTCTCTTACGCCTTCTCCAGCGACTCGCGCCTGACGGGATCCAGCGCCAGGTGATAGACGTAGAAGGATACCACCACCACCGGCACGGCAACAATCACGTCCATGAAGTAGTGGTTTCCCGTTATTACTACGGCCAGCGCTATGAGGGTCTGGTAGACCACAGCGGCCACCTTGGCCCATAGATACGGGGTACTCGCCCAGGCCATTGATATCAGAAGCGCCCACGCAAAGTGCATGCTGGGCATTGCGGCGTACCTGTTGTACGCGAGAAACTCAATGCCGGTGTTGTACTGCGACGGCCCCAGTACCTGAAGGGTGTCCACAAAGCCAAGAAGGTCTCCCATTATCCTGGGTGGAGCCAGGGGGTAGATGGAGGATATAGCCACCGCGATGCCAAAGCTCACCAGCATTACGGTGCGGTACTTGTAGTAGGTATCCCTGTCCATCACAAAGAACAGCAGGCCGGTGGCTCCCATGATGGACCAGAAGCCAATGGCATAGACCCAGTTGAAGAATAAGACAACGCCCTTGGCGTCCGCCAAGAGCCAGGATTGAAGGGACTGTTCGTGGAAGATGCGCAGGGTTTGCTCAAGCCCTACGATGTTCCAAGCGTTGTGAATCCCCACCTCAAGGGGATTCGGGTGAAGCAAGGTTCTCGCAACGGTGTATATCATAAAGGCGGATAGCAGAAGGGCGACCTCCCTGAGGACCGGCAATGCGATGGCACGCGCCTTTGTCATACACTCCTTGGCTCTCTCCGCACGGACGGTGGCTTTTTTAAGGCCACTCGGCAGCGGACTCTAGTGACACCTCCCTCTCCATCCTGTAACTTGATTACTTCGAACTCAGGAACGAGGGCTTGAAAGCGCTCCACGGCCGTTTCAGTGAGACTGCGCCCCATACGACCGGCAGGAACAACCCTATCCTACACCAAAAGGGCCGCGTTATCAAATTTCGCAGGCTACAGGAAGAGGACGGCTGCCGCCTTCTCCGCTACGTCCATCAGAGGGCCGGGAAAGAGCCCCAGGGCCAGGATACCCAGGCCGGCGATGTACAAGGCGAGCCTGGGAACGTGAGCTACAGCAACCTCCTCCTCCGCTTCCGGCTCCACCATGTACATTGTCCTGACCACCTTCATATAGTAGTAAGCGGAGATTGCGCTGTTCACTACGCCCACAACAACCAGCCACGCCAAATCGCTCTTTATGGCGGCGCTGAATATATACAGCTTGCCCATGAATCCCGCCGTGGGGGGGAGGCCAAGGAGAGAGACCAGGGAGAAGGACAGGACTATGGCAAGGAAGGGCGCTCGCCGCCCCATCCCGGCAAAACTGCTTATCATGTCGCTGCCGGTGCGATTGGATATGGCGATGATGGCAAAGAAGGCGGCCAGGTTGGTGACCGCGTAGGCCACCAGGTAGAAGAGAACGCTGCTGGGGCCTATGGTGGTCTCTCCCGCGGGGACCCGAGCGGCAACGGCAGCCACACCCGCCATCAGGAAGCCTGCGTGAGCAACGGTGCTATAGGCCAGCATCCGCTTGATGTTGCTCTGGGCAATGGCCACCAGGTTGCCTATGGTCATAGAGAAGGCGCTAAGCACGGCGAAAAGGGTTGCCCAGTCCAGGCTAATCTCGCCGAAGGCAAGGTAGAACACCCTGAGTATGACCGCGAAGCCCGCGGCCTTGCTGGCCACCGATAGATACGCCGTGATGGGGGTCGGCGCGCCCTCGTACACGTCCGGGACCCACATCTGGAAGGGCACGGCGGCGATCTTGAACCCAAAGCCGGCCACTATCATAATTACGCCCAGGAACAGGGCGTGGCTGCCGAATGGCACCGAGGGATCCAACGATGCCCCGATCCGCTCAAAGATGTACGGAAGTTGAGTTGCGCCGGTGAAGCCGTAGGTCAGCGCCATACCATACAGCAGCACCGCCGAGCTCATGGCGCTGAGCAGCAGGAACTTGATGCCGGCCTCGGTGGAGCGCGAGTCCCTCAGGAAGGCGGCCAGAGCCGCCAGAGGCAGGGCGGTCAGCTCCAGGGCTATGTAGATGGAGATCAGGTCGGTGGTAGCCGCCAGCAGCATCATCCCGCTGGCCGAGAAGAGCATCAGGCCGTAATACTCTCCCTGGAAACGCCCAATGCGCGAGACGTACCCCACAGAGGACATGACAACCAGGGCAACCACTCCCATGACCAGGAACTTGAAGAAGAGGCTGAACTTGTCCACCACCAGGGTGTCGAAGATGCCCACCATCCGGGCATCCGGCTCCCCGCTCAGGGCCGACCATAGAGACACGCTAAAGGCCAATGGGACCGCCAGGCCCAGGACGGAGACGACGGCCAGCGCCCCTTTGCGCCCCAGCATCATGTCCAGGAGGATCACCACAACCCCAAGAGCGGCCAGAGACAGCTCAGGGGAAAGCAGGTATACGTCATGAAGTGTCATATCGCTATCGCCACTAACGCCCTACCGCCTGCTGTAGGGACAGGACTATGGGTTCCAGGCCGGCCTTGAAGACATCTGAGAGTATGGCGGGGTAGATGCCGATTACCATGATCGCCACCACCAGCGCCACCATTGGCACGGCCTCCACCACCGTAGCATCGCCAAGGTTCGAGAATCTTGGCAGTTGGGGGCCAAAGAAGACCCGTTGAAGCATCCACAGGATATACCCCGCGGTTATGACTATGGCGAACACTGCAAGGGCCGTGATCCAGCTCCACACGTCAAATGTCCCAAGGAAGACCAGGAGCTCGGAGACGAACCCGCTGGTGCCTGGGAGGCCCAGAGAAGCCAGCCCTGCCACAAGGAAGACCACAGCAGTAATGGGCATACGAGCAGCCAGGCCGCCCATATCCGGTATGTGCCGCGTGTGGGCCTTGTCGTAGACCATGCCCACCAGCAGGAACAGGAGTCCCGTTATGGTGCCGTGGGTGAACATCTGCATCGCGGCGCCCGTCAGCCCCACCGAGGACACCACCCCGCCCGCTCCTACCGCCGACGATATGCCCAGCAGCACGTACCCCATGTGGCTGATGCTGCTGAATGCGATCAGACGCTTGAGGTCTGTCTGTCTTATGGTCACGACAGCGCCGTACAGTATGCTGACCACCGCGAGGAAGGCCAGGACCCAGGCGTACTCCTGTGTCCTGCCGGGGAACATTCCCACCGCCAGTCGGATCATTCCGTAGCCGCCCATCTTCAGCAGAACGCCGGCCAGCATCACGCTCACGGCTGTGGGGGCGTCGGTGTGTGCGTCCGGGAGCCACGTATGCACCGGCCACACGGGCAGCTTCACCGCAAAGGCGACGAAGAGGAAGGCGAATATTGCCCCGGCCGGGAGGATGAGCTTTGCGCCCTGCATTCCTTCCACGTTCTGCAAGTCTACTATGCTGAAAGTGCCCACGGAGAAGTAGAGCGCCAGGATGCCCACCAGCATGAATGCGCTGCCAAAGAGGGTGAAGATGAGGAACTTCATGGCGGAGTACTCTCTCCGACCGCTGCCCCATATGGAGATAAGGAAGTACATGGGCAGCAGCTCCAACTCCCAGAAGATGAAGAACAGTATGGAGTCAAGGGACACGAACACGCCGGTCACGGCCGTCTGGAGGACCAGCAGCCACATGAAGTACTCCTTGACCCTCAGCTGCACGTTCCACGAGGCAAAGACGGCGCACATCCCAAGCAGCGCTGTCAGGAGCACCAGCGGCGCGCTGAGGCCGTCCACTCCCAGGTGGTATCGGATGTCCAGGGCTGGTATCCAGTTGCTGTATAACTCCACCAGCTCCATGTTTCCGACACGGCGGTAGTCTTCTACTCTGAATACCACGAATATGGCTAGGGCCAGCGCCAACTCCACCACGGCCAGGGCTGCAACAAACAGTCGTATCTGCTTGGCGTCTCTCAGCAACACTAGGATGATTGCCGCTCCCAGCAATGGGAGGAACACTACTGCGGAAAGCACTAAGCTACCTCCGGTCCGTTTCTCAGTTCCATATCAAAAACACCACCAGAATTACCACGACCCCTGCGGACATACCCGCTCCGTACGCCTGCACCTGGCCGGTCTCCAGGGTCGCAATTGCCCGTCCCACGTTCCGCCCCAGAAAGCCTACGCCCGCCCCAATGCGGTCTACTATGTTCCTGTCGGCCCAGTCCGTGATCTGGGCAATTCCTCTATAGAAGGCACGCCTGGTAATCAAATCTTCGTACACATCGTCGAAGTAGTACTTGCGATACGCCGCTTTGTACGCAGGCCCCATAACGGCGGCGACCCTCTCCGGGCTTACGCTGTGGCTGTGGTACATCAGATAGGCCAACCCAATACCCGCCAATGCCACCACGGTGGATATGGCGGCCATAGTTATGTCAAACGCGGCTGCGTGCAGCGAGACCAGAGCCACGTGGTCAAGGAACTCCACAAACCAGTGAGCCGGGATCAGCCCCAGACCCCACGCGGCGTTCAGAGGGTTGGACAGGAACCCGGAGACCACCGCGAGGACGGCGAGGGCAGCCATAGGCGCCACCATGACCATTGGAGATTCCGCCAGATGCACCCCGTGCGCGCCGCCTGCGTGGGACGGCGTCTCGGCATCCCCCCCGCCGCGAAACTCGCCGTGGAAGGTGATGAACAGCGCGCGGAATATGTAGAAGGCGGTCATAAATGCGGTCACCAAGGCCATCCAGAAGACCACCGTGCCTACTGTGCCGCCGTGATTCCAGGCGCTGACCAGGATCTCGTCCTTGCTCCAGAACCCCGCCAGGGGAAAGATGCCGCAGATACTCAGGGCTGCTATCAGGAAGGTGACGTAGGTCCAGGGCATGTGCCGTCTAAGCCCGCCCATGTACCGCATGTCAAATGTCCCCGAGGCGTGGTTTACACTTCCGGCGCCCAGGAACAGGAGGGCTTTGAAGAAGGCGTGGTTGAACAGGTGGAATATGGATGCCTCGTAGGCTCCCACTCCCAGGGCCAGCATCATGTATCCCAACTGGCTCACGGTGGAGTAGGCCAGCACCCTCTTTATATCGTTCATCACCAGTCCCATACTGGCGGCGAAGAGGGCCGTGAACGCCCCAATAATCGCCACAATGGTCATGGCTGTGGAGGAGGCCTCGAAGAGCGGGAAGAACCGCGCCACCAGAAACACACCGGCAACAACCATAGTAGCCGCATGGATGAGGGCGCTTACGGGGGTAGGTCCCTCCATAGCATCGGGGAGCCAGACGTGAAGGGGGAACTGCGCAGACTTGCCCACCGCCCCGGCGAAGATCCCCAACGCAATCCAGGTCACAACTCCGCTGCCCAGGGCGATGATCTGAGCGCCTGCCACCTCGCCTCCGTGGGCGATGAGGTTGATGTCGCCCACCTCGAAGGGGCTGAGCCCCTGGCTGAAAAAGGCCTGCTTGTTCAAGAAGAGGTACAGTATAGCCAGCAGGAAGCCCACGTCCCCCAGCCGCGTGACCAGGAAAGCCTTCTTGGCGGCGGCGGCGGCCGCCGGCCTGTTATACCAAAACCCAATCAGGAGATAGGAGGAAAGGCCCACAAGCTCCCAGAAGACGTACATCTGGATGATGTTTCGCGCCAGCACCAACCCCAGCATGGAGGCCGTGAACAGGGACATGAAGGCGAAGTACCGGGAGTAGCCAGGGTCTCCACGCATGTATCCCTGGGAGTATATCTGCACGGCAAGGCTCACGCCGCTGACCACAATCAGCATGATGGCCGTGAGAGGGTCCATGAGTATACCCAGGGCTATATCCAGGTCGCCAATGGCAATCCAGGTATGGGAACCCCAGCCAATCTCCCCTCCCCCGTCCTGTACCGCCAGCAGCGCCCAAACCGAGAGGACAAAGGCGGTGCCAATGGCAAGGATGGTCAGGTAGCCGCTGACTCTGTCGTACTGGTTTAAGAATGGCCTGACGAGTAAAGAGATGATAAGGAAAGAGGCCAAAGGTAGGAAGAATATGGCCCAGGCTGCTCCCTCGCTCATAGTTCTGTTATGCCTCTCCCTTGATCATGTTACCTGTCTGTTGCTGAGGCGCGCTCTAAAGCTTCCTCAGAATCTCCTCTGCCACGTGCTCCCTGCCGCGGGGAACCATGATGCGATAGGGCGCCCGCTCGCTCCAAGACAGTATGTCGTCTCCCTCCGGCAGGATCTGGGTGGGAAGGCCCTCCCCTTCCAGGAGCTCCTTCCACATCTCCGCAATCATCAGGTTGGGCGCCTTTTTGAAATCTACCCACACGGCTATGTTAACCTCTCATCAGGTTGGCCTGAGTTACGTCCACCGAGGCGCGATTGCGGTACATGGCTATCACAATGCCCAGGCCCAGGGCCACCTCGGCGGCGGCGATGGTGATGACGAATATGGCGAATATCTGTCCGGTGAGCAGGGCGCTCAGCGCCGTCTCACCCAGTGTAGCGCTCCCCGCCAGGGCAGCCGACACCTCGGCCTCTGTGGCAACAGGGTCCGCCGCAATGCGCTGGGGAACCACGTACCGGCTGAAGCTTATCAGCGCGATGTTCACCGCGTTGAACATCAGCTCAATGGACATGAGAACCGTGATGACGTTCTTCTTGGACAGCGCGCCGTACAGGCCTATGCTGAAGATGACGCCCGAAAGTATGAGGAAGTTCTCCAGGCTCAGGACTCATCCTCCCTCTCCCTCACCAGGGCCAGAGCTCCTATCACCGCCGCCAGCAGGACCACCGAGGCTGCCTCCATAGGCAGGACAAAGTCCCGCATCAGAAGCCGGGCTATCACCTGTGTTGTGTCCCCGAACACGTCCTTTATTCCCTGCTCGGTGTCGCTGGATGCCTCGTTGGACTCCCCGGGGAGCACCTGAAGTCCCAGGCTGTCCCAGTCGTGCCACTCGGTGTTCACCACCACAAAGGTGATGGCCGCGAGCATCGTGACCGCCAGAAGCAGAGCCGGGATCCGGAAGCTGTTGAAAGGGTTGCCTTCGTGCACGTTCCTGGTGAGCATTATGGCGAATATGATGATGACGGAGATGGCCCCAACGTAGACCAGGACCTGGACAACAGCCAGGAACTCGGCGTTGAGAAGGACGAATAACCCCGCCACAACAAGAAAGGAGATGACCAGGAAAAGGGCGGCCCTGAATATATCCCTCTCCGATACCACAGCCAGCGCGGAGAAGACCCCCACTACGGCCATGACCCAGAACGCTATATCCAGTGGGAGCATCTAGCGCCCCACCTCTTCCCAGGATAGAGGCTGACCCGTCTGAGGGCGGTAGTTCTTTTCCTCAAGCTGCGGGCGGAACCAGGTGCTGGGGCGCTTGTCCGCCGCCCGCAGCTCCTCCACCGGAATGATCAGGTCATCCCGCCGGTAACGGCCGCGCTCGAAGCCGCTGCCCATGAACAGGGCGTCGTAGGGGCATGCCTCCACGCACAGGCCACAGAACATACAACGGCCTATGTCTATGTCAAACACATCTATGGCGTATGACTCTCCCTCCTGAACGTTGGTCCCGCCAGGATGAGTCACTATCTTTATGATGCCAAGGGGACAGAACTTTGCGCAGCTGGCACAGCCTGTGCATCGCTGCTCGTACCAGACAAACTCCTCGCCGCGGAAGCGCGGAGCCTGTGGCACGGCCTCCTCCGGATACTGGATTGTAAATGGCTTCCTGAACAGGTTTTTCATGGTTACCATGAGGCCTTTTGCAATGCCTAAGCCGTACATCTCATCTCACCTCCTGCGCTCTTCTGCTATGCCTCATCTGCTATGCCTCACCGGGACAGGGGCCAGGGGGTTTCTCGTGGTCAGTTTATCCGACATCAGGTGGGAGGACACCACCAGGCACACAATGGCGACCACCCAGTTTATGCCGACCATAGTCCATAGCTGGGCCGCTGTGGGATCTTCCCACACCAGCACCTCTGCCGCTGTGACGAACAGGTTAATGAGGCCCATGGGAAACAGGACCTTCCAGGCCAGGGCCATGATCTGGTCAACCCGGAGCCTTGGCAGAGTTGCCCTGACCCACAGGAGCACAAACCAGACAAGGCACACCTTAAGGAAGAACCACAGATGAGACGGCAATACCGGGCCGTCCCACCCCTTGAGAAAGAGCGTGGTTATGATGGCCGCAGCGCCGAAGGGGGCGATGAACTCGGCAAGCTGGAACGTGCCCCACTTCATACCGCTGTACTCGGTGTGGAACCCAGCCACCAACTCCGAGTCCGCCTCTACTATGTCGAATGGGGAGCGATTCATTTCCGCCGAGATGGCCAGGAGGAAGATGAAGAAACCCAGGGGCTGAATGAGTATGAACGGAATCTCCTGCGCCTCGACTATGTCCACCATGGACAGGGAGCCGGCCAGAAGGAGGACGCCCACAATGGAGAGGACCATTGGGACCTCATAGCTGACAAGCTGAGCTACTCCGCGCATGGCCCCAAAGAGTGAATACCGGTTCCCGGAACCCCACCCGGCCATGAACATGGCGATGGTGGGCACGGTGGTCACAGCGATGATGAAGAGTATCCCGATATTCAGGTTGGCTACGTAGGTGTTCCGCCCAAAGGGGATCACCGCAAAGACAAGAAGAGGGGCCACTATGAAGACCAGGGGCGCCAGGTTGAACACCCACGGGTCCACCCCCTCTGGACGCGTGTCCTCCTTGCTCAGCAGCTTGATGGCATCGGCCACGGGGGTGAGGAGGCCAAAGGGCCCCCATCGGTTGGGGCCGAGCCTGGACTGGAAACGCCCTATCAGTCGGCGCTCAACCCAGGTGCCGATAGTGGTCACGATCACCACCGCGTTGACCACGGAGAAGATGACCAAGAAGCCCGCCAGGAAGTAGGCCAGCCAGTCCGGG
Organism: Dehalococcoidia bacterium; assembly: GCA_965221925.1. Taxonomy (GTDB): domain Bacteria; phylum Chloroflexota; class Dehalococcoidia; order Lucifugimonadales; family UBA2985; genus JAPPHY01. The sequence continues at coordinate 1,279,887 of OZ244924.1, read as the reverse complement.
ATGGGAGAAACGCCCCAGAAACTCCACTCCGCAAAGAGGTCGTAGAGGTTCCTGTAGAAGGAATTGGCCTCCCTGAATGGCACGTAGACGGCCTCCACTACCTGTCCACCTCGCCCATATTTATGTCAACGCTGCCGAAGGTCACTATCATATCGGCCAGCTTCCCGCCTACGAGCATCTCACGCAGCGCCGTCAGGTTGATGAGCGACGGGGAGCGGATCTTGCATCTGTAGGGCGCTATGCTGCCGTCGCTGACCATGTAGAAGCCCAACTCGCCCTTGGGCGCCTCAACGTGTCCGTAGGCATCGCCCACAGGCGGCCTTATGAGTGCGGGCGTATTCGTCCTGACGGGCCCCTCCGGTATCTGCTCCACGCACTGCTCCACAATTCGCAGAGACTGGCGCATCTCGGCTATGCGCAGCAGATAGCGGTCGTAGTTGTCTCCCACCGTACCCACAGGAACGTCAAACTCCATGCGGTCGTACACGTCGTAGGGGTCGGCCTTGCGGATGTCCCAGTTCACCCCTGTGGAACGCAGCACCGGGCCGCTGACGGAGCAGTTGACGGCCGACTCTCCGGAGAGGATGCCAACCCCCTTGGTGCGTGACAGGAGTATCTCGTTCCCGGTGAGGAGCGTTTCGTACTCGTCTATGTACTCCGGCATGTAGCTCAGGAAGTCTCTCAGCGCGGGCCAGAACTCCGCAGGAGCGTCCTGGAAGATACCCCCAACCCTCATGTAGCTGAGGGTGATGCGCGCGCCGCACAGCATCTCAAAGAGGTCCAGTATCTTCTCCCTCTCTCTAAAGCAGTACATGAGCGGTGTAGCCAAGGCTCCCAGGTCGTTCAGGAAGAACCCTGTGGCAACCAGGTGGCTGACAACGCGCTGAAGCTCTGCGACCATGACCCGCATGTACATGGCGCGTTCCGGCGGCTCAACGCCGGCCAGCTTCTCCACCGCCAGCACGTAAGCCAGGTTGTTGGACATGGAGGAGACGTAGTCCAGGCGGTCCGTCAGTGTCACCACCTGGATGTAGGTGCGTTCCTCGGCCAGCTTCTCCGACCCGCGGTGGAGATAGCCAAATACCGGCTCCACGTCCAGGATAATCTCACCGTCAAAGGTGACGCGCATACGGAATACGCCGTGGGTGCTTGGGTGTTGAGGCCCCAGGTTAAGCGTTACCGGCTCCGTGCGAATAGACATCCTTCCCCTTCTACCTGGGGGACTCCAAGTAGTCCTTGCGTTGAGGATGGCCGGGGAACCCCTCCCACAGCAGCAGTCGTTTCATGTTGGCGTGGCCGGTGAACCTGACGCCCATCAGGTCGTAGACCTCGCGTTCCTGCAGGTCGGCGCCCTGCCACAGGCCTGTTACGGAGGGAACGGTTGGGTCTTCCCTGCCCCAGCACTTTGCCTTGAGCGCCATGCCGTGATTGTTGGTCATGGATAGCAGATGATAGACCACCTCAAAGTACTCTATATAATCCACCGCGGAGACGGCGACCAAGTAGTTCATATCAAGGTCGGCGTCCTCTTTCAGGAAGCGGCACACGTCAAGGACGGCCTCCGGCTTCACCCACACGTTGCCGGCGGCCCACCCCTCCACAGAGCCCGGAACGGAGTCCTCCAGACGGACGGCTATGGCGTCTCCATCCAAAAGAGTGGTCATCTATGCTCCCGCGGCTCTGCCGAGCAGGCTGTACTTCTTGATCTTCTCGTGAAGCTGCATAATGCCGTAGAGGAGGGCATCCGGGCGCGGAGGGCAGCCCGGGACGTAGACGTCCACAGGCACAATGCGGTTGACCCCCGGGACCACGCTGTAGCCCTGGTAGTAAGGGCCTCCACTTGTGGCGCATACGCCCATGGATATGACCCACTTTGGCTCAGGCATCTGGTCGTAGAGGCGGCGGATGGCCGGGGCCATCTTCCACGTTACGGTGCCCGCCACAATCATCAAGTCCGCCTGCCTGGGGGAGGCCCGCATGGCCTCCATCCCAAACCTTGCAATATCGAAGCGAGACATGGCGCTGGCGATCATCTCAAAGGCGCAGCAGGCCAGTCCAAAGGTCATAGGAAACACAGAGGACTTCCGGCTCCAGTTCAGCAGCGCGTCTACGGACGTAATCACTACGTTGCGCTCAAACTCAGGAGCAACCTGTATGGCGTCCCTGGCGTAAGGGTCGATGTGGGTGGCCTTCATGTCATTGATGACAGCGCCCTCTTCCCTGTCCAACTCCCAGGTAGTGGCGTGAAGGGGGACCGTCATAGCGCCGGCCATTGCCTGCCCCGGGTCGTCTGCAGGTCTAGTCTCAATAGACATTATCTTATCTCCATTCCAGGGCCTTGTTTCTCCAGGCGTACGCCCAGCCCACCACCAGGATCAGGATGAATACCAGCATCTCCACAAAGGCAAATAGCCCCAACTGCTTGAAGTGCACCGCCCAGGGGTATATGAAGATGGTCTCCACGTCAAATACGACGAACAGGATGGCAAACATATAGTACCGAAAGTTGAACTGGGGCCACCGGTCGCCTATGAGTTCCATGCCACACTCATAGGGGCTCTGCTTCACCGCATTGGGCTTGTCGGGACGGACCCGTATAAAGGACAGAAGCCAGGAAACCACGAGCAGCGTCCCCGGCAGGACCACTGCCACGACGGTAAATATGGCAATGAGACCATACTGGCGAAAGTAGTCCTCTAGCACAGGCCAACTCCTCTACGTTCCAGCATCTCAAGGAATATAGCATAGCGTATCGGGAATTATCAAGTGAAAAACACCACAATCAAGGCTTATATTCCGCGAAATCTCCCTCACGCCTTGCCAAAGTCCATGCGTGTGCGCAGAGTTGAGGCCCTTTCTATGTTAGAATCAACACATAACCATAGGGGGAATCCCGCTATGCACCGCGCCATTGCCAGAATCATGCTGCTTCTCTCAGTGGCGCTGCCGGCCTCAACGGCAGCGTCATGCTCGGCCTTTGGCATGGCCAGTACGCCCACTCCCCCACCCCCGGCGGACATATACGCCGTGGCGGAGGTATGGGAAGAGCTGTCCAACTCCGCCGCATCCCCGGAGGACAACCCTATCCTGGAAACCTGGAGCATCCTGTCCCGGAACTCCATAAGAAAAGATAGCCTGGACGCGCAGGCCATCGGCCAGGCCGCCATAGACGCAATGAGATCGGAGGCAGGTGATGATGCGCAGGCCCAACCATCCCCCGACATGCTCAGATGGACCGCCATAGAGGCCATGCTGGACTCGTTGGAAGACCCGTACACCTCCTTCCTGGATCCTAACCAGTACGCGCTGTACATAGAGGACAGCCAGGGCACATTCGGAGGCATTGGCGCCCACGTGGAGATGATAGGGTCAAACATCACCATAACGGAGCCAATCCCGGACACACCGGCGGAGAGGGCGGGTATACAGCCCGGCGACGTGATCCTGGAGGTGGACGGCGAAAGCGCCGCGGGCTGGAGCCTCTTCGAGTCCGTCGTCAGAATCCGCGGGCCGGAGGACACCTCCGTCAGCCTGCTCATACGGCGCAAGGACGTTCCAGAACCCGTTTTAATCGAGGTGGTTCGCGCCGTCATTCGGATAGACAGCATCACTTGGGAGATGCTGCCAGGGCGGATTGTCTACATGGAGATAAGCGCCTTCGCCGATAACACAGACGAGATGCTGGCGGACGTCCTCATGGAAGCGGAGGAGCTGGATGCCAGGGGGATGGTCCTGGACCTGAGAGGCAACCTGGGTGGGCTGCTCTCCACCACCGTGAACATTGCCAGCCATTTCCTCACGGACGGACTGGTCCTCTACTCCGTGGACGGAGACGGACGGAGGACCGATTACAATGTCAAACCCGGCGGCCTGGCCAGGGATATTCCACTGGTGGCGCTTGTGGACGAGTTCAGCGCCAGCGGCAGCGAGGTGTTGTCGGGCGCGCTAAGAGACCACGGCCGGGCCATCCTCATCGGCGATACGACATTCGGGAAGGGCAGCGTAAACCAGCCGCATCGCCTCTCAGACGGCTCAGGGCTGTACTTTACGGTGGGCCACTGGCACTCCCCCAACGGACACCTGATAGAGGGCCACGGACTGGAGCCGGACATCCGGGTGGAACCCGGACTTGAAGAGGGCGATGACCCAGAGCTGGAAATGGCCCTGGAACACCTGGCGGCGCAGACGGCCGCCGCATCCCGCTAGACGCTTGAGGAATACAACAGCCATGCCAAAAGCAAAACGCCCCAAAGCCAACGGCCACTCAGGGGTCATGGCTATGAACCGGAGGGCCTATCACGACTACGACGTCCTGGAGACCGTGGAGGCCGGCCTGGTACTCACCGGCACGGAGATCAAGTCCATACGCTCCGGTAAGATGAATATCCAGCACGCCTTCGCCAAGGCGGAAGGGGGCGAGATGTGGCTGCTCAACGCCCACATAGCCCCCTATGACCAGGGCAACATCCACAACCACGAGCCCACCCGCCCAAGAAAACTGCTCCTGCACAGCAAGGAGATTGGGGAGCTTGCGGGAACCACAGCCCAAAAGGGCCTCACCATGATACCTCTCAGGGTCTACATAAAGGGCCACGTCGCCAAGGTGCAGGTTGGCCTGGTACGTGGACGGACACTCCATGACAAGCGCAGAAGCATCATAGACAGAGAGCAGGAAAGGGAGGTGGGACGAGCCATGCGCGATGTCTCTCGTGGCTGAGGCGATGGCGCGCAGAGCTATGCCCCATGCGGTGGCCGGGCAGGTGGAAGCGGATGAGCGGTAGCCCGGAAGCCTGTAGATCCTATGAGTTGCGGCAAGAATCGTGGTATAATCCGGATATAAGAACCTATGGGGACGCGTGGTCTCGACAGGGGGTGGTCTCGCGGAATTGCAGGCCGAGGAGCCGTCAACCTCGTAAACAAGGCGGCAAAAAGTAACTGGCGAAAATAAAGTCGCACTGGCCGCCTAACTAGGCTGCCACGTTCATCTCCGCCTCTCCTCGAAGGCGGGGAATGGGCGCCATTAAGTCGAGGCGCTGCTCTCTCAAACGCCGGTACAAGAGGGCCTAAGAACCACCGGCTGGCTTCTAATGGGTCCCTGCCAGTAAGTCCCCTGAGAAGCGAGAAACAAATACTGGACAAGCCTGTAGCACATTCCAGCGGGAAGCTCTCTGGACGGGGAGTTCGACTCTCCCCCGTCTCCACCAAGAACACAGAAGGGCGTCCCGGCCACGTGACCGGGACGCCCTTGATAAAAAGCCGGTTGTGAGGATAGTCACTGCTGATCAACGCCTTGGTAAGGACGGCCAACGACCGCCTGGCGGCGTTACGCAGCCTGGCTTGGGGTATACCGATTCTGTTAGCCCTGGGCCTTGGATGCAGCGCGGGCGCCGGTGAGCCTGCGACCACAACCACAGCCGCCACTCCACCGTCGTCCGAGTCCACAGCGCCAAGCCCGGATATATCGGTTGGGACCCAGGTTGGCAATGCCCTGCCCCACTTCGAGCTTACCCTGCTGGATGGCGACAAGAGGTCAACTGAGCAGCTTGCCGCAGAGGGCAAGCCGGTCTTCCTGTACTTCTTTGCAACGTGGTGACCGGTCTGCGGCGCCGAGTTGCGGCGCATGAAGGAAATCTACCCTGAGTTCGCAGACTCGGTGGATTTCTACGCCATAGGCCAGGACCTGACGGAAGGCATCCAGGAGCTGGAGGACTTCCGGGTAAAGGAGGGCCATCCGTGGCCCGTAACCTCAGTAAGCGGCGACGTGCTACGCAACCTGAGGATAGTCAGCCAGTCCACCAAGGTCGCCGTGGACCACCGCGGCGCCATCACGTACAGGGCGGGTTTCGGAGACGGGGATGGCGACAGGTGGCGGGAGGCGCTTGCCGACCTCGCAGACATCTCATCGTAACGCACGGCCGCAGCTCCGGCAGCGCGCCGTCCCGCAATCAGACCATCGCCTCCGTCCCAACGAAAAATCGGCGCTGTATTGACATCGTAGAACAATCGTGCTATGGTGCTGGCTGCACAAGGAGGTGATTGTCATGGTCAGCAGCACAGCGCTCATAAACACAAACGCCCAAGCCCTGTCTCAAAGCTGCGGGGAAACCCCGGACCCGGTGGTGGTCAGGCTTCGCGGCCGATGGGATGACGTGAAGGCGGTCGCGAGACGCTGGCGCATAGACGTTGAGTGGGATGGAGTTGTTGGCCCGCCCGGCGACGTATGCGCGGTGGATGGAATGCTTGCCGTGAGAGGGTGAGCGGCAGCCGGACTGGGTTGGGGCATAGCCGGAGTCCATTTATGCCGGCGGCGCCTCATGCGCAGGTCATGTGTCCGTGCAAGACCGCAGGCGCATCTTGTGGTAACCTTGCATTGGCAATCTCTGCAAGCAACCCGTGTCCGGCCCCTCAATGACAACCAAGACAACCAAGAAGAAAAAGGTCTTCTACGGATGGTACATAGTAGCTGCCAGCATTGGCATGAACTTTTACCTGACTATGGTGTTTGGCCTTGGCTTCAACGTCTTCTTCCTCCCCATCCTTCGTGAGTTCGGATGGACGCGCGCGCTCACCTCAGGGGCTTTCTCGCTACGCGCGGTTGAGTCCGGCCTGCTGGCCCCGGTGGTGGGCTTCCTGGTGGACCGTTGGGGGCCTCGCGTGGTCATACTGGTTGGGGTGATACTCGGTGGAGCGGGCATGATCATGCTGGGGTTCATCAGCTCGTTGACCAGCTTCTACGTTGCCTTCCTGGTCGCGTCGTTGGGCATGACGGGAGCCGGCCACGGCGTTACCTGGGTAGCCGCCGTTGCCAACTGGTTCAAGCGGCTGCGGGGACGGGCCCTTGGCATGGCTATGCTGGGGCCGGTATTGGGAGGACCCACAGTTGTAGTGGTGGCAGTCCTGGAGGGGATGATAGGCTGGCGCGATGCCACAATCCTGCTTGGAATAGGCCTCTGGATAGTGGGTATCCCACTGGCGATGGTAGCGCGGCCTCGGCCGGAGCCTTACGGCTATCTGCCGGACGGCGATACGAGCGAAGCGTCGTCTTCGCCGGAGGCGTGGGCCGGAGGCTCAGCTTTGGACGGGGCCAGCGGTGGGTATACGGCGCTACAGGCCGTGCAGACAAGGGTGTTCTGGGTAATTGTGGCCCTGTTTGCCCTTATGTTCGTTGGCATCAGCGGTCTCATGGTGCATCTAATCCCTCTGCTAGAGGATCTCAGCTACGGCTCAGCCCAGGCGGCGAGCGTGCTGGGGATGATGTTCCTGCTGAGCGGCATTGGCCGGATAGGCTCCGGGGTTCTGGCGGACATGCTGGACTACAGGTGGGTCCTGGGCGTCCTGATAGTGTTTCAGATGGTTGGGTTGCTGCTGCTGTACACCGTCGGCCCCGGGGAGTTCTGGCTTGCGGTCCTCTTTGCGCTGGTCTTTGGCATTGGATTCGGAGGAACCATACCACTGAGGCCGATCCTGATGATGGAGCTTTTTGGGCCCAGGGCATTCGGGACGCTCCAAGGGCTGGTGCAGGTGGGCGCCATAGGCGCAGGGGTGGTTGGGCCTGTCTTCTACGGCTGGATATTCGACTCCACAGGGTCTTACGACATCGCCATATTCGCCACCCTTTCCACCATACTGGTTACGGCCCCGCTCATCTACATGGTAAGGGATCCCAGACGGGTTGCTCAGAGCGCGGCCTGACCCCGCCGGCGTAAGCAGGGGCTAGAGAGCCGCAAGCTCTCCGCATTGGCAGCCGAGGGTGGGGCCGCGCGTGGTTGACCTGAACACTCTCACGGCCTATTATACCGTCAACTCATTCGTATCCTAGCCCGGATATCTCCAGTAGCCACAGGCGTATCACAGTCGCCAGTCGCGGAGTAGTGAAATGGCCGCGTTCGTCGAGAGCATTCCTGGCATGCGGCGAGTCTTCTACGGATGGTGGATCGTGGCCGTTGGCATCACGATAGCCATTCTGAACGGCGCCTTCTACACCTATGGATTCGGTGTCTACTACGTTCCTCTGTTGAATGAACTGGGCGGCAGCCGTGCGGCTCTTGGCGGTGTAATTGGGCTGTCCCGGCTGGAGGGCGGCCTTCTTGCGCCCTTGGCCGGATGGGTTATAGACAAATACGGGCCTCGCCGGCTGCTCTACTTTGGCGTCATTACAATGGGGGTGGCCTTCTTCCTGCTGAGCCGCATCACCGCCATGTGGATGCTCTATGCGGTGTTCCTGCTCATCGCCACCGCGTCCAGCTTCGGAGGGGGGCGCCCCATCAACGTTGCCGTTGCCAACTGGTTCGTCCGAAAGCGGGCCAGAGCCCTGGGGATACTGCTGGCCGGAATCGGCCTGGGGGGCAGCACAGTCGTATTTGTGGGCTGGCTCACCGAGATGTATGGCTGGAGGACTGCCGCAATCATAGCCGGCCTGGCCTACTGGATCATAGGTATCCCCCTGGTCTCGCTGGTGTACCATCGCCCTGAGCAGCGGGGTCTTCATCCTGACGGCATTCCGTTGCCGGTCGTAGACCACAGCCGGGAGACTTCGGAGAGCAGTGAGCCTCTGGAAATAGAGTTGACGCCGCGCCAGGCCATGAAGACTCTCTCCTTTTGGATGCTTGCCATAGCCTTTGCCAGTTGGTCTGTGACCGTCACGGTTGCCGCCGTGTACCACATCCCCTTCCTCATCGAGGAGATGGGGGCCAGCGCCGTCACGGCAGCCAGCCTGGCGTCCATCACTCTACTGGCATCGGTCCCCGGTCGCATCTTCTTCGGGTGGATAGGGGATATGCTGAACATCCGCGTCCTGCTCGCCACGCTGCTGATTGTCCAGGGGATAGGCGTCCTTGCCATGTCCTTGATTCCCAGCCTTGGATGGGCCCCGGTCTACATAGCGCTGCTTGGCCCGGCGTACGGCGGGTCGGCCGCCTTGCGGCAGGCCATCGTGGCGCACTTCTACGGGCGTCGAAACTTCGGCACCATCAGTGGTCTGCTCCAGTTCGTAGACCTGCCGGGCACCGTCATGGGCCCCATCTTCGTAGGGTGGATGGTGGACACCTTCGACAGCTATCGCCTGGGGTTCCAGACGGTAGCCATGTTTCTGGTGGTGGGTTCGGTGGCCCTCTTCATTGCCCGTCGTCCCCGATTGCCATTGGAACCTGCCCCGGATCTCCCGGCAGTCCCCCAGGACAGGCCATAGTGAGCGCTCCCGCCGGGTGAGGGCGCGGCCCCGAAGACACCCAACCGCCTCCAGCTGATGACCGCTCAGCAGGGGCAAGTGTTGACAACTAATGGGTATGACACTAGGATGATTCCGGCAGCGCGTTCCTCTCTTTAGCTCCTTGCGCTGCGCAGATCTCGTATCGGTGGTCCGCCTAGACGAAAGGAGGGAATCAATGACTAGCCAGGAATCCGGACCCCCAGTGGGTCCACTAGGTACCCACGCCACGGTGCTGGGAGGAGCAGCCGCTCCCCTGGTCGGCGACGTAGAGCGCCTTATGCACACCACAATGGCGCCGTACGGGGTGGTTCCAGTGCCCACCGCACAGGACCAGCCCTATTGGGACGGAGCCAAAGAGGGTAAGCTGGTGCTCCAGCGATGCCAGGGCTGCAAGTCCTACAACCATCCGCCTGTGGCCGTCTGCAACTACTGCGGCAATCGCGAGGCGGAGTTGAAGTGGGAGGAGACCAGCGGCCACGGAACCATCTACACCCACTACATATGCTACGACACATCCGTATCAGGGTTCGAGGAGAAGGTCCCGTACGCCGTGCTCCTGGTGGAGTTGGAAGAGCAGGCCGACCTGCTTATGATGAGCAACATCCTGAATTGCGAGTACGACGCCCTTGGCGGCGGACTCGCAATGGGAACGCCCCTGGAGGCCGTCTTCGACAAGGTGAACGACGACGTCAGCATTCTCCAGTTCCAGCCGCGGTCAACCTAGCTGCGGAGGCTCAGACCCATCTTGTGGCTTGAGACGGACCCAAATCTCACTCCACCGGCAGAATAGAGAAGGGAGGGCATTATGCCAATAGAGTGGCCCAAAGGAAAGAGACCCGTTTTCGTAGGGTCTGGAAGCACGGTGTGTCGCCGCTATTTCGACGGGAGCAAGTCCCATCGGGCCAATGAGGCGGCCCTGATGGCCATTGAAGACGCCGGCTTGACGGTGGACGACATAGACGGCATATACATCTGGGCGGACCCCAACTGGGGGCCCAATCAGCGAGGCGACATCAAGGTCTGGCTGGACGTGCCTCACATGATGTCCGTGGTCAACTGGAACAACATACGCCACTGGATCCAGACGGACAGCCCAGCGGCAGGCTCCTGCGCCGGGCCTCAGCTGGCCGCAATGGCCTTGGGCGCGGGCGTGTGCAATAACGCCCTTGTCATCCGGACCGGGCATCACCCGGCAGGAGTGCGATACCGCCAGGTCAGCGGAAGGATGGCGAGCGGCTCGGCTGCTCTCACCACCGTCTACGGCCACGGCGTGGGAGGCTCCGGCCAGGCCGTCACCTACCAAAGGTACCTTGAGAAGTACGGCGCCAAGCGCGAGGAGATGGCCGGCTACGTGCTCAACGCCCATCGCAACGCCCAGCTCAATCCGTACGCCGTATGGAAGGGCCGGCAGATCACGCACGACGACTACATAAACTCCCGCCTCATCGCCTACCCCATGTGCGTGTTTGACAACGACATGCCGGTGGACGGAGTGCAGGCGGTGGTAATGACCACAGAGGACAGGGCCAAGGACACGCCCCACCCGGGCGGCTACATCTCCGGCATGGCTGCCATACCAATGCACCGGAGCCGGGGCGGAGTGGTGGACTCCCTTGAAACCCTGGAAGAGATGAACGACTGGCAGGCCAAGAACCTGTACGAGAGCGCAGGCGTGAGGCCGGAGGATATTGACCTGAAGCACGTATACGACGGCTTCAGCCCCATGGTGTGGATGTGGCTTGAGGCCTTTGGCTTTGCCGAGCGCGGCCAGGCCCACGCGTGGTGCCAGCCGGAGAACATTGCCCTTGAGGGACCCCATCCCTTGAACACCGCCGGGGGCAACCTGGGCAACGGCCGGATTCATGGCATGACCAACGTCTGGGAAACGGCGCAGCAGATGATGGGAACCGCAGGGGACCGCCAGCTGCCAAGGCCGGACGGCCAACTCAAGAAACTGGACATGGCCCTCTGCGAGACAGGCCCCTTCGGCAGCGCCTCCAGCTTCATTTGCACCCGCGAGTAGATACATGGTGTGAGAGCCGGCCCCGCTCCCAACGGAGGCGGGGCCGGTTCGCATGCACACAGATTAGAACGGAGATGCTGAGTTGAAAATCGGGATTATTTCGGACATCCACTGCGATCTGCAGGCCCTGGAGACGGCGCTGAGCGAAATGAAGGGTGTAGACCAGGTGATATGCGCCGGGGACATGAACCTCCAGTACCGCTTCTCAAATGAGATATCCGAGATCATGCAGAAGTACCAGATTCCAGTGGTGCGAGGCAATCACGACACGGCTATACTCTCATCATCGGGGCTTATGCTGCGGAAGTCCGGGCAAATCAAGCCGGAAAACCTGTCCCATCTTCAGCGTGTGCCCCTTGTCTTGGAGTGGCCCATAGACGGCAAAAAGGTCATGATGATGCATACCAGCCCGCTTGACCCAACCGGCGGTGAGAACGGCGGGCGCGCGGGCGTCCTTCTGCCGGGGGAGGGCGATAGACTGGCCCCGCCTCCAACGGTCGGAGGAAGCCCGAACGGCATGGTCGCAGGCGGCGGCGCGGACGACAACAGCGCGGCAGGCCGCCTGGCAAAGATACCGAACCATCTCCTACCGGAAGCCAAGGCGGACGTGCTCATTGTGGGACATACCCACAGGCCCATGATAACCTGGGTGGACAACACCCTCTTGGTCAATCCGGGATCACTTGGGCAGCCCAGAGACCCCAAGAAGACTACGCTGCGCACTTACGCTATCCTGGATACCTCCACCTGGGAGGCCAGCATCCACGGGTTCGAGCAGGCACGCGACGACTGGAGCTAGCCAGGCCGGGTTGCCTCCACCGTGGCAGGCGTAGATGTCAGGTCAGGCGGGCTATCAGCTCATCCTCACCTGAGAAATCGTATTCGCGTTGCTTGTCCAGACCCTGGGACATGAACCAGTCATAGGTCTGCTGCGCCGCCGACTCAAAGGTGTAGAACGGCTCATACCCCAGGTGGTCCCGCAGCTTCCCAATGCCGAAGATTGTACTCTCGTCCCAGCGATGGATGTAGGGAGCCAGCCGCTGGATGAGCGGGCGCCTTTCCTCCGGAGAGGCCGCATCCATGACCTCCGCGGGCACGAAGACCTTGGGGGGTTCCACGCCCACAGCCTTGGCGCAGGTGTCCACGTACCCTTCGTCGCTAAAGTAGTCCTTGCCGGTGACGTTGTAGACCTCGCCATACGTCCTGGGATTCAGGGCCATCATGCGCAGCGCCCTGGCCTCGTCGTCCACGTGGCCTATCTGGCCCAGGGTTGTGCCGCGGCCAGGGACAAGTATCTTGCGACCCCGAAGCAGGCGCGCGAACATCCTCTGCTCACGGTCCAGAATCCCGTTGTCCGGCCCAAAAACCATTGAGAAACGGGCCACGGTGATGGGGAAGTGGCGCTGCCTGTACACCCCAATCAGATAGTCCTCGCAGATGAGCTTGTTGCGGCCATAATCGGACTGGCGGGGTGTGTTGTCCACCGGGGAGTCCTCGTTCATAGGCAGGATGTTGGTGGCGGCGTAGACCACGGTGGAGCTGGCAAAGACGTAGTGGCCTGCCCGCCCATCGAATATGTCCACCATGCTCTGAACGTCCTCCAGCACGTAGGCGCTGATGTCGAAAATCACGTCGAACTCCTCTGCTCCCAGCGCCTCCTTCAACTGCTGCGTGTCCTTCCTGTCCGCATAGAGGCGGCGCACCTCCCTTGGAACCTGGGCCTCCGTGACGCCTCGGTTGAGTATGGTGACCTTGTGCCCACAACGCACCAGCTCTTGCACCAAGTGCAGCCCGTTAAACCTGGTGCCCCCCATGACCAGCGTATTCATATACTGCCTCCTGTCTAAGAGATGCCTCTGGGCGGTCTCGCTCTTCTTGCCGATAGCTGCATCCCCCAAGTACTTTCCGGCCCTGTGATGCGGCGGGACGAGCAGCCCCATTCTAGCCCGTTGACAGGCTACAGTCGAGGGGATTTCCGGGGGCGCTTACGCGGGCATGACAACGTTGCTCCTGCTCATATGGTTCGACAAGCTCACCACGAACGGGAACCAAATACCCCGCTCATCCTGAGCGAAGTCGAAGGGCGTGAGCGGAAGGCCGGCATGACAACGTTGCTCCCGCGCATATGGTTCGACAAGCTCACCACGAGCGGGAACCAAATACCCCGCTCATCCTGAGCGAAGTCGAAGGGCGTGAGCGGAAGGTCGGCATGACAACGTTGCTCCCGCTCATATGGTTCGACAAGCTCACCACGAGCGGGAACCAAATACCCCGCTCATCCTGAGCGAAGTCGAAGGGCGTGAGCGGAAGGCCGGCATGACAACGTTGCTCCCGCGCATATGGTTCGACAAGCTCACCACGAGCGGGAAAGGAGGGTGGTTTAGCATGTGAGGCAAGGTAGCATGGTCTATCGCAATCTGGGGAGAAACCGCTAGAATGAGTGTCGGCCAACCAGGCAATAAGGCGCTGGAATGATTATCGTAGTCCCGGATGACGCCGCGGGTCTTGTGGTAGGCTCACCTCTGACGCGCCGGCTGAGGGAGCTGGGAGAGCTACGTGTATATGACTCCCCTGCTGACACCGAGGCCATACTGATCGAGAGGCTGGCCGGGGCGGACGCAGCCCTGACGGTCTACGTGAGCAGCTTTACGGCGGGGACGCTGAGGGAGTGTCCCCGGCTTCGCCACATCGCGGTTTTTGGCATCGGCGTGGACAACGTAGACCTGGATGCTTGCCGCGAGCGCGGGGTCACCGTGAGCAACACTCCGGCTTACTCTGCGCCGGTAGTCGCGGAGAAAGCCATAGCCCTTGCGCTTGCGGTCGCCCACAGGATTCCTCAAATGGATAGCGCCGTCCGGCGCGGCGAGTGGCCCGGGGAGGCTGTCGGATATCTGTACGGGAAAACGCTAGGTGTAATCGGCACAGGCCCCATAGGGCAGCGCGTCATTGCGCTGGGAAAGGGCCTTGGAATGAAGGCTATAGCCTGGACGTTCAACCCATCCCCCAAGCGAGCGAGTGAGTACGGGACGGCCTTTGTGCCGATGGAGGAGCTGCTGGCCGGGGCGGACGTGGTATCCGTTCATCTGCCTCTGACCCCTTCAAGTGTGGACCTCATCGGGTCGCGGCAACTGGGGCTTATGAAGCCCTCGGCAATACTAGTGAACGTTGGCCGTGGAGCGGTTGTGAATGTGGAGGCGCTGGTCTATGCCCTGCGAGAGCGCCGCATAGGAGGAGCGGGCCTGGACGTATTCTCGATGGAACCCCTGCCGCTCGGTCATCCCCTCGCGGAGCTGGACAACGTGGCGTTATCGCCTCACAACGCCGCCAACGCGTCGGACGTCAATGAGGCCTGCCTTGCAATAGCCATCGGGAACATCCACGACTGGCAGCAGGGCTTGCCCACAAACGTGGTGGTATGAGGCGGCGCCTACTTGCGGCAGCCGGCGCCATTCACCCCTTATCCGCCGGCACAAACTTGATGGAGAGGGAGTTCACGCAGTGGCGTGTGTTCTTCTCCGTAAGGTACTCCCCCATGAATACGTGGCCCAGATGACCCCCACAGTTGACGCACTCTATCTCCGTTCGCATCCCGTCCGGGTCCGGCAATCGCCTTACGGCTCCCGGCGCCTCGTCGTCAAAGGCCGGCCAGCCGCAGAAGGCGTCAAACTTGTTCTCGGACCTGTAGAGCTCGGCGTTGCAGCGCCGGCAGATATACGTACCCGCATCGTAGAAGTTGTCGTACTCCCCGGAGAACGGCCTTTCAGTCCCCTTCTCCTCTATTATGAACCGCTCTTGCGGGGTAAGCGCATTGTAGCCGCTGTTGCTCACGTTCAAACCTCCCTTTGGGCCTTGCCCAAGACTCAAGATTTGCCACGCCGGCCGGGGGCCTCTGCGAACGCGCTCCTCAGAGTCTCGCTTTGGCAGCGGCTTCCCGCCTCTTGGGGCCGGTCTACTCCGTGTACCGCTCCACCTGAGATGGGCCGGCCCGCAGCGAAGCCAGGTCCACCCCGCGATCTCGAAGGATCTGTCCGTGCACGGTCAGGGCATCCTGGTCCGACCACCGCTCCATCAGCACAAAATGGTCTGGCCGCTCGGCGCTCTGATAGAGCTCGTACTGCTCGCAGCCCGGCTCCTCCCGGACGCTGGGGCACAGAGAGGCGAATGTAGCGGCCAACTCTTCCCGCTTGCCTGTTGCAGCCTCCATGTTTACTATAAGTCGAACAGTCATGAGAGCCTCCTTTGTAAGTGGGTCTGCCCTAGAGAACCGCAATGCGTCTCCAAGGCAATCAGTATCTCTCATTTCACATGGCTGTGGCAATACATACCGCCCAAGTTTGCCTGGCTGCCGTAGACGCGAGGCATTTATGAATACCGGCCCGGTATCTTTTGAGTATGAGTAGACCTGCCGACACTCCGGCCTTTGTTCCAGGCGCCAGTCCCCTGCGCTGGCTTATGCTGGGCCTCGTGTGGCTGCTCTACGCCTCCTTCGGGGTCACTTCCGGGACAATCGCTCCTCTGGTCGATCCGATTATAGACGACCTCGGCATGACCTACAGCCAGATGGGGCTGGTACTGGGGGCCTGGCAGTTGGTGTACATAGCAACGGCGTACCCGCTGGGCGCGCTGATAGACAAGCTGGGCGTCCGCCGGTCGTTGGGCATTGGCATATTTATTGTGTGGCTGTCGCTGGTTTTGAGAGGGGTTGCCACGGACTTTCCAACGCTCTTTCTGGCGGTGGCCTTGTTCGGGGTGGGTGGGCCGATCATCTCCATAGGCGCGCCCAAGGTGGTGTCGCTCTGGTTCCAGGGGAATCAGAGGGGACTCGCCGCAGGCATATACACGACAGGCCCGGTGAGCGGGGCTGCGATAGCGCTGGCTACCGCCGCGAGCGTGGTGATGCCACTGACCGGAACGTGGAGAGGCATATCCCTTGTGTACGGAGGGGTGGTCCTGGTGGTGATGCTGCTATGGTGGGTCTTCGCCAGAGACATAGAGTCCCCACCGGAGAGCGCCGGCCGAAGGGCGGAGGCATCCGTCTCCCTGCTGGAGACGCTCCGGGCCTTGCTGCGCATTAGAAACGTACAGGTCATAGTCGTGCTGGCGGTGGCTACCTTCCTCCTGAACCACGGCCTCAACAACTGGCTCCCAACGCTGTTGCAGGAGAAAGACATGACCCTGTCGCAGGCCGGCTTCTGGACCGCGGTTTCCACACTGGGCGGAACCCTGGGGCTGATAGCGATTCCCGCAATGGCCCGGCACGGCTACCGGGCCATGACGATGGCTTTCCTGCTTCTGCTGGCTTCCGGCACGACCCTGGGGCTGGCCACACTGGGC
The DNA here is from genome assembly GCA_965221925.1 of Dehalococcoidia bacterium. GTDB lineage: Bacteria > Chloroflexota > Dehalococcoidia > Lucifugimonadales > UBA2985 > JAPPHY01. The sequence goes on along the minus strand of OZ244924.1, from coordinate 1,263,322 downwards.
GACGCGTCGCTGATAGGCAGTCTCATGCTGTCCAGCATCGTACGGGTACCCATGATGCCGATATTGACCCTGATATTGATGGAGACCCCAGGTGTCGGCGCGCTGCGGATGGGCGCGGCCGGGGGGCTCTTCTTCGCTGCGGCAGAGATAGGCGGGTTTGGAGGGCCGTTCCTCCTAGGCATACTCCGGGACGCCACTAACTCACTGACGCTGGGGGTGTTGTTCCTGGCGGCTCTTTCGGCTGCGCTGGCGCTGACATTGCCCTTGATCCGGGAGCAACGCGCCCAGGAGAGTTGAGGGCTTCTCGTCAACGCCCCGGATGCGGCCTCGCAAGAGTCCACTCCTGGGCAGCGTCTAAGCGTCTGGCTGTTCCGACCGGTTCTGTAAAGCGGGCGGCTTCGCAAGAAACATCAGCGCGCCGGCTATCAATATGAAGCTCGCGAATATCCAGAGAGTCAGGGTGTAGCTCCCCTGGGCGTCGAAGGCAACGGAAGCCAGGAATGGCCCGGAGGCGTTGAAGACCAGCTGGACCGGCCATACGACTCCCCTGATGGCTCCCACGTTCTCCCTTCCGTAGAAGTCGGCGAATATCACCTGCTGAAGTATGAACATGCCTCCAAAGGCAAGCCCGTAGTAGATGCCCCATATAATGGCCTGCCATGCCACTTGCACCAGCAGCAACCCAAGGAAGCCCGTGCTCATCAGCGCCATTATGCCTATAAGGGTGCGCCGGGCCGTAATGCGCTCGGACAGGAACCCGGCCACTATGGAGCCTGCGCCGGCGCATAGGGAAAGGAGCGCCGCCGCCGTGACGGCGTAGCCCTCGGATATCCCCTTGTCGGTCATGTAAGGGATCATGTGCAGGTTCAGGGCCGGGGCAGCCACGAACACCAGCGAGAAGGCGATCATCAGCAGGTAGAAGGATGGGTGTCTCAACGCCTGCGCCCTGGTGAAAGAGGTCTCTTGCCTGGGCCTTTGCGCCGTAGTCGCCCCGGCGCGGCCCTCGGAGTTTTGGGCTTCCTCCGGGTCAACCCCGTCCGGAAGCAGGCCCATGTCCTCCGGCCTGCGTCGCAAGAAGATGGCAATCGGGATCATGGAGACGGTCCACATCAGAATACCCGCCACCGCTGTCGCGTGCCTCCAGCTGCCCTGCGTCACCAGAAATTGCACGTACAGGGGCGTAACGGCGTTGCCTATCCGCTGGCCCAGGCCGCCCAGGGCCACAGCTCTCCCCCGCTTGGCGACGAACCACTTTGGGACCACAATGCCCAGGGCCAGCGCCAGGATGCCCATAGTCAATGCGCGCCCGATTATCTGCAACAGATAGAACTGCCACAGCGCATCTATGAAGGCCATGAGGATCAGCGTGCTGCCGAGTGCTGCAAACGTGGCGGTGAGAGTCCACCTGGCGCCAACGCGGTCGATCATAGGGCCGACTACTATTGCCACAATGCCACCCATAAGAGTCCCTATAAGGGTCGAGCCGGTGAAGATAGTGCGCGACCACTGGAACTCTTCGGTCATGGGCTTCATGAACACGCCCAGGATGGGGTAGGACTCTGCGCTCTGAGTAAACCCTCCCAGACCTATGACGACAACGATGACCCATCCATAATAGAACCCGGGCTTCCTGGTCTTTTGCGATACGGCTGAATCTTTTTCAGGCATGTTATCCAATAGATCTCCAAACGCGGGAACACACGGAGCCAGAGAGCAGCAAGAGCCATGCTAGTGTCGTTGGGGAAAGCTGTCAACCTGCCCACAGCTCTGGCATTCTTGGGTTGGTAATGGCGCGCGACACCGCTCATACTGAGCTTGTCGAAGTACATGAACGGTGGCAGCTATGCCCGCAGTCTTCCCGCTCATATGTTTCGACACGCTCACCACCAGCGGGATGGGAATTGACCAACCATCCGGGCAATGACAGGCTGTCCCCCATCCCTATAGCCCTGGGCGCAAACTTGTGTCATACTCCCGTTACAGCGTCACCCGCCGGTCCCGTGCGAACCTCAAAGCCTGAACCTTGACCCCGGTTGGCGCATACCCCAGGTTGATGGAGACGACAAGGATTTATGAACGGCGCATCTGAGCAAACCACACGTATCAAGACCGGCTCCATCAACTACGGATGGGTTGTGATGGGGTTACTCTGGGGTCTGAACATGGTGGTTCCTCTTGCGGCCGTCTCCCTGGGGGTGATGCTGCCCTCTATGACAGAAGAGTTGAACCTCTCCCCTATCCAGGCCGGCGCGCTGGGGGCAGCCTGGTTCCTGGGGTCAGCGCTGGTTGCCCTTCCGTCCAGCATCTGGCTGTCACGCTTCAGCCCAAAGCGCATAACCTTCCTGTCCATCCTCCTGGCCGGCGGCGCCCTTCTGCTACAGGCATGGGCGCCCACCTTCGCCGTGCTGCTGGCTGCCCGGTTCCTTTTTGTCATAACCGTGGTGAGCCGTGTGCAGGCAGAGGTCCTGCTGATTCATCAGTGGTTCAGTTCCAGGCAGATTGCCTTTGTCATCAGCATATCCATAGGAATCATGGCGGTAGGCCAGATGGCAGCCGTCGGCCTGACGCCTTATCTGATGGAGCTGCTGTCCGGCTGGCGCAACGTGTACTTTGCCCTGGGGGGCTGCATGCTGGCAGGAGGCTTGATGTGGATGGTCATTGGCCGGGAGAGGTCGCAGCCACCCATGCCGGATGCGGACAGCCCCCCAAGGCAGTCGCCCATTGCCGTACTGAGGCGACACAAGTTCCTCTGGGTGCTGGCGGCTGCCCCGTCGGGCGCTGCGCTGGCGTGGGGTTCCGTTATGACCTTCTGGCCGACCCACGCGCTGGACTCATTGGGCCTGTCTCTGACCAGTGTGGGAATGCTGATGACCCTGTTCCCCACCGGCGGCATTGCCGCTTCCTTCCTCGCCGGGCCGCTCTCCGACCTCCTTGGCCGCCGCAAGCCGTTCCTGTGGGTACCCGGCATCCTGCTGCCGCCGCTCTACATTGCCCTGTTCACCACCAAGTTGCCGGTACTGGCGGGCATCCTCCTCCTGGTTGCAGGATGGAACGCAATGGTCTGGGTCCCCATCATAAGGACCATACCGTTCGATCTCCGGCTGGCTCCCAGGGAGACCGCCGTGGCTACGGGTCTGTCCATGACGCTGCTTCCCATAGTAGGGGCGTTGGGCCCGCCACTGGTGGGGGCCATACAGCAGCTAACCGGCTCGCTTCAGATGGGGTTGTTGGCAATAGTAGCCTTCCCCCTGACGCTGCTGGTAGGAGGGCTGCTGATCCCGGAGACCATGCCAGCGCGACCCGGCTCAGGCCTCCGGGCAGACAGGGAGAAGCTGGCTGCGTGAAGGAGCGTGACAGACGCTAGGCGCCCAGCGTCTGTCCCAGGAGCGCCCGAAGATCGCTGACCGTCTCCTTCTGCCAGTCGGGAAAGCGCGCGTTGACCCTATCTCTGCGCGCATCGCGGACGGCCTGCTCATCCTGGCCGGCCATCTCCTGCTCCACCGCCTTGGTTATGTCGGCCATCTCAGCAGTGACCTGCTCCGGCCGCTCTATCCAGTGGCACAGGTACTCCTGGTCGGCGTTGTAGAAGACCAGGGTAGGTATGGACCGGAACTCGCCCTTGTTCAGGAACGCATCCGCAATGTCCAGGTTCTCGTCCCTTGGGAACACGCGCATCTCCATTCCTGAGGCCTCTGCGATACGACCTATGACAGGCATACCGCGATATACGTCCGGGCACCAGTCCTCGCCTATGACTACAACCCGAGCGCACCCCTTTTCGACCGCCTCCTTGAAGAAGGCCGCGTCCTCGTCTGTTACGGCCTCCGCGGCCGTGCCGTCGTACTGGGCGAATCGGTCCTGGTTGACCTTGATCTGCGCCAGGTAGTCCCCGTAGGTAAGCCCCTGGCTGAACCTGTCGGCGCTTACCACCGTCGTTGTACTCTCAGTCATCACTCCTCCTTATGCTATGGTTCTGAATTCTACTGCACCGAGCGGGAACGGCTAGCCGATGTAGCAGCCGATACCCCCTTCAAAGCCCTCCTCTACCCTTCCGTCCGGATATCGTATGATGGGAACAACGTCGCCAAAGCTCCTGGCCTCCTCCATAATCTCCTGGCTGAGGTCGGCCCGGCGCTCCTCGAACTCTACCCCGTCCGCATTCCACTTGTCGAGCAGCTTGACACACGCGTCGCAGCCCTGAATAGTGTAGACGATAGGCAGCGCAACCATGATCTTCACCTCTCCGGCAGGATTGGCGCCACGCCGCGGTTGGCGCTTGAGACACCTATATTATACAGGTTTTTGGTGGTCTCCTGCAAGGAGAATTCCACCTCAGCGCTCCCTATACGGGTTGGTTATGTCAACATCGGTTGGAGCGACACTCCCCTCCCGCTATCAAGTGACGCGCTGCTCAGGGGTGTCCTGGGCGGCGGGGGGCTTCACCTCTTCCGGTGGCTTGGGTGGCTTCAGGAAGAAGAACATGAGGCCGGCAAACAGCATCATCCCCAGGCCCACCTGCCAGACGAAGGTGGCGTCAACGCCGTAGTCCACCAGGTAAGCCGTAACCGGGGCTCCCAGGGCCCCCGCGGCTATCATCAGTGGGAGCGATATTCCTCGAATCGCCCCTTGGGCCATTCGACCGTAGTAGGAGGGGATCAGGAGGTTTTGCGCTGCGGCAAAGGCCCCCGACCCTACACCCCAGGTGATGTTGTGTATGAAGACGTTGGCTGCGTGGCTGCCGCCCAGCAGGAGTGGCAGCATGGATATCGCGCGCCAGACGCCTCCGGTTACAGCCATGAACCTGACTGGGTATCGCTCCGCTAGGAACCCGAACAGCAGCATGGCGAAGATAACCGTGAACGGGTCTGTGGCAACCCCAAATGCGATGGCCCGGGAAGATATTCCAAGCTCGTTCCAGTATGGGACTCGCAGGAAAAGCACCCCGGAAGTGGAGAACATGTATATGGTCAGGGCCAGCAGGATGAACCATAGCACCGGTGTGCGCAGGGCCTGGCTCAACGTCCAGTTCACCTCCACCACCGCGGGCGCGGCAGCCTGGCCCTCCGAAGCCCCGACGGTCGGCGCCGCCACGCCATCCGGGAGAAGTCCCACGTCCTCCGGCCGACGACGCATGAGAAAGCCGTAGCCTGGCAGGATGACGGCCCATATCGCCAGGCCAAAGGCCACCCATGCCCATCGCCACCCCACGGTGTTGATGAGAAGCAGCGCTATGGGCACCCCAATGGCCGTTCCGACGCCCAGGCCGGTGGCGGCGATGGAGGTGGCCCGCCCTCGCTTCGCCACAAACCAGTTGGCAGCTGGAACAATGGTGAGGAGCTGCCCCCCAAACGTGCCGAACCCGGATATTCCGCTGATGGCGAACAATCCGTATATCAGCCAGATGTTGTGGGCAAAGTACAGGCTTATCAGGACTCCACCGGACAAGAGTCCTCCCAGAAAGCCCAGCCAACGCGCTCCGTAGAGGTCTATAAGGCGGCCCACAAGCGGGGCCATAATCCCACCTGTCAACATCCGGATGCTGATGGCCCACGCCACCCCACTGAGGTTCAAGCCCAGCTCTTCCCGCATGGGGTCTATGAAGACGGAGAACACAACTGGGTTCATGGTCGCAGCCACCATGTTGGCCGACCATCCGACGGCTACGATTACCCAGCCATAGAACATCCCGGACGGCAGGGGGATGGGAAGCCCCTGCTGCGTCAAAGTCCGGCCCCTCTATTCACCATACTTCACTCCATCCGGCAACCCAGGCGCCCGCTATCCGAGCCAACCCCTGTTGCAGGCGCCCGTAGTCGGCGCGCTCAACCCGTCGTTCATCCGAACCGGTGGCCGAGGCGTCCGCTCCCGGCCTCGTACCGGCCTCCCATATCTGCGCCGATTGGGCACAGTTGGATTCTAACATCGTGACAAAATGAGTCAAGGTACTCCTGCGGTCGGAGCAAGCGGAACCCCTGCGCCGCTCATGGTCATCCGACCCCCTTCCCGCTCATGGTGAGCCCACCTCCCTTCCCGCTCGTGGTGAGCCCACCTCCCTTCCCGCTCGTGGTGAGCCCACCCCCCTTCCCGCTCGTGGTGAGCCTGTCGAACCATTTGAGCAGGCAGACCGATGCTCAGTCGCGCGCCCCTGCCTCGCTCTCCTCCATACACCACTGCCAACACATACAGGGAATACCAGTATTTCCACCCTAGCGACATCGCAATATGCGTGATATATTATGAGCCGTATCAAGGGGCCAGCCCATGCGCAAGACCACAGAACACTACAGCCGGAGCCGGGGAGCAGATGCCCGACAGCTACTTGCAGCCTTTGCAGACCGGAAGCAGGACGGGCATCGCGCCAAGGCGTCACGCGCCCACTTGTGAGCTTTACACCAAACGTCGCAACCGGGAGGATTTACCATGCTTGAACACGATGTCTTAGTGATAGGCGGGGGCCTCGCAGGCTTGCGCGCCGCCCTCGCGGCCGGCAGCAACGGGGCAGACGTGGCAGTGATAACCAAGGTGCATCCGGTGCGCAGCCACTCCAACGCCGCTCAAGGGGGCATCAACGCAGCCCTTACCGACAGGGGCGACAACTGGGAAGAGCATGCCTTTGAGACGGTCAAGGGAAGCGACTACTTGGGAGACCAGGACGCCATAGAGGTGCTATGCCAGGAGGCGGGACAAGCCATCATAGAGCAGGAGCACATGGGGGTCATCTTCAGCCGGGATGAGACGGGCCATCTGGGCGCCAGGGCTTTCGGTGGACAGCAGAGAGCCCGTACGTTCTTCGTGGCGGACTTCACGGGGCAGGCCATGCTCCACGTTATGTACGAGCAGATGGTGAAGGCTGCCGTCCGCGTCTACGAGGAGTGGTTTGTCACCTCCCTGATAGTTGAGGATGGAGAGTGCCACGGCGTAGTGGCGCTGGAGATGATAACGGGCGTCCTCCAGATCATCAAGGCAAAGGCCGTCATCATGGCCGCAGGGGGCTTGGGGCGGCTGTACGAACCCACCACCAACGCGCTGATCTGCACCGGCGACGGCATGGCGCTGTCATACCGCGCGGGCGCGCCGCTGATGGACATGGAGATGGTCCAGTATCACCCAACTACCCTGAAGAGCAACGGCGTCCTCATAACGGAGGCCGCTCGCGGGGAGGGCGCATACCTCATCAACGCCAAGGGCGAACGCTTCATGGAGAAGTACGCTCCAAACATGATGGAGCTGGCCTCCAGAGACGTGGTCTCGCGGGCGGAGCAGACGGAGATAAACGAAGGGCGCGACGTGGATGGGTGCGTGCTCCTGGACCTGCGCCACCTGGGGAGGGAAAAGATCCACGAACGCCTCCAGTACATCAACGAGGTATCGATGGACTTCCTGGGGATAGACTTGGCAGAGCAGCCTGTGCCCATACGCCCCGGGATGCACTATCAGATGGGCGGCGTAAAGACGGACGTGGACGGGGCCACCGCCGTTCCTGGGCTGTACGCAGCCGGAGAGTGCGCGTGCGTCAGCGTTCATGGCGGGAACCGCCTGGGCGCAAACTCCCTGCTGGACACCATTGTCTTTGGACGCAGATCCGGGGAGGCGGCTGCCATCTACTCCCGCGAGAAGCGAGACAGGTCGATACCGGAATCCAGATTGTCGCAGGACGAAGACCACCTCAAGGAGATAATGGCCCGCAAGGACAACGGAGACACCCCGGCCAAGATCCGCCTGGACATGGGCTCCACAATGAACGATTACGTGGCGGTCTTCCGCACGACCGAAGGCATGGAGACCGCGCGGGAAAAGCTCCTGAGCCTCAATGACCGGTATCAGAGGGTCCCGGTGCAGGACAAGGGCCGTGTCTTCAACACCAACGTCATATTTGCCCTGGAGCTTGGGTTCATGCTGGACTGTGCGGAAACCATAGTGGTCAGCGCGCTGGAGCGCAAGGAGAGCCGGGGCGCCCACTTCAGGCTCGAATACCCCGAGAGGGACGATGAGAACTGGCTGAAGCACATCACCGTCCGCTACACTCCCGATGGCCCGCGCATGGAGTATACCCCGGTAACCATAACCCAGTGGCAGCCTCAGATAAGGTCGTACTAAGGGGGCCAGGCTGGTATAATATCTTCTTGAAAGCCCCGCTCCGCCTCGGACCGTCGCCGGCGATGGCCTATCGGCGAATCCGCGGAGCTGCCGGCTTCTGAGGAAGGCGCAAGATGCCAAAGTTCATCGTACTCGCTGCCATGAAGGGGGAATTCCTGGCCCAAGGGGGCAACGTGTATGAGAACTTCCAGATGATGGGCTACGTGGAATCTGGCGGGCCTTTCGACGCCGTTAGATCCTTCTTCGACGAACCCCAGTTCCCCATCGACTGGCGAGACGTAAGATACATGTGGGCCGAGCCTCTGAAAGATGACGAAAACAGCGGACACTACGGGGACTTTTACCGGATATACATAGAAGACCTGGCAGGTTCCGCCGGGCGGGCCGCAGGAGCGGACATCTCGGAGCATGGGGGGTAGCTGCTGGGCAGGCCTTCCACTTCCACAGGAAGGAGGCAGACGGCATGGCTATCGTTACCATCAACGGGCAGCGAGGCAGCGGCGCGCCGGAGATAGGTATGCAGGTGGCCGAGAGGCTCCGGTATGCCTACGTTGACCGGGAGGTGCTTGGGGAGGCTGCAAAACGCCTGGGCACAACCGAGCAAGCCCTGGAGGAGATAGAGGAGTCGGCCCAGACAGGTCCGCGGGTCCTCAGGGCGCTTACGAGGATCATCAACCGCATGGGAGCGGCTGGCGCAGTGGGCGACCCCTACTCCCCGTTTGGCCTGGGACAGGACTACGGAGAGCTCATGGCGGAACGTATGCAGGGGGTCCGTGGAATTGACGACGCTCGCTTCATGGAGGCAACCATAGAGGTGGTGCGAGAACTGGCCGAGGCAGGCGACGCGGTTATTGTCGGTCGGGCCGGCAACATAATCCTGAAAGACAACCCCCATGCGCTGCACGTTGGCTTGGTCTCAGAGATGATGTCCCGCACGGCCGTAGTCGCGCAGAGGGAGGGGATCGCCCAGGAGGAAGCCAGGATGGCAGCGGAGCAGGCCGAGCAGGCCCGCCTGGAGTATTTCCGCAAGTACTTCAACATTGCGGCCGATGACCCGGCCAACTTCCACCTGATGCTGAACACCCATCTCCTGGACCGTCCTACCCTGGTGGACATCATTGTGAGGTCTGTTCCCGGATAACGCCCGTGAGGCGCGGGACTCCCCAGCCTCACTCCATGACCAGGCTCTTGACCACTGGGATGACCACCGCCAGGGTGATGGCGCTGGCGAACGTGCTGGCCACAACCACGTTGGTAACAAACCTGGGGTTCGTGCTGAACGCGGTGGAAAGGATGATGGTGAAAACCGCCACAGGCATGGCGTATACGACCATCACTACGCTCTGGGCAAGGGCGTCCAGGCCAAGCAGCGTTGTTGCGAGGTATGCCAGTGGGACAGACACCAACAGACGGACTACAATGGCAGCCGCAATGCTGACCACGTTCTCCAGGCGGAGTTCCCCTCCCAGCTGGAACCCCAGGACTACCAGCATCATTGGTATGGAAGCCTGCGCCAACAGCTTGACCGGCTCAAAGACTATCGGCGGCAGCTCTATTCCGGCCACCCTTGACAGAATGGCAGCCAGGATTGCATAGATCGCCGGGAGCTTGAAGATCTGCTTCAGGGACTGCATCGCGTTCATCTGACTCCCCGCGGCTATGAACACGCCCAGGGACTGTCCCATGATTGCCAGCGTCACGAAGGCTATCACCCCCACGGCCAGCCCTTCCTCTCCAAAGGCCAGCAGCAGCACTGGCAGGGCCAGGTTCCCGGCGTTGGGGGACACTGTGCACAGCATGAACGCGCTCCTCATGGGCCTGTCGTGTCTGAGCGCAAGGCTGGCAACGATGCTGATTACGATGGTGAGCACTGTCCCAACAAGGATCGCTGCCACAATCCTTACGGACGCAGAGGCGGGTATGCTCTGCTGTACCAGCGAGGTGAAGATGAGCGCGGGAGTGAGGAGGTAGAGACTTACCTGGCTGAGGGGGGCGACGGGCGTCTTCCGCCAGCGCTGAAACGCCGCCGCGATGACAGCCACCAGGAAGACCGGCATAATGACGTTGACAAAGACATCCAGCACGTATAGTCGTCCTTACCAGGCCCCAACCGGAAGCTACTTTACCTCCCCAGCCCGTTTGGAGCAAGCCGCAGGCATGGAGAAGCAGGGCTCGGAGGAAGTCTGCGCTCCGCCGCCTACAAAACGGAAAGAGCCCGGCCGCCTACGCTCCACCGAAAAAGCGCCTGGGAGCCTCCACAGTCATTGTCTGAATAGCGTCCTCGCTCACCCCAAGCTCCCGCAGCCGAGGGACCACCTTGCGGCTGACAAAGCAGTACCCGTCGGGGTTGTTGGCGCTCCGTCTGCCCACCGTCTCCGGAAGGGCTGGCCGCCAGCCTCCGTAGTCGTGAGACATGGTAACATGGCCGGCAAACCCCAAATCCACCAGCCGTTTCACCACCTGGGCCCGTTCCTCCCAGTTCAGGCCGCCTCCGGCTCCGCCCGGAAAGTGGTCCATACCCAGAAAGCACCCCTTTTCGATGATTCCCACCAGGTAGTCCAGGTCGTCGGTATCGTTGCTATGGCCGATACACACCCGGCTCATGTCCACGCCCTCCTCCTCAAAGACGGCTATCTGGTGGACTCCCGTCTTGGCAATGGAGGACGTGTGCGTGGTAATGGGCGCGCCTGTGTGGTTGCAGGCCCGGGCCGCCGCTCTCAAGACCAGCTCGTTGGGTGGTGTGAGGCCGGCCTCCGTCACGTTTCCCACGTCTGTGGCTACCTTTATCACGCCGGCCTTGACCCCTGTGCCCTCTATGCCCACCTCTATCTCCCGGATGAACGCCCTGGCAAGCAGGTCCGGGGAAGCCCCGTTGGCAATGGCCCGCGGGATGTCAAGCCAAATTCCGGTGGCCAGGACTATGTGAAGCCTTGCGCCCTCTGCCACGTCCTTCAGCAGCCTCATGTCTCTGCCGAGGTCCATGGTGGTTACGTCCACGATAGCGCCAACCCCCTCTGCGGCGGCTTCGTTTAGAGCAGCCACTCCCCTGTTCACGTCGTCCTGGTGGTCGAACAGATCAGGAAAGGTGTATGGAACGCCGGCGGAACTCTCCCGGATGTGCTCATGCATCAGCGTAAAGCCCAACTCCCCGGCGTCCACCGGCCCAAGGACTGTGTTCACAGTAGCCATTTTCTCCTCCTGTGCGCGTAAGATCGGACGGTGACGGGGCTGCGCGGTCGTCCCGCTTCCGGCAGCCGCCCGCGTCAAGTTTAGCGTTGTCGCGGTATAAACGGCAAGAAGCTGCGCTGAAAAACCAGCGGGATCTTGCAGCTCTTATGGCGCACGTTGGCAAACCCTCACTGGACAGGAAGCGATGTCCTGGCCCTGTGTCCCGTTTCCGGCAAGCCTATGGCTGCAACGACCGCGGTGACGGGGACTATCGCCAGCACGGCCAAGCTCGGCACGTAGGACCCAATCGCGTCCGTGACTACGCCAACCAGGAAGGGAGCGACTATGGTGGATGCGTTGCCAACGGTCAGGACTGCGGCGGTCACCACTCCTACCTTTTCCAGGGTTACGCCAGGCAGCTCCATTGCGGTGGTGAACACGGTTGGCAGAAATATCCAGAATGAGAATCCCAGGACCAGGATAGCCGCGATGATGATCGGAACGCTGTTGAAGTAGAAGGCTCCAACGGCGCCTATCGGGAATATCAGCCCCGGTATCATCAGAAACGGCCTGTTCAGCCCCAGGCGGGCGAGGAGGAACCCTGAGAGCAGGTTTACCACCACACCCATGAGTGGGAGTATCGCCATTATAGCCGTCGCCTTTTGGAGGGGCATGTCGAACACTTCGTTGTAGTAGGTTGGCAGCCACGAACTGTAGCTTATGAACATCGCCAGAGGTCCGGCGAGAGCCAGGGATAGCAGCAGAGTGTTTCTATCCTTGAGGACACCCAGGACCGCAGTTACGGACATGCTCTCCGCAGAAGCAGAGCCGGACGATGGGGCAGAGCGCCCAAGGATGAGCCAGCCCGTTGTTGCCAGGAATGCGAATATCCCGCAGGCCATCAGTACGTACCGCCAGCCCAGGGCATCCGCTAGGGGAACGCTCAGGAACATGGCCGTGGCGACGCCGCACCCCTGCCCTGCGAGGTTGATGGCGTTCATCATCGGACGCTCGCTTGACTTGAACCACTGGACGACGACGGCGGAGGTGGCCGGAAGCAGGATGGCTCCACCCATGCCGAAGGCTACCCTCAGGGGCAGGAGAGATGCCAGGTTGGACGTGGTCGGGGCAAGGACGCCGGCGGTCATCAGTAGTCCACTTATGAGTATGGCCTTCTTTGTGCCCAGCTTGGCGGCTATTATGCCGCCCGGTATGAGGAAGATGGTGAAGACCAGGAACACAACTACCATGAGGAGACTGACGGTCCCTCTGCTCAGGTTGTACTCCTCCATGATGAGAGGGAACAGGGTTGCTGGAGCGAAGAGATTGAGGCCGATGGCGATGTGAAGGGGAACTATGGCCCCCTCGATAACCCATCGCTTGGAACTGACCTCTTGGCGAAGGATGGCGGTCTCTCCTTAGCTCTCTTCAGGCTGCGTTCACCGGGCGCCAGGCCTGGGTACGACGTCCTCGCGACGTCCCCTCCCCGTCTCCCGCATATTAAATATCCTGCCTCCGGGTTTCTTCACCCGGAGGCAGGAAGTTCACGGGTCAAGGGAGTGGCCCTGCCAAGCCCTGTACCTAGCCCGGGGTGGCGCTCCACATGGTGAAGTTGCCGCCTGTGGGCGTGGGGCCGCCGGAGACGCCTATCTCGGCCGGCCTGCTTATCTGCCGCGCTCCCGCCCTCCCCTGCAACTGCTGTATTGAATCGGAGTGCATCCAGAAGCGGGTGCGCCCACTTCCGGCGTTGCCACCGCTGGGCGAAGCCGGGTTAGGCCCCTCTATGCTTATGTCCGTCTGGTAGAAGTCCAGAGCCTCCCCGCGCTGCACTCCCGCAAATCGAATCCCCTCCAGGTGGAACTGGTGGAACAGGGTAAAGCCGTCGTACATGTTCTCAAAGGACAGGTCGCTTGGGCCTATCCCCGCGCCCTCGTACAGCTTCCGGCCGGTGCTGTCGGTGGCGGCTTCCGCCTCTTCCAGGGTTGGGCCGAAGCTGCGGACCCTGGTCCTGTCGGATGCGTGGTTGAGGATGTAGACGGGCTTCTGCTTCATGTCCTTGGCCCGCTCGGCGGTGGTGTACAGGTAGGCCGCGGAGGCCATGATCGGTATGTCGTTGTCGAAGAGGTTGGCCGGCTTGGCAATCCACCGCGCGGCCAGGTAGTCCTCCACGCTGAGCGGCTCCGGCCTGTGCTGTGCCCAGAACCCCTCCGGGAACATCAGCCCGTTCCGCTTCTCGTTCACCACAAAGGGCGCCATCATGTCGTGGCTCTTGCCGTACTTGCGGCAGTACGCCTCAAACTGCATGGCCGTTGTGTAGCAGGCCACGGTGCCCCACATGGTGCTATACTTGCCGGGCCCAGAGATTGTTTCTCCTGCGGCGGCCCCCTGTCCCACGTAGTACCGTCCACCGAAGTTGTGCCAGCCCTTCAGGACCAGGCAGGTGTTGGTGAGGCCCTCGCCCACGGCCTGCGCGGCCACCACCAGGGCGTTGGACATACACCCGGGGCCGTACATGGTGAACTTCACATTGGTCAGCTCCGGCATGTTCTTGAGAATCCACTCCGCGCTCAGCCTGGCAATGCCGTCCAGTGGGTTGTCGGTGGACTGGTAGGTATTGAGGAAGTCCTCCGGAACGGGCCTGCCTTCGGGCCATGGAGACCCCGTGGATGTCTCCTGGGCCATAACCAGCCCGTCTACCTGGTCCGGCGTAATCCCCGCGTCCTCTATGGCCCTGCGCAGCGCCAGGATGCTCCAGGCTCCCAGGCTGGTCTCGGTGGTCTCGTCCCAGCGCCGGGCGGTGGGAGAGTGTCCTACGCCGACGGCCGCCACCTTTCCCCTATGCTCCCATATGCCCAGTCCCTCGGCGCTTCTGTACATAGACGCCGGTGCGTTCTCGGTTGGCATCCTTCACCTCTCTCTCTGTACTTGGATGGTCCCTGGAAATGCGGTGGAGCTAACCTACTACTCGCCACTCCGGGACCTTCTGTCCGGTCGCCGGGGTTGTCTCAAACTCCACTTGGACGGCGGCTCCCACCGGGACATTGTCCACCGGAGTCCCGGGGAGATGGGAAAGCATCTTGATGCCCGGGTCCTCTTCCAACTCTACCACAGCTATGTTGAACGGCTGGTCCACCGCGAGCGTTGTGACCGGGCAGTCGTACATCACACCGTAGCCGTATACCTTGCCCCGTCCGCTCACCTCCGTCCATACCAGGTTGTCCCCGGATCCACACGCGGAGCACATCGCGGCGGGCGGGTGCTGCAACAGGTTGCAGGCCGTGCAGTTCTGGATGACCAGACGGTCCTCGTTGGCAGCGTCCCAGAAGGGCTTATCCACCTCGTCAGGTATTGGAGACTGCTTGGGCATTTCTCACCTCCACAACAGTTTTTGGGCTATGGAAATCATAGGTTAAACCCGTAACATAGTCAAGCCGTGCTTCCGTCCGTCACTAGCAGCGTGCGATGGGGCTGTCCGGGGCCTGCAAGCCTCTATCGCCCTGGTAGAGGACCCTGGGCCTGAACAGCCTGTTGTCTTCGTGCTGCTCAATGACGTGGGCCGCCAGCCCCGCTATTCGAGCGCACTGGAAGATTGGAGTATCCAGCATGACCGGGATGTCCAGGAGGTAGAAGAGGAGGGCGATGGGGTAGTCGGCGTTGGGATAGAGGCCCCTCTCTCTGAGCATCACCTCCTCCACAGTCCGATAGATGGCGTGAAGCTCCCTGCCATCCGGCTTCCGGTCCACCAGCGAGGGTATGTAGTCCCGGAGGAAATAGGCGCGCGGGTCGTATCTCCTCATGTACACCCGGTGGCCGAACCCCATGATCCGCGCTCTCTCACTGAGTTTCTCCATCACGTAGGCCTCCGCCACGGATGCGCCGCCCCGGTGGTATATCTCAAGGAGCATGGATATGGCTGCCTCATTGGCTCCTCCGTGCAGAGGGCCCTTCAGCGAGGCCACCGCTCCTGTCACGGCGCCGTAGATGTCCGACAGAGTTGAGCCTATGACCCTGGCTGCGAAGGTGGAGTTGGCCATCTCATGCTCTATGTAGCAGGTGAGGATACGGTCGAACCCGTCCAGAGACTCGGCGTCCGGGCGCTCTCCTCTGACCATGTACAGGAAGTTCTCCGCAAATCCAAGACTGGGGGCCGGCCTCACAAAGGGGAGGCCGTTCAGCGCGCGATAGGCGTTCACGGCAATGGCCGGCGCCTTTGCCAGCAGCCTGACCCCTTTCGCAAGATTCGCCTCGCGTGAGGTATCGGACAGCAGGGCCGGCTCTTCGTAGCCTGCCAGGAAGGATATGCCCGTGCGGAGGGCGTCCATGACCGCCGTGTCTTTGGGCAGAAGCTCCAGCAGCCTGTAGGCGTCCTCCGGAAGCTCGCACTGGGATTTGAGAGCGTCGCAGAGGGCTTGGGCGTTGTCATCGTCCGGCATCTCTCCGTACATAACCAGGTGCGCAACGTCCACGTAGCGAAGGTTGCGGGCCAGGTCTATCAGGTCATAGCCCCGTATGAGTATCACCTCCTCGTCCACGTCCAGGTACGACAGTTGGGTGACGTTGGAAATGACCCCTTCCAGCCCTGGGCTGTATGGCATGGTCGTCATGGCATCTCCTTTCAAAGATCCCCGGATTCAGGCCCAAGCGCTTGCCGGTTGTCCGCCCCCACGGACGATATGGTCAGGTTGCCTGCTCCACTCGCATCGCATCCATCAGCCCCTCCAGGTCTTCCTGGCGCTCCAGTTCCCACACCAGGTCTATGACCCTGCGACCCTGCGCCGGGGTCAAATACCGCTCAACGTTGGACAGAAACTTCTCCTCCACCTCCGCATCGGTCATGGGATTGTGGAAGTGACCTCTGGGGAAGCTCAACTCCCTGGCCAGGGTTCTGCCGTCGGAGGTGGCTATGGTGATCCGGTTGGGAATGCCTTCAGGATAGCCTGCGTTCAGACCAGGGTCTTCCACGAGGGTGGTCTTGCCGAGCAGCGCCTTCACGCGAGGGTCGTTGATCTTCTCATCGGAGAAGGAGCGCTGACCGATAGTCCCGTCCAGCAGGGAAACGGCCACTATATAGGGCATGGAGTGGTCTGCGGTCTCACGGGTCTTTGGGTCCCACTTCTCAGGGTCCTTGGCGATGATCTCGTAGGCTGCGCGGAAGGTGTCGATACGGACGGACTCGATCAGGTCCGGGCTTGCCAGCTCCCGCCTCAACTCAACTGCGATGTCCACCGCGCTTTGGGCGTGATACTCGACAGGCCACTTCTTGATGTAAGTATCGCAGATGCGGGATGGAGCCGCTCCGGCTTCCAGTGGACGGAAGGGTTCCCGGTCTACGTCATCAACGCCCAGCAGCTGGCGGAAGAAGCCCATCTCGCCCTCAAAGGGGGCGAAGGGTCCGGTAAGCCCCTTGCCGGCTATGAGGCCGGCGAAGACGGCGTTGCGCACGGAGTTGGCAGCCGCGGCGCCCTTCCACATGGACAGCTCACCGGCCCGCGTCTGGCGCATAGAGGCGTGGGGCACGATGGCAATTGCGATGCAATGCTCTATCTGCGATGGCGTAAGACCCAGGACGCGCCCGGCGCCGCACGCAGCAGCAACGGCGATGTAGTTCACGTGGTCCCAGCCGTGAGCGCGGAGGCTTGCGGAGTCGCACAGGCTGACCCCTATTTCGTAGGCTACGGCTATGGCGGTGATAAGGTCTCGCACAGGACGGGCGCGCCACTGGCACAGGGCCATCAGGCCCGGTATGACATCGCTGGGGTGCAGGGGTTCCAAGGAGAGATAAGTGTCGTTGAAGTCCAGGTAGCGTACCAGGAGACCGTTGGCCAGGGATGCAGCCTCCGGAACAACCTTCACGGTGGAGCCCCAGAGTGTAGCTCCGCCGGGATGCGGGAGGTCCATGGCGTACTCCCGCGCGGCAGTGGGGGCATCCTCTGCATAAGCGGCCAGCGCCACGCCGATGCTGTCCAGGATTCGCCGCTTGACCTCGTGGAGAGCGCTCTGTGGCAGGCACTCCCACTCAACCCGGTGGGAGTACTCAGCGAACAAAGCGCTGTATCTATCCGATGGAGAATCACTCATGTCGATGCTCCTCTCTTCGCAGTCCGTCTATTTTTGGCACAGACCTTGCTGCCATCGGATCCATGCCCTGCTTGACGGCGGATGCGCAGGCCGGCCGCGGTTGGCCCGCAAGGGTCTTTATGTGGATCTCCGGTATGGAACCTCTGGCTTCCTCCGTGCAAGGATACGCGCTCCCATCTGAGCTACAGCCCCAACCTCACCCGCAATCCTTCAGGAGTAACTCCGCAGTCCGCAAGGCAGTCTCGGACTTGCTGATCGTTCAGGAGATTTGCCAGTATCCTATGAAGAGTGATGAGAGTTGGCTCTGGGGTCTCCTCGAAATCCTCGCAAGAGTTCAGAAACCCGAAGACCCTCTCGAATCCGTTATTAAATGACGAATCTGGTGAAATCTTCGTAAATGTGCCGACGCCGCGTGGGGGATCATCGGCCTTTGCCGACTCTGTTCCTCTCGGCATTAAAGCCCTAACTGGCCTGTTCACGCGGTCTACCTTCAGTCGGTAGCTGCCAGAGTATTCCTGGACATAGACCGTATACTCATGATCCAAGGGAGCTTCAAAAGGAAAACGTCGTAGGGGACTGGGTAGGTTTCGAAGGGCCCACTGCCTGACAAGGAGAAAGGTGATACTGAGCCGGGCTGCAAGCGCCGGGTCTGCATCACGAAGCCTGTACAGCACGGCGCCCAGTACATGCGCCAGAGAGGGCTCCTGTCCCAAAGCAAGTGCATCCCCGAAAGTGATCTCACGAATTAACCATATCTCCTGGTAGTAGTACAGGGGATCGTCGCTTGGACGTGCTGACGTCTCGTGCGACCGCGTCCAGAAAGTAGGTCGAAACAACTTGGATAGCATTACGCTCTTGTTTACGGAACCGTGATGCCTGTATATATAATTGTGTCGTAGGTAGTACCTGTGAATCCGGGAGGCCAATCCATCGAGAACTGACCCAAAACACGATAGGAGCCAGATTCCGGATTTATTTTCACGCCTCCCGCGCCAACAAAACGGCAACCCAAACCGCCAAAACAATGCCGACTGTTTGAATGGACGGCGCTCCAAGAATGGAATGGCCAGAATCCGGGCCTTCTTTGGAGTGAGCTGGTGACTTTGAGATAAGTCATATCGGCGCTACATTCAATTGTTGAGTAGTGTCTAATACCGTAGCCTAGAACATCCCCAAAGCTCTCTCCACGACAGTCGATGTCCAGCAATGCCAGTCGTGTCCCTTGAGTGTCGAGAGCAGCATTCCCGACCGGTTCGCCGCGGAAGGTCACTGTACCGTTTGCCTCCTCTTCCGCAGGCGGGGCATCAACGGCGCCCAATAAGACGGTTGCCAATACAACCTAGAACGCCAATGAAGCTATCTGTGGTTTCCTCTTCATATCCTCACCTTCCATTTCCTTCAAGCAAGCGCTTGAACATTTTTGTTGCAAGTATGCACAGGAATTAATCTCAATGTAGAGAGTCTATTGCGTTTTGTCAAAGCCCGAATCCACCGAAAGAGCGACCTAAAGGCAGCGGCGTGGGGATGAGGGGCGGCCACCCTCGCTTCGTGACGGTCTTCTATGACCTGGGAGGTTGCGGTCTGCCGCACCCCGATCCACCTAAGTGAAGTGATTTTTGCATACCAAAACCAAGATACAAGGAGGTCTTGTCCGATATGTCCTGACCCTATACACTGAATTGGCGCATCGTAGAATCCGTCGATATGCTGTAATTGAGGGAAATTCTTAACCCTGAAGGGGGTAAACAGTGGGGAACCCAGTAGTGCATTTTGAAATCGCAGGCCCGGATGGGCCTGCTTTGCATCAGTTCTATCGCGACTTGTTCGGATGGAAGATTGAGATGCAGGGCGAAGAGATGGGCAACTACGGTTTAGCGCCGGCAAACGAGGGCGGCATCGGTGGAGGCTTGTTGCCTACAACTGAGGATATGCCGGCGCGCAGCTATGTCACCTTCTATGTGCAGGTTGACGACCTTCAAGCGGCGCTGGATAAGGTGGCCGGTATGGGCGGGAACGCCATAATGCCACCGATGGAGATAGCGCCCGGCGTGGGATCCATCGCTATGTTCAGTGACCCTGCCGACAACACCATAGGGTTGTATTCACCACCGCCGGAATGGGACGGACAGATGCCCCCCAAGGGGGACGCTCCACCGGTGGCGCACTTCGAGGTTGGAGGCAGCGACGCCGCGGCGCTCGCCGAGTTCTACACCGGGATGTTCGACTGGCAAATCGACCATACCGAGGAGGCAAGCTACCGCTTCATCCAGTAGGAATCTGGAGGGATTGGCGGCGGCATCTTTCACCACACAGAGGGTATGCCGCCAAACCATCCTTCCGTCGCCGTTATTGTCAACGACCTCCAAGCGTATCTTGACAAGGCCGTAAGCCTGGGCGGCAGCGCCCTCATGCCTCCCACCGAGATTCCCGGAGGATTCGGCTCGATTGCCATTTTCTATGACATCGCCGGCAATCGCATAGCGCTCTTCAAGTCCCGTGAGTAGAGACCGCGACGCTGGCAGGTTGGACAGCCTCGCGTTGCCCCGGTAAGTACGGCTCTATGCGTTCTTACTGTGCTTCTGTGATCTCCATGCCGTAGATGGATCACATATTCCTATTAGTGTGAACACGCCCAAGCACAACTATCGGGGGCAGATCAAGGTGGTCTACGACTGCAAAGGCATCCTTTATTTGGTGACCGGCGATTGACATGCTCCGCAGGACCTGACTATGATGCTAGCATCTCGTTTGGACTGCTATTTGAGCCTGAAGACTGCCAATATGGGAAATACTGGATCATAGGCATCCAAGTCTACTTTACGGGGAGGCATCATGGACACTATTTCTCTGGATGTTAGCTCAAGGGATGTCCTGAGGAAGAAGGTAAAGGCCCTGAGGCGGGAAGGGACGACTCCCTTGCACCTCTACGGCAAAGGCAAGCCCTCCAGGGCGCTGCAGGCCGACAGCTTCACGGTTGGCAGGGTTGTGGCGCAGGTGGGGCATAGCGTACCCCTGCATCTCAAGCTGGATGGCGCTAAGGAACAGGCCCTGGTGTTCATCCGGGAGGTCCAGTACCACCCCATCACCAGCCGTGTGCTCCACGTGGACTTCTACCAGGTGGACGCCGCTGAACGGGTCAGTGGGTCGGCGCCTATCGTCCTGACCGGGGAGGCCCCGGCGATACGAGTCCACAGAGGGGTTCTGATGCAAACCCTGCACTATCTCTCCGTGGAGTGCCTGCCGATGGCTATGCCTGAAAGGATAGACGTTGACATATCCCACCTAGAGGAACTGGAGCAGGGCATCCGGGTCTCGGACCTCGTCACAGACGCAGGGGTCACCATCCTTGCAGACCCCGAAGACCTGATAGTCCGGATAACCAGTCCCAGAGTAACGGAAGAGGGGGCGGGCGCGCCCACAGAGCAGGCTGAGTCGGAGTAGTCCGGGTCCACTAACTAACCCTCGGCCCCGCTCGTATGATCCGAGAGCCTGACCCTGAGCGAGGGAAAGAGGCCCCCTTGGGATGGCCCCACTCACCATGAGCGGGTCCATCCCTATTACCCAATCGGCGCCAAAAGCTGCGGTACTCGTGGGCAGTCGATTTGGAGGCAGCGAGCGGAGACGGTCGCACCCCTTGATTTCTGCGCCGCTTGAGTCCAGCCGGCTAGCCATGAACAGACTGATTGACTGGATCGGGTCTCGGTAAGTGGGCGATAGTGGACTCGAACCACTGGCCTCTTGCGTGTAAAGCAAGCGCTCTAACCAACTGAGCTAATCGCCCGATTGACATCTTCGAAGATCGCGCATCTGGAATTGGGGTGAAGCGCGCTACCCGAAGGCATATGGTCTGGCCTGGCCGCGTACGGCTCACGTTCCCTGTCGAGCGCGCCGACCAATGCGCAAGTATAACGGCATCAATGAGATGCAAGCAAGCGCTGCATCTCGCTTGCTCTGACGCGCCATCGTGTGAAGCGCCTGCCGTTGCCGGGTGTGTGACTGCTCCCCGCTCAGATGGTTCGACAAGCTCACCACGAGCGGACTACGCTACGCCGCCGGTATCACGCCCGTTTGCCCTGAGCCTGTCGAAGGGCCAGCGTGGTTCGACAAGCTCACCACGAACGGACTACGCTACGCCGCCGGTATCACGCCCGTTTGCCCTGAGCCTGTCGAAGGGCCAGCGTGGTTCGACAAGCTCACCACGAGCGGAGTACGCTACGCCGCCGGTATCACGCCCGTTCGCCCTGGGCCTGTCGAAGGGCCAGCGTGGTTCGACAAGCTCACCACGAACGGACTACGCTACGCCGCCGGTATCACGCCCGTTCGCCCTGAACTCGTCGAAGGGCCATTCATGGTTCGACAAGCTCACCACGAGCGTGAACCCATCCCCTTCCCCCCTCTGGACGCCACGCGCTTAGAGCAGGTCGGCGCAGGCAAGGTCGGAGATGGCGGCGTCAAAACGCTCCAGGGAGTTGCGCAGGTATGCCGTGGCGCGCTCGCCATCGAAATTGCAGTAGCCCCCTGTGACTATCCAAAAGACAAAGTTATCCAGCATGGAAAGCCGGTAGTCGGACAGGCACTCTTCAAACGTGTAGCCGCTTACGCCGTTGCTCTCAAGGGTGGCGTGGTACGTGTGGAGAAGGCCCATCTCCTGGTCCCTGCGCTGCTCTGCGGGAAACGCCTCGCTGATGAACATGGCGACATCGTAGGCGCCCCTGCCGCGCGCGCAGAACTCCCAGTCGAAAACGACTACCGATTGCGACCCGGCCTGCGCAGGGAAAAAGCAGTTGTCCAGCCGATAGTCCCCATGAATAATCGTCCGGGGAGCCTTGGTGAGCTTGGCCTTTATCTTTGGAACTTCAATACTCAGGTGGTTTCCGAGCAGCCGCAATCCGCGGGGCATACTGTCTCCCGCCATCTTCTGGAGGGATTCCCACGCGCCGGCGTACATCTCCTGGTAGGGGCCGGTTTCCGCGTCCTTCAACGGCATCCAGTCTAGGCCGTCCAGGCGGGGGCTGTCCCACCAAGAGGCCTGGAATTTAGCCAACTGCGCCAGGGAGCGTTGGGCATCGGCCAGGGAGCATCCGGCCACACTGTCGCCCTGGCGAGCGCTGCTCACGTCCTCCAGCAGCAGGACGGTGTTCCCGGTTGCCTGGTCTATTCCGCAGTGGTAGCTGTGAGGGGTTTGCAGGTGGCCGTTGGTCGATACCTCCTGGTAAAACCTGACCTCGCGACGGTCCTGCCCCAGCCTGTCGGAGAGCGCCCTGATTGCGGGGTCTGTGGAGGGGAGCTTGGCTATCAAGGTTCGAGGCAGGTCTGCGTGGTCGCCGTCGTAACGGAGCCTCAGGCGGGCCACATGGTTCATAAACCCCTTGCCTTCGGCTATGGTCTCAGACGAGTATCCTGTGACGGAGGCGCTGCCGGAGGCCCCTTTGCCGTGAAGCGCCCGGGTCAACCAGGAGGGGGTAATCTCTTGCAGGTCTTTGGGAACTGTCAAACCGATCATATCCATGCTATGTATGGAGCGCTCCGGCCCGTGCGACAACAGGTCGATTCCCTCATCAGCGCTTATTCGCAAACATGACGCAGTGCTCCATTGGCTTTGGGTCCATGAAGTACATAACGCCTCCCAGCTTGTCTCCCTCCACCGGAATCACGCTCAAGCCGTGGTTCGCCAGGAGACTCGTTACCTCTTTTGCGCTGTAGAGTTGGAATGCCCTGTCCTCGCCGTAATCTTTATCGTAGACGGTTGCAATGCCACTTCCGACCTTGAACATAAGCTGGAGAACCCCACCGACCTTGAGCACCCTGGCCAACTCCGGCAGGGTAACCCGCAGGACTATGTCCTGGGCGATGTGCTGTATGACCGCGTTGCACAGCACGAAGTCGAAGGAGGCGTCCGGGTACCCGAGGGGTTTGCGGAGGTCGGCGACGGCCACCCGACGAGCGATCTCCGGGTGAAGCCGGCGCGCTTCCTGGATGTTCTCCTCTATGGCATCTACCCCGTAGACGTCATACCCCTTCCGCCGGTAGAAGAAGACATCGCGAGCGCCCGCGCCGCATCCGGCATCCAGCCCCCTGGCGCCGGCGGGGACCAGCTCCTGGAGGCGGTCCATCAGATCCAGGTCGCCTTTGAGCCTCGGATGGGAGACTTTGTTGTATATGGATTGGATGAAGCCGTGCGTCACTTCTGCGTAACGCTGTGCGTGACTCTTGTAGAAGGTCGCTGAAAAGTCGGGGGTCTTACTCATAATTGAAACCTCACTCAATGCGTCGTAGGTTCAGACGCCAAACATGTCGATGAACTGCCCGGTCATAAGCTTGGGGGAGTGCACCGCCAGGTACAGCGCTGCCTGGGCGATCTGTTCCGCGGTTATCCAGTCCGGGTCTCCGTCAGGGTTGGAGGCCCTGGCCATGTCCGTATCCACCCAGTCCGGGTTGATGCCGTTGACGCGTATGCCGTGGGGACGAAGGGAGTGCGCCAGAGAGGCCGTATAGCCTACGACACCCCACTTTGAGGCGACGTACGCCCCGTAATCGCCCTCTGGCACCCGGCCGGACGATGACCCGATGTTGATGATGATGCCCCGCTCTTGGGCCATCATTTGGGGCGCAACTGCGCGGCAGGTGAGGAACATTCCTCGCAGGTTGGTGTTCATCAGCTCGTCCCACTGCTCCACCGTAGTGGCCCACACCGGCACGTCATAGACGATGACCCCGGCGTTGTTGACAAGCACGTCGATACGACCCCAAGCCCCAATGACCTGCTCCACCACGCGGGCGGCGTCTTCCTCCCTGGTAACGTCCAAGGCGAAGGCTTCCGCCTCTCCGCCCAAGGCCCGTATCTCGGCGACTACCTGGGTCAGCCGCTCGGTGTTGCGCCCGGTGACGACGACCCGAGCGCCTTCACCCGCGAAGGCCAGGGCAATGGCGCGGCCGATGCCGCGACCGGCGCCGGTAATCAAAGCTACCTGATCTTTGAGCGCTATCCGCTCCTCCTCCCCCCCTGCAATCTGCTTGCGAAGGTCCCACAGCCTGGCGAGTTTCGCCCGCCTTGTGGGCTGAATGTGGCAACGGCGGGATTCGAACCTGCGACCTAGCGCTTATGAAGCGCCCGCTCTGCCGCTGAGCTACGTTGCCATCTGTGGTTCTGGGATGGGCTGGTCTATCAGCCACAGCCGTTATAGTTTAGCAGAATGGCGGGAAAATTTGAAGTCCTGCCGGATGACGGCCAGGGTCTTTTCATTATTGAGTGATGGGTGATGCCCCAACTAGGCTGAGTGGGATGTGAGGTTGCGCCGCGTTTAGTCTCAGAGCAGCAGCAATGTTACTGACGCCGGCGATTCTCAACATGCCAATTGCTGTGTTTCGTATGGCAGAAAGGACCTGGGGGGCGGCTCCGGTGCGCACCTGAGACCGGTCCTCGTCAAAGGTCACATCCCTCACCCAATGCAGTCTGTTCTCAATACCCCAATGTCCCTGCGACAGCTTTAGCAGCCGGCGAGGGTCGGCGTCGTCCGGTCTGAGACTGGTCACCGCATATGACACATCCCTACTCGATACAGACTTGCTGACAACCGTCCGTTCGATGCGACACACCTGGGCCATGTGAGGCCAGTCTGTATACCCTGCCAGAACATCTGATGCCCAGATAGCTCTGGTCTCCACCCTGCCTGCTCGTTTGGTTAGGCGCTCGTACGATGGCGGATGAGCGTCCATCCAAATCGTCTCAATGTCCTCCCTCAGGCTCTTTTGGTTGTCCTTGACTACGAAAAAGTAGTCCCCCCCTTTGACACTATCTCCTCACAGTCGCGGCGCTGAGTGAACTGGGCATCCCCGGTTATCACTCGACCATTCACCTCCACCTCTTCAAGCAAACGTCTGAGAGCGCCCAGTTCGCCGCCGCCGTCTTCCACTGACACTTGCCCCACCACGACTCCGGTGTGGTGACTGAAGGCCGATACAAGATGGACACCGGGAATCTGTTCTCCATGAATCCCTCGAAGACTCTTGCCGTCCACCGCCAACGCCTCGGCGTCATTCAGTCCCTTCCCAGTCATCCACTCTCCCAAGACCCGCTCAAAGGCTTGTCTGTCCAATCTGCTGAACACCCTGTGTAGCGTAGCCACACTCGGAGTCTGTTCCCGGTTGAACCCCAGAGACCTCGACATGCCAGGACTATGATCACGCCCCCACTGACTGATTGCATACAGGCTGCGCGCTCCACACATCATCGCACAGACCGCCAACGTTAGTATCGCCCCTATGGGATGCCGCCGTCCCTGTCTTCCTCTAGGGTCCGGCACTTTATCCAACGCTTGTCTCAACTTCATGGGCTTTGTCCGCTCCTTGCTGTTTTTACAAAATCTATACTAAGTTTTAGATAATGAAAAGACCCTGAGGTGTGGAGGGAGGGTCTTTCGATTATGGCAAGAAGAGTGATAGAGTTGGCGTATGAATACGGAGGGACTGGGAAAGAGCCTACTTGGAGTACTGGAGGGGGCGCCTGATCCCCGGTCCAGGCATGGTCGTCGCCATGCGCTGAGTGCAATCTTGGCGTTATCGGTGTGTGCAATAGCAAGTGGCGCCCGTAGTCTATATGCCATAGCCCAGTGGGGAAGGATGCAAGACCCGGCTACACTGAAGGAGTTGGGGTTCACCAGAGAGCGGACCCCTGCGATATCCACGTTGCATAAGGTGTTCAGCAGTATAGACGTGGATGCGTTCGAGAGTGTGCTTGGGGAATGGGTTGAATCTCAGTTGGGAACAGGAGAGGAGGCAATAGCAATAGATGGCAAGGCGCTTAGGGGGATACACGGGGAGGAGGCGCCTGGAGTCCGTCTTGTGGCTGCCTATAGCCATCGCATGGGCTTGGTGGTGAGTCAAAAAGGGGGGTGACGGCTGAGAAGCATCAGTCGGAGTTGGCTATGGCAAGCTCGCTGTTGGAGAGAATGATCGTAACAGACAGGGTAGTGACCGGGGATGCGCTGTACTGCCAGAGACAGCTGTGTGAACAGGTGGTTGGTGGAGGTGGCGACTATCTGTTGATAGTCAAGAGCAACCAGAAGAGGCTGTACGAGGACATAGAGTTGTGCTTCGACCGGCCTGTGGTTGGTGAGACGTATGGATATGCCGAGACCGAGGACAGTCATGGAGAGCGTCGAGAGTATCGCAGGTTGTGGGCTACAGACACACTGAAGACCTATCTGGAGTGGCCAGGACACGGGCAGGTGATGAAGGTTGAGAGTTGGCGCAGCATCAAAGGCAAGGCCACTCGACAGGTGCGATACGCTATCACCAGCCTTGGGACTCACACACCGGCTGATAGACTGCTCCAACTGGTACGCGGCCATTGGCGCATTGAGAATGGCCTGCACTATGTGAGGGACGTGACCATGGGGGAGGATGGTTCCCAAGTGCGCACCGGCTCAGCGCCACAGATGATGGCAGCCCTGAGAAACGTGGCGCTGAATATCCTCCGACTGAGCGGAGCTACCAACATCGCAGCAGCCATAAGGAACATCGCTTGGCAGCCCAACGGCGCTCTCAGATTGCTAGGCCTACTACCATCACCATAATCGAAAGACCCTGGATGACGGCATTCTGTATAGGCGCTGCTATCTTCTCGGTGAGCGTCCTGAACACACCCAGACAGCGCCGTTACGAGACGCGAATGCAGTGTCGGTCATCGGACCACCCCTGCGAAGCTTGTCCCGTACTTGATACGGGGGTCGGCCGAGTTCCCCCGCCCGCTCGTGGTGAGCCTGTCGAACCATGCGAGCAGGTAGGGGAGCGGGCATATACATATAGAGGGGGGATGGATTCCTGCTTTCGCAGGAATGGTTGCGGGCAGAGGCGGGACGCGGCCCTCACGGCCTTCTTGACCACCCCTGCGAAAGCAGGGGTCTACCGTTCGTGGCCCTTTGACAAGCTCAGAGCCTGCCCCGTACTTGATACTCAACCCCTACGCCTCTCGCTCCAATGCCGGGATGCCCGTCACCCCTTCTCGGCCAACCTGCCCGACAGGTACTTGTGGATGACGCTGGACAGCAGCGTCTGACAGGGTATCCCTTCTTCCCGGGCCCGCGTATGCGCCAGCATATAGTCGCGCTCGGTTACGCGCAGGTTTACCCGCCGGGTCTTGTTGAAGGTGTTTCGCGCTGCTTCTTGCGCCGCCTTGATCTCACGAGCAGCGTCGGGAGACGGGCGCAACTCGCCCATCTCAAATCGACTCAGAATGTCCCGCTCCTCCGTGTCCATTGGCTCGTTCATGATGGCAGCATCCTCCAATAATCTCTTGTTGCCTTCCGGCTGGGGATAATCGTCTTGAGAAAACGAGCGCCGTCTGCCTGTATCACGAACGGCGCAAGGTGAATGTATTCCTGTACTGCGACAACGTAGATCTGTTGCCCAGGATAACGGCCCTGGTTTGGGTGATCCAGCACGTCCAGAAGCCCACCTTGCTCTATGGCGGATATAACGCTCTCGAAGGAAATCCCCCGTTGCTCAATGAGTTGCCGGTTTTTCTCAACGCTCCAGTCAAAGACAATTTCCACACGACTATTGTGGCGCTATGTGTGCAGTTTGGCAACACTTACTTCCCAGTCTTCCATCTCCCGCTATCTTCGCCGGCAGCCCCTTCTTCCCGTTCGTGCCCCCGGCCCCTTCATGGCCCCCGGCCCGTTCGTGGTGAGCCTGTCGAACCATGCGAGCGGGTGGGTTGGTTCCCACTCACGCGCTTTTCGCCCGTTCGTGTCCTTCGACAAGCTCAGGACGAACGGGGGATAGGGCCTGCTCAGAGCCTGCCCTGTACTTGATACGGGAGTGAGCCGAGTTCCCCCGCCCGTTCGTGGTGAGCCTGTCGAACCACATGAGCGGGCAGGGGCTGGTTGGGCAATGGTGGCGGGCTGTGAGGGCCGATGTGGCGACAGGTCTGCCGTACCGCTCGGTCAGTGTCCGGCCCTCTGGTTAAGCGCCCTGCACGCGATCACGTCAATAGAGAACGGGTTCCTATCCTCTTCCCCATCTCTCCCACCTAGCAAAGCTACCCGCTCTCTCTTTGCGAAGGCGGGTATGGCAAGTCCACCGACCACACCAGCCTGTGTTTGTGCGGGTGGGGGCCAAAAGTAAGATGGAAGGTCCCGGGTTCATCCGGCAAAGAAGCGCTCCCGTTGTATGCTATGCCTTCAAAACCGTCGGAAAAGTCACCTCTAAGATGCACTTCGGCGGCCCTCCCGGACGGGGAGACAAACTTCATGACGTTTTCCCTTTCAAGGGATCTGGAATCTCCCATCACGCCCGGAGGGTTCTCACCCGTCCACTCTATACGTACGTCAAAATCTACTCTGCGTTTGCCGTATCCGTAAGGAGCAGTGGTCTCTCGAAATCCGGCTGTGACCTCCCAATCGTCTATTGTGCCAGCGCCGCCGTCGGCCACAGATACAACAGGGCGGTTGTCATACTTGGTCAATACGAAAGGCGTCTCTGACGTTCCCGTCCATACCGCGAATGCCGAGGTATCGCTGGAAGTCCTCCCCACCAATATCCCCACAACAAACGCCGCGCCTACGGCCAATAACACTACCGCTATCCCCGCCATAGGTTTCATCGCTGCTCCTTTCCTACCTCATCGCGTCAGTGGCTTCTCATGCTCGCAAGTGGCGCTGCGCCTCCCGCTCATATGGTTCGACAGGCTCACCACGAGCGGGCAAGGGATACTCGGTTTACCCCCGCACTTGATGCGGTGGCAGGCTATGAGCGATAAGTATTGCGCCCATGCCCTGAGCGTCCGTCGGCTGCCTCTGCCGCCCGGCACGGCGTGGGCGTAAGGAAGGCGCCCTAGCTGCGGAGCTGCGCCCCGACCTCTCGCTCCAGGCTGGACAGTATCTCTGCCTGCGCCCGGTCCACCTCATCGCCCGTCAGGGTCCTGTCGGAGCGCTGGAGGAGCGCTCGATAGGCAAGGGAGCGCTTGCCGGCGGCCACGCCCGACCCTTCGTAGACGTCGAACAGCGTAGCTTGGGCAACCAGCGGGTGCCTCTCGATGATGCGCTGCACGGAGGCGGCCGGCACGTCCCGGTCCAGAACGACGGCCAGGTCCCGGTAAGCGCCGGGGTAGCGCGGGAGTGTCTCGTACTGGGGCGGCCCCTGGGGCAGGGCCTCCACGAGCGCCGCCAGGTCCACCTCAAACAGTGTGACCGGGGAGGCATCGATCTCAA
This sequence comes from Dehalococcoidia bacterium, assembly GCA_965221925.1. GTDB lineage: Bacteria > Chloroflexota > Dehalococcoidia > Lucifugimonadales > UBA2985 > JAPPHY01. The sequence continues at coordinate 1,233,767 of OZ244924.1, read as the reverse complement.
ATCGCTCAAGTATGTTGGCGTGGACTTCGCCCAATACTCCCATCTGTGTCTGCCCAGCCTCTATACGGGCGCATCGGCCCGGCATGAACAGCGAATCCTCGGCAGGCTGGAATGAGCCATTTACACGGAGCCTGCCCAGCAGGGTCTCCAGAATGCCCTTGGCGTCCAGGAAGTTCATCTGTTCACTATCTCCCAGCCAGCCCTCCGGCGCGCGCGGCCCGGTCAGAACGCCCACCAGGGTCTCGCGCTCAAGCGGCAGCCCGCCGGGCTGAGGCGTGTAAACGCGCCCCGCCTCAAACAGCCGTATGCCCTCCCGGCTGTGGCGCAGGTTGGCCGCAAGCGTCGAGAGGATGCTGCTGCGAAGGGTGGGACGCAGCGCCTCAAACTCCCCGCTCATGGGGTTGGCTACCCTCAGCGACGGGAGGGCCCCCTCCGGCGGCTGCGTCTTCTCCAGGGCTGCTGCGCTGGTCAGAGAGTAGGATATGGTCTCCTGCATTCCGCAATCCACCAGCAGGTCCTTCACCCGCTCCCGCGTCTCGCGCGCCGGCTGGGGATAGTGGTGCGGGACGGGCGTGGACAGCATGGTTATCGGCAGCTCATCATAGCCGATGATGCGGGCCACCTCCTCCACAAGGTCGTCTTCCTGGGCCACGTCGCTGCGCCAGTACGGGACGGCGACCGTCAGCGCGTCTTCGGACTCGACGGCGACTGAGAAGCCCAGCGATGTCAGGATGTCGCTCACATGCTCCAAGGCTGGCTCAATGCCAAGCGTTTTCTTCAGCCTTGCCAGGGTGAGGCGGATGGCTGGCCTCTCCACAGGCTGTGGGTAGGCGTCCACGATGCCCTTGCACGCCTTACCGCCCGCCAGTTGGAGTATCAGCCGGGTAGCGCGTCTCAAGGCCGCCTCCGCAAGCTCCGGTTGCAGCCCCTTGTCGAAGCGGGACGACGACTCGCTGCGCAGCCGCAGGGCCTGGGACGTGCGGCGCGTGTTGATGGGGTCAAAGTTGGCTGACTCCAGCAGCACGGTGGTTGTATCGTCGGTCATCTCCGTATTGAGGCCGCCCATAATCCCGGCCAGCGCCACGGAGCGTTGGGCGTCCGCAATGACCAGCATGGGCGGGTTCAGGGTATGCGCGGCATCGTCCAGGGTCACAAAGGCTTCCTGGGCCAGTGCGGGACGCACGATGATCCTGCCGCCCCGGAGAGTCGCGTAGTTGAAAGCGTGCAGGGGCTGGCCGTACTCCAGCATGACGTAGTTGGTCACGTCCACCACGTTGTTGATGGGACGCTGCCCCGCCTTCAGAAGCCTGTCCTGCATCCACCGGGGCGACGGGCCGACCCTGACTCCCAGCGCCACGCTTGCGGTGTACCGGGGGCACAGCGCGGGGTCGACTATCTCCACGTCCACAAGTCCTTCGACAGGCTCGCCCTCTTCAGGATAGGAGAGGTCCGGCTCCCTTACCGCCGCGCCCGTAAGCGCCGCTATCTCCCTGGCGACGCCCAGCACGGACAGGCAGTCCGGCCGGTTGGGCGTGACATCCAGGTCAAAGACCACGTCGCCCAGGTACTCCTGCAGCGGCCTGCCCTCCGGCGCGTCCTCCGGCAGGACCAGGATGCCCTCGTGGTCGTCGCCAAGGGCCAGCTCGCGCTCGGAGCAGACCATGCCCGCCGACTCCACGCCGCGGATCCTGGCCGCCTTCAGCGTCTCCACGTTTCCCGTCCGGGCGTCGACGAGACGGGCCCCCACCCTGGCGAAGGCCACCTTCTGCCCCGCGGCGATGTTGGGAGCGCCGCATACGACGGTCAGATCCTCGCCTTCCAGTCTGACCGTCGCCAGCCTCAGGCGGTCCGCGTTGGGATGTGGATCAACGCTGACCACGCATCCCACAAACACGTTGTCCCAGGAGCCGCCCACAACCTCAATGCTCCCAACCTCCGTCCCGGACATAGTCAGCCGGTGGGCCAGCTCCGCCGGAGGCAGGTCAATATCTACGTACTCTCTGAGCCAGGACAAAGGCGTTTTCATAGCGATCTACCTACGGTAGAGGTCAAAATTGCATCTAGTTTAGCTGTCTCTCATGCTCATCAGCATGGCGCGCAAGGGTTGAAGGGTGCGGTTGAACGGGTTCAAGACAAGTCCGAGAATCTCCAGGGTTACAACCCCTAGGAGAGCTTCGTCGCCGGGCTCTCCCAGGATCACCGGCGTGTGGTCTTCACCCTGCTCAAGGGACAGCCAACACCCGGATATGCGGCGTACAACCTGTGTGCCATCGGCCAGCGAGAAGCTCATCTCACGCCGAGGCTCCAGTTCGATAGCCTTCCATACGTCCTCCGGAAGCAGGGAGTACGTGGCCCCGCTGTCGACCATCAGGCGTACCGGCGCACGTTTTCCGGTGGGCCCAACCGCCTCGGCCTCCACGTATGTAATACCCATGACGGGCCGCCTTTCAGAACTGCCGCAGGAAGCGCAGGTCGTTGCTGTAGAAGAGGCGTATATCGTCTATGCCGTACTTGAGCATGGCGATGCGTTCCGGCCCCATGCCAAAGGCAAAGCCAGTGTAGCGGGAGGAGTCGTAGCCCACGCCCTCCAGCACCTTGGGGTTCACCATGCCTGCGCCCATGATTTCAATCCAGCCCGATCCCTTGCAGACGTTGCAACCCCGGCCCTTGCACACAAAGCAGTCGATCGACATCTCCGCGCCCGGCTCCACGAATGGGAAGTAGTCCACGCGGAACCGCACCTTGCGTTCGCTCCCAAACACCCGCCGCGCGAACTCGTAGAGGGCGCCCTTCATGTCGGCGAAGGTGATGCCCTCGTCCACGGCCAGGCCTTCCACCTGGTAGAAGTGCCACTCGTGGGTAGCGTCCGTGGCCTCGTAGCGGTAGCACTTGCCTGGCGCAACAACCCTTATAGGAGGCTGGTTGCTCTCCATCGTTCGTATCTGCACCGGCGAGGTGTGAGTGCGAAGCAGCATGGGCCGCTCGCCGTTCTCGTCCCGGTAGTCGATCCAGAGGGTGTCCCACATGTCCCGCGCGGGATGGTCCTTGGGGATGTTGAGCATCTCAAAGTTGTAGCGATCCCACTCCACCTCCGGGCCCTCCACCACCTGGAAGCCCATCGAGACGAAGGCGTCGCATATCTCCCGCACTATCTGCGTGGTGGGGTGAAGGCGGCCCAGCGACAGCGGCCTGCCTGGCAGCGTGACGTCCATCCGTCCCTGCTCCGCAAGGGCCGCAAGCTGCGCGGCCTTGACCGACTCCTCCGCCGAGGCCAATCGCTCCTCAAGGACGGTCTTCACGCCGTTGGCCGCCGCCCCAACCACGCGCCGTTCCTCCGGCGCAATGGACGCCAGCCCTCGCAGCGCCTGGGTCAGCTCGCCGCGGCGGCCCAGGAAGGCCACGCGCCACCGCTCCAGCGCCGCGGAGGACGCCGACTCCTCCAGCGCCGTCAGCGCCCTGGCTTGCAGCTCCCGCAGGTCCTTCAGCAGTGTGTCCGTGGTCATGCGTCGTGCGTCCTCCGGTTGGGATTGAGCCATGCTATTATAGGTACGATGGGTTTGCATGGTCAAGAAGGAGCGCCCTATGTTTCCGTTCTGCCCCGTATCAAGTACGGGGCTTATGTAGGGGCGGTTTGCGAACCGCCCCTACGGAAGCCGCGGTTGTCCCTTCTCAAGTGGTTCGACAGGCTCACCACGAACGGGCCGGGGCCACGAACGGGCCGGGGGTAGCACGAACGGGCGTGGGGCGCGGGCTTTTCCGTTCGTCCTGAGCTTGTCGAAGGGCCACAACGGGTAGGGGGCGTCGTCCCACAGGCGCGCCGCGGGCCCCTCACCTGGATGAGGGGCCCACTATCGTCGGTTGGCGTTGCCGCCGTCGGCCTTTGTAGGGGCGGTTCGCGAACCGCCCCTACGCTTGGTTAGTTGTCCGAAGGGCCACGAACGGAAACCACCCCTACCCGTTCGCATGGTTCGACAGGCTCACCACGAACGGGCGTGGGGGCACGAACGGGGCGGGGGTAGCACGAACGGGCGTGGGGCGCGGGCCTTTCCGTTCGTCCTGAGCTTGTCGAAGGGCCACAACGGGTAGGGGGCGTCGTCCCACAGGCGCGCCGCGGGCCCCTCACCTGGATGAGGGGCCCACTATCGTCGGTTGGCGTTGCCGCCGTCGGCCTTTGTAGGGGCGGTTCGCGAACCGCCCCTACGCTTGGTTAGTTGTCCGAAGGGCCACGAACGGAAACCAACCCTTGCCCGCTCGCATGGTTCGACAGGCTCACCACGAACGGGCGAAAAGGGCGTGAGTGGGAACCACCCCTACCCGTTCGCATGGTTCGACAGGCTCACCACGAACGGGCGGTGGAAGCACGAAGGGGCGGGAGGGCGTGAGCGGGCGGGCCTTTCCGTTCGTCCTGAGCTTGTCGAAGGGCCACGAACGGGCAGAAGGGGCTGCCGGCGAAGATAGCGGGAGATGGAAGACTGGGAAGTAAGTGTTGCCAAACTGCACACATAGCGCCACAATAGTCGTGTGGAAATTGTCTTTGACTGGAGCGTTGAGAAGAACCGGCAACTCATTGAGCAACGGGGGATTTCCTTCGAGAGCGTTGTATCCGCCATAGAGCAAGGTGGGCTTCTGGACGTGCTGGATCACCCAAACCAGGGCCGCTATCCTGGGCAGCAGATCTACGTTGTCGCAGTACAGGAATACATTCACCTTGCGCCGTTCGTGATACAGGCAGACGGCGCTCGTTTTCTCAAGACGATTATCCCCAGCCGGAAGGCAACAAGAGATTATTGGAGGATGCTGCCATCATGAACGAGCCAATGGACACGGAGGAGCGGGACATTCTGAGTCGATTTGAGATGGGCGAGTTGCGCCCGTCTCCCGACGCTGCCCGTGAGATCAAGGCAGCGCAAGAAGCAGCGCGAAACACCTTCAACAAGACCCGGCGGGTAAACCTGCGCGTAACCGAGCGCGACTATATGCTGGCGCATACGCGGGCTCGGGAAGAAGGGATACCCTGTCAGACACTGCTGTCCAGCGTCATCCACAAGTACCTGTCGGGCAGGTTGGCCGAGAAGGGGTGACGGGCATCCTGGCATTGGAGCCGTCGGCCTTTGTAGGGGCGGTTCGCGAACCGCCCCTACACATGGTTACGTGTGGCGCCCGTCAGGCGGTTGGCCTTTGCCGTTAGGTGGCTGTGTTGCAGCGCCGCATGAAGACCACGCCTCCCACCCCCCCTTCCCGTTCGCATGGTTCGACAGGCTCACCACGAACGGGTGTAAAGGGAGGCACGAACGGGGCAGGAGGGCGTGAGCGCGCGGGCCTTTCCGTTCGTCCTGAGCTTGTCGAAGGGGCACGAGCGGAACCCCCCCTACCCGCTCGCATGGTTCGACAGGCTCACCACGAACGGGTGTAAAGGGAGGCACGAACGGGGCAGGAGGGCGTGAGCGCGCGGGCCTTTCCGTTCGTCCTGAGCTTGTCGAAGGGGCACGAGCGGAACCCCCCCTCCCCGCTCGCATGGTTCGACAGGCTCACCACGAACGGGTGTAAAGGGAGGCACGAACGGGGCAGGAGGGCGTGAGCGCGCGGGCCTTTCCGTTCGTCCTGAGCTTGTCGAAGGGGCACGAGCGGAACCCCCCCTCCCCGCTCGCATGGTTCGACAGGCTCACCACGAACGGGTGTAAAGGGAGGCACGAACGGGGCAGGAGGGCGTGAGCGCGGGCCTTTCCGTTCGTCCTGAGCTTCTCGAAGGGGCACGAGCGGAACCCCCCCTCCCCGCTCGCATGGTTCGACAGGCTCACCACGAACGGAAAGGCGCGCGCGCGCGGTCCCTCCCCACGCCCATCCCCCAAATTCCCGTCAATAACTCGCAATTAACCCCTATCCATTTCTTGACATGCGTGGTAGAATTCCCCATTGGGTATGGTTTTTCGATTGCTCACTCACAGAACGGCCATTTTGAGCACGTTGCGATAGCGCGTTGATTCATGCTGACCCAGCATCTAAATTAGGAGGTCTTCGTAAATGCGACCTATAGATTTGCTCTCTTCCCACTACTACTCTATTAAGCCCAAGGGGCGCGACGGGAGGTCCAACCGGTGGAGGACCCGGCCCGTTATGGCAGCGGCCATTCTACTGCTCATGTCCCTGGCAGTCCTCCTGCCCGCTATGGTCCTGGCGCAACCCGCCCCCCCGGCCGCGGTAGAAATCTTTTCCCCCACCGCCGGCCATCAGTCCGTCATCCTGAGGTGGGACGATTCAGGTCAAGGTGTTACCCATTACGAGTACCGCTACAAGGCCGGTACAGATACATGGAGAGATTGGATAAAAGGGCCGGACAGCGACGACAGTAAAAGCAGCTACCGCTACACGGTGACCGGGCTGGACAACGGCACGGAGTACACCTTCCAGGTGCGCGCGTACATCAAGCGGCCCGTCTCAGGCAGTAACCCTGCTATCGACGCCCCCGGCGAGGCGAGTGAAGAGGAGACGGCCACCCCCGGAACGCCGGCGGAGCTAAAGCTTGCTGCTCCGGTAGCAGGCTACCTGCGCATAAGGCTTGACTGGACCAAACCCATGGACGACACCATTACCAAGTACCAGTATAGAGTGTCGCCCACCGACTCCGACTTCTCAACGGCGGTTTGGAAAGACGTGCCGGAGGCAGATGTCTGGGAATACACCAGCGCCGAAGGCGAGTCACGATTGGCCTTCCTGGTAAAAGAGACCACTGGGATCAAGGGGGCTGATCCCGAGGTCCCCGCCGCATCCCTGGAAGGCGGCTCCTACGATCTCGGCCTCAGGGCCGTCAATAGCCACGGCGTCGGCCCCGAGGCGGTAGCACACGGGCGCACGTCGACCACCAACCCCACCACGCCGGGAGGCGTCACCGCAAACCCCGGCAACGGGAGCGTAACGCTGAGCTGGACCGCCGTGACCAACTACGCGGGCATAGGGTACCAGTACTGCCAGAAGGCCAATACGGGCGAAACATGCGCAGACGCTGACTGGAAGGCTATTACCAACAGCAACCTGGAAACCACCAGCTACATGGTCCACGGCTTGACCCCCCGCGTTGCATACTTCTTCCGGGTGCGCTCCATATCAAACGCAGATACTGCTGACCCCCCAGAAAAAGTGAGCGACGCGAGCGCCGAGCTCCCTGCCACGCTTGGCCTGCCTTCTGCGCCAACCAACCTGAAGGCAGTCCCCGGCGACATGAAGTTCAAGCTGAGTTGGACGACCCCGGCTGACAGCGCCATAACCGGGTACCAGTACAGCACCGATGCCGGCAGTACCTGGAAGGCTATCCCGAACGACGGCCCATCAGCGGTCGAGGCGACGATAAACAAGACTAGCGCTGCCGGCGACTTAGACCTGTCCAACAACACGACGTACGCAGTACGGTTGAGAGCCTTTACCGCCAACGGCAAAGGCCAAGCAGCGGCAACCGAAGTAACTCCTAGCGACACACCGCCTGCGCCCACGGGCCTGACGGCAACCGCAGGCAACAAACAGGTAACCCTGAAATGGACTGCCCCCAGCTACCTGGGCATCAGCTACTACGTCTATACCTTAGACGGCGCCTTCCACACGACTGATAACAGAGCCACAACGAGAAGCTACACGGTGACGGACCTGTCCAACGGCACGAAGTATACCTTCCGGGTGCAAGCCGTTCGCACCGATGAAAGCGAGACATCTCCAGGCCGCTCATCCGATCCTTCTAGCGCTACGCCGGGGTTGCCGACTGCGCCCAGCTTGACAGCAGTCTCCAAGACGGAGGCTATCACGCTCAGTTGGACCGCCCCAGTCGGCTATGAAGATATGCCCGCCATTACCGGATACGAGTACCGGTATACCAGCGTGGCGCCCGACGGGAACCCGGAGTGGGCGAGCGCCGGCAGCGATCCTCCCACTACCACCGCGGGAGACTGGGCTGTTACAAGCGACACAGCCGCGCTGGACAGAAATCTCACCCTGTCCGCTGTCGGCAGTGACGCGCTCCTGACGGCCGGCACGGTCTACTACTTCCAGGTGCGGGCTGTGAACCAGCACGGCAAAAGCCTTGTGTCCAAGACCGCCAGCGGTGTTGCAATCGCCGTCGCAGCCGAATGGAAATTCAAGATAGAGACGGTGGACAGCAACGGCAAAGTCGCGACTAGCTTGGTGGCCGGCGAGACGGAGCTCACGCTGCGCTTCACCGCCACCTACACCGTGGGTACGAAAGACAAGGGCAAGGTCACAAGCCTGCGGGCCACCTTTGGAAGCGGGCATGTGAGGTCCGCAGCCCCGTCTGCAACCCCCCAGGAGATCGGGTTCGGCAGCGGGGTAGGCGTTACGCCCGCGGCAAGCGCAACGCTGTCGACCTCCAACCCCCTGCCCGTCTGTACGGAGAGCCTCGGGGCGGGAACACTGACCTGCGTCAAGGACTTCGCCGAAAAGCTCTACGCAGCGGCGAACGCCGACCTTGGCGACTATGCGCTCACAAACGGCGTGGGCGCCTCCTTCACGGTCACGGCAGAGGTCAACGGCAAGACCGGCCACTCGGCAACTCCAACGGCAAGCGACATAGCCAACGCAACCCTGAACGTAACCCTCAAGCCGACCTCGGCAACCTCGACGCTGGATGGCGTGACGGGGACAGTTTACGCCCCCGTTGACGCCGGGAAACTCACCGCCGCCATCACAGCAAGGACCGAATGCGGCAGCAGAATAAGTTCCCGTTCCATCCGGCTGTGCATGGAAGTTACAGGCGCTGCCACCACGGACCTCAGCCGGACGGACGCCAGCATAGAGGTGAAGCTGGACAGCGAAGCATGGGCCACGCTGAAGTACAGCGACAGCAGCTTCACCTTCCACAGGCGCTCAGACGATTCCTCACGCTGGACGCCGGTCCCCAAGTGCGCAACGGACGACAAGGTGGAGTGCTACAGCGTGACGCTACCGAGCGCGGACAACGACAACATGGGCGTCATCGACGTGAAGAACATAGCGAGCTTCAGCCAGTTTGCGCTGGCCAGGCGCGTGGCAGCGCCGAACGCCCCTCCCTCCAGGGTGGGGACAATCCCGGAACAGATGGTGATGATCGGCTCCAACAGCACGCTTGACGTGAGCGAGTTCTTCCGTGACCCGGATAACGACAGGCTGCGCTACCAGCCAATGTCGTCCGACCCAACGGTGGTGACGGCGTCCGTAAGCGGCAACACGGTAGTGTTCAACATGGTCAGGCCCGGCTCGACCACCATGACGGTCATAGCCATAGACCCAACGGGCGGGACGGCGTTCCAGTCGTTCGCCATAACAGTGCAGCCGGCCAACGTTGGGCCGGAGGCGAAAGGCACGATTCAAGACCAGGTGGTTGGCGCGGAGCCGCTGACAATGGACATAGCCCCGTACTTCTCAGACGGGGACGGCGACAACCTGACCTACACGGCGGAGTCCGACAACGTGGAGGCGGTGACCGTGGACATTACCGGCAGCCTTCTCACCCTGATGTGGGTGGCCGCCGGCGAGGCAACGGTGACCATAGTCGCCACGGACCGCTTCGATGAGACCGCCATGCAGCAGGCCTCGGTGAGGGCCAACACCCCACCGGAGGCGGTGGGCTCCATACAAACCCAGGCCATGAGGGCCGGCGGGGCCTCGCAGGAAGTCGACACAAGCGACTACTTCACGGACGCGGATGGCGATGAGCTTGCCTACACGGCGGAGTCGGACAACGAGGCCGTTGCGGCAGCGATCCTGCTGGAGGGCGAGAGCATTCTGGTCTCGCGGCCGCTCAGCCCCGGCGAGGCCGTGATCACGATAACCGCAACCGACCCGTACGGCCACTTCGCCACGCAGACCGTGACGGTGATGGTGGCGGCCATTCCTCCCACCCCAACGCCAACGCCGGAACCAACAGCAACGCCGGAACCAACGGCCACACCGGTCCCAACGGCTACGCCGGCCCCAACAGCCACACCGGCCCCAACGGCCACGCCGGTTGATGAGGGCGGCGGCGGGTTCCCGATATGGCTGGTGGCCATCCTGATACTGATAGTAGCGGGCGTGGCGGCAGGCGTGGTCTTCATGCAGCGCCGCAACGCAGCCGCCTAACGGCTAAAGACTGACGGCGGCACACGTAACCAAGTGTAGGGGCGGTTCGCGAACCGCCCCTACAAAGGCCGACGGCGGCAATGCCAACCGACGATAGCGGGCCCCTCACCCCTGTGATGGGCCCGCGGCGCGCCTGTGGGATGGCGCGCCGCTCACGCCCTTCGACAAGCTCAGGGTGAACGGAAAAGGGGACCCGCTCACGCCCCGCTACCGTTCATGGCGCCCCCGGCCCGTTCGTGCCCTCCCCTACGCCCGTTCGTGCCCTTACCTACGCCCGTTCGTGGTGAGCTTGTCGAACCATGCGAGCGGGCGAGTTGGTTCCCGTTGTGGCCTTCGACAAGCTCAGGGTGAACGGAAAGGGGGTCCGCTAACGCCCTGCGGACAACTAACCAAGCGTAGGGGCGGTTCGCGAACCGCCCCTACAAAGGCCGACGGCGGCAACGCCAACCGACGATAGCTGGCCCCTCACCCAGGTGAGGGGCCCACGGCGCGCCTGTGGGATGGCTCCCCTGCCAGTTCGTGCTCCCCCGGCCCGTTCGTGCCCTCCCCTACGCCCGTTCGTGGTGAGCCTGTCGAACCATGCGAGCGGGCGAGTTGGTTCCCATTGTGGCCCTTCGACAAGCTCAGGACGAACGGAAAGGGGGATGGGGCACGGGATGGTTGCCCCCTCACGCCCTGCGGACAACTAACCAAGTGTAGGGGCGGTTCGCGAACCGCCCCTACAAAGGCCGACGGCGGCAACGCCAACCGAGGATAGTGGGCCCCTCACCCAGGTGAGGGGCCGCGGCGCGCCTGTGGGATGGCTCCCCTGCCAGTTCGTGCTCCTCCGGCCCGTTCGTGCCCTCCCCTACGCCCGTTCGTGGTGAGCCTGTCGAACCATGCGAGCGGGCGAGTTCCCGTTGTGGTCCTTCGGACAACCAACCAAGCGTAGGGGCGGTTCGCGAACCGCCCCTACAAAGGCCGACGGCGGCAACGCCAACCGACGATAGCGGGCCCCTCACCCAGGTGAGGGGCCCGCGGCGCGCCTGTGGGATGGTGCTTGACCCAGACTCCACCTCGAGGTAGTGCCCTGGGCCCGCGGCGCGCCTGTGGGATGGTGCCCCGCTCACGCCCTTCGACAAGCTCAGGACGAACGGAAAGGGGACCCGCTAACGCCCCGCTACCGTTCGTGGCGCCCTACCCGCTCACGCCCTGCGGACAACTAACCAAGCGTAGGGGCGGTTCGCGAACCGCCCCTACAAAGGCCAACGGCCTGAATCCCCTGGCTCAATGCCGCTCGCTGCTCATTCCCCAGAGAGAAGAGGAGAAGCAGATTGTGGATATTTTCGATGGGTAAATACTCGATATCTGAAGGAGCGCCAGGGTATTTGACATTAATCACTCCCTCCTCCATAATCCAATGCATAATTTCGATGGAACAGGAAAATCAAAGGGGAGGCCAAAAATGAAGAATGTCCTGGCAGGAATGCACCGACCGGCGCCGCGCTTGTGGGCAAGTTTGCCCTTCGGGCTGTTGATGGTCATCGTGATGGCGATGGCGGCGACTCCTGCCTCCGCGTCCGGCGCTCCCACGGTGTCCATTGCGGACGCCAGCGCGCAGGAGGGAGGCGCCCTTTATTTCACCGTGAGCGTATCCACGCCCATCGATAAGCCGATCAAGATGGGGTGGCGCATCTCCGATGCAGAGGCTCAGGAGTCGGACGGGGACTACCCGAGCGGTCAGTCCGGCCACGTGAAGATCAAGCCGAGGACAACATCCACGACCGTCAGGATCAGGACGACGCAGGATAGCAAGTACGAGTCCGACGAGCGCATCAGTGTGCGCATCTTCCCGCGCAGGGGTAGTTACCGTCTCCCTGCAGATGTTGTGGTTGGCAAGGACACTGCCTTCGGCACCATCCGAAACGACGATGCGCAGCCCCCGCCCGAGCCGGTTGTGGCTGCCGCCGAGCCGGTTGTGGCTGCCGCCGAGCCGGTTGTGGCTGCCGCCGAGCCGGCAGTGGTTGCCGCCGAGCCGGCAGTGGTTGCCGCCGAGCCGGCAGTGGTTGCCGCCGAGCCGGCGGCGCCGGCGCCCTCTGCGCTTTTGCTGCTCAATGACGACGCGGTGTGCGAGAAGCTCAAGTACGCGGTGAAAGGTCTTGCTACGGCGGGAAGCGACGAGGCGAGGCGTCGAGGCATCCTCGCCCAACGCGGCTGTACGGACCCTGACGGCTGGCTGGGAAGATACAAGGAGGAGCCAGTTAAGATCAGGGCTGAGCGTCAGGCGCCGGCCGTTCCCAGCAGTTGCACATTGATGCCGGGCCTCTGCCATGCATGCCGTGGGAGCGACGGCGGCATGTACAGCGTGTCTTGCAATAACGGCTCCTGCAAGATGTATGCTTACCACGGTAGCGCGCACGGCAGAAATCTGTTCAACAGCTACTACGGGCGCTACTCGAGTTGGCTGTCTGGGGGGAAAACCGGCGGGGTCCCCATGCCGGGTCGAGCAGATCTAGCGACGATAGATGGGTTTGGTCGGCCCGTGGGGGCTGAAATAGGGACTTGCACTTATAACAAGGTAACCAGGGCAGTGACCGGTTGCACTGCCTCCTAGACGCGGCGCAATCGCCATGACGATGGGGCATGGACCGTGATCACGGTCCATGCCCCATCGTCTGCCGATTCGGAGCGAGTCTAACCCGTCTATTCCGCCTGCCCGCTGAATTCTTCTCTAGACGCTATTCTGGAGACGTGGTGGAGCTGAGGGGACGGTAGGCAGAACCATCTTCGAGATGCGGCTGGTCCTGTGAGTGTGTCCCCTCACCCAAAACATACTATGCGCCGCCTGAACGAACCAGCTGCGCCACCTGTGGCCGCAGTTCGCTGATCACAGTCTCGAATATTGGCAAGTCCGGCACCAGCGGGCCGAGCCACTGCTCCCAAGTCTCCTCGACATAAGCAAGCATGGCGTCATGTAAGAAGTCCTCCGGGCCTGTAAAGGTGACATCTCGGACGCCGCACTTCTCACGCAGCAGCGAGTCGAAGCTCACTAGGGCCATCTGGTCTCCGTAAGTCCCGAGCACCCGCCAGAGGTCGTAGTAGTCGCGGGCGCGTGAGCGGCTCCAACCTCTCCTCTCGAACATTTCCGCCTGTTGCAGGAGCGCTCGCAGCTTTTCGGCAACGATCTCTTCGAGGGAATACACCTTCACTTCCGCGTCGAGCGGTTCCCCGTACTCGTGGATGACCTGCCGCTTCTCGGCTGGCCGCAGGATTCTCTCGTCCAACGTGATCTCGATCATGACGCGGGTCTGGGGACGGCTCTGCCACGGGAACCTAGCGTGAATCGTGAAGGCTTCCTGGCCACCAGGATGCGGCTCGCGCTCCGTGTAACGCTCGCAGACGATCTCTACGGGAGCGTATTCGTTCAACAGTCTAACGGCAGTCTCGCACGCTTCCATCACCAATCGCTCCATCTCCTGTCCGGTGGGGACGCCTTCCAGTGCAGAGAAGTCCAGGTCTTCGGAAAAGCGGTAGTCGCCGAAGTAGCACTTCCTGAGGGCTGTGCCGCCTTTGAAGACCAGCGTGTTCTGGAGCACCGGCGTCTGGCTAATCCCGGCCAACACCCAAGACAACAGATAGTCCCGTTCGAGTGCCTCCCAGGGGATGCCCAGACGCTGGCGTGCTTCCTGAAGGCGCGTGCGGAGAGGTCTCATGTCGCAACCATTCCCGGCAGGTTCTCCTGGACCATCCAGTGACTGTTGCAAGGTCCCTTTCGAGGCCCCGCAGCATCTAGCTTGCGGTAGCCCTTGATGGGCAGTGAGGACAGCTTTTCGAGTTCGGACGAGGCGGCTCCCTGAGCTTCGAGCACCCATCCCAGGCGCTTGGCCGTCGTCACGCCTAGTCTGATGGCATACTCAGTGATGCGCTCGGTGTTCAGCCGATTCATTCCTAGCTGGAAGGCATGGAGCACTTCTGCGAAGTCGCCGCAGCGTTGGGGCGTGTACAACCCGTCCAGCAAGGTGCGCTCCAGGTCTGTGACGGACACGCGGGCATCGCCGACCCACACCTTCTCAGCGCCGAAGAAGTGGTTGGGCTTGATCTGAAGGAATCGGTACGTGGTATCCCCCACCTGGTACCCACCTCCAAGCTGTCCTTGCCGGTTCTTCCTAGGGCGAGGGATCCAAGTTCCGGTTGTCGTTAGGACAAATACGTCCCTGGGTATCTGTTCAGTCAGCCCGTGATGGTGCAAGGCCGACCAGTGGGAGATTGCGGCGGGATCGACTAGGGCCATAGCTATCTCGAATTCGTGGGCGGCCGCGACGCCAGGAACAGTGGGGGACAGCGCATAAAGCCCTCGGCGCAGTGGGACGATCCAATTGTTCCTCCGGAGATGGTACAGTGACTCTCCGAGGTAGGCATTCTTTAGGCCTACACGAGGCGCAAGTTCCCGAGCCCGGTCCGTGGTGAAGATGCGGTCCCCCTCATAGGCGAGCAGCCGGACCAACTCGATGCCGACCAGAGATTGCTTGGGCCTTGCGCTAGTAGTCATTGGACGGACTCCAAACTTTGCACCCAGACAAAAGAGCAACTACTTGCAACTGTACAGTGATAGTTGGATAATGTCAAAGACATTGCGCTCCTGAGCTAACTATCAAGAGAGAGTCGATGACCTCACCTACCGCCAATCAGACGTCCGCATACCTCGAAGCCACATTCGGCTTTGGGCGCGACTGGACGTCGCAGGCAGGGCAGTCCGCAACGGTCTGGGAGACGCCTGCTTACCATCTTCTGTGGTTCGATGATGCAGCGAGCGATGTGGAACTACGGAGGCTGTGGGAAGCACGGAAAGGCCGTCAAGCCTATCCGGTTGTCTTGCTGGCCCGGTCGGACGACGTAGACAAAGTCCGGGTCGCCGGGCCGCAGGATGCCCGGCCCGTTCGAGAGTTGCCAGTCAGCCGAGTCCTCGATCTGTTGGAGACGAGCCGCAGTCTGGCGGCCCGCGAAGCAGCGTCCTTCCTGGCCAGGGAGTTCAGCCGTCTTGAAGAGGCTGTCGTCCCCGGTCTGCGGGTCAAAGACCTCCTCACCCCTCACTTCTTGCGGGAACGTCTGCGCTGGCCCATCAACGAGCAGCGATTGTCCGGTACCGTAGAAGGTATCGCGTCTACCGGCAACATGCCATGGCGGACGCTATTCCAAGGCATGGGTTATCAGGTCGAGCAGCTCCCACAGCGCGGCTATTTACTGAGGCACGATAATGCCCCAGTTGCCGTGGTGCATCCTCACCGGGACGCCTCGCAGTTCAGCCGTCTCACGGACAACGGAGAGCTGCCCGAGGGCTTGGTGCTGGCGGACTGCGGGCAGCACGGGGCGCATTGGGGCGTATTGACAGCAGAGGGCCGCTATCGGCTGTTTCAGCGGCGGCCTCCGGTAGGACCGGCGACCGGGCAACACGTGGAGATAGACCTTGGCGAGTTGGAGCGGAAGGACCGCCTCTACCTCGGCCTGCTCGCGCCCGAATCGCTGAAGGAGAACGGCTGGCTGACCGCGTGGGTCGGTGAGGCGAAGGACTTTGGAGAGGAGCTGCGAAAGGGACTTGAGGAGCGGCTCATCAAGGACGCGCTGCCCAATATCGCACGGGGGCTCGGCGAGTATCTTGAATCGCAGGGCGCGGAAATGCGTGACCGGGAGCAACTCCGGCAGATAGAGGAGGCGGCGCTGACGCTGGTGTTCCGGTTCATGTTCCTGCTGCACACCGAGGCACGCGGTTATCTGCCCATCGGCTCGGCGGCCTACCGGCCCTACAGCGCACGCCAGCTTGCCGAGGACTCCCGGCTGGCCCGGGCATCCTACAGCCGGAGGGCAACACAGCGATGGGATCGGATGCGGACGCTGGTGCGGATGGTGCGCACAGGAGACCGCTCGGCCGGGGTACCCGCCTACAACGGCAGCCTCTTCGCTGCCGATGGCTTCCCTGGCAGCGCATTGCTGGAACGGGCCGAAATAGCCGATGTCTATCTCGCTCCTGCGCTCACGGCCATCTCCTACGAGACGGACAAACCCGACGCTCCGGGACTGGACTACGCCGGGTTGCAAGTCGGCCACCTTGGAGCCATCTACGAAGCGTTGCTCACCTTTCGGCTGACCCACGCTCCCGAAGACCTGGCCTACGACGCCAGGCAGGACGTATTCCGGCCACTCCGCGCCGGTGAGCGCCCGGAGGTGACTAGGGCGCAGCTCTACTACCAAGCCGAAGCGGGTGGACGCAAGGCCGTAGGCGTGTTCTATACACGCCACGAGTTTGTGTCTCACCTGCTCAACCATTCATTGCTGCCCGCTCTTGAGGACCACTTGGCCGAGGTCAAACAGGTAGCCGGCCGTGACCCGAATGAAGCAGCGCGCCAGCTGTTCGATTTCTCGGTGGTGGATCCGGCGATGGGAAGCGCCCACTTCCTCACGGCGGCCCTGGACATGATCGCCGACCGCATCGAAATCTTCCTCGCCGAGGTAGGCGGCCTGCCCGGCATTGCCCAGCTGCTCAGCGAGTTGAGCCAGGACAGCGGGCCGATTGCCCAACAGCCGGAGGACGGCGACCTGCTGCGGAGGCTCATACTCAAACGCTGCATCTACGGCGTAGACCTTTCGCCCATGGCCGTGGAGGTTGCCAACGTCACCCTGTGGCTCGCGTCCTTCGTGCCCGGCCTAGCCCTCTCCTACCTCGGCAGCAACCTCAAGTGCGGCGACGCCCTCATCGGCGTGGCCGACCCATCCGTCGTCGGCGCCAGCGACAGCCCGCTCTTCACCGGCCAGACGGTGCGGAATGCTATGGAGCAAGCCGCACAGTTACAGCGGGAACAGGCCGCCGTTCCCGACCGTACACCTGAAGAGGTCAAGCAGTCCGAGGAGTTGGGAGTCCGAAGGGAGGAGGCCACCGTTGGGCTGCGCGCCGCCTTCGACCTATGGGCGGCAGAACCGCTGGGGTTGGACGGCGCTCGCCACACGCTGGAAATCAACGCCGACGCCATCGTCGAAGGCGCTGCATCCGCCGATGTCCGCGTGGCCATCGAAGAGGCGGGCGGCGTTGCCGATCGATTCAGTTTCTTCCACTGGCCCCTGGAGTTCCCCAACGTCTTCCACCGCGACCGCCCCGGCTTCGACGTAGTGGTCGGCAACCCACCGTGGAACGAAGTTACGGTCGAAGAGCTTGCCTTCTACGCGCTGCGGGAACCCGGGTTGCGTGGACTGCCGAGTTTGGCCGATAGGAGAAAGCGCATCGCCGCGCTCGATGAGCAGCAACCCGACTGGCGTGGAGAGTTTGGATCCCAGCAGCAACAGTTGGCGACCGTCAGGGGATTTTTCTCCGAGAGCGGGGGATACAAGCTTCAGGGAGTGGGCGACAAAGACCTCTACCAACTCTTTTGCGAGCGATACAGCCACCTCGTCAGGCAAGATGGGCGGCTGGGCGTGGTGCTGCCCAGAAGTGCGTTTCTTGCGGAAGGGGCCAGGCGCTTCAGGCAATGGCTCTTTACCCGTAACAGCGTGCGGCGTCTCGACCTTCTGCTGAATAACCGAAGTTGGGCGTTCACTATTCATCCACAATACACGATTGCGCTGCTGACTAGCCAACGCCACACTCCAACCGGTCAGGCCGCCTTTCAAGTCACCGGTCCGTCAGCAAGCCTTGACGAGTTTCAGGCATCCGCTCAAGGCGATGGTATTACCATCCCTACGTCCTCCCTGGGTAGCGCCCATGTAGTGCCACTCATGCCAAGCCAGAAGCACGCCGACGTGCTCGCCAAGCTGCGGCGCGGCATCCAGTTCGATGCACTTCAAAGCCCTGAAATGCAAAAATCCGCAAAAGGGCGCGCTGCTGTGTCTCATGCAGTTCCGCATAGGGAGCTAGATGAGACACAGCAGCGCGCCCTTTTCTCCCATTCCCAAGGCACCCCCGTGTGGAAGGGCCGTTCCTTCAACCAATACGAGCCGCATGGCAATGAACCCGCTGGATACTCTGTACGGGATGAGGTTTTGGACTTCGTGCAGACCAAACGGATGCGCTCTCCCGTCTTCAAGCGCATGTTTTCCAAAGAGGTCCTAGCCGATCCCAAGACCCATCCGATGAACCACTGCCGCGTAGCGTTCCGGGACATAGGGCGAGCTACCGACTCTCGCACATCGATAGCCTGTCTCATACCCCCCACAACCCCACTCACGAATAGCGCACCATACCTCGTGCTTGCGGGATGGGACCCTATCTCGCAGGCGAATCTGCTGGGTGTGTTGAACAGTGTCCCCTTCGACTGGGTGGCGCGAAGATACGTCGAAACGCATCTCAACTTCTACGTTCTCAACAGTCTCACCCTCCCGCCTCCAGACAACACGCCGTGGGAGCACATCGGTAGGTTGGCTGCCCGGCTGTCCTGCGTGGATGATCGGTTCGCCGAGTTCGCGGTGGAGGCCGGGGTGGAGTGCGGGGTGTTGACCGAGGCTCAGCACAACGACATGCGAGCGGAGATAGACGCACTGGTTGCCCGCGCCTACGGCCTGACCGAGGACGAGCTGCGCTTCATCTTCACCGACTTCACGGAGAACGCCGTCAGCCCCGCCTACCGGCGGCAGGTTCTGGAGAAGTTCGAGGGGCTGTAGGTGAGGGAGAAGGATAACAGAAATGTTCACATACATTTTCTATGGGGTCGTTATACCGGAGCGCCTGGGACTGACCCTTCCTCCGGTCAGCGGCCATGTTAAGTTTCCCGATGTTGAATTTGACCTTGGGGTGACGCTATCAATTCACCAATCTCAAATATCAGTGGCGGCGCATAGTGACACAGAGGTCAAGGACATCGCCACGCTACGCAACTGCATTGACACCATCGCGAGAAGCCTTGTTGATGCATACGGATATGCGGCAAGGAAAGGTCTTGATATGGAGATCCGATTGGCAGTATGTGCGAATAATGGGTTGTCGCCAGAGTTCGAGTATAGAACAGGATCCAACTTTAGCTGGACCGAAGAGACCGAAAAGAAGTACGAGGAGATTGCCGAGGTTCTATTTTCAGTGGGATCTAATAGTGCCTCTATAACGGACCCGCTTCGCCGCGCTCTGGGAGACGTCGGAAGAGCGTATCGAATGCCCCATGACACAGGCCTGTTTGCCTACCGGGCCATCGAGAGCCTCAGACAGCATTTCGTTAACTCAGAAGATAAGGAGAAGGCTAGAGCCAAGAAATCATGGATCAGTATGAGGGAATGTCTGCGCATTGACCAGGCACTAACTACAAAGCTAGAAGACTTCAGCAAATACCAGCACCATGGAGAGGCGAAACACCTCTCTGGAAGTGAGCGAAGTGACGTAATAAAAACCGCACGGCAAGTGATAGACCGGTTTATCCTGCATGCAAAGAACGGTTGTCACCCGTTGTCCGGGCAGTACCCCATTCTCAAGTCAGACTAGGCGGTTGGTGACATGACGAGCCAAAGCCATCCATCCCAGCACGGCCCCTTCGAGTTGGTGGACAACGTTGACTACGGCAACCACCAGCAGGCGTTGGCGTGGCTGGCGGAGCACTACGCGGGGCCTCTGAGCGTTGCCACGGGCTACGTTGGCCTAGAGGGGCTGGACGCTCTGACCAGGATAGCGGCGGAGCCGGAACGGCCTACACGCTTATTGATAGGTGCAGTGCCGGAGGCCTTGATCGGCCCGGCGGGGGAAACCGTCGCCGACCGTTTCGAGCAATCTGTCTCGGCGCTACGCCGCCAACGCGACTTCTCGGCCTTTCCCACCGCCCGGCGAGCCGTCCTGGAGCGGGTGACCCGCTTCTTCGAGTCCGACGGCGTTGCGGCGCGGCGCTACGTCCGGCGCTTCCTCCACGGCAAAGCCTACGTCATCGGCGAACTGAGCAACGCCGGGTCTCCGGTAGGGCCGGGGGCGGCGCTGGTGTCGTCGGCCAACCTGACACAGGGCGGCTTGGTCGCCAATCTCGAGCTGGGCATGGTGCATTACCAACCCAACGTCGTCGGCAGGGCATTGGACTGGTATCAGCGCCTCTGGGACGACGCCCAGGACTTTCGTGAGGAGCTGCTAGAGCTGCTGCGGCCCCCTGCCTTGGAGAGCGACCCTCAGACCGTCTTCCTACGCGCCCTGCTGGAGCTTTACGAGGGCGAGCTAGAAGACGATGGACCTCTACCCGATCTGCATACGCTCACCGCTTTCCAGCGGGACGGGCTGGCGCGGGCAAAGCGTATCCTTGACCGCTACGGTGGCGTTCTCTACGCCGATGGCGTTGGCATGGGCAAGACGGAGATAGGCGTCCAGTTCATCCGCGAACACACCCGTGACCTGGGCCAGCACGTGTTGGTCATCTCCCCGGCCCAGCTCCGGGACCGCCTCTGGCAGCAGCGCCTGGCTGAGGAGAACCTGCCGGGGACCGTGGTGTCCTACCAGCAGCTGGCCCAGGACCGGCAACTGTCCCCTGATGGAGGGCAAAGGGTCCTGCCAGTGAACAAGGACGTGTACCGTTTCGTCATCATCGACGAGGCCCACGCTTACCGCAACGTGGACAACACCTGGTATGCGGTGCTGGACCGGCTTATGGGAGGAACGCCGAAGAAGTTGCTGCTTCTGACCGCGACTCCGGTCAACAACTCCCTATGGGACCTGCACAATCTCTTCCTGCTGTTCGGTCGGCACGATGGGAGATTCAACGGTGAGCCGCTGAGGATTCCGAGCCTGCGGAAGTTCTTCGCCGATGCCGGGGCCTCCAAGTCCGAGAACCTGTCGGAAGCCAAGCTCTTCCCGCTAATCGATGCACTGACAGTGCGGCGTGATCGGGCCTTCATCAAGAAGCGGTATCGCGACGAGCGCTTCGCCGACGGAACGCCGGTGAAGTTTCCGGAGCCAGAACTGCACGAATGCCGCTACGACTTGGACAGAGCGCACCCTGGAATCGTGCAAGCCATCTACGACGGAATCGACGGGCTGACGATGGCGCGTTACCGCCCATCGGCCTACAGGTTGGACAAACAGGGAGAGTCGGCATCGGAAGAAGCGCTGGCCGGACTCATGCAGTCGCAACTGCTGAAACGATTCGAGTCGTCCTGGTATGCGGCCCTGCAAACTGTGAACAGGATGCGGGATGGGAACGAAGTGATGCTCAGGGTCATCGCAGAGCGTGGAGCGGTTCCCCCGCCGGAAGCCATTAGGGACCTGGTTGGCAATGCGGGAGAGGACGACACATTCCTTAGCGCCGACCTGATCGACGAGGCATTGGCAGGCTCGGAAGGTGGGATTGCCGCCGATAGTTTCAACGACCAGTTCTTGACCGACTTGCAGAAAGACTGGGATGCACTGTCAACCATGTCAGCACGGTTGGAGAGCTTGAAGAACAGACCTGACCCCAAACTGGACACGCTCAGAGCAGTGATGGCGACAACGCCGTCGCGTAAAGTCGCCGTCTTTACGGCATTCCAGGATACGGCGACCTATCTGAAGGAGCGAATCGAGAGCCAACCGGACCTGCTGGGAGACCGCAAATGGACGGTGGCCATTGGCTCGGAAACCAGCGCCGACGCCCGCACGAGAGAGCTAGAACGATTTTGTCCGGAGTCGGTGACGGGAGAGCAAGGCTATCGGCCGGACGGCGGCGAAGTAGACGTGATTATCAGCACTGACATCCTCTCCGAGGGGCAGAACTTGCAGCAGGCCCAGGCGGTGCTCTCCTTCGATATGCCCTGGAATCCTCAACGTGTGGTGCAGCGCAACGGACGCATCATCCGCCTGCGCAGCCCGCACGACACGGCATATCTCTACACCCTACTTCCCAAGCAGGGTGACTTGGACCGGCTGCTAAAGTTGGAGGCCAAGCTCCAGGTAAAGATCATGGCGGCGAACGCCTCGGTGGGCATGGAAACTCCGGTACTTGCCAACGTAGAGGCGGAATCCCGGGTGTACGCTGACCTGACCACCTTTGCCGAACGTCTCGCCAGGGGGGATGCCACCCTGCTGGACGAGCAGGAGAGTGGCGGGGAGACCAGCTCCGCCTTCGCCGGAGAGCTCTTCCGCTCATATCTTCGCCGCGCTGCCGAAGAGGGCGAGATTGCCAGGCTCCGGGACATGCCTTGGGGCATAGGCGCCGCTTTCGTGCAGCGGTCACCGACACTGGCAGAGTCTACAGTGTTCTTCGCATGCCGGACGCGTAGAGATGAGCGGTACTGGCGTATGGTGTCGCAATCTGGACAGATCCTGTACAGGGAAAATCTGCCGATGCTGCGGCTGATAGACCCGCAAGAGCAGCCTGGCTGCCCCATTCCCGACAGCCTCGACTTGGAGCGGATGTTTGCCATAGCAGCAGCCGACATCTGCGCGGCACACAACGCCCTTCTCGACCCCGAAGCCAGGTTCGCAGCATTGCCAGCCAGCCAGCGTTGGGCGCTGGACGTGCTACGGTCGCCGGATGCTCCCGCCGGTGACGAGTACGACGAGGCTGACCAAGCCCTCTCGGTCGGCAGGAACAACTTGGTGCGCCGCAAGCTCTCGGAGCTTCGCCGGGAGTATGAAGGCGGCGGAATGAGCGTGACGGACTGCATTCGCCGAATCATTGAAGTGGTTGAGAGGTTTGGTCTGCGGCCAATAGAAGCTCCACCAGCTCCCGAGCCCATCACCGAGGACGACTTGGGAGTCGTTTGCTACCAGGTGGTGATGCCTGAATGACTACTAGCCAGATTGACAACCTCAATAGAGAGATCGCCACACTAAGGGAGCGCGAGGCGCGAGAGCGAGAGAAACAAGCCGGGCTGCTTACGAGGGTCAACCGAGCGAACGCTGCTGCTTCGAGAACAAAGAACTCCGCGACCCTCAAGTCAAGGGCCAGAGAGATGGAGAACGCCTGTAGAGACCTTGCCACAGTAGAGAAAAGGATGGCGAATCTGGCAAGTCAGATAGCCGACAAGTCCAAGAGATTGCACTCCTATGAAGAACGTCACGCGAGAGAGAATGAGGGAGAGCGGAAGAAGCTTGCTACTGAGAGAGAACGTCAAGCCCGGAAGAGTACGGAGGAGAGAAGGGTAGCCGCTGAAGAACAGAAGCGCCTGATTCGAGAACGAGAGGCACATGAGCGTCGGATTACAGGAGAAATCATGCAACGTGCTCAAGTACATGGGGAGCTTGTGATTGATCCTCCCAGCCCAAAATACTATGATTTCTTCATCTCCCACGCCAGCGAAGATAAGGAAGGTTTCGTTCGCCAGCTAGCAGAGGCCCTTGAAAGCAAGAGAGCCAGTGTCTGGTACGATGAATTCACGCTCAAAGTCGGGGACAGCCTGCGTCGGGAGATTGGCCGTGGGTTGGTGAATTCACGATTTGGGGTGGTGGTTCTCTCAGAAGCCTTTTTCAAGAAGGAGTGGCCACAAAAGGAGCTTGATGGGCTTGTTGCCCTTGAAGCTCAGGGGCTTAGTCGGATTCTTCCGATTTGGCACAAAGTTTCGGTAGATGAAGTCGCCCATTACAGTCCAACACTGGCAGACAAGGTAGCTTTGAACACATCGTTAAAGAGCGCTGACGATATTGCCAATGATCTACTCGGCCTTGTCAAATAGGTACTTGAGGGTTTCGCAATCACCGGCCAGATGCCCCAATCGCCTAGCTCCGCTACAGTCTGCAAGTTGAGACGCGACGTAGTTCCTGCCACAGTCCCGTCCCGTCCCGTCCCGTCCGCTCCACCCGCCTCCCCAATTGCCCTAACCCCTATCGTGCTGCTCACGCAGAGCTTCTTGTAGGTGTGAAGCTAACGCCTCCTTCCGCTCGCTGCCCGGTAGCGGTGGGGCAGACCCAGCCACCCCTCCCCCCTACCACAAAACCCCACCCTAAACAATGGCTTGCAGGGCATTACATGCGAGCAGTTTTCCCCTCAAGATGGGATATTGGGACATTAGCAAGTTGGAGCATCGGATTGGTAGCCACGAATCCACAAGCTGCAAGAATCAACGGCGCTGCGCCAGCCGGACCGAACCTCAGGAGAGCAGTTCGGCGCTACGTGCGCGCCTACGCGTCGCTGCATGGACAGAGGAAGACAGCCGAGGACCTCGGCGTGTCCCGCCACACCCTGTGGCGGTTCCTCGAACGGGGCCACACGGGGCGGGCTGTGCCCCACGCCGTCCTCAACTCCGTCGGCGGGGACGTCGAGGCGCTGGAAGCCGCCACGCTGGAGATCATCATCGACCTGGAGGGCCTGCGGCCTGATCCGGCACTGCGGTCCCTGCGCGAGGGTCTTGAGGAAACGCTCCTGCTGCTGTGCAGCACACCCCTGGCCACCGTGGACGAACTGTCCCGGTTCGGGCGCGTTCCCGCATCCACGCTGCGGGAACGGCTTTGGAAGCTCGCCAAACGGGGTCTTGTGGATTCAGTACAACACCAGCTGAGTGTGCTGGGGTCTCGCCCGCAGCGCCGCTACTTCCCGACCGAGGAAGGCGTCACCGCCGCAGGCGCGGCCACCAAGGGCCGAAAGCACATGCTGGGGGCCTACCCGGTGTCGAAGCAGTGGTTCCGGCTACTGGCCGAGCGGCTGGACGCCGCGGCTGTGCTCTACCGCGTCGCCGCCATGATCGCCGGCGCCGACCCCCACAACGACCCCGTGCGCGTGGACCACTACCGCAACGGCCCCTACGACATGCTGTTCACCCTGTCCGGGGGCCGCTCCATCGGCCTGGTTCGCCAGGGGCCTACGCTGCCCACGGCCAATCTGCACTACCGCCTGAGGAGCATCGAGCGGCTGCACAGCTTCGAGACGCCCTCCGTCACCCTGGTGTTGACCCACGCAGACCAGGCCACCCGCAGGGCCATCCGCTCCCTGGGCGATCCGAGGGAGCACTGCAGGACCTTCGCGGTGACGGAGGGAGAGCTTCTGGCCGGAGACCACACCGGGGTCGTCTGGCAGCAGTGTGGTAGCGGCCTGGGCGAAAACCCTCCAGTGCGTATCTCACCCGACGGATCCCCGGCAGGTATCATAGCGTGGGCGGAGCGGTTGCTGGAGTCGTCCTACCCCTTCCTTCGTGACAACCCGAAGCCGAAGCCCGGCACGCTCTACCCCTCCGGCGTGCAGGCCTCCATGCCGGAGCCTACTGAGCAACTCACATCAACCCTCTCGGTTCAGCTGACCAGCGCCGAGAAGGACGCCCTCAACCTGCTGGCAGCATGGCCGCTGGGCACCCGCGAGCAGCTTGCCGGACTGATGGGCGGGGTCACCCTGCGCCGGGTCAATCAGGTGCTCCGCTCCCTGCGGCAGCATGGCCTCGCGCGGGAGGATGACTCCCTGCACGTGCTCACCGACGAGGGGCTGACGTACCTGGCCCGGAGGGACCGGGCCGCCGTGGGGTTGACCCTCGATCGCTGGAGCGCCCAACCTTCCTACATAAATCCTTCGGTCTACGCAGGGACCGCCCTGCGCGTCCTCTCCTCCCAGTCGCGGCATCACGCCGGCGTCACCGGCTTCGCCGCCGCCCTGTCTGCCGAGGTCGCCCGCTCCCCCGACTACGACCTGTTCGACCTGCTGCCCACTCATCGCTCCAGCATCGGCTACCGCTACGACTGGACCACCTACGTGATTCACCCCGACGCCTCCTTCACCCTGGAGTACCAGGGCCGGTGTCGTCCCTTCCTCCTGGAGTTCGAGCGTCGGGCCACGACGCCGAAGCGAATCCCCAAACGCCTAGAGTCCTACCGCCGCTACTTCCAGAGCGGCTGGGCAGAGCGTGACCACGAGGGACACCTGCCTCGGGTGCTCTTCGTGTTCGAGTCCCCCAGCAGTGAGACTGCCTTCCTCGACATCGCCGACGGGGTGGATGACGTGCCTATCATCACATCCAACACAGAGGCCCTTGCCGAGCATTGCATCCTGGGCGACGTATGGATACTTCCGCCGCCCCATTCCCTAGACAGAAGGCCGTTATCATCCCTGGAGCAACTTGCAGAATGACCACTTTCGCCGTTCCGAACACTTCCTGCAAAGGTGTCCCAGCATGGCTGCTGGGACCATTGTCCGCCCACCTGCAACCCCTCATGCCTCTTACGCCCTCCCGATTACAAAGTGGTGCAGAACTGACAGGCCAGGCCGTCATCGTTGACACGCCACACACCGCCTTTCCCTATGGCCCATCAGCTACGGCTCCTAGCAACAACAGCCTTGCCAGGCAGCCTCGGACACAGCGGCAACATTGCCAGTGGAGCATGTTCCACGACCGACGTTAATCCGTTCCTAGGACTTCCTATAGGGGGCAAAAGGGCATTCCCTACGCTTGCCGTGTCAGCCCCCAACAGGTCAAATCGTGACAATTGTTGCAGCGCCCAGACCCGCGACGACTCCACCCTCATTGGGGTTGCGGGCCGGTGTCATGATGGTGTATAGTAAGACAATATACTACAACAGGAGACTAAAGGAGTGTCCACACCCAGAAAGTCCAAGACCCTCACCTTCTCCCTGCCCCCGGAGATGGAGGCGCAGGTGCGCCAGGTGATGAAGGAGGATGACCTCTCCGTGAGCGAGCTGCTCCGCCAGGCCATACGCCTGTTCATGGATGAACGGGAGTGGCGCAGACGGGAGCGGCTGGAACGGTTGCGCTCCCGCCAAGACCGGACAGAGTGAAGCACAAGGAGGAGACACCGATGAATGACCGACTCAATCTGACGCCGGTGGCCCTCTACGCAAGAGTGTCCAGCGACCGCCATGACGTGGACCTGTCCATCGCCGCCCAGCTTCGGGCGCTCAGGGACTACGCCGAAAAGAACGACTACCTGATCGCCCGCGAGTACGTGGACGAGGCCGAGAGCGGGCGCATCGCCGATAGGCCCCAGTTCCAAAGGATGCTGGACGAGGCGGCCAAGCCGGAGTCCCCTTTCAGGGAGATTCTTGTTTGGAAATTCTCGAGATTCACCCGAAAGCGAGAGCACGCCGTCGCCTTCAAGGCCATGCTCCGGCGGCGCGGCGTCCGGGTCGTCTCCATCACTGAGCAGGCCGACGACACCGCCACCGGCAGGCTCCTTGAGGCCATCATCGAGTCCGTGGACGAATTCTACAGTGAGAATTTGATACCGGTGATCCAATCGACACCAACTCTTCGGTTGGGACTGCCAGCGTGAGATTGACGTTGTTCTCCCCGTCGATGGTCACCTCGTCCAGCAGCAGCCGCAGCACGTCTCGCCGCTTCTCCTGGGGCAGGTCGTCCAGCCCGTCGCCAACCCTGTTAGCCCATTCCACCACGTGCTCCCCCAGCGCCCGCTTCTCAATTGAGGCGGTCTCCTTGGCCCGGTAGTCGGCCAGCCTCGCCCTCAGAGTTTCCAGCCTCTCGGTGATGAACTTGCGCTGCCGGTCCAGCTGCTCCTCGGTTATCTTCTCTGACACGTACAGCCTGATGGCCCGGTCCTCCTCGAACTGCACCTTCTGGAGCTCGCGCTCCGTCCCGGCGATCTGCTTCTCCAACCCCTCGCCTTCCTGGGAGTCCAGGGACTCGATTCCAGCGACGATGAGGTCGGGGTTCTCCATCACCTTCTTGACCTGGCCCCAGACCAGGCCCTCCAGCCGTTCCGCCCGGATCATCGTGTGCTCCCGGCATCCCGTGCGGAAATGCTGCACTCCATAGCACTTGTAGTATCGGCGCGGAGTCTCCAGCTCGTACTTGTAGACCTTGCCGTTGCGCTTGACTGTCCGCTTCCTGGTGGCCATGCATCCCATGAGCATCCCGCACCCGGTGCACCGGACCATGTGCTGCAACAGGTAGAATATCTTGGTGTTGCGCCCGGAGCGGGTCCTTCGCTTCTTCATGATGCTCTGCGCCAGGTCCCAGGTGTGCTCGTCCACTATCTCAGGGAACGGCACCGGTATCCACGTCTCCTTGTCCTTCTCGTGGACCCGTATCCCGTCCTCCGTCGAGATGTAGCGGGCCTTGCCGTACCACCAGGTTCCCTTGTAGGTCTCGTTGCTCAGGACGCGGTAGACCTGACCGTCCCACCACCGCTTGGCATTATTGGCTGCGGGAACGCCGTCGGCCATCAACCGCTGGCCGATCACCCGCGCCCCCAGTCCGTCCTTCACGCACATGCGGTAGATGCGCCGCACGACCTCGGCCTCGGACTCCACTATCTCGGGCCTGCCGTCGTCTCGGACGCGGTATCCGTAGGGGATGTTGCTGACCGGGATGCGCCCCTGCTTGGCCGTGCCCCGCTTGCCCATCGACGCGCGCTCCCTGAAGTTGTCCAGCTCGATCTTGCCGATGGCGGCCATGAGGCCGAAGGTCTTCATGTCGATGGCGTCCATAACGGCTTCAAGCTCTATCTGATGGGCCTCGACGACCTCCATAAGAGCGGCGGCGGGGTACATGCCCCGGCTGAGGCGGTCGGACTTCCAGCAGACGATGGTGTCGAAACGTCCGCGCTTGGCGTCGGCCAGCATCCTCTGGAACTCAGGGCGCTTCTTCGACCAGCCCTGGCCCACCTCCTGGTAGCGGGCGACGACGGTCAGCCCCCGGCGTTCGCAGTGGGCCTCCATTTCGGACGTCTGCTCCGTGATGGATGTCTTGTCCTCCGTGTCCTGGCTCTGGTCGGAGACGCGGGCGTATATGGCTGCCCTGTTCTCCTTCGCCTTACGGCGCTTCACCTTGATCCCCGGCATGGCTCCCTCCTCTCTTTCTTACCCTCCAAAATGAAGAAGACCCGCCTCCTGCCGGGAGCGGGTCTGCGAGTAGTACAATTACTTCGCATCACCTGTCCCAACAGGTGGCGCCACGGACCGGGGTGTTTGCAGCATCGCCGGGCCAACCTCTGCCCGCCATTTTACCGCGTTGAACAGGATGGCATCAAAGAGCGTCCGGGCGCTGCTCCATCGCCTGCCTCGTCCGGTCGAGCTCCGCCGCCAGGACCGTCTCGTCGGGCAGGGCGATCCGGTACTCCGCAGCCATTACCTTGTTCGACAGCCCCTCCAGGGCATACTGCGCCAGCGCCTCGTCCTTCTCGGAGCATAGGATCAGTCCGACGGGCGGGTTCTCTCCCTCGCGCATCCAGTGCTCCCGCGCATAGTTCAGGTAGAAGTGCATCTGCCCGGCGTCGGCGTGGGTGAACGCCCCGATCTTCAGGTCTATGACCGCGAGGCATCTCAGGCTCCGGTGGTAGAACAGTAGGTCCACCCGGTACCACCGACCGCCGACGCGCAGACGCCTCTGCCTGCCCATGAAGCAGAAGTCGTCTCCCAACTCCAAGAGGAAGGTCTCCAGGTGGCGGATGAGGGCCTCCTCCAGGTCGCTCTCGGAGTACTCATCCTTTAGGTCCAGAAACTCCAAGACGAAGGGGTCCTTGATCTGCTCGCCGGGAAGTGCGATGTCCTCTGGACGCTTCCTCTGCCCATCTGCGAGCACGGCGGCCCTGTTCTTCGATAGGGCCGTGCGCTGGTAGAACTGGGAGCCGATCTGCCGGTCGAGCTGGCGGACCGACCATCCCCCGCGCAGCGCCTCGGCTTCGTAGAAGGCGCGGGCGTGCTCGTCCCTGACCGACAGCAGCCGCACGTAGGCGGACCAAGGCAGCGGAAAGGCCGTGCGAAGGTCGTCGAAGCGCACCTCGACGGATGGGGGATCGAATTCTCCAGGCGGCGTCTGGCGAATCTGCCGTGCGGGGAGTCGAGCCAATTTGCCAGACGGTGTCTGGCGAATCTGCCCGATTGGGTATGAGAGGTAGAACAGGCGCATGTTCTGGATGTTCTGGCGTGAGAAGCCGCGTCCCCGAACCGCACGGTCAGGTCCTCGGCCAGCCTCTCGATCAGCGCGGCCCCGTACTCGGCCCGCTCCTGTCCCGACTGCTCGAACTCGATGATGCGCCGCCCGGCCAGCCAGTACGCGGCGGTCATGGCGGCGTTCACCGAGCGGGCGGCCGACTCCCTGGCGGCGTCGATGATCTTCGACACGTCGCCGAAGACGGCCTGGTAGTGGGTGACGTCGGTTGGGCGCCGTTCCGGCTGCATCAGGCTTCCGCCTCTGGAAGGGAGTCCTCGTCGGGCGCGGCGTGCCTCTCGCCGGCTGCGTGTTCCAGCAGGATGGTGAAGATTCGGCGCAGCCGGTCCTGGGCGTCGGGCGCGGGTTTGACGTCGATGCCGACGACCCTCAGCTCGGGGGCGTCCCTGGTGGGCTTTCGCCTTCTGTTCTGTCCGTTGGGATCTTTCATGTTGCGGTCGCAAAAAGTGTGACCAAATGAAACTGGAAATAAGACCCCTCATAACTCCGCGCACGAATGCGGGGCGTTACGGGCCGTCCCCCCGTGGCTCTGCGCACGAATGCGGGGGGCTATGGACTCTCTTTTTTTCGGCCTCTTTCGTGCAGTATTGGGGGTGTACAGGAGTTTCAGTTTTGTAACAGAGCGGCCAGAGTCGTGATTTCGTAGCTGAAACAGGGGTAAATTGCCCCCCTACAGGACGTAACCAGTGAACACTTTCAGAAAGGGTGCGTTCCGGACTGCAATGACATCGCCAAACGGGGGGAATGACATCGGCGGGTCCGTGGGGGCGGCGTCCCAATGACATTAGGCCCCGAAAATGGCGCTTGAAGTGGGGGTGCATGACGTGCCCCAAAAACCTGGCCGAAGACCAGGGGAACGGCCGGACCTCAGCCGACCGGAGGTTCAGACGGAGGTTTGGGAAGGATGAAAGTCGAAGAAAACGACCGAACACGGCATCGAGGACAGCAGGGACGTGTTGCAGGAGAAGGGGCGCGACCCGCTGGACTGTCAGGTTCGGGGCCTCTTGGCTGATCGATGAACGCGTCAGCGGCCACTGATGCCGCTTGTGAAACGGGTCTGACCGCATCACGCCGACGCCCGTCAACAGTGGTCGGCGTGCCGGGCATCTGGAAGAGAGCCCCTTCCGGCCGTGCATTGCCTCTCCCTGGCTGGTGAGTTCCGTCTTCGTATCTTTCATATCGTCCAGTTGCAGCTACCTTTGCCCAGAGTGATTGACGGTCGGCGCATCGGCCGCTGGCATGGTCGGGGGCACAGGCGCCGGCGGCGTCTTCGCAACCATGAGCTCGGTTTCGCTCGGCCTATTCGCGGCGAGACCGCCAGCGGGGACCCGGGCCGCTCGATTCAAGTGTGAACGGCCGCAGCTCGGTGGGAAACTGCCTGAACGGGGGTACACAAATGTCGCCCCTTCCAAGGGATTTGCAGGCGGCCTTCGTTGTGCTGTGATTGGAGGCGGAGCAGCGGCAGGCATGCGCCTCCGGCCTGGACACCGCCCAGCGGCGATATCTGAAGGGGATAAGCCGTTCAGGGCGAAGGCATCAATCCCAAATCGAGCACTTTCAGGGGATGCGATTGCTCCACAGGTGGCCCAGGTTGGCCCATCGGTCCAGAGGCCAATTGCAGTCAAGGGGCTGTACAGGGAAAAGAGACTTTGGGTAGAAACGGACATTCTGGGCCATTTAGCTAGGGAAGCAGCATGGTTTCGGGGTACATTGGACGGTTTCTGTGAACACTTTGAGTTAAGGCCCCAGTCCGGCGGAAGAGAGGCCCCGATTACAAAAATGGGCCACCCCCTACAGGAGGCATGAGATGGCGAGCAAGACTGAGGAGAAGAACGGCAGACCGGAGGCTGAGGCGAGGTCCGGGCAGCGGGGCTTCAAGTGGGCTGTGGAGTGGCTGGTGAGGCGGGAGGGGCAGCGGCGGACGGCTGAGATCCTGGGGGTGAACAGGAAGACGGTGGCCCTGGCGCTGCGCCGGGAACGGCTGACGGGCAGGATGACGCACGCAGTCCAGACGCTCCTGGCCAATCTGGATGACCCCGTGGCGCAGGAAGTCATGCCTCTGGACCGGATTGAGTCGCAGGTCAGTGGTCTCGTCGAGTCCGTGGACGAAATCTACGGGCTTGTCGACAGACTGACGCTGCGAGTGGAAGCGTTGGAGGAGGCGCGGCCACAGCCACAGACGAAGGAACAGGAGGCAGAGTCCAGCGACGAGGCTGCGGGGCATGAGAGCGAGGATACGGAGGGGGAAGGGCAGCAGGGTGAGCCCGGTGATGCGCTGGACCCAGAGCGGGAGCAGGCCGGACGGCGGTTTGGCTGGCGGGGACGCTAGGTGCAGTAATCGGGCAATCCGCTGTGGCGGGAAAGCCCTCTACAGGAGTGACGGGGCGTGAGTAGGTCGGTGGGACAAACCTGAGTACGGAGAATCGAGCTTGTGAATAGGTCACAGAGGGAGGTCGAACCGAATGAAACAGAGAAGACCAGTCATCGAAGGCAGCGGGGAGGTGGCCGACATGCACCACCTGAGGCTCATGGCGCTGCTTCAAGAGCTGGAGCGGGAACACGGTCGGAAGCAGGCTGCCGAGCTCCTGGGGGTGGACCGCAGGACGCTGGACATCAGCCTGGATGAGGGGGCGCTGTCGAGGCGCATGCGGGGAGCGTTGGACAAGGCTCTTCAAGCAGGTGTGGGCTCCGCAGCCGCCGAGCAGCGGGACCGCAACGACCAGCTGGCGGACCGGCTGGAAGAGCTGGAAGGCAAGGTCGAGGAGCAGGGCAAGGAGATGCGGGCGAACAACAGGGCGAGCGAGGACAGAGACAGGGCCATTCGGGAGGAGGTGGCCCAGGGCTTTCACAAGGTGGAGAAGATGCTGGCGGGTCTTGAGACGGGACGGGGTGGGCAGGACGGGGCGCAGGCGAACGGCGCCGGCCCGCAGCTCAGGCGAAGAGCGACGCTGCGGCGGGAGTTCCCCGACCTCGTGACGTTGGAGCCCGCCGAGGACGACGAGGACATGTTCGGCGAGGTCTGGTCCCTGATCGTTGAGTGGCGGGAGCTTAAGGCCGTTCATCCCGACGAAGGCAAGAGCCTGTCCTGGCTGACGACCGAGGAGCGGTTCCTGGCGTTGGAGCTGACGCTCTTGGAGGAGCACGGGCTGACGCTTCCCCCGGCGACGTTTCCTCTGCGGGGCTTCGACCGCAACGGCCAGGTCAACTGGCGGAAGACAGCGCTCTCCGACACGCGGAGGGCGCTGAAGAAGCGTGAGCTTCTGAACACGCTGACCTTCCGACGTCTGTGGAAGTAGCCGGACCGGGGTGCTGGGGTGTTCTAGCCGGTTCGGTGGCGTTGTGCCGGGACAAAGAGATTGAACATATGGACGGTTTATACAGAGAGAGAGGGGGCCGAATGAAACGCAAAGATCCACTCATCGTAGGGAGAAATAGTGTTCGAGACATGCACCACCTGAGGCTCATGGCGCTGTTGCAGGAGCTGGTGCGGACATGGGGGTGCACAGGTACTGCGCGGGTGCTGGAGATCGACCCCAGGACGGTGACCTCCAGCATGCAGTCGGGCCAGCTGACACACCGGGTGCGTGAGAGCCTGCAAAGGGCGCTTCAGCACGGAGTGGGATCCGCAGCCGACAGGCAACGGGAGCGCAGCGACAAGCTGGAGGCCCGGATGGACAAGCTGGAGGCCCAACTCAAGGAGATGAAGGAGAATCTCAGGAGCGGTCTCAAGGGATTGAGGATGTCACTGGACGGGGTGCGGAAATACTACGGCGTACAGCGTCGGCTAATCGAGCAGCGTCTCTTGGTCTTGGAAGCGGACCGTGACAGTACGGAAACCGGAGCACCCACAGATGATGGGAGTGGCGGTCCTGGGGCGAGAAGCGTCGCAGCCGGCACAGGGTTCCCAGGGAAGCTCACGGACCCGACACTGGCCGAGTTGGTGGATGCAAGGGAGCGGACGAACGGGGTGGTCGAGTGGGGCACGTCGGCGCCACCCGGCCGTAGTGACGAGAAAGCTGATGCGCCCTCCGAGCCTGGGATTCCTGGGCCGACTCGGGTGTCACGGAGGAACCTTGCCTGCTCGCAAGAGGTTAAGGACCATTTGTCCGACGTGGGCGTGGGCTGATGGAGAAGGCTGTGCCGCCCCCGGGCAGCGAAAGCGCAACGTCCAGTTGGGGAAGCGGCTCGATGCGTTGGAGGAGGGGCTCCGAAGCGGCCTAGAGGAACCGAGAACCGCACTCGACGGACAGCGGCGGGCGCATGCCAGTCACCAGCGTCGGGTTGAGAGACAAATGGCCGCCTTGGTGCTGAGCCACGCAGCCACGGCGCCAGAGACCCCCGCCAGCGATGAGACCGGCGCCGATGAGAGCGGACGTACCGGGACTAGAAACGGCCCACCCTGGTGGCGCCCGGGTGCGGCGGCGCAGCGCAAAGTGGAGGACCTGATTTACGAGTGGCGGCAGGCCCGGAACTGGTTTCTTGCTGCCGAGGAGTGCCTGGGCATAGCACTGGACTGGGATATGGTCGCGGACCTCGCCGTGCGCGACGAGAGTGCTGACGCTCCCGCCGAGCGCAGGACTGCCAGGTCCCGTCAGTTGTCTAAGAAGAGTCTTGCCCCCTCACAACAAGTTGAGCAGGACATGGTCGAAGCAGGCTAAGGGCGA
This sequence comes from Dehalococcoidia bacterium, assembly GCA_965221925.1. Classification (GTDB taxonomy): domain Bacteria; phylum Chloroflexota; class Dehalococcoidia; order Lucifugimonadales; family UBA2985; genus JAPPHY01. The sequence continues at coordinate 1,199,265 of OZ244924.1, read as the reverse complement.
CGCTTCGGGGCGATTCTTTCGGTGGACGAAGACTACGAGCCACAGGGATGACGGTTGCCATTTACTACAATGGCTTTGGCATCGGACTGAAGCGCGGATTCTGGCAGCCGACAGGTGCCTTAGCTGACCGTTGCTACTTTCGCCAGTCTCCCCACTCGGGAGATTGCAGTAGCACCTCGCCTCTAAACTGATCGATAACGTCGGGATCCCTGTAGTGTTCCTCGTCCTCCAGAACCTCAACAAAACGCACCGCCTTAAGTGCCAAGCTCAAGACGTTGTAGTTGGCCGGGTTGGGCAGACTGTCCCCTTCATCTTTCATCCTGATCCGGAATTCATCCCAAACTCTCGCCTCGGAGTTCACCCGTCCTTCCATTTCCAAGATTGCCCGCGCCAGCGCCCCAAATTCGATGAGGGAGGGGCCAGTGATTCGAACTGCTTGGGTGCAATGAGCGGCCAATTCTTCAAATATCCTAAAGACCCAACGGAGGGAGCCGTACGAATCGATACCCTTCGAAAAGACTGTGGGCTCCAGCGGTCTGGATTCTGTTAGCCGTAGAATCAAGTCGCAGGCCCCTCTGTAGTCTTGTGGACGTCCCAGTGAATCGTGCTCACGTTGTCGCCCAGGATGGTCGAACCATTGCTGTTCAGTAACCGTCACAGCGTGCATCGCAGTATTCCGTAGTCGTCGAATGAACCACTCAAGGAATTTAGGCGTCTGGGCACGCCCCATGTCTGCAATGTCGTCAGGATTGGCTATTCCTGTTGAACTCCCATCTCGCAGGTACACGGTGTTCGCGTCCACTTTTCCGTAATTCTTTAGTGAATAGACCGGACGGATCTGAAGAGGAATGTTAAGCACCCCGATCTCTTTGTCGTCGAACCGAAATGGGATATAGTTGAACTCTGCCGGTCTGTTTGTCTTGCTATTGACGAATTGGTGCAACTCAGCGTCATCCAAGTGCCGATCTACGCCAATGATCTCGCTTGGTCCGCCTGTAACTTCCCGGACACCCATCAAGATGTGGGCAGTGCGGTATCGATTGCTGTTAACGAACGCCAGGATGTCCTTGAGCAGTTCGCTCTTGACGCTGCTGCTTTCCCCAATAAACCGATACTGCTCGGACTTGAAATCGAGATATGGTCATTCCTCTTCAAGAAGAAGACTTTCCAATGTTGTTCTGTCAAACGACATCTGGACGACGCCTCATCCTCATGGGTACTGGTCTATTTCTTCCATCCATCCTGCTATTGAAGCCGTGGTGTCTGCCAGCACATGGTCGATTTCATCGGCGATCAGCTTGGACCTTCCTACTTATCTTCGTCATCTCCCAACGAATGTCTCACGGCTAGGGATTACTCAAACCAATCTCATTCCGCGGATCGCTCAGGCGCAAATGGTCCAGCCAGTTCTTGCCTTCTCCAGCTTGAAGTGACGAGAATCGCTACTGACCTTGCGATGTCTCCACCGATACTTGTTCTTGGAGACCTAGATCTGTGAGGGCTTGCCGCAACTCCAACTGGAAGCCTTGTGATAGACCTGCATCGACGCTTACAGAGAACTCGACGCCCACGATCAAGTCATCACCAGAACGCAGCTTCGGCAGGAATCGCGTTCCGAGCCGATTCCAGACTTCCGGGGGCACGGTTCCCTTGATACGCAGTGTCGCTCTCTGACCAGTCTGGATGGGAAGCCCGACCTGGGTTTCGCCAGGACCGGGCGGGGGATCCGGCTCAGTCGTAGTGCTTGGGTTAGGCTGAGGGTCCGGTTGCGCGGGCTTCGTGTCATCGGGTGTCTTCCGAAGTTGCTCAGCCTTGGCCTTGGTCAACAGAAAGACCCCAGACTCAAAAGCTACCTCATCCGTCCCTACCGGTTCCCTGTACCACACCCTTTCATATTCGCCGCCTCCCTTATCTCCTGAGGCCAGCCCAAAGTCTCCTGCATCCACGAACTCCACAATCCGCTGTCGAAGCACGGCGTCCGGGTCCATCAGTCGAGTCAAAGCTCCGTTCAGGAAACTCTGGCGCAGACTGGTTAGCGGCCAGGCTCCCGCCTCCTTGAACGCTGGCGGCCAATGTCGATCGATGTACCCTGCGCCCACGGACTCGTTGAGCAACGCCCCCGATTTCAACGCAGCGATAACGCGCCCGCAGAGCGTCTCGCTCCCGCTGGAATGGCCGGAGCCGAGGTCGATCACCTTCAGCCCATCCGACGCTTGCGTATCCCCCAGCGCCACGAAGCGGTACCCCACCCATACCTCGTCCTTGGCCGCCTCTTCCGCATCCCTGACCCTGGCCTGCAAATCGGCGCGCTCCGCCTGGTCAAACTCAGCGCCAAGAATGCCCTGCGAAACCTCCTGGGCCACTCTTCGCCAGGCAAGCCACAACTCGACGCTCTCACGCAGCTCACGCCCCGGCTTCCTGGCGCACCAGACCAATGCCCCAGGGTAGAGTCGCGGGGACTTCCCACGTTCCTTGGTCCAACGGCCAATGCGTTCTGCAAGCTGGTCGCTCCCCCGCCACTCTTCCGCAGGGTCCAGGACGATCAGCGTCAGGCGGGGCGAGTCCTGCACTGCGTCGCCATCCTCCGGGAAGTAGTTGACGGGAACCGGTGCGCCGCGGGTGAATTCTTCCTGCACGACCTTGCGGACTGCAGGCTTGATCTCTGTCTCCTCGTCAAGGGAGGCGCGCCGATCGCTGACCACCTTCCGCAGCGTCGCCTGATGGTGGATGCGATAGCCGTCCGTACCGACCTTGCGCATGAAGAAGCCGGACTTCTCCAAGGCCGAGGCAGCATTGTCGATGGTAGTCGTTTCGATCTCCGGCTCGCCGAGGGCGAATCGCAGCTCCGGCAGGTGTGCCACCTTGTCGACCTGTCCGCCGGAGGACTCAAACAGGATCGCTGTGCCAACCCTGCGGTGGATGTCGCGTAGAGCCCCCTTGGTATCTGCGTCCAGGGCACTGCTTTGCGCCGTCTCCCCAGCGAGGTCTGCGTCTATGGCTACGTCGAGACGGGACTCGCCCAGCTGTCCTAGGACCACCGCGCGGAACTCCGGTACGTCCAGAGGCGCGGACCCAAGGGTGATAAGCGGCTCCGTCCGCGCTTGCCGGAACTGCTCCCGTGAGGTCCAGGAAATCCATTGCGCCAGCATTGCCAGCGCGCCCCGTGTCTGCTGGAACTGGGGGAGGGCGCGCCACTTCCGCTGGAAGACGGAGAGGGTCGCGGGATGGAAGGGATAGCACGCCTCGAAGCGGCTCCTGAGAACATCCCTCCCTCTCGGCGATTTAGTAGCCGTGTCCACGGCCGTCCACTCCGAGGGAAGGCGCGCGCTACGCTCGAAGCACCAGTCCGCGAAGGTCTGGGCGATGCGTCGTCGAACACGCTCGCTACCCAGGTCCTCGAACAGGCGTCGGCGAACGACCTCGCTGATCTCCGACTCGCCGTTGGCGATGAGGTCGCGAGCGACGCGGCGCACGACCTTAGTGATGCGGTCTTGCCACTCCTGGTCCCACTCGGTCATCTCAATCTGACTGCGGGGCAGGCTGACGATCGCAGCCGCATGGGTCGAACCGGTGACGGCGACAGTGAGGTTCTGAAGGAATGCATGGAAGGAGTCGGCCATGGGACGGTGGCGGTTGACGAAGTTCAGCACCTCGTCGAACAGGAGCAGCACGGGCGCATTGGCTGCGGCGAACACCCTTGCCAATGCCTCGGTCCCAGGGGGTGTTGTTTCTGCTGCGCTGCCGAGGGCGGCGACGCCATCATTGCCCGCCAGTTGCCGGGCCAAATCGATCCAGGGGGTCTCCTTCCCCTCGGACGGATCCCAGGCGTTGCCAACAAAGACGCCGACACGAGCGGCAGGGGCCTCAGAGATTCCTGATTCCCGCAGAAGCTCCGAGACGCCGGGCAAAGCGCCGGCATCCCGTCCGGCATTGGCGAGGTGATACAGCGAGGCGAGGGTGTGGGTCTTTCCGCCGCCGAATTGGGTGATGAGTGTCAGGACTGGCGCGGTGTTCTCCGTCCTACCGGACAGGCGTCGCAGCACCATGCCGGAGTGCTCCGTCAGCGCGCGTGTGAAGCAGGTGCGGGAGAAGAACTGCGCCGGGTCGCTGTAGTCCGGCGGCGCAGTCCCTGCAACCACCTGCTCCAAGGCGATGGCGAATTCGTCCGGGCTAAAGGACCGCCCTTCGCGGACTTCCTTCCGGAGAGTTACTACTTTGTACCAGGGTTCCATTGGCAAGACTCTTACCCCCTCACTCAAGGCGTTGGCGGATGTGATATCCGGACTCTTCCGCCGCGTATGGTTACCACTGCACGGTCTTCCAATGCCTGCCGATGGCGATTGATCACCTCAGCCGCCAGTGCGAGGCGCTCCTCGACCGGCACATCCGGCAGGCGGACCAGTCCAGCGTGTGGGACGTCATGCAGATAAATCAACTCCCCGAAGTCCGTATCTATTGTGACCAGAATTCGATCTTCCGAGTTTGCAAGCTCCAGCAAGGCCCGGTCCCCAGGATCAGGGCCGAGGGTTTGAGCTTCGAGCACGTCATGGCCGTCATTGCGGAGCCACTCTGCCAATCGGCGTCCGGCGCATCGGTCTACCAGGAACCTCATGCCTCAGCAACCGAAACCGAAGCCAGCGTGTCCCCTGCTATGACCGTGTGAGCGTAGGCGATGCAGGCGCGGATGTCTTCCGGTTCCAGTCCGGGGTAGTCGTCCAGGAGCTCCTCCTGGGGGGCTCCCTGGCTCAGCAAGCTCAGAATTAGCTCCACCGATATCCGCATATCGCGGATAATCGGTTTCCCGCCAAAGACGTCTGGGCGCGCCGTGATGCGCTCTAGGAGTTTCCCGTTACCTGACATGTTTTCCCTCCTGTACGAAAGTATTTGCCCTCATTGAGCCGGGTCACCGCGGCACAGCCAGCAGCATAGCGTCGAGCAGGCGCTTCTCTTCGCTGCCGCGAGGATAGAGGGCCGTCAGGGCGTTGGCTAGGCGCAGGAAGTCGGGGCTGCGCTCCTGTTCAGCCCGCAGCAGGTTACGGAGCGCCTGGCTGCGGCCCGACGCCTGTAGCAGCATGGCGGCATGGACCCGATCCAGAGTCGTCGCCGACAGCGTAGGCTCTATCCCATCAGCCGTCACCGTCGCTGACTTACCCCGACGCCGCGCCCGGCCCCGCACCGGCGGCGCATCTTCCGGGAAGAGGCTTAACTGGGGTGAAGCATTCGATGCGGCGTCCATCTCGTCGGCTGCGGCGGCAACGCCGGACTCGCCGAAGAGCTGCTTTCCCCGCTCCGAGACGGGCAAGAGACGGACCACGCCCTTCTCCGTCCTGATGATGCGCGACTCCCAGTCGTCCAAGTGGACGCCAAGAGGCTGGGCGAAACGGCGGGCCACGTCGAAGGGTAGGCTGTATCCGGATGCCTTCCTGCTGGGCGCTTCATCCTCTTCGTCGTCACTATCATCATCGTCGCCTGGGTCAGTCCTGTGACCGGAGGGAGTGCTGTCCGCCGTGCTCTGCATCGTCCAGAGGAATAGCGCCGTCAGGCGGGCGTCCTCCTCCAGCGCGCCCGCCGCGCCGTTGCGCGCCTGGGCCTCCGCCGTGCCCAGGACCTGCTGCAACGCCTCGCGCCCCACCACCTCCCACACCCTCTCCAAGTACTCCGGCAGGGCGACCACCCGACCCTCCGCCGTCTCCACACCGGAGTAGCGGCTGTATATCTCCAGCGCTGGCCCGACACAGGCGAAGACCAGGTCCGCGCCCCGGACGCCCTCGCCCTGCAGTCGCTGCATCCAGTCGCCAACGCGGCCCGGCAGCTCCCGAAGCACATCGGCCCAATCGCCGACCGGCGCATCCTCAAGCCGCGGGCGGCAGATCAAGTGGACGCTGGTGGCGAGAGACGCATTGTCGCGGGCGCGAATCCTGGAGGCCATTTCCGTGGCTATAGGCCACGAAGCAGTCATTATCCACCCAGACTTGATTAGACCACCTAGGAATGCTTCCCAACCTTCGGTGCTCTGGTGTGCGAATATAACCGCACCTACCCCTCCTTGAGAGAGAAAGCGTCGGCTCTCCTCAAAGGCTTTCGCCATCGTGGACTCAAAGAATGCTGCATCTTTAGGCCTGCCACCGTAACTGTAGGATTGATTCCACACACACTCTTGTAATTTGGGTGAGAGTGTGTTGCTTGCATCAAATGGATCGCGCAGCAAGGGATGACGCGGCAGAGTTCGATTGAGCCAGACCAAAAAGAAGTCGGAAAGGTCCGCATAGGGGATCGCATCATAGTACGGCGGGTCGGTAAACCAGACCCCGGCAGACTGATCCGGAAGAGGGTGGGCAGTTGCGTCGGCGGACTGGACATTCGCAGAAACCCTGATGGGGGAACGCTCAACAATCTGCACAAGCCATTGCATTTGGGATTGAAAATCACCGGTCGAACCGCTGATGGGGCTGGACTCAGCGAAGTCCCAAACCATTGGAAGAGCCTGGCGACCAAACGTGTCCATTAACGATTCACCAGAAGGCTTCCAACGGCAACACGAACTGTTCTGCATCGCGACTTTATCCAGACACATCGCAACCGTTGTTTGAATGATAGGCGAATCATTGGACGGTTCCCTTTGAGCCAACTGCCCTAACTCCACCAGAACTGCCTTCTGGCGGACATTGAATAGGTCCCCGAAACTAGACATGCCATAACGGGTTACCGCTGAGAGACCTCGGGCATTCGGGGAGGGACGGATTGGATTCAACGGCTCGTCCGGCACGGGGCAGAGGCCCTGCCTGCCTCCACGCTCCCACTCGTCCAGCATCTCCGTGACGCGTTCCTGGGCTAGGTGCACCGCCTCGTAGTCGGCGTCCGTGGGAAGGCGGTAGTGTCGGCCCTGCTCCCCGGGTTTGAGCGTCACCACCGCCGTCATACGCGCCCCTCCAACGCGCTTGCTGCTCTCGTCAAATACCGCGTCGCCACCGCCGCGCTGGACGGAGAGCTGGGTCCGCACCCGGTCCGGCGGCAGAACCGCGCCGCAGCAGACGCAGGTTGCCCTGGCGCGTGCCACAGTCCCTGCGGCCACATCTCTATCGGACTCTGGCTCGAAAATCTCAAACTCCACGCGTGGCGGAACGCCGTCATCCCGCACCACGTTGGTCTTGAGTGCCCACTTGCGATTGGGCTTCCTGCAACAGCCACAGGGAGCGCATGAGGGGAATCTCCGCGCCGCAGTTGGGGGCTTCGCAGCGCACCGTCCGCGCCCAGAGGTAGGCGATGGGCGTTGCGCCGTCCGGGTCCTTGGGGTAGAGGTCGGCCAGCTCCTTCTCAGCCTTGGCCTTGATCTCTGCGCCGACTTTGCGCAGTTCCTTGGCGAGGCCCGGACCATGGCGGGGGATGTCTTCCAGCATCACCTTGAGGATGAGGCAGGCAACTGGGTTGAGGTCACTGGCGAAGGCTTCGCAGCCCAACCGCAGGGCCTCCAAGGGGATGGAACCACCGCCCGCGAAGGGGTCGACTACCAGGGGCGTCTCCTCCGGGTGAGCGGCCCGCACCAGCGCCCGGCCCGTCTCCAGGTAGTCGGGATTGGCGGCGTTGTCCCAGTTGGCAAAGTCGGCGATGAACCGCAGCAGCGTCCGGCGCAGCCCTTCGTCGGTGGCGACGTCCGCGTCCCAGCCGGAGGCGCGGCTGCGCATGGCGAGAAGCAGTTCCCGCACCTGCGACTTGAACCCCGGCGGGCAGTGGGGGTCGCACGGGTCCGGCAGCAGCAACGCCATCAGCACCGCCCGCGACGACGCCAACGGTCGCCGCGCCCACCACAAGTGCAGCGTGGATGGGTGCCCGTGGCGTATCGACTTCTCCCGCGCCGCGTGCTTGGACACCTCTGCGATGGGGAAGTCCACCTCGGCGAGCCGCTTGCACGCTGTGGGGATCATAGTCACGTCGCCTCCTTCCAAAGGCGCACCGTGAAACTGTACTCGCCCTCTATCAAGTCGGGGTCTGTCCCATTGTGGGCAAGCATACTTGGAATTACCTTGTTCCGTACCCCCATCCCGCGAGCGTCGACGTAGCCGTAGTCCCGCATGACATTGACCAAAGTCTGATTTCGGGCATAACGCATTCCTGATCTCATCCCGTCTATAGTCACGGTATTTGGCAACCTGCCTGGGCTTTGAATCTCTAGACGGTTGGAAAAGATAGACAACGTGGTGTCGGTACCGGATATGCTGTAGTCCCGATGGACCAGTGCATTGACCAAGACTTCTCGGAGGGCATCTTCTGGGTATTCCCAACGCTCGTGCCGTTGTGCTCCTTCAAGCCACGCTATTGGTGTGGTATTGCGCCGAACAAAGTCCCAGGCTCTATCAACAATTCCAAATTCAATTGTCGAACCATCGGCACTCCCTAGGGGAACAAGAGGCCCCTTGATGTCCTCGTCTGCACGGACAGCATAGTCCGGTTCCTGACCGAGGTAACAGATGGCTCGTATACCCGATTGGGGGAGGAACCGACCAGGGTTTTGGCCAAACAACAGTATTCCGTCCACCGTCGTCGAAGCATATCCGGCTGATTCTGTGGCAAGCTCTAGGTTGCAAAGTAATCTTTGGTACTGGTCTGCATCGTCGGTATGAAAGGTACCTTCTCCACGCACTCGAACGAAATAGTCCCGGAGGCGTCTAACATCTAGACTGTTGAGACCTGTTCCTAGTACTGGTTTTAGGCCGTATCTCAACCGTCCAGATTGTTGATAGAGTCGCTCCTCCTCTTCTCTTGATGCGTCCCGAGTCGTCGTTCCCACACGGATTCGTGTGACCCAAGAAGGGCCGCGCTTCGCCTTATAAGGCTTATCGGGTGCATCCGCAGGAAGAGAGACAACTCCGATAACAGTGCCATTGTCCCAATCTAGTGTCTCCCAATACGGGATCACACTGGGTTGGATGTGGTCTCGCGCTATTTGCATAACCCATTCTTCGGCCTTAGGCGGCTCTCGTGTAAGGCCGGTAACAGTTGCATCGTCCTCGACACCAAGCAAGATGTGCCCGCCCTCCAGATTCAGCAGAGCCACAATCTCTGCCGCAAGCTTCTCTGGTTGTATGTCGTCTCGTTTGAACTCCAAGCCAGAGTTCTCGCGATTCAATAACAACTCTAGGAGCTGAGATCGGTTCATCTCACACCCTCAGAAGCCATACTTTAGCCTTCGTGTCTCGAAGGCATCTTTGCCTCCTTCAAGTATCTCTTCAACGAGTTCGCGAACTGGACGATCATCGATCGAACCCATATGCTCATGTCTGATGGTCGCCTTCCCCCTCCCTGCTTCACCCAATGGGGTGAGCCCCAGAATTAGTTCCGCATCACCAAGGACTGGAATGTTCGCGTTGTGAGTGGAGAAGACAAACTGTCGGCGGCGTTTCTCCTCCCGCATCTTAGGCACTACACCCTCTGTGATGAAGCGATTGTCAAGGTCGTCCTCAGGCTGATCGACGATGAGGGGCGCATCGGACTCTAGCAGCAGAAGGAGGAGCACCGCAGTAGCCTTCTGGCCGGTAGAGAGCTCGTCGAGCGAACGCCAGGAAGGGAGATCGCCAGCGGAGGCCGTGTTAAGCTTAATCACTGTTGTTGGTGGCAGCTCCAACTCCTCGATACGCATTAGGGTCTCGGAGGGTGCTTTGGCGAGCCGTTCTGCTTGAGATGGTGGAATCGCGTACTTCTTTTCAACTGCCTCCGCACCGTCCCGACAGCACTTGACGAACTCAGGTAAAGAGACTTCTGACAGTTGCCTAATTCTGTCTATGGCTTCCGAGAGGCGACCTCCAATCTCCTCCTTGAACACGTTGAAGAGGCTCTCCCGGTTGCCTGCGGCAATGACTTCAATCTGAACACGGTTTCGTAGTTTGTGGCTTACGCTCCTTGCTGCGCTGTCGAGCAATCGAAACTCGGTGGATTTAAGGTCCTCCCACTCAGCAAGGGATTCGCGCCGATGTTGCTGGTGTTCTCTCTCTAGTCTTTCCAGTAAAGGTCGCCGCTCACGTAGAGGGCGCAATCCTTCAATCTCACGTCTCAGTCGGATGAATTCCTCCCCATCCACAGCCGACTGCTGTAGATCCCGCAGTATCTTCTGGTAAGCAGCTTCTACATCGCGTTTACGTTCGCCCCAGCGGGCCTGAACCTCTTTGATTCCTGCGTCAGCTCGTTGGAGCGCTTCCTCAATCTGTTGCGCGATCTGCTCGAGGTCACGGCTAAGACGTTCGAGTGCCCCGTTGGCGTCCGTGAGAATGTCTTTACCGGGCAGCTCTTCAAGGGCCTTCTCTGACAAGAAGGCACGGTCTATAGGCAATTCCCCTCGGATCATCTCTAGGCACTCTCGGAAAACCCGCGTACGCTCAGGAATCGAATTGAGCACACGCTCTTCACGAACCAGGAGGCTCTGCTCGCGCAAACGGTCTTCAAGGCCAGCGTCCTGAAAGCGCTTGAGTGTTTCCTCTAGGCCCGGTAGTGCAGACATGCGCTCATCGATTTGCTGGATCTCAGAGCTCACGTCACCAAGAGACTTTCTGGTCTGGTCAAGGTCCCGGCGCACGCTAGCCTTGCGCCTTTCTAGTGCTTCGTCGCGCCTGACGAAGCGAGTGAGTAACGAGGTGAGTTTCTCAGGACTTCTGGCGAGTTCGGATATTTCATGCTGTCCGTAAATCTCAACCCGAGGGAGAATATCTGAAGGGAGGAGATTCGAAATCTGACCATTCTCGTCGCGGACTACAGGTGGGTTGGGCACGGTCCGCTCCACTTGATATTCTTGTTTCCCCGGACGGTAGGAGCGTATACGAAGCGAGACCTTCGTCCCACTGCGGAGCACTTGGCGCACTAGCCCTTGATGGGCCTTGCGTGCTTCTTCGCCGACAGGCTCTAAGTCAAGCAGATACCTCAGACTCTCTATGACGGTGGATTTTCCAGCACCACGTCCTCCAACCAGAACGTTGAGATTCTGATTGAAGTGGATGGCCGTGTCGTCTAGGAACCCACCTTCCCATCCAAGCGAGACTAGCTCTGCATGCTCTTCCGGCGTGGGATCACTATTGAGGCGTATCCTAGAGTCCGGATCGAGGAAAGCTTGACGCAATCCTTCAATAGTAACCTCAGACATCTTTATCCAACAGGTTGCGGAGTCATCTTCCAAGTCCTCGGGCTTCGTGATGTCCTTGGCATTGACTACGGCAACCGCCAGTTCCTCTCCGGCGCTATGGGCACGGTGGTAGTCACGATTCTTGTTCTCCACTATCGGTCGCGCGTCATCGGACAGGTCATTGGTAGGACCGGGAATCTGGATAGCAAGCAAGTCGTTAGACTGCCATGCTCGGATTCGTGCTTGCCCCTCTAGGACACTAAAGAGTCCGTGCGCGGTTGTGACATGCGCGGCAATGCTGATTCCTCCCTGTTCGCGGACTTTCTTGAGGATATCATCGAAAGGCTCACCGGATGGGTCGGACGAGGGTTCGGTCTTTCGAATCCCGAACTCACCCAAGAACCGTTCGAGCTGCTCTTCAGCGATGTGCGGAGGGTAAATGCAAAGAACGTGAATACCATCAGAGGAGGTAAGCTCGAATCCAGGGAGTATCGTGACGCTGCGACCTTTAGAGGCATCCCGAAACATCCGGACATCAGTGACGCTGTTATGGTCGGTGATGGCAAGGACCGACACGTCAAGTTCCTCAGCCTTCTCAACGATAACTTTGGCGTAATCTTCTGGACTACCGGCGGTCTCTTTGCCGCGAAAGGTCTTAGCGTAGTGGTGAGGATTCACTTGGAGCGCACATTTGAAGAAGCGTGCGCCCGACGGAAGCCGTCGAGTACCGGCAATTACGTCTGTGTCAATCATGTCTTTCTCCATATTGCGCCCGCTCGTCCGCAATCCTCATGGGCTTGGTCATGGCATCCACGTTCAGCCAGTAGTGCTGCACCTTGCTGACCTCATGCCAAGGGAAGCGGGCTGGGTCTTCGATGGGATCCTGTAGCTGCGGATCGGCAGCGCAGTTGGTGACGACGTATAGCCAGTAGCAGTCGCGGCGGTCCTCGGCCACCCGGCGTTCATTTGGCGACAACAGGATAGTACCCGAGGCGGAGGCCAAGCCCTTTACTTCTATCAGGCGCAATACGCCAGAGTTCACATCCAGGCTGGTCACGTCGTAGCCAAGGTTCTTCTCGTGAACGTCGTACACCTGGCGGCCCTTGGCGGCCTCGTACTCCATCACCACCCGCATGGCGGTCATCTCAGTCTCGGCGTTCGGACGTAGGCGCTTTACTTCGGGAGTCTCGCGCTCTGGGTGGGGCAGGATCAGAATGCTGGCCAGTCGTTCGACGCCCTGAAGTGTGAGCGCTCTCTGCTGGGTAAGCTCACGCCGCCGCCGCTCGCGGCGTGCCATAGCCTCGTCGTGACGGGATTCGGCTTGGGCCAAGCGCCCCTCAGCGCCTGTGACCTGCTTCTCCATATCCTCGGAGGCGCGGCCGACCTCCTGGTCGGTCCGCAGCAGCACCTCGGTCAGCGACAGCTCGACGTGCTCTGCGATGCGGTCGACTTCTGCCACCCGCTCGGCGCGTACCTCTTCGATGAAGGGGGTGAATGCGTGCTCGTTCAGCCAGTCGGTTGGCTCCGATAGCGATGCCACCGTGGGAAGGCCCTCCGGAGCGGCAGTGGGAGTCAGGTTGCCGAGTATCTCCGGCTCCCGGAGGCAAGGCACACCGCCCTCCGCTAGTTCCACGGTGAAGAGCCGCTCGTGGATCACGTGTCCGAGACCATCGACGACCCGCGCCCGGTAGAAATCAAGGCGCGCCGGGGTCTCGTGGTCAAGAGAGTGAAAACAGGCTCCCGTGGCAAAGGCGTCCCTGCTGGTTTCGACGCAATGGCGGCGGAGCGCCTCGAACAGCGGATGACCGGGCGTGACCCATTCCAGATTGTGCTCCTCCGCTATGTCCCGGTCCGTAGATAGGCGCGGATAGCGGGACACCAACTCGGTAAGGCTCCAGTCGGGATCGCGCTCATACTTCTTCAAGGCAGTCGGCGTTCGGCCCGGCTCGAAGGAGTGAGGCAAGTGGCGCACCGGGTTGAGGGTGAGGGATGCCTGCTCAGCGCTTTCCGATAGAAAGCGGGCTATGGATTCCGGCACCACCCGGCGCTCCTGGGCGCGTGCGCGGCGTTCCACCAGCATCTCCAAGTTGAGTTTTTTGGCAGCCAAACCTTCAAGCGCCGTCTGACAGATCTGTCGAAAGCGTCCCTCATCCACGTCCCTCAGCAGACGGTCCTCAAGATCGGCGTCGCCCAGCTTACCAGAGTAGTAGTTGCGAAAGACCCGGTCCACCTGGGCGGCGGGCAAAACCTCGCCAACGACATTGAACACGGCGTCATCTTCGAGGGCATCCCTGATCTCTTGAAGCTTGGTCAAGAGGCGTTGGAGCACATGCCCTTCGATGGTGTTAGCCGCTACGAAGTTGAAAATGAGGCAGTCGAAACGCTGGCCGTAGCGGTGGATGCGCCCCATGCGCTGTTCTAGCCGGTTCGGGTTCCAGGGAATGTCGTAGTTGAAGAGGATGTGGCAGCACTGGAGGTTAATTCCCTCGCCGGCCGCTTCGGTCGCCACCAAGACCTGGATGTTTCCGTCGCGGAACTGCTGTTCGGTGTAGAGACGGGAGCCAACCTCATCCCGTGAGCCGGGCCTCATGCCCCCGTGGATGGAGCCTACCCGGAAGCCCCAGGACTTCAGCCTCTCCACAAGATAGTCCAGGGTATCCCTGAACTCAGTGAATATCAGCAGCCGTTGGTCCGGGTCTTCGAAGAACCCCTGCTCTTGCATGATGTCCTTGAGTCTGCTGAGCTTGGCCTCCTCACCCGATGACTCCACGGCGGTCGCTTGAGCCGCGAGTTCTTTGAGCTCGGCAATCTCCTTGCGGACTTCGTCGGCGTTCCCTGCTAGCGTGACCGCCTCCAGCATCCGCTCAAAACGTTCGCGCTCGGTGTCCTCAAGCTCTTCTAGGTCCTCCCAGTCGGGAAGTCTCGGCGGCGCAGTCCGCGCCAAGTCTTGGGCCTGCTTTAGTCCCTCTTCCAGGCGGTTGGCCCGATTCTCAAGCGAACGGCGCATCGCGTGGGCGCTGGAGGCCAACCGTCGCTGATACAAAGACATGAGGAAGCCGACGGCGCGAGCCCTCGAGTCGTCGCCCTGGGCCGCAGCGCGGGCGCTTTGCCGTTTCACGAACCGGGTAACCGCTTGGTACAGCTCGAACTCGGCATCATCCATGGTGAAGCCGACCGTGCGTGTGATTCGCTTTGTGAACACGGGCTTGGCGACCCAAGCGCCGTCTAGCTGGCGCTCAGGGAAGTAGACCATCGCCTCTTTGGTGCGGCGAAGGTAGAAGGGCGCTCGCCGCCGTTCCATCGCCTCGCGAATGGACTTTACGTCGGCATAGGCGTCTCGATCCAGCAGTTGTAGGAACAGCGTGAAGTTGTGAGGGTCACCCTTGTGAGGTGTAGCTGTGAGCAGCAAGACGTTGTCGGCGCTGTCCCGGAGCAGCTCACCCAGCCTGTAGCGCTGGCTCTTGTGGGTCTCGTCCCGCGCCGACATGCGATGGGCCTCGTCGACAATCACCAAGTCCCAACGCACCTGCCGTAGACCGGGAAGAATATCTTCGCGCTTGGCGAGGTCGAGGGACGTGATGGTCTGCTTCTGGTCGAGCCACTGGTTGACGCCGAACTGGTCTCGGATATCGCCGCCTTTCAGGACAAAGAACCGCTCGTCGAACTTCTCTCTCAGCTCCCGCTGCCACTGGAAGGTCAGGTTCGCCGGGCACACAACAAGGACCCGCTCGGCCAGCCCCCGCAACTTGAGCTCGCGGACGAGCAGACCGGCCATGATGGTCTTACCGGCCCCAGCGTCGTCTGCCAGCAGGAACCGTACGCTGGGGAGCTTCAGGAGATAGTCGTAGACGGCCTCAAGCTGGTGGGGTAGTGGGTCCACTCGAGAGATGGACAACCCGAAGTAGGGGTCGAACTCGTGGGCAATGCCGAGGGAATACGCCTGGAGGCCAAGGCGCAGGAGCCGTCCGTCGCTGTTGTATGAAAGGGTGGGGTCGGCGATAACGAGTCTCGCGATGTCGACTGAGGTCAACGTAACACGCCGGAATTGCTCGGTGCGCTGCCCGACAAGGCCCGCCTCCACGGAACCCAGACCGTTCGTGCGAACGGTCTCCACCCGCATCGGTTCACTGAACAGCGGCCCGGTCAGTACCTGCCCTTCACGGATTGCGGTGTCGATGGTCAACCGCTATCTCCTCTATCTCTGATTCATCGAAGATGTGCGTTACCTATCGGCGACCAATGCGCTCGCTGGTTCGGCGATCCAAGTTGGCATGATAGCCCGCAACGCGGCCAATTCCTCAAGGTCCTCGGATGAGAGTTTGCGCCCAATCACATCCAAGCCCGCCTCTACTTTGTCAGGCCCCAACCACGACAGCGCACGAACCGCCTCACCTGCGGGTCGGTACGGTGCCGCCAGTTGCCAACGGGGGGCATGGCGCAACCCCACCGTCAACTCGCCGAGCGTCAGCTTGCGATTAGGTCCGGAAGTCAGGTAAACCGACTGCACCGGCATCTGGGTGGTGAGCCCAAGGGCGTTCGCTGCAGCTCCGCCACAAGGCACTATCGTCTCTCCCCAGAGCACCGACAGCGACGCGATCACCTTCTCGACGGCAGGCGGGCGAAGACCGAAGCGGGTCTCTACGGGGCATACGTAGATGCCGTGGCAAACCCGCATCAAACTTCTTTTCTTGACAAGACGGGACAACGCCTGGTCAATTACTGCCCTGGTCCCCAGGTGCAGCAGTACCTTCGGATGCAACAGCGAGCCCTCGGGCAAGGTAGCGGCGTAGGTCATGATCTGTTCCGGCGAACTCGGCATCGGCACAACTCCTTGAATGTCAGAATTATAGCAGTTACACTAACACTCAACAACCGCAACTACGGCTGCGCTGACGATGCTATAGGGATCGTACCGGGGAAGACATGGCTATTCCGGAAACTCAACTCAGCGAATGGTCCGATCACGGCGCTAGGCAAGGTGTCGGCAGTAGTACATGGAGGTACAACAAGGGACGATGCCGCACAGTGAGAGTCTGAGAGGAAACGTGTGACTCCTGAAGAACCATCTCCCATATGGCCGCTCGGCCAATTCCATACTCCGTCGAGCTTCGATGTATTGCCTGGGCTGAGACCTCCGGCCCAAAGGCAAGTTACGTTTGTGGATGATTTGAAGAGGTCACTCATCAGGGACTCCGGTATCCAACCAGGAGTTTATTCTTCCCTGGATGGCGCTCTCTTTCCGCACGTTCAAGCCGTCTATGACGGCTTGTTCCATAAGCTATTGGAGGAACTGTCCTGGGTGGATACGTTTGATCTCTGCATCCGTTTGTACAAGCGACACGAGGAGTTTCTGGGACACATACTCAAAGGCCACCATCACTTGGCCGCTCAGCGGAAATACGGACACTCTCAGGAATCCTCTATGGGTAATCAACGGCTTTGGGAAAGACTATCCCCATATACTGAATCCATCCGTTGGCTTATCGAAGTGGCCGTCAAGCATTATAACCACACCGGAGGAACGGTAGGCAGATCCAAATTTGACCGCTTGATTGAATTGGCACGTGCCATAGTCGAATGGGACATGGCCTGGGAGACTGTAGCGCATAGGGTCGTTCAACACGATATTGTAGTCGATGGTGACTTTATCACCGTCCCTAGGCCTACTCCCCAGGCTATGAAAGCCTTGGAAGCCTACCGAAGCGCTTTGATGCCTGGTATGGCTGAGTCCGAAGCCGAACGGTTCAACATGTTCCAATCCTCGCAAGAGGGGATGACCGTTGAGGACATGATCGACCAGATAGACCTTAAGGAACTAGACGAACCGCTCACGCGAGAGCGGGGCTACAGCATGAGCGATTGGATCAGGTTTTCTCTTGGCCTAGTCGATTCCTTTGGTGAAACGGAGTATGTCAGGATTCCTAGACAACCTAGACTTGCCTCATTCCTATCAAGGAAATGGAAGCTTGACCAACGGCTGGATTGCCTATTGCAGGACTATGGAATCTCAAACCAAATGCTGAAGAGCGTCGACATCAGAGAAATGCTCCCTGTGGAAAACGCTAGGCGCGACTCCCGACTTCTGCGTAGGCCTGTGGTACTACTGGAACGCGGAGGCTCACGGTATTGTCTATATGGCGTGGAAACCACAAGTATGGGCCTTCAGATGGCCTTAGCCCGAATCGAGTCAGGACGCATCGACTTCGTGCACAGCCATGATGGACAGATCAAGGAAGTGGTTGGGACCCTCCAAGAGAGACTGGGCTTGCCATTCGAACGAGACATCGCCGACAAGTGCGCAGACCTCGGATTCGAAAGCAAACTGAGAAAAGACAACGTTGGGGGACAACCGCTCCCTAAAGGACAGGGATTCGGTCCCGTCGATGTGTTTGTGATTGACCGGCGATCACGTAGGTTCATTCTAGTTGAGGCCAAGAACGTGGCCAACGAAGGATTCGTTCCCAAAATAATGAGAAACGAACGGCAAGAGTTCATCGACTATATCGCGAAATTAGAGTTGCAGATGTCCTGGTTTACTGAGCACCTGACGGAGCTTGCATCTGAGTATGAAGTGCCACCTGATGAAAGCTATTCCGTTGAAGGTGTGGTCGTCGTTAATTGTCCCCGGCCATGGATGTTCACATATGATAGGCCGCTTCGCATAGTTGACTACGACAGATTCTTCAAATTGCTGAAGCAAGGGCAGGAGTTAGTGACCCTTCCGACCTTTGGGTGAATCGCTCTCCAGGACCGCAGCCTTCGTCCAGGGTTTACAATACGGACAAGGAGAAGAAAGATCGAGACCCAGCTGTGAGAGAGAAATCCATCGTTGGAGGCATGCGTTGGATGACGGTGCTTGCTGCTCACCCACATATAGCCACACGACTCAGGAGATAGGACATGGGCATTGATGCGCTGACACACCGTAACGACGGATCGAGAGTTGCAACTCCCGTTTCCCACGATGACTGGCGACAATGGGTAAGCGCAGGACGGACCCGGAATTGGATGTTGAATGCTCCGCTAATCGACTGGCTGCGACTGTACGGCAGGAGCCGCGGCTATGTCCCAAGGCAAGAACTGGCCGGTTATGCCAATGAATTGGACTTTGTCGAGTTTATCTTCGAGAAGGGTAGAGGATTCGAGGCGGGCATCCTGCGGCTGCTGCAGGAGAAGTACGAAGTGACCACTATTGCCGGTGGCTACGAGGAAATCCGCGAACTGGACAAAGCCGAGGAGACCTTTTCGGCAATGGTGAAAGGTGTTCCCATCATCTACCAAGCAGTTCTGTGGGACGCCCAGCATCTGAACTACGGCTCACCTGATTTCCTGGTGAGAAGCGATATCCTGCGCCAACTGTTCCCGGATTCCATCTCGGGGCAAGAGGTGGCAGTGCCCGCGCCCCACCTAGGAGACAACAAATGGCACTATCGGGTCGTGGACACGAAGTTCACGACGATACATCTGAACTCAACAGGCACCGAGTTGGGCAACGATGGCAGCGGGCCAGCGTATAAGGCGCAGTTGTATGTTTACAACCGCATGTTGGGCCGCCTGCAGGGATTCGAGCCACCCGAATCTTACCTGTTGGGACGCGGATGGCAACTGACGAGCAAGGGTGTTACCCATCGCGGTACTCGTGCGCTAGAACGGCTCGGGCCGGTACCACAGAACGGGACTACCACCAACAAAGTCCTCATCGCAGAAGCCGTGGAGGAGGCCTTCAACTGGGTGCGCCGGGTCCGCACAGAAGGTAAGGACTGGCAACTTTTGCCCGAACCGTCCTTGCCTGAACTCTATCCCAATATGGGCGGTGCCGACGACGATATGATGTTGGCAAGCAGTTATGCCGAGTTAGATCCGGGCGACGAGGAAGATGGGTCGAGCGACCGGTGGGAGAGTGTCAAAAGGTGGCTGGCGGACGAGTTGAAAGAATTGACTCAGCTATGGCAGGTCGGAGTGAACAAACGCAAAGATGCCCATTCCGGCGGCATCTACCGTTGGGACGATCCAGGGCTTACACCATCGAAAGTTGGAATTACGGGTCCAAAGCAGGGGGCAATACTGCAGCAATTGCTAGCGGTCAACAGGGATGGCGGCCCGTCGGTCCTCCCGTTGCACATTGGGAAGACTCAGGGAGAATGGCACGCGGTACCCGATGTCGAGTTTTACGTCGACTTCGAGTATTGCAGCGATCTGAACGATGACTTTTCCACACTGCCTGAGAAGGGTGGGCAGCCGCTCATATTTATGATCGGCTGCGGCCACGTGGAAAATGGGGAGTGGCAATTCAACTCGCTGGTCGCCAATGAACTGTCTGAAACGGAAGAAATCCGCATAATCCAGGAATGGATGGATCATATGTCCGCAGTTCGGGATCGGCTTGATCCAACCAACGGCAAGCCTCGGATTTTCCACTGGTCGCCCGCGGAACCAACTACGCTGCAGAATGCTCACAATTCAGCATGGAATAGGCACAATCAACCCGCAGATTGGCCGGTATTAGGCTGGTACGATTTCCTTCAGAAAGTGATGCGTGAGGAGCCAGTGGCGGTGAGAGGCGCGCTGGGTTTCGGTCTGAAGACAGTGGCCAACGCCATGCACTCGAAAGGCCTCATCGAAACCAACTGGGCCGAGAGCCAGGTCGATGGCCTCGGGGCGATGGTGGGGGCTTGGCGCTGCGATGAGGAGGCTCGAAGGAGAGGTGTGCCGATGACCAGCGTACCGCTCATGGATGAGATTGCCCGCTACAATGAGATCGACTGCAAAGTGATGATGGAAATCGTTCGCTACCTTCGGGCGAACCATTAGCGGATATTCTTAAGCAAGGGCGGCTTAGATGACCACAAGACCCTCTGACTCACGCTGAGCCATCCTGGCAATTGGGGCCGATCACGCGATTATCCCAGCGAGCATCTGGCCCTCTGGCTGGGCGTCTCCGAGGGTCGAGTCAGCCAGGTGATGCACACCCTAGTCAACGCTTGTGGCCTGATCGAACAGAGAGACAATCGCGGAGACACCTGCTACACGCTGTCCAACCTACGTGGGATCGAACCAAACAGGACTCGCGATCAACTCCTGTCGTCAACTGACCTCAAGTCCCACTGCCCATGTGTACCTGATTTTCTTGTGTTGATTGGATAACCGATATCTTGGCCCAAGAAGTGACGCGGGGGGTGCGGGAGGCCGCTTCGAGGGAATTCTGGGTCACCAGCTACGCCCCCTACGGTTACAGGAGGGTCTACGTCCAGGACGGGCCGAAGAAGCGCCCCAAGCTGGAGGTTGACCCTCCCGCCGACGCCGTGGTACGGCGCATCTTCGACATGGCCTTCCAGGGCAGTAGCATCCTCGACGTGACCAAGACCCTCAACGCCGAGGGCGTTGCCAGTCCCAGGGGAAAGCAGTGGCTCAAGACCACCGTCCACAACGTGCTGCTCAACGAAGCCTACACGGGCACCCTGGTCTGGGGGACTACCGCCAAGGACGGCGCTCCGCCCGTGCGGGTCGAGGACGCACACCCCGCCATCGTCTCCAAGGGGGAGTTCCGGAAGGTCAAGAAGCTGCTGGGGTCCCGCGCCCCCAAGAAGGTGAACCCCCGACGGGCTTCCAGCCCCTACCTGCTCAGCGGCATCGCCAAGTGCAAGACCTGCAAGAGGGCACTCACCGGCCAGTACTCCAAGAGCGGCCAGTTCCCCTACTACGTCTGCCACTCCCTGCTCAAAAAGGGCCAGGGGATGTGCAAGACGCCCAGGCTCAACTCTAAGCGCTTCGAGGACCTGATCGTCAGCAACATCCGGGAGAACATCCTCACGGAGAGCAACATCTGCGACCTGGTGAAGCTGGTGGACGAGGAGATGGACGGCATCGCCCGCGAGCAGCGCCATAGGCTTCAGACCATCGAGGAGGAGCTTGAGGAGGTCAAGCGGCGCTTGGGTCGGATATGGCACGCCATCGAGACCACCGACATCGAGATGGCCGACGCCTCGGACCGCATCAGGGAGCACCGGGAGCGCAAAGAGAGGCTGGAGGCCGCCGCTGAGGAGGCGAGAGGGCTGCTCGCAGAGCGACGGCAGTTCCTCGACAGCGCCGACACCATCGCCACCTTCGCCGCCGAGATGAGCGAGTTCCTCAAAACCAGCGAGCTCACCGAGACCAAGGCGTTCGTCCACTCCTTCGTCAAGGAGGTCGAGGTCAAGCCCGGCAAGGCCGCCATCGTCTACTCCATACCTACGCCGGAAGACTCTCCCATAGGAGGAGCGGACGCCGCCGAGGTCGCCCTCACCGGGCGAGTTCGCAGTACAGTACAGCCTGGTGGGCTAGCTTTTACGGAAGATACCACCGAGCCGTTCAGCGGTATCTCCTGGACTTTTCCCCCCGGAATCAAGCTGTCGTCGGGCATGGGCACGCTGTAGCGGACGACGGCGTTATCGGGCAGGAGCTCGATCTCCTTGACGAAGGTCTCGATGAAGGCCCTGCGCTCGGTCAGCTCGCTCTTTTGCAGGAACCTGTTCATGTCCTGGGCGTAGGCGGTGATCGTCTTGATGTCGTCGAGTACCGCCCTGCGCTGAGCCAGGATTGCCCTCGCCCCCTCCGCGGCGGACTCAAGGCGCTCCTGACGCTCCTTGTGGTCTCGGATGCGATGGGCGAAGTCGGCCATGTTGAACTCGGTCGTCGTCTCCACAAGGTCGTAGAGCCGTCCCAGCCTGCCCCGCACGTCGGCAAGCTCCGACTCGATGGTCTCAAGCCGCTTGCGCTCCTCGTCGGCCACGTCGTCCATCTGCTCGTCCACGACATTGACCAGACTCCGAATGTTGCCCTCGGTGAGGATGTTGGAGCGAATCAGGCCGACGCCCAGCTCCTCGAACTGCCGGGCGTCGACCCTGGGCGAGTCGCAGGACCCGGGCGCGCGCTTTACGAAGGAGTGGCAGACGTAGTAGGGGAACGTGCCCCTGCTGGAATAGCGGCCCGAGAGCGCCCTCTTGCACCTGTAGCACTTGACCAGGCCGCTCAGCAGGAAGGTGCTTCCGACCCTGCGGGGGTGGGAGACCTTGGGGGCGCGGGAGCGCAGTATCCTGTTCACTCGGTCGAACTGGGCCTTGGAGACGGTGGCGGGGAACGCCCTTTCCACGCGCACCGGCTCGGCCCCGTCCTTGGCGTTGTTGCCCCAGACGAGGGTGCCCAAGTACGCCTCGTTTCTGAGGATGTTGTGGACGGTGGGCTTGTTCCAGAGCTTACCCCCGGGGCTGGCGATGCCCTCGTCGTTGAGGATGCGGACGATCTTCAGCATCCCCTTGCGGGACTCGGCCAGGTCGAAGATGCGCTTGACGATGCCGGTCGTTTCGGGGTCCGGTTCCAGGGTGGGCCTCTCCTTGGGGCCGTCCTGCACCTTGACCTTCCTGTAGCCGTAGGGGGCCATGGGAGCGACTCAGAAGCCGCGGGAGGCGGCCTCGCGCATTCCGCGCAAGACCTCCATGGCAAGATTGTCACTGTAAAACTCGTCCACGGTCTCGATGATGCCTTCCAGGAGCCTGCCCGTGGGGTTGTCCTCGGCCTGCTCGGTGATGGAGACGACGCGGAGGCCCTTGCGCCTGAGCATGGACTTCAGTACGACGGCGTGCTCTCGCTTGCGGGTGAACCTGGAGAATTTCCAGACCAAAATCTCCTCGAAAGGGGCCTTGGTCTTCTTGGTCTCGTCCATCATCCTGAGGAATTCGGGGCGGTTCATCACGCGCCCGCTCTCCGCTTCGTCCACGTACTCCCGGACGATCTCGTAGCCGTTCTTGTCGGCGTAGTCCCTGAGCGCTCTCAGCTGGGTGGACACGGACAGGTCCACGTCCTGGCGGTCGCTGGAGACCCTGGCGTAGAGGGCCGCCGGCGTGCGGTCGTGTCGTTCACTCATCTGCTCCTCCTTGTATCTTCCTGCTGGTTCGGCGTGAGCGCCGCATCTGCGTCCTTTCCTGCCTGCGCCACTCCCTCTCCTCCAGGTAGAGGCGGAATGCCTCTCGCAGAAGCTCGCTCAGCGTGCGGCCGTCCTCCCTGACCGCCTGCCTGAGCTGGTCGTCCATCTCGGGCGGCAGTGAGAAGGTGACGGTCCTTCGTTTTTTCGGCATGTTTTTTTTGCCTTTCGATGTCGCACAATGTCTTACCCTTATCATGGACGAATCGGGCCGCCGTTGTCAATGGATGCAGCCCCTATAACGGGATCTCTGAATGGAGTAAAATGAGGTGGTAGACACTGAGAAGGAGAAGCTCTCTCTATGGGGACTTTCAGGTGCCAGCTGCGCATCTCCAGCATGGACGGCCAACAGGGGCGGGACGTAGAGGCGACGGTAGACACCTGGGCCGCCTACACGACGCTGCCCGGCAGCCTGTTGCGCGAGCTGGGGATCGAGCCGATGGACAAGGGCGTCTTCCTGCTCGCCGACGGTCGCCGGGTGGAGATGGACATTGGGAGAGCTTGGGCGACGGTCGACGGCTCCAGCGAGGTTACTCTCGTCGTGTTCGGAGAGGACGACGCCCCGGCTCTGCTGGGAGCCTACACCCTGGAGGGGTTGAGGCTGGCGGTGGACCCCATTGCGCAGCGACTCGTTCCCACCCATCTCATCATGTACTAGGAGGCTGCGGCGCCCGCCGCGCGCCCTCCCGTCGTGCACCACCGCCATCTCAGGCTCCCGAGACCTGCACTGGCGTCCGCGCTCCCCCTCGCACCCCATCAGCCCTCCTCCCCGCCGCCGTCCTCCCCGGTTTTGGCTCGGGGCGATGCGGCCACCTGCTCCTCCATGTAGGAGCGGATGGCGACTCGCGCCAGGATGCGCAGCCCCTTCAGGACCGCCCTGCGATGTTCAGGCGTATAGGACGGCATGGAGCGCTCTAGGGCGTCTTCAAGCTCCTGCTCTCTAGGCCTCTTTCGTCCGTTGTTTCTTCTAGGATCTCTCATGGTGCGTGGTCGCAGCGGCGTCTCTGTGGGCCGATGGCCTCTCGTTGCAGGTTGTGCGGCCGGGCCGCCGGCGCCGACGGAGGGGGCGAGCGCCTGCGGCCTCCAAGCCGGTTCAGGCCCCGCCGGGCGCAGAGCGCGCATCGGCCGCACGGCGGGGCCGCGTGTCTAGCTCTCCTCCTTGAAGAAGGTCATCTGGAAGCCCTCGCTCAGGATGACCGGCAGGCCGCCGGGTATCCGGGACGCGAAGCGGCAGATGGAGAGCATTGCTCCGCCGCAGGGCTCGACGCCCTTCCTGCGCCACATGCGCAGCTGCTTGGGGTCCACGCCGAGGGCCTTGGCCATGCCGCGCCAGCTGAGGCCGCTGAGCTCCTTGAGGCGTTCGAGGCGCTCACCGAAGTCCTCGGGCAGCACGCCGTCCTCCAGGGGCTGGGTCCCATCGGCTACGGGGTTGTCCTGCCCGTCGAAACGGGTCGGGTCGTTACTGTTGTTTATCGCTATCCTCCAATCTGAACAGGTCTCCGAACTCGGTCAGTTCCAGGGCCTTGAGCATCCGGCGGCGGATGCGACCGGAGGGGGAGCGCCCCGTGTTGACCAGCTTCGACACGTAGCCGGGGCTTATCCCGATCTCCCTGGCGAGCCAGTTCTGGGAGCGGTTCAGCACAGCGAGCCGCCTCCAGAGGGCCGCCACGTCGAGCTGGACAACGGTCCGTCCTCCGCGCCTCCGGGGGCCTTCCCGCTTATGGGCATCTTGTGTACGCATTGGTCTCTCATTCCTCGTCGTTCATGGGGTCGGCAGGGCTTGGGGCGACTGCGGGTCGGCGGGGGAGCCCCATGCGCGTCCCAGCGGCCCCAGGGCGTCCACGGCCTGCCTGTGGGACACCAACAGGGGGACCGTCACCCCCTCGGCCCGCATCTCCTCCCGCGCCACGCGCAGGAAGTGGGTCCGGGTGATCTCGTCGTCGAAGACGACCAGGACCGAGGGCCTCGCGCCGTGGTCGTCGGTGGGCCGGTGAGATGAGTAGTAGCGCAGATAGGGGGCCAGCCGGTCGGACATGGTGGAGGGCCGCACGGCCCGTCTCTCCCACTCCAGGAAGAAGGGCCAGGTTGTATCGTCCTTGCGCAGGACACCGAAGGCGTCGGGGTTGATGGCGCGCATACCGCCGTCGTGCCGGAAGTGGCGGGAGGCCCTCCGGGGCGGGTCGAGCTGGACGACCTCCCACCCCAGCAGGCGGGCCTGGGCGGAGAGGGCGGCCAGGAAGCCGTGGACGGCTGAGGTGTGCTCCATGTTCCTGAGCAGCTGCCGTGTTCTCCTGCCGGTCACGTTGCGCCACTCCAGGGGGCCTTCCATGTCTTCCAGGGCGATGCTCCACCGGCTCCTCGCCACGGCGACGGAAGTGCGGTCCCTGCGGGCGAGCAGGGAGAGCCCCCGGTCGGTGAGGGCCAGTCGTCCTCCCGCCTCCCGGGGACGGGCCGCCAGTCCGAACCCCTCCAGGGGTATGACGATGTTGGAGGCCCTCTGGGGCGTGACGTCCATCAGCCCGGCCAACTCCCCCAGGGCGATCCAGGGCCAATCGGAGATGAGGTCGAGGGCGCGCTTCTCGGCGGGCCTGAGCATGACGGGCAGCATCTGGTCGGTCATGTCCGACGCGGCTCCCCTGTCCGGCAGGTCGGCGGGCGGGTCGGCCCGTGCGGGTTCCGGCTCCACCGGCAGCCCGCCGCCCGGGGCGGCCCGTTCGAGGGCGTAGCGCAGGGCGACGGATGCGCCGATCCTGGGCGGGCTCCATACCGGGTCGCCCGCTCCGGCCGGGACCGCATCGCGTTCGAGGGCCAGCAGCGCCGGTGCGTCGGTGGTCGAGAGCGCCCTTCGCGCGTGCCTGAGCCGCACCTCGTCGGCCGCGAGGACGAGCACCGTTCCGGGCATCGGCCAGTCGCGCAGCCGCCAGAGGCGCTTGGCGAAGCCCGACCTATCGGCGGTGAGTCCCTGCCGGACGACGCCCACGGTCCTCCCATCGGGAAGCGTCATGGCGGCGTCCAGGGGGATGGAGCGGTACCAGTGGAAGCGGACGGGGAACGCCACGTCGGAGACGGCGGAGGCGACGTCGTAGATCGATGCCACGGCGTCCAGGCGCTCCATCAGGCTGCGCCGCCACTGGGCCGAGACGGGCCAGTGGCGCACCAGCTCGTCGGGGGCCATGCCCTCGTCGCCTGCGAGCCTGTGCAGCCCCGCGGCGGTCAGGTGGAACCTCCGCGCCTGGGGAAGCAGCACCGTCGCGTGGAGCACGGAGGCGCAGAGGCCGCCGGACTCCAGCATTTCGACGGCCTCGTAGACCGCGCCCCTGGACCAGCCGGTGACGGCGACCATCTCCAGCCGGTTGAGGAAGGGCATGGACGCCAGGGCGCGGAGCAGGTCGGGTTCGCATCCTTCGGGTCTCATTCCTCAGCCTCCTTCCGCCTGCTCCGCTGGCTCCTGCGATCCGGCCCCTGCTCGGCGTCCTGCTTCTGCTGCTGTTGTCCGTCGTCCTTCCCAAGCTCGTCGACGCCCCTGCGGTACTCCTCCACCTTCAGGTCGCCCTCGGCGTCGCCGTAGGCAATCTGCGGGGCGGGGACGGTGTATGCGGACGCCGCCGCGCGGATGCGGGCGCCGGCGCCGGCGTTTCCCTCCTCGGGCTTCCTGACCATCATCGAGAAGGCGGGCATCCGCTCCTTGCCCACGGTGGCCCGGACGTAGCAGTGGTGGACGGGCAGCGACACGATGTCGTCCTCGGACACGCGGTCCTTGCCCAGCTCCCACACGAGCTGCCTTGCGTCGTTGCCCGCCACCTGGAAGACGGCCAGGCAACCGACGTTGGCAAGCAGGGTGTCGCGCATGGTGCGGGAGAGGTCGTCGAGCTTGGCGAGGCTCTGGGTCGCCAGGACGAAGGATGCCCCGAACTTGCCCAGCTCGCTGAGCATCGACTCGTAGTCCACGCCGGGCATCGACTGCATCTCGTCGACCACCACAAGGGCGCCGCGTCTTCTACTCAGGGGCAGGCTGTCCCTGCTCCCGTATCACGGCGTCCACCAGGTTGAGCAGGGACGCGCCCACCAGGGAGGCCACGTCTCTGCCCACCGTCCCCTGTGATGTGGAGACGAGCAGGACGCCGCCGTCGTGGATCGTCCGGCGCAGGTCGATGGTGGAGCGGCGCTGGCCCAGGATGGCCCTTGCCCGCTTCGAGGAGGCGTAGTAGGAGAGGCGGGTCTGCACGGGGGCGAGGGCCTCGGCGCGGGTCTCGCGCCGCCAGCCGAAGAAGTCCCTGGCCCACCACTGGAGTAGGTAGGGGTCGTTGACCTTCGCCAGCACCTCGGCCTTGAAGTCGTCGTCGGCCAGGATACGTAGCCCGTCCAGGATGGTGTACTGCTCACCCGCGTCCGTCCGCTCGTTGGCCTCGTGAAGGGTCTTGACGGTCTGCTCTAGGATGGACTGCATC
This sequence comes from Dehalococcoidia bacterium, assembly GCA_965221925.1. Lineage (GTDB taxonomy): Bacteria > Chloroflexota > Dehalococcoidia > Lucifugimonadales > UBA2985 > JAPPHY01. Next base: position 1,171,757 of record OZ244924.1, on the reverse strand, counting down.
CTCGGCCCCCACTGGTCCCACAGCCCCTTGCACACGCGCACGACGGAATCGGCGGTGCGGTCCCGGTCGGAGAAGATGCGGGTGTCCAGCAGGTTGATGCCCGACGCCCTCCGCTGGTCGGCCAGGTCGATGAGCCGTACCCGGTCGATGAGGGACTCCGGCGCCTGCCGGAGCAGCCCCGCCACCAGGTCGGCGTGGGGATAGACGACGATGGCGTCGGGGTCCCTGCCCGCCGCCTTCTCCCGCATCTTGTGGGCGACGAGGTGGTGCATGAGGGTGGACTTGCCCATGCGGGTCCTCGCCACGTAGAGGTGGTGGCGGCGGAGCAGGTCTTCGGGGAAGCGGATCTCCCGCTTGGCTCTCGCCGTGGTGTCCCCCACCAGTGCCCCTCCCCGGACGCCCTTGGCCGAGGGGCTGAGCGCCCGCGCGCCGGAACGCTCCACCAGGGGGGGTTTCGTCTCCCGCTCCCGGCGGGTGCCACAGGCAGGCCACCTCCCGCACCCCCATGACGCTGCGCTTCCCGAACAGGCCGGAGCCTGCGGGGTGGAGCATCGCGGGGTCGGGCACGGCGGGTCGCACCCGGTTCACGTCGAGGCGCGCCCCGGCGGGGTTGTCGTAGTGGCGGTATGCCGCCGCCACGGGCTCAAGTACCCTCCTAGCCCGCTCCAGTCCCTCCCGCGGCTCGTCCGTCGCGGGGAGGATGGCCGTCACCTGTATCTCCCCCTCGAAGGCGATGCGGGAGACCTTCTCCCTGATGATCAGAGGGTCGTAGACGCGCTTCTTGGCCTTCTTCCAGCGGTGCCACAACCAGCCCCCGGCGGTCAGAGCGGCGGCGACGCCGATGCCCATGACCACGGCCTTCCAGGTCTCCCCCGCCTGCACCCACAGGTAGCCCCGCAGCGCGGCAAGGGCCGCCACGCCCAGCACGGCCATCGTCACGCCGTCGGTCTGGAGGGGCCTGGTCTGATAGGTGTAGGAGGGGTCTCGCCGGTCGTCCACGGGCCGCTTGTGGGTCTTCTCCAGATGGGCCTGCGACCACTCGGGTCCCAGGGAGCGCAGCAGCAGCCGCGCCACGATGCGCTCACCCTTGTTGATGTTGGAGAGAGCGCCCATGAGGGCGATGAGGGGGTCTGAGCCGGGATCGAGCAGGTCGTCGTCCCTGAAGGTCCTCATGGGCACGTACTCGGGGGCGTCGGCCCGCAGGGTCATGCTCCACGCCTGCTCGCCCTCGCCCATGCGCAGGGGGTCGTCGTCCGGGTCCAGCCTCCGGATGCGGGCCTGGGGATAGTGGGCGGAGAGCTGGCCGCGCACCACCTCGTCGTCGAGGCAGCGGGCCATCAGCGTCACGCCGTCCTCGTCCCCGGCCAGCTCCAGGGAGAAGGGTTCGGGGACGGCGATGGAGCCGAGCATGTTCTCGACTCCCAGGAGGGTGCGCTCCCCGGTCCTCGGCGGCGTCACCGCCAGCAGCACGGGGGTCTTCCTGTCGCGGTCGTCGGAAAGCCTCTTGAAGAAGTTCAGCTTCATGGTTTTCTTCCTTGTATCTTGGTTTGGTGTGTAACAATCACTTCACTTAGGTGGATCGGGGTGCGGCAGACCGACTATTCCTAGGTCGTAGCAGGCCGTGAGAAAGCGAGGGTCGCCGCACCCCCCACGAGTTAGAGCCCGAACAGTTGCCTGGGCCAACCAAGCCCGCATCTTGCAAGGACGGGCCAATAATTCGCAGGAGGTGCTGATGGAACAGGAAGCGACCTACGTAGGCATCGATGTAGCTAAGGCCCAGGTGGACGTTGCGGTGCGTCCCACGGACGAAAGATGGGAGGTCTCCCATGACGATGCGGGGATCCGGCAGTTGATCTCCAAGCTGAAGACCCTGGAACCTGTCATGGTGTTGCTTGAGGCTTCGGGCGGCTTGGAGCTGCCTCTGGTGGCTGCTCTGGCAGCCGAGGCGGTGCCGGTGGTCGTCGTCAACCCGCGCCAAGTGCGGGACTTTGCCAGGGCAACGGGGAAGCTGGCCAAGACCGACTCGCTTGACGCGGCGGCTATTGCTCATTTTGCCGAAGCGGTCCGACCTCCCGTGCGCCCTTTGCGGGACGCCGAAACCCAGGCCCTCAACTCCCTGGCTGCCCGAAGGCACCAGGTGATGACCATGCTGGTCTCGGAGAAGAACCGCCTCGGCACCGCCACCGTCGCCGTCCGTCCCCGCATCGAAGCCCACATTGCATGGCTGGAGCGGGAGTTGGACGACCTGGACAAGCGTCTGCGTCAGACTCTGCGCCAGAGTCCCGTGTGGCGGGAGAAGGACGACCTTCTGCGCACCGTCCCCGGCGTGGGCGAGCAGATCTCCCTCACTCTTCTGGCCTACCTGCCGGAGCTGGGCACCATGGATCGCCGGCAGGTTGCCGCCCTGGTGGGAGTGGCTCCCTACAACCGGGATAGCGGCACCCTGCGTGGTAAACGCACCGTCTGGGGCGGACGCGCCCGGGTCCGCGCCGCCCTGTACATGGGAGCATTGGTGGCCAGCCGCTACAATCCCGTGATCCGAGACTTCTACCAGCGGCTGTTGGCCGCTGGTAAGCCGAAGAAGCTGGCCCTCACAGCCTGCATGCGCAAGCTGCTCGTTATCCTCAACTCCATGCTCAAGCATCGCTCGCCCTGGCACGACATGACTTCCACATTCGTTGTTCATTCCTCTTGACTTTCAAGACAGTTCCTTTCTCTATTGGGGTCGTCGGTCGGTTCGTAGTCGCGCCGTTGTCCGTCGTCCATCCGTCTCGTCCTCCTTTCGCTCTGCTAGCGCCTGCCCGGCCTCCACTCGATCACCTCCGTCTCCTCCGGCGTCGCCTCGATGCGCACGGGGAAGCGGTATCCCTTCGCCAGCAGCAGGCCGTCTCCCCTGGGGCACGAAAGCAGCCAGCGTTGAAGGTCTTCGGGCAGGTCGAAGGCGTCGCCCACCGTGCTTATGGCGGCTGCGTCCTGCTGGAGCAGCAATTTGAAGGCGGCGTTCTGGAGCAGCGCCCTCCCGCTGTGGCCGGTGATGGCGCGGGAGGTGTCCTCGCTGAGCAGGTCCTGGACGTCCTGGGTGATGAACTGCAACCCCAGCCGGTGCTTCCGCGCCCGCTTCGCCATCGACACCATGAAGGCCGCGCCTTCGGGGTGCTGCATGATGCTCCACACCTCGTCCACCACCAGCAGCCTCGGCTTGGGGTCCTGGGCGGCGGCCCACACCGTCTCGGTGCAGACCATCGCGGCGGCGGGCCGAAGCTCCGGCTCCAGCAGCCGCAGGTCGAAGACCGTCACCAGGGCCTCGTTGGACAGCAGGTCGTCGCCCTCGTAGGAGAGGAGGTGGCGCAGGCTGCCGGTGGCGAAGGGGCGCAGCAGCCTTGCGAGACCGGGGTCTCCGGACTCGTCTTCCTGGAGGTACCTGTAGAAGTCGCGAAAGCCGGTGCGCTCGCGGGTCTGGGCGTAGTAGCCCGCCAGGGCGTGGTCGAGGGAGGCGCGACGGTCGGCGCTCAGCCGCTCGCCCACCATCACCTCGATCAGCCTTCTGAGGCTGCCGATGCGCTGGAGCAGCTCCTCGGAGTCGCCCCTGTCGATGACGAAGGGGTTCATGCCCTGGCCCGGCACTCCGGGAGAGAGCACCCGCCCGCCCGCCGCCCTCGCCATGTCCGCGTACTCGCCCTCGGGGTCGATGACGTAGGCGGTCACGCCTCTCGTCAGACCCCTGAGCACGCCGAGCTTCGTGGCGAAGCTCTTGCCGCTGCCGGAGCGGGCGAGGACGGCGGTGTTGGCGTTCAGGTGGGTGCCGTCCCAGGGGTCGTAGACCACCGGGGCGCAGGCCCGCATGTCGATGCCGTAGAGGGTGCCCTGCCTCGTGTCCAGGTCGGGGGGCGAGAAGGGGAAGAGCCGGGCCAGGGACGACGTGTCCAGCGTTCTCCACTCGGCCACGGCGTTCAGGGCCAGGGGCAGCGTGGACAGGATGCCCTCGCGCTGCCGGAAGGCCAGGGGATCGAGCTTGCCCAGCGTGGCGGCGAAGTGGGCCCTGGCCCGCTGGGTCATCTCCTTCAGGGACGCCTCGTCCTTCGCGTGCAGGGTGACCGACAGAGAGGCATGAAAGAGCCTCTCCCGTCCCCGCTGCACCTCGTCGCGCAGCCGGGTGATGTCCTCCAGGGCGATCTCCGCCTCGGGCGACATGGTGCGGCCCCGCTTGAATGACAGGCTCTGCGCCGACTCGAATCTGACCTTCTGCCACTCCAGCGTCCTCGCCGCCTGCTCAGCGGGTATTGGGCCGACGTGGACTGCCAGGTCCATCGGCGCTCCGGCTGCCATCAGCCCCTGGAGGAAGCCGGGGGCCAGCGAGCGGGGCCACTTGCCCAGGTGGAGGGAGCGCACCAGACGGTCTCCGACGCGCACCTCGCGTCGGCGCATCTCCACCTCCACCGGCGTCTCCTCGTCAAGCTCGGAGGGTGAGCCGCCCAGGGCGGCTGCTACGAAAAACATCCGAAGCTGGCGGCCTCTGAGGGGGTGGACGGACAGACCGGCCCTTGCCAGCAGGCCGCGCAGCTCGTCGGCCCGCTCGAACTCGCACACGGCGTAGAAGCGCCGGTCGAGGATGCCGTCGCGGGCCTCCAGGTCGGTCAAGAGACGCTGGAGGGACTCGGCGGCGGCCCTCGTCTGCGGGGGAAGGTCGTCCGGTTGGGACTCCTTCAGCTTCGCCCGCATCCCTCCGAGCCGCGGCGGGTGCTGCCTGATGAGCAGCTGGGCGGGGAAGTCCAGGGCGTTGAGCGCCCCTGCGAACGCCCCCAGCTTCGGCTCGTCGATCTCCAGGCCCATCACCTCGCACACGCCGAGCTTCACCCCGTCCAGGCGCACCGGCCCGTCGTCGTCCAGGTGCGACAGCATGAAGAACAGGGGCAGCTCGGGCGGGGGCTTGGGCGCGGCCTCCGTCGTTCCACAGGGTGCTGACTCCGTGGGGAGTTGGCCCTCCGGCATCTCCTGCGGAGCGGCAGACTCGCTTGGCGGCGTCTCCCCTCCGCGCCTCGTGATTCGTTCAATCAGCTTCTTCAATTCGGTTTGCTTCCTTTTCTCTATGGGGTTGGGAAGGATGGGATGATGCCGTGCTTCAGCAGGGCGGCGACGCCCTTGGCCGACAGCACCAGCACCAGGCCGACGACCGCCATGACGACGGCGGCCTTGGCCCGTCCGCCGCCGCGCTCCTCGCCTCCCTCGGCCATCAGGACGAACCCGGCCCAGACGATGGCGAAAAGGCAGAGGCCGGAGGCGGCGTAGGCCATCGCCGTGAGCACGCGGTCGAAGGCGTGAAGCATCGCTTCCTCTTCCGGCGAGGCCCCCATGAAGACGAGGGCCGCGCCGGTCAGCGGCAGCAGGGCCGTCGCCCGCCTCACCAGGGCCACTCCCATCCCAGCAGGTCGAACCAGCTGCGCAACCCGTCCGCTGGCTCCTGCTCGGCGGGCGGGTCCTCCGGCTCCGGCCCCGGCAGGACCAGGACGGCGAGGGGGTCGTCGGAGCCGACTGCGGCCGCAAGGCTCAGGGACTCCTCGCGGGTGCGGGTGACCGGCTCTCGCTCCACCGTCTCGGCCTTGACGTGCTCCTTGTGCAGGACCTCCACCGTCACCTCCCTGGCGATGGTGGCGCTGGGGACGTAGGCGTAGGCCGTCGCGGTGGCGGACGACGTGGAGCCGTCCTCGCAGGTGCCCGTCGCCGTCTCACTGTCGGAGTCGCTGTCCCCCGGCCGATGGAGGTGCACGGTCTTGGTGACGTGTTCGACCCGCTCCGGGTGGTGGGTGAGCTGCGTCAGCGGGGGGATGGGGATGCGGAGGCTCGCCTCCAGGCTAACGTCCACGCTCACGGCGTGAATCGCCTGACTATCCCCGATGGGAAGCCGGAAGCTGGTCTCGCCGTTGGGGACGAAGGCGACGCTCGCCTGGGACGCGCCGGTCGCGGCGGCGACGGTGCCCGTGACCGCCGTCACCTGGGCGTCCATCAGGGACGTCTGGATCACGTCGGTGTGTCCGGCCACCGTCTGAAGCTCGACCGGGTGCTCGATGCGCGTGACGCACTCGGACTCGATAACTCCGCTGACGGCTCCGGGCGTCCAGCCCAGGGAGGTCACGCGAAGGTCGCAAAGCTCCCCCTCCACGACTGGAAGGGGGAAGGGAAGCTGTGCTTCCTCGAAGGTGACGGCCCCGGCTTGGCCGAGGGTGTCCTCCCACGAGACGGTGAAGGACGGCGCGGGGCCGTGGAGGGGGAGCGAGTAGTCGATCCGCTCCCCCTCGGCAAGCGTTGCCGACCCCCAGAAGCGGAGGGCGCTGCCCTCGCTCCCCCCAAAGGCACGGACGCGGATGTCCAGTTCCGTGGCGGCCCGCAGGGTCACGGCGGCGCGGTCGCCGGAGACGGTGAACCCCTCGACGAATACCCGCCGTCCGGTGACGGGCTCCTTCACCTCGAAGTCGATCTCGTCCCGCCAGGGCTCGTGGCCGTCGGCCAAGGCCGACTGAGGGACGGCCACGACAGCCGCCATCAGGACGGCTAGGGCCACCACCGGAATCCAGCCCATGCGGGGCTTCCTGCGTCTGCTCTGCAAGGTCTCGGCTTTATGCCCTTGGCCGCGCCTGTTCCCGGCGTCCTTCCCCCTGCGCTTGCCGAACCAGCGCATCCGCCCGTTGCGGCGCTCTTTGTTCTTGCGGGTCTTCCCCTTCTTGCGCAGCCTTCCCAGCCCACGCCCGACTCGTTTCGCCATCAGGCTCAGCGGACCGGGGACGCTCCTGACCGGCTGCGCCGGCGCGGGCGGCTCGGCCCTCACCAGCTGGGCGACCGGCCCGGCGTAGAGCCTCGCCCCCAGCCTGTACTTCAGCAGGTCGGCGGCTGCCCTTGGTGGCCGCCGACCGCCTATCTTGCCCACCACCATCGCCACGCCAACCAGCCCGAAGAGGACGGCCAGGGCCATGCGCACCTCGGACGGGCCTACGGGGGCGTAGCGGTATGCGCCGTATGAGATGGCGCACACCGCCGTCACCGCCACGACCTGCGGGAAGGTGAACCCCAGCAGCACCCTGTCCTCGGCCTGCACATGGGTAGGCACCTCGTGTTCTCTCATGTCTCGTTCCTCCTTACTGCGTCCGCCTATTAGCTGCTGGGGGCTTCCGGCGTGGGCAGGGCGTCCTCTATATCCACGACCGGGTCCACGACCGCGTTCATCACCAGCTCCACGACGCCGTAGGTGACCAGGGCCAGGACGATGCCCGCGAGGGCGGTCATCATGGCACTCTTGCCGCGCTCCATCTGGTTGGGCGCTCCACTGGCGGTGAGGTACATGTAGGCGCCGTAGATGAAGAAGCCGACGCCCACCGCTCCCACGACGCCCAGCAGGATGCCCACCAGGTTCGAGATGGTCTGTGTCAGTTGTTCCATTGCTATTGCTCCTCTCTGCCGCCGGGCGGGTCTCCCACAACCGGCGTTCATCGCTTCGTCTTGTCTCCTCGGTGACTCCCCGTTATCTGCACATCGCTGGTCCTCCGTCGTGTCGTTCGCCCGGCGCGGGTCTCGTCCGCGCCGTTGCGTTGTTGTCGTGTGTTGGGCTACTCGCCGCTGCTCCGGGGCTCTCCGACGCCGCCTCCCCCTGCCGACGGCGTCGCCATCGAAGCCGCCGAGTTGAGGCCGCTGCCAGCCGCCGACAGGCCCGCGCTCGCGGCAACCGCTCCCACCGCAACCCCGCCCGGCCCTCCGGCGGCCCCGCCCGCCATCAGCCCGATGGTCCGGGCCGAGCGCATCAGCGACGAGGGCAGATTCATGCCGAAATAGAGCATCGAGAGCCAGGAGTCGAAGGTGCCGGAGTTGCCCAGCATCGACGGCACCCTGGTCGCCATGTAGACGAAGGCCAGGGACATCAGCAGCTTCCAGATCAGGTCCTGCACCGGCTCGAAGGCGGCGATGGCCGCGAACTCGCCCAGGAACCCGAGCCCCAGGGCCAGGGCGATGAGCTGCACCGCCTGCTGGAACACCGTCGTCATGAACAGCCGCAGCCAGTGGCGGCCCCAGCCCGCCGTGTGGGGCAGAATCCACAGCCCCAAAGCGATGGGGGCCAGGGCCAAGAGAATGTCGATGAGGGCGAGGCGCAGCACCATCTGCACGATGACGTAGAGGACGAAGAAGCCGTAGACCAGGTAGAGCAGGGCCAGTAGCAGCGCCATGCCCACGCTCCCGGCCTGCACCGCCGTCAGCAGCGTGCTCAACGTTGAGCGCAGCATGTCTCCGGGGGTGACGTTGAGGGAGACGGCGATGAAGCCGGACACGGCGTCGGCCACGTCGATGACCAGGGCGCACCACCACAGGGACGACGCTGCGGCTACAAGGCCCAAAACGAGCCGGGGGACCATCTCCCGCCAGCCCGCCTGCTGGCGTCCAAGATGCTCGGAGACGATGAGGCTCAGCCCCATCCAGCCGAGGATCACCACCAGGGCACCCGATGTGACGGCCCAAACGACCAGCCACGCCTGGCGCACCAGGTCGTTGGCGTAGGTGAGGTCGGGAGGGGTGCCGGTGAGGATGTCGCTCATGGGCTACCCACCCCCACAGTTGTCGGCGTCCCCGCCCGAGGCCCGCTCCACCACCCCGCAGAGGGTCCCATGGACTCCCTCGATCACCCAGCCGGCGAAGGCCCTCGCCCATCTTGCGGGGTTGAGGGCGCTCAGAATCTTGTCCCAGATGCGTCCGGGTTCGTGGATGGGGACGACGGCGTAGAACTCGCCTCTCCTGCCGTCCTCGGCGACGGCCAGCATGACCAGCAGGTAGGCCCTGTCCCGGTCGAGCTCGGGGTGCTCGTCGAGGTCGGGGTACTCCCAGGAGTACTCCCAGCCCTCGCGGAGCTTCTTCTCACCCCCATTGACCCGGTACATGGCGGTTATCCAGTCGCCCGTGTCGGCGTCGCGGACGGCGTAGAAGAGGTTCTCGATCTCGCGGTCGAAGATGGGACGGGCGACGAACTCGCCGCCGCCCTTGCGCTCCACCAGTTCCCGGTCGGCGTTGACCAGGGTTAGCTCGTTACCGGGCGGGGCCTGGGCCAGGGCGATGTTGCTTGCGGGGGTTGCCAGAAGCGCCGCTAAGACCAGCGCGGTTGCCAGGGGAAGAAGCCGTCTAACGGATCGGAGTTTCGTTCTCATCGCCAACTCGTTCACCTCTCTTCTGCGGTCTGCCGCCAATGGCCGGATTACGGCGGTCGCAGAAAAGTGTGAGCAAATGAAACCGGAAATAAGACCCCTCATAGCTCTGCGCACGAATGCGGGGCGTTACAGGCCGTTCCCCCGTGGCTCTGCGCAGGGATGCGGGGGGTTATAGGCCCTCTTTTTTTCAGCCCCTTTCGTGCAGTATTGGGGGTGTACAGGAGTTTGAGTTTGGTAACAGAGCGGCCAGAGTCGTGGTTTCGTAGCTGAAACAAGGGTAAAACGCCCCTCTATAGGACGTGAACAGGAAACACTTGGTCGAAACACGGTGTTCCGGACGGCAATGACATCGCCAAACGTGGGGAATGACATCGGCGGTTCTGTTGAAGCGGCGTCCCAATGACATTAGGCCCAGGAAAATGCGATTGAAGTGGGGGTGCATGACGTCCCCGGAAAACGTGGCAGGAGACCGTGGGAAGGGCCGGACAGTGGCTGGCCGGAGGGTCAGGCGGAGTTTTCAGCAGGAGGAAAGTCGATGAAGACCACCGAACACGGCATCGAGGACAGCAAAGACGTGGAGAACGTCTACCACATGCGGCTCATGACGCTGCTGCAAGAGCTGGTGCGGGACAAGGGCTTCAAGGGCGCGGCGAGGGTGCTGGAGCTGGACCAGCGGACGGTGGCCGAGTGCGCGAGGACGGGGCAGCTGCCCCGGAGGGTGCGTCAGGCTCTGGAGCGGGCGTTGCAGGAGGGCGTCGGCTCGGCTGCGGCCCGGCAGCGGGAGCGCAACGACAGGTTGGAGAAGCGGGTGGAGGCGCTGGAGAAGGGCGGTGACGAGATGGCGAAGGGATATGACACCCTGGGCAAGGACTTGCGCAGGCGGATAGCTGCCGTCGAGGGCCGGGTTGAAGCGCTGAAGAGCAGCGATGCCCAGGGGACCGGGGCCGGTCATGCCGGCGCCGGTCCCTCCCAGTCGGAGAGCGGTGCGTCGGGCCGGGGCAGACAACCCACGTCGAGACCCAGGGTGCGGCGGGAGTACCCCGACCTCGTGACGCGGGAGCCCGCCGAGGACGACGAGGATGTGTTCGGCGATGCGTGGGCGCTCATCGTCGAGTGGCGGGAGCTGAAGGACGCTCACCCCAACGAGGGGAGGGGCCTTGGGTGGCTGAAGGAGGAGGAGCGCCTGCGGGTGGTAGAGCTGGCCCTGCTCGAAGACCACGGCATGACGCTTCCGCCGGAGAAGCGGCCGCTGCGCGGGTTCGACCGCGACGGGCAGGTCAACTGGCGCAGGACCGCGCTCTTCGACACGCGGAGAGCGATCAGAAAGCGGGAGCTCCTGAACAGGCTGAGCTTCGGACTCTTGTGGCGGTAACCGGGCCGGGTGTGCGGCGGGTTTGCAGTCAACTTTTGTGAACGATTTGGCGGCGGTTTGCGAAAGGGGTGTTGCAGGCCCTCTTTTGCGAGTCTCAGGCCGTTGATAATGAGTGTGCTGTTAGGCTTTTTCCAAGGTTTCCGACCATAGAAACCTGGGTGCGTGATCCCTGTTGCACGGGCATGACCGAAGGATGATTCGCTCTCCCCCGGTCTCCCACGAGGGAATGCTGCCGAAGCGGAGTTGACGCTGGTCCTTCGCAGGCAGCGCGGGCCGAAACGACGGAGTTGACCCCGGTCCTTCGTCCTCGGTTTCGTCCAGCGGTCGGAGTGATTAAGCCCTTCGCCCGTTCGACACCCGTCCGGCGAGTTGGAGTTGATCGCTTCACTCGCTGGACACCAGGGACGGAGTGCGCCCCTTTGCGCTTCGTCCTCAACAAGTCGGTCGGAGTGCGCCTGACTCTTGCAGACAACTCAGTCGCCCCGACCGGCTCCTCATGCCCGCGGCATGGCTGTCTGACGGCCATCTCGCACCTTCATCATGCGCCGGCCTGCGGTCACTTCGTGGGCTGGCCGCTTCACGTCTCGCAGCCTCCCCAAACTCTGACGCTAAGCACCCTTGGGCAAGCTGCGTTTTTCTCCCATGCGCTGGTCTGCGATGAGGTCGTAGGACAGCCGCTCCCCTCGTAGCAGTTCCCCCGGAGTCGATTCCACGACGAATCGCCCTGGGCCGAGCTGCGTCTTCTTCACCCCGCTCCGTCTTCCGCGTCCGGCATCCGACCGTAGGCAGAGTGCGTCTTTCGTCAACCCCATCACCAACGACACCTGCCGTGGATGTCCGGCACGGGTCAGCAACTGAAAGGAGGTGAACATGCACATTGAGTAACTGGTAGGCGAGGTCGAGGGCGTCGGAGTCCGCTTTGACGGCTTGACGCCCCGGCATCTGGCTTGTAGACCCCGCGTCGCCGACGGCGGGGCTTCCGGCCTCTCGCATGTAAAGACCCCACATCGGTTGGTGAGCTAAGGGCCGCTTCTCTCGCAAGGAGAGGCGGCCCTTCTCTTTGCCAGCACTAGGGCTAAGGCAAAGCCAACACCAACACCCACGGAGACAGTCCCGAACCATCGGGACGCCAATTCAAGCGGGACTGTCTCCACGCCAGTGGGGGCGGTCTCGCTTTCTTCATTCACAGGAGGAAGCGACATGACGACGGCAACCACACCAACGACCAATCCGACGACGACGACAAGGACGAACGGACCGGCCCCTAGAGAGCGCACAGCCAGCGCCGAGACCGAGCTCAGGGCTGCGGCCAGAAGGCGGGGCCTCACCATGCGGGAGCTCGCAAAGAAGATGGGCGTAGCCCCTGGCTACCTCTCCCAGGTCGGGACGGGAAAGAGGCCCTGGACTCCCAAGCTGCGGGAGAAGGCGATGACCGTGCTGGGAGAGGTCCCCGGTCAGGGCATCGTCTACCGACAGAGCGATGTGGTCGAAGAGAGGAGCACCTTCATCCGGGAGCGCGCCAGCTCCTACGGCATGAGCTTGGGGGAACTGGCCGACCGGGTGGGGGTCTCCGCCAGCTACATGACGATGGTGGCTCGCGGCAACCGGAGCATGGGCGTGAAGCTCCAAGCGCGGGTCGAGTCGATGCTCCAAGCCCCGGTCAAGGTCGAGTCCGCCCAGTGTCCCGACATCGACCGGCGGGTGATCTGGGAGCAGATGGACGCGCTGGGGATCAGCCAGAACGAGGCGGCGCGGCGGGCCGGGATCAGCTCCGGTCACCTCTCCCAGATCATGAACGGCCAGCGCAGCCCGTCGGCGAGGGTGCTCAGGAGCCTGCACGGGGCGTTGTTCCAGCGGACGGGGGCCGGGGAGCGGGTGATGCCCGCCGAGATCAAGGTGCTGGGCTGGAAAAAGAAGGAGCGGAGCGGGATGGTGGTGCGCGGCGCTGGCCGTGGGACGGTCCGCACCGGCGGCCGGGTGCCCTGGGGCGCGGAGGTGGAGTACGCGTTCCGCGCCGGGTACGACGGACGGGGCCAGGTGTCGGTGGAACACATGGTGACGCCGCCCATCTCCGCCATGCTGGCGCAGCCGGAGATGGCAGCCGCCTAGTGAGGCCTGAGAGTCGGCCCGGCGCAAACCGCCGGGCCGACTCTCAGGGGAAGGCTATCGTCACATCGACGGCGGCCTCCCGTGGCTCCCCATGTATGCCACGCTTTTTTGTTGCCTGAAATGCATCGCCCGTCTTCGACATCCCCGAAGCAAGGGGCAGCGGGCGCTCACGTCCGCGCGGCGGCGTTACCGCGCCGCCCGGGCCTCGCCCTCGCCTCCCTGCGTCCCCAGCGCCTCGCGGGCCAAGTCCCTCGCCTCCCGCGCCGCGGCGTGGCCCGGTACGATGCCGATGATGGCCTCGAAGTCCTCGATGGCGCTCTCGAACCGGGCCGCGTACATGCGGGCGGTCCCCCGGCTGTAGAGAACGTCCCTGTTCCGGGGGTCGAGGGCGAGGACCCTGCTGTAGTCCTCTATCGCCAGCTCGTATTGCTCCAGGCTGCTGTGGGCCAGCCCCCGGGCCGAGAGGGCCTCGGCGTTGCCGGGGTCGATCTCCAGGGACCGGTCGAAGTCCTTGACCGCCTCGTCGTAACGGCCCAGGCTGCCCAGGGCGATGCCCCTGCCCCGGAGCGCCGAGGCGTTGTCGGGGTCGAGTCCCAGCACGGCGTCGAAGTCGCCGAGCGCGGCCTCGTGTGCGCCGAGATTGACGTTGGTGATTCCCCTGGCGTAGAAGGCGAGGCCATACCCCTCTTCGATCTCTATGGCGGCGTCGAAGTCCCTGAGCGCCCTGTCCATCCGGCCCATGTCGCGGTATGCCATGCCCCTATGGTAGTGGGCGTCGGCGAGGGTGGGATTCAAATCTATGGCCCTGCTCAGGTCCTTCACTGCCATGTGGGGCTTGCCCATCGCCACATGGGTCAATCCCCGGTTGTAGTGGGCGTCGGCGTCGCCGGGGGCCAGGGTGACGGCCACGTCGAAGTCGCTCATCGCCCCGGCCAGGTCGCCCAGCTCCGCCTTGCACGCCCCCCGGCTGTAGTGCGCTACAGCGTCGCCTGGGGCCAGGCGGATGGCGGCGTCGTAGTCCTCCACCGCCAAGCGGTGCTCCTCCAGCCTGGCGTAGGCGCGAGCTCTGTCGAGGTGGGCGCCCGCATTGCCGGGGTCCAGAGCGATGACCCCGCCGTAGTCCTCCGCCGCAAGTCGGTGCTCCCCCAACTCGCCGTATGCCAGCCCCCGGGCGGACATGGCCTCGGCGTCCCGGGGGTTCGCCTCGATTCTCTCCGTCAGGCGCTCGACCATCCGGCGAAGGTCCTCGCGACCCATGCCGTCCATCATCCTCCGGAATCTCTGGTACTCTTCTTCCGATGGATTCCCCTGGTCCGTCCCGTCATGCTCCTCGTTCATGACGCTCCTCCTGTGTGTCTTCATATCTCGCTATCGGGTCGGTTCCTGGTTGCTGAAATGATTGCCTGGGACGGGCAGACTCCGACCCGTGGCCTGGGCCTCAGTCCATCTCCATCGGTGGGAGTCCAGCCCGAGAGCCGCGCCAATCTATCCCCTCGCGGCCTTTATCTCTCGGTGTGGGTTCTACTCAGCCTCGTACCAGGACCTTCTTAGAACGATGCCTCCATGATGGTGCAGCCGTTCCCGTAAGGCAACGCCAGCGTGACAGTTGTGTTCTACTCTGTGCGGCCACCCATGTGCGGGCACTACATTTAGAGAGGGAGCAAGCCTTTCTGAGACGCCTGATGCTCTGGACCCTGCCTGCCCTTGCATCACCAACTTAGGGCGGAAGTGGGGGAACAACCCAATCCCATGCCTATTGCGACGGGAACATTCCTCTGATGGAGCGGCCATATGTGAGCCTGTCTCAAAAGCGATGTTGCGGCCAGCTTAGGTCAACGGGACTCACTAAACGGACTGGCCTGTAGGGCTAGAGCAGGTGACGGGACTTGCGACCAGTGGGTGCCCACTGTTATCGCGACGCTCTTAGGAAGCGAAGTGAGGCTTTGTGGACCGCGAAGTAGATTGACGAAGGCGCAGAGACGCCACACCCGCCAGGGGGTGCGCAGGTTGAAGGCTGTGCCCAACAGAGCCCACTCGGCCGACACGTTTGCAAAGCCGCGCAGCACGAACCTCCGAGCCGCCAGTTGCTCTTTGATGCTTCCAAAGACCGGTTCGATCAGCGGCCTTCTCCGCTTGTACGAATCCCTAGCTTCGTTGGTAGACATCCAGGCACGATGACGGCGCAGCGCGGCGTCGTAAGGCCCTATCATCAGACTACGGCCGGTCTCTTTGGCCCTCGTATAGACTTCGAAGGCCGGGCACGCCTGACAGACGGCTCCAGAGGCCCGGTACAGACGAAACGGGACTCCATTCAAGCGTTGGATACGAAGAAACTGGAGCCTCTGTCCTTGTGGACACCTGAAGCTGTCGCTGTGCTCGTCATAGGTAAATCGGTCCTTGTGATATGAGTCCCCAAGCAACTGTTGTCGCGTCTCCGGCATCGCAACCGACTGGCCTCTACGAGCGCATCCTTCCAAGCCCTTCCCCGGAGTGGTCAGCGGCATCGGCCAACGTCATCTCTGATTTCGTTCCCGTCGTCTCCTCAGCTTGCTCAATCATGGGAACCAACTGAGGGCCGTCACGACCATCATCTGCCATGTCAACCGCCGTGATAAACATGCCGGCCGCTCCCCCGTCAGGTTCTAAGGGGGAGACCATAGCTCATTTGTTCCAACTAATTACCATTTTAGCTTTGGCGAAGCGTCCGAGGACGGGGGGAGTCGCGCCATTTTCGCCCTGATTCGAGTCGATCAAACACAATCGTGCTGGCAAACGGCGGATGTATACGTACATTAGTGTCTTTCGAGGCGGTCACTGTGGTCGAACATGGGTAAATCAGGTGCGAGACACCCCATTTCGTCGAATTAGTTGGAGCAGATGGACCATAGCCTGGGCGTTGTAGCCAAGCAGAACGCTGCCACGCGCCTTCATCAGCCGGGCGTCTCCGTCAGTGAGGTTGATGCGCTTCTGGCGTTCCTTACTCTCAAGGTCGGCCATCGCCCGCCTCACTTGCTCCCTCAGCGTCTCCTTGTTGGCCAGTTCCCTGGGCAGATGGGCAGCGGCTGTATCTTCTCCCGCTTCGTTCTGAGCTTCAAGGTCACGTATCGCCGCTTCTACCCGGTTCAATAGCTGGCGCAGTTCCTCAGCGTTGTGGGTCCTGTACACCGATGCGTTGGCGCTCACCTTTGTACCATCCACCGCCTGCACCGCCAGGTCCACCAGTTTCATCGTCACCGCCGTGCGAACCGTCCGCTCAAACAGCTTCCTCATGGCCCGCCTGTGTCCTTTGTAGAATCGCCACAGGGTGTTGTGGCCTGGATGTTGCCATCCGCTCAGCCACAGATACGGTATCTGGTCCCGGCAGGCCGTCTCCAGCTTCCGGCACGAGCGCACGCCGGTCATGAAGCCGTACAGCCACACGCTCAACAGCGCACGAGGATGGTAGGCCGGCGCTCCCAGCGGGTCTCCTTCTATCTCCACGCCAAGCTCCGCCCAGTCGTCCCTATCCAACGCGTCTACGAACTCAGCCACGAATCGCGCCGGGTGATCCAATGGCAACAGCTCGTCAAGGGACGGCGGCAACAGCTACATTTGCTCTCGGTCCATGTCTCGAAGCGGCATCTCTTCGGCTCCTCTCCCAGTATCGCCTCACAGTGGTTCCGTTCGATTTTAGTGTATGGGGTTTCCTGAGGCGGGGCGAAGACTCCCGCCTGCAGCAAGCTACCATGTGAAAGCAAGGGGATTTCAGTAAGAAACAAGCCGGCGCCAAGCTCGCCTATTGAATAGTACCGCTTGATTGCAAGGGGGTGTAGACAGAAAGGTCAGGCACAACGTCTGAACTCTATCGCAGGCTACGCTCGTCGTCAGGGTCTCCGTCTGCTTGTAGATTGAAGAGTAGCCTCCCAACTTAACGCCCGACAAGGCCTCGTCAATCATCCTGTCCAGCAGTGGGCAGGATAACTGCAAGCAATCGGTAGGGAGGACGGGGAGGGGTTGAGCTTGGGTGGGTTGTCCGCCTTTCTATATCCAAATCCCTACTATCATCAAGCTTGTTCCAACAAACAGGCCGACTACACAAACAACGTTCAGCACTAACAGGATCCTGTCATGCCCCATCATACTCTTGACCCTGAGCACCAACCCTCGGAGGATACCTTCGTCGGTCCCGGCGATGCTTCCCATACCCAATTCCGCGTGGGAAAGAATAATCAATGTCAACACTGCAGTGACATCGATAACCAGCCCTACCGTAGAGAAAATCTCCGCCATAGATTACCTCTCTTTTTCGTGGTGCCCCCGGCCTATGGCACGGTGGCTCCTCACCCGGGCGGTTGTCATCATATCAAAGGTAAGTAGCTGAGCGGGCACAAGACACCTATCCGACGCTGCCCGATTCCGCGTCCTTGACCGTACGGGTCTCGCCGACTTTTTAGACAGGCTCATGTGCTGCCCTTTTGCGTTTCAGCATTTCTATGCCCGTATCCGTGCCGTGCAGAGGAGACGACCTGACGTGGGTGTGCCACGAGAGTTAGTCGGTAGACCCTGGGGCCGCAGGCGCTCGCCGGAGCGCCGACTCCCTAGTCGGTGAACAGGTGGACGAGGCCCAGGGGTCTCGCCACGGCTACCAGCGCCATCATGTTCCGCATGCTGGGGCTGGCCCGCCCCTGCCTCCAGCGCCGCATCGTCTCGTGGTGGATGTCGAGACGGCGGATGATCTCCGCCCACGACAGGCCAGACTCCTCCTTGAACCGCTCCAGCCGCTCAGGGAAGTCGTGGGGGACCTGGTAGGTCACTCTGCTGTGGTGGATGCGCTGTCGCGGCATCGCGCAAGCCCTCTCAGTGCACAGCCGGAATCACGCTCCCATGCGGGCGCATGAGTCCCCATTCCTATATCCCTTATACCGTGGATGATCCGGCCTCCCTCCAATGTGCCTGCCTCACCCGTTTGTTCATATGTGACCTCCTTTTCTGTTGCCCTCCGACCCATGGGAACTGCTGCTGACGATGGGGCTCTCAACGGTCAGCGCCGCCAGTGCCGGTGGCCGCCCCGGCGTACGTCGCCGCGAAGACCATCTCGGAGAGCCACCGGTGGAAGGATTCGTTGTCGCTGAACTGCTTGAACAGCTCAGTGTGGTCTGCCAGCAACTCGGTCATGGCCCGCTCCAACGCCTTGTCGTGCTCGATGCGGGCGTTCTGCCTATCGGAGTTGGCCATGGCGTTGCGGTACGCAGTATCTTCGGCAACCTTTGCGGGCAACTCCTCGGATATGACCCTCTCGATCTTGTCCTGGTCCTTCCACTCGATGTTGCCGAACCGGTCGTTGAACTCCCTGACGATGTTGGACAGCCGGTCCATCTCCAACTCAGGCTTCTGCCCTCCGCCTTCGGTTGGGACCGGCCCGATCTCGGCATCCTCGTCGGCCAACTGGATGGCCTGTACTGCCTGCTTCTCCACCCGGTAGCTGTCCATGTCGATGGATTCCAGAATCCCCTTCGACAGGTCGTCCTCCTCGGGAGCTGGCAGCTTGGGCACGAGGAAGGTCAGGAAGATGGAAAGCTTCTCCCACTCGGCGTTGGTGTAGGGCAGGATGGTAGCCAGGAACCCGTAGGCCCGCAGGAACGCCTTTGCCCTGCCCTTGAAGTCCACCTGCCCGTCCTCGTCCAACTCCCGGTAGACTGCGACGCAGGCATCGAGGATGGGGTCGAGGCGGTCGCGGCTTTCTTTCTCCAAGAACCGCTTCACCAACTCGTCCACCTGCTCCGGGCCGTAGACCTGGTAGCCGTCGAGGGCCGCCTTCAGGTCATGCAACCTATCGGGGTCGGTCTCCTCTGACAGGATGGTGGTGCGGTAGTAGTCGGCGAAGGCGTGCTGAATGGCGTCGGCGTCGTTGGCGAAGTCCAGCACGAAGGCGTTGTCCTTCTTGGGATGCGCCCGGTTGAGCCGGGAGAGCGTCTGCACAGCCCTCACCCCCGACAGCGGCTTGTCCACGTACATGGTGTGCAACAGCGGCTCATCGTACCCGGTCTGGAACTTGTCGGCGCAAACCAAGAAGCGGTACGGGTCCTCCTGAATCCTCTCGGGGATGAGGTTCGCCGAGAAGCCGTTGAGGGACGCCTCGGTGACCTTTGCGCCGTTGAATTCAGGTTCGCCTGAAAAGGCGGCGATGGCTTTGTAGGGACTCTTGCGCTCCGCCAGGTAGTCCCGGATGGCGTAGTAGTAGGTGATGGCCCGCTGGATGCTGCTGGTCACCACCATGGCCCTTGCCTGCCCGCCGATCTTCTGCAAGCTCGCCACCTGTTCGTGGAAGTGGTCCACCATGATCTCCGCCTTCAACCGGATGGCGTGGTCGTGGTCCTCCACGTATCGGCGCAGCTTCCTACCGGCCCTCTTGGTGTCGAACTCCGGGTCCCCCTCCACCGTCTTCACCAGCCGGTAGTAGCTGCCGACCGTCGTGTAGTGCTCCAGCACGTCGATGATGAACCCTTCCTGGGTGGCCTGCTTCATGGTGTATGAGTGGAAGGGAACGTGCTTTGTAGCGCCGCCTTCGGGGACGGGTGCGCCGAATATCTCCAGCGTCTTGTTCTTGGGCGTGGCGGTGAAGGCGAAGTAGCTGGCGTTGGCCAGCATCTTCTTGCTCTCCATGATGCGGTTGATCTTGTCCTCGGTGGTCTCGTCCCCCTCATCGCTACCGGATTCCCCAAGCGCCGTGGACATCGCCGCCGCCGTGCGGCCGCCCTGGCTGGAATGAGCCTCGTCGATGATGATCGCGAAACTGCGTCCCCGGTGCTCGTTTCCGATGGCATCCAGGATGAAGGGGAACTTCTGCACCGTGGTGACTGCGATGCGCTTGCCCTGCTGCAAGAGGGCGCGGAGTTGGGCTGAGGTCTCGGCATGGCCCACGACGGAGCCGACCTGGGCGAACTGCCTGATGGTGTCCCGTATCTGCTTGTCCAGCACTCTGCGGTCCGTGACGACCACCACGGTGTCGAAGGTGGGCGCGTCGTCCCGCTCCAGCCCGATGAGCTGATGGGCTAGCCACGCGATGGAGTTGGACTTGCCGCTTCCTGCCGAGTGCTGGATGAGATACCTGGAGCCGACTCCTCTACCAGATGCGTCGGCCAACAGCTTCCGCACCACGTCGAGTTGGTGATAGCGGGGCCATATCTGCTCCCGCTTCTTCTTGCCCGTCCTGTCGTCTTTGCTCTCCACGACTTGGGCGTAGTTCTCGATGATGTTGACGAGGCTGTCCCGTGTGAGCGTCTGCTTCCACAGGTAGTCGGTCTTGAGGCCGTTGGGATTGGGTGGATTGCCCTTGCCGTCGTTCCATCCCTTGTTGAAGGGCAGGAACCAGGACGCCTTGCCGTCGAGCTTGGTGCAGAACCGCACCTCGTGATCGTCCACGGCGAAGTGGGCCAGGCAGCGACCCAAAGCGAAGAGCCGTTCCCCGGGACTGCGGTCCCGCTTGTACTGCTCTACGGCGTCGTCCACCGTCTGCTTGGTCAGGCTATTCTTCAGCTCGAAGGTGGCAACCGGCAGACCGTTGACGAACAGGCACAGGTCCAATGCCAATTGGGTATTGTCCTGGCTGTACCGCAGTTGCCTCGTCACGCTGAAGCGGTTCTGCTTGTACAGGACCTTGGCCTTCTCGTTTCCCGGCGACGGCGTGCCGTACATCAGGTCGATCTGGTGCGGCCCATGCTTGATGCCGTTCCGCAGCACATCGACGGTGCCGCGCTTCGTGACCTCTCCCTGCAACCGTGCCAGAAACCTGCGCCTGGCAGGACCGTCCTCGTCCAGGCCGAGGGATTCTGCGGCGTTGGGCTGCGTGGCATGGAGGAAAGCGGAGAGTTGGGCGAGGTCCACGCAGTATTCCCGGTTATAGTCCTGCGGGTCGCCGCAAATCCATCCTGCGCCGTAGCTGGACGGCCGCTCGCGCACCATTCCGCCCTGCGGCGGGTCGCAGTCGGCTCCCGTCAGCGCCGCGCAGATGAGGCGCTCAAGGCCTCTTTCGCTGGTGTCGGTGGTCACGCTATCCCTCGCCTCTCATCGGGATGGAGACTTCCCTCACCTCACCGGGCCCTATTCCTGCCAACGCCTCGCGGACAGCCTCGGTCCGCCGCGCGATGCGCGGCCATCCGGTGTCCATCAGTACGACAATGACCACGCGCCTGTTTGCCATGTTTTGCTGGCGCCGCATATTCTGATCGGTAGTTATCAGGACGTCGTACTCAGCCTCTTCAGCCATGACCAGCAAGTCCCCGTTGGCCAACCTGTCCCAGCCGTGTTGCCGGGCCTCGTCGACCTCATGCCCAAAGAGCCGGCGGCGCAACTGGCCGGGTGTTCCGTTATCGAACAGGATCCGCATACACAACCTTGCTGCGGAGGTCTTTTGCGACGTGCTCCAGAACCGTCCTCACCTCCGATTCTTCCACCCCACCGAACCACTCGATGAAATCGTAGATCGTCGCGCCCTCTGCGAGATTCTCAAAGAGGACGTACAACGGCAGCCGCGTGTCCTTGAACACCCAGGCCCCGCTCACCCTGCCGGGCACGCTCTCCACCACCGGGCACTTGCTCCAGTCCATCATGGCGTCACCTCCCTTTCCATGGCCGGTTCTTCTCCCAACGACTCGCCGGCGTCATAGGGGTCTCCGTCCCCATCATCCCCCAGGGGGCCGCCCGGCCACAACCCCGTTCGCCCTGAGCCTGTCGAGGGGTCCTCCGCTTCGTCCGGCAGCTGCGCCGCCGCCGCCCGCACGTCCAGCTTGCCCGTCACCACGTCCGAAATCAGCCGCGTGCGGTACTCCTGCACCAGCTCAATCTGCCGGCGGGCCCGGGCGATGGCGGCGTCTATGCCGGCGGTGGCCTTGTCAAGGTGCTCGACAATGGCGGTTTGCTCGGCGAGGGCAGGTAGGGCCAGGCGCATGTACTTAAGCTCAGAACTGTAGATATGCATAATGGTTATCCCACGGCCCATGCACGATTTCTGATGAGCGCTTTGGACGCAATCGGTTGCATAGCCCGTGAAGCGTGGATTCACTTCGATTGCTGGACGGAACAGAATTACGTCACCACCGCAGTAGGCTTCTCCATCAAGAAGGTTGACTGCCGACTTGCCAATTTCCTCAATTGTCTCTCCGGACCCGGCAAAGAGGATGTCACCGTACTGCATAGGCGTGTAGTTTGGAGACCGTTCTGGGGTAATGTAGGTACGGCTGTGCTCTACGTGATACTTGTGGTCCATGTAGATGTCGCCATAGCGAATGCACGGGAGACCTACGTCCACTTCGTCCTCTTTTGTGCCTCCACCGCCCTTGGAGAAACTGCCTATTCGACCCAGTTGCACTACCTCCCAATGCGCCGGCACGTCCCCCAGCCACTCTACGCCGGAGGGCTTGAGGGCGACGCTGGGGTCAAGGCCGCGGGTGATGGCCCGGCTGACGACGGCCTGCTTCTCCTCCGCCAGCAGCGCGATGAGCTTCCGCTTGGCGCTGACGTACCGCCGGATGCGCCGGTCCGCGTAGTCCAGGTACCGCACGATGGCGGCCTGCTCGGGGAGGGGTGGGAGGGACAACCACAGATACCTGAGCTGGCTACTGTAGATGTGCATGATGGTGATGCCGCGCCCCATCAAGGACTTCTGAGTTTGAGCGGCAGGGCAGTCCAGTGCGTAGCCTGCAAACTTGGGTTCCATTGGGATTGTCGACCGGAATATGATCATGTCCCCACCACAGAGGACCTGCGTGTTCATTAGGTTGACGGCGGACTTGCCAATTTCCTCTATCGTTTCCCCCGACGTAGGGAAGAGCACGTCACCTCTATTGATCAGAGTGTAGGCACTGGCCTTCTCTGGCAAGACATAGCTCCGTGTCCGGCTAATGAAGTGGGTATGCGTCGTGTAGAGGTCCCCATACCGAACACAAGGTATCCCATCGGGAACCTCGTCATCCTTCGTTCCCCCGGAGCCTTTGGAGAAGACACCTATTCTTCCAAGCTGGACGACATCCCAATGCGCGGGCACATCGCCGAGCCACTCGACGCCGGATAGCTTGTAGGCGCGGTATGGCGCGTAGTTGCCAAGCGTACTTGGAATATGTGCCTTCTGCGTTTTCATTAACATTGGGTCCAACCACCTCTATGACTAGTAGTACGTCTTGAGAAGATATTCCCAGAGCGATCGTGACCTGATGAAAATAGCGCGAAGCTGATCGTCGGTAACGCCTACCTTTTTCTCATGGAGTCGATCGTACAATTTAAACAATTTGATTGCTGCATCGACGTCGGCTTCTATGAAACCCCGCAAAGGTTCGTTATCCACTTCCCGAAGCGCATACATAATCTTGGCACGGCGAGTGGGTTTTCCTTCGTATATATAGGATTGATTAGCCTGTCCTATAATCCATTGCGCCAACTCTTCTTTGGGTGCTAACCTACGGAGAAGTTGATTCCTTAATTCCCGTAGTGAAACCAGCACATGCCTTGAACGATCTTGGTTATGCCCATTTAGAGCACTCACTGCACCCATAAACATAATACTTAAGTCTGGGTCTACTCTCTTCAGCAGGTCAACCAGATCAGAACCTTCAAGACCACCTTCGATAGTGGGATAAGCCTCTATCTCTTCATCGGATGTTTGCGTTTGATTCGCCGGTGGATAGAGTACGTCCAAGCAATGACCCGTAGAAGCCAACTCGCGAGACGCCCCGGGTAACACGAAGGACGGTAGTTTGACAAGATCGTCTATATCTTGAATAGATTCAACCAGCAGGCGATGTGAAGCCATGAAATTGGACATAGAGTGTTCAATTGCTGACATGACCGGCTGCTGAATATCTAGTTGTCGCCCCAAGTCAGCAAAGTTAATTTTGGACATTCGGGGTTCTATAACTGTCAGATTGTACGAGATGTCGGACAGTGCTAGCTTGGCAATGCTTTCAAACTGCACAGAAGATTTGGAAAGGTGACTTAACTTGGAAAGCCAAGAGTGATGCACCGAAGAGAGGGCATTGAACCCGGTAGTCGTAGGCAAGCTCAACTCATGCATTTGTTGGGTCGCCTTGAGCAAGTCATTGTAGGAGACAGGAGAACCTGCGGAGAGCAAAGCTTTACTTACTACAGCTTGCTGTGATTGCATCAGACGCATAGCTGCCGAAATGCCACTGGCGTTGATTAGATCAAGCGCACGGGTGAACGTCGACAACTGTTGACGGCCGGCGTTAGAAGTTCGGATAGAGCGCTGGTTGTCTTTAGCCATGTACGTCTCCTATCGTAGGGGCTGGATGTGGTTATGAGCATATTGGCGAACCTATAGGTCAAGCTGTTCCAGGAGTTCTTCAACTTGCGTAGTTACCCGCACGTGAGAACCGCGCTGTCGGGTAGCTTCATAGCCCAAACGATGAAGTGACCGCTCCAAGCGCTCGCCGCTCAAGTCACGTGGCAGTTTCACGGCGCGAGGACCTCATCGCGAACGAAGTGGAGGCGAATCAACGCTGGCCGTTGCATCGAAGCGTCAAAGTAGCAATCGACCGCTTCCTTGACGTTCCGCCGAAGCTCCTCGACCGTCTCGCCATCGCTGTGTATGCCGTACCCCAGCGCGCTGGCTGAGTATCCGCCGTCGGTCTCGTCCTCGCTGACTTCAAATATGATCTCGGATATGGCAATGGACATTGCGCTCTTCTCCTCTCTTCTCTTGAGTGCGGCGACTACCGAACAATCTCCGCCAGCAGACCCTCAGTCTCCTGCTCCAATGCCAGTATATCCGCCCGTATCTCTTCCAGAGGGCGCAGGGGCTGGGGCTTGTAGAAGTGGCGGGTGAAGCTGATCTCGTAGCCCACCTTCACACTGTCCGGCGCGTACCAGGCGTCGGGGGCGTAGGGCAGGACTTCTCGGCGCAGGAAGGCGTCAATGCCGCCGTCTTCCAGCAGGGGGACCTGCTCCGTGTCCCGCAAGTCGGGGTCCGGCTCGTACTCGACGACGGCGGGCCTGCCGTCGATCGTCCTCGGGAACAGGCCGCGCAACGGGTCAGGCTCCGTCCCTCTCTTGTGAACCTTCTTGATGACCGGCGGAGCGGCCTCCGAACGCTCTGCCTCGTCCTTGAGCGCCTTGATCTCCTTGACGGCGTAGGCCCGCTCCGGGGCGATACCCTTCAGCCTCAGGGGCCGCTCCACGGTGACTTTCCAATAGCCGAAGGCCTCGTTGGGGAAGATCTTCGACTGCTCGGTCTCCTCGAAGGCAAGGAAGGCGTCGCAGATGCGCCGAATGTCCTCGTGGGAGAGCTCGCAGTTCTTGCTGCCCAGGTTCTTGCGTAGGGGCTTGAACCACTGGGTGGCGTCGATGAGCTGCACCTTGCCCCGGCGATGCTCCGGCTTGCGGTTGCTCAGCGCCCAGATGTAGGTGGCGATGCCGGTGTTGTAGAACATGTTGAGGGGCAGCGCGACGATAGCCTCCAGCCAGTCGTTCTCGATGATCCAGCGGCGGATGTTGCTCTCCCCCTGCCCTGCGTCGCCGGTGAAGAGCGAGCTTCCGTTGTGCACCTCTGCGATGCGGCTGCCCATCGGCGTGTCCCGCTTCATCTTGCTCAGCATGTTTGCCAGGAACATCATCTGCCCGTCGCTGGAGCGGGTGAGGAGGGAGTAGTCCGAATCGCCGGCGTGCTCCACGACGAAGCGCGGGTCCGTGATGTCAGCCTTGCCGCCCATGCGCTCCAGGTCGGTCTTCCAACTCTTGCCGTAAGGCGGATTGGAGAGCATGAAGTCGAACTCGTGGGCTGGGAAAGCGTCGGCGGCGAGGGTGGAGCCGAACCCGATGTTGTCGGCCTCTGTGCCCTCGCCCTTCAGGATGAGGTCTGCCTTGCTGATGGCGTAGGTTTCCGGGTTGACCTCCTGGCCGTAGAGATGCACGGAAACCTCCTTGCCCTTCTCACCGGCCAGTTGCGTCAGCGTCTCCTCGGCAACCGTCAGCATCCCACCGGTGCCGCACGCGCCGTCATAGACCAGGTAGGTGCCGGACCGCACCTGCTCGGCCACGGGCAGGAAGACGAGGCGGGCCATGAGCTGCACCACGTCCCTGGGAGTGAAGTGCTCCCCAGCCTCCTCATTGTTCTCCTCGTTGAATCGCCGGATCAACTCCTCGAAGACCGTGCCCATGCCGTGGTTGTCCAGCCCCTCCAGCCGTACCGAGTCGTCACCGTTCAGGACAGGTTGAGGGCTGAGGTTGATGGAGCTGTCCAAGAATCTCTCTATCAGGAAGCCGAGGGCGTCTGCCTCCACCAGCGTCGGTATCTGGTTGCGGAACTTGAACTTGTCCAGGACCTCCTGGATGTTGGGAGAGAAGCCGTCGAGGTGCGCCTCGAAGTCGGTCCGCAGTTGTTGTTGCCGACCGCGTGAGGCCAGGTCGCGGAGACGGAAGCGGGACGTGTTGTAGAAGGCTTGGCCGGAGGCCTGGCGCAGGGCGGCGTCCTGGTTGGTGATGCCCGCGTCATCCAACTGCTTCTTCATGCGGAGCACCGCATCCTTGGTCGGCTCTAGCACGACGTCGAGGCGGCGAATGACCGTCATGGGCAGGATGACGTCGCGGTACTTGCCGCGAACGTACACGTCCCGCAGCACGTCGTCTGCGATGCCCCAGATGAAGCCGCTGATGTTGAGGGCGCTCATTGGCTCGTCATGCTCCTATAAGCTGCCTTGACCATCTGATTGAGGGCGACAGCGGCTTGCTCGTTGAGATGGGGGTCGGAGTGGAGACAGGAAGATATCACCGCCAACGGCTCGGGCTCCTCCCCGGCGGATGGGCTCCTGAGGAATCGGTTCACGTCCAACCCCGACCAGGTAGCAAGCGCCGCTAGTCCGTTCACGTCGGGGTGTCTGCCTTGAGCCATACGAGTTAAGGTGGAGGCGCTGATGCCGCACTCCTCCGCCACCTGCTTCCAGGTGCATTGACGGGACTGCCTCTCTGTGTCCAACGCGACGAAGAAAGCGCCGCCGTCGAAGCTCGCTGTCCTGGCCATTGGCCTCTCCTCAGCGGGTACACACCTCAGATCGCTGTCACCTGCCGCTGGCGTGCATTGCTCATTTGATTATCGCAACTGTATAATTCCTTTGCAATAGGTGTTAAAGCCAGGAAGCAATCTCCGTCCTATCAACTAAGTTCATAGCTGAGGGGCAGGCCAAGCCAAAGGGACAGAACTGTAAGCTCCAACTGCCCCATTGAGTTGGACGCCATGATACTTACACCGAGCCCGGCTCACCGTGGGAGAATGGCTAGATCGAGAGCTTCGATGGCGAGCTGAGAGAGGAGTTGCTGGACAGGGAGATCTTCTACGCGCTGCTGGAGGTGAGAAGCTCCACGAATTCTTCGGCTGCCGCACACAACTGGTCAGAACCCCATTGATTGAGGTCACCCGCATGTAAGTATTCATTAGGATGATGAGCAGAACAGCGGAGGCCACACCATGCTCAGGCCCAGTCGAGCGGGATGCCGCGGTAGCCCTTGTCGTCCAAACTGCGGAGCCAGGCAACGAAGTCCTCAACCACCTCGCTGGGGAAGTTGCATCTGTGTCCTTGCGTGGTGTGGCAAACGGTTATGCCACGGAAAGTAGGTACAATGGGACCGCCGCCGCCCCAGTAGATGAAATCATTGCTCACGAGCATGCGGTTGACCTGAGTGTCATTACGGACGTTCCTGTTGTTCTGCGTTCCGTCGTCGTGGCTGTGGTGCGAATCCAACTGGCGCCATGGGCCTGAGCCATCGTGGCGGTGGTATATGTTGTCGCCGAAGGCTTTCTTCATACTGGCGTGCATGTCAGGACGTTTGCGGTGGAAGCGGCTATCCGCCCAGTAGTCGTCGAACGACATGGCCTCGGTGGCCCTCATTGCGTAGACAAGGCGCCCGTCTCGGCCTTTCGACTTCGAGCTGGTGCCTATGATCCAGTCTCCTATCTCAGCTTTCTTGCGTATCTGGGGCTTACATGTCGCCAGGGTGCAGAAGCCATAGAACGGATTCGGAGCGAATCCGTAGTCCCTTGCCACAATGTATGAGTACAGCCTGGCAGGCATGGCGTCTTATCGGCAGGCATAGCGTTTGATGGCACGGTAGTCCCAAGCAGACCCATCTGGCTGCCGCCATTCATCGGAAGCGCCATTGATCGCATCTACCATGCTCTCTCCGTTCCATCCAACGACGGCGTCGCCATGGCGCGTGAGGGCTTCCGGTACCTCGCACTCCTTCGCTCCCCATTCCCATACGCCGACAACCCTCTTGCCCTGGCTGTGGGCGTACTCAATTTCCCAATCCACCCACCAACTATGTTTTGTGTCTGGCGAAATGTACACGACCAGCACGCTCGACCATCTGATGCGCGGCGCCAGAATCTGGTACTTGATGTAGTCCTCATTGGTTGCCGAATTAGGTCTGTCCGATGTGACCGAACCGTTTCGGACCGTCATTCCGTGCTTTTCGGCAAGTCCTTTGATCTTGGCGATGCCCTCATCATCCTCGTGTATGTGACTGATGAAGACGTTGCGTATGTCGTCGGTCATGATATCTACCTCCTTTTTTCTATTCTTGTCGGATCGTAGTGTAAGGAGTGGCCTACTGCTGCCAACCCGCCATACAGTTGCCGTTCCAGTTTCTCCCGAAAGGTAGACGGCTATTGTCAAGGTCGGGTTGTCGCTTACGTCTTAGGAATGCGTCGTGAATCCAACTGCGGACCAGGTCTGGATCACCTGACCAGTCGTGAATCGAAGCGAACTGGTCGTCGCCGTCGCAGTTGTCCGCCAATCTCGGTGGAATCAGTTGTCCGCGATAGGAGGTTCTCCCGAAGTCCGGATGACCGGGCAGCAGGATGCCCAACAGTCCGCAGCGAGGATTTGCCTCAGTGTCCCTAAGAGAGGCTCCAATCTCCCAGTCAACGAATTTACGCTGCCAGGTGCAGCGTCCTATCAACACAACCGTGACTGACACCTGAGCAATGAACTCTTTCCGAATCTGCTGAAGTGTGGCTTCGGTTGGTGGATTCGGACCAGGTATGTCTCCGATGTTCACAGACCGGTCTATGATGTTGTCGCCCAGCATGCGAATAAATCTCTCTTTGTCCTGCTGGTCCTGATCGTGGTAGTAGCTCACGAATACGTTGTGTCGGCGCCTTCTCGCCATCATTCCGCTCCCGGGTCCTTCTCCAGGTCGGTAAGGTCTTCCACGCCGGCTATGCCTGCCAGCATGCGATTGTAGTTGCGCAGGTCATCCTGCAAGGTCGCCAGCTCATGGCGGAACTCGTTGCGTATGTCCTCCTTTGCGAGGTCTCCGGCCAAACGCTTGCCGTGCCACTTTGCTGTAAAGGGTCGAACTACCTGGTTCAAGACAGGGACTGCAATCTTTGTGAAGTTGATGGCCCGTCTCCCATGTCGACGTAAGACCTCACGGGTGATGGGGAACAGAGAATAGACACTGTCGAGGGCCGTCTCCTCGTCCCCTGTTTCCACGGGGAGAGGCTGCGTGACTACCCTGGTCAGCATCTCGACATAGAGTTCCCAAGCGGCGTCTCTGTCACTTGTGTCAATTGAGATCTCAGCGGTGGCCCAGCTGGGACCCAGTTTTACTTTTTCCAACCGAAACTTGGCGAACAGCTCAGTGATCTTGATACGCTGGTTCATGGCACAGTCTCCCCTCAGTGGCTCCTCAGTCCGACTCCGACACCAGAGGATGACCTGACTGGGTCATTGCGTCCAGATGTCCGTGCGAGCCACTCCGCCCAGAGTTGTTGATATGCAGGGTTAGTGCAAGAAGACATGGCCTCGATAGCCGATTCTGTATCGCCCTGGCGTCGAAGTGTCTCAGCGGCAAGGACCATCATGATGTTCTGGTAGGCTTGAGGAGCTGACTCCCAGGATGCCAACCTCTTGATCTCGCCTGACCCTAGGTCTGGGTCTATCAGCTGCTCAATGCGGCTTTCGAGTTCTCTGAAAATCCGGTCGGACTCGTCCTTAGGAAGCGCCAGATTGTCTGTGTTGAGGGCAACGTCGGGCAGAGGGTAT
This sequence comes from Dehalococcoidia bacterium, assembly GCA_965221925.1. Lineage (GTDB taxonomy): Bacteria > Chloroflexota > Dehalococcoidia > Lucifugimonadales > UBA2985 > JAPPHY01. The sequence goes on along the minus strand of OZ244924.1, from coordinate 1,142,070 downwards.
GAGGCCAGCACGTCGTCAGCATTCCGCTCGTAGAAATGCAGGCTGTCGCTGACCTGGTTGTACGTACCACACTCGATGTTCAACCATCCGGCCAATATCTCCTGTAGGCTGGTGAACTGAACTAGGTTGTACGGAAGGCCACGAAACACGTCATTACTTCGGATCACCTGCAGCCACTCAAGCCTACCGTCGCGGACCTTGGGCACCGACATGACGTTGCACGGGATGTCGTCATTGACCGGCGTCCCGTCAGGGTTCGGCATGTCGGCCTCGGAGTCCCAGATTTGGAGGACAACTTGCCTGGTGTCGGGGTTGCTTGATAGGACTCGGAAGGCTCGGTCCAACTGGTCTATAGAGAGATGGCGACGTATGCGATAGCCGTATGCCCCGTGTAGCTCTGGCCCGTCCCCTGCGAACTTTCTGTACTCCTTGCTCCAGAATTCCAAGAATGCCAAGTCTCTGCGCCCGGTTATGATCCACACGACCTCGGCAAGAGCCAATGCTGGGTTCAAGGCTGGCCGTCTCAGACACTGCCCAACGCTGCCGCGGGTCTTCAACCGAGATGGCAGCATGAAGGAGTTCTCTGGTCGGCCCACCTCTACCGTTCTGGGTAGCGGCTCCGTCTGACTGCCGAAACGCCTGGGCCACCTGCTGCCACACATCATCGGCAGTTGCACCCTGAAAGAGCGGGATCATGCCGACCCCCCTTGAGGAGGAATCAGATGATTGATGCCCCACTTGGGTGGGTACCAGTAAGAAATAGGCGTCTCGGAAGGACGGTAGACCTGCTTGATGTGCCTGCGGTCGCTGACCCCTCTGATATCCGGATGCTTCACTCGGGCATACTTGGACACCTCGCAGAAGAGATTCTGACAGTCGATCAGCTGTAGCTGTCGCCCTCCCAGGGATCGAAAGCTTATGCCCAGTCTCTCGAATTCCTGCTCCTGTCTCTCAGTCACGGCCTTGATGGCGTCGGCCTCGGTTAGACCCCCAAGGTCGCTGAAGCACTTGCGGATGCCATCCAGCGCTCCGGGCCCCGGAACTACAAACTCCATTTCGGAGAAATCAGTGAGATTGCCGTAGTTGAGGTCCGTCGCGAACTGATAGGCCAGGAAGTCGCCGATTGTCGGATACGACCTGAGAATCTTGAATGCCTGTTCCATGCTGGATGCGCCAGCGATCCTTTGGGGTACCCCATCCCCCATCATCCGTTCCAGCAGCAGGAGGTGATTGCGATGTTTCTGCGTATGGCCAAACGAGCTCCTGCCCGACGGCATCATGTACGCCCCGGAGTAGATTCGAGTGCCCGATGCCTGAGCCTCGGTAAGCACCCGGTCGTACTTCTGGAAGGAGAAATCGGCGTAGCAAATCGTCGATAGCCGATCTCGCAACATCTCCCAGGTTTCGATTTTGTTGAAGAGCTTGAAGAGGATCGTGCGAAAGAACAACTCCTCTGGACTCTGTTCGCCCTCGTAGACCACATGCTTGATGAGGAACTGGCTTACGCGGTCTGATGCTCTATAGGCATTGGTGAACTTGTGCCGGGCGATGATGGGATCGTCTGTCCACGGAGCGGCACGTCCTTCCAGTTTGCGGAAGAACACCTCCTGCCGCTCTGCCGCGAACTTCCAGTAGCTATCGTAGACAACTGTCGGGCGGGTTCCGCCTAACTTGGTGAAGCCAGACAGGACTTTTCTGTCACGTGTCAAAAGAGACAACTGCCCACTCTGGGCCCGTGTCAAGCTGTTCTGGTCCGGCAAGTTCCTGTCCACATCATCGGCAATGAGGCCTTGAAGCGCACCAAGCACGCGATTCACAGCCTCGTCGACTGGCTTGTCGTTCTGAATCTGATGGACCGGGTACCGGGCCTTTTCGTTGCCGTAGAGGACCTGATAGCTTTCCCGGAGTCGACCTCGGTTGTCGCTGTCGAAGGAATCATTGGACCTGTCTACCAAGAAGACAGCATCAGGCTGAACACCATTCCAATGGAGACGCTCCACCTGGATCAAGGCGTCCAAAGTCGTCCTCTCGATTCCGGCGACACGCCCGTAGACCCAGGTGGACCACCAAAACCGGTCAAGGATTACCCAACGACCCTCACTGAGGTCAGGCAGGATACGCTGCTCAATCGCATCCAGATGTGCGGCGATGTGTAGGGTTTGCAGGCTGGCGGCTGTGATCTCTTCTATGCCGTACTGAACCGGGTCGTGGTGGACGTTATAGACCAGACGACCGACGGTTCCCTCCTCCTTCCCAGGAAAAGACAAGTGCTCACACATGAGACCCATCGCCTTGAGCCTATTTGCCAGGGCAAGGGACAGTGTGGACTTTCCGACTCCGTCAGGTCCCTCGAAAACGACCAGACGCCCTTTGCTGGTTCGATCAGCCATGCCGAGGCTCCGAGAAAGGATCGTTCAGGAAAGCCGTCGACGCTGATGACAGCGACACCCCCGCGCTTATCGGCGGTGCGGTGAGTACCCTGCTCATCATCGGTTGTTCCACATCATGAGGTCGTTGAGTGAACGGCTGGACCCCATGGCCACAGCGGCCCCTCCAGCCGGCGAATTGGCTTCGCCACAGTGTCCCTCTTGTACAGCCACCGCTCATCTCGTATCGCTCCATCATCATTTGTTCGATCGGTGTCCCGGTGGGCCAGTGGTGCCGACTCAGTCAGACTTGGTCTACACGACACCTGCCCGATGTTTACATTCTAGGATATTTTATCATAAAATGTAAACCGAAAGGAGGAACCCCATGTTAAGCGAACGTCTCAGGCTCGCCAGAAAACGCAGTGGCCTGTCACTACGGGCATTGTCCTCAGACATGGAAGGCATCGTGTCAGCTCAGGCAATCGGAAAGTACGAACGTGGAGAGATGATGCCGAGCTCAACCGTGGCCATCGCCCTGGCCGAAGCCCTAGAGGTACCCTTGAGTTACCTCTTAAGCCCTTCAAGGGTCTCCCTGGAGTCGGTTGAATTCAGGAAGCTGGCTTCAACCAGGGCACGGGAACGGGCGGCGGTGGAGGGTGAGGTCCTTGATCACGTTGACCGCTACCTGCAGGTGGAGGAGATCCTGGGGATCGACACCACGGAGCGGGAAGACCCGGATGGCGCGCCCTACCCGATTAACGCCGTTGAGGATACGGAGAGGGCAGCCAATTCAGTTCGGGTGGCTTGGGATCTCGGTCGGGGTCCGATTCCGGACATTACCGCGCTGCTGGAGGAGCGCGGCATCAAGGTGTTCAAGTTTAGCTTGCCCGGATCGGTGGATGGCCTTAGTTCTCGCGTTCGCAGGTTGGATGGAGCCGACATACCAGTTGTTGTCTGCTCCACGACCAAGTCTCTCGAACGGCAACGGTTCACCGTTGCCCACGAATTGGGGCACTTGGTCCTGGGCATTCCATCTGATGTCCCGGAAGAGAAAGCCTGCAATCGCTTTGCCGGCGCCTTCCTTGCACCCGAGGAAGAACTGGTGCGTGAAGTAGGACGGCGACGCCTGAACTTCGGCTTCGCGGAACTTGTGGAGATCAAGCTCATGTTCGGAATTAGCGCTGCGTCTCTGGTCGTCCGAATGCGTGAGCTGGGCATCATCACGCAAGCCACGTTGCAGGACATATTCGGTGGCATTGGAAACAGATGGAGGACCGATGAGCCATGTCCTCTCGAACGAGAGGAGAGCCCCACGCGTTTTCGCCGCCTGTGCTTGAGAGCTCTGGCAGAAAATGAGATTTCGGAATCAAAGGCTGCGGAGTTGCTCAGACTGAGAGTCAGCGAGATCGAAGGCATCATGGCTGGCTCGGCGGCATAGGGGTATGGATGAAGGTCCTCGTCAGCGACAGCTCCATCCTGCTCGAATTCTCGAAGCGCGAGTTATTGGGCAAGATGTTCCATCTCGAATTCCAATTCGCGGTGCCAGACCTGTTGTTCCATGAGGAACTGATAGATCTCGGTGCCTACAGCCGGCAGGACCTCCTTGCCTTCGGACTGAGGGTTGAGTCACTGGATGCCGAAGGCGTGGAAACGGCCATCGTCTTTCAGTCCGAACGGCCAGCCCTGAGTCTGGTAGATTCATTTGCTCTCGCGCTTGCCAACCGTCAAGGATGGCACCTACTGACGGAAGACAGAACCATGCGTAGCGTCGCCCAATCCAAAGGAATCGTGCATCGGGATGCGCTGTGGGTCGTCGACAAGATGCTGGATGCCGGCATTCTATCGGCGCCCCAGGTCGTAGCGGTGCTTGAAGCGATGCGGGACGATCCGAGATGTCCGGTTCCCAAAGCTGAGTTAGCTGGTCGCATACGGCGGCTGGGAGTCTGACCGTCACCATATCCTAAAGTGACGAATGCACAGTTTGAATTTGCAGGGGTGTGGCCAATGGCAACGACAGTTCATTTCATCAATGTTGGACAAGGCAACATGGTGCTGGTCGAATGTTCGAACGGCGCCATGTTCGTGGTAGGACCTTGAGCGGCCAGAAACACTCCCGTTCCCAGGATACGAGCTGTCGACATATCCCGTCGGCTGACTTCAACCAACGGCAGCCAGTGAATTTATGGCATCTCCACTGAATTGCGTACCGTACGATATTGACTTACAAGCTTCCCAGCCACATTTCGAAAACGGTTCTGTCTTCGGTGAAAAAATGCCCTTCCGGAGAGGATCGAACTGCCCGTAAGCATCGCGGTGCCAAGGGTTATGGAACCCCAGCATCTCGAAGACGGTGTGTCAGTCGCCCAGGCAAGAGCCAGCATGATGCTCCTTCCGTACCTCTGCGCCATACGCATCACACTACGGGGACCGAGAGACCTTGGTGCGTCGAAAGCCTGCCGAGCCACAACTCGAAGATGGTTCTGCCTACCGTCAACTTAGGCCCACCACCGCTTACGGTAGATACCACCATCTTCGAGATGTGGCTTGCTCTGTGAGCCGGATCGTCCGCATCCTCTCAGACAAGCCCATCGGAACAGACGATGCGAATGACCTGCGGGTCCGCAGCTTGTGATCGGTCAGCGTCGTCCGGGGGATTGAGGCGGTATCGCTCACGGAGAGCTTCAAGCCGAGTCAGTAGCACGGAGCCCTCAAGCCTCAGATTCCTGATCTCGCCCAGGGCGCTTTCAACCTGCGGCGACACTTCGCCCAGGAATATCTGCCTGAGTACATCGATCCGGCTCAGCAATCCCGTGTCCTCGCGGACCTCGCGCATGGCGATGCTGAGGTGACGTGAGATGTACCGGCGTGCCCTTGTGTCACGCGGTCTTCTGGCCCTGCCCAGCCGTCGTTGGAAGTCTATGTTGAATGCCTCGAACGCGGCCATGACGCGCTCGTTCGTGTCTGTGGGCAGTTGCTGGGCAGATGTGTTTGGGCTGCACTCGGCCGCCGCGATGAGTTGCGCCGGGCTAAGGGAGCGCGGCTCCAGGCCACTGCCGACCGCATAACAGCTTCTCACCCCCCCGGCACTCAGCAGGACCAGCGTCTCCCCCTGCCTTGGGTCATCGAAGGGAGACGATATGGATGCCATCGTCGCCGGCGAAATAAGAGGGACCTGGGCTCCCTCAACCGCCAGCACGTTCTGCGCGTAGCGGTCGTTCACGGCCGAAGGCTGTTGCGTGCGCGACGGCAAGGCGGAGCGTATGCCGTCGGGCAGATGGGTGATCGTTCGCCACAAGTCCGGGTCATCTTCCTGGATGCGCTGGAGCAGGGTTATGGCCCGCTGATTGGCAGCCACCTCGTCCAGCCCGTCGTCCATCTCGGGCAGGGTCTTGCCATCGTAGATTCGGTACATTGCGCTTGCGTTCAGCCGCTCGGCGTCGGAGAGCAGCTTGCTGTCCAGCCCGATAAGGTCGTGGAACGACTGTATGCGCCGGTGCAGTCGTTGGGTCAGCGACAGCTCCTCGTCTACCGCCACGTCGGGCCACATGTTGTGCAGGTTGATCACCTCATGCTCGGTGCCAATGCGGTCGACGCGCCCGAACCGCTGGATAAGCCGCACCGGGTTCCAGTGCAGGTCGTAGTTCAGCACACAGGCGCAGTCCTGCAGGTTCTGGCCTTCGGATACGATGTCCGTCGCTAGCAACACCCGAATCTCAGGGCCGGGCATGGCCTCGCGTGCTCCCAGGTTCCACGTTGGGGAGAACCGCTTCACGATTCTCTCGGCATCCTGGCTGGTGCTGCCGGTCAGCCGCGCAATGTCCGCCTGCTGCCCGTTGGGATTCAACTCCCTGTAGAGATACTCCACGGTCGTCTCGGCCTCGGAGAAGACCAACACCTTTCCCGCCTGCACTTCAGGCCGAACCAGGAAATCCCGCAGAGCCCGAAGCTTGTCGTCGTCCTCCGGCCCGATTCCCTCGACACGCCCCAGAATGTCTTTGAGCACGTTGTGGTCAGCATCGAGGTCTCGCATCCACCTGTCGGCATCGAAGTCGACGACACTGTGGACCAGCTTGTCGCGCTCGCTGCCCGCTTGCTGACGGCGCTGCTCTTCCTGTTTGAGAACTTCCAGCAGGTCGTCCACGTCGAAGGACTGCCCGGCCAGCAGACGCGTCGCCGTGCTGCCGATGGGAACGAAGCTGGAGGCCAGCGCCTCCCGGAAGTTCCGGTTGCTGGTCATCAGGGAGCGGAGCGTGGAGCGGAACGCCTCAATGCTGGACTCCAGCCGCTTCAGCAACAGAACGCCCATCAATCTGGCAATCCTGTCCCCCGCCCGGAAGAGGTCGCGGTATTCCGGCTTCGCCTTGGCTTCTTCCTTGATGTACTCCGTCGCCCGATACCTTGCCGCCTTGTGCTCGCGCAGCAACGCCTCCAACTCTGACAGTGGTCCAGCCTTGGCGTACACCTTGTCCAGCCGGTACTCCACGTTGTCCAAGACAGGGTCCGGGAAGCGCACTGGCTTGCCGTCCACGAGCGCCGTATCTCCGTACAGGTTCCGTATGTCCTTTCGACGGCGGCGGATGAACACCGGCAGCAGCACCTGGTCTATCTCCGCCTTGGGCACCTTCGGCTTGTCAGGAGGTGGCGGAGGCACTCCAATCGATCCCGAAGCCTGCCACGCGCCGAACTCCGCCTCGTAGTTCTCGTACAGGGTGCGGTAGGCCAGCCACTCCTGGGCATTGTGGAAGTAGGCCTCCAGGCTGACCGGCTCGATGTTCAGGCCGTGCTCCGTGTCGTGGAGGAACAGCCGGAGCTGGCGGTAGATGTCCATGGGGCCCAGGTTCTGTGGTGTGGCGCTGAGCAGAATCAGCTTGTGGTCGCCCGATTCCAGGTAGCTGGTAAGTCCTCTGGAACGCTGGTTAATGTTGCGGAAGTTGTGTGCCTCATCCACCAGCACAGACCCGCGATTGCGGTATGTTTGCTCAAGGGCGATGCTTTGTCTGGGCTGGGCTGCGTCCACGTAGCGCCCCAGTTCCTCGTCGAACTCGGCTTCAGCAGGCGCAGCGATCATGCTGTGGGAGACGACCTCGGCCCCCAAGGCGAAGCGCTCGTTGAACACCTCCCACATGGGCTTCAGCCTGGCCGGGCAGAGAATAAGCGGCGGCCCCTCGTTGGGATAGCTCACCCGAAGCTGGCGCAACAACTCCGCGCCAATGAAGGTCTTGCCCAGCCCCACCACGTCGCCGATGTAGCAGCCTCCGTAGGCCTCTATCATGGACAGCCCGCGGCGCACGGCGTCTAACTGGAAGTTAGCTAGCTCCTGATCGCGTGGTGGGACCGTCAGCTCTCCGCCTCCGACATCGGTGTAGTAGAGATCATAGAGCGCCTTCAGATAGATGTGGTACGGCGGGGTCTTGGCCAGGACCCACGACCGCTCCAGCTCAGACGCGATGGCGGCGCTGATGTCCTCCGAGTCTCCCCACAGCGCGTCGAACCATTGGCGAAGGGCCGCCATTTCCGCATCGCCGGTGACGCGCACGTTGAGCTCTGTGTTGCCAGTGAACCCGGCCAGCGTGAGGTTGGACGAGCCGACCACTGCCGCGCCGGGCTCGGCGTGGTTATCGTACCAGCAGAGGTACGCCTTGGCGGGGAGAGGGCTTCGCAGGTAGGCCCGCACTTCCACCTTGCCCAGAGCCAACATGCCCCTCAGCTTGGAGACGGCGGCCTCTGTGCCCCGCTCCTGAGGGAGCACGGCCACGCCCTCGGCGATACGGGCGACGGTCTCCTGGGAAACCTCGCTTCGCTGGCTGCGGCGAACTAATGAGTCCGAGTCCAACCGGGCGCGGAGGGCCTGGTGCTGCTGGAGCCCCAGGGCGACCTCCTCCAGCACCTGCCGGTCGGTGCGCCCCACCAGGATGCGCACTTTGTCCAGCCGCGCCAAGTCGTCGGCGACGGCCCCGAAGCCGCCGATGAAGAAGTAGCCGACGGCGATGTCGGCCTTGGCGGAGCTGCCCAGCATCTCCTTCAGGCGAGCCAGCAGCGTGGGGTCCGTCGTGGAGTGCAGGATATTCAACGGGTTGCATCTGTATGGGAGGAGTGGCTTGGCATCATGCCTGCCCCCCTCTCAGCAGGGCGACGAAGCCCGCCTGCTCGAAGTCCCGGTCGTAGGCCAATGCCTCGGTGATGCCGCGCTCCTCCATGACCAGAAAGCTGGCGCAGTCCGTGAGACTCCACCGCTGGTCACTGCGAGCGGCGTACCGCTCCACCGCAGCCCTGAACTGCGCCCCCGTCTGCTCGACGACCTCAACGTACGGGTCGGTCTCCAGGTCGTGAATCATCCGTATTGCCAATCGTCGACGGAATTCCCCCATGCCCGCCATAGCGTCAAGTGTCTCGGTCAAGACCATTTGGGTTGTCACGACGTTAGTTGTCCCGAGGCCATCGGCAACGCTGACTGCCCTTGGGTGCAGAGTATCTCTGGGATTCCATAGAGCTATCCAGTAGCCTGCATCAGCGAAGACGCCACTCATTAGTCCTCTTCCTTGGGATGACCGTAGAGGTAGTGTTTCTTGTTCTTGGCGAGGTCAGCGGGGAGGTCTTCCCACGCCTCCGGCGGAACATCTTTCTGCATCTCCAGGACCCGCTCCACAATCCCCGCCAGCCCTTGCTTCGGTGCCGGCGTCTCCTCCGACACTCCCCCGGGGGCACCCTCCACAGATACCGTCACCTCCGCGCCCTCTTCCAGGTCAAGCGGCTCCATCGGTGTGAGAACGCCGTTCGCGTATTTGGCCTTCACACTTGCTATCATCGTTTCGTCCTCCTTGGCGAGTCTCTTGCTCACTCTTGGCGTTGCTGCCTCTTCACTCCTCTTCCATGGCCACTCCTCCTGCTGAGACCTCTCCCTATCCAAGCAGAGTTGTCTGCATCACCTCAACCAAATTCTGATGCCAGCCAGGAACCAACACATTCAGAATGCCTATCACCGTGATCGCTCCGGCGACGCTTCCGCCTGTCCACAGAGCGGGTTGCCACTGACGGAAGAACCACAGTGCTGCCACGAACGCCAGCGTGCCGAAAAGGATGGCCCACGGTATCGCTCCGCTCTGGATCGCGGCGAGTAGCAGTATAAGGAGTATTGCACCTGCTACAATTGGGGCTAGGTCTTGCTCACGTTTGCTGCTCATTGTGGTGCCTCTTTCCCCAAATCTTCTCGCGCGGCACATCTTCCAACGGGTCTGCTCTGCGCCAGTACGCAATCTCACACACTGCCCGCCCGATGCTTGCGGTTGCTCACCAATTCCACAACCCCTTCGTGCACGGCGTCCCGCTCGCCCTGGGTTAGCCCCAGGACGTCAAAGACTGCGCTGTCTATCTCTCTGCGCTCTGGCGACGGCCTCAGCACGTCCCACTCTGCGCTATCGAACAGAGTTTTGTCTGGCTCTGGTAGGAAATCGGGCCTTACGATTCTCAAATCATTCAGTTCGTATAGTGCAATCTCCAGCATGCCCCCGCCGAAATTCACTCTCCCTTCCGTATTGATGAACAATTGACACACCATGGCATTAAGAGCCATGCAAATCTGTAGAGGGTAATTTGTTGTGTTGTGAATCTCGTAGAGAACATTGTTAGCATGCAAGGGTTTCTCAGCCCAGAATGTGCGCGACGTGACATCTATCATCTTGTTCATGAATAAGTGGGACGGGTTTATCTCTCCCAAGTCGTACCAGCGCCGACGGGAACGCACACTGCTACGGGTGTGATAGCCTTGGGTTTCTCCCCACTGGATGTAATTCAAAGCAGCCGTGCCAGCTAAGGACTCTTTTGCCTTATGGCACATAAGCAGGCTTAGAGGCATCTTCCTCGGATTAACGGCGATACTACGGGATTCCTGGGGGCTGGTCATCACCGGATGGCAGAACTCCGGCTCGATGCCGAACTCCGCTATGCGCTCCGGCGTCAGATAGAAGAAATCATTCGCCCCTGTCGTTACGCCCCTCCTAACGGTGGTGATGTCTCCTAGACACACCAGCTTGTCGGCGCACTTGTCGAGGATGTGATGGTAGATGTCCGGCGCACAGAGGTGCTTGCCTCCCCATTTGTCGCCCTGCCATTTTCCGTTGTGTGTTCCGTCGGCTAGGAGGTTGTTCCGGCTGCGGCCGATCTCCCGGCGCAGTTCCGGGTCGGCCAGGGCTGCGTCGAACGGTCCGCGCAAGGAGACAAAACGAGTTTCCTGTTCGCTTGTAGACACGCCCTTGCTGATAATGCTGATGATAGTGTTGATGTCGGCGGTGGAGAACTGCCGCTCCACCGCGCTCTCATAGATGGCCTGTATGTGGGCGTGGTGGAGCAGGAACTCCTGTATCTTGGCTCCGTATCCTACGTCCAACCAGCTGTTGGAGCAAACGAAGACGTGCATCCCGTGATTGCGAAGGGTTTGCAGGGCGCGGGCATAGAAGTAGCAGTAAAGATCCGCCTGCGCTGTGGCCGCATCAGCATACTGCTGAGCGAGTGCAGCCTTGTTTCCGATGTTCTCCTGACGCACGTACGGCGGGTTAGCTATGGCCACATCAAAGCCGCCTCGGTCGAACACCTCCGCGAACTCAACCCGCCAGTCGACGGCCCCGGCGGGCGCTGGTGTGTCGGCGAGCGCCTCGCTTAGGTCAGCCTGCACGCGCTCAATCTCACTCCTGAGCGCGTCCTTGCCGGTGGTGGCCTCCATGTGTCGGGCCTTGATTTCGACCAGCCGGGCAGCCACCTCGTGCGCCCTATGGCGGAAGAGGTCGCCATAATCAGCCGCGCCGGGGTTGGGCCCCAGCAAACTGTCGCCGCAGAGCACCTTGAAGTCCAGGTTGGGCAGAGGCGGTGGCACGTCACCCTCGTAGTCGATGGCTAGGGATAGCCACAGCCGCAGCATGGCGATGTTGACCGCGAAGTCGTCAATGTCCACGCCATAGAGGTTGCGCTCGATGATGTGTAGCTTAAGCTCATAGACACCCTTTGGGTCCACGCCCACGTTGAACAGGGCGGTCTGCAGCTCCACCAACTCCTGCATCATGCCGAGGAGATAGGCCCCGGAGCCACAGGCGGGATCGACTACGGTCACCTCATCCAGCGTTTGCGTCACCTTGCGGGCAGACGCCACCGAGATGCCGGACGTGTCGCGTTCGTCCACGAATCGTACGATGGCTTCCGCTGTGACGCCGGTGTCCTGGCCCTCCAGGTATCCCTTGAGCGCCTCGCGGCACATGAAGGAAACCACGGGGCGCGGAGTGTAGTATGCGCCGGAGTCGTGGCGGCCGGTGACCAGCTCCTCGAACACCTTCCCCAGCATCTCCGGGTCCACCGCCACTTCGACGTCGAACGGCGTTGACTCCATCACGGTGAAGTTGAAGCGGTCGAAGAGGTCTCCGAGGATACTCTCAATGACATCATCAGGCACGACCACGCCTGAGCGCTTGTCTAGACCCGTCTCCTCGAACAAGCCTCCGTTGAGGAAGGGAGGCCCACCGATGAGAGCGTGCATCACCGGGTTATTGCGCATCAGGTCGCGGGACTGAGGATTGTTCAGTCCAGCAAAGAAGAGGGGCCTCAGCCTGTTGACATAGAAGTCCTTGCTCTCGCCCTCAGTGGCCCGGTGGTCGCTCCAGAGCGCGTTGAGATAGTCCTTGTCGCCCTTGAAAGTGAGCCACCCCTTGCGCGACAGGAAGTAGACGAACATGAGCCGGTTGAAGAGGGTCTGGACGAATCGCCGCTTGGTCTCAACGTCCTCGCCAAAGCCGGAGACATTGTTTTCTGCTGCCTGGAAGACCCGCTTGTACCCCGCGAAGAATTCCCTGGTAACGGGCTCAACATCGAAGGTTTGGTCCAGGGCCAGACGGACGCTGCCGCTCTCCCGGAGGTTCCAGTAGATGTTTGAGACCTGCTGAATCGCGGTGCGGCGGGACAGATCCCGCTCCACGACGAGGCGGCGCAGGATTGGCCGCGCTCCCCGGAAACTGGGGTAGACGAAGTGCCGTTGGCTGGTGGACGTGTTGGTGAAGACCAGGAGCAGGTCTTCGCCGAGAAGCTCCGTGACCCGCTTGGCGGCAGCGGAAGCCTCCCCCTTACGCACACGGTCCGTCTCCTGCGTGTCCAGAGCGACATACACCACATGCACGCCGTCTAAGGAGGCGATGCGTTCCGCCGAGGGAGGCAAGGCCACATTGCCCGCAGTGGTGCCGAGGTCCACGCTGCCGGAGGCTGGGGCGAAGTCAAGCGCCTCGACGAACAGCGCGCGAACGGCAGCAGCCCGCTCATCCGCAGCTGCGGCGAAGATGCGTGCGATCCGGGTCTCTACCTCGACCGCGTCGTCTCGATTCCTTATGGGCATGCGTTCGCATTCTCCCGTTGTCCCGGAATTCTAATGCTATTCCAATCATACTATCAATGGCTGTTGATAATCAACTCAATTTCAGCTATCCTCTAGGAGATGTGCAGCATGAATTTCCCGGAGCGTCTACGTTCACTACGTAAGGAGGCTCAACTGAGCCAACGCGACTTGGCGGAGAAGATTGGAGTCGACTTCACCTACCTGAGCAAGATAGAGAATGGACGTGTTGAGCCTCCCAGCGAAGCGGTTCTGAAGGGGATCGCTCGAGAGTTGGCTAGTGAATTGAGCAGAAACGAGACTGAATTGGCCGACGAACTGATAACCCTGGCTGGCAAGATTCCCTCAGACTTGGCGGATACACTCTCCCGAAATCCAGGCGCCGTCCAGTATCTGAGGTCTCTCGGCGATGACGTGCAGTCACTGGCCGAGTGGCGGAGGCTGATACGGGAACGGCGGTCAGACCAGCGATGACCACTAAGTTTCTGTCAGATGCCCAGCTTGAGGGTATGGCGAGCCGCCTGTTGGGCCGATACGAGTCTTTGTATGGAGCGGTGTCCCGCCCTCCGGTCCCGGTAGAGCGCATACTGGAGGATGTGCTAGACCTCAACATCCTGTGGGACAAGGTCTCCGAAACGCCTGGCCAGTCTATTCTCGCCGAGTTGGATTCCAGCTTGAAGACGGTGGTCTTCAATGAATCAAGGCGTACGCTCATAACTGAGACACCGGGCCTCTACCACACCATCCTTGCTCACGAGGCGGGGCATTGGGAGGCCCACGTTGATCATGCCCTCTTAGCACAGTCGCCCTTACCCGGTTTCGAGCCCTACATGAAGTGCCTCTACCGAGGCTCCGGACCTGGCCAGGACCCGCGTGAACTCCAAGCTCACCGGTTCATGGGGTTTCTATTGATGCCTTCACCCATACTGCTGGAGGCCGCCAGAGATGTTGATCTGCAGAGTTGGCCAACCCTCTACAAACTCCGTGACCTCTTCCAAGTGACAATATCGGCCCTGAAGATCGGGCTCGAAAGACTGGGCCTCCTGTACGTGACGGAGGAAAGGGATCTCTACCCGTCACGACAGGAATATGAAGGCCAGATGCACTTGAGGTAGTACCCGTCTGTTATTGCCATGGACTTGAGTTGACATTCAACTCATACTCCATTAGGATGGGTGGCACGGAGGACAGAAGGCAGACTCCTATGGCACAAGATAGCGCATTCCACATACTGGCTCTAGATGGTGGTGGGACAAGGGGAATCTATTCGGCCCAGGTCCTCGCCGGCATCGAACAGGTGAACGGTGTGCCGATAAAAGAGCAGTTCGACCTCATCGCCGGTACCAGCACAGGCTCCATAGTGGCTGGAGCCGTCGCGGCGGGCATTCCCATGGCCAAGATTGTAGAGCTCTTCAGAACGGAGTCGCCGCGCATCTTTCGGAGAAGGTGGTTTAGTTGGCTTCACGTCCGAAGCAAGTATCCAAGGCGCCCTCTCGGACAAATCGTTAGGGCTTACCTGCCTGACATGACTCTGGGAGAAATCCCGACGCCTCTTATGATAACAAGCTCCAACATCTCCACCGGCGGTGTCCACGTGTTTAAGTCCAGGTACCTCAAGGACCTCGGAGAACCATACGTCAGAGATGCGAATATCGCTCTGAGCGATGCGATCCTTGCATCATGTGTTGCTCCCACCTACTTCGATCCCATGCCGGTCGACCATTTCCTCCTGGCAGACGGAGGTCTGTGGGCGAACGACCCGTCGATTATAGCCCTCACCGAAGCCATCTCTAAGTTCAGGCAGTCGGTTGAACAGGTGCACATCTTGTCTATCGGCACCGGCCATTCCGTGAATCTCTATACCGAGAACAGGCTTTGGGGGTTGCTCACGGGCTGGGGTCGTCAAAAGTTGGTCTCTTACGTCCTCCGGTTACAATCCGACGCCTCGGCGAACATGGCCAAGCTCTTGCTCACGGACAGGTATCTCCGACTTGACCCTGAAATCGAGCCCTGGGGTTTGGATGACATCAAACATCTGGACAGCCTGAAGGCCCTGGCTATCAGGGACTTCACTCAACAGAGTGAGGCGATTATGAAGAACCTCAAGATACCACAGTGACGAGACGCCGACCGATCCAAGGAATGTCTACGCAGGTCGACTGGCGCTTGCGAAGCACAGAATCATAAAAGGAGGTCAAGATGGCTAAGAACAATAAGGACTTCCATGACTTTCTCAGAGATGAAGTCAACCTGAACCAAAGCCGGCTTGACCGGCTCAATACGAGCGTGGGAGCTGTAGACGCCTACCTCAAGGACCACCTGACTGGCTATCAGAAGATGGAGCGGCAGGGTTCATATGCCCTGGGCACCCTCATCAAACCCGTCGATGACAACGACGAGTACGATGCGGACATTCAGATAGTGATGAACCCCAATCCCAATTGGCAGGCGAAAGACTACATCAACGAGGTCCAGAAGACTCTGAAGGAGAATGACAACTATGCCGACAAACTCAATCTCAAGACTCGATGCGTCACTATCGACTATGCTGGAGACTTCCATCTTGATGTAGTTCCCCGGGTGACTTTTGGCGACAGGCACTGCGTCGGCAACCGGATTGACAACAAGTTCGAGGAGACTGACGGCACTGGCTACCGGGACTGGTTCAACGAGCAGAATCGGATAACCGGCGGCAATCTGAAGCGAGTCGTCAGGTTGCTCAAGTACCTGCGGGACCACAAGAACAACTACACCGCCAAGTCGATCTTGCTGACCACGTTGACTGGCAACACCATTGAACCCTCGGATGAGGGTACCGAGGGGGTAAGCACTGCGGCCGACACATTGGTTACCGTCCTAACGAGAATGGACGATTATCTCCAGCAACACCCCTACATGCCGGAGATCAGGAATCCGGTGCTGCCAACGGAGCCCTTCAATCGACACTGGGACCAGACCAAGTACGCGAATTTCAGGAACAGAGTCAATTCCCATGCGCGTACCGCAAAGAAGGCCAAAGAGGAATCCTCAAACGAAGAGGCCGCCAAGATCTGGCAAGAGCTGTTCGGGGAGAACTTCGGCAAGGGCTCTGGTGGCAGTAGCAGTGAGGGAGGCAATGGTGGGGGCGGACAAAGCAATCCGCCAAGTGGACCAAGGAACAACCCTAGCGGCATTGCCGCCCCAGTTGTAGGCATTCCCCGGGTAGTCACTCCAAGGAAGCCTTACGCCAGATGAAACCGGTTACTTCCGACTTGGAGTGGCTCACCCGATGTTTTCCCGGCCTGCTGTACGATGTGAATGCCAACGAGATAGCTGGCGAGATCGGGTTCTGCACAGCGTACGACGGTGGGACAGACCGGATACGGATCGGAAACGATGAGGAACATCGACGATTGGCGTCGTTCCTTTGCGACTCATACTCCCTGCGTATCGATCTGAACTACATTGACAGGAACGGCTGGCCAAGGGTTTACGAAGTTGGCGGCCGCCACCAGGCCATCTCGAGAAAGCACAACGTCGATGCCATTGACCTGCATTTCTATCCAGACGGGTCATGCTGTCTAGGAATCAGATTCTCTCCCGAACGGTTCCTCACAATTGAGCGGTTCATCGACGAACTCGTAATCCCGTTCTTGTATCGCTTGTCCTACGTGGACAAGAATGGACCACTTGCTGCCAAAAGAGACATTTGGGGCGAATACGCTCATGGTGATGACGGAATTCGGCAGTACATGAACGAAATGCTTGACATGGCTAGTAGAGATCCAGGCAGGAATGAACTCTGTCCTTGTGGCAGCGGTCGTAAGTTCAAGAGATGCCATCTTGACGATGTGGTGATATTGAAGAACGCCTTCGCGCGCCAGCGTCGTTAGTAGCTACTTGTATTCATGCCAGAGCGTACCGACGCTCATGCGGCCGGGCTGCCCTTGTCTGCTTCTCTACATTGGGGCAGAGCTTGACGTCTGTCCGCCAAATAGAACCCGCGTCCCCTCGAACTGACAGGCCTCCGATGTCGAGTCGTAGCCTAGCCAACTCCACCAACCCTGATCAGCGACAATTACTTTTGCCGGTAGACGACAACTATTCCTGCCGGTCGTGGGAGGTGACCATCTGGTACAGGAGGTACCGGATTGGTCACAGATCAGCAGGTAATGGTACTGAGGCAGAAGCTAATGGAAGGCAAGAGTCAACAAGGGGCGGCAGCAGCATCTGGTATGAGCGTGCGGACGGCACGAACGTGGCAGCGAGGCAGGCTGCCGTCGGAGAAGAATGGCAAGAGACGGTGGCGAACTCGACCGGACCCGTTCGCCGAGGTATGGGCCGAGGAGGTCGAGCCCCTTCTGCGGAGCGGCACCCCGGTCGGTTCAGTATGTCGCAATTGCGGACGCTTCAGCGTCGTCTTCGAGACTGGCGTGCGCTGAGTGGGCCGGATCGGGAGGTGTACTTCGAGCGGGCTCATCCCCCTGGTCGCGAGGCGCAGATGGACTTCACACACTGCGGCGAGTTGGGGGTGACGGTCGGAGGCGAGCCGTTCGGTCATCTGCCGTTCCACTTCGTGCTGAGCCATTCGGGATGGCGGTATGTGGACGTTGCCTATGGGGAGACGTTCGCGGCTCTGGTGAAGGGTATGCAGGGGGCGTTGTGGGAGTTGGGCGGTGTGCCTGAGGTGGTGCGCACCGACAACCTGTCGGCAGCCACGCACGAGTTGAAGGGGAGCGGAGGTCGTGCGCTGAACGAGCGGTATGCGGCGGTGCTGGCGCACTACGGGTTGCGGTCTACGAGGACGAACCCGAGGTCATCCCACGAGAACGGCGTGGCCGAGCAGGGTCACCACAGGCTCAAGGGCGCGATAGGCCAGGCGCTGATCCTGCGCGGCAGCCGGGACTGATGACCGGGTTGAAGCGGCTGGCCACCAACGCTCCCATGTAGAGGGCGGCGCGCGCACCATGGAGTACGAGGCCGAGGGGTGGTCGTAGAACTTCCGCGTCACCCCGGACCCGGGCACGTCCTCCCCAGACAGTACGTTTGCTCCGCAGCGTGCCGCTGTCCCGGTTGAAAGGAGCTTCTCCCACGCCGGGAACGGTGCGCAGCAGGTCGTCCTTTTCCCGCCACGCGGGGACTCTGACGGAGCGTCTGCCGCAGGCTCTTGTCAAGGTCGTCCAACTCACTCTCCAGCCACGCAATGTGGGCCTCGACGCGGGGACGGAGGTGGTCTATCCCCAACTGCCGGGCCGCTTCCGAGCCGTTCTGACAACATGCCTTCCACGTTTCTATGACCGTCCGTATCGGTACTCTTGCCGTGGCCCATTCTACAGGCCCTGTACCTTATGTTGTGAGAGCAGGGTCTTTCGATTATGGTAAGAAGAGTGATAGAGTTGGAGTATGAATACGGAGGGACTGGGAAAGAGCCTACTTGGAGTACTGGAGGGGGCGCCTGATCCACGGTCCAGGCATGGTCGTCGCCATGCGCTGAGTGCAATCTTGGCGTTATCGGTGTGTGCAATAGCAAGTGGCGCCCGTAGTCTATATGCCATAGCCCAATGGGGAAGGATGCAAGACCCGGCTACACTGAAGGAGTTGGGGTTCACCAGAGAGCGGACCCCTGCGATATCCACGTTGCATAAGGTGTTCAGCAGTATAGACGTGGATGCGTTCGAGAGTGTGCTTGGGGAATGGGTTGAATCTCAGTTGGGAACAAGAGAGGAGGCAATAGCAATAGATGGCAAGGCGCTTAGGGGGATACACGGGGAGGAGGCGCCTGGAGTCCGTCTTGTGGCTGCCTATAGCCATCGCATGGGCTTGGTGGTGAGTCAAAAAGGGGGGTGACGGCTGAGAAGAATCAGTCGGAGTTGGCTATGGCAAGCTCGCTGTTGGAGAGAATGATCGTAACAGACAGGGTAGTGACCGGGGATGCGCTGTACTGCCAGAGACAGCTGTGTGAACAGGTGGTTGGTGGAGGTGGCGACTATCTGTTGATAGTCAAGAGCAACCAGAAGAGGCTGTACGAGGACATAGAGTTGTGCTTCGACCGGCCTGTGGTTGGTGAGACGTATGGATATGCCGAGACCGAGGACAGTCATGGAGAGCGTCGAGAGTATCGCAGGTTGTGGGCTACAGACACACTGAAGACCTATCTGGAGTGGCCCGGACACGGGCAGGTGATGAAGGTTGAGAGTTGGCGCAGCATCAAAGGCAAGACCACTCGGCAGGTGTGATACGCTATCACCAGCCTTGGGACTCACACACCGGCTGATAGACTGCTCCAACTGGTACGCGGCCATTGGCGCATTGAGAATGGCCTGCACTATGTGAGGGACGTGACCATGGGGGAGGATGGTTCCCAAGTGCGCACCGGCTCAGCGCCACAGATGATGGCAGCCCTGAGAAACGTGGCGCTGAATATCCTCCGACTGAGCGGAGCTACCAACATCGCAGCAGCCATAAGGAACATCGCTTGGCAGCCCAACGGCGCTCTCAGATTGCTAGGCCTACTACCATCACAATAATCGAAAGACCCTGGTTGTGAGAGAACAAGTTGATGACATCTATCGGGAAATGTAATACAATTCTCATCGCTTGATTCTGGACCTGAAAGGCGCCACAACAATGAAACTCGCCCAGTTCATAGCCCAATCTGCCGTTGGCGCGACGCTGCGCCGGCGGCGTTTTTCTACCCCCCCCCCCCCCCCCCGATTTTTGCGGTCAGGAAGTGGGGCAGGCGGGCAGGTGAGCGTGATGGCGGGCAGCCTCGCCCGGTTCGGACTCATTGGGCTGCCGGCCTTGGCGCTGGGAGCGCTGCTCCTCTTCTCGGCTAGTCCCGTCTGGGCGCAGGCCGTGGACTACGACCTGGACGACAACAACCTCATCGAGGTGTCCAACTTAGCGCAGCTGAACGCCATCCGGCACGACCTGGACGGCAACGGGGACTCCACCCACGCCGACTACACCGGCGCCTTCCTCAACGCCGCCTCGGACATGGGCTGCGCAGCCACCTGCACGGGCTACGAGCTGACGGCGGACCTGGACTTCAACACGGACAAGACCGGGAGCTCCGCCGCAGTGGTCGACAGTAGTGACGCCTACTGGAACGGCGGCGACGGCTGGGCGCCCATCGGCTCCGACGCCAGCGCATCCACCCGGTACAACGCCGTCTTTGACGGCAACGGCCACACCATCTCCAACCTGTTCATCAGCCGGAGCTCCACGGGTGACATGGGGCTGTTCGGCTCCTCCTCCGCCACCAGCGCCATCCGCAACGTAGGGCTGGAGAGCGCCAGCGTAACCGGCCAAAACTACACCGGCGCGCTGATCGGCAGCGCTTTCGGCGCGGTGGATTTCGCCTACTCCACTGGCAGCGTTAATGGCAGTGACTATGTGGGCGGGCTGGTGGGTTACTTCGAGGGTGAAATCCAGAGGAGCTACTCCACCGCCGGCGTTACTGGCAGTGACTATGTGGGCGGGCTGGTGGGCAACGCCACCAATACTGTGGTAATCAAAGCCGGCTACGCCACCGGGGCAGTAAGCGGTCGGATCGGAGTTGGCGGGCTGGTTGGCAGTTCCGACGGTGACATCACCGCCGGCTACTCCACCGGCGCGGTAACCGGGACCGGCAGCAATGTGGGCGGGCTGGTGGGCAACAGCAGTGGGGGGACGATCACCAACAGCTACTGGAACACCGATACCAGCAGTCAGACGACCAGCTCCGGCGGCGTGGGCAAGACCACCAACGACCTGGCGACGCCCGAGCAGTCCGACGGCTATGCGGGCATCTACGCCAACTGGAATCTCAACCTGGACAGCACGGCCGGCGGCGACGACCCGTGGGACTTCGGGACGGCGAGCCAGTACCCGGCGCTGAAGGCAGACTTCAACGGCGACGGCGTCAAATCAGCCGCGGACGGCGACTTCGGGCGTCAGCCCCGCGTGGCGCCGGGCACGGTGGACTACGACACGGACGGCGACAACCTCATCGAGGTCGATAGCCTGGCGAAGCTGAACGCGATCCGCTGGGACCTGAACGGCGATGGGGCGTCAACGAATGCGGGGTATGCCACCGCCTTCCCCACTCCCCTGGCGGGCATGGGCTGCGCCGCCACCTGCACCGGCTACGAGCTGACGGCGGACCTGGACTTCGACGAGAGCCACGACAACGCTATCACCAGCGCCGACGCCGCCTGGTGGAACGGCGGCGCCGGCTGGGCGCCCATCGGCAATTGGGCCAACCCCTTCAACGCGATCTTCGACGGCGGGGGCCACGCCATCTCCCACCTGTACATCAGGGGAAGCGGGGGAGACATCGGGTTGTTCGGCAGCGCCGGCACGGCCGGGGTCATCCGCAACCTGGGGCTGGAGAACGTGGACATCGACCGCTCAACAGGGGAACCAGTCTTCAACTCCGTCGGGGCATTGGTGGGGAGCAACCGGGGCGCGGTGGCGCTCTCCTACTCCACCGGCGAGGTTAAGGGATTCTTGAACGTGGGCGGGCTGGTGGGCGACAACAGAGGCGCTGTCACCAACAGCTATTCCAGCGTGAGCGTCACGGGCAACAAGGCGGTGGGCGGACTGGCGGGGTTCAACCGGAGCAGCTCGGCCAGCATCACCAACAGCTACGCCGCGGGGGCCGTATCCGCGGTGAGTATGCAGGCGGGCCCCGCCTGGAACGCGGCCAGGACCAAGGGCGGGCTGGTGGGGGAGGCTACTGCGGACGCCACGGTCACCGCCGGCTACTGGGACACTCAGACCAGCGCTCAGGCCGCCAGCGCCGGCGGTACGGGCCAGACCACCAACGGGCTGCAATCGCCCACCGGCGCCACGGGCATCTACGGGGCCTGGGCAGCGGCTATCTGGCACTTTGGCACGGCCAGCGAGTACCCGGCGCTGAAGTACGACACCAACGGCGTCGGCGGGGCTACCTGGCAGGAGTTCGGGCGGCAGGCGCGGTCGGCGCCGGCGCAGCTGAAGGACTACGACCTGGACGACGACGGGCTGATCGACGTCGATAGCCTGGCGAAGCTGCACGCCGTCCGCTGGGACGTGGACGGCAACGGGGCGTCAACGAATGCGGGGTATGCGGCGGCCTTCCCCACTCCCGAAACGGGCATGGGCTGCCCCGTCACCACTACCGACGCCGATGACAACGACTGCACGGGCTATGAGCTGACGGCGGACCTGGACTTCGACACCCACGGCAACGACGGCGCCGTGACCGCCGCCGATACCGCCTACTGGAACGGCGGCGCCGGCTGGGCCCCCATCGGTTCCTCGAGCGCCCCATTCGCCGCCACCTTCGACGGCGCCGGCCACGCCATCTCCAACCTGTTCATCAACCGGGGGTCCACCGACTACCTGGGGCTGTTCCGTGTTGTCGGCGACGGAGGCCGAATTCGCAACCTGGGGCTGGAGCGGGTGAACATAACGGGCCGAGACTTTATCGGGGCGGTGGCCGGGGAGACGTCCGCCTTCAGCGGCGTTGAGGCCGTCTATGTCACCGGCGCGGTCTCGGGGCGGGATTTGATCGGCGGGCTCATCGGGGAACATCATCCAAACGCCTCGCTGAGCAACACCTACAGCGCCGCCAGGGTGACGGGGAGCAGCTACGTGGGTGGGCTGCTTGGCTATGTGTCCAGCAGCAATGCCACTGTCTATTACAGCTATGCCCGCGGCGTTGTTACCGGCGGGAATTCGGGCGGACTGCTTTACCCCTCCGCTGACCAATACGGAATCAACGGACAGCAGACCTATTGGGACACGCAGACCACCGGCCAGGCCACCAGCAACGGCGGTACGGGCCAGACCACCAGCAACCTGAAGACGCCCACCGGCGCCACCGGCATCTACTCGGACTGGCCAACCGCCACCTGGGACTTCGGGACGGCCATCCAGTACCCGGCGCTGAAGTACGACACCGATGGCGACGGGGCGGCGAGCTGGCAGGAGTTCGGGCGTCAGCCCCGCTCGGCCGCCAACGCCGCGCCGCGCTTCAACGCCGCGGCCAAGGCCAACACGAGTCCCACCGTGGCGGAGGGCACGAGGCTGGTGGGGAGCTACCCCGCCAACGACCCGAATGGCGACACACTGATCTACGGGAAGAGCGGCGCGAACGCAGGCCTCTTCAGTTTCTCCGGCGCAGGGGTACTGAGCCTCATTAGCGCGGCGGACCACGAGAGGAAGTCCAGCTACAGGGTCACCTTGCACGTGCGGGACAGCAAGGACGCCGACGGCCACCCCGATGCGGCCTGGGACGACGACATCGATCTCATCGTCGGCGTCGACGACGACGAGACCGAGTCGCCGGGAGCGCCGACGGGGCTGACGGCGAACCCGATTGCCGAGGGGCTGCGGGTCGGCTGGATCGCGCCGGTCAGGACGGACCAGCCGCCCGTAACCGGCTACGGCGTGGAGTACAAGCTGAGCACGGCCACAGCCTGGACCTCGCATCCCCACGCCGGGACCGGGACCACCACCCAGATAACCGGCCTGACCGCCGGCGCCACCTACAACGTGCGGGTGCGCGCCCTCAGCCACGAGAACCCCAGCGGCTGGACGTCCGCCAACGGCGTGCCGGCGGCGGCGTGGCAGAGGGTGGACTACGACACCGACGACGACGGGCTGATCGAGATTAGCTACCTGGATCAGCTGAACGCCATGCGCTGGGACGAGGACGGCGACGGGGCCGGTGGCGGCTCCGACTATGACGCCGCCTTCCCGGACGCGGCCCCCGGCATGGGCTGCCTCAGCGGCTGCACGGGCTACGAGCTGGAGGCGGACCTGAACTTCGACACCAACGGCGGCAGCGGCGCCGACTCCGGCGATGACTACTGGAACGGCGGCAGGGGCTGGGCGCCCTTCCGGTACTACGGGACCTTCGAGGGGAACCGGCACACCATATCCAACCTGTACGTCGACCGGCCGGACAGTGACTACGTTGGGCTGTTCTCCACCGCCGGCGCCTACGCCGAGGCGGGCGAAGTCCGCAACCTGGGGCTGGAGAACGTGGACGTAACCGGCCGGGAGTACGTGGGGGGCTTGGCGGGCCGGGCGCATGCCTCGGCGCGCCGTGTCTACACCACCGGCGAGGTGAACGGAGAACGTTACGTGGGCGGTCTGGTGGGAGAAGCCCGCGGCCTGATCAGCGAGACCTACTCCAAGGCCGGCGTGTCCGGCAAGGGTTTGGAGAGCAGCAACGTCGGGGGGCTGGTGGGCTACCTGAGACTGGGGACGGTCAAGGCCAGCTACGCCACCGGAGACGTGTCGGGTATGACATGGGTCGGCGGGCTGGTGGGCCATAACTCCAGCTCGGACGACGGGGGCATCATCGCCGGCTACGCCACCGGCAACCTGGGCTTCGCCGGGCTGGAAGACTCGGGTGCGGTCCCGGGGCGGTGGGTAGACGGCTTCAGTTCCAGATACTATCTCCCCTACACGCCGACCTGGGTGGGCGGACTGGTGGGCGACAGCAGCGGGCCGGTTGTGGCCAGCTACTCCACCGGCGGTCACCCGATCAGCCTGGCCCGGTACCAACCCGGGGAGCGCAAGGACCGCTCCCGGCGGGACCTCGCCTACATGATGGAGGTCCACTGGAAAATCGGCGGACTGGTCGGCAAGAGCTACGGCAAGCAGGAACACGACAGCTACTGGGATACCGTCACGTCCAAGCATATGCCCGGGGACGACCCGAAGTGGGTCTACGGCGAGGGCAAGACCACCGAGGAGCTGCAATCGGTCACCGGCTATACGGGCATCTACGCCAACTGGAACGTGGACCTGGACGGGGACGGGATCGGCGATGACCCGTGGGACTTCGGGTCCAGCGCCCACTACCCGACGCTGAAGGTGGACTGGGACGGCGACGGCACGCCCACGGCCTACGAGTTCGGGGGCCAGGGCCGGTCGCTGAACGATCACCTCCCCTCTGTAGGCACGGGTGTGTTCGAGGTCACGGCGCCGGAAAACACCCCGTCCGGCGCTCCCATATTCGGCGTCACGTTGCCCCTGGCGCCCGCGGACGCCAGCTCATACAACCTGTTCGTCGACGCTCAGTGGCCCGATGGGGTAAGCTTCAACATCGACGCCACTACCGGCCAACTCTCTGCCATGGACGCGCTGGACTACGAGAGCAGGGACACCTACCGGATCGGCATAACAGCCGTTGCCACCGATGGCGCCAGGCACTCGAACGGGATAATCATCCGGGTGACCGACGTTGCGGAGCCGCCGGGGCCGCCCACTGGCGTGACCATTGTCTCCCTCAAGGGAAGCCTGGAGGTCTCCTGGACGCCGCCCGACATGACGGGGAAGCCGCCGTTGCGCATCTACGAGGTAACGTACTATCACGATGGCGATAAGGCGAAGATCATCGCGGCGGGTACTACGACCTACACCATGACCCATCTGACGCCCCTGATCACCTACGCGGTGCGGGTGCGGGCGCGCAACGTCGACGGCTGGGGGCCGGACAGCGCAGTGGTCTACGGGACCCCCTATTGGTTTGCGCCGCCGGCGGCGGCGGCGACCGGGGCGGAGCCGGGGACGCAACGGTTCCGGCGGTCGGCGCCGCCTCCGGGACAGCCGGCCAACCTCCGGGCGACGCCCCAGACGGACGGCTCGGCGCTGGTGACCTGGGACGCGCCGGCCGAGGCCGGGGACGATGCCTTCTACCGGGTGCGTCGCCGGGTGGACGCCGCCGACGGCAGCTACCAGGTCATCGCCCGGCGGGTGGAGGCTGCCGGCAGCGGCGGGGTGGTGGCGTACCGGGACGATGGGAACGGCCGGGAAGCCGGTCAACGCTACCTCTACTCGGCGCGGGCCTACGACGGAGACGGAAAACCGCTGGGCCGGTGGACTCAAGGGGTGCGGGACAACCGTCCCCCGGCCTTTACCGAGGACAGCGCAACGGCCTTCCAGGTGGCGGAGAACACCGCCTCCGGTACGGACATCGGCGACCCGGTGGCGGCCACGGACCCGGACGACGGGGACACGTTGACCTACCTGCTGGGCGGCGCCGACGCCGACCACTTCGCCATCGACGCCGACAGCGGCCAGCTGCAGACCAGCGGAGTGCTGGACTACGAGTCCAAGGACTCCTACGCGGTGACGGTAATCGCCGCCGACGGCGCGGGGCTGTGGGCCAGCCTGGACGTAACCATCACGGTAACCGACGTGGATGAGGCCCCGGGCCAGCCGGACGCGCCGGAGATCATCAACATCAAGGAGACCTCCTTCCGCGTCACCTGGACGGCGCCGGCGGCGGGTTCTTCCGCCATTACCGGCTACGGCATCCAGTACAAGCTGAGCGCGGAGGCTGATTCCGCCTACGCCGACGCTAAGCCGACGAAAGCGGGGATCAGAACCGGCTACAACGTGGTGAACCGCAGGGGTCAATCCATCACCGCCGGAACGTCCTATGACGTGCGGGTGCGGGCCAGGAACGCCGAGGGGTGGGGCCCCTGGTCAGATGCGGCCACTGCCATCACTGCCAGCCCTGCTCCACCGGCCAACAACCCGCCGGTCTTCGCCGGCAGCGCCGCAACGGTCATCGTGGCCGAGAACACGGCGGCGGGCACGGCCATCGGCAGCCCGGTGACAGCCACGGACCCGGACGGCGATACCCTCACTTACACTCTTGGGGCGACGGCGGACGACGCCCACTTCGCCATTGACACCGACAGCGGCCAGCTGCAGACCAGCGGCGCGCTGGACTACGAGAACCAGCGTTCCTACGCGGTAACGGTCACCGCCACCGACGGCGGCGGGCTGACCGCCGGCATCGCCGTAACCATCACCGTTGACGACGTGGCGGACACACCGCCGGCCCAGCCGGACGCGCCGGAGATTCTCAACATCAAGCAGACCTCCTTCCGCGTCACCTGGACGGCTCCGGCGGCGGGTTCCTCCGCCGTTACCGGCTACGGCATCCAGTACAAGCTGACCTCGGAGGCTGATTCGGCCTACGCCGACGCTAAGCCGACGAAGAGGGGGACCGTCACCGGCTACAACGTGGTGAACCGGAACGGACAAAGCATCACCGCCGGAACGTCGTATGATGTGCGGGTGCGGGCCAAGAACGCCGAGGGGTGGGGCGAGTGGTCGGAGGCGGCCACGGTGACCACCGCCAGCCCTGCTCCGCCGGCCTTTGCCGACAGTACGCTAGAGGTCAGCGTGGCCGAGAACACGGCGGCGGGCACGGCCATCGGCAGCCCGGTGACGGCCACGGACCCGGACGGCGACACCCTCACTTACACTCTTGGGGCGACGGCGGACGACGCCCACTTCGCCATTGATTCCAGCAGCGGCCAGCTGCAGACCAGCGGAGCGCTGGACTACGAAGGCAAGGATACCTACACGGTAACGGTAACCACCACCGACCGCGGCGGCCTGTCCGACAGCATCGCCGTAACCGTCAAGGTAACCGACGTGGCGGACACGCCGCCGGGGCAGCCGGACGCGCCGGAGATTCTCAACATCAAGCAGACCTCCTTCCGCGTCACCTGGACGGCGCCGGCGGCGGGTTCCTCCGCCGTTACCGGCTACGGCATCCAGTACAAGCTGAGCGCAGAGGCAGATTCCGCCTACGCCGACGCGAAGCCGACGAAGAGGGGGACCGTAACCGGCTACAACGTGGTGAACCGGAACGGACAGAGCATCACCGCCGGAACGTCGTATGATGTGCGGGTGCGGGCGAGGAACGCCGAGGGGTGGGGCGAGTGGTCGGAGGCGGCCACCGCGGTCACCGCCAGCCCCGACCCGCCGCCCGCCGCCAGCCCCGACCCGCCGCCCGACACCGCCCCGGCCAACGGAGATGAGGCGGAAACCGATGACAGCTGGCAGGAGGAAGAGGAAGAGGAGCCGGCGGTTGCGGCTGGTTCCTACCAGGCTACAGCGTACTTCGTCCAGGGCCGGGTCTGGATAAAGTGGGACGAAGTTGACGGGGCGAAGCGCTATACGGTGCAGAAGAACGGTCGGTTGCTTCCTGGGTGGTTCATCGCAACGGCTTTCTTCGACGGCGATGTGGAGGAGAACACCCGGTACGAATACCGGATCACCGCCTACGACGGCAAGGACAACGTGCTGGCGGTGATGACTGCCGCGACGGAGTAGCCGGGAGACGGGTGCGCGCACGGCAATGGTCTCTCCGGCTCCCGGAACGGCGCCCCGGAGGCTGGACGCCCGTTGGAGTTAAGAGTGCAGGATGCGCGACATCCGACGGTGCAACGCCTGCAAGCCCGGAGAATGATCCAGGGCAAAGGCTCTGGCAAGCCCCCAGGCCGCCAGAGACGCGTCGGGCGGCTTGGGTTGGCGGAAATTGCGAGTTGTTGAGAGGGTCGCGGTGGAGGGCCTCGCTCCTTATCAAAGGGTTTCTGCGCTGCGGCAGTCCAAACCCAGGGTCACGCCAGGAAGCTCACCTCGCTTTGCCATGGGGTTACAGCGCAACTTCCCACCGATAGGCGGTGGAATTGAGTCCCGTGGCAGACGCCGGAATCTAGCAGCCCACTCCTGCGATTCGAGTCTCCGTGAGTGGTACGGAAGTCGTGACCCCCTTGGAATGTACTACCGACGCACATACACATACACAATTGCGCCGCCTATCGCCACGATTGCCCCGGCCACGACGATGATCCACAGCCAGGGAAGTCCTCCCTCCTCTTCCCACTCGACCACTGTCGGCGCAATCGTGGGAGTGGGCGTCGCCGTGGGCGCCGGGGCAGGCATGGGCGTAGAGGTCGCCGTTGGCGCCGGGGTCGGCGTTGGGGTCAATGTGGGCGTGGGCGTCGGGGGCAAGGTAGGGGTAGGCTCAGGCGTGGGCGTAGAGGTCGGGACGGGTGTAGGCCTGGCTGGGGGAGCGGGTCTCTCGTGCGCCGGGTGCTTGGGTTCGTCCTCCCACTTGGCTCTCGCCCGTTCGATCACCGCCGAGACCTCCTGGGTCAGCCCGGAGAGGTCAGCGTCATCGAAGGACTCGATGTGCGGGTCCGACGAGGGCCGTTGCACCCCGATGATGGCCCTGCCATCTTTGATGGACACGACGATCTTCAGGTCCTCCGGCTGATCGGCCTGCTCCTCGCTGTCGTCAGCGCCCTGCGGGTCCTGTTCGGTCTCCTCGTTGGCGTCCTGCTCGTCGGCCGCAGCGGCTTCCGTGTCGTCCGCCGCATCGCTGAAGAGACTCTCGTCGGCGCTCGGGGCATCCGAGCGGGTTGTTTCCGTTCCGTTGTCGTCAGGCATGGTTGCTCCTTTCCTTGATGGTTCTCTGGCTGAGTTCACGAGCGCGACTGTCTCCTGATCTCGCCGAGGGTCTGCGGCGCCCAGTACAAGTCGCGCTCCACGGCGGGGACACTGCCGAACGCGGTCGCCTCCGCCAGCTCGGTGAGGTCGAAGTAGCCGAGCTCCGCCTCGAACCCCTCGACGAGGCCGAAGCACAGTCCGGTCTCGGACTCCCACTCGGTGATGTACCAGCGCCAGCCGTTGTACGGGCTGAAGAGTTTCACTCTGGCAACGACGGCGTCGGGGGCGTCCGCCCCGTCATTGGCGTACAGGGGCGGGATGGTGTCGGCGAGCTCCTTGGTCATCAGCTGGTGTCCGCGTGGCCCGCTGTGGTTGTCCTGCCAGGTCTTGGCGGTCGTGGTGGTTGCTTCTTGGTCAAGCGTTGGTTTCTCCTCTCTTGTCTGTTCTCTGAATTGGTTCGTGAAGGCTTACCGCTAGGACGCTAGCTCGGAGTCGGACCGCGCTACCCGCGCCACCGTCTCCGGGGTGGCGTAGGTCGGGGTGACCGTCCCCTGCTCCATGTCCAGGTAGAGGCCCATGAAGGGGCAGGTGCCCGCCGCCATGCGGCGGACCACCTGTAAGACCAGCGACGCCATCATCTGGTTGATGGTCGGGTCCTGGTCGGTGAGGTCGAGGGCGGCCGCGCAGTCCACGTCCGGCGGCGTGGTCGACACGGCCGTCAGCAGGTCGGGGCGCTGCACCGTGGGAGCGGGCAGTAGGTGGCAGGTCTGGTCGACGAAGGCCTGTTCGTCCCCAAAGTCACGGTCGGCGACGTTGCCGATGAGCACCTGCCCCCAGTTGGTGTCGTTGCCCGAGTCGATGAGCCACCGGCGCGGGTCGCCCGGTAGGGACTCGGCCATCGCCCGCCGCGCGGCGGCGTTGTCGGCGCAGCCGATGAGCAGGGAGTTCCCGTAGGAGGGAAGGCCGGGGTAGCGGCCTCCATCGGACTGGGAGTCCTCCTCCCGGAAGGCGTAGACCGAGTAGCCCACGGGACGCCGGTAGGCCCGCGCCAGCCGGTCGGCCAGGGCCTGGCTCTTGAATTTGCCCACGTCCTCTGCGTAGAAGTTCTGGCGCAGCAGGTTGTGGGGCTCCACCCGATCGTGGTCGACCAGGACGATGGCGGCCTCCCGTCCCTGGAAGAGGCGGCAGAGACCCTCGGCCACGAAGCCGCCCGTCCCGCCGCAGCCGACCACGGTGATCCAGGGGTTGTCGAGTAGGAACGCGTTGTCCAGGTAGTAGGGCATTTCAATCACCTCCTTGTCGTTCAGAGGGTGTTCGCGTTAGCCCATCGCTCATGAGCAGGACGCCCGGTTCCGGGCCGTCGAACACCTGGGACCAGTCCAGCGGAGCGAAGTGGCCGTAGACCCCGACCCGGAGACGCAGCTCAGGCAGTGGGGCGTCGAGGCGTCCGACGACGCCGTAGATGCGGAAGCCCTGCTCGTCCCGGTCGTCGGTGGCCGAGAAGAAGGAGCGGGCGCTTCCGTGGGAGTGGAACTCGGCGACCACCCCGGCCAGGGGCCGGTAGGCGAGTCTCGTTGCGGTCCCGGCCTGCGGGGGCACGACCAGCCGGTAGGCACGCCCGTCCCACCGCACGGCGAAGAACCGCTCGGTGTCCGGGGCGTCCTGGAACCAGCGCAGCCCCAGCTCGAACAGGCTTGCCGGGATGGGGCCGTGAGTGAGTTGCAGCTTCTCGGCCACGGGAGCGAGCCCCCGCACCGCGCCGGGGGCGACCGGCGCCCGCGCCGTCAGGTGCGCGCCCTGGGACTGGACGTAGACGCCCCCCGATCCCAGCACGTAGTCGTAGCCGATGCCGTGGACACCCGCGAGTCCTGCGGGGTGGTTGACCAGGTAGCCCACCGGCCCCGGTCCGGCGCTACCGGTAGCCACGTCTCCCCTCGGAGACCGCCATCGCCTGGCCCACCGTGCACTGGGGAACAAGGTCTTCAGCCGGGTACTCAGTCTTTCCATCTATCTCCTCCCATAGAGCTTGCAGGTTGTCGGCGTGCTTCTTCGAGCGGTCCCGTGAATCCCCGGTAAGCGAGAAGAAGGACTCCGGAATCAGGTCCACCTCCTCGGGGAACCGGTGGCTTCCGGGGCAGACCCTCCCGTCTCTGAAGACGTTGAAGGCCGGGGCCCGGAAGAGATGCTGCTCGGGGTCGGTGGGCCGGCCCGTTGCGGCGTAGACCCAGTGCGGGCGGCCCGGCGAGCAGACGAAGACCAGCCCCGGCATGGGGAGCCGGAGCCGGGCGGGAGGCTTGAACGCCTCCCGTTGCAGGGCCACGGACCACATCTGGGGCGGCCGCCAGAGGGCCACCACCTGTCCGGTCTCGCCCTGGTTCCACCAGAGGGCCTCCCGGGGCAGCAGCCCCGAGGAGAAACCCAGGCGCTGGGTGAACACGTTGGCGATTGCGTCCGCCGAGACGGTCCTCACCCAGGCGGTGTCGCTGTCGAAGCCCCGCAGCAGGATGGTCTCCTTGTAGACCTCCAGCTGCATCTGGAGCGTGTCCCTGGGCATGTCCGCCGGACCCGGCAGGACCATTGGGTCGTATCGACTGCATCAGTCATGGTCGTTGTCCTCCTGTTCTTGTTTGGGGAGCCGCCCCAGAGTGAAGGCCAGCATTGCGGCGAAGCGGCCCGGCAGGTCCTCCTCCAGCCAGTCGATCAACCGGCTGACCGCGTCCATGAGGGCGCTGGCCTTGCGCCACTCCTCCGTGCCTTCCTTGATGATGTCGTCGTCCCAGGGGTCGGAGAAGCCGTCGTACGAGCCATCCTCGTAGGTGTGATCGAGGAAGAAGTTGCCGGTCTCGGCAAGGACCCAGGAGCACGCCTGGGCCACCCCCTCGAAGCCGGTCTCCTTGAGCGCCTCGGTGAGGTCGTCCAGGGGTATGCCGCCCTGGGGGATCCTCTCCAATGTCTCTTGCGGGATGCGTTCGGCGGCTGACTCCAGCCAGGCCACCCGTATCCCGTCGGGTCCTTCGTAGTAGGCGTCGGAGGGCTTGACCAGCAGGGCCATGGCCGAGAGCCCCTCGCGATAGCCGTCCCACATCTCGTGGAGGCCGTCGTAGCCGAAGCCCATCAGGTCGAAGGGGATGCCCTGCCTCAGCCAGGACCACGGAGGTTGTTCCCCCTCCTCCTCCGTCCAGAACTCGATGAACGGCGCGTAGAGGGGGAAGTGCCGCGCCCCGAAGAGATTGGCGAAGCGTTCCACCCTCCCGCGTACGTCGGGGGCCGCAAGCGCCGCCTCCGCCTCCTGGGGAAAGAGACGGCGCACCAGCCCCACGAACCATGCGTAGTCGTCGGCGTAGCCAACGAGCGTGACCAGCTCCCGCAGCGACGGCGGACGCCGCAGGAGCAGTCCCGCCAGGCCGCTCAGTTGCGCCGGGGCCGCAGCTGCCATCGCAGCGCCTCCAACAGGCGGCCCGTGGCCGCGGCGTAGTCCTGCGCCTGGACGCAGGCCAGCTCCATGTCCTGCTGCCGGGCGGCGGCGGCGTCCAGGTCGAAGGCGCCGTCGGGCCGTGTGAGTTCCGCCGTGAGCTCAAGGATGCAGAGGCCTGCTGGCGGGGTCGCCGCCAGCAGACCGGCTAAGGTGCGGTTGTCCATCGGACTCCCTCCTTCAGTTCCCGGCGTGGGGGAAGGCGCCCTTGGTGCCCACCCGCCGCTGGAACTCGTAGATGGTGTCGTCGCCGCGCTTGGTCTCCTTGACCGAGGCGTTGGCGATCTCCCCGTAGAAATCGGAGAGCGTTGCCTTCACCTGGTCGACGCTCATCTGGGGGTCCGGGTCGGGGAACTCTCTGTCGTCGTAGACGAATACTCTTGCCATCGTTTTTCTCCTTTGTGATTGCTCTGTCTTGCTGCGTTGCCATTTGCGGGGAGGCCGCCGCTCGGTTAGCGACGACCTCTCCCGTGCCTAGCGGTCTAGCGTCCTGCGCCGACCGGCTCTTCCTCTCGCTCCTGTTCCACCGCCCACGCGAACAGGGACAGTGACGGGGCCTGGGTCTTGCGGCCCTTGGGCTTGACCGGCTCCTCGGCCATGAACTCCGCCTGGAAGAACAGCGACTGCTGCGGCTCCGGGGCCTCGTCGTGGTGGCCGTTGGTCCCGTTCCCGTTGACCGGGGCGGGCTCATGGCCGTTCCCGTTGCCGTTGGCGTGTCGGCCGTTGACCGGGACAAGCTCCACCGTCGGCCCGATGGCCTCGTGACCGTTGCCATTGGCGTGGTGGCCGTTGCCGTTGACCGCGACGGCCTCCGGCTCCACTTCGACGACCTTCCAGCCGTCGTCCACCAGCAGCTCCTCGGCCTCGCTCTCGGCGTTCCTGGCCTGGGCGAACACCTCCTCCATCGTCTCGGCCTCGTCCTCCTCGTCGCCGCTGACGATCCTGCGGGCCAGGGCCATCATCATGTCGTCGCCGTCGTCGCCGTATGCGGCCAGCCCGTCCTCCGGCAGCTCGCCCTCGACGGCTAGGGAGCTCTGCATCTTCTTCGCCACCAGCTTCAGCGCGTCGGCCTGGAGGGTGTTTCGGTAGGACATGAACGCCACCTTGACCGGCCGGGTCTGCCCGATGCGCCACGACCGGCGGGAAGCCTGCCGGACGACGTAGACCGAGTAATCCGTTTCGTCCCAGACGATGGTCGGGAAGTAGATCAGGTCGAGGCCGGTCTGCACCAACCTGGGGTGGCAGATGAGGACATCTATGCCCTCGTTCACCTTGTCGGCGACCCACTTCTCCCTGCGGTTCGGGGCCACCGCGTCGGCCTTCATCACCGCCACCCGGAACCCGTGCCGGGTGAGGAAGTCGTCCATCCGCCCGGTGATGTCACGCGTCCCCGTATGGGTGACGTAGACCAGCACCCTTCGGCCCTCCATCCGTTCCGCCGCCACCAGGTCCACCAGGGCCTTCTCCTTGTGGTAGAGCTTCTCCTCCGACAGGGGCGGCACCTGGACGATCACATCCCCGCTCCGGGGGTCGAAGACCGTCTCCCCTTTGGTGCAGCCGTCGGGGTAGGCCAGGAGGGTTTGCAGGTAGGTCGCCAGCAGCCTCTTGGAACCCTTCTTCAGGGCGTCCGCCAGCCTCCGGCGCAGCTCCTCGTACACCGTGTTGTAGGCGCTGCGCTGGGAGAAGCCCGTCGATTCCGTCTCCGAGTCCATCGAGGACAGCAGGATCTGCTCGTCGTAGGGGGGCAGTCCCGACGCCACGTCGGAGAGCCGCAGGAAGACCGTGTTGCCGATGATGTGCTCCTCGAAGCCGTACCGCTGTATCCAGCGGCGCTCCTCGGAGCGCCCGAACTCCGTCCTGATCTCCGGACTGAACCTGTAGAGCAGGTGGAAGAGCGTGGAGGAGTGTAGGGTAGGCCGCCGGCGAGTTACTCCGAGTTACCGGAGCACTTTTCCGTCGGCCCCCTCCGAACCGGACGTGCGACTTTCACCGCATCCGGCTCTCCAGTGTCTTTACAAAGTGGTAGTGTCTCCGGTCGGGGGCGTCGCAGTACTAGGGCGAGGATTGCCAGGGGAAAGAGAAGTACCACCAATGTTGCCGCGAGCAGACCGCAACCGATGCCCTGGCCTGCGCGAGATGCGCCTTGGCGTTCGCGGGCCGCGGAGAAGCGCTCGTGGAAGATGGTGCGTACCTCTCTGGGCGCCCTGGTGCGCTGAGTTTCCTCGGAGAAGCTGTCATGGGGAATAGGGTGAGAGGGGATGCTGCCGTCGCTGGGTAGAAGCTGCTGGTAGCGGTATCGAAACTCCTCGTCAGACTGAATTCCCTTGCGCATGTTGCAAGAGTTGCAGAGCAACTGTACGTTGCCGATCTCGTTGCCGCCACCCCGACTAACCGGGTGTTTGTGGTCTATCACAAGGTAGCGGGAGCCATGGGTATGGCCGCAGTAGGCGCACCTTCCCTTTTGGGCTCTGAAGAGCCCATCCCTTACTCTCCGGTGAAAGACGACTCGGCGTCCACCCGAATTGTTGGGTTTGTTATCCCATCGCATAGGTCGGTCCTCCGTCGGTCTAGGTATGGGTATGTCATGGCACTCGGGACAGTCGAGCACCTATGAAGTCGATTGAGGCTGACGCCTTCTGTAGTGGCCAGTCAAAGTATCCCACAGTTAGGGACACTGCCTAACGTTCGCTGTTTGGTGACTTAGGCTGCCTGTGCGCTCTGCTTCAGCGTCCCCGCAGGTGGTATGCCTTCACCGGAGAACTGACGGCCCGTCCGTCGATGATGTCCACCGAGGCGGTCTGCATGGCGGGTTCGCCGGGGGCGATGGGCTGCCCGCAGCGGCAGCAGGCTTCCAGCGTCATGGTTATCTGCATCTTCACGACCTTCCTTCCTTTATAAGGGTGTTGCGTCCAGACGAAGCAAAGCCCCGCCCTTTCCCGGTAGAGGGATGGCGGGGCCTTGTGGCGCGGCTCTTGGGGCGAGCCGTCTATGCTGCGATGTCGGTGATCTCTCCGTCGTGCAGGTCCAGGGCGACCACGGTGGTCTTGAGCTTCTCCCGGTGGACCTCCTTCTCCGGGCTGTCCTCCACCATGACCATCTCCTTGCTGGTGCGACCCTTGACCAGGATGCGCCGGCCCTCCGCCTCCAGGCAGAGGTTGTCCAAGAAGCCCGCCGCCACCAGCATCGCCATGTGTCCCCTGCGCAGGGGCATCAGCGGGCGGGTGCGGGTGTCCCTGGCGGGCCAGAGGGTGTCGGTTATCTCCGTGTTCGTCCACAGCCCCGACCGCCTGGCCTCGGCAGCAGCCGCGACGGGATCGACGGTGCGGGTGGTGAACAGGATGTCGCCGCTCGGCGTGGTCTTCGGCGTGAACGGAGGGTATGGGTCGGGGCGCATCGGCTCCGGCTCCCCCACCGCCCACTCCAGCGCCATGCTCTCGCCGTGGGGGTCGGGAACGGGATCAGCCTTGCGGTAGCCCATCAAGACCACTTGGTCGAAGACCTGCCGTTCCGGGTCAGGGAAGGCCCAGCAGCGCATCCGCCCGTAGTGGGTGGAGAGGTAGCGGGCCGAGACCGCGAGGCGCTGCCTGGGGACGATGAACACCAGCAGGCCGCCCTCGGCCAGGTAGCGCGTGGTCTGGGTCAGGAAGGCGTGCTCCGTCCGCTTGTCTTCGGAATCAAAGTCATACGGCGGATTGAGCAGCAGCAGGCCGAAGGCCCCGTTCGCTATGGACATGGCGAACAGGTCCGCCGCGAGGGTGCGGTGGAGCCGCTTTTCGGCCTCCTCGGCCCTGTCCCGGTGCAGCTCCACGCCGTAGGTCTCGATGGGGATGGCGTTGGGCCTGTCCAGGCCCTCGGCCAGCCTCTCCAGCGCGTCCCCGGCCCCGCAGCAGGGGTCGAGGATGCGCAGCGTGTCCCGGCCCCGGTGGTAGGCGCCGGAGGGGGTGTGAATCAGCTCCGCGATCAGGTCGACGACCCGCTCCGGCGTGGGGTAGAACCCTCCCTTTGCTTGAGCAGCGAGTCTCATGTGACTTCTCCTTTCATTTCTCTGGCCGCCTTCAGGCGGCGATTGCCATGTCTTTGCGTTCGGTGACCAACCCGACCACCTCGCCGACGCCCACGTTGCGCTGGTAGCAGAGCACCTGGTGGGTGCCGATGCTCTCGGCGCACGGGATGCAGAAGGCGGTGACAAGCTCGGCGTGGTTGGCGACGGTCATCCGCCGCACCAGCATCGAGCCGCCGTCCGGCAGTGTGTGGCGGTGGAGCATGACCGAGGGGTCCCGCCGTTCCGCCTCCGTCGCGGGCCGGAAGAAGTGCGGCTGCCTCGACCGGCACAGGTGCTGCGAGCCGTCGTGCTCACAGTAGCGGCAGGTCTTCCCGTCGGGGGAGAACCGCTGCCATGCCCCGTGGTTGCGCTGTCCGCGCCGCTTGTTGTTGCGCTTGGCCCGCTTCAGCGTCCTATCCATCGGACGCCTCCCTGGGCAGCGTCAGCCGGCCCGACGCCACAGCGTCGGACAGGTCTTCCCGGAGCTTGTCGGCCTTGGGAGAGCACCGGTAGGCAGAGACGCCCACCGATTGCAGGGGGACTATCTCCTCTTCCTCGATGCCCCGCTGCCAGAGCCAGCCCGCCCAGGAGCCGTGGAGGGGGAGCGGGCTGCGCTTGTCGAGGAAGCGGTGATGGAGAGCCGGGGCCTCCTCCTCCGACTGCGCCAGCAGGAGGAAGGAGTCCTTCTCGTAGCCAAACTCCGCGGTCTTCGTATAGACGAGCGCGTGCCTGCCGCCGCTCGCCGGCAGGCGGGCGATCTTGGTCGTCCAGGTGCCGATGGTCTCGTACGGGATGATGCACCGCTGGTAGCCGCCGTGGAGCGCCATGCCGTCCGCGCCACGGATGATGTGGGCGGTGTCGGGGGGCTGCTTGGGCAGGGAGGCCCAGATCGCCTTGAGCGCCGTCTGGGAGCCGACCATCGAGACGAACCAGAGGCCGTCAGTGTTGTCGTCGCGGGCGAAGGCGTCGGCGGTGGCCGAGAAGCCGCCCGCCGAGATGGTGTACAGGTCTTCGGGGTCTATGGTGTGAGTTGCGAGCATGTCATGTCTCCTTTCGGTGTATGTGTCGAGGGGATGCGCAGAGACGGTTGCCCCTGCGTGAGAGCCGGACGGCGAGGGCTGTCAGGACATGAGGCCCCGCTCCTTGAGGCTGACGAACTTCTCCCCGCCGATGACCACGTGGTCGAGCAGCTCGATGTCCAGGAGCTTGCCCGCCTGGACCAGCTCGCGGGTGAGGGCCGCGTCCTCCGGGCTGGGTGTTGGGTCGCCGGAGGGGTGGTTGTGGCTGACGATGATGCCGGGGACGGCTTCCATGACGGCGGGGCGCAGCACCTCGGCGGGCCGGACGATGGCCGAGTTCACGTTGCCCTGGTAGATGACCCGATGGCCCATGACCTGGTTCCTGGTGTTGAGCAAGCAGCACCCGCAGCTGTTCTTGGGCCAGCGGGGCCATCTCCGGCCCCAGCAGCCTGCGCACGTCTTCGGGGCAGGAGATGACGGGCAGAGCCTGCCCAGTACCTGATACGGGGTCTTCCGCGGGGCGCTCCGGCTGGGTCTCGACCTGGTAGCGCATGGCGAGCTCGCCCAGCAAGTTCAGGTTGCTCCGCAGGGCGTCCAGCAGAGCCCGCCCTGAGCGTGTCGAAGGGGTGTCGGTCTGTTGTGCGGTGATGGCGGTCATGTCGGCCTCCTTCGTTATCGGTGAGAACAAAGAGCGGGGCCGCCCCCTTTAGGTGAGAGCGGCCCCGTGGTTGCGCCTCCGGGAAGGCGTCACTATGCGGTTGTGGGACTAGAAGGGAGAGGCGCCGACCGGCTGCTCGATGTCCGAGGCGTCGCCGGTGCCGTTCCCGCCCTTGGAGTCGAGGAACACGACCTCGGAGGCGTGAATCTCGGTGCGGTGGCGGCGCTGGCCGTCGTCGCCCTCCCAGCTGTTCTGGACCAGGCGTCCGGCGACGTAGATGCGGTCGCCCTTGGCGACGTACTGGTTGACCGCCTCGGCGGTGTTGCTCCAGCAGACGATGTTGTGCCAGTCGGTCTCGCTCTCGCCCTCCTTGCGGTAGCGGTCCGTCGCCAGCCGCAGCTTGGTGACGGCCGTGCCACCGGGGGTGTACTGCATCTCCGGGTCCGTTCCGACCCTGCCCAAAAGCTCGACTTTGTTGATGGTGCGTGACATGTGATTCTCCTTGTGTGAGTAGTGGCGCGGTCTTGCCGCGCCCTGTTGAATGTGGGCGGGGCCGATTCCCCAATAGAGGGAAGACGGCCCCGTCCTGCGCTCCCAACAGGGGAAGCGTCTAGGTGTTCACCCGCACGTACTCCGACTCGCTCTCGGTGACGATCTCGGCCCGGACCTCCGGGTCGAGGGCCTCGTTGAGCCTGCGGTGGTTCACGGAGTACCTTGTCGAGCTGACGAGGGTGACCGTCCGGCCCCCCACCGTCGCTTTCGAGTCGCCCTGCCGGCGCATCCACGCCTTCAGGGTGTCCAGCGCGGCGCGCTTGGCCTTTTCGGGCTCCTTGATGGACTCCTGAGCCTCTGCGTAGGCCGCCACCGCGTCCCGTGCCTCTTCGTCGCTCACCTCCTTGTCCTCTATCTCCGTCTCTTCGCTCGCTTCCGCCATTCCCGGCAGGCAGACCGCCAGGAACGGGCAGGACCTGCACTGCCAGCTGTTGGACGAAAAATCCCGACCCGGCAGCGCGTCGGGGTCAGGCCCGCTCCGGACGTGGTGAGCGGCAAGCTCGCCGAGCCACTCACAGGCGTCCTGCAAGGCCCTCTCCAGCCGGTGGGCGGGTATCCGCTCCCAGTCCCAGGTGCGAGCCCCCGTATCCATCGTGGCGATGACCGCGTCCCGCAGGTCGCCGAACTCGCCGAGCGAGTAGAGGGCGGCCTGGGCCACCGACGCCGGGTGGCTGCGCTCCGCTCCCAGCGTCTGCCAGCGGCGGAACGCCTCCGGTCCCCGCGTCTTGATCTCGACGACCATCGGGTCGCCGTAGGCGGGGGCATCCGGCTCTCCCTCGAAGAGGAACAGTTGCGACGCAGCCGCTTCGTCCCCCTCTATCGGCAACCGCACCGTGCCGTCGGGGTGTCCTGTCACCAGCATGTTGGGGCCGACCCGCACCGACACCTGCTGCGGGTCCTGGGGGTCGGCGGCATCGACCTTCCAGCCCGCCCGCTCCATCGCCCGCACCACCACCGGCTCCAGGGCGTTGCCCGCCTCCATCGCCGTCAGCGATTCCTCGCTGGGGAGATTCGTCGGCTGGTAGTTTGTTGCGGCGTACCAGAGGGCGCGGCGGCAGCCCAGGGCTGACGATGCCCGCACCTCCATGTCGCCGTCTGCGTCGAACCGCGCCGCGGGACGGGAGAAGACCTCCGCCCGCTCGTCAATCGTCGTTACCATCGTCGTCGCCTCCTTCCTGTAAGTGAGAAGCGGGGCCGCCCCTTTGTGGGAGACAGCCCCGCCTCGATACCGTGGTCCTGGCCGTTCATGCGGCCGCTTTCATCTCAATCGCCGCCTCTCGCTCTTCCCTGGCCCGCAGGTGGGCCTTGAGGATGTGCGCTATCCCGTCGCCGAGGCCGAGCACCGCAACGCTCTTGCCGTCGGGCATCGTGTTGAAGAAGGGCTGCATCTCGGCTATCCCCTGGCACTGGTCAATCACCTCTTCGAGGGGCGTGCCGCGCCGCAGGTGCAGGGAGATCAACCGGCAGGCCAGCTCGGTGACGCCGTGCTGGAAGCTGCCTCCCTTGCCCAGCCAGCCGAACACCTCGAAGGGCTCGCCGTCCTCGTCCGTCGAGACGGTGACGTAGAGGTTCCCCATCTCCGTCTGGAGCTTGGTCGTCGTGCTGGGCAGGCTGCGGGGCCTGGGCCGTGTCGTTGCGGTCATGGCCTGCACCCCTTTCCCCGGCAGAGCGGGAGCGCGCCCTCGCAGGAGACGGCCTCCCACCGCCCGGTGTCAGCGAACGCCTCGGCCTCTTCGGTGGTGTCGAAACGCCCGATGGGGTCCGTCGCGCAGCCGCCCAGGTGGGCGACGACGTGGTAGTGAGGTGCACGGTCGCGGAGGTACGGGAGGGCCGGGGCGTAGCGGTCGAAGTAGCCCGCGACCTTCAGGGCCATCTCCCGGTCCCGTCCGTCGCCGATGCCCAGGAGCGTCCTGACGATGGGCTCCTCGCAGTCCTCCTCGGCGAAGGTGGGGTTGAGCATCGCGTCCCGGACTGCGGCGGTAAGCTCGTTCCACCGCTCCCGTCTGAGCTTCAGCCCGCCGTGGCTGGGCGTCGAGACTCGCCAGATGCCCTCAGCCAACTCCTCTATGTCATGTGTCCAGCCCCAGGGTGTGCTTACCAAGGTCTCAGTCGTTGTCATGGCTCGTAGCCTCCTTGTCCTGTAATGAGAAGCGGGGCCGCCCCCGAAGAGACGACCCCACTCGATTGCGAACCCGATGGACCGGCAGACTAGGCGGCCCCGTATCACGTACGGGCAGGCTCTGGGGCTGCTGCATCTGCCGGAGCTTGTTGGCGGCGGCCTCCACCAGCGGCCCGAGCTCGGCGGCCGTCAGGTCGTCGATGCTCTTGCCCGTCCGGTCCGTGACGGCGCTCCGCACCTGGTCCTCGTCGAGGCCCTGCTCGGCGGCGATCTCGATGAGCCGCCTGCGCCTCGGCCCGGTCGTTGGCCTGGGCCTGGCCGGAGTCGCCGTTGGCCTGAGCAGGGACCCGTTGCGGCTGCGGCGGGTTGCCGGCCTGCGGCTGGTCGCCGTAGAACCCGTTGCCGAATTGGAGGCCGAAGCTACGGAACGCCCGCTTCATGCCGTCCGTCACCGCGCCCTTGATGGCCGTGTCGTGGCCGTCCAGGGTGTCCTCGGCCACCGGGTGGACGCCGATGTCGGTGCGGGGAAGAGCGCCCGCGACGGTGACCCGCACCGGGGCGCTGTAGGCGGAGGCGACCTTCACCTCGCCCGTCTGGGTGTCGACCGTCTCGACCTGGCGCAGCGTCACGTCGCCGGCCAGCTCGTAGCCCCAACCGCCGAATCCGAAGATGCGGTTGGCCTGGTCGATGACCGTGTGGCCTTCCAGGTAGTCGAAGGTGCGCCCGGCGCGGCCCCTGCGCTGGGAGGCCAGCGCGGGGTCGAGGGGCTGTCCGAGCGCCTGGCTGACGGCGGGCGAGAGCCCGTCCCAGAGCATCTCGTGCTCGCTGACGATTGCGGCGTCGGGCTTGTGCCCGTTGCCGTTGTGCCCGTTGTTGATTCCGTTCTTGTTGAACATCTCAATCTCCTTCTCTTGGTGTCGTTCCTGTAGCGAATGAGCGATGCGGCGTCCCCCTATGGGAAGCCGTGCGCGGGCAGAGCCCGTCGCATAGCACCTCCTGTGCGGTGAGAGTGGGAATGGGAAAGAAGCGGGCGGGGAAGCCCGCTGGGGAGCGGCGGGGAGCCGCTATCGGGCGGAACGGGCCGCCTGCGAGAGCAGGCGAAGGAAGGC
Source organism: Dehalococcoidia bacterium (assembly GCA_965221925.1). Lineage (GTDB taxonomy): Bacteria > Chloroflexota > Dehalococcoidia > Lucifugimonadales > UBA2985 > JAPPHY01. The sequence goes on along the minus strand of OZ244924.1, from coordinate 1,100,152 downwards.
GGTCCGTCCGTGGGGAAGGGCGGCAAGCTCGGCCACGTCGCCGACGCCTGCGGGAAGGGCGACGGCGACGGCTCTGCGCCCGAGCAGGGTCAGAAGCCGCTCCGTCGCCTCGCGGCCCGCGTCGTCGTTGTCGAAGGCGAGGAAGACGCGGGGGCAGCCCCGCAAGTCCTTCGCCACCTTCTCAACGCCCTGGGTGCCCAGGGCTGCGACGGCTGGAAGGCCCCATCCGGTAAGGGCGATCCAGTCGAAGACGCCCTCGGCGACGACCACCCAGGGCGGCGCAGGGCCGAGACGCCCGAGGCCAAGCACCGGCTTGGGGCCGGGCGGGGCCTGGAAGCGGGGCGTCCGGTCGGGGTCTATGGCCCGCCCGACGAGCCAGCGGACGAGGCCGCCGGAGAGAGCCTGCCCCGCACTCGATACGGCGTCGGGGACGACCACCATCCCGGCGAACCGCTCTCCGCGCTCGGTGAACAGCCCGCATCCCCAGGACCGCCGCGACCTCCAGCGTCCCCCCGTCGCCGGTGGGCACCAGCGCGGCGGCCCGTCCCGTGCCCTGGCTGTAGACCAGGGCGCCGCGGCCGCCGAACCGCCGCTTCACCAGCTGCGTCCACTCGGAGAAGGCCCACCGAGCCTCCCTCTGTGCCGCCTTCGCCGTGTCCACATCGGCGAGGACCGCCAACGCCATGTCGACATCCCCCGCCTGCCTGAGCCGCCGGGCCTCGTGGATCGAGCGCGCCGCGCTCGGCTCCGCCGTCTCCGGCTCCTGCTCCTTGAATCCCATCGCCGCCATAAGCTGGTCGACCAGCTCTTCGAGGCTGCGCCGGGGCCTGTCCACCGTGTCCATCGACCGAGTTCCAGTTGCCAGTGTTGCCGTTGTCATCGTGCACCTCCTAAGTGCCTTTGCTTGTGTTGCCTTGCCGTTTGCGCCCGCTTGCGGGCAAAGAAGAAGGGCCGCCCCCGGATGGGAGACGGCCCTTTGCGTTGAGTTGGGATGGGTATGAGGGAGCCGGAGGCCCCGTCGTCAGCGGCGACGGACCCTCCCTGCCGGACGCCGGGGCATGAACCGCCGGAGCAGCAGCGCCCCGATGCCCAGCCCGACGAGGTTCAGGAAGAAGAGATCCACGTCGCCGGTTATCAGCGGCGCCGCGACGACCAGGGCGACCGCCCCGGCCACGACGACCCGCTTGCGCTTCCACCACGGCTGCTGTTCAGGGGCCTTGACCGGGGCGTCATGCACCTGCGCGTAGGCCGTCCAGATGGGCAGCCCGATGAGCGCCTCAAGCTCGGTGATCACCACGCCGGCCGAGCAGCCCCCGGTGTGACACTTGACCTCGATGCCGTTGCCGTCCGGTCGCTGCCGGAACGCCAGCCCGTCCGACTTTCCGCCGTGACAGAGGGCCGTCGTCGTCCAGAACCAGCCCCGCTCGAAGCTGACCCGGCGCCCCAGCAGTTTGGCTATCCGCATTGCGCTCGGCCCCACGTACTGCTCCGTCATGTTCGCTCCTCCTTGTTCGTTTGCCTGTGTCCGTGATTCGTCCATGCCTATGTACCTCCTTGCTGATTGGTATGCCTATGCCGTTGAACCCGTGACTCCGTTCCGAAGACGCACTCCGCCCACGGACGCATGTCGAACGCGGAAGACGGAGTGGGGTGAAAGAAGACGCAGCTCGGCCCAGGGTGGATACCGTCCGAGTTGAGGGAAAGCTGCGAAACGTGAAGCGGCCAGCCTGCTTCTCAGTCGCAGACCGGCGCGTGTCGAAGCTGCGGCCTAGCTAGTCCTAGCTATCCCGCAGGCATGTTGAATCGGCCGGGGCGAAAGACGCACTCCGACCGACTGGGCGAGGACGAGGCGCAGAAGGCGCTCCATCCTCAGAGTCCAGCGGGAGAAGCGATCAACTCCAACCACCGGACGGGCACCCGACGGGAGAAGGACTTACGTCAAACTCCAACCGACGGACGTGGACCGAGGACGAAGGACCTACGTCAAACTTCGTCGTTTCGGCCCGTGCTGCTTGCGGAGAGCTACGTCAAATCCACAGCGGCAGCATTTCCCTCGTGGGAGACCTTCCAGAGAGCGAATCATCCGTCAAGTCAGACCCGGGCAACAGGGATCGCGCCCCCAGGTTTCTATGGTCGGAAACCTTGGTTGAAAGCCAAACAGTGCAACCATTATTACCCACCAAAGACCCGTTGTGAAGGCTCTCGGGCAGTCCACGCCAACATCATTCACAAAACTTCACGGAAGTTCACTGGAAGACGGAGCGGCAACACGCCGGGCTATTTCCACCAGCGTCCGAAGGTCAGTGAGTTCAGAAGCTCACGCTTCCTCAGCGCTCTCCGCGTGTCGGAGAGCGCTGTCTTCCGCCAGTTGACCTGCCCGTTGCGGTCGAAGCCCCGCAGCGGAAACGTCGCCGGGGGAAGCGTCAGTCCGTGCCCTTCCAAGAGCGTCAACTCCAACGCCAGGAAACGCTCCTCGGTGCGCAGCCAGGACAGGCTCTTTCCCGCGTCGGGATGAACGGCCTTCAACTCCCGCCAGTCGACGATCAGGGGCCAGACCTCGCCGAACACCTCCTCGTCGTCCTCGGCGGGCTCCAGCGTCACGAGGTCGGGGTACTCCCGCCGCAGCGTCGCCCTTCGCCCGGGCTGCGGGCCGGCGCCGTTCGCCTTCGCCTCGTCCTGCCCACGACGTCCCGTCTCAAGTCCCGCCAGCGTCTGGTCCAGCTTGCGAAACCCCTGCGCCATCTCCTCCCGAATGGCCCTGTCTCTGTCCTCGCTGGCCCTGTTGTTCTCCCGTATCTCCTTGCCAAGCTCCTCGAAGCCGCCCTCCAAGTCCTCCAGACGGTCGGCCAGCTTGTCGTTGCGGTCCCGCTGCTCGGCGGCCGCGGAGCCCACCCCCGACTGGAGCGCATTCTCCAGCGCCCCCCGGATGCGCCGCGTCAGCACCCCCTCGTCGAGGCTGGCGTCCAGGGTCCTGCGGTCCACCCCCAGCATCTCGGCCGCCTTCTTGCGCCCGTTGTCCCGCTCCAGCTCCTGCAACAGCGACATGAGCCGCAGGTGGTGCATGTCCCGCACGCTCCTGCCCTTCTCGACCACGTCCTTCTTCGGTTCCATGAGTCCTCCTCTTTTCACCGGCCTCAGTCCCCGGTCTCGCCCCCGACCCAGGCCCGATTTCTCACGGGCTGCGACATGTGGCCCACCTGTAGGGGGTTATGCGGGATTCCAACCCGCTTCTGCCCTTCTTTCTTGCGGCCCCGCTGCGCCCCTTTTTGCGGAGCGAGGCCGACCTGGGGACTTAAGTCCAAGTGTTCACAACTTCTGCGCCATTCCGGCCCCATTTGTTCCTGTTTCAGCTTTGCCGTGACCTCACAGACAACTCCGCAACCAACTTCGTTTTCTTGTACAGCCCCCATACTGCACGGGAGGGTGTCTTTTGCCAAGAACCTTGAAAGGGGCGACAAACATGTTGCCCCTTTCAAGCAGTTTTCACCGTCATTTCGTTTGTTCAAACTCTTCTGCGAGTGCCGCGATCCGATGAATCGCGGCGAACGGAAGAGAGGTGAACGAGTTGGCGCACAGATCGAAACCCCGGTCGTTCAGGCGGATTTTCCCCTTGGCAATTGCGCTCGTCTTGGCGGCGCTGGTGGCGATCCCGTCCAGCGGAGTCGCGCTGGCCCAGGAGCCTTTCGGCGGGGGCATCGTCCTCGTCAACGCCGACCGGGAGTTCGTCGAGCGCAAGGGCGGCGGCGAGTTCGTCGCCCGGCCCCTCTTCGACCGCGAGATCGCGGACCTCTTCTACGCCGTCCGGGACGCCGACACCGGCGACTGGATAAGCGCCATGTACCGGGTCAAGGGCGGCGAGAAGAAGAGAGGCGACGGCTGGGAGTACTCGAGTATCCGGCACTGGACGAGCAACCCGAGCTCGACCGCGACCGGGCGTACCTGCTGGTCATGCTGGCCGTCGCCGATGACGGCATGAGAGGCGAGTTCTACGCCGTCGTCCCCATCCACCAGCCAGGGCGCATCTGGGACAAGATTCTGTCCGCCCTCAACCCCGCAAGATGGGCCAAAGCCTTCGCCGGGTGGGTCATCGAGGGCGTCCACGGGACCCTCTGCGGCGTGGTGGAGCGGGCGTCCGGCGAGGACGCCGACAACTGCCGGGGAGGGAGTTAGCCCATGAGCGACATCCTCACCGGGACTCCCGCCGACCTCACCTACGGCCACTGGCTAGTGCAGCAGGCGTGGATGGTCGTCTGGGCCATTACGTCCGGCACCCTGGTAGTCATCCTGGGCTGGATGGGGCTGAGCCTCATCGTGGCCGAGCACCTGGGCCGCCAGCAAGCGGGATGGCGGGAGATGGTGCCCCGGCTCGTTCTCGGCCTGGTGGCCGCCGCATCGTCCCTGTGGTGGTGCGCCCTGGTCATCGACGTGGCCGACGCCGTGTCCGGCTTCATCGCCGTCTCCCTGAACGTAACCCCCGGAGACATGCTGCGCTCGACGCTCCGCACGCTGATGACGGCGGTTCAGGCCGGGAGCGTGGGCATGGCCCTGCTGCTGGCACTGCTCTACCTGGTCTACGGCTTCTTCGTCCTCTACGTCATCGTGCAGATGGTGCTGCGCCTGGCCCTCATTGACATCCTGCTGGCCCTGGCCCCGATTGCCCTGGGGCTGTGGATATTGCCCCACACGGCGGGCTGGGGCCGCCACTGGCTGCGCCTCTTCATGACGACGGTGTTCCAGCAGGCCATCCAGCTCATCGCCCTTGCGCTCGGCCTCGGCTTCCTCAACGAGTTCGCGTCCATCGCGGCCTTCGAGCCGGTGCAGGACCTCATCTGGAAGCTCCTGATGTCGCTGGGGTTCGTCTACATGGCGACCCAGGCGCCGTCGATGCTCGGCAACTCCGGGACCTTCGACTCCTGGCTCTCGATGCTCTATTTCGGCATGAACCTGCCCTCGTCGCTGATGCGCTCGGCCAGGACCATCGGGCTGATGAGCGGGGCGGCGGGAGGGCCGGGCGGTATGGCGGTGGGAGCGGTTGCGGCCAGCGCGGGCGTGTCGGCGGCTGGCAGCGGCCTCAGCTCGGCGGCTTCGATGGCCACCCCATCGGCTGGCGGAGACGGCGGCGGGGGAGACGCCCCCCGGAGCAGCGGCGAGTAGCAAGAACACGCAAACACGAGGGCTCGTGTCGATAAGCAAAGCAAAGGAGGGGGAGCGATGTGCAGCTAGCGGAGCTTATGGAACCCAATCGGTAGAGAGAGAACGGAAAGCTCGGAACAAGAGAGGAGCGAAACGAATGGAAAACCTGACACAGACCATATCGAACCTGCTGGGCATCCTGCTGGGCGTCGTGGGGGTCGTGGGCGTGGGCTTCTTCATCTACGGGGCCTACCTGTACCTCACGGCGTCGGGAGCGCCCCACCAGATGGAGCGGGGCAAGAGCGCCATGATGACCGCCCTGGCTGGCATCGTGCTGGCGATGGTGGCCTACGGCGTCGTCGAGCTGGTGATGAGTGCCGTGGTGGGATCGCCGGTGGACCCCATCGTGCCCGATCCCGGCGAAGGCTAGGAAGGAGGAAGCCATGAGAGAACACGAGGTTCCGACCCACGTGCAGGCCGAGGACAGGGTGCTGCTGGGGTTCACCTTCCCGCAGACCGTGGCGTTGACGGCGGTGTGCGCCCTGTCCTACGGCGCATACCGCTACGCCCCCGTCGGCCCGTCCGAGGTGAGGATGGGAATCGCCGTCCTCCTGGGCCTGGCGGGGGTCGCCGCCGTCGTCGGGAAGATAGGGGGTCGGCGCCTGCCCCTGGTGGCCGCCGACCTGCTCAAGTACCGGCTGGGGGCGAGGCTCTACGCCGGGCCGCCGTCCCAGCTGGTGCGGAGCGAGCCGCCCCCGCCGGCGCAGCCCGAAAGGAGCGGCCAGGCCCCCTGCGGATGATGGCGAGGCGGGCGGGCAAGACCCTGCGCCGCCTCCGCCGCAAGCGCGGCAGCCGGGAGCGGAAGGGAGGACGAATGCCCTTCCGACCGCACCGCTGGTTCGGCAAGCCCAAGAGGTCGGACAAGGACAGCATCAACGGAAACGGCAACGGGGACAAGGGCCGGAAGTCCCGCGAAGCAAGCCCCCGAAGAGCTTCCTGGCCGTGGCGGCCGTCGTCGCTCTCGCGGCGTCGGTCGCCACCGTCCCCCAGGCGGCCCTGGCCGACGGCCACGAGCCATGGCGGGACGAGATCGACTTCGAGGTGAAGGAGCCCGTCACCGGACGGCGGATATTCGTCGAGGCGCTCACCGTCACCGGCGACCGCGCCGCCGTCACCCTGCGGGCCGCCATCCCTCTGGACATCCGGGTGCGGGCCTTCGGCGGTCCGCAGGGGAACTGGCTGCGCTTCTGGGGCTCGGCAACCCTGGCCGAGGGGGAGCGCATCGACTACTCGCTCCCCCTCCACGGACCCAGACCGTCCTTCACCGTCTCGTGGGAGGACACGTTGGGACAAGCCGGGGCCGTCACTGTCGAAAGCGAACAGATCCCGTACCCGCTCCCCAATGTCGAGGGCGAGCTGTGCGACCTGCGCATGACCTCCCTCGGTTGGACGCCCGGAGCGGTCAGCGGGGTCATCGAGTCTGAGTGCGAGAGCCGCGTCGAGGAGCCGGTGGAGGTTCAGACGGTGGCCGGGCACGAGAGCGTCACCGAGACGGCGCTCATGGACGCCCAGGTGACCACCATCACGGGAACCGTCGCCGCAGCGACCGGCGCGTCACACGTAAGCGTCCCCTTCGTCCCCGGCGGCGAGACCCGCTTCCGGCTTCCCGTCGGGGATGGTAGGGCGATTCACGCCGTGAGCGTGGACATGAGCCTTTACGCGTCCCTGAGCATCCCAATCCCACCGCTGACGCGGCTCACCCACCACCCGGAGCGGGTGGAGCAGATCACCAAGACAGTGCACCTCCATCGCCCGGGGGACAGCGACTCCGACAGTGAGACGGCGACGGCCACCTGCGATGACGGCGCCACGGCGTCCGCCACCGCGACGGCCTACGCCTACGTCCCCAGCGTCACCATCGCCAAGCAGGTGACGGTGGACATCCAGCACCCGGAGCACGTGAAGGCCGAGGTGGTGGAGCGGTCGCCCATCAGCCGGAGCCGTGGCGAGGCACTGGCGATGGCATCCAGCGTCGGGGCCGACGACCCCTTCGAGGCACTGGCCCTGCCGGAGCCTGAGCCGGAAGAGCCGCCCGCCGAGCAGACGCCCGCAGACGGCCTGCGCCAGTGGTTCGACCTGCTGGGATGGGAGTGGCCCTGGTGAGGCCCGCAATTGCGGCAACCCTGCTGGCCGGGGTCGCGCTGGCATCGACCGGCGCGGCCCCGACCGAGGAGCAGGCCATGCTGGACGCCTTCGACCATGTGTTGACCGCTATGGCCCACGCCGCCTCCGGCCTCTGCCTTTTCGCCATCGTCTGGGCCGGGTTCGTCCTGATGGCCGAGGGAGGCGAGGAGCGCGGCGGCGGACGGGCCAAGGCCGCCGTCGTCATGGCGGTCGTCGGCCTGGTGCTGGTGCTGTCGGCCAAGGGCGTCGCCGCCCTGCTGAAGCACGGCATCATCCCATCCTTCCCAACCCCATAGAGAAAAGGAAGCAAACCGAATTGAAGAAGCTGATTGAACGAATCACGAGGCGCGGAGGGGAGACGCCGCCAAGCGAGTCTGCCGCTCCGCAGGAGATGCCGGAGGGCCAACTCCCCACGGAGTCAGCACCCTGTGGAACGACGGAGGCCGCGCCCAAGCCCCCGCCCGAGCTGCCCCTGTTCTTCATGCTGTCGCACCTGGACGACGACGGGCCGGTGCGCCTGGACGGGGTGAAGCTCGGCGTGTGCGAGGTGATGGGCCTGGAGATCGACGAGCCGAAGCTGGGGGCGTTCGCAGGGGCGCTCAACGCCCTGGACTTCCCCGCCCAGCTGCTCATCAGGCAGCACCCGCCGCGCCTGGGCGGGCTGCGGGACAAGCTCGGGGAGGCCCAGCCGGGCAACCTGCCGCCGCAGGCCGAGGCCGCGTCGGAGTCGCTTCGCAGGCTGTTGACCGACCTGGAGGCCCGCGACGGCATCCTCGACCGGCGCTTCTACGCCGTGTGCGAGTTCTCCCGGTTCGACGAACTGCGCGGCCTGCTGGCGCGGGCCGGGCTGTCCGTCCACCCCCTAAACGGCAGGCGTCTAGGGATGCTGATGCTGGCCTCGGCCCTGGGCGGCGCCCCCGCCGAGATGGACGAGGAGACGCCGGTGGAGGTGGAGTTGGGTCGGCGCGACGTGCGCATCGGCCACCGCCTTGCGCGCTCCCTCCATCTGGGCAGGTGGCCCCGCTCCCTGGCCCCCGGCTTCCTCCAGGGCCTCATGGCCGCAGGCGCGCCGATGGACCTGTCCATCCACCTGGGGTCGATTCCCGCTGAGCAGGCGGCCAGGACGCTGGAGTGGCAGAAGGTGCGCTTCGAGTCGGCCCAGAGCCTGTCATTCAAGCGGGGCAGAACGATGTCGCCGGAGGCGGAGATAGCCTTGGAGGACGTGACCCGCCTGCGGGACGAGGTGCAGCGGGGGAAGGAGCGGCTCTTCCACGCGTCGCTCTCCATCACCCTGCACGCGAAGGACGAGGCGTCGCTCAAGGAGATGACCCAGCGGGCCAAGGCCCACTTCGCCGCCACGCTTTGCAAGCTCGATCCCCTGGCCTTCCGGCAGCGCGAGGGCATCCTGTCCACGCTGCCCCTGGCCCTGAACGCCGTGGCCGAGTGGCGCAGCCTCGACACGTCCAGCCTGGCGCGGCTCTTCCCCTTCTCGCCCCCGGATTTGGACACCAGGAGCGGAACGCTCTACGGCATCGACCTGCGGGCCTGCGCCCCGGTGGTCTACGACCCCTGGGACGGCACACACCTGAACGCCAACACCGCGGTGCTGGCAAGGTCGGGCAGCGGCAAGTCATTCGCCACCAAGCTCGGCGTGCTCAGGGGTCTGACGAGAGGCGTGACCGCCTACGTCATCGACCCCGAGGGCGAGTACGCGGACATGGCCCGCGCCGCCGGTGGCAGGGTGTTGTCCCCCGGCGTCCCCGGCGAGGGCATGAACCCCTTTGTCATCGAGCGGGGCGATTCAGAAGAAATGCTCCAGCGCATCGGCAGCCTCAGAAGGCTGATCGAGGTGATGGTGGGCGAGCGGCTGAGCGCCGACCGCCGCGCCTCCCTCGACCACGCCCTGGCGGGCTACTACGCCCAGACCCGCGAGCGCACCGGCTTCCGCGACTTCTACAGGTACCTCCAGGAAGACGAGTCCGGAGACCCCGGTCTCGCAAGGCTGCTGCGCCCCTTCGCCACCGGCAGCCTGCGCAACCTGCTCTCCGACGAGGGCGACGACCTGCTGTCCAACGAGGCCCTGGTCACCGTCTTCGACCTGCGGCTGCTTGAGCCGGAGCTTCGGCCCGCCGCAGCGATGGTCTGCACCGAGACGGTGTGGGCGGCGTAGTGCGTCAAAAGTAAATGTTACCGGGAGGCCCTCGATGCCGCAAAAGTCCCGGTTACCGGGCGCTGGTGGTCTGGGTGGGGCTCCGCCGTTGCCCACAAGGCCTCCAAGGCGGCATCGAGTTGGGCCTTGAGTCCCACGGGATTGAGGGCCTGGTACCGCCGCTGCAGGGCCTCCCGCGCCTCCGGCGTGAGCGCATCGCACGCCAACAGCCGCTGATACGGCGTCCTGGCAGTGTCATACACGCGATGCACCCGGGCCCCCTGGCGGCTCTTATGAATCAGCTTACGCACCGGCTGGAAGAAGTTCTGGGACAGGGCAGCAAGCCGGTGCACCTCTTGCAGGCGCTCCAAGGCCGCCCTGCTCGCGTAACGGTCGTAGCCTACCAGCCGCCGCACTGCCGTCCAGTTCTTCTGTTCCACATGGGCGTTGTCGTTCTTGCGGTACGGGCGGGAGCGGGTGAAGGTGATCCCCCGCCGTTGGCAGTAGGCGTAGAGGTGGTGGTTGATGAACTCCCCGCCGTTGTCCGAGTGCAGGTCCACCAGGGCGAAGGGCAGCGCGCGAGCCAGCTCGTGAACAGCCCCGCCCACCCGAGCCTGACCCTTCCCCCAGACCCCTCGGCACACCACCCAGCCAGTGGCGAGGTCCACACCTGTCAGCGTGTTCACGAAGAACCCCTCGGCGCTCTCACCGCAGTGGGCCACCAAGTCTACCTCCACATGCCCCGGCGGCGGCTGGCCCCACTCCCCGAAGGTGCGGATCGGGATAGATGCCTTCAGCAGACTCCCCGGCTTGGCGCCGCGGGTCCAGGGCCGCCGCTGACCACGATCCTTGTAGGGTCGCAGCAGCCGGTCTATGGTCGAGGCGCTCACACCGCACAACGTCTCCGACACCTCCCGAGGCAGGAGCAGCTCCTCCCACGCTTCCAGCCGGGCCACCAACTCTCCCAGGAAGGGCGCCAGCCGCTTCCCGCAAGGCCGGTCCGCCACCTCCCACACCTCCCGCAAGGCCACCGTCACTGCTGACCCGTACTCCCGCGGCCGACCCCTCCGGCCATCCCCGCCAGAGCCACCCCCAGGCCCCCTCAAGAGCCGGATGGCCGACTTCCGATGGTATCCCGTCACCTGCGCAAACTCATCCAATAGCCGTCCACGCTCTCCATGTCCTGCCTTTCCGTACCGCTTCTTCATGCTCCCCACGTAGTCCTGCACGCTGCCTCTCTTCATGCGTCCCCCAGTAACATGACTTTTGAAGCAACCATACCCTCCCCGGTAACATCTATTCTGAAGCACTTCGGGCGGTAGCGGCCCAGGACCCCAAGCCGAGGCTGCTGGTGGTGGACGAGGTATGGAGCATCATGCAGCACCCCGAGGGGGCGGCCTTCATGGTGTCGATGGCGAAGCGCGCCCGCAAGCACCGGCTGGGGTTGCAGTTCATCACCCAGGACGTCCAAGACCTCCTCTCCGAGGACACCTCCCGCGCCATCACCGGCCACAGCGGGCGGGCGCTGCTCCAGAACGCCGCCTTCAAGCTGCTCCTCCAGCAGGACGCGGCGGCCATCAGCGCCGTGGGCGACGCCTTCGACCTGCCCCAAGACCTCCAACGCTGGCTGCTGTCCTGCCCCAGAGGAGATGGATTGCTGCTGGCCAAGGGACACCGCTTCCCCGTCCGCATCGAGGCCACGCTGGAGGAGACGGAGGTCATCGAGTGGACGCCCGGACGCCATTAGAGAAAGGACTATGCCCATGAAGCTGAACCCGAAGCAAATCCTGTTTGGAAACGACACCGAGAAGAAGCCAGTCCTGCTGGCCGTGACGCCGCCGCGAGCCGGGGAGCGCACGCTCCTGGGCGTGGAGAACCTGCTCCAGTCCATCGCCGTCCCCGAACCCTTCTCCCTGGAGCTGGCCGGGGACGCAGACGGCGTGACCCTCATGGCCCGATGCCTCGACGACGAGGTGGTGCGCGGCCAGCTCTCCGCCCACTATCCCCAGGCCCGCATCCGGAGGCTGGACCCGGACGACGACCCCCTGCGCCTTGGGGAGGGCGAGCAGGCGTGGGCCATGACGCTGCGGGCCGACGGCCCCGAGTACGTCCCGCTCAGGGTCTTCCGGGACGACGACCTGCTCGACCCCGGCTCAGACCCCCTCATCGCCCTCATGGGCGCGTTCTCCAACCTCAACGAGGGGGAGCGCGTCGTGGCGCGGCTGCTGCTGCGCTCCCTGGGACCCGACTGGTCGCAGGCGCACCTGGAGAAGGCCCACAAGCGGCCCGTGGAGGACCGGCGGGACCCCTCCTACCCCTATCAGACCAGGCCCCTCCAGACCGACGGCGTGACGATGGCCGTGCTGGGCGTGGCGGCCCTTGCCGCGCTGCGGGGCTACCTGTGGGTGCAGGCGGGGGAGACCTGGAAGGCCGTGGTCATGGGCATCGGCGTCGCCGCAGCCCTGGCCGCAGGCGGCTGGCTCTGGCACCGCATCAAGAGGGCCGGAAAGCGGGTCTTCGACCCCCTGCTCATCAAGGAGAAGGTCTCCCGCATCGCCTTCGACGCCGAGGTTCAGGTGACGGCCATCCTGCCCGCCGACACGGGACAGCAGCGCGCCGGGGAGCTTCTCGGGACGGTGGCCGCCGCCTACCGCGACTACGACAACCCCGCAGGGGCTCGCTTCAAGACGAGCCGCGTCCGGCCCGCCGTCCCCAACCCGGCCGTCATGGAGCCGTCAGGCCCCGGCCTGTTCGGGAGGCGCAGCGTCATGGGGGTGCGCGAGGCGGCCTGCCTCTGGCACCCGCCGGGAGCGCGTGACGAGACGCCCCTGGTGGCCCGCGCCGGGGCGAAGATGCTGCTGCCCACCGCCCGCAGCGTCAGCGGCGGCGCCCACGTCGGCGACACCACCACGGGGACGCCCCGGAAGATTCACTTCCCCGACGACCTGCTGAGACGACACCACCTCTACGTCGCCCGCACCCGCATGGGCAAGTCCACCCTGATGCACCACATCATCGCCCACAAGATGCGGGAGAAGGCCGAGGGCAGAGACGGCGACGCCATCGTCGTGGTCGACCCCCACGCCGACCTGGTGGGCGGGCTGCTGGAGCACGTCCCGGAGTCCCTCATCAAGCAGGTGCGGCTCATCGACCTGGCCGACGAGCGGGGCGCGCCCGGCGTCAACCTGCTGGACGCCCGCATCTTCACCGACCGCGACCGCACCGCCGATTCCGTCGTGCGCGTGTGCAAGGGCCTCTGGGACCAGTGGGGGCCGAGGATGCAGTCCATCCTGGAGCAGACCGTCAAGAGCCTCCACGAGGCCAACGAGAGCAGGGAGGCCGGGGAGCAGTACACCATCCTGGACGGGCTGCGCATCCTGGCCGACGACGGATTCCGCGCCGAGGTGCTGGCCAAGGTCAACGACCCCTACCTGCTCCAGTGGTGGGCCAGGGACTTCGGGAAGTGGCGGCGCGAGACCCGCGCCGACGCCCTGGCCCCGGTCCAGACCCGCCTCTCCTACTACGCCTCCTCCAAGCGGGCGCGGGCCATCCTCGGTCAGCCCCGCTCCACCATCGACATGCGCGACACCATCCTCAACGGCGGCATCCTGCTGGTCTCCACCGCCCAGCGAGCCGTCGGGAGGGACGTGTCCGCCCTGGTGGGAGCGTCCCTCCTCAACCTGGTCGATTCGGTGATACGAGAGCAGGAGAGCGTCTCACTCGGCCAGCGGCGCGGCGCGCTGGTCGTCGTGGACGAGATGCAGTCGATGCCCGGCGTGGACTACGAGTCGATGCTCTCGGAGCTGGGCAAGTTCGGGGCGTCGTTCGTGCTCGCGACCCAGAGCCTCGCCAAGCTCGACGACCTCTCCCGGACCATGCGGGACACCCTGCTCGCCAACGTCGGATGCCTGGCCGTCTTCCAGGTGGCCGGCAACGACGCAAGGCAGCTGGTGTGGGAGCTGGGCAAGGAACGCGTGACCGAGGACGACATCACGTCGCTGCCGGTGCACCACTGCTACGTCAGGGCCACCGTCGGCATCGAGCGGATGCCCGCCTTCTCGATGATGGTCAGAAAGCCGGAGCCTGGAGAGCCGGAGCGGGCCGCCCGCATCCGCGCCGACGCCGAGGGCTACCTCACGGCGGCCCAGGACCTGGAGGACGCCGGGTCCGCCGCCCAGAAGAAGGTCCGGGACTTCAAGGACCGCGCCGCCGACTTGGAGAAGGACGGCGGGGAGACGGACGGGAAGCGCGAGGACGGAGCCGCCGGGAACGACAACTCGACGGGAGAGGAGGCCGAACAATGAGAACTGAAGGATGTGAAGCCCAGACCCTCCGAGCCCTGGCGTCGATGCCCTTCCTCGACCGGACGGAGATGGTGGCCGTCACCGGCTGGTCGAAGGCCGCGGTCCACGAGGCCGTCGACAGGCTGGACTCCGGCGGCTTCTGCGCCGCCGTGCCCCACGCCACCGCCCTATTTCCCTCATCGACCCAGAGGTTCCACCTCACCGCCGCCGGGCTGGGGCGGTTGGCCGAGGAGGAGGAGACCTCCCTGGACGAGCTCGTACGCGGCCGCCCCGTATCCGCCGAGTGGCGGCGCAACCTGATGGGACGGCTCGACTCCCTCGCCGCGATCTACCGGCTGGCGGTCGCCGTCTCCGGCGTCGCATACCCCATACGGTTCCGGTGGTACAGGGCCTCGACCCTGGACGCCGCCGTCGAGCTTCCCGGCGGCCGCACCGTCGGCATCGTCAGGCAGGGGCTCACCGCCGACAGGACCGGCTTTTCCAACCGGATGTGGAGGCTGCGCCTGGGGCCGCTCCCCGGAGCCGTTCTCGTGCTGATGGCCGACGACGTGCGGCTCAGGCACGTCCGCAGGACGCTGGCCGGCGCCCCCGTCCCCTTCTATCTCGCCCTCGAGCGCGAGGCGGTCGCGACGTCGCCGGACGACCCGGTGTGGAGCCCGCCCGCGGTCAGCGCCTCCGTCGAGCTGCGCTCGGTCCTCGACCGGATCGAGAAGGGAAGTCTCCTTCCCGAGGAGGACGAGCCCCGGATGGTCTCGGTCCCAGCCGACCTCTCCGTCGAGGGTCCGGGGTGGAAGGTCCCCGACTATCTGCTGCCCGCCACCCTCAAGCCCGCCGAGAAGCGCGCCCTCGACCTCATCTCCGACTGGCCCTGGATCACCCTGACGGACCTGGCCGGAATGTTGGCCGTCTCGGTCCCCAGGGCCTCCCAGCTGGTGACGCCCCTCGAAGGGTTCCGCCTCGTCACCCGGCCCATCGCAGGGAACGGGCGCATGGCCCTCACCGACCAGGGGCTGGCGCTCCTGGCCCGCAGGGACCGCACCTCGGTCGCCGTGGCGAAGAAGCGGTGGAGCGCTTCTCCCCTGTTCCCCGGCACCCCATTCGTCTGGGACAACGTGACCGGCGCCAGGAGCCGTCAACTGCTCAGGAACGTCGAGCACACCGCAGCCGTCCACGCCTTCCTTGCGGCCATGACCGTGCAGGCGGGCCTCCTGGAGTGGGAGGTCTCCCAGGTCGACCCGCCCCGCAGGGCCTCACGACACTTCAAGCACGGCGACGGGATGCGCTCGGTCAACCCCGACGCCTTCGGAGTCCTCAGAAAGGGCGAGACCGCATGGCCCTTCCTGCTGGAGTGGGAGCGGAGGGCCGTGCGGCCCTCGACCATGTCGGAGCGCCTCGCCCCCTATCTGCGCTACTTCTCCTCACACCGGCCCACCGACGACCACGGCACGGGGCCCTCCGTCCTGATCGTCTTCGACGACGAGATCGCACACACCCACTTCCTGCGCCTGGCGCGGGACGAGATGCAGGCGAAGGGCGTGACGGTGCCCCTGTGGGTCTCCCACAGGGCCGCCATCGAGCAGCTCGGGCCGCTGGGACGCGCATGGCGCGCCCCGGACGACTGGCAATCCCCCCAGGCCATGCCGCCGCAATGACCAACGACTGACATCGGGGAAGCGGCGCGACGGCTCGCGCTCCCTTCCCCAACGGGAGAGGAAGAGCCATGCGTTCGCAAGACGATCACAAGAAGAAAGGTCCCCGGAGGCGTGGAGGACGGACCGTTGTCCGGCTCAACACGGCGGCCCTATGGGAGCGGCTCACGCTGCTGAACCGCTCCCAGAACTGGCTCGCCAGGGAGATCGGGGTCAGCCCCGGCTACATCTTGATGCTTGTCAACGCGGGGTGCACACCCTCCGGTCGCATTCGCCGCCGGATGCTCAGGGCCCTGGGTTTCGACGACTTCGACCAACTCTTCACGATGGAGGATAGAGATGACGAACCATAACGATTCGTCCCGTTTCGACAGGATCACGGAGCAGACCTTCGACGAGGAACAGGACCTGGCCCTCCAGGCCGCCGTGCTGGCGGAGGACTTCCCCAAGCGCCTCGAAAGGCTGAAGGAGGTCAGCGGCCTCACGTGGGCCGCCTTCGCCGGGGCCATCGGCGTGGACCCCAAGCTGGTCACCGGTGGCGCAACGGCGTCGAGCCCCGCGGCTGGGCCATGCACGCCCTCTTCCGCTTCGCGGCTCGGATGCCCGGAGGCATGGCGATCCTTGTCACCGAGAGCTTCCAGATGAGCTTCTTCAAGGAGCACAGCTAGACAAGCGGCCCCGCCGGGCGCAGGCGCAACGGCGGCACGGCGGGGCCTGAGACGGCTGGATGCCGCCGGCGCTCGCCCGTTCCGTCGGCGCCGGCGGCCCAGCCGCAATCCCGTGTCGAGAGGCCAGCGGCCCACCACCCGCCGCTGCGACTACGCAATATGAAAGATACGACCGGAAAGAGTGAACAGAACGGACGGCGGAAGCCCCGCAGCGACGCCTTTGAGATAGGCGTCATCAGGGTCTCTTCCAGACCCGCACCCGACGCCCGGGACCGCTTGCGCCGCATCATCGCCCTGATGATCAAGCACGCCGCCAGGGACAGGCAGGCCGCGCACGGCGAGGACACTCCCCCGAGCGACCCGCAAGCTGATGACACCACCGAGGCGGAGGCATGATGAAGCCCGAACCGTCTCTTACCGTCATCAGCCTGGGCGGGGGCGTCCAGTCCTCCGTCATGGCGCTCATGGCAAACGAGGGGGCATTCGACCGCATCCCCGACTGCGCCATCTTCGCCGACACCCGCTGGGAGCCGCCTACCATCTACGAGCACCTGACGTGGCTGAAAGACTGGCTGAACTTCCCCCTGTACGTCGTGGACAACGGACGCAGCCTCCGCGAGGACGTGAAGGCCCTCACCAACCACTCGGGCTCCCGAAATTACGTGGATATCCCCGTCTACCTGAAGGGAGGCGACGGGGAGGGCGACGGCATCGGCAGGCGGCAGTGCACCGACAACTACAAGATCAGGCCCATCAGACGCAGGATAAGGGAATTGCTGGGTCTGAGACCCCGGCAGCGCGTCCCCGCCGGAACCACCGTCGAGCTGTGGCTCGGCATCTCCACCGACGAGGCCATACGCATGAGGACCTCCCGCGACAAGTGGATGACGAACCGCTACCCTCTCATCGAGGCGGGGATGTCCCGCAGCGACTGCCTGAACTGGTGGCAGGAGCGTTACGACAGGCCGCTGGAACGCTCGGCCTGCGTTGCCTGCCCCTTCCAGTCCCACCACAGATGGGTCGAGACGAAGCGCAGATGGCCGGAGCTGTTCGCCGAGGCGGTGGAGATCGACGCCGGGTTGCGCGACGGGCTGGCCCTGGACAAGACGCCGTACCTGCACACCATGCGGAGGCCCCTGGCCGAGGCCGTCGCCCTCGATGAGGCGGGCCTGGGAGATGACGGACAGCGAGACGGGTTCGGCAACGAGTGCGAGGGACACTGTGGAGTGTGAGGTGGGTATGAAGACGAACGACAGAGGTCTGGGCAACCCACAGCTGCGCGGGCTATCACCGGCATCGAGCGTTGACAGCCGCCGCCGCTCGTGGTATGTTCTTTTCACCACCCCTATCGATTCGACGGTAGGGTCGAGACCGTCCTCCGGGGCGGTCTCTGTCTTTGTATGGGAGTAGCGATTGATCACCAACCTCTACGTCGACGGCTTCAATCTCTACTACCGCGCCCTGAAGGACACGCCCTACAAGTGGCTTGACCTGCGGAGGCTGGCCGAGACGCTCTTTCCCCAGGACTCGATCAACCGGGTCTCCTACTTCACCGCGCGGCTCGACGTGCGCCCCAGCAACCCCGGTCAAGCCCAGCGTCAACTCATCTACCTGAGAGCCCTGGCGACCCTGCCGGGCTTCGACGCGTACTACGGCGTGTTCCGGTCCGGCGTCAAGCGGCGTCCGCTGGCAGAGCCTGTGACGGGGCTGCCGTCTTACGTCCTGGTGAGGGACTCGGAGGAGAAGGGGTCGGATGTGAACCTCGCCACGCCTCTCTTGGTCGATGGGTTCAACGGGGAGTACGAGCAGGCGGTCGTCGTGTCCAATGACGCGGACTTTGCGGGGGCGATGCGCTACGTTCGGGATGACCTGGGCCTTCGCGTCACCCTTGTCAATCCAGACCCCAGGAACAGCAGTCCGAGGGAGCTGGCGGACGCCGCGACCTACGTCAAGCGCCTCTGGAAGAGCCACCTGAGACGGAGCCTGTTCCCCGACACGCTGACTGACGGGATCGGAACTATAACCAAGCTGGCGGGGTGGTAGAGAATGACTGACCCACTGCCGGACGGGCGCCGCGCTTTGACGCCGGCCCCCCAATCGCGGTATCATGGGAGCGAAAGTTGGCCCGGCGATGCAGCAAACACCCCGGGCCGTGGCGCCACCTGATAGGACAGGTGATGCAGTAGCATTGTACTACTCGCAGACCCGCTCCCGACAGGAGGCGGGTCTTTTTGATTTCAGGGTATTGGAAAGGAGGCAGCAATGGCGAGAATCACCGATAGAAAGACGGAGGCGAACCGGGCGGCCATCTACGCCCGCGTCTCGGACAAGAGCCAGGACGGGGAGGACAAGACCTCCATCTCCGAGCAGGTAGGCGACATGGAAG
Source organism: Dehalococcoidia bacterium (assembly GCA_965221925.1). Classification (GTDB taxonomy): domain Bacteria; phylum Chloroflexota; class Dehalococcoidia; order Lucifugimonadales; family UBA2985; genus JAPPHY01. The sequence goes on along the minus strand of OZ244924.1, from coordinate 1,081,679 downwards.
CCTACTGTGAGAGCAAGGGGCTGACCATCACCGCCCGCTACCAGGAAGTGGGCAGGGGCTGGTCGAAGAAGCGACCCGAGTTCCAGCGGATGCTGGCCGACGCCAGAAGCGGACGCTTCGATACCATCGTGTGCTGGAAGTCCGACCGCCTCAGCAGGGGCATGTACCCCGCCGCCGCCCTCATGGAGGTCGTCGAGGCCCATCAGATTCGGCTCGAAGCCGTCTTGGATGCCATCGACATGAAGACCTTCGGACTCATGGCGGCCATCGGCAAGATAGAGTTGGACAACTTCCGGGAGCGGTCCACTATGGGCAAGCGTGGGACGGCCAAGCAGGGCCGGGTGCCCACCGGCGGCGTCCCCTACGGATACCGCATCGGAGACGACGGAAGGCCCGAGGTGGTTGAGGAGCAGGCGGAGGTCGTCCGCCGCATCTTTCACATGTACGTCGATGAGGGGATGAGGGCCTACTCCATTGCCGTGCGGCTGACCGACGAGGGGGTCCCCACCCAGACCGGCAAGCTGATGTGGCTTCAGTCCCGCGTGCACCACATCCTGGGGAATGCCACCTACGCGGGCACCTGGGTCTACGGAAAGTATCGCCATGTCGCCACCGAGGACGGCATGAAGGTCTACGACCAGCCGAGAGACACCTGGATTGAGATTCCGGTCCCGCAGGTGATCGACGATAAGACCTGGGAACGGGCGCAGAAGTTGAAGAAGCAGCGGAGCACGAAGGCCAAGAGGAACACGAAGGTGCTCTACCTGTTGCAGCACCTGCTGAAATGCGGCGAGTGCGGCCGCAGCTTCCATACGAGGGCCTCCTGGACAACCACCAGCGTTCGCAAAGGCAAGGCTTACACCTACGACCTGACCGCCCCCCGCCGCTACTACATGTACAACGGTATGCAGGGTATGCGCCTGCGCTGCCGGGAGAAGCCCTACATCCGGGCGGAGCAGTTGGAGGAGCCGATATGGAGCGAGGTGAAGCGGGTACTCCAGAACCCCGACCTGATCGTCGCCGGTATCGCCACCCTCGATTCTCAGGAGGGCGGCGGAATGGAGGAGGAGATCGCCCAGGCCGAGCGAGACCTGCGAAGCATCCAGATGGAAGAGGACCGGGTCATCAGGCTATTTGTGTCGGGGAAGATCACCGAGGCCCAGCTCGACCATCAGCGCAGGTTCATCACCGAGCGGCTTGAGAGCGCCAGGGCGAAGCTGGACGACTACCGCGCTCAGGAGGAGAGTGGAACAGAGAAGCGGCGACTGATGGAGGAGGTTCTCGCCTGGGCGAGAAAGTTCGGCCAGGGCCTGGACGACTTGACCCCCGAGGAGCGTCACGATTATCTCCAGATGCTCGTGGAACAGGTCATCATCGACAGGGATAACAACGTGCACATCACGCTGGCTATACCCATCGACGATGATTCCTCAGACCCTGATTCTCCTGAACCTGAGTGCGTGTCAATTGGTTCACAAGAACCTTCACGCTGAGATTCAGGTTGGCGCTGTAGGTGAAACCTATCCAATTTGGCGCCGGCTGCAGATACAATGCCATTGACCACAGCACGGCGCTTTGGAACCTCACTTCCGCGTCAGCCACCCATCTATGTCCAGGCCAGTGTGCAGGCAGGCACGTAGCGCTATCTCACTCGCGGCCCTGGCATCCTCCACCGCGTCGTGATGCCGGAAGGCGATGCCGAGGTCCCCGGCGACGTTAGCCAAACTCCAACCTGTGCGTCTGTATCGCTCCGGCCAAGCAGAGCGAGCGATTGCAGCGCTGTCAAGCCACGTTGCGCGAACGGCATCAATCCCATATCTGTTCATTGCCCTATCAAGCGCAACGCGGTCGAAGGGAGTGTGGCTCACCAATACCTTGCCCTCAATCAGCTGGCGCAGCTTGGCTTGAATCTGAGGCAGGGTCTGGCTCTCTTTGACGGTGTCTTCATCTATTCCGTGGAGTCTGATGTTAGACGGATTAAACCGCGCTTCAGGATTGACCAATATCGAATGGCTCTCCACATTCTCCCCACCCCTTATGCAGACAACGCCGATTTGACAGATGCTGCCGGGGTCTGCGTTTGCCGTTTCCACGTCTATAGCGTTGAAGGTCAGGTTGTTCACGGAATCCAAGAGTGGACCTGTCGGCTTTGCTTGACTGTAGCCTGTGGCCTCTTCCATAATCGCCATTGTCGCACATAGTATGAGTCTATGGGAGACCGTAAAGCTGAAAGTATCGGGAGTAGCGCAGCCATGAATAATGAAGACCTACCAGTCTACACCAAGCGTCACTGGGCCAAATTTGATAGAGAGAGCAGGAGGATACATCTTCTCGAACACCACCTCGCCGACGTTGGGGCCTGCTTTGATGCATTGCTTGCCCAGCCTAACATTCGCCGTCGCCTTGCCCGTTCGGGTGGGCTTGATGACTTGGACGAGACAGCTTGTGCTCGGCTAAGCCTATTCGCTGCTCTGCATGACATCGGCAAGGCTAATGTTGGCTTCCAGACCCAAGTGTGGCAGGACCAGGACTTTCCCTCAGGCCGCAGGCCATATCGTACAGGCCACACCCTGGACATGGTCCCGGTCTTGGACGCCAATAAAGACTGGGAGACGGCCGGCTGGTTCTTCGACGCCCTGGGCTGGTGGCGCGAAGCCACGGCCACTTGGGACGACTGCGGCGGAGAGACCGTCTGCGCCCTGTTCGTCGCAGCGCTTTCGCACCACGGCCTTCCCGTAAATCTGTCCGCTGACCGCCAGGCCAACCCGGCTATCTGGCGTCCTTTGGGGGACCTGAGTCCCCAGGAGTGTGTCCAAAGCATAGGACGATTGGCGCGTGCCTGGTTCCCCGCGGCCTTCTCAGCGGGCGCTCCGCCCCTGCCGTCCGCTCCCGCCTTCCAGCACATGTTCCTAGGTCTATGTACCCTGGCAGACTGGATAGGTTCTAACGAGACGTACTTCAAATACTGCGATGAACCCGGAGACGACTACATGGACACATCTAGGGCCGCGGCACGACGCGCTGTCTCAGAAATCGGGCTGGACATTGAGAACCAACCGAGGTCACTTGAAGCGCTGCCGGACTTTGGGGGACTATTCCCCCACATAGGCCAATCTCCCAACGCAATCCAGAAGGCCGCCGCCGAAGGAGAGCCTCTAGATGAACAATTGGTAATCATCGAATCGGAGACAGGCTCCGGCAAGACGGAGGCGGCCCTCTGGCGGTTCGCCAGGATGTATGCTGCCGGCCTCGTGGACGGAATCTACTTCGCCCTGCCCACCCGCGCCGCCGCCACCCAGCTTCACGAGCGCGTTAATCGCTTCATTAAGCGGCTGCTCCCGGCTGACGACGCTCCGGAGGCGTCGCTGGCTGTCCCGGGCTACGTAAGATATGGAGATATTACGGGCAGCCGCCTCGAAGATTACGCGGTCTGGTGGGATGACCATGCTGAAGGAGCCGCCGCTCAGCGTAGGTGGGCCGCCGAGAGCTCCAAACGATACCTGGCTGCGCAGGCCGCGGTGGGCACGGTGGACCAAGCAATGATGGCGGCCCTCAAGGTCAGGCATGCCCACATGCGGGCGGCCTGCCTGGCACGCAACCTGCTCGTCGTGGACGAAGTGCACGCCTCAGATACGTACATGGGGCGTATCCTACGTTCGCTGCTGGAGGCCCACTTGGGGGCTGGCGGCTACGCTCTGCTGATGTCGGCCACCCTGGGGTATTCGGCAAGGCGACTTTGGCTGTCCACTGGCAGAGCGCCGCAGACTCCGGATAACCTCTCCCTGAAAGAGGCTATAAATTCGCCGTACCCAGTCATCAGCGCGACATCGCCTACCGGCGAGAGTGTGACGGCCGTGGACGAGAACGGCCGTGAAAAGACGGTTCGTGTATCCTCGGAGCCGCTGATGCACGATTTCGACGCCGTGGCTACCTTGGCCCTGGGCGCGGCGCGTAACGGGGCCAAGGTCCTGGTGATACGTAACACAGTCGGCTACGCAATAGGGACGCAGCAGGCGGTGGAAGAGGGAATGGAGACAGGCGAGAGCGGCCTGGTGTTCGACGTCGACGGCATAACTACGCTGCATCACGGCCGCTTCGCCGTCGAAGACCGCCGACTTCTAGACAGGCGCGTGGAGGAACTGCTGGGCAAAGAGCGACCCGACGGCGGACGCGTCGTTGTCGGAACACAGACGCTGGAGCAGTCCCTGGACATCGATGCGGACTTTCTCATAACGGACCTCTGCCCCGTGGACGTGCTGTTGCAGCGCATAGGCCGTCTGCATCGCCACCAGCGGGACGATGATCGCCCTGAGGATTACAAGACCCCGTATTGCGTTGTGCTCACGCCGGAGGGGGAGGACCTCTCTCCACTGCTTGCCAGGGTAGCGAACGCCAACGGGCTGGGCCCACACGGGTTCGTATATTCAGACCTTCGAGTCCTGGAGGCCACCCGTCGCCTCATTGCACAGCACGGTGAGTGGAGCATACCCAGAATGAACCGAGAACTGGTGGAGCGGGCGACACATCCCGAAGCCCTGGAGGGGATTGTACTTGAGCTTGGGGACGAGTGGCGCATCCATGCCAACAGCGTGGATGGAGGGCAGATTGCCGATGGTCTGACCGCGCGGAACGCCATTATCAGGCGCGACAAGTCCTTCTTCACGGACAATAGGGAGGTGATCTTCGGCGATATGGAGGAGCGTATTAGGACGCGCCTAGGCGACGACCGCCTAGACGTTGGTTTTGACCCTCCGCCGACCAGTCCTTTCGATAAATCGGCCAGGATTGAGAAGCTGGCAGTGTCGGCACTGTGGCTTGGAGGAGCGGAGGTCCCGGAATCGGTCGCGCCCATCCCGGTCAGCGGCAGTTTCACCTTCTCCATCGGCGACCGGCGCTTCATCTACGACCGGCTGGGGCTGCGCCGGGTGTAGGGGAGCGCAACCCCTCTGATCTCCATCCCCGCGTGTGGAGACCTTTGCATAACTCTGGGCGCCATCCTGTGAAAAGACGCTCCAACTGTCATTCCGAACGGAGCACAGCGGAGTGAGGAATCTAAAGGCTCTCATCCCCCACGAGGACCCTTGTGGCTGGAATCTTCTCATGACTACGGCGCAACGTCTTAGATTCCTCGCTGCGCTCGGAATGACATCAAATGGCGCGTTGGGCGGTTGCGCAATAGTCTCCGTGTGCGGGGGAACACGCCTACGAAGATTATGCATCGTAGCGTTCATCGGCCTATCCCCAAAGTTTTTGGGGTAATTTCCTGACTGGCCATTGACGATAGTGGCTTTGGAGGAAAATCAGATGAATAACAGTCATCCAACAACCTTGATACACATGCTGATACATAACAGCGCGGAAGTGCGGGCCGTAGTTGCTGACCGACAAGCATCCTTAACGCTACAGACCGGAGCTGGTCTGATGCAGGTCTAGGTTTGCCAAATGGAAGACTCCAAGAGAAACCCGTTGACAGATGGAACGGACTCCATGTAGGATAGCATAAATGTTCTTCTTCAAGCGTAATACTCTGGAGGCTTGCCTATGTACAACATTCTGACCGATCCCATTATACGGATGGTCAAGTCGGACGGCTTTCGCGTAAGGGCGTCCCTGCCGGCGGTGTACGCCGCGCTGGTGGCTGATGAGGTGGAAGCCTTCCCCGCCCTCCGTCCCCACCAGCGCCACGCCTGGCACGCCTTCCTGGTCCAGCTGGGCGCTATGGCAATGCACCGAGCCGGCCTGAGCGAGCCGCCGGAGGACCCTGAGACGTGGGCCGAGATGATACGCGGCCTCACGCCGGATTTTCCCGATGATGAGCCTTGGCAAATGGTAGTGGAAGACATAACCAAACCGGCGTTCATGCAGCCACCGACGTCTTCTCAATGGAAGGACAAGGACTACATGCAAAAGTCTATTACGCCAGACCAGTTGGATACTCCGGACGCGGCCAGCAATCACGATCTCAAGCGGTCTGTTATACCCGCTATAGAATTGGACAGTTGGATTTTTGCCCTAATAACGGAGCAAACAACGGACGCTCATGTGGCGAATAATCCTGCAATATCTCGTATTTCGGGCAAGGGCAGCAGGTTAGCGTTTAGCTTGGCGCCTTCGCCTCTCAGGCTAGGCGCTCATGTACGCCGTGATATCACTGCCCTGTTGACGCAGTGGGATTCCATTGCAGAAGGCTATCCGATGACCATCAATGGCCACGCTCTTCTGTGGACGTTGAAATGGGACGGTGAAGCCAAGCAGCAGTTGACATTGGACCAACTGCACCCTCTGTATATTGAGGTATGTCGGCGCAGGAGGTTGGACGTCAGTCCTGACGGTAGCATATACGCACTCAGGGCGTCTGGGACTTCTACAAGAATTTTGGGAGCGTCCACATCGGCGGGAAAGGCCGCTCTAAATGGGCGCACGGGCGATCCTTGGATACCTGAGAACTTGAAAAGGGAAAAGGCCCTAACGCTGGCTCCGGGCAAGGGATTCACGTATAAGCGAATCGCTGAATGTCTGGGTCTGTCTGACCGGAATACCGGGGATTGGCAACTGCCGTTACTATGCAAGGCCACCCAGGAAGAACTCGCTTCCCACTTCCCTATGGAATTGGTAGTTCGAGGTATTGCTCCGGGTGAAGGCCAGCGGAAGACGGGTGGTTATCACGAGCGGGCAATCATTTTCCGACACAAGGCGTATCAGGTCTTTGGAACTCCTGCCCGCATGGAAGAGATGGGCGACCTTGCCCGGAAGCGCATTAAAACTGTCGGAACAGTCGAGAATATACTTAAGGATGCCATAGCAACATTCATAAGCCAGGGAGACGACATCTACAAGCTAGATAAGCGGGACCGACAGAAACTCTTGAGTCGCAAAGACCTCAGTAGTTGGGTAAACAAACTGGATGAACTTGTGGACAAAGATTTCTTCGAAGACCTGCAAGACGAGTTTGAGGTAGACGACCCCGGAGCGCGCGAGGGAGTTCACAAAGAATGGCTGCGTGGGGTGGTAAAAAGCGCCGAGGGTATATTGAACGACGCCACAAGATCACTACCTTGTCCGATTATCTACAGATATTATACCCGTGCCGCGGCGGAGAGGCTGTTTGAGGGAAGAATCAAGCAAAGTTTGCCGTTTCTGTTCGATGATGCAGATGATCAAAAGGAGAGTGAGGAATGACCACCATATACGAACGGCCTTTTACCAACGAGGTAATCAGGTTTGCGAGAGACCACAACTGGAAGGTCTTCCACATTCATGACCAGGACAGCTATGACAACTACCGAAAAATCGCTACTGGTGGCGGGTTCCCGGACCTGATAATGTACCGACTCATTGAAGGCAAAACGTCCATGATAGTAGCGGAGCTAAAGACAGACGCTCCCTCCAGTGTGGTGCGGCCCAACCAGGATAAATGGCTGAGGGCTTACAAACAGTTCATCCCCACCTTTGTTTGGCGGCCCGGCGATTGGGAAGAGATAGAGCGAGTCCTGACGGAAGGCCCCCAGACAGAAGAAGGTAAACGTAAAGAGAGCGGATCGACTGCCGAGGAAAAGAGATTGCCCGATTACTTGGGAACCATTATCAACGGCCTGAGAGTTGAAATAAGAGAGCAGGAATTCCCCAGGGGTGACCATGCCCAACTCCGTCGTATGGACCCGAGTGACCCTGGTCCGGCGGTGTTCTGGAGGCTCTATGCAGGACGGAATTTATCTCAAATAGGAGGTGTGGACTCGGAAAAGAAGTGGGCAACCATCATACAGGGCATAGCTCTGCTAAGCGAGCACGATAGAGGGAGTCAAAAGCGCTTTGGGAGAGCCCTTTTTGAGGGAGATGACCCAAACCGGCCAACGCCTTTCTACAGCGAAAGGCGTCTCAATCAACTGCTCGTGGCCCGCGGCCAGACCTTGCGAACATTGTTGAGGAGAGCTTTCCGTATGCTTGTTGACACTGGACAGTGTATCTACTGGCGACAAGTAGCCGAGCTTGTCCTCAACGATGATGGCTACAACAACGATGAAGCGGATAGGCTACGGCATGAAGTTGCCTCTGACTACTATCGTTCTTTGGCTATAGCTCAACGCAGATCAGCACAAACCACAAATCAGGAGGTCTAATAATGACAGCACCAAGGTTTCTACAGATCCACACCCTGCACTCCTACCCGGCGGCGCTGCTGAACCGCGACGACAGCGGACTGGCAAAGCGCATGCTTTTCGGGGACGCCGTGCGCACCCGCATATCGTCACAGTGCCTCAAGCGCCACTGGCGCGTGGCAAAAGACGAGTTCGCCATTCACAGCATACCTGGCGCGGAGTCAGCGGTCCGCTCGCGGAACGTCGTTGAGCGAATGATAGTGCAGCCAATAAGAGACGCCGGTGGGGTATCGGAGGACGTGTTGACCGCCGTGGAGAGCGCCTTCAACGTTGGCGTTTACGGGGCCAGCGGTACGTCGGAGTCTAGCCGCCAACCCCTGCTGCTCGGGTTACCGGAGGTGGAGCACCTGCATCAGAAAGCTGCCGCTATCTGTGCGGAGCATTCCAACGACGCCGTTGCCGCCAAGACAGCAGCGGCCACGCTCTTCAGCCAGCGGCAGGGAGAGGGCGCAAACTTCCGCGCCTTTCGGGAGGCGGCCCGACTGCCCGCCGGGCTGGAGGGGGCACTTTTTGGGCGCATGGTCACTTCCGACCCCGCTGCCAACATCGACGCCGCCGTGCACGTGGCCCACGCCTTCACCGTTCACCGGGAGGAGAGCGAGAGCGACTACTTCTCCGTGGTAGACGACCTGCAAGAGAAAGACGAGGACCCTGGGGCCGCTCACATAGGGGACATGGAGTTGACGGCCGGGCTGTTCTACGGCTACGTGGTGGTTGACGTGCCGGGGCTGGTCTCAAATCTGGAGGGCTGCGACGCCGCAGAGTGGGAGGGCGCTGACAAGACACTAGCTGCAAAGGTTGTCGAGAACCTTACCCACCTCATCGCCACCGTATCGCCCGGCGCAAAGCTGGGGTCCACGGCTCCATACGGGTATGCGGACCTGATGTTAGTTGAGGCGGGAGTACGCCAGCCTCGGAGCCTCGCCAACGCATTCAGGAGCCCGGCCAAGGCGCGAGTGGAGGACGCCACTCAACGACTATGCGGCCATTTGGGTAAGCTGGACAAAGCATATGGAGCCACGGAGGCCCGCAGGGCGGTGTCCGTGGAGGAGTGCGAAATCCCCGGCGCGCAAAGTCTAAACCTGGACGATCTGGCGTCGTGGGCCGCTGAAGCGGTCCGTACGGGCGAGGCATAAGTAATGAGGCACCTGATAATTAGGCTGGAAGCCCCTCTGATGGCCTTCGGAGGGGAGACAATCGACAAGTACGGGGTTATACGCCCGTTTCCGTCAGCTTCCATGCTCACCGGGCTGCTTGCCAACGCCTTGGGCTTGCGCCGGGTTGAGGCTGAAAAGCATGATAGGTTGCAGGACCGACTGGTCTTCGCCGCCCGCATAGACAGGGAGCCTGCAAGTGGGGTGAGGCTTACAGATTTCCAGACTGCGAAACTGGGGGCTTCTGATGCGGGATGGACCACACGCGGGCGGCCGGAGGGACGCGCCGGTATTGCCAATACCTACAATGCGCCGCATCTGCGCCACCGTGACTACTGGGCCGACATGCGCGTAACCGTGGCCCTGCGGCTGGAGCCGGAGGACGGCTCGCCAACGCTGGACGAGCTGGCGTCGGCGCTTCAGGAACCGGCGAGGCCCCTGTTCATAGGGCGCAAGCCGTGCCTGCCGTCGGCGCCGCTGTTCTCAGGCTTCGCGGAGGCTAGCGCCGCGCTGGAGGCGCTGCTGGAATGGCCTCTTGCAAAAGACTGCGTCCGGCGGGAAGACGACAATCGGAAGATACCGGCCCTGTGGCCGGAAGAGGAGGCAGTTAACGACATCGCCGCCAACCGCAGCTACATGATTACGGACCAGCGCAACTGGGTTTCCGGCCTTCACGGCGGCGGCCGTTGGGTTAGTGAAGGCGCTATTCCAAAGGAGAAGTTTGGCGACACTGTGGAATCTCAGACGCCGCCGGATAAGGAGGAGCTATGACAACGGCAACCGCGGCAGCCACCAAAACGGGAGTCCTGCAAATGGTACGCGCCCAAATCAACTCGCGTGAATTTCGTCGGTGGATGGGCGAAAAGCGCCTGCGGGACCCGGACCACGCAATGCACTGCCTGCTGATGGAGTGCTTTGGGAGGCCGCCTACCAAAGAGCGCCCGGAAAACAATGGGCTAGCGCCACAGCCTTTCCGCCTCATACTGCCGGGGGACGGCTCTAACGGCATCCTATACGGCTACGGACGCAGCGACGCGAACGCTTTGAGGGAAACGGCAGCCATGTGCGCCGATCCCCTGCAGAACCGCATTCTCCCCGGCGATAAGCTGGATAGCAAGCCAATGCCAACCTCGTGGCAGGCGGGAAAGCGTCTGGGCTTCGAGACGCGCATCCGCCCGGTGGTGCGCCTCCAAAAGGACCTTTCGCGCGTACCCGCCGACAAGCTGCGCCGTTTCCGAACTCGCCCCGGCCAGAACGATGAGCCGCGTCCCGGCAAGGAGTGCGACGTTTTCCAATGGGAAGCGCTCCAATACCCCAGGGGTGAGATGCCAGAGAGCAGGGAGCAGGTGTACGCGGAATGGCTGTCGGAGCAGCTGGACAAGAGAGGCGGAGCGAGCCTGGATGTAAAGCAGACCAAGCTGGTCTCCTTCCATCGCGTCAGGGCCTTTCGCAAGCTGCATGACCGCCATACCGAAGGGCCGGACGCCGTCATGCGTGGCGAACTCACCATAACTGACCCGGACGCGTTCGCAGACCTGCTGGCCAACGGCGTCGGTCGCCATCGGGCCTATGGATATGGGATGCTGCTTCTGCGTCCTTCAGGGAAGTCCGGCTAGCGCTCCAATGCCGGATTCATTGCCAAAGCGCCTTAACAACTGAATAATTCAAGTAAGATGGGGGAAGAATGTTAAGAGGCAGACTGGGACTTGAAACGGCGCGCATTCCTCACGCAGACCGACATGGTCTGCTTTGGCTGTCCCGTGGCGCCCTTACGGTGCGCGACGGGACTCTGCGCTTCCACCGAGAGAGCCCGGCCACTTCAGACAGCTCGCTGGACGCGGGCGAGTATGGAATACCTTTCCAATCACTTTCGATGATACTTCTGGGGCCGGGGTCCACGGTGAGCCACGACGCGCTGCGCCTCATGGCGCGTCACGGGACAGCCCTCGTTGCAGTGGGTGAAGACGGCGTCAGATGCTATACGGCTCCTCCGCTCATGCCGGACACCTCAGACATTGCCCGCAGGCAGATGTACGCATGGGGAGACCCCACCGGCAGCCGAATTACCATTGCCCGAAAAATGTACGCCATACGGCTTGGCGAAGCGCTGCCCCATCGGAGCCTGGACGCGCTCAGGGGCGTTGAAGGCGCGCGGATGAAGCGCACCTACCAGAACCTGACGCAACGGTACGGCGTGCCGTGGCATGGTCGCCGCTATGACCGGAGCGACCCCTTGACGGCCGACATTCCCAACCAAGCCATCAACCATGCCTCTGTGGCGGTAACGTCAGCGGCCGTAATCGCTGTAACCGCGCTTGGCGCGATTCCGCAGCTGGGCTTCATCCACGAACACAGCGGCGATGCCTTCGCTCTGGATGTGGCCGACCTCTTCAGGGACTCGATTCTGCTTCCCGCCGCTCTGAAATCAGCCAAGGCTGTGATTGAGGACCCCACGCTTGACATTGAGAGACACACCAGAAGGACCACTGGGGAAATGCTCAGGACTGAGGACGTTATTCCCAAAATGATTGACCGGATCAAGTCCCTATTCGAAGACGTAACCCCCCATGGAGACAGTAGCTGAAGATCCCACTGAAGCGGAGTAGAGCATGACCGTAATCGTCACTGTCAATGTAGAGGCTCGATACCGGGGATTTCTCGCGTCTGCCATGCTGGAGATAGCGTCAGGAGTGTACACCTCGCCCAGCATGACTTCCGGCATAAGGGAGAGGATTTGGGATGTGCTGAGGCGGTGGTACTACGAGCTTGGGCAGGGCGCCATAGTGATGACGTGGCGGGACCCGTCAGGGGTAGGCGATCAGCAGGTGCGGGCCCTTGGCGACGCTCCCAAGGAGATTGTAGATGCGGACGGAGTTTACCTGGTCAAGTACAACTAGGAGAAAACCTCTTGCCAAGGTCTCGATCAGACGACGAACTACTGTCCGATAGGCGAATGAAAGACATGGACTATAGGTGGAGCAGAAGTGATAGAGTCTTCAAGGGGTTCCCCCGCACACGCGGGGATAGACCCTATGAATACCGGTCTGCTAGTGCTTTAGCGGTTCCCCCGCACACGCGGGGATAGACCCTACGCTGCTGACCTATCCCTGGAAGCACACGCGGGGATAGACCATCGCCGGCCAGATGGCCACGGGTCTCGGTTCCCCCGCACACGCGGGGATAGACCGTTAAGTCTCAGAGCCCCCCGACACGCCCTTTCCCACCAGGGTTCCCCCGCACACGCGGGGATAGACCCAGCAGCAACCATCTTGAACGTATGGCCGATACGGTTCCCCCGCACACGCGGGGATAGACCCTGGGCTGACACTCCATGAGCACGGAGAGGTCGGGTTCCCCCGCACACGCGGGGATAGACCGCTGGTTGCCGAAAGCAACGATAGTCGCCCAGTGGTTCCCCCGCACACGCGGGGATAGACCCTGTATAGCCATTTATTGGTTACTCCTAGGGACGGTTCCCCCGCACACGCGGGGATAGACCTATGCTCACGAGCACCATCGACATGGTCTCCCTGGTTCCCCCGCACACGCGGGGATAGACCGAGGCGAGAAAAGGCCAGGGAGATAGCGACGGCGGTTCCCCCGCACACGCGGGGATAGACCCATCTCGGACCAGTGGAGGAAGTAACCGCGGGCGGTTCCCCCGCACACGCGGGGATAGACCGAGTCTCCGAGGTGGTATACGCCGCGGCTTCAAGGTTCCCCCGCACACGCGGGGATAGACCGGTCCGTGGCGAGAGTCATACGAGAGTCGCTCTGGTTCCCCCGCACACGCGGGGATAGACCTGAGACTGAACAGGCTGACCTGTTCCCTCCCACGGTTCCCCCGCACACGCGGGGATAGACCATATCCTCCATGTCGATCTCCAGACGGGAACGGGGTTCCCCCGCACACGCGGGGATAGACCCGATAGTCGCCCAGTGGGGGATGACCGCTCCACGGTTCCCCCGCACACGCGGGGATAGACCCGACGCGAGCGCACGTGTGATGGCACTCCGGAGGGTTCCCCCGCACACGCGGGGATAGACCCCGCCATCCACACTTTTACATCGGCTGATGTGTGGTTCCCCCGCACACGCGGGGATAGACCGTCCGTGGCGAGAGTCATACGAGAGTCGCTCTCGGTTCCCCCGCACACGCGGGGATAGACCTTGCCATTATTGATTGCTCCTAGGGACGACTTTGGTTCCCCCGCACACGCGGGGATAGACCTTGAGGTCCCGCAGAAACTCGCCCCAGGAGCCTGGTTCCCCCGCACACGCGGGGATAGACCCACCCAGGAAGGAATGGCCGCCCCTCCATATGAGGTTCCCCCGCACACGCGGGGATAGACCACAATCAGATGACAGAAGAGCTACGCCAAAGATGGTTCCCCCGCACACGCGGGGATAGACCTGACGTGCGCTGGGTCTTGAATCTCGAGCACATGGTTCCCCCGCACACGCGGGGATAGACCCAGGCCACCCTCTCCGATGAACTGGTCGAAGCTGGTTCCCCCGCACACGCGGGGATAGACCGGCGTCACGCCCACGTTCTCTATCACCTCCGTTGGTTCCCCCGCACACGCGGGGATAGACCTATCAGAAGAGGAGGCCCCCCATGCCGAAGCAGGGTTCCCCCGCACACGCGGGGATAGACCGAGGATTGACAGTAGAACGATAGTGTGCTAACAGGTTCCCCCGCACACGCGGGGATAGACCCTGGGTGCAGGCTCCTGGGGCGAGTTTCTGAGGGGTTCCCCCGCACACGCGGGGATAGACCTTTTCCCACAGCGCCATTTCCACCAGCGTTCGAGGTTCCCCCGCACACGCGGGGATAGACCTCTTTCCTCCTGGACTACATGGTGCATATGACTGGTTCCCCCGCACACGCGGGGATAGACCCGCATGACTATGGCTACAGATCTTTCTGTACTCGGTTCCCCCGCACACGCGGGGATAGACCTGTAGTTGGGATGGCCTGGGCTGATGTCTGGGTGGTTCCCCCGCACACGCGGGGATAGACCCACGACATAGTGTTGACCCAGGATTATAGTGTCGGTTCCCCCGCACACGCGGGGATAGACCCTACGGCAGAACCTCTCCCGCGGACGCCATTGGGGTTCCCCCGCACACGCGGGGATAGACCCTGCAGGGCGATGATCCTCCTTTCATACCACCAGGTTCCCCCGCACACGCGGGGATAGACCGATCAGAGAGCTTTTAGGTGTTGTTGCTATGACGGTTCCCCCGCACACGCGGGGATAGACCCTATCCCTGGTACCATTCCAGCTATCAAGGCCAGGTTCCCCCGCACACGCGGGGATAGACCGCGCCTGTATGGTCGTGCCTATAATGCGTTGGCGGTTCCCCCGCACACGCGGGGATAGACCTATCACTGCGACAGCCGGGTTGCTCACCAGGTCGGTTCCCCCGCACACGCGGGGATAGACCCTCTCATCGCGAGATCTACGATACCTCCGCCTAGGTTCCCCCGCACACGCGGGGATAGACCCAGCTTGTCAGTACTGGCAAGTTCAAGGTTGTTGGTTCCCCCGCACACGCGGGGATAGACCGGAGTATTTGCAGCTTACCTTTGTAGATGCCCAGGTTCCCCCGCACACGCGGGGATAGACCTGAGACCATTCCTGGCACCATTCCAGCTATCAAGGTTCCCCCGCACACGCGGGGATAGACCGAAGCACGTCATCCGCATGGGTAATATGTATCAGGTTCCCCCGCACACGCGGGGATAGACCTTAAGATGGCAGACGATCTAGGGCAGTTTGAACGGTTCCCCCGCACACGCGGGGATAGACCCGGCGACATTCTCATCACCCCCGACAGTACGGTGGTTCCCCCGCACACGCGGGGATAGACCTCTTTCATCTTCAGGACTCTAGAGTCCCAAATAGGTTCCCCCGCACACGCGGGGATAGACCCACGAAGTCGTGTTGACCCAGGACTACACCCCCGGTTCCCCCGCACACGCGGGGATAGACCGGCACTCTCGAGCCAGTCGGCCGGTTCTTCTTCGGTTCCCCCGCACACGCGGGGATAGACCCATCATTAGCTTCTTTATCGTCCCGCTCGTGGAGGTTCCCCCGCACACGCGGGGATAGACCGGTAGTAGTACCGCCCCCGAGACCATATCTCCGGGTTCCCCCGCACACGCGGGGATAGACCCATCGTCAGCTTTCATATCGTCCCGCTTACGGAGGTTCCCCCGCACACGCGGGGATAGACCTTTGCGGTTCAGTCACATGGTAACCTTCTCCGGGGTTCCCCCGCACACGCGGGGATAGACCCTTGCGGGTTCTGGACTAGCTGGGAGAGGACCTGGTTCCCCCGCACACGCGGGGATAGACCGGACAACTTTTCGGATTCTGTTACTGGCATCCAGGTTCCCCCGCACACGCGGGGATAGACCCAGTATCAGCCGATGTAAAGGTATGGATGCCAGGGTTCCCCCGCACACGCGGGGATAGACCCGCGTTTGCCAACGCGTTGTCTATATTCGGGCGGGTTCCCCCGCACACGCGGGGATAGACCGGTGTGGTTCAGTGACATGGTAACCCTCGCCGGGGTTCCCCCGCACACGCGGGGATAGACCGCCTTGTTTACTGATGATAGTGACAACGCCAAAGGTTCCCCCGCACACGCGGGGATAGACCGGGGGGCAGGCTGGGGCTAGTAGGAGATTCCGAGGTTCCCCCGCACACGCGGGGATAGACCGTGGCCCCGCATACGGTTTCCCACGACGCATCGGGTTCCCCCGCACACGCGGGGATAGACCGGTGGGCGCTGTGGCTGGGCGTCATTATAACTTGGTTCCCCCGCACACGCGGGGATAGACCCCCCGAGGTGTTGCGTGTTGCCTTCTATGGCGCGGTTCCCCCGCACACGCGGGGATAGACCTCCGATCATCGTCTATGAGCGTGCGCTCGAGCAGGTTCCCCCGCACACGCGGGGATAGACCGTTCCATCAGTCATCTGCATGGTCTGGAGGGCGGGTTCCCCCGCACACGCGGGGATAGACCCGATATCGTCCAGTGCGCCAATAGCCCAACTAAGGTTCCCCCGCACACGCGGGGATAGACCGAAGCATGTCATCAGGATGGGTAACATGTACCAGGTTCCCCCGCACACGCGGGGATAGACCGCCCTTTGTAGCTAAAGTAGGCGCTGGCTGGACGGTTCCCCCGCACACGCGGGGATAGACCGAGGTATTTACAGATGTAGCCAATGGCATCCGCGGTTCCCCCACACACGCGGGGATAGACCTACTCCGCCGTCGGTCCAGACAGTCCGCTACTCGGTTCCCCCGCACACGCGGGGATAGACCGTACGGTGCGTACGGTCAAAGGCACGCTCGAGCGGTTCCCCCGCACACGCGGGGATAGACCGTTCTTTGATTTTCTCCAGGGACTGCTTTACACGGTTCCCCCGCACACGCGGGGATAGACCCTCGACTAGAGCCATTCTCCACCCCCATCGATGGGTTCCCCCGCACACGCGGGGATAGACCCGACGCGAGCTCCCGCGTGATGAGCCTGAGGAGGGTTCCCCCGCACACGCGGGGATAGACCGTGGCTGGTGGTTGCATTCCTCGTGGGATACATGGTTCCCCCGCACACGCGGGGATAGACCCCCTAGAGAGTGATGGTAAGCTGGAAGCTGCCGGGTTCCCCCGCACACGCGGGGATAGACCTTGGTATGCGATGGGTATAAAATTGCTCGTATAGGTTCCCCCGCACACGCGGGGATAGACCGGTCCAGCTTCGTTGCTACTATATGCCCCTCTTGGTTCCCCCGCACACGCGGGGATAGACCTGTCTCTCGCCACTTCCCCCGTGCCCATATCGGGGTTCCCCCGCACACGCGGGGATAGACCCTCTATAGCTAGTTTCCAGCATTTGGTGAGACGGGTTCCCCCGCACACGCGGGGATAGACCGTACGGTGCGTACGGTCAAAGGCACGCTCGAGCGGTTCCCCCGCACACGCGGGGATAGACCGTTCTTTGATTTTCTCCAGGGACTGCTTTACACGGTTCCCCCGCACACGCGGGGATAGACCCTCGACTAGAGCCATTCTCCACCCCCATCGATGGGTTCCCCCGCACACGCGGGGATAGACCCGACGCGAGCTCCCGCGTGATGAGCCTGAGGAGGGTTCCCCCGCACACGCGGGGATAGACCGTGGCTGGTGGTTGCATTCCTCGTGGGATACATGGTTCCCCCGCACACGCGGGGATAGACCCCCTAGAGAGTGATGGTAAGCTGGAAGCTGCCGGGTTCCCCCGCACACGCGGGGATAGACCTTGGTATGCGATGGGTATAAAATTGCTCGTATAGGTTCCCCCGCACACGCGGGGATAGACCTTGAGAGTCGCACACATACTATCAGTGAAAGGAGGTTCCCCCGCACACGCGGGGATAGACCCCAGTATGGCAGAACCTCTCCCTCGGACGCCATGGTTCCCCCGCACACGCGGGGATAGACCATGCCATCATCTACTCTGAAGAGTGGTCTGCGAGGTTCCCCGCACACGCGGGGATAGACCTGCCCTGGCCTGGCTCCGAGAGCATGATGCTGAGGTTCCCCCGCACACGCGGGGATAGACCTAAGCGGCCTCAGCCGAAGCCGACCTCCGAGTTGGTTCCCCCGCACACGCGGGGATAGACCTTTGCGTCTTGAGAGCATGGGGGGGGCGGGGAGGTTCCCCCGCACACGCGGGGATAGACCGGTACCGAGAAGCGACTGAGTCCATCCATCGTGGGTTCCCCCGCACACGCGGGGATAGACCCGTATCGAGGAGGAGCAGGATGCCGCTGCCCGCGGTTCCCCCGCACACGCGGGGATAGACCGGACCACGTGGTCGGCTTTGAGCTTATCCCCTCGGTTCCCCCGCACACGCGGGGATAGACCCTTTTCATTGCCTTTGCGGACTTTGCCGAGGCAGGTTCCCCCGCACACGCGGGGATAGACCGTACGTGACCCACACAGGCGCCTTTGTAACATAGGTTCCCCCGCACACGCGGGGATAGACCGATGGTTGCCCGGGTTGGCAGATCTTATACCTAGGTTCCCCCGCACACGCGGGGATAGACCTCGGACCCACTCATAATGTCTGGTGGGAACAAAGGTTCCCCCGCACACGCGGGGATAGACCCGTGTCTCGGCACTTTCCCCGAGCACACATCGGGGTTCCCCCGCACACGCGGGGATAGACCCCCTGGCTGATAGCTCACGCCCCCCCTTGGGCTGGTTCCCCCGCACACGCGGGGATAGACCTGATGGCTAACACTGGACTAAAGGGATGATATGGGTTCCCCCGCACACGCGGGGATAGACCGATCCACGGCGACATACCCACGGGTACGATATAGGTTCCCCCGCACACGCGGGGATAGACCTGTAAAAAGAACCCTCCTGCCACGCATATAACCGGTTCCCCCGCACACGCGGGGATAGACCCGTATCGAGGAGGAGCAGGATGCCGCTGCCCGCGGTTCCCCCGCACACGCGGGGATAGACCGAGGGCCGGATAAGGTGGCAGCG
The DNA here is from genome assembly GCA_965221925.1 of Dehalococcoidia bacterium. Classification (GTDB taxonomy): domain Bacteria; phylum Chloroflexota; class Dehalococcoidia; order Lucifugimonadales; family UBA2985; genus JAPPHY01. The sequence goes on along the minus strand of OZ244924.1, from coordinate 1,062,810 downwards.
GAGGCAGCGGGGTTCCCCCGCACACGCGGGGATAGACCTGACTGGATGGCAGGCAAAGGGGACAGGTCTGGGGTTCCCCCGCACACGCGGGGATAGACCCGGTCAAGGCAGGTTCAAGCTCGGTCTCGATGATCACAGGGCTTTCGGGTAAACGCACGATGATGTCCGGACGCCTGCCGCCGTGCAGCGTCTCAGCGACCGCGGACAGACTGCACCGTTCCCGAAGGAACCGGGCTAGCGTGTCGTTGATGATGCTTTCGTGACTGCGGTCTTTGCCACTGACGGTTGTCATGCCAGAAGTGAATCACCTCGGTTGATCTGTGACGACCTAGGGCTTCATTCTCCACTGCTGTCTTTGTTTATTCGTTTTACTCAACAGTTCACTGCTTCGTCTGCGTACCCACAGAACCGATACCGTCCCGTCCCCCGAATAGTGGCGCTCCGGGACGGGTAGCTTCAACTTCCTACGCTGTGGGCTGCGGCTGGTAGCGTTCGACCCGTATCAGGTCTTCGCCCTTGCGCGCTTGCGCTAGGTCGTAGGCAGTCTGCCGGCGCAGCCAGAAATCCGCGCTCGACCATCCAGCCTTCTCAAGACGAATGGCCATGGCGGGCGAGATCGCGGCGCGGCCATTTAATACCCGCGAAAGGGTGTGGCGGGCAACGCCCAGGACCTCCGCCGCCTCGGTTACACTCAGGCCAAGAGGCTCCAGGCAGTTTTCTCTGATGCCTCGGCCCGGATGCGGTGGATTCTTCATATCCATGCTCTCTCCCCTCTCGCTAGTGATAGTCGACTAGATCAACGTCATACACGTGACCCTCTTCAAATCGGAAGGTGATCCGCCAGTTGCCCAAAATTGAAATGCTCCACGATCCTCTCCGGTCACCCCCTGAGGGGATGCAGTCTGTACCCCGGCAAATCAAGTTCGCTCGGCTTGCTGGCAACATCGAGGTCCGCCAGGGCGAGAGTGATCCGATCCAGTTGTGGTAGGCGCCTACCCTGCTGGGGTCGCCTCGCTCATAGAGCCGCCTCAGTCCTCGATGGCGAAACGAACCGATCATAGAAAGAATATACCGTGTTCCGGTACGCCTATCAACGGCTTCGCTGTCATTTCCGATTCTTCCTCTGGCGCACTGGTCGCTTTGCCGCCCACTAGACCCCTCGCACCTACCACAAACCCACCTTGTACACAATGGCTTGCAAGCCATTACGTTCGCCGTTTTTCCCGTCGACAATGGATTGTTGAGCCATTGCCGACGGGAGCAGGTGTGTGAAGACCTCGAAGCGAGAAAGGAACACCCTGAGCGCCGAGGCCGCCCGCTCGCGGGACTACGGTGTCCTGGACCTTGCTGCCCACGTCCCGCTCAGCCATCGGCTACTACTACTTCTGCACAAACTACGTCGTTCACCCCGACGCTTCCTTCACCCTGGACCGGCGGATCGCATCGGGAGATGTGCTGACCAGACGGGAGCCGCGCGGAGGGCGGCGCCTGGTGCACATGGCGCTGGACGATGGCCTGCCGGGGGACGGCGTTGAAATTGCGTCCAGCGAGTCGTCGCTGGCTGCGGCCCTGCTTGGCCTATTGCCTCCCTCCTAGCGGCCATTCTCCCCTTGCATTGGATTCCGTACTAGGAATATACTATGCCCATGCCTTGGGAGGTCGAGTACACGGACGAATGCGGGCAGTGGTGGCAGGAACTCTCGGAAGGCCAGCAGGACGACGTGGACGCCAAAATCGAGCTACTGATGGAGCACGGCCCCAACCTGCCGTACCCCTACTCCTCGGACATAAGAGGCTCACGTCACGGGGTCATGCGAGAGAGCTTCGAGCGCAGAGCGGCGGCAGGCCCCTGCGGGTCTTCTACGCCTTCGACCCCAGGCGAACATCAACCCTGCTCATCGGTGGAGACAAAACGGGCAACGACCGGTTCTACGAGGAATACGTGCCGGTGGCCGACGATCTCTACGACGAGCATCTGGAGGAACTGCGAAAGGAGGGGCTGATCGAATGAGGGGACGCCATCCGTTCAGCGAGTTGACCAAGGATTTCACACAGGAGCGCCGTCAGCGCATCGACGCCATCAAGAGGGAGTTACTTGCGGAGATGCCTTTGCACGAGCTTCGCCGAGCGCGTGCATTGACCCAGCGGGACATGGCGAAGATGTTGAAAGTGAACCAGCCTGCCGTATCCAAGCTGGAGCAGCGGGCCGACGTATACGTTTCCAGCCTGCGGTCCTACATCGAGGCGGTGGGAGGGAAGCTGAAGATCGTCGCCGAGTTTCCCGAAGGCGAGGTATCCATCACCAACTTCTCCGACGTGGGAGAGACTGAGGACGCCTCATGAAGATGGAGCAATGGTGGCCGACTGGGAACCACAATGGCTGCACCTGCCCCCCCAACCCCATAACAACATCCGCCGGATGGGTTCAGGCTAACATCAGAGCCGTCGGTCTGCCCATGCTGCTCGTAACGCTGATTCTGGCGCTGGCGGCCTGTGGCGACACAAATCCCAAGCCTGCAGCCACGCCAACGCTGAAGTCAGCCACCGCGACCGTGTCGCCCCTAGCGGCATCGGACGCAATCCCGACTATCCGGGAACTGCCCGACGAATGGCAGTTCCTGAACGGCGTATTTCCCAAGTACGTGGACGTATTCGGCGTAAACATATTCGCGACCAAGAGCGCCCCTGACGCAAAAATCCTCCATGCCTCAAACGTGATGGCGCAATACCTCGACAACGATGGAGACGGCGAGCCTGACAACCCCAGTGTGCTCGATGCGATGAAGCGCGGAAACGCCTCGCTCATAATGGCAGCGACCGAAACCGAAATGAGGTCTTCCGTGTTCGAACAGGTTCCCGCCAGGTTCATCGACATGGTGGACCAAGGCCAAGTCGGTCTACAGGATCTCTACGGCGCAGAAACCAACCCGGTCGGCAGATTCGACGCGAGTCTGGAGGAGGTCCTGCACCTGATAGCTTCGACCGGCTATGCTCAAGCCTACCCCGACGTATTTGGCGAGAGGCCAGGCTCGACGATAGCCGAATACATGGACAAGGCCAGAGGGGGGCGCTTCAAGGAGGACACGGCGTCTGACTGCGATGACGAAAACGGCCGGTGCGCCCTTCCTCCCAACGGACAGTACCCTGAGGGCGCATGGTACACCTATCTCGACCCGACCTGCGACTACGCATGTATGGTAAGCGAGTATTTCTACTGGGCCCTCACCACGATCATGGGCGCGCAAAGCGACGATCATCGGTGCAAAGACATCTCAGGCGAGTGGGCTCTGTGTACTGCCGAGCAGGTCAAGTCAAAAGACCCGGATATATACAACCTGCTGACGGACGCCCACTACGGTCTGCCGACCACATTGCCTGACGGCAGCTATGCCATGTCTACGGAATAGGCGACAATCATGCCGTCGGTGGAGTTTTTCAAGGGGTGACGAGCGCCGCGGACAGGAGGAAGGGGTTTCGGCTCGTCTACAGCCGGGGCAGTTCGCTGCTCACTCGCCAGAGACGAGACGCCGCATCCCGATCATATGACGCTGGCGAGGACTCCACGCTCCTGCAACGCCGCCGGCAACAGCAACTGCTGGTCGGGTTCGTAGGTAAGGTAGGCCTTGCTCATCAACAACTCCCCTCTCCCAGCTCCTGCACACCATCAAGACCCGCGCGCCCTGCTTCGCAATACCCAACGCGGTGGCCAAGCCGATGCCGGAGTTGGCTCCGGTAACAAGGGCCGTCTTGCCCTTTATATCGAGCTGCTTTGCTGTCATCCGGTCCGTATTCCTCCGCCAAACTTTCGAAATTGAGAACCTTCACGCTGAGGTTCAGGCTGGTCCGCGAGCATCTTCAGAGGACGTGCCGAGGAGGGCAGGTAGTGCATGGACATCAACTCCTGCCCGCCTCTTGATAGGCTGTGGTCAGCGCGTCAAGGAATTGGGGCGTAGTATTCCTAACGGTGTTTCCCTGTCCGATCTTGATCGGCGCGATAACCTGTTCAACGGCTTCGATCGAGTTCGGGGCAAGCCGCTCAAACACAGAGCGCCAAACCGAGATGTATGGTTGCTGATTGTCGTTCCAGATGGTCACCAGGCCCACTTTATCCGGCATGACTCTAGGCAAGAGGGTGTATCGTTGGCCGGAGTAGCTGTCGAGGCGGACGTTCGGCAGCGAAGCCAACCGCTCCGCCCACGCAATCAACTTGTCGAACATTGTACGGGTCTCGCCAGTAGCGCCTTCTATCGAAGCTCGAAACGCATCGGGGCCAGACGACCCGATCCCCTTGGTTACAGCGGGTCGTGCCCTACCAGGCGTTGCGACAGGCATCGTCGCGCCGATATCAGGGGAGACGCGTTGGGGCAAAGCGACCTGCGCCCCATTCACTTCATAAACTTTGAGAGTCATCAGGTCAATGGTTAGCGCCTGAATGGTTATGGCGTCCAGGTAGGCAACAACCCTTTCCAATTCGGTCGAAACCTCGTCCAACACGAGGACCAGTCTGAAATTGCCCTGGTCCAGGAACTCCTGCATTGAATTCGAGAATGAATCGGCATCCACCGCTCCTTCCTGGTCGTGAGCCTGTACGGCATCGAGGATGGACCCGTAGCCCGCATCCATGAGAGGCTTGCGAAGAGGTCCTTGTTCAAGGCGCTCTACCTCGAATCCATGGAGGAAGGCGGCGTACGCGATGACCTGCGACACAATGGCCCTACGCGCCTCCGGGTTGCTGGCAAGCTTCACTTCGATGATGGCAGGTCTGCCGGACGACTCGACCGCCAGGATATCGGCGTAACCGGTTCCCAACTGTATTTCAGAGCCCAAGACGGTGAGGCGCGGGGAACCAGCTAGCGGCAGTAGCTGAGGGTTCCTTTCAATGAGGCTGTGCAGAGTGGCTTCGTCTTGGAACGCCTGAGGCGAACCCAATTCCCACCCTTCCCCTGTGTTCGTCCATATGCCGGTCATGCATTCACCTCGTATGTCGCCATAATCCCATGCAAGAGTTCTGGTCTAGGTACGACACAGAACTCTTGCATTGTCTCACGCCATGCACCTCCTGAGGGGTCTCAGCCCGCTCTAGCGCCGTCTGCGTCGCCGACGGGTACGATAACCTCACGAGACTGGTGAGCGCGCCGAACCTCTCCCTGGCTGGAGCCTCTCCCTGGCTGGAGCCTCTCCCTGGCTGGAGCCTCTCCCTGGCTGGAGCCTCACTCTGGCTGGATTTCGTTTGCATCATCGTGAACACCCTGAACCCCGCGAGCAACGACCTCTCCGTGTTGCCCGCTTGCCTTTACCCTCCGGTGGCCTCTTTTTCTTCCGCCTCGGCAGCGGCGCTCGCTCTCTCAGTATGGTTCCCATGTCCTCCATCTGTAACCGAGGGTTCCCGCGCCAACTCCCGCCGAATGGTGGCAACCCATTCGGGGTCAAGGCCCAAGGCCTTGATCACTGCATCGTCGATCCGTTGTCGCACGGGGTCTTCGTGCATTCGAGGGAAGGGTTGGAGGGTTTCGCTTTGCAGCCAGCCGAACCAACTGCTCAGCAGGTCACGCTCAGCGGCTCCGAGGGCGGCGAAGTTGGGAACGGGCAGCGAGCGCAGCGTATCCAGCGAGAACGATGGATAGGACGGCACTCGGTTGTCGCGCGCGCCCAGCAGGGACAGCAGGCCGGGCGTGGAGTTCAGGTACAGGCACAGTGCGCTGGCTATGTCCGGGTCGTGGGGACGGCAGGGTGTCCAACGCGATCCAACCGCCCGCTCCGGCAGCATAACCGCGGCGACTCGCGCAAGATTCAGGCGAAGTTGAGTAGGCAACAGCATTTGGCCGCGCTGTTCCCAATACCGATCAGCAAGATGTCTGCGGGAGGGCTTCGGCTCAATGTAGACGTCGGCCTCCGCCCGCATGGACTGCGTGACCTCTGACTTGTGATACCAGAGCGCCCGCCTGCCCTCCTGAGTCGGCATATCCGAACGCGTGTAGGCATCTCGTATCCGCTGGCCGGCGGGGCCGATGTCGGCCAGGTCCCTCAACGGTACGGTCGACACCGACAGCGGGTCTGCTTCACTGAGCGTCCTGTAGGCGTCCACGAGGAACGGTGACAGGAAGTTGACGGCGAACCAGTCGCCGCGCTCGATGCGGTCGGAGTCTACCCGTTGAACGGTAAAGTCATGGGGCCTCCGCGCGCTCGTTCCGCCCGCCCGCTCGATCCTTGTGGCCGTGTCCAGCGCCTCCAGCGGTGTACCCGGGTTTCGTGCCAGATTGACCACTCGCGTCTGAGGCTTCGGCTCGCTCCTGTCCCATCTGCGGCAAATCACCAACACCTCGCCTATGCTGGTGTTTTCCGAAAAGAAGATGCGGGCCGGGTCGTGGGAGCTGACGATCGTGTCGACGTGGTATCGGCTTCCCAAGAACTTGCGAATCTCTAGCCCTGACTTATCGGTCATTCCCATAAGAGGCAATATAGTGGCGACCGTCCCCGTGGTGGCCCCATTGAGATGATCGGCTAAGACCAGGAACGCTCCGCTGTTGCCGGCCATGTAGGTGGGCCTACCTGAGAACAATTTCCTCTCCCGCCGCTTGATGGCCTGTTCGTCAGCGCTACTGAACTGGTCATGGCGCAGGCTGTCGCGGGTAAAGGGCGGGTTCATGATCACGAGGTCCATCGGCGGAGGCGGTTCCGCCATCCCCTGTTCGCTCTCCACCTGCTGCGTAGCGGACGGCCATGCGGCCAGTCGGGCCTGACCGGAGAGGAAGTCCAGGGAGCCGAGGTAGGGCGTGCCGTCGAACACGCCCAGCAAAGCCCGGTGGATGTTCATGCGGCTGAACCTGGTAGTGGGGGAGAGCATACCCAGGGTGCTGGCGGCCATGTGGGTGGCAGTCAAGTTGACGTCGTAGCCCCACAGCACGTCTTCGACAAGCATCAGGCCGAGGGCCTCTTCGTCTTCGGAGTCCCCGCGTCCGGCGGCGTTGCGCAGGTCGCGAATACGCTCGGCCGCCGCCATCAGCAGCGTCCCGGTGCCGCAGGCGGGGTCGCAAATACGCAGGGAAGCGGCGGCATTAGGGTCGGACCAGTCGGCGTCCTGCTCGCGCAAGGCCAGCGTCGCCAGCAGCACGGCCGCGGCAGTTGAGGTATAGAAGGAGCCATCGTAGCGGGCGGTATCCAGAACCCGGTGGAAGATGCGTCCCAGCAGGTCGTGGCGGAGGCCGGTCACCCGCTCCGAGACCCGCGCCACAACCTCGGCCAAACTGCGCACGGCTTGGCCGGTATCAGGGTCTGCCGTCAACTCCGCCAACGCTGCGCGTCCGGTCTCGAAAACCGGGCGGTAATCCACGGCGAGGATGCCGCGCCAGGCCTCGCGGAAGGCGTTGACCGGGGCGCTTTGTTCGGCGCACCCGGTGGCGCTGGCTGGCGGCCAGTCCCCGTGATAATTGTCGGGGCGCTGAGCTGGCAGGTAGCCCTGGAGCCGGTGGTAGAACAGCATAGCCGTAGCCACGACCAGCATTCCTCGCTTGGCGGCTACAAAGTAGCCATCGCTCTGCTCCCCGCCGCCTGGCTTGGTGGCGGGGAGGTCGAGGGCCCGCGCCAAGCCCTTGCGGACGGGCGTCTTCAGCCGCTGCGCCACCTCGTCCAGGCTATCCGAGAGCAGCTGAGCCGCCACGTCCGCGCCGCTCAGGGAACGCGGCGCCTGCTGGACTGCCTGCGCGAGTTGTGTCACGCTGCCAGTGGACCACTCACTGGCTGGCTCCCCGGCCTTGACGCGCACGGTCCAGGTCAGCGTCGCCTCGGCCAGATTGTCCTCGGTAACGCCGTTGGGATAGCAGACGGCGAACACGACGGTGGCAAGCTTCTGACGGAGACGGGCGTCGGCGTCCTTGATTGCCTGTGCCTTGCGGTCAAACCCGGTCTCCGCTTCCAGGACCACGCGCAGCCCGTCCACGTCCGCGACAACATCCATCCGCCTGCGCCCGGCCCGCTGCTCGAAGTCCGCAGCTACTCCTCGCTCGGTGAGGAGATGGGCCAACGCCCGGTTCTGGAAATCCTCTTGCTTATTCATCGCGCCCCGTTTTCGAACGGGTTCAGCGACTCCACCTGAAGCTGGCTGAAGTCGCTCACATTCCGGGTCACCACCGTCAGCCGATGCACCGTGGCTATCGCCGCAATCATGGCGTCTTCGGGCATAGCGCCCGACCTCCTGTGCATGAGCCGCGCCCACTCCCGGAAGGCGGGCGCATCCATCGGCAATACGCCGTAGGAAGCCAGCGCCTTGTCCAGCCAGGCTTCCAGTTCCTCCGCCTTGGCCTCGTCCTGCTCGCGGGTGATCTCGATCCCCGCTTGTATCTCTCCGACCGTAACGGCAGACACGAAGAGTTGCTCTGCCGGCACGTCGGCGATCCAATCCAGGACAGCGCCATGTGGACGGGGGCGGCGCAACTCCGAGACCACGTTGGTATCGAGGAGGTACATGAGCCTACTCCACGGCCAAAGGCGCTCGGTGGCGATGCTGTCGGCGTGGCGGCGTAAGGTCCTCGGTCCGCGCTTCTGGGGCGAGGAGCAGTTCCTTCAGACCCGGCCTGGTCATTCGTTCCAGCCTACGCCACTGCTCAATGGGAAGAAGCACGGCGGTTTCGACTCCGCGCTTGGTCACGATCTGCGGCCCTTCTGAGAGGGTGGTGTCGAGAAGCTCGCTGAACCTCGATTTAGCGTCTTGAACCGGCCATTTCTTGCTCATAATTCACCCCGCCTGTCATTTGTCTGACTAGCTACCAGACTAGGTTATATCGCCACCAGTGTCAAGCTGAACTGCTGGTCGCTGGTACGTTGGACTGCCAGCAAGCCATTACATTCGCCATTTTCTCCGTTCACAATGGAATGATGACCCTAATATGCCTCTCTCCGACCGACAGATGCTTGACTCCCTCAGCCGGATGCCCCTCGTCGATACGGCGGAACTGGCGGGCGTCTTCGGCGAGGCTCATGCAACGGCGCGCCTCGCCCTGGTCAGCAGGCGCTGTTCCCTCTACGACCCTCTTCAGGCCATAGCCGAGTACGACTACACGCGCCGTCCTGAAGCCGCCCTGATCCTGACGCCCAGCGTGTGGGAGCAGCGGGCGGTGCACCCCTCCACCATGGCCGCCCGCCTCGCGCCATACCTGCGCTACTCCTCCTCCAACCGCCCCCCGGACGACCACGGAGAGCGCCCCCTGGCGCTGATCGTCTTCGAAGATTACCCGGCCGAGGCCAACTTCCTCGGAGTTGCACGAAGGGAGGAGGCGCGGATCGAGGTCGAGGTCCCTCTGTGAGTCTCCTCTCAGGAAGCGCTGGAGAAGGCGGGGCCTTTGGGCGCAGCCTGGCGTAGCCACGACGTCCTTGAACCCGTCCAAATCTTCCGGTGACGACCTCACCCCCCCCCCCCCATTTGTGTGACTTCCATTGCGCGTACGTCCAAGATTCGGTATGATGCGCATGAGCTGCAATTCATACGAGGAAGATATGAGGATATCCGAACGAGGACAGATCACCATCCCCAAGGGGCTCAGGGACCGCTTCGGCATGAACAAGGATGTCGAAGTCGAGATCACGCCGACCGAGCATGGCCTGCTCATCCAAAAACGGACGGCGGCCAAGCATCCGGTTGAGAGGGTCAGTGGGATCCTTGACGGCGTTGTCGATGTTGACCAATACATTGAAGAGATCCGAGGAAGATGATTACGTCAGTCGATACGAACGTCCTGCTGGACGTGTTCGTATCCAATGCGCCGCATCACTCTCGGTCGCAGGAGTGGCTCGCCGGCGCCTACGACAGAGGGGCCATTCTGGTCTGTGACGTGGTCTATGCGGAGTTGGTTCCGGCCTTTGGCGACCGCTCCTTATTGGATAGAGCGCTGCGGGAGATCAATGCGACAATCTCTCCGGTCGATACGGCTATCGCGTACGAGGCGGGGCTGCGCTGGTCACGATACCGGCAGGCGGGCGGGCCGAGAGTAAGGATCATCTCCGACTTCCTGATCGGCGCCCATGCCGTTGCCAGCGCTGATACCTTTCTGACGCGGGATCGGGGGTTCTACGCCACCTACTTCCCAGAACTGCAAGAGCAGTAGAGGACTGATAACAAACCGCTAAGTTATGAGGAAACCAGAGGAGGACGTCATGAAGAAGCGCCTACAACCACAGCTGCACAGGCGCGGCGTCCGCGTCGCCTCCATCACCGAGCGGGCCAACGACTCCCCCGACCGGCAAGCTTCTTGAGGCCATCATCGAGAGCGTGGACGAATTCTACAGCGAAAATCTAATCCCGGCTGCGGGCTCCGTCTCGGCGCTTACGTTTACGATCCAAGGCAGAGAGTTCCGCCTTGCGGAGACGAAGATTCAGGGGTGTGACTTCCAGCAGCTCATCGTCAGAGATGAACGACAGGGCCTCCTCCAGGCTCATCTTTACAGTGGCATTAAGGCGCCTGGTCACTTCAGACGTCGACGACCGCATGTTGGTCAGCTTCTTTTCCTTGCAGACGTTGATCTCAATGTCGCCTTCGCGGCGGTGGGAGCCGACAATCATCCCTGCATAGACCATAGCGCCTGCCTCAATGAAGGTGTCGCCCCGACCTTGTGCGTTGAGCAAGCCGTAAGTGACAGCCGCGCCGCCCTCGGACGCCACGAGTGAACCGTCGCGCTGGGACCTGATTTCACCTTCCATAGGCTCGTAGGAGGTGAAGAAGCTGCTCTTCAATCCATCGCCCCGGGTGGTCCGAAGAAAGAAGGCGTTGAAACCTATCAGTCCCCGGGTAGGTATCTTGTACTCCATGTGGACGTAACCGTTCTCGTCGTACCGCATGTCCCGGAGCTGAGCCAAATGGGCGGAGAGATACTCAGTCAGCACACCCACATACTCTTCATGAGTACTGATATTCAGAATTTCGTAGGGCTCGTGTACTTTGCCGTCGATCACCTTGGTGACGGGTGTGGGACGGGACACCTGAAACTCGAATTGTTCACGGCGCATTGTCTCGACCAGAATGGACAGGTGCAACTCTCCCCGTCCTGCGACGACGAACACGTCCGCGCTGGGGGTGGCGTCCACTCGCAGGCTGACGTTGGTCCGCAGTTCTCTAATCAGCCGTTCGTGAAGATTGCGGGAAGTGCTATGGTCACCATCCCGCCCCATGAATGGAGAAGTGCTCACGCCGAAGGTCATGCGCACCGTGGGTTCGTTGATGTCGATAGTCGGCAGGGCCTCCGGGCATTCCGGCGAAGCAATGGTGTCGCCGATGGACACGTCTTCAGGGCCAGTCACAGCCACGATGTCCCCGGCGTGGGCTTCGGGTGTTTCAACTCGCTCCATGCCGCGGAACACGAAGATGCGCTCTAGGTTGTGGGCGCTTGCCTGGCCGTCGCGGCCCAACAGAGCCACGTCATCCCGCAGCCGGAGCGTGCCATTGGAGATGCGGCCCATGGAGACTTGGCCCAGATAGTTGTCGTAGTCCAAGGCCGCCACCAGCATTTGCAACGGGGCGCCTGGGTCGCCGGTGGGCGGCGGCACCGACTCCAGTATCGCTTGGAAAAGGGGCTGCATATCCGCCCCCGGCACGTTCGGGTCCGTGGTGGCGCAGCCCTGGCGCGCCGAGGTGTACAGCACCGGAAAATCCAGTTGCTCGTCCCTCGTAGCCAGGTCCAGGAACAGGTCCTGGACCATCGCGACCACCTCAGTCACGCGGGCCTCAGGGCGGTCGATCTTGTTGATGACGACAATTGGCCTAACGTTCTGCTGGAGGGCTTGGCGCAACACATAGGTAGTCTGGGGCATGGGGCCGTCAACGGCGTCCACCAACAGCAGGCAGCCATCGGCCATATTCATGACGCGTTCCACCTCGCCGCTGAAATCGGCGTGGCCCGGCGTGTCGATAATGTTGATCCGGACGCCTCCGTAAGAGACCGAGGCGTTCTTGGCCAGGATGGTAATGCCGCGCTCACGTTCCAGGGGGTTGGTGTCCATGATCAAAGCGCCCACCTGCTGGTGGTCCCGAAAGACCTGCCCCTGTTTCAATAAGGCATCGACCAGAGTGGTCTTGCCGTGGTCGACGTGGGCTATGATGGCCAGGTTGCGAATGGCGTTGTTTTGGCAGACGGTCAAATCTATTCACCTCATATATTAAGGCATACTATGATAACAGGAAGGTGGACTAATTGCTGGATTTTTGCTTCCATTTTCAGAAGCCGCTCAAAGACTCGCGCTACGGTGAAGCGCAAGGACAAAACGTACAATTACAACTGCAAATCTCCTCAACGGCGCTATCACTGCCACGGGATGCAGAGGGAGCGCCTGCCGGCGTCGGCATCATGCCTGTGACCACGACCAGCTTGCCTCGATGTCCGCTGGAATGGAGCGCATCCAGGGTTACCTTTGCCTTGAAATGGCCGTAGGGTATGACCAGCTTATCGTCCAGCCCCATAACGCGGGCAATTTCGGCGATGGGCAGCATTAGGTGTCCTCCTGATTGTTCTGCAGGTATTTTAACACGCACACGCAGTTCGTGTGGCAGGCCGGCAATTGGCTTTACTGAGGTTACCCCCTGCCCTTTCGGCCTGCGTCAAGCCCTCCGTACGCGGGTATTCTCAGGGCATGTTGGTAAAGCCAACTGCGGTTGCAGCGCCCTCCCCTTCCCCCTTCATACGCCCTTCGACAAGCTCAGAGCCTGCCCCGTACTTGATACGGGGGTGAGCGGAAGTGGGTCCCCATCCCCGCTCGTGGTGAGCTTGTTGAACCATATGAGCGGGTAGACCGCGGGCGTAGCTGCCTCCGTTCACTTACTTCGACAACCTCAGTATGAACGGCGTCATACGCCATAACCAGCGCCTGTGGAAAGAGCGTAATCCCTAGACGCTTTGACGCGAGCCCGCTATACTGACTCAGCGAACCATACCCTTGTACTTGGTGAGATCTGACTATGGCAGACGTTCAGCCTTTCAATGGAATACGCTACAGCAGCCGACTTGGCGAAGACTTGGGGCAGCTGCTGTGCCCACCGTACGACGTCATCTCCCCGGAGCGCCAAGCAACGCTCCACGAGAGAAGCCCCTACAACGCCGTGCGATTGGAGTTGGGGATGGACACCCCCGCGGACTCCGCGGAGTCCAACCGTTACACCAGAGCCTCGTCCCTGCTGGAGGAGTGGCTGAGCAAAGGTGTGCTGCTCCTGGAGGAGAAGGCGTTCTTCTACGTCCTCCAGGAGGAGTTTCCACATCGCGGCCGCGCAATGTCGCGCCGCTCCCTGGTGGCCCGCGTGCGGCTGGAGGAGTTCTCACAGAGGATCGTACTACCTCACGAGGAGACCTCGCAGGGGCCCAAGAAGGACAGGCTGGAACTGCTCACAGCCACAGGCGCCAACCTGAGTCCACTCATGGGCATATACCGCGCCCACACACCGCAGGTCGGCGCCCTGATAGACGAGGCGGCCGGGAAAGCCACCCTGGTCGATACCTGCTTCGACGGCATGGGCATCAAGCTCTGGGGCATTTCCGACGAGACGGAGGTGGAGACAATACGCGAGTCCATGAAGTCCGCGCCTATCTATTTGGCCGATGGACACCACCGCTACGAGACCGCGCTCCGCTATCGCGAGATACTGAGGGAGAAGGGCATCCAACAGGGCAGTCACGACTTCATACTAATGTCCCTGCTGGAGATACAGGACCCCGGCCTGGTTGTCCTGCCCTATCATCGTCTGATACGCGGCTTGTCCCGTGAGCAGTTGGCCGAGATAGGCAAGCTGGTCGAGAAGAGCTTCGAGACCAAGGTCATAGACGCGCCCACTGGAAGCGGCGACGACCCCCTTCCCCACCTGGAGAAGCTCCTGGGTGACGTCGCCGGAACAAGGGTTGCTGTAGGCCTGCTGGAGGCCGGCGGGGAGAAGGCGTCCCTCATATCCATGCGTGAGCAGCCCCGGGACTCTGCCTCGCCACTGGAGCGCTGCGCAACCTGGGTCCTGGAGAACAAAGTTCTTGAGCCGGCGCTTGGGACGCAGGCGGAGGCCGTGGACAAGGGGGCGCTGTACTACAGCCATGACTCGGAGGAGGTCTCGCGCCTGATACGGAGCGGCGACTTCCAGTTGGGCTTTGTGCTGCCGCCCATGTCCTTGAGCGTGTTCGAAGACGTGGTGCTTTCCGGAGAGCGTATGCCCATCAAGTCCACCTACTTCAGCCCCAAGCTGCCCACGGGACTGGTGATCAACCGCCTGGTGTGAGCGTCGCGGTAGACCATGATTGACGCGTCGATCAGAGGGCGGGTTGAGCAGCTCCGCAGGGAGATCAACCGCCATAACCACCTCTACTTCGTCCTCAACAGGCCGGAGGTGAGCGACGCCGATTACGACGCCCTGATGGTGGAGTTGCGCGGGTTGGAGGAGCAACGCCCGGAGCTTGTCACCCTGGACTCTCCCACACAAAGGGTTGGCGCCCCTCCGGCGGAAGGCTTTGGCGAGGTTGTCCATCCCCTGCCCATGCTGAGCCTTGCTAATGCCTTCAACGACGACGAACTCGCCGCCTGGCGACGTCGGGCGACTAACCTCCTGGACGGCGCGGACTTCGAAGTGGTGTGTGAGCTGAAGATCGACGGCCTTGCCGTCGCCCTCACCTACGAGGATGGCGTCTTTGTCCACGGAGCCACACGGGGAGACGGATATCGCGGCGAAGACGTTACCCGGAACCTGCGCACCATTCGCTCCATCCCCCTCTCCGTCCCTCCGGAGGCCCGGCGGCGTTTTGAGGTCCGCGGGGAGGTCTACTTCCCGCGTTCACTGTTCGACAAGCTCAACGAGGAGCGGGCCGCACATGGACAACCCACCTACGCCAACCCGCGGAACACCGCGGCCGGCTCCCTCCGCCAGATGGACTCCCGGATAACCGCCCAGAGGGCCCTGGACATCTTTGTCTACAGCCTTGGCTACGCCGAGGATGGCGACACGCCCGGCAGCCAGTGGGAGACCCTGGCGTACCTCGAGTCGCTTGGCTTCAAGGTCAACCCGCACAGCATCCTGTGCAGCAGCCCGGAGGAGGTGGAGGCGTACTATCGGCAGTGGGTCGCGGGCGCAGAGGATCTGGACTACGGGGCCGATGGCGTGGTTGTGAAGATAAACCGGTTCGACTACCAGCAGAGCCTGGGGAACGTGGGCAGGGAGCCGCGATGGGCCATAGCCTACAAGTTCCCCGCCACCCAGGCCTTCACCCAGCTGTTGGACATACGCGTCAACGTGGGGCGCACAGGCAGCCTGAACCCATACGCTGTCTTGGAGCCTGTCAACGTGGGTGGAGCCACGGTGAAGATGGCAACCCTGCACAACGAGGACGACATCCGTCGCAAGGGCCTGCTCATCGGCGACTGGGTGGTGGTGGAGCGGGCGGGCGAGGTCATCCCACAGGTTGTGGCGCCCCTGGAAGCCCGCCGTACAGGAGAGGAACGCGCCTTTGCCATGCCAACGGAGTGCCCGGAGTGTCACACGCCCGTAGTCCGACCGGAGGGCCAGGCCATGACCCTCTGCCCCAACCCCGCCTGCCCCGCTCAGCTCTTCGAGCTGCTGAAGCACTTCGTCTCCCGCGGTGGTATGGACGTTGAGGGCATGGGCGAGAAGCTGTGTCTCTCGCTGCTGGAGGCCGGGCTGGTCAAGGACATTGCAGACGTCTACTCCATAACCGCCGAAGACTTGCTCAAACTGGAGCGCATGGCTGAGAAGAGCGCGGCCAACATCATGGGCGCGATAGAGGAGAGCAAGGGGCGTCCCCTGTCGCGGGTGATATTCGCCATGGGGATACTGCACGTTGGGTCGGAGATGGCGGAGACCCTGGCCGGACACTACAGAAACCTGTGGCGTCTGTCCCGCGCCACGGAGGCGGAGCTGGTGGAGATTCCAGGCGTCGGCCCAAAGATTGCCGAGAGCGTCGCAGCCTGGTTCCAGGATGAGACGAACCGGCAGATACTGCGTAAGCTGCAATGGGCCGGGGTGTGTCTGAAGGAGGACGCGCCACAGGAGCCGGCCAAGCGTCCCCTGGCCGGGCTTCAGTTTGTTGTCACCGGCAGGCTGGAGAGCATGACCAGGCCCCAGGCGGAAGCGCTGATCAAGGAGCTTGGCGGCTCTGTGGGTAGCAGCGTGAGCCGCAAGACCAGCTTCCTGGTGGCCGGCGAGGAGGCAGGTTCCAAGCTGGCGCAGGCCAACAAGCTGGGCGCTCCCATCCTCACGGAGAGTGAGTTCCTACAAAAGATAGGCGTGGGCTAAGGCATTATGCGCCTCTCTGTCCCTATCCCGGCCTTACACCATCCGGGTAGACCTTTGCGAACCCCACTACGCATAAACCACTCCTGCGAAAGCAGACCTTTGCATAACTCTGGGCGCCATCCTGTGAAAAGACGCTCCAACTGTCATTCCGAACGGAGCGCAGCGGAGTGAGGAATCTAAAGGCTCTCATCCCCCACGAGGACCCTTGTGGCAGGAATCTTCTCATGACTACGGCGCAACGTCTTAGATTCCGAGCGCAGCGAGGAATGACATCAAATGGCGCGTTGGGCGGTTGCGCAATGGTCTGCGAAAGCAGGGGTCTACTGGGCTTTACGATAGGTGTCCTGGATTCTTCCTACCGCAGGAATGACGTGGCACGCGTCTCTCTTCAAAAGGCGCCGAGTTGTTCAAGTCCCTACACGTTAGGACCTAGCCTCTCTCTCCATCCCACAGCGCCCTTGCAGGCGTCTGCTGACGGCCCATGAAGCTCATAGTAGGGTTGGGGAACCCCGGTGACAGGTACGCCCGGTCCAGGCACAATGTCGGCTTCATGTGCGTGGATGGACTCAGCGGCCGCGCGGCCATCCCCCTATCGGACAGGCGCAGTACGGCCACCATCGGCCGGGGGGCGATTGGTGGAGAAGACGTCGTGCTGGCAAAGCCCCGCACCTTTATGAACAACAGCGGCAATGCGCTGTCTTATCTTACGACACGCTTTCCCGTGCGCCTCCATGACATCCTCATCGTCTACGATGACCTGGACCTCCCCCTGGGCAAAATCCGCATCCGACCTTCGGGCGGCGCGGGAGGGCACAGGGGCATATCGTCCATTATAGACGCCCTGGGAAGCCAGGACATCCCGCGCATTCGGGTCGGCATAGGACGGCCTCCGTCGGATGTGGACGAAATACCCTACGTCCTCGGCGGATTCACCGTCGAGGAGGCGCCGCTGATTGCGGAGGGCCTGTCGGCGGCCCAGGACGCCGCGCTGGACGTGCTGAGCCACGGCCTGGACTGGTCAATGAACCACTACAACTAGGCGGTGTTTACTGTCCACAGCTCCTTCTATCCCCGAAAACCCTTGAGCCGTACCGCAGGGAGCCGCTTGAGGGTCTGGTTTCGCGGGTCCACCTCAATGCCCACCGATTCCAGGGCGGTCACTCCCAACAGCGGCTCTGCGTCTGTATCTCCCATTATGATTGTGGCCCCAACGATTTCCCCCATGAACTCAACGTCTGCGGTTGTGACGTCCATTCGGAGTTCGCTGCCGTCGGTCAACTCGTATGTGCGCCGTCCCTTCGGCGCAAGACCTATGGACTCCAGCCATTGCCTCGGCACAAGGCAATCGGTGGCGCCCGTGTCCACCAGGAACAGCCCGTCCCATGCCCTGTCCGGCTCAGCCGGGTTGCGTATGGTAACGGTTACGTGTATCGCTCCCATTATAGCTCCCCTTCCTGCTGCTCCGCGGCGCTCAGCATCCCAGTTGCAGCTATCGTATACGCGGTTGATTCATGGCGTCTAGCGAGCAGCCTGCCGAAGGGGTCGCATACACGCGCCAAGCGAGCCGGCTGTCGCGCAGTCGATGCGCCAAGCTTGCGTAAACGCCTCCTAAGTGGGAGTGGGCGCCTTGGACGGCGTCTCCTCCGCCGTGCGAGGCGTCCCTTCGCCCACCGCGATCGCCTCCGCCGGACGAGGCGTCCCCCCGCCCACCGCGGTCTCCTCCGCCGGACGAGGCATCCCCTCGCCCACCGCGGTCTCCACCCGCCTGACAGACGATACCGACATGAGGATTGCCAACACAAGGACTGTTGCAATGGCCCCCATCACCGCCGTTGCCCTGGCCGGGCCCCACGTCTCAGCGCCAGCCCCCAGCATCACCATGCCCAGTGGCCCTATGCCCACTGCAATCATTCGTATGCTCAGCACACGACCTCGCACGTAGTCGGGAGAAATCACCTGCACCAGGGTGAAGTTGCTGGTCATAAATATCTGGAACAGGTATCCCACCAGCAGGATCAGGACAAGGGAGAGCAGGTAGACGGTGGAGAGGGCAAAGAGGGCTATGAAAATTCCAAGGCCTATGCCGCCCGTGACCATAAGGAACTTCATCTGCCTTGGGTTGCTGAAGGAGGCCACCGTTATGGAGCCTGCAAAGGCCCCCACACCGCCCATTGCGCCAAGCCAGCCAAGGCCGCTTGCGCCCACGTCCAGTACGTCCCTGGCAAACACCGGCAGGATGGTCTGGTACGGCATGGCGAAGACCGTGGTGGCCGTGCCCATCAGCATCAGCCCCATCAGCACGCTGCGCCGCCGCACGTAGCCCATGCCCTGCGCTATGCTGCTACGGATCGACATCTGGACGGGAGCTCCCAGGCCGGGATCCGCCCTGGGTATTCGCAGGGTAAAGAGAAGGGCCAGCGCCGGGGTGAGTATCACACAGGCAGATACAAAGGTGAAGCCCATTCCATAGGCGTTGATGAGGTATCCGGCAAGGGCTGGGCCAACCAGTTGGGCGGCGCTGAAGATGGTGGTGAACAGAGCCACGCCACTGGCAAGGTCTCTGTGACTGACCAGGTTGGACACCGTCGCAGCCCTGGCCGGCATCCCCAGGGCAAAGCCTACGCCGTGGAGAACGGTGAGGGCAAATACATGCCACACCTGAACAACGTCAGTGACTATGAGAACCGCCAACGCCAGAATAACAGCGAGGCTGAAGACATCGCTGACAATCAGAACCATCCGGCGGTTCATCCGGTCTGCAATCACGCCTCCGAATATGGAGAAGGCAAGCATGGGGACCATCCCCACGGCGTTGATGGCGGTCACCATGAAGGATGAGTCGGTCATGTCCAAGACCAGCCACCCGCGGGCGATCATGGTCATGAAGAAGGAGGTTATGGAGACCAGGGAAGCAACCCAGAAGATGCGGAACTGGGGATTTGCAAGGGCTCGTAGGGGGCCTCTCCCGCCTGCGTGGGTCGGTTTGCCTTCGGAACGTGAACTAGCACCGTTGGGACTAATGGAGCATCCTCGCTTTCGGAGATAGGGGGGCCGGCTGTGGACTTGGTCTCGTGCGGGTGTGCCTTCCAGTATACGCCTCGCGCCACAGAGGTCAACACCACTGCCGGACGTGCTCCGTATCGCACACTCCCGACCGACACGCCTCGCCATGTTGATACCGGCCTTCTCAAGCGGTAGACTACCTTACAATATGTACCGCTCACACGAATACGCGGGCTTGGAGGATATGGCCTCCCTCCTTGAACTGGTGTTCGAGTCCTGGCGACGCGACGGGCCGCGCAACCGTTTCCACATCGGTGACGTTTACTGGTTCCTGGGCCTCGGACGTGAGGAGACGCCGGACCAACCCCATCCCCAAATACGTCTGTGGACAGACGCCGATGGCAGCCCTGTTGGGTTCGCATGGCTCGATGGGCCTGAATCCGGCGACATGGTGGTACATCCGGAGCATCGTCACCGCGGGATTGAGGAGGAGATGATCGAGTGGCTTGAGAAACGCCACCGCCAGGATGCTGTCCCGCATGAAGGCAAGACCGGCCTGGAAATAGGCGGCTATCTGGACCCCTCCTGGCAACGGCTGTTGGAGGAGCGAGGCTTCGTTCGCGATGACCGCGTTGAGGGCGTCCCCCATTTCCAGCGTTCCCTGGATGCCCTCGAATGGAGAGCGCCACTCAACGGGGTTGTGATACGCAGCGTGGCGGGTGAACATGAGGCAACCAAGCGCGCCATGGTCCAGCGGGAGGCCTTTGCCAATCTCGATTTCCAGATGCCCGGCCAGGTGGAAGGCCACAGGTCAACCGCGCCGGACAATGACGAGATCGATAGAAGGACGCGGATCTACAAGAACGTCATGCGACTTCCGGGCTATCGTATGGACCTGGACCTGGTGGCCGTAACCGATGGCGGTGAGTTCGCTGCCTGCTGCACTTGCTGGCTCGACTCCGAGAACAGGGTCGGAGAGTTCGAGCCTGTGGGATGCCATCCGGACTTCCGCCGCAGGGGTCTCACACGCGCCGTTATGTACGAGGGGCTGCGGAGGCTGAAGGCGCTGGGAGCCGAGTCCGCGGTGGTGGAGACCAACCCATTCAACCTGCCGGCCATGAGGCTGTACGAGTCCTGCGGGTTCACCCTGGTATTCTCGGATCCGCTATACCGGAAGACCTTCACACGTTAGCGCAAGACTCTTGTGTAACTTGCTCCGCAGCCCCATATTCCCCGGGGTTCCAAGTTCCGCTCACCCTGAGCTTGTCGAAGGGCGTGAGCGGAACCCAACTCCCCTCTGGATGCCTGCGTACGGAGCATGACGACGGTGAGAGGAAGCCCGCTCATATGGTTCGACAGGCTCACCACGAGCGGGAAAGAGATCCACCTTGAGCGGGGTTCCAAGTTCGGCTCACCACGAGCGGGGTTCCAAGTTCCGCTCATCCTGAGCTTGTCGAAGGGCGTGAGCGGAACCCAGCCCCCCTCTGGACACCCGCGAACGTGGGCATGACGACGGTGAGAGGAAGCCCGCTCATATGGTTCGACAGGCTCACCACGAGCGGGAAAGAGATCCACCATGAGCGGAGGTCCAAGTTCGGCTCACCATGAGCGGAGGTCCAAGTTCGGCTCACCCTGAGCGTGTCGAAGAGCGTGAGCGGAACCCAGCTTCCCTCTGGATGCCTGCGTACGGAGGCATGACGACGGTGAGAGGAAGCCCGCTCATATGGTTCGACAGGCTCACCACGAGCGGGAAAGAGATCCACCTTGAGCGGGGTTCCAAGTTCGGCTCACCACGAGCGGGAAAGAGATCCACCTTGAGCGGGGTTCCAAGTTCCGCTCACCCTGAGCTTGTCGAAGGGCGTGAGCGGAACCCAGCCCCCCTCTGGACACCCGCGAACGTGGGCATGACGACGGTGAGAGGAAGCCCGCTCATATGGTTCGATAGGCTCACCACGAGCGGGAAAGAGATCCACCATGAGCGGGGTTCCAAGGTCCGCTCATCCTGAGCTTGTCGAAGGACGTGAGCGGTGAACGAGCCGCGCCACAGCTATCCCCTGCCCACGGCCGCAAGCAGGTCTCTGCCCAGATCTCCCGACTCATCGACCCTGACCCACTCCAGCCCCAGCCATTGCGACATTATCTTCACTTGCAAAGCCAGCTCACGAGCAACCGCGCCTGAGTCCCGCCCTTCCTCCAGGTGGGCGCTCCTGACCCAAAGGGCTGACTCCTTCCGTTCAGCCTTGAGGTCTACACGCGCCACTAGATCGCCGCCCATGAGAAAGGGCATCACGTAGTACCCAAACTGACGTGCAGGCTGCGGCACGTATATCTCAAGGCGATACCGGAAGCCAAACAAGCGCTCCGTGCGATCGCGGTTCCAGACCAGCGAGTCAAAGGGAGACAGCAGCGCCGTTGCCTCCACGGGGTCGGGTACGGCCGCCCCGGAGGGTACGTAGGCGGGTTCGCTCCATCCCTCGACTGAGACCCCGGTCAACCGTCCATCCTCTTCCAGTTCCGCCAATCGCTGCCTGGCCGCTTGCGGTCGAATCCGGTAGAAGTCGGCGATGTCCCTGGCGGTCCCAATGCCCAGCGACCCAACGGAGATTCGCAGCAGATCGCGCACGGCGTCTTCGGGTGTGGGAGCGGGGGCATTCAGGCGTTCCGGCGGGATTACCCGTTCAGCCATGTCGTATACGCGAGCAAAGCGCCTGCGGTCAGCTATCGCCAGGCGACCCGTGTCAAACAGCCATTCAAGCGCAATCTTCCCGTCATTATAGCCCCACCACGGCCCGGTCCTCCGGCCCGGGTTGGCCAGCTCGGAGACGATGAGCGGGCCGCGCTCCTGTACTTCCCTGAAGACCGCCTCAATGTAGGAGGGCGCGGAGCTCATCAGTTGGGCAACTCTGCTGTGTGGCTTGGCGCTCTCCATCCTGTGCCTGATCAGGGGATAGAGCGACATGGGCATCAGGGACGCCTCGTGGCCCCAATACTCAAAGAGCGACCGACGCCGGTAGGCAAGATCGTCCAGCAGTCCCACTGGATACGGCCCCAGCCGTGAGAACAGCGGCATGTAGTGAGAGCGAACGACCACGTTGACCGAGTCGATCTGAATAGCCCCCAGCTCGGTGGCAGCCCGGAGGAGGGCGTCCGAGTCCGGCTGGCCGGCCGGGCACGGGCTGGCAAAGCCCTGCGCGGCCAGGGCCATATTGCGCGCTTCGCGTAGTGATATATCCGGACGCGTCATGCTGTGACGTCGCTTCCTCGTATCAGTTACCTTTGCGTAGCTTCCGCCCTCATCCCCACCCTTCCCGCTCAAATGGTTCGACAGGCTCACTATGAGCAGTCCCAGCCTCTCCGGATTCCCTCGAAGGGATGCCTTTGCATGGTTCTCGCCATATCGCGTGGATGCAACCTTGCCGCAGCCATGATAACATCACACACCACCGGAGGAGCAACCCGGACAGGCCGGATAGAAGGTCTTCCTTGCCCCAATTGCGCTCACAACGTATAATCTTGATGCCCAGCAGCCCAACACTCAGACCGTTCAGGAGGAGGACATGAGCGCCAAAATCGCTGTTCTAGCGCCTAACCCGGACCAGATAAGGGACTTTGAAGTCATAGCCCCGGATGGGGAGGAGATAAAGTGGGTTGACATCAATCAACCAACGGAAAAGCAAGCGGAGGACCTGAGGGGCGTAATCGCTGTAATCGCAACGCCATCGCGGTACCCGGTGGAGCTGGCAAGGCTTACACCCTCCGTCAGGCTGGTCCAGACCGTCAGCGCCGGGACCAACTGGATAGACACGGTCGCTCTGGGTGAGCTTGGCATCAGGGTTGCCAACAACGGAGGAGGCAACGCCATAACGGTGACCGAACACACCATCAGCCTGATCGTGAGCGTCTACAGAAAGATGCAGCTGCAGTTCAACTCGGTCAAGGCGGGCAAGTGGGCGGGCGATATTCGCGCCAACTGGTTCTCCCAGGCGCACGAGGTTGCAGGCAAGACCATAGGCATTGTTGGCCTGGGGCGCATAGGCGCCCGGCTGGCCCGGCGGCTTCAAGGCTGGGAGTGCGACATCGTCTACAACGACATCGTTAGACCTGAGGAGGGGCTGGAGGAGGAGCTGCGCCTCACAAGGCTCTCCCTGGACGACCTGCTGGGCGCCTCAGACGTGGTCAGCCTGCACGTCCCCCTAAACAGGCACACTCACCACATGATCAGCGATCGAGAGTTCGACCTTATGAAGCCGACCGCGATGCTTATCAACGCATGCCGCGGGCCAGTGGTGGATGAGGCCGCGCTGGTGAGGGCCATCCGAGAGAACAAGATAGCTGCGGCCGGGCTGGACGTGACGGAGGAGGAGCCCACTCCCACGGACAACCCCCTCCTTGAGTTTGACAACGTGCTGATAACGCCTCACCTGGCGGCATTTGCGCAGGAGTCCACCGAGAGAAGCCGTGGGTTCGCCATCTACAACGCCTCCAGAGTGGCTCGCGGCGAAGAGCCGGAGTCCGTTGTCCCTCCGGACTAGGGCGCGTGCCCCGCTCACCAAAAACCTGTTGAAGGGCGGGAGCGGGAGCAACCAACCACCGTCATTCCGGCCCCCGAACAGGAATCCATCCCAGGGGCTCCGGTCGCCGCGCCCGTTCACGTGGTTCGACAAGCTCACCATGAACGGGCAAGAGGCGCTCCACTTCCCCACGTATCAAGTACGGAGCTTGCCCCGCACTTGATACGGAGCAGGCTATGAACTGGAACGGAGGTTGGCGCGGCTTGGCGGATATGCCCTCAAGGGGATTCGAACCCCTGATCTCCACCTTGAAAGGGTGGCGTCCTAGGCCAGGCTAGACGATGAGGGCATGTGCGGGTGTCGTGTGAGGCTTTCCCTGTAAGCTCGCTCCCTCGGCACCGGAATGCAAACGCTACGGGTAAAGCGCCAACTGCTCCAACCCTTCGGTCTCCGGCAGGCCAAACATGATGTTCATGTTCTGTATGGCCTGTCCCGCCGCTCCCTTTACAAGGTTGTCCAGGCAGCTTATCACCATCAGGCGATTGGTGCGCAGGTCCACGGTGGGGAATAGAACGCAGTTGTTGTTGCCCAGGGTGTGCTTGGTCATAGGCGACGAATCCACTACCTGCACAAAGGGTTCATCTCCGTAGAAGCTTCTGTAGAGGGCGCGCACCTCCTCCACCCCGGAGGGGCCGGACGCAATGGCGCCGTCCTTCAGGGTAGCGTAGCAGGAGTTGAGGATGCCCCTGGTCATGGGTATCAGGTGCGGGAGGAAGGTGATCCTGGGCTCAAAGCCTGAGCCAAAGCGGCGCAGCTCCTGGGTGATCTCCGGCATGTGGCGGTGCCCGCTCACCGCGTAGGCAGAGACGCTCTCGTTCACCTCTGAGAAGTGGGTGTTGAGGCTCAGGCCGCGGCCTGCCCCGGACACGCCCGACTTGGCGTCTATGATTATGTCCTCATGGATTATCCCTTCGCGAATGGCGGGGGCCAGGGCCAGGATGGCCCCGGTGGGGTAGCAGCCGGGGTTGGCGACCAGGGTGGCCGAGCGTATCTCCCCACGGTTCAGCTCAGGGAGCCCGTACACAGATTCCTCCAGCAGTTGGGGCTTGGCGTGAGCCACCCCGTACCACTGCTCGTACTCCGAGGCGTCCTTGAGACGGAAGTCGGCGCTTATGTCTATAGACTTGACCCCGCTCTCCACAAGCGGTATCAGGGCCTCGGCGCTGGCGGTCTGGGGAAGGGCGGAGAACACCACGTCCACGCTGTCGGTTATCTCCGGGTCTATCTCCAAGTCTATGTCCGACAGGTGGGGGAAGGCGTCGCTCAGCTTCTGGCCCACCGCGCTCCTTCCCGTAACCTGGGAGAGCTCCACCTCCCGGTGACGGTGCAGAAGGCGCGCCAACTCTATTCCCGCATACCCTGTCACGTTGATTATGGCGGCTTTCATCATCCTGCCCTCCGTATCTGAGCAGGCTTCAGTATAACGCCTAACTGGCGCTGGAGGCAACATCCGTATTGCGCATTAGGCCTGGGTGGTAGTAGTATTGATGTGTGGAGCGACATCCTGACCCGTCCTGAGAGCGGCGCTGCGGACTCAAAGACTCCGGATATAGTCGAGCCGGGCGCGCCGTTGGCGGCTCTTGGGATTTGGTTTGGGCCACGGACGTGCCGAAGTGGCGGAACGGCAGACGCGCTGCGTTCAGGGCGCAGTGTCCTAACGGACGTGGGAGTTCAAATCTCCCCTTCGGCACCACCCTACCCACACATCCACTTGAGGTGAGCGTGGACTCCCGTCGCTCTTGCCCCTACCGAGGTGGTCGCCAAACATGGCCGCCGCGTCCGTCGAGGCTGTTGTTGGAGGAATAAGGAGGGCGTTATGCCTAGAGTTACGCTGGACCTGAACAAGGCAGAGGACCGTGAGAGCGTCAAAGGAGAGTGGAGGCTGGGCCGCGGCCTCGTGCCCGGCGAGCCTAACGAGGGCCTCACCGCACAGCTTCCCGCAAGTCCCGCCCGACTGGCCGACTACGATGACTCGGACTGGGAGGTGTGCGAGAATATCAGGGCGCGCGTGTCCCAGGGCTTCACGTTTGCCTGGTATCGCATAGTCGTAGAGCTGCCGGAGAGGGTGGATGGCGTGGAGATTGCCGGCAGCCGCGTGCTGTTCGAGACAAACGTGGACGACTACGGCGAGATATGGGTGGACGGCAACCTGGACAGGGTCGGCGTCATCATCGGGAGCAACGTTCCGCATAGGGTGATGGTCAGCAGCAGCGCTGAGCCGGGCGCCAGGCATACGATCGCCTGTTTGGCGGTGAACGGCCCATTGGCTGAGCCACGCGGCGGTGTCTTCATCCGCTATGCCACCCTTGCCTTTGAGTCCCAGGGCTAGGCGGAGGGCAGGCAAGCTATCGCCTGTATCTTCAACGCCCTCCGGCTGTGATATTATTAGGATAACCATGAAGCAGAGCGAGCGAGTTACGTCTACCCCCGAGGGGCAGTGGCTCCGGTCCGGCAGCCTGAACATGCACTACCTGGACTGGGGCGGGACAGGGCGGCCGGTGATTGTCCTGCACGGGGCAGCCTCTTCCTGTCACTGGTATGACCTGGTCATCCCCCACATGGGCGAAGGCTTCCGGGTCATTGCCCTGGACCAGCGCGCCCACGGCAAGACTGACCAGCCCTCCACTGGTTATGACTGGCGCACCCTAGCCGGGGATATAGCAGGGGCGCTCGACACGTTGGGCATTCAGCGAGCGGCTGTGGTTGGACACTCCTGGGGAGCAAGCGTCGCCCTCAGCGTTGCCGCTCTCCAACCGGACAGGGTGGAGGCTCTGGTCATGGTCGATGGGGGTTTCGGTGGAGGGCCGCGCTCTCCTGACATGACCTGGGAGGACTTCAAGAACAGGCTGAGCCCCAGGGATATCTACGGGCCGCGTGAGCGGTACCTTGGAGCGCTGCGCGGGCAGTTCGCCCACTGCTGGAGCGATCAGCTTGAGTCCATAGTAATGAGCATGGTGAGAGAGGATCCCGATGGCGCTGTGCACGAACGTCTGGAGCTTTCCAACCAGCAGCAGATGCTCTGGGCCATGTGGTCGGAGCCGACCCACACCATGATGTCCCGCGTGCGCTGCCCTACCCTCCTGGTTGCGGCAGCCGGCCGCGAGCCGGGAGCCAACCCGGAGCTCATGGAGCGGCGAAGGGCAAACGTGGAAGCTGCGCAAGCCACAGTCGCAGATGCCAGGGCGGTGTGGATACCCGGTACAGGCCATGACATCGGATATGAGAAACCGCGGGAGCTTGCCAATGCGCTCAGCGAGTTCCTGGCCTCCGTATAGGCTCTCCGGCAGGCGAAGGTCGGCCGCTCCACGGAGCGCGATTGCTCTGGCCCGGCCCCTGCGCCTTGGACGGCGAATGCTTTGCTTTCCCTCACACTTTAAGGTAATATAGAAATGGTGATGCCAAGCGTTGCGCGGATGGGCATTTGATGAACAGTCAGTGGATAAGAAACAGCTTTGTCTACCTCCTCATAATAGTGGCGGTGGTTGCCATATTCTTCACCTTCTTCCAGGCGCCTTCCGGGTCGCGGGATATACCCATCAGCCAGGTTATCCAGATGGTGAAGAGCGGGCAGGTGCGGAGCATCGAGATAAGCGAGGACTCGCTCCGGGTGGTGGACGTTGGAAACAACGTCTTCCGGTCTCGCAAGGAGAGTAGCGCCAGCATCTATGAAATGCTGGGGGACGCAGGAGCCGATGCTACGGGTGTTGAGATAGGGGTGGAGGGATCCAGCGGACTTGGAAACATCTTCGCCATACTCATAAACTTCCTGCCCCTCATCTTCTTCGGGGCCATCATCCTGTTTATGATGCGGCAGGCCCAGGGGAGCAGCAATCAGACCATGAGCTTTGGGCGCAGCCGGGCGCGCATGTTCGTGGGCAACAAACCCAGCGTGACCTTTTCCGACGTAGCCGGCATAGAAGAGGCCAAGCAGGAGCTGCAAGAGGTGGTGGAGTTCCTCAGGTTCCCGGAGCGCTTTGTCGCTCTGGGGGCAAAGATACCCAAGGGGGTCCTGCTGGTCGGCCCTCCGGGGACTGGCAAAACCCTGCTTGGAAAGGCCGTGGCCGGGGAGGCCGGCGTGCCGTTCTTCAGCATCAGCGGCAGCGAGTTCGTGGAGATGTTCGTGGGCGTGGGAGCCTCAAGGGTGCGCGACCTATTCGACCAGGCCAAGCGCAACTCTCCCTGTATCATCTTCATCGACGAGATAGACGCGGTGGGACGGCACAGGGGCGCAGGGCTTGGAGGCGGCCATGACGAACGCGAGCAAACTCTCAACCAGATACTGGTGGAGATGGACGGGTTCGATACGGGGGTCAACGTCATAGTCCTGGCGGCCACCAACCGCCCGGACATCCTGGACCCTGCCCTACTGAGGCCCGGACGATTCGACAGGAGGGTGGTCCTGGACTCGCCCGACATCAACGGTCGTTTCGCCATCCTCAACGTCCACGCCAAGGGCAAGCCCCTGTCCGCAGAGGTCAGCCTGAATGCGGTGGCCCAGCAGACCCCCGGATTCAGCGGCGCAGACCTGGAGAACCTGATCAACGAGGCTGCGATACTGACCGCGCGCCGGGGGAAGAAGGAGGTCGGCCCGGACGAGTTGGCCGAGGCCATCGACCGTGTGATCGCCGGACCGGAGCGCAGGAGCCGGATAATCACCGCCAAGGAGAAGGCGGTCACGGCCTTTCACGAAGCGGGTCACGCCCTTGTGGCTCGCCTGCTGCCCAACGCCGATCCGGTGCACAAGATTTCCATAATCGCCAGAGGAGGCATGGGGGGCTACACCCGCCTGCTGCCCACCGAGGACCGGTATCTCACGTCCAAGGGCCAGGCGCAGGACATGCTGGCCACCGCCCTGGGCGGCAGGGTAGCCGAGGAGGTTACCTTCAACGAGATCACAACTGGGGCCAGCAACGACCTGGAACGCGCCACCAGCGTGGCCCGCAACATGGTTACCCGCTACGGCATGAGCGACGACCTGGGGCCAAGGACCTTTGGGAAGAAGGAGGAGCTTGTCTTCCTGGGCAGGGAGATATCGGAGCAGCGCGACTACGGCGATAAGGTGGCCGACGAAATAGACGCTGCGGTGCACAAGCTCATCCAGGAAGCCTATACCACGGCTACGGACCTGCTCACCGGCAACAGGGCCAAGCTGGCGCAGATATCGAGCTACCTCATAGCCAATGAGACGGTGGAGGGCAAGGAGTTGGAGGAACTGTTCAACTCGGAGCCCCCTGCGTTGGAGGAGATCGACTCATGGTCAAACGGGTCCGGCCCGGAGCGCAAGGAGCTTGGATCAGAGCCGCAAGCGTCCGCCCCGGGACTTGAGGAGCCTGGCCCGGAGCCGGAGTTGCCCGGCCCGCAACTTAAGGAGCCCGGCCCGCAGCCTCAATCGTAGCTGCAACCGACGTTTGTGGAAAGCCTACGTTTGCGCTTCTTCGACCTCAATGGGTCTGGGCCTGTAGTACAACCCCCAACGCTGCATCAGCCCTCTCACTGTGGGGTCTCCAAGCTCAACCAACTCCCTCAAAAAGCCGGCCAGGGCGTGGGCGTGGAGGTTTTCCGGCTGGCACACCCAGCTGGCCTCCGCCGGGACAGCGTAGATCAATCCGTTCTGATGGGCGCACTGGACCTCCATCCGTATGCTTCCCTCGTCCTCCTTAACCGTTACTCCATACGTCACAGGGTGTCCTCCGCTCTTGAATTCGGGCGCTTGAAAGGCCGGGAACGGATGCCCTCCGTTCCATCCTCGCGTCTGTATCCTCCACCTCTTCCCTGCCTGAGTCAACGCGTCCCTTTTGGGATTATAGCAGACCCTGCGTTGACACTTATGGAGGCTGACCACTAGAATGTACACAATCGAATTGTCGGAGGTCTGATATCAACGTAGTTCAATCCAACCCAATCGCGCTTTCACAAGCGTTGAACCAATACATCTCAACGCGACGCTCCCAGGCAACCTCAGATGCGCTCCATGAGCTCAGCAAGTTCGTCCGTTGGTGTGGGCAAGACCGCAAGGTCGGCGAGCTGACGCCACAGGAAGCCGCCTCATACGGCGACCTGATGTCGGAGTCGGCCGGACGGCAGGACAACGCGGCCAGGGTCCAGGCAGTAAAGGACTTCCTCTCCTTTTGCTACAAGAGCAATTTCACCCATGCCTCCCTCTCCAAGCATCTCCGAGTGAGGAGGGCCGGGCGCAAGATAGCAGCCAAAGAGAAGATACGTGACGTTATGGACATAACGTCCGAGGGATACCAGAGCCTGATGAACGAGTTGACCTCTCTACGGGACGAAAGGGTAACAGTTGCCCAGGATATAAGACTAGCCGCCGCCGACAAGGACTTCAGGGAGAACGCCCCCCTGGATGCGGCGAGAGAGCGCCAGGGCCATCTGGAGGCCCGGATACGAGAGTTGGAAGACGGTTTGCAGCGCGCCCATATCGTAGATACGGATAGCCAGGACTCCGCTTCGCCGACGGAGCGGAAGATCAAGCTGGGGAGCAGGGTCAGGCTTCTGGATCCCCTGTCCAAGGAGAAGATGGTATATACCCTGGTCAACGCCTCGGAAGCAAGCCCCATGGATTTCAAGATGTCCACCTCCTCGCCTGTCGGCAGGGCGCTGATGGACCATAGGGTCGGGGAAGAGGTGGAGGTTGCCACGCCCAGGGGCAGCCTGCGCTATCGCATAGAGGAAGTGGACTGAGCAATACCCGGTTCCAGCGGTAGCAGCAGATGAGCTTCACCCCTACCAGGCGGGCAAGGCCGGTCCAGCAGGCCCGCTTTCACGCTTGACCCGGGCAGGCCACCGGGAAGAACCTCTCCGGCCATCCAGGCATGGGTGGCATCAATAGGTGAGACAAATGGCAGACTCCAGGTATGATTTCGGTCTAGTAGACGCCGTTAAAGCAGAGGCTCTGGGAGAACCTGGGCAGAGGCGGTTTCGCCTCCTGCTAGAGGGCTCAGGAGGCAGCGCATGCCTCTGGCTTGAGAAGAGCCAGCTTTTTCAGCTTTCCGTAGTCATCCGCCAGATGCTGGCAACCCTGTTCTCACAGGAGTCACAGGAGGGTCGCACACACGCCGAGCCAGGCCCGTCAGGCCCACATCCAACTTCGATAGAGTTTGATGTGGGGAACCTCAGCCTGGGCCACGACCCTGACGGTGACCTGTTCCTGATAGAGGCCCACGATAGGGAGGACGAGCAGCAGGAAGAGGCGCTGCTGGGGTTCTGGGCCTCTCGCTCTCAACTGGAAGATCTGGCCGATGAAGCCCAGGCCGTATGCGCGGCGGGGCGTCCCCTGTGTCCCCTGTGCAACGCTCCAATGGGTCCCGAAGCTCACGTCTGCGCGAGGTCAAACGGCCATCGCACCCTGTAGGCCACGCTCTTCACAGCTGCCCACATAGGCAGTGGATAGTGGGTGAGTCATGGAATCGGACAGCGGCCACCAGGTCTCCAAAACCCAACTGCGGAAGGCCATGCTGGAGGGAGAGATAACCTCTCCGGAGCTGGCGCCACAGGGCTCCAACTACACCTTCCTGGTAACGGTATCCCAAGGGCCTCATGAGTACCGGGCGATATACAAGCCCCAAAGGGGAGAGGCTCCACTCTGGGATTTCCCACCCGGAACCCTCTACAAACGAGAGTATGCAGCCTACCTTGTGGCCCAGCGCCTCTCTTGGAATTTCATCCCCTACACGGTCATCAGATCCGGCCCCTACGGCATAGGCTCGCTGCAACAGTTCGTAGAGGTGGACCCGCTGTCCAGCTACTTCACCCTCCGTGAGGAGTCACCGGAGGAGTTGGAGCGGATAGCCCTCTTCGACTGCCTATCCAACAACGCCGATAGAAAGGCAAGCCACTGCTTCAGGGACGTGAGCGGGGCTGTATGGTCTATAGACCACGGCCTCACGTTCCACCAGGAGCCAAAGCTGCGCACCGTGATATGGGACTTTGCCCAGGAGTCCATATCCGCGCATCTCCTGGAGCAGGTGGCCGGCCTGCTGGAGAATCTCCGCTCCGGCGGAGACGTTGTGCGGGAGTTGGCTCCCTTGCTCACCCAAACGGAAATCGCGGCCCTTGGGCGGCGACTGCAGTCCCTCCTCAAGTCGGGCCGCTTTCCTCCCCACGACCCCTACCGAAGGAACGTTCCCTGGCCCTGGTTCTAGCCGTAGGCCCCGCACTTCCCATCCAACCTGCTGGGCATCCCTGATACGCGTTGACATTGCCGTCTGTTTGTACCCCTTGACAAAGCTGTACATTTGTTCTATTCTACCTTTCACTAAACATTGGGAGGTTGCAGTAATGGAGTTTGAAGCTGAGGACAAGTATCAACTGCGCAAGGTGCAGATGGACGCGGACAGAAAGGCCCTGGAGGCCAAAAAGGCCCAACAGGAGCTCGAGAGGCTGGCGCTGGAGCTGGAGCACAAATACGGCCTGATAGCCGATGGGCGAACCATAGACCCCAGGACCGCCACAATACAGGGTACACCCCACGTCCGCAGAGGCAATGGAAAGGAGTCCCAGGAGGCGCTGGAACCGACCGCGCTGGAAGCGGCGGCGAAGTAGCGCGCCGGGTCAGGCTGAGTGGAGGGGGCGGCGCTGTTGTCGCCGACGCCTCCGTGGTTCAGAACCGGGTTCGGGTTAACCGGAGTGAGGAGGCTGGGACGCTCTTGGCATGATGCCTGCGTCCCGGTCTCTTCAGGAGCGTCTACCTCGGAGCCTGTTCCGAATGGACTCCAACGGTCTGCTGCGTCGCCTTGTCCGGGACGCCACGTAGGCCACAATATCACGGCCTCCGGCCAGCAGTGGCGATCTCCGCCCTTGCCTGGCATTGCGGCGGTCTCCACCGCTGCCTTCGGGAGAAACGAGAAACCTCTCAAAGGGTTGCCATCTCCCTTCTCTCCACTCCAGAACCTCCCCGCCCGCCTCCCGGATGAGAACTACCCCCGCGGCCGCGTCCCAAATGCTGGGGCCGCCGAATATGGCATACTGAAGGACACCCTTGGCAACCAGCGCCATCTCACAGGCAATGCTTCCCATGATGCGGATTTCCCCCAACCCCCTTCCCCTCTCCCTGTTGAAGGAGAACTGTCTGCCAAGGCTGGACGGAACGCCTGCCAGGCCGGAGGGTCGCGGCAAGGCGTCGGATATCACCATCAGAGGTTGGTCCTCCGCAAAGGCCCCACCGCCGGCGCGGGCGTGGAACACGCCATGACCTGCAAAGGTATGGGGCAGAAACAGGCTGCCCACCACCGGGACCCCGCGATAGAGCAAACCTATGGAGACGGCGAAAAAGGGCACACCGGCGGCGAAGTTGGCCGTGCCATCCACCGGGTCCAACGCCCATATGAAATCGGTGTCCTCCGTCCCGGATGGCTGGTCGCTCTCCTCAGCCAGTATCCTGTGGCCAGGAAACTCCCTGGAGATCCGCTCACGCAGATACTCCTCAACCCGTAAGTCCGCCTCCGTGACCGGATCGGTCTGGCCCTTGCCCTTGAAATTGACCTGAGTCGCGCCCGGCTGGTAGCGCAGGAGGACCTCCCCCGCGCCGCGGGCCAGCCGAATGGAGGCGTCCGACATCTCCCTCAACGTCGGCTCATCCGGTATGTTCATGTTCATCTCCAGGCCGGTCCGCAGTGGTTGTTGGACTCCTCTGCCGGCGCCGGCGCAGTCGTTGAGTCTGTCGCGCGGCCATTCTTTTTGACACTCCCGTAGCGGAATGCTATGATTGGCAAGAGCAGATGGGCGCGCAGTGTTTCTCTTACCGTCAGCTTCCCCATTGTACTCTCCGCCTTGCAGCCCTATCTTGCCATGAAAGGCAAGGCAATACCAGCCCGGCATGGCAGCGGACCGGCTGCTTCAACCCTCCACAGGCTGAATGGGCAGGCAGAGAGCTACATGGGTTTGCCTCAAATCGCAGCAACCCCGGAGAGGGTATCACCTCCGGACTTCTTGGACGCCTCGGATGTCCTCCGCGTCTCCGGAAACAATAACATACCGGCCGTCAGGCGGTAGTTTTACAGGGGTACAACAATGGACCAAGTATCAGTCTTATATCTCACCCTTCTATTCCCGTTCCTGCTGTTGTCGGCCTTCTTCTCCAGCGCTGAGGCCGCCTTCCTCTCACTGCGGAAGGTGCGAATACGCCACCTGCTGGAGAGCAATGCGCACGGCGCCGAAAGGGTAGCCCGTATGACGGACCAGCCGGAGAGGGTCCTGCCGACGATACTGCTGGGAAACAACCTGGTGAACACCGCCTTCGCAGCGCTGGCCACGGTGATAATGGTCGCCCTGCTGGGAGAGGGGCGGGGCGTCATCACAGCCACTGTGGCAAGCGCCACCGTCCTGCTTGTGCTGGGGGAGACCCTGCCCAAGACGGTGGCCATTCGCCATTCAGAGTCCATATTCTTCTTCTATGCCAGGGCCCTGCAATGGTTCGAGCTCATGATGCTGCCTCTGACGGCTGCGCTTCAGCTGCTCAACCGCGTTTTGATGTCTCTGCTTGGGCGCGACCCACGAGCCCTGTTCACCGAGGAGGAGATCAAGGTTGCAATCTCCATAGGGATGGAGGCGGGAGTGGTGGAGGAAGAGGAGGCGGAGATGCTGGAAAAGGTCTTCCGGTTCGGAGACCGGCAGGTGCGGGAGGTGATGACTCCCAGAACGGAGATCGTGTGGCTGGAGTCCGGCACGACTCTGAAGGACTTCCTGGCGATATACCAGGACCACTATCACACCCGGTTCCCCGTTTTTGAGGAGGACATGGAAAACGTGATGGGGATTCTGTCCGTGAAGGACGTTGTTACGGCTATGGCGCGTAGGGAGGTCTCGAACGAAAGCCCGGTCACGCGATTCCTGCGCCAGGTGGAGTTCGTCCCGGACACCAAGCTGGTGGGGCCTCTGTTTCGCGAGATGCAGAAGGTGGGAAACCAGATGGTCATGGCCGTTGATGAGTTCGGGGGGATTGCCGGCCTGGTGACGCTGAAGCAGCTCGTAGAGGAGATCGTCGGCCCCGTGGGAGAGGAAGGCATGGAGCCTGAGATGGAGTACGAGGCTATCGACGCCAACACCTACCACATCGATGGCGGGATGCAGATAGAGGAGGCCAACGAGGAGCTGGCCCTGGGTCTGCCCGAAGGCGACTACGAGACAGTGGCAGGCTTTATCCTGGAGGCCCTGGGACATATCCCGACCGAGGGAGAGCACCTGCGCCACGAGGGCCTCAGCCTGGTGGTGACCCACGTGAGGGGTATGCGGGTAGAGAAGGTGATGGTGACCAGAGAGCAGCCGGCTCAGCCCGGTTAGCTCTCTTTGACTACTGCAAACGCTAACCAAAGGGCGCTGCCGAGCCGGAGCCGTGGAGGCCCTTTGCCAGGAGCCGCAAGAGGATGGAGAGTAGCATGGACGGCGGGCTGACCCTGGAAAGGCGGCTGCTCAAAGAGACAGAGCGCCTGCTCACGGAACTTGGGCTCGCCCACAGCCGCCAACCCCTGGTGGCAGCCGTCTCAGGCGGGCCGGACTCCCTGGCTCTGCTCCTGCTTCTGGGCCGGCTCAAGCAGCCCCTGGGGCTGGGCCTGCACGTAGCCCACCTGGACCACGGCCTGCGCGGCCGGGAGTCGCGGGAGGATGCGCTCTTCGTGGAGCGGGTTGCCCGCGACATGGATCTGCCCGTGACGGTGGGACGGGAGGACGTGGAGTCTTACAGACGCGCCCGCGGTCTGTCCCTGGAGGAGGCGGCGAGAGAGGCGCGCTACTCCTTTCTGTCCAGGACGGCAGCCGCGCAGGGAGCGTCGGCCGTTGTCTTGGGCCACACCAGCGACGACCAGGTGGAGACCATTCTCATGCACCTGCTCCGCGGCAGCGGACTGGCCGGATTCGCAGGGATGTCCCCCATTGCCTACTGGCCCTCCACTCACCACAAGGAGCGTGTTGCGCTGGCGCGACCTCTACTGGATACAACGAAGGAGGAGACCGCGGCATACTGCCGTTTTAGGGAGGTCACACCCAGGCAGGACACCACAAACCGATCTATGAAGCTCACCAGGAATCGAATACGCCTCGAGCTTCTACCGTACCTCAGGGAGTACAACCCCAGGATACGGGAGGCGTTGCTGCGTCTGAGTGGCTCCGCCGCCCAGGACCGGGCCTACCTGCTTGAAGCGGCGGGCCAGGCCGTAGAGAGACTGGCCGTCGCCACGCCGGGCGGCATCAGGGTAGAAAGAGCCGGGTTTGCAGACCTGCGCCCGGCGCTGAAACGTCACCTGCTGCGTCTCATATATCAGGAACTCACGGGCTCCACCACTGGACTGGAATACAACCATCTGGAGAGCATGGTGAATCTGTCACAGGGAAGGACGGGCAGGTGGATGGCCCTGCCCGGCGGCCTGACGTTCTCTGTGGGGTACGACTGGCTCAGGCTGGCGACCGGCGCGGGCGGCGCTCCATCCTTGCCTACAATAGCCGGGGAGCATACCCTGTCGATACCCGGAGACACCCTGGTTCCGGGATGGAGCGTCAGCGCGCGGCTCCTTCCGGCCAATGGCAGGCCGCCGACGGGAGACGCGCGTCGCGTTGACCTGGACGCGACGCGCGTGGGTCAACGGCTCTACGTGAGAGGAAGGAGGCCCGGAGACCGCATCACCCCCCTGGGCATGACGGGGTCAAAAAAGCTCCAGGATTTCATGGTGGACGCAAAGATACCCCAAGAGGAGCGGGACCTTGCGCCGCTGGTGGTCTCGGAGGAGGGCGTTGTGTGGGTTGTGGGCCACCGGATAGCCCACTGGGCCAGGGTGAGAGAGGATACTCCGGAGGTCCTCCGTCTTGAGTTCTCCCCAGTAAACGCTACATGAGCTCCACAAGCCTGGCATTTTCGGTTACGCCGGGAATGCGGCCGCGCCTGGCCGCGGGTTTGCCATCCATCTCGTGGATGTCGGCTCTGAACTCAACGGGGCTGGCGTGGCTGATATGGCTTCCCACCTCAAAAGCGCTCACAGGAGCCCCTGCCTCAACGAACCTCCTGATACGCTCACAGTCCAGTCCCCCACTCATGAATATCTCAACGTGGGAGAATCCGGCCAGGTCAAGCCTGGCTCGGACCTCCTTCACCGTGTGGGGACTAACCTCGTCGTCTGTCTGAGATGAGTCTATGATGACGCCTCTCAGACGCTGGCGAAGTCCCTTCGCAAGGCTAAGGGATTCTTCGGTCTCATCCTTCATCACGTTCACGGGGGCTACTCTTGAGACCTCCTGGGGCATATGCTTGTCAAAGGCCTGCATGGCTCGCATCGGGTCGCCCATAATCAGCACAACGTCCGGAGAGATGGCCCCCGTGGGTGTGGCGCCGGCGAGCTTGGCTCCCACGGGAGTTGAGCATGAGACGCAGCCGCCAACCATTGCAGCGTAGTCCATGATGCCTGCCACGCTTGGATGGACGTGACGCGCCCCAATGGATATTACTGGTATGCCCGCAGCCGCGGTAACGCACTCCCTTCCGGCGGTGGCCCATCCGGTACAGTGCGACAGGATCCCGCAGATGGCGGTCTCGTAAAGGCCAAAGGAGCCGTAGGGAGCCGTAACCCTTAACGCCACCTCCCATGCGGCAACCTGGGAACCCTCCTCCAGCGCCCACACCTCCCGGTTCCCCTCCGGGAGCACCTTCTGGAGCAGCGCCTTCACCTCTTGAATGCCGCACACAGTCCCGCTCCCTGTGGGAGAGAACTCTACGGATACAACGGGGTTGATCCCCTCATTCCGGAGGACCGTCAGCCCGCGGTGGAGACTCACGTCTGCGGTGTCCCCCACTTGGACCGAGGGCCTTACTTCAAACAATGGTTCCGGCATTACGCTCCCTTTAGAAAATCTTATATTGTGGGTGGGTTGCCTGCGCGCCTCTGCGCATATTCGATGGCCGCCCCACTATTTCCACGCGCCGGGGCGGCATAAGAGTGGATGGGGCCAAGCTCTCTGCAATGAGGCGCGCTACTGCTACTATCCATGCCCATATCTCCGCTAGTCCGAAGCAACGGCCTGGGCCGTCACCAGCTTAGCTCCCAGAATATCCCCCATGTGCCGCAGCGCCCATCTGTGGGCATCCTCATTGAAGGATGCCACCGCGTCGGCGTGGACCTCCACGGTGTAGTCCCTGTTCCTGGCGTCGGCGGTGGTGTGCAGTACGCAGATGTCCGTGCAGACACCGCAGACGATGATCCTGTCGGGGGCCATGTCCTTAAGCCGCTGTTCCAGGTTGGTATTGTAGAAAGCGCTGTAACGCTGCTTGTCTATCCGCTCTCCCGGATACGGGGCCAGCTCAGGAATAACCTCCGACTCCACTGTTCCCCTCACGCAGTGCACGGGGAACATCTGGAACTCCAGGTCGTCCGGCTCATGGGTGTCACAGACATAGAACACACTGGAGCCTTTGTCGGTCTCCTTCTCCAAGATGGACTGTACGTTGGGGATTATCTTTCTGGCATCGTCCCCGCAGTACAGGTTGTGCCCCTCTTCCAGGAATCCCCGCAGCATGTCCACCACCAACACTACGTCCGGCATACCCTCACCCCTAAATATAGTGTTTCCATTCATATGGCACACATTATATATTACCTAAGGAGTTGGAGAACTTCAAGGAGAGTTTGCGGGATTTTTGAAAGAGTTTTGCCCATCGCTGCCACTGCTCCCATAGGCCAGGCCGTTCTGAAACACGAGAGGCGGATGTCCCGGAACCAGGCTCACGTCTACCCGCGTGCCCACCAGGTACTCCGCCGTGTGAGACTCCAGACAATGGACTACGCCACCTGACGCCAGGGCCACCCGGTAGAGGTAGAACGCGCCCT
Organism: Dehalococcoidia bacterium; assembly: GCA_965221925.1. GTDB lineage: Bacteria > Chloroflexota > Dehalococcoidia > Lucifugimonadales > UBA2985 > JAPPHY01. The sequence continues at coordinate 1,024,155 of OZ244924.1, read as the reverse complement.
GGAAAACGCTCTCCAAGATTACGCCCTGCCCCGACTCCGACGGCCTGATGGCAAGGTCGTCCGGACGCACCATAACGTCTATGCCGTCGCCGGAGGCCAACCCCGCGGGAAGCGGAGCGCTGCCCAGCTCCGTCCGGAGGGCGCCGTCAGACGAGCGCGCGGGCAGAAAGTCGGCCATGCCCATGAACCCGGCCACAAAGCGCGTGGCCGGCGCGTGGAAGATTCGCTTCGGCGTGTCCACCTGCTCCACCCGCCCCAGGTTCATCACTGCTATCAGATCTCCCATGAACAGAGCTTCCTCCCTGGAGTGTGTGACGAATACGGTGGTGGTCCCGCTTGCCCTCAGTATGTCCCTGGTCTCCTGGCGCACCTGGCTCCGAAGGGCTGCGTCCAGGTTTGAGAAGGGCTCGTCCAAGAGGAGCGCCCCCGGACCCGGAGCGAGGGCACGGGCGAGGGCCACCCTCTGCTGCTGTCCCCCCGAAAGCTGGTGGGGCAGACGCTTCTCCAAGCCCTCAAGGCTAGCCAGAGACGTCATCTCGCTGACCCGCTCGGCTCTCGCGGGGCCCTTGGGCAGCCCGTAGGCGATGTTGTCCTTCACGCTCATGTGCGGGAATAGGGCGTACTCTTGGAACACCATTCCCACGTGGCGCTTTTCCGGCGGCAGCGCTCCCCCTGGCCCGGCTACCACTTGTCCGCCAATCTCCACAGTGCCGGCATCCGGAGATTCAAGGCCGGCTATCAGGCGCAGCGCCGTGGTCTTGCCGCAGCCGCTAGGGCCTAGCAACGCAAGCGCCTCGCCTTGGGCAAGCTCAAGGTCGAAGCCGTCGACGGCCCTGACACCGCCGAAGGCCTTGGAGAGGCCCGCGCATCGGACCGCTACCCGGTTCAATCGCCACTCCTTTCGCGACGCATCACAAGGAACGCCATTGGCGCGGAAGACACCGCTATCAGCAGCAACCCGCCAACCGCGGCCTGGGCAAAATACCCTTCCTCAGCCGCGCCCCATATGGAAGTAGCCAGCGTCTTGAAGCCTATTGGACTAAGTATAAGGGTAGCGGGGAGCTCCTTCATGGTCAATAGAAAAACCAGGCTCGCGCCCGCCAGGACCCCCGGACGCGCCAGTGGAAAGGTGATCTCAAGCAGCGCGCGGAAGTGGGTTCGCCCAAGGCTCCTGGCGGCCTCCTCCAGCGCAGGGGGTACCTGGAGCAGCGATGTCCTGACAGCCCCAACCGCTGGGGACAGGAAGAGCGCAAGGTAGGCAAACACCAGGAGGGCCGTTGTCTGGTACAACGGGGTGGCGAAGCGTATGCCAAAGAAGACCAGCGCCAGAGCAACCACCACGCCCGGCAGCGCGAACCCAAGGTACGCAAAACGCTCCAGCAGCCCGCTCAGTCGGCCTGGGTAGCGTATCGAAAGTATGGCTATGGGCAGCGCCGCCAGGATGGTCGCCAGGGCAGCCAGCCCTGATACGTATAGGGAGTTCCAGGCGTGGCCCCACAACGGCGGCAGCGACTCTCCGGCTGAAACGCCCCGGACCACCCAATACGCCAGGACGGACATGGGCATAACCAGCGAGAGTAGCGCCACAACCCCGCAGAAGGCCAGCGCAGGCCAGCGCCACCTTCCCAGGCGGACGATATACGCTGGACGCTCCCCTCCCCTGCCGCTCCGGTAGGATCCGGCCTTGCCTCTGACCCTGCCCTCCATTACCAGTATGGTAAGCGCCAGGGCCGCCAGCGCCAGGGACAAGGCCGCCGCCAGGTCACGGGCAAAGTAGCCATACTGTATGTAGATTGCCCACGTGAAGGTCTTGTACTGCATCAGCGACACCGCGCCGAAGTCGCTGAGGGTATACAGAGCCACCAGCAGGGAGCCGGCCGCAATGGAGGGGCGCAGGAGCTGCAGGGTAACCCGGAAGAACGTCTGCCACGCGCTTTTACCAAGGGTGCGGGATGTCTCCTCAAGGGCCGGATCCAGTCGAACCAGCGCGGCGCGGACTGGCAGCAGGACATATGGGTAGCTGAGCAGCGTCAGGGTTAGAGTCGCCCCCGGCAGGCCGAATATCTCAGGAAGACGCTCCACGCCAAGGGGAGCCAGCCATCCCTGTAGCATACCCTTTGGCCCCAGCACGAGTATTATCAGGAAAGCGCCCACGTAGCTGGGAATGACCAGCGGCAACGCCGTAACGACCGACCATACCCCCCGAAAGGGAAGGTCGGTGCGAACGGTGAGCCAGGCCAAGGGGACGGCTATGGCGGCGGAGGCGCACGTTACCGCCGTCGCCAGTACTACGGAGCGTACAAGGATTTCCACGTTGCTGGAGCGCAACAGTAGGTCCCAGACCTCCGGCCCCGCTCCCAGCGCCCGCATTACGAGGTAGACGAGGGGCAGGGCAATGCCAACCCCTACCAGAGCCGCGGGCACGGCTATGGCGGCGGGCGGCCATGCCGTGCGCGTCCGCCGCGCGTCTGCTACACCCATCCCCGGCCCGGCGGCCTGTCCCAGTCTCACCTCTCGCCATCTCCTGGCATATGGATGCCTACGGCAGCGCTCCCGTCTCTTGAAGCAGCCTCACCGTGCCCTCGAGGTCGGCCATGTCCTTCAGAGGGACGTCGGGCCTGTTGATGTCCTCAAAGGGGACCAGCAGCCTGTTGGTGTTCACGCCCTCCACCAACGGGTATTCGTAGGTCTGGCCGGCAAAGTACTGCTGGGCAACCTGCGACAGCATGAAATCCAGGAATTTCTCGGCGTTCTCTCTGTTCTCGGACGTGGAGAGTATGCCCGCGCCGGCGACCATCACCACGGCGCCGGGGCCGCCCGCGCGGGGATGGTAGTTGCGGGCCGGGAAAGAGTCCCCCTCCTCGACTAGAAAGCGGAACAGGTAGTAGTGGTTTACAAACCCGACGTCAATCTCGCCGGCGGCTACGGCGGCTACCTGCGGGGTGTTCTTAGGATACACGTAGGGGTCGTTGGCCTGAACGCCCTCCAGCCACTCGCGGGTCTTGTCCTGGCCCCACAGGGCGCGCATGGCGGTGACCATTGCCTGGAAGGAGGCGTTGGTGGGCGCCCACCCAATTCGCCCCTTCCACTTGGGCTCCACAAAGCCCCACATATCGTCCGGCAGGTCCGCCTCAGACAACACTTCCGGGTTGTAGACAATGGTCCTGGCGCGGCCGGATATGCCCACCCACTTCCCTTCCGGGGAGCGGGCCCACTCAGGGACGCGTCCAAGGATGGCGTCAGGAAGGCTGACCAGCATGTCCTCCACCGCGCCGAGGCCGCCGGGGTCCTGGGCAAAGAACACATCCGCCGGGCTCCTGTCACCCTCTTCCAGAAGGGTGGCCGCCAGCTCGGATGTGCTTGCGTACTTCACCCGCACGTTGATGCCCGTGAGAGTCCTGAACTGCTCGATTATCGGCCCCACCAGGCTCTCGCTTCTTCCCACGTACAGGGTAAGGTCGCCTGGCCGCTTCTCCACCTCCACCACCCGCGCCGTCGGGGTTGGCCCCGTGGTCGGCGTGGGATCGGCGCTGCTACAGGCTGCAAGCCCCAGGGAAGCTAGCAGCAGAAGCCCAACGGCAACCCCAAACGACGGCGCCCTTCTAGCAAGAGACAATCTCATAATACCCTCCAATTTCCTTTGTTTGCGCAGCCTTCAGCGTAAGAGAGTATCCACGCTGTTAATATGTGTTGTTACACGCTATTATTTAGTTAGTGCATACTCACAATATTATTGATACCACACTAACACACCGATGTCAATACTCGCGCTGCCGGATTGGCGTCACGCCGCCCTCTCCCAGGCCGGGCGACTCCCGCGCGGTTCTTGACGAAATGGCCTCCGGAGGCTATCGTAGGCTCAGGTGAGCCATGACCAACCCTCGCAGCAGACCCCAAAGGCAACCGGACGCCGACCTGGCAGCCTCTGAGCGGCTGTCACAGGTAGCGGAGAACTACCTCCTTTCGCTGTACGTGCTGGGCGAAGAGGGCCTGCGCCCCACGTCCGGGCACCTGGCGGATTACATACGCACCCTGCCGGCCGGCGAGGGCCTGGGCACCACCCTCCCATCCATAACCGGGATGCTTCGCAGAATGGCCCGCGAGGGGCTGGTGGAACTGACCTCCGCCAAAGAGGTGAAGCTGACCCCGCGCGGGGTTGTGCTGGCAGAAGGAATGGTGCGAAGACACCGCCTTGCCGAAAGAATGGTGGTTGACCTGCTGGGACTGGAGCTTCACAAGGCCCACGAGGAGGCCCACCGGCTGGAACACGCCATTTCCCCAGACCTGGAGGTCAAGATAAGGGAGCGTTTGGGCAACCCCACAACGTGCCCCTTTGGCAGGCCCATCCCCGGCAGCGGATACAAAGCGCCTCCCGGCCCAAGGCTGACCCTCGACCAAGTGCAGACCGGAGTCGATTACTGCGTAGATCGCGTGCCGGAGGAGGATACAGAGCTGCTCCGGTTCCTGGTGGAGCTGTCCATACTGCCGGACAGGAACGTCACTGTGGTCGACGCCAGCCGGCACAGGGGTGTGATCACCGTCAGGACCGAGAGCGGAGAGGATGCCCTGGGCTACGGCGTAGCAGCCCGCATCTGGGTCCGGCCGTGGAAATAGCTGCCCGGCTATATGCTCTTCGCTCCGGGCAGATCTCCGGCGCATCTAACCTGAGGGCTTCATGCTACGTTACGTTTCCTTAGGAAAAGAACACCCCTACACCCGCTGCTACAGGTGCGGAGAGTTGCTGGGCATGAGCAGATCGGTGATGTACGCATTTCGCCCCAGCCCAGTCAACTTCGTCCCAGCTATGGTGAACTGGCTGAGAGAGTTGCGCCGCGAGCTGGCATCACGCTGGTCCGACGGCAACCAGTCGTACTGCCGGCGCTGCCGGAAGAACTCCAACTGGAAAGATGATTTGCCCTTCAGTGAGCCTCGTCCGGCCCGCGAGGACTCATTGGGCCTTGGCGTCCTTCCGCGCCTTCTGGCCGACGCGCCCTTTGCCGTCTACGGCCTCAAGGGCAATCCCCTGGGGTTGCGCCTGCGCGACCTGGACTGGAGCGGGCGCGGTCCTGGCCGGGCCATCCTGCGCTACATTGCCGGAGAGCCGGGCGCTGCTCGGCGAGCGCTGTACCTTTATCAGGGCACGGACGCTAGCCAACAATCGGCGGATGAGCGTCTCCTAACGGAGCTGCGGTCAATCATCAGCCTTGTCCTCGGCTGCGCGTCCACGGAGCAAAAGGAGAGCTACGAACGCCGGCGCAACGTCCACAGGTACTGGAACCTGGACTACGTCAGCCGCGCGCCGCGCCGGAATGTGACCATCCAAATTGACGGCAAGCGCACCGAAGTGGAGCTTGCCCACTGGCAGGAGCCCCAACCGATAGTCCTGGCTCGCCTTGCGCTTGGCGGACGCCCGGCTATGGCTGTGTCCCTCGGCTTCTCGCATGTGCAGCTTCTCGGCCTGCTGAAAAGCCTCGTCGCGCTGAGGCAGGACGCGGACGCCGTGGCGCAACACGAGCAGGACTACCGGCGCTACGGTCCGTAACTCCGGTAGCCCTCGCTGGTACCGTCCGGCTGCCTTATCCTGAGGTCATGGCGCTCTTCAACTCCGGAACCGGAGCAATGAGGCCAAAAGCAGCTCCCTGCGGGTCAATCAGAAACGCCAGCCGCCCTACGTCCTCTATGTCCGTTGGCGCCAGGGCTACTTGGCCTCCCATGGAGATGGCCTTGTCAAAAGTGGCGTCTGCGTCCTCAACGTCAAAGTAGACGCTCCAGTAGGATGGGACGTTCATCTCTTGCACCTGTTTTGGCATGGCCATTGTCCCGGCAACCGGAACGCCCCCGGCCATGTAGACCGTGTAGTCCTCCCCGCTCGGCATAGTCGCAGTCTCTGACTCGACTCCCAGGAGGGTCGTGTAGAACTCGACGGCAGCCTTGGGATCTGTGCTGAGAAGCTCGCACCAGCCAATGGAGTTGGGTTCGTTCTTCACGCCCGCGCCAATATGATCCTTGCCCTTCCAGAGGAACACCATGCCGCTGGAGGGATCGCTGACGACGACCATCCGCCCGGAGTCGAAGACGTCGAATGGGCCGTGAAAGATCGTCCCCCCGCAGGCTTCAACGCGGGAGGCCACCTCGTCCACGTCGTCCACGGCGATGTGCACGCCCCAGAACGGAGGCATCCCCTGCTGCTTCATATCGTCCGGCTGGTCGTACATTGCGCACACGTATGAGCCATCCTTCACGGCCATGGAGTAGGCCATCGTCTCAGACATCTGCGCGTCCTCAAATGTCCATCCGAACAGGTCTGCGTAGAACGACTTGGCGGCGGCCGGGTCCGTGGTCGCGAGATCCGCCCAGCACGGTGTCCCCTGTGTATACGATTCGATTTTCATTTCTGTTCCTTTCTCTTCTCTGTGTGATTTCTTGCACAACTGCCATAGATTGTACAACACGAACGGCGTTGCGAAAAGGCAAGGGTGTCAGGCCCGCGCCGTCGTCATGCCCGCTCATGGTGAGCGGAAACTCAAACCACGCCGCTCATGGTAAACCGACCTCCTTGCCCGTTCGTGGTGAGCCTGTCGAACCATTTGAGAGGGGACAACCGCGGCTTCCGTAGGGGCGGTTCGCGAACCGCCCCTACATCGCATCGCCCAGACGCAGGCAAGACGGAGGTCGGGAGCTCAGAGCCTGCCCCTACTTGATACGGGTGTGAGCCGAAACTCAAACCACGCCACTCATGGTAAACCGAACTCCTTGCCCGTTCGTGGTGAGCGGAAACTCAAACCACGCCGCTCATGGTAAACCGAGCTCCTTGCCCGTTCGTGGTGAGCCTGTCGAACCATTTGAGAGGGGACAACCGCGGCTTCCGTAGGGGCGGTTCGCGAACCGCCCCTACATCGCATCGCCCAGACGCAGGCAAGACGGAGGTCGGGAGCTCAGAGCCTGCCCCTACTTGATACGGGTGTGAAGCGGAAACTCAAACCACGCCGCTCAGGGTAAACCGAGCTCCTTGCCCGTTCGTGGTGAGCCGAAACTCAAACCACGCCGCTCATGGTAAACTGAACTCCTTGCCCGTTCGTGGTAAACCAAGATCCTTGCCCGTTCGTGGTGAGCCTGTCGAACCATATGAGCGGGCTTCCTCTCACCGTCGTCATGCCCCCGTTCGCGGGTGTCCAGAGGGGGAATGGGTTCGGCTCACGCCCTTCACTCGCTCAGAGCCCGCCCCTACTTGATACGGGTGTGAGCGGAAACCCAAACCGCCTACTCTCCGTCCTCCGGGTAGTAGCGGCTCATGGCGCTCCACGTTCCATCCTCCCCAAGCTCTTGCAGCTCCCCGTACCTGCTCCTGGCAATTCGCGCCATCTCCCTGGCTTCGCTGTTGCCTTCAGGCAGGCTCTCTATCGTGTCGTCCAGCAGGCTCTCCTCGGCAGCGTCTGGGTTGGTAAGCGACCTGTGACGGGCTACGAAGCGCAACGGCCATTGCTCTATGTACGCCATGACTCCTCCGTGCGCGTGAGTATTCATCCACTGACCACTTCAGTTGACGATGCTATGTTATGACACTACAATCGCTTTAGTCCAATGCCGCAGCGCCACCTGGGCGCGTGTGCGATTGGCATCCGGTCACCGGACGCAGAAAGGACATCCAGTATGAAAATCGGGCTTATAGCGGATACCCAGGTGCCATCGGCGGAACTCTCACCCAAGGTAAAGGTGGCCTTTGAGGGGGTAGCCCTCATTCTCCATGCCGGGGATATTCTCATTCCCTCCTGCCTGGACTACCTGGAGGAGATAGCGCCTGTGAAGGCTGTGGAGACGGGCGCGGAGCGCCAACTCCGGGGGGACTCCAGGGTTGTGGAGCATCACCGGGTGGTGGAGGTGGAAGGCCACTCCATAGGCATGGTGCACGAGCTGTCGATACCACCCATCACAGCCCTGGAGATCCTGCCGGGAGTCATCGACAAGAGCTTTCCCGCAGACGCCTCTCTGCCGGATTCGCTGGAGGAGGTCTTTGGCGCGCCGGTGGACATAGTGGTATACGGCTTCTCGCACGTAAGCCTGGTTGAGGAGCGCCAGGGCATACTCTTCATCAACCCCGGAAGCGCCACGTGGCCCAACCAGAGGGTGATGCCCGGCACCGTGGCCGTCCTAGACCTCGCCAACGGGAACAGGGACGTGCGGATTATCGATCTGAACCTGCTGGACTAGAGGCCGTACCCAGCGCCGGCCTGATGCGCTCCATGATCTCTGCGATGTGAAAAAGGCGGTTCAGCACGTAGAAGTGAATGCCCTGCACCCCCTGATGCAACAGGTCCAGAGCTTGGTCTGCCGTGTGGGAAATGCCGATTTCATACACGCGCTGTTCGTCGTCTCTTGCGTCTTCGAGCCTGCGGAGGAGCCCCACAGGGATGGTGGCCCCACACATGCCGGTAATACGCTTGATCTGGTCCACGTTCAGAATCGGCATAAGCCCCGGGATTATGGGCCGGCTAATGCCGATGGCCCGACACCTCTCCACGAAGTCGTAGAAGTCGCGGTTGTCGTAGAATAGCTGGGTAATGACCACGTCGGCTCCCATATCCACCTTGCGCTTCAGGTTCCGCAGGTCCGTCTCAAAGTCGGGGGCTTGCGGGTGCTTCTCCGGGTAGCCGGCAACGGCGATGCTGAACCCCCCGTAACGGGCAATGTGCCCCACAAGCTGGTCGCCGTGGCTGTACCCGTCACTCGGCGGCGTAAACTCCGCCTCCCCCCTGGGAGGGTCGCCGCGAAGCGCCACGATGTTCTCGATGTTGTGGCTCCGTATGTCGTCCAAGAGCAGCTCTATCTCCCCTCGGCTGGCTCCCACACAGGTGAGGTGGTGCGCAGCCTCCATCCCATACTCGTTCTTGATCCTGGAAGCAATCTCCAGCGTGCGCTCCCGGGTGCTGCCCAAGGCGCCGTATGTAACCGTCATGAGCGACGGCTCCAGGTCGATGAGCCTTGGCAGCCTCTTTTCCAGCTCCGCCAGGGTGGCCTCCGTTCTTGGCGGGAACAGCTCGAAGGAGATGGCCGGTGGGCCTGGCTTGTATAGTTCTGAAAATCTCATTTGCTGCGCTCGCTATGACTCTTTCATCGGCGGCCGATCCTCCGCTCCTGGGTGATAGGGGAGGCGCCACCGGTATGTACCGGCGCCCCAACGCTAGAGGAGGACTCCAAGGATCACACCGCCGGCTATGGCCGACCCCAATACCCCTGCCACGTTTGGCCCCATTGCGTGCATTATAAGCCATGTGTCGGGGTCTTCCTCCTGGCCCACCCGGTGGGCCACCCTGGCGGCCATTGGCACCGCCGATACCCCGGCTGCGCCTATCAGCGGGTTCACCTTGCCCCTAGAAGCATAATACATGATCTTTCCAAGGAGGACCCCCGTGACCGTGGCGATGCCAAAAGCAAAGAGGCCCAGGGCAAATATGCCAAGGGTCCTGGTATCCAGGAACCGGTCGGCGGTCATGGTTGAGCCTACTGCCAAGCCCAGGAAGATGGTGGTGACGTTTATGAGCTCGTTTTGAGAGGCGCGGGCAAGCCGGTCCACCACTCCCACCTCCCTCAAGAGGTTGCCGAACATGAGCATACCCACCAGGGGAGCAGCCTTGGGAGCTATGAGGCTGGCCAGAATAGTCACTATGATTGGGAACAGGACGCGGGCCTTGTAAGAGGCGGGGGCGGATGGGTATGGCATCTTGACCAGCCTCTCCCTCCTGGTGGTCAGCAGACGCATGATTGGAGGCTGGATGAGGGGGACAAGGGCCATGTAAGAGTAGGCTGCAACGGCAATAGGCCCCCACAGGTCCACATCCGCCAGCTGCGTTGACACGAAGATGGTGGTAGGACCGTCTGCGGAGCCTATGATGCCAATGGCCCCGGCGTTATCGATGTCCCATCCCATGAGAATAGCGGCTATGAGCGCGGCAAATATGCCAAGCTGAGCCGCAGCTCCCAGCAGCACCGTGTAGGGGTTCCGGAGCAGTGGAGTAAAGTCGGTGAGAGCGCCTACACCCAGGAACATGAGCAGGGGGAACAGCTCGTTATCCAGTCCGGCCTTCCTCAGGAGCCCCAGGAAGCCGTCGTCATCGGCGATGCCCGTAGACGGGAGGTTTGCAAGCAGAACGCCCAGCCCTATGGGCAGCAGGAGGAGGGGTTCGTATCTCCGCGCCACCCCCAGATACACCATGCAGAGGGCAATGGCTATCATGGCGACATGGCCCAGGGTTATATCGGGAAAGGCGCCCAGCATCTCTTCCTGCACAGCTATCTCACCCCCTCTCCGGGAGAGTAGGCGCCGTAGCTTCTCTGGCCGTATGCCTGCGGTCGTCGTCCCTGGCTCTGCCACAGCGATGCCCTGCCCTGGCTGCCCCATTCACTGGGAGTCCGGGAGAGATCCAGGATTAGAGGGGCCACAACGGGGACGGCTGCGGCGACTTCCTCCTGCTCCATAGCCAGGTACATGGCTACGGCCATAGCCGCTATCTTGGCCCCGGACATCCCACCCTGCGGCGGCGCGGGGGCCGGCGCGGCTTGCTCTGGGGGAGCCGCAGGAGCCAACTCCACCGGCGCCGGCTGCGCTTCCTGCGCCGCCTCCTGAACCGCGGCCTCAAGCGTCTCGACCGCCGCGTCCACCTCTTCGACCTCTTCGCCCGGGAAGAGCTTCCCCAGGGCGATCAGTATGAGCATGAAGGCCAGCAGGCTAAGGAACACCAGTCCCATACCCGTGGCGGCAAGATAAAGCCCTTCTCTCAGCTCTTCAGTCACGTATCTATCTCCCTGCGTCGCTTGCCGCCGTCGTGGCGGCCCCATCCCAGGTTCTGGCCAGAGTGACCTGGTTGAGGAACCTGGCCCCCTTCAACTCCCTGTCCAGGACGTGCTGCAACAAGGCATCCAGCAGTCGCTTAACCTCCGCCAGCGTCTCCTGCTCCAGCCGCAGCCTCTCCACTCCACCAGCGTACTCTTCTCTTTGGAGAAAGCGTAGCGCCTTGAGGGTGTTAAGGGAAAGGGGGAGCACGGATACCTGTGTGGGATGGCAGGAGTCGCAGATGCTCCCTCCCCTGTCCGGAGTGAAGCGATGACGGCCCGGCTCCAGGGTGGAGCCGCACTCCACGCACTTGTGCAGCTCCGGCATGAACCCACTGTAACCCAGGAGGCGGAGCTGGAAGTAGGGTAGCAGCAGTGACGGAGCGCGCTGGGCCAGGGAGCGCATGGCCTCCAGCAGCAGACGGTATACGGGATAGTTGGACTGTCCCTCCGGGGTAATGGCATCCACCAACTCCGTCATGAAGATGGCCTGGGACAACCTGTCCAGATCCTCCCGGACGACTCGGAACCCCTCCAGGACCTCTGCTTGATTTATGGAGTCCAGGTTCTGCCCCCTTGAGATGAGCAGGGAGGTACGCATGAGGGGTTCCAGGTGTCCTCCCAGCTTGCTCTTGACACGCCGCGCCCCTTTGACCACCGCCTTGAGCCTGCCCTCGTTGGGGGTGTACAGGGTCAGGAGGTAGTCCGCCTCTCCAAAGGCGTGGTGTTTGAGGACAATAGCCTCGGTTTTATATATCTTCGGTGAAGTGGTCATGGGATTTGAGGCCTAGTCTATATCTCCTGCCGGCCCTCCAGGGCGCGGCTGAGGGTCACCTCGTCGGCGTACTCAAGGTCGCTGCCCACCGGAAGCCCGCGGGCCAGGCGGGTGATCCGTGAGACCAGCGGCGAGAGCAATCGGTGGACGTACATTGCCGTGCTCTCACCCTCCAGGCTGGGGTTGGTAGCCAGGATCACCTCTGTAACTTCGTTGCCCTTCAGCCGGTCCAGCAGCTCGCGGATTCTCAGATGCTCCGGCCCAACGCCATTGGCCGGGGATATGACGCCGTGGAGTACGTGGTACATCCCCTTGTAGGCTTGGGTTCGTTCCAGCGAGAGGACGTCCATAGGCTCCTCCACAACGCATATGCGTGACCTGTCCCGGCTCTGGTGGGAGCAGAGGTAGCACGGGCTGCCCTCTGTGATATTCTGGCACACGTCACAGAAGATGACCCTCTCCTTGACCGCCAGAATAGACTCGGCCAGGGAGTGCGCCTCATCTGCCGGCATACGTATGAGGTAGTAGGCCAGGCGCTGGGCGCTCTTTGGGCCAATGCCGGGGAGCTTGTGGAACTCCTGTATCAGGCGGGCCAGGGGCGCCGCCACCGACGGAAGAAAATCATAGGTCATATGGCAGCCCAAGGTAGCAACTATTGTCTCGGCGGCAGGTCAAAGCTACGTCAGCCCCGGTATCTTCATGCCGCCGGTTATGGCGCCGAGGCTGCTCTCGGCCATCTTCTGGGCCTTGTCCACGGCCTCGTTGGTGGCCGCCATCACCAGGTCCTGGAGCATCTCCACGTCCTCCGCGCTCACCACCTCCGGAGATATTTCGATTGACTGTATCTTGAGCCTGCCTGTAATGACCACCTTGACCGCGCCTCCTCCGGCGGTGGCCTCCACCACGGCATTCTCCAACTCCTCCTGGGCTTTGGCCAGCCTGGCCTGAAGCTGCTGAGCTTGGCGTAGCATATTCTTATTCATTAGGGCGTCTCCTCAGATTCGACTTCTTGCACAATGTGGACTCCCAAAGCGCGGGCCGCCCGCACCAGGTGGCCCCTGGGGGCGCTTGACGGCGAGCCTCCCTGGCCGGCAAGGCTCAGACGCAGGTTGTAGCGTGTGCCTGTGACCTGCTCCACAGCCTCCTGGATGAGCCTGCGTGTATCCGGGTTGTCTATCTCACCCTGCAACCGCTCCATGTTGGGACGCGTCCTGAACAGCATCACCAGGGTGTCATCTTCGGTGTACCTCTTAACGCAGTCAAGGAGGAGTGCCCCGATGTTGAACTTGTTGGGTTTCAGGCCCTTGGTAGCCTTGCGAAGGGCATCCCACTGGGCGTCCGGCATTTCTCCGTCAGGAAGAGCCGCCTCCGGACGGGCTCCGTTACCGGGCGCCGGCGCAGGGTCCTGCTCCGCGACGGGCTGCGAGTGTACCTCCGTTCCCTCGGCCACTTCCCGGCTTGCCCTGGCAGGCGTGGGCGGTCTTGCCGGGGCGGCCGGCCTCTCCACCGCCGGTCTGTGCGGTGGCTCCTGGGCCTTCTGGGCAGGCGGGAGTGCTCCTGCCGCAGGCTCCGATACGCCGGCTACGGTCGGTGTCCGTTGGGCAGGCCCTGTATCCAGGGAGCAGTCCACCAAAGCCAGCTCCAACGGGAGCGTGGAGAGGCCGTCCTGCCCTGGAGTGGCCTGCTCGAACACCCGCGCCGCCCTGAGGATACGCTCCAGGGTGGAGGATTGGGCCATCTCTTTCACGGCTTCCCAGTCCTGGAGAGAGCTCTCCAGGGATTCACCCGCGCCCGCGCTCACCAGCAAGAGGCTTCGCAGATAGTCCACAACCTGCCGATGGAAGCGGCGTAGATCCAACCCACGGTCCGCCACGGTATTGATGGTTCTCAGCCCTTCCTTTACTTCCCCTTTCAGAATGTGTCCCACCAGCGTCAGGGCCATCTCATTGTCACCCAGGCCCAGCATCTCCCTGACGTGGGACAGGTTGATATTGGAGTCATGGGAGACCACCAGCTGCTCCAGGAGGTTTTCGGCGTCTCGCAGGCTGCCGGAGGAGCTGCCGGCAAGGGCTTTCAGCGCCTGTGGCGCGGCCTTGATCCTCTCGCCGTCGCAAAGCTGGGACAGGCGAGCCATGATGTGCTCCTGGGATATGCGATGGAAGTCGAAGCGCTGGCATCTGGAGATCACCGTGGCCGGGACCTTGTGGGCCTCTGTGGTGGCCAGTACGAAGATGGCATGAGACGGAGGCTCCTCCAGTGTCTTGAGCAGGGCGTTGAAGGCGGGTTCCGTGAGCATGTGCGCCTCGTCTATAATGTAGACCTTGTGGGCGGCCTCGGCCGGCGTAAAATGCACCTTATCCCTAAGGTTGCGTATGTCGTCTATGCCTCGGTGGCTGGCGGCGTCTATCTCCACCAGGTCCATTGCCCTTCCCTCGTTGACCGTTTCGCATATACGACACAGGTTGCACGGCTCTCCCTCCGATGGGTTCAGGCAGTTGATGGCCTTGGCCAGTATGCGGGCGGTGCTGGTTTTGCCCGTGCCGCGAGGCCCGCAGAAGAGATAGGCGTGGGCAGTTCTTCCCTGGGCAACGGCCTGCCCTAGGGTCCTGGTCACATGGTCCTGACCGACCACATCCTTCAGCAGTTGAGGACGCCACTTGCGATAGAATACCTGAGGCAACTCCTGATGCGCTCCTATCTGACGGAAATCTTTGCCAGGACCTGGTCCTGCTTAGCCCACATACGGCTTTCCTCTTGGGCATCCGCATGGTCGTATCCCAGGAGATGCAGCGCTCCGTGGACTATCAGCAGGGCCACCTCAGCCTTGATGACCCTCTTCCCCTCTCTGGCCTGTCGGGCTGCTTGAGGGTATGAAATCACTATCTCCCCCACCGGCGCTTCCTCCTCCGTAGGCGGGAAAAGATCGCCCGCGCCAGTATCTTCGTCCTCCCTGGACTCCCATAGGGGGAAGGCCAGGACGTCTGTGGTCTCGTCCAGGCCGCGGTACTCCCGGTTGAGCCTATGCACCGTTTCGTCGTCTGCTATGGCCAGGCTGATGCTCAGGGGCCTTCCTTCGCCGTGAGCGTCTAAGGCCTGTTCCACCACTTTCCGCAGCCAGGCATTGGATAGCCTGCGCTTGAAAGCCTGGAAGACCTCCACGTCGATTATCCGGGATGGGACGTACGTCAAGCGGCCTCCTGACAACCTGAGACGGATAAGACCTGTTGTAATCATATCATAGTGCCTTTTAGGGCTACAAGAAAGCGTGTGGCGACGCGCCTCTCAAATCGCGTCGCCGTAGGAACAGCCGTCGCTTGCGGCCTCATCGCCCATCGGCTCACTGCAAGGCCGCCATAGACCGGCGCGCGTTCCCAGGCTAGAATAGACCAATCCCCTATGAAGTCCCTCTCGTCTCAACATCTCGTCATGTTTCGCCTTCCCATCGTCCTGCTTGCTGCGTCCTTCGCGGCCTTCTCATGCAACGGAAACGCGTCTCAGACCCCGGCCTCGGCGGTCGCTGAGCCGGCGCAGTCCCACTGGGCGCAGGACCGCGTTGCAGCCTTGCAAGCCGTCTACAACTTCACTCCTGAGGGGCAGCGCTTCCTGAGCGCGCACGACCTTCGGCAGATGACGGGACGGCCAGGATGGTTTGGGAGCTTTGGCTACGGCAGGTGGAGCGGTGTGGGCGAAGCCCGGCCGGGGCCGATAATGCACGAGCTGAGCCATGCCTACTGGGGCGCCTTCGACGTCTCAGGGCGCCCGGACCTGAGCTGGACCGAATCCGGCTCCGGAAGCGCCGCCGGCGCCATGAACCTATTCCACATGGATCTGGCGACCTTCATGGCCCAGCCTCCGGACCCATACGAGCCTCTAAGGGAGAGGCTGCGCAATCTGCCGCGGGCGTCGCCGGGCGACCCTTCAGCCCTGACGCACTTCGGCGAGGCCGACCTTGTCCATACCACAGGGGGTAACGCCCTGCTTCTGCCGCCCATTTTGAGGAAGTACTTCGATCAGTTTCTGTCCCCGGGTCCCTTGGACTCCTGGTACACCGCTCTGGAGTGGTACCAGGGCCTCTCGCCCGGTGACGCCCGCGCCGCCGGAGCCTACTTCGGCCTGGGGCACATGGACCTGAGCCTCTATCGGGATCTGGAACCCGCGGAGAAGACGGCGTTGCCCCAGGGGGCGAGCGAGATACTGGCCGGCGAGGAGAGGCAGAGGCTTGTGGACTTTGCGCGCCAGTTTGACGTTGTCACGGGCATGGAGAGGGTGGATGACCAGTTGACCACGTTGGACCTGCTCTTTCTGCGCGGCTATTTTAGAGACAAGCTGGCTCTGTACAAGCGCTACCCCGATACCCTGGCCGACCTGGGAGAGGAGCTGCCCATTGCGGCGAAGTTGAACCGGATTATGGCCGCCTTTGCAGACCTGGACGGGCACCCCCTGGAGGAGCAGGCAGACTTGATGGGGCGGCGTCTGGCAGAGCCGCTGTTTTCCAACTTCTGGCCCCTGGTGGACAACGGCCTCCTGATGGAGCTGCGCAACCGGGGCGTCACTCCCCAGGACACGGAGCCTGAAGAGCGGACTACCGACCAGGCGGTAGAGCAACTGGGCAGTATAGCAGCCAGGGCCGGCGCCATCATCGAGCAGGCGCGGCAAGACATCTCCCGGGGCGCCGGAGACCTGGAGGCGTTCCTTGCGGAAGCGATTGGAGACGACGACGGCGGGACTGGCCTGGTGATAGAGCTGCTGCTCGCCGCGGACAGCGAAGCGGCCAAGGCTATGGGTAGGAATCTGGACGATGGCCTGATACATAGGCTACTGGAGGAGGCCCCGGGGATGGCACGGCAACTGCTGGAGCCAGAAGACCTGCTGCCCATCCTTAGGGTCACGCCAGAGGCCGGCGTAGATGAGATGGCGCGAGGCATCCAGGAGCTAACGCAGACCACCTCCGGGAACTTTCGAATAGACCGGCCATACCTCTCCCTCGTATATGAGATGGTGGCCCAGCGAAGCGAGCAGCGTCCCAGAGAAGCCCCGGATATAATGCTCCGGTCGGGCCTCTTCCTGGAAGAAATGCTTCAACTGTATTCTGTGGAGACGATCGCCATGCTCTCATCCAACCCGGCGCAGGCTGCAAACCTGGTCTCCGGGGCTACGGTCTACGGCAGGACGCCCCAGCGGCTGGTACACGCCATAATATACGTGGACCCACTGCTGGCCGCCCACTTGGTCAGCTTGCTGGAACCCCGGCATCCCTCGGTGGTACAGGAAGCTCTTGTACACTTTGCCTACGACTCCCATCGCAAAGCCAGGCTGCCCTCCCTGCGCGTTTCTCCGGAAAAGGATGGGCTTTTCGTCCTGGCCCTAGCAGACCTGCGCGGCGACTCGTGGGTGGCAGAGAGGATGGGCATGGGCATAACCGCCGTAGGCGGTTATGCTGCGGATGGCACAGCGCCCCCGGACTTCCTTCAGGAGTATCGAGGTACGCTGGAAGAGGCCGCCGGCCTGATGGATGATCCGGAGTCCGGCGCAAGACTGCAAGACCTTACGGAGAGAGCCTTCTCCGTGGCGGGCGCAGGCTATCGGGATAGATAGATCTCGCTCATGGCCCACATTCCCCTCGCGCCCTTCGACAGGCTCAGGGTGGGCGGAAGGTGGGTTGCCCGCTCATTGTAAACCGAGCTCCCTTACCCGTGCGTGGTGAGCCTGTCGAACCACATGCGAGCGGCCTCCCCAGAGATCCCCTCCCGGACCTGACGGCTTTTCCGCATCATCAATCAGTAATCGCTTGCAAGCGCAACAATGTACGTACAATCACTGTGCAATGCTATAGCCCGGGACACGCCGGGGCCGGGACGTAGGCGAGGCGGACCGAACGCGCACAATCAGCTGTGGCGGATGGTCGGTCACTGCCCTGCGTCCACGTCCTCCAGCAGCTCCAGGAACTCCTCGTAGCTGGATACGGACGCCACCCTCCGCACAAAATCGCCCAGAGAGGAGCTGTCGTCCCTGAGTGTTCTCAACTGCTGGTGGATGGGGCTTATGGAGGCAGGGCTGTCGGCGTAGTTGCCATGAAAGGCAAAATAGGCCTGGTTCAGCTTGCGTATGTAGTAGCCGTGGTCAGCAAGAAACAGCCTTCTATCCTCCATGTACTGCTCTGCCTCTTCGATGCTCCCCTCCGCAAGCAGCTCCTCCACTCTGAATCGAGTCGTGCGCATCTCCAACCTGAAGTCGAACTCCTCCTCCGCAGTAGCCTGGCCCTGTGCCTGCTGCGGCGCGGGGGCCGCCTCCTGCTCAACTTTAAATCGCTTGTACGCCAGCTCTCCAACCTCCCCGCCGAAGATGTTAGCCACAGTTTCGTTGAGGGAGGTCATCTGTGGGGTCTTCCCATACGTCCTGCCCAGCGGATGGAAGAAGAGGTAATGGTGCATCCATTCGTGGGCGGCTGTAATCAACGTGCCCCTCAGAGAAAAGTACGGAGAGATAACAGCGGGGTAGGTCGCAACTCCCCCGGTGGCTTGCACCAAGACGGACAGATCCTTCTCCTCGGTTATCAGCTCCTCCAGGGCCGTCATCTCCTCCACGGTGGTGTCAGGCCTCAGCAGGACTCCGCCTATCATCTCTATGCGGTCGCGGGGGGACGTCACCATCACCGGCGGAGAGTGTTCTATGCGAATGTCCACCGGTGGGAAGTGGACCCCCAGGGCGCTTATCGGGCCTCCCAGAGTAAGCCCCTCTTGAAAGACGATGGAGTCTATCAGCCCCTCCATTATCTCCTCTACCCTGTCCCGCATACCGACCCTGGCGTCCTGCACGCGCGCCAGCTCGGCCTCCAGGGCGCGGAGTTGGCCGTCTTCGCCGGTCGGCGACAGCGCCAAAGCCTTCAGGATGGCTCCCTCCAGCTCTCTTTCCCGCTCGCCGAGCCGGGAGTACTCCAGCGCCAGGTCTACCTTGGCCTGCTCATCCAGGGAGCTTCCCGGGAGAAGAAGCCTGACCCTGTACAGCCACTTGTCAGGGAAGTTCTCCACCTCCCACTGTGTCAGGGAGTACAGGCGCGCCCCTGCCAGCTCCTCTATGTGGGTTCGGTTCACCACGCCCCTGCCGGTGAGCAGCGCCAGCGATATGAGCGCCAAGAAGGCGTACCGGAGCGCCGCTTTCATTACCCGTATGCGTATCACGTCTGTCAGCTTACACCACCGCAGAGGCGCTCTCAACGGCTGCATGGTTGGCTGGCGCGCCAATCGCATGGGCAGTCATATCCAGGGAGCGCGTGAGGAGGTGTGTTGGGGATTGGCTGGGCGCAAACGATGCCCTCAAGCCTGGTGTACAGCCCCTTACAGGGCTACCTGTATGCCACCTGCCAATGGCCCGTGACCGCCTCGAAGCGAGGCCGGTCAGACTGCGACGGCTTCAGGCGCGGCGCTCTCCCTGGCTATGGCCGCCAACTGCGCGAAAGCCTGGGAGTCTCTGACGGCGAGGTCTGCCAGTATCTTGCGGTCCACCACAACCTGCGCCTGGTTGAGGCCGTGAACGAGTTGGCTGTAGGACAGGCCATGTTCCCTGGCAGCGGCGTTGATCCGTATAATCCACAGGCGCCTCATGTCACCCTTGCGCTCACGCCGGTGATTGTAGGCATGGCTCAGAGCGCTCAGCAGGGACTCTTTGGCCTGTCGATAGAGGCTGTTACGCCCTCCTCTATGGCCCTTGGTCATCTTGATGAGTCTCTTGTGGCGATGTCTCGCCGTTACGCCGCGCTTAATCCTTGGCAAAATTAACTTCCTGTCAGGTTACATATAAGGCAGCACTTGGCGGATCTTTTTCACGTCCGACGGGCTTACCTCATGCTTCTGGTGGAACAGACGGTGCACTCTGGCAGGCTTCTTGCGGCGGAGGTGGCTCCTGTGCCCCTTCATTCGCAGTATCTTGCCGGCGCCCGTCACGTGGAAGCGTGACTTGGCTCCTTTATGTGTCTTCAGCTTAGGCATTTGCGACCGCTTCCGTCTCTCTGTCCACCTTTTCCTCCGACTCTCTTTCGCCCTTGGGCCGATGGAGCATTGGGGCTATGATGATGCTCAGCCTTCGCCCCTCCATTGTGGGGGACTTCTCCAGCTTGGCCTCATCCTTGAAGGCCTCAGCCGTCCTGCGAAGCAACTCCACGCCTATATCCTGGTGAGTTATCTCCCTACCTCTGAACATCACCGTCAGCTTCACCTTGGATCCTTCGTCCAGCAGCTTTTTCACCACACGCTTCTTGGCTTCCATATCGTGGTCGCCAATGCGAGGGCGAAATCTGACCTCTCGCAGCAGGTTGATCTTCTGTGTCTTGCGACCCTCCCGCTCCTTCTTGGTCTGAATATAACGGAACTTACCGTAGTCCAGCAGCCTGCACACAGGCGGCTGGGCCGCAGGGGCCACCTCTACCAAGTCCAACCCGCGCTCCTGAGCGAGTTGGATGGCCTGAAAGGTGGGTATGGTGCCCAACTGGTCGCCCTGCTCGTCTATGACCAAGACCTCAGGCACCCTGATCCTCTGGTTAATTCGATATTCCTTTGGTATGCGCTTCCCCCACTCTGGAGTCTTTGGGAACAACCCCGCGAAATATAGCATAACTCCGCGTGATAGTCAAATACAAATGCACAGGGAAAGATGTTAAACTGACTTCAAGTTGAGCAGGGGGTGCAAGTGTCGCCAATCAGCTGCCCGGAGTGCGTAAAGGGAGAACAAACCTTCACGCTTTATGGCTCCGGCTCCCCGGGAGGATACCTTGGAGGGTATCCTGTATGACTCTTGGCGAAGGCTTCCTGCTGCTGCTGCGCTGGTTCCACGCGCTGGCGGCTGTGACGTGGGTGGGTGGGAGCCTGTTCTACGTGCTGGCGCTCCGGCCCAAGCGCGGCCAGGAGGCCGCGCTTGGGCCGGAGGCTCTAAGCCAGTTCCGCGGTCTGGTGGACACCTGCATTGCCGTCCTCATTGTAACCGGGACCGTAATGCTCTTTGACAGACTTACATCCGCTTTCACTCCAACCGCGTACGTCGTAACCGTAGCCATAAAGATAGCGCTGGCCCTGGTGATGTTCGCCGTCGCGCGTCGCCGATGGCGGCAACGGGGGTCTCAGGCCGCGTCCTCGCCAATGCCTCGGCAGGGGCTTATCACCATGGCTATGGGTCTCATGTCGGGAGTCAATCTCATAGTCATCTTGGGGATAATCGTGTTTTTCCTCTCAGACCTGCTGGCATTTATCTATCAAGAGGGATTGACAGGCAGATAGCCGAGGGGCAATATAGATGACGGCACGGTTAAATCCCGATGAGAGTGACCTTATGAAGAGAGAACTGCTGGACATTCTGGCCTGTCCCATGTGCAAAAGCCCTCTGACCCTGACGGCGGAGGAGGAGAACGAGGTGGAGGTGGTGCGTGGAACCCTGCGCTGCGAGGCCTGTCCGGAGAGCTACCCCATAGAGGACTCCATTCCAAATCTCATTCCGCCCAACCTGCGCGCATAGCGCAAGCGCCCCCGGCGGGGCATCGTCCGGGTTGCGTGTTTGGACCGAAGCCGGCCAGAAGGGTAAGCTCCGCGTCTGGCTTCCGCGCCATTCTCCTCACAGAGACAGCGACCCCAGCATCACAACCCCCTCTCTCTCGCTGACGGCTACTCCCTCCAGGAGCTCCGCAATGGACGCGCCCAGAATGGGATGAGCAAGGCTGGGGGCAATCTCCGCCAGGGGCGTCAGAGCAAAGGCCCTCTGCCACAAGCGCGGGTGGGGAACCTGAAGGCGCGGCGTCTCTATCACCTCATCCCCGTAAAGCAGGATGTCCACGTCAATAACCCTGGGGCCATACCGGAACGAGGGGACCCTGCCCAGGTCGCGTTCCACACCCTGAGCCAGCTCCAGCAGATCCTGAGGACTGAGGCTGGTCTCCAAGAGGCACGCCACGTTGAGGAAGGCCGGCTGGGAGGCATATCCCCACGGCTTGGTCTCATAGACCGAGGACAGGGCGATGAGGGATGCCCGCCGGCGTAGAAGAGAGACGGCCCTTCGCAGGTTGTCCTCACGGTCTCCAAGGTTGGAGCCCAGGCCAAGGTAGACGGCAACCATGATCACAAGCCGGTTTCGCCAGCCGGCCACCCGCGCACGATGGCGTCGCTCATGCGCGCCACCCTGGTCATGGCCTTCACGTCGTGAACTCGCACAATGTCGGCCCCATTGGCAATAGCAAGGGCCACGGTTGCCGCCGTGCCCTCCAGCCTCTCCTCCACCGGCAGGTCCAGCACCAGGCCGATGGTGGACTTACGAGATGTCCCCACCAGAAGGGGCAAACCCAGCGCCTTAAGCTCTGCCAGCCTGCGAAGGAGCTCCAGGTTGTGCTCAGGCTTCTTGCCGAAGCCCAAGCCCGGATCGAGGACTACGTTCTCGGATGGGACGCCGGCCTCCAGCGCCTGTCTCAGGCTGGCGCGCAGGCTTGCCAGCGTCTCCGGCAAAAGGTCCGAGTAGTCAAGGCCTTGCTGGTTGTGCATGAGTACAATAGGCGCTCCCTCCCGCGCGGCCAGGTCGGCCAGGGTCGGGTCGCGTTTCAGGCCCCACACGTCGTTGATGATGGCCGCGCCCGCGGCCAGGGCCTCGCGGGCCACCTCGCGCTTATAGGTGTCCACACTCACCGGAACGTCCAGCTGCGATGCCAGGAGGCGTATCACAGGGATAACGCGCCGCTTCTCCTCCTCAACCGTCACCGGCGTTGAGCCGGGGCGGGTGGACTCGCCACCCACGTCTATGATGTCTGCTCCCTCATTCTGAAACCGGAGGGCCTGTTCCAGGGCCGCATCCGCGTCGTACCCCAGGCCATCGCCGGAGAAGGAGTCCGGCGTTACGTTGATAATGCCCATAACGTAGGTGCGTTTGCCCCACGCAAAGCCCAATTTGCCCCATCGGTCTGTCTCTTGCGATTCCATCGTCTGCCCCGGTGTTCTAGCTGGGTTCCATTATAGCGCCAAGATGACAGGCTCACCCACCGTCGGCCGGCCGCCCGTCCTTCTGTACCATATGTGGTGAGAGAACAATACGGGATTGATGCATCCCCGCAGGTAGGCTACAATTACGCGCAGCCTTCAGCCATCAGGCGGCGGCCTTATGAAACTATACAACACCCTCTCCAGAACCACCGAGGAGTTGCGCCCCCTGGAACCGGGGATAGTGCGAATGTACTCCTGCGGGCCAACCGTCTATCGGTTTGCCCACCTGGGCAATATGCGCACCTACCTTATGGCAGACTGGATCCGTCGCGCCCTGGAGCTTCAGGGGCTGCGGGTTATCCAGGTAAAGAACATTACGGACGTGGGCCACATGCGCCAGGAGATGCTGGAGCGGGGCGAAGACAAGGTGATTGCCTCTGCCATTGCGGAGGGTAAGTCGCCCCAGGAGATTGCGGAGTTCTACACCCATGCCTTCCACCGGGACGAAGCACGGCTGGGCATCTCTCCGGCAACCCACTCCCCACGCGCCACCGACCACGTAGCGGAGATGATCCAGATAATCCGCAAGCTGGAAGAGCGGGGCTACGCCTACGAGGCGCAGGGCAACGTGTACTTCAACGTCTCCCGCTTTGCAGACTATGGCAAGCTCTCCGGCAACACACAGGAAGCCCTGCTGGAGGGCGTCCGGGTCGAGGCCGACCCCCTGAAACGGGACCAGCGGGACTTCACCCTGTGGAAGGCTTCCGAGGAGGGTCGAGTCCTCCAGTGGCCCAGCCCCTGGGGCGACGGCTTCCCCGGCTGGCACATCGAATGCTCTGCCATGTCCACCAAGTACCTGGGAGAGCAGCTGGACATCCATACCGGCGGCGTTGACAACATCTTCCCTCACCACGAGGGCGAAGTGGCTCAGAGCGAAGGCGCCTTCGGCAAGCCCTTTGTCCGCATATGGGTTCACGGCCAGCATCTGCTGGCGGACGGCGTGAAGATGTCCAAGTCCGCAGCCAACGACTACACCCTGGAGGATCTGGAAGCCAGGGGCTTCGACCCACTAGCCTACCGGTATCTCTGCCTCACAGTCCGCTACAGCGCCCGTCTCAACTTCACCTTCTCCGCGCTGAGGGCAGCCCAGCGAGGACTCCAGCGTCTGCGGAACCGGGTATGGGAGTGGTCTATAGCGGCATCGCCGGACGCCACGGGGACGGAGGCCCAGGCGTGGCGGGACGCCTACTGGGACAGAGTGAACGAGGACCTGGACATGCCCGGGGCGCTGGCCCTGACCTGGGCGATGACCCGGTCGGCCATGCCGGTGAGATCCAAGCTGGGGCTTCTCCTGGAGTTCGACGGCGTCCTTGGGCTGGATCTGGGCCAGGCCGTCCTTGGCTGGCATCTGCCGGAAGAGGTGTCCGACGCGGAGAAGCGGCGTTCTGCGCTGCGGGCCAGCCGCGACTACCCGGCGGCCGACGAGGCGCGCAAGCAGTTGAACGCCGCAGGCTTCATCCTGGAAGATGGCGTGGTCGCCACCAGGACAAGGCCAAAGTCGGAGCTTGAGAAGCGCCAGGAAAAGGCCAGGCGAGTCTCATCCTCCAAGGAGGTCGGCTCCCTGCTGGAAGCGCAGGACCAGGCGGAGTTCTCCGTAGGCATTGTGGCCTGCAACTACCTCTCGGACTTGCAGCGGTGTGTCGGCAGCCTTCTTCCACTGGGCAGCGAGCGCTCGCTGGAGGTTGTGGTGGTCGACAATGGCTCCACCGACGGCACCTTCGAATGGCTGGAGGAGCAGGCCCGCCGGGAGCCGCGCCTGCGGGTCATCCACACAGACCACGTTTTGGGAGACGCCGCGGCCAAGAACATTCTGCTGAAGCAGAGCCTTGGCAAGTACCTTGTCCTTATGGACACCTCGGTTGAGGCGCGCGAAGACTTCCTGTCGCCCATATCGGCCGCGCTTGCCGATGAATCCGTAGGCGTTGCCGGGCGGTGGGGCCTTCGCAGCGAGGACCTCCGCCACTTCAACGAGGTTGAAGACGGCGACTCAGACGCAATGCAGGCGTACTGCTTCGCCTTCCGCCGCTCTTTGGTCCCGGAGGTCAGCTTTATGCGGGAGAGCTTCCGCTTCTACCGCAACCTGGACCTGGAGTACAGCTTCTGCTTCCGGGACAGGGGATACCGCATTGTGTCCCTGGGGTCGCTGCCCTTGAAGCGCCACGAGCACAGGGTCTGGACCGGCCTGGCAGAAGATGAGAGGGAAGACCTCAGCCAGGCCAACTTCCGGCGTTTCCTGAAGCGGTGGGGGCATCGCCAGGAGCTGCTGGTGGAACCAAATCAAGACCCCGGCCCCTGCTAGCGCCGCCGCCGGCAGCCGAAGAAGGGGCCGCGGCCTTTGACCTGACCACCTGCGATTCCTCGATAGTAGCCTCCTCCATGCGCCTGCCAAAGAGCCGCCCGAAGTGGTTGACCAGCTGCAGGACCACCTCATCCATGTCCACAGGGCTCCCTAGGAGCTTCTCCATAGAGGTGACAACCACGCCCTGGATCCCGCAGGGCACAATGTGCCGGAAGTAGGACAAGTCGGGGTTTACGTTGAGCGCGAATCCGTGAGTGGCGATGTCTCGGCTGATCTTGACCCCGATGGCGGCGATCTTCTCGTCATCTACCCACACTCCGGTAAGGCCGGACTTCCGACCGGCTTCCAGTCCAAAGTCGCCCAGAGTGTGTATGAGGGTTTCCTCCAGAGCGCATACGTAGTCCACCGGCCCCCCCAGAGGGCGAACATCTACGATAGGGTAGCCCACCAGCTGACCGGGGCCATGATAGGTAATCTGCCCACCCCTGTCCGCGTGGCAGACCTGAACGCCCATCTCCTTCAGGGCCTCATCCCCCACCAGAAGGTCCGAGAGCTTGCCCCTGCGTCCCAGGGTATAAACGTGAGGGTGCTCCAGCAGGACAAGGGTATCGGGGAGCGAGCCATCGCCTCTCTGACGGGCAATGGCCTTCTGCAACTCCCACGCTTCAAGGTAGTCTGTAACGCCCAATCTGGCTAAGAGACAGGTATGCATAGCAGAGCGAGTCTAGGTACAGGGCAGCCTGTGTCTGCCAAACGGCAAGGCTCCCGTTTAGACCTCTTGCAGGAAGTAGAAGGTGGGATCGTCCGTAACGCCTGCGTTCTGCATGGCCTCTTTCAGGCCGTCCGATGCGGCGAACTGGCGGGCTCTCTCCAGTTCATCCCATTCCATCAGAACCAGGACCTCCCAGGGGTCATCGCCACTACGGAACACTTGGGGGGTCCCCACTTGGCCTGCGGCCTGGCGGTCGGCTGCCTGCTCGTTGAACGCCGGCCTCCACTTGGGATAGCTCTCCACCTTCTGTCGTATCAAGATATATGCCAAGGTACATCACCTCCCTCTCAGGTTTATCCAGACCCGGATGGCTCTCCGCGACCGGGGATCGAATGCGCCGTGGAGCCTTGATTATGCACCAAAGAGGCCATAGGCGCAAGAGAAGCGCCCAATTGAGGCTCTCAACACGCGTTGGTAATGCCAACGCCGGTTGGAGCGCCACTCCCCGCCCGCTCGTGGTGAGCTTGTCGAACCACATGAGCGGGAAGACTACGTATGCGCGGCTCCCGCTCGCTCCCTAAGGGGGTTGGGCAACCACAAGGAATTGTGCCCCTACGGGTGAGCGGGAGTCCACGCCGCAGTTCCTCAGGCGGTGGCTGCCTCGCGAGCCTCTCGCTGGGCGCGTGTCTCCCGCGGCCAGGAACGCCTCATGGCATCTGAAACGTGGACGGTCAGCTTACCAAAATCGCCTATCTCCATCTCCACCGTATCGCCGTCCTGCAACGGCCCAAGTCCCCGATGGTTGGTACCGCACGCAACCACGTCTCCCGGCTCAAGGGTGGTGATCCCGGTGACCCACTCCAGCAGCCTGGGGATCTTGTGGGCCATCCAGCTGGTACTATAGTCCTGCCTGAGCTCTCCCTGGACGCTCAGGCGCACGGGCAGATTGAGGGGGTCGGCTATCTCGTCGGACGTGACCAAGGCCGGGCCCATGGGGCCGAAGGTGTCCCACGACTTGCCTATGAAGAAGCTGTCACGCCCGGCCGGCCCCGCTCCACGGCAGGACACGTCTATAAAGTTAACGTATCCAAAGACGTAGTCGTAGGCATCCTGCTGCTTTATACAGCTGGCCCGCTTGCCTATGACGATTGCCAGCTCCGCCTCATGCTCAAAGACCGGGGCGGGAACATCCGGGAGCACAATGGTGTCCCCGTCGCCAATGACGCTGCCGGAGGACTTGTTGAAGGCGTTTATAGGCGCGGGCTCGGTCTGCGTCTCGTCCTCAAAGTAGTTCACCGCCATGCACACCAGCCGGGCCGGACGCGGAAGCGGCGCCCGCAGACGAACCTGGCCTACGGGGATGCCATGCGAGCTTCCGGCAAGGCGCTCCAGGGCGCTCCGGTGTTGGTCGAAATCCTGGATGAGTCGGCTCATCATCTCCTGCGGCGTGTGATGGGGGACTTGATCCCCCACCGAGGAGGCGTCTATCACCGTCTCTCCACCGAGAATACCCAAGCGAAAGTCCTCACCGAACAGCACGAGCTTCATGATCTCCTCCTTGTCTTAATCGCGTCTTGAGCGCCGGTTTCTACCTCTTTATGCCAAGTGGGATGCCCAGGTCTCTGGAGACCTGCTCCAGGGACTGATAGGTGGGCATGTCCAAGGGGATTCCATTTGCCAGCCGATCTCGCTCAGCCTCCCACTCAGGTTCGCCGTGGACGAAGATGCGCTCCCAGCCCGGCAGCCTCTCCGAGCTGCGCACGACGCGGAGCATCTCATCCATATCCGCCTTGAACTCCTCCGCGGGACGAAAGCCGTCTATCCGCATGGCCCCAAAGAAGTGGCCCGTGTTGGAGCCTGCGCCCACCGAACGCGCTTGTTCGGCCTGCGCCCCTTCCGGGGTCAGCTTTGACGCCGTGGCCCCCACTGCCGCGCCTGAGAGAACGCCTGATAGGATGTCCACCAGGAGCATGAGTCCGTAGCCCTTATGTCCACTGGTCTCCCTCAGCCCGCCGATGGGAAGAATGTAGCCTCCGCCGTGTCGCTCAGCGGGGTTGGTGGAGGGAAGGCCGTCGCTGTTGATGATCCAGCCCAAGGGTACCTCGTGATTGCGCCTCTGGGCTATCTGCAGCTTCCCGGAGGCCACCACGGTGGTGGCAAAGTCCATGACAAAGGCCGGCGGCGTCATGGTGGGGGCGGCCACGGCAATGGGATTGGTGCCAAAGAACCCCGTGCGCCCGCCGGTGGGGGGCGTGGCCCCTCCACTGCCGACGTTCGTCATGCAGAAGCCTATCATGTCGTGTTCCAGGGCCATTCTGGCGTAGTAGCCTGCTATTCCAAAGTGGGAGCTGTTCCGCACAGAGACAAACCCGGCCCCGGTAGCCTCGGCCTTGCGGATTGCCACCTCCATAGCCCTCTTCCCCACCACCATCCCCACTCCGTTGGCGCCGTCCACCAGTGCCGTTGAGGGAAGCTCGTGGACTACCACCACCTCCGGGTTGGCCTCTATGGCCCCACTTCTGAGCCGGCCCACGTAACCGGCCAGACGGGGCGCCCCGTGGGACTCGATCCCGTAGACGTCTGATTTCACCAGGACGTCAGCGGCATCCCTGGCATTGGCCTCCGTCAGGCCCAGGGTGATAAAGGCTGTGACCACAAACTGCTCCAAGCGCCTGGCGTCTACTACAACGCTATCCGTGTCCAATTCGGTGGCCATGGGACACCTCCTTCCGCTCGGCTATCGCCGGCCTGTTTTGGATTACTGTGACGGGATGCTTTTACCTCAGGCTTCTCGCTACCCTCTGCGGCTTCCTCATCAGGAGCAGGAGGGGCAGAGATGCCAGTATCGTTGCTATGGATGCGTAGATAGCCAGGTTGTAGGAACCCGTGGTATCAAAGGCCCACCCATAGAATACCGGCCCCATCATGCCGGCCCCAATGGCTCCCCCCTGCACCAACCCCTGGAGCGCGCCGAACGCCCGCGCCCCGAACAACTGCATGATGAGAAAGGGGCGGAGCGGTATGGTGCCTCCGAAGCCGACCCCAAAGACCAGTATGAACAGACCTATCAGCCAGATCTGCCCAGGGCCGATGAGGCTGAGGAGAAACAAGCCAACCAGTTGGAGGAGTATGAGGCCACCCATGACCGTCCTGAAGTCGATCGCGTCCGCCAGGAACCCGGAGGTGACCCGGCCTATCCCGCTGAGCAGAAACATCAGCCCCAGGGTGGTCGCCGCCTGTGTTGAGCTGTAGTCCAGGTCTTCCAGCAGGGGGATCAGATGGACCATCAGCCCACTGATGCCCATGAACATAGCCGCAAACAGCGCCATGAGGACCCAGAAGTCCCTGGCGCCAACCGCCTGGCCCACGGTCAGGCCGTCCGATGCTCCCTCCGGCGCCGACATACGCGAATCCACCCTGTACCGCTCCGTTTCCTGCGGCGTGGCCCCGTCCTGGAGGAGTCCGTAGTATTCCGGCCTGGAGCGCGCCACAAAGCCCAGAGGGACTCCCACTATTATCAGCCCTGCGCCCAGCATGATCAGGGCTACGCGCCATCCCAGCAGACCCTCCAGGACCGCTACAACGACTATGAATGGGCCGCCTAAGACCGGGCCAAGCATGGCTATGCCAAGGGCGCGCCCCCTGAGCCTGTTGAACCAGTTGGCGACTGCAACGGACCACGATACGCCGTGGGAGGCGCCGCTCACGCCCAGGGAGGCGATGAGGAAGGCGACGTAGAAGGTCCACAGCGAGTTGACGTAGCCCATCATAATCATGCCCAGCCCACCCATGATCACCCCCGCGATGATTACGACCCTGGGCCCCCACCGGTCCACCAGGAAACCGATCACCGGCGCCAGCAGGCCGGACTCCAACTGGCGCAGGGAGAACGCCCCGGAGGTAAGGGCGCGGCTCCATCCAAACTCGCGGAGGATGGGGAGAAAGAACACCTGGAAGCCCTGGAAGAAGACTATGGACAGATAGAAGTTAAGCCCAACGCTGGCCGCCACAATGTACCATCCATAGAAGACCTTTCGCCTCACGGGCGCAGGCTTTCCGGGTCCGTTTTGTTGGTCAATCCTGTCTGTGGCTGGATG
Organism: Dehalococcoidia bacterium; assembly: GCA_965221925.1. Taxonomy (GTDB): domain Bacteria; phylum Chloroflexota; class Dehalococcoidia; order Lucifugimonadales; family UBA2985; genus JAPPHY01. The sequence goes on along the minus strand of OZ244924.1, from coordinate 994,439 downwards.
GTCCGGCGGCATCACTATACTGGGAGGGTATCACTGATAGGGCGTGGTGTAAACGATAGGGCAGCGCCCCGATTAAACCGACAAGGGGTGCCCGGAGGTCACCCCTTGTCCGGACTCTCGCTGAGAAGCGCGTTAGCGGCCTGAGCCGCCAGACATGGCCGGAATGAAGTGTATCTCGCTGTCCTCTTCCACGCGCTCAAGCATACCCAGGTTGGATGTCTCACCGTCCACCACAACCGCTATGCCGGGATTGAGCTCGCCGTCCTCGCATAGCTCATCCTTAATGCCGGGATACTCCTTGTCCAGGTTGTTCACAACCTGGCGTATGGTGGCCCCGGCAACCTGGACCTGCTCTTTCCCCCCCACAATCCTCTGCATTCTTGGCGACATCCATACTTCCGGCATCTCTACGACTCCCCGTTGGCCTGGTTTGCCTCTTTGTTCCACAGCTCTTCCATTATGCGCCCCGGTGACATTGGCATGCTGTTCATGCGGACGCCCGTGGCCTTCTCGATAGCGTTGGCAATTGCTGCCATTGGGGGCACCAGGGAGACCTCGCCCACCCCCCGGACTCCATAGGGATGCCCAGGGTTTGCATTCTCCACGAGCACGGTGTCTATCATGGGGAGGTCAAGGCTGATTGGCATACGGTAGTCCAGGAAGCTGGAGTTCATCATATTGCCGTCGTCGTTGTAGTAGTACTCTTCGTTCAGCGCCCAACCTATCCCCTGCACCGCGCCGCCCTGCACCTGCCCCTCCACGTAGCTGGGGTGAATGGCCTTGCCAACATCCTGTATAGCGGTGAACCTCAGTATGTCCACCTTGCCCGTATCCGGGTCCACCTCAACGTCCACTATGTTGGTGGCAAAGGTGGCGCCGGCCCCGCCGGGGTTGAGGTTGGCGCGCCCGGAGATGGGGCCTCCGGTTGCGTTCAGCCTTGCGGCCAGGTCCTTGAAGGTCAACCTCAGCTCGGAATCGGTGGCGCTCTGGATCACCCCGTCCTCGTACTCCACCTCCTCAACGGGAACGTCCCATATCTTGGCCGCCCGCTCCACCATCTGCCTTTTGATGTCCAGTGCAGCCAGGTGGCAGGCGGTGCCTACCTTTTGGGCCACGCTGCTTCCCCCTGCGCCGGTGCTGAAGCCTATGGACTCGGTGTCTCCGACGGAGGGCCTCACGTCCTCGGCAGAAAGGCCCAGAGTCTCAGCCAGGTGCATGGCCATGACCACCCTGGTCCCGCCGATATCCGGCGCGCCCGCTACCAGGTTCACCGTGCCGTCGGCGTTCACGGTGGCGAGGGCGCTGGTGGGACCTGAGCCGTTGCCCCAGAACCCGGACGCCACGCCTCGGCCCCGGTTGGGGCCTCCAAGCGGCGCTGAGTAGTGTGGGTGGTTCTTGGCTGCCTCTAAGGTGTCCACGCTGCCTATCTTGCCAAACACCGGGCCGGTGACCTGTCGGGTGCCCTCCCTGGCGGAGTTGAGTATACGGAATTCCACTGGGTCCATCTCGAGCTTTTGGCACAGCTCGTCCAGGACCTGCTCTACGGCAAAGGCGGCCATTGGCGCGCCCGGAGCGCGATAGGCGGCGACCTTCTGGGTATTCACCAAGACGTCGAAGGCCTCAATGTAGCCGTTGGGGATGTCATACGGCGCGAACATGCAACGTGCGCCGCCTCCCACGGACGAGCCGGGGAAGGCCCCCGCTTCGTAGATCAGGTGCGACTCCGCTGCCGTAATTCGACCCTCCTTGGTGACCCCTATCTTCACGCGAATGTCGGAGCTGGAGGTAGGCCCGCTGCCAAGGAATACCTCTATCCTGTTCATGGCCATCTTTACGGGTCGCCCCGTCTTCCTGGACAGAGTGGCGACCACCGCAGGCAGATAGCTTGTCCCCTTTCCCCCAAATCCGCCGCCTATCTCCATTGGTATGACCTTCACCCTGGACGTGGGCAGGCCCAGCAGCCTGGAAACGTCCTCTCGGACGCCAAACAGCTGCTGGGTGCTGGTCCACACGGTAACGTATCCGTCCGTGCCCCACATGGCCGTTGCGGAGTGCGGCTCTATGTAACCTTGATGGACGCGCTTGGTGTGGAAGTCCCGCTCCACCACCAGGTCGGCTTCCTGGAACCCCTTGTCCAAGTCTCCGATCCGGAACTCGAAGTGGGCGGCAACGTTTGTGCCTTTCTCGGTGGGGGTATCGCCCCACCCGCCGGGTCCGCCTGCGGTGGTCTTGGGAAGGAGCATCTCGTGAAGGACGGGGGCATCCTCCTTCATGGCGTCAAGAGACGTCAGGACGGGTTGAAGTACCTCGTACTCCACGTCTATAAGGGCCAGGGCCTCTTCCGCAATGTGGGCGCTGGTTGCAGCCACAGCCGCGACGGCGTGACCGCGATACAGGGCCTTCTCCCTTGCCATGACGTTCCTGCTGCGGAAACCCAGGTTGGCAATGGATCCCTCCTCCTGGTCCGCCACCCTGGCGGAGAGGTTGGGCAGGTCCTCGGCAGTCATCACCGCCTGGACTCCGGGGAGCTCAAGCGCCTTGCTATAGTCGATCTTCTTGATTATGGCGTGCGCGTGCGGGCTGCGCAACGCCTTCCCGTAGAGCATACCCGGTAAGCTGATGTCAGCTGCGTACCGGGCGCGACCGGTCACCTTGTCCCATCCATCGTGTCGTATGGGCCTGGTGCCCACAACCTTGTACTCCTGGTTAGACAACACGATGTTTGGCTTGTAGTCCAGCATCTTTCCTCCTCTGAGCAGTATTATGAATAGGCGTCAGCACCTCTATTCTAGCCTAGTTTACCACAAACATACGGCGCTTGAACAACCCCAAAATAAGGTGAGAGCGCTCAGCTTGACAAGATGGGAGATTGCCGGATACCGTTACGGCTGTGAGGGAGACGTTTTGCAGTCGAAGATTTCAGTTGTGTCAACGGGCGCGCCGGCAGCTGCCACTGTGGCGAAAACTCCCTGAATCGCAGTCCACGGAGGCACGTACTAAATGCCCCATTTTCTCTGCGCCGTAATGGAGGAGCGTACCCTTGACTGAGATGCTGGCCCGCGTCAGCGCGAGAAGGCCGTTGGCTGTCATCGCCCTCTGGTTGGCGGCTATGGTGGCTGCCGCCCTTGTGGCCGGGGCCCTGCTGGAGAGCGCCCTCACCACCGAGTTCCGGCTGAACAGCAGCTTCGAGTCTGCGCGCGCCAAAAGCCTTCTGGAGGACCGGCTACGCGGCCCCGCGCCGGTCAGCGAGATAGTCATCGTCCAGTCGGACTCCCTTGCCGTGGACGCCCCCGAATTCCGGCAGAAGGCCGAAGCGGTGTACGCCGACATCGCCGCCCTTGGCCCGGATATAGTCATACCGTTGCCCAACTACTACCAGTCCGGAGACCAAACCCTGGTCTCCCCCAAAGGCCGCATGACCACCATAATGCCTCTTGTCATGGCCGGCGACCTCAGGGAAGCCACTATAAACGTGGCAAAGGTCCTTCATGTGGTTGAGGAAGCCAACGGTAAGGACGGCTTCCGCGTGCTCATGGTAGGAGACGCCAGCACTGCTCACGACAACAACGAGCTGTCGGAAACTGACTTAAGACGTGGAGAACGCATCGGCATACCGGTTGCCATGATCATCCTGGTGGTCCTGTTCGGCACCCTTGTCGCCGCCCTGGCTCCCATAGGGTTGTCCATAGTCTGCATCATCATAGCGCTGGGCATGGCGGCTCTCATAGGCCAGGTCTTTGAGCTCATATTCTTTGTCACGCTCATGATCATTATGCTTGGGTTGGCCGTTGGGATAGACTACTCCCTCATCATAATATCCCGCTACCGGGACGAACTGGCCCGCGGCCTGGACAAGAACGCGGCCATTGAACACGCCGGCGCAACAGCGGGCCGCACGGCGCTATTCAGCGGCTTCACCGTAGTTATAGCCCTCTGCGGCCTCTTCATTGTTCCCTTCTCCTTCTTCCAATCCCTTGCCATTGGAGCCATACTGGTGGTACTGGTTACATTGGCGGCCACACTCACCCTGCTGCCGGCCACCCTTGCGCTCCTTGGCCCCAGAATCAACCGCCTCCCCGTCCCCTTCTTTGGCAAGGCAAAAAGCGGCCCCTCCGAGTCCTCCGAGCATGGGTTCTGGGAGGTTATGACCCGCGTAGTCACCAGGGTTCCAATCGTCAGCATCATAGCCGTTGGCGCTCCCATGGTAGCCGCCACCGTCTTCTACTTCCAGATCAACACCGGCATAAACGGTGTGGACGCCTTCCCGGAAGGAACCCAGACCAGGGAGGCCTTCTTCGTCATGGAGGAGCGCTTCTCCTTCGGCCTGGTAAACCCCGTAGATATAGTAATAGACGGCGACATCGAAAGCCCCCAGGTGCAGCAGGCCATAGGGAAGCTCCAGTCCTCCCTTTCAGCGCTGCCCGGCCTGCAGGTGGTTCCCGTCCCTGACGTCAACGACAGCGGAGACCTGGCCCTGCTCCAGGTTATCATCCAAGGGGAGCCGCGCAGCCGGGCGGTGGTAGACGTTGTGAAGGCCATCCGCGGCGAGTACGCCCCCGCCGCGTTCGAGGGCGTGGACGCAGAGGTCGTAGTCGGCGGCGTGTCCGCAGAAGCCACGGACGTATTCTCCATTGTCCAGGAGTACACGCCCATTGTCTTCGCCTTTGTGCTGGGTTTCAGCTTCCTGGTGCTCATGCTGGTCTTCCGATCCATAGTCATACCGGTCAAGGCGGTCTTTATGAACCTGCTATCCGTGGGCACAGCCTACGGGCTGATGGTCCTGGTGTTCCAGAAGGGGGTGGCTACGGACTTGCTCGGCTTCCAGCACGCGGAGGTCATAGACGTGTGGATTCCCCTCTTCCTGTTCTCCGTACTCTTTGGGCTTTCCATGGACTACCACGTCTTCCTCCTGAGCCGCATACGCGAGCGGTATGACCAAACCGGGAACAACGCCGAGGCTGTGGCCTACGGCCTGCGGTGGACCGCCGGCTTGATCACCGGGGCCGCCCTTATAATGGTTGCCGTGTTCGGCGCTTTTGCTACGGGCAAGACCACAATCAACCAGCAGGTGGGATTTGGGCTGGCCGTAGCGGTGTTTCTGGACGCGACTCTGGTGCGTTCCGTTCTGGTTCCGGCCAGCATGGAGGTGCTGGGCAAAAGCAACTGGTATCTGCCGTCATGGCTGAACTGGCTTCCTGACCTGAGAGTTGAACCGCGAGAAGACTAGGCTTATACTATATAAAGCTTAAGGCTCACCTTGAGAGAGGAGGAGCAAGCAGAGTGAGAATACCTACCGACTACACACAGGGTTACGAAAAGGCCCGCGCTATCTCGCCCGATGTCGCGGACAAATACATCGAGCACACACTCATTGGAGACCCGCTGGCCGAAGAGATGTCGGCCGACCTCAACGAGTTTGACGCAGCAGATCAAAACAGACTCATCGAAGCGGCTATGAATAACGACGGTGAAGATGCCCTGCGGGACGCGCCGGCCTCACTGAGGGCACTCTTCAAAGACGCGGAGACTCCGCCGGAATGGCTCGATTACGCAGCGTTTGCCCCCGGTGTCCGCATGTTTCACAAGAACTCACAGGTGTGCCTGGCGGCATTATTGGCGGGCGTCCTGATAGAAGGTTTCACAACCAATATAGCAAAGTCCTTCTTCATCACCGGGCGGGTGCGTGACCAGGGCATCAGGCGTTTGGGGCAAAACAACCGTCACATGATAGAGATCTTCCTTCCCGGCGGGCTGTACAGGGTTGGAGACGGCTGGAAGCTCTCGGTCCGTATCAGGATAGTTCACGCCCGATTGAGGCATCTCCTGAACAACTCGGAAGAGTGGAATACGGAGGCCTGGGGTGTGCCGATCAGCTCTGCGCACCTGGGTTACGCCATTTCCACTTTTTCCGCAAGGCTGCTGAAGCACATGAAAACCCTGGGCGCCACCTACACTGACGAAGAGTACGCGAGCTTCATGGCCGTTTGGCGCTATTCGGGGAAGCTGATGGGCATTCCTGAAACCATCCTCTTCCGCGATGCCGATGAAGGGCTGAAGCTGTGGGAGATTGCCCTCACGTGCGAGCCGCCCCCCGGGGTTGAATCGATAATCATGGCGCACTCACTGATCAACTCGGCTCCGTTGATCGTCGGGAGGACCGATCCGGCCGAACGCCGATCCCTGGCGCAGTACGTATACCGCGTTTCCACCCTCCTGATAGGGAAAGAGATCGCCAGGTCACTGATGTATCCGGTAGTCCCCACTTTTGGAGTTGTCTGGTGGTTCAGGATGCAGCAGCGTTATGGCCGCGTCCTGGACAAACTGCTTCCGGGCCATCGCAAAGACAGCAACTACACCAAGTTCACTTCCCTGCTCGACACTGCGCTGTTCGACGAGAACGGGATCCGCTACACGCTGCCCGACCACGTATACGCAGAAGAGTCCGTCAACTGGTAGGACCCCGGACGGAGGCGGCCCGCATTACAACCGGCGGGGTCTCTGTCAGGATCATAGGCGAATGACGGGAGGGCGAAATGGACTCCCTTACAGAGGCCGCTCGCGTCAGGTGGAGCGTTGAGGAGTCGTACGAGTACTGTCGTAATCTTGCCAGGTCCCACTATGAGAACTTCACCGTCGGCTCCTGGTTCCTTCCCAGTGAGAAACGACCCCACGTCTACGCCGTATACGCTTTCTGCCGCTTTGTAGACGACCTGGGCGACGAGTCCCAGGGAGACCGCCTGGGCCTCCTGGACTCGTGGGAGGAGGAGCTGCGCAGCTGCTACGCCTCCCGCCCCAGTCACCCCATAGCCATTGCCCTTGCGGAGACGATTCAGCGTTTCCACATTCCCCAAGAGCCGTTCCTGAAGCTCATAGAAGCCAACCGCATGGACCAGAGGGCGCATCGCCACCGGACTTACGAGGGCCTGTTGCGCTACTGCGACCACTCCGCCAATCCGGTGGGCCGCCTGTTCCTCTACCTGTTTGGATACGGGGACGAGGAGAGGCAGCGCCTGGCCGATGCCACATGCACCGCGCTGCAGCTCACCAACTTCTGGCAGGACGTGCGTAGAGACATGGATATGGGCCGCGTCTACATTCCACAGGAGGACATGGAGCGCTTCGGATACACGGAGGAGAGGCTGCAAGCCGGCGTGGCAGACGAGTCGTTCCGGGACCTGATGCGATTCCAGGTGGACCGCGCCAGAGACCTCTTCGACCGGGGCGCCGGGCTGGCGGATATGGTGGACGCGGCTGCGCGGCTGGACATCGCCCTGTTCACCATCGGGGGGCTGCATATTCTGAACACCATCGAACGCCAGGGATACGACGTTCTCCGCAGGCGCCCAACGCTTTCCAAGTTTGCCAGGGCGCGGCTTGCTATGACCACGGCGGCCAAGCTGAAGCTGGGGAGAAGAATCTGAACATCACGCCAACGGGATAGACTTACGCCGGGAGACGTTCATGGACAGGGAGTTGGACCAGGCGTACGCGTACTGCCGCAGAATCACCAGGGAGCGAGCTAAGAACTTCTACTACGCCTTCATAACACTGCCCACCGCAAAGCGCAGGGCCATATACGCCGCCTACGCCTTCTGTCGTTTGTGCGACGACGCCGTGGACGACGTCACAGACGTCGATGAGAAGCTGCGGCTGCTCGCGGAGCAGCGGGAGGGACTTGCCAGGACCTACGCCGGCGCGCCTGAGGGCCGGGTATTCGTCGCTTTGCAGGATGTCATCAGCGCCTACAACATCCCCCGGGAGTATCTGGAGGAGGTGATAAACGGCGTTGAGATGGACATCTCCAAGGCGCGGTACCCCACCTTTGAGGAGCTGAGGGAGTACTGCTACCGCGTGGCTTCCGCGGTCGGGCTCATCTGCATCGAGATATTCGGGTACAAGGACCCCCGCGCCAGGGAGCACGCGGTTGACCTGGGTCTTGCAATGCAGTTGACCAACATCCTGCGGGACGTGGAGGAGGACGTGGAGCGGGACAGAGTTTACATACCGCAGGAAGACCTTGAGCGCTTCGGCTGCTCTGAGGAGGACATCTTCCTTGGAAGGGTCACCGACAATTTCAGGGACCTCATGCGGTTCCAGGTGGAGCGAGCCAGGGAGCGCTTCAGGAGGGGCAAGAGACTGCTGCCCCTGCTGTCACCCAGCTCCAGGGCCTGCCCGGCGATGCTCCACGATACATACAGCCGCCTTCTGGATCGCATAGAGGCTTCCGGGTACAGGGTGTTCGGCAATAGGATAAGTCTTAGCGCCGGGGAAAAGCTGGCGATGGTGGCAAGGCTATGGATGAACGGAATAGCGGCAAGAGCCGCGGGAAAGTAGTCGTTATCGGCGGCGGGCTGGCAGGGATGGCGGCCGCCTGCGACCTGGCCGACCGCGGCCACCCGGTGGTCCTCATGGAGAAGCGTCCCTTCCTGGGCGGAAGGGCGTTCTCTTTTCCGGATCCCGACGCGGGCCGGGAGATAGATAACGGCCAGCACGTCTTCCTGGGCTGCTGCACGGCCTATGTCAGCTTCCTGGAGAAGCTGGGAGTCCTCCACAACACCCATATCCCCCCGGACCTGAACGTCCCCATACTCGGCTACGCCGGAAGGAAGGGCGTCCTTCGCAGCGCCAATCTGCCCGCGCCCTTTCACCTGGCGCCCTCTCTGATGCGCTACCCCTACCTGTCGTGGGTGGAGAAACTCAGGGTCCTCTATGGCGGCCTTTGCATCTACTTGACCAGGCGTCAGACGGACTCAGGAAGGCTGGACCGGGAGACGTTCTCCGCCTGGTTGAAACGCCACCACCAGACCGATGCAGCCATAGCCAGGTTCTGGAACCTCATCGTCCTGCCCACCCTCAACGACGACGCGTCCGAGGTGAGCGCGGATATGGGGCTGATGGTGTTTCAGGAGGGGGTGCTGAGATCCAGGGAGAGCGCCGGCATTGGCTACGCCAAGGTTGGCCTCTCCGAGCTGGTATCCGAGGCCGCCAGGGATTACCTCGCCTCCAGGGGGGGAGAGGCGATGCTGGGCGCCGGAGCCAGGGAGATCGCGGTGGATGGCGACAGGGTATGCGGCGTCCGGACGTCCAGCGGGACCGTGGAGGGCGACTGGTACATCTCCGCCCTGCCCTCCTACGACCTCGTCGCCATGCTGCCACAGTCTCTAGTGGAGGGGGGCTTCTTCTCACGGGCCAAGGGGCTGCCATACTCGCCCATCGTAGACATGCATATCTGGTACGACCGCCCGGTGATGGATGAGGTTTTCTCCGGCTTTGTGGATAGCCCGGTGCAGTGGGTGTTCAACAAGACCCGAATGCAGGGCGAGGATGAGTTCTCTGGGCAGTACCTGTGCATCTCCCTCAGCGGCGCGTGGGAGTACGCGGATACGCCCAAGCAGGAGATACGGGATATGTTCCTGGAGGAGATGAAACGCCTCTTCCCGCAGGCCCAAGACGCGCAGGTGACGCGCCTGCTGATAGTGAAGCAGCCCCGCGCCACCTTTCGCTCCATTCCAGGCGTTGGCCGCCACCGGCTGCCCAGCGCCACGCCCATCTCCAACCTCTTCCTGGCCGGCGAGTGGGTTGACACCGGCTGGCCGGGCACAATGGAAGGGGCGGTTAGAAGCGGCCAGACGGCGGCCAGAGCCCTGGCTTCCAGAGAGCAAGAAGGGTGAAAGCCCGGCCGATAGCGTCCCGTCCCACTCACCGCCTTCTCCGGCGGGTCGCCCGCGCCCGGCCGTGCCTAATGTTCCGTTCGTTCTCTGTGGTCAGGTGGCCGTTCTTTCGATTGTCGTCCTGCAAGCCGGTGAGGGTCATCCTGTCACGCTTTTCCTTGTTGCACGGCGGGCAGAGCAGGGTAAGGTTGTCGTAGGCGTTGCTGCCGCCGTCCGACCGGGGCCTTATGTGATCGACCTCCAGCACCCTGGGGTCAAAGCCGTAGTTGCGCCCGCAGCCCGTCCGCCAAGCCGGCGTCCATCAGCAGAATGTTGATTCCCTGGTAGGAGACCACGTAGCCGTCCTGCCCCTCGTCGTCAATGACTATACCGAAGTCACCCTCCCTCTCCTAGACCGGGGGCATGGCTAGTCTAAGCATCTTGCCCGGAGCCAGAGTGCGCGTCTCCAGTATGCGCTTCAGCTCCTCTTTTGCTTGTCTGTTACGGTTACCCTACAAATCAACCTGTTCCGGGTGCCGACCCGTAGCTTTAGCTCAGGTCCCGCGATAATTGATGATACCAAACGCACGAGTATAGTACACTATCATTGCAGAGAGGTGTGCAAAACAGTTCTTAAACCCCGACACCTAGAGACCCGTTGGAGCGTTGCAAGGAAAACCCCGCCGTCTGCCTGGGACGGCGGGGGAGTCGGGAGCAGGCGATGCGACTCTCTATTCCCGTTTGGGTTATACCAGATACCTACACACGCTACGCTTCATACGACTCAAGTTCCCACATAACGGTGTCGTCCTCGTCACAAGAGCAGGTCTCGTCAAGGTGTGGGCAATCTGGCATATAGTTAACGTGGGTAGCGAATCCATCCTGCTTCTCCCTTGGGATCGGCACCACGCCTAACCCTTCATCCTTGTCGGAGTTCTCCACAATCCATTGCCTTGACACTCTTTGGGGCATCCTATAGGAATCCGTATCAGGGGCTAAACCTGGGCTTGCGCGTATACCTCGGAATTGGGGAATCTCTCCACAACGGGGACACCGATGAGGTGGTGTCCCCGTTAAAACAAGCGCTGCTGACTGTTCTGGATGACCATCGGGGCAGGGATTATGGCCGCCGCTTGCCTGGGAGTTGGCCTTTCTTTAGTTCCCGCGCTTGTTTTCTTCTCTCTGCCCTGTTCATCTCTTCTCCTTGGCGGCAACAGAGGTGGCCTCCACTTATTATTGCACCCAGATTCTAGCCCTGCGTCCCTATCCGGTCAAGGACTTATGCACTTCTCTCTTGCAAGGGACACACAGACTTGCATGGTGGGTATTCCTGATGCGTGTTGGAAATGGCGTACGTAGTCTACCCGCTCGCATGGTTCGACAAGCTCACCACGAACGGGCAAGTGAGCTCGGCTCACCACGAACGGGGATGCCGGGGGGGCTTCTCTGAGAATACACCGAGGGTTTGCAAAAGCCCGGCCGGTCGCGGGGCGCGCTTCATCGCAATTGACACTGGGATGAGGTGACCCTAAAATGGGCGGGTACGGGGAGAGGGTCTGCCCTGGGAACGTCGGGAGCTTGACCATAAGCGGCGCAGCATCCGAAGCGGCAAGGAGGCAACATCGTGGCTACCAAGGCTTACGTGCTAATAGAGACGGCGGTGGGCAAGACCAGTGACGTGCTCGCGGCCCTTAAGGAGGTGAGTGGGGTGAGAGAGGCGGATGCGGTGACCGGCGAGTACGATATTGTGGCTGTCGTGGAGGCGGACAACCTGAACGGCATTGGGGGGTTGGTGACAGGGAACATCCACGCCATCGGCGGGATACAGCGCACCACCACCTACCTGTCGGTGAGCATGGAGTAAGGGGATAGACCACCCCAGACCGGCGCCCTCAATGACTACCGCCCGCAACGGCTTGATGCGATTGTCCGGCAGGCCCCTATACAGTACGCGTCCCAGGGGCGAACCGGGAGTAGGCGCGCATGGCTGAGGACTGCATCTTCTGCAAGATCGGACGTGGAGACGTCCCTAGCAGTCTTCTGGACCGCGATGACCGCGTCTTTGTCATCAGGGACATCAACCCAAGGGCGCCTACGCACCTTCTGGTAGTCCCAATCGAGCATGTGACGTACCTTGCGTCCTTCACACAGGACAGAGAGGCCCTGCTGGGACACATGCTGCTGGTGGCAAGGGAGATGGCGCAACGGGAGGGCCTGACGGAGTCGGGGTACAGGCTGGTGATCAACCAGGGGCCGGACTCCGGCCAAGAAGCGCCCCACTTGCACCTGCACGTATTGGGGGGCGGCAGGCTGGGGGCAATGGGGTAGCCTCGTAATTCACGCGCAGGGCTGCCGGGCGACGGCCGGTGGGCCATCCGCGACGCGTTTAAGGAGATACATTGGCAGTCGATGACGTGAGGCTGGAGGACAACGGAGTCCACATACTTTGGGACGACGGCCACGCGGGCTACTATCCCCATCGTTACCTGAGGGGACACTGCTGCTGCGCCGGGTGTGTGGAGGAGATGACGGGTCGGCGAAGGGTGGCGGAGGATGACGTAAGGGAGGACGTCTATGCCGTGGACTGGATGCAGATAGGACGCTATGCGGTGCAGTTCCTGTGGAGCGATACCCATGACTCCGGCATCTATCCGTTTGACCTGCTCAGAAAGCTGTGCAGATGCTCAGAGTGCTTCTCAGCATAAAAGCCGGCAAGGGCAGCGGCATTGGCAAGAGAGCCGCGCCCTGATGGGGGCTTTCCGCATTGCAAATGCGCTCAACACCGCGCTATCACAGGGTAAGGAATCCTTGCTAAAGAGGGTCATATCCTGTAGAATGCCTGCGTTGCGCCAACTACCGCAGGCCGTCTGTTGGCAGCTATCTTGAGTGATTAGGAAAACCCCAGAATAACACTTTAGTCAGGAGAGATTTGCAGCATGGCAATCACGCAGGGGATTGGGGCATCTCTGTCGGGGCCTCCGGTCAACCCCACGTTCGCAAGGGCTCTTGATGAACTGGTAGCCACAGCCAAGAAGGGGCATAAACGGGACAGCCTGTACTTCAATCCATCGGGTGATTGGCTTGCAGGCCAAATGCGCATCTTCCAGGACCTCCCGCCCCAGGAGCAGGAGCAGCTTCTGCGGGAAGCCGAGCAGGTCACCCTGGAGTGCGCTCAACTCAACAAAGAAGGCAAGGCTGGAAACCGCGCCTGGCCCGATACGGTTGTACGGCTGGACAGCGGCGGCCTGGGCTTCTTCAGCCAGTTGGGGGTAGCGCGGCGACCGGACCTGACCCAGTACTTCATAGACGGCTTCTCCAAAAACCGCGACGCCCTGCCCTTCAGCGAGTCCAACCAAGCCCTCTTTGCCGAGATACTCCCGTACGTAACCCGGATGATGAAGGGGCGCTTCGCCTCCGGAGACACCATCATACAGACCGACCGGCAAATCGGCGATGCCCCGGGGCGGTCGTTCCACGCAAGGCAGCTCCTCTTCGGCACGGACTACCCGCAGCTTCCATACATGTGGCAGCAGCTGACCTTTGACCTCCCCGACGCCGACCTTGACAAGGAGCCGCAAATCCTGGAGGTATCCATCCCCAGGTGGCTGGATGACCTTGGCCTGCCCCAAGACCTCAAGGACCGCGTCCAGGAGGCCGGCCTTACCCAGCTGATCTTCAAGGCTCCCACCAAGGGCCTCTCCCTGCACCTGGGATTCGACTACATGGGTGAGCACAAGATGGGCCCGCTGTCCGTGGCTATGTTCATGGTCAAGCAGGCCAATGGGCTAGCCCTGCAGGCTGCCCTGAGCATGGCTAAGGTCAGGACCCTTAAGGGCGATATAACCAATACCGCGCTTATCACCACCGGCCCCTCTTTGCATGGCAAGAGCACCCTCACCATTATGATAGAGCTGGTAGAAAGCGACCTCGCAAACCTCCTGGGCCTGGCTCCCGACTCCGACGAGGGCATCTACCCCATGAACGACGACATTATTCTGCTGCAACCGCTCCCAGACCCCATCGAGACCACAAGGGGCGGCAAGCAGATAACCATCTCCTATGGCATAGACGGCACGGAGAACAACCTGTACGCAGTGCCCTTTGGCCTTACACGGGAGAGCGATCCCATTACCCACGACGTCCTGCGCGGGTCCGCGGAAGAGCCCAACGCACAGGAGACCCTTGAGAACGTCCCATTCGATCCCGCGGCGGGCGCCCCGGACTTCCTGCGCAACCCCGTTCGCAACATGCGGATGCTCCTCTCCCGCTCCAGGCTCCTTGCCAGGAAGGGCGTTGCGCACCTGGCCAGGGATCTCACGGGCGGGCGGCTGGACGATATGGTTCACGTGCCGATGGAGAGCGCCGACAGGGCGCTGTGGCAGGGCGTGATGCGCCAGAACACCGTTGTCCCTCCCCTGGTCAGACTGACCACGGAGACCTACGTTCGAGCCCTCATGTACGGCGAGGCCGTTCAGACGGGGGCGGCCACGGGCGCCATAGGCATGCCGTACGTGGAGTACTTCTCAGACCCGTTCATCATTGGACTGGAAGACGAGAACGCCAACCTAATGTACTCCATACTGAAGAACATCGAAGAGGGCGGACTGCATCAGGAGTACTACATGTTCAACACCGGTGGCCTTGGCGCAGACCGAAACGATGAGGCCAGCGGGCCGCTGTACAGGAAGATAACCAGGGAGCTGACCCTCATGCTCCAGGAGGCGGTCGTCAGAGACGCGGTGAAGTTTGAGAGTGACCCCGTCCTTGGAGTGGACGTGGCGGTCGCCATCGTAGACGCTCAGGGGAAAGAGGTAAGGGACCTTCGCAAGGACTGGCTGCCCAGGGAGATCTACGGCGAGTCGGATTACCGCAGGCGGGTATCGGAGCTGAAGCACAAGCGGTTCTACGGCGACCACGAGGAGGACAAGGCCGGTATCCTGCGATACACCAAGGTCAGCGATGCCATATTCGACCTAGGCGAGGCGCCTGCGCCGTCCAACGAGCGCGAGCTGGCGTGGCTTCTGTCCTTCTACTGGCACGTTGACCAGGCCTACAGCACGCTGGCAGAACTGGTGGAGCGCCTGAGCGAAGGCCAACGCCCTGAGGAGGAGACGCTGGATGCCATTCGGCAGAAATACCGGGCGGGCACGGAGCAGGGCTTGGAGCTAGCCCCCGGAAGCATGGAGATGCTTTCCACCCTGGGCATAGACCAGAGCTAGACGGATCCCACTCCACACACAGATCCCTACGAGCCAGGGATGTGCAATTGAGCGCGCACAGCGTCGCCCGCCGTGCTACAATGTCATCGAAACAAGGCATTCCCGCCCCATAGGAAACTGGCCGGACGCTCTACTTGTAGGAGGTGACCTTGGACACCGCTAAGCGGATTCTGGCGGCCTTTCTGTTATTAACGGCGTTGAGCGTGGCGCTCAACCTGATTCTAACGCCTTTGTACCACGACGGCTCATCGGAATATCCACTGTGGCGCATCCTTAGCTGGTTCATGGCGGCCGGGGTGACCGCATCGCTGGTGGTGAGCTATCTGCGAAGGCGAGACATGACTCTCAAGAGCCTGGCCCAGGAACCCAATACGCTCGACTATCTTCGTGTCGGCTTCGCATGGTACGGGTCCATTGCGCTCACAATGCTGTTCTTCTGGGAGTGGTTCTGGACGCTGAACCCCAGCGGTGAAACGGGCGAAGCCGCAACGTCCCACACGATCTACTTCCCCATAGTGTACGCGCTGTTCGTGGTCATCGCCCTGTCCACCAGCCGCTACCTCTGGAACAGCGGCACGGACTTCAAGGAGGAGCCCTAGCGCCCCACAAGCGAGGTTTACCAACTGAATCTCGCGCCCACCGAGCTTGTCCTGTGTGTGTCCAACAAGAGTGGCGCAGAGCCGTCTTTACTTTTAGGCATAGCCCAAATCTACCCGCAAGAGTTACAAGGCATGGACCGGCTATTCGAACAATCTAACGGAGCTCACAAGAGCCAACCTACTCTCAGGCTGGACGACGGCACAGGGCTTCGTGTGGTCAACGCCCGCTTTGTAAGCGAGTGGCAGTTCAACTGGGACCTGTTTGCCGGCTACGACCAACTCAGAGTACTGACCTACTCCGCCAGTGCGAGAGCCATAGTCAGGATGCTGGACCAGTTCGCCTTCAACTCCTTTGAGTGTGTGTTCGGATACGAGGGCACACTGCGGGAGATCAAGAGCATCCTGGCCTTTCAGAAAGTGGTGGTTGGGGACACCCGCTCCGCCATAATGGGATTGAAGGACGAGCGGCACGTCCACATTCTAGAAAAGGCGCACGCCGGGCAAGCCCGTTTTCGCGTCCTCAGGAAGGCCATTGCCCATGCCAAGCTGTACCTGCTGTCGAATGAAGACGGGCGCAATCGCGTGATCGTCGGTTCCGCCAACCTGTCGGAGGCAGCCTTCTCCGGCAGGCAGCCGGAAACCCTGGTGGTCTTCGACGACGATGAAGAGGCCTGGAGCCACTACAACCGTATGTATGACGCCATCCGGGACTCGGCTTCGGACGAAATCCCTCTGCCGGAGGAACGCATAACCAACGCCGAAATCGAGGTCTCTGATACGCCCGTCATGTCCGATATATCATGCACACTGATTATCGAAGCGCCGGCAGCCGAAGAATCGCAGGTATCGGCGCCGGTTCAGATAGAACGCATCGAAAAGGTGGCCGCCGTGCTGGGGCCAAGGTTATCTGCGGCGGCCCCGCCCATTCGCAACGGCAAGCAGACTATCACCCCAGATATCAAGCGGGAGATTAGCCGCATACGCCTTGTAAAGTCCGCAGAAGAGGCGGACAACCGCTACTTTTCCATAGACAGGGCAAACCGCATGGCCCTGCTGTCCGGCGAGCGGTTCCCCCTGGAATGGGATGACGCTTCGGTCAAAACAGACGCTCACCTGCTGCTTGAGTACTTCAGGAACTACGAGGGCGCTTTTGAGGGCAACGTAGCGGGCTTGCAGCGCGACTACTTCATCCTGATGTCCTGGTTGTACTTCTCGCCTTTCATTTGCGACCTACGCTCTCTGGCTTTGTTGCAGGACAGCGACGTGATTCGTTATCCATCCTTCGCCATAGTCTTCGGCAAGTCCAACTGTGGCAAGACCAGCCTGGTGGACACGCTGATGACCTCCATGTTTAGCCTTGCCCACACAGTCGAAAAGGGGAGCTTCACCAAGGCGCAACTGCGCGGGTTGCAGCAGGCGTACAAGCGCTTTCCTGTGGTGTTTGACGACATCGGTCGCCGGGCCTTCAACAGCCACGGTCGAGACATGATCAAGGATGAACTACAGCCCGGCGTTCCTGAGCACCCCGGCTTCATCCTGTCCATGAACGCTGAGCCCCAGTCCTTCCCCGACGAGGTGGTCAAGCGCAGCCTTATGATATACACAACCACCGCCCTGCCGGCCCACGACGAAAGCCTGCGCCAACTACTGCAAGGCCGTATCCAGGAGATGCGCCGGGGCCTGACCGGCCACCTATACAGGCGCTACCTGGCAGAGGTCATGGACCGTCTGGACGACGAACGCCTTCCGGAGGACTGGCTGGCCCTTTCATCGGGTGTGCTGAGCGGTATCCTGTCCCAGGCTGGCGACGAGCCCGCGTCAGACTGGCGTCGCAGCGTCACTTGGCTGGATTACGCCGAGAAGCGGTACGACCGCGTCAAAGCCCGCCTCATCAATCTGCTCCGACCCGCGGCCTATGCCAGGGGCGAAGGCGCTGTGACCAACGGATGGACCATCGACGGGAACCGGGTTATCATCTGGCAGTCCAGGGACGCCTTCGGCAGAAGCGACTTTTCATGGGAAGACGTGCCCTCTACCCTGATTGACCAGGACGCCAGCGGCGGCGGCAGAACGGCGCTGCACCGTCCCAACCTAGAGACGTTCTTGGGGCAGCGCCTGCCCAGGCCGCGCCGGTGGTGGCTGTGGTAGCAACGCTAAGGGGCTGCCCCGGAAATGTTCCAGCAGGATGGTACACGCCGCCGGCCCACCGCTCAAGGGGTTCGACTGGCTCACCCTGAGCGGCCGCCCCGTGCCCACACTCACCCCTGAGGCTCTCGAAGGGCGGGCCGGCGGCTTGGAAGCAGCTTGAGCAGCTAGCTTCACCATTTCTTTATAACCCCTAGCATTTATGTCCTCGCATGCTATGGCGCCTACTGCGAAGAAGCCCTGCGCTTTTGCCACAAAATGAACAGTTTCCCATATTCTGCTCCTTTCTTAGCGCAAGCCCTTTTCATCCAATCTGCTCCCCGCAGTGCGGGCAAATGTCCTCGCGCTTGGGTCGCTGCTGTATCTCCTCAATGAATCCAGACCCTAGAATCCCTGCCGGCAGCGCAAACAGCCCTATCCCCAAGACAGCCATGACTCCGGCCAACGCCCGTCCTGCTAAGGTAACAGGGTAAACATCTCCGTAGCCCACCGTGGTTAGGGTGATGATTCCCCACCACATGGTTTCCGGTATGTTGGAAAACTTGTCGGGTTGAGCGCCATTCTCTGCATAGAACACGAGGGAAGAGGCCAACAACAGAAGTAAGAGCAATACCAGGATGACGCTTAGCAACTCGTCCTTCTTGGACTGTAATACTAGAGCCAAGGTGCGGATGCCGGCGCTGTAGCGGCCCAACCGAGCGACGCGTCCCACTAGACGGGCTGCGCGCAGTACTCGCAAATCTATCCATGGGAGGTTTAACAAAGCCACGTAGAAAGGCAGAATAGCCATCAGGTCAACCAGCGCCAAAGGGGAAAGTATGAATTTCAGCCGTCCCATCACCGGGCGAGCGAATTTGGTTTCAGTGGTGCATGTCCATAGACGCAACAGATACTCCACTGTGAAAACGGCGACGGACGCGGCCTCAAAGACCATGAAAGCTCTAGGCGAGACATTATAAATGTCCTCGACGGTCCCTGAAACCACGGCCACGATGTTTAAGACGATGAGTATGAAAAGGGACACCGACACCGCCTTGCCAACTCGGCTGACGGGTTCCGTATCCAGCGCATCGCGTATGGCGCTCTTCCAAGCAAGCATCGTTTATGGCCCCCAGACCGCTCCCTCTCGGTAGAAGACCACCTCTATTGTACGCATGCCCACCCCCTCCTCGCAGCAGTTTAGCACATCCACAAGCGCCTGCACGGGGTCAGGGCATGTCGGACAAAACCTCCTTTCGATATGCTCTCAGTAGTCGCCATGCATGGCGCTCGCTCACACCCAGCAGCCTGGCCACCTCTGCCACCGACACCTTCCCTTCCAGTACTCCGTTCAACACCGCTATCCTTGATTGCTCTCTCATGGTCAACGTCAGTCCTTTCATAGACTGACATTTTCATTGAACAATTAACTACTGGCATAATCATTGCACAATGACAAAGCACTTCGACGCCTTGCCTAGTTCCGCCATCCGGTGTACACTTGCGCTAGGTATGCCCGTATGGGACAGGCCATCGGGCGCCCGGGCATGCCAAGGAAGGTGGGGATTTGACCAAGCCCGTCATTGGTGTAGCGGCCTCAGACGAAGAGTGGGCTGCTTCGTACAGTGAAGCGGTGGCAAGGGGCGGGATGGAGCCGCTCCTACTTCTGCCGGACAACCCTGAGCTGGTCCGGGAAGCCATATCATCCGTTGACGGCCTCCTGTTCACCGGCGGAGCGGATATAGACCCCCACCACTACAATCGGGACCCGGACCCCGCGGCAGGGCTTGACCAACCCAACCACGCGCAGGACCGGTGGGAGATAGCCCTGCTGGAGGTCGCCCTGCAAGAGGGCATGCCCGTTCTGGGCATCTGCCGGGGAATGCAGCTTCTCAACGTGGTCTTTGGCGGTACGCTAATCCAGGACATTCCGGGCCATCGGGCGGAGAAAGAGACCGGGAAGTCGGCTTTCCACAGGGTATACGTATCCCCCGGCAGCAAGCTGGCCGCCATACTCGGCGCCGGTGGTTTTGTGCAGGTGAACAGCCGTCACCACCAGGGCGTTGGCGAGCCTCAAAAGGCCTCGTCCCTCATGGCCTCCGCCTACTCGCTGGAGGACGGCCTGATAGAGGCGCTGGAGAGCCCCCGGCACGACTGGGTCATCGGCATCCAGTGGCACAACGAGCGTGAAAAGGAGATCCCCAAGAGCTTTAGCAATCTCTTCCTGGCCTTAGCGAAACGAGGGGAGACGTACTCCCTGAGAAAAGAGGCCGCCCCGCACTCAAGGGCGTCGGCCCAAACATAACCTCGACAAAGAGAGGATAGATCGATGGTAACTCCTATAGAAAACATCCGACCTGTGCGCATCGAAGATGAGATGCGCAACTCCTACCTTGACTACGCCATGAGCGTAATCGTTGCCCGAGCCCTTCCGGACGTGCGGGACGGCCTGAAGCCGGTGCAACGCAGGATCCTGTACGCCATGGACGAGCTTGGCATGAGGGCAGGCACCCCGTACAAGAAGAGCGCGCGCCTGGTTGGAGAGGTGCTTGGGAAGTACCACCCACACGGGGACTCCCCCGTCTACGAGGCAATGGTGCGCATGGCCCAAGACTTCTCCATGCGCTATCCCCTGATAGACGGGCAGGGCAACTTTGGCAGCATTGACGACGACCCACCGGCGGCGATGCGGTACACGGAGGCTCGCCTCTCCACAATAGCGCAGCAGATGCTGGCGGACATAGACCGCGACACCGTGGACTTCACGGCCAACTTCGACGATTCGCTGCGCGAGCCGCAGGTGCTCCCAGCCGTGCTGCCCAACCTGCTGCTCAACGGCGCCGCGGGCATTGCCGTGGGAATGGCAACCAGCATTCCACCTCACAACCTGCGTGAGGTGTGCGACGCGGCCATTCACCTCATAGACCACCCGGACGCCACCGTGGAGGACTTGGTCAAGTTCATCCAGGGGCCGGACTTCCCCACGGGCGGGATTATCATGGGCAGAGACTCCATCGTGAACGCCTACTCCACGGGCCGCGGGCGCATCCTGGTGCGAGCAAAGGCAACAATTGAGGAAGTCGAAAGACGATCGGGACGCAGCCAGATAGTCGTTACCGAAATCCCCTTCCAGGTAAACAAGGCCACGCTGGTGGAGAAGATCGCCCATCTGTCCAAGGACAAGAAGATAGACGGTATAAGCGAGGTGAGGGACGAGTCCGACCGCCACGGCCTCCGGGTTGTAGTTGAGCTGCGCAGGGAAGCTCAGCCGGAGATTGTGCTGAACAACCTGTACAAGCATACGGCCTTGCAGACGGCCTTCTTCGTCAACACCCTGGCGCTGGTGGACGGCCAGCCCCAGGTGCTTCCCCTGAAGAGGATCATCAGGCACTACATAGATTTCCGCCGGCAGGTGGTGACGCGGAGGGCGCAGTTCGACCTGCGGAAAGCCCAGGAGCGGGCCCACATCCTGGAGGGGCTGAGGATAGCCCTGAACAACCTGGACGCGGTGATAAACCTCATCCGCCAGTCCGCAGACGTGGAAACGGCCCGGCAGGGGCTGATACAGCAGTTCGCCCTCTCTCAGATACAGGCCCAAGCCATCCTGGACATGCAGCTAAGGCGCATTGCGGCACTGGAGAGAGAGCGGATAGAGGAGGAGTTCCAAGCGCTGCAGAAGACCATCGGCGAGCTTGAAGCCCTGCTGGCCGACCCCCAGAAGGTGCTGGCGGAGGTCAAGAGGGAGACCCGGAAGATCCGGATGGACTTTGGCGATAACCGCCGCACCGAGGTGCTGGACCAGGAGCCTGATGCCCCGACCAGGGAGGACCTGGTGCTCCACCAGGACATGGTGATAACCATCACCCAACGGGGCTACCTCAAGCGCATGCCTCTTGACACGTACAGGGCTCAGCACAGGGGCGGTAGAGGCGTGACAGGGATGGTCACCAGGGAGGCCGACGTGCTACAGCACCTTGTAGTGGCAGACACCCACGACGTTCTCCTGTTCTTCACCAACCGGGGCAGGGTCTACTCCCTCAAGTGCTTTGAAATACCCATGGACGCATCGCGCTCCACCCGCGGGATGCCCGCTATAAACCTCCTGTCGATTGCAAACGGAGAGCAGGTCAACGCCGTGCTGGACGTCTCTCCGGACCACCAGGACGAGTTCGTAATGCTTGGCACACGGAAAGGGGAGATAAAGCGGATGAAGTTCGCCGCCCTCTCCAGCATCAGGAGCAACGGACTCATAGCTCTGGACTTGGAGCCAGGGGACGAGCTTGTCGCCGTGCGAGGAGCCCGTGAGGGCGATGAGGTGGTGATGGTGACGGAGATGGGTATGGCCGCCCGCTTTCCCATTGCGGACGTACGCCAGAGCAGCCGTTACGCCGGCGGCGTCAGGGGGATACGCCTTGACCCGGACGACAGGGTGGTGTCCATGGACGTGGTCCTGCATGGCGCCCAGCTGTTCGTGGTGAGTCGCAGGGGATTTGGAAAGCTGACCCCCATACAGGCATACCGCAAGACGGCCAGAGGAGCCAAGGGTGTGAAAACCCTCAGGATCACCGATAAGACCGGGCCGGTAGCCGCCGCTCACCTGGTGCTGGACGCCAACGAGATCATGATAGTCTCTGAGCAGGGCATCATCGAGCGTTTCAGCCTCGCAGAGGTCCCGGTGAAGGGACGGATTACACAGGGTGTATGGATCATGCGAGACAAGGAGAGGGAGAATATGACCGTGGCTACCGTTGCCAGCATCAGCGTCGACAGGTCGGCGCGCCGGCAAGCCGCCTCCGCTACTCCGCCCTTATCCGCAGATACTTGAACAGCAGCGGGTGACGCTGGGCCGCCAGGTCCAGCGCCTGCCGCATCACCCTTCGCAGGGTGAAGTGGGCTTGGGGACTCGTGCGCAGCTTGAACAGGTGGTAGCACTCCCTCAGGTTCACCTTGCAAAGCACCCGTCTAAGGTGGGCGTGGGTTGCCAGGTACCCGCCCACTCCCGGCGCGGCCTCTGAAACGCGATGGAACCCATCGGCGGCCGTCCGCATTGCCCGCCTGAAAGGCGCCTCTAGGCCAGCTTGCAGAATGAGGTCCGGGACAATGTATCCCAGGTCCACCGTGGGCGGCTGTGGTATGTAGGTCTGCATACGGTGGCGCTTGAACTCCCGGTAGGCGCCGTAGTCCATCACCAGGTCAAATGTATAGTCCACCACCTCCAGTTCCCTCACGGGGACGTCGTGGGGGCCCAGCCGGTCCAGGGCCTGGTGGACAACCTCCTCCCGCTCGCGCCGGCTCATGGCCTCCACTCTTTGCCACACGTCGTCATACGAGCTGGTGGAGAAGCGGTACAGCAGCGCGGCCACCAGCTTGGATTCCGCCTGCGCGTCATAGTGCGCCAGCTCCGCCCGGCAGTCTGAGAGCGGAGAGAAGCCTATCTCCTCCTGCGCCAGGCTTCCCTGGGCCTCCCTGGACAACACCATGTACTCGTTGCGATCGGCGTACTTGATGAGTGTGGGGGTTATGGTCCTGCCCTGCTGCTTCAGGGCCTCCCCTATCTCTTGCTCCTCAACCAGGTCCGACGAGAGGAGCTTGCGGATGGCGTGTTCCATGGAGCGAGCGTTCAGTGTCATTCCCACGTTGGTTAGCGTGGCTGCGGGCAGCAGAAAGCGACCTACATCCGTTGCCACTCGCCTCAAGCGCAGGTTGTAGGCAGAGTCCCGTTCGCCCTCGTTCTGCGGCGTGGCTCCACGCAAGTACTCAAGCAGCCCATCCACGGACTCCCGGTAGGCCGTGAACAGCGTATCGCAGGTCTTGATATACACGTCCCTGAGAGGAGGGTTTTCGTCGAGCTCCCGCGGGACGTGATAGTGGCCCTGGCCCAGGACCTGATAGCGCGAGGATTTTTCGGTGTAGGAAGCCAGTCGGTTGTCCTCCAGGTTGTCGCAGGCCAGGCGGGAGATGTTCTCCACGGCCATGT
Organism: Dehalococcoidia bacterium; assembly: GCA_965221925.1. Taxonomy (GTDB): domain Bacteria; phylum Chloroflexota; class Dehalococcoidia; order Lucifugimonadales; family UBA2985; genus JAPPHY01. The sequence continues at coordinate 970,870 of OZ244924.1, read as the reverse complement.
GGAGGATGGCGTGCTCCGCAACCGAGGCATGACCGTAGTTGAGGACCCATCGCTCATGGAAGTCAGCCGCCTTCTCCTCGCTTACCAGCCGAGCTATCTCATCGAAGGGCTGGGGATTGCGGGAGGTCATGGCGAACACAACCGCGAGCTGCTCTTCAGTCAACTCCCGTGGGTCCAGTGGGTAGATGCGTCGAGATAGGTTCATCTTTGCTGATGTGATGATACACCAGGTTTGGGTCGCGGGAAAGAAGGCTATCCGTCACACCAGGAAGGGGATGAGGCAACCTGAGCGGCTGCCTCGGACAAATTAGAGGCTAGAAGCCGGCTTGTTCTTCCAGGTCGTCCACAGGTGTGGAGGCAGGCTCTTCTTCCTCCTCAGATGGTGGAGCGGCGATGTTGGCCTCTCCCTCCTCGTCCCAGTCTATAATGGGTGGCCGCTCAAGGTCGACCTCCTCGTCCTCCAAGTCGAGAGCCACCTCCAAGTCGAGGTCAATCGGCAGTGGCGGGGCTCCCGGATAGGAGTAGACTCCGCCCACCGGCTGCTTGTATGGGAAGGACACCACGCCGTACTGGCTGCTGTGCTGATAGATCTCCTTGATCATGATGACTAGGCTCTGCTCCTGTACGGAGGTCACAGCGGCCGCGTACCTGTTTCCGCCCCGCAAGAGCCTTGCAAGGCGCTGCCCCAGTTTGGGGTCTATCTCTCCCAGGTACTGCCCTTCCGGGCTCTCCACCGTCAGGCCGTCCCCGGACAATCGCAGTTCAACCGCGTCGCCGGGAGCCATACGCAGGTGGCCGCCATCCGGGGTCAGTCTGGTCAGGGAGATGGAGCCGGACTTCCCTCGCTCTTCTATGAAGAGCTGTGGAGTCACTTTTGTGCCGCGCTTGGGCGCGGCTGCGTCTTCGTCCAGTGGATCCAACCTTTGCAGGTTCTTCTTGGCTATGCCATTGGCCGGGGATATCTCCAGGGTCTTCCGGAATGCGTCCTTTGCCTCTTTGTAATGTCCCAACTCGGATAGCGCCTTACCCAGCCGGTTGTGAGCCTCTACGTCCCTGGGGAAGGCAGCGATAATTTCGTAGTTCAGCGCCACCGCCTCTTCCCAGCGACTAGCCAAGGCGAGGGCGATTGCCTCCTTTGACTTGCCCTTCTTTACGTGCGCTCTGTTTTCACTGCCCATAGCCATGTCCAACGCTCCACGTTACAAGTTGGAGTATGCGTTGGAGAGGGATTATATACCCACTGTCAAGAGGCGCGCAATCCCCATTTGCGCTCGTCCTGGCCCACTGGTATCCCAGGTGTGGAAAGCGTGCGGCGCCCATAGGGATGGGACAAAGGGCTTTCCCTGGCGCGGTGAATAGTCTATAATGATTTTACCGTAAGGGAGGGGCGCCATGTCCGAGCGGTATCAGCGTGAGATAGAGGAGATCCTACAGCAGGTAGGTGATTCCGCTCCCGCCAAGGAGCCTGGCAAAGCCAAAAAGGGCTCACCTTTGTCCGCGCTTGGCCGCTTCTGCGGGGGTATTGCCAGCCACGCCTACCGGAGCTCCCGCCGCCTTATGACGATTGGCATTATTTTGCTGGCGCTGGCAATTCTGGTCAGCGCAATTGCCCCTGGGCTTTGGGGCCCAGTTGCCTGGCTTGTACTCATCCTGTTCGTCCTGACTTATGCCCTCTTCTTTGCCAGGCCCAGCGGTGGGCAGGAGAAGCGATGGCGAGGAAGGTCTATTGAGCCACCGGCCTGGCAAGAGGACAGCGCATGGCGCCGGTTCCAACGCTGGATGAAGCGGCGATAGCCCGCTGGCTGCTTGCCAGGCCGGCGCAGACCGCCCGCTCATAGCCTGACCACACCATTGGGCAACCCCGGAAGCGCAGATACTGGAAGGCCTAGGCAAGCAGCGCGTTGAGGACACCATGCGCCTAGCCTACGACGCCTTATCCGCCAAGCTCCGCATCGGCTTCAGGGACGTGATGACGTGGTCCGTCTCTTTTCGGGGACTCTTTGGATACCTCCGGGCGCTTCGCGAAGCGCCCGGAGGTATCTCAGTTGTAGCTAACTGAACCCCCTAGACCGCGCACTCCCCTTCGCCGCGCTCCACCTTGTAGAGCGCCGTCCTGCTCCAGTCCATGTACGTATCTATATTCTCTCTGTTGAGAGGCCCCAAGTCCTGGCTCTCCGCCATGATGGCCTCAAAGGGACCGACCCCCACCCTGTCCACAAATGTGTTGAACGTCTCTCCCCCCACCCGGTTTCCCTGGTAGTAATCCAGGACGGAGCGAATGATCTGCGGCACCTTCTTGGCGGGTATCTTCCCCTTGGGACGCATCCCGATGCGCGACTCCGACTGCCCGTTGAGGTCCTGGTAGCTGCCGCCTACAAAAAGCTCGTACGCGGGTACCTGGTTGCCTCCGTCGCCCTTCATTGAGGCGCCGTGGAATCCTATGTTGGCTATGTGGTGCTGACCGCAGGAGTTGGGGCATCCGCTCATCTTGATGTGCAGGCCCTTGACCAACGGGTCGGATATGTCCATAGTGGCAAGCTCCTCCCGTATAGCCTTTCCGAGGCCCATTGAGGACGTGATGCCTAGCTTGCAACTATCGGTGCCTGGGCAGGAGGTGACGTCAGTTATGGTGTTCACCTCCGGCTCGGCCAGTCCTGCCTCTTTCAGATCCTTCCACATCGGGTAGAGGGACTCCTCCCGCACCCACCTCAAGGCAATGTTCTGTTGCTGGGTTAAGCGAGCCCGACCGGCGGCGTACTTCCGCGTGATGTCGGCCAGGATGGGGAACTGGTATTCCTGTATGTCGCCCTGGGGCAGCTTGACCAGCGCTACGTGGAAGCCATCCTGCTTCTGAGGCCGGACGTTGGTGTTGCGCCACAGATCGTACTCCCCTCTGTCTCCGTTGGGCGAAGCCTGGCTTCCAGGGGCAGGCGACTGGGGGGCGTCGGCCTCCTCGTCGTCCAGGTAGAGCAGCGGCGTGGGGTCTATGGGCTGCTGCGCCCACGGACGCTCAAGCTCCTTCTCCACCATATCGCGGAAGGCGTCTATGCCGACGCGGTCCACCAGGAACTTGATCCTGGCCTTCATCTTGTTCTTCCTCAGCTCGTCCGAGGCGTCGAAGACACGCAGGGCCGCCTCGCTGACGCGCAGATAGTCGCTCACCGGCACGAACTCATACAGGGTGGGCGCGATACGAGCCATGATGGAGAGGCCGCCGCCGACCACCATCTTGAATCCCCTCTCCTGCCGGCCGTCCACCTCACGCACCCTTGGAATGAAACCTACGTCATGGATGCTGGTGATGGCGCAGTCCGCCTCACACCCGGAGAACGCGGTCTTGATCTTGCGAGGCATGGCCTGGGTCACAGGGTGGCGCAGGAAGTACCGGGCGTAGGCGCCGGCGTAGGGCGTGACGTCGAACGGCTCGTCGTTGCAGACTCCGGACAGCGGGCAGCCGGCTACGTTGCGCACCGTGTTGCCGCAGGCTTCCCGCGTGGACAGTCCCACCTGCCCCATTACACTCAAAGCTTGGGGCACCCTATCCAGTGGCACAAAGTGGAACTGCATATTCTCCCGAGTGGTTACGTGGCCCTTGTTCAGTGGGGCAAACTCCCGCGCTATGGCGCCCAGCGCCTCCAACTGCTCGGAGAAGACCTCGCCCACCGGCAGCTTTACCCGGAGCATGTGGACATCCGGTTGACGCTGCCCGTAGACCCCCATTCGGAGGCGGAACGCCTGGAAGGCCATTGGGTCCCAGTCGCCCTGGATGAACTCCCCCACCACAGACTCGAAGGTGTTGAACTCCTCCTGTAGAACGGGTAGGATGCCCTTTTCATTTATCTTTGCCTGGCTCATTATGCCTCCTTAGGAGTCCGCTGCAAGGCGCCACTGGTCTACCGATAATACAAATCGCCCCTCAGAATGTGTTGCGCTGATGGGGCGATTCATGGAGCTAATGACCGTGAAGCAAGCCCTCGTTTCAGGGCTTACAGCAACAGCGATAGAAGGTAGCCACGCGGTGCATTTGACAATAATCTTAATTCACACAAGCGGCAATGTCAACCTGAAACTGAACCCCTACCTAATCGTACACCTGTACAGGCGCTTCGATGGCGCAATGGCCGTGGTGGGTTGAGCGCTCGTCCCGCTCATGTGGCTCGACAGGCTCACCCCCGTATCGGGGTACGGGGCAGGCTATGAGCGGGAACCAACCACCCGATGAGCCTGTCGAAGGACGTGAGCGGGATCCCACAGCCGCGCGTCCCTGCTATACTAGGAGGCTTACGGGGTTCTCCAGCACGCGCTTGACCTCCACCAGGAATTGGGCCGCCTGGGCGCCGTCCGCCACGCGGTGGTCTGTGGATAGGGTCGCCTTCATTATCTGGGCAATGGCTATCTGGTCGTCTCGCACCACCGGCTGCTTGCGCACCGTGCCCACGGCCAGCACCGCCGCCTGTGGAGGATAGATGATGGCCGAGAAGCTGTCCACGTCAAACATGCCCATGTTGCTGATGCTGAAGGTGCCCCCGGTGTAGTCCTCCTCGCGCATCACCCCGCTCTGGGCTCTCTCCACCGCTCCCCTGGTGACCTTTGAGATGTCCGCTAAGGATCTGTCCCTGCAGTCTCCAAGGGATACCACCAAGAGTCCCTGCTCCACGGCAACGGCTATGCTCACGTTTATCGCCGGGTTCATCCTCAGGTGGTCGCCCTGGAAGGAGGCGTTGAAGGTGGGGAACTTGACCAGGGTCAGGGCGCACGCCTTGACAATTAGGTCGTTGACGGAGACCCTGGCCGCTCCCGCCAGGGCGTCGTTGAGTTGCTGCCGCATGGTCATGGCCAAGGTCATATCCACGTCTGCGGCGACGTAGAAGTGAGGGGCTTCACGCTTGCTCTGGGCCGTCCGGCGGGCGATGGCCTGTCTCATCCTGGACAGGGGAACATTCTCAGCCTCCGCCATGGTGGGGGCCTCATCCGTGGGTGGAGGGGCCTCCGGCATTGCTGTCGCCGCTCCGGGATCATGGGCCATCACGTCGTCCCTGGTGATACGCCCGCCAGGTCCCGTGCCCGCCACCTGGGTCAGGTCTATCCCCTTCTCCTCCGCGAGCCTGCGCGCCATAGGAGACGCCTTTACCTGGCTCGACGCAGCAGGCCCGGACGGAGCGGCCTCCTCAGGCGGGGCCGTTGCCTCTGGATCGGGGCCTGACTCGGCCGGCGTCTCAGGGGCTTGCGCCGTATCCGGCAGCGGCTCCCCGGGGCTTCCTATGAAGGCGATGGCCTGGCCCACCGGCACCGTGCTTCCCTCCTCAACCACGGTCTTGAGCACTACTCCCGACGCGTAGGCCTCCATCTCAACCACAGCCTTGTCCGTCTCAATCTCGGCGATGGCCTCTCCCCTCTTGATTTCCTCCCCATCCCGCTTCAACCACCGGACAAGCGTACCTTCCTGCATATCGTAGCCCATCTGAGGCATCACAACCGTTGTAGCCATTTCCTGTGCCTCCTAGTGGTAGGTATCACCGACCAAGGGTGGACTCTACAGCTTCAATAATACGGCTCTCGTTAGGGATGGACGCCTGCTCAAGGTGGCGGGAGTAGGGCATGGGCGCCTCTACCCCCGCCACCCTGGCCACCGGCGCGTTCAAATAGTCAAAAACTTTCTCTTGAATCAGTCCAACCACTGTCGCGCCAAACCCCCCGGTGTACCACGTCTCCTCCACCACCACCGCATGGCTGGTCTTCTGCACAGACGCCACGACGGTGTCAGCGTCCAGCGGGTTCAGGGTGCGCAGGTCCACCACCTCGGCGCTGATGCCCCTGGACTCCAGCTGCCGGGCGGCGCCCAGGGCGACGGCAACCATGCGAGCATATGCCACGATGGTTACGTCTGTGCCGGCGCGCTTGACGTCAGCCTTCCCCAGGGATATTACGTACCGCTCATCCTCCACCTCTCCCCTGCTGCTATACAGAAGGGTATGCTCCGCGAAGATGACCGGGTCTTCCTGCTGCAAAGAGGCTCGGAAAAGGCCCAGGACGTCGCGGGGGGTGGATGGAACAACCACCCGCAGGCCGGGCACAGAGGCGAACCACCCCTCAAAACTCTGAGAGTGGGTAGCGCCCACCGAAGCGCCGCCTCCCGTGACGGTGCGTATGATCAATGGGCACGTGATCTGTCCGCCGGACATGTAACGTACCTTGGCGGCGTGGTTGATGATCTGGTCCATGGCCAGCAGGCTGAAGTTGATGGTCATCAGCTCAACTATGGGCCTCAAGCCTGCCATTGCTGCGCCTGCTCCGGCCCCGGATATGACGGACTCGGCTATGGGCGTCTCACGGATGCGCTCCGGCCCGTACTCCTCCAGAAAGCCCCTGGTCACGGCGAACGCGCCCCCGTAGCTCCCCACGTCCTCTCCCATGATGAAGACGCGCTCATCCTCCAGGGCCTCTCTCAACGCCCGGGCCACCGCCTCTCTATACGTAATCTGCGCCATACTCACTCACTCTCCGTACACGTCTTCATAGAGGGCATCCGGCTCCGGGAAGGGGCTATCGTCCGCAAACTGGACGGCCCCGTCCACCACCGCCTCCACCTCTCGGCCTATCTCCTCCAACTCCTCCTGGGAGACCACCCCTTCATCCATGAGCCGCCGGCTGAAGGTGTCTATGGGGTCTCTTGTCCGCCAACTCTCTTCCTCAGTCTTAGCCCTGTACTCCGAGGGGTCGGCCATTGAATGCCCTCGAAACCGGTATGCCATCGCCTCAATGAAGTAGGGGCCTCCGCCGCCGCGCACGGCCTCCACCGCCTCCCTGGTGGCCTCCAGCACCTTCATCACATCCATGCCGTCCACCCGTTGGGAGGGCATCTTGTAGGACCTGGCGAACTTGTAGATTTCGTCGTGGAACACCAGGGTCTCATCCACCGGAGCTCCCATGCCGTACAGGTTGTTCTCCACAAAGAAGATAACCGGCAGCTTCCACAGGGATGCCAGGTTCATGGATTCGTGAAACTCTCCTTCGTTGATAGCGCCGTCGCCCAGGTAGCACAGAACAAGGCTGTCCTCCCCCTTGTACTTGCTGGCCAGAGCCAACCCCGTAGCCAGTGGAAGCTGCCCCCCGACTATGGCGTAGCCTCCCATGAACCGCTTATCAACGTCGAAGAGGTGCATCGACCCGCCCTTGCCCTTGCTGCATCCGGTTGCCTTTCCAAACAGCTCCGCCATCGCCGCATTGGGGTCCATGCCGCGGGCCAGGGCGTGGCCGTGGTCCCTGTAGTGGGTTACGATGTAGTCCTGGGGCAGCAGCGTGGAGATGGAGCCTACCGCAATGGCCTCCTCCCCAATGTACAGGTGCAGGAAGCCCCGTATCTTGCCCAGCGTGTACTGCTCCGCCGATCTCTCCTCGAAGACCCGTATGAGGAGCATCCGGCGATAGAAATCCACCACTTGGGACTTTTCGAGAGTGTCTTGCAGGGTCACGTTACCCATTATATAGGATGTTCCAAGAATATTGTACTAGGCGCCCAAGGAATATCGACGGCGCGCTCTTCCGAGTTGACGCGGTCATCATCGCAACGCCCTGGCGGTTAAATGTGTATGGCCAGCCCATCTGCAGCCAGAGCTGCTTCTTTTATAGCCTCCGACAGCGTGGGGTGGGAGTGCACCAGCAGGCCCAACTCCTTTACGCTGCCTTCCAGCAGATTGGTCATGGTCAACTCCGGCAGCATCTCAGTAACCTCCGCTCCTATCATGTGGGCGCCCAGAATCTCACCGCTATCGCCATCCACCACCACCTTGACCAGGCCATCGGGCTCTCCCAAGGCAAGGGCCTTGCCGTTGGCCCGGAACGGGAAGCGTCCCACTTTGATGGAATACCCTTCGTCCAGGGCTTCCTTCTCCGTGTAGCCAAAGCTTGTCACCTGGGGCTGGCAGTAGATGGCCCTGGGCATCTTCTTGTAGTCCAGGGCCGGGCTCTCCACTCCGGCGATGGTCTCCACCGCAACTATCCCCTGCGCCTGCGCCACGTGCGCCAGCAGCAGTTTGCCGGTGACGTCGCCTATGGCATATACCCCTGGCACGTTGGTCTGCATCCGCTCGTCTATGCTGATGAAGCCCCTCTCAAGCCGGATGCCAAGCGCCTCCAGTCCCAGGCCGTCGCTGTTGCCCTGGACTCCAACGGCAACCAGCGCCTTGCGTGCGTCCAACTCCTTAGTCCCAGACGGGGTGTCCACGGTGAGGATGGCGCCTCCCGGACGCCGGTTGACCCCTGTCACCCGCGAGCCTGTAAGAGTAGCTATGCCCATGCGCGAAAAGGAGCGTTCCAGTTGCTGCCCCATCTCCTCGTCTTCGTTCGGGACCAGGCGAGGGAGCATCTCAACCACCGTCACCTCTGCGCCATACGCCCTGTAAAGATAGGCGAACTCCACCCCGGTGGCCCCTCCACCCACGATCACCACGGGGGACGGCGCTTCCTCAAGCTCCAGGGCTTCCCGACTGGTTATGAAGGTCTCGCCATCCACCTCCAGGCCGGGGACCGGGCGCGCCCGCGCGCCCGTGGCGACTATCACGCTGCCTGTGGTGAGGATTTGAGGACCGCCCTCCACCTCAACCGTATGGGCATCGGTCAGACGGCCGTACCCACTAACGTAGTCCACCCTGTTCTTCTTCAGCAGGGATTCCACGCCCCCGGTTAGCCGCTTGACGACCGTACGACTCCTGGCGATGGCCTTGCCGAAGTCGTAGCGCAGGTTGTCGAAGGATATGCCGAACTCCTCCGCTCGTTGGAAGAGAGTCAGCGTCTCTGCGTTTTTAAGAAGGGCTTTGCTGGGAATACATCCCCAGTTGAGGCAGACACCCCCCACCTCGTCCCGCTCCACCAGCGCCGTCCTCAGCCCAAGCTGAGCCGCCCGTATCGCCGCCACGTACCCGCCGGGCCCGCCACCAATAATTGCCACGTCATAGTCATAGCCCGCGTCTGCCATTCAAGCCGTCCTTCGCTTTGAGGATACTGCCAACGTCCTCTACAGTATACACCAACCGTGCTTCAGACGGCCAAGGGCGCGCTTGAAGCAAAACCTCCTCTTTGCTACACTAAGCGTATATCTCTCTGTGGGACGGTGCGTAACCATGACCTCACCCAGACTGAGCCCGGACGAAGTGCAGCACATGGCGCTCCTCTGCCGCCTGGGGTTGAGCGAGGAAGACGTGGAGCGCTTTCGCCACCAGCTTTCCGACATCCTGGAGAACTTCCAAGCGCTTGATCGGGTGGACACCACCGATGTCCCACCCACCGGCCACTCCGCAACCCTGGAGAACGTAATGCGCGAGGACGAGCCTGCCGACCCGTTCCCCACGGAGGACACTCTTGCCAACGCTCCCAGGCGTGAAGGCGACTTCTTCCGCGTGAAGGCGGTACTGGACTGATGCCGAACGGACTCCACAATATCACCATTCACGAGGCTCGCGAGCTTATCGACAGCCGTGGGATCTCCTCCAGAGAGTTGACCCTGTCCGCCCTGAGCCGGATCCGGGAGGTGGAGGCAAGGGTCCGATCGTTTGTCACAGTCACGGGCGAGACCGCCCTGGAGCAGGCGCAGAAAGCAGACGAAGCCATAGCCAGGGGAGAGGGCGCGCTGCTGACCGGCATCCCCATGCAGGTGAAGGACAACATGTGTACCAGCGGCATCGCAACCACATGCTCGTCTCGGATGCTGGAGGGGTTTGTGCCCCCGTACAACGCCACTGTGGTCGAGAAGCTGCACAGCCAGGGGGCCGTTGTGTTGGGCAAGGGGAACATGGACGAGTTCGCTATGGGGTCGTCTACGGAGAACTCCGCCTTCTTCCCCACGCGCAACCCCTGGACCTGGAACGGGTGCCCGGCGGCAGCAGCGGCGGCCCGGCGGCGGCGGTGGCATCGGGCGAGTGCTACTACGCGCTGGGCTCCGACACCGGCGGCAGCATCCGCCAGCCAGCTGCCCTGTGCGGCATCGTAGGCATGAAGCCCACCTACGGGCTGGTGAGCCGCTACGGGCTGGTGGCCTTTGCCAGCTCCCTGGACCAGATTGGCCCTATAACCAGGGACGTCACGGACTGCGCCCTGGTCTTGAACGCCATCGCAGGCCACGACCCAAGGGACTCAACGTCCATCCCGCAGGAGCCCCCGGACTACACGGCAGCCCTGGGCTCCGGCGTCAAGGGTATGAGGATCGGCGTGCCCGTGGAGTACTACCGCGAGGGCATCGACGGCGACGTGGCGGACGCCCTGAGGGAAGCCCTGGCAAAGTTGAAGGAACTGGGCGCCGTTGTGGAGGAGGTATCGCTCCCACACACAACGTATGCCCTGGCGGTGTACTACATACTGGCCCCTTCGGAGGCATCGGCCAACCTGGCGCGGTACGACGGCGTGAAGTACGGCTTCTCCAGCGAGGACGCAGGCAGCATGTGGGAGGCTATGGAGAGGACCAAACAGTACGGCTTTGGCCCGGAGGTGAAGCGCCGCATCATGCTCGGAACCTACGCCCTCTCCGCCGGCTACTACGACGCCTACTACCTCAAGGCGCAGAAGGTGCGCACACTCATCAGCCGCGAGTTCCAGGATGCGTTCCAGAAGTACGACGTCCTGGTGACCCCGGCCTCGCCCACGGTCGCTTTCAAGCTGGGCGAGAAAGTGGACGACCCCGTGCAGATGTACCTGAGCGACGTATGCACCATACCCGCCAACATCGCCGGTATACCCGCTATGTCCGTCCCCGCCGGGTTTGTGGACGGCCTCCCCGTGGGGATGCAGATAATGGGCAAGCATCTGGGAGAAGAGACGATTCTCCGGGCGGCCTACGCCTACGAGCAGGCGACGGACTGGCACAATATGAGGCCGTCGCTGTGAGGGATTCCTTGGCTATACTGGAGCCGAGGACGGAGCGCGCCACGGAATCGCCGGAGTCGTCCCAACGGGACCTGTTCCTTGGGCGGTTGCGCGGGCAGGGCAAGTACCGGTACGGCCGCTACAACGGCCTGCCCCTGCGCTACGCGGGCGGCAAGAGCCTGGCGGTTGGTCATGTGGTCGAGCATCTGCCTGTCGGTCTTAGCAGGCTGGTCTCTCCCTTTGTGGGCGGCGCGTCGGTGGAGATAGCTTGCGCCAGGGAGCTGGGCATTCAGGTCAAGGGCTACGACGTCTTCGACATTCTCACCGACTACTGGCAGGCGCAGCTGGCATCGCCAGTGGAGTTGGCGCAACGGATCGCCGAGTGGGAGCCGACCAAGGAGGTCTACGCGTCGGTCAAGAAGCGACTGAAGGGGCATTGGGACAAGGTCGAACCCATAGAGGACAAGCTGGAGCTTGCGGCGCGCTACTGGTTCAACCACAACCTGAGCTATGGGCCGGGCTTTCTAGGCTGGATGTCCGGCATCTACGAGGAGCCGGACCGCTTCCAACGCCTGCTGGACAAGGTACGCACGTTCCGCTGTCCGGGGCTTAGCGTGGAGCAGGGTTCCTTTGAAGACACTATGCCCCGGCACATGGACGATTTTCTCTACTGCGACCCGCCCTACTACCTGGACGGGGACAGCAAGATGTTCCGGGGCATCTACCCCCAGCGCAACTTCCCTGTCCACCACAAGGGATTCGACCACGCGCTTCTGCGAGACCTGCTAAACCGGCACAGGGGCGGATTTGTGCTATCCTACAACGACTGCTCCACCGTGCGGGAGTGGTACGCCGACTACAGGATTGTCGAGGTGGAGTGGCAGTACACCCTGGGGCAGGGTGAGACGCGTATAGGCAAGAACCGCTTGGAGCAATGCGCCGACAGTTACGTCAAGAGCTCCCACGAGTTGCTGATTGTGAAGGATGCGTAGTCGGTGCAGAACGCCTGACGATGTCGCCAGCCTGTTCCGGGGGCGCAAATGTACTTGAGAACAAACCAGAGAAGGCAATAGAATGACGCAAGAAGCTATGAAAGACATACTCGCAATCCTGGAGCAGAACGCCAGGGCCACGCCGGAGGAGATCTCTGAGATTACCGGCCGCGCCACGGAGGAGGTGAAGGCGGCCATCGCCGAGGCGGAGCGCAGCCGGGCCATCGTCAAGTACAAGACCCTGGTCAACTGGGACAGGCTCGGCGAGCAGGAAGTGCTTGCCCTTGTGGAGCTGCGCGTGACTCCCCAGCGAGACGTGGGGTTCGACGGCGTTGCCGGCAGGATTGCGCGCTTCCCGGAGGTGCGCTCCCTGCATCTCATGTCCGGCGATTACGACCTGTCCGTACTGCTGGCAGGCCGCACCATGCAGGAAGTCGCCAGCTTTGTAGCCATGAAGCTGGCTGCCCTGGAGGAAGTGCACGGCACCACAACCCACTTCCTTCTCAAGCGGTTCAAGGAGGACGGGGTTATCCTGGAGGGCGAGGAGGGAGTCAAGCGTCTCCCTCTCAGCCCATAGATGAAGACATTGAGCGACGTTCAAGAGACACCGGCAGGAAAATCCCCTATATCCCAACGGGTGAGGGGTCTCTCCCCGTCCGGCATACGCAAATTCTTTGACATCATCTACACGATGGATGACGTCATCTCTCTGGGGGTGGGCGAGCCTGACTTCGTCACTCCCTGGGGCATCAGAGAGGCCGCCATCTACTCCCTGGAAAAGGGGTACACCATGTACACCTCCAACTTCGGCCTCATGGAGCTGCGGCAGGGGATAAGCCGCTACCTGAATGAGCGCTACAACCTGAGCTACAACCCCGCCAACCAGGTGATAGTCACCGTTGGGGTCAGCCAGGGCCTGGACCTGGCGATGCGGGCCATCCTTGACCCCGGGGACGAAGTGATAATCCCGGAGCCAACCTACGTCTCCTACATACCCTGCGTCCACCTGTCGGGCGGCGTCCCAGTGACCGTGCCTACGCACATGGAGAACGGCTTCCGGGTGCGGCCTGAGGACATAGAGGCGCGGGTCACGCCCAGGACCAAGGCCATACTCATGGGCTATCCCAACAACCCCACCGGCGCGGTCATGCCGCGCGGCGATATGGAGCGGATAGCGGACATCGCCAGGCGTCACGACCTGCTGGTGGTCTCAGACGAGATATACGAGCGGCTGGTGTACGGCGCGGAGCACGTCTGCTTCGCCTCGCTGCCTGGAATGGCCGAGCGCACCATACACCTGGGCGGCTTCTCCAAGTCCTACGCAATGACGGGATGGCGCATCGGATACGCCTGCGCCGGCCCGGAGATCATAGAGGCCATAATGAAGGTGCACCAGTACACCGTGATGTGCGCGCCCATCCAGGGCCAGATGGGGGCCATCGAGGCGCTGCGCTCCGGAGACGGCCCACTGGAGGAGATGCGGGAGGAGTACAACCGCCGTCGCCACCTCATGGTACGGGGCCTGAACCGCCTGGGCCTGAACTGCCTGGAGCCACAGGGCGCTTTCTACACCTTCCCATCCATCAAGGGGCTGGACATGTCCTCGGACCTGTTCGCCGAAAGACTGCTGATGGAGGAGAAGGTGGCCCTGGTGCCCGGCTCGGCCTTTGGCCCCAGCGGCGAGGGGCACGTCAGGTGCTGCTACGCCGTCTCCACCGAAGAGATAGAGGAAGCTCTGAATCGAATCGGGCGGTTTGTGGAGAAGGTCAAGGGTGGTGGTTGAACCCTCGTGGGAGAGCCTTCTGCTTGGCGAAACTCCCGTCCCCATACGGTTTGAGGGAGTAGCCCCGTGGCAGCCTCCGGAGGACAGGGGCGGGACCGGTATGCTGGCGCTCACCAACCTGGGGCCCATTCAATGTCTCTTTCACCCCGCGCCGGAGGCCACCAGGGCTGTCCTCTGGGTCTCCGGAGCCTACGGCGGCTTCAGCGGCGGGGGCGGTCTCTACTCCATCCTCTCCGACGAGCTGATTGAGGACGGCATATCCTCCCTGCGGCTGCACTACCGCAAGCCCAACAACCTCCCGCACTCCATGATGGACGTGCTCGCGGGAGTGAGCTTCCTGGAGAGCCGGGGCTGTCGGCAGGTGGCCCTGGTGGGCCACTCCTTCGGCGGAGCCGTGGTCATCGCCACCGCCCCCCTGAGCAATGCGGTGGTCACCGTTGTAGGTCTTGCCAGCCAGACCTACGGCGCAAAGCACGCCCACATGGTAAGCCCCAGGCCCCTTCTGCTGGTCCACGGCCAGGAGGACGATAGGCTGAGCCCTCGCTGCTCCATCCTGATCAATGAGATAGCAAAGGAGCCCAAGCGGTTGGAGCTCTACCCGGGGGCAGGCCACAACCTCCGCGAGAGCCGTGACGAGCTTCACCCCCTTCTAAAAACGTGGCTCCTGGAGAAGCTGAGAGGCTAGCGTAGCGCCACGCAATAAGGAGCGGTGGACCCCTGCTTTCGCAGGGGTGGTTAAAGAGGAGGGGCGGTGGTTAAGGGGCGCTGAGGCTGAGAACCACCTCTGACCGCACCCATTCCTGCGAAAGCAGGAATCCATCTCTGGGGCACAGGGGAGGATGCCCGCTCATATGGTTCGACAGGCTCACCATGAACGGGCAAGGGAACTCGGTTTACCATGAGCGGGCCCCTCTTTCCGTTCGTCCCCGTATAAGTACGGGGCAGGCTCTGAGCTTGTCGAAGGGCGTGAACGAAACGGGCCGTCTACCCGCCCATATGGTTCGACAGGCTCACCATGAACGGGCAAGGGAACTTGGTTTGCTATGAGCGGGCCCCTCTTTCCGTTCGTCCTGAGCTTGTCGAAGGGCGTGAAGGAAACGGGCCGTCTCCCCGCGCATATGGTTCGACAGGCTCACCACGCACGGGTAAGGGAGCTCGGTTTACAATGAGCGGGCCCCTCTTTCCGTTCGTCCTGAGCTTGTCGAAGGGCGTGAACGAAACGGGCCGTCTCCCGCCCATATTGTTCGACAGGCTCACCATGAGCGGGAAGTTAACTTGGTTTGCTATGAGCGGGCTCCTCTTTCCGTTCGTCCTCGTATCAAGTACGGGGCAGGCTCTGAGCTTGTCGAAGGGCGTGAAGGAAACGGGCCGTCTCCCCGCGCATATGGTTCGACAGGCTCACCATGAACGGGCAAGAGGGTTGGTTTACCATGAGCGTGGCCGGGCGAGGCTCATAATTAGCTGGCTGCCGCCTAACCCTCGCTGAAGAAGGCGCCTATCAGGGCGGCGGTCTCCGCCTCGCGGGTGCGGCGGAAGGCGTGTCCCGCCCCACCAAACGTCACCAGCCGCGACCCCTCGATGCGCTCCGTCAGCGACCTGCCAAACCGCATCGGCGTCATCACGTCGTCCTCCCCACACATGACGAGCGTGGGACATGATATGCGATGCAGCCTGTCGCGGGAATTGAAGGCTATGGTGGCCTCCATCTGCCGCTCGTAAGCCTCCGACTCCTGGTAGAGATGGTCGTCAAGACCGTCGTTGATTATCTGATCTATGAAGCCCTCCACCTGGTACTCCTTGTAGGTGTACGACCAGGGAAGCGTAAGCCTCATGTACTCCTCGTGGGGCAGGCTTCTCCTGAGAGCGGCAAAGCCCCGGAACAGGGACGAACCCCTTGGGTCTCCGGCGTCGTAGGTGGCCATAAGCGCCAGGCGGCCCACCACCTGGGGAAACTCGATGGCCAGCTCCTGGGCTATGGCGCCGCCCATTGAGTAGCCCGCAACGTTGGCGCTGTCCACGCCAAGCTCCCGCAGCAGCCCGACGGCATCCTCCGCCATGTCCCGAATGGCATACGGCGTCTGCGCCCGCTGGCTCATACCGCTGTCCCGGTTGTCTAAGGAGATCACCCTGAAGGACTCCTCCAGCCTGGAAGCCACGGCCCTCCAACCGCGATGGTCTCCGCCCAGCCCGGAGATGAGCAACGCGGGAGGCGCGTTGGAGTCTCCAGAGGTCTCGTAGTAGAGGCGCAGGCCGTTGACCGTAAGGTATGGCATTGCTCGCTCTATGGTACTACCCTCCCATGTGGTTCGACAAGCTCACCACGAACGGGAAAAGGGGTGGGCTCACCTCCGTATCAAGTACGGGGCAGGCAATGAGTGGAAGCACCCCATCACCGCCATTCCTGCGAAAGCAGGAATCCATCCCTGGGGCGCGGGGAGATGCCCGCCCACCCAGAGCCTGTCGAAGGGCGTGAGCAGAACGGTGTGGTGCGTCCCGTTCGCTACCGCCCATGTGGTTCGACAAGCTCACCACGAACGGGAAAAGGGGTGGGCTCACCTCCGTATCAAGTACGGGGCGGGCAATGAGTGGAAGCACCCCATCACCGCCATTCCTGCGAAAGCAGGAATCCATCCCTGGGGCGCGGGGGATGCCCGCCCACCCTGAGCCTGTCGAAGGTAGTGAGCAGGGTGCAGGATAGCCCGGATACCTGAGAGAAGGACGGCCGCTGTCGGGCCTCAGGACTTCTTGCGCTCGAAGTCCTCCAGGTCCAGGCCTCCGATGAAGTCCGTAAAGGCGGAGAGCCGTTTCATGTCCTCATCGCTCATCTTTGCCTTAGCGCTCTCCTCGGATTCGCCGCCGATTATCGGCTTGCCGGTCTCCTTGTCCAGAGCAACTCCGGCCCTCTCCAGCACCGTCTCCTCGGCGTATATGGGTACCTGGACCCGAACCGCAAGGGCAATGGCGTCGCTGGGGCGGCAGTCCACCTCATAGCTATCGCCGTTTAGCTGGATGAGTATCTTGGCGTAAAAGGTATCGTTGAGAAGATCGGATACAACGATGTGGGAGACCGAGGCCCCCAGCGAGGTGATTACCAAGTTCAGGAGGTCGTGGGTGAGAGGGCGTGGAACGGCCACATCCTGGAGCTTAACGGCAATGGAGTCGGCCTCTGCAGGTCCAATCCATATGGGAAGGTACCTGTCGGAGGATTTCTCCTTCAGGATAACCACCCTCTGATAGTTCATTAGGCTCACCCGGATGCTATCTATCAGCATTTCTTGCATCTGCGATGGTCTCCTTCCACGTTTGCCCTTAACCCGAATTCTACGACTAGGCCAATGAGGTGTCAACGACTTGGCAGCATATCACCTCTCCGGTGTTGACATTCACACGCCCGCAACCAATAATTGCGTCACCTGCTCAGCAAATCCGGGAGAGCCTACGACGATGCCATCCAAGCGCCTGCCGGCCCTGTTCCTCGCTCTGCTGCTCCTGCTGGCTGCCTGCGCCCAAGACCGGCCGGCAGCGACATTTGCGCCGACTCCCACCACCACCTCCACACCTCCCCCGACTGCTACCGCCGCGCCCGTGCCAACGTCAACCGCTTCTCCAACACAGGCCCCGCCTACCACTGCAACTCCATCGCCACCCACCGCTCCAACCGAGGCCCCGCAGTCGGGCGTCGTATACAATCGAATACTGGACCGGGTTGAGAACATCAGAGGACTGAGCCACTCAGAGGCAATCGTCCCGCAGTCGATGAGCAGGGAGGAACTGGCCGACTCCCTGAATGAAGAACTGGAGGAAGCAAGGGACGATCTCCTCAAGAGCCAGGAGCTATACCGGCTTCTGGGCCTCATCCCCCAGGACGCGGATCTGTCCCAACTGCTGCTGGAACTCTACGGAGAGCAGATAGCCGGCTTCTATGACACCGAGACGCAGGAGCTGTACATAATCAGAGCGTCTGAGCAGGACCTCTCGCTGCAGGAAGAGATGACAATAGCCCATGAGTTTGTCCACGCCCTACAGCAGCAGCGCTTCAACATATACGCGCTGACCAAGGCCACTGAGGACGACTCGGACGCGGCCTCCGCTCTTTCGGCGCTTATCGAGGGCGATGCAACGACGGTTGAGACCCTGTACGTATTGGCCCATTTCACCCGCGAGCAGTTGACTGACCTCTTCAGCAGCCAGAGCGACTACTCCGTCTTCGATGCAACTCCTTACTTTCTCCAGCAGAGCCTCCTGTTCCCGTACGTTCAGGGACAGCCGCTGCTGGAGGCTCTTTTGTCGTCTCCCGGAAGGTGGGACGCAGTGAACGACGCCTACAGCGACCCTCCGGTCTCCACGGAACAGGTGCTGCATCCTGAGAAATACCTGGAAGGAGAGGAACCCATAGACGTGTTGCTCCCGGACGTGGCGGCGGCCCTGGGTGAAGGGTGGGAGGAGGTGTATGGCGACGTGATGGGGGAGTTCTTCATCAGGACCTACCTGGAGACCCGCGCCAGGCCGAGGACAGCCGCTGTTGCCGCCGCCGGCTGGGGAGGCGACAGGTTTACCCTGCTGAAAGGCCCCCAAGGCGAGCGCGTCCTGGCAGCCCTGCTGGTGTGGGACACCCCAGAAGACGCCAGCCAGTTCTTTGATGCCCTGGATTCCTCCGGCAGCGTCCCCACCGAGGGGTTCCTGGGCATTGCGCACGACAAGGTGCTGTGGGTCCTCTCCCCGTCCCAACAGCTCACGGACAGCATAAAGGCCATGTGGACGGGCTTCTAGCCGCCAATACTGCAATGGCGGGCTGCCATCCAACAATTGCAACGAATCTTGGCTTGCATTATGTTTGATGCTATCCTGTTGAGCAGCAGGTCTTGACATCCTTAGGGGTACACGTTACTAGAGTCGGCTAGAAGTTATGGCGCAAATCAACTCTCCGTTCAGGTATGCCGGGGGTAAGTTCTATGCCCGCAAACTCATTATGGAGTGCCTGCCGCCTCATTCCTGCTACGCAGAGCCACTAGCCGGAGGTGCGTCGGTTTTCTTCGCCAAGCCAAAAGTGGCTGGGAATTGGTTGAACGACATCGATGCAGATCTGATGAACTGCCTGACTACGATAAGAGACCGCACTGAAGACATGATAGAAGCCGTAAAGGACGAGCGAGCGACCAAAGAGAGACACCAATACTACAAAAACGAGTTCCAACCAGAAACAGATCTGGAGAGAGCAGTCAGATGGTTCTATCTGAACCGTACTTCCTATTCCGGCATAATGAACATGCAAAATTGCTTCTGGGGATATGGCGACAAATACAGTATGCGCCCTGAGAATTGGCCCAGGAACATTACGAGAACGTCGTCCAAGCTAAAGGACGTCAACCTGACTTCCGTCGATTTTGAAGAGGTTATCGACGGGGTGGAGAACGGGGCTTTCCTGTTCCTGGATCCCCCCTACTTCACCCGTGACCAGGACAAATTTTATACGCACTCATTCACGCGAAAAGACCACTACAGGCTATGCGAGTCCCTGAAGCGCAACAGCGACCGGATAAAGTTCCTCCTCACGTACGATGACGCCCCTGAAATCAAAGAGCTTTACGGGTGGACGAGCGCGGTGCTGGAAAAACAGTGGAACTACACCATCAACAGGACAGACGACCAGAAAAACGGCACCAAGCGCAAAGGCGCCAGGTACAAAGGCAATGAATTCTTTATCTTGAACTACACTCTCCCGCAATTGCCAATTATGCCGCTCCCATAGCAGTCATGGATTTATGAAACGCCTGAAGACGTCTGCGCATCCCTCTACCGCCACCCAAGGTTGGACCGGCTCTTGAGTTGCGCCGTCAAAGTGAATCACCGGGTAGTTGGGAACATAACCGCATTTGTTTTTATCGGCGCACAGCCTTCTGGTACAGACCACACACGTTCCTGACCTCGCCGCCAGGTCTTGCGTCCTTGCAATATAGATGCTATGAAATGCAATGTCTTTTAGGTCTCCGTGCCCGGGAACCTTAAGAGCCTCCAGAAACGTCCGCTCCCCCTCTGTGGGACTCCATTCATATGACCCTGTGGACCGGTCTGTTCTGTAGAAGGCGTTGCCAATTGTAGTAATTACAACGTCAAAATCCGACGGCATGTACTGATCGTTATGCACAGTCAGTGACTCCACGCTCACTCCCAAAGTTGGGGCTATTCTCCTTACTGCGGCAGTACCCAACGTCCGGCTTCTCATACATTTAACGCGAATTATGCTGTTTCCGTTGCTGGGCAGCCGGTATCCCTGTTTATCCGCCAGTTTGCATTCAACGCGTATCGCTTTGCCAGTTCGCTTGTGGAGTACCCTGATGTCGGTGTCGTGGAAGGTGATTTCCTCACGTATCGCGGCCTTGCTCACCAGTCACTCATTTTCCGGGAGGTGTGCCCGCAAAGTTGTCAGCGCTGTGTATTCAAAGCCCTTGCCCCGGATCATTGGGGTCACTTTGGGCTCATTCAGGACCTCCGCGAGATATTCAATAGGTGTGTTGTACCTTCGGCAATACTCCTCCAGCTTCGTCTGCCAACCTGTGCTCATCTGCTAGAAGTCCTTGAAGAAGTCCCCTATGCTCAGCCCAAGCGCATTGCATATCTTCTCTATGTTTTCCAGGGTGATGTTCTTTTCTGCCCGCTCTATCATCCCTATATAAGTCCTGTGGACTCCTGCGCGAGCTGCCAACGCTTCCTGAGACAAACCCAACCTCTTGCGCTCAACGCGCACTTTACTGCCGAATCTTGCCAAAGCGCCAGTCTCCATGAGAATCTTACCCTGGACTATACCTTGGGGTTATTGGCAGTTCTACATACTACGATTAGCAGCTCACAGGCTATGGAAGTGATGCGTTGGTTGAGACTTCCAGCCAAAGTTTACCCTGAGGTTGACCCGGACTTGATCCGTGGATGTGGGCGAAGCGGGTACGGATGGAAGGTCGGTTTTCCAGCTCAGATGGTTCGACAGGCTCACCACGAACGGGCAAGAGAGTTCGGTTCACCCCTGTATCAAGTACGGGGCAGGCTATAAGCGGGGCGCCAAGCGCGCCCCGTTCACCCTGAGCTTGTCGAAGGGCGTGAGCGAGCAACCAACCCGCCACCGCCATTGCTGCGGACAGAGCCCCTTGCGTAGCTGCCTCAACGCTCCAACTGTCATCCCGAGCGGAGCGAGGAATCCAAGACGTTGCGCCGTAGTCATGGGAAGATTCCTGCTACAGGGACCCCTGTGGGGGATGTGAGCCTTTGGATTCCTCACTCCGCTGCGCCCCGTTCGGAATGACATTTGGAGCGTATCTTCACAGGATGACACCCAGAGTTACGCAAATGTCTCCTTACGCGGGCGCAACGACGGCTGGACGCGCCTCCCTCTCGGTAAAGCTGCTAATCAAAGACCGTGGAAATCTCGGGACTCTCGTAAAGCTGGAATAGCCGCTCTACCTGAGCCGCCGTGACACGGTTGAGGGACAGATCTGGCAGTTCGTTCCGTCTGAAGAAGCCGACTCCCTCTGTTTCCGCGCTCTCCACGGGTAGCCCACCGGTTATCCTACAAAGGAAGACCAACATGTACACAGCGAAGGGATATGGCGGGTGCTCGTGATGATTCCGATCGTATAGCGCAAGGAGCCTTACGGCCTCACTTAGATACCCTGACTCCTCCTGCACCTCCCGGACAACCGCCTCACTCGGCGATTCGTAGACTTCAGCCCATCCGCCTGGAAGCGACCACAGCCCGTCATCTCGCTCTTTCACAAACAGCATTCTGCCGTCCTGAAAGAGGACTCCCCTTACATCAACCTTAGGTGTGGCGTGGCCCGTTTCTCCGGCCAATAGGTCTGCGAAGAAGGAGGCCTCGGGGCCTGGCTGCCCACCCATCATCTCCGCCGCTATGCCACGAACCGAAGCATATCGCTCCGTATCAAAGGGGTTCACTGAGTACGTAAGCCCGTCCTGGGCTATCGCGGCCAATCTTCTGGCCCATTCGATCCACTTCAACTCAATGGAGTTCCCTTCGTACCACAGGAAGGATAGTGACGGCGACGCATGGTGTCCTGCTCGGTCTAGAGTCGCTTAGAGAGCGCACCGCGGAGTAGCCGGGCTGTGCGAGACCGGATTTCCGAGCTCAGCGGGGTCTGATTGAGACTTCAAAAGGCAGGTCATGCAGCTCTAATTCAGTGTCGATTATTCCGGGGTCACCTTTCTGGATGAGGAATATGGTCATACAGACTCTATCAAAGGCGGTATCTGCCATGGGCGTCACTTCGTGAAAGTAGCCGGTAGCCCTGAGGGCTTTTGGCCTCGGCTCCAAGCCCACAATGAAGTTAGCCACATCGTCCGCGTCGGACACAACATAAGGGACCTTGGCCTGTTCAACTTCGTGATCGAACTGGATTCGGTAGTACGATTGTTCGAAGCCCTGGTAATCATCTATATCCTTCAGCAGCCTCATATCCACAAGTACGAATCGATTGGCGACCCGGTACATTTCCGCAAGCACCTCTTTATACCGAGGCTCCACCACAAGAACGCTGGTGCAGTGGACAAGGTCAAAGCTGTTATCCTCGAAGGGAATCTCCAGCCCCCCGGTGACTTGGAACCTCGCTTCAGGGTACATCTCCTTAGCCAGCTCTATGGCAGGTTCCGCGATGTCTATACCCGTGTATTCGATTCTAGGTTCCAGGGATCGCATGATGTTGTAAAAGCCCCCAGAAGCGCATCCTACATCCAGCACCTTGGCGCCGGGAAAGAGCACACGCGGTAAGAAGACCTTCTCCGATGGGTAAAGGTCCGATACTTCGTGACGCCGTCGGGAGTAGTAGTCGATAGCGCTGGACTCTGACCAAGCCTTAGAACTGTTCATTTATGATATTCCCTTCGTCTCTAAAATTTAGGTGGACCCCATCATAGGACAGAGGCGTTGTCAAGATAGAGTCCCGCTGCTCTCGGCGTATCCGTCTAGGGGATTCTACCATACTTCCCTGGCAGCTTCTATTGGTCGATTAGGGTCTGGTAGATATGTCTTGACCCCATACGCCATGTAGCGGTATGAGCCCGCACAAGGTATAATTCAGCCACTACCCTGCGCTGAAGGCGCGCGCCGGCCTTAGGGCGGCGCCAACCGGAGAGGATATGAATCCTATATCTTTCGAGAAGTTCACGTTGACCAACGGCCTGGACGTAATCCTCCACCAAGATACCTCCCTGCCCCTGGTGGCGGTAAACGTCTGGTATCACGTTGGTTCCAAGGACGAGAAGCCGGGCAAGACGGGCTACGCCCATCTCTTTGAGCACCTCATGTTCGAGGGTTCCAAGCACCACAACAGCGGCTACTTCGAGCCCCTGCAAGAGGTTGGGGCTACCTTGAACGGCTCCACCACGCCCGACAGGACCAACTACTGGGAGAACCTCCCATCCCACTACCTGGAGTTGGCCCTCTGGCTGGAGTCGGACAGGATGGGATTTCTGCTGGATGCCCTGGACCAGGGCAGATTCGACATCCAGCGAGACGTGGTGAAGAACGAGCGCCGCCAGAGCTATGAGAACCGCCCTTACGGCGTGTCCTCAATCCACCTCCAGGAGGCCGTATACCCGCTGCCGCACCCCTATCACTGGCCCACCATTGGGTTCCACGAAGACTTGGACGCAGCCACCCTGGACGATGCGCGGGCCTTCTTCCAGAGGTTCTACACCCCCTCCAACGCCAGCCTGACTATCGCAGGCAACATCCGTATTGATGAGGCCGGGGACATGGCGGAGCGCTACTTTGGAGACATACCTCCGGGGCCCGCGCTCCCGCGCGCCACACGCGCAGACTCGCCACTTCAGGGTCGCGTGAGCCTTACCCTGCACGACAAGGTGCTCCTTCCACGCTGGTCGTTGGTGTGGCCCACGACGCCGCGGTTTCATCCGGATGATGCCCCGCTTTCGGTCCTGGCCTCCATACTGGGCGATGGCAAGAGCTCCCGGCTGCACCGCGCCCTGGTATACGAGCGCCGCATTGCGCAGAGCGTATCAGTGCATCACGGGCCATCGGAGATAGCCGGGGAATTTCAGCTGGAGGTGACGGCCGCCGCGGGACATACGGCCGATGAGGTGGGAGAGGCGGCCCTGGCGGAGATACAGCGAATGCGCGACGCTCCCCCGCTGCCGGAGGAGATGGCGCGGGTCAAGAACCGCCTGGAGTGGCAGCAGGTCCGCCAGACGGCCAACATCGGCGGTTTTGGAGGAAGGGCCAACCGTCTCAACTCATTCAACGTCTTTGCAGGCGACCCAGGACTGATCAATCGGGACATGGAGCGCTATCTGGCCGTACAGCCGGACGACGTGCAGCGCGTGGCCCGCGAGTACCTCGGAGAGCGCCAGGTGCAGATGACAGTGCTTCCAGAGCCCTCGCGAAGCCATGCCGGCGCTACCCTGGACCGGGCCCTCCGGCCATCCCCTTCTGAGCCTCCGCCCTTTGCGCTTCCGGCGCCGCAGCGTCAGCGTCTGGCCAACGGGGTTGACCTGCTGGTGGTGGAGAAACGCGAGATTCCCGCAGTGGCCTTTGCGCTGCTTCTGGAGACCGGCGCCGTCAGGGACCCCGTGGCTCTGCCGGGGCTCGCCGTCTTCACCACGGCCATGCTCCAGGAGGGCACCACCGGCCGCTCCAGCCGGCAGATAGCCGATGAGTTCGAGTTCATGGGCAGCCAATTGACATCGGTGAACGGCAGGGAGGGGACGGCCCTGGCCGTCGAGACCCTGCCCAGGCACTTCCCCAAGGCGCTGGAGCTGGTGGCAGACCTGGCGCAGAACCCCATCTTCCCTGAAGAGGAGATAGACCGGGTACGGAGCGAGAGGCTGACGTCTCTGCGGCGAATGCGGGACGACCCCACCGCCCTGGCCGGTCGCGTAGCGCCGGGACTCATCTATGGAATGGACAGCTCCTACGGCCACCCCGTCAACGGAACCGAGGACGCCCTTGAGACCCTCTCCCGCAAGGACATTGTCGATTTCTTCCTCAGTGACTACAGGCCGGAAGCTGCTACCCTGGTTGTGGTAGGAGACGTTTCCCTCAATGAGGTCGCCAGGCTGGCGGAGGAGCGTCTGGGAGGCTGGAGGGCACAGGACCGGAGCGCGGAGACCACTGTGGACGTCGCCAACGGCGCAGGGCCGGCCTCCACCACTAGGCTGTACCTTATGGACAAGCCGGGGGCCGCCCAATCGGTGATACGGGTGGGGCTTACCGGCGTGCCACGTCAACACCCCGACTACCATGCCCTGGTCCTGCTGAACCACCTGTTCGGCGGTATGTTCACGGCCAGGCTCAACATGAACCTGCGGGAGGACAAGGGATACAGCTACGGCTATCGTTCCTGGATCGAGTGGCGCCGCCGGTCGTCGCTGCTCATGGCGGGAGGCGGAGTGCAGACGGCAGTGACCGCAGAGGCGGTGCATGAGACACTGCGGGAGTTCCGCGACATAGCGGGCGTGCGGCCCGTGGCCGACTCAGAGTTCCAGACGGCCAAGGCTTCGCTGCTGCGCCAGTTCCCATCCTCCTTCGAGACCTCCGGGCAGATACTGGACGAGCTGCTCCGGCAGCTGCTCTTCGACCTTCCGGACGACCACTACCAAACCTTCCCCGCCCAAATAGAGGCTGTTTCCCTGGAGGACGTAAAACGGGCGGCCCAGGAGCACATAGACAACGACCGCCTGCTGCTGCTTGTGGTGGGAGACCGCGAGGTTATAGAGCCGGGCCTGCGGGAAACCGGCCTTCCGATTCACCTGGTTGACCACGAAGGCCGTGAGGCGCCGGAATGACGCGCCCGGCCTGCGAAACAGAAGACATGCCCAAGCCTGCTACTCAGGGCGCGGGTGAGAGGACCGGGACCCAATGACGGCAGACCTTCCGGTATCGATTGTGCTGTTCTCGCTGGCGTCCGTGGCAATAGTGGTGGCAGCCGTGAACCTGACGGCCGCCGCCGACGTCATTGCAGCCAGAATGGGCTTGGGGCGTCTCTGGGTTGGATCGCTGCTTCTGGCCGGGGCCACGTCCCTGCCGGAGCTGGCGACAGCCATAGCGGCGGCCCTGGCCGGCTCCGCCACGCTGGTTGCAGGCAATATGTTCGGGGCCAACATGCTCAACATGAGCAACCTTGCCATTCTCATCGCCCTTTTCGGCGGCCGTCAGATTTTCCAGATGCTAGCCCCTCAGCAGAGGGTGGTTGCGATGTCCGCCATTGCCCTCACGGCTCTGGCTACCCTCTTCACCGCGCTCAAGACGGACGTTACGTGGATGGCCGTGAGCCTGGCGGGCGTGGTCATACTCACCGCATACCTTGTGCTGTCCGGCGTTGTGCGCAAGTACAGCCAAGGCATAGAGGAGCCAGAGGGGGAGGAGCCGGCCCACTCGCTGCAATGGGCCTGGATTGTGTTCACAGCCTGCGCTACGGCCATCTTTGTGGCCGGCCCACTACTGGCCTTCAGCGCTCAGAGCATCGCCGACCTAACCGGCATTGGGGCGAGCTTTGTGGGTGTTCTAGCCCTGTCCATAGTGACCACCCTGCCGGAGCTGACAACCACCCTGGCCGCCTTCCGAATGGGCGCCCATGACATGGCGGTAGCCAATATGTACGGCACCAACTCCTTCAACATCGCCGCCCTGGCAATAGCCGACCTGTCGTTCTCCAACGGCTCCCTCTTTGGGGGCCTGGACATCAGCAACGTCAGCGCGGGGCTGTTCGCCACCCTCCTGATGACATTGGGCTTGGTCCAGATACTGATGCGTCGTCCTCTGAAGCGCTTCTCCCTGGTGGAGCCCAGCCCTCCCCTGTTCGTTGGCCTCTATGCCCTGGGGCTGTTCGTAGTGTTCCGTATGGCGTCGTGAGAGGGGGGGATTTCACCGGGGTTAGACCATTCCACTCTTGAAGCGCTGGAAGAAGAGGGCCTGCCTGTCCCTGAACCGCAGTCCTACGAGTTGGCCACAATACCAACCTAGCCGCCAGGAAAGCCCCCCTGCCCGCCCAAGCGCCGCCCAGCCTACCCGGCCAGGGTTACGCCTATCAACCGGCCTATGCCAAATGTGACGGACGCGGCCAGACCCCCTACAATTAGCATACGCGCGGCTCCCCAGATGACGCTTGTCCTGGTCATCCACGCCAGTATTCCACCTGCGCCCAGCAGCGCCACCACGCTCAGGATGGCGCTTAGCAAAGCTACCCCGTCCTCCATGCCGAACACGTAGGGCAGGATTGGAATTATTGCCCCCATGACAAAGGCTGCAAATGAGCTGAGGCTGGCGCCCCAGGGCGAACCCAGCTGGGACGGGTTCAGCCCCAACTCCTCCCTGGCAATGGTGTCCAGGGCCACCTCCGGGTCTGCCATAGCGTGCCGCGCTACAATCTGGGCGTCTTCGCGAGAAAGACCCTTTGCCTGGTAGACAAGAGTCAGCTTCTCCTCCTCTTCCTCCGGGCGCATCGCTATCTCGGCTTCCTTCAGGCGCAGCCGGTGTTGGTACGCCTCCTTCTGAGAGCTCATGGAGATGTACTCCCCCGCAGCCATCGAGAACGCCCCCGCCAGCAGGCCGGCAACCCCGGCCAGCAGCACGAAATCGGTGTTTCCCGTGCCCCCTGCAACGCCCATGACCAAGCTGAAGTTGGACACAAGGCCGTCGTTTGCTCCCAGCACCCCGGCGCGCAGGCTGCCGTTGCTAGCGCCCTCCGACAGTACGCTTGCCATCTAGTCCCGGCAGCCCGCCGACCTCCGCGCGATAATGCCGCGGCAGCGCTCTTCCATCGCCGGTTTCAAGCCAACCCTCAAACGCTCCCGGCAGCCGGCGATGCTATGCAAGTCCCTCAATCGCAGTCCCCTTTCGAGCGGCGCCGTCCAAGCCTAGCTCCCGGCCTGGCCGGCGGTCATCAGCTTAACGAAGTCGTGCCTGGTGATTATGCCGATCATCTCCTTGCCGCGCATTACCGGGAGCCGGCTGACGCTCCTCTGGAGCATCAGGTCCGCTACCGCGGCAACGGGGGCGTCCTCCTGGATGGTGATTACGGGATGGCTCATCACCTCTCTCACCATTTTCCTGCTCACGTCCCTGGCAACCTTCTCCAGGGTCTCCGGCGTGACGAAGGATCCCATGAGCGTGTACAGGTGGTTGGCCATGGGCAGAAACTTGTGATGAAAGCCAAAGTCCGTGTGAGTCAGAATGCCGGCCAGCTGCCCCCGGTCGTCCAGCACGGGAAGGCAGCTTGTCCCGCGCTCCAGCATGAGGGTTGCCGCCTCCCCAACCGTTGAATCGGTCGTGGTAGTGATCGCCGGGCTGGTCATTATGTCTTTTGCTTGCATATCTTTGTCTCCATGCCAAACTTGTCTAATCAGGGCATACCGGGCCCTCAATCGCTATTTGAGGAGGCCCGGCCTACGCGCTGCCCAAGGCTCTCAGCGATTATACCACCTCTTTCCACCGCCTGTGTCTCCCATTCACACCGTGGAAGTCCCGGGCCGGTGGCGTCGGGCGCTACGCTCGGGTTGAGGTAGCTGGCTGTAGCGGAGAGCGGTCGGTTCCTGTAGAATGTCCGCAACACTAGTGAAAGCAAGAGAGGAGCGTTAGATAGATGGAGTATCGACAGTTGGGTTCATCCGGGCTCAAGGTTTCTGTAGTTGGCCTGGGGACCAACAATTTCGGATTCAGGATGGATGAAGAGAACTCAATCAAGGTGGCCCACAAGGCCCTGGAAGAAGGGATAAACTTCATAGACACGGCCGATAGCTACGGCAAAGGGCTGTCCGAGGAGCGGATCGGCATTGCTTTCAAGGACACCCGCAAGGATGTCATCATAGCCACCAAGGTAGCCAATCCGGTGGGAGACGGCCCCAACATGCGGGGCAACTCTCGCCACCACATAATGAACCAGGTGGAGGCCAGCCTCCGCTTCCTCCAGACCGACTACATTGACCTTTACCAGATGCACAGGGTTGACCCCAACACCCCCATTGAGGAGACCATGCGCGCGCTGGACGACCTTGTGCATCAGGGCAAGGTGCGTTACATCGGCTGCTCCAACTTCGACGCATGGCAGGTGTGCGAGGCAATCTGGACCTCCAGGGCCCACAACCTGGCCCCCTTTGTGACCGTCCAGCCGGAGTACAACATGCTGAACCGCAGCGTGGAGCGGGAGCTGGTACCCTTCTGCGACGAGTACAACATCGGAATACTCCCCTTCTACCCCCTGGCCAGTGGATTCCTCACCGGAAAGTACCGGCAGGGAGAACCCGTGCCGGAGGGCACACGCCTGGCCGGAAACCAACGGGCACAGGGAAACACCCTGACGGAGAAGAACTTTGCCATGCTGTCCAAGCTGGAGAACTTTGCCGCCGAGCGGGGACATCCAATGGTGGAGCTGGCTATAGCCTGGCTCTTGGGCAACCCCGCGGTGAGCTCGGTAATCGCCGGGGCAACCAGGACGGAGCAGGTGACGGCCAACGCCAAGGCCGCCGACTGGCGACTCACCGAGGACGACATGAAGGAGATCGACGAGATCCTGCTCAGCGGCGATTAAGGCCACCTATACCGGTGTTGTTTTCTTCTGGCTGAGGGTTCTTAACATACCCATGTTGCGCCGTTACGATGCGCGAGGCAGGGTCAGCCACCCACTAACCACCCCTGCGAAAGGAGACTTTTGCGCAACCGCCCAACGCGCCATTTGATGTCATTCCGAGCGCAGCGAGGAATCTAAGACGTTGCGTCGTAGTCATGAGAAGATTCCAGCCACAAGGGTTCTCGTGGGGGGTGAGAGCCTTTAGATTCCTCACTCCGCTGTGCTCCGTTCGGAATGACAGTTGAAGCGTCTTTTCACAGGATGGCGCCCAGAGTTATGCAAAGGTCTCCGAAAGCAGGGGTCTATCGTGCGCTATCACGGGGTGTCTGGATTCCTGCCTCCGCAGTAATGGCGTGGTCTTACAGCCGGTGGGCAACTGCCAACGTTGGATTGAGCGCCACTCCCCTTCCGCTCCCGCCCTTCGACAGGCTCCCGCCCTTCGACAGGCTCCCGCCCTTCGACAGGCTCCCGCCCTTTGACAGGCTCACGCCCTTTGACAGGCTCACGCCCTTTGACAGGCTCACGCCCTTTGACAGGCTCACGCCCTTCGACAGGCTCAGGGTGAAAGGGAGTTCCCTTGCCCGCTCGTGGTGAGCATGTCGAACCATGGAGCGGGTAAACTGCGGACGTAACCAACACCTGTAGACCGGAGCAGGATGGCTGCCGAGCCTGGATTCGAACCAGGGTTACCTGATCCAGAGTCAGGCGTGATACCGCTACACCACTCGGCAGAGGGGGCCTATTACCAGTTTAATACCACTCTCGACTGAGGTCAAATCCGTTCAGGGGGCCAGCAAGCCCGGTTCCCGGAGGCCCGGTGAGCCTTCGCTGTCCGGGTGCAGCCCGGCCACCAACCGGCCACCGGCAAGCGCCTTGATGTTCTCGGCGTAAGTGGATATGGCTTGGAGGCGCGAGTCCACGTACGCCTCTATAGCCTCGGCGGGCATCCCGACCAGGTAGTAGTACAGCGCCAGGGACGATCGCCACCCCAAACGCCCGTGGGCGGCCAGCTCCTGATGCAACTCTGTCAGGTTGGGATCGTCCATCACCGACAGCCACTGCACCAGGTATCCCAGGAAGTGCTCATCCTGGTACGGATATGCGAACCAGGAATCGAAGCTGATACCGATAAGGTCCCTTAACCCCCGATGGTCCGGGTACGACAGCAGCTCCATGCCGGTAAGCTCCTCAAGCGCCAGCCAAAACGCCCTCTCAAACTGCTGTGCCTGGGCTTCCTGTAGGCCCCTGCGCTGTGAGGAGGGCATGGCGCCGTCGCCCTGGGCCGGGTTCAAAAGCTCCTGACGCATGTGCCCCAACTCGTGGACAAGCGACCCAATGACGTCGGCAACCCCGCGCTCCGCGTCCACCACCACTGCTATCCTCCCAAACCGCGACACCTCCAGGCCAGCCGATCTCGTCTTTATCCTCTCCCGCTCGTCCAGGAGGGCCTCCCCTTCCGAGGCTTCGTTGAGGGCAAACCTTTCGGCGTAGTGGTCATCAATCCAGGCCAGGTACTCATCGCGGTTGAGCAGGTATATGTTGACCCGTTCGTCACGGAGGCTCCTTCCGGTGAGTAGAAAGTACCCTGCATCGGCGACGTCCAGGACCTCCCGGGTGTAGTCGCGCTTCCCCGGACTCACGGCGGGCTGCCGAGTTTCGATCAAGGCCGGCAGGTCTGCCAGCTTCTCCCTGAGCTCCTGGGTGGTGTAAGTGATGCTGGTGGGACTGTCCACGGCTCCGGCCCACCAGGTCAGAATAACCTCGTAGACATTGTCGTCCTCGTTGGCCTCCTTCACCGCGTTGTCCGGGTCGATGACCATTTTCAGGGTGTGAGCGCCCTCGCTTATGCGCGCCTTCTGGGCAAGCCCGTCCCAGTCCTGGTCCCACCAGAGGCGGTTTGACTCCATGTCTTCCGGAAAGTGGAAGGTATGGACGACCACGCCGTCAAAGTAGAGGTCAACGGTGAAGGACGCAGTGGTATCTACGATGCTCGCATTGTGGACCACCACGTCTATGAAGGGGTCTTCTTTCACGCTCAACGGGCCGTTCAAGAACGTCCCAGGCTGGTGAGAGGCCATTATGGGCCCATCCCAGCCCAGTCGCCATCCGGGGGTCAGGTTTGGCAGCGACAACGGCTCCGGCGCGGTGGGCGCCGGAGGCAAGGCGACCGTGGGCTTGGGCGGGACGCCCCCCGTGCCCCAGGTGAACTCCTTCTCGATAACGTTATTCCCCTCGTCCGCTTCATCTATCAGGTCCGTAGCATCCACCTCCAAGCGCAGGGTATGAACGCCGGGAGTAATGTGGATCGCATGCGACAGCTCGGCCCACTCGGAGCTTCCGACCGTCTCTTCTGCCAGCAAGCCGCTCCCCGCCTGTGAGGATACCAGGACGCCGTCCAGGTAGATGTAGGCCCATATCGTGCTCTCAAAGCTGGCAAGACCCTCATTACGTAATCCGTATCTAACGTAGGTGGGAACGTCCACGGAGAGAGGCCCGTCCATCTTGTCGCCGCGGTAGGAGGTGGCGATGAGCGAGTCCGTCCAGCCCTCCGGAACGAATGGCGCCAGGTCCGGGAGCTTGCCGGGGGTTGGAGTGGGCGTAGCGGATGCCGAAGAGGGAGGTTCCCAGGTGAACTCCGCCTCATACACATTGTCGTACTCGTCGGTCTCGGGAATCAAGTCGGTGGGGTCTATCACCAGCTTCAAGGTGTTCCTTCCGGGCTGCAACCTCACCCGCTCCGACAGAGCCTCCCAGTCTGCGGCGCTCAAAAGCTGGTTGGCCCCGACACCCTCGATCTGCCACCTGCCGGCAACCAGGCCGTTCACAGACACGTCTATGAAGAAGGAACGGTCTATGTTGCTGCGGCTATCGTTGAGGACTGCCCAGCTTATATACGTGGCGCCGTCCACGGAAAGACTATCTGCGCTATAGCTCCCCGGAGCGCCTGAGGCCACCAGTGGACCGGACCAGAAGTCGGGGGCAAAGGGTCTGATATTCGCGTCCCCCCCCATCGCGGGCGTGGGCTGAAGGGTGGCGATTGGGGTCGGCGTTGGGGCAACGGTGGGCGTAGGCGTGGGAATGGGCGTGGGCGTAGGACTGGGAACGGGGCTGGGCGTAGGCGTGGGGAGGGGTGAAGGGGTTAGGGTGGGCATCGGGGTGGAGGTAGGCTCTGCTTGCGAGCAGGCCGCAGCCAACAACGCCAGCAGGAGGCTCGCGGCAAGTCCGGCAAGCCATCGCCATGTGACCCTCATAGTGGTGAGTTTAACAGAAACCAGCCGACCTGGGCTTTCCGCCCCCCGACGGCTGCACGGTCGGTATTCTCAACATATGTTGGTAGTTGTCAACGTTGACTGGAGCGCCACGCCATTCCTGCGGAAGGAGACCTTTGCATAACTCTGGGCGCCATCCTGTGAAAAGACGCGCCAACTGTCATTCCGAACCGAGCACAGCGGAGTGAGGAATCTAAAGGCTCTCATCCCCCACGAGGACCCTTGTGACTGAAATCTTCTCATGACTACGGCGCAACGTCTTAGATTCCTCGCTGCGCTCGGAATGACATCAAATGGCGCGTTGGGCGGTTGCGCAATGGTCTCCGAAAGCAGGAATCCAGGGGCCTCGTGATAGCGCATGATAGACCCCCGCTTTCGCAGGGGTGGTCTGGTGGCTGACCTTGCGCTCGCGCCTCGCGGCTGCGCGCCCTGCCACTTCCCTTTAGCCCACCGCAAGGGTACAATTAAAGACGAGTCGGCCAAACGCCCACTGCGGAGCGTAACGATGATTCTACTGATAGACAACTACGACAGCTTTACCTACAACCTCTACCAGTACCTTTGCGAGCTTGGCGCGGAGGTTGAGGTGGCGCGCAACGACCAGGTCACTCTGGAAGATGTGGAGACGATGGCTCCTGAGAAGATCGTCATCTCTCCCGGCCCGTGCACGCCAAAGGAGGCGGGCATCTCCAACGCCGTGGTGCGCCACTTTGAGAGCCGAGCGCCAATCCTGGGGGTATGCCTGGGCCACCAGTGCATAGGCTACTCCTACGGCGGCACGGTGGACAGGGCCGGGGAGATCAGGCACGGCAAGACCTCGCTCATTCACCACGACGGCAAGGGCCTCTTCGCCGGGCTGCCCAACCCATTTGAGGCCACACGCTACCACTCCCTGGCCATATACCGGGAGGAACTCCCGGACACCCTGGAGGTCACCGCCTGGACGGACAATGGCCTGATAATGGGAGTGCGCCACAAGGAGCACAGGGTAGAAGGCGTCCAGTTCCATCCGGAGTCCATATTGACCACGGTGGGCAAGGACCTGCTGCGGAACTTCCTCAACATGTAGAGGTTGCGCAGCTTGCGCAGGGTAGAACGAACATAGGGGCAGCGCGCCGGCGCTCGGCCGCGCTATGACGCCACACAGGATAGAGCCGTGATACAGGAAGCGATAAGCAGCGTAGTTTCCGGGCGGGACCTCTCCACGGAGGAGGCATCCCAGGTTATGGAGGAGATAATGACCGGGGAGGCCACCCCGGCCCAGTTCGGCGCCTTTGTCACCGCTCTGCGCCTCAAGGGGGAGACCACGGAGGAGATAGCCGGAATGGCGCGGGTCATGCGTGAGAAGGCCCTGCATGTGCAGTCGGACGGCGACCTGGTGGACACCTGCGGCACGGGCGGCGACGGCTCCCACACCATCAACGTCTCAACCATCGCCGCTTTCGTTACCGCGGGCGCGGGCCTCAAGGTTGCCAAGCACGGCAACCGGGCCATGACCAGCGCGTGCGGCAGCGCCGACGTCCTGGAAGCCGCAGGAGTCAAAATAGATCTGGGGCCGCAGGGTGTGGAGCGGTGCATCCGGGAGGTGGGCATTGGCTTCATGTTCGCCCCCACGTTCCATCCCGCCATGAGATTCGCCGGCCCTCCCCGGCGGGAGATAGGCATACGCACGGTGTTCAACATCCTTGGGCCGCTCACCAACCCGGCGGGCGCGCGAAGCCAGGTTCTGGGCGTGGCGGACGGCGCGCTGGGGGAGAAGATGGCCATAGCGCTGCGCCGCCTGGGCTGCCAACACGCCCTGGTAGTGCACGGCGAGGACGGCCTGGACGAGGTCTCCATAGCCTCCACGTCCCAAATATGGGAGCTGAAGGACGATGACATCCACAACTTCGCAGTCGCCCCGGAGGACCTGGGCCTCACCCGCGCCTCGCGGGAAGCCATCCGCGGGGGCTCGGCGGAGGAGAACGCGGCTGCTATGGAGCGGGCGCTATCGGGCGAGAGAGGCCCTCACCGGGACGTCGTACTCCTGAACGCGGCCGCAGCCCTGGTTGCCGGGGACGCCGCCCGCGACCTTGGGCAGGGAGTAGCCCTCGCCTCCCAGGCTATCGACAGCGGCAGGGCGTTGGCTAAGCTCCGCGCCCTGGTGGAGCTTAGCCAAAAGCTTACGTAGGTCTCAGGCATGACTACCATTCTGGATAAAATAGTCGAGGTCAAGGCGCGTGAGGTGGAGCGCCGCAAGCGGGAAGAGCCGCTTCCCCTGCTGGAGGAGCGCATCCGGGCTCTCCCAGCGCCCTTGAATCTCTCAGGCGCGCTCATGGGCGACGGCATCCGCCTCATCGCCGAGGCCAAGAAGGCGTCCCCTTCGCGCGGCCTGCTGCGAGACGACTACGACCCCGCGGCCCTGGCAAAGGCCTACGCCGACAACGGCGCGGCCGCCGTCTCCGTCCTCACGGAGCGCGACCACTTTCAGGGCAGCCTGGAGCACATGGCGGCGGTCAAGGATGCGGTTGGGCCGACGGGCGCGCCCGTCTTGCGCAAAGACTTCATCTTTGACCCGTACCAGGTGCACGAGGCCAGGGCCTACGGAGCGGATGCCATCCTCCTGATAGTGGCCATCCTCACCCCGGAGCGCCTGAAGGACCTGCTGGAGGTAAGCCAAAGCCTGTGGCTTCAGGCGCTCACAGAGGTTCACACGGAGGAGGAGATGGACACGGCCCTGGCGGCGGGCGCGGAGATCATCGGCATCAACAATCGAGACCTTCGCACCTTCAACACCGACATCTCTCTCACGGAGCGCCTGGCTCCACGCGTCCCCACGGGGAAGATAACGGTCAGCGAGAGTGGCATCCACAGCCACAACGACCTCGTCAGGCTCAGACGGGCAGGCGTCCACGCCGTGCTTGTGGGCGAGGCGCTGGTGACCGCGCCGGACCCGGGGGCCAGGGTGAGAGCGCTGCTGAACGGCGATTAGGGATGGGCTATATAACGCCGCCCTCGGTCAGTACCACAAGCTGAGCGCGGGACAGGCCCAACTCTCCGCACAGCACCTCGTCGTTGTGCTCGCCGACAAGCGGGGCGCGCCGGGAGATGCCCCACGGCGAGTCGCTCCAGATGGCGGCCGCGCCGGGATACGTGAAGGTCTCGCCAAGCTCCGGGTGCTCCACACCGACCCAGAACCCGCGGTCGTTCAGTTGTCCGTCGTCCGGCAGCTCATCGTGAGTGCGCACGGACCCCCAGGAGAACCCCATCTCCTGGGACTCCCGGTAGACGTCATCCCTGGTCATGTTGTTGATGAAGTTGCGCACCGCCAGGCTTATGTGATCGGCCTCCTGCTGGATTATCGCCGTATCCTGGTATTTCTCCTCCAGAAGGTCGTCGGCCATGCCGTACCGGTCCATCCACTCCGCCAGCTTCCGTAGCTGCGCGGGCGGGAGCCTCATGGCAATGAGCTGGATGTTGATGTACTTGCCATCCTTGCAAAGCGTTTGGGTGGGCGGCGTGGGGGCTACGCCGGCGTGACGCCCCGTCTGGCGGATCATGGTCCTGCCCATGTAGATCCAGGATGACATGGCTCCCTCGGTAGTCAGGGCGCAGGACTCGTGAACGGACACGTCCACGTACTGCCCGCTGCCGGAGTTCGCGCGATGGATCAGGGCGGCGGTTATGGCCATGCACGCGTAGTGGCAGCCCATGTGCCACGCCTGGCCCCCGCCGGGAGCGATTGGTGGAGCGTCCGGCACGTCGTCGTAGCCGCAGGAGCCCATCTGTCCGCCGGCGGACAGGTGCAGCAGGTCGCTGGTCTGGAGGTCACGCCAGGGCCCCGTCTGCCCAAAGGGCGTCAGAGAGCACACTATGATTCCTGGATTCACCTCACGGATGTCCTCATACCCAAGCTGAAGGGATGGCATGTACCCCGGCCGAAAGGTCTCCAGTACCACGTCCGCCTTGGCAGCCAGCCGCAGGAACAGCCCGCGGCCGTCCTCCGTCTCCAGGTTCAGGGTTACCCCGCGCTTGGAGGTGTTGTAGTGCCAGAAGCTAAGGCTGCGCTCCAGGCTATACGCGTCCTGGTAGAAGGGGCCAACGGAGCGCGTAGCCTCGCCGCCCGGCGGCTCTATCTTGACTACGTCCGCGCCCAGGTCTCCCAGCAGCTTCCCGCACCACTGGCCCTTCTCATCGGAAAGCTCCAGCACTCGCACCCCACTGAAGGGGCCTCCGGCTTCATTCTGCATCGTCATTGGAGTAGCTCCTCTTGATAGGGATAGCGCGCCATCTCATTCGGCCAGAAGGTGCCGTCCTCATAGCCGGAGACCAGCTCCTCTCGACTCATCCCCAACGTTTCCATGATGATCTGCTCGTTGTCCTGGCCTATCAACGGCCCGTGGCGGCTGTTCACGGCGGGAGTCTCGGAGAGCTTGAACGGGGCGTTCTGCAGACGCCAGGACCCTAGGACGGGATGATCCACCTCTTTGAACAGGCCCCGCTCCCGCAACTGAGGGTCGTGCTCCGCCCTGTCCTGGTTGCTCTGGACGGGCATGGCCCGCACTCCGGATGCCTGGCACCGCTCCGTAAGCTCGTACTTTTCAAGGGTCAGCGTCCAGGCCTCTATGCCCTGGTCCATCTCCTCCTGGTTACGCAGCCTCCCATCCATAGTGGCGAGCTTTTCGTCCGTGGCCCAGGCGGGGCACCCCATAAGCTCCACCAGGCTCTGCCATTCCCCATCTGAGAAGCAGGCGATGGTACACCAGTCGTTATATCCGTCGCCTTTGGTCCGATAGCTGTTGTGAGGGGCTACGGTCCGCCCCCGGTAGTTGTTCAGCATCGGCGCGCCGGGCCAGTTGGCGCGGTTGCCGGCGGGGTAGCCCTCCCTCTGCGACTTGCGCCCGTTGACTGTCACGTCCAGCAGCGCGGGGCCGTTGAGGGTGGCGCCCATGATCATCTGCCCCATGTCTACGTGCTGGCCCCGTCCAGTCATCTTGCGATGGAAAATGGCGGCCAGGGTGTAGAAGGCTATGTACATGCCGCCGGTGTCGTCCAGGTAAGACCATCCCCATCCCGCCGGGGGCTTGTCCGGCAGCCCGGAGGCAAAGGTCATGCCGGAGAGGGCCTGCGCCGATGGGCCAAAGGTGGTGTAATGCTTGTCTCGACCGGTATGCCCAAATCCCGACATGGACACGTAGACGATGTCGGCTCGCAGCTTCTTCAGCTCTTCATACCCCAGTCCCCAGTTCTCCAGCACCTCCGCGCTGTAGTTCTCCACAACCACGTCAGACACGGAGATGAGCTTCCGAATGATCTCCGCGCCGCGCGGGCTGCGGACATTCAGGGACAGGCTCAGCTTATTGGCATTGGTGTCGCTGAAGTGGCCGGAGGAGTTCAGGCTCGGCTCAATGCCGGGTGGCGTACCGGCGGCTCCCCCTCCCCGTCCGAACTCCCTCAAGGGCCACTCCACCTTTATGACCTCGGCGCCAAGCGCGCCCAGCCACCGCGTGGCCCAGGGCCCGGCGCGCACCCAGGTAAAGTCCACAATACGTATGCCGTCCAGGGGCCTGGGGTGGGTCTTCTCCTCCGTTGCCTGGGGTTGATTCATGGCGAGACCTCCGTTTTATTAACGCATTTCGCCTTGGTCAAGGGGGGCAGGGATGCGACGTCCGCTGCCCAGGGGAGACGCAACAATGACCATTCTATGGAATGGCCGATGGAGTGTCAATTGTCCACGCCCCCTCCCCTGCCGTTCGTGGTGAGTTTGTCCATACACATTTCTCAATCGACACCAAAAGCTGCGGTACTCGTGGGTTATAGATATTGATTCAGCCAGGCAGCCCGACGGGGTTAAGAGAAAGGTCTGCAACCTCAACCCTATATGCGCAGTTTGAGTCTTCTTAGGTGGGCCTAAGGAGACTGAACTGAGCCTGTCTCCGGAATCTGATGCCCTATAGGTCGTCGATCCTTATCTTCCGGAGTCCGTTGGCATTGCGCATGTCTTTCAGGTATTGCTGAGCAAGCCACGAGGTCGCACGCCGCAATCGGTCTATACTGGTAAGCGAGAAACCTGCCAGGGAGCTTTGTGAGACAAGCTCAGTATGGTACGCTTAGGTGTACCATACACTAAGCGGGCTATATCATTGTCATTTAGGAGGGGACATGGGTCAGAAGCTGCAACAGGGCGATAGGTTTCCATTGATCACACTAAAGCTGGCTGGCGGCGAGAGGGTCACCATGCCGGACGACATGCCCGGCCGCTACGTTGCCCTGCTCTTCTACCGCGGCCACTGGTGAAGCTACTGCAAGCGGCAGTTGGCCGCATGGGAGGAGCGCAAGGCGGAGCTGGAGGAGCTAGGCGCTACCGTCTACGCCATCAGCGTGGATACCATTGAGCAGTCGCAGGAGGTGGCCGACCGTGGCCTGACATTCCCTATCGCCTATGGCGCGACCCGCGAGGACGCCGACCTCATCGACGCTTGGTGGGACGACAACCGAGGCGGTTACATTCAGCCTGCGGAGTTTCTCCTGGGACGCGGCGGTGTGGTCCTTGGCGCCATGTACGCATCCGGTCCGGTGGGCCGCATGGGAGCGGAGGAAGCTGTCCAACTGATCACCACCCGTGAGCAGCGCCGACGTGGGCAGGAGCAGGCCGGAGCGCCGCCGGCTCGATAGTCCGCTCGTATGGTTCGACAGGCTCACCACGAACGGGCAAGGGAGCTCGGTTTAACCCCGTATCAGGTATGGAGCTTGCCCCTCACTTAATGCGGTGGCAGGCTATGAGCGGGCCCTATTCCCCCGCTCGTCCCCGTATCAAGTACGGGGCGGGCTCTGAGCTTGTCGAAGGGCGTGAGCGGGGGCAATCAACCACCGTCGTTCCTGCGAAAGCAGTAACCCCCCCTCTCCCCTCTTGGATGC
Source organism: Dehalococcoidia bacterium (assembly GCA_965221925.1). GTDB lineage: Bacteria > Chloroflexota > Dehalococcoidia > Lucifugimonadales > UBA2985 > JAPPHY01. Next base: position 931,488 of record OZ244924.1, on the reverse strand, counting down.
CCGCGTTTGCGGGCATGACGGCGACGGGGCGACGGCTCCAAATTGCCGGCGCAGAGTTGCATCCCCAAACCCAACTGGAATGGTATACTTGTGACGCGCTGCCCCAAACGCGCCTGAGAGCGGACGCGAGAGGGGCCGGGACACTGACGATATAGAGATGGTATACGCTGATGACCAAGATCAAGATATGCGGCCTCAGCGAGGTTGGGGACGCGCTGGCCGCGGCCGAGGCCGGCGCGGACTTCCTCGGCATCGTTTTCGAGCCTCGCAGCCGGAGGCGCCTGGACGAGGACGACGCCCGTAGGCTCGTCCGGTCGTCCCGCGCCCAGTGTGGACGTGAGGGGCCGGGCTGGGTGGGCGTCTTCGCCAATCAGCCGTTGGAGGAGGTCAACCGTCTCTTGGATTATTGCGAGATGGACATGGCACAGCTATCCGGAGGCGAGGCCACGGACTACTGCGCCCAGGTGGCGCGGCCCGTGTTCAAGGTGGTCCACGTCAGCAACGACGCCCCAAAGCAGGAGGCGCTGGACGTGGTGCAGCGCTCTCTGGAGACGTACCGGGACAACGGCTATATGTGTATGCTTGACACGTTCAAGGAGGGCGTCCTGGGAGGCACGGGCCAGGTGTTCAACTGGGAGGTGGGCCAGGAGCTGGCCCGGAGCTTCTCTTTCCTGCTGGCGGGCGGCCTCAACCCGGAGAACGTGACCGAGGCCATCCGCCAGGTGAGGCCCTGGGGCTTGGACGTTTCCAGCGGCGTGGAGACCGACGGTCGGAAGGATGCGGCCAAGATCGTCCAATTCATAGACCGGGTCCGCCAAACGGACCGGGCCCTAACCCATCCACCAGGAGCAGCCACATGACGGACACCAAAATCTCACTGCCGGACGCCTGGGGACACTTCGGCATCCACGGTGGTCGATTCGTCCCGGAAACACTCATGACCGCCCTGGAGGAGCTGGAGGCGGCGTATCAAGCCTCCAGAACGGACGACGGATTTCAGGCCCGGCTTTCCCACTATCTCAAGACCTACGTAGGGCGGCCCACGGCGTTGTACTTCGCCGAGAACCTGACGCGGCAGTTCGGCGGCGCTCGCATCTACCTCAAGCGAGAAGACCTGGCCCACACCGGGGCGCACAAGATCAACAATGCGCTGGGCCAGGGACTGCTGGCCCAGCGCATTGGCAAGCGGCGCATCATCGCCGAGACCGGCGCGGGGCAGCACGGCGTAGCCACCGCCACGGCCTGCGCCATGCTGGGGCTGGACTGCCTGGTGTACATGGGCGAGGAAGACATGCGGCGACAGGCCATCAACGTCTATCGTATGCGGCTCCTGGGCGCGGAGGTGAGGCCCGTGACGTCGGGAAGCCGCACCCTCAAGGACGCCATCAACGAGGCTATCCGGGACTGGGTGACCAATGTTGAGACCACCCACTACCTGCTGGGCAGCGTGGTGGGGCCTCACCCGTACCCGATGATGGTGCGGGACTTCCAGTCGGTCATCGGCGAGGAGGCGCGCCGGCAGATACTGGAAGCGGAGGGACGCCTGCCGGACTACGCTGTCGCCTGTGTCGGCGGAGGCAGCAACTCGATGGGCCTCTTCTACCCATTCCTGAACGATACGGAGGTCAAGCTGGTGGGCGTGGAGGCCGCCGGCGACGGCGTCGACACCGAGAAGCACGCGGCCACGCTCTCGGCCGGAAGGCCGGGCGTACTCCACGGCGCCATGTCCTACCTGCTCCAGGACGAGCACGGGCAGGTGAAGGAGACCCACAGCATCTCCGCGGGCCTGGACTACCCCGGGGTGGGCCCGGAGCACAGCCATCTGAAGGACACGGGACGGGCGGAGTACACCGCCGTCACGGACTCCCAGGCGCTGGAGGGGTTTCACCTGCTCTCACGCTCGGAGGGCATCATCCCCGCGCTGGAGCCGTCCCACGCCATCTACTACGTCAGCCAACTGGCACCGACGCTGCCGCAAGACGCGATAGTCCTAGTCTGCCTCAGTGGCCGCGGCGACAAAGACATGGACACCGTGGCGGGGTTGGGGGAGTAGTTGCTTTGCGCTTTTTAGACTGCCCAGCAGTCTCAACTCCGTCAAACAGAGGCAACCTACTGGACTACTTCCCTTATCCCTACGTCGAAAGCCCCTTCAGTTGCCAATATTGCAACTACGACAACCGGATTCTCGAAATCGTTGAATCCGGGGCCGTCAAGAGCAGCGTGCGCTAAGGAACGAGACGATATGCGGTATATAGCTACGTTCCTTCCGCCAAGCGTCTTGCCTAAGCAACCGCTTCTACCCAGATACAAGAGATCCTCCGCCGAAAGGCTCAGCTTTTACCGCAGCGCGGCCAAATGGCGGGCCTCATCATCGGAGAGGAGGTAGGGGCGCTTCAGCCATCGGTACATCTCAAACCATCGTCCGGCCACCTTCACCGCCAGTATGGGGTCCACCTCTTCGGCAAGCACCGCCGTCTCCTCTATCTCCCACAGAGTGGACAGAGGCTGTCGGAACGCTTCTGCCTCCACGCTCATCAGCACCTTGTCGGCGTTGTACTTGTCGAAGACGCCTCTTTGGGGAAGGGCTAGTGTGAAGCTCAATATCCCCGGAATGGTGATTCGGACATCCTTCCGCCAAGAGACTCTGTAGGTTCCGGGGGTCTCGAGGAGGCTCATGAGGCCGCCGCCAAGGAGCCTTATACCCAGGGGCTTGGGCTGCATACCCAAGCGAGCGGCCCTTGTCAGGAAGCGATCGATCACCTCCTGGTCTAGGGTCTTCTGTGTAGCCCGCGGTGCGAATACTCCGCCCGAACCGGTCTGACCGAAGGTTGCCATGTCCACCTCCTTGAGAAGCCCTTGGCTGGATGATTCATTTTACACCAACACCATCGTTTAGGCCAGTACCGGGGCCAAAATGTAAGATTCGCAAGCTTTCCCTGCGTCCATCCCCAACTTCCTTGAATCACATCATGTCGCCCTGTATACTCCCATCTATGGAGAAACGCCAAGTAACCGTGCGCGTCCCGGCTACGTCCGGCAACCTGGGCCCCGGCTTCGATTGCCTGGGCATGGCCCTGGATTGGTGGAATGACGTACACATGGGCGCATCCTCTACGCCGGCTGTCCGCACCCTGGGAGAGGGCGCCGATACGCTTGACAGCGCGGAGGACAACCTGGTGTACAGAGCCGCGCAGACCCTCTTCCGCGAGGCGGGCGAGGACCCGCCATGCCTGTCCATCGTGTGCGAGAACCGGATACCACTCGCCCGCGGCCTTGGAAGCAGCGCCGCCGCCATTGTGGGCGGCCTTGTGGCAGCCAACGCCCTGTGCTCGCGCCCCCTGGACCGGCAGCGCCTCCTGGACCTGGCCGTGCGGATGGAGGGCCACGCCGACAACGTAACGCCCGCCCTGCTCGGAGGCTGCCAGGTGGTGGTGCGTGACGGCGACATGGTGGTCACGGACGCCGTTCCCGTATCGCCGGACCTGATGGCAATAATCCTTGTCCCGGACCTGCCCGTGTCCACCAAGGACGCAAGGGCAGCGCTTCCCGGAGAGGTCGCCCGCGAGGACGCCGTATACAACCTGGGAAGGGTGGCCCTGCTGGTGAACTCCCTGTCCCTTGGACGGCTGGAGAACCTGCGGGTAGCCACCCAGGACCGGCTGCATCAGCCCGCGCGAGCAAGGATATTCCCCGCCATGAAGTACATACTTCGCGCCGCTGAGAATGCCGGGGCATTGGGGGCGTTCCTCTCAGGCGGCGGCTCCAGCGTCCTGGCTCTTGCTACCTCCAGGTTCATGACCATCGGCCTGGAGATGGCGGACGCTGCGGACAAGCTGGGGTTCTCAGGCAGCCTCAAGATAACAAGCCCCTCCCCGTTAGGGGCGCACATCCTACCTGCGGAGTGACTGAGTTGACAACGAACAACCTGGTAATCCAGAAATACGGCGGCAGCTCTCTGGCGGACGCCGAGAGGATAAAGTCCGTGGCCCGTCGCATCGGCCGGTCCCAGGACGAGGGGAATCGGTTGGTGGTTGTGGTCTCCGCTATGGGCAACACCACCGACGACCTCATACGCCAGGCCAACACGATCACAGAGAAGCCGGACGAGCGCGAGTTGGCCCTTCTGCTGTCCACGGGAGAGATAGTCTCCTGTACCCTGGTTACAATGGCCCTTCGCTCCCTGGGGTACAAGGCCATCGGCCTCAGCGGAGCGCAGGCCGGCATACGCACCGATACGGACTACACCCGCGCCAGGATAATAGACGTGGACCCCAAGCGCATTATGGCTGAGTTGGAGAGGGGCAATATAGCCGTGGTCGCAGGCTTCCAGGGCGCCACCGAAGACAGGGAAGTCACCACCCTGGGCAGAGGGGCATCGGACACCACGGCGGTGGCCCTGGCCGCTGGCCTGGAGGCAAGGGCCTGCGAAATATATACCGACGTAGACGGCATCTACACCGCCGACCCGCGGGTTGTGCCGGACGCCCGAATACTGGAGGAGATCACCTACGAGGAGATGCTGGAGCTCGCTAACTACGGGGCAAAGATGCACCCCCGCTCGATAGAGCTGGGGGCAATGTACAACATACCCATCCTGGTGACCTCCAGCTTCACGGACGCGCCGGGAACACTTATTCACTGAGAGGCCTTTATGGAAACGCGAAACCGAGTGAGAGGGATAGCGCACAACAGGAACGTAGCCAAGATTACGGTGCTCAGGGTGCCAGACCGCCCAGGAATATCCGCCACCCTATTTGAACCCCTGGCGGATAAGGGAATTAGCGTGGACACCATTGTCCAGAACGCCGGCGTGGAGCGCATTACGGACCTCACATTCACCGTAACCCGCGGTGACCTGGCCGACGCCATGGAGATCGTGCAGCCCGTGGCCGCGGCTATGGGAGCCCAGGGCTGCATCAGCGACGCCAACCTGGGAAACGTGAGCATTGTCGGCACCGGAATGCAGCACAACCCCGGCTACGCGGCCCGCATGTTCCGCGCGCTGTACGAAGCCGACATAAACATAGAGATGATAACCACCTCTGAGATACGCATAACCTGCATTGTGGCCGAAGACAGGGTGGAGGACGCTGTGCGCGCCCTGCATCAGGCCTTCCAGCTGGACCAGGTGGACTAGAAGGGGGTTTGGTCCCTTGACGCAACCCTTTCTCTCCATAGTGATTCCCGCCTACAATGAGGAGTCGCGCATTGCCCAAACCCTGGATACTGTGGTGGGCTACGTGGAAAGCCGGGGTTACTCCTGGGAGGTGGTGGTGGCAGACGACGGCAGCCAGGACGGCACCGCAGGCCTGGTGGAAGCCTTTGCCGGCAAAAACCCGAACGTGCGTCTGGTCAGGTTGAGCCACCGGGGAAAGGGATGGGCCGTGAAGTGGGGTATGCTGGAAGCGCAGGGCCAGTACAGGTTCATCGCAGACGCCGATCTGTCCATGCCCATAGAGCGCCTGGAGAGGTTCCTTCCTCCTGCCCTGTCCGACTTCGACATAGCCATAGGCTCCAGGGAGGCTCCGGGGTCGCGCCGCTTCCACGAACCCTTTCGTCGCCACCTGATGGGGCGTATGTTCAACTGGATGGTGAGGCTGCTTGCCGTAAGGGGCTTTTCGGACACCCAGTGCGGCTTCAAGTGTTTTGAAGCACAGGCCGCGGAAACCATCTTCTCTATCCAACGCGCCCACGGCTTCGGCTTCGATGTCGAGGCGCTGTTCCTGGCCCAGAGGCTGGGTATGCGGATCAAGGAGATACCTATAGATTGGTACTACCACGAGGGAAGCAAGGTGAAGCCATTGAGGGATAGCTTCCTGATGCTGAGGGATCTGCTTTCCGTGCGGTGGAACTCCGTCAAGGGCAGATATGGCGACCTGCCTCTCAAGGCTCTTGAGCGTCAAACCCCCGTCTCAGAGGTGAAAGCCGCTCCCGACAAACCGGATACGTACAACTGACCCCATGCCACACATCTGGCAGCGCCTCGCTGTCCGTCCGTAGTCCGGTTGCAGTAATGTGATATACTTCCCGTCCGAGGCATTATGAGTATGGCTGAGCACAGGGTCTTCTCAGGAATGCGCCCCTCCGGGCGGCTGCACGTGGGCAGCTACGTGGGGGCATTGCAGAACTGGGTTGCCATTCAAGAGGAGTACGACTGCATCTACTACGCGGCGGATGTCCCCGCGCTCACGGACATGCAGGGCGAGGTGTACCAAGAGTGCGCCGCAGCCGAGATAGGTTGCGTGGAGGACAAGCGCCTGCTGGCCGAGGTACAGGACAGGATGGGCGTCCGTGGAGCGATGCCTTGATGAGCGATGCCTCTCCCGTCCTGCCGCGTTCTCGCACGGGCCTCTCAGCTCTGGACGTAGCCCTCAGGGTGGCGGAGGCGGCGGGGCAGACGCTGCTGGACAGGCTCCACGGCGAGAAGGAGGTCTCCTACAAGGGGAGGGCCAACCCTGTCAGCGACGTGGACAAGCTGGTGGAGCGCCAGGTCATTGAGGAGCTGCGCAGGGAGTTCCCCGAGGACGGCTTCCTGGCGGAGGAGTCGGATGCGGTCCCAACCGCGTCGGGATACACCTGGATAATAGACCCGCTGGACGGCACGCGCAACTACATTCTCGGCATTCCATTCTTCTGCACTGTGCTCGCACTGGCCTTTGGCGACGAGGTGATTCTGGGATTGACCTACGACCCCGTGCGCCGTGAGATGTTCCAAGCCGTTAAGGGCGGTGGAGCCTTCCTGAACGGCAGCCCGATAAGCGTCTCCGACAAGACGGAGCTGGAGGATGCCCTCTTGAGCTACGACCTTGGATACGTGGATGAGAAAGCGTCCACGGCCATCGAGATGGTGCTTCACCTGTGGCCCAACATCCAGGCTACCAGGATCATGGGGTCAGCAGCCCTGGGTCTGGCCTACGCCGCGTGCGGAAGGACGGACATGTACTTTCATCACAACCTGGCTCCGTGGGACCTGGCGTCCGCGCTGGTCCTGGTCCCCGAGGCGGGCGGCGCCATCACCGACAAGTACACGACGCCCGCCTCCCTGCAATCAGAGAGCATCATAGCCGCGGGGAGCGTCCTACACGCGCGGTTCCTTCAGGCCACCCAAGGCCTGGCCTGGCGCCAGTGAGGCTGACGGCAACCCGCGCGCGGTGAACCCGCCACGACAACCCGCTGGTAGTGAGCCTGTCGAACCATGCGAGCGGGTCCTTGCTGTGCCACCGGATACAAAGCCCCCGGAAGCTAACCACTTGCTCAAAATCATCTGCAATACGTTACCCTATTAGCCGGGTGGAAGGAGGACCTATGGCTTATTTCTTGGATCTGTTTACACCTGAGACGTGGCGTACTTTTCAGCAGACAGTTCAAGCAAGTGAACGGCCCTCAGACCAGCCCGTTGAGCGCTTCTTGTGGGCTGATGGCGCGGATGGGCGAGCGTTCGTAGTCCTTAACGTTCCTGGTGACAATGCGCTGCGCGCCGCAGGCGCGTGCGGCGGCCACCTGCAAGGCATCCTCAAAGTCCGTCATTGGAAGCGCGGCTGCGTAACGAACCGCTTCGGTATCGGTAGTGGCAACTGCTACGAAACGCGTCAGTTCGACAATGAAGTCACGGGTGCTCAAGCCCCCGCGCGATGGAGCCACAAGGTAGTAGAAGTTCGAAACCGTGTGCCAGGCGATGAACGCGCTTTCCTGGCCGCGCTCAAGCCGGCCCAAGAGCTCCGAGGCCGGGCCGGAGTGCGGACGCCTGTCCAAGGCGACGTCTATGATCACGTCGGTGTCCAGAAGTATCATTGCAGGTACTTCTTGGCAAGCGCGTCGTAACGCGGGTCGTCACGCTCCGCCGCCCGGAACCGACCCCGCCACCGCGAGGCAAAGGACGATGTATGCTCTCCCGCCACATCTCTGAGAGACTGCTCAATGAGCGACGAAAGGGACACCCCGCGGGAGCGTGCGTACCGCTTGGCCATCGGGAGCACCTCGGCGTCCACGGTAATGGTGAGTTTCTTCTTCATTGCCGGCTGCTGCTCCTATCCACGTGTACGTATGTTGTGTGATAGTATACGTGCATATCAACCTGAACTCAAGGCACTCGTGATTCCGGCTCCCAGGGTATTTCGATTATTGTGATGGTAGTAGGCCTAGCAATCTGAGAGCGCCGTTGGGCTGCCAAGCGATGTTCCTTATGGCTGCTGCGATGTTGGTAGCTCCGCTCAGTCGGAGGATATTCAGCGCCACGTTTCTCAGGGCTGCCATCATCTGTGGCGCTGAGCCGGTGCGAACTTGGGAGCCATCCTCCCCCATGGTCACGTCCCTCACATAGTGCAGGCCATTCTCAATGCGCCAATGGCCGCGTACCAGTTGGAGCAGTCTATCAGCCGGTGTGTGAGTCCCAAGGCTGGTGATAGCGTATCGCACCTGCCGAGTGGTCTTGCCTTTGATGCTGCGCCAACTCTCAACCTTCATCACCTGCCCGTGTCCGGGCCACTCCAGATAGGTCTTCAGTGTCTCTGTAGCCCACAACCTGCGATACTCTCGACGCTCTCCATGACTGTCCTCGGTCTCGGCATATCCATACGTCTCACCAACCACAGGCCGGTCGAAGCACAACTCTATGTCCTCGTACAGCCTCTTCTGGTTGCTCTTGACTATCAACAGATAGTCGCCACCTCCACCAACCACCTGTTCACACAGCTGTCTCTGGCAGTACAGCGCATCCCCGGTCACTACCCTGTCTGTTACGATCATTCTCTCCAACAGCGAGCTTGCCATAGCCAACTCCGACTGATTCTTCTCAGCCGTCACCCCCCTTTTTGACTCACCACCAAGCCCATGCGATGGCTATAGGCAGCCACAAGACGGACTCCAGGCGCCTCCTCCCCGTGTATCCCCCTAAGCGCCTTGCCATCTATTGCTATTGCCTCCTCTCTTGTTCCCAACTGAGATTCAACCCATTCCCCAAGCACACTCTCGAACGCATCCACGTCTATACTGCTGAACACCTTATGCAACGTGGATATCGCAGGGGTCCGCTCTCTGGTGAACCCCAACTCCTTCAGTGTAGCCGGGTCTTGCATCCTTCCCCATTGGGCTATGGCATATAGACTACGGGCGCCACTTGCTATTGCACACACCGATAACGCCAAGATTGCACTCAGCGCATGGCGACGACCATGCCTGGACCGGGGATCAGGCACCCCCTCCAGTACTCCAAGTAGGCTCTTTCCCAGTCCCTCCGTATTCATACGCCAACTCTATCACTCTTCTTACCATAATCGAAAGACCCTGTTCCGGCTCCCAGGGTCTTTCGATTATTGTGATGGTAGTAGGCCTAGCAATCTGAGAGCGCCGTTGGGCTGCCAAGCGACGTTCCTTATGGCTGCTGCGATGTTGGTAGCTCCGCTCAGTCGGAGGATATTCAGCGCCACGTTTCTCAGGGCTGCCATCATCTGTGGCGCTGAGCCGGTGCGCACTTGGGAGCCATCCTCCCCCATGGTCACATCCCTCACATAGTGCAGGCCATTCTCAATGCGCCAATGGCCGCGTACCAGTTGGAGCAGTCTATCAGCCGGTGTGTGAGTCCCAAGGCTGGTGATAGCGTATCACACCTGCCGAGTGGTCTTGCCTTTGATGCTGCGCCAACTCTCAACCTTCATCACCTGCCCGTGTCCGGGCCACTCCAGATAGGTCTTCAGTGTGTCTGTAGCCCACAACCTGCGATACTCTCGACGCTCTCCATGACTGTCCTCGGTCTCGGCATATCCATACGTCTCACCAACCACAGGCCGGTCGAAGCACAACTCTATGTCCTCGTACAGCCTCTTCTGGTTGCTCTTGACTATCAACAGATAGTCGCCACCTCCACCAACCACCTGTTCACACAGCTGTCTCTGGCAGTACAGCGCATCCCCGGTCACTACCCTGTCTGTTACGATCATTCTCTCCAACAGCGAGCTTGCCATAGCCAACTCCGACTGATTCTTCTCAGCCGTCACCCCCCTTTTTGACTCACCACCAAGCCCATGCGATGGCTATAGGCAGCCACAAGACGGACTCCAGGCGCCTCCTCCCCGTGTATCCCCCTAAGCGCCTTGCCATCTATTGCTATTGCCTCCTCTCTTGTTCCCAACTGAGATTCAACCCATTCCCCAAGCACACTCTCGAACGCATCCACGTCTATACTGCTGAACACCTTATGCAACGTGGATATCGCAGGGGTCCGCTCTCTGGTGAACCCCAACTCCTTCAGTGTAGCCGGGTCTTGCATCCTTCCCCATTGGGCTATGGCATATAGACTACGGGCGCCACTTGCTATTGCACACACCGATAACGCCAAGATTGCACTCAGCGCATGGCGACGACCATGCCTGGACCGGGGATCAGGCACCCCCTCCAGTACTCCAAGTAGGCTCTTTCCCAGTCCCTCCGTATTCATACGCCAACTCTATCACTCTTCTTACCATAATCGAAAGACCCTGCCGGCTCCTTAGCCATATTGACAATAGCCATTGCGATGTACTATACTGGAAGCACTGATTATTACATGGCCGGTGTAGAAATGCAAGAGCAACACAGCAAAGTAAATTTCAGAAAGCTCGTTCAAGACTTGGCGGCCATGTATGGAGACGCCACGTTTGACGTCGTTCTGAGCGAACTGGTTGCTAACGCGATAGACGCAAAACCAACCGAGATCTCCATCGACTGGGATAGAGACTGGCGAGTCTTAGTCGTCACGGATGACGGCAACGGTATGGACGAAGATGCCTTTGAACAATATCACGATTTTGCCGCTGAGCTAAAGACCAGAGGAGACGGCATCGGATTTGCCGGTGTAGGTTCCAAGATTAGCTTCAATATTGCGAGCAAGGTAATTACTGAAACCAGACACAATGGCGCGGTCAATTCTTCCGATTGGCAGTGGGATAGTGATGGAGCGCTCATATGGAAGCGTATCCACTCCAACAAACTTCATACCGATGGCACCCGTGTGGAAGTACACTTTGAACCTGATAAAGGCCTACGCTATGTTGATACCAGACACCTACTGGCCGTGTTGAGGCGACAGTACCTTCCTCTATTCATTAACGAGTTTTTGCGCGCTTACCAGAGGATAGGGATGTACCCTACACGCCCCCGGTTCGTGGTGAATGGTTCACCTGCACCAGTTGAAAACCTTAGCAAAATTGCAGCGTTGACCCAACATGAAACACTTAAGCTCCGCTCAGGAACTCAGGATATTGGCTGGGGTGCCATCGGAATCTCAGAGCAAGACAGGCCAATCGGCGATAGTAACTACGGGGTTCTTCTCTGTACATATGGCAAGGTAATCAAGTCGGAATTGTTTGGTTTGTCGACAGGCTTATTGGGAGCCAAGCTGTTTGGCATTGTTGAGATTCCTGAACTAATCCAATACCTGACCACCAACAAGGCAGAGTTGAAAGGCGGACCAGGCCGTACACCGGGATTGAACCGCCTCATTGATCCCGTGCGAGAAAAACTAAGGATATTTTTAGCACAGCACGGTATTGCTGTAGCGGAACAGCATCGGAACCAGCTAACAACGAAACTGGAGCGCGAGTTAACTCGAATGGTAAGGCACCTGCCGGAGTTGCGAGATTTCGATGGATTACTCCGGCGAACACAACGCCTACGTAAGAACACCGATGGAGATATGCTGACATCTCCTAATCCCGATCCGGTAGTCAACGGTGATGTCGAAGCTGAAGTGAACAGTAATAGTACGAATGGCAATAATAGCAACGGCAGCTCGAGAATGTCGGATCTAAATGGGAAGACGCTGGCAAAACGTCAGAGGTCACGTAACAACCAAGGTCCTAGAGTTGCATTCGAGGAGCATCCTGAACGCCATGAAACGGCTTGGCTTGATTCCAATACGGTTGTAATCAATAGCGGTCATAATGCTTATCGCCAGCGAATCAACCAAGACCAGGCAAGGCTAACCTACTGCATGTTCGCGATAGGCATAGCACTGGACAAATCGCCCCTCGTCGAGTCTGAAGGCGGCGTTAGCTATATAGACAAGGTTATCTACGCTTGGGGGCGGGCGTGACGGTTGCGGGAGATAGATCCGCTTGGGTTGCCTTCAAGAAACGTGGTAATTCCTATCAGGCTTCGGCGCCATTGAAAGACCTTGCGCTATTCCGCAAAGACCCATCTGAGATAATGCGCACCGCAACAGACGCATACACTGCAACCTTATTGGAGATAAGCCAATGGCAGGAGGAAGTCAAGGCGTTGAGACGTGCGAGAACGCCATTGCCTGCCAGAAAAGCGTGGGAGTTGGGAAACATAATTCACAAGCTCAACGAAACTCTTGCTTCTCTTGGCTGCCAACTGGAGAACATGTACGAGCATTTTGAGTTCCATGCAGGACTGAAGAGTAGGCGGCTTAATCCGTATGTGATGTTTCGGCACTACGTAGATGACAAGAATGCCATTCCAGCAGGACTCAAGTGGAGCAAGATTGAGAAAATCCCCAGGCCTGCGGGACAAGCCATTGCTGCTGGACTGCCATTGGACGCTTGACTCGTGATGACAATAAATCAACAAATAGAGGCGGCCATCTCGTTGACGGCCAATCTGCCGTGTGTCTTCTCGGCTCAAAACGTCGCTGTCAACGCGGATATGGAAGACTTGGAGAACGATATAGAAGATGTCCTTAAGTTCCAGAGCACAAAGAAGCCAGCGCGAGTATTGGATGTCAGCGGTGGCGACACTATAAGCAGCCCTAGATACCTAGGTGCAACATTTGTGCTGGAATGGTGGATTGAATCGACCTTGCGGTGGGCCAAAACAGATGTTGACTGTGTGACTTCTGTTGAACTTGCTCGCGCTATGTCAGCGGCATTCGACAGCCAAGTTTGGGATGTTATACCTCTAAGCCTATTAGATATCGGACTGGAGCATTTTATGGTAGCTGAGGGCTGTGTTCCTGACACCTTTGTGTTCCCTTGGGCATCATTCCTTAGTTGCTATCCTCGGTTTGAAGTGGCATTTCGAAAGCTCTTCTATCCTGAACAGCCGTATGCCCTGCTTGAGTCATCTCTTGCTAACTCTACAGAAGATGTGTTGAATACTTTGCGCTCGCGTGAAGCCAGTGTCATACAACTCCGGTTTGGCTTAAAGGACGGGCAACGACACACACTCGACTTAATAGGACATAGCTTTCGCGTCTCGAGAGAGCGCATCCGTCAGATTGAAAGTAAGGCCCTCCGCAAACTTCGTCACCCATCACGCAGTTCTTTTTTTCTTCATGGACTTGCTGCTGACTTCATGCAGTCTGGCGGGTCCTTACTGATCCCTGAGTCGCAGATGGTTCCTGAACACTCGTTGTTGCACAGAATTTTTGGGACCAATTTCACGGAAATTACAGCATTGGGCATGAATGTCATCACTACTGGAGACTTGTCCAAATACCTCGACTATTTAGCCGATGACATCAGTTATCAGTCTAACTGCAACCCACAAAGAATAGCTGAAATGCTCCCGTTTCTGTCTAAATCTGATTTGGATAGAATGTGTGTAGCTGAAGAAGAGTATCAGAGCAAGCGTGTCAGTGTGGGGTGGACGCGTCCCCGCATGCTCCTTGAGGCCCTACGCTCATTAGGGCGTGCAGCACACTATGAGGAGATCGCTGAGAAATGCAATGATTTATTCCCGGACAACCAGCTTACTATCCGGAACTGGCACGCTGGATTGACGCAGCCAAGTAGTGAAAAGCTTGGCATAGTTTGGGTAGGCCGGAAAGGAATGTACGGCCTCAAGGAGCATGGTTACTCTCGACCAAGCAAGGACATCTTTGATTCAGTGGTAGAGATAGTAAATAGGACTCATTCCAGAACGCAACAACCTGTTTCTGAAGAAGTGGTGATTGCCGAATTACGCAAGGAGCGTAGAGAGTTGAACATAAACAGCGTAAAGATGGCTCTGGGCTTTGAAGATAGACTGGAAGCTGTCAGCACAGGCAAATATATTCCAAGGATTTCCGTCACCGTTAAGTCCGTCAAGACCAGTGGTGCGAAATTTGACATCTCTGCTGCATTCAAGGCTTTTTCCGCAGACGAGGACGACGACTAACATCTTCTGGAACCCCATTCCTGGCTACCAAGACAACGGCGGGCGGAGTCCAGACCTTTTCAGTACACCCCTCCCCCCCGCGCGGATTGAGTTGCGCCAGTACGCCGATTCTCCTACAATGGGCGCGATGCATCCATGCATCCCGTATTCTTAGAGATTGAGGGAGGTACCCCTATGTCAGCCGTAGCCGAGTTGTTGAAGCAGATGCGGGCAAAGCACGACGCCATGAACGATAGAATCGCTGAGGCGCCCGATAGCAAAATGGACGCCGCTGGGGACTGGGGCGACAGGAAGCTGCCCATCCGCTTGATGACCTTCCAGCTGCTGGGCCACGAGGTTGAGCACACCATTCAGGCGGTGAAGACCCTTCGCGACCTGGGAATCGTCCAAACGGAGGCCCAGCTCATCATGGGCAGGCTCCAGCAGGCGCGCGGCCAACTGGAAGGGCTGCTGATAGGGCTGTCCGACGAAGACCTTGACAGGGCGCCCGAGGGCGAATGGTCCATGCGACAGGTGCTGGAGCACTTCATGCAGACAGAGGACTTCTACCTGGACAGGATCGAGCAGGCCGTAGCCTCATCCGGCTAGCCCGCTCCACACCTTCCGGCCAGGAGGCATGGCATGGCTGAAAGACCGGCGTTGACCTACGAGGCGTTCCTGACCTTGGCGCGGCAGCAGGGATTCGAGATGGACGACCCACATCTCCGGGAGCTTTTCCCGGAGGCGCTGGCCATGTATCAGCGCATTGAGCTGCTCGACAATGTGGACACCTCCGGCGTTCAGCCGGGATCCGGCCTCACCGACAAGAACGACGCCGCACTCGAGTAGACGTGTCCACAGAAGACCTGACTCAGCTTTCCGTGTCCCGGTTGGGCAGCCTCATCGAACGCCGTGAGGTCTCTCCCGTAGACGTGGCGGGGGCTTACATCCGTCGTATCGATGAGGTGGAGCCGCGGCTCAACGCCTTCATCACCCGTTTGGACGAACACGCCATGCAGGCGGCCAGGGAGGCGGAGGCGGCGATCCTGCGGGGCGGCTATCGCGGCCCACTCCACGGCATTCCCGTGGGGCTGAAGGATCTGTTTTGGACCGAGGGCATACGCACCACCTCCGGCTCATGGATAGACCGGGATTTCGCGCCCACCGAGGACTCGGCTGTGGCCTCGCGGCTGAAGGCCGCCGGCGCCTATTGCATCGGCAAGCTCCACATGACGGAGTTCGCCTTCGACGGCACCAGCCTCAACCGCCACTACGGCCCAGCCCGCAACCCGTGGGACCTTGAGCGGATGGCAGGGGGTTCCAGCAGCGGCGCGGGGGTGGCCGTGGCGAGCGGCGAGGCGCCACTGGCAATTGGAACGGACACTGGTGGATCGGTGCGAGTACCGGCGGCCCTGTGCGGGGTCATCGGCCTCAAACCCACCTTCGGCCTCATCAGCCGGTACGGGGTCACGCCGTTGTCCTGGTCGATGGATCACGTTGGCCCCCTGGCCAGAACGGCGCTGGACGCGGCCCTGGCCCTGAACGCGCTGGCCGGTTACGACCCTCGCGACGCGGCCTCCATTCAAGGGCCGCCGCAGGACTACTCGAAGGGGTTGGATGGGGGCATTGGGGAGACGCGCATTGGCGTGGTGGAGAACTTTGTCTGGGACGTGATGGATCCCGGTGTGGGGGAAGCGTTCAGCGCCGCCGTGTCCCACATGGAGTCTCTGGGGGCAAGCGTCCGGGGAATCTCCATCCCGGATCTGGGGCTTATCAACGCGGCTGGAAGCGTTGTGCAGACCTCCGAGGCTGCTGCCATCCACCGCTCCCCCGTGTTGAGCCGGGGCCGTGACTTTGACCCGGCAATCAGGCGGCGCATAGAGAGTGGGCTGTTCATTCCCGCCGAGGCGTATCTTCACGCTCAGCAGGTCAGGGCCAAGCTGCGA
The DNA here is from genome assembly GCA_965221925.1 of Dehalococcoidia bacterium. Taxonomy (GTDB): domain Bacteria; phylum Chloroflexota; class Dehalococcoidia; order Lucifugimonadales; family UBA2985; genus JAPPHY01. The sequence goes on along the minus strand of OZ244924.1, from coordinate 915,469 downwards.
CAAGTGGCGCTGAGGACGCTGGATAATGTGGATCTGCTGGCAACGCCGACCACGGCCATCGCCGCGCCCAGGTTGGAGCAGGAGCGTGTGACGATGCAAGGACAGGACATCCCCGTCCGGGAAGCCCTGCTGCGTGTCACGCGCATATTCAGCACGGTGGGACTGCCGGCCATATCCGTGCCATGTGGGTTCACAAAGGATGGGCTGCCTGTTGGCCTGCAGCTGGTGGGCAAGCCGCTCTCGGAGGGACTCCTGCTGCGCGTGGCGCACGCCTACCAGGAGTCGACGACCTGGCGCCTTGCTCGCCCGGCGGTGTGACGGGACGGCGGAGCGCTGAACCCGGATCGTCTATCTGTCGGCGTGGCCCAGGGAGCGTCCGGGGGCTATCTCATCGCGGACGCGCTGTTTGAGCTCCTTTGGCTCAGGAAACCGCCCCTCGCCCTTCAGCGACCACATCATCTTGCCGTTGGCGCGCACCTCGAATATACCGCCTCCGGAGGGTATGAGCGCGACCTCCCCTATCTCTGCCTGAAAGGTGGTGAGGAGTTCCTCCGCCACCCACGCGGCGCGAAGCATCCACCGGCATTGGGTGCAATATTCTATCTCTATGCGTGACCCGGATGGCATGGCGTTCCGTCCAAAGATGCGTCTGGCCGGATTGTACCATGCGCTATGTGGTTGGACAACGTGGCGGAGGCTATGGGACGTCCATCCGGCTGAGGCGGCGCACGGAGAGGAGGAAGAAGAGAGCGGTGACCAGCGCGGCGCCGATAAGGGCGGCCTGGAGATCTATAGCCATGTTGTCGTCGAAAGTGGTCTTGTCCAGGCCGTGCATTGTGCCCTGCGTGTAGCTGCGGACGCTCAGGTGCCGCGCTCCCTCCAGGAAGCCGGTGATAATCGCCTCCCACAGCAGCACGTAGATGAGGGCGAATCCCAGCGCACGCGTGGTCAGCAGTCCCGCCCACGTGAAGGCCGATGCATAGGTGACGACCCCAACCAGCGTCCCTACGGCCGCGGCCACTGCTGCTTTTCCGCTGCCGTCCGGGTCCATCATGGTCACAACCGCCGAAACTGCAATCATCAGCGGCGCTGCTACAATCACCGTCGCAGCCAGCTTGGCAAGCACAATGCTCCAGCGCGGCACCGGCTTTGTGGTCAACAGGCTCAGTGTGCGGTCCTCCACCTCGTTGCCAAAGGCGCTTGTGGCAAGTACCATCACCACCAGTGGCAGGATTATGTTGACGATCAGGCCCTCCAGCACGCCGCCGATAAGCTCCCCGCCGTCTAAATTGGCAAGGGCGCGTATCAGGGCTGCCAGTCCCACGGGCAGCAGCGCCACCAGCGCCAGGAGTATGGCCCGTCGCGGCGAGGCTGCCTGCCTCAGAGCCAGCGCGAAGAGAGCGCCTATCATCGCTGCACTACGTAGGAGAACACGCTCTCCAGAGACTCGTCCAAGGGTTCGATGCGATAGAGGCGGCTGTCTATCTCCTTCGCCAACCTGGGGACCATGCGCTGAAGCTCCGCCAGGTTGTGGGTCAATACCTCGATAGCGTCGCCGTTCAGGGAGACGGACTCTATGGCCTCCAGCTTCACCAGGGCTGCGGCCATCTCTCGCTGCCGTGATGCGGCGATGCGCACGTGGAAGGGGCGCTCGTCCAGCTTCTCACGTATGGCGTGGTAGTTGCCCGCAGCCGCCAGCTTACCGGTCACCACGAGCAGGATGCGGTCGGCGAGGGTCTCCACCTCCTCAAGGATGTGGGAGGAAATCAGCACCGTCTTGCCCTCCGCCGAAAGCCGCCCAATGAAGTCGGCAAACTCCACGCGTTGGCGTGGGTCTGTGCCGTTCAGTGGCTCGTCCAGTATCAGAACCTGTGGGTCGTGCACTATGGAGGCGGCCATGCGTATGCGCTGGCGCATCCCGCGCGAGTACGTCCCCGTGGGCCTGTCCTGGGCGTCCTGCAGGTTGACTGCCGCGATGGCCCGGTCGATAGCCTCAGGGTTGTCCGTGCCCTGCAGCTTTGCGGCCAGCCGCACGAAGTCGCGGCCGGTCATAAAGTGGTAGAGGGTGTCATGCTCCAGCATCACCCCGATGCGACGGTACAGCCCGATGTTGCCGCCCACATCCTCTCCCAGGACTCGCACGCGACCGCGGGAGGGCCGGGTCAGGCCGCACATCATGTTGAGGAGCGTGGTCTTGCCGGCGCCGTTGGGCCCCAGAAGGCCCGTCACGCCCGGGAACACCTGAAAGGAGGCGTCGTTGACGGCCACCACGCTGCCGAACCACTTGGAGACGCCCGCCACCTCTATGGGCGCCGGTTGCGTCGTCACAGCCGTATCCTCCGGTATCGGTTCCACAGCAGCAACGCCGGCAGTCCGGTGAAGGCTAGGTAGGCCACGATGGGCCAGGCGTTGTTGAGCTCGTCAACGGCCATCATGGACGGGCCCTCGGGTTGAGTATCGAATACCATAACGGTTATGTTATCGGTAACGCTGCCCACGTCCAACAGCCCTATGTACGGCGCCCACTCTCCGGTTAAGCGTGAACACTCCTCTCTACCTGTACTGGCGGTGACCGTGTCGTTCGTGGTCACCTCCAGTACAGTGCAAGACTCCACCATTAGGGAGTTGACCACGGTTGTCGTCAGCAGATATCCGGCGATGACGGCGGCGGCGGCGTAGGCTCGCCGGGTCGTGAGCGAGGCCACGGCCATCGGAGCGACGGATATGAACAGCGCGACGAGAATCCCCACGAACAGGATGCGCAGCGCGTCCGTCCAGTTGTCACGCACGTAGTCTACCTGGGATTCCGCTGTAAGTACGAGGCCCGCCTGCAGGACGATCTGGCCGGCGTAGACAAGGGCCAGCGCAATGGCGAAGAACGCCAGGAAGCGCGCAAGGATGTAGTCGTTGGAGGTGAGAGGGCGCACCAGGTAGAGAGGCAGAACGTTGTCCCTGCGGTCTGGCCCAAGCAGCTCCGGAGCCATAATTGCGGCGAAGATGATGAGCACAACGCCCACTATCCCGTAGTAGTCGGCGGGTCCCGGGATGAAGTCCGCCCCGGCTTCACCTATGAAGGAGAGGATTATGACGAAGACTACCGCCGGGCTCATCACCCCGAAGAAGAGTAGAGCAGGTAGTATCTTCGCTCTCCCTCCGCGCCCTACGCCCAGCACTGTGCGAACGCCGTTCTCAAAGAGGGCCAGGCGGGCGCGGTTGCGCCCCTCCCGTGGGCCGGTGTAATGCTGGTATCCAAGGTCAAAGACCTCTGCCTCTCGCTCTATCACTCCGGCCTGCTCCTGAATATGTCAGTGAGGTCGCGGCGCTCCGGCGAGAGCCGACGCAGACGGGCGCCGGACTCCACCGCTGCGTCGCGGATGAGGTCATAGTCCTCCTCGCGAGCGTGCTCCACCAGCAGCAGCGGCCCCTTGCCGGCTGCCTGCACGCCGCGCTCCGTCAGAGCCTCGGCGAACTCCTCCTGCCGGTCGGCGACCTCTATGAGCAGCGTCTCCGTCTCCTCCGTGAGCTTGGCGACGGCTCCCTGCTGCGCAAGGGCGCCGGCCTCCAGCACGATTACCGAGTCCGCCGTTCGCTCCACGTCTCCCATCAGGTGGGTGGAGAGCATCACGCTAATACCGAAGGTGTTGGCGGTACGGCTGATGAGGCCCAGCATCTCCAGCCGTCCCTCCGGGTCCAGGCCGGCGGTGGGCTCGTCCAGCAGCGCCAGGACGGGGTCGTGGACAATGGCTTGAGCCAGCTTGACGCGCTGCTTCATGCCAGTGGAGTACTCGCCCATTGGCCGGAAGCGCTCCTCGGCCAGTCCCACGTGTCGGAGGACGTCAGCGGCGCGGGTTCGGGCCTGGCTGGGCGGGATGCCGCTCACCTGCGCCATGTGCATCAGGAACTCGGAGGCGGCCATGCTTTTGGGGAGCGACTCGTGCTCCGGCATGTAGCCTATGCGGGATCGAACATCTACGGACCGGTACGGCTCCTCGCCCAGGATTGTGGCCGTGCCGGAGGTGGGCTGGATGAGGCCAAGGAAGAGCTTCATGGCGGTGCTCTTGCCGGCGCCGTTGGGGCCCAACAACGCTGTCACGCCTTCGCCAACGTCAAAGGACACACCGTCTAGGGCAACGGTGCGTCCGTAGCGCTTCGTGAGATCTTTGGCTTCAAGCAGTGGAGGCACGAAATTCAGTATACACCCTTTTTCATGGTTTGTAATAGCATTGTATGCGTTAGCAGGGTAAGGCAGGGGCAGGCTTAAAACGTTCCCACGCCCGCTCGTGGTGAGCCTGTCGAACCACACGCGCGGGAGCGGCGTCTCAACGTCATCGTGCCCGCGAACGCGGGCTCCCAGTGAGAGAATGGGGGAGTCTCCTCTCTCGTATTGTTCCCTTGCCCCGCTCGTGGTGAGCCTGTCGAACCACACGCGCGGGAGCGGCATCTCAACGTCATCGTGCCCGCGAAAGTGGGCGCCCAGTGAGAGAATGGGGGAGTCTCCTCTCTCGTATTGTTCCCTTGCCCCACTCGTGGTGAGCCTGTCGAACCACACGCGCGGGAGCGGCGTCTCAACATCATCGTGCCCGCGAACGCGGGCGCCCAGTGGGGGGAGCCGCGGGTTGCCAAGACTCAAGGAATACAGCGCTGTTTGGTCTATTGACCATCGGTAGGGGGCAAAGTAGACTGGACGCTGTGAGCTCCCCCCGTCATGGGCGCTTCCGGATCAAGGCCCGGAGGTGGGCAGACAACAGGCAGATGGGAAGCGCAAACCTCTCCATCGTTTAGATATACATGTCGTACTACTCCGACGGGCCGCGTGTTACAGGCCTCTTTCTCGTCCTGGCCGCCCTGTTCGTGACCCTGTTGATTTCATCGAACATCGTCGCGGTCAAGATCATAGAGGTGTGGGGGCGCATAATGCCCGCGGCTATCGTCCTGTTCCCCGCCACCTACGTTCTGGGGGACATCTTCACGGAGGTGTACGGGTTCCGCTTCGCCAGGCGCGTTATCTGGTTGGGCTTTCTGTGCAACACAGTGGCGGTCATGGGGTTCTGGGTCGCAGGTATGCTGCCATCCGCTCCCTTCTGGGAGGGGCAGGACGCTTACGATGCCATCCTGGGATACACGCCGCGGCTGCTGGCGGCGTCCTTCGCCGGGTACCTGGTGGGAGAGTTCTCCAACTCTATCGTTCTCTCCAGGCTCAAAGTGGCAACCCAGGGACGCTGGCTATGGAGCCGCACCATCGGCTCAACCATCGTCGGCCAGGGGGCCGACTCCGTGGTGTTCATCACAGTGGCCTTCATGGGCACGGCCGCGGGAAGCAACCTGGCAGAGTTGATCCTCACCCAGTGGGTCATCAAGACGCTCTACGAAACAATCGCAACGCCCGTCACCTACGCCGTAGTGGGATACGTGAAGAGCCGCGAGGGGCTGGACGTATACGACCGGAGTATATCCCTCAACCCTCTGTCGTTCCTGCGGTAGCCTGAGGCGGCAGCGTTACGATAGAGTAATGCATTGAAGGAGCGGGCGATGAGGTTGCGCAGGATACTGGAGCGAGCCGCCCTTGCCTTGGCCCTGCTGGGCGCGCTTATGGCCGTATTCGCCGTTGCGACGCCACAGGGACGCACGGCAGCCAAGACTGTCGGCCTGGTGTTTCAGGTGCTGCCCACGATTCCTGTGAAGCCGCTGGAGTGGTATACCGCGGACCCGCTCAGAGAAGAGGTCTCCTTCCCGCAGACCCAGGGAGTGGGCGTAGCCGACCTCTACAGACACAGAAACAGGGATGGACAGGCAGCGGTCCTGCTGTTCCTGGGCGTCAACCCCGCCGGCCGCGATGACGAGCGCGTGGTGAATCTGGCCGAGGCGCTGGCCCGGTCCGGCATGGTGGTCATGGTCCCCTGGTCGGAGAGCATGACCAGGTACAGGATAGACCCGGCGGAGGTGGACAACCTGGTCAACGCCTTCCAGTATCTACGCGGCCTGGAGTACGTGGACCCTGAGCGGGTGGGGATGGGCGGATTCTGTGTAGGCGCGTCTCTTTCAATGGTCGCGGCCCAGGACTCCCGGATAAGGGAGGACGTGGCCTTCGTCAACTCCTTTGGCGGCTATTTCGACGTCAGAGACCTGATGGTGTCCATCGCCAGCCGCACCAGATTCGATGAGGACCGCCAGGAACCCTGGGAGCCCAGCCGTCAGACCCTGGAGACCTTCCGCAACCACCTCATCGAGAGCGTGGAGAGCCCGGAAGAGAGGGATTTCCTGACCCGCGTGTTTGCGCATGAGGAGGAGCCGGCTCCCGGAGACATGGAGGGCCTCAGCGACACCGGCAAGACCGTCTATAGTCTGCTGAGCGGGGTGTCCAAAGAAGAGGCTGACGATCTGCTGAGCAGGATGCCGGAGGACTTCCGGAAGGAGATGATAAGCATCTCTCCAAACCAAAACCTGGGAGATTTAAAGGCCAGGCTGCTCATCATGCACGATTCCAAGGATGACAACGTGCCGGCGGAGGAGTCGCGCCGCCTGGTGGCCGCCTTGGAGGGACGCGGGGATGTCAGCTATACGGAGTTCGTCTTCTTCCAGCACATGGATCCGGCCAGGGCGGTAAACCCCCTGACATGGACCGTGGATGTGTTCAAGCTGTTCCGCCACCTGTACAGCGTGGCGCGGGTGGCTGCATAGCCCGGCGGCTAACGCTCCAAGGCGTCCCTTATCTTATGCAGACCCGCCACCATCTCTTTGCCAAAGACCTTCCGGTCTATGAGCCACAGGGTGAGCGGAAACAGCATCTGAAGGGGTTTGGGGCTGAATTTGCGCTCTACCAGTGTATAGGTCAGGTCTGTGCCGTCGCCCCGCGGCTCCAGCGTGTAGGCCCAGCAAAAGGTGTTCTGCTGTCCCGGCGCATCGCTCACCGTCTCCCAGACCAGCCGACGATGTGGCTCGATCTCGGTGACCGTGGATGTCTCCTCCACCCCGGCCTTGTGCGAGAGCTTCCCCTGCGATTTGAAGACGGAGCCTTCTTTCAACGGCCCAGGCGTGACCTTCTGTATTTTCTCCAGGCCGAAGCTGAGCTCACCCGACCACTCTACGTGCTTCTCCAGGTCAGTCAAATAGGCGAATACCAGCTCCACCGGCGATCTGACGTGAGTTTTTCTGCTTACCACGGCCATATTCTCTCTCCTCTTGGGCCGTCCAGCCATGCTCAGGAAAGCTACCCTAGCACAGCGACGCGAAGGTTTCAATATCTCAGCCCGCAGCCCATCCTTCCCCTCGGTTCTCCCCTGCCACCCCGACTATCGCTGACGAGTCATTAGGAAGTCCGTAAGCTGCCGCAGCTCCTCCCGCGCCTCCGCCGTGGTCTCCAGGCCGTCCAGTGCCTCCAGCGCCAGGACAGCCTGCCGCTCGGCGAGCCTCTGAACGTAGTCGGCGACGCCAAGCTCCTCCAGCACCGCCATCATTGATGCGACGTCGCCATCGTCCACCTGCTTCTTGGCATAGATGGATTGCAGCTGCTCCCTCTCCGCGTCGCCGGCCCGCTCCAGGGCGTACACCATGGGCAGCGAGCTCTTCTTACGGCGCAGGTCGTTCCCTATCGGCTTGCCCGTCTCCTCCTCGCGGCCCCACACGCCCAGGTAATCATCCCTTATCTGGAAGGCCAGCCCCAGGTAGTAGCCGCACAGAGTCATCGCCCGGACGCTCTCCGCGCCAGCATTGCCGACCAGTGACCCCATCTGCATCGCAGATCGGATCAGCGCGCCCGTCTTCCTGGCGACCATCTCCAAGTAGGCGGATGTGTCCACGTCCCTACGGCCCTCGAAGTCCATGTCCAGGTACTGGCCTTCTATCATACTCAGGCAGGCATCGTTCAGCGCGCGGCAGCAGGCAGCGACCACGTCCGGTTCGACCCGGCCTCCCAGGAGCCGATGGACGCCCATGCCGGCCAGGACCCGCATCACGTTCCCGGCCTGCAGGGCCGGGGGCTTGCCCCAGACCGCCCACACGGTGGGACGATGGTGGCGCTGCAAGTCGCCGTCCTGAATGTCGTCGTGGATGAGTGAGAAGTTGTGTATAAGCTCCAGCGCCGCCGCCGCCGGCAGGGCCTGCTCCGGCTCGCCGCCCACGGCCTCGCAGGCAAACATGCAGAGGGAGGGACGCAGCCGTTTCCCCTGGCTCAGGGTTGTTGGGTGGCCGCGGTCGTCCACCCAACCCATGTGGTACATGAGCATCGTGCGCAGGGTGGGGTCGTTGGGAGACAGCAACTCAGCAAGAGCGTTCTCCATTCCGTCCAGGTACTTGAGCAGAATGGCAGGGGTAGCCTCGGGTTGGTTCCGCGCTGCCTCCACAGAGGGTCACTCCTATTGCTGGAGGCGACGACGCTAAGGCTCGCCTGGGCAGGTTGATTGGGGCGCCGTTGCCTCTTGGTATCGCTTCAGAGCGCTACGATGTGGCAATGCTAGCAAAGGCCGCATGGGGTGTCAAGAACGGCCGCGCCCGTGCAGGGGGATGTCCAGTACTGCGATACGAAACGGGCATCCCCCTGCTTCCGTAGGGGCGGTTCGCGAACCGCCCCTACATTTTCGTCATGCTCGTGACAACGCGCATACATCCGCCCAACCATTCCTGCGAAAGGAGGAATCCAAGGCGCTCGTGATAGTGGCAAGTGACCCCCTGCTTCCGTAGGGGCGGTTCGCGAACCGCCCCTACATTTTCGTCATGCTCGTGACAACGCGCATACATCCGCCCAACCATTCCTTCGAAAGGAGGAATCCAAGGCGCTCGTGATAGTGGCAAGTGACCCATGCTTCCGTAGGGGCGGTTCGCGAACCACCCCTACATTTTCGTCATGCTCGTGACAACGCGCATCCATCCGCCCAACCATTCCTTCGAAAGGAGGAATCCAAGGCGCTCGTGATAGCGGCAAGTGACCCCTGCTTCCGTAGGGGCGGTTCGCGAACCGCCCCTACATTTTCGTCATGCTCGCGACAACGCGCATACATCCGCCCAACCACCCCTCCGAAAGCAGGAATCCAAGGCGCTCGTGATAGTGGCAAGTGACCCATGCTTCCGTAGGGGCGGTTCGCGAACCGCCCCTACATTTTCGGCATGCTCGTGACAACGCGCATACATCCGCCCCCCCCATTCCTCCGAAAGCAGGACTTCCAGAAGGGAGATTGGGAATGGGAATCCCGCTCATATGGTTCGACAGGCTCACCACGAGCGGGCTCTATCCCCCGTTCGCCCTGGGTTTCCTTATCCCCCCGTTCGCCCTGGGTTTCCTTATCCCCCGTTCGCCCTGAGCTTGTCGAAGGGCGTGAGCGGAATGCCGCCCCCCTACCCGCCCTCCGGCTCCTCGCTTATGAGGCGTTCCGCGTAGCTCAGAAGCAGCTCCGCCCTCTCCGCCGGCACACTCGCCGTCTCCAGGTACAGCCGCAGCGCATCCTGCGGCGACAGCCCCTCCACCGGCGTCCCCCCCAGCCGCGTGCGACGCTCCCGCGTCACCTCCCGCACTATCGGCGTCACGAACTGCGCCGAGGCCAGCGCGCTCCGGACCTCGTTCTCCCTGAGCTGCGCCTCCACCTCCTGAGGCATCTCCACCCTCACCCGCACTATCGCCCCGTCCACCCGCCTGCGCGCTATGGCCTTCAGCGCCTCCTGCGTGGGGTCTTGCTCCGCCGTTACAGAGACGGGGATGGTGAGGAATCGCCTGGCCTTGACCGGCTGAAATCGAAAGTCGACAAGCCGGCGGCCCGGCGGCCCGGCGGCGTCGATGTCGATGACGCAGAAGCCCTTCTCATCGTCCTCCTCGCCAAAGTCCACACGCTCCAGGCTGCCGGAGTAGACCACGTAGGGGTTGGTGGATAGCGCCTGATGCTTGTGGATGTGGCCCAGGGCTACGTAGTCCAGGGTGGGCTGGGCAAGCGCGCTCTGCATAAGCACGGGGTCTCTGCCCAGGAGCATCGACTGCTCGGAGCTTGTGCGGGCCGTGTTCAGGGAGACGTGGGCGGTCAGGACTGCGGGGATGGCCGGGTCAAGTCGCTGAGCCTCCCACGCCAGCATGTTGGTCACCCGCTCCTGGAGCTGCCGGTTAATCTGGTCAATGTTCAGACTGCGGGTCTCCTCCCTGGCCAGGAATGCGCTGCGACGTATCCAGGGCAGCGCGATGACCTGCACGGGGCCGCCGCGCGTGTCCACCAGGTACGTGTGCAGGCGGTCTCCGATGGTCACGTTGGGAACCGACAGCGTGGGGTAGATGTCCAGGGCGGTGGCCCGGCTGGCTACGTGAGGCAGGTCGTGGTTGCCCACCAGCAGGAAGACGGGGACGCCAGCCTGGGACAGGCGGGCGATGCGACGAGCGAACTCCCGCTGGTGCGTCTGCGATGGGTCTCGGCTCTTGTAGGCGTCGCCGGCGAACAGAACGAGGTCGACGGCGTTGTCCAGGGCGTAGTCCACCACCTCATCGAAGGTGGCAAGGAAGTCCAGCAGGCGGGCGTTGAGGCCGGTGTCCGGGTCGGTGGAGCCGTAGCTCTCCACGCCTATATGTACGTCCGAGAAGTGCAGAATGCGCATGGCTACAGGGTCTCCCACTCATCGCGGCTTATTCCGGCTTCTCTGAGAAGTCGATTTACCAACTCCCGGCCAATGTCGCCTCTGTGTGGATTGGGGATTCGGACACGCTTCTGACTGCGAATCATAAGCTGATGGCGTCGCCATGAAAATGGGCCTTCAAAACCTGCGCGTCGGAGGGCGGCGATGAGTTCTCGCCTAGATATTGGGCCGAAGCTCGGCAACTAGACAGATTCCTTGCTCTTTAGCTCAATGCCATCTACAACCGGAACGTCGAAGTTGCGGGAGATTGAGAAGAGAAGCCACTCCTCCAAAACCTCTTCCAACTCAATGCGGCACTCCTCAAGCGTGTCATTGTTGGCCCACACTCCCTGGAAGCCCGGTATTCTCCCGAACCAGGAACCGTCATCTCGCAGGATTTCGTATTCAGCCTTGGCCATTGCTGCGTCTATGTATTCTCGTATCATGGCCTCCCTCCGTGGTTTATTGTACCGCGTGGGCGTGGGAGCCGCTACCAGTTGCAATGTAGCTCTATTGCTTCCTCGCAGAGGCTCGGGCACGCCTGGGCCTCTGCTCCGCGCTTACCAGTTGAACCAGCTTCTCCCAATCTATACTGCCATCTTCCTGGCAGAAGTCTCTTATGAACTCAGCAGTGAATCTGTTGATCGTAGCATTCCACTTAGGTTGATATTCTTGCCTGTGTTTGGCCGGTTCATCCCTCATTAAGCGTATCAACTTAAGGTAAAAATCCGGATCACCTGTCATTTCATGCCAGAATGTCTGCCCAGAACTATCTCGATACAAGAGACCACTGTTGAGACTATTCCTTCGACCATACCCATGCCCCAGAACTGGGTCAAACTCTTTGTGCGTTTTGTAAAGCCTACTACGAACAGCCACGAAATCCAGAGATTGTTTGCTCTTTTGGCTTGCGTTGTAAGGATTAGGGCCGGATTTCATTGCCACCGAGGTGATGCGATTCTCTGTCTCTACGGCAAAATCCACACCGGATGCGTCCGATACTGTTGCACCAGAAACTATCCTGGCAATGGGTTCGAAAAAAGCGTCGCCAAATATTGTTTCATCTGAAGAACTGAGCGAGTCAGTAAGCAAACGCTCGACAATCTCAGATGCCTTCTGAATCCCAAGGGCCTTAAACAGGTAAGGGTTCTTTCTACGTAGAGATTGCCTGAGCCTTAGACCGGACACCTTCTGTATTCGGCGCTCATAGAAGTCGCGGAGACATCCGCTTATTCGGGCTTCCAGTTCCTCTGTGTCCATTACCCGCTCTTTCTACCGCCTGCACCGCAAGCTCGTGATAATTCTCGGCTATCTCTATACCAACGTAACGCCTGCCCAAACTAACGCAGGCCAAAGCCGTAGTCCCGGAACCCATAAAGGGGTCCAACGTAACATCCCCTTCTTCCGTGAACAGCTTGAGAAACCAGCTTGGCAGGTCTACCGGAAACGAAGCGCTGTGCCCTCGGTTGGCGCACTCTGTAGCCATGTGCAACACATTGGTAGGGTAAGCGTACTCCCTTCCAATCCAATGAGAGATGTTCTTCCCAAACCCGCTACCCACATGAGATACGTCTCGAATCTTGTCCGTATCACTCAGTTTGGATAGCCTCTTTTCCTTCCAGCTCCCCATTGGAACCATTACGGCTTCCTGGAACATCTTGAAGTGCTTGTCCTTGGCAAAGTGGAGACAGCGCTCCCACGCGTCACGGAAGCGGTTCGGCCATTTGCCCGGGTAGGAATTCTTTTTGTGCCAGATGTACTCCTCTATCCAGAACCAGCCCTGCTGCTTCATAGCCAGTATCAGCTCAAGGACGTAGGTTTGACGCTCTCCGTTTGCGGCTCTTTCCTTGATGTTCAGGACAAAGGACCCGTCTGGCTTGAGGACACGGAGCAGTTCCTCCGATATGGGAAGAAACCACTCAACGTACTTGTCTATGGGTATGCCTTCGTAGGTTTCCTTGCGGTTGTCCGCGTAGGGCGGGGAGGTGAAAATGAAGTCTACGGAGTTATCCGGAAAAGTAGTAAGGACGCTACCGCAGTCGCCAAGGTGGATTGTATCTAGCTCCATTAGCCACCCTCCAAGCTATTTATTCCGCCCTATTATAAGCAAGTTTGTTCTATCTTGGCAAGTAGCACACTCGTTGTGAACCTGGCAATTTTCGGTGGTTCCCATTTCCCAAGAACCATCCACATAGCTCCAGTGAGCGCCGCATTCGGAGCAATCGTAACAGGCGTGATAGTCAAGGCAAACTGCATTCATACGGATGCCGTCATCTGGGCAGTAGGCCATGATTATGATTTCCCCTCTTTAGTCAACTAAGCGCTTTGGGGCATTGTACCAGACCACAGCCGATTTGAGAGGCCTTTAGCAGGGCTCCCGCTCAAATGGTTCGACAGGCTCACCACGAGCGGGGTTAAAGGAACCGCTCACAGCGGGCGGGAAGGGGGCGACTCACCATGAGTTGGAAAGGCGGGGGTTGCTTACCTTGGCCGGGGAACCGGCTTGCCCTCCATCACCGGCTGGCGATTGCATGAATATTGATATCGAACTCAGCCTCGGCTGGCAGAAAGCCCAGAGTGTATGAGATGCACCAATCTTCGTCCTGGTACACATATACAACTACGGGCGGCGCAAAGCGCGTTGTAATCGTCTCGCTATGAGCAAACGGGACGTCCCTTATGTAAGCAAGCGCGCGGTCTAATGATGAGCGTTCCTCTCCGCGCAGAGAGGTGTACAATCCAGCGGCGGAGCCCCCACTGCTAAAACTGAGACGATTGGGCACCCTCTTCTCGCAGTTCCTCTAAAGTAATGCGTTCCGAGGTGTCACGCATCGCAGCAAGGGTCTCCCGCCAAAATGGATCGGCAGAGACTTCTTCCGGCGTCAATGGCTGGTCTTGTTCGAATTCCAGCTGTTGGTATTGTTGAGCTTTTAGAAACGGCGCGGTGGATTTCGACTCACGGACTACCTGAGGCCCGCCCATTGCGCCGTACTTGTGGACTAAAGAGTGAATCTCAGACCAGTCGTCGCCGGAGAGGGGCAGAGCGGAAGATTCGAGATTTTGCGCAACCCGGTAGCTATGCGCCACAGGGCCAATACCCCGCTGCTCAGTTCGCATACTAACCTTGCCAGCCTCTGCCAACTCATCCAACTTGCTTACTATGGCGTTATCCGCTGCATTAGGTCCATAATGGTCCCATATGTAGTTCAGGCCCGTCATAGTCTGCCCACGGAGGCGGTAGCTGGATTCATCCAAGAGGTAGGTCAGCTTGACCAGCTTAGTCCGGTAAACACTTTTGCCAAGGACGTAGAGCAGACCTTGCAGGACTGCCGCAGCCCTATCCGTATCGGCTAGCTGACTGCTGTGTCCAGCCATGATACCTCCTCCAACGGTTCGGCTGCGCGCCATGGATATAAGTGTTACCTCAATGTCCATTATACCACTATAATTGGCTGGACGTCAGGCTATTGTCAACAATGGTTCGACAGGCTCACCACGAGCGGGGGAAAAGTCGGCTTGGCATGAGCAGGGAGGGGGCCACTCCCCTACCCTTCCAGCCGGGCCGTCAGCGTGTCCACCAGCTCTGCTATGGGGACGCGGGTCTGCTGCATGGTGTCCCGGTCTCGGATGGTGACGGCGTTGTCCTCTTCGATGGTCTTGAAGTCCACAGTGACGGCCAGGGGCGTGCCGATCTCGTCCTGGCGGCGGTATCGCCGGCCTATGGACTGGGCGTCGTCGTACTGGGACACAAAGCGCTTTCGCACCATGTCGTACACCTCGCGGGCCTTGGGGACAAGCCTCTCGTTGCGGCTCAGGGGCAGCACGGCCACCTTCACAGGGGCGATGGCCGGGTGCAGGTGGAGCACCACGCGGGTGTCCCCCTCAACGGTCTCCTCGTCGTAGGCGTCGAAGAGGAAGACGAGCAGGGCGCGGTCTACGCCCAGGGCCGGCTCGACAACGTAGGGTACAATGCGCTCGTTGGTCTCGTCGTCGAAGTAGTCCAGCCGCACGCCGCTGTGCTGAGAGTGGGCCTTGAGGTCGAAGTCAGTGCGGTTGGCAATGCCCATCAGCTCGCCCCAGCCCCATGCAAAGCTGTACTCGATGTCGGATGTAGCCTTGGAGTAGTGGGAGAGTTCCTCGTCGGTGTGCGGTCGCAGTCGCAGCCTGTCTGGTCGGACGCCCAGGTCCGTGAACCAGGCCATGAAGTCGTCCATCCATCGCTGGTGCCACTCCTGGTCTGTGCCAGGCTTGACGAAGAACTCAATCTCCATCTGCTCGAACTCACGGGTGCGAAATGTGAAGTTGCCCGTCGTGATCTCGTTGCGGAAGGACTTGCCAATCTGCCCGATGCCAAAGGGAAGGCGCTTGCGGGTGGCGACCAGGACGTTCTGGAAGTTGACGAAGATGCCCTGGGCCGTCTCCGGACGCAGGTAGGCCTGGGAAGCGGTGTCCTCCACCGGGCCGATGAAGGTCTTGAACATGAGGTTGAAGTTGCGGGGATCCGTGAGACCGCCGCCGCAGTCGGGGCAGACCTTGGCGTCCGACTCCAGGTGGTCGGCGCGGAATCGATGGTGGCAGGCCCTGCACTCGACCAGCGGGTCGGTGAAGGTGTCGGCGTGGCCGGAGGCGACCCACACCTGTGGATGCATGAGGATGGCGGCATCCAGGCCCACCATGTCGTCCCTGTCCTGGATGAAGCGCTTCCACCAGGAGTCACGGATGTTGCGCTTCAGCTCAATGCCAAGGGGGCCGTAATCATACGTGGAGGCGAGGCCGCCATAGATCTCGCTGGACTGGAATATGAAGCCCCTGCGCTTGCACAGCGACACGATTTTGTCCATTTCTACCCTATCCAGGCTGCGATCCACGTTGGCCTCCAAAGCGTTGGTTTGTGGAGAAGACGTTACCAAGTCCCCTGCGAATTGTCAAAGGGAGGGCGCGCCATCTCCATCCATGCCGCGCGCCACCGGCGATACGAGCCGAGCTGGACACGGCCATCAACACCTTGGCCGCATTGAGCTTCCGGGGTTTGATCTCGTCCCACCTCTCCTCTAATGTCAGTTCAGTTAGGTCCTTGACCCGCACCACGGGCGTGTCCTCCTTTCCATGGGCTTGTTTTCACCAGGAAGGATACGCCCTTTCTTTTTACACACTTAACGTTACGCTACCACACGGTACAAGCGTTTGGGGCGCCGGCGATTATGGTGCATTCTAGGGTAGCAATCTGACCCGCTAACTTTGAGTACGGAGGAACAAAATGCTTAGCGGATTATCCGGATTACCCTGGATACCGTAGCAATAGTGGGACTGGACCCGGACCGTCGTGGTGGTCTCTTGTAAGCAAATGGTGGAATTCTTCCAGTTACCACTGCAACCCAAGCGAGAACTGCAGTAGCGCCAAAGTCTCTGGCGGCGCGAAATTTCATACCACTTGGTTCTGGCGCCAACCGGGTTGGCAAAACACAACCATCACAAGCGAGAACTGGAGCTATTCAAGCGGAGGTCACTCGTTGAACACTTGGCGGACTGGAAACTGTCCGGGGCTCCACAGCGTTACTGCTAGCTGGATGAACACTAGGGCGTGTTCACACTAACGTAACGCATCGCAGATGAGTCCGAATACGATGAATCCCAAGAAGAGCGCGTCGAGCTTCTCAAAGCGGGAGAAGATGCGGCGAAAGCCTTTCAGCCGACGGAACAGACGCTCGATCTCGTTGCGCCTCTTGTACAGTTCCCTGTCGTACTCCCACGGATGAATAGGGGCGCTGATCGGCGGCACGACGGGTGTGAACCTCAAGGCAAGCGCGAGTTGGCGTGTCTCGTCTCCTTCATAGGCCCGGTCCATCAGCAACGAGAGGTTTTGGTCTTGCGGCCCCAGGTGTGTGAGCAGCTTGCGCCCCTCCGGCGCGTCATGGGCCTGTCCAGGGGAAAGGGAGAACGTCACAGCCGTTCGAGCATCCGCGGCAACCATATGAATCTTGGTGGTCCAGCCACCCCGGGACTTGCCAATAGACTGCGGTCCGTTTTTTTTAGCGCCCCCGTGCCGTCGGGATGGACCTTGACGATCGTGCTGTCCATCGAAACGGCTTCAAGCTTGAGGCGCACGATCTGTTCCCGTTGGAGGTAGGCAAACACCCGATCAAGCGCCCCGTTCTTCGACCACCGGTTCATCCGGGTGTAGATGGTGTGCCAGTTGCCGAACCGTTTGGGCAAACCCCGCCACTTACAGCCCTGCTCCGCGACGTACAGGATGGCGTTGAGCGCCTGCAGGTTCGACAGCCTGACATTGCCGCGCTGCACGGGAAGGATTGGCGCAATACGTTCGTACTGAGCTTCTGTAATCTCCATGCACGGATGATAGCACACTAGTGCCTATAGTGTGAACAGACCCTAGCCGGAATAGCGGGTATGCTCGCCATCCTCGGCATTGTGTGGCTCGTCATACCGATTCAGACGACATGTCCAATTTGTTGTAGAGAAAGCATTCTGGACATTGACAGCCTGGGAGCGCTCCCTATTCTGTTTGTACCTCTGACTCTGGTGTTGACAGGATCAGTCGCGTTGTACACGTGGATGGCAACTCACTCCACCAAGGCGATGAGGTTTGCCTGGATTGTGGCTATAGGCTTCCTCGTTGCCTGCTTGATTACCATGAGCATCGGCCCCTTTTTCCTTCCCGCTGCTTCGTCATTACTCCTAGCAACAACCGTTCAGGGCATTTCATCCCGCATGAAACGGAGATTCACCGCTGAGTGAACCTACAGGATGCGTGGGGCGGGCCACTGAATGCCCGCGGCATAACTGACGTTCACCACCTCACCGCGTTCCAGACTGGATTCATTGCCGAAGGATGAGGTGGACACGGTTAGTCTCGGACGGCATTGAGGCGGAATAAAGTGACCCCGCCAGTCCCCCCTGTTGTACCAGCGCTAGTTTCGGCGAACACAGCCTACACAAGCCGTCAGTACTACCGGACAGCCAAGAGAATCGGCGAGGCCGCCACGATGCTTGACTTCAATACGCCCTCGGACTCCGTGCGCGCCTACCCGGTGACCAGGGGAGCCTACTTCCACCACAGGCCAAGGGTGAGCGTCGCAGGAGGCGCACCCGCCTCGCCCTGGCCAACTCCACGCGGGCCTCCGCCAAAGCGTTCTTTCGCCATCGGAGATGATCTGTCCTTCTCGCCTCGTCCAGCGGTTCCGTCTCCGGCGGCTGAATCGCACAAACGGCTGGGTGATGAAAATATAAGGATGACAGTATGCATTCCGTAGGGAGTCAAGTATATAATCCCCTATTATAGCGATGTGATAGATCACTGAAGTAATCGCCTTGCGATCTCCCTTGCGTCGTCCAGGTTCGCGGCAAAGTGATCCTCAGGGACACGCTGCAGAACGTTGAGCGTCTGAAGGGTGTCGGCAGGCAAGCCCGAGAGACCCATTACGATGCACTCGGTATCCTGCTATAGCGGTGTCTATCATTTGCTCCACCACTAGGGCAGCGCTGTCGTCCATGTAGACGGTGTCAGAGAAGTCGAGTATCACGACCTCATGATCGCGGATGTCAACGCTGATGCCCTTTATCAGCTTGTTGGAGGATGCGACGGAAAAACGCTCCCTGAGCGCCACCAAGCCAACGCGCGCAGAGAAAGCGCCTGTCTCATCCTCATCTTCCTGATTGGCGAGGAAACTCCGGTCCAGTAGTGGCACAGAGATCACGCTGTCCAACTCCAGGCGCTCGAGCTGCCGCGCGCTGGCCATCCCCGCAGCGATGAGACCTATCGCCACAGCAGTAACCAGGTCTAGGAACACCGTGAGTCCAAGGGTGATCAGCATTACTAGAAGGTGTTCCCTCTGAACTCGGAGGACACGGGTGAGAAAACGCCAATCTATGATGTCCCAGCCGACTTTCATCAGGATGCCGGCAAGGACGGCATGGGGGATAGCTTCAACGTATTTGCCGAGGCCCAGAACGAGGCCAAGCAAGATTGCCGCTCGCAATACTCCCGAGACCGGGCTCCGGCCGGCGGCGCGTATGTTCACCACTGTGCCCATCGTGGCTCCGGCGCCTGGGAGGCCCCAGAGAAGCCCTGCAACCACGTTTCCTATACCCTGGCCCACCAGCTCCCGGTTGGAGTTGTGGCGGGTACGGGTCATCGAATCGGCTATCAGGGAGGTGAGCAGGCTGTCTATGGATCCCAGGAGAGCAATGGTCAACGCCGGTTGCACTGCACGCATCAATACGTTTATGGAAAGGTCTGGCATCCGCAGAGCCGGCAGGCCCGTCGGCACGTCGCCAATAACCGGCGTGTTAGTCAACCATAGGACGCCTAACAGCGTCCCGGCGACTAGCGCCGCCAGGGTAGGAGGTAGGAACTTCCTGAGCTGACTCGGCCAAACCACGCCCACTATAAGGGTAACCGTGGCGATAGCTAACGCGTTGAGGTTAACATTGCCTATCGCATCCGGCCACGCGCGGACTGCTCCCACCGGTCCGCCAGTTACGATGGGCGCGCCCAGGAAAGGCAGGGTATGTATGAGTATGATGATTATGCCGATGCCTGACATGAACCCGGATATTACCGAGTACGGCGTGAAGGCAACGAAGCGGCCGATTCTCATTACACCAAGAAGAATCTGTATCGTCCCCGCCATGATGGCTATCGTGAAAGCCTCGGAGAGGCTGTTCGCATGGCTAGTGACTATGACCGCCATCGCCACGGCCATAGGGCCGGTGGGACCGGATATCTGAGAACGCGTCCCCCCGAACACCGCCGCGAAGAAACCCACAGCGACTGCCCCGTATATCCCTGCAAGCGCCCCCAGACCTGAGGCTACACCGAACGCCAACGCCACCGGCAACCCCACCACTGCTGAGGTGATGCCGCCAAAGACGTCCCCACGGAAAGTTTGAAGATTATAGCTCATGCTAGAGTGCCTTCGGTGACTTTGCGAAACATAAATCCTAGGGCATCCATCCCACCTTCCCCTATCGGCAGGTACCGCTTACTTATGGGAAGACGCCTCGCTGAAGTCAGCATCGCCCGGCCTTCCTCGAAGCCGCCGGGACATTCTCCAAGAATTGGGGGCAGGGGGGCCGATCGGCCTATGCTCGGCAAGCTGATCGATGTCTTCCGCGACTCAACGAGAAGCAGAGCAAGCGCTACAGTGGGTTGTGGACGCCGTTGGAAGGCTCGTAGACGCGTGCGCCGCACTGCTGCACCGGGCCTTCTACAGCAGGACCACTGGGTTCCACCAACCCATCTTTCGGCTCTTGTTCGCCCAAGACTATCACCTTCTGGCCTATGGCAAACTCTACCAAATCACCGGGGCAATAACAACCTATGGAACAGGCGAGACCGTTAGCAAGGTAACCCTGGGTAAAATTGACGTCAGCATCGGCCGCTTGAAACCTAGGGAACCTCTGAATAATGCTGTGATTATGGCATACTGAGGCCAGCCAATACCAAGGGGGAGCGAGCATGACGGAGCAGCCAACCTTTGCCGACTTGGAGTACCAGCACAAGAAGAGGCAGACCCGCAGGGAGGTGTTTCTGAAGCGAATCGACTCCCATATTCCCTGGGAGAGGTTGGAGGAGCGCATCCGGCCCCACTACTTTAAGGCGGAGCGGGGTCGCCGGCCTTACCCCCTGTCGGTGATGCTTCGGGTTCACATCGTCCAGCTCTGCTACAACGTGAGTGATCCGGGGATGGAAGACCTGCTGTATGAGGCAGAGTCAGTGCAGCGCTTTGCGGGATTGCGGCTGTCTGAGCCGATTCCTGATGAGAGTGCCATCCTGCACTTTCGCCACCTGCTGGAAGAGCGCCATCTTGGACAAGGGCTGTTTGCGGAGATCAACGAGCATATGGCGTCCCAAGGTCTGCGGCTCAGGGAAGGGACCATAGTGGACGCCACCATCATAGAGGCGCCGCCCTCCACCAAGAACCGGACCGGGCAGCGGGACCCGGAGATGCGCCAGGTGAAGAAGGGGAACCAATATCACTTCGGGATGAAGCTGCACATTGGGGTGGATTCGGAGACGGGCTTGGCGCACAGCTTCGCTACCACATCGGCCAACGTGCATGACGTGACACAGGCACATCGGTTGTTGCACGGTGGGGAGAGGCAGGTGTGGGGGGACGCCGGCTACATCGGGGTGCAGAAGCGGGAAGAGCATCTGGAGTTGGCGGTACAGTGGCAGGTGGCAATGAAGCCGGGACAGCGGCGGAAACTGGACCCGGTGGACCCGGCGGCAATAGGGGAAAAGGCGAAGGCTTCTATCCGGGCCAAGGTGGAACACCCCTTCCTGGACGTGAAGAGACTATGGGGCTACGCCAAGGTACGCTACCGGGGCTTGGCCAAGAACACAGAACGGCTGGCGCTGTTGCTAAGGCTATCCAACTTGAAGCGGGCTAATGGCCTCTTGGTTGGTTGACCAGGGGGTAGTGGGCCCAAAAGCGGGACTGAAGCCGCGAAGAGGCCGAAAAGGAGAGGCAAAGAGCCGAAATTAACCGCACCATCAACAAACAAGGCAAAAAACCACGAGGGAAAGTCTGCTTCTGGACCCGGCAATCAAAAATCAGCCTGGCAGCGCTTTGTTCAGACCTTCCCTAAATCTGCCCGGCGGGCCGGGGCCGGCCCGCCGGGCGTCATTGTTCTTTGCCTTTTTTCTCCGATCCCCCAACACCGATGGCTACGCGAGGAGCACGTTGGGCAATGTCCCGCGTCGGCTCCAGACCTTGGAGGGGACTTCATGGATGAAATCCCTTCCGAGGGATAACGCTCCCCCCTACGGTCGCCCACACTTGTTACAGAACGTGTGTTCTCGATGAAGGACCGACTTTAGGCCTTCTGGGGCGAAGCAAGGCAAGCGTGACGAGAGCCGCGATCTTGAAAGAAGCCAAGAGCAGGACGAAACCAGGGAATCGTGACGGCGACGCCCCGGAGATGAGGGTGGTCGGGATCGACTTCAACCCCGGACCAGACGCCGAGGACCGGCTGCGGCGCCTCTTCACCATCCTGCTCAAGCTGGCCGACGACGACTCGCCACAGGACCCCAGCGGTGAAGAGAGGGCTGATGTCCTCAGCTCCGACGCCGACGGTCTCAACGACTTGCATTGACACCGTTGATGCGGATATGCATATATGTTATGCTAGAGCATCATGAGAACTACGATTTCGCTTGACGACCGGCTTGCGAAGCAGGTGCGCCGCGCAGCCGATGCCTGCGGCATCAGCGTGAGCGCCTTTATCGCCAAGACCTTGGATGACGCTCTGAAGCGTCGCGCCACCCCGGAGCCGCCGCCGTTCCGGCTGGTCACCGTGCGTGACGTTCGCGCCCGCCCAGGAGTCGATCTCGACCGGCCCAGGGCACTCGATGCACAGGATGACGAGGCCCGGTTCGGGCACGGGAGCCGATAGTTCGAGATGTTGCTTCCCGACGTAAATGTCCTGATATATGCGCACATGGAGGACTCGATCCCCGAACACGCCGAGTATGCGGCCTGGATCACCCGCTTGGCGACAGGACCGGAGCCGTTCGCCCTTTCCGTCCTCGTTCTGTCCGGCTTCGTTCGGGTTGTAACCAACCCCAGAGTCTTCGCCCCGCCGTCCACTCTCGACCAGTCCTTCGCGTTCGTGCACTCGCTCGTGGAGCGCCCCACCGCGCGCATCGTGGGTCCCGGTCCCGACCATCTGGACATATTCGAAAGACTGTGCCGCGAGTCCGGGGCCGCCGGGAAGCTGGTCGCCGACGCCCAGCACGCAGCGATTGCGGTCGAGCACGGCTGCACTATGGTATCCACCGACTCCGACTTCAGCCGATTCCCAGGACTCAGGTGGCAGCATCCACTGCGTCCCGGCGGGCCGTAGATTCATTCCATTTCGCCGTCAGCGTCTGTGGCCTGGCGCGGCCAGAGTGTGGGATTCGTCCCGTCGGTGAGAGCCGACCCGCCAAGCCGAGGGGCGTGGTTCCGAGTACCGGCAGAATGATGGCTAACAAAGGAAGGCATTCATGGTGAGAAACGCCGATAGGAAGACGGAACCGAAACGGGCGGCCATCTACGCCCGCTACCAGGAGGTGGGCAGGGGTTGGTCCAAGAAGCGCCCCAGTTTCAGAGGATGCTGGCCGACGCCAGGATGGGACGCTTCGACACCATCGTCTGCTGGAAGTCCGACCGCCTGAGCTGGGGGATGTACCCCGCCGCCGCTCTCATGGAGGTCGTCGAGGCGCTCCGCATCGGCATCAAGGCCGTCATGGATGCCATCGACATGAAGACTTTCGGACTCATGGCGGCCATCGGCAAGATCGAGTTGGACAACTTCCGGGAGCGGGCGGGAATGGGCAAGCGCGGCAAGGCCAAGCAGGCCGGTTGCCCACCGGGTCGCCTCCCTACGGCTACCGCGTCGATGACGCCGGCAACCCATACGTCTACGAGCCGGAGGCCGAGTTCGTCCGCCGCATCTTCCGCCAGTACGCCGACGAGGGTATGACGGCCCCCGCCATCGTTCTGGGGTTGGAGCGTGACGGGGCGCCCCTGCCGCCCATGCGCTCGGTCTGGCGGCGGGAACGGGTCCACGCCCTCATGGGCAACGAGACCTACAGGGGCACCTACTGATACGGCAAGAGTAGTTGGGTGACAACCGAGGAGGGGACGAAGGGCACGAAGAATCCCAAGAACTCCTGGATCGGGATACCCTTCCCACCCGTCGTGGACGAGGAGATCTGGGAGCTGGCGCAGGCGCGCAAGTTCAAGCGGTTCAGCCATTCCAAGCGCAACACCAAGACCTTCTACCTCCTCCAGCACATGGTCAGGTGTGCCGAGTGCGGGTTGTACCTCCACGGCAGGTCGCTCAGGAAGATCTCCCACTACCAGAACGGGAAGCGGTACGCCTACACTCTCGACCCTCCCCGCCGCTACTACCGCTGCGGCGGGATGACCTCTCACAAGTTGGAGTGCCGCAGACCAGGCTTCATCAAGGCCGAACGGCTGGAGAAGTTCGTCTGGAACGAGGTCAAGAGGATGGTTCAAAGCCCCGGCCTGATAGTGGCGGGCATCGAGTCGCTGAGCACTCAGGACGATGACGGCTGGGAGAGGGAGGTCGAAAGGGCGGAGCGCGAGCTCAACAGGGTCCAGGCCGAAGAGGACAGGGCCATCAGGCTGTATGTGTCGGGCAAGATCACCGAGACCCAACTCGACCATCGGCACAAGTTCATCACCGAACGGCTGGAGACTCTCCGAACGGAACTGGACGACTACCGGGCGCAGCAGGCGGCGCTGTCCGAAAAGCGCATCCTCATGGAGAACATCTTGGCCTGGGCCGGTAAGGTCGGAGGCCGCCTGGATGAGGTGCCCCACGAACAGCGCCGGGACATCCTAAGCTGTTGCTCGCTCAGGTGGTCATCGACGGCGACAACAACATCCGTCTCACCCTCGGAATCCCTACAGACGACTTGGTGTCAATTAAGAACTCCGAATCAACGTTCGCAGTATACAATAGACACCAAAAACTCCGATACTCATGGGCGGTAGACTTGAAGCCAACTGGCGGTGACGGCAGTTACCGAGATCTTCTGTGGTTCGACCCTTCGTAGGCGGGCCTATTTTGACGATAGAAAGAACCATTTTTGAGATGTGGCTGGGGTCTCTGTGAACCTAATAGTGCCTTGGACTCAGTCGCTTAGGCTACATCACTCGGTGCTGAGTCATCTCCCACCCTTAGATGTCGGCGAGCTATCGTGCTGTCTATAGGTCCCGACTAGGTTGGTTCTTGGCAGCTGGGCAGGTCGGCCAACGTGATCCCGGTTAGGCCGCCCGCTGGAATCGGGCCGCCTTCTTCGTTGCAGGCTCAGGAGCCGCACCCCCGTGCCTAGCCGTCGGTGTATGGCGTATGGCCAGGGTCTTTCGATTATTGTGATGGTAGTAGGCCTAGCAATCTGAGAGCGCCGTTGGGCTGCCAAGCGATGTTCCTTATGGCTGCTGCGATGTTGGTAGCTCCGCTCAGTCGGAGGATATTCAGCGCCACGTTTCTCAGGGCTGCCATCATCTGTGGCGCTGAGCCGGTGCGCACTTGGGAGCCATCCTCCCCCATGGTCACATCCCTCACATAGTGCAGGCCATTCTCAATGCGCCAATGGCCGCGTACCAGTTGGAGCAGTCTATCAGCCGGTGTGTGAGTCCCAAGGCTGGTGATAGCGTATCGCACCTGCCGAGTGGTCTTGCCTTTGATGCTGCGCCAACTCTCAACCTTCATCACCTGCCCGTGTCCGGGCCACTCCAGATAGGTCTTCAGTGTCTCTGTAGCCCACAACCTGCGATACTCTCGACGCTCTCCATGACTGTCCTCGGTCTCGGCATATCCATACGTCTCACCAACCACAGGCCGGTCGAAGCACAACTCTATGTCCTCGTACAGCCTCTTCTGGTTGCTCTTGACTATCAACAGATAGTCGCCACCTCCACCAACCACCTGTTCACACAGCTGTCTCTGGCAGTACAGCGCATCCCCGGTCACTACCCTGTCTGTTACGATCATTCTCTCCAACAGCGAGCTTGCCATAGCCAACTCCGACTGATGCTTCTCAGCCGTCACCCCCCTTTTTGACTCACCACCAAGCCCATGCGATGGCTATAGGCAGCCACAAGACGGACTCCAGGCGCCTCCTCCCCGTGTATCCCCCTAAGCGCCTTGCCATCTATTGCTATTGCCTCCTCTCTTGTTCCCAACTGAGATTCAACCCATTCCCCAAGCACACTCTCGAACGCATCCACGTCTATACTGCTGAACACCTTATGCAACGTGGATATCGCAGGGGTCCGCTCTCTGGTGAACCCCAACTCCTTCAGTGTAGCCGGGTCTTGCATCCTTCCCCATTGGGCTATGGCATATAGACTACGGGCGCCACTTGCTATTGCACACACCGATAACGCCAAGATTGCACTCAGCGCATGGCGACGACCATGCCTGGACCGGGGATCAGGCACCCCCTCCAGTACTCCAAGTAGGCTCTTTCCCAGTCCCTCCGTATTCATACGCCAACTCTATCACTCTTCTTACCATAATCGAAAGACCCTGGGCGTATGGCGGCAAGCAGTGGACACTCGGAGCAGGCTGGTTGTACAATAGTTGACGCGTTATCCGAACACAGGAGCCAGTATGAACAACAACGATCCAAGGAAGATATTCCTAAGCCATAAAAGTTCTGATAAGGCACTTGCGGTCGACTTCAAGGAAACCTTGGAGGAGTTGGGCTATGACCCATGGCTTGACGAAGATGCAATGCCAGCTGGCACTGAACTTGAACGTGGGATTCTGCAAGGAATGAAAGAATCGTGCGCTGCTGTATTCTTGCTGACTCCATCTTTCAAAGATGAAGGCCATCTGCGAGCTGAGATCAATTATGCAATAGCAGAAAAAATACGGAAAACGGATGCATTTGCGATCATTTCTCTGAAATTAGAATGGGATGGCGATGTAGTCTCTGTACCAGATCCTCTGAAACAATTTGTTTGGAAAAGACCCCAAACGCCGCTTCACGCATTGCGGGAAATCATTCGGGCGCTGCCTATCGTAACCACAGGAATCGAATGGCGAAATGAGGGACTAGGGGTAGTCACGACACCTGAGCACACGGACCAATTTCCGCAACTTGCAGATGAGGCAAGGGCGATTTTGCAAGAGGCTGTCCAAGGCGACGGTCTAATACTGTCCATTCTTACGTTCGGTGGTCGAACGATTCAAGCAAACGGCAAATCGTTGATTCCAAATCAGGAGCCAACAACTGTCGCGCGTTGGCTCGGCGGGCTTGATGATTTACAACTCCATGAGTGTATCAGAGATTCCCGAGGCAAAGATGAAGTATTTGAAGTGACCAGGAGGGGCTACGAAGTCGCAGACCGCATGTCAGTCAGTTGACCAATCCCGCACACCCATCCCACCTTGCTGAGATGAGGCGGTCACCCCCAACGTTCCCTGCCACCGGAAGCCATGGTGAAAACCGACAGTGTACTGCTTAAGCACTGTCGGTACGAATAGGTTCAGCCAGTCAAGTCCAAGGACTCCCTTGACTCCTTCGGTAGCCACCGCAACAAACGCCCCTTCACTCAAAGAGCGCCCTAGGCGGCCCCGCTTGCCGGATGATTGACATCAACGTTCCTGTCCGCAGTTCCCTGTGATCCGGTACAGGCACGGTGATGGTGCTGTCACCCTCGACCTTCTGCATTACTACGTGGCTACCCTTGCGTCGGACTTCGGCGAATCCTTGCTCTGCGAATATTCGGCAAACTTCCTGGCCCGACAACACCCGGAGCCTAGCCAACCGCCACCTCGACGTGCGTCACGTATACTTCTTCGTGGAGACGGCGGTGGATTTCGTCGACCGAAGCCACCTCGTAAAACGCCTCCAACGCTTCCTTCAAGTTGTCGCGAGCCTCGGACACGCTCGCGCCCTGACTGGCTATGTCCAATTCAGGGCAGAGAGCAACGTAGCCGTCGCTCTCGCGCTCGATAATCGCAGTCAACTGTTTGATCATCATGACCTCCTTGTATTTCGATTCGAGTCCACTAGACCGACACCACTGTGTCCGCATCGCCGGCGGCGAGGGCGTTCATGTAGGCAAGGATGAGGTCGCGAGTCCGATAGGAGCCGAATCGAGCCTCGTCTTGCCGTCGGACTATGGGGAAGGTGTCGAGCACGTAGCCCGCGTCCTCTCTGGACAGCCCGTAGAGGTGGAAGTAGAGGGCGTCGAGCCGGGCCCGCAGGTGGCGGCGTTCCTCTTCATCCCAGATAAACGGCGGGCCGTTATAGCCGAGGTCGCGGGCGAATGGGGCCATGTCGTTGGCCGTGTAGGTGAGCCGAAGCATATGGCCACGCACGAGGTCGCGGGCGGTCATACTACCGAAATATCGGTCGTAGTCGTCGGCCGTGATGACGGGTAGTTGCTCGACGATAAACCAATTAAGGTGTTGTCCTTGAACCTTCTGTCGGGCTGCGAAGTCTAAGGCAAAAGAATTGAGACACGCTGCTAGCGACCACGCGCCCTCCCTGTGAGAAATTCCTTCGACTGCGTCGGGTATCAGGATAGGAAACGTGTTGCCAACCGCTGAGCGGGGCAGGATCGCCACAATCATGGTGCGCACATTGGTTGGAGCAGTAACGTCTTTGAAGCCAGCAGCCCAACCTAGGTCAGGCGGCCAGTCGACCTTATGCTCACTGACCCAGTATTGAGGATCGGGTAGCCAATGCGGATTAGCGTGCTCTTCGAGCGTCGCCTCTCGTGGCTGAGCCGGCCTGTTCAAGTTCTCAGGGTTGACGACCACACTGGCGGCCCGGTGGTCGAACGCCTGCACCATCTTGCCCTCATACAGAGGCAGATACATCTCTTCCCCCTTCTTCCAGCGGTTGCCCTGTACCGGATAGAAACCCGCCGACTCAAGTTGCGCCGCAGTCCTGAAGAGGTGCGAGTCGTTGGTCATGTCAAACATCCGCACGTACCGGACGGGATATGCGCGCCGCTCTCCGCCCTGTGAGCGGTCCACCAGCACAGGATGCCGCTCGTAGATGTGCCGGGTGATCTCCGCGTCCCGCCGCGTGCGAAATATGGGGGCGGTGCCCGTGTTGGGGTTGACGCGGGCGAAGTCATCGGGAGACAGCGCAAAGCATCGGTCGGGGTCCTTGATCGTGGCGGTATCGTGCAGAAAGAAGGCGCACTCGGTCTGGTCGAACCGCCGCTCCGCACCCCCGAAGATAAGGGCGCAGAACTTGAAAGAGGCGTGAACGTCCTTGAAGAAAATCTTCTTGTTCTCAAAGTCGAACAGGGCAGCGACACGTCCTGTAGTGGAGACGGACTTGAAAAAGTCCGCCGCGGTCTTGTCGGCGTATATCCCGGAGGGCGTGAGCAGGCCGACGAAACCGTCGGGTTTGACAAGCCTCATAGCGCGCTCGACGAATAGGGAGTAGAGGTTGACATCGCCGCTGCCCAGCAGGGGATAGTTACCGGACGCGCGAATCGTGTCCGCCAGTCCTTCTGCCTGTTCCCTCGCCGCGTCGAACTCGGCGGCAAGGGGCGCTCCACTGGCGCGCAGCCGCTGTATGGCCGTCTTACGGGCAGCCGCGGTTGGCGCCAGGGCTATGCCGGGCGAACGAGTGGCGAACCACTCCACCTCCTGGAACTTGATGCGGTCCCACGGCGGGTTGCCGATCACGGCGTCGAAACCGCCAACCGGCTGTTCTTCCTGCCACCGCTGCCAGACGCCGGGGAAGGCCGCCTCCCAATGCAGGAAGCCTTCGCGGTCCACGATGTGCCGGGCGTCGCTCCACTGCTTTTTGAACGCAGAATGCGAGGTGTCACTGGCGCCATGCGTTTCGGGAGCGAAGGCGTCCAAACCCCGCGCCAACAGATCATATGCGTTCATGGGCTGCTGACCGAGAGTATCCACCAATGGGGATTCGAAGGCGGTACGCTCTTTCGCCTTCATGCCGGCAGTCAACCAACGCATCCCGGCAAGGAGGTCAAGCAGGCCGCGCAGGTCCGCCGTCGTGTCTTCGACTCCGCGGAACAACTCGGCCGACTCCTGCACTTCGGTCACGTCGGCGTCGGACAGCTCCTCGATGCGCTGCATCCCGGCCGTGGCGGCCTCTGCTCCGGCGATGGCGGAACTGGCAAATAGTCCTCCCAGACGGTTCAACTCTGCTGTGGCCTCCAGCACACGCATGCCGACAACGAGTCGCCGCAGCGGAGGTGGTGGTCCAGGAATGACAGCGGCGCCCCGACGGTGAAGCTGTGGAGCCATAAAGACACCTTCGCCAGTTCGACGGTCAGAGGGTTCTTGTCCACGCCATAGATGCAGCGCTTGAGCACCATCCGGCGGATAATGGCTTGGTCTGTGAGTTGGGTCCTGTCCATCACCCAATCCGATTCCGCGGCGCGTTGGATGATGTCGCTTCGGATGGAAGCCACGCGCTCCACCAGCGGAGAAACATACTCGCCGTCCAGCCACTCCGGCACCGCCGGCGCGTACTCCGCTAGCTCCGCAATGTAGTCCGATAGGAAATCGACGGCGGTGACCAGAAAGTGACCGCTTCCCATCGCAGGGTCCAGCGCCTTCAGGTCGAGCACGGCTTCGGCCGGGTCCAGCGCAAGCAACTCGGCATGTCGCTCGGCGATGGGACGGTGGTCGCTCCTCAACTCCTTCGACTTGTCCTCGAACGCCTTCAGGCGCTCTTCGGCCAGCGGCTTCAGGGTCCGGTCGACGATCAGGTCGACGAGCTCTTGAGGGGTGAAGAAGCTGCCGCTGTCCCTGCGGGCGTAGCTGTTGGGACGCACTACGATCCCGCCATTGTCGTCCCGGACAGGCTCACGTTCCAAGAGCCTCTCGTAGATGGAGCCGAGCTGTTGCACGGACATGTCCCGGTAGTTGACGAAGTGGCGTGTGCCCTCAGTCTCCGTGTGGCTCAGGTCGTAGATAATGTCGCCGACGATCTTGTCCGTAAGGCGGGCCGTCTTGAGCAATGGAGCGGCTTCGGATGCAAACAGGCCGCCGTTGTAGGGCGGCAGACCGATAGACTCGTCGCCCTCGTCGATTTGGCGGAACAACGTCATCAGGTGGTCGTAGTAGCTGGAGGCGCTGGCGGAGGAGACGGCGCCGCCTTGCATCCTGTGCGCCACGTGGTCGCGGACCGGCTTCCGCAAACCGTAGTCTTCGTATCGCGGGTCGTTCACCGGGAGCAGTCCCCGGTCCTCGGCGTAGAGCACGAAGAGCAGCCGATAGAGGAGGATGAGGGCAGCGTGACGAACGTGTGACAGATCTTCGCCGGTGGCGTCGGCCAGGGCTTGGACAAGCTTGGGAAAGACCCTCTCGAATACGACGCTGGAAAGGTCCTGGGCCACCTCCTCCTCGTATCGCCTCCCTTGAGCTAGCGCCGCTTCCAGGAAGCTGGTCGTGGCCCCCTGCTGTCGGGTGAATGAATCGCGGCGGAACAGCAGGTAGAAGAGGCGGAGCCCCTCCTCGCCGCCGGACGCCAGCATCTCTCCGAGGCCGACCTCGAAGTAGCCGGTGGCGCGTGGGCGGGCGCGGTAGTCGTAGAGACGCCACAGGCCGCCGTTGGTCAGGAATCCCCACCGGATTCGGCTCTCCGACTCGATGTCAGCCGTCGAGAGGTACCGCAGAATCTGGCCGTGGGGCGTCCTGGATTGGCGGCCGGCATCCCTGTCCCGGGAGTCGAGGGAGAGACCGAACCGCTTGCTCTCCTCCACCACGATGGCGTCCCGGAATCGTTCCTCAGGGTTGGCTCTCCTGGCAGCGCGCTCCTTGGATGCGGCATCGGTGAAGAGGAGATAGTCGGGGATGTCTTCGTTGCGGGTTGTCCCCTGATGAGGAAGGTAGTCGGCCCATCCCAAGAGTTCCAGGACCGGGCGAATCAGCTCCTGCTCGGTGACTGCCTCGTTGGGGCCTTCGGAGCCGCTCAGCGCGTCGTAGCGTTGACGAACGCCATCCCGAAATGCGGCAAATGTCGTCGAGTGCAAGATGGACGCCCGCCACTCGGCGGTCGCCTTTATGCCTTCGGTCAGGAAGTAGTTCGTGAACAGATTGCCGGGCATGTCATGTCCTAACCGCCGGTTTCATGCCATCACTCCAAGAGGACAATGATCTTCTCCAGCGCCTCCCCGACAACCTGCCGTGGGGCCTGGCCTGGCTCTCGAAACGGGCGCGTCTCGCCCGCCAGTCCGGGCTCTTGACCTGGTCGGCCAGCACAACTCCCGAGACGCTGCTTGTCGCGGGGAGGAGGACTTCAAAGGGGTATCTCTTGCCTCTTGACGTAATCGGACAGAAGAGTGCCAAGCTGGTCTTCTCGGTGTAATCTCCCGGGCTTAGGGTCAGGGCAGGCCGCCGGCCTGCCCTGTTCATGCCCAGCCTGGGGCGCGAAGCTCAGCCACACGATGTCCCTCTTGCGGGAACATACTCCCGGTCTACCATTCTTCGTTGCCCTGGGCCGGACCGGAGTCCTGCTCGGAATGAAGATTGTCGGGGCTCATCTGGGCCAGCATGCTGAGCAGGTCATAGGACCTCTTCCGCAATACGACTTGGTCGCCCCGAGGAACAATCTCTATGGCCGAGCCTTCTTGGACACCCCACTGCTCGGCGATGGGCTTGGGAATCCGGACGGCCAAACTCGTGCCCCACTTGGAGATATGCGACTTCGCACCCATGTGAGCACCTCCCTTTACATACATATTATATATCATATGAGAGGTGGTTGTCCCAGGGAACCTGGCTGCACAGACTTCTCCGAGGCGAGCATTGCGCCTTTCGCCTGTGCACACTTCAACCCGCTACCCTGCTGATGGGACCGGCGTCACTGAGTGCACCTCCACCCGGCAGTATCGCTTCTTCTATAGTCCCAGGGTCAGTATCCGGCGAAGCCACCGCAGCAGCTTCGCCCTGGCTCACTCCACGCGGACCCCTTCCAGAGTAGTGTCCCAGGAAGTGGTGTAAGAGACAGCGGGGCCTGGCAAGAGAAAGGCCACCGCGTCACCCTCATCAACGACAAGGATGAAGGAGGTGAACGCGATGGACAGGGACAGGATGGACGTGCTGGAGTTGCTGCGCAAGGAGGCGCATGACGCCGACATCGACTTCTTGCGGGAGGGGCTGCGGATGTTGGTGCCGGCGGTGATGGAGGCCGAAGTGACGAGTAAGACCGGCGCGGGCCTGGGCGAGCGCAGCCCGGAACGGCTCACTCACCGGAACTGGTACCGCGATCGACCGTGGGACACCCGGGTGGGCACACTGGACCTGAGAATCCCCAAGTGCGGGAGGCAGCTACTTCCCCTCCCTGCTCGAACCGCGGCGACGCAGCGAGCGCGCCTTGCTCGCCGTCGTGCAGCAGACCTACGTGGAGGGCGTCTCCACCCGCCGGGTCGAGGACCTCGTGCAAGCGCTTGGCTGCGAGGGCATCTCCAAGAGCCAGGTCTCGCACATCTGCTCCGAGTTGGACACCGTGGTCGACTCCTTCCTCGGCCGTCCCTTGGACGGCGGGCCCTACCCCTACCTGTGGCTTGACGCGCTGACGCAGAAGGTCCGCGAGGACGGACGAATCGTCAACGTGAGCGTCGCGGTGGCCACCGGGGTCAATCGCGAAGGGAAGCGGGAGGTGCTTGGCATCGACGTGGGGACGAGCGAGGACGGCGCGTTCTGGCTGGCGTTCCTGCGTTCGCGTCGGCCCGGGGCCTGGGCGGGGTGGAACTGGTGACCTCCGATGCGCATCGGGGGCTGAAGGACGCAATCGCTACGATGTTCGCCGGAGCGTCCTGGCAGCGCTGCCGCACCCACTTCATGACCAACCTGCTCTCCAGAGTCCCGCGGCGTGCACAGCCGTAGGTGGCGACCATGGTCCGGACGATCTATCAGCAGCCCTCCCCCGAGGAGGTCCATGCACACCATGCGCGCATGGTGTGCATGCTCGACGAACGCCTCCCGCAGGCCGCCGAACTGCTGGCCGACGTGGGCCCGGATATCCTGGCCTTCACCACCTTCCCCGCGGCCCACTGGAGGAAGGTCTGGTCGAACAACCCGCAGGAGTGCCTCAACAAGGAGATACGGCGACGCACCGACGTCGTGGGCATCTTCCCCAACCGCCCTGCGGTCCGGCGGCTCATCGGGGCAGTCCTCGCCGAGCAGCACGATGAGTGGCAGGTCGCCCGCCGCTATCTGCCCGCTCTTGCCGTCGACATCGGCGACCAGCACCGCATGGAGGCATCGATGATTCTGCCCGTAGGGGCAGCCTGATCAGGCTGCGAGGGTGACGCTCTTACACCACTTGACGGGATGTGACAGACGCTGCTATACTCTGCCTCTGGAACACCTTGTGGAGTGTGCGATGGACAGTTTCGAGCAAGCATTCGCCAGTGCCGAGAAGGCAGCAGCGGCAACAGTCCGGTCGGCAACCGACCTCGCCAAACTGGCCAAACGACTGGAGAAAGCGGCCAAAGAGGGGAATATCGCAGCCATCAAGAGGGAGCAAAGCAGGTTTGATTCCGGACTGGAAGAGTTGAGCCAAGCTGTCAACATTGCCGTCGTATCTTGGCCGTTCGGAGAAGAAGAAGAGCAGCGATACTTGAGGGGTGGCTACACTGCCGAATTGACCGAGGTCGCATCTGAGAGAGGGCTGAACGTCTACGAGCGCGATGGCCGTCTCATCGCCTCTCCGTCCATCGTGCGTATCCTCCCTGCCGATCGAGCGGTCAGGATAGACCGGAAGCGCATCTCTACCATCAGGCCGTCCGCTCTTGTCAGGCTGTTGCTGGAGAACCAGAAGAAACCGGGCACGTACAAGAGCGAGGCTTTCCTCGAATCGCTCTACAAAGTGTACTCGGAACTTGTGAGAGAAGATCCCGCTGACCGCTTAGTGAGGGGAACCGCAGGGCGGGTGGTGCCTCTATCGCGAATCTACAACCTCTTCACCTCGCTGCCCGGGCAAGAACGGGAATACGCCCGCACGGACTTCGCCCGTGACCTGTATCTGCTAGACACAAGCAGAGTGACGGCCACGCGATCCGGCGCAACGGTTTCCTTCCCCGCCTCCACGGGTGCTCGGAGCGCCAAAGCGGCAGACATGTTCACGTTCGTGGATTCAGATGGGCGGGATGTCCATTACTACGGCATCCGGTTCACAAGGGAGGCTGCCTGATGCCGAACGAAATTGCCCTGAAAGACTGGGTGGTAACCTTAGATAGGGAGTACCTCTCATCGTTCATCCCAGAAGGTGGTGCGTCTGTCAAGTTCGCGGTTACACGGGAGGAGCTGAGACCCGAACTGTTGGCCCGGATGCGAGAACGATGCGAGGAGAGGGATTTTGCTATTGTCGAGTTGAATGCTGGCGAAATGCGAGCTCACATGCCGCAGGACATCTTCTTCAGCATGGCACGGCAGATAGACTGGCGGGTTCTTGCCCGCCGCGTGATTCTGCGCCTGGCAAGCAAACGGGGGTACCGTGTTGATGGCATTGACGCAGCCGGTACCGGCAATGTCTTTGAGTCCGTAGCCCACGCCAGTGGGCTTGAGACGCAATTCGTTCTGAGCCTGGTTACGCCAGAGATACAGAATCATGTCTTCTGGAACCCGAATATGGCCAAGGACTTCAGAGTGGCGATGAGTCACCTGTGCATTGAGGAGAGCAGGGACGGCACACAGTACGCAGGGCAACCCACTCTTGGACTGGCTGACAGGGAATAATAACCGGGTAAGCAGCGTCCGGCCCTTCTCCATCTATACCGGCATCAACCGCACCACGGCGCGCTACTTCATCGAATCGGCGCTGTACTGGATCAGATTCGCAGGTTACGCAGGAACGGTCATCCTCTTCGACAACGCACGGCTAACCCTCGCGCGCAACCCGAAAGACGGCCTGCGATACTACACCAGGGCAATGGCAGTGGAGCACTACGAACTCTTGCGCGAGTTCGTTGATGGCGTGGATAAGCTGGCGAACACTCTGCTGGTAATCGTAACCGGCCTGGACTTCCTGGACGAAGACACCAGTACGAGGTCACGCGGCTACAGCATCTACCCTGCCCTGCGCACACGCGTGATGGACGACGTAAGAGACAGGAACCAGGCCAATCCCATCGCTTCGTTGGTGCGGCTGGCATAGGGAGGCTGCATGAGCACGCACTCGGACAGCACAACGATCCCTTTCGCCTGCCGACAGGCATTGGAGGCCCTGCGCAACGGGGTGCCCAACCGGACGGCAGTCGAGATGCTGGGTTGCAACCAGCCGCAGGCGGAGCGCCGGTTCGCCGAGATGCTCGACAAGGCCGCTGACAGGGACGACCCGCCCGATGGCGCGTTGGGGATGCTCGTCTCCGGCGACTTCGGGTCCGGAAAGTCTCACCTCCTCACGCACTTCGAGCATCAGGCCCTTGAAGAAGGGTTCGTGTGCAGCAGGGTGGCTATCAGCAAGGAAACGCCCCTATACGACTTGGGCAAGGTCTTCAAGTCAGCAGTGGACAACGGGCGGATGCCTGACCGGAGTGGCCGACTCATTGAAGAATTGGGGCAAGCACTGCGCCCGCACTCCGGCGACTACGCCGGTTTTTACCAGTGGACAAACGACGCTGCCGAGGCAGGCAATCTCAGCCCGATGTTCCCGGCAAGCCTGCTGGTCCACGAGCGATCGCGTAATCTTGAACTGAATAGCGAGATTGAATCCTTCTGGGCGGGAGACAGGATAAAGGTCTCCCGAGTCAAGGACGGACTCCGGCAGGTGGGACAGTTGCAGAGTTTCTTTTTCCGCGCGCCCAAGGCGTCCGACCTGCCACCCCAGTGCCTCCGCTTCATGATCGAACTGATCAAGGCCGCCGGTTACCGGGGCTGGGTAGTGCTGCTGGATGAGATCGAATTGGTTGGCTCGTACTCGCTGCTACAGCGCGGCAGGTCTTATGCCGAAATCACCCGGTGGCAAGGCCAGATCACGGAGCAGCCCTATCCCGGCCTCGTGTGCGCCGGTGCTGTAACCGGAGACTTCGCGTCTGCCATCATCAGTATCGATGGGAAGAACGACAGCGATTACGTGGGGGCGAGACTCTCAGGCCGCCATGATGATCTTGTACCCCATGCCGAAACCGGGATGCGCTTACTCGAACGGGAATGCTTGCCGCTGGACCCGCTCACTGACGTAGACATCAAGGAGGCCGTACTCACGATGCGCTTGATGTACAGCACGGCCTACGGCTGGGATGCTCCTGAACTCCCTGAGCGCGCTCGTGGGGCAGGGCACCAGAACCGGATGCGCTATAACGTTCGCGCTGCAATCAACGAGTGGGACCTGCTGCGGCTCTTCCCCGATGCCCAACCCGACACCGAGAGTGACGACTTCCGTTATACCTACGAGGAGAACCCTGACCTCGAACGAGCGACTCAGGACGACACTGAAAACGGCGGCCCCGATCAACAGGCGGATGTGCTTGAAGATGACTCGCCGTTCTAATGCCGAGGACATCGGAGCTACAAAATACCAAGCGAACGATGCTTCGGGTTGTGGATGAGGCACTGCATTGCCGATCCTCTGTGACAATCTGGCCGGTGAAGAACGCCCTGACGTAGTAGGGTGGCTCCGGTTCATTACAGAGGAGGGGGACACCAGCGCTTATGCGGCGCTTTTTCAGACGACTTCTAAAGGGCAGCCGTTAACCTTCTGCTTTGCCCGTGTTAACCGGAGCGACCCATCGCTCGGACACGACGCACAAAGCATACTCGCCCGATCACTATTCAGATTTCCCGCGCAGACACCATCGCTGCTGCTTGCCCTAACGGACGAATTCCCGTATGGCATGTTTGGTCACGATTTGCGGCTGCGGCTCCCATGCTGCCTCATCACTCCCGTCCTACCCGACAACGGGCGCCCTCTTATGGACTGGTTCTTGGAACCTCCGCACGATGAAGAAGGCGCAGGCAATCTGCTGGACGCAATTCTCGCACGTCAGAACCCCTTGGCAGCGTTCGAACGCGCCGCCAGCGCCTTGGGTGAAGCGTTTGCCGACGAGAGAGTTCAAGCGCTTACTTCAGTTTACGGTCTCGTCACTGTCGTTGACCTCATTGCGCTGCCGGACCACCTGACGGCGGAGGACTCTCCCACCGGGGAAGTTTCACCGGATGAACCTCCGGATGGCAGGACCTTGCCGGAACGGATGTGGGCCGCACTCGCTTCGCCGGCGGAGACCGGCTATCAGGGCTGGGATTTCCAGTTGGAATGGCCGGGCGCGCTGATGCCATTTCAGCAAGACGGCGTCCGTGCACTCCTCGACAATCAGCGATTGCTGCTGGCAGACGACATGGGGCTGGGCAAGACGTTGCAGGCCATCGCAGCGGTGCGGATACTCCGGGCGCAACGAAAAACGAAATCGTGCTTGGTCGTGGCCCCGGCGGGTCTGTTGGATCAATGGCGCCGTGAGTTTGGGAAGTGGGCACCGGAACTGTCCGCCATAATCGTTCGTGGGTCCGCCTCTGACCGCTCATGGCAGTGGGCGTCGGAGAGAGACGTGACGCTGGTCAGTTACGACACCTTGCGTTCGGACTTCAGTGGCAACGCGCTGGCACCAGTGCGCCGGAGAACCTGGGACGTGGTGGTGGCCGACGAAGCTCAGCGTATCAAAAACCGCAATGACACAAGCGACGCGTTGAAGGGCTTGCAGCGAACGCGCTCCTGGGCACTGACCGGGACGCCTATTGAGAATCACGAAGAGGAGTTAGCCTCGATATTGGAATTCGTTGACCATGATGCATCCGAGGAGCCCAAGCGCTACCAGTCAGGAGAGACGCTGCGCACTCGGCATCGTGAGTTGCAGTTGCGCCGGAGAAAGAACGACGTATTGGACGACCTGCCACCCAAGCAGGTAACTATGACGCCCATAGAACTATACCCGAGCCAGCGCAAGAGTTACGAGAAGGCAGAACAGGAAGGCATCGTCTACCTGAAATCACTTGGTTC
This sequence comes from Dehalococcoidia bacterium, assembly GCA_965221925.1. Taxonomy (GTDB): domain Bacteria; phylum Chloroflexota; class Dehalococcoidia; order Lucifugimonadales; family UBA2985; genus JAPPHY01. Next base: position 877,404 of record OZ244924.1, on the reverse strand, counting down.
GGAAGTTACCATTCAGCACGTCTTCGCTCTGCTCACACGCCTCAAGCAAATCTGCAACGCCGACCCGAGAACCGGCGAGTCCAGCAAACTCGACGACATCCGGGATCGGATGGAACAATTGACTGCCCAAGGACATAAGGGATTGGTTTTCTCCCAGTACATCGACGAGTCGTCAGGAGTAGTAGCAGCAGTAAGGCATCTTCGCGCTTTCTCGCCGTTGTCAATATCCGGAGACATGCCTCCAGCAGATAGACAAGCCGCTATAAGCCGATTCAAAGTTAGCAATAGCCACAAAGTGCTGGTTCTGTCGCTACGGGCGGGTGGGTTGGGCCTGAATCTGCAGGAAGCGTCTTACGTATTCCACCTGGACCGTTGGTGGAACCCTGCCGTCGAACGGCAGGCTGAAGACCGCAGTCACCGCATTGGCCAGACCGTGAAGGTGAATGTCATCAAGTATTCCTGCGTCGGAACTATTGAGGAACGTATAGACAAGGTTCTGGAACACAAACAAGATCTATTCGACCAGTTGATTGACGACGTATCGTTAGACCTCTCCGCTCAGTTGAACCGCGAGGAACTTTGGGGGCTGTTCGGTCTGTAGCGCGTAGCCGGCCCGACCACCTCCGTCGCGTGTTCTCGCGGCAATTCTGGATGCCAGTACCGACGGTACCCCAAATCGAACGCCATCACCCTGGCGCTCCGACGAGTTCGGCCTCCTGCTCTCGCTCCATAGTCAGTGCCCAGAAGAAGAGAGAGGCTGGGGGTTCCGGTTTCTTCCGGCTGCGGCTACGCCGCGCCGCCGGAACCTCGGCCAAAAACTCCGCGCACGAGAACAGCAACCACTACGCCTCATCGTCCAGATCGGTGACCACAGGCACCAAGTCTTCAGATGCCGCCCCGTTGCGGCTCATGTCGGAGACGATAGGCTCAGGCTCTACAGCCTCCCAGCCGTCGTCGACGAGATACTCCTCCGAAGCAGCCTCGGACTCTCGCACACGGGCGAACACCCATTCCACCGTCTCGGCGTCGTCCTGATCGCCACTGACGATCTTTCGCGCCAGCGTGAGCATGAGGTCGTCCCCGTCATCGCCGTAGGCGGCCAGCCCGTCCTCCGGCAGTTCGCCCTCACTGCTAGCGAGTTCTGCAGCTTCCTCGCCACCAGCTTCAGGGTAGCACCGTGAGGAGCAACTGGAGGCCGCGGGAGAGGACGCGGAGACCCAGCTTGAGCAGCGCAGGGTTGTCCTTCCCGACACCGAGGAGATAATGCGGTACGTCGCCGACTTCCGGGACTTCCTGAAGGATGGGACGACCCCAGAGCGGAAGGCGCTCATCCGCAACTTCGTGGAGGGCATCGAGGTCACCGGAGACGAGGCCGTGCTGACGTACACCATCCCCATGCCGAACGACGGAGTGACCCGCGAATTGGCCTCGGTTCTTGATTTCGTCCAGTCCAGCCTACCTAGCGAAACTCGAACCCAAGATCATAGCTGACCCAGCGCCATTGTATTCCTACTTCCGTCTGCCCTGCCTTGGGGGTCTAAATCTATAGTCCTAGAGTATGTCATTTATTGCTATTGGGTCCCGTTCAAGAACTCAAACAAGGGAACGACCGCCAGGCCAACGCTGCCCTCTACCACATCGTCCTCGTGCGCGCCTGCGCTACCATGAGCAAGCGAAGGAGTCTAGGGGCTGTATGGGGGGGTCGGAGATATCGGACAAGGCCTCCTTTCTCGTTGCATTAGTATTGAGCCAGTGGTGATAGAACTGGTCCGGGGTCTTGTAACCCAGAGCTTGGTGGGGGGCGCCGTCTCGTAGTTTCGGTTCCAGGCCAACAAGGACTGCTGTAGCCCGCCCAGGTCAGCGGGGAGGTCCTCCACCTGGTAGAACTCCTCCTCGTCGGTGCGGAAGCTTCGCTCAATGCGCCCGTTGCCTTGAGGGTAGTTGGGCCGGTTGAAGTAGTGGGTCAACTGGAGTTCTGCAATTGCAGCTCCGAACTCCTTCAGGAACTCGCTTCCCCCGTCCGACTGTATGGCCTGGACCTAGAAGGGGAACTGGGTCACCACCTGCCTCAAGAACTCTGCGCCATGGTGACTGGTGAGCCGTGGCGCCAAGGCCACCACTCTCTTGCGGGTGAAGCAGTCCACAGCCCCAAACTGGTACACTACCTTTCCATTGCCCAGGGCCACATGCTTGCTGTTCACTACTAGCTCCCTGGGTCGTCGTAGCCTCTTGTGTTGCCACCGGGCAGCCTTGCGGGGCCGTACTGCTTCACGGAGAACCCCACGCGCCTTGAGTCGACTATCACCCGGTCTATGCTCTTGGCCGAGATGGTTATTCCCTCCTCCGACAATAGTACCCGTAGCTTCTCCCGCCCCCAGCGGGGATACTGCTCCCTGACGGCCCGGACCCTCTCTAGCACCTCCACGAAGCCTGTGGCTGTCTCACCCTACCAGCCCTCTCAATCCACCAGTGTTGCAGGCTCGTACCACCGACTTATGGTGTCAGGGCTGTACCCAAAGTGACGGGCTGTCAACGGCGCCCTCCCTTTATGTTCCTCACACCACCGCACTACTTTCCATCGGCGCTTGGCTTCCGTTGAGGGCTCCGCCGGGAGCTGTGTCAATCTCGCCGCTCCCGTCAGTATGGCCCCATATACGCTCATCTTGACACCAGCATACCTCCCTTTCATCTCTCTCGCTGGTGTCCGACACCTATCTGACCCTAATCAGGGGCCGTCGTACGGGCGAAGGAATGACAAAGCCTGAGGTCATCCGTTGCCTCAAACGATATGTCGCTCGTCAGGTCTACTCCATCCTGAGCGACATGGGACGCAAGAACCTGGCCGCAGCTGTGATTTGACACCTATAGGAGCATCACTATGAGAGCCGGGAGTTCAGGGGCTGTTTTGAGGCGTGGCGCGTTCCCTAAGAGTCCCGTTGGTGGAACTGCTCCACAACCCTGCCGCGGTAACGAGTTGGCACGGCGCTTTCTGGGAAGTAGTCGAACATCGCTTGCAAGTCGGCCTCATCCATGCCGTACGAGTGAGCCACCAGGGCGTCTATCCTTGCCCTCATCCCGCTCGCGTATGCGGTGTCAAGCGGACCGCATACAACCTCGGTCTCCAGCGCAAAGCCCAAGAACCGCTCCTCCACGCACGACAGCCTTGCCGCAAGCTGCCCGATCTGCGCCCACGGCGAAGCCTCCACAGGAGGGAAACGAGCCGCGTCAAGCGCAGGGAAGCCAGCCGTTGTCTCCGCAAGCCGTCTGGCTTGCCAGTCGAATGACAATGAGTTGAGCACACCCAGCACGAAGGCTTGGACGAGCGCGCCCCCAAACGGAAACGACAGGTGTCGGACAGAAGCCGTCAGGCCTGTATCAGCGGGCGTCAGGCAGGCAACCACCGTGCGAGAAGCGCCCGGGTATGCGTCGATGCGGAACGCTATGCGCGGGCTATGGAGCGGGAGAGTGGCAGGATCGGCCAGCCATTGCGGGGTGAAGCGACGGCGGTACTCGCTGCCAGAGGACAACCGCTGTCTCTGCAGATGATCCGCCAACTCCGAAAGTTGGCCGAACCCAGCCAACTCTCTCTCGTGCGGCTCGTACTTGTCGAATGACCCTACGTTCCAGACGGGCGTCCCGGAGTTGTAGCTAAAGAGGCGCTTGTCGGTTGTCTCATCAATGTCCCCCTGCAACGTAACCGCTCTCCCAACCCGGCTGTAGCCCTGATTGAATGTTGGGCCTTGCCGGAGCTTGGCTAATAGCCGTTTGGCTTGCTCCTGCCTGCCGCTCTCAGTCAAGGCCACAACCGCCCTCCACGCCTAGATCGCAAGGCTGTCCCCGCCACTCCACATTGTTTCCATGACACGACCCGGAGACATGGGCAGGCTTGTCATACGCACGCCAACAGAGTTGTGAATAGCATTTGCGATAGCTCCCATTGCGGGCACAAGGGACACCTCCCCCACACCGCGTACTCCGAATGGGTGCCCCGGATTGGCGACCTCCACTATCACAGTGTCAATCATGGGCACATCAAGGCTGATTGGCATCCGGTAGTCCAGGAAGGTAGAGTTCACCATCCGTCCTTCGTCGCTGTAGAAGTACTCCTCGTTCAGCGCCCACCCGATGCCCTGGACCACACCGCCTTGGACCTGCCCTTCAACATAGCTGGGGTGTATGGCCTTGCCCGCGTCTTGCAGCGCGGTGTATCGCAGAATGTCCACCTTCCCGGTCTCCGGGTCCACCTCCACGTCCACTATGTGGATTGCGATGGTGCTGCCCGCGCCGCCAGGGTTGAGGTTGGCCCTTCCGGTTATGGGGCCGCCGGTGGCATTCAGCCTGGCCGCCAACTCCTTGAAGGTCAGGCTTCCCTCGGTTGACCTGCTGTGGAGGGCGCCATCCCGGTACTCCACGTCCTCCAGGGAGACGTCCCAGATACTGGCCGCTCGCTGCATCATCTGCTGCTTGACGTCCTGCGCCGCCAAGTAGCATGCGATCCCTATCTTCTGAGTTACGCCGCTTCCTCCGGCGCCTGTGCTATATCCTATCGAGTCGGTGTCCCCAACGGAGGGCCGTATGTCCTCGGCGGCAAGGCCCAGCGTTTCGGCTACCTGCATGGCCATTGCCGCCCTGCTTCCCCCAATGTCCGGCGCACCTTCTACAAGGCTTATGGTTCCATCGGGATTGACGCTGGCTATAGTGCTGGCAGGCCCCGAGCCATTCCCCCAGAAGCCGACGGCCACGCCGCGGCCGCAATTGGGCCCCACGAGTGGCGCAGAGTAGTGGGGATGCTCCCTGGCTGCCTGCAGGGTGTCCACGAAGCCAACCTCAGGTAGGACGGGGCCGGTTATCTGTCGGACCCCCTGACGGGCTACGTTGAGAAGCCGGAACTCCAGAGGGTCGATGGACAGATTTCGGCTAAGCTCGTCTATGACCTGCTCTGCGGCAAAGGCGGCAATGGGAGCGCCAGGCGCGCGATAGGAAGATGTCTTTGGGGTATTGCAGAGTACGTCAAAGGCTTCTATGTAGCCATTGGGAATGTCGTAGGGGGAGAACATGCAGCGCGCGCCGCCACCCACCGGGGAGCCGGGGAAGGCTCCCGCCTCATACACCAGGCGCGCTTCCGCGGCGGTTATCCGGCCGTTCCTGGTTGCCCCCATCTTTACTGTGACTTCGCCGCTGGAGGTGGGGCCGGTAGCAATGAAGACCTCCGCGCGGCTCATGGCTATTTTCACCGGCCTTCCGGTCTTTCGTGACAGGACGGCTGCCACAGGCTCCAAGTACACTCCGCCGTTGCCCTTTCCTCCGAATCCGCCGCCGATCTCCATTGGTATCACCTTGACCCTGGATGTTGGAATGCCAAGCATCTTTGAGGTGTCATCGCGGACCCTGAAAAGCTGCTGGGTACTGGTCCACACAGTCACATATCCGTCCGCCCCCCACATAACCGTGGAGGCATGGGGCTCTATGTATCCCTGATGAACCCGCTTTGTGCGAAACTTCCGCTCCAATACGACGTCAGCCTCTTGGAATCCCGCGTCCACGTCGCCCAGCCGGAACTCAAAGTGGCCGGCCACGTTGGTGCCCGTGGCGACGGGGTCTTCACTCCATCCCACCATCCCAGGGCTGGATACGGGAGCCAGCATTTCATGGATGACAGGGGCATCCTCTCTCATGGCGTTGCGGGGAGTCACTACGGGAGGCAACACCTCGTACTCCACGTCTATCAGGGACAGGGCCTCTTCGGCGACGTGCGGGCTGGTGGCCGCCACCGCCGCTATCGCATGTCCGAGGTAGAGGGCCTTCTCTCTGGCTAACACGTTCCTAATAAGGAACCCATAGTTGGCAATCCCCCCCTCTTCCTGGGCTGAGAGCTTGGGAGAGATGTCAGGCAGATCGGCAGCCGTCGCTACAGCCTGGACTCCCGGCAGATTAAGCGCCCTGCTGCAGTCGATACTCTTGATCCTAGCGTGGGCGTGAGGACTTCTGAGTATTTTCCCAGACAGCATACCCGGAAGGTGCACGTCGGCGGCATACCTAGCGCGGCCGGTTACCTTCTCCCAGCCATCGTGGCGTATGGGCCTGGTGCCTACAACGTTGTATTCATGTGTGGACAGGACTGCGTTGGGCCTGTAATCCAGCATGTTTCCTCCATCAATCGGAAATTCCGTTCCGTTTAGCCTGGACGATTACCTTAACCTCAACCGTGGGAGACTCCAAGCGGGTAACCCCGCTTACACTGCCGGCGCTCCCACGGCTGAGAATGAGGAGGGGATATGCAATGTGATGCCAAACCGGCCCTCCCGCAGCGATCTCACTACGGAAGAGCGTTAGAAACGCAAAGGTAGCCCATGCTCCCGGCCGGCGCGTAGGCACAGATCGCAGTCTCCGCCTTGACACTCACCTGGCGTCTCCCCGCGGTCCCGCGAAGCTGCTCTATGCTGTCGATATACATTGCCGTGCGAGTACGCCCGTTCCCGAGGTTTCCTCCCCCGGAGCAGAACGGATGAGACCCCTCGACTCTAATGTCGCCATTAAAAAAGGCGTGAGAGTCCCCCCTCTTGACTCCGTGCCATTGGAAAGCCTCCAGGAAAAACGGGGTCATGGTTGAGTAACCGTCGTAGGGGTTGAATATGTCGACGTCCTCCGGGCGGAGGCCTGATCCCTCGTATGCCAGACGGGCCGAGCGGGCGGCCCACGCCTCAATGTCGTCCAATACCGGCTGGCTGCTTCTGGGGCCGCCCGCATTGCCTGCGTTATGGTTGAGGACGTAAACCGGCTTCTGCTTCATATCCCTGGAGCGCTCCGCCGTGGTGAAGACGAAGGCGCCCACGGCATTGACCGGTCTGTCGCAGTCCCATATTCGGAGGGGATTCAGGATTCTGCGCGAATCTACATAGTCCTCTATGGTCAACTGATATGGCTCGTGAAGGGAGTAGAACCCCCAGTCGTTCATGAGGCCGTTCCTGTGCTGGTTGATGACGAATGGCCCCAGAAACTCCTCCCACGTTGTACCATACTCCCTGCAATACTGTAGTACCGGAATGGTGTTAATCCAATCGTTTCCCCCGTGATTTCCCCAGGGAACAGTCCATTGGCGAGCGCCTCTTGCGTAGTCCTCCAGGTTCTCGCCTCCACGGCGATAGCGGCCTTCCAGGTTATTCGCCGGGTATATGTACAGAGCGACTTCGCACTTGCCGTCACCCACAGCCTGCGCAGCCATACCCATTCCCTCCCCAATGTCCGGAACGACGGAGGGAGCAAAGCTGACGTTTGTCAGCCCAGGCATGTTGTTGAGCATCCACCTACTCGTCACAATGGAAAGCCCATCCTCAGAGTCGTATGGAGGCGCAAAGTAGGGCCTCGTAGGCCCCCAATTGGCAGAAGGGCCGCCATTGGCACCGGCCATATTGTTTGGGCATTGGAGAAGGCCGTCAACCTCCTCCGGCCTGACTCCGGCGTCCTCCAGCGCCATCTGGGCCGCAAGAATGGCGTAGGCGCCAAGTGTCTTATCCATAGATGTGCCGTCCCACCGCCGATCAACCGAGGACATTCCCCAGCCTGTTATCGCGACTTTGCCCTGGTGGGGCCACAGCCCCAGTCCCTCTTGGTCCCTTCTCCATCCCGTGTACTCTGTTATCATTGCTGACTCCTAATACAATTCTTATGGCCAGCCCCGAGAGAGCTTACCGGAATCTCCGGGCATGGCATTGCTAAGTTGCCACCCGCCACTCGTGAATGAGTTGCCCAGGCGCGACCTCCTCGAAGACCACTTCCGTTGGCGATCCCACGGGCGCCTCGTAAGCAGGAATGCCGGGGAGGTTGGACAAGAAGTTGATTCTTGGATCTTCGTCCAGGGTTATCACGGCGTAGTTGTAAGGCTGGTCCGGCATGCGCCGAGCCAACCGTCCGTCTTCTACGACTATGTAAGCCAGGACGTGGCCCCGTCCACTGGTCTCCTTCCACTCCAAGATATCGGAACCGCAATCCCTGCAGGTAGGGCGCGGCGGGTATTGCAAGGTGTTGCACGCGGCGCAGTTCTGGACTACCAACCGTTTCTCGTTGACGGCATCCCAAAAGGGCTTACTCAACTCATCGGGTACCGGGATTACCTTTGGCATGTCGAAACCTCCTTCGGATTAGCTTGCTCACCAGTGGCCCTTTCTAAGAACGAGCGGCAGTTTGACTGGATGCGCTCTAGCCGGCGTAGATGGGGTTTGCGTCCTGCCAATCAACGATACGCTGCTCCCTGTACTCTTCCATTTGCTCTTCGTTGTAGCCCAACTCCTGCATGATGGAGCGGGTATGCTGACCGGGGTAGGGGGCAGTCCTGTATCGCCCCGATGTCTCCGAGAACTGCACTATACCTGCTGGCCGCATGTATCTCCCAAATCGTGGGCTCACGTCCTCCGTTTCCACCACCAGATTGTTCTCCTGCGCATGGAGGTCATCCAGGAAGAATTCTTCCTTACTTGTCTCCGTCACCCTGACACAGGCGACGTCCTGCGGACAAAGTAGCTCTTCCCAGTCCGCCGCTGGACGCGAGGCAAAGACCTGGCACAGCTGTCCAATCAACTCTTCGTCGTGGGCTTGCCTTGCCGCAGGCGCGAAGCGTGGATCCGCCAGCAGGTCGGGGCGTCCTACAGTATGGCAGAACGCTGCCCATTCTTCTTCGAACCTGCAGGCCAAAAACACCCACCCCTCCTTGGCCGGATACAGGCGGTACAGGGCATGGAGGCCGTAGCACTCTGCGTCCGGGATGGCATACGGGGGCCGCCCAACGAAGTCATAGGCTTCGCCATGATTGGCCCATGCGTTGGCAATCAGCATGGTGTCCTGGATGGCCTGTCCCTTGCCCGTGCGCTCTCTGTCCCACAGGCCCAGCACTATGGCGGTTGCTACGGCCTGGGATGTGTTGGGGTCGGGGTTGCCCTCATTGGCCTTCATAAGCTTTCGGGAGACGTGTTTGATCTCGTCCATGTCCATAGGCTGATAGGTAGGAGGCGGCATGCCCCTGCCAGCCTGACGCAAGGCACCGCCAAACAGGGCTCCGGGAAGGGGATGGGCGCCCGGTCGCCGGTTATGGGGCCCCGTAGCGCCATAGGCTCCGCTGTAAACGTGGACCAGGCGCGGATTTATGCGGCGGCAGGTCTCGTAGTCAACGCCCAGGCGCTCAGGAACTCCCGGCCGGAAGTTATGCAGCAGGACATCCGCCTTGGCAATGAGCTTGTGGAGCAGGTCCTGACCCTCCTTACGCTGAAGGTCAATTTGAATGCACTCTTTGCCGGCATAAGTCCTGAGGTTGCCAAGTTGGGCAATTGGCCGAGGACTACCCCTCTCCGGCGTGGGGTCTATCTTGATGACCCGCGCTCCTAGGTCGGCGATCATCGAAGCGCCATACGGCCCCTGGATAACCGTGGACAGGTCGATCACCGTAATATCCTCTAAAGGATACTGTGGAGCGTGGCCGTTGTCTCCGGTTTTGCCGTTGCCAGCCGCAGAGTCCGGCATGCGCCGGCTCAACTCATCCAAAACCTCTGAGGTATGTTGGCCCAAGGCTGGCGCTGGACCGCCCACTTCCCCTGGGGTATCTGCCAAGTCCGCTAGCAGCCCCGCAATCTTCATAGGCCCAACTCGTGGGTCGTCGATCTCCACCACATGGCGGTTATGCACAAACTGCGGGTGCTGCATGGCCTCTGCGGTGTAGATGAACGGCTCAGCAGCCACGTTCCCGTCTTTCACGTAGACTTCCATCCATTCGTCAAGGGTCCGCTCTTGCATTCGGTCGAGGATAATCTCCCGGAGTATCTCCCTGCTCTCGTTGTCGAGTGCGGCCCCGCCTTTGGCTATGCCCTTGAAACGCTCGTCTTCCATGACCCAGTCCAAGCCGATGACCCGGAGGTGGGAGAGAATCAGCCGGGGGTTCTGGGCGTTATTGGCATGCTGGAGCCAACGTCCGTCCTTGGTGCGGACAGGGATGTATTCTAGAGTGGGCAGCGACTCCCTCCGCAAATAGGCGTTGGCATTAGGAGGGAAACGCTCAGGGTCCTTGCGGCTGAAATAGGCGTCCGTCAGACGACCTCCGTCATAGCACATCATACCCTGTAGCAGGCTAGTCTGTACCCACTGGCCGCGGCCAGTGCGAGATCGCGCCAGCAGGGCGCACACGATACCCCGCACCGCGGCTTGGCTCGCGGCCCATGTGGCAGTCTCAACCGCAGGGTAGATCGGGCCCTCCCTCTCGATCTCGCCCGCGAAACTTCCCGTCATCCGGCCGCTCTTAGCCGCCACAATCCCCTCGTACGCTTTCAGTTGGCTCAACGGCCCTTTCTGGCCGAAGCCGGTTATGGAGCAATACACCAGGCCCGGACTGGCCTGCGAAAGTGTATCGTAGTCGACCCTAAGGCGCTTGCTCACTCCGGGACGAAAGGACTCCACCACTACGTCTGCCCCACGGGCCAAGGCCTCTGCGCGCTCACGTCCCTCGGAAGTCTCCAAGTCCAATATCACGCTCTTCTTGCCGCGGTTCCAAGCCAGCCAACTGGGGTGAGAGCGGAAGGGATCGCCTGTGGGAGGCTCCACCTTAATCACATCGGCGCCGAAGTCGGCCAGCACGGCCGTTGCCAGAGCGCCCGGCGTTCCCCACGAAAAGTCGAGTACTGTCAACCCTCTAAATGGCCCCAACATCTTTTCCTCCTTTAGCCCTGACCACGCAAGCCGCCACGATTGCGCGGCAGCGTCACGTTCTATGTGCCACGCAATCGTGGGTCCAAGACATCTCTGATAGCGTCCCCAAAGAGGTTAAACCCATACACCGCAAGGGAAATTGCGAGCCCCGGCCAGATAGCTAGCCACGGGGCAACCGCATAGAACTCCCGCGCTCTGCCAGACAGCATACCACCCCAGGTGGGAGCCGGAGCCGGCACCCCTAGGCCAAGAAACGACAGAGATGACTCACTAATGATCGCGGTGCCTAGCCCTGCCGTCGCAATAATCAGCCAGGGGGCAACACACTGGGGGAGTATGTGGAACATCATAATCCGCAGATCTGTAGCGCCAATGGCCCTGGCCGCCATGCTGAACTCAGTCTGCTTGGCGGATAGCGCCTGAGACCTAACGATGCGATTTGCCCTGGGAATCTGTGGTATGGCGACTGCAATAATCACGTTGGTTATGCTTTGCCCCAAAGCCGCTATTATGGTGAGCGCCAGAATCAACGTAGGGATTGCCATTAGCGCATCCATTGTCCGTTGAATTAGCTGGTCCACCTTGCCGCCGTAGAATGCGCTTACCAGTCCCAATAAAGCTCCGGACACCGACCCAGTGGCTACAGCCAGGATTCCCACCTGCAGCGAGATCCTAGCCCCGAAGATTATCCGAGTCCAAAGGTCCCGTCCAAAGTCGTCGGTTCCCAGCCAGTGGGCCGCAGAGGGACCTTGCAACTGGGCCCCAAAATCCATCCTCGTTGGGCTATGAGTTCCGACTACCGGCGCAAAAACCGCCAACAGAACCATAGCTAGGATAATCGAGAGACCTACCGCTCCAAGTGGCTTCTTCCTAAAGAACCTTAGGATTGCCTTCAAGAAACGCTTGGGTAATCCTGTCGCGACTCTCAGGTCTACCCCTGTTCTCACTTGTCCTTCTTGCTGAGCCACGATTACCTCTCTTTTCTGCGAGCGCTAAACGGGAAGTCGCGCGGGGCACAATGGCCGCCCTTTAGTCAAAGCGGATCCTGGGGTCTAGCCAACCATACGTGAGATCAATGACCAAGTTCGTCAAAACAATCCACACCGATACAATAGTAACCATGGACTGCACCACTTCGTAGTCCCGCTGGTTCATTGCTCTCACCAGCAGCGTGCCCATGCCCGGAAGCTGGAAAATGGTCTCCATTATGACGGACCCACCCACTATGAATGCAATCTGAATGCCGATGATGGTGACCACCGGCAGCATAGCGTTCTTCATGGCATGCCGGTAAACCACTACAAAGTTCCTTAGCCCCTTGGCATGGGCCGTCCTTATGTAGTCCTGGCGTAGCACCTCCAGCATGGTGGACCGCATCATCCGTGACTTAGTTGCTTGAGAGGAGACTCCAACGGCTATAGCTGGCCAAATAAACATCACCAAGTTGCCCTTCAGGTCTTCGAGAGGGGTCAGGTAGTCCAGGCGCGGGCTCCACTCAAAGTAGAGGACTCCAATCATGATCACCATTGTAGCTATCCAGAAGTTGGGGATGGACAAGCCCAACAAGGACCATACCCTGACCAAGTAGTCTATCCATGTGTCCTGCTTGACCGCCATAATTATGCCGGCCGGTATTCCCAAGATTATGGACAGCGTAATAGCTGTACCGGCCAACTGCAGTGTGACGGGCGCTCTGCGTTTGACTTCGTCGAACACCGAGTTGCCAGTGTAGAACGACTCCCCCCAGTCACCGACGAGCATTCCCTTCATCCAAAGCAGGTACTGCATGTGCAGTGGACTGTCCAATCCCAACTGTTCTCTGATTCGGATCAAGACCTGGGGGTCTATCATCTCCGGGGTGAGGGTGTCGTCCCCCTGCATGGCGACCTGCAAGGCCACGTCCCCGGGCGCTATCCGGAGGAGCGCAAAGATAACCAAGGAGACCAATAGCACCGTGAGAAGTCCCAGCAGGACCCGCCTAGCAACATACGATCCCATACGAGAGATCCTCCTCTCCTATCCCTTGATGGGACTACTGCAAGCTCAGTTCTTGCTGAGAGCCGCGCGATCCCATTAGTTCCATAAGGGGGGCAATATGGATACCACAGCCCCCTTTATGCTCTGCGTGGCACGAACTTGGCAACTACCAAGTAGACGCGGTCATCCGTCCATGCCCCGGATTTTGCCGCTTGTCAGCTTTCATTCTTCCACGAAACCTCCGGGAGGTTGGCAATAAAGTAGTGGGCATTTCCATCAAAGAGGACGAAGCCTTTCATGTGTGTCTGGCTGCCGTGGAAAAGGTTCTGCCATTCCATGGGAGCGGCCCACACTATGTCGTTGATGATGAGAGATTCCACCTCCGCGACCAGCGCCTGCCGCTTCGTCGAGTCCAGCTCCCTCTCAACGTCTACGATTATCTGTTGCAATCTTTCCATATGGGCGGGATCTATCCCTTCCCGGCAAGCAGCTAACCTATCGGTCTTGTACCTGTCGAGACGTATGCTGGGGTCCGATGATAGCACCCAGCTTGGCATTGTTGATGCCGACAACCTCCATTGGCAGCCTGCCGTCTGACTGGTTAGGGCCGCCGCGTCATACGTCTTCAGTTCGATTTCCATGCCAAGGTGGCGGGACATCATCTCCCCAGTGTACAAACAAGTGTTTATGGATATCTGGTCGTTTCTTGCCAAGCAGTCGAATGGACCGGGCCGGATGCCGGGTCCGAAGACCTCATCCAGAAGCCTGTTGGCTTCGGCAATGTCCTGATCCTTGGGCTGCCGGTATCCTGGCCATGACAACACCTCTTCACAGGAGTGGCCCCACCCCAGGCTGTCATAGAGTTGGATGTTAGCGTGGCCGCAGGGTCGGAACAGTCCTGAGACGTACCCCGCATACAGTCCCTCGTCTATACGCTGAAGCTCGTGCCACTGCTGACGGTCGTGAACCAAGTGCACTGCCCTTCGGACTCGCACGTCGTCAAAGGGAGGTACGAGCGTGTTGAACCCCGTGGCCCGCGCGCCGTTGTAAAGGTTGGGATAGACTGGCCTGTCCGGGAACTGCTGTCTCGCCTGTTTGACTTGCGCAGCCGTCATAGAGCCGCTCCCCTGGCCCATGATGTCTATCTTCTTCGTGGCCCATGCCGCATAGGCAGTAGTGAAATCTTGTATGGAAACGCCCTCGAACTTATCGAAGAAGGGTAGACCCTCCCTGTAGTAGTTCGGGTTGCGCCTGACCTTGGCTCTAACCTCCGGCTCTATAGACTCAGGCATGAAAGGACCTGTTCCCACATGCAAGAACATGTTCCTCTGCCTGGTTTCCCTTGGTTCGTAATTGGCTTCGTACCACTCCAGCCAGTCCTTGTTGAGAACGGTGTTGTAGTAGTGGCTGGACAAGTGGTGAAGAAATGCAGGGTTGGGAATCCCTGTGTCCAGGGTTACCTGGATTGTGTACCCTGCCGGGCCGTCCAGACAGGACCAGGTATGGGTCTGGGAGTCGGGGTGAGCGCGGCTCTTGCTCATTCCCTCATCGAGCCATCTTTCCGTGCCCCGACGGTCCATTGTAGCCTTCACATCCTCGCAGGCCATCTCGTCCCCTCTACCAGGCATTTCTTGGAGGCCGTGTTCATCGTCCTCCGGGGTAGGGCTGCGGAAGAAAACACCCTGGCGCAGCATGAAGGTATACGTTAGTCCGTCCGCGCTCGCCTCCCAGCTCTCAGCCAGGTCCGGCTGGAAGCCGCCCTCCCAGCCAAGCCAGGGGTCCACTTTTACCAGCTGATTATACATTTGAGACAGGTGCATGTTGTAATGAGTGGTGTCTCCAAAGTGTATTCCACTCCTTAGAGGCACGTTGCTGCGCCATACCAGGGACCCGCCATAAACCGGCTCCCCCCACTCCGGCCGATAACCCGGATGCCTCAACAGGTCTTGCGCGCCTGTACCAAGCGCCACTTCCGGCACCGGCGTCTCCGTGGCCTCCACCACCGCAGGCGAGGTGGCCGTAGGCTCACCGGGCACTGTCGTGTCCGCCACTATCGCAGGCGTTGTGGCCGCAGGTTCACCGGGCGCTGTCGTGGCCGCCACTATCGCAGGCGTTGTGGCCGTAGGCGCTAGCCTCGTAGCCGTGGGGGCGGGCTCCGTGGGAGTGGCCGCTTCACCTCCACACGCCAAAGCGACCAAGAGAATCACCGCGGTGAGGCTTGTGATACTGAGACGTATTGAAGACGCTTTTCGTAACATTGATTCACCTTCCTACGTGTAATGCGCAACACAGCACAGTAGTGAGGACTACTTGCGCCTTACGCTACACTAGCCTAAGCAGCTTGTCAACTACCTGTATTCGTTCAGACACATGTGAGACAGAGGAGAGGATAAGAAGGGGGGCATCCTTTAGGTGAGATTAACCTGAAGGATGCCGCTTATGCGGGTAGTTGCCCTACCCAAGCCATTCTACCGCGCCGCCGCCCACCATGCGGTGGACCCCAGTCCTGTGGCAGACGAGCGTCTGCGCGCCTTACGCCTGTGGTGGAAGCTCCGCAGCAACGGATGCTCTGCCGTCGAGGCAGCCGCGATGCTGGAGTTCCCGCGCTCAACCCTCTACCGCCTGGATCGCCGCTACCGCGATGATGGCGTGTGCGGTCTCGAACCTCGCTCGCGCCGCCCCCACCGCCACAGGCAATCCACGTGGAGCACGAAACTCGTCGAGGCCGTGCGTCTCCAGCGGGAGCGTCCCCCCTGCTACGGGAAGGACAAACTCGCCCCCATCCTGCGGCGGGAGGGCTGGGAAGTCTCCTCTTCCACAGTCGGTCGCATCCTGGGCTACCTCAAGCGCCGCGGCCTGCTGCGGGAACCCCTGCGTCCCGGCGTCGCCCGCCGGAAGCGGCGCGTAACCCGTCCGTATGCCATCCGCAAGCCGAAGGACTATCAACTCCGCCTGCCGGCGACCTCGTCCAGGTGGATACCCTGGACGTCCGCCCTCTGCCCGGCGTGATCTTCAAGCGCTTCACCGCACGCGACGTCGTCTCCCGATGGGATGTGCTCCAGGTAGGCGCTTACCCCACCTTTTCGCGCAGGCGCTCAAAGAAGCGGTCGAACTGGGACTTGGCAGCGCTGCTCATGAACCGCTGGCCGACCCTCACGAGCGCGCCCGTTACCGTTACGTCGCCGTCGAAGGTGACGGAGGTCGCGTCGCCTTCCGCCGTGAGGGAAACCATGGCGTCGCCCGTCAGGTTCGTCATCGGGCCGGCGCCCATGACCCTCATTCGGTATGAAGAGAGGATGTCTTTTTCGGAGATTTGCAGCGTGCCCTTGAATGAACCTGAGAAGCCGCCCACCTTAACGCCTATCTCGATCTCGTAGTTGTCGGGCGACACGGCGGTGAATTTTTGCGCGCCGGGGATACAATCGCTCACCACGGCGGGGTCCAGGAGCGCCTCCCAGACGCGTTCGCGGGTAGCCTCGAAGCGGTGTGTCCCGTTGACTTTCATGGAAGAACTATAGCATGGAGCGCGTGCAATGTGCAGAGGCGCATCGCAGCGTCTCGAAGCAGCTCTCCACGGTTCTGTCGGAGCGAGTACATTACCTTGCCAACCCAGGTGGTATTTGCTACACTTCCCTTTGCTAGGGCGTATGTGTGCGAATCCCAAGGAAACCAGTCAAGGGAGGAGGTGCATTGTGAAAGTCCCAGTAGAGATTACTATCAACGGAAAGTCTTACGGCGGGGAGGTTGAGCCGCGTCAGCTGCTTGTTCACTTCATCCGGGAGAACGCGGGGCTGACGGGCACGAAGGTGGGATGCGACACCAGCCAGTGCGGCGCTTGCACTGTACATCTGGACGGGGCAGCGACGAAGGCATGCGCTGTCATCACCGTTCAGGCGTCTGGCAGCTTCGTCAGGACAATTGAGGGGCTCTCGGACGGGGTCGCCCTGCACCCGCTTCAGGAGGCTTTTTGGAACAACCACGGCCTGCAATGCGGGTTCTGCACACCGGGGATGATTATGGCGGCGGATGAGCTGCTTCGAAGGAACCCTTCACCGACGCGCGAGGAGATACGCCACGGCTTGGAGGGCAACATCTGCCGATGCACCGGCTATCAGAATATCGTTCTGGCGATTGAAGACGCCGCCGGCGCGATGAAAGGTGGTTAGGCCATGACTACACGATCATTCGGTTCCGGCATACGTCGCCGTGAGGACCCCAGGCTCATCACAGGGCGGGCGTCTTACACGGACGACATCAAGCTGCCCGGCATGGCGCACGCGGCGATCCTTCGCAGCATGTACGCTCACGCGAACATCAAGTCTGTCGATACCAGCGAGGCCGTGAATCAGCCGGGCGTCATCGCAGTATACACGGGGGCGGATACGGAGGGAGCGTTGGGTGGGATTCCCTGCGCGTGGCTGATTCCCAACTCGGATCTGAAGACGCCCGTGCATCCCGCCATCGCCAAGGATCGGGTGCGCTACGTAGGCGATGCAATTGCTGTCGTGGTTGCGGAAACCCGTTACCAGGCAGAGGACGCTCTGGAGTACATAGCAGTGGAGTATGAGCCACTGGGCGCCGTCCTCAACCCGAAGGAGGCCGCGCAGGACGGCGCGCCGCAGCTGCACGACGATGCCCCGAACAACATCGCTTTCACGTGGGCAGTGGCCGGAGGTGACGCGGACGCGGCCTTCGCGGAGGCGGACGTTACCGTCAGCGACGTCATCACGCTGCCGAGGCTTATCGCCAACCCGATGGAGCCGCGCTCAGCGATTGCGCAGTGGGTGGGAGTCACGGGAGAGCTGACGCTCTGGAGCACATCGCAGAACCCGCACATCGCGCGGTTCCTCTCGTCGGTTGTGACCGGGGTACCGGAGCACAAGATTCGGGTGATCGCTCCGGAGGTGGGCGGAGGATTCGGGAGCAAAATCGCGTACTACCCGGACGAGGCTATCGCGTCGTTCTGCTCCATGCGTCTGGGCGTACCCGTGAAGTGGACTGAGACACGAAGCGAGAACTACCTGGTCACCACCCAGGGCCGCGACCACATCGAAGAGGTGGAGATGTCGGCCACTGCGGACGGGAAGATAACGGGCCTCCGCACCACGGTGTACGCGGGGATGGGGGCATACCTCTCGACCGCAGGCCCGGGTGTGCCTACTATCCTGCACGGGCTGATGTACTCGGGCGCATACGACATACCGAACATCAGCGGGACCATCTACGGGGTGTTCAACAACGGCACACCGGTCGACGCCTACCGAGGCGCCGGTCGCCCGGAAGCGACGACGCTGGTAGAGCGTCTGGTGGACCTCCTCGCGGCGAAGCTGGGAGTGGACCCGGTGGGGCTGCGCCGGAAGAACCTGATACCAAAATTCGAGAACGGGCATGACGTTGCAACGGGCCTCACCTACGACAGCGGTGACTACGAGGCCACCCTGGACATGTGTCTTAACGCGGCGGGCTACTCCTCGCTCCGAGATGAGCAGGAGCGGGCGCGCCTGGAAGGCCGATACGTTGGCATCGGCGTCTCCACATACGTCGAGATATGCGGCCTCGGCCCTTCCCAGGTGGCGGGCGCGGTCGGCTTCCAGGGAGGGCTATGGGAGAGCGCTATCGTTCGCTTCCACCCCACGGGCAAGGTGAATGTAATGATAGGCTCCTCGCCGCACGGCCAGGGGGAAGAGACCACCTTCGCCCAGATTGTGGCGGGGGAGGTGGGGGTGGACGTGGACGACGTTGAGATCATTCACGGCGATACGGACCTGACGCCGATGGGATGGGGGACTTACGGCAGCCGGACGACTGCGGTGTCCGGCGCGGCGGTGACGCTGGCGACACGCAAGATCAAGGAGAAGTCGAAGGCGCTTGCGGCGCACCTGCTTGAGGCCGCGACGGAGGATATCGAGTACGAGGACGGTCGATTCTTCGTGAGAGGGTCGCCCGACCAGCACAAGACGATACAGGACATCGCGCTCATGGCAAACGTGGCATGGGATATGCCGGAGGGCATGGAGCCGGGCCTGGAGGCGAGCGCATTCTACGACCCGCCGAACTTCACGTATCCCTTCGGCGCGCACTTGGCGGTCGTGGAGGTGGACCCGGCTACAGGCAAAATCGATTTGCAGAAGTACTACGCGGTCGACGACTGCGGTGTGCAGATAAACCCGATGATTGTGGAAGGCCAGGTGCATGGCGGAGTCGCTCAGGGAGTGGGGCCTGTGCTGTGGGAGGGCGTCGTCTATGACGACGAAGGCCAGCCCCTAACCGGAACCATGCTGGACTACGCTCTGCCGCGAGCGGACGGCTTGCCGGACATAGTGGTGCAGTCCAATTCGACTCCCTCGCCGCACCATCCACTTGGAGTGAAAGGCGTGGGCGAGGCCGGGACCATCGCCTCTACGCCCACGGTGTACAACGCGGTGATGGACGCACTGCGGCCCTTGGGAATCACCCGTATCGATATGCCGTTGACGCCGGAGAAGGTCTGGCGGGCTATCCAGGGCACGCGGAACGGAGGCTAGCCATGTATCCAGCACAGACAAACTACCATCGCGCCGGCTCGGTGGCCGAGGCGGTGCAGTTGCTCGCCGGCAACGAGGGCGCCAAGGTACTGGCCGGCGGTCACAGCCTGATTCCAATGATGAAGCTGCGCCTGGCGATGCCCGTCGCTCTTGTGGACATTGGGCACATTGAGGCGCTCAAGGGTATCACCGCAAACGGCGGAGCACTTTCCATAGGCGCGCTGACGACCTTTGCGGATATAGCGTCAAGCGACCTGGTCAAGGCGAATGCGCCGCTGCTGGCGGAGGCTACCGGAGTGGTTGGAGACCCGGCGGTGCGAAACCGCGGCACGATTGGGGGGAACGTATCCCACGGCGATCCGGCGTCCGACCCGCCAACGGCCCTGACGGCGCTTGGGGCGACCTATAACCTTACCGGACCGGGCGGGGAGCGCAGCATAGCCGCGTCCGATTTTGCTACGGGGCTGCTGGAGAACGCGTTGCAGGAGAACGAGATTCTGACCGGCGTGTCGGTCCCTTCCGTTCCCTCCGGCGCGGGTTCGGCTTACGTCAAGTTTCCCCATCCCGCCTCGCGCTACGCCGTCGTTGGCGCAGCGGTCATCGTCGCGGTGCAGGGCGGAAGCTGTTCTTCCGCAAGCGTGGCGCTCGGCGGCGTCGAGACTACGCCAACCAGGGCATCGTCCGTTGAGGCTGCGCTGGTTGGGTCGGACCTGAGCGAAGGCGCGCTGGACGCGGCCGCGGCGGCCCTGGCAGGGGACTTCCAAGGTGACCCAATGAGCGACATCTTCGCCTCGGAAGAATATCGGAAAGCGATGGCGGCGGTGTATCTGCGCCGCTCCCTCGGGGTTGCCGTGTCGCGAGCGGGTTAAGGCCTGTTCGGCGGCGCGCAACCGTAGCATAAGAGACAGGCGCAGTACCCAGGAGGACGTAAGAGTTGGAGCAAACTCCCGTCGCTTCCGTGTCGGCTTCCGTTGACCACCTGCAGGCCGCGCTTCGCAAGGAGATGTACGTGGCTGACCGAGGCTTAGCGATGTCCGTCTACCTGGCGTTGCATCTGCGACGTCCGCTTTTTCTCGAAGGGGAGGCCGGTGTTGGGAAAACTGAGGTTGCCAAGGCCCTTTCGTACGCGCTTGGGGCGCGCCTCATACGACTGCAATGCTACGAGGGACTGGACGTTAGCCAGGCGGTCTACGAGTGGAACTACTCACGCCAATTGCTGCACATCAGACTGCTTGAGGTCTCCGGCGGAGTCGACCGACAGGACGCTGAAAGGGAGCTGTTCAGCGAGGAGTTTCTGGTCAAGCGACCCCTTCTCCAGGCGCTTGAGGGCGCTGGCCCGACGGTGCTGCTGATAGACGAGCTAGACCGCGCCGATGAAGAGTTCGAGGGCTATCTTCTGGAGATGCTGTCCGATTTCCAAATCACGATTCCGGAGATCGGCACGTTCAAGGCGGACGAGCCGCCGGTGGTGGTCATCACTTCCAATCGCACCCGAGAAATCCACGACGCTCTGAAGCGGCGGTGTCTGTACTACTGGATCGACTACCCGGACCTCGAGAAAGAGATGCAGATCGTGCGCAGCAAGGTCCCGGCCGCTGGGCAGAGGCTAGCGGAGCAGGTGACTGCGTTCGTCCAGGAGCTGCGAGGTACGGAGCTGTACAAGGCGCCCGGTGTCGCCGAGACCCTCGACTGGACGGCGGCGCTGGTGAGCCTGAACGAGAATGAGCTTAGCCCCTCGGTCATTGACGACACGCTGGGCGTCATGCTGAAGTACCGCGAGGACGTTCAGATGGTGAGGGGAGAGCAGACCCGCGCTCTGCTCAACCGGGCGTTGCAGCGCGGGACGCGGCGCGGTGGCAGGCGTGGCTAACGGCCAGACCGGTCATATTCTCCACAATCTGCTCCTCTTCGGCCACCTGCTCCGGCGTCTCGGCCTCAACGTTCACGAGGGGCGCATGGTGGACGCTGTCCGTGTGCTGGAGGGCATCGGCATGACTCGCCGGGTGGACGTGTGGTCGGCTCTGCGTACTCTTCTTGTGCATCGCAGGGACGACCTGCCGCTCTTCGACGAGGCCTTTGAGGTGTTCTGGCGCCAGCGTAAGGAGCGAATGTCGTCGCTGGACCTGCGCTCCATGGGCGAGCAGCGACGCTACCGGAGAGTGGAGGCGGGCCCGCCTCCACTTGGGCGGTCGGCTGATAGCTCGGAAACGGGAGCCCAGGACCCGGAGGAGCAGTACGACCGAATCGACCTGACGCGGACTTTCAGCGCGCGGGAGGTTCTTCGGGAGAAGGACTTCTCGGAGTTCACGCCCGAGGAGACGCTGCAGGCCAGGCAGTTGATGGCTTCGCTCCAGTGGAATCCTGGAGTGCGTCGAGGGCGGCGCAAGGAGCGGGGAAAGGGGCCTGCGCTTGATATGCGGAGGACGCTGAGGGATAGCGCGCAGTTCGGGGGCGAACTCCTGCGCCTGAGGACCAGGCGGCGGAAGGAGAAACCACGCAGATTGGTGGTTATCTGCGACGTGAGCGGCTCAATGGAGCGGTACACGCGGATGCTGCTCCACTTCATCCACAGCCTCTATGAGGGGCTGGAGAACCACGTGGAGGCGTTCCTGTTCGCTACCCGGCTGACGCGCATAACTAAGCAGCTGGGGCAGCAGGACATAGACCAGGCCGTGGGTGAGGTCGCGAAGGCGGTCCCAGACTGGTCGGGCGGGACGCGCATTGGGGAGGCGCTCAAGGAGTTCAACTTCAGGTGGGCGCGGAGAACGCTTGGCTGGGGGTCTATCGTACTCATTGTGTCGGACGGTTGGGACCGGGGCGAGCCGGAAGCGCTGAGCGACGAGATGGCGCGTCTGCAGCGTAACTGCCGACGTTTGATATGGCTGAATCCACTGGCCGGGACAGAGGACTACGAGCCCCTAACCCGGGGTATGCAGGCCGCTGCGCCGTACATCGACGATCTGCTGCCGGTGCACAATCTGGCGGCGCTGCTGGACTTGGCGAGCCACCTGAACGGTTTAACGACTAGCTGGCCGGCGCGCAGACAGCCTCCCGCGCTTTCGACGGAGACAGCGGAGGTTGTGACCGCGGCGACACCGAGTCAGCGGTCGTGGCATACGGGGGCGAATCCGTCCTTCCGCCACCCAATGTGGGGACGCGGCTCGCAGAAGCGCGGGGGGGTAGGCAGGGGAGTGTAAGCCCTTGTCCAAGGCTAGCGCCTAGGGTAATCGTCTCAGCTTGAGGCATGACCTATGTAAAACCTCTTACAGTTGCAGAGTCCCAGCGCCCCAGCTGTCGGTGTCGGCGGTGGTGTAGGGGTATTTGCAACAGATGGAACAAGAGTAGAGCCAGGGCGTTGAGTGTTGGCAGCCAGCAGAATTGGGACGCTATGAGGGCCGAGAGAATAGGGGCTGTTTCGAAAATGTCGAAAACTCCCTGAGGGCTTTGCTGGGTGGGCGAAAGCAGACCAACATGCTCCTGATCTCACCCAAGTAAATGGCTTGTGCCAGCGTCGACTTTACGCCTTGAGCATACAAGGCTTTCACAGCTATAATACATCATCTTCCGCACTGTGGATTTATCGGGGAGGCATCTGTAAGCCGCAAGGCCACATTCTTGTCTTGGCAAGTAAACGGTATGGACTCGGCAATCCTTTGCCAACTCACATCAAATGAATAAGCAAGAGGAGTTTCAGAACCGGGCCTTGGCAAAGCTCCTCTCCGAGCGCGGAGTAGCGGCGGACTACGAGCAGCGTGGCCAGCAGTTCCTGGTCGGACAGGCGGGCTTGGCGAAGATCCGGCAGCCCGCTCTGCTGTCACAGGACCCTCACCTGGAGCGCCCGGAGCATCGACTCATCGGGGAGGCCCTTGAAAGCCAGTGGTCTGAGCTTGTGGGAGAGATAAGCTGATGGGCCTCCTTCCACGCGTACGGACGTCTTCCTCTATCCGGAGACTTTTGCATAACTTGCATTGCAACACCGTATTTCCGTCATTCCTGCGGAAGCAGGAATCTGGAGCGTTTCATCCCAGGCAATGTAGCTTTGCGGGCAACACTTTAGATTCCCGTTTTCAGAGACCTTTGCGCAACTTGCTCCGAAGCTCCGTTATATGTCATTCCGAGCGTAGCGAGGAATCCAAAGCGTTCCATCCAAGGCAATGCAGCTTTGTAGGCAGAGGCTTTAGATTCCTCACTTCGCTGCGCTACGTTCGGAATGACAGTAGGCGCGTCTATTCCAGGACTACGCGAGGGGCTATTCAAAGTTCTCCTATACAGCGCGTAAGTAAGGCCACCAGTTGAAGCCGGCCACCGGGAGCCGCCGGATATACTACGGGTGGGTGATTGTAGGGGTTGTCTTCCTCTCATCGCTCGCATCCGGGGCACAGATCAACCCCACCATAGGGGTCTTCCTCAGGCCCATCACCGACGAGTTCGAGTGGACGCGCTCCACCGTATCCCTGGCTGGGGCCATTGGCACCATAATAGGCGGCGCGCTGGCGCTGGTTGCAGGGCCTGCCATAGACAAGTTTGGCGCACGGTGGATACTCTTCGTCAGCTTCTTGGTGTCCGGCATCGCCATCTTCGCATGGGGGCACGTCGACCAGCTTTGGCAGTTCGCCCTTGCCCTGATAGTCAGCCGGGTGGCTCTCCAGGGAGTCATCAATCTCACTAACCAGACGGTGGTTGCCAAGTGGTTCGTAACGAAGCGAGGCCGGGCAATGGCTATGGCCAACCTGGGACAGCGCATCGGAGGCGGCGCAATACCCTCGGCCACACAGATGGCGATTCCGATGGTGGGCTGGCGGACGGCGGCTATGGGCGTGGGTCTGCTGGTGATGGCGTTGACCCTCGTTCCAATATCCATCTTCATGCGGCGTCAGCCCCAGGACATGGGGCTGCTCCCGGACGGCGTAAGGCCTGAAGAGCCGGAAGGTCAGGAAGGGAAGGGCAGGGCAGGCGGGAAGGTACAGGCGCAGGAGGTGAACTACACGCTGAGGGAAGCGCTTCGGACGCGTCCATTCTGGATAATCCTTGGCGCCTACTGTCTCACCAACTTCGTCAACACGGGCGTTAACTTCAACTTGGCCCCGCACCTTTTGGATAGGGGCCTTACGGAGGTCCAGGCGGCCGTGACGCTTCTAACCTGGGCTATGGTGAGCGTCCCGGCTTCCCTGAGCGCAGGGTTTCTTGCAGACCGCACGTCCGTCCGCATCCTGATGGCGGTGTTCTCGACGGCGCTGGGAGCGGGTATATACCTCTTCCTGATAATCGACTCTTTTGCCGTGGGTATGGTCTTCGCAGTGGTGCATGGCGCGGCTTTCGCCGGCTCCTTCCTGATGTTACAGCTTCTGCTGGCCAACACCTTCGGCTCGAAGTCTCTGGGAACGCTGCGCGGTTTCATAGTACCGTGGCAGATGGTGGCAAACGCCCTAGGCCCCCTGGCGGCTACGCTGGTCTACGACACAACCGGCAGCTACACCCCCATCCTGCGGACCTATATGGGCCTTCAGGTACTGCTTGTTCTGGCACTCGTGTTTGCCCTGCGGGGCCTGAAGCCCAAGGACTCGGAGTGAGCGGCGGGTAGATTCCGTAGGGGCGGTTCGCGAACCGCCCCTACTCTTCAGGACAAGCGAGCAAATTGCTGACCTGTAGTCGCACTATCTGGGCGCTTCTTTAAAAAGCTCTATTGAGAATGCCCGAAGAGCTGTCCTACGCCGGCCTGTACACAGGAGTCTTGATTAGGGTCAGATAGAAGTCGGACACCAGCGAGAGAGATGAAGGGGAGGTATGCTGGTGTCTATACTTTATCATGCCCCTATGGGAGCATTAAAAGTACGTGTTATAAAGGGATAATCACCTTGATAAATGGTGGAGATAGGGGGACTCGAACCCCCAACCTCGGCGATGCGAACGCCGCGCTCTCCCAGTTGAGCTATATCCCCACTCCGGCGCATGGCGGCCCTTGCAGCCTGGATTGTAACGCCGGCCTTGCCGGTCGTCAATTGCGGCGGGCCGCCCGCGCAGGCTGGACAATCTGCCACCATTCTTACTATCATATCGCAGAAGGCCATTGCAAGCGACAGGAGCGGCAAGCCGTGAACTTTGACGAATACAACCTGGATCCATCCATATACGATGAGATGTTCCTGCCGGACGGCTCGCCCAGAGACCACTTCCGGGAGCTTCACCGGGTCCTGACAGACCTCTCAACAGAGGAGATAGGCAGCATCCAGGAGCGGGTCAACCTCTCCTTCTCCAACGAGAGCATCTCCTTCACCGTCTACGGCGACGACCAGGAGGAGGAGCGGATCATCCCCGTCGACTGCCTGCCGCGTCTGCTGTCCGCGGCGGAGTGGCGGACACTGGAGAGCGGCCTGGCCCAACGCTTGAAAACCCTGAACCTCTTTTTGGACGACATCTACAACGCGGGCCATATCATCGCCGACGGGGTTGTGCCGGAGGATATGGTCAGAGGATGCCCACAGTACCGGGAGGAGATGCGCGGCTTCTCGCCGCGCCACGGCGCGTGGGCCGTCATATGCGGCACGGACGTGGTGCGCACCAACCAGGGGTTCCGCGTCCTTGAGGACAACCTGCGCGTCCCATCAGGCGTATCCTATATGATCGCCAACCGGAGGGCGGTGAAGGCCAGCCTGAGACGGCTCTACCGGAGCTCCCGCGTCCGCGAGGTGGAGCAGTACGGCAGCATGCTGCTCACAACCCTGAGAGAGCTGGCCCCCAACGGCAAGCAGGACCCGACCATCGCCCTGCTGACGCCCGGCGTCTATAACTCGGCGTTCTACGAGCACATGTTCCTGGCCCGCGAGCTGGGCGCGGAGCTTGTGGAGGGCCGCGATCTGCTGGTGGAAGACGGCTTTGTGTACATGCGAACCACCACCGGCCTGCGCCGCGTGGACGTGATATACCGCCGCGTGGACGATGACTTCATCGACCCATTGGCCTTCCGGCCAGACTCCCAACTGGGAGCGCCCGGCCTCCTCAACGCCTGCCGGCTCGGCAACGTGGCCTTGGCCAACGCCCCAGGCACCGGCGTTGCTGACGATAAAAGCGTGTATGCCTACGTGCCGGATATGACGCGCTACTACCTGGGCGAGGATCCCATTCTGGAGAACGTGGAGACCTACCTGTGCCGGAGACCCAGGGACCTTGAGTATACCCTGGATAACCTGCATGACCTGGTGGTGAAACGCGTTGGCGAGTCCGGAGGCTACGGCATGATAATCGGCCCCCACTCGACGCCCAAAGAGCGAGAGGAGTACGCCGCGCAGCTGCGCGCCAACCCCGCCGACTTCATATCGCAGCCGGTCCTGGCCCTCTCCCGCGCGCCCTGCCTTGTGGACGGCCGGTTTGAGCCGCGCCACGTTGACCTGCGCCCGTTTGTGCTCCAGGGCGGGGAGACGCGCATAGTGCCCGGCGCTTTCTGCAGGGTTGCCCTGCGCAGGGGCAGCCTGGTTGTGAACTCAAGCCAGGGCGGCGGCGGCAAGGACTGCTGGGTCCTCTCAGACTGATGAACGCCCCAGGCTCCGGCCAGCCGCGCCTCGCCGTTCCCCTCACGCCCTTCGACATGCTCAGAGCCTGCCCCGTACTTGATACGGGGACGAACGGAAAGAGGGGCCCGCTCATGGCGCTCACTTGCCCGTTCGTGCTAGACCAACCCTAATTCCCGTTCGTGGTGAGCCTGTCGAACCATATGAGCGAGCATGACGACGACGGGGTGTGATACAATAGGGCGCAATATGCTTACCAAGCGAATCATCCCGTGCCTGGACGTGGCCGGCGGCCGTGTGATCAAGGGTGTCAAGTTCGTGAGTCATCGGGACGCGGGCGACCCGGTGGAGCTGGCCGCCTTCTATGACGCGGAGGGCGCGGACGAGATGGTGTTCTACGACATCACGGCCTCGGCGCAGGGCAGAAGCATCATGCTGGAGGTGGTGTCCAGAACTGCGGAGCAGCTCTTCATCCCGCTGACGGTTGGGGGTGGGCTGCGCAGCGTGGAGGACATGAGCGCCATGCTCAACGCGGGCGCCGATAAGGTCTCCATCAATACGGCGGCAGTCCAGGACCCGGACCTGATCCGCCAGGGAGCCGAGGCGTTCGGCAACCAGTGCATTGTGCTGGGTATGGACGTTAAACGGGCAGGGGACAGCGCCACACCCAGATGGCAGGTGTATACCCATACGGGGAGCGGCGGAGGCCGTCCCAGAGACCTGGACGCCGTGGAGTGGGCAGTGCGCGCGGCGAGCTTGGGCGCAGGTGAGATAGTGGTGAACAGCATCGACGCCGACGGCACACTGGAGGGGTATGACCTGGAGCTGATGCGGACCATATCGGAGGCCGTCAACGTGCCCGTGGTCGCCAGCGGAGGGGCGGGCACACTGGAGCACATGTACCGCGTGGTGGCAGAGGGAAAGGCCGACGCCGTGCTGGCGGCAAGCATCTTTCACTTTGGGACCTATCGCATAGCGCAGGCCAAGAGATACCTGGCGGATAAGGGCGTTCCGGTCCGCCTGACGTGAGAAACGCCCATGCCCCTGAAAGCCATCATCTTCGACGCGTACAATACCCTGTTCCATAACGAGACGCCCCTGTGGATGGAGACGTTCGGGGACATCTGCCGCGACGGTGGGCTTCCGGTATCGCCGGAGGAGCTCTGGGGCCGGTGGAAGACGCTGGAGGTGGGCTTTCGCCGGAGCAGGACAAACATGGAGCGCCCGGAGGAGTCGCCTCCGTTCAAGACCTATCGGACGGCCTGGGAGGAGGCGTTTGTAGGCGCCTTTGCGAGCCTGGGGATAGAGGGAGACGCGCGCCATGCGTCGGCGATGTCGGTGGAGGGGATGGCGCGCCGTGCGCCATACGAAGACACGCTGGCCTTTCTGGAGTACGCGGGGCGCCGCTGGAAACTTGCCCTGCTGAGCAATGCGGATAACGATTTCATACTGCCACTGCTGGAACGCCACGGGCTTTCCTTTCACGCTGTGGTAACCTCGGAGATGGCGCGGGCCTACAAGCCGGACCCAAGGGCGTTTCTCCGTGTCCTGAGGGAGGTGGGGGCGCTGCCGGAGGAGGCTCTGTACGTTGGCGACACCCTGCTGGATGACGTGCATGGGGCCAGGCTGGTTGGAATGAAAGCGGCGTGGCTCAACAGGAGCGCGGCCGCCGGCGATCCGACGCTTCTCGCCCCGGACTATGAGGTCTCGGGGCTGAAGGAACTGGAGGAGGCGCTGGAGTCTTTAGAAGAGGGAAGCTCACCATGATCAAGCTGGACGGAAGGGGTCTTGTGCCGGCCATTGTTCAGGACGCAAATACGGGGCAGGCGCTCATGCTGGGGTATATGAGCCCCGGCTCCATAAAGCGCACGCTGGAAGAGGGCCGGGTCTGGTTCTACAGCCGCAGCAGGGAAGACCTGTGGCAAAAGGGCGAGACCTCCGGCAACTTCCTTGACTTCAAGGAGGCCCACGTGGACTGCGACGGCGATACGCTGCTGCTGAAGGTGGACCCAACCGGGCCGGTCTGCCACACTGGGAATCAGACCTGCTTCTTTGAACCCCTGGCGGACAGCCCGGAGTACCTGCGCGAGGAGAAGGGCGCAGGGATACTGGATGACCTGTTCGCCACCATCCAGCAGAGGAAGCGGGACAGGCCCGGCGACAGCTACACCGTGAGGCTCCTGGACGGAGGGGTTACCCGTATAGCGCAGAAGGTCATCGAGGAGGCGGGGGAGTCGGCGCTTGCGGCGGCGACTGGAGACCGTGAGGGGCTGGCCGCGGAGTTGGCCGACCTCCTGTATCACACTCTGGTACTTCTGTCCGCCTCGGACGTGGGCCCGGAGGATGTGTGGCGGGAACTGCGGGACAGGCGCGGGTAACGGCTGGAAGCCGGAGAAGCCTGCCCTCCGTGTCTGGCCAACTCTTCACAGAACCCGTACCCGCAGCGCTGAACGTCAGTAGCCTGCGCTCCGCTCTGTCATTCCTGTAGATGTCAGGTAATTCGTTGACAGATTTTGCAGGGTTTGTAGAGGTGTCTTCCCTCCGAGACCCTGGTGGGGTCTCTCCGTGTTGTAGTAGAGGAGGTACTGCATGAGTTCATTCTTTAACTCCTCCACGGACTCAAATGTGGTCTCCTCCAGCAGGTCTTCATTGAGAGTCCGCCAGAAGCGTTCCACCTTACCGTTGGTCTGGGGCCTGTAGGGCCTGGTGTAACGATGCTTGATCCCCAATTCCATTAGCATCCTCTCGAAGGGGTGCCCGTCCTTACTCTTGTGCGTGGCCACCTCAGGCCCGTTGTCCGTGAGGATGGCCTCAAAGCGCACCCCATATTCTGCATTCAGAAAGTTGATGCTCTTTAGGGCAGCGAACATCACGCTCAGGCTCTTCAGGTCCTCCGCCACCTCGACCCAGGCCAGACGAGTGCAGGAGTCCAAAAGCGCCACCAGATAGTAGCGCTGTCTGCTCCCCAGGACCAAGTCTCGGCTCAGGTGGTGGCAGTCCAGATGCCCCAACTCTCCGGCACGAGTCTTGATTATCCTGCGCTTTGACTGCTCCATGGGCTTGGTCAATCTGTTCAGGTTGTGGCGCCGGCTTATGGCGTAGATAGTGGATGGCGCAGGTGTGTGGGACTTCAGCGCCGGATGAAGTATCCCATATATCTCATACCGGTTGATACCATTCCGCCTAAGCTCCAACACCTTCTGCTCTATGAACGGCAACGTACGTCGGCTCTTCCACCGGGGTCCACGCTTCAGAGGCAGCAGAGACCGGTCACTACCTTCCTGCCTGTACCGGTTGTAGTACTTGGCAAAGGTCTGACGGCTGGCGCCATGAAAGTTGTAGAAGTCCTGGACAAAACGGAAGCGGGGGCGCTTCTTGGCTTTTACCAACTCGTACTCTCTTACCAGAAACCTCCACTTCTGAATGTAGTTCCGCTCTACCGTCCGGTCCTTGCTATTGTTCCGCATATTCGCCTCCAGAATAGCTCTTCTCCTTGATACTATTCTGTCAACGAATTACCTGACATCTACAATTCCGAGCGCAGCGAGGAATCTCAAGACCTCTCGCTACACACATCGAACCATCCCAGCGATAAGTCGTTCCATTGAGGATTCAGCCCTTCGATCAGCGCCACCTTCTTACTACGTCGCCACGCTTTGATCTGCTTCTCCCGCGAAATTGCAGCCACAATGTCCGAGGTCTCCTCGTAGTAAGCGAGCCAACTGACATTGTATTTCTTGGTAAACCCGTCCACCAGCTTGTGTTTGTGCTGGTATACTCTATTAACAAGATTGTTGGTGACGCCGACGTATAGGGTCCTCCGGCTATTGGTCAGGACGTATACGTAGTATTGGGGGCCGGGTTTCGTAGACAATCGCCCTAGATTCCTCACTACGTTCGGAATGACAGAGCACAATTGCAAACTGCGTAAGCAGGTATTTTAAGAATATCTTAAAAGAGGGCAGCGATCTCCACATTCGGTTCGGGGCCTATGCCTCCGCGCCAGAGGACAGGGTGTAGTCCTCCCCCTGGTCCGCCTTCTCCGTCGTGCCGTTGTCCACAGCAATGGCGTGCTTCATTGCGTGAATGGCCACCTCTATCTGCGCGTCGTCGGGCCGGCGGGTGGTGAGCCTCTGGAGCGCAAGGCTGGGGTAGGATATGGCTTTCACCAGGAAGTTGGCCGAGTGCGCGCCGCTGAACCGGATAATCTCGTAGCTGATGGCGGCTATGACCGGGACAAGGATTATCCTGGAGGCAATGCTTACGGGCAGCGATGGACGACCGATAAAGGTGAAGACGGCGATTGCCACCACCATTACAACCAGGAGAAAGGCTGTGCCGCAGCGGTTGTGGGCGGTGGAGAACCCCCGGACATGGTCGACGTCCAGAGGGAGGCTGTGCTCGTGGGCGTGGACGGTCATGTGCTCGGCGCCGTGGTAGGCAAAGACGCGCTTGATGTCCGGCAGGAGACCGATGAGCAGGATGTAGACCAAGAAGACGGCAAGCCGGAGCAGTCCCTCCATCAGATTGCTGGCTTCGTCGGAGGCTATCATGTTGTCCAGGGAGCGTATGGCAAGGAGGGGCGCTATGAAGAACAGGCCAACTCCTATCCCAAGGGAGACGGCCAGCATGATCCCCATGCTCCATCCCGACAGCTCCTGTCCCTCTTCCTCCAGTGCCATGTTGGCCGAAAGGCTCAGGGCCTTCATGCCAATGATAAGGGTCTCTATTAGTACAATGACACCCCGCAGCAGTGGGATGCTCCGTAGGCGGCCGGTGTAGAATGTACTCAGTCGGGAGGAATGGGTGGCTATGTCCCCACTGGCCCGGCGGACCGCCAGGGAATAGTGGTCGCGCCCGCGGATCATCACGCCCTCAATCACAGCCTGCCCGCCGTAGGCAATCCGCTTTTCCACCGGGGCTTGGCCTTTCTCCATATGCTGCTCTACCCAGGGAGGGGGTACGCTAAAGGGACGTGGTCAAGCCTGCCCCTTCGTCTGCCCAGGGGAGGAATGGGCCTATTTCAGATTGAAGCGCCTCTTCATACGCTCCACGCGCCCCTCGGTGTCGATGATGCGCTGCTCTCCCGTGAAGTACGGGTGGCACTGGCTACATATCTCCACCCTGAGGGAGGGCCTTGTGGAGCCTACGGAGAATGTGTTGCCACAGGAGCAGGTCACGGCTGCTTCCGGGAAGTAGGTTGGATGTATGCCGGTCTTCACGGGTCGGGTCCTCCTAAGCCATTGCCTCGTCCGGGTAGACACTGGCCTGTTTCTTGAATTTGGTGGCGTGCTCAAACTTGACCCGGCCGTGTGTGAGGGCGAACAGGGTGTGGTCTCGCCCCACTCCCACGTTGACGCCGGATTGGATTCGAGTGCCTCGCTGCCTTACGATGATCGTGCCTGCCATCACCAACTGTCCATCGTACCGCTTGACGCCTAGGCGCTGGGAGTTGCTGTCCCGTCCATTGCGGCTGCTTCCTCCGCCTTTTTTGTGAGCCATCTTACGTTGCCCTCCGAGACTGGTCGCGCGCTGGTAGGTTGGGGGTTAGTCGCCGTGGACGATCTCAGTGACCTTCAACTCCGTGTACTGCTGCCGGTGTCCCACCTTGCGCTTGTATCGCACCTTGGGTTTGAACTTGAAGACTATTACCTTGGCGGCCTTCCCGTTGCCAACAACCTCCGCGCGCACCTTGGCCCCCTCCACCAGAGGTTGCCCTATCTTTACGTTGCCGTCCTTGGCAACCAGCAGGACTCTATCAAGCTCCAGCGCCTCCTCTGGGGCAACCGGCAGCTTCTCCACCTGGAGAGTGTCTCCTGGGTGGACAGTGTACTGCTTGCCTCCCGTTTCTACTACTGCGTATTCCATATCGCTTGGTGGATTGTAGGGCAGATGAGGCGATATGTCAAACGCCATTGCCTTGGGGTGTCCGCGGCGGCATTGGTGGAGGGCTTCCGGAGCAGTCCGCGCTCAGGGCGCCTGCCTTGGCCCGGACGCCCCTTGAGAAAGAAGGCGGATGTGCGCTGTCACGGCCGTGAATACGCGTACAAGCGAAATAGAAAGCGATTGCAACTGCGCGCAAGCGCTTATTTTGTGTGGCCCGGATTAGGGGTAGCCCGGCCTCTAGTTTGTGTCGTAGGGAAGAGCCGCCCCTCGCGCCGGCCACCATCTTCTCAAGAATAGAAGTATCACAGGCGATGCAATGAGCATGGCAGCCACTCCTTGGTACAGGAATTCCGGCGAGTCATACTTCACATCGGCCTCAACCTCCCAGAAGGTAACACCCCACACCATGAGGTTGTTCAAGGCGTGTAACGCCATTGGCGCCAGGAGCGTCCGTGTACGAAGGTACAGCACACACGCGATCATCCCGAAGACCGAAGCCCCGATTGGATTCAGATGCAGCAGGCCAAATGCCAAAGAGGATACTATCATGGCCCTAGCGGCGCCCCACTTGACCATGAGTCTGCTGAATAGAAGTCCTCTGAACAGCAACTCCTCGCTGAGCGGAGCCGCAATCACTATCAGTACGAAGATGTTTAGTCGAGAGCCGGCAAGCGGCTTTGAAAAGACGTCTGAGACTATGTCAGGCGCCACTCTTGCCACGGGGTGCCACACCACGGGTACAGCCCCAAGGGAGAATACGATGCCTGCTAATGCCAGCAGTGGAATCGGCCACCAGTTGAACCCGTGTGGGACTCTACCCAGTAGGCGGACTACGGACACCCTTTTCCTGACCAGGACCAGAGCGGTCCAGCCAACCAGGACCAGATAGGTTACGTATTGGCCATCCACCAAGGTGTCCACGCTGCCGGCCGCCAACGACAGAGGGAGCACGAGCAGAAGCCATCTACTACGGAGCCGGTGAAACCCGGACTTCTCCGCGGCGTCAACCTGGCTGCCGCAGTCTGCGCAGTAGTTGGGTGTAGGAGAGGGCAGTCGCGCTCCACACCGGATGCAGAAATTCACCGCTGTCCCCACGGGTATCTCCTTGGCCGTACCGGCCCTTATTCGTATGCCATCTCCCCAGAGATGGACGTTGGAAAGAGCGGCAGTTGCTGAGGGTCATGGAAGCCTGAGACGCTCACTCCCACCAGGCGGAACGTTCTACCGGGGTCCAACTCCCTGCGCAGCAGGCCGCAGGCGACAGGAGCAATGACCTCCGCGTCCGAGGTTGGAGCCGGCAGGGTTCGCTGACGGGTCAGGGTGGTGAAGTCGGATAGACGCAGCTTGACGGTGATGGTCTTTCCCGCGAGGTCTCTCTTCCGCAGGCTTGAGGCCACGCCGCGAGCCAGCTTTTCGACTCTTCGCACAAGCTCAGCCTCCTCGCCCGTGTCCCTGGACATGGTCTCCTCCGAGCCTATGGACTTGGTCTCACGATGGGGGGTAACCTGGCTGTGGTTTATCCCCGTTGCCCGTTCACGCAACTCCGGCCCACGCTTGCCAAGGATCTGCCGGAGCCATGCCGGGTCGCAGGAGCTCAGGTCGCCGACGGTGGCGATCCCGTGGCCGCGCAGCGTCTCCGCGGTCTTGGCCCCAACGCCGGACAGGATGTCCACGTTCAGCGGGGCGAGGAAAGAGCGCTCCGTGCCGGGCTTCACAAGGAGAAGTCCGTCCGGCTTGCACAGCTGAGATCCAACCTTGGCCACCGTCTTGGATGACCCTCCGCCTATACTCACCACCAGCCCTGTCCGCTCCATGACCAGGGCCCTGATGCGCCTGGCTGTTTCGTTCACACCCTCCCAGGGAACCTCTGCGCTGATATCCAGGTATGCCTCATCCATAGAGAGGGGTTCCACCAAAGGCGTCATTTCCAGGAAGACGTCCATCACCATGCGCGACATCTCATGGTACCGGTCGAAGCGCGGGGCCGCTCGCACAAGCTCCGGGCAGAGCCTCATTGCGGTCCGCATGGGCATGGCGGAGCGGATATTGTACCTGCGGGCTTCGTAAGAGGCGGCGGCCACAACACCCCGCTCCTCCGGCGATCCTCCAACGACCAGTGGACGACCTCTGTACTGCGGGTGGTCCAGCTGCTCCACCGAGGCAAAGAAGGCGTCCAGGTCGGCGTGCAGGATGTATCGCCAATCGGGGGACGTCATGTTGCTTTACCTTACTTTAAGACGGGGACTCTCAAGGCCATTCTACAGGCGTAGTTGGCAGCCGTTCAAGCCCCTGGAGTCTCTTGCAAGGAGCAGCGCGCCCCTCTTGTGGAGGCTGGTTGGCGCGTCAGCCGTGCACTTGCGCCAGCATGTCGGTCATCAGGGAGGAGATGAAGCGGACTCCGGCTATTGTCCGCGAGTACTCCATCCTGGTGGGGCCTATGGCGCTGATCGATCCCATGCCGCCGCCCGGAAGCCCGTACTGGCACACCACTACGCTGAGTGGATGCAGGAAAGTGACCCGGTTCTCTTCTCCTATCACCACCTTCATATGCCCCCACTCGGGGGCCTCCGCCAGCACCGCCCTTGGTATCTCCCTGTCCTCCAGCGCCTCTACAATCTCTCTCACCTTCTCCCTGTCGGAGAACTCCGGCTGGCTGAGGAGGTGTCGCAGTCCTTCGATGTAGTGGTCGCTGTAGAGCGACCTGTCCTCGGTCTCCATAATATCCGTTACGCTCTCGGTGACCGCGCGCTCAAAGGGCGATACGTCCTTCGTCTTCGCCAGAATCTCCTGGCGGTTCAGGCCGGACAGTGAGTCGCTCAGGCGGTTGGCCACCGTCTGCAGGTCGTCGCCGGTGAGTGGTTCGTTCAGGGGAATGAGCTGCTTCCTGAGCTTGACCTCCTGGAGCACCAGGATGAGAAAGGCCAGCGACTCCTGGATGGGCACCAGGTTGATGCGCATGAGACGGGATTCGGGCTCCTTGGGGTAGGTCACCAGCCCCACGTTGTTCACCAGCTGCGCCAGCAGGGTAGCGGCCAGCCGGGTCCAGCCCTCTACGTCCCGCTCCGCCTTGGTGAACTGGTAGCGGAGAGTGTCCTGAGACTCCGGGGGCAACTCCTCCACCTGGGAGATGGCCTCAACGTAGAAGCGGTACCCCTTGTCCGATGGCACCGCGCCCGCAGAGTGATGGGGCCTTGTGATGTACCCCTGCTCCTCTAGGTCCGCCATATCGTTGCGCACCGTGGCCGGGCTGACGCCCAGGGCGTGCTTCCGCGCAACCGACTCCGAGGCCACAGGGTTGGCCGATTCGATGTACTCTCCAACCAGAGTCTTGAGAAGCTCTGTCTTTCTCTGAGTAATCATCTCGACTCCGCCGCTCTCTACAAGCCGGCCAAAGCACAGGACTGTTGCTGAAATCTACCATCAGCGCGCTGGAGTGTCAAGACATTGACCCGTGAGCGAGTACAGGCTTTTCCGCTTGTGGCATTGAGGACTGCAAAGCTGTGCAGTCGAACTGCTTCCGTGCGTCAGCGCCCGGAGATGGGGAAGGGATGCGGGCCGGCTATCTCAGTCGTGCCCTTTGAGCTTGCGTATCCCTACCCACATTGTGGGCACCGCCAGGGCCGCCATCACCATCTTTATAGCGTCGCCCGGAATGAACGGAGTCAGTCCCCACTCCAGCACCCTATCGCCGGGCACGTAGAACGCCAGCCAGGGCAGTCCAAACGCGTATATTGCGACTTCGCCCAGGAACATTGCCCCCAGCAGCTTGAAGGGGTTCCGACCCCAGCCGCGTTCTACCAGGTAGCCCACTATTGCCGCCGCCACTACGAAGCCGATCAAGTACCCGCGGCTGGCTCCTGAAATCGCCCCTTCCGGCGCAAAAACCGGCAGGCCAATTACCCCCGCTCCCAGGTAGACCGACATGCTGGCTACGCCGCGCTTGCTGCCCAGCACGGCTCCGGAAAGCAGTACGGCAAATGTCTGACCTGTTATCGGCACCGCCGGGTTGATGTAGTACGCTAACTGGGCGGAGAGCCCGGTTAAAGCTGCGTACCCTACAACCAGCAATACGTCAACCATATGGTCCAGCCAGGGGGTGCCTCGTGGGACCAGCGCCTCGAATATGGTCATTTGCCTGCTACCGCTCTGCATGAATACTCTCCTGCTTGCTTGAGGTTCATCTTGGCCGGCGACTTCTGCCCCTCACCGGCAGAACAAGGCTGCCCCAAATGAAGTGGCCTTCACAGCCCTGTTGGCGCCGCCGCTTGAGGCGACCTTTAACGCCAGCAGTAAGAGTACCACCTCCGGCGCCTTGTGGCTAGCCCTGTAATGGTATAGTGTTGATGCCGTTGCCCAATGGCCATACCGGGCACAGGGAGGGTTCTAGTTTGTCGTATCCGCGCCGCGCCCTAATTGTGTTGACCGCTCTCACTATTGCTGCATTCACCTCTGTTGGATGCCAAAGCGAACCCTCTCCGACACCTGCTGCCGCTCCGACCACGACTGCCGCAATCCCAACCCCATGCCACAGCAGACTGCAGAACCCTCCCAAACGCCGAAACCTACCGCCACGGTAGCTCCGCAACCCTTAGCTACTCCAACCCCTACGTCTGCCCATACACCGACTCCCACTCCGTAGCCGACGCCAGGCGCTACGCCTGAGGCTACTCCCAACCCGGAACCAGCGCCGGCTGCAATGCAGGTCCCTGAACTCACCCCGCCTATTGCCGAGGAGCGTCCTCACAGCTTCACGTATCACGGGATTACGGTGGAGGACCCCTGGAACTGGCTGGAGGACGAGGACTACCCGACGGTGGACGACGAGGATGTGCTGGCTTACTTGGAGGCGGAAAACGACTATTTCGATGCCGCCATGGCTCCCTACCAGGACTTGATTGATTCCATTTTCGAGGAGATCGAGGGGCGTCAGCCTGCGGGCTTCCGTGCTGGACAGGCAACCATACTGCCTTGTATGCGGCCGTAGGGCAACTATCGTTGACCACATCATACCAAGACGGCTGGGCG
Organism: Dehalococcoidia bacterium; assembly: GCA_965221925.1. Taxonomy (GTDB): domain Bacteria; phylum Chloroflexota; class Dehalococcoidia; order Lucifugimonadales; family UBA2985; genus JAPPHY01. The sequence continues at coordinate 839,801 of OZ244924.1, read as the reverse complement.
GCCCCATATAGGACGTAGGCAACCTGCAACCGCTCTGCCAGAAGCACCACAGCGCCAAGACGGGCCAGGAAAAGAAGCTGTACCGGCAACTCAAGCAAGCCGTGAGCCGTCGTCGCGCGTTACCAGGAGGTGGGCCAGGGCTGGGCTGGGCGCGGCTTGGCAGGGCCTACCAACATCATTGCTCAAACTCATAGTGCATCCAGTATTTGAGGTCGTTGTTCAGCTGTTCACCGGCCTTCAGCCGCTCCCAGACCTTCTTAATCTCCGATATGGGCAGCCCCAGGGCATCCCCGTTAACCCGTTTGGTCATGCCCTGGACGATTCCCAGAACGCGCCCGGACCTGTCAACCACGGGCCCGCCCGAATCGCCCGTGACGGTGACAAGGTCAAGCTGAATGACGTCTATCTCCACGTCCACCTGTTCAGCATGGGCAATCGTCCACGACTTGGATAGAACGCCCACCTTGGAAGCCGCGGGCAGCCCTTCACTCTGGCCTATGAGCACTAGCTCTTCGTCCGCGCCCAAAGAGTCGATATCCCGCCTTGGCAGCGGCGCAAAGGTAAAGCCGCCGGTATCCCACAACTTGACCGCGGCTACGTCGCGGAGCTTGTCTGAACCCATGTATTGAGCGGCAAGGTAGATGTAGAAGCCGTCCCATCCTATTCCCGGCCTACTTATACTTACGAAAACTTGCGTCTCTGCGTCTGCCAGCCCGTGGGCAGCGGTGATAATCCATCCGTCTTCGTAGACCCAGCCAGTTCCACAGAAACTGGCACCGCAAACTCGCACCATAGATACTGGCGTCGGTGTCGGGTATCCCACCTTTACCAAGGCCGCCCTGGTATCTTCAGGCAAATAATCTAGGCAGTAATTGGCCCTGGGAACTCTCGATTCTTGCCAGAACCAGCCTTCCAAACACAAATCAAAGGCATGAAGGGAATCAGGAAGCGTCCATACTTGTGCAATGTTTTCAATATCCTGCTGGGCATACCCAAACTCCTTCAGGGCGGCCAGGGCCGCGTCTTGTGCATAAGAATCGTGACCGTACGAGCTTAAAAACCATAGCCTATTGTGTAACTCATTCCACGTATTGGCCGCAACTGCCATTGGCGTCCAGGTTGGGTATGGCGTAGGCACTGCCGTTGGCGTGGGCACTGCCGTTGGCGTGGGCGCCGGGCCGGATAGCAGGTACTCGCAGAAATCCTTTGCGTCCTTCCCCAAGCCGATCCGCAGGCTGTTGAAGATCGAGTATTGCATCTCATAATCATATCCCTCTTCTCCCGCCCTTCCCCACACCTCTTCATCTGCCCTACCAAACCTGTAGCCGACGCGCTGAAGCGTCTGGCAGGTAGTCCATATCTCAGCATCCATAGCCTCCACCCCCTCACTATCCGCCGTTTCACCCTTCAACCACTCGGCAACCTCAGCCCGCCAAGTTTCCCAAGTGACCTCAACGGGCGCCGGCGTGGGCGTAGGCGTCCAGGTTGGGTATGGCGTAAGGGTTGGGTATGGCGTAGGGGTTGGGTACGCCGTAGGAGTTGGGTATGGCGTAAGGGTTGGGTATGGCGTAGGGGTTGGGTACGCCGTAGGAGTTGGGTATGGCGTTGCCGTTGGCAACGGTGTTGGGAGGGTGATAGGCGTTGGTGGAGGAGCGGTACAGGCGGCCAGGGCCAGGGACAGCGCGATTAAGGCAAAGATAAACGTGGGAATAGGTCTAAACATTGTGGAGCCCCCTTGGTCAAGTATCAGATTCTGACGCTTGCCACAGCAATCAATACCCGTCATCAGCCAAGGGAGCACGTCGGCGCCCACCCTGAAAACTCGAACCGATGACGATTGATTGAAAGCTGTGGCGTGGGTAGCATACAACGCCAATTGGGGCTTTTCAATGCCTGTGGGGGCTTGCTTTGTTGTAGCGGCGCGTGCTGCGACAGCTACATCACGGCAGGGGAGGGACGGCATGAAGCGTAAGCCAGTGGACGAGTCGGCGGCGTGCTCGGTGATGGAGACCACCCTGATGCCCTTGCGCTGGAGCATGGACTTGAAGGCGACGGCGTGCTTCCGTTTGCGGGTGAACCTTGAGAACTTCCAGACCAGAATCTCCCTGAAGGGAGCCTCAGGCTAGCGCTGTCCCGTGGGAACGGAGAACTCGAATCCAGGCTCGCCAATCATTCCCGCAGCGACGGTGGCGTTGGTTCCTTCGTCGATGAGGATGAAACTGCCGGTGACCCGGTTGCTGGTGTAGTCGTCGACCGCCAACGGTGCGCTGACCCTGAGCTTGACGCGGCCGATCTCGTTTAGCCACAGCAAATCAGAATCCGTTTCGCCGGTGAGCGACGTGATGCTGAACAAAGACACGAGGTCGGTGACCACTGCCTTCGCCGATCGAGTGGTGTGTTTGATTCGGTACACATTACCGGGGCGAAGCGCGTTGCGCTCGTCCATCCAGCAAACGACTGCGTCGAGGTCCTGGGCCATCGCCGGCCCGTCGTCCGCTCCACAGATCATCTCCCCGCGAGTAACGTCGAGGTCGTCGGCAAACTGGACGGTGACGGCGTCTGGAGCGCGCGCTTCCTCCACCGGACCCCAAGGCGCTTCGATGGTCGTGATGACGCTCTCCATGCCGGAGGGCGCGATGCGCACTCGCTGGCCCACGCACAGGACACCCGACGCGACGCTCCCCGCATAGCCACGGTAGTCGTGGTACTCCTCGCGATGTGGGCGGATGACGTATTGAACAGGCAATCTCAATGGCAGCGAATCGAGTCCTTCACGCACCGGCAGGCTTTCGAGGTGGGTCAGCAGTGTGTCACCCTGGTACCAGGGCATATTCGCCGACGGCTCAACCACGTTGTCGCCATTGAGCGCCGACATGGGGATGAAGGTGGCATCGTCCACATGGAGCCGCTCCATCAGCGGGGTGAACTTGGAACGGATTGCTTCGTAGGTCCGCTCCTCGTAGCCAACGAGGTCCATTTTGTTGACGCAAACGACCATGCGATCTATGCCCAACAATGAGGCGATTACGGCGTGGCGGTGTGATTGCTCCACCACGCCGTTGCGCGCATCTATCATGATGAGCACCGCCTCGGCGGTAGACGCGCCGGTGACCATGTTGCGCGTGTACTGCACGTGCCCTGGCGTGTCTGCCAGGATGAATTTGCGCGTTGGAGTGGAGAAGTAGCGGTAGGCAACGTCGATGGTCACGCCCTGCTCCCGTTCGGCGCGCAGGCCGTCGGTGACAAGAGCGAGGTTCACGTAGTCGCTGTGGTGGCGCCGGCTGGCATCCTCGACGGCGGCGAGCACGTCGTCGTCGAGGGCCTTCGAGTCGTACAGCAGACGACCGATGAGCGTGCTCTTGCCGTCGTCCACGGAACCGGCGGTGGCGATGCGGAGGAGGTCCATGCTAGAAGTACCCCTCGCGCTTGCGGTCTTCCATCGCCGCCTCGGCGGTACGGTCGTCGGCCCGCGTCGCGCCGCGCTCGGAGATGCGGGTCGTCAGCGTTTCGGCGATGACTGCTTCGGGTGTGGCAGCCTCCGACGGTACGGCTGCTGTGGAAGTCATGTCACCGACGGTGCGGAAACGTACGCTGCGGACGACCACCGGCTCGCCACGCAAAGGCTGCATCACCGGCGATAGCGCCATGAGCATCCCGTCTTGCTCAAATACCTCTCGCTGGTGACCGTAGTAGATTTCCGGCAGGTCGATGTTCTCCTCGGCTATATAGCGCCAGATGTCCAACTCCGTCCAGTTGGAGAGCGGAAAGACGCGCATGTGTTGGCCGAAGCCAATGCTGCAGTTGTAGAGGCTCCAGACCTCCGGGCGCTGATTTCGTGGGTCCCACTGGCCGAATTCGTCTCGCACGGAGTACACACGCTCCTTGGCTCGTGATCGCTCCTCATCGCGCCGCGCGCCGCCGAAAACCGCGGTGAACTTCCCCTGGCGAATGGTTTCCAGCAGCACTGGTGTCTGCATGCGGTTGCGAGGGGAATCAGGACGAGGTGGAGTCGGAATTAGCCCTGAGGCAATTGCGTCGTCGACCGAGCCCACGACGAGGTCCACGCCAAGCCGCTCGACGACGCGATCGCGGTAGGCTATGACCTCAGGAAAGTTGTGGCCGGTGTCGATGTGGACCACAGGGAACGGCAGGTTGGCAGGTCGGAGCGCCTTGACGGCGAGATGCAGAAGTACGGCCGAGTCTTTGCCTCCGGAGAAGAGCAGGCCCGGCCGGTCGAACTCCGCGACCACTTCCCGAATGATGTGGAGCGCTTCCGACTCAAGGGCACGGAGATGCCAGGACTCGGAGCGCATGTCGGGGTGAAGAACTTGAGTTGTCATTGGTAGTTCGCTAGTTGTGGTCATGAATTTGACGCGGTCGCAACCAAATGCAGCCGGCGCTCCTTGGCGGAGGACTCGAAGCGTTCGTTTAGATCGGCAAGCTCTTGCACACCCAATCTCTTCAACTCTGGTATAGGCATCCGATGCTCCTTATCGGGATATTTGGGCAAAAGAAAACCCCCTCCGTGTGCGGAGGGGGCCTAGAGAGGCTTTTTCTTCTGAACTGTCTGCGCTAGGCGGTCACTGGCGCGCTAGTTGAAGCAGAAGACCCTCTGGCCTCCTTACAACAACAGCAACAACACAGACACGTAGCGCTACTCATTCGATGAGATGGTATCAGCGCGCAGCAGGAATGTCAAGGTTTTCTTAATCTCTCATGACTTTTGGTACAGGGCGATAGCCTCCTTTGGAGTAAGCATATTGATGCCCATGTGTGGTCGGGTAGTGTTGTAGGCGTCAAGGAAGCGCTGATACCAAGTGTTCAGCTCCTGGTGGTCTTGGGGCGCTTCCTCTAACCGGAAGAAGCATTCCTCTTCGTCCGTGCGGAAACTCCGCTCGATTACCGCGTTCTCATTGGGAGAACTCTTGTGGATGTAGAAGTGTTCAAGGCCGAGTTCGGCGCACTTGGCGTGAAAGCGTCTCTGAAACTCCAGTCCATTGTCCGTCTGGACGTAGTGCAACGGGAAGGGGAACTGCTGTGTGGCCATAGTACAGGGCCAAGAGTGTTCCCCCCTCAGCCAGCTTGGGGAGGATTAGCCCAACCTTGTAGCGAGAGGAGATGTCCATCGCCGCATACAGGTAGCAAGTGTACGGCAACCCAGACAACTCAGGAGTGACGTACTTCACGTCCATCTGAAGGTAGCCTAAGCCCGGGCAGTTACGAGGCCGCATGACTTGGCCGTTCTGAAAGCGAGGCCGCCGTCGCTTCGTACTGGGGCGAACCAAGCCCACGCGTTGCAAATACCGATGAATGGTCGATGCCGAGACCTCCAGCCCTTGAGCCTGGGCCAAGACCGCTAGCTTCTCCCGACAGAAGCCGGTCGCTTCCCTCCACCTTCGCACTTGGGCGGCAGCCTCCCCCCACAGCGCACGCTTGGGGTGTTTGGGTGCAGTAGACTTGCGCCGCACGCCCTGCCAACGCACGTATCCCCAGGGCTGCCGCCCTCGATCCACCCAGCGTTTGACGGTCCGGCGGTCTACGTTCAAACGCCGGGCCGTTTCCGAGACGTTCTGATCGCACACCTTCCATGTTTCGATGATGGTCCGTACTGGTAATCTGCTCATGGCTCATTCTAGAGCCTCTGTACCATATGTGGTGAGAGAACAAGCCCTAGGTTCGGAGTTTATCCTGGTGTGATACAATGAAAGTGTGCAATGGCCTATCGTGCGTCGTGAGGATAGGCGTACGGTACTTGGAGACGGAAGGCGCGGATGTGTAAATTTGGAGTAGTGAGTTGCCGCCGGATATCCAGACGCAACGTGATAACCTCAGCATAGGTCTCTACCTAGCTCACAGCGGATACGGGGCTACGCTGGATAATATACTCCAAGCATCGTTGGGTTACGTACCATCTATCAATACCCCGATAGAACCCTATCAACGCAGATTCCGTAATGCTCAGCGCGTTGGTAGGGATGCCTTTCGGAATAGAACTCCCGGTTACTTCACGTTCAATTCGATGCCATTTGGAGGCGATTACATTTACAAGGCCACTTGGTATGTCTGGGTGAATCCTCAGTCTAATCATCCGCAAACAGTTCCACTATTTGCCGGAGATTTGGCGTCTATGCGAAGGCTAAGGAGTAGAGATCTGAGCACCCGCGAGGCGACCACCAGAAGTGTCCGAACTGCTGAGAATATTGAAGAGCAGAGGCAGGCGGTTCGAAATCAAGACTGGCCTGCTTTGCAACAAATTCAATCTAGAATGGTCGAAGACGGGGGTCTAGGTGAGATTCTATCCGGGTTCCACGGGATACCCTATGCAGACATCCAAGAGATCATCCCTCAACTTCAGAATTACCCTATGTTGTTTCAGTTTCAGAAGGATGCTCAAAGGGTTCAACAGCTGAGCAGACGTCTGAGACAGGCACAAACGTCATTAGGCCAGCAACTCAGGAATTGGGTAATGTTGCAGACCGGGGTACCCAATAACGCACCTCAAGCGGCTCTCCAACAAGCACAGCAAAGGCTCGCTAGTCTTTAAAGCGTACCCTTAGGAGAAATATGACTATCCATGAACTTGAAGCCCTGGTGCTGCGTCCTGTGGAAGAATGGTATGGAGCTATAGTTGACATTCCTTGTGAGCAAATAAGGCCAGACCCCGAAAACCTTAGACAGGAATTTGATGAGGCCGATCTTTTTGACTTGGGGAAGAATATAGAACTAGTGGGGCAGTTGGACGAGATTACTGTATTCCCAATCCTTATTGATGCCTCACTATGGACAGGCTTCTTTGACCTGCATGACGGAGAGCGCAGATGGCGCGCCGCACAGTTGGTGAAACTCCCAAGTCTAAGGGCCAAGATTGTTCCGAGGCCGTCATACGAGGACTTGACGTTCAAGAAGGTCAGCAGAGTACTCCAAACGAGATCACTGAGTCCGGAGACCAAGCTGAAGGCGTTGGAGAAATCCCTGTCTGACTTGGGAATACTCGAAAGGCCCAACGAATGGGACTCTTTCAGGGCCAAACTTGGTGGTGGTCCCGAGTGGCCTCAATTGTTAAGGGTGCTCCGGTTACAGCCTCGAGTCCGTTCTATGTTTGAGGATGGCCTCATCAACTTCACAATAGCTCAATCTATCGGACGCGTCGCGTACGAGAAACAAGCTCAACTAGCTGAGTACGTCGTTACAAACAAGATCAACGGCAGGTTCTTCTCCACCCAAATGGTGCCTTATCTAATAGAGCATCCTGATGCTAGCCCTGCACAAGCCTTCGAGCACGCTAGAGTAGGCGGATGGCGGCAATACACAAATGACCCCTACAAGAAAGGAGAATCTCCACCCACTCATGAACAAGTTGAAAAATTCCTTGAGGCTTGTGTGCATTGGGAAAGAGCTTGGGAGACTGTGGTGAGTAAAGGACTAGTCCATGCAATTGGAGACAATCCGCAATACACTTTCCGGTTAAGAGATGCAAGCAGAAGAATACAGGAAAGAGCTGCGGCGTTGGGGGAAAGAATGAGATACTCCAACCAAGAGGATTTCACTTCGCCTGATGTTCTGCTTCCAGATCGCCACCAGTTGCCAACTGGAGAAGAATCCTTGCCTCAATTGACCCCGTGAAGGTGTAAAGGTACATGGTCAGCAAACCAGACCCTCAATCTGATGCAAGACCTATGGTGACTGTAACGGACAAAGCAAAAGAGGGCCTCAAGAGCATACTGGAGACGCGATCCCTGGCTCCGGGCAAGCTCCTGAGGCTGGCTATGCCCCCGGTCTGGAAGGGCGAGGGGGACTTTGGGATAGTGGTAGACGACCAGGGTGAGAACGACTACGTGGTCTCCTTCCAGGGGATGGACATCCTGCTGATGGACGCCAGTCTGTTGGACAGGCTGGCCAAGGCCGTGCTGGACTTCAAGGAGTCGCCCAGAGGCATGGGGTTTACCCTGGATGTGTACTGATCTGCGCGCAATCTCAGCTAACCAATGACACAGGAGGGCAGCTTGGTCTCTCCGGACGAGGAGATGCAGCACATCCTGGAATGGGCCAGGGGCGACCCGCTCAAGGAGTGGTACGCCAGGGAGGTCTGGGGCAGGCCCACGGACGACGACGACAGCCTGTTCGAGGTTATGAGCCTGCAGATCTTTCAGGCCGGCCTCAACTGGCGCATGATCCTGGCCAAGCGCGACTCCTTCCGCGCGGCCTTCCACGACTGGCGTATCGACGCTGTGGCGGATATGAGCTTCCCGGACGTGGAGCGTCTGCTGCAAGACCCGGCCATCATCCGCAATCGAAAGAAGATCGAGGCGTGCATCGCCAACGCCCGAATAGTCCAGGGGCTGCAACGAGAGCACGGCTCCTTCTGCAACTGGTTCTATCGCGTGCTGCCCGGAGACGACCTTGCAGTCCTCCAGAAGGAGTTGCGGGGCGCGTTCAAGTTCATTGGGCCTGAGATAGCCCGCATGTGGCTGATGGCCTCCGGCCGGATTCCAACCCGCGAGTAGCGCCGCGCGGCACAAGCGTCCCGCTCATATGGTTCGACAGGCTCACCACGAGCGGGGTGGAAACTCCCACTCACCCCCGCATTAAGTACGGGGCAGGCTATGAGCTTGTCAAAGGGCATGAGCGGGCATCCCCCAATCCGCTCATCCTGAGCTTGTCGAAGGGCGTGAGCGGGCTCCATTAACCGTCCCCCTGCCGCCGGCTGCTTGCAGACTGCTACCCGCGGCGGGGCCTGTGCCTGTCTGCGCTGTCCACCATCAGGGTGACCGGGCCATCGTTCTGAATGTCCACCACCATACGCTGCTGGAAGCGTCCCGTTTCCACCCGCAGGCCCGTCTCCCTGAACAAGCCGACCGTCCTATCAAAGAGGGACTGCGCCTTTTCGGGAGGGGCGGCATCGGTAAAGGAGGGCCGACGCCCCTTGCGAACATCGGCGTAGAGGGTGAACTGGCTGACTACCAGGAGTTGTGCCGCCGCTTCCAGAGCGGAGATGTCGAAGCGACCGTCCTCATCATCGAATATCCGCAGGTTGACGACCTTCTCAACCACGTAGCGGGCATCCTCGTCTTCGTCGTCCTGTCCAATGCCCACGAAGACCACCAGTCCCTTCTCGATCCGCCCCACAACCTCCTCCACCGCCACCGATGCTCTAGTCACTCGTTGGACAAGGGCGCGCATCCCCGGCCCCCTTCCGCTCAGTCCTCCTTGGAGGAGGTCTCCTTCTCCGGGGAAGACGCGGCCTCGTCGCCACTGCTGCTTCCATCGTAGCTGGGCTGGTCTCTTCGGGCATAGTCGGTCGTATAGAAGCCGGAGCCTTTGTAAATCACCGTTGGAGAGTGGAACCTCCGGCGGGATGACGACTGACAAACGGGGCAGGCCTCCGTTGGGTCGGCGTCAAAGCCCTGCTTCAGCTCGAACCGGTGTTTGCAGCTTACGCACTCGTACTCGTATATAGGCACATGTCCTCCGCGCGTGGTTGCAATGCAGGTCTACCTCTGCCAACACGCCCCTGTAATTTAAGGGCTTACGGGCCTACATGTCAACACGCCGTGCAAGAACCCAGGGTTTTTTCCCTGCTTCCGGGGCTCCCCTGGTGTATAATCCAACTGAGCTATGATGAACGTATTAGCAGGACTCAACGAGCCACAGAGGGAAGCGGTGGAGGCGGTCGATGGGCCGCTCCTCATCCTGGCCGGCCCCGGCAGCGGGAAGACCAGGGTTATCACCCATCGCATAGCCTACCTGGTCAGGGAGCGCGGCGTCAGCCCGCACAGCATAGCCGCCGTCACCTTCACCAACAAGACTGCAAGAGAGATGCGGGACAGGCTCTTCGGCAAGAGCGAGCGAGATCCGGCTGCTCCCCTTCTGGGAGGTTTGTGGAATATGCGGCACGACTTCACAGTCGCCACTTTCCACGCCCTCTGCGCCCGGATACTGCGCATAGACGGCGAGCGCATTGGCCTTGACCGGGACTTTGTCATCTACGACCAGGAGGACCAGCTTGAGGTGGTGAAGCAGGCGATGGAGAGCCAGGAGATAGACCACAAACGCTTCCCCCCAAGGCCGATACTCTCCGCCATCTCCGCCGCCAAGAGCGGGCTGATAGAGGCGGATGACTACACGCCTGGCCGCCACGCTCCTATCGAAGAGGTCATACGCATGGTGTACAGGCGTTACCAGGAGCTGCTCCATCGCAACAACGCCGTGGATTTCGACGACCTGCTGCTCAAGACATACGTCCTCTTCAGGGACAACCCATCCGTGGTTGAGAGGTACCGCTCCCGGTACGAGTACCTTCTCATCGACGAGTTCCAGGACACCAACGTGGCCCAGTACTCCATCGCCAGGCAGATGACGAGCAAGCATCGCAACATCTGCGTTGTGGGCGACCCAGACCAGGCCATCTACTCCTGGCGCAACGCCGACATTCGCAACATACTCTCATTCCAGCGAGACTACCCGGACGCAAAGGTGGTGACCCTGGGGGAGAACTATCGCTCCACCGGGGCCATTCTGGAGGCGGCCACCGGAGTGATCTCCGCCAACAGCCGCAGGATGGACAAACCCCTGACCACCCAGAACGCCCGGGGCAGCCCCCTGTACGTCGGCGAGGCCTACACCCCGGAGGAGGAGGCCCAGCAGACACTCCGGGAGGTGGAGCGTCTGACGCGGAACGAAGGCTACCGCTTGGCCGACTGCGCCATTATGTATCGCGTAAACGCCCAGTCCCGCGCCATTGAGGACGGATGCCTGCGTTACAGCATCCCCTACAAACTCATCGGCGGGCTGCGTTTCTATCAGCGCAGGGAGATCAAGGACGTAATCGCCTATCTGAGGGTCATCCACAACCCATACGACGAGGTGAGCCTCTTGCGTGTCATCAACGTCCCGCCCAGGGGCATTGGGCAGCGCACCGTGGACCAGTTGATCCATACCGCGCGCGTGCAGAACATACCCGTGTACACCGCCGCGCAGCTTATGGCCGAGTCCGGCGATGCGAGAACGGGGCGAGCGGTGGCCCGGTTCCTCTACGTAATCAACTCGCTCATGGAGTACGGCAACCGCATTCCACCCGCCGAGCTGATGGACGCCGTTCTGGAGCGCGCCGGCTACAGGGACTACCTGCTTGAGGAGGGTGAACAGGGCCTGGAGAGGCTGGAGAACATCCAGGAGCTGAGAACCACGGCGCAGGAGTTCCAGCCGATGGAGCCGGAGGAGAGGCTTTCCGCCTTTCTCCAGGGAGCAGCCCTGGTCTCCGACGTGGACTCCCTGGAGGAGGGGACGGACGCCATCACCCTCATCACGCTGCACCAGGCCAAGGGGCTTGAGTTCCCGGTGGTGTTCATAGTCGGGCTGGAGGAAGGGCTTTTGCCCCACAGCCGCTCCATTGACGACCCCGACCAGATGGAGGAGGAGCGGCGACTGTTCTACGTCGGCATGACACGCGCCAAGGAGAGGCTATACCTGACCAGGGTTTTTCGGCGGGTCTTATGGGGCAACGCGTCCCCTGCCAGGCCGTCCCGGTTCCTTACGGACATTCCCCAGCGCCTCGTCTCACCCCTTGCGATGGCGGGCAGGCAGGGAGCTGCCGCGGCGCAGTGGGGCATTGGCGCGCAGGGAGAGAATGGAGGCAAGGCCACATCGGAGCCTCTGAAGGCGGGCGAGAAGGTCAGGCATTCCAAGTTTGGCGAGGGAATAGTGGTCACCTGTGTCCCGTCCGGCCAGGACCACGAGGCGACAGTGGCCTTCAAGGGGGAGTCCGGGATAAAGAAGCTCCTACTCAGCTTTGCCCCGCTGGAGAAGGTGGAGTAAGGCGGAGCGGATCCATCCCGCTCGTGGTGAGCCTGTCGAACCAAATGAGCAGTAAGGCCGACGTTCCAGCCGTCCGCCCCCGCTCACGCCCTTCGACCCACTCAGGGTGAGTGGGGTCACCCATCCCAGCTCATGGTCAGCTAACCCTCCTTACCGCTCATGGTGAATGGGTCGAACCAAATGAGCAGTAAGGCCGACGTTCCAGCCGTCCGCCCCCGCTCACGCCCTTCGACCCACTCAGGGTGAGCGGGGCCACCCATCCCAGCTCATGGTCAGCCAACCCTCCATCCCGCTCATGGTGAGTGGGTCGAACCAAATGAGCAGTAAGGCCGACGTTCCAGCCGTCCGCCCCCACTCACGCCATCCTACCAGCCCTGGGTGAGCGGAAGGTTTCCATCCCGCTCGTGGTGAGCCTGTCGAACCATATGAGCGGGACACTGGGGATGCCCGCTCCTTACTGCTCACGCCCTCCTTACCGCTCATGGTGAGTGGGGTCACCCATCCCAGTTCATGGTCAGCTAACCCTCCTTACCGCTCGTGGTGAGCCTGTCGAACCATATGAGCGGGACACTGGGAAAGCCAGCTCCTACCACTCGCGCCCTTCGACCCACTCAGGGTGAGCGGGGCCACCCATCCCAGCTCATGGTCAGCCAACCCTCCTTACCGCTCATGGTGAGCCTGTCGAACCATATGAGCGGGACACTGGGGATGCCCGCTCCTTACTGCTCACGCCCTCCTTACCGCTCATGGTGAGTGGGGCGAACCAAATGAGCAGTAAGGCCGACGTTCCAGCCGTCCGCCCCCGCTCACGCCCTCCTACCAGCCCTGGGTGAGCGGAAGGTTTCCATCCCGCTCGTGGTGAGCCTGTCGAACCATATGAGCGGGACACTGGGAAAGCCAGCTCCTTACCACTCGCGCCCTTCGACAACCTCCGGGCGCGCCCGTTGTAAATGTACGATATTCTGGGTATTATGCACACAGACAGCCGTCCCAGGAGGTTGGGCGTGATTGACCTTTCCCAGTATCAGGAGCTTATCTTCCGCCAGAGCAGGGAAATGCTCGAGGTATTCACAGACTTTGAAACGGCCAACCGATACAGGATTCTGACGCCCGCCGGTGAAGAGATCATGTACGCCTACGAGGAGTCCGGCATGATAAGCCGGCAGTTCATGGGAAGCCATCGCCCCCTCAACCTCCACGTAGTCGATACCGAGAACCGGCCGGTCCTGAACGCCAATAGAAAGTTCTTCTGGTACTTCTCACACCTGAACGTAGCAGACAGCGAAGGGAACCCCATAGGGACGCTGAGCAAGCTCTTTGCGATGTTGAAACGCAAGTTCTCCGTGCTGGACGCCAACGGCCGGCAGGTTGCCGGCATCAACGGCAGCATCTTCCGCAGATACACCTTCACCGTAAACGATCATAACGGAGAAGAGGTGGGGCGCATCACCAAAGAGTGGAGCGGCGTTATGCGAGAGGCCTTCACGGACGCCGATACCTTCAGCATCAAGTTCAGCGACAATGAGCGGAGCCAGGAGTTTCGACTCATGCTCGTTGCCGCCGCTTTTGCCATTGACATGGACTTCTTTGAGAGAAGCGGCAGCCGTTAAGCTGAGCGGGGCGAGTTGAAGCAAAACCCGCCGTCTGGGTCATCATGGGGGTCTGTACGACGCCTCCATCGAGTAGGTTGAAGGCGCGCTCCACGGTGGAACCCTCCTCAAATGGGCTCACCCACGCCGCCTTGAAGTAGATGGCGTTTGTGAGGACAAGCCGGGTGTCCACGTCTATGGCCCCAGCAGGGATGAGGTCCTTGATCCTGTCCTCCGCCCGGTCGGCAACCCAATCGTTGATGGTGACCCTGGACTCCTCCGGCGCCTCCACGAAGTTAACCGGCCTCAGCCCCGCGCCGTCGCCGTTCCTCCCCCCAAGGCGCCCGCTTTCGCGGGCATGACGACGGTGGGGGTATCCTAGCCCTGAGGGATCTCGTAGTCGAATTGCCAGTTGATGCCGAACCTGTCGGTGAAGGCGCCGAAGTAGGAGCCCCAGAACATGTCCTGGAGCGGCATCGTCACCGCGCCACCCTCGGAGAGTTTGGCAAACAGGGAGTCGGTCTCCTCCCGGCTCTGGGTTAAGTAGCTGATGGAGAAGTTGTTGCCCACAACAGGCGGTCCTCCGAACCCGGAGGGCATGTCGCTGCCCATGAGCACACTGGAACCGACCGGAAGCGACATGTGCATGATAAGGTCTCTGTCCGCCTCCGAGACGCCCATGTCGGGTGGGCCGTTGCCGAAGGTCTCCATAACGGAGAACTCCCCGCCAAAAACGGAGCGGTAGAACTCAAAGGCCTCCCGGCAGTTGCCGCCGAATGTCAGATACGTGTTAAGGGTCATGCGCGCCTCCCAATCGCAAAGTGTCGTAACAGCATATGAAGTTGGCAACGGAGCGTCAAGCCACTGCCCGCTTCCCTTCCGCTCACGTGGCTCGACAGGCTCACTCCCGTATCAAGTACGGGGCAAGCTATGAGCTTGTCAAAGGGCGTGAGCGTGAATCCGGCAAGTCGGCGCCAAAGTGTGTTGACAGATTCAGCCGTGAGCGTGAAACTGGTATTGGCCTCTGCTCTCTTGCGGGGCGGTGGCATAGCTTTTGGAGAGGAACGCTGTTGCAGATATGTTGAGGAAAGCACTGGCGATGATCCTCTGGATATCCTCCCTATCGGTGGGCTTCCACTACGTGCTCTCCAGCTTTTACCCGGATAGGGATAGACACCCGCCTAATCTGGGAATACATGGATTGGCTGATGGCGATTTCGGTGTCGATAGCCCTGGTCGTACACTACCTTCGCAAACTTGAGCTGGACCGGGAGGGCTTTGACGACTCCATTACACGAGAGTGCCTGGAGATAAACCTGGCGTTGTACGCCTCGCTCCTTCTGGCTCTCTTATTCTTCTGGAACTGGGCTGATGATCTAGTCTCCGGCAGCGAGCGCCAGAGCGACAACCGCCTGCTCATCTGGTCGGTTTTGAACCCGGTGTTTGTGATGATCTCCGGCATCACCGGCGCTCACCTATGGCGGGCCGCTTCGCGCTAGTGAATTTGAGGCGGCTGCCTCTCCAACCGCTGTCGCGGACATTAGCGTGGTCGATGCCCGTTGAAAGCGCCGCGGGTATTGCTCGCATACTGCTGCTTTCATCTAACGGTTGCCCACTGACGGAATCACCGCGCAACGGCTTGCCATAGTTGTCAACCCAGGGTGGTTGGGTTATGATTTACAAACGTGTGTAGCTGCGTTTCTGAGAAATATGCTCAGTCTCACCTTACCGATGACACCTTGAGGAGGGCGCTGTTTTAATGATAGGACGTCGGAGTCTCCCGCCTTTTGCGCTTATTCTGATACTTATCCTTGTGGCCTGCGAGTCCGACGCTACGTCAACGCCCACTCCCACGGAGACCCCCACTTCCACTGCGACGCCTGCTCCCTCCGCTACGGCGCCGCTTGCGCCCATCGCCACTCCTGCCCCCGCCGCATCGGCAACGCCCGCGCCCACCCCTACGTCAGCGCTTGCGCCTACCCCAACGCCTGAGACCATGTTGCCCCCGGAACCCGGTGTCCACTATACCGCGGATACCATACTCACCTTGAGAGAATCTGTGGTAAGGGTAATCGGTTCCAGGGCCGTAGGCTCCGGGGCCATTGTGGATGACCAGGGCCTGGTAGTTACCAGTCGCAACGCAGTCGGAGACGACCCTACTGTCCTGGTGGAGATGGTGGATGGCAGCAAGAAGACGGGGATTGTCCTGGGCACAGACAGCATAGCCGGCCTGGCCATGCTGAGGATTTCCGGCGACGGCTACACCAGCCTGCCGTTGGGAAATGTCTCTTCCCTGGAGGCCGGCGATGCGCTGCTGACGCTGGGCTTCCCGGAGCAGGGGGCCGTCGGTGAAACGGAGTGGGAGCTTGAGGCCCTGCCGTCCATGGTGTCCGCTGCGGGACCGGCAGAAGGGATCTCCTACGTCAATGCAGCCCAGTCCCTGGCGCCCGGCTACGCAGGGGGGCCCACGGTGGACGATCAAGGCAGACTTGTAGGACTGACCGCCTCTCCGGGACTTATAATCATGGTGGACCGCTTGAAAGAGGTTATGCCTTCTCTGAGGGATGACGTGGATATATCCGTCCCAGCGAAGGAGGACATAGTCTACCACAGCTGGGAAACCGCCTTATCGGAGACATTCCTCTTTAGCGCCGATGAAGAGGGTAACAGCGAAAGGTTGATCCCCGGACAGAAAACGTCCAACCGGTTCGTGGAGCGGTCCCCCGATGGCTCCAAGCTGGTTTACGCCTCCCGCAGGGGATTGAGTTCCAACTGGGACATCTACATGGCTAACGCGGACGGCTCCAATGAGACCCGTCTTACCCACGATGCCGGCGCAGACTGGCAGGCATCCTGGGGCCCTGCGGGAGAGAAGCTGGTCTTCACCAGCGGCAGGGATGGCAACTTTGAGATTTACATGATGAACGCCGACGGCACGGAAAAGGTCCGGCTGACTGAGAACGACGCCATCGACCTGGCCCCCCACATCTCGCCCGATGGCCGCAAAATCGTCTTTGTTTCTAACCGAGACGGCAATGATGAGATCTACTCCATGGATATCGATGGGAGCAACCTGCGCCGCCTGACCAACAACGAGGCCCTGGACGGAAACCCGCGTTGGTCTCCCGACTCGCGGCAAATACTGTTCGACTCCGATAGGTCCGGCAACTCGGATATCTTTGTGATGAACGCTCTCGGCGGCAACGTAACGCCCCTTACCGATGCCGAGGGAACCGACTGGACGCCGGACTGGTCTCCGGACGGCTCCAAGATAGTGTACGCTGGAGAGCTGCCATCCGGAGACCTGGAGGTCTTCGTGATGAACGCGGACGGGAGTGAAAACCGCCTGGTAACTGTGAGTGGAGGACTGAAATCGCATCCCCGCTGGGGAGCCTCCCCTCAGGGTATGCCCTACGTGCCATCCAGCGCCTCCATTGCCTTTGCGTCCGACAGGCAGGGCGAGACGGACATCTACCGCATGGAGCCATCCGGGAACCACGCCTTCCGACTGACGGACAGCCCGGAGCGGGACGAGTCCCCGGCCTGGTCTCCCAACGGCAGCCTCATCGCCTTCCAGTCCTTCAGGGACGGCAACGGGGAGGTCTACGTGATGGACGCCGGCGGGACAGGGCAGAGGAATCTCACAGCCAACTCCGCCCTTGACGGATATCCCGCATGGTCTCCCGATGGCGCGCGCATAGCCTTTGAGACGGACCGGAACGGCAACGGCGAGGTCTACGTAATGAACGCGGACGGGACACAGCCCGTGAACCTGACTGGCAGTCCCGGAAACGACTCCCATCCCGCATGGTCTCCTGACGGCCGCTCCATCGCCTTCGACACCGAACGCTACGGAAAGCTGGAAGTGGCTGTGATGAACGCCGACGGCTCAAACGTGAGGCGGCTCACCAACATAGGCGCGCTCAGCGTTCGGCCAAGCTGGTCGCCCGACGGCAGAACCCTGGTCTTTGAGTCCAACGACGGCGGCGACTTCGACCTGTACCTCATCGGCGCGGACGGCTCCGGCCAAGTCAAGCTGCTGGATCTGCCTGGAAATCAGCGTTCCCCGGCCTGGTCCACCAACGGAGACGCCATACTGTTCCGCTCCGACCACGACAGCAGCGACGGCAGCTACGAGGTCTACATGGCTGAGCCGGACGGCTCCAACCTCTTCCGCGTAACACGCAACCCGGCGGATGACACAGGCGGCGCCTGGTCACCCCTGCTTCCATCACGCCTGGGCGTGATTAGCAACGGAGCGGTGGCTTTCTCTTCGGATTATGGCGGCAACCAGGACATATACCTCACGAACGCCGATGGCAGCGTTCAGGCCCAGCTGACGGACCACCTGGCGTCCGACAGGGAGCCCAGTTGGTCTCCGGACGGGACCAAGTTGGCCTTCACCTCCAATAGGGATGGTGGATGGGAGATGTACACCATCGGATCCGACGGCGTCGACCTGACCCGCCTTACCAGCAACGACGTCCTGGAGGGGACGCCGCGATGGTCTCCGGATGGCCGGAGGATCGCCTTTTGGACATTCAAGAGTGGGGACGCCGCCATCTGCATAATGGATGCCGACGGCTCCAACGTGGTGAACCTGACAGGCTTCTCGGGCTGGAACTTCAGCCCCTCCTGGTCTCCTGACAGCCGCAGGCTGCTCTTCCAATCGGAGAGAGACGGCAACAGCGAGATCTACGTGCTGAACGTGGGGACGAGTGAGCAGGTACGCCTTACCGACAACGACTTCTTTGACGGCTCGCCCGCCTGGTCTCCAGACGGCCGGAAAATCCTGTTCCACTCGGACAGGGACGAGAGCGGCAGAGACGGCAACTTTGAGATATACACCATGAACGCCAACGGCTCAGAGGTCGAGAGGCTGACCAGGGAGAACGCCAGGGACATGGACCCCGCGTGGTCCGGCGACGGCAGCAGGGTCTACTACGTGTCCTGGAGCGACGATGGTCCGGACGTGGTCTATATGAATTCGGACGGCAGCGGCCGGTCTCCTCTGGCGCAGAGGTCAGGGATAAATCTGTCGCCCCAGGCCTCTCTTGCGTACAAGGCGCTGGACGGACAGCCCATTGCCTACCACAGCATGGCGCCCAATCAACCCGACATCGTGCAGGTCTGGCGCATGAACGCCGACGGCACAGGCGCCAGACAGCTTACCGACCTTGCCGAGAGTAGCGCTTCGCCCCAGTGGTCCCCGGACGGCTCCACCATAGCCTTCGATACCCTCCGGGACACCGACCTTGAGGTCTACTTGATGGACCCCGATGGCGAAAACCAGCGCCACCTGTCCCCCCGCCCGGACGTTGGCGACTCGTTCCCCTCCTGGTCCCATGACGGCGCCAGGATAGTGTTCACTTCCGGCGGGGATGGCATTGACGATGAGATATTCATCGTCAACGCGGACGGCTCGTCCCCCGTTCAGCTTACGGACAATGACGCAATCGACTCAATACCCCGCGTCTCTCCCGATGGCGCCAAGATTCTCTTCGTCTCGAAGCGGGACGGCAACGCGGAGATATACGTCATGGACGTGGATGGATCAAACCAGGTGAACCTGAGCAACACCCCCGAGGACGAGGTGTCCGCAAACTGGTCACCCGACGGCCTGAAGATAGTGTTCTCATCGGAGCGGTCCGGCAATGGCCAGATATATGAGATGGATGCCGACGGCTCCAACGTGCGCCGGCTGACGTTTAACTCGGCGCAGGAGTGGTACCCCGCATACTCCGCAGACGCCACGCTGATAGTGTTCATGTCGGACATGGAAGACACCTTCCAGATCTATGCCATGAACGCCGACGGCACAGGCCAAGTGAGACTGACGGAGGGCAGCCTCCACGAAGGCCAGCCGGCATGGCGCCCGGATACGCCGTTGGAGAGCAGCGCTACAGTCTGAAGGCCACGGGGTCCATCCCCACCGCAGCGTTCCACAGCCGTCCTTGCCGCTCACAGCCTACCCCGTATCAAGTGCGGGGCAAGGCTCTGTACTTGATACGGGGGGTGAGCGGAAGGTTTCCAATCCGCTCGTGGTGAGCCTGTCGAACCATTTGAGCGGGCAGACCGACTTCCAGTCGTACGCGCCAGCCCAGACGAGGTCTTGGATACCGCATGCTAGGTAAACACAAACATGCGATTCAAGACTACGACATGGCAATAGAGCTAGACCCTCGCGATGCCCTTGCTTACTATAATCGCGGTGTGAGTTGGCTATGCCTGTAAGAATGGAAAAAGGCCGAGTCCGACTTATCCCAGGCACAGAGCCTTGGACGTGACATAGCGGCTATATTTTGTAGTGGCGGCAGGAGTGTTGCGACCTTTGAGCAGAATCACGGCGTTCAATTGCCCGCAAACAGCGGCTATGCTTACGCCCCAGCAGTGACGGCTATGGACCTGGCCGCATCCCCCGTCACCACTGCAACATTGCCTTGTTGCCTTCCAATAGTCTCAACCTCTCCTCGTCTTTCCGTGATGAGGCTACTCGAAGGGGCCTACCACAGTGCCGGCATCCAGCAACTCATACTCAAGCGCCCTCTGTTCCTGGGTCAGGGTTCTCGTACCGGATTTGACGTGTCCAAGCAGAGATTCCCCAGCTTCTCTGAACGTCTCCGGCCGCAACTCGTTGGCCGCGTGCGCAATCGCATTGCCTGCCAGTATGCCGACGGGGATAATCTCAATGCCGGTTGCCCGCAGCCCCTTGCCCGCCGCGACAAGCGGCGTGGTCCCGATGCCTGAGAAGGGGTCGAGGACGGACCGGGGTTGGACATCCTCTAACAGCTGCTCTACCAGTTTCCGGGAAAACCCTTCCTTGTACTTCATCCACCGGAATCCGGGGGCGCGGCGATTCCCCTGGTACGATACCACCTGGCGCGTGAATGACGGGTTGACAGACATGCGCCCCTCAAACCGTTGTCGCAAGGAGCGGCGTTCGTCAACGCTCCCGCCGTTGGGAGACTCTGCGGCCGCAGCGTCCTGCGAACGCGCCCGCTACTCCCGTTCCCTTCTGCCCAAATTCTACCAAACGACTAGTCCTTTTCCGGTTGCCGAGGATCAGTCTCGTCTGTCTCCTCTATTGGAGATTATAGCCATAATTGAGTCCCCTGTTTAGCTAGCATACCACATTTGCCCTATGTGTTGCACGCATGTTCTTGTTAGTAAGGCCGTGACTGACCGCGCCGTTTATGCCAGAGCGAAAATCACGGAGCAACCGCCGCGCCTCCGGGTGTGCGCTCCAAGCGTCGAAGGGTGGGGAAGGCTGCCAGTCAGTACATTACGTGGGCCTGCACCGATACGGCCACCGACATCTCAATGTTCTGGATGGCCCGGGACATGGCCTGACCGATGAGGTCCAGCTTGCGCACCTGCTCGATGCGGGGGGCCACCGTGGCCAGCTCTTGCCGGGTCAGCAGCTCCTTGAAGATGCCGCAGGCGTCGGCCAGGCAGATGATCACCACGTCGCGCGGGCTGGGGATGCCATCGCTGAACAGCACGTCCATAATGCGCAGCTTCACCTCACGCTCCGCATTGCCGTCTAGGGACGGGTAACGCCTGGACCGGAACACCCAGAGAAAGCGGTCGTCCTGGTGTTCCAAAATGCCTTCCTCCACCAGCCGGGAGAGCGCCTCCTCGCGTATGGCTGGGGCGCTCCTTGCCGTGCTTGCAACCCAGAAACTGGCGTCTCGCTTCTCATCCGTCTGAGCTTGGGTTGCTATCTCGGCCAGCGTGGGGTCAAGCAGGCTGTCGCCGGTGGGCGTGGCATCAATGAGGAACAAGCTGTCCAGGTCTGTGTCGATGCGGTTCTCCATCGCCAGGTCCATCAGCACAGCGCCGGCGGTGGCGTAGTCCAGCGACCAGTTGGACACGTTTACGAACCTCCCGTCATCGTCGCGAAGCAGAAGCAGGACTATTTCTTCGACAAATCTCAACATGATGCTCGTCCTTTCCAGGTAAAGCCCTTATTTTAGCGCCGATGCAGGGCCAACGCCCGCCACGGACGCGCCGATGTCCTGCAACCATAATAGTATATCCAGCCGACTCCCCGCAAGAAGAACGCGTAGGCGGAAAGCGGAAATTATGGGGGCGGCAGAGCGTCCTCAGCCAGACGCGGAACGACGTTGCAACAAGCAAGAGACCAGGGCTAAGCTCCGGTTGTGCGAACACAAGGCTTTCTGGTATATTGAGTCTCCGTGGGGCTGTGGCTCAGTTGGGAGAGCGCCTCAATGGCATTGAGGAGGTCGGGGGTTCGACTCCCCCCAGCTCCACCAACCCGGACAAATTCGAGAACCTTCGCCTTGAAGCCCGTTCTCAACCTGCGATATTGTCCTATCGGAATGAGTGGCTCAAGCGACCCGGCTCGACTTGCAAGTCGGGTGAGGCCCCCCAACACACTTCATCAGGATGTGGATCTGTGCGAGACGGGAAGCTGAGATAGGGCTGCATGGACTCACTAGGTGAGTGGCTATCGTCACCCAATGCCTCCCAGGTAGCCCTGACGTGGTGGAAAGCGGTTGTGCTCGTAGGGGCGGGAATCATGGGAGGTTTCATCAACACCTTGGCAGGCGGCGGATCGATGATTACAGTGCCGGCGCTTATGTTGCTGGGGATGCCTGCAGACCACGCAAACGCGACAAACAGAGTCGGTATCTTGCAGCAGTCACTAACCGGAGTCAGAGGTTTCAACAAAGCAGGCAAGTTGGAAAAGGGCGCTATTTTGCCGATGCTGATCCCTACAGTGTCCGGCGCTGTTCTGGGCGCGTTGTCCTCCACGTGGCTGCATCCCGATGTTCTCAAGCCGGTTCTGCTTGGCGCAATGATCACAATTGCGCTACTTATGTTGATATTGCCGGACGTAGTTGCGCCTCTGGAAGGCGTTAAGACATACACCCTGCGAGAGCGCCCAACCGGGATCCTTATGCTGTTTGGCGCGGGTGTTTACGGCGGGTTTGTGCAGGCCGGGGTTGGTTTCATCCTGATTGCCGCGCTGGCGGCGGGTCTGCGTTACGATCTAGTGCGAACGAATGCCCTGAAGGCGGTGTGCACGGCGCTCTTCAGCATTGCTTCTTTGTCCGTATTTATAGCTGCCGGTCAGGTAGAATGGGTTCCGGGCGTCATTCTTGCGGTTGGAATGACGGTTGGCTCGTACCTCGGCGTAAAATTTGCAATAAATGTTGATCAGAGGCTCCTCAAATGGATGCTATTCGCGATGATCTGCGTGGCTAGCGCTTCAGCACTCTTGTTCAGTTGATCTCCCACCACCCAACCAAACGGGGGTTCCGCTCATCCCCGTACCAAGCGCGGGGCAGGCCCTGAGCGGGAGCAACCACCCACCGTCATTGCCGCGTACTACGATAAGGGGCAGGAATCCATACTTGGGCCGGAGTCACATCCCCCCTCCCCTCTCTGGATGCCCGCGAACGCGGGCATGGCGGCCAGGCCGCCCGCGCAGGATGTTGCGCTCGTTGTTCGGTTGAAGTAACATAGGCCAAAATGGCCGGTTAGGCGGAGGGTTGTGGGTATTATCTACCGGCTGCCGGAAGATAATTGGCCGTAAGCGTGAGTGTAGCTTCACCCACAAGCCGGGGCGCCAAAGATAGCTCCCAGCCAACCGTCGTTGAAAACGGCGCTGACTTTCCGGTAAGGGTCCATCGGCGGACCGGGTTCCGGTCGGCGGGAAAAGCGCATCATCCTGCATACCAAGCTTGCTTGCTGCTCGACAACTTGCGCATACTTGCACTAGATCCGGGAATTTCACAAAGCCATGTCACATCCAATCGATGTTCATACGGATCGAGTTGAGGGTGAGCAATGAACTCCGCAGAGAGTTGCTTGCATGACCTGTTCAGGGCGCAGGCGGCCAGAACCCCGGATACCCCGGCCATAGTGTCCGGTCATGGGCAAACGTCCTACTTTCAGCTGGACCAGGCAACGGACTCGCTGGGGGCCTATCTTCGATATCACGGTGTCTCACAGGATGAACCGGTGGGCATATTCATGGAGACCTGCTCGGAGTACATCGTCGCAAGCCTGGGAACCCTGAAGGCCGGCGCGGCGTTCATGCCGATGCCACTCGACTCCCCCGAAAGCTTACTGCGCGCCATAGTGGCCGAATCGCAGCCCAGGGTGGTGGTCACCAAGGCGCAATACCTGTCCAGGTTAAGCCCGTTCACCGATACCCACGTTCTTGCCATTGACGGCGATCAATCCTGGACCGAGTTCAACCCTGCAATCCCCGGCCCGTCCGTCACCGGCGGCAATTTGGCGTTCCTCCCTTACACGTCCGGCACGACCGGGGCCCCAAAAGGGGTGATGCAGACCGGCGGCGCTATGGTTTCGTCTTACTATGCCAGGTACAAGTTCAGCTCTTACGCCGTTGGAGACAGGGTTGCCTGCAACATCTTCTTCCCCTGGGAGTTCTTACGCCCACTGCTGAAGGGGGGCGCGGTATACGTAATTCCCGACGACGTCATATTTCTGCCTCGGGCCCTTGCCTTGTTCATCGCGGAGCGCTCCATTTCTGAGATTCTGTTCACTCCCTCCCTGCTGCAAGGTGTCTTGAACTCGGCGGACCATGACGTTCTGCGGACCCAGTTGGCATCTTTGCGGGTGGTCTGGTTGAACGGAGAGGTTGTACCAACCAGCCTGCTGGAGCAGGCGTTGGGCGTCTTCCCAAGCTCTACCCGAGTGTTCAATACGTACAGCATCAGCGAGACCCACGATGTTTGCACAATCGAATTGACGGGCTTGTGCCTGGACGGAATGGAGGTGTGCCCGGTGGGTCTGCCGATGGACGGGGTGGCGGTTCGAGTTCTCCCGGAGGGGGAGTCCGCTCTAGCCTCAACCGGAGTCGGTGAGTTGTTCATTGGCGGCCGCGGGCTTGCCAGGGGATACCTTGGGAGGCCGGACCTGGACGCCGAACATTTCGTTTTGCGGGACGGAGAGAGGTACTACGCAACGGGCGATCTGGCCGAGGTTGACGCGCAGGGGATGACGTCAGTCATTGGCCGTGACGATTCAATGGTGAAGATCAGGGGATACAGCGTTTACATCGGCGCAATTGAGGAAATGCTGCGGAAACGCTGCGCCGTGGCAGATGCCGTGGTGCTGGCTGAAGCCGAGGACGAAGCCAACAAGAGGCTGGTGGCGTATGTTGTTCGGGAGCCGGGGGCAACGTGGCAGGTCGATGCCAGAAGCGGGACCAGCAGGGACCTTCGGAGCATACTGGAGCGGTATCTGCCGCACTACATGGCGCCCGGCAGGTTCCTGGAGATGGATGCGCTTCCCATAAATCAACAGACGGGCAAGCTGGACCGCAAAGCCCTGCCGGCATTGCGCCAAGCCAGAACCACTGCCAGGGAGCGAGCGCAGCTCCCAGAGCATGCGACGGCGGCAGAACGCCGTTGCGCCCTGCGGGAGCTGTGGGGCGAGGCGCTGGATATCGACAGCGATTCATTAGAAGATGATTGGAACTTCTTTGACCTTGGCGGTCATTCCCTGATCGGCCTGGGTCTCACCCTTGGCATTGAGCGGACGTTTGGGATTCAACTTCGCGGCACAGAGATTTACGAATACCCAACCATAAACGAGTTTGCGGCATACCTGGAAGGTGGCGGGGCATACGCGGGGCCGAGAGCCTCGCTGGCCGACGACGCAAAACTGGACGCGGAGATTAGTCCCCAGGGCAAAATCGGCGCTACGCGTCTGGGCGAAGCATCTTCGGTCCTGGTCACGGGGGCAACCGGCTTTATCGGGGCCTTCTTGCTTGACGAACTGCTGCGCGCCACGAGCGACGACACCCGGTTCTATTGCCTGGTGAGGAACCGGGCTTCCGGACAAGACCGGACGGCGAACCGTGTGCTGGAGACGTTGAAGTTCTACGGGCTGGCCGGCCAGTTCCTTGAAGATCGAATCGTTCCGGTTGTGGGAGACCTTACCCAGCCCCATCTGGGGTTGGACGAGGACGAGTATCGGCAGCTTGCGGAGCAGATCGATATGATCTTTCATTGCGCGGCCGCCGTCAACTACGTGTACCCCTACGCCACGGTCAAGCCCCACACCGTTGATGGGACACTGGAGGTACTCAGGTTCGCTTGCAGCGCCAAGACAAAGCCGGTGCAGTATATTTCCTCCAACGGCATCTTCCCGGGAGGGGACGATGCCCCCTATCAGGAAGACAACCTGATAGACGGCTTTGCCGACAGGTTGGAGGGGGGTTACAACCAGGCCAAATGGGTTGCGGAACGCCTGGTGTGGTCGGCCATACAGCGGGGGCTGCCGGTCTGCGTATTCAGGCCCGGCAACATAGGTCACCATAGCGGGACGGCCGTGGTGAACCCCAACGACTTCCAGTCATCCATAATCAAAGCCTGCGCGCGATCGGGGCTGGCTCCCCTGGCGCCGGACTGGCTGTTCGAAATGACCCCTGTCGACTTCCTGGCCAAGGCTATCACAAAGATCTCAGACGACCCGGCGCACTTGGGCAAGGTCTACAACGTGGTTCAGCAGAACCCTGTCCCAGCCGACCACGTCTTTACCTACATGGAGAGCAACGGCTACGTGGCGAGTCGCGTTCCGTTGGAGGACTGGATGTCCAGCCTGGAAGCAACGGCAGACCGCGAAGACGACATGGAGTTGAAGGTTCTGGTCCAGGCACTGGACTCGGTTGAGCCGTACCTGACCGACACCAGCCTCTACGATAACAGCCGGTTCAGCGAAGCCATCTCCCGGATTGGCTTGTCGGCGCCGACTGTGGACGTGGACTACGTGACCAAGTTTCTGCGGATACCCTAGCAACGCGGACGGCGTGCGCCGCAGCCACTCCAATGCGGTCTACCTGCCTCTTGAGCGTCTTGTAAAATAGAATCCAAATGGAACCCCCCAGGGCCTCAAGTCCCTGGGGGGTTGGTCTACTCGGATAAGGCGGGGCAGCCCGCATCTACTGGTGCGAAGCCACCTTATCGCGTAGCTGCGTTTTGGTGTAGCTCTCGCCCGTGCCCGCCTGGACCGCCGTATCGCCGTTCACGGCCCAATGTCCCTTGGAAACACCCTGGACCACGTAGTGGTCTGCGCGCTCAACTAGGAAGAGCACGTACTGTTGCCCAACCTCAAACTGCAATAGCGCGAGCTCTGAGTCACCGCTACGCCTGACATTGCCGCCCGGCCTGTGTGTCTGGACCGTCAGGGTGGACTGGCCGCTCCCTTTATACAAGTCCATGATCTCAAACGTTATGGTATCGACCAGACGGACGGGCTGAGGATTTTCGCCAGGAAGCCTGGCGACCAGGCTGTCGCAACAGGGCGCTAGGTCGCTGCTCTTTGCCGTAACCGTTCCCAAGGCCGCAATGTCGGAATACCTGGAAACCCTATCGAAGGTCGCCGGCGCCATTGGCGCGTGGCCCCCTATCACCGGGATGTAGCCATCGTCACGCATGGGAAGCGTGTCGGGGGGCGACATGTGGAACACCGCGGCTATGGCCGCCAACATTAGTATCAGAGACCCCACGAGGCCCATTAGAATGTGTCTTTTCTTCATGGCATGCTCCTTAATGATTCCTTACCTGCTCGTTCATGCTGTAGACGTCGTGTTCATTCGGGATTCTGAAGCGCCCATTGCCCACCGGGTTCCGCATGATGGAAGGGTTGTGGCCAGAGCCCGCATGTTCGAGCCGGCCCGCAACGTGGCCCAATTCATAGCCTACTCTTTTCGGAAAAGGAGTACCATAGCAGATGCTCTACGGGAGTTTTGCACGACGCTTCTCCCTACTTACCGCAGGTCTCCCCAAACACGCCGTTCCAAGCTATACTTGCCTACATTGTGGGGCTGTAGCTCAGACGAGAGCCCGCCTCCGTAAGCTGAAATGAGCCGGCCGCGCTATTTTTGACGGCGTAGAAGAAAGGACACTGAAATGGAGTTAATCTTTGCGCTGATTGTTGGAGTCATCGTGGGGGGCTTAGCGTGCTGGTTGACGCAAGAGTTCCGCGCCAAAGCCCGCCTGGCCAGAATGGAATCGGACCACCGGGCGGAGGCCGCCGGCCTGCGGGGGCAGCTGGAGCAGATCGACAGCGCCAACAAAATCCTGGATACCGCCAAGCAGCAGCTGAGTGAGGTGTTCCAGGCCACGGCCGGCCGCGCTCTGCAGAACAATAACGAGCTGTTTATGAACGTTGCCAGGGAGAATCTTGGCAAGACGCTGGAGTCGGCCAAGGGCGAGTTCAACCAACGCCACGAGCAGTTTCAAGCCCTGGTCAAACCCCTGGCCCAGAACTACGAGAAGCTCAACCCACAGATTGAGTCTCTCATTCTGCAGAGCCAGAGCCTGGCCACCGAGACCGGCAAGCTATCCAACGCCTTGACCAACAACCGGCAAATTGGAAGCTGGGGTGAGATCCAGTTGCGCCGTGTGGTGGAGTTGGCGGGGATGACTGAGCACTGCGACTTTGTGGAGCAGACTACGGTCAACGGGTCCAACGACCGGCCGGACTTGACGGTGAAGCTGCCGGAGAAGCGGACGGTGGTCGTGGACGCTAAGGCGTCGACGGCAGCGTACATGGAGGCGCAGCAGACGGAAGACGAATCCACGAGCGCCGAGGCCCTGAGGCGCCATGCCGGCGCGCTGCGTACGCAGGTGGATGACCTGGCCCGCAAGAACTACGGCGCGCACGTGGAAGGCTCCCTGGACTTTGTGGTTATGTTTGTGCCGGGCGACCAGTTTCTGGCAGCAGCCTTGAACGCCACCCCCAGCCTGATTGAGTATGCCATGAGCAAGCGCGTTGCCATAGCCACACCGGCGTCTTTGATCTCCCTCCTGTGGGCCGTCGCCAACGGCTGGCAGCGGTTCCGGATTGCGGAAAACGCGGAAACCATACGCCAAGCCGGTGAAGAGATGCACCGGCGTATGCAGACATTCATCAACCACTACCAACGCGTCGGCAGGGAGTTGAAGTCGGCCGTCGATGCATACAACGACTCCGTCGGATCGTTTGACTCCCGCGTCGCGCCCCAGGGGCGAAGGTTCGCCCAGCTTGTCACCGACAAAGAGGACGACTTCGCTCAACCACAGGCCATTGAAAAGGTGGTATCGACTTCTCGATACGCAGACGCGCCTGCGTACAACCCCCGTTCAGAAGACTGATATTAGCTTGCCAAATCCCTGCCGCGCTTGGAGCCTTGGCCTGTTATCTACGGCAAAAGGGAGCAGCCTGCTAAACAGGCTGCCGTAGGCGTGGAAGTATTGCCACGAGCATTGTCATTCTCTATAGTGTAAGGGCAATCGCCATGTAGCCAAACGGGCCGGAGCAGGACCGGTCTACACATTCGACCGCAATCCTGCGCGAGTGGATGGAGCGGCTTTGTTGGACTAGAAAGGGTTTGCCATGGAACCGCGCATCAGCATTGTCACCCTGGGGGTTACCGACCTGCCCCGCTCGGTGAAGTTTTACCGGGACGGATTGGGGTTGCCTCTTTTTGACGAAAACACAGAGTCCATTGCTTTCTTCCGGAACCGGGGCGCATGGTTGGCCCTGTACCCCCTGGAGTCCCTGGCCGCTGACGCCGGTATTGCCACGGAGGGCAGCGGCTTTTCAGGCGTCACCCTGGCTCACAACGTCCGTACCCGGGATGAGGTGGACACCCTGCTGGACGTAGCAGTAGCCGCCGGCGCCACCCTGGTCAAGCCGGCCGAAGACACCTTCTGGGGCGGTTACTCCGGCTACTTTGCCGACCCGGAGGGCTACCTTTGGGAAATCGCTTGGAACCCACACTTTCCGATTGAGTGACCGACCTGTCTTGTAGCGAGACATCCCAGCTAAAATTTCGCGTTACAGCGCCGATTGGCCCACCGTACAAGGAGAATGCCATGCCGATAGCGCTTCCATCTCGTCTCAGGCCGGCGCGTCTGTTCTGCCTGCTTGCCCTGCTCGCGCCGGCTCTGGCCTCCTGCGTCACAGGGGAAGCGCCCGCCCTGCCTCCCGCAGACGCCTGCGTCTCTGATGCGCGTCCGGCATAGCTCCGGACACCACGGCCCAGAAGTCCGGCGAGTGGTTCCTTACCGTGAGGTGGGCCAGCTCGTGGACTACAATGTACTCAATGAGCGCAGGCTCCAGCATCATGACGCGCCAGTTGAAGCGCAGCGTACCATCCGGGGCGCAGCTTCCCCAGCGACGGCGTTGGCCGCGGATGAGTATTCGCGGCTTCTCTCCCGGACCCAGCCGTGGCAGCCATCGATCAACGCCGTCCGCTAGCCACTCGGCGGCGCGAGCGCGATACCAGGCGACAACCGTCCGCCGGACCTCCTCGGAGCGCTCGCCGTCCTCAAGGCCCTGCGGCGCCGCGACCCGGAAGCGCCAGTGGTCGAAGCCGACCGTATGCGAGGGCACATCGGCCGGGCCCACAATCATTGGGACATTGCGGCCCAGGTACGGCAGCGTCTCGCCACTAACGAAGCGCTTTGGAGCGGCCTCCGGCGTAGCCCTGGACGTGTGGCTGAGAATCCAGGAGGCCCGCTTGCGAACAAGGGACTGGAGCTCGCGGGCAGGCGTAGCAGAAGGCGCGGCAACCCGCACGCCGTCACCGGCCACGGTGATCTGTATCGTCTTCCTGCGCCGTTTGCTGCGACGCACCTCGTACTCAATGGTCGCATCACCGATGCGGACGCGGCCCCGCTCCGTCACCGCCCGCCGCCGTCCGCAGCCTTATCCATGAGCTGAACGCGCCTGGCCTTGAGCTCGGAGGCGTTGATAGTCCTGGGACCGGTTGGTTTGTCGTCAGGCGTTTCCATGCGCATGTCCTGAGCCGGGAAGATGCTTGCATTGTATCACGGCCACGGCCATACTCACATCGCATCTGTCCACTAACGTGCATGGCTCAACTCCGCAAGCTGCTCGTCAATCTCTGCCGCTGGAGCCGTGGCCTCCTGTGTCCACCCAACCAACCTTGCCAGATAACGCGAGCCATGATATTGTAATGGCGCACAGGTCAACAACGCTTGTCCATGCCCATTGGTAACCGCCAGAGCCCACCGGACAAGGTACGCAGTTATGGGTTGGCAGGCATACTTTACGGCGGTTAGGAATCCTGAATGGCCCAAGGCGACAACGATAAATCAGGCTCCGGATCTTCATCGCAGCCCACCGGCTTGGGCGCTAAGCCGCCCCTATACCGCTTGTCCCTTGCGGCGGCGGTTGTTCTTTTGGCGCTGGTAATAAGCCTTCTGATCTGGGGCGACAGTATGGAGTTCCCCACCACCGTATCCCATCAACCCTCCAGCGACGGCTCCATCATCTTTGACAGGTCATTGCGAGACCTCACCGGCGGCGCAATAGACGACGCGGTGGACTGGATGACCGTAAAGGGCGCATGGCTGTTCGACGGGATGAGCAATGCGGTCAACTACGCCCTTGGATACATTGGGGGGGGGTTGAAGTGGACGCCCTGGCCGGCTACGGTTGTCGTTCTTGCCCTGATATCCTTCAAGGTGGGGCGTTGGAGCCTCCTGGCCTTCACATCCCTCGCGCTGCTTTACATGGGCTTTATGGACTTCTGGGAGAACACAATGGACACCATTGCGCTGATGGTGGTGGCGGTGATAGTTGCGATGTCAATCGGCCTTCCGTTGGGCGTGCTGGGCGCCCGCAACCAGCTTGCCAACAACATTATGCGCCCCATTCTGGACGGCATGCAGACCATGCCCAGCTTTGTATACCTGCTCCCCGGCATTCTCTTCTTTGGCCTGGGAAAGCCGGCCGGCATCTTCGCCACCATCATCTACGCCGTCCCGCCAGTAATCCGGCTGACCAACCTGGGGATACGGCAGGTGTCTCCACAGATCCTGGAGGCCGCTTCGTCTTTTGGAGCGTCGCCGAGGCAGATGCTTACCAAGGTCCAGATCCCGCTTGCCATTCCCACCATCATGGCCGGCATCAATCAGACCACGATGATGGCTCTTGCGATGGTTACCATCGCAAGCCTGGTGGCCGCCGGCGGCCTGGGCGACAACGTGAACAGGGCTCTCCAGAAGAACGAGCCGGGGAATGGACTGCTCGCCGGGCTTGCCATCGTATTCCTTGCCATCATAATAGACCGCCTCACCCAGGCCGTAGCCCGCGGCCAGCAGGAGACCATGAGAAGAGCGGCTGGATAGAGGCTGGCATTAGGCCCGCTATTGTGGCATGATGAGGGTCATTGCGGTTTTTTACCGGAGACGTTTGCTGCGGTAATCCAAATACAGGGCAATCCATAGTACAGAAGGAGAATCGAAATGAAATCCAGGTGCAATCCCATCTTACTGATATTGGCGATGGTGACCGTCATTGCCGTAATGGCCTGCAGCTCAGAAGACCCTACCGCTACGCCGACCACGGCGCCTACGCCGACCACGGCGCCTACGGCCACTGCCATGACGATGCCGGAGGGCGAGAAAGAGGTCATTGTTTTCAGCGACCTTAACTGGACCAGCGCCCAGGTGCAGAACAGAATCGCCCAGTACATCGTGGAAGAGGGCTACGGCTATCCCACGGATGTCGTTTTCGGCGCCACACTGCCCCTGCTCAACGGTCTGCGAAACGGCGACACTCAAGTGACGATGGAGATATGGCTGCCCAACCAGATTGAAGCTTGGACGGAGGCCGTCGACAACGGCGAGGTGGAACCCCTAGGCGAGAGCTTGGGGAAAGACTGGCAGTCGTCCTTTGTGATTCCGGCCTATCTCCAGGAGCAATACCCGGAACTGGACAGCATTGAGGACCTCAAGGACGATGAGTTCAAAGCGCTGTTCGCGACCTCGGAGACCGGGGGCAAGGCCCGCCTGGTGTCCTGCGTCATCGGCTGGGCCTGCGAGGAAGTCAATGCCGAGCAGATCGAATCGTACGGACTGTCTGACCACGTCTACGTAATCAACCCGGGGGACGGCGCAGCGGCCAACGCCGATCTGTACGGCGCCTATGAGAAAGAGGAACCTTGGCTCGGCTACCAGTGGGGCACCAACGACCCCGCTCTGCTCCTGGACCTCGTCCGGCTTGAGGAGCCACCGTACAGCGACGAGTGCTGGGCTTCCGGCAAGGCCTGCGGGTACGAGGACGCCACAATTCTGATTGGCATAAATACCGAAATAAACGACAGGGCGCCCGATGTCGTTGATATGCTGGGTGAGTGGGGCTTCAACATAGACCGCTTCAAGGAAGTTGCCGCCTGGCAGAATGACAACCCGGATGCCGACATCAATGACGCCGCTCGCTGGTGGCTGAATGGCAATACCGACGTCTGGAGCAGTTGGGTCACCGATGACGCCGAGGCCGCCATCGTGGAAGCCCTGGCAGCCAACGAAACACCGGACGGCTGGCCCACCGGGTAGCCCCACCTGCAACGGGCAACGTAACAGTGAAAAGCAGCGCGGAGACCTGCGAGACCGGGCGGGCGGCCAAGAGTCGTTGCGCCCGGTTGGAGCAGGTATAGGCGCTGCTTGACCCTCCTGCTGGTTGGAATCGGCGGCCTTCTTGGCGCGTCCATGCGCTACCTGGCGGCGGCTTGGGTGCAGAATGCGGTCGCCGGCGCCGGCTTCCCGTACGGGACCCTGGCGGTGAACGCAGCGGGCTGCTTGCTGATTGGCCTGATCGTCGGGTTCTTTGAGGCGCGGCAGCCGTTAAGCTCCGAGGCGCAGGCATTCGCGATAGTCGGCGTTCTTGGAGGGTTCACCACCTTCTCGGCTTTTGGCATGGACACAATAAGGCTGGTCCGAGACGGCTCCTACCTTGCCGGCTCCGCCAATGTGGTTTTGCAAGTAGCCATTGGCCTGTCCGCGGTGGCCGTCGGCCTCCGGCTGGGGCAGTGGATCCAGGCGAGGGTATAGCCGCGCGACGGTGGGCGGTATGGTCCCGCTCGGAAGCGGGAATGACGGTGACGGGACACCGGCTTCTGGATGGGCGGTTCGCGAACCGCCCCTACCATATTGCAGCGCTCGGAGACCGCTGAATGAACCGCCAATACAACACGACCCTCCACCGCCGTAGGTCCATCTGCCTGAAGGGGTATGACTATGCCCAATCTGGGGCTTATTTCGTGACCATTGTTACCCAAGGCCGCATACCTCTCTTCGGTGAGATTATGGACGGTGAGATGCTGCTTAACGATACTGGACTATCGGTTGCAGTTGCCTGGGAATGGCTGGCAACCCGTTACCTACATGTGGCGCTGGATGAATACGTGGTAATGCCAAACCACCTGCACGGGATCATCGTCATCGCTGATACAGGTAGGGGCGGTTCGGGAACCGCCCCTCCAGTACGCAAACCATTAGGGCGCTTGGTAGCTGCGTTCAAGACCGTTACCACAAAGCAGCTTAATCTTGTCCAAGGCACACCCGGTCAACTGCTCTGGCAGCGCAATTTCTACGAGCGCGTCATCCGCAACGACGATGAGTTGGACCGGGTCAGAGAGTACATAATCGGCAACCATATGCAGTGGGAAATAGACGCCGAGAACCCAGATACCGCCGACAGGTAGGGGCGGTTCGCGAACCGCCCCTACGGGGAAAATGCAGAAGCAGTCCTAGATTGATATACCAGACCAACAATAGCGCCCACATATGACCCAGAACGACGAGCTACGACAAAGGATTCTAAGTGGCCGGTCTGATGCTAATATCCGCTTCGATGACCTGCGGCTTTTCTTGTCGCGATTGGGTTTCGTTGAAAGAGTACGTGGAAGTCACCACATTTTCAGGAAGGAAGGCGTCCGAGAACTGATAAACTTACAACATGACGGGAGTCATGCCAGGACCTATCAGGTGAGACAGGTAAGGCAGATAGTCCTGAGACACCAGCTTGAAGAGGTAGACTGATGCACAAGTACGAGATCATCATTTATTGGAGCAATGAAGACTGCGCCTATGTAGCCGAAGCCCCAGAGCTTCCGGGATGCGCCGCCCACGGAGATTCACAGGAGGCGGCTCTGAAGCACATCAATGAGGCGGTGGCTCTGTGGCTTGAAACGGCAAGGGAGTTCGGGGATCCTGTTCCGGAACCAAAGGGCGAACGCTTGATGCTGGCGTGACCCCCTACCCCCCTCACACCACCAACGCCGCGCCCCGCGGCCGCGCTTTGCCGCCGTGCACCGACGGCTCGGCGCACCACTTGGCGGACAGCCGACGCACCGCCTCGTAAGTGGCGTGGTCAAAGCCGAGGAGATCGCAGACGACGCGGCGGTCCAGGAGGGCGCGGTTGGGGTCTGCGTCCGCTAGGTAGGCGGGCTTCAGTTCCAAGTCACGGAACTCGTTGAAGATGGCCTCGGCCGCGCCCAGCTGCTCACCCGTGAGGGAGCGGAGGTCCAGCACGGGAAGGGACTCAATCCCGTTTATAGTCAAAGCTCCTCGTCCGCTCTGCTGCCGACTGGCTCTCCACCAGAATAGTAGCAAGCCAAGAGTGCAATTGCCCCACAGAGCAAATGCTGAGTCAAACCTTGCGTCTGAAAAAATTACATTAGGCCATGCCCTGCCACCTATGCTTTTCCGGTCGGTGAATGCTACTGCTAATGGCTGAGAAGTGAAGCGGAATTCTTGAGTGATGTGGGAACGGCTAGCTACCTCCCACAGTCTTGTTGCATCAGACTCCATTCCTGGCCTCACTAACATCTGTGAATCGGGAACGCAAAGTATTCGCGTTTCCTTTTTAGCATCATGACTCCACAAGGCGGGATAAGTGGAAGTTGGACTTGATGGTGATTTAATGAACGGTCCTTTATGGGCAGCACTAACAAAAAACTGATGATCAACTCCGCGTTGTGCAACTTGGTTCAGTTGTGTTATGGGCAACCCATAAGACTGTGGTTCAGCAGGCAGCCGAAGCTCACCAATAGACAACGAATGGGCAACCTGGGCTACTGAGGCGTCGAGAATCCGGGCCGCTCCCCATCCGCTCTCATGGTCGTCAATGGGCGCGTCCAGCATCTCGCCTGCCGCGGCATCGCCGCCGTAGATGGGAACACCACCATACGGCCCATCCTCCAGATGCCGAAGTGTAGTGCTGGACAACACCACCCTGGACAGTTCGTGGGCGTTCACGAAACTGTTTGGCTTGCGCCGCAAGGAGATGAACATCCCTCTCCCGCTGGGCTTCTCGTCCCGCGCTATCTTTCGACCGATTATGAGGCACTCAGCCATACCAGTATCAGACGAAAATGACATGTCATAGCCGTTGGCCGCGATGCTTATGATCGTGACATCGGTATATTGCGTGGCGATCAACTCCCTGAACTTTGCCCATGACGAGCCGTTGATTGCGGTAAATGGCAGCACCAGTGCAACTATTCCGTTGGGGCGCAGCTTCCGGGCGGCCAGCGCCGCGAAGGCGGAGCCCAGCCCTGCATGACCATGATAAGAGGTGCCGTTGGCGACCTGCTTCAAGCGGTTTGCCATTTCCGACTGGTCATCGTCGGAGGAGTCGTAGGCGGCAAAGGCAGCATTTAGGATTCCGTCTTCAGAATCTCTGTGCTTGGTGTTGCTGGTAAAGGGCGGGTTCATTATCACTAGGTCGAAGCCCTCGTCCGGTATCTCGGCGCGTATCTGGGTGGCCGTCTCCTCGCCCGCGCCGCTGGTGCGCATGGCAGGGTCGCTGGTGTTGAACAGGGTCAGCACGTTGGAGGACTGGAGAAGCTCCAGGGAGCCTATCATCACGCTGCCGTCTGCCATCCGGCCGTAGGGCATGGTGTACAGGTGGGAGTTGCCAAATAGGACGTTTGGCTCCATCCCTGAGAGCGTTGAGCCGGTGATGTGGACGGCAGAGGGCATGACGTCGCAGCCGTAGAGAACCTCCTCCATCATCATCCTGTGGAGGGCGGCGGCATCGCCCCCGGCGCGCTCGTGGCGTGCGGCAACCTGGTCGTACACCGCCGAGAGCAACGCACCGGTGCCGCAGGCGAAGTCGCCGATTCGCAGCCTGCCGATAGCCCCGGCGTCCGACCAGTCGATGCCCTCCATCCCTTCGGCAGGCTCAGGACACAGCTTGGCGACGGCCAGCCGGGCCAGGAGCGCCGCGGATGCGGGCAGGGTGTAGAAGGTTGCAAGGTACTTGCGGTCGGCAATGAGTCGCTGGAAGATGCGGCCGGTCAGGTCGTGGGCGTTGTCCACACCCGTCGCATGGACAGACTGGGCCGTGTCCCGCAATCGCCTCAGAAGCGCGGCTGCGTCTCCTGCGGGAAGCTGCTCAAGAACATCCTTGGCAATGGCGAAGATGGCCCAGTAGTTGATCTTGAGTATGTCGTCCCAGGCCGCCAGCGTCTCACCCTGTGGGTTGTCCACGCCGTCGCCGCACACCACCGCCAGGGGCTTGACCTCCGGGCGCATACCGGCAATGCGCTCATGGAAGACCAGAGCGTTGGCGACGATGGCGCAGGCCATGCGGCGGGTCTGGGGCACGTTGGTCATACCCAGCAGGCGGGCGATTGCCATTGTGATGCCGGAGCGGGTCTCGTTCAGCTCGTCCAGGAGCCTTGCGGCCCCGTCGATGCCCTCTTGGAGCGTGGTGGTTGCCCGGTCGACGGCGCGCTGTGGGACGGACACCAGGCGCGCCATGTCCGCCAGGTCCTCAAGGCCGCCGTCCAGCCAGCCGGACTCAGGAAAGCGGCGCACGTCCTGGGCCTCCTCGGTGAAGACGCAATAGGAGATGCGGGCCGACGACAGCGCGGCGTGGAGGTCGTCGGCATTGGCGACCTCCTCCGGGTAGCGCAGGGCTATCACTGCTTCGATTGGGCGGCCGCTGGCGGCGACCTCCAGCCCAAGGCGAGACCTGGCCTCGGCCTCGACGGTCCGGGCAGGCATCCACTCCGCCTCGATGACAACGGGCGCGCGGCCGGGCGCGGTGATCAGGATGTCGGGGCGCAGCCCGGGATGGTCGGAGATGGCCTGGGTGTTCTCGGAGCGGACGCTGCTGCGGGGCAGCATGGCCTGGAGCAGGCTGCCCGCGGCGTTGTTGGCGCTTGGCTCAGTCTGATGGGGCATGGTATGCTCAACGCCAGCTTGGAGGCCGCGTTAGTATGTAGCCGTTGGATCTGGTGACACGGTCCGGCAGGTGGCTGTCGGCCGGCTTCTTTCGGCCTATACCGAAGGACGCCGTGGCAACCTGGCGCAACTCCTTGGAAACCCGGCCGGGTGGGAAAGCGACGATGACTTGCTTGTTGGGGTATCGACTACGAACAGCAGTTACAGGTCCGGTCAAATCACTATCCCCCGATACCACGATTGCGGTGTCAAAGGCTTGGTTATGTACATCGCAAAGCATTTCCACTGCAATGTTCACGTCTGTCATCTTCTCCTCATAAGTTTGCCAGATTGCTCCGCAGTTTAGACAGGTCTGGTCCTTCGGTATGTATTTTCCATAATGGATGTACAAGTCCTGGAGTGTTTCCAGCGCCTCTAGGAAGGTGTTTTGCCGAGTCGCCTTGCCCGGATCTTGAGGCTCAGGCGAGACTCTGGTGGTGAAATAGCGGACCATCACCAATTCCTGGCCAGATCGCAGCAGGCTTTTGGCCATGTGGCGAAGGTCGAGCCAATAGTAGCGGCGCCAGCCCTTGGACCTGAGACCGTAGTACAGATTGAAGCCGTCAATGTATACTGCCACTCGCTGAACTGCCATGGCGCTCCTCAGATGGTTGACAGATGTTAGCATATCTGCTAACTTTATGTTACCACCCCAGCGATCGCATCGCTGGCCTGACGCCTCCCTCGCGGAGGCGTTTATTCTTGTTGCTAAGAGCGCTTTGGGAGTTCAATACTCCGCTTGCGGCTCATCCCAGGCGCTCGATTCCGGGGCAGGCGTCGAAGCCGCTGTCGAAGCTCAGGATGCGGTTGGCGCCGGCCCTTCGCATAACGGCCACGTGCAGGGCGTCCCGCGCAGAGAGACCGTCCACGGAACCGATGAGCTCTCGTGCGGCGCGGACCTCGGTCATACCGAAGGTCAGGACGTCATCTGCAATGGCGTTAAGGCTTTCAAACGCCGCATCAATGGCGTCCGGACGATGGATGGCGGTGTACCTGTGGAGTATCTCCTGGTAGACCTCCACGTCTGTGATCAGCTGTTCCCCGTTTCCCACCAACTGCGTCAGGACAGCCAGAGCGCGGTCCTTGTTGTGGTGCGGAGCGCCCACGAGGTACATAGGCACATTGGAGTCTATGAATATCACGGGAGGCGCTGCTGCCCTGCCTCGATCTCACCGAGCATGGTCTCTATATCGGCCGTGGGGAAGCTGTGCCGGGACGCGTCGGCGATGGCGCGCAGCTTGGCTTCGGTGGTCCCTGCCTGGTAGCCCCTTGCCCGGCGCAGCGCCTGGCGGACCCACTCCGCAACGGTCACCCGCTGCCTGCGGGCAACGCCCTGAATCTCCATGTACTCTTCTTCGTCCAGGAGGACTTGCAGTCTCTTAGTCATGTCTGTAGTATAATTGACTCATAATTCATTAGTCAACGAACAGAAGCAGAAAGGAGAGACGTCATGCCTAACCCCGTTGTTCACTGGGAGATCACCGGGAGGGACGCGCCGAAGCTTCAGGCTCGCCTAGTCGCTGGACAAGTCTAGTATTGGCGTTGTCGCTTAAGCCGTAGAAGAGCTGGGCGGTCTTCCGATTCTCCGTCCTGTTCGGTATGTCCAGAGTACCCACCGTTGCGTCTCCTTTCAGCTACTCAACTCTTGTTTACGGGCCACGGCCCCCAGCCTCCGACAGCAGCGCGTAGTAGATGCGGACCATCGCCTCCGTGTCACGCTCGCAGTAGGCCAGCAGCGTTTGCCGGATCGACGCCTTCTCGGAGGCAGGCGCGTCAGCGGCGGCCATGCGGGCGTAGGCCATCGACGCGGCCATGCCGTCCTGGACATCCAGGTCGGCGTAGTCCATGTCGGGGACAAGGGCCGGCAGCACGGATTTGAGGGAGTAGCTGCCGTTGAACCCGGGATGGTAGTAGCTTCCCCGGAGCAGCTTCAGCAGGTCGACCACCCGGTCGCACAGGGCCAGGAGGCCGTCTCTGTGATGCGGGAAGGCCTCCGCCAGCTCCCGCATCATCGTCTTCTCATACGGCGAGTAGGCGACGATTGAGCCCTCGCTGGGGATCGCTTCCAGCAGGCCGGTTATGAAACGCTCCCTGGGGTCCTCCGCATCGCCGTTCAGAAACGAAGCATGGCTCAGCCGCCCGTCCGCGTCCAGGATGTGCATCGACCACTGGAACGGGACTCTCTGGTACGGCCTTGTCCCGACGTATACCGGAATGGCCGGGCCAACGGTCTCGAAGTCCAGGAAGGCGGCAGGGAAGGCTATCTCCCCCAGGCGAGATGCAAGGCTTGGGCTGATGGACAACGGCCTGTCGGTCCCGGCCTCGCCCTGATGGCAATGGCCGTGGAAGGAGCACCGGTAGGGACTTGTGCAATGCCGTCCGACCTCTATGTCCGGCGCGTGGTCAAGTTGCAGCGCCTCCCACATCCGGTCCAGGTCGTTGGGCACGCTCTCCGCCACAAACGCCCTGGCGCGGTCGGAGACGTCCGCTAGCGTGAACAGCTGCTCCAGGTCGTGGTCACCGCCCCGGTACACGTAAGCGTTGTTGACGTGCATCAGGTACGCCCTGTCGATGCGAACGCCGCAGCCCTCCGCGGCGTACACCTGTATAGCCACGTCTGTGACGTGCTCCGGCTTGACCGACGTGGTGGACTTGACCTCCACAAGGTCAAATCCCTGCCGGCCGTTCCGCCTGAGCACGTCGATTCGTGTGCGTATGCCCCGGTAGGTGAAGGCAGCCTCGTACAGGGCTGGGATGGCGTCGTCAGCAAGAAGGGCGCGGGTTGTCTGGACCGCCTGCGCGTGCTCCAGGTACGTCTCCTCGACGAGCGTACCGTTGGGGAACCGACGCCGCGCCAGCTCGCCGACGGCTGTGCCGGAGTCGAATATCGCCTGCAGTCCCGCGCCAACCGGGTCGGCGAGCTCCCGGTGGTAGGCTTCCAGGTAAAGCCGTTTCAGGCACTGGAGGCCGTATTGGAACCTGGACTTGGATAGAAGCGCTGTGGCCATTCGTACATCCCCACTCGATTGTCTCTACGCGCTTCCAATTGTATACGAACTTGGGAAGCGTTGGCAGCCGGCAAAGGCGGGGCTGGGGGGCCGTGCCGTCGCTCTCGCGGAGGCGAGAGCCCACCCCCTACAGGGCCGGGCGGAAAACCAGCGTACACTATTGCAGTGTACACTATGTTAGTATTAGTATGCTGGCATATTGCCGGGGTGACACTATGAAGAATATAACCCTTAGCGCAACAGAAGACCTGATTGAGGCGGCGCGGCAGCGCGCCTCTGAAGAACGCACCACCCTGAACGCCCTGTTTCGGCTGTG
Organism: Dehalococcoidia bacterium; assembly: GCA_965221925.1. Taxonomy (GTDB): domain Bacteria; phylum Chloroflexota; class Dehalococcoidia; order Lucifugimonadales; family UBA2985; genus JAPPHY01. The sequence continues at coordinate 799,042 of OZ244924.1, read as the reverse complement.
GCTTTCGGACTACGTTGGGCGCGGCCAGCGCGCAGACATCGCTCTAGAGGCCGTTCACGCTCTGCGCGGCTCAATATCCACGGGTGGACGCAAGTTCACGCGGGACGAGATGAATGAGCGCTGAGGACTTTATCGACACCAACGTCCTGGTTTATCTGTTCGATGAGACCGACGCGGACAAGCGCCGGCGCTCCGAGGGCCTGGTGTACCGCAGCCTGGAGAACGGGACCGGCTGCATCAGCTATCAGGTTGTCCAGGAGACGATGAACATAGTCACCCGAAAGCTGGGAGCGACTCCTGAGGCTGCGCGGCAACTGCTGGAGGACGTTCTGGCGCCGCTATGGCAGATAGACCCAACACTGGCGTTTTACCTGCGCGCGCTCAATCTAAAGTCCCGATACGGGTTTAGCTTCTACGACTCACTCATAGTCGCCGCCTCACTTGAGGCGGGCTGCATCCGTCTCTACACAGAAGGCTTGCAGCACGGCCAGCAGATACAAGAGCTGACCATACAAAATCCGTTCGTGGAGCATGTGTAGGCGGACCGCCTTGGGTGTGTCCCTTGGCGCGGCCTCTTGTGTGCCAACGACGCCTGAGGCTGTCACTTTCGTATTTGTGAATAGCGTCAGCACGTAGCACAAATAGCGACGTGCGCATAAAAGAGGAGGAAACAACATGCGTCTCGTCCGGTACTTTGCGGTTGCGCTCGCTGCGATTGCAACCCTGGCCCTGGTCTCCTGCGGGTCAGAGCCCACACCCACAGCGCGCCCCACGGCAACCGCATTCCCGACCGCCACGGCCTCGCCAAGCCCAACGGCTACGGCCGCTCCCACAGCCACACCGACGCGCGCGTCGACTCCTGTGCCAACCCCGCTGCCTACCAGCGCTCCCACAGCCACGCCAATGCCCACGGCCACCCCTGAGCCGTCCACGGTCATAGTCAGGGACGACATGGGCAGAGAGGTGGAAATCCCCTATCTCCCCAAGCGGCTGGCCGTGACAAACGCGTTCATGGTGGAGCTGACCATGGCCTGCGGCTACAGGCCCGTAGCGAGGCCGGACATCTCTCCGGAGTTCATCTACCCCTTGGAGGCTCACGACATCCCCTCTTTTGGCGTATCCCACTCCGCGGGGCCCAATCTGGAGCAGCTTGCAGCTGCCCGGCCTGACCTCTTGATAGCATCTCCCGTCTACGTCCGATTCATACCGGCCATTGAGGAAGCCCTGGGCATCCCGGTCCTGGTCCACGACGTGACCAGCGTCAACGGGATCATCGACAAGATACGCGCCTACGGCGGCATGTTGGGCTGCGAGCAGAAGGCGGAGATGGCCGCGCAGGACCTGACCGGAAGGATCGATACCCTTCGGGAGGGGCTGCCAGAGGAAGACACAAAGGTGCTTGCCCTCTTCGGCACCAACGACGTCTTCCTGTCGTTGACATCCGGCTCCTACATGGGCGACATGATCAACCTGATGGGGGGAACGCTGGTTAACGAGGGCGACCCTCCTTTTGTGGACAGTCGCTCCGGCCCCACCAACCAGTACACATCGTTCAGCATGGAGAAGATTGTGGAGAGAAACCCGGACGTAATCCTGGTTGTGCGGCACGGCAACCCGTCGGAGGCGCGGGAGCAGCATTTCGCCTCGCTGTTTAACGATCCCGCCTGGGGCGGCCTGAAGGCTGTGGAGGAAGGCAGGGTGCATGAGTTGTCGGAGTGGCTCTTCGTCAGGTACCCTGGCCCCCGCGTCGTCCTGGGGCTGGAGCAGCTGCGCCCCCTCATGTATCCCCAAGAGTAGAAGATGGACGTGGAAAGCGCTGTGGACGGCGCGCAAGGAGCTTCCGCGAGGTTGCCGCGAGTTTCGGAGCGAGGGCTGAGGCAGGCGGTCATCATCGCTGCCGCCCTGGGCCTGGCGCTGGCGGGGCTTGCGGCATCGGTGGCCTTTGGCGCAGTGTCCCTGAGTCCGGGCGAGATAAGGAGCGGGCTTTTCGACGACTCCGACCGGGTGGCCCACCAGATAGTTTGGAACCTCAGAGTCCCGCGGGTTATGGTGGCGGGCCTTGTGGGGATGAACCTTGCGGTGTCCGGAGTACTGCTCCAGGGCATTATGCGCAACCCCCTGGCAGCCCCGTCGATAGTCGGAGTCACCGCCGGGGCGGGCCTGGCAGCCACCGCCGTCCTGGTACTGTTCTCAGGACTGCCCGCCTTCCTGCCCCTGGCGGCCTTTGGCGGAGCAATGGCTTCGTCCGTAGTCGTATACATCCTCTCATGGCAGCCCGGCCTGGGCACGTCCCCCGTGCGAATGGTGCTGGCGGGAGTGGCCATCACCTCCATGCTTGGAGCTTTCACCACCTCCCTGCTGGTGACTTTCAGCGACAGGGTGCAGCCGGCCGTACTCTGGCTGGCAGGGAACCTGGTTGCGCGAAGCTGGAGCCACCTGGAGCTCATACTGCCTTACAGCATCGTTGGCCTGCTTGCAGCCTTTCTACTGGGGAGGCAGCTCAACGTGCTTCAGCTGGGGGACCAGGCCGCCATTGGCCTGGGAGTCCGCATCGAGCGGGCCAGGTTCCTGGCAATGGCCTTTGCGGCGCTGCTGGCGGCTTCCGCGGTGAGCGTGGCGGGGCTGGTGGGGTTCGTTGGGCTGATGGTCCCTCACATCATGCGTCTTCTGGGGGGGTACAACCATAGCTACCTGCTGCCGGCCTCGGCCGCCGGAGGAGCGGCCCTGGTGATCTGGGCGGACCTGGGGGCCAGAACGCTCATGGCCCCAACCGAGATACCAGTGGGCATCATCACCTCTCTACTGGGCGGGCCGTTCTTCGTGTTCCTCCTCTACCGCACCAGGTTCATAGGAAGCCGTGCCTTATGAAGATCCCCGGAATTGAGGTGTGGGCGGAAAACCTGGTTGCAGGCTATGACAAGTCAGACGTGCTTACCGGCGTCGACTTCGCGGTTGGGAACGGGGAGATGGCGGCGGTCATCGGCCCCAACGGCTCCGGGAAGTCGACGCTGCTGAAGGTCCTGGGCCGCCTGCTGAAGCCCCGCGGCGGCGCCGTTCTGCTCGACGGGAAGGCCATCCGCGAGATGTCGACCGGCGAGGTGTCCCGGCGCATGGCGGCGCTTCCGCAAGCCCCCAGCTCGCCGGCGGAGCTGACGGTGCGAGAGCTTGTGGGCTACGGAAGGTATCCCCACGTTCCCTGGCTGAAGCGCATGGGGACTGCCGACCATGAGGCTATAGACAGAGCTATAAGCGAGTGCAGGCTGGAGTCGCTGGCCCACAGACAGGTCTCCACCCTTTCAGGGGGCGAGCGCCAGCGCGCCTGGCTGGCCATGGCCCTTGCTCAAGAGCCAAAGCTGATGCTGCTGGACGAGCCGGTGACCTTCCTGGACATATACCACCAACTGGAGGTTATGGACCTCATTGCCCAACTCAACAAGCAACGCGGGATCACTGTGCTGATGGTCCTGCACGACATCAACCTTGCCGGCAGGTACTGTGACAGGCTGATAGCCGTCAGCAACGGGCGCATCGCCTATGACGGGCCTGCCCAGGAGATAATCCGCCCTGAAGTGCTGCGGGACGTGTTCAACGTGGACGCCTATATCGTCCAGAACCCGCACACCGGCAGACCGGTATGCTATCCATACAGGACGTCCGGCGCTGCGACGAAGCATGGGCCGTCTGACGGCGGCAACCTTTAGCGAAGAGCAGAGAGGAGCGAATCATGTTTGTGGCTACGAACAGGCTCACGACCATAAAGGGCCAATGGCCATGAACCATCAACCCGAAGGCGTCGAGCTAGTTAAGGATTTGCGTCCAGCGAATTGGGTCAAGGAACGGCTTGGGGACTGGGCTTCAGGAAATGGTGGTAGAACAGAGGGTAAATTAGTAGGATCTGTAATCCCAGCCGGATTTGAAGCCTACGTACGGGTCTTTCACCCGGCCGAACACCAGAAAGCTGACGGGAGTTGGGACCATTTGAAGTGGTCCACTCTTGCATCGTGGAATGGAAAAGTTGTCCATCCACAGATGAGCTTCTCTCGAATCGCAAACTTGGACCCGTGGTTGAACGAAACACCCTCGTGGGGCCAGGCTCCATTTTTCGGAACTCTGCCCCTGGACGAGTGTCGGGCTCTAGTCAGTATTCTCAAAGGCTTTACTGCCACAGCCGAATGCTGTTATTTCTGTCTTTGGCACGGCTATGGATTCCTTGATGACCGCTATTTCAAGAGAGTAGCTAAGTTGAAAATTCCAGGTGGGGAGGAGTACTTGGTTTTTCGGGGCCCCTTGGATAGCGTCATGTCGTTTTATACGCATGTTGATGGAATATGGGGTCGATCGCCAAACATTTGGTGGCCAGAAGACCGGGCCTGGTGCGTTGCAACCGATATAGACTCTATCGACACGCACGTCGGCGGCAACAAGACTTGTATAGAGCAAGCGCTTGACAACCCAGAGCTAGAGGCGCTCCCCATCGCTCTAGGAGCGCGAATAGACTACCTTGCCGATAGCGTCAATGTCTGAGGACTCATGCCTGCCTTCTCGGCGACCGGCTTCTCTGCCCCTTTAGTTGACTTCCTGGACGAATTGCCTGTCATTGCCATCACTCCAACCCGCGCTTCGCGCGTCGGATGAGGTTATTCTACCATCAGCCGCCAGTGTTCAGTGGGGATAGTACCACCCGAATCCGCTACCGGATTCTGTCAATTGTAGTATACTAATGCTGGATATAGGCCGATCCCGAACTGTCCCCTTCATGGGGCGCTTGCTCAGTTGAGCTAGGGGTCGGTCTTCATTCATGTTTTAATCCTGCCACAACAGCCCCTGCAATGGTACAATATCCTTCAGGCAAACCGGCCAAATCTTGAACGGCAAAAGGCGCTTATGTCTCAAGACAGCATCGTAGTCAAGGGAGCCAGGGAGCACAACCTCAAGAACATAGACATTACCATACCCCGGAACCGGCTGGTGGTCATCACCGGGGTGTCCGGCTCCGGCAAGAGTTCCCTGGCCTTCGATACCATCTACGCCGAGGGGCAGCGCCGCTACGTGGAGTCCCTCTCCGCCTACGCCCGCCAGTTCCTGGGGCGCATGGAGAAGCCGGACGTGGAGTACATCGAGGGCCTCTCCCCGGCCATATCCATCGACCAGAAGGGCGTCTCCCACAACCCGCGCTCCACCGTTGGCACCGTCACGGAGATATACGACTACCTCCGGCTTCTCTACGCCCGCGCGGGTCGTCCCCACTGCCACCAGTGCGGCAGGCCGGTGCAGCGGCAGACCGTGCAGCAGATAGTGGACGCCATAATGGGCCTGCCCAGGGACAGCCGCATTATGGTCATGGCTCCCCTGGTGATACACCGCAAGGGTGAGCACAAGGACATAATGGAGGAGGCCCGTAAGACCGGGTACGTTAGGGCGCGGGTAAACGGCGAGATACGAGACCTTTCGGAGGACATAGTCCTGAACAGGCAGAAGTGGCACACCATTGAGGTGGTCGTTGACCGGCTGGTGGTGGACGACGGCGCGGATGCCAACCGCTTTGCCGACTCCGTGGAGCAGGCCGTAAACCTGGGCAACGGCGTGGTCCAGGTATCGGTGGTGGACGGCGAAGAGCTTGTCTTCTCCGAGCGGTTCGCCTGCGTCCACTGCGGCGTGAGCCTGGGCGAGATAGAGCCTCGCACCTTCTCCTTCAACAGCCCCCACGGCGCCTGCCCCACCTGCACCGGCCTGGGCTTCAAGCTGGAGCTTGACCCGGACCTGGTCATGCCAAACAAGGACATGTCCCTTGCAAGCGGGGCCGTCATGCCCTGGACAAGGTCGGGCTCCTCCAGCCCCTGGTACGCAAGCCTGTTGGAATCGCTGGCCCAGGCGCACGGGTTCTCGACGAAAGACCCTGTCCGGAGCCTCAATCAGGAGCACCTGGACCTTATCCTGTACGGCAACAAGGGCAAGGTGGTGGAGATGCGACATCGCACCCACCGGGGCCGTCTCTACTCCTGGGACACCACCTTTGAGGGGGTGATACCCAACCTGGAGCGGCGCTACCGGGAGACGGGGTCTGACTACATACGCCAGGAGATAGAGCGATACATGGCCTCCCGGCCATGCCCCGCCTGCGAGGGCCGGCGGCTCAAGCCCCAGTCGCTAGCGGTGACCGTGGGAGGCAAGAACATCATAGAGATGACCTCCACAACCATCGGCCAGTCCATGGAGTGGGTGGACTGGCTGGACGACAACGGCGCGGAGTCGCCGCTGACCGTCCGGGAGCAGACCATTGCCCGGCAAATCCTGAAGGAGATCCAGTCCCGCCTGAAGTTCCTGAAGGACGTTGGCCTGGACTACCTCACCCTGGACCGGACAGCCTCCACCCTCAGCGGCGGTGAGGCCCAGCGCATCCGGCTGGCAACCCAAATAGGATCGGGACTAATGGGCGTCCTCTACGTCTGCGACGAGCCTAGCGTCGGCCTTCACCCCGTGGACGACCACCTGCTCATCGACACCCTCAAGCGGCTGCGCGACCTGGGCAACACCGTCATCATCGTGGAGCACGACGAGGCCATAATGCGCTCCGCCGACCACATCATCGACCTTGGCCCGGGCGCGGGCGAGCACGGCGGCCACGTTGTGGCGACCGGCACAGTGGAAGAGGTGTCGGAGCATCCCGACTCCATAACGGGCCAGTACCTCAGCGGCCGTCGCAAAATACCCATGCCCCGGGAGCGCCGCGCCGGGAACGGCGGAGAGCTGGTGGTCAAGGGCGCGCGGGAGAACAACCTGAAGGGCGTCGACCTGTCCATTCCAATGGGTATGCTGGTATGCATAACCGGGGTCTCCGGCTCCGGCAAGAGCAGCCTCATCTACGAGGTGCTGTACAAGAAGCTGGCCCAGATGCTCTACGGCGCGCGGGACAAGCCGGGCGAATGCGACGCCGTCCACGGCATAGAGAACATAGACAAGGTGGTGAACATAGACCAGTCGCCCATTGGCCGCACTCCCCGCAGCAACCCCGCCACCTACACCGGCGCCTTCACGCCCATCCGTGAGCTTTTCGCCACTGTGCCGGAGGCCAGGGTGAGGGGCTACGCCCCAGGCCGCTTCTCCTTCAACGTCAAGGGAGGCCGGTGCGAGGCTTGCGCCGGCGGAGGCCACATACAGATAGAGATGCAGTTCCTCCCCAACGTCACAATGCCCTGCGAGGTGTGCCACGGCCAGCGATACAACCGGGAGGCGCTGGAGATAACCCTCAAAGACAAAAACATCTCAGAAGTGCTGGACATGACGGTCTCAGAGGCATTGGAGTTCTTCTGGAACTTCCCTAGGCTGCGCGCCAAGCTGGAGACCCTGCGGGACGTGGGTCTGGGATACATCCGCCTGGGACAGCCTGCCACCACCCTGAGCGGCGGCGAGGCCCAACGGGTGAAACTAGCTACGGAGCTGTCCCGCCGCGCCACTGGCAAGACACTCTACATCCTCGACGAGCCGACCACCGGCCTCTCCTTCCAGGATTGCGCCGCGCTCTTGGGCGTACTGCACCGGCTGGTGGACGCCGGCAACACGGTCATCCTCATTGAGCACCACCTGGACCTGATAAAGAACGCCGACTGGATTGTGGACCTGGGGCCGGGCGCGGGAGACAAGGGTGGGAGCGTCATCGCCACCGGCGCCCCTGAGGATGTCGCAGCGACGGAAGGGTCACACACGGGCTACTACCTGCGCAGCGTGCTGGAGCGGAAGAACGGCGCCAAGCCGAAGGGCAGGCGCAAGGTGGAGGTTGTAGTATAGCTTACGGACGGCCCAACCGGCTCCGGCTCCGGCCTCTTTGCGTCCGGGAAGCGCAGGTCTCTTGACGAAGAGCGCCGGCGCTGCACCTGTGAGATCGACCACGGCGGTGGTGGAGAGCGCCGTCCGGCAGCCGTTGCCCAGGCGTTAATATCCGCATAGTATGAGCTATACAGCGCCCTCAGCCACCATGACGGCCCGCCAATGGCGGGCTTTCGCAATTTTGTGGTTCGCCATGTTCGTGATTGCCTCCGGGTTCGGCATGGTGGTGCCCATACTGCCCGTCTTCGCCAGGGACATGGGCGCGTCGGGAATATGGCTGGGACTGGCCTTTTCGGGCTTTGCCGTAACCCAGACGCCGCTGACGCCGGTTATGGGCAGGCTGGGCGATCGGTGGGGTCGGCGCCCGTTCATCGTGACAGGTCTGGGTATCTACGTTTTTGTCGGCATTGGGCTTTCTCTGGCCGACACCTTCCAGGCTGTGGCTGCATTGCGAATGGTCATGGGCGTTGGTGGGGCCTGCATGTTCACGTCCGCCCTTGCAACAGTCGGCGCGCTGGCTCCGAGGGGCAAGGAGGGGAGGTACATGGGGATGTTCATGGTGTCCTTCACGTCAGGATTCGGCATTGGCCCGCTGATAGGAGGGTATCTCAAAGATACCGTGGGCGTGGATGCCGCGTTCCTGACCCTGGCCGGCGCTGCCGTCCTGGCCCTGTTGCTGGTTTCAGTGGCGATGCCCGGCCAGAGCGCCACCAGTCGCACGGAGGAGGCGGCGGCGGCGATTGCGCCCGTCAGGGACATGTTCAGGGACTATCGAGTGCTGGCCCTGTTTGCCTTCAACTTCACCTTCGGGCTGGGAATAGGAGCGGTGATGACATTCATCGCCATCTTTATGACCGACGTGCTCGCGGCCAGCGCGACCATGGTAGGGCTTGTGGTGGGGTCCCGCGCCGTCCTGTCCAGCGTGTTCCAGCCCATCTTCGGACGCGTGGCCGACCGCGTGCCCAGGCATTTGATGGTTGCGGTCAGCGGCGTAATCCTCGCAGGAGCGACAGCGCTCATTCCGCTGTCGCCCAACGTGATGGCTCTACTGGTGGTCTTCCTGCTGCTTGGACTCGGGGAGAGCGCCGCAATGCCGTCCTCCATGGCCATAACCACGGATCTGGGCAGGATCTACGGCTACGGGACGCTTATAGGAGTCACAAACTCCCTACTCGTGTTCGGGCTGTTCGCGGGGTCTATGGGAAGCAGCGTGGTTGAAACTCTGTGGGGCATTGACAACATGTTCAGGGCAGCGGCTGTGGTAATGGGGCTGCTGGTTGTGGTGTTCCTGGGGATATGGAGCAGGGCGCCTCGCCTGCAGTCGCAGCCAATTCCGGCCGATTAGCTTGCGGTCGCTCCCGTTTTTTGTCATACTGGTATAGTAGCGCAGTTTAACATGCGCAGTACGGAAGGAGGATACGCCAATGTGCGATTCATGCGGATGCGCTGCACCCGAGCCTAAGGACAAGCCGAAGCCGTAACGCCTGAGGGCAGAAGCTTTAGGTCTGGAGGGGAGAGCCACAGTGAGAGGTTCTCCCCTCTGCTCTTTTGTGAAGAACGCCGGATAAGACTGGTCAACCCGAAACCGAGTCCGCGGCCTCGCGGCGCTGGGGAAGGTCCGGCGGCATTTCGAAGTACATGAGCGGTGTCAGCTACGCCCGCAGTCTGCCCGCTCATATGGTTCGACAAGCTCACCTCGAGCGGGTGGGGAGTGGCGCTCCAACCAACGTTGGCAATAGCCAACAAGCGTTGAGAACACCGGCCTATCCCTCCGAGGCTGTGGAGGCGACCCGGTTTTGGGGAAGGTCCGGCTTCTTGATGAAGAGCACCAGGACCGCGCCTATGAGGTTGATTACGGCTATGATGAAGAACACCATACGATAGCTGCCCTGCGCGTCGTAGGCAAACCCGGCGGCAATGGGGCCGAAAAAGGAGCCTATGACCATCACCGGTTGGGAGAGACCCATTATGGTGGCGAAGTTCCTGGCCCCAAAGAACTCGCCCCGCAGAGCAATGAGAATGGGCGCCCTTGCTCCGTAGCCCAGGCCGTACAGGACCGCGTACACCATTGCCTGTGGCACCGTTTGGGCGGTGGCCAGCGCCACAACCCCCGCGGACATCAGGAAGAAGCAGGCCACCAGGATCATCTTTCTTCCCAGCTTATCGCCCAGCCAGCCCCCGGCAACCCGACCCACCATCGCCACAAGGGTCATAAACGCCAGTATTGCGGACGCCGTCTGAAAGGATATGCCAACGTCCACAAGCATCGGTATCTGGTGTATGGACACGGACCCGACTATGAATAGCGAGAAGCCGTGCGCGGAGGCTATGACCCAGAAGGCAGGCGTCTTGAGCGCCTGCATGGGGGTAAAGTCGGGGGTCTCCTCGGCGGCCGATTTCGTCCCGTCCCCGGATGAATCACCTGGGTCCTCCGGAGTGTCGCCGTCTGGTAGATAGCCATAGGGTTGAGGACGATGCCGCATCATCGCCGCTAGAGGGAAGCCCAGGAGCCAGATCGCTACGCCGATTACCACCGCGGTGGTGCGCCAGCCGTAGAAGGATATCGAAAGGGCCACCACCGCGACCAAGACCCCGCCCACGTTGACCCCCGCGGAGCTGATTCCCGTGGCAAACGCCCTCCGGCGGGAGAACCAGTTGTTGACGGCGGTGACCACGGGAAGGAACCCGGACAGGCTTGCTCCCAAGGCGATTATGGGGAATACTAGGTAGAAGTGCAGAAGCGAGTTGACCATGCTGAACAGGATGAAGCTCAGGCCCAGCAGCGCGAAGCCTATATACATGATTCCCCTGGGCCCGAAGCGGTCTATCATGTAGCCCTCCAGGGGTCCCAGGAGGCTGCTCTCCAGCCGTGTAAAGGAGAAGGCCAGGGACAGGGCGCCACGGCTGGCTCCCAGAGATGCGGCCAGTGGCACAAAGAAGGCGGGGAACCCGTAGGCGTAGAGGCCCCCCTGCATTGCCATCACCACGGTCCCGGCTCCGAGGAGCCACCACCCGTAGAATACCCCGCTCTTCTTGCTTGTTATAGCCACAAAGCCCCGCCGCGCTCCAAAGTTTGCAGTCAGACGCCACCGCAGGAGCAGCGCGGCTGCCGGCTGCTACCCAGGCAGGTTTGACGCCCGCCGTATTCTACCTTGCCCAACATCGGGGTACAAGGGACGGTTGGAGCGCTTCACTCCTGGCCGGTGGGCATTCCGGGCCGGACACTCGATGGATTTGATACTCCGGTTGGCATTTCCAGTTGGAGTGTCGGATAATACATTGGAGCGCAGGACAACCACATGGCTTCCTTGCATACGCAGCAGCTCGTCCCGCAGGAGCGAGACGCATTCTGGAGAGGCTGGTACAGGCCGGAATTGTGGTTGAAGGTATAGGGAACAGGTGGCCGAAGCTGTACATTGCTACCGACCTGTTGCACATCATTGAGGCGCCGACTGCGTCGGATTAGCGAACGGCCTTTGGGAGCCGCGGCTCGGTTTGCTTCGCTGCATAAACATAAAATTGAGCGCGGCCCTCCAGTTGGTAAGAAATTTTACGCTGGTGTATAATGGACTTAACAGTAGGAAGATTCCCGTAAGCAAGAAGGAGTGGTTTATGGATCAGGGAACGTGGCGCGTTAAAGCTGGACTGGCCCAGATGCTCAAGGGCGGTGTAATTATGGACGTGGTCTCTGCGGACCAGGCCAAGATAGCAGAGGACGCGGGAGCCTGCGCCGTCATGGCCTTGGAACGAGTGCCGGCCGACATCAGGGCTGACGGGGGAGTGGCCCGCATGGCCGACCCGTCCCGCATTACGGCTATCATGCAGGCAGTCACCATCCCGGTAATGGCCAAGTGCCGTATCGGACACTTTGTAGAAGCCCAGGTGCTGGAGTCCCTGGGCGCGGACTACATCGACGAATCGGAGGTCCTGACTCCCGCCGACGAAAGCAACCACATCTGGAAGCACGACTTCAAGGCGCCCTTTGTCTGCGGCTGCCGCGACCTGGGCGAGGCTCTCAGGCGCATTGGCGAGGGGGCTGCCATGATACGCACCAAGGGAGAGGCGGGCACCGGGAACATCGTGGAGGCGGTCCGCCACATGAGGTCTGTCATGGGGGAGGTCAGCAAGATACGAGCTATGTCCCAGGACGGGCTTATGGCAGAGGCCAAGGCGCTGGGCGCCCCCTTTGAGCTTGTGAGGGAGGTCCACGACATGGGCCGTCTTCCCGTGGTCAACTTTGCCGCGGGGGGCATCGCCACACCTGCCGACGCCGCCCTGATGATGCAGCTTGGAGCCGAGGGTGTCTTCGTCGGCTCCGGCATCTACAAGTCCAGCAACCCGGAGGTGCGGGCCAAGGCCATAGTGGCCGCCACCACTCACTACAACGACCCTGACGTCATAGCCAAGGCGTCGGAGGACCTGGGAGAAGCCATGCCGGGCATGGACGTCAGGACCATGAAACCGGAGGAGGTCATGGCTGTAAGAGGCTGGTAAAGTGGCGAAGAAGGTAGGGGTACTGGCCCTTCAGGGGGATTTTGCAGAGCACGCAAGATCTCTTGAGACCGTAGGCGCGGAACCGGCCCAGGTCCGCCTACCCCACGATATGGCCAATATAGACGCTCTCATCATTCCCGGAGGGGAGAGCACCACCATTGCGCGCCTTATCGAGGTTTTTGGGCTGGCCAGGGAGATCAAGGGGCGCGTAGAAGACGGAATGCCCACTTGGGGTACGTGCGCCGGCATGATAGTCCTGGCCAGGAGCCTGATTGAAGATAGACCACAGCCCCTGGGCCTGATGGACATCCGGGTGCAGCGCAACGCGTACGGGAGGCAGGTGGACAGCTTTGAGGCGGACATCCCCGTGCCTGCTTTGGGAGACGGCCCATTTCAGGCCGTGTTCATACGCGCCCCAGCTATAGAGGAGATTGGGCCGGAGGTGAGGCCGTTGGCCCTCCTGAACGGACGGCAGGTTGTAGCCGCGCAGGAGGGGCGCGTCATGGTGACGGCCTTCCACCCGGAGCTCACCACCGACACCCGGTTTCACGCATATTTCCTGAGTCTGGCCGCGGGTGACTGATACGATGATACACACTCTCCGCTCCACCGATCTGCTGATGGCCCTTCTGGGCAATAGTCATATCGGCGCGGACTGCGCGCAGACCTGGGACAAGGTGGGTGTGACCTCGCCCAGCGCCCTCAGCTTCGCCTCTCTTGCCAAAGGGCTGGCGCTTCATGGAGATAGCGAGTGGTACAGCATCTCGACCGATGGGATGCAGTTGCAGGGCCTGGCTTCGGTGAGGCCACGTTCCGGTCCGAGCGCCTGGGAGGTGGACCGCTTCTGCCTGTCGCCGGAGGTGGAAAGGGAGGGTGTGGCGCTTCTGGAGAGGTTGTGCGCGGTGGCCGGCGAGCACGGGGGCGAGAGGGTATTCCTCAGACTGCCGGCCTTAAGCCCCGTGGTGGGACTGGCCAAGGAGGCCGGGTTCATACACTCCACCCAGGAGACCCTGTATCGACTGGAGTCCCTAACATCTCCCCTTCCCGCTGCCTGCGAATTCATTCGTCCCCTGAGACGCCCCGATGAGTATTCGGTCTTCCGTCTCTACAACCAGTGTGTCCCTGCCAGGGTGAAGCTGGGATACGCCCTGACATTTGATGAATGGAGTCATGCCCTGGAGCCTTTCGGGAAGAGGGCACACCAGGGCGTATACGAGACCGGGGGAAGCCTTCGCGGCTGGGCCAGGGTAGGCTCCGACAAACAGCACGCCGTCAACACCCTGGAGGTCATGGCCCATCCCGGCGAGGAGGCCGGTGTATGGGACGACCTGATCTCCTGGGGACTTCAGCAGGGAAGGGCCATGTCGCCCTTCCTCTCGCTGGCGCCTTATTATCAACCCACCCAGGGACCGGCGCTGGAGAGAAGGGGGTTCACTCCCGTCCGCGAATACCAACTGATGGTGAAGCCCATAGCCGTGCGTGTGAAGGACTCGGCTCTGGCTCCCGCCAGGGCATAGGGCCGTCACAGGTGAAACCGACAAGGGAGCAGATGGGAAAGTACATCGTCGATGACCTTGAGTCCCTGGTTGGGGCGCTGCCCCACCACGTCCAGGCGCACCTGAGGGACATGGAAAACCTGGAGAGCCTGTTGGAGGTGGTCTTGGACTTGGGACGCCCCCCTGAGGCAAGGTTCCCCGGCCTGGAAACCGGGCTGGCGTCACAGGAAGTCACGGAGGAGGACATCCTGCACGTAGTGGAGAGGATAGGGGTCTTTGGCGATGACAACCGGGCCGGCATAGAGCGCACTCTGCATCGCATATCCGCCATACGCAACCGCGGTGGCAAGATAGTGGGACTGACTTGCCGGGTGGGCCGGGCCGTATTCGGCACCATACGCGTCATAGAGGACCTTGTGCGGAGCGGGAAGAGCATACTCCTCCTGGGACGCCCAGGGATGGGCAAGACCACCATGCTTAGAGAGGTGGCGCGGGTGCTGGCGGACGACGTACGCAAGCGGGTCATCATCGTCGACACCTCCAACGAGATAGCCGGAGACGGCGATATACCGCATCCCGCCATAGGCCGCGCCCGGCGTATGCAGGTGGTCACTCCCGCCCTCCAGCACGCCGTGATGATAGAGGCGGTGGAGAACCACATGCCGGAGGTGATCATCATAGACGAGATGGGGACGGAGCTGGAGGCCACCGCAGCGCGCACCATCGCCGAAAGGGGCGTGCAGCTCATCGCCACCGCCCACGGGAACACCCTGAACAACCTGGTCCTCAACCCAACCCTGTCCGACCTGGTGGGCGGTATACAGACGGTCACGCTGGGCGACGATGAGGCCCGCCGCCGTCGCACTCAGAAGAGCGTGCTGGAGCGGAAGTCCCCTCCCACCTTTGAAGTGGTGGTGGAGATCCAGGCCTGGGACCGCGTGGCCGTCCACGACAACGTGGCGGGAGTGGTGGACGCCATGCTCAGGGGATTCCCACTCTCCCCGGAAGTGAGGGCGTCAGACAGGGATGGAGGCGTCCGAGTGTCCACGGAGAGCGTCCCTGCCACCCTCTTCCCTGAAGGCGGCGCAGTGGACGCAGCCGAGGAGCAGGACGGGCCCCTGTCCGCGGGGCGTAGAGTAAAGGTACTGCCCTTTGGGGTCAGCAAGGGGAGGGTTGCGCAGATAGTTCAGATCGCCAGAATGCCCATTGACATGGAGGACAACCTGGACCGGGCGGACGTCCTCCTCACAACCAAGCAGTTCTTCCGCAAGATGCCCAAGCTGCTCAAGAACGCTGAGGAGACCGGCAAGTCCATTTTCGTTCTGAGAAAGAACACCCTGCCTCAGATACGGGAGTTTCTCATGGGCCTCTCCCGGGAGAGGGGATGGGAGGACCCCGTAACCAGGGCGGTGAAGGAGGTAGAGGAGGCGACAAGGCAGGTACACAACGGCCAGGAAACGGTATCCCTGACCCCTCAGATAGCCTACATCAGGCGGCTTCAGCACCAGATAGCCGAGGAGAGCAGCCTTGCCTCGGTGAGCGTTGGGAGGGAGCCCTACCGACGGGTGACCATCTCCCGCAAGTAGGACTGGAAGCAATGCCCGAAAGCCTCTTTATCACATTCGAGGGCGGCGACGGGAGCGGCAAGAGCGCCCAGGTCGAATCCCTTGTGAACCGCCTGCGGAAGCGCAAGGCGCCGGTGACGACGGTGCGAGAGCCCGGTG
The DNA here is from genome assembly GCA_965221925.1 of Dehalococcoidia bacterium. Taxonomy (GTDB): domain Bacteria; phylum Chloroflexota; class Dehalococcoidia; order Lucifugimonadales; family UBA2985; genus JAPPHY01. The sequence continues at coordinate 783,504 of OZ244924.1, read as the reverse complement.
GCACCCAGTTGGGAACCTTGCTGAGGCAGGTGTTGAAGTTCTCCACCGCCCCAAGGAGTTCCGAGGCCGAGTTGCTTCTGTTCAACGCCTCCCGCGCGCAGCTGGTGTCGGAGGTGATACGCCCTGCCCTCGAAAAGGGCCGAATTGTCGTCTCCGACCGCTTCACGGACTCCACTCTGGCCTACCAGGGATACGGAAGAGGTGTCTCGTTGGAGTATGTGGAGGCAGTGAATAACGTGGCGACAACCGGCGTTAGGCCGGACCTGACCATTCTGCTCGACATCCCGCCAGAGGAGGGCCTTAAGAGGAGTCTTACCGTGGGCGAAAGGTTCGAGTGGGGGTCTGCGGAAGGCTCCGCAACTCCGGAAGCGGAGCAGGGCGCATTTCATTTTGTCTTGCCGGGGTTGGAAGGAGAGCGGAGCGTGGCAACGGAGGCAATTGCCGAGGGCAGCTTTACGCGCGGGCCTGAACAGGAACAGGTGATGGACTTTCATCGGCGGGTGCGTCAGGGATACCTGGAGCTTGCCCGCATGGAACCGGAGCGATGGCACACCGTCGACGCCCTGCTCTCTAAGCGTAAGGTATCGCAGCTCATCTGGCAGCGAGTGGAGTCAATGCTGCCAACAGCCGGGCAGGCGAAGGGCTAGCCATGCACAGGGCGCGCCTGATCCACTGGAACGTCACAGAGGCCGCCGAGCGGGCAGACCAACTCCGCAGTTCCGGCTATGAGGTGGTCTACAAGGCTCTGGACGGCTCCGCCGATATGCGCGAGCTGGCGGACGACCTCCCTGACGCGTTTATCATAGACCTGGGCCGCCTGCCCTCCCACGGTCGGGACATTGCCCTGTACCTGAGAGAGCGCAAGTCCACCCGCCATGTGCCCCTGGTCTTCGCGGGAGGGGCGCAGGACAAGGTGGAGCGCATCAAGGAGCTCCTCCCGGACGCCGCCTACACCTCTTGGAGCGGCATACGCGCCGCGCTGGAGCGCGCCATCGCCGACGCGCCGGCGGCCCCCGTCGTGCCGCGCTCCGGCTTTGAGGCATACTCCGGCACGCCGCTCCCGAAGAAGCTGGGCATTAAAGAGGACTCGTCGGTCCTGCTCATAGACGCTCCCCCGGACTTCGAAGAGACGCTTGGCGAGCTGCCGAAGGGCGCCAGGCTGCACACGCAGCCCCGCACTCCGCGCCAACTGACCATCTGGTTCAACAGATCACGCATCGACCTGGAGAGCCGGATGGCGGAGGTGGCCCGATCCCTGGCCGACGGCGAAGGACTCTGGATAGCCTGGCCCAAGAAGGCCTCCGGGGTCGCCTCCGACCTTTCGCAGAACGACGTCCGCGAGCTTGGCCTGGCTGCGGGGCTGGTGGACTACAAGGTATGCGCCATCGACCGCACCTGGTCAGGGCTGCTGTTCACTCGCAGGAGATCCGGCTAGCCCGCGCCCATGGTCATCGACTTCCATACCCACGCATTCCCGCCGGACCTGCGGGAGCGCCGTGACGACCTGCTCGCCGTAGACCTGACCCTATCAACCCTCTACTCAAACCCGGACGCGCGCATGGCAAGCGCCGAGGAGCTGGTGTCCACGATGGACGGCGCCGGCATAGACGTGTCCGTTATGCAGGGCATAGGGTGGAACGACGTTGGGCTGGCGCGCCACGCCAACGACTACGCGATAGAGGCAGTACAGCGCTTCCCCATGCGGCTGCGTGGATTCTGCTCGGTCAATCCGCGGTGGGGCGCCGCGGCCGTCGCCGAGGTGGAGCGCTGCGCCAAAGCCGGCCTGTCGGGCATCGGCGAGCTGCACCCGGACACACAGGGGTTTGACCTGGGCGATGAGGCCACAATGGCCCCCATCGTGGAGGCAGCGACGGCCCTGGGAATGCCCATACTCACCCACGCCTCGGAGCCGGTGGGGCATCCGTACGCGGGGAAGGGCCACACCACGCCGGGCGTGCTGGAGCGCTTCATAGCCTGTTTCCCGGACGCAACCCTCATCTGCGCCCACTGGGGAGGCGGTCTGCCCTTCTACGCCCTTATGCCGGAGGTGCTTGCGTCCCTGCAAAACGTCTTCTTCGATACCGCAGCGTCTCCTTTCCTCTACCGTCCGGACGTCTTCCCCACGGTCGTCCAACTGGTGGGAGATGACAAGGTACTTTTGGGCACCGACTATCCGCTCATCGACCAGAAGCGGCTGATCCGGCAGGTCACCAACGCGCCAATCTCCGATGAGGCAAAGGACGGCATCCTGTACACCAACGCCGCCCGGCTCTTGGGTCTGCCCACATGGAACGAATCCGCGTCTTCATAGCAGTCGAACTCCCTCCGGCGACAAGGGAGGCCGTGGAGGACGTCGCTCGACGCCTTCAGGCCGAGGCCGTTGAAGGGGTGAGGTGGGTGAGATCGGAGGGGATTCACCTGACTCTGAAGTTCCTGGGCAGCATCGGCGCCAACTCCGTGCCCGTGGTCTCCCAGGCCCTGGCACGATGCGCCGCATCCACCGCCCCCTTCGAGCTCTCCCTGGACAGCGTCGGCGCTTTCCCCGGCGTGCGCGACCCAAGCGACCCAAGGGTCGTCTGGATAGGCTTGGGCGGAGCGTTGGAGCCGTTGTCAGAGCTTCAGCAGTCGCTGGAGCGCGAGCTGGAGGGACTGGGATTTGCCAGGGAGAGGCGCGGCTTCACTCCTCACCTGACCCTGGGCAGAACCAGGGAAAGCGCGCCCATTCCGCAAAGGAGGAGGCTGGCACAAGCCCTCGCCGCAACAGCCATTGAGCGCAGGGAAGCCATGCCGGTCAAAGAGATCGCCCTCATCCAAAGCGACCTCACGCCCACCGGCGCCGTCTACACCAGGCTGTACTCCGCGCGTCTGGGGGGCGCTTCCTAAGAAGCGGCGAGCGCTTTCTCTCGCAGGATGTTTCTCAGATTCACTGTTTCGGCAGGATCCAGTCGCCTGCCCATCTTATTCCCGCATATAGCCAGAGCCTACTGTCAATTTCTTTTGGAATATGGGCGAGTCCTTCCAGACGTTTTATGGTCTCAATTTCATCTTGGCTAAGTGATGTAAAGAAGGCATCAACCGTTTTCTCCAAAACATCGGCTGCATCGCCGGCGCCATCAGGCGAGACTGCGTTATCGGGCGCCTCAAAGGCATCAACCACCCCTGGTTTAAGGGTCATTACATCGCTTATATCGGCTTTGCTCCACTCTGTAGTTGTGTCAGCTTCTTGCATCAGAGGGATGGACTGAGACCCCCGGCTAGGCTCAATGCCTATGAGATGAACGCGGACGCCGAAGCTCTGGGCTATCTGTACGCCGATTCTCAGGTCCTCATCGCCGGATAGGAGAACTGCATCTGTTATAGCCTGATTGCGCGCCAACTCTACGAGGTCTGTGACTATTAGCGAGTCGACACCCTTCTGTTGACCAGTCCGATTGACGATACCAAGCCTCAGTTTTATGTTGTCCGTGCCGGCCAGACGTTGCTGATCTGTGGATAGCTCACCTCGCAGCAACCCGTCGTACCAGTATATGCGTAGAAGCGGGGCATTATCTGTCCTTGAACCGGACGAGTTACGCAATTTGTCTATTGTTGCGGTCAGATTTAATTCAATGTTCTCCCGGCTCAATCTACGTCCTGCCGGCACTGCTGAGCCCTGTGCATACAAGTATCCGGCGTCAACGAATACAGCATAGCGCTTCAACCTAACCCCCGCATATGCAAAATAAAATAAGAGGGTCCCCGCAGGAACCCTCAATATAGCTCACGCTCCAACTCAGGTACTATCGGGAGTCGCTAAGCAGTTTTATATTATCTGAGATCGGACGTGCCGTCAACCTGTACCGAAAGTCCCGAGAGAACAAGCCGAACTGGACACCCGCCTGCCTATGGGGTACACTTGATTGCGTCTACTCTTGGGAAACGCGGAGGAGCATTGTGCCGAAGCTGATACCGGTTCCTGACGAGCTTAGCGGGCCTTTCTGGGAAGCTGTCAACGAAAATAGACTGGTGGTTCAACATTGCGATAGCTGTAATACGCTGCAATATCCGCCCCGTCCCTCCTGCCAGGACTGCGGCTCGAAGGAGCTGGAGTGGAATGAGACCAGTGGGCGAGGTCACATCCTGGCGAACATGGTGGTTGCAGACGGGAGGCTGGGAAGAACTAGGCCGGATCAGCCGTTCAACCTAGCGGTAATCGCGCTGGATGATGACCCCCGGATCAACTTCTTCTCCAACCTGCCGGGCCTGCCTCCGTATAAGGTTCCCATAGGAGCGGCCGTGGAGGTCATATTCGAGGAGGTTGAACCCGGCCAGCTAATTCACGAGTGGCGGTTGGCGGAGGAGTAGGAGCCATTGTATGGCCCGAATTCGGATTGGGGGAAGAAGGCATGACTCAGCAGAACAGAGGCTCAGACTGGCAGAGGAATAAGCTGGGAATGGGGGTTTGGCCCCACCAAGGGGAGGTGGCCATAGTGGGCTGGGCGCAATCTCCGGTGGATCGGCGGTGGGACGGCGTGAACATGGAGAGGACCCTGGGCTCGTACGCCATTGTGGCCGTGAAGCGCGCTTTGGAAGACGCCGGAGTCAGCCCTGAAGAGGTGGACGGATTGCTCTGCTGCCCGGAGAACATGGCCGGCAACCCCGGTCCCGCCGGCTCCTGGGGGCCGCACAGGCCCTATTTCCCGCCTCCGTACGACTCCGAAGACGGACTGACCGTGGTCACCAACAATTGGCTGCGAAGCCAGATGCCTGAGCTGAGCAACATAGAGTACGCGCCCGAGGACGTACCCGCAATAGGCGCAGGTATGGGGTTCGCCGCCCAGGCGTGCGCCGATGGCATGTACAGTATAGGGGTGTATGTCTATACGGCTAACAACCTGGAAGGGAGATACCGCCAGGGAGGCGAGTTCGACGTCCCACGGGTTAGCGGAAATCGTCAGTGGGCTCAGCCATGGGGCGACTACCAGGGACTCATGACCTCAACCAACGTGCCCGTTCAGCAGTATTGCGCCAAGTACGGGGTAAGCTGGGACGAATTGCTAAGTCCCTTTGTGCTGAATCAGCATCGTAACGGGATGTTGAAGAATCCCGACGACTACGAAGGATGGAGCTACTACTATCAGTACGGTCCATCCCTGCTGACCACTGAGGACTATGTCAACGCCAGGCACATCTATTACCCCCTCAAAATATGGGACTGCGACCGTCCGGTGAACTCGGTAGGGGCTTTTGTGTTTGCTACTGCAGAGCGAGCGAAAGACATGAGGCAGAAGCCGGTCTACGTGGCCAACCACAGCCAGGGAAGCGGAGGAAGGGCTCGGAGCAGCCAGGAGACCCTGGATGACACCGAGAAAGCCAAGGAGTGGGTGGCTAGCCTGGTATACGAGGGGTCAGGATGGTCGCCTGGCGAAGTGGACATATTCAACCCGTACGACGGGTTTTCCACCTTCATTCCCACCACCCTGGAAGCCTTTCAATGGCATGATGTGAGGAAAGGGGATGCGGCAGATTTCTTGAGGGGTAACCTCAGCGTGGAAGGGCCACACCCGTTTTGCTCCGGTGGGGGCAACCTCGGCAACGGGCGGACCCGCACCGCTATGTACATAGACAGCATCCAGCAGCTCCGTGGCACGGCCGGTCCAAGGCAGGTGACGATAAAGGGTGGACGACCGCAAACAGCGATCTGCGCGTTCGCTCCGGGCAACAGCGCCGCTTACCTCTGCCTTTCCAACGAGCTTCCCTAAAGAGCGAGGGCTGATGCCCTACGCAGACGCCAACGGTCCGAGCCTCTACTAGGAACGTCAGATGGAGGCTAGCACAGTTGCTTCGCGGCGCCAGTGTCCGTTGGGATGTAGGTTTCTATTGCTTGCCGATAGCCCGCCGGCTTCCTATGTCCCCGGCGACCGGTAGTTCACAGTGCGCCGGGCCGCCTCGTCTACCGTCTCGGGCGTGACCAAGACCGTCGCCCTGAAGCTGATCGCGCCGGCGGCAGATACCACCATCGACGCCGCAACCGCCGAGGCGTCGTCAGGCAAGTCCACAATCATGTAGAGGTCGTCGGCGCCGAAGGCGTAGTAGAAGGCCTCCAGTGTCCCCCCCATTTCGGCGAACATGCGCTCAAACATCGCACGGCGCCCCGTGCCGCCCTCACGATGCAGTCCCGCGATGCCCTCTGGGGTGTAGTCTGCTTGGAACAAGTATTTTGCCACGTTCATTCTCCTAAATGGGATGACTGGAGTATATCAGACATCCCTGCCTCGGTTCAACGAAATGGTGACTACCCATAGAAGGCCGGCCGGCGGGTAAACCCGCCGAGTATCGGTACGAGCCAACGAACGGAGTCCAACCTCCGTCGCTTACGGAGCAATGCGGACTGTGATGATGTCCGTGTTATGATACTGCTGATGCCTCACCGACGAGGCGTAGGCCCGCAACAGTCGGAGCGAAAGCTCCTGCTCAACCGGCGTTTCCGAGTCGAACTGCTGGAGCTGGCGCAATCGGTCCTCCATATTCTCATCGTCTCCGGCCCCGCCGATGAACTCCAGAGTCGCCACCGGGCCGTCGCTGGAGGCGAGGACCACCAGTTGACGGTTGGGCCTTTCGTCCTCTTTTCCCGGTTCATGGTCGTCTTCCGGGTTCATGGGCTCCTCCAACTCCAGCGGCGCGAAGGTTAGGAGCGTCTCTTCCCCGACGGCGCTCAGGCGCTCCTTCATCGCCGTATCCCAGCCACGACGGTCGGCAAACTTCGTGAGAAACTCGTTGAGATCCGGCAGGGCGTCGATGTGCAGCCTCGAATGGAACCGCATACGCCGAGGGTTGGTGAACTCCAGGTACAAGACCATTACTATGGCGGCCACCCCTCCAGTGGTAATCCCACTCTTCAAGAGCGTTCCCCATACCGGCAAGACGTCCGCCAGCGAGAACAGCCCAAACTGGAACGCCGCGCCAATCCAAAAGCAGATTCCCGCCACCGTAATCCTTTGCCGGTTCTGCTCGCTCTGGATGACGGTCCGGGCGCCGTCGACGAACAGGTATGCGCTCAACACGATAAGGTATCCGGCCATGACCGGCCCTGGTATGGAACTGAGCAGCGCGGACACCTTTGGCAGAAAAGCCAGCGCAATTAGCATGGCGCCGATGCAGTATCCTACTCTGCGTGAAGCGACGCCGGTGGTCTGCGTGTAGGACACGACCCCAGGGTTTACGATGTAGGGCACTGTCCCGGCAACGCCGGCCATCAGGTTGGTCACGCCTGTCCCGGTCAACGCCCCCTGCACCTCCCGGAAGTCCACGGCCCGGACCTCGCGCCGCGCGGCCCGCTGTTGGGCAATGGACTCCCCGTTAGCCTGTATGGAGATGATCACGCTGAGAAACAGAAAAGCGGGCAACAACGTCCAGAACGAAACGCCGATGCCGGAAACTATGGGGGGCCAGCCCAATCCGGGCCACTGATCGGGAAGTCCGACCCAACCGGCCTCTAGCACATTTCCGGCGTCGTAGAGGCCGAAACCGGCGGCCACCGCGCATCCAGCGACTATACCAATGATCGGCCCCCAAAGTCGCATCACCGCCGAGCCGCGCAGGATTAGCGCCGACACGACTCCAAGGGTGGAGAGCGCTGCGATGTGCGCCCCCAACGCATCGCTGTCGGGCGCGTGCGGCAGCAGACGGGGCACCACTGAGGCCAAGGTGATGGACAGTATCATCAGCACCGTCCCGCCCACGACGGGCGTGACTATGCCCCTCAGTATGAACAGCCACTTGGAGATAACGATTTGGCCAAGCCCACAGACAATGACCAGGGCAGCCAGGGTGGCCGGTCCGCCATCAGACACCGCCGAGATGCAGAATGGTATGGAGAAGGCGGCAGTGAACATGGGCAGCATGGAACCGGCCCCGACCAGCCCCACTCTACGCACCTGCACTAGCGTTGACAGGCCGGTAACCAGCAGTGAAGCGAATACCATCCACTCAAAGTACGCGCCGTCCCGTCCCGACGCCTTGGCCACCACTACTGGCGTCACCAGCAGTGTAGCAGACGCAATCAGGCTGAACTGAGCGCCGAATCCAAGAGACGCCAGTAGTGGTGGCCTCTCGTGTGCCTCATATCGGGGATTCTGGGGACCTGATGCTGCCAAGATCGCCTCCCGAATGTCATTTTGTCATGGGGCCAGCGCCCTTTACTCAATACCACAATTTAGCATATACGCGGCCTTAGCGCCGAGTTAAGAGCGCAAAGCTGCATGTTCCGAGGTTCCATGCCCATCAGTCCTGTTCAGAGTGAAACGCTGTACCCGGTGGGAGGGGTATCCTCCGAGTCGCCGTAATCCGAGTCAGCAAGCCGGTGAATTAGGCTCTGTTCACGCTAATGCGCAGCATTATGTTGCCAATCTACAGATAGTGCAACAGAACAATGCGTCTACATCGTCAGAAAGGGGGCTTTCTCCTCATCTTCACTCACCGTGAGAAACTGAACGCGGATAGACCGACGGCGCAGCCTACGCTCCTCCTTCCACGCAGGGGCAGGTCTTGCGCCTGCCCGCTCATTGTGCGCCAACTGCCCTTGCCGTTCACGTTAAACCAAAAACGGAGGCTTGACTGTCTTCCAACGGGGGGGGTAAAATGTTCAGGTTTTCCGAAATATTAAGGCCGTATAAAATCTTACGAGAATCTGGAGTGGCTCCAATGGGTGGACAACCGTCCCGAGACTACATGCTGAACCAGGTAATAGACGCTCTGGAGGAGGTGACCCGCTCCGGGCCACATTCCGTTTCGCCGGAGTGGTTCACCCTGGACCTGAGCATGCCGCAGGTCAGGGTGCTCTTTCTGCTTCTACAGGAGGGTGCCCTCCGGATGAGCGGGCTCGCCTCCACCCTGGATGTTTCAATGTCCAGCGCAACGGGGCTTGTGGACCGCCTGGTGGAGAAGGAGCTGGTCAGCCGATGGCCAGACCCGGAGGACCGCCGCTCTGTGCTCTGCACGCTCAGCGAAGGTGGACGCGAACTGGCGCAGCGACTGCTTGCTGCGAAGCGCCACCGGTGGGAGGAGCGGCTGATGCCCATGCCTGAGGACGAACTTGAAAAGGTGTGTCATGCTATGGAGCTTGTACTCACCGCAACGCGCCGGGCAGCGGCGGAATGGGAGCAGGCCGCCGCGGGAACCCTGGGGCGCTAGCGCATGTTGAAACCGGCGAAGCGTTCCTGGCTGTCGATTTGTTTAGAATAAGACGCAGATAGCGTTTTAAGGAGTTTCCATGTGGAGACCTTCTAGGAAGAAGACACCGGAGTGGGACGAGGCGGTCCAGGCTCCCGAAGCCACGAACGGAGGCAGCGGCCACCGGGGAGGCGGCAGCGCGTCCGGTGGCGGCAGGATTGACGCGCCCACCGTCGATAGAGACGAGAACAGGCTTCCCACGGCCACGGATGGAGGCAACGGCCACATGGGAGGCGCGCCTCCGGCCAGGGGCGGCCACGCAGCTGTGGGCGGAGGAGGCATGGGGGGTGGAGGCGGAGCGCCCATTTCCCTAAAGAACCTCAGGACGTTCTCCTCCTTCAAGTATCCCGCATTCCGTCTCTACTACGGGGCAATGGTAGGCCAAATGGCGGCCATGAACATGCAGATGGTCGCGCGGACTCTGCTGGTTTTCCATCTGACCGGGTCCGGGACGGCCCTTGGTATCATGGCCCTGGGCAACGCGGCGCCTATGCTCTTCTTCTCCCTCTTTGGCGGGGTCATTGCAGACAGGGTCCAGAAGAAGTACGTCCTCTGGGTGGGCCAAGCCGCCTCGGCGTTGGTATCTGTTTCGGTTGCCCTGGTGTTAATACTCGACTTGATGACTCCGGAGCGTTCAGGCTCCTGGCTTATTCTGGTGGGAGCCGCCTTGGTACAGGGCACGATTATGGGCCTCATGATGCCCTCCCGCCAGGCGATGATCGCCGAGATCGTCGGGCAAGAAGAGCTGATGAACGCCGTGGCCCTCAACACCTTCGGAATGAACGCTATGCGCCTTCTGGCCCCCGTGCCCGTGGGGTTCATCATCTTCCTGTTCGGCTATGAGGCCGTATACCTGGCCATGACCGCCATGTACATCATCGCCATCATCTTCATCAGCCTGATGCCCAAGACCGGGATGGTATCCCTCCGGGGACGCGGCGCATTGAGGGATGTGGTGGACGGCCTGAAGTACGTCAAGAACGAGAAGATCATCCTCATGGTCCTCGTGGTCATCTTCGTAGTAACGCTCCTCTCAATGCCCTACATGATGCTGCTGCCGGCGTTCACAGAGGGAGTCCTCAACATAGACGAGAGGGGTTACGGGTTCCTCCTGATGATGTCAGGCGTTGGAGCCATGCTCGGCTCCATAGCCCTGGCCTCCCTGCCAAACAAGAAGCGCGGCCTTATGCTGATCGTGGGGAGCCTTATCCTCGGCCTGGCGCTGGCTGGAATGTTCTTCTCCAGTTCCTGGTTCCCGTCCTTTGCCCTGCCTCTGGCCTTTGGTTTCATCTTCTTCGTCGGCATAGGCCAGACTGCCCGGATGACCCTGGGCAACACCCTGCTACAATACTACGTGGAAGACCAGTACCGGGGCCGGGTGATGAGCCTCATGATGATGGAGTTCGGCCTGACCAGCTTTGGGGTCTTCTTCGCCGGCGTTATGACCGATATGATAGGCATACAGTGGGCAGTGGGCGGCTTGGCCATTCTCCTGATTATATTCTCCGTCTACGCCCTGGCCTTTATGCCACGCATTAGGAAGCTGGACTAGCAGGCAAGGCGTCAGACAATGCAACGAAGACCAGAAAGCGACGACCCTGCGCTAGAGAGCGTCAAGCCAACCGTCGATGGCGACGGGAGCCGGCTTGGCCGCAGGCCCCCGACGGTGGCAGACGAGCCCCCGGACAGGGGCGCAGGGCAAGTGGCGGTGTCTGGGGGCAGGCCTCCCGACGGTGGTTTGGTTGGCGACACCTTCGCCTCCCTGAAGTACAGGGACTTCACCTTTCTCTGGCTGGGCCAGCTTACCCACGCCTTTGCCCTGTGGATAGACCAGTTAGCCAAGCCTCTCATGATCCTGTCCCTGGGCGGGTCGGCGGCCGACCTTGGGTTGATCCTAGTAGCCCGGACCCTCCCCGCCGTCGTCTTCGGGATGCTGGCGGGTGTGATAGCCGACAACTTCAACCGCCGCACGGTGCTTCTTCTTACCAAGATTACCGTGTTCGGGCTTAGCATAGTGTTCACCGCGCTTATTGTCACGGGCGTCGTGGAGATGTGGCACATCTTCGCCTACAACATCCTGCGGGGAGCTACGATGGCCTTCGACCAGCCCGCGCGTCGCGCCATGATACCCACCATCGTTCCCGTACACCTGGTCACCAACGCAATGGCCCTGAGCACCGGGAGCATGACCGCAATGCGTATCGGCGGGGCGGCGGCGGCGGGCATCCTGGTTGCCACGATGGGGTTCGGATTCACATACGCCGTAATGACCAGCATCTACCTGGTAGCCATCTTCTTTACCTGGATGATGAGGCCCGCAGACCACAAGCGCACCGGCTACCAGGGAGTGCGAAGCATGGGCGGCGACCTCGTGGATGGTGTTAAGTACGCCTGGAGAATCCCGGACATAAGAGGCATCCTCATTATCTCATTGGGGTGGTTTACCTTCGGAATGGCGTTCATGCAGGTGTTCGCCCCCCTCTTTGCCGTGGACGTCCTCAAGGTAGACGCCGAAGGCACGGGCTTCTTTGACGGCTTCGTGCGCTTGATCGCCGGAAGTGGAGGCGAAGGCGCAGAGGATGGGGCTAAGGGGTCGCGGCTGTTTGGCGCTATGTTGTCTGTGGCGGCCGTGGGCAGCACCATAGGCGCGCTGGCGCTGGCAAGGACCAATCCCACCAAACATCGCGGGTTGATAATGCTTGCTTTGCTCTTTACCTTTGGCCTTCTCCTCATCACGTTCTCAGCCTCTACCTACCTCCAGTCGGTGCCCCTTGCCCTTCTCGTCCTTCTGTTCCTTGGCATGGGACAGTCGGGGTTCTTCCCGCTCATCAACGCCGTGTTGGTGGAGAAGGCAGAGGAAGGTATGCGAGGGCGCGTCCTTGGCGTGCTTGCCCTGGACAGGGCAATGACTACGGCAGGCGGCGCTATGGCCGGCTTCATGGCCGAAGCTATGGGCGCGCAGTTGGCCCAGATAATCTTTGGCGCGGGGCTTATGGTCACAGCCTTTGTCATGTTTACGGCCTATCCACCTTTGCGGAGAATCGACTAGGCATACAGGAAGGCAAGGGGCAGAGGGCAGCTATAGATGAATGCCAACGTCCAGAGACGAATGGAGCGGATGGCAACCGCCATCCAGGACGCGCCCGCGGTAGAATGGAAGGAACCACCGCGCTGGCTGCCTCCCACCTTTCACGCCCTGGCGTATCGCAACTACCTGCTGCTCTTCATAGGCCAGATAAGCAACTCCCTGGCCATGTGGATGGACTTGGTGGCGCGGCCCGTGCTGGTGGTGGCTCTCACCGGCTCAGAGGTACAGCTTGGCCTCATTGCCCTGGTTCGCGGCGTCCCCATGATGTTCCTGGGGCCCATTGGCGGCCTTGTGTCCGACAGGTTTGACCGGCGAATAGTGATGCTCTTCTCCAAGAGCTTGAGCATGGCCGTCAACATCACATTTGCCGCAATCATCGTCACCGGCAACCTGGAGTTGTGGCACATCTACGCGACGGCCATTCTCCGCAGCCTCCTCATGGCCTTCGACGGCCCCGCGCGTCACGCCCTGCTCCCCAGCCTTGTGCCACCCAAGCTGCTCATCAACGGTATCGCCCTCAATACGGGCAGTATGCAGCTAGTGCGCATTCTCAGCGCATCCGTTGCCGGGTTCTTCATTGCTTTCTGGGCGTTTGCGTTTGGCTATGAAGTGGATGACGCCCGGAGCTTTGGGGGCGTGTACGTTGTCACCGCATTGGCCTACGTGATGGCTGTTACCGCTACCTACATGATGAAGGTGCCGATGGAGGGGCGGGTGGAGCGTGCCAGAGACAGTTGGGCCGGCGGCTTGGTGAGTGGCTTCCGTTTTGCCGGACATAACCCGGTCATTCTGGGCCTGTTGGCCCTCTTCGCAGTCCAGTCGCTCTTCGGGATGCCGTACCTCCAGGTGTTTGTGCCGTGGCTGGCCCTGAAGGTGATGGATCTGGGCGCCGGGGGAGTTGGCGTACTCCTGGCGATTTCCGGGATTGGATCCCTGGCGGGCGCGCTCGCCCTTGCCACCATTGGCTCAAAGCTGCGGTATCGAGGCATAATAATCATAGTCGGCCTGGCCGTTTACGGCTTAGCCCTGGCCGGGCTGGGACTCACCTCAGCCCTGCCCCTGGTGGCTATCCTCGGGCTCTCCGTGCCGGTGCTGCCTGCGATTATGATAATCATTGTTGGGCTGGGCCAGACCGCTATGATGACCATGAGGACCTCGGTGCTCATGGAGGTTACCCCCAATGAGCTGCGGGGCCGCGTGTTCAGCCTTATGACACTGGACAGGGGCTTCAGCACTATTGGCAGTGGCGCCGGAGGCTTTGCCATTGCGCTCGTGGGCGGCCCTCTGGCCCTGGCCGCTTACGGCGCCCTTTGCGCTATTGGGGCTATTGTGGTGGGCGCGCTACTCCCCAGCCTGCGAAAGGTAGACTGATCGCCACTCGTCATCTCCCGCTTGACCCGCGCCCCAATTCCTCTACAATCCCGTACAGACGCCCAGTATCTCCGTGTCCACGAAACATGGCGCTTATGGATAGTGAAGATGCGACTTGCCCGAGGATGACTTGACTTCCGGACTCGGCTCACTGCTCCGTAACGTCCTCGCAGCGCCGGCGCTGCGCTTCCGGAACTTTCGCCTTCTGTGGCTGTCCGGGATATTCAACTCCACGGGTTTCATTGGGGAGCAGGTGGTCCTGGGATGGCTGGTGCTGGAGCTGACCGACTCCGCTCTGGCGGTGGGGGCGGCGCTGGCCCTGAGAATGTCGCCGTTCCTTCTACTGGGAGCCGTCGCGGGAGCCATAGCCGACAGGGTGGACCGCCGCAGCCTCCTGCGAGGAGTCAGCGTTGGCATGGCAGGGCTGAGCGCCGGCGTCGCCCTGCTCATCGCGCTGGACATGATAGCCCTGTGGCACCTGCTGTTGATCACATTTGCAGGCGGGTGTATGCGGGCCATGCACCAGCCAGCGCGGCAGAGCCTGGCCTACGACATAGTGGGGCCAAGCAACCTTGTCAATGGCCTGTCCTATCTCTCACTGGCAATGAGAGTGGGCGGCATAAGCGGCTCCCTGGCGGTGGGCTTCCTAGCAGGACGTCTGGGCGCGGATGCGGCGTACGGCGCGCTGGCCGTCAGCTACATAGGAGCGGCCCTGGCCCTTCACTTCATTCACTCCCCGGGAAGGCCGACCGGCGGCGTTCAGCAGCCTCTCTGGCAGGACCTCAGGGATCTGGGCGTGGAGGTGCGTCGTAACAACACCCTGCTGGTACTGCTGGTACTGGCAGCGACGGTGGAGATCCTGGGGTTCTCCCACCAAGCGCTTCTGCCGGTCCTGGCCAGGGACGTGCTGAAGGTTGGGGCGGAAGGACTGGGCGTTATGAACGCCTTGCGCGCCATAGGCGGTATTGCAGCTATACTGGCCCTGTCATCCTTGGGCGAGGTACGGCGCAAGGGGATGCTGTACCTGGTTGTGCTGCACGTCTTCGGCGCCTCCCTGCTGTTCCTGGGAGTTGCGGACACTTTCTACCTTGCGGTTCTGGCGATCATAGCGGTCAACGGTATGGGAGCTTTATCGGACATCCTGTCGCAGAGCCTGGTGCAGACCGCGGTGCCGAATGAGATGCGAGGTCGCGCTATGGGCTCCTGGGTGCTGGCCGTTGGGATGGGGCCATTGGGACATCTGCAGATAGGGGCGCTGGCTTCCGCCCTGGGAGTGGGTCTGGCCTTCATGACCCACGGCGTTGGCCTCCTTGTCCTTGCGATAGGGGCGTTCACCCTCTTCCCAAGGCTCAGGAGATTGTAGGCTGTGGGGCAGGACTACAAGCCGGCTAATGGCTGCAATGCACTTCTGCGCACTGTCATGCGCATGTAACGGCGGCGATGCGCTAGCCATGCTTGCGGTACTCCTTTAGTCAACGGCGGTGGACTCTCCCTCCAGGGTTCTCATCCATTACATACACCAATTCCTGTACCTCTATTTTTGCAGCTTTAATTCCTCAATGCGTCTATCTATTTCCTCAAGGATATAGAGGGGAATGTCATTGCGCCGCAGGAATTCTTCCAGGAGTCTCAGTTCGTCAAAAGACTGAAACGAATCTACTACTCCTCTAAGCCACGGTGACAAGTGTCTTATCTGAGGTGGAATACCCTTTGCCAGCGAAAATTGATAAAAGTGCCTGAGTTGATCTTTAATGTGCGAGATGGCAGGCATATAATCAACGTCTCCGCTGACTAGAATGCCGGCGTCGTAGTTAGGCGCCTTTGCCATCATATCAACCGCAATGCCAATATCCACCCCCTTCTCTCCTACTCGGCGTCCCTGGTAGATTATATTGCCGTCTGCTTGTTTTCCGATTCTGTAGGGGTCGAAGGGCCGAACAACGTACTGGCCAACGTACTTGAACTCAAGGAAGTCTGTCCTGCGTTGGATGCTCTCGAAAACCGTACTTCTTGTGACCTCAAAAGCATTACGCTCCTGTTCCCACCACTGTCGCGCAAGGGCTTCAACCCTTTAAGCCCTTGCCAGAGTATGATTTAAGTGAGTCTCATCATTGAACTTTTCTACGACAGCCAGGAAAAACTTATTCCACTCGAAGTGCTTTTCGTCCAGAACGTACTTGGGGTACCTGACTCCAGGGCATTGAGATTGGAAAGAGAACTCCTGGATATTCTTCTTGAAGTTCTGTCCGTCAATGAAGACAACCGTCTTCAGAGCCATAAGCGTATCCTGTTCACAAAAAAGAACGAGCCCACGTCAGGGGCCCGCTCTCAAGAATCCCTATATCCGTGTCCTGTAGTAGACACATAGGTGTCCTGTAGTAGACACATAGCTAGACTAGCACATTGTCTGCAAGATAGTCAAGCATTTGGCATAACCAACACATGTTGAGCATACCGCTTGTCCCCTGTATCTTGCCCTACATCTAGTCCGCATGCTATTTTGCGGATGGGACCCGCCCAACACGCTGCCAGGAGGCTCACAGGTGGACTCATATGGCTGACCAGGACCTGTTCCGAATACTGGTGGCCTGCGCCGGGAGCCGGGCGCGGTCGCAGATGGACCACGGATGGATGCGCCACCTGGGAGGCCCACGCGTCCGGGTACGGAGCGCCGGCACACACCCCGGGGGGGGGGCATCCGATGGCGATACGCGTCATGGCCAAGGTCGGGATAGACCTGTCCGGCCATACGTCCGACCACGTAGACCGGTTACGTAGGGGAGGACTTTGACCTGGTAATCACCGTGTGCGACTCCGCCCGTGAGAGCTGCCCCGTCTTCCCCGGCGCCAAGCGGGTGATTCACCACACCTTTGAGGACCCGGACCGTCCGGGGGTGAGCGAGGCAGAACTGACGGAGGTATTCCGTCGCGCCAGGGATGAGATCGGTGCCTTCAGCCACGGGCTCCTAGCAGCGGAGCTTGCGGGCGCCGCCGCGTCTCCACGGCAACCCTGAGCGCCGGACGGTATTCTCTACAGGGCTGGGTATCTTCTGGTTGAGGGTTCTGGACACACTCGGGCCGCGCCGTTACGAGGAGCGAACGCAGGTTCAGCCTCCAGACCACCCCTGCAAAAGCAGGGGCCTATCATAAACTATCACGGGGCCCCTGGATTCCTGCTTCCGCAGGAATGGCGTGGCGCTCCAGCCGGCGTTGACGATTGCCAACATATGTTGAGAATACCCGCCGGACAGCGTTGGATTACCTGCTATCCACCAACCGGGTGGAGCGAACCTCCTCCGGTGAGCCGTCAGTAGCCTAGGCCTAGTGCCCGGCCTCCTCGTCCCACTTGGTTGGCTCCTCAGACCCAACTATCTGCTTCTCGTACAGCTCTTCTATCCGCTCCTCGGAGTAGCCGAGCTCCTGCAGGAGGCTGCGGGTATGCTGGCCTCGCAGTGGGCCTGAACCCACCCTGGTGGGCGTGCGGGACAGGTTGACCACCGGGCCGTAGCGCCAGTAGCTGCCTATGCGGAGAGACTCAGCGGGCTGGATGAAGCCGTTTTCCGCCACGTGAGGGTCCTGGGAGTAGAAGTTGAACATACCGCTTTCCTCCACCTCCACGCAGGCTACGTCCGCGTTGGCCAGCAGCTGCTCCCACTCATCGGGGTTTCGGGTGGCGAAGACCTCCGCCAGCCTCTCGATCAGGGCCTCGTCGTTCTCCAGGCGGGCGGCCGAGTTCTCGAAGCGCGGGTCGCTGAGCAGATCCCCCAGGTCCAGGGTCTCACAGAGGGCGCGCCACTCCTCCTCGAAGAGGCAGGCCAGGAAGACCCAACCTCGCCGGGCCTGGTAGAGCCGGTAGAGGGCGTGGGGGCCATAGCCGTCGCTGTCAGGAAGGAGGCGCTCCGGTTTCCCTTCGTAGGAGAAGAAGTCGTCCACGTTTGCGTAAGCGTTGGCGCCGATCATGGTGGAGAGGACGTACTGGCCCCCGCCGAACCTCTCCCGAGCGCAGAGGCCAAGCAGGGCCCCGGTGGAGATGACCATCGAGGAGTTGGGGTCGGGGTTGGTCTCATTGGCGCGGCCCAGGCGGCGTGCGAACTCCTTGATCTCGTCCACGGTCATTGGCTCCTCCGGGGGCGGCATTATGTCCCGGCCCAACTGGTGGAGCACCCCGCCCAGGACCGCTCCGCCGATGGGGTGCATGGCAGGCCGGTGGGAATGGGGGCCCGAGTCGCCATAGCCACCTGCGTAGACGTAGACAATCCCGGGGTTAATATTGCTCACCTGATCGTACCCGATTCCAAGCCGTTCCGGCGCGCCCGGACGCATGTTATGCACAAGAATGTCGGCTTTTGCAGCCAGTCCGTCGAATATCTCCTTTCCCTCCGGTGTCTGGAGGTTGATGGAGATGTTCTCCGCGCCCGCCTGGGTACGGTTGGCTCCCAAGCCATCGAAGTTGCGGCGCATGGTGTCTCCCTCCAGGGTCTCTATGCGGATGACCCTGGCTCCCAACTCGTAGTTGAGGGACGTGGAGAGAGGGCCGGCGATGACGGTGGAGAGGTCCAGGATGGTGAAGCCCGTCAGTGGGTTGGGCGGCAGCTCCGTGATCGCAGGGCCGGTCCCTCCCATGACTGGGGTGGCTTCCAGCAGGCCTAGTACCTCATCGTTATGCTCCCCAAGGCTGGGAGCAGGCCCCTGGGCGTTCCCCGGAGTCCCATCCAGGCGGACCAGGGCGCCCACCTGGCGCATTCTCCCCACAGCGGGGTCGTCAACCTCCACCACGTGGTGATTGTGCGCAACCTGAGAATGGTTCAACCCCTCCTGGCTGGTGAGGAACGGCTCTGCAGCCACGTTGGAGGTCTGGTTGATGAAGATGTCCATCCATTCGTCGCTGGTCTTCTCCAGCGCCTTCTTCAGGACCATCTCCCTCAGCTCCTCCCGCTCCTCTGGCATGAGGGTGGGAGCCCGCTCAAACCCGGGCTGCTTCAGGACGTCTCCCAGGCCCATGACCACCAGCGACTCGCGGAAGAGCCGGACGATGACGTTGGCCATCTGAATCCACTGGCCGTCCTTGGTGCGTATGGGCTGGTAGCCCACTCCGGGATGGCGGTTGGGATCCGACTGTGGGTCGTCCTGGAACCTGTCGGGGAACTTTATCATCATCTGCCATACAAGCCAGTTGTTGACGTCAAAGGGGCTGATGCCCTGCATGAGGCTGGTCTCCACCCTCTGGCCTACGCCCGTCCTCTCCCGCACGATGATGGCGGACAGGATGCCCCTTACGGCAGCCATAGCGGTGCCGTGGTTGGCAACCTGCACCGCCGCATAGTGGGGGCCGGGGCGCCTGGACTGCCCGGTGAAGACGGAGAAGCGTCCGACCTTGGCGGCGACGATCCCTTCATAGGGCTTGTAGTGAGCATAGGGGCCTTTGGGGCCGAAGGCGGTGATGGAGCAGTAGATGAGGTCCGGTCGCTGAGCGCTGACCTGCTCATACCCAATGCCTAGGGCGTCGGCCTCGCCGGGGCGGAAGCTCTCCACCACCACGTCCGCGCGCGTCATCAGCCGCCGGGCGTCCTCCTGTCCCTCAGGGGTTTTCAGGTCCAGCGTCACGCTCTTCTTTCCCCTGTTCCAGAGGAAGCTCTGTGGGAACTCCCTGTACGGGTCTCCCTCCGGCGGCTCCACCTTGATGACCTCCGCTCCGAAGTCTGAAAGTATCATGGTGGCAACGGAGCCTGCCCGGCCTGACGAAAAATCAAGCACAACGATGTTATCAAGTACCTGCGTCATCGCTATCCTCCTAACGGCTATGTCGGCGTCCTGCGGTGGGAGAGTTGGTCTATCCTGAAACTCGCGGGAGAGTTGCGCTACAAAGGCGCCCCATTGTCCTCGTCCAGCATCCACGGCTGGTCGGTGGTCGTGTCCACCGGGAGAAACACAAAGCCGGACTTCATGGAGTAGTCGCCCGTATCCCTGGGGCTGATGAGGTAGCACTCGTCAGGCTGGAACTGAGGCTTTAGGTCCGCCAGCCTGTGCTTGAGGACCGTGAAGTCAACATTAATCCCGTGCTTTTCCCACATGGCGCGCTGCTGGGGAACGGGAATGTCAGAGCAACTGCCTACGATGTATCCCATCTCCTGGGCCCTCTTCACCATGCGGAGGGTAATGGGGCCGGGTTCCACGGCTATTTCCAGCACGCTGTCTATGTCGAAGCATATAAGCCTTGTCAAGTAACGGTTGCCTCCGCCATCATATGTGCTCGCCGTTCCACTCCTGGGTGTTGTATCGGGTGGGTTGTTTGGGCAGGTTGTTTGGGTCTATTGGCGCTCTGCCCTCCGGCCCCCAGTCGGCTTTGCCGTCTGTGCCCAGCATCCAGGGCTCCGGCTCCATGTCCTGCACCTGGAGAAACTGGAAGCCGGAGCGCTCGGCGTAGTGTTTATCGAGCTCGGTATCGCCGATGTGATAGTATACGTCCGCATCAAACTTGGACCTCACGCTGTCCAGCAAGTGCTTGAGCACCGTAAACTCCACCTCTATCCCGGACTTCTCCCACATATTGCGCTGGTCTCCCACGGGTCTGTCCGAGCAACTCCCTATGACGTAGCCCCACTCCTTGGCCCGCCTAACCATCTCCAGGGTGATTGGGCCTGGGCCGTGTCCCGTTACCAGGGTGCCGTCTATGTCGAAGCTGATGAGCCGCCTCAGGTCATGGTTGGCGGGCTCCGCAACCCCGTCATCGCCGGACCAGATTGGTTTGTGGTCTTCCAAGTTGCCTCCCTCCTTTAGCCGTTTACCCTCATAGTAGCGGACGCGTACCGAGTACGGAAGGCTGAGCGGCAGCCCCTGAGGGAGTAGTCGCCGATTCTCCGCTCCGGCAGCCGGCCTATATTTTTTGATTCACGCTCAGGAAGATATGCCCGTTGCCTCCGGGTGTAACCTGGCCCATGGCGGCGGTCTCCGCCCTCAGCTTTATCTGCCGCGGGCCTGCTATGCCGCGAAGCTGCTCTATGCTATCCGTGTACATGGCCGTGCGTGTGCGGCCGGCGCCCAAGTTGCCGCCGCTGGAGTTGAACGGGTGCGGCCCCTCCACTCTTATGTCGCCGGCGTAGAAGTCAAAGGCCTCGCCTCGCTTGACGCCGTGCCACTGGAAGCCCTCCAGGTAGCTCTGGGTGAAGGTGGCGAATCCGTCGTACGGGTTGAACACGTCCAAGTCTTCCGGTCCCGCCGCTCCGGCGCCCTCGTACAGCCTTCTCGCCAGGCTGTCGGTCCACGCCTCGTGGTCCTCAAGGGTTGCCATCGTGCTCCGGCTGGGTTGCTGGACCTGGGCGTGGCTCAAGACGTATATGGGCTTTTGCTTCATGTCCTTGGCGCGGTCGGCTGTGGCAAAGATCACGGCAAAGGCGTGGTTCACCGGACGGTCGGAGTCCAGCAGGCCGTTGGGCCAGCACACGTAGCGCTGGGTCAGGTAGTCTTCCAGTGTTATCTGATAGGGCTCGTGCTGGGCGTAGTACCCCCACGGGGTCATAAGGCCATTCCTGCGCTGGTTGATGACGAAGGGGGCCAGGTTGTCATGGCTCCCGCCGTACTTGGTGCAATACTGCATGAAGACGAATGCGTGCTGCATCATAGCCGAGGTCATCCAGCCCCACGGCGCAGACCACTTGCGTCCTCCCTCGGAGTACAGGCCCTCTTCCAAGTGGTATCGGCCGGGCACGTTGCCCATGTTGTAGATCATTATCAGGACGTCAGCCATGCCGTCGCCCACGGCCTGGGCGGCCTTGCCGGTCTCCTGGCCGATGGCCAACTCGTTGCGGTCTATGTACTTGAGGTTGGTCATTGGCGTCCCCTCCCGCGCCATGTTCGCAACCAGCCAGTCGGCAGACGTATAGGAGAGGCCGTCCTCGGAGTCGTACGGCGGGTCGAAGAAGGGCCTGGGTACGCCGCGGTCCGCCTGCGACCAGGTGTCGCCTGCCGCGGCCTCGCTGCACATGAAGCCGTCGATGTCTTCGGACGTCAGCCCTGCGTCTTCAATCGCCCTCTGCATTGCCAGGATCTGGTAAGCGCCCAGAGTCTGGTCCATGCTCATCCCGTCCCAGCGCCGATCTATGGGGGAATACCCATAGCCCACTATTGCCACCTTTCCACTGTGCTCCCAAAGTCCCATGCCTTCCTGGTATCTCGGCCAGCCTCCAGCGCTGCTAGTCATTCTTCCTCCTAATTGGTATGTCGTGGAGTATCTTCGATAATTCGCCGCCGACTCTCCTGCTTATTCCACTAACTTCCAGTCGTGGATGAACCGGCCGGGGGCCAGCTCCTCAAAGACCACCTCTACCGCCGCGCCCTGCGGCGCTTGCTCTGCGGGCGTGCCGGGCAGGTTGGCAAGGAAGTTGATGCCGGGGTCCTCATCCAGCGAAACCACCGACACGTTGAACGGGACGTCGCCCTTGCGGCGCACCACTCGCGTGTCGTGGACAACCATGGTCTCCAGGATGTGACCCTTCCCTTCCACCTCTCGCCAGCCGAGATTATCTGCGGAGCCGCACTTCCAGCACCGGGGCCGTATGGGATATTGCAGCATCTCGCAGGCGGTGCAGTACTGAAGCGCCAGCCGCTTCTCGTCCACGGCGTCCCAGAAAGGCTTATCCACGTCGTCTGCTACCGGAATGGTCTTGGGCATTGGTCTACCTCCTTCTTACTTAGGACGGTTCTTTTCCGCATGTTTATTGGGGAGCTAGCTCGCGAACCACGGGTTCGCTTCCTCCCAGTGCACAATGTCTCGCTCTCTGTAAGCGTCTATCTCCTCATCGCTGTAGCCTACCTCCCGCATGATTGCGCGGGTATGCTCGCCGGCGTACGGAGCCGATCTGTATCGTCCGGGCGTCTCCGACAGGTGGACGATGGCTCCGGGACGGACGTAGCTGCCAAACCTTGGACTTGCCGTCTCCGTCTCCACTGAAAAGCCGTTGTCGCGGGAGTGGGAGTCGTCCAGGAAGAACTCCTCCATGTCATCGCTGTTGGACACCCGAACGCAGGCCACATCCTGGCCGGTGAGCAACTCCTCCCACTCAGTCGCCGTGCGAATGGCGAAGGCCTGGGACAGCTGCGCAATCAACTCCTGGTCATGGGATCTACGGGCCGCGGGCGCAAAGCGCGGGTCGCCTATCAGGTCCGACCTGCCTATGGCATGGCACAGAGCGGTCCACTCCTCCTCAAAGAGACAGGCCAGAAACACCCAGCCTTCCTTGGTCTGGTACAGCCGGTAGAGAGCGTGGAGGCCGAAGCACTCGCCGTCCGGGACGGCGTACGTGGGCCTGCCCGCGTAGTCGTAGGCTTCATCGTGGTTGGCCCAGCCGTTGGCGCACAGCATGGTTGCCTGTATGGCCTGGCCCCGTCCTGTGCGTTCTCTGGCCAGCAGGCCCAGCATGACGGCGGTCCCCACGGCCTGGGACGAGTTGGGATCGGGGTTTCCCTCGTTGGCTCGCATCATCCGGCGGGACACGTCTTTAATCTCCTCCATAGTCATGGGTTGATAGGTGGGAGGCGGCATGTCTCTGCCGGCCTGTCGCAGCGCTCCGCCCAGCAGGGCGCCGGGGACCGGATGGGCGCCCGGCCTGCGATGGTGCGGGCCGGTTGCTCCGTAGGCTCCTACGTAGACGTGCACCATGCGCGGGTTGATGCTCTTGCACGTCTCATAGTCGATACCCAGGCGTTCCGGCACTCCCGGACGGAAGTTGTGCAGCAGGACGTCCGCCTGCGCTACGAGCTTGTGAATGAAATCCCGGCCCTCCTGGGTCTGGAGGTCCACCTGGATGCACTCCTTGCCGGCGTAGGTCCTCATACTCATGAGGTTCTGGACGCCCGGCCTTGGGGCCGGAGCGCGTCCGGGGGTGGCGTCCACTTTGATGACCCGCGCCCCCAGGTCTGCAATCATGGAAGCGCCGTATGGGCCTGCTATGACTGTTGAGAAGTCCAGCACGGTGACGTCATCCAGCAGGTATGTGGGCGAGTGGCCGTTGCCGTGTCCGTTGCTGGCGCCCGCCGGGGCCACTGGGACGCGCTCGGTCAGACCTTCCAGCGCCTCCTCCGTGTGCTGCCCAAGGTCGGGGGCGGGGCCACCCACCTCACCGGGCGTTTCCGCCAGATCCGCCACCAGGCCCACTACCTTCATCGGGCCCACGCGAGGATCGTCTATCTCCGCTACGTGGCGGTTATAGACGAACTGTGGGTGTTTCATCCCTTCAACCGTATACAGATACGGCTCCGCCGCAATGTCTCCATCCTCAACGTATATCTCCATCCACTCGTCTACAGTCTTCTCCTGCATACGCTCCAAGATAAGCTCCCGCAGTGTTTCGCGGTTCTCCTCTGAGAGGCTGAAGATGTTCTTGAACCGCTCATCCTCCAGGACCCAGCCCAGCCCTATGGCCCGCAGGTGGGCGGGCAGAAGCCGCGGCCCCTGCCTGTTGTTGGCATGCTGTAGCCAACGGCCGTCCTTGGTGCGGACCGGTATGTATTCCAGGGTGGGCAGTGTCCCGGGGCCCTGCCCCGTAGACGGGAATCGCTTGGAGTCCTTGCGGCTGAAGTAGATGGAGAGAGGACGGCTGCCGTAGTAGGGGATCATACCCTGCAATACGCTGGTCTGCACCCACTGGCCCCGCCCCAAACGGTCCCGGATGCGGAGGGCGCCGAGGATGCCTCGCACGGCCCCCTGGCTCGCGGCCCAAGTGGCCGTCCGGACAGCGGCGTATACCGGGCCTGGCCGGTCCAGCTGGCCCCCCCAGGTGGACATACGCCCGCTTTTGGCGGCTATGATCCCTTCGTAGTCCTTCAGATTGCTCAACCGACCCTTCTGCCCAAACCCCGTAATGGAGCAGTACACCAGGCCAGGGTTGCTCCCTGAGAGGGTCTCGTAGTCGATCCCGAGGCTGCGGCTCACTCCGGGGCGGAAGGACTCCACCACCACA
This sequence comes from Dehalococcoidia bacterium, assembly GCA_965221925.1. Classification (GTDB taxonomy): domain Bacteria; phylum Chloroflexota; class Dehalococcoidia; order Lucifugimonadales; family UBA2985; genus JAPPHY01. Next base: position 758,880 of record OZ244924.1, on the reverse strand, counting down.
TCCGCCCTCCGAGCCAGGGCTTGCGCCTGCTCGCGACCCTCCGGGGTCTCCAAGTCCAGTACAATGCTCTTTTTGCCGCGGTTCCAGGCCAGCCAAGCGCCCTGGGAGCGGTAGGGGTCGCCTGTCGGGGGTTCCACCTTGACGACCTCAGCGCCGAAGTCGGCGAGCACGGCAGTCGTCAGAGCCCCCGGCATTCCAAAGCTGAAATCAAGCGCCGTCAGCCCGCTGCACGGTCCTGCCATAACAACTCTCCTTTGCTCCCAACACACGGAGCCCTATTCAACGCACAGCGCGCCGCTGTCAGGGTTGAGCGATTGCCTATGTTCCTCTCAGGCGAGGGTCTAGCACGTCCCTCAGGGCGTCCCCAAACAGGTTGAATCCGTACACCGCCACGGAGATTGCCAACCCCGGCCATATGGCAAGCCAGGGAGCAACGGCGTAGTAGTTCCGCACCCTGCCGGTGAGCATACTGCCCCACGAGGGATCCGGTTCCGGCACACCCAGCCCAAGGAAGCTCAGCCCCGCCTCTGCAATGATGGCCGTGCCAAGCCCCGCCGTGGCTATGATCAGCCACGGGGCCACGCACTGGGGCATGACGTGCTGGAGGATGATGCGCATGTCCTGGGAGCCTATGGCCCTAGCCGCAAGGACGAACTCCGACTCTTTGACCGCCAGGGCCTGAGACCGCACCACGCGGTTGGCGCGGGGAATCTGTGGAATGGCAATTGCCAGCACCACATTGTTGAGGCTCTGCCCCAGGGCAGACATGATGGCCAGCGCAAGTATCAGCGTTGGGATGGCCATCATGGAGTCCATTATGCGCTGGACTACCGCATCCACCTTGCCCCCGTAGTAGGCGCTGGCCAAGCCGATAAGCGCTCCGCCCAGAGACCCCGTGGCAACGGACAGAAGTCCCACGTACAGCGATATGCGGGCTCCGTAGGCTATGCGAGTCCATATGTCCCGTCCCCAGGTGTCGGTCCCCATCCAGTGCTCGCTTGAGGGGGGCAACAGGTCATCCACGAAGCTCGTTCTCGTTGGCTCGTAGAAGGTCACCACCGGAGCAAAGATCGCCACGAGCACCATGACGAAGATTATGCTCCCGCCCACGGCCCCCAGAGGCTTCCGCCTGAAGAAGGTCGCGATCGTCTTGGCTGTCCTGCGCACCCGGGGAAGTCCGCTCTCTGATGCTCTGGCTACGTTAATCAATGTACCGTCTCCTTAACCCAAAGCTCTAGTACCGGATTCGCGGGTCCAGCCAGGCGTAGGTTATGTCTACAATCAGGTTGGTAATTATAATCCAGGTTGCGATGACGACGACCATGCTCTGCACAACGGGGAAGTCCCGCTGGTTCATGCCGCGCACCACGTATATCCCTATTCCAGGCAACTGGAAGATGGTCTCCATTATCACCGACCCGCCGATGATCACCGCCGCGGAGATTCCAATTATGGTCACAACCGGCAGCAGGGCGTTCTTCATAGCGTGTCGATATACCACGACCGAGTATCTCAGGCCCTTGGCGTGGGCCGTTCTGACGTAGTCCTGCCTCAGAACTTCCAGCATTGTGGAGCGCATCATCCTGGACTTGGTGGCCGCCGATGAGAGGCCCCCGATGAGCGCAGGCCAGAAGAGGATGCTTATGTTGCCGGTCAGGCTCTCCCAGGGATGCTCAAACTGTAGTCTTGGCGACCAGGAGAAGAAGTACACCCCCGTCGCGATCACCAGGGTGGCAAGCCAGAAGTTTGGCATGGACAGGCCTGCCAGAGAGATTATCCTGCCCACGTAGTCAACCCACCCGTCCTGCTTTAGAGCCATGACAATCCCCAGTGGAATGCCAATGATTACCGACAGTATTACGCTGTAGACGCCAAACTGGAGCGTGACAGGCGCCCTCTCTAGGAACTCCTCCATTATGGGCTTGGAGGTGTAGTAGGATGCCTCCCAGTTCAGGGTGACCATGTCACTGGCCCACCCCAAGTACTGCATGTGCAGGGGCCGGTCCAAGCCAAGCAGCTTCTGGATACGCAGTAAGGCTATGGGGTCTACGTCCTCCGGGTTGAAGTCCTCTTCACCCTGCGAGATCACCATCATGGCCACGTCGCCGGGCGCAACCCGGATGAGCAGGAATATGATTAGGCTCACCACGAAGACGGCAAGGATTCCCTGGAGAATACGCCTGATTATGTACTGTGTCACTTCTAGCCCTCCCTACGGATAAGAGCAACCCTCCGGAAGAATGGGTGGTTGCCGCCGGGTTTCATCATCCCCTCCAGCGCCGTTGCTATGCCAAGGCAAAGGCCAAGCACACGATGGTGAGTAAGACGTCTGCTTGGTTTACGCAATCGATATTAGCGTTTAGGGTAGTGACCGGAGGGGAAATTGGCCCCCTCCGGTCACTACCCTGTGCTGCTCACACACCAGCCTCTATCTGTCTACCCAGGTGCGCTGATGTATCTTGAGGTGTGAGGTATGAATGGAGTGGTCGGGAAGGATGTCAAATCCCTTGACCCACGGCTGGTAGCCTGTGAACAGGACCTGCCACTCCATAGGGGCTGCCGGTATGAAGTCGTTGTACATCAGGTATTCAATCCGCTTGCTGATCTCGGTCCGCTTGGTGAAGTCCAACTCCGCCAGGAAGGCGTTAATGAGGTCGTTTATTTCACCCTGGACTTCAGGTTCCACGCCTCCCATGCAGGGCCTGGCGCCCTGGAGCTCCGAGTTGTACGTCCTGTAGCGGAGATAGGGGTCCGGGGTCCCTTCCCATCCGGGCATGACCGTCACCGCAAAGGTATGATTGCAGGCCCTGGTCTGGGATGAGAGGGTCGCGGCGTCATAGGTGTCAAGGCTGAGGTCCATGCCCAGGTGCTCGAAAATGGTCCCGCCCATGTATATACAGGCGTTGGTGGAGGTGTCGTCCGCCCTGGACAGGCACTTGAATGGGCCGGGCCGCTCCCCCGCTCCAAAGACCTCGTCCATCAGCCGTTTGGCCTCGGCAATATCGTCGTCCTTGGGCTGGCGCCAGCCATCCCAGGTGAGGATCTCCTCTAAGGAGTTGCCCATGGGGTTGAAGACTCGCCCCTCGGCGTTGAAGAATCCCGCAGGAGAGTAGCCGGCGAACAGATCGGTGCCGGGTATGCGCTGCAGCTCGTGCCACTGCTGGCGGTCCATCACCAAGTTCACCGCCCGGCGCACCCGCACGTCGTCGAAGGGAGGCTTCTCGGTGTTGAATCCAACGGCGCGGGCGCCGAAGTAGTGGTTGGGAGCAAAGCCCTTCTCAGGGAAGTCCCGGAGGGACTGCTGGACCTGGGCCGGGTACGGAGAGCCGCTGCCATGACCCATGAGGTCTATCTTGTCCGTGGCAAAGGCGGCAAAGGCCGTTGCCGGGTCTGCTATGGTGTGGTACTCAAAGACATCCAGGAAGGGAAGTCCTTCTTTCCAGTAGTTGGGGTTCCTGACCGCAGAGGCTACAACCTCCGGCGTGAGGTCTGAGGGCATGAAAGGCCCTGTCCCCAGGTGTATGGTGTATTCGGGGTACGTCCTGATCGCCTGAGGCTCCAGGGTATCCAGCGCCCATTCCATCCAGTCTTTGTTGGTGACCCCGTACACTCCCGGAAGGGTCAACAGTTCCATTATCCCAGGGAACGGGATACCGCCATCCAGGGTGCCCTGCACGGTGTACCCGTCCGGCCCGTCCGGGCAGGTCCAAGTGGAGCCGCCGGGCACGACGGAGCCAAGCGAGCCACCCTCGTCCCAGTAGCGATCGGAGTCTATGAAGTTCATGTGGAACGCAGCGTCCTCGCACACGAGCTCCTGCCCATAACCGGGCATGTCAACCTCGTGTTTGTCGGTTCTCTCGTGGAACATTATCCCCTGGCGCAGGTGGAAGGTGTAGGTCAACTGGTCGTCGGAGACCTCCCAGGACTCTGCCAGGTTGGCCTGGATACCACCGGACCAGCCGAGCCACGGGTCAACCATCACAAGGGTGTCCCGCATGGTCATCTGGTTCCCCACGTAGTGGCTGTTGCCGCTGCCCCGGAAGGGAGAGCCGGTCCTGACCGGTACGTTGGTGCGCAACTTGATGGTGCCGCCGTACTGGGGCTCGCCCCACTCCGTCTTGTACGCTGGGTGATCTATCAGGGAAGCAGCGCTCAACCCAAGGTTGACCGATGCTTCCGGCGGCAGCGTCGCCGTTGGCTCCACCACTGCAGGCGACGTCGCAGTTGGCGCCACCGCCGAAGTGGCAGTGGGTACAGGCGTATTGGTAGGCGGGCTGGTTGGAGTGGCGGACTCGCCACAGGCAATGGCAATCACCATTACCATACCGGCCAGCACGGCAGTCAGCGGCCTAAGGCGCAACGCTCTTCGTAACATTTTCCCCTCCGTTATAGCAAATTACCGCAGTCCAGTCGGCTCTGTCGCCAACTGCCAGATACACTACCACGCCCCAGCTAGGCGTGTCAAGTAAGCGCTAGGGCGCCTTTTCACTACCTATAACCTGTATTTTACCTTAAGGACGGCCCTCCAAACGTCATTTCCGCCGCGGTAATTGTAATAATTTCCAAATGCGCACGGCCTCGCCAGATTTTCCAGGGCGCGCTTGCACACCTCCGTGCCTAAAACGCAATCCCCGCCCACTTTGGGCATTCTCAACGCGCGTTGGCAATGCCAACGCCGACTGGAGCGCTGCTCCCCTCCCGCTCGCAGCCTGCCCAATATTTGATACGGTGGTGAGCGGTAACGGGGCGACTCAGCGCCTTTCCCTAGACCCCTGCTCCCCGTCTCCGCGAGGACAAGCTTTCGCAGGGGCGCTTCGGGCTTGAACCCCGTTCGCCAACAGACCATTGCTTAGGAAAGCAGGAATCCAGGGGCGGAGGGGAAAGGAGTAGCAACCCTAAGTCGTCTACTTTCATAGCGATGGCAATGAAGGCGTGCCATTTGGAAAGACACCGAAGTAATTCAAAAGATCCGCAGGCTGTTGGCGTATCGCACCGCAGCGTCTGCTCCGGCAGACGCTGCAGTGGCTGTAAGCTCCCTTGCGGCGGCGTCTCAGAGAGCGCCCCGTGCTAGAGCGCCTCCTTTGCCGTGACTCCCCGCTCTTCGAAGTCCCTCATCTGCTCCTCGCTGTACCCCATCTCCCGGAGTATGGCCTCGTTGTGCTGGCCCCGCAGCGGGCCGGCGCCCGCCTTGGGCGAGGTCTTGGAGAAGCGGACTATTGGGCTGTATCGCCAGAACTTGCCGAACCGGAGCGATTCCACCTCTGTGAGGTAGCCGTTCTCCGCTACGTGAGGGTCCTCCGTGTTGAACTGGTACGGCCCGGAGTCCTCTGCCCTGACGCAGGTAACGCCTGCGCCTACCAGGAGATTCTCCCACTCAAGGGGCTCGCGGGCAGCCAGCGCTCTTCCGAGCTCATTCGCCAGGGCCTCGTCGTTCTCCTTGCGGGCCTCCGGCGTGGCGAACCGCGGGTCTTCCATGAGGTCTCTGCGGTCTATTGTCTCGCACAGCGCCTGCCACTCCTCCTCAAGGGGGCAGGCTAGGAACACCCACCCCTTCTCCACCTCATACAGGCGATAGAGGGCGTGGAGGCCGTAGCCGTCGGCATCCGGAATGGCTCGCGGGGGCTTGCCTTCGTACCAGAAGAAATCGTCGGCGTTCGCATACGCGTTGGCCTGGAGCATGGAAGAGGTGACGTACTGCCCCTTACCGGTGCGTTCCCGCGCGTAGAACCCCAGCAGGGCAGCCACTGAGACAGCCATAGAGGAGTTGGGGTCCGGGTTGCCCTCGTTGGCCCGCCCGAAGCGCCTTGAGACCTCCTTGATCTCTTCCATGGTGAGGGGCTGGTCTACGGGAGGGATAGCGCCTTTGCCCATCTGGGTCACGACTCCACCACACACCGCCCCGGGTATGGGATGCATGGACGGGCGATGAGAGTGAGGCCCCGTGGGCCCGTAGCCGCCCGCGTAGACGTAGACCAGCTTGGGGTTGATCTCCAGCAGCTGCTCGTAGCCAATCCCCACCCGTTCCGGCGCGCCGGGCCGCATGTTGTGGACCAGTATGTCCGCCTTGGCCACAAGCTCATGCACAATCTTCTGTCCCTCCGAAGTCCTCAGATCCAGGCACATGCCCTCTGAGCCTGCCATAGTCTTGTTGGCGGTGACCCCCATAGACATTCCGCGCAGCAGGTCTCCCTGGGGCGTCTCTATACGGATGACCCTTGCCCCCATCTCCCCCAGGAGAGCGCACCCAAGGGGGCCGGCAATGACCGTGGCAAGGTCCAGCACCGTGACGTCCTCCAGGGGATGCTTTGGCAGGGGGGCAGAGCCGTAGCCGTTCGTCTTGCCGTTTGAGTTGCCAAGCGAGTCCAGGACCGCCTGCGTGTGCTGGCCGGGATAAGGGGCAGGCCCCTGTATCTCGCCGGGGGTCTCGGACATGAGCGATATAGGGCCGAGCTGACGCGTCATGCCCACCACCGGGTCAAGCACGTCCCGAACGTGGCCGTTGTGGAGTATCTGCGAGTGGGTCATACCCTCTTCGGCGGTCCTATAGGGCTCCGCCGCCACGTCTCTGGTCTTGTTGATGAACAGGTCCATCCACTCGTCAAGGGTCTTCTCCTGGAAGCGCGCCAGCATGATCATCCGCATCTCTTCCCTGTCCTCCGGCATCAGCACGGGCGCCTTCTCGAAACGAGGGTCTTCAAAGACATGACCCAGGCCTATGTCGTGGATCATGGCGACAAAGAGACGCTGCACAGTGTTGGCCATCTGTATCCAGTGGCCGTCCTTGGTGCGCACCGGCAGATAGGCCAGGGTTGGGTATCCCCGCAGCCACGGATGCTCGCTGAACACGTCCGGGAACCTCACCATCATCTGCCAGAAGACTAGGTCTATGAACTCGTAGAGGTTCATGGCCTGCATGAGGCTGGTCTCCACCTTCTGTCCATGGCCGGTCTTGTCCCGCACGTGGAGGGCCGCTATTATGCCTCGCACCGCGCCCATATTTGCGGCGTGGGTGGCTGTCTGCACCGCGGAGTAGTGAGGCCCCGGCCGGTTCGCCTGCCCTGAAAAGACCATCATCCTGCCAACCTTGGCCGCCACCGCCCCCTCGTAGGGCTTGTAGTGAGCATATGGGCCTTTGGGACCCCAGCCGGTGAGGGAGCAGTACACCAGGTCTGGGCGCTCTGCGCTGAGGGTCTCATAGTCTATCCCCATGCTCTGGGTAGTCCCGGGGCAAAAGCTCTCGATGACCACGTCCGACTGCCGGGATAGCCTTTGGGCGTAATCCCGTCCCTCCGGCTCGTTCAGGTCCAGCACAATGCTCTTCTTACCACGGTTCCACTGGACGGACGCAGGGATGCTGCGGGAGCGGTGCCCCCCGGGAGGTTCCACCTTGATGACCTCTGCGCCGTAGTCGGAAAGCGCCATAGTCGCAACCCCGCCCAGCATCCCCTCGGTAAAGTCCAACACCTTGAGTCCATCAAATATCTGCGTCATCACTTCCTCCTTCTTTATATAGATAACTCAAACAGAGATATCAGGACCATCCCAAGCCTCGCGGCTTGGCATATTGTATCACGTTCTGAGCAGGTTCTCATTATGTCGCTCCTCAATTGGCGCTCCCGGTATGCGCTGCAATGGACGGTGAGATGGAGCACGCTCAACCCCCCATCAAGTCCGGGGCAGGCAATCAGGGGCGGCAGGCATTGCGCTAGCCCTCCTTTTCGCGCCGGGGGCTGAGAAGGGCGCCCCTCGTGGTTGTCCGTACGTTGTGCCGTCACTAAGGCGCGACATGGGTGCGCTCACAAACCTAACCGCAATTCCAACACGCGTTGGGAGCGCCACAAGGGTCAAGGTCCGCCTCATTGCTGAGCGCGCGCGCCAGTGTTATAGTGAAGGCACGGCGCTGAATCTGTACGGTAAGGTCGTGGGTATGGAAGTTTTGTGATGGTGAAGAAACTCATTGTCGCGCTGCTGGTTGTTTTCCTCGCTCTGGGCGGGGTTGCCATTGCGGCAGGCTACGGCCTCATATCCATACCCTGGCTTACCAAGCCGCCCGAGCATTCGGCCCGGTACTACCCGACCGATACCCTGGCGTATACCTGGTTCACCCTCTACCCGTCCGACGGTCAGCGAAGAGAGGCGGAGGAGATATGGGGCCGCTTGGACGAGAGGCGGGCCTTTCGCGACCTGATAAAGGATGTTGAGGACCTTGTGGAGGATGAGACCGGGTTCGACATTGAAGATGACCTACTGACCTGGATTGGCGCGGAGATCTCCGCGGCCGTCATGGGCTTCGGCGTGGATGGCAGAGACGTGGACGCGGTCATAACCATAGACGTGCGCGACTCGGAAGCCGCCGCCGATTTCCTCTCAGACTGGCGGGATTTCATGGAAGACATGGATGGCGCAGACTACGATAGGGATACCATCAACGATTACGACGTCTGGCTGGATGAGAACAGCGACCTTGTGCATGCTCTGACCCCGGACCTGATGATATTCGCCACCGATGAGCGGTCCATGGAAGACGTTCTTGACCGCGTCGCCGGCAGGAGCAGCCGTACGCTGGCCTCAAATGAGCAGTTCATTGAGGCTAGGGCCGCGCTTCCGGGGCGCCGGTTCACATCCGTATACGTGGACTATCGCGGTTTGACGGACGCGCTGGATTCCGGCATTGGCGGAGGTTTCCTGGACCTGAACGCGCTGGAGGACTCCTGTAACCAGGCCCTCGCCGACGCGCCCGACTGGGTGATGGCTTCGGGCGCTTGGGTGGATCGCGGGCTGGTCGTTGACTTCGTATCCCCCACAGTCAATACTCTGTGGCCTCCCTCCCCCAATGCTGGGGATGCTGCAGAGGCGCTCCAGGAGGGCGCTCTGGGGTTCATCTCCCTGGGGTTCGATCCGAACCTGGATAACTGGCGCGAGCCTCTGCGCGACTGCCCTCTCGCAGACCTGGCGCCGGATTGGGACGAGTTGTTCGAAGTGGTTGACGAGAGCATTATCGGAATCGTTGAATCATTCAGCCTTCTGGAGGAACTGGACCTGGCCTCAAAGCCAATGCTTGGCGCCAACGCCACCCTGGCGGACGCTCTGGACTTGGGGCTGTGGACTATAGACCAGATGATTGGCGTGCACCCCGAGGAGGATTTCCTCGATTACCTTGCTGGCGACCTCATACTGGCGGTACATGACGTGAACGTGGATTTTGAGTCTTTGCAGTCCTCGGACCCCAACGCCCCCATTGTTGACGGGGTTGTCATCCTATCCTACCGGCCCGGCGAGGAAGACGCCCTGAGAGCGACTGTAGACGGCTTTATGCAAAGACTTGTGTCCATGCCCCCGGATGAGGTTGAAGTGGGCGCAGAGAGCCCTGCCCGCATCTATCCTCTGGAGGGCTCCGGCCTCTCCCCCGGCTACGTCTTTCACGATGGCTACCTCATAATAGGCGCTACGGAGAAGGCGTTGGCCGACACCGTGGCGCTCCAGAACGGCGAGGGCCAGCCGCTCTCTTCGGACGTGGGATACCGGCGCGCCGTGAGCCGCCTGCCCCAAGAACGGCAGCTACTTATGTATGTCGACATTAATCGTATCGTTGACAGGCTGGATCTGGAAGACCAGCCTGAAGACAACGACCTGTACGACGTGCTGATCTACAGCGCCAGCGCAATGGCTATGAGTACCCACACAGACGACGAGTTCAGCAGGGCTACCTTCTCGATTACCCTCTTCCCCGGCGAATAGGACATTGGGGAGATGGCCTTGGCTAGGGACGCGCTTCTGTCTTCATTCACGTCCGCCTTTAGGAGACCTTTGCATAGATTACTGTCATTCTTGTAGATGTCAGGTAATTCGTTGACACATACACCTTTGGGAATTGAGCGAACGACTGACAGAGCCGGCGGCGAGGGTAAGAGAAGATTGGCAGGGGCTTCCGAATTGTGCTCCCTTTGCCAGAAGGCAAAACAGCCGTTTGTTGGGGTATTAGCCTGGAGACATGCTGGATGCCATGGCAGGTTCTTTGATTTCCCCGTAGGCCGCTCGTTCTCCCATCTAGGGACGTACACCAAATAGGTGACGTCCTCCAATTTGCTGGCGCGTACAAGTGTGTGAAGGTTTCTTGAACAGCGACTGAGAGTATAGTAGGATGCATCTACCTTGTATTGCGAGGGAGCCGCTTGGCATTCGCTAGGCCAGCATATGCGCTGAATGCAACGGGCGTTGGCCCGACGGCCCCTGCGGGCGCCTGGTCAACATTTGCAAAGTAGCTCCATCCCTTGTGCGATTGCCGCCCCCCGACGGACTTCTGCGAAGGGGATTATGAGATGAGATTGTCCATGTCACCTATTCGCGGGTTGTCGATCGCCGTGTTGATGGCCGCTTCCCTGTTCCTTGTCGCTGCGTGCGGGGAGGAGCCAACACCTACTCCCACTCCTGTACCCACTCCCACACCCGCCCCAAGGGTAGAAGACTTCCTTGCGGCGGTAGGGGCAAACATTGGCGCCATGCAGACGGCAAAGTTCAGTATGATCGACGAAACGGGAACGGGAGCGCTGTTCTTTGGGACGACTTTCAAGAGCATGGAAGCGGAGCTGGAGGCCCCCGCCGGCCTAAGAATGCTCGTGGAGGTGGAGGCTCCGGGTTTCGGTTTTGTGGAAATTGAGATAATAAAGATCGGGGACCAGGCCTTCACCAGACTTTCTCAAGGCGCGCCGTGGTCCACATTGCCTCTGGAGCAGATGCCCTTCAACTTTTCAGGGTTGGGTATGGTCTTTGCTGATTTGCCTGCTACGGTACAGAATGTAGCCATGGCAGGCCAGGAGACTGTGCAGGGCGCGCAGACCCTTCGCGTTGAAGGAGTTATAGATTCTGAGGCTCTGCTGCCCCTAATCACGACTGCGGACCCGGGTAATGAGATTACCCTGACCTTGTGGATTGACGAAACAGAGTTTGTTTTGCGGCAGGTGAGGCTCGCGGGCCAAATCTACAACAACGACGCTCCGGAGACTACCCGTCTTCTAACCATAGAAGACATCAACGTCCCCGTTGACATCAAGCTTCCGGATATAGCCTCCGGCCAGTGAGTGGCGTGAGGTCTGCCCTCAACCGCCTGGGCTCTTCCCAGTCTGTCGTACTGGGGATTCTCTGTCTGGGGGTGTTTTCGACTGCGCTGGACCAGACCGTTGTGGTCGCTGCCCTGCCGCGCGTCATGGTGGACCTGGAGATTCCCCTTACGGACCTGGATAAGGCCTCCTGGATCATAACCGGGTATCTGATCAGCTACACGGTGGCCATGCCATTGGCGGGGCGCCTGTCAGACGTCTACGGCCGCGTCAGGATGTTCCAGGCAGCGCTGGTTGTGTTTGCCATTGGGTCGGGGTTGGTGGCGCTTGCGCCGAACTTCAATTGGATCGTGCCCGCCAGGGTGATCCAGGCCATAGGGGGCGGAGCCACGGTCCCAATAGGCCTTGCGATGGCCGTGGCAGCCGTATCGACAGAAAAGAGGGGACTTGCCATAGGGCTGGTGGCCGCCTCGGCTGAGGCCGGGTCAGTTGTGGGCCCTCTCTACGGAGGAACCATCATCGAATGGATCGGCTGGCGATGGATCTTCTGGTTCGACGTACCACAGAGCCTCCTTCTGATAGGGTTGATGGCCATTCTGCCTAACCGCCCCAATCCTGCCGCCAAGATGGACTACCTCGGGGCATTGGCGCTTGGAGCGGCGCTCACGGTTTTGACTGTTGCGCTGGCCCAAAGAAGCATCTTCACCGCGGAGTCCATCTACCCGTACTTGGCGCTGGCCGCAGGGGCGATCCTTATCGGCGTTCTGATCACTGTGGAGAGACGGGCTGTACAACCTCTGTTGGCATCCTTTCTGTACACCTCCAGGGCATTCCTGTCGTCCAACGTTGCGCAGTTTCTGGTTGGGATCGCGTTGATCATGGCTCTGGTATGCGTACCCCTCATGGCCGGCACAGTTATGGAGAAGGGGCCGTTGGAGAGCGCCCTTAGCCTGGTTCGCCTTACGGCCGCCATTCCCGTGGGGGCATTGGTGGGAGGCTACGTTCTTCGCTGGACAGGGGTCAGAGAAGTGTGCATAGTCGGTCTTGCGCTGATGGGAACGGGCTTGCTCTTCATGAGCGGATGGGAGACGGAAGTTGGGGAACTCAGGCTAACCTTGCCCCTGGTAGCGGCAGGTTTGGGATTTGGCCTGGTCATTCCTCCGATAGGCGTCAGCGCGTTGAGCGCAGCGCCCAGTGACTATTGGGGAGCGGCGGCCTCACTGGTCACCGCATCTCGAATGGTGGGGATGGCGCTGGGGCTGGCGGCGCTGTCCGCGTGGGGTATAGAGCGCTTCTACAGCCTGACCGCTGACGTGAGTCTTGGGTCGAATTTTGCGGAGACCGAGGCCGTCCTGATAGAGGCCGGTGTCACCGTGTTCCAGAACCTCTTTATGATATCGGGGTTCCTGTCCCTGATTGCCATCGTGCCGGCCCTGCTAATGAAGGTGGAAGATGTCAAAGAACCGAGTGGTATCGCCTGAGGTTGCGCCCGACGAAGAGGGCGAGGCGTATAGGCGACTGTCTCCGGGCTAGCCGCTGCGAGACAGATCGGCGCGGATTACCACTTCGACGATCCCGAAGCAAAGCGGTCGTTCAACTATTACGGGATCATCATGTACGGCCGGCGATTCAGGAAGGCGCAGCGCCGAATTCTGCCGAGATTTCCTGCGACCCGGTGTGAGCTGTCCGGAGTGGAGCAGCCCTAATCGTTCGGATCCATATAGAACTGGGCGCAGTAGGCTCTGAAGGGCAGGCGTAAGACGACTCCGATCCACATATCCCCCATAGTGCTCTGACTCCTCGCACATACCCGGTTCATAGTGAACTGACGCACGCGCTTCGTTGTAGGCCGCCTGTAACGCCGCCGCCTGCTCTGTCGCCGCCTTCACCTCATTGATTACGCACTGCTTGTAGGCGTCAGGCGGCTGCGAGCCCCCCTCCACCGCCTCCGCCGCCTGCTCCGCGCACATATCCTCTCCATAGTGCTCTGACTTGATCGCTTTGCTGTAGGCCGGCCGTGGGCGTGGGCGTGGCCGTGGGCGTGGGCGTGGGCGTGGCCGTGGGCGTGGGCGTGGGCGTGGGCGTGGGCGTGGCCGTGGGCGTGGCCGTGGGCGTGGCCGTGGGCGTGGCCGTGGGCGTGGGCGTGGGCGTGGCCGTGGGCGTGGCCGTGGGCGTAGGCGTGGGCGTGGGCGTGGGCGGCGTGGGCGTAGGCGGCGTGGGCGTGGAAAGGCAGTGGCTCGCGTACTCGCGCACCCTATCCACGGGCAGGTTCGTGGCGCCTCCCGTATAGAGATCGTAGAGGGAGCGGCGCGCGGCGCAATACGCCGTGGAGCCGGGAGTCTCCTGCGCAGCAGGTACGGGCGTCGGCGTCGCAGTAGGAGCAGTAGGAGTAGGAGTAGGGGTCGAGCGTGTGCTCGAAGGGGGCCTCGGTGTGGGTGTGGGAATAAGCGTGGGGGTCGGTCGGAGTATAGGCGTAGCAGTTGGCCGGGGTGTAGGCGTAGCGGTTGGCCAGGGTGTAGGTGTGGGGGTCGGCCGGAATGTAAGCGTGGTAGGCAGCCCGAGTGGAGGCGTCGCGGTTGGCCGTGGTGGAGGCGTAGAGGTTGGCCGTGGTGGAGGCGTAGAGGTTGGCCGGGGTGCAGGCGTAGAGGTTGGCCGTAGTGCAGGCGTAGAGGTTGGCCGTAGTGCAGGCGTAGAGGTTGGCCGTAGTGCAGGCGTAGAGGTTGGCCGTAGTGCAGGCGTAGAGGTTGGCCGTAGTGTAGGGGTCGCGGCCGGAGTCGCGGTAGACGTCGCGGCCGGAGTGGGCATGGGCCTCATAGTGGTGGGGGTAGGGGTGGGATTCTCGGCTCTGCAGCCCACAATCACGATCATCAGGCAAATAATCAAGAGACCTATCTTGGATACGAGGCGCATCGCTACTGGCATTGGGTGGAATCCTTTCTGGGAGCTAACGTAGACTTATAGTCTATGGACTTATAGTCTATGTGTCGCTAGCGTCCATGTCAAGCAAATGATGGACGCGTACCAGAGAGATTTCGGCCAGCACCTGCGGCGCTTGCGCCGCCAGATTGGCGTTACGCAGGAGGAAGTCGCGCATCGCGCCGACGTACACGTGACCTATCTGTCAGGCATTGAGCGCGGCATCCGTAATCCGGCGCTCAAGAACATCCACGCCATCGCACAGGCGCTCGGAGTCTCCACTGCCTCCTTGTTCACATTCGAAGCATCTCTGCCCGATCCCGACCCTGCGAAGGAGACACCCTATGTCCACCCCACCCCCGCTGAATTTCGGCATCATCGGCCTGGGCGCAGGCGCGATGACAGGGGTGGCTCTCCAACCAATGTTGGCATTAAAAAACGTGTGGAGAGTGCGTCCGCATGGGGATGAGGCGGGCAGGGCTGCGCGCGGGCCTACTCCCCGTCCACAGGGTACGGGTCGCGCTCACTGATGAACGCCTGCGACTCCTGGATGGGCAGGCCTCGGCTGGTCTTGCCTGCCCAGAGGCTTTTGACGTACTCCAGCGTCTCAATAATCTCGTAGTGGCTGAACTGCTCCCCAAAGGCAGGCATGGCGCTCTTGAAGCCGGGCACGGCCGGGTCTTCCTGTATACTCCCGCCCATGCTCACAACCCGGTACAGAAAGCCGTCCGGGTGGTGCCAGGTGTGGCCGTCGCCGTTCAGAGGCGGCGGAGGCACAGTACCGTCGTCATTGGGGACGCGCCAATCGGGCCGGCCCTGGCCGGCCTCTCCGTGGCAGGCGGCGCACGTAGTGGCAAATATCCTCTGCCCCGCTCCGATGGCAGGCGTTGAGGAGCCGGGGTCGACGGACGCGTCCTCACCGGGCGATGACGCGCAGGCCGTCATGGCAACCCACATGGCTATCAGCGCGGCGGCAGCCAGCCAGGCGACGACGCGCCCGCGAACCAGGACAATGCCCCTTGATGAAAGCATGCGACCTCCCTCGTGAACCGCCGTCTTACCCACCGCGCTCGCCGGCTAGCGCCGCCATTCGGCGATGTTCCACAGTTCGCTGTCCCAGCCGTTGATACGGACGCCTTGCAGAGTGTTCAGGTGGGCAGAAACGGCGCCCCGGTCCATGACGGCGCGGGCAGCGGAGATTGCATCGCCTCCGCCCCGGAGGACCACGCGGTCGAAATAGGGCGATGGGCCGCGGTAGAAGGGGTTGCGCTCATATCCGGCTTGCTCGTTGGCCTTGAAGTCGATTATGCGATAGGGGCCAGCGCCCAGCGGGGCGGTGTTCTGCGCGTGGCAGGTCGTGGCCGCCGCGCCGAGGCAGTCGGCGAACTGCGCCCGGTATACCAGTACTATCCCCGCCGCAGTGAAATATCTTTTGGGAGCTTGGCCCGCGCTCCGGAAATACGCGCCAAGGACGTGTCTCATGCTCACGGGAGGCCTCCAACTCTATAATATCAGACGGAATCACGGCTGGAAAGGCCGATAAGGACGAGCTAGGATATCCGATACATGGCAATTGCCCGGAAGTCTATCTCCAGGGATAGAGAGGGGGTCTCCGCTCACCCACGTATCAAGTACGGGCAGGCCATAAGCGGGGCCGCCATCTCTGGCCCACAGCGCCCACACCTACGCCTGAAACGCGGAGGGGCAGCCACCGCTGAGGATGCACCTGTCGCACAATGGACGCCGGGCCTTGCAGACCTGACGTCCGTGGGTGATGAGGTAAACGTGAAAGGCAAAGACCTGATCAGGACTCACCGCCGCCTCCAGCAGGTCGTGGGCCTGCTCGGCGGTGACCTTGGCGCCGATGAAGCCCAGGCGTTTGCTCACCCGATAGATGTGGGTATCTACGGGCATGGCCGGCATTCCCAGGGCAAAGCACAGGACTATCGCCGCCGTCTTCGGTCCAACCCCCGGAAGCTCACGCAGCCACAGCTTGGCCTCCGCCAGGGGCATCTCCTTGAGGAATGATATGTCCAGGCCATCGCACTTTTCCTGAATCGCCTGAAGAACCGCCTTGATGCGCGGGGCCTTGATACGGGACAGCCCGCCCATCCTGATCGAATGGGCTATGGCTTCCGGGTCGCCCTGCGCCACCTGCTGCCACGTTGCGAAGGTGTCCACCAGGCTCTGGTAAGCCTTGAAGGCGTTGAGGTCTGAGGTGTGCTGGGAGAGGATGGTGAAGACGAGCTCCGAGATGGGATCGAACCTGGGATCCCATTCAGCCGCGCCCTGCTCCTCCTCCAGGAGCCGATACGCCTCCTGGGGCGCTATGCGCTCAGCCTTTTGAGCGGGGGCCGTCGCGTCAAGCCCGCCCTTGGAAGTCGGCACGGAACTCCTCGAAATGCAGAGGCTTCTGCGAAAAATGGAGCGGGAGATGGGATTCGAACCCACGACTGCCGCCTTGGAAGGGCGGCGCTCTACCACTGAGCTACTCCCGCCGGAGCGTTGAGTGGACCTGCGCGCTCAGGATACATTATAGCAGGGCATGGATGCGGAGTGTAGAGGGTGAATTACGCCGCCCCATCCTCGCTCATATGGTTCGACAGGCTCACCACGAGCGGGGTTCCGGAGTTCCGTTCGTCCTGAGCCTGTCGAAGGATGCGAGCGGAACGGGTTGGGGTATGCCCGCTCATATGGTTCGACAGGCTCACCACGAGCGGGGTTCCGGAGTTCCGTTCGTCCTGAGCCTGTCGAAGGATGCGAGCGGAACGGGTTGGGGTATGCCCGCTCATATGGTTCGACAGGCTCACCACGAGCGGGGTTCCGGAGTTCCGTTCGTCCTGAGCCTGTCGAAGGATGCGAGCGGAACGGGTTGGGGTATGCCCGCTCATATGGTTCGACAGGCTCACCACGAGCGGGAAAGGATGGCGATTCAGGATAAACGCGGCCCCCTCCCCACTCTAGGAGCCTGTCCGAGGATTCGTTCCTGGAGACGGAAAACGCTACGCAATAACCTGCTTACAGCAATCTGGAGTTTGTCGTGGAGTAATTAGCATCTTTACACTCCCCTAATGACGCATATCGTTTAGAACCATGTTTCTCGGACAGACTCCTAAAGGACGCCCGAGAACGCGGGCATGACGACGTTGGGGGGTTGCTTTCCACCGTCACTCCTGCCTCCGAGCGGGTATCCAGAGTGGCCGGGGGGCGGGCCGTTGTAGATTCCCCGCTGCGCTCGGAGGGACAGTTGGGAAGTCGCCCCAAGGCCGCCGCGCATCTTGACAACAGCGTCCCATAGTTCCTATACTAGCCTTGGAATTAGCAAACTCGCCCTGAGAGCGCTAATCCATAAGGTGTAACAAAACACTCAGAAGGAGGGGAAAAGTGGCACGCACGTTCCAACCGTTGGGAGACCGGGTGATAGTCAAGCCGGTTGAGAGAGAGGAAGTCTCCGCGGGGGGCATAGTCCTCCCTGACACCGCTCGGGAGAAGCCCCAGGAGGGTGAGGTGGTAGCCGTGGGAGCGGGTCGCACAGGCGACGACGGAAAGCTCATAGCTATGGAGTGCCAGATTGGCGACTTGGTGGTCTACTCCAAGTACGCCGGCAGCGAACTCAAGGAAGAGGGAGAGGACTACTTGGTCCTGAGAGAGAGCGATATCCTTGCAAAGGTATCCTAGTCACAACTCGTTGAAATTGGGAGGGAGGAAATAACATGGCAAAACAGATTACATTCTCGGAAGAAGCGCGGAAGTCACTGAAGAGCGGGGCAGACAAGCTGGCGGATACGGTGAAGGTGACACTCGGCCCAAGGGGCCGCAACGTCATTTTGGACAAGTCCTTTGGCGCCCCGCTGGTTTGCAGCGACGGCGTCACAATCGCCAAGGAGATTGTCCTTGAGGACCCCTTCGAGAACATGGGCGCACAGCTCATCAAGGAGGCGGCCAGCAAGACCAACGACGTAGCCGGCGACGGCACTACCACCGCTACAGTGCTGGCTCAGGCCATAATCCAGGAAGGCTTCAAGAACGTCACCGCCGGCGCCGACCCCATGTCCATCAAGCGGGGCATTGATAAAGCGGTAGCGTCCGTAAGGGACGAGATCAAGAACATGGCAAGCCCCGTAGAGGGCAAGGAGCAGATAGCCCAGGTCGCATCGCTGTCCGCCCACGAAGAGGCCATTGGAGAGCTCATCGCAGAGGTCATGGAGAAGGTGGGAAAGGACGGGGTTATCACCGTGGAGGAGTCCAGGGGCCTCCAGTACGAGAAGGAGTACGTGGAGGGGATGCAGTTCGACCGCGGCTACGCAAGCCCATACTTCATCACCAACACCGAGCGCATGGAGTCGGCAATCGAAGACCCCTACATCCTCATTACGGACAAGAAGGTGTCCGCGGTGGCCGACATGCTCCCCGCCCTGGAGAATGCCCTCAAGGTGACCAAGAACGTGGTCATCATAGCCGAGGACGTGGAGGGAGAAGCCCTGGCAACCCTGGTGGTCAACAAGCTGAGAGGCACCCTGAGCCCGCTGGCCGTGAAGGCGCCCGGCTTTGGAGACCGCCGCAAGTCCATGCTGGAGGACATGGCAATCCTGACGGGAGCCAACATCATAAGCGAGGAGACCGGCCGCAGGTTTGACTCCGTAACCGTGGAAGACCTGGGAAGGGCCCGCCGCGTGGTAGCCACCAAGGAGGATACCACCATTGTAGGAGGCTCCGGTTCCGACGACGACATCCAGGCTCGCATCAACTCCATAAAGAGCCAGATCGAAGAGTCCACGTCAGACTACGACCGTGAGAAGCTGCAAGAGCGCATGGCCAAGCTGGCCGGCGGCGTGGCTATCATCAAGGTGGGCGCAGCCACAGAGATTGAGCTCAAGGAGAAGAAGGCCCGCGTGGAGGACGCCCTGTCCGCCACGAGAGCAGCCGTTGAAGAGGGTATCGTGCCCGGCGGCGGCGTCGCCCTGGTGCGAGCGCTGAAAGCCCTTCAGACGCTGGAGCTCACTGGTGACGAGGCAACGGGAGTGCGGATCCTGCAAAAGGCGCTGGAGTATCCCCTAAGGCTCATCGCCGAGAACTCCGGCTACGAGGGGTCCGTAATCCTGAACAAGGTCCGCGAGGGCGAGGGCGACTGGGGCTTCGATGCCGACAAGGAGGAGTACACCAACCTCCTGGAGCACGGCATCATCGACCCCGCAAAGGTCACCCGCGCAGCGGTGGAGAATGGCGCCAGCGTGGCTACCATGATCCTCACCACGGAGTCCATGGTAAGCGACCTCCCGGACAAGGGGTCCGCCGCTCCTCCCATGCCTCCGATGGACTACTAGAACCGCCCCGGAAGAAACCGGGGCCGGCTCTACGGACGAACTACAAAGAGAGGGGCTGCTCGAACGAGCGGCCCCTCTCCGTATCAACTCACACGGGCCAACCCCTCAATCCCCAGCGTCCCCAGCCGGCGCCCGCTTGCCGCCCCTTGTAGCCTGACGCAGGAAGAACACCACCCCTCCCAATATCACAATGCTCAGGTAGCTGATGGAGCGGTCCAGCAGGGCCGCCGAGACCGCCTCGCTTCGGGACAGGCTCAGGGTCAGCAGACCCACAATGCCAGGCTCCACTATTCCCAACCCGCCGGGCGTTATGGGCACAGTGGTCAGTATGGCATTGGCCAGGGTCACAAAGACCACCAGGGAAAAGCTCACCGTCACCGAAAGGTCCAGGGACTGGATCACAAAGTACAGCCGCCCAATCTCCGTGAACCACGTCAGAAAGCTCACAAACAGCAGAAGTGGAAGCTGTCGGAAGCTCCCCAGAGCGCCCTGATGGAACCTGTCGTAGGAGGCCTTGAAGCGCGCGGGCAGGAACCGGGCCAGGCGCATCCCAAACTGCCTCATGATCAACAGGCCCACCACTCCAACCAGCGCCAGCAGCGAAGCAACCCCCAGGAACAGCGCCGCGCCGCTCAAATCGCCGGCCCCGTACAGGGCCAGAGTCGCCGCCACCAGCAGGGCGAATATCATCACCACGTCCAGAACCCGTTCCGCCAGCACGGCGCCCATGGCGCGCGAGAAGCTATAGCCGGTGTCCTCGGTGAAGACGTAGGCCCGGTAGGCGTCTCCCAATCGGAACCAGGTGATGGCGTTGGCAAACCACCCCAGGAATATGTACTGGGAGCAGGCCAGGACGGACGGGACTTCGCCAACGGATTCCCCGTCCACGTTGGAGTTCTTCAGCATGATCCTCCAGCGCAGCCCCCTGAGAATGAAGCCCACGTAGTAGGAAGCGAAGGCAGCGCCGTAGAGACGGAGGTCGCTGGCCTTCAGCTTGTCCCAGGTCGCCTCCCAGCTTATATCGAAACGGGTTACCAGGAAGACCAGGAACGTCGCCGCCAGGGCAAAGGATATAAGGGTGGGCACGGAGAACACGCGCCGCTTCAGGGATATGGAGCGCCCTCCGTTGATGGGAGGCGGCTTCACGTCAGGAATCGCTTTCCTCCATTGTTCGTATTAAAGCTGCCTAGAGGGGGCGCTTGGCCGGAATTCCGGGCCTCCGTGGGTAGGTGGATGGCGACGGAGTCTCCTTCCCCAGGACCACCAGCCACCTCGGCTCGCCTATCTCCTCCATGTCCACGGGCATTATCCTGTCCAGCGTACCACCCAGGATGGAGATCGCTCCCTCAGCCCTCCTGATCTCATCCTCTATGTTCGCCTTCTTCTGGGCAATCACACTCCCCCCCGGCTTGCAGAACGGAAGGGTCAGCTCCGCCAGGGTATTCAGTTCGGCCACAGCCCTGGCTACCACAACGTCGTAGCTCTCTCTAAACCGGGGGTCATGGCCCAGCGTCTCGGCGCGCTCGTTGAGCGCCTCCACCCCGTCCAGGTTCAGGACCTCCGTCAGATGGCGCAGGAAGGCGGCTTTCTTACCCACCGATTCCACCAGCGTCACACTCAGGCCGGGCCACAGGATCTTCAGGACCAGCCCCGGGAAGCCCGCTCCACTGCCCACGTCCATAAGCGCGCCCCCGGATGCAACGCCCCCGGGGATGGCCTGGGACACCGTCAGCGAGTCCAGAAAGTGCTTCGACTGGACCTCGGCGTAGTCGGTTATGGCAGTGAGATTGACGCGTGTATTCCACTCCACCAGCTCACGGAAGTATCGCTCAAGCTGAAGCGCCTGACCCTCCTCAAGACGGAGACCCAGGCGCTTGGTCCCATCGAGGAGCGCCTCCACCTGCGTAATGCTTCTTTCTCTGTGCCGGTAGTATCCCAAAGCGTCAGAGCATTATAGCGCTGACGACTATGGAAGTCATTGGCATAAGCGGTTGCCAATGCAGGAATGAAGCGGTATGCTTACACCCGTAGCAGACTGACCTCTTGTCCATTCGCTCCGGTTGGACCGGGGTTCCAGGGAGGTAAGACATGGCGAACATCAGCAGAGCCGCGGCCATTGTGGGCGTGGCAGAGTCCGACGAGTTGGGCTACCTTGAGAACCGGAAGTCGGACCTCCAGCTTACCACAGAGGCGGCCTACAACGCCCTTGAGGACGCAGGCCTTGCCAAGGGGGACGTGGACGGCATATTCGCCGCCGGGAACACCCTGGGCCTCGCCGAGCACATGGGCATCCAGCCCCGGTTCACCGACAGCACCTCGGTTGGCGGCTCCTCCTTCGTCATACACGCAGGCCACGCCCTGGCCGCCATCGCCGCCGGCTACTGCGAAGTGGCCCTGGTGGTTCACGGCGGAGCGGGCCACTCACGCAGGTTCTTCGGAGGCGGGGGCGGCATTGAGGGCGGCGGCCCCGGCTCCCCCGGCGGCCAGTTCGAGACACCCTACGGCTTCATCGGCGCTCCCATCAACTACGCTATGGCCTGCTCTAGGTACATGCACGAGTTCGGCGAAGACCGCTGCCGCGAGGCCATGTCGGAGGTAGCCGTGTCCACTCGCAAGTGGGCGGCCCTCAACCCCAGGGCCCTCATCCACGACCCGGCGGCGGAGATACCCCTGACGATGTCCTTTGACGACTACCACAACTCACGCTGGATATGCTGGCCCTTCCACCTGCTGGACTGCTGCCTTGTGACCGACGCCGGGGGCGCCTACGTGGTCACCACGCCGGAGAGGGCGCGGGACCTGAAGAAGCCGCCCATCTGGATCCTCGGCGCGGGCGAGGGCCACGACCACGGCATGATCAGCCAGATGCCAAGCCTGACCTCGCTCATCGCCAGGGAGACAGGCCCCGCAGCCTTTCGCATGGCCGGCGTGACCCACAGCGACTTTGACCTGGCCCTGATCTACGACTCTTTTACCTACACAGTCCTGCTGACCCTGGAGAGCCTTGGGTTCTGCGGCAGGGGCGAAGCCGCCGACTTCCTGCGAGGCCAGCGCACCGCCCCCGGCGGCGACTTCCCGATGAACACCGCAGGCGGCGGCCTCTCCTACACCCACCCCGGCGCGTACGGCATCTTCCTGGTCATTGAGGCGGCGCGGCAGCTGTGGGGCGAGTGCGGCGAGCGCCAGGTCCCAGATGCCAAGCTTACCTTCTGCCACGGCACCGGCGGCTCCCTCTCTTCGGGAGGCACCGCAGTCCTGGCGCGAGACTAGCCACCACCACCTGCCATAGGCTCAGGAGAAGATATGACGCAGCAGCAACGCACCATCGCCAAGCCACTCCCCGTTCCGTCCCAGGAAACGGCCTTCTATTGGGAGAAGTGCCGGCAGCGCGAGCTCTGGGTAAGAAGCTGCAACGATTGCAGCCAGGCCTATTTCTACCCCAGGGACTTCTGCCCCAACTGCTTCTCACGCAACACAACCTGGCTCCCATGCTCCGGAAGGGGCACACTCCACGCCTTCGGCATTGTGGCGCGGCCTCCCCACCGCGGCTGGATGGAGGACGTGCCGTTTGTAGTGGCTATGGTGGACCTGGAGGAGGGCTGCCGCCTGCCCACTAACCTGGTCCAGGTGGAGGCCGACCTCAACAACCCTGGAGAACGCATATGGGTGGGTATGCCGGTGGAGGTGGTCTGGGAGGACAGGACAGACGAGATAAGCCTGCCCATGTTCAAGCCGGCGTAGGGCCCTCTACAAGCCCCCTCTCCCAAGGCACATACAGCACCGGACGCGCTGGGGCTCACCAGGCGATGTGGGCGGGGAGGGTTCGGGGCGCCGCATACCCAGCAGGCGGTACATTCTGTCTACCAGGCTGAAGCGCGGCGCATCGAGCAGGCACAGATGACAGCTGCCTCCCTGATCGTCTCCGGCCCTGCATATGCCAGTGCGTTGGCAGTGCTTGCAAGGGACACGGATACTGAACATGCCTCCCTCCCGAACGTAACGAATCAGTTCCCCAAGGCGCGATTATGTGTCTCGCCTGCGTAGTTGTCAAGGCAGCGCCCGTTGGTAAGCGGCGTCGGCCCGTCGTGCCGCCGACGTTCAAGATCTGCCGCGGTCCATGCGAGAGTAGTGGTATGGGGCTAGGAACCGTCCTCGGAGTATGCGCTCATCTCCTCTGCGAACGCATCGTAGCAGTTGTGGTTGCCCCCGCACTCCTCGCAATCAGCGTGGAAGTAGAGCGCCTTACGCGCCATGGGATCCGGGTCTTCCAGCGCTCCCTTTATACGGCGGAACGCCGACCAGCCGTACACTGCCACTCCCAGGGGGACCATTACGGGGGAGAGGGCCCCCAGCGCAGGGGCGGCGCCGAACGCAGTCACGCCGGTTATTGCAACTGCCATGACCCCTGCCACCGCGCCGGCCTTGGCGGTGTTGACCGCGGTCTTTTTGGCAGCCTCTTTCTGAGATGTTCTACCCTTCTTAAAGTGTATGAAATTTTCGATGGCGCTCACTGGCAGCTCCAGTGCAGCGGCCCCGACGGTCGCGCTCCTGGCGTTCCGCAGGGCGTTCTTGCCCACAATTTTGGCCGCGTCTGCACTGTTACCGGCTTTGGCCCGCAGCTTGTCCCCAAAATTCATGTTAGCCGCGCCGCGTCCAAAGTTCCGTTTATGGGACTCCCACAGAATGTTTCCCGGCATCTTTGCCTTGCCTGGAGCGTTGGCAACGGACTCTATGTGGCTGGCATCCTTGCCTTTCAGGAACTTCTCAACGTCCTTTAAGCCCATATTGCGCACGTGGGGAGGCACAGTCTTTACGTATAGCCGTTGAGCCTCTAGCGGCGTTCGAGTCCCGCGGCCGTTTCCCAAGCCGGCTAGGCGGAATTTCCATTTCAATCTACCTGGCAGAGCGTCGAAGGAAACCGCCCCGTTAGGGGGAGGCCTTATGCCTGCGAATCCTCCACTTAGCTCACCGGTGTCTCCGTTGTCCGCGTCCAGGTTCCATACAAAGTGGTAATCCCGAAACACGTTCTGGCCCGGGGCAATGGAGTGGCCGCACCGCGCGCACGCCGTCTTTGTTTGCGCCGCGAACGCGATCTGCCGAGAAGCGTACCGTTGGTAGCACGTTGCGTTGGCCGGACATTGAAGGCAGTTCAGGTGAAAGTGGCGGAACGCCTCTAGCCCAACGCCTTCCGGCATATTCTCCGGCACGTCGGAGAGACGCGGCTGTCCATCTTGAATGGGATGCTCGCACCCGGCGCAGGTTATGGGTTCCCAGGTTGAGCCGTCAGTTTTGGCTTGCATATTTTCCTCCATGTCCCGCTCGTGGTGAGCTTGTCGAACCATTCGAGCGGGCTGTTCGCGTATAGATCATGTATCGGACGCTTCCGTACCGCTGTGCAGTCTTAATAACAACCTTGTCCCCCTCCACACTCTGGGCAATTTATGTGGTAATAGGCCGTTTGAAAGTTCTTCTTGCTTGCGCCTCTACGACCGCTAAATGCCGGAATAGCGCCTGCCATAACGACACAGACAACCACAGCTGCCACTGCGCCTCCCGCAACGAGCCTGCTAGCAGGTACACCCCTCAACACACTCTCACCTTTTTTGCCAGCACGAAGTAGAAAGTTGGCAGTGCCCCCGGGGATGTGCCTGATGGTCTCCCCGTTCTTCTCGCAAAGGTCGCGAAATGACTGGGGAATTGACCCAAATAGCTGTTCAAGGCCCTCGTAAAAGAGCAAAGCTTTGCTAAGTCTGCTCCCCCACGAAACGCGTTGAGCGCTGGCCTCATTGGCTTCCTCACGCTCAACGGCAAATCTCAGTATAACCTCGTCGCCCTCGCGAATCGGGTGAGGGCATCCGGCGCAGGTTATGGGTTCCAAGGGTTCACTGTCTTGCATGACTCCTCCTGAATCTCCATCGCTCTTGCCTTGTCCGCGGTTCCTAAAATTCCAGTTGAACTTAACCACGAAAACCCTCCTCGTTGAGAAGCTTATATAGCTCCTCCTTGGCCTTCTTGATGGTATCTATCTTGGAGGATATGCCGTCGAAGAACTCCTGGCGCGCCTTGATCCCCTCCGCAATGAGGTAGGCAGCCGCCTCCGATCGGCTGCCTACCAGCCCGGCCTCTACCAGCTCTCCCATGCGCTCCTGGCTCTCCCGGTTGATCCGCACCATGACCACGCTGTCCCTGCCGCTCCCGCGCACCCCGTCCACCATGGCCCGTATCCTCTCCTTCAGGCTCTGCCCCACCGATCCGGCCAACTCCGACCACCTGCCGAACGCCCCGCGCACGGCCCTGGTTACCCGGTCGGCCAGGGAATCGGCGTCCTCCTCTGGCCTCTCCTCTCCCACCACGGCCCGGACCGCCAAGCGGACCTCCCTCTCAACGGAACTGAAGTCGTGGGCCTTCTCCGCGGTGACCGCGTTCCGGACGGCCTCGCTGACGTGGCTCACCAGGTCATCAATGCTCTCCGTCAGTTCCCTCTCCCCGACCACTTCACGGACGGCCCGCTCAACCTCCTCAATCAGGGAATCTACGCCTCCTACCAGCCTCTCTCTTGCCATTGGGGGCCCCTCCTATCGCATTGTGGATTACCTTACGTAATGTAAGCTAACACACAAACAAGGGATTGTCAAGTATGTAATCGGCTTACAATGCTATTGGTAATGCGGCGTGGCACCTCAAGGGCGGCGGGAGAACTGACCCGCTTCCTGCAACAGGCGTGGTAGGGGGTGAGGGCAGGTTAGCCCGTCCACGGGGTGCGCGCTCATCTCCGCAGCGAACGCTTCGAAGCAACTGTGGCTGGCTTTGCCCTGCGGGCAACCGGCGTGGAAGTAGAGCACATAAACATCGTCCTTGCTTGCGTCCGTGTGACAATGGAATGCAGGTACAGCACCTGCCGCGATGACGGCTACACCAAGGTTACGGCGATGCTGTCTCAGTTGGGCCAGTTCAGGTCCTTCAGGTCTACGTATTGAGCCAAGCGACGACCCATATTGACTGTGGGGCCAAGTTTGCCTATCCCCGACATATCTACAATGCGCTGGCAGTTGTCTCGATTGAGACAGTCGGCATATTTGATACCGAACAACTCCACGTAGGTCATCTTCTCTCCACGTGGAGCGATCTCGGCTAGCCTTCGCAACTCTTGGGCCAACGCTGCGTCTGTCATATGCATATTCTCCTCCTTGCTATCTCGCTACTAAGAACAGAAGCATTCCCACCCCTATCGAGTAGGAGAGAGTGATTACAAAGGCTACTACCCTGTACAGTGTAATGGAAGGCGCCTTGAAGGCTGCTATCGTCCACTTAATGGAGCGTTTTCACCTGTTATCCCGGTGGGGATGCCCCCTTACCTACACGCGTACGCTGGGGAGGCTGCTGTGGCCCATGAGGTACTTGTCGATGCCGTGGGCCGCCTGCCGGCCTTCGGCTATGGCCCAAACCACAAGGGACGCGCCCCGCACGGAGTCGCCGGCGGCGAAGACGCCCGGCACGCTGGACATACGGTCGGCGTTGGTCGCCACGTTGCCCCGCCCGTCAAGCTCCACGCCCAGGTCCGTGACAACTCCAGGATGCTCCGGGTGGATGAACCCCATCGCCAGCAGCACGATGTCAACGCCAATGGAGAAGTCGCTGCCCTCAATCTCCCTCATCGTAGGACGGCCGGAGGCGTCCGGCGCGCCCCAGTCCACGCGGACGGCGTTAAGCTGCTCCACCCTCCCGTTGCGGCCGGAGAAGCTCTTGGTAAGCACGTTGTAATCGCGTATGCCCCCCTCCTCGTGGGCGGCCGACGTCCTGAGGACAAGGGGCCACTGAGGCCAGGGATTGTTGGAGCGTCTCTTGTCAGGAGGCTGGGGAAGTAGCTCCATTTGGTAGACCACCTCCGCGCCCTGGCGGTGCGCCGTGCCCAGGCAGTCGGCGCCCGTGTCGCCGCCTCCAAGGATGATTACCCGCTTGCCCTCGGCGGTGATGGTGTCCTGCGGGCTGATGGCCTGGCCCGCAATGCGGCGGTTCTGCTGTGTCAGGTACTCCATAGCAAGGTGAATGCCGTCCAGGTCGCGGCCGGGCGCATGGAGCTCCCGCGGCTGGCACGCGCCGATGGTCAGGCAGACGGCGTCGAAGTCCCGTTGCAGCTCGGCGGCCGTAATGTCGAATCCCACGTGGACGCCGGTCTCAAAGCGCACGCCCTCTTCCGCCATGATGTCCACCCTGCGCTGGACAACGCGCTTCTCCATCTTGAAGTCGGGGATGCCCAATCGCAGCAGGCCACCAACGTACTCGTCACGCTCGAACAGCGTGACCTCGTGACCGGCGCGGTTGAGTTGCTGCGCCGCTGCCAGACCCGCAGGCCCCGACCCGACGACGGCCACTCGCTTCCCTGTACGGGACGCGGGAGGCTCCGGCTTTATCCAGCCCTCCTCGAACCCGCGGTCCACAATGGCCTTTTCGATGTACTCGATGGTGACGGGGTCCTCGTTGATGGAGAGGACGCAAGCCGGCTCACAGGGCGCAGGGCATATCCTGCCGGTGAACTCCGGGAAGTTGTTTGTGGCGTGGAGCCTTGCCAGGGCGCTGCGCCACTCCCCCCTGTAGACCAGGTGGTTCCACTCCGGGATGAGGTTTCCCAGGGGGCAGCCGGTATGGCAGAAGGGCACGGCGCAGCTCATGCAGCGCGCGCCCTGGTCTCGGGCCTCCTGCTCCGACCACTCCAGGTAGAACTCGCGGGAGTCCTTCACGCGGTCCTGAACGGGGCGCCGCGGGGGTGGCTTCCGTATGAACTCAATGAACCCGGTGGGCTTACCCAAGGGACACCGCTTCTGCTGCAAGCCCCTTCTGTCGCTGCTCCTCCATAACTCGCCTGTAGTCGTGGGGGAACACCTTGACGAACTTGGGCAGCATACGCTCCCAGTCCTCCAGGACCATTTGCGCCTTGCCACTGCCGGTGTAGTAAAGATGCTCCTGAATGAGGTCCTGCAGGCCGGCCTTGTCCTCGTCATCTGCGACGGGTTCAAGCCCAACCATGTCCGGGTTGCAGCGACTCCGGAAGCCGCCGTCTTCGTCAAAGACGTAGGCCATTCCGCCGCTCATGCCCGCGGCGAAGTTGCGGCCAGTGGACCCAAGGACAACCACCATCCCGCCCGTCATGTACTCGCAGCCGTGGTCGCCAACGCCTTCCACCACCGTGTGGGCGCCGCTGTTGCGGACGGCAAAACGCTCGCCTGCGACGCCCCGGATGAACACCCTGCCGCCGGTGGCCCCGTAGAGCGCCACGTTTCCGACTATGATATTCTCCTCCGGCACAAAGGTGGAACCCTTTGGAGGGAACACCGCAATGCGGCCGCCTGAGATGCCCTTGGAGAAGTAGTCGTTGGAGTCGCCCTCAAGGGTCATGGAGATGCCCCTGGCAAGAAAAGCGCCGAAGCTCTGGCCGGCGGAGCCCTGGAAGTAGCACTTGATGGTGTCGTCCGGCAGGCCGTCTTCGCCGTAGCGCATGGCTACCCGGCCGCTGAGCATGGTCCCAACCACCCTGTTGGAGTTGTGGATGGGTAGCCGTATCTCAACAGGTTCCCTTCTCTCCAGAGCGTCCCTGGAAAGCTCTATCAGCTTGTGGTCAAGGGCCAGCTCCAACCCGTGCTCCTGGCCCTGTTGGCAGTAGGTCGCCACGCTCTCCGGCACGTCCGGCAGCTGGAGCATGGGCGTGAGGTCGAGTCCCCTGGCCTTCCAGTGGTCGATGGCCTCGCACGGCTCCAGCCTGTCCATGCGGCCCACCATCTCGCTGACCTTCCGGAACCCCATGCGGGCCATGATCTCCCGCAGGTGCTCGGCCACAAAGAAGAAGTAGTTGATCACGGACTCCGGCTGGCCGGCAAACCGCTTGCGCAGCTCCGGGTTCTGCGTGGCAATGCCGACGGAGCAGGTATTGAGGTGGCACTTGCGCAGCATTATGCAGCCCAGGGTGATCAGGGGCGCGGTTGCGAACCCGAACTCCTCGGCGCCCAGAAGGCAGGCGATAGCCACATCCCGGCCCGTCTTCAGCTGGCCGTCCGTCTGCACTACGATGCGGCCTCGGAGGTCGTTCATGAGCAATACCTGGTGTGTCTCCGCCAGCCCAAGCTCCCAGGGAAGGCCAGCGTGCTTGATGGAGGATTCCGGGGACGCCCCCGTGCCGCCGCTGTCGCCGCTGATGAGCACCACGTCGCCGTGTCCCTTGGAGACGCCGGCGGCGATTATGCCCACGCCAACCTCCGCCACCAGCTTGACGTGGATCCTGGCCTGCGGATTGACGTTCTTCAGGTCGTGGATAAGCTGGGCCAGGTCCTCAATGGAGTAGATGTCGTGATGCGGCGGCGGCGATATGAGCTCCACGCCGGGCGTGGTGTGACGAATCCACCCGATGTACTCGTCCACCTTGTGCCCTGGAAGCTGTCCGCCCTCGCCGGGCTTGGATCCCTGGGCCATCTTGATCTGGAGGTCGGTGGCGTTGACCAGGTAGTTGGTGGTGACGCCGAAGCGACCGGAGGCCACCTGCTTCATAGCGCTATTGCGGGAGTCGCCGTTGGCGTCCGGGGTGAAGCGGCGGTAGTCCTCGCCTCCTTCGCCGGTGTTGCTCTTGGCCCCAATGCGGTTGGTAGCGATTGCCAGGGTCTCGTGAGCCTCGCGGCTGATGGCGCCCAGGGAGATTGCGCCCGTAGCGAACCTCTTGACGATCTCTTCGGCCGGCTCCACCTCGTCGATGGAGATTGGCTCATCGATGGCCTTGAAGTCCAGCAGCCCGCGCAGGGTGGACAGCTGCCTCTCGCGATCGTCTATCAGCTCGGCGAATCTCTTGTAGGTGGCATAGTCGTTGCTGCCGGTGGACTCCTGTAGCAGGCTGATGGATTCCGGGTTGTACATGTGGTATTCGCCGTTCCGTCGCCACTGATATTGACCGCCCTCGTCCAGGTCAAGAGTGGCCGATGACCTTCCGTTGGCGTAGCTGAAGCCATGCCGTTGCTTGGCCTCCTCCTCTAAGGTCTCCAGGCCGATCCCCTGGATCCGGGAGGGTGTCCAGGTGAAGTAGCGGTCCACCATCTCACTGTTGAGGCCGACGGCCTCGAAGATCTGCGCGCCTCTGTAGCTCTGGATGGTGGAGATGCCCATCTTGGACATGACCTTAAGGATGCCCTTGCTGACGGCCTTGACGAAGTTCTTTTCGGCGGTGTAGGCGTCAACGCCCTCCGGCAGAACCCCCCTGCCTGCCATGTCGTGGAGCGTCTCAAACGCCAGGTATGGGTTGACGGCCCCCGCGCCGTAGCCCACCAGGAGCGAGAAGTGCATAACCTCCCTCGGCTCGCCGGACTCCACCACCAGGCCGACCTTGCTCCGTGCGCCCTCCCTGATGAGGTGGTGATGCACGGCGGAGGTTGCCAGGAGGCTGGGAATTGGGGCGTGACGGGCGTCTACGCCGCGGTCCGACAGCACGATTATGCTGACGCCGGCGGCAACGGCCTCTGACGCCTGGCGACACAGGCGCTCCAGGGCCTGCTCCAGCGAGCCGGGACCGCCATGGGCGTCGAACAGGGTTGAGCATGTGGTCGCCCTGATGTCGCCGTGGGAGATATTGCGTATCTTCTCCAGCTCCACGTTGGTGAGAACGGGCTGCTTGAGCCTGAGCTGGTGGCAGTGCCGCGGCGTCTCATCGAACAGGTTCTGCTCGGAGCCGATGAAGGCTTCAAGGGATGTGACCAACTCCTCCCGGATTGCGTCCAGCGGCGGGTTGGACACCTGGGCGAATAGCTGCTTGAAGTAGTTGAACAGGAGATGCGGCCTCCCGGACAGCACGGCCAGCGGCGTGTCGCTGCCCATAGAGCCGACCGGCTCCTGGCCGTTGACGGCCATAGGCTCCATTAGCAGCTGCAGATCCTCGCTGGTATAGCCAAAGGCGCGCTGCCTTTTCATAAGGGTGTCAGGGTCAGGCCCGCCGACGACCGAAGGCTCCGGCAGTTGATCGAGCGTCACCCTGTTCTCCGCCAGCCACTGGCCGTAGGGCCGTCTCCCGGACAGGGTGGCCTTGAGCTCCGCGTCCTCAATGATGCGGGCCTCGTCGGTGTCCAGCAGGAACATCCTACCGGGCCGAATCCTGGCCTTGAACCTGACCTTCTCCGGCGGCACGTCCAGGACGCCGGTCTCGGAGGCCATCACCAGCAGGCCGTCCGTGGTCACCAGGTAGCGGCAGGGGCGCAGCCCGTTTCGATCCAGCGCCACGCCGATGCGCGTGCCGTCGGTGGCCGCTATCAGCGCCGGGCCGTCCCAGGGTTCCATAAGCGAGGAGTGGTACTCGTAGAAGTCGCGCTTCTCCCGGCTAATCTCAACGTGCTCCCCGGTGGCCTCCGGTATCATCATCATCAGGGCGTGGGGCAGGGAGCGGCCGGTGGCCAGCAGAAGCTCAAGGGCGTTGTCGAAGCTGGCCGTGTCGCTGGCCCCGGGCGTGATGATTGGAAACAGCTTTGCCATATCATCGTCGAACGTCGGTGAGGAGAACATGGCCTGGCGAGCGGTCATCCAGTTGATGTTGCCGCGCAGGGTGTTGATCTCCCCGTTGTGGCAGATCAGGCGGTAAGGATGGGCAAGCCTCCACGACCCCAGGGTGTTGGTGCTGAAGCGGGCGTGCACCATTGCGAAGGCGCTGGCTACCGCCGGGTCCGACAGGTCCGGGTAGAAGCCCTGGAGCTGGGTACCCATGAGGAGGCCCTTGTACACTATGCGATTGCCGGAGAGGCTGGGGACGTAGAAGTGCCGCCTTGCCTCATCGTCAAGCCCCTCTACCGCGCGCTCAACCACCTTGCGTATGACGTACAGCTTGCGCTCAAACTGGGCCTCGTCCTGAATCTGAGGTCCACGCGCTATGAAGACCTGGCGAATGAAGGGCTGCGACTCCCGCGCAATGTACCCTACCTCCGAGTCGTCCACGGGGACGTCCCTCCATCCCAGAAGGCGCTGACCCTCCTCCGCAACGACCCTCTCCACGATGGCCTCGCACTCCTGGCGCCGCCGGGAGTCCGGCGGAAGGAAGACCATGCCCACGCCGTATTCGCCCGGCGCGGGGAGGGATATGCCCAGCCCGGCGCACTCACGCTCCAGGAACACGTGAGGTATCTGCAGCAGCGCCCCCGCGCCGTCCCCCGTGGCCGGGTCGCAGCCACAGGCGCCGCGGTGGGCCAAGTTGACCAGGATCCTCAAACCGTCTTCGAGGATAGCGTGGGACTTTTGACCGCTGATGTTGGCGGCAATGCCGACTCCGCAGGCGTCCCTCTCAAACCTGGGGTCGTACAGGCCAAATGCGTCCTGTGCCATCGGTAGCTTCTCCTCTGAGTAAACTCCTGCGCCTACAAAATAGGAAGGTATCTCTCAAGCTCGTAGTCGGTTACCTGAGAGCTGTAGTCGCCCCACTCCCTCTTCTTGTTCTCAATGAAGGTGGTAAAGACGTACTCTCCCAGGGCGCCACGCACCAGGTCGCTCTTCTCCGCCAGCGCAATGGCTTCCGACAGGTTACCCGGCAGGGTGCCGATACCCCTCAGCGCCCGCTCCTGGTCGCTCATTCTGACGACGTTCTGCTCCACCGGGTCCGGGGCGGTATAGCCCTTCTCAATACCCTCCAACCCTGCGGCCAGCATCACCGAGAAGGCCAGGTACGGGTTGCACGCCGGGTCCGGGGCGCGGTACTCTATGCGCACGGACTCCTCCCGCCCTTCCTTGTACGATGGCACGCGTATCAAGTCGGCCCGGTTCACAAGCGCCCATGATATGTAGACGGGGGCCTCGTACCCTGCAATAAGCCTCTTGTAGGAGTTGACCCACTGGTTGGTCACGGCGGTTATCTGGGGCGCGTTGCGCAGGAGACCCGCAACAAAGGCGCGGGCATCCGCGGACAGGTGGTACGGGTCGCTGGGGTCGAAGAAGGCGTTCCTGCCCCCCTTGAAGAGCGACTGGTGGACGTGCATTCCACTGCCGTTGACGCCGGATATGGGTTTGGGCATGAAGGAGGCGTGTACGCCGTGGCGCATAGCCACATCCTTTATGACCAGCCGTTGAGTCATAACGTTGTCCGCCATAGTCAGGGCGTCGGAGTAGCGCAGGTCTATCTCGTGCTGGCTCTTGGCAACCTCGTGATGACTGAACTCAACCGCAATCCCCATCTCCTCCAGGGTCAGGATGGTCTCCCGCCGCAGCTCCGTGGGCAGGTCTAGCGGTGTCTGGTCAAAGTAACCGGCATCGTCCAGGGCATCGGTCTCCCTGGAGCTCTTGAAGTAGAAGAACTCCAGTTCCGGCCCCACGTAGTAGGTGTAGCCCAGGCTTGAGGCCCGCTCCAGGTTCCGCTTCAGCACGTATCTTGGGTCTCCCTCGAATGGCTCCCACTTGGGTGTGAGGATGTCGCAGATCATGCGGGCCACGGCGTTCTGCCTTGGACGCCACGGAAGGATGCGGAAGGTGGTGGGATCCGGCATGGCGACCATGTCGTTTTCATCTATTCTAGCGAACCCCTCAATGGAGGAGCCGTCAAAGCCCACTCCCTGCGACAGAGCCTCCTCCAGGTCCTGGGCCGTGATGGTGAACCCCTTGAGCGCGCCCAGGACATCGGTGAACCACAAGCGGATGAACTTGACGTCGTTCTCCCGCACCATGCTCAGCACGTAACCTCTGGCTTCGTCTTTATCTGTAGTCATATCGGCTGTTTACGCCCCAATGGTAATGTTGAAGTGTCAAATATAGGAGATTGTGAAGTTTGTGTCAAACTTTCAGCATTGAGATTCAATTGTACTTTTCAGCAATCCCCTTGTAAAGGTTTCCTTTGCTCTCTCAGGCCCCGATATTCTCGGGGTGTTTTGGCAATGTCAACGTTTGTTGGAGTACCACTCCCCTTGCCCGTTCATATGGTTCGACAAGCTCACCACGAACGGGCAAGGGAACTCAGATCATCCCCGTACCCATGAGAGGGCGGCCCGTGCCCCTCCCCTAGACCCCTGCTTTCGCAGGGGTGGTCTGGGCTTGAACCCCATTCACCAACAGGCCATTCCTGCTTTCGGAGACCTTTGCGCAACTGCCCAACGCTCCAACTGTCATTCCGAGCGCAGCGAGGAATCTAAGACGTTGCGCCGTAGTCATGGGAAGATTCCAGCCACAGGAACCATTGTGGAGGATGAGAACCTTTAGATTCCTCACTTCGCTGTGCTCCGTTCGGAATGACAGTTGGAGCGCCTCTTCACGGGTGGAGCCCAGAGTTATGCAAAGGTCTCCTTTCGCAGGGATCCAGGGGGAACGGAGCAGCCAGTCCTAATTCGTCTACTTTCGTGGCAACGACAGTTGGGAGTTGGATTACGGCAGTCAGGCGCCGTCGCCAGCGGCTGCCCTATATCCCAAGCAGCCTTATTGCCGACCGGGCCTTGTACAGACGGTTGATGTTGAGAAGCAACGGGGTGATCCCCTCCACGTAGCGAGAGTTATCGAGGCCGCCGCCGTCGACGGCCCGCAGAGATGGGATGCGCTCCACCAGAGCCATCGTCAGCGTCCTGGCTTCCTGGTCGTCGGAGCAGGTCACCACGTCTCCTTCCACGGGTTTTGCGTGGTCCAGCAGGTCGCGGGCGCTGATGGTCTGGAAGGCCGCCACAACTCGGGAGCCGGGCAGCATGGCCTGAGCCTCCAGGGCGGCCGAACCCTCCTTCACGCTCAACAGATCGAAGCGACCGTTGGAGTAGGACAGGGAGACGGCAGTATCCACAACCACCTTCCCATCCAGCCGCTCCCTGAGGGCGGCCAGGAGAGATCTCTGCGCCGGAAAAGGCGCCACAATGAACACCGTGTCCGCGCGCGCGGCCACCTCTTCGTTGAGGCCGCCGTACACCTCCGAGGCGAGCCCTTGCGCCCTCAGGTCTTCGGCGGCTTCCGCAGCCCTGGCCGCGTCCCTTGAGCCGACCATCACCGGCTCTCCGGCCAGCCCCAGCCTCAGAGCCAGTCCCCTGCCCTCCTCCCCTGTGCCCCCCAGGAATCCAAGCATTCGCCTACCCTCCCGCGTCTCAGCGATTACCGCGCTATACCATTCAACGGCGATATTGCATATGAAGCGGGACTCCGGCGGCTGAGCTAGTTGAAGGGCCCGATCTGCATATTGGCAGGCAGCAGCCTGTACTCCACGATCCTATAGCCCTCAAGCAACGTTCTCTCCCCAGCATCGTCCACTTCCCACAAGGTGCTCCACCAGAGCAACGGCTTCTCTTCCGTGAATTCCTGGCGGGATACAAGGACGCGCTCCTGCGGGAGCTGGTCCACGGGGATATGCATCGCCTGTATCTGCTTTGAGGTGAAGTTGGCGCTGGTCGTGGTCTGCTTCTCGAAGATGGCGCTACTCTTGCCGTTTAGCTGCCCCGAACCCACACGACTCTGCCCCCAATCCGACAGCAACGCGCCCATGCCCCAAACACCCTCCACCCACGTTGCCAGAGCGGTGTCACCAATCTGCCCCAATTCCATCTGCTCTCCTGTGGCAACCCACGTGGCTACCCTCTGGCCGTTCTCCATCTGTGAGTACGTCAGCGCCTCCCCGTCCAGGTTGCGGGTAACGTTCGTGTAGATGGTCATGTTGCCAGCTGCGCCCGACGCCATCCAGGTCTCTGCTGTCCTGTTCTCCGGGTATACCCACGCTACGTTCTCCGGAAGACTCGGGTCGCTCTTTTTGTATCTCTCAGACCTGAGGTAGAGAATCTGCCCCCCGTCTATGCCGTTCAGCACACTCTGCTTCTCCTGCTCTGCGCGCTGCATGATGACAGCGGCGCTAACCGGGTCTGTGCGAAGCATATCGAAGACCACCAACCCCAGGAGGCCTATAGCCGCCGCAAGCAGAAATACCCCGATAGATGTTCTGTGGATATTTGTCATCTCTCAACCGCCCTTGCCAGAATGTTTCCCTGGACAGAATCTCAGCCCAGTACTTTCCCTTTACCTGGGGTGATGGCCATAGATACCGCCTCGACCTTGATGCACACTATCTGCTCTCTCTGCAGATGTTCGAAAACACGGTCCAACACCCCGTTCTTTGACCAGCGATTCATCCGCATATAGATGGTGTGCCAGTTGCCGAATCGAGGAGGCAAGCCCCGCCACTTGCAGCCCTGCTCGGCAACATATAGGATCGCATTGACTACTTGCAGATTCGAAAAGCGGACGTTGCCCCGTTGCACCGGTAGATATGGCGCTATGCGTTCGTACTGTGCTTCGGTAATCTCCATGCCATAATTGTATCACATTTATACCAACTAGTGTGAACACGCCCTAGTTGAAGGGCCCGATCTGCGTATTGGCAGGCAGCAGCCTGTACTCTACGATCTTGAATTCCTCAAACAGCGTTCTCCCCCCCGCATCGTTCTGCTCCCACAAGCTGCTCCTCAAGATCAGTGGCTTGTCCTCTATGAACTCCCTTTTTAATATATGGACCAGCTTCCCCCGCAGCTGGTCCTCCGGAATATGCATCTCCCGTATCTGCTCAGGGGTGAAATTGGAGGTGGTCGTGGACTGCATCTCGAAAACGGCGCTCTGCTGACCGTCCAGCGAGCCAGAACCCACACGGCTGAACTCTCGACCCGATAGCCACGAGTCCATGCTAAACATGCCTTTCACCCATGGCGCTAGAGTATCTTGGCCGCTATAACGCGCTGCAGCCTGCCGCTCTCCCGTGGCGACCCACGTAGCCACTCTCTGGCCATTCTCGAGCTGTGAGTACGCCAGTGCCTCCCCGTCCAGGTTACGGATAACGCCCGTATAGATGGTCATGTTGCCGTCTGCGTCTGCCGCCATCCAGGTCTCCCCTGTCCGGCGCTCCGGGTATACCCAGGCTATGTTCGTCGGAAGAAGCGGGTCGCGCTTCTGATACGTCTCAGACCTGAGGTAGAGGATCCGGCCTTCGGCAATACCGTCCAGAAGCCTCTGCTTCTCCTTCTCTGCGCGCTGCATGATGACATCGGCGCTAACCGGGTCTGTGCGAAGCATATCGAAGACCACCAACCCCAGGAGGCCTATAGCCGCCGCAAGCAGGAATACCCCGATAGATGTTCTGTGGATATTTGTCATCTCTCAACCACCTTTCCAGAATGTTTCCCGAGACAGAATCTCAGCCCAGTACTTTCCCTTTACCTGGGGTGATGGCCTCAGCTATGGGTCCACCGCATAAGGATGATCTGCTACCCTACTCGTGCTATGCAGGTCCCCATCAGACCAAATATGGCCACCATAGGTGACTAGAAATGCCTCCGGAAAGCAGGAGCCAGTCAAGCCTCCACTACCGGTCCGGCCTATGATCCACTGGTCTTCTTCAGAGACCCATACGGGATGCCAGTCAATCTGATAAACATCCGCGCACCACTCTTGGCCCATGGAACTCACCGATATTTCGTCGATTGTCTCGCTTGCTTCTGTTAAGGAAGACCCTGACCAATTCGCTGATCCGACTCCTATCACCGTTGAGCAGTCATGCTCAACGGCGTTGTGATAATGGCTACCGCCACAGTCGTCAGCTGCAAACGCCTCACCAAGGGCCAACCATAGCATAGTGGCCGACAGCATCATAACCAAAATGAACTTCACGAAAGGCAATTTGGACTCAACTATACCGGTCATCTTACCCTCCTCTGAAACGGGAGCCCCCCATATTCAGAAGGCTTCAGGCTCAAAGAGCAATCCAAACGGGATACTAACATTATAGTCGTACTTGCGAAGAAGGTAAATGGCCGGTTTATCCAAGGGTGCGTTTGCAGTCATATACCGCCCTTCTTATCTGCCTTTATCGTCTGTTTATCCCCATGCAGTGGAGTGAAACCGCATCTAAAACAGAGCGGCTTCCTAGGACGCTTTCTAACTAAAGCAGTCGATCACGACCAGTCTAGCCCTGATGACAACAACGCGCGCCATCCATGCTGTAGAATAGGGCTGCCGCGCATCCGCGTGTACGGGGGGAAAGTGGGTATTTACACCGGCCTGGTACGGCCCCTGCTGTTCAAGCTGCCGCCGGAGAGGGCGCAGAAGCTCGCCGAGGCGTTCTTGGGCGTACAGCCCGTCCGTCACGCGCTGCGACCCCTCCTCCGCCTGGACGACGAGAGGCTGCGCGTCGACATGGCGGGGGTTCCCCTCCCCAACCCCATCGGGCTGGCCGCCGGCTACGACAAGGACTGCGGCATGATACGGCCCCTCTCCAACCTGGGCTTCGGATACATAGTGGTCGGCACGGTGGTGGCCCAGCCGCGGCAGGGCAATCCCAGACCCAGAATAGCGCGCAACCCCAGCGAGGGCTCGCTCGTAAACTCCCTGGGGTTCCCCAGCCTTGGCCTGGACGTCGCAGCCCGCAGGCTCTCGAAAGTCCACGCCGGTATCCCACTGCTCGCCAGCATCTCCGGCCTCTCCATAGAGGAGTTCTCACTCTGCTATCGGACGCTCCAGCCACTGACCTCCGGGATAGAGCTGAACATAAGCTCCCCAAACACGGAGGGCATAAGGGCGTTCCAGGAGCCTCAGCGACTCCGGGAGCTGCTGTCCGCCCTGGCTCCCTTGAAGGAGAAGCCCCTGTTTCTGAAGCTGCCCCCCTACCTGGACGACGACCAGAGGGACCGCACAATGGGACTGGTTGACCTGTGTCTGGACTACGCCGTGGACGGGGTGACGGCATCCAACACCCGCCCGGTGGAGGACAACCGCCTGGCGGTGGGAAGGGGCGGGCTGAGCGGCAGGCCTCTGCTCCCTGACACGCTGCGCATGGTAGCCGAAATCAGACGCCATACGGGAGACGGCTTTGTCATAAACGCGTGCGGCGGCATCTCCTCAGGCGAGGATGCCCTGAAAGCCCTGCAGGCCGGCGCGAACACGGTCCAACTCTACACCGGCTTCATCTACCAAGGCCCGTGGCTGATGAAGCGGATCAACCGCTACCTGCTGGGCTACCTGGAACGGGAGCGCATCCCATCTCTGCGGGCGCTCCCCTGGGGAGCAATCGACTAGCTCTCAAAGCTCGGACAGCCCGCGGAGGCCCCAGGCGAGGCGCCCAACGGAGGTATTCTCTACAGGTGTGGTATCTTATGGTGACGGTTCTGAACACACCTGCGAAGCTCGTCTTCGTGAAAACGGGGAGCAGGGGTCTATCATGCGCTATCACGGGGACCCTGGATTCCTGCTTCCGGAGACCATTGCGCAACCGCCCACCGCGCCATTTGATGCCATTCCGAGCGCAGCGAGGAATCTAAGACGTTGCGCCGTAGTCATGAGAAGATTCCAGCCACAAGGGTCCTCTTGGGGGATGAGAGCCTTTAGATTCCTCACTCCGCTGTGCTCCGTTCGGAATGACAGTTGGAGCGTCTTTTCACAGGATGGCGCCCAGAGTTATGCAAAGGTCTCCGTCAGCAGGAATGGTGTGACGCTCCAGCCCGCGGAGACCCCAGGCGAGGCGCCCACCGGCGCACGGTTTGTGCTGCGGCGGCAAATCAGTATCCGCGCATCCCCCTGAGCCTGCTGATCCGCTCCTTCATTGGAGGGTGAGTTGAAAACATGGCGGAGGAGAGGCCGCTGAGGGGATTCACTACGAATAGGTGCGATACCGCCTCGTTCACCTTCATGGGCTTGCGGTGAGCCTCCGCCTCCAGCTTCTCCAGGGCATTGGCCAGCGCCCAGGGGTTCCTGCAGTTCCTGGCTCCCGTGGAGTCGGCATGGTACTCCCTGGCCCGTGATATGGCTGCCCGCACCAGGAGCGCCGCCAGGGGGAGCAGAATGGCGACCACCAGAAGGGCCACCATCCCGACTATGGCTCCGTTGCCCCCGCCTCTTCTACCTCCTGTCAGGCCGCCGAAGATCATTGACCAGCGAGCCATCATCGCGAGAAAGGTGATGGCCCCGGCCATGGTCGCAGCCACCGTCATAACCAGGGTGTCTCTATTGCCAACGTGGGCCATCTCATGGGCCATCACGGCGGACAGCTCATCCCGGTTCAAGATTCGCATAATCCCGGTTGTGGCAGCCACAGCCCCTTTCTGCGGATTTCTGCCCGTGGCAAACGCGTTGGGGGAGTCGTTCTGAATCAGGTAGACCCTGGGCTTGGGGAGACCGCTCAGCCTTGCCTGCTCCTCCACTATAAAGTGCAGTTCCGGGGCCTCCTTCGGCGAGACCTCCTTGGCCCCCGCCATACGCAGAGCGAGCTTGTCGCTGTGCCAAAATGCAAAGAAGTTCATTCCCAAAGAGAGCGCCAGGGCTATGGTCATGCCCACGACGCCGCCCATGAAATAGCCTGCCGATACCAGCAGTAACGACATCAAAATCAACAGGAATCCGGTCTTGAGCGTGTTCATTGGGGTTTCCCTCTCAGGGACGGTTGTCACCGGCGGCGGGACACGACAGCCGTATATTTAACATTGCACCACCTCCCGGCGGCCTGCCACAGAGAGCAAGCCGCGAGTGGCGCGGCGTCCGCCCGTTGGAACTCCCCTACCGCGGGTAGGGGACCCGGACGAACTCCACGTCGTCCCAGGCCATGTCAACGAACTCCGTGCCGGCGGGCACCTCAAAGAAGAACCATCCGGCTACCTCAAATCCCCTGCGCAGATGGAAACGGCCCCAGACGTGCGCGCCGTACGGGTTATCCTCAGGCGCTTCCTCCGTAGTTTCCTCCGCTCTGGAGTCCGGCTTAAAGGGGCTGAACTGCTCGCCCTCCGTGCCGTTCAGCGTGATGGCGGCCTCGTCTACGGATAGGGTCACCTGGGTGGACGTGACATTGACCGCTCTGGCCCGCAACGCAGCTATCTTAGCGCCCTCTTCCATTGGGGTGATTACGTAGCTCTGCCCCTGAACTGAGTAGACCACCCTGTCCAGCAGCTTGGGTGTGAACGCCCCTATGGATAGTATCTCGCCCTTGCCCCCGTACTCTACGTCCGGGCTGCGAATGCACCCGACAGCCACTCCCAGCGCCAGTATCAGGGCCAGGGCAAGGCATTGTATGGTAAGGCTCATCTTCATATCGATAGCGTTGTTCAGCGAGTGACGTGGGAGAGGCTGGGCATGGCCCTCAGCCTGCCCACCAGCTCCGGCAGCGCCCGCAGGACGTAGTCCACGTCCTCATCGGTATTGTCTCTGCCCAGGGTCAGGCGCAGGCTTCCGTGGGCCAGGTCTGCAGACAGGCCCAGGGCCAGCAGTACGTGGGACGGCTCCAGGGAGCCGGACGTGCAGGCGCTGCCACTGGACGCGGCCACCCCCGCAAAGTCCAGTCCTAGGAGAATCGGCTCCCCCTCAACGCCCTCGAACGAGAAGTTCACGTTGTTGGGAAGGCGAGTGGACGGGTGTCCGTTGAGGCGCACCCTCGGGATACGTTCTTGTATACCCTCCACCAGCCTGTCTCGAAGACGAGCGCAATGCTCACTGACGGACGCCCTCTCCTGGTCAGCGAGCGTGAGGGCCAGCGCTGCGCCCACTATCCCCGGCATGTCCTCAGTGCCGGCGCGTCTCTGTCTCTCCTGCGCGCCGCCCAACTGCTGCGGCGTAAAGGGCGTGCCTCGCCTCACGTAGAGAATGCCCACACCCTTTGGGCCGTGGAACTTGTGGGCCGACAGGCTGAGCATATCTACGCCCAGGGCATTTACGTTGAGGTCCAAGAAGCCCGCTGCCTGTACGGCGTCCGTGTGAAACACGATTGTCCGCCCCCGGGCCTTGGCCGCCTCCTTCACCCGCCGAGCCATCTCGGCAACCGGCTGGATTGTGCCTAACTCGTTGTTGGCCAGCATCACGCTTACCAGAACGGTCTCATCCGTAACGGCTTCAAGGAGCGTTTCCGGGGACACGAGTCCATCCCCGTCCACGGGTAGATAGGTCACGTTAAAGCCGGAGTCCTCCAGGAAGCCGCACGTATGCAGCACGGCATGATGCTCGATGACGGTGGTGATTATGTGGTTTCCGCTCCTCCGCTGCCCAGAGGCAGCCCCCTTGAGGGCGGCGTTGTCGGACTCGCTCCCGCCACTGGTGAAGACCACCTCGCTGGTCCTGCTTCCCAGGACGCGGGCCACCGACTCCCTGGCCTCATCCAGCGCCTTCCGAGACTCCTGGGCCAACATGTACAGGCTGGAGGCGTTCCCAAACTTCTCGGAGAAGTAGGGAAGCATGGCCTCCATAACCTCCGGGCGGACCGGCGTAGTGGCCGCGTGATCCATGTATATCATACTGGTATGCTCCTGCACCGGATACGCAATCCCTGCGGGTCACACACGGCCAACCCTGCCGGACGCTCAACCACGCCAAGCATCGCTGGCAAAGCTCCAACGCCCCGTATGCGCCACCCAAACCTCATTGTAACACCCCATACCCCTACGATAAAAGTAGGCGCGCCCGACTGGCAATCCCCCGGCTCCTGCCAGACACCCACGGAACCCTGCCCAACATGATCGATTCCGTGACAACCCGCCCACGCCCGGAGGCAAAGGCAGGTTCACCCCCGGGCGTCACCCTCCGTAGCGTATCCCATGAGCTTGTAAGCCAGCTTGGCAGCCACAAAGGCGCAGGACGGAGGGCCGGCCGCGGGGCACAGCTCAACGACGTCAAACCCAACGATGGTCCGCTCCCTGCACACCGCCCTCAGCAAGCCCAGGACAGCCTCCCAGCCCGGCCCGCCCGGTTCCGGGGTACCCACCGCGGCCATGAGAGCCGGATCGAAGACATCCAGGTCTATGCTCACGTAGACCCGGTCAGAAAGGCCGTCCAGAACCTGGCCGACGTCCCAGGACGCCGCCCTATCGCCTTCGCCGTGCAGGTTGACCCTCAGACTGCGCCCGCCTTCTTCCCGGATGAAGTCTGCCTCTTCCTGGCTCATGCTGCGCACGCCAACCTCCACCACGGGGCATATCTCCCAGATACGACGGGCGGTGCAGGCATGGCTGAGACTGCTCCCCATGTACTCGTCCCGGAGGTCGGCGTGGGCGTCCAGGTAGAGGACCGACAGGTCCGAGTGCACCTCTCGAAGGGCCCTCACCACGCCCACCGACACCGAGTGCTCACCGCCCAGAACGGCCAGGAGCTTGCCTTGTTCGGCAAAGGGGAGCGCCACGGCCCTGATACGCTCCGTCATGTCCTCCGGGCCGCCCACATGGGGCTCTATCTCCGGCAGAGTATGGATGCCCACCCGGTATATCTCCCGCCCCATCTCAATGTCGTAGTCCTCCAAGTGGCGGGAGGCCTCGATAATGGCTCTTGGCCCCTCCCTGGCGCCCCCCCTGTAGGAGGTTGTGGAGTCATAAGGTATTGGCGCAACCACCACGCGGCGCTCCTCCGGGCCGACCTCGTCCGGGCCGACCCCCGCAAAGCCCCACGGCATGGAGGGATGCGAGGGTGTGGCATTGCCCATACCAGTCACCCTGCTCCGCTGAGTACGCCTCTGGCCTGCCCGCGAGCTATGGGCGCGCGCGACCTG
This sequence comes from Dehalococcoidia bacterium, assembly GCA_965221925.1. GTDB lineage: Bacteria > Chloroflexota > Dehalococcoidia > Lucifugimonadales > UBA2985 > JAPPHY01. The sequence continues at coordinate 715,129 of OZ244924.1, read as the reverse complement.
GGGCGGGAGTAGTTCAGACCTCGCCCTATTACCCAGTGCTTCACCTGGTCCAGGGAGAAGGTCTCCATTATCCGGGCCAGAGCCTGCCTGTGGTCGAAGTCCTTGCATGAAAACACGTCTATGTTCACGTAAGACCTATCCGGAAAGGTGTGCACGCTTATATGGCTCTCAGCTATGAGCACAAACCCGGACACACCCCAGTCCTCCTCCACCGGGCCGTAGTAGGTGGTAACGTGGGGTGAGCTTATCTTGTTCATTCCTATTGCAGACGGAAAGCCGTCCAGGAAGCGATGTACCGCATCCTGGTCTTTCATCATCTCTATGTCGCCGCCAAACCCGTCTATCAGCAGATGCATCTAACAACCTCCGGTAAACCCGCTCCGGCAGGTCCACAAAGCCCCGTCAATGCGGGGAGTACAAAACCGAGATAGGATAACACCTACAGCGTTGCAAGTACAATACAAGCGCAACCACAGAGCCAGGCAGAGAGAAATGCAAAATAGAATCGACTGCCTGCGGGGGACTCAATATCCCAGGGCTTTGCATCGAGCGCCGAATCGATCGCCCCCTCCTGGTGAGATCTCGCCGTACGACGGATAGGGCGCGGGCGCCATGCTGTTGGCTATCTGCAACAGGACATCCTCGGTCATTGGCTCCAAGACCCTGGCCGCTAGCAGGTGGTGGATTCCACCCTTATTCCACTGGAGAATGATGGCGTGTCCCCGAAGATCGCCCAGCGCAGCGCTGCGAGATCTCAGTAGCGACCAGTAGACCCTACGGTCGTAGTCCCAGCCCTCAGTGAGTCTCCGGTACTCTTCGCTACCCGTCGGCGGAACGAAGTCCTGAGGAGCCAGAAACGTGAGCCATCCCTGTACGCCGTCCACGTCTACGGCGGTCCGGGGTGGACCGAGATCGACGTCTAGATGCCCATACGCGAGACCCAGCATGACCGCACGTCCATAACTGGAGTCTTGGCAGTTTTCCCATCTGAAGACGAGGTAGGGGAACTGCATGTCTCTCCTCACCCATAGAGGGTCATAGTAGTCCCCGCCTGATCTGCCCAGCCAGTCGGGCACGTACTCAGGGAAGTGAAAGGCTTCCTTGAACTCCGCCTCAGTCCCGGTGTCGAGTGCCACCAAATACCACATTCCCGCCGCGGCTGCAAGGAAGGCCACTACACTGCCCAAGAGCATGAGGTATACCGTTCGTGCTCGAGCGGGCCGGGGAGTGTTACTGTATAGATGCTGCAATCGCTTCCCTCTTTAAGGCAGTTTAGTCTGCGGCGCGTTAGCAGTGTAAGGCCCTCCGCAGGGGGAAAGCATCTGTGCTGTTCTACTCTTGGGGCATTGCGGCAAGCCGGTCGGAAAGCCCGGGGGATCGCTGCCCGTCCCATTGTGATAGTATCATGGGGCAGTAGTTCCTTGGAGGGGCCTGCTTGGCGCCATCGAAGGAGGACAGAAACATGGCTCTTCACTCCCGCTTCCTGGTCTTGGCCTTGGCCGCCCTGCTTATGGCCGCTCTTGCAGGATGCGATGAGCCGGTTCAGCAGGAACGGGGCTTCTTCTTGGACGTCCATTTCCCTCCCCCAAAAGAGACCGCAATAACAAACCCGTTCACTGAAATACGGGGACGGACCAGCAAGAATGCCGTTGATCGTGACAACGGCAAAGAGGTAGATGTGTCGGCGGACGGCGGGTTCTCCATGAGGGTCATGCTGGACGACGGCCCCAACGACATCGAGGTCATAGCCAGCGACCCAGATGGAAACCAGATAGTTGAGATACGCACAGTCACACGAGTGATTCCGGGGCCGCGGCCGCCCTGGGGCAACTAGACAGCCCAAAAGCTCCACATGCGCGCGCAGGGGAGTTTTGCGCAACACTCCAGGCATTGACAGGGGGAAAAGAGGAGGGTATAGTTAAGGTTCAGTGCGGTGGTGGGGTGGCGGCGCACCTTAACAGTTGAATAGTGGAAGGAAGGTTCTTTTAAGCGAGTTTGATCCTGGCTCAGGACGAACGCTGGCGGCGCGCCTAATGCATGCAAGTCGAACGGCGCCTTTTGCCTTCGGGCGGTTGGCGCAGTGGCAAACGGCTGAGTAACGCGTAAGGGACCTGACCCTGGGAGGGGGATAACCCACCGAAAGGTGGGCTAATACCCCGTACGTTGGCTCTTTGACATGGAGAGTCAGGAAAGCTTCGGCGCAAGCCGTGGCGCCCGGGGAGGGCCTTGCGTCCTATCAGGTAGTTGGCGGGGTAACGGCCCACCAAGCCTAAGACGGGTAACCGGTGTGAGAGCATGAACGGTCAGAGGGGGACTGAGACACGGCCCCCACTCCTACGGGAGGCAGCAGCAGGGAATTTTGCGCAATGGGCGAAAGCCTGACGCAGCGACGCCGCGTGGGGGAAGAAGGCCTTCGGGTTGTAAACCCCTTTTCTGGGGGAAGAGCAAGGACGGTACCCCAGGAATAAGCCCCGGCTAACTACGTGCCAGCAGCCGCGGTAATACGTAGGGGGCGAGCGTTGTCCGGAATTACTGGGCGTAAAGGGCGCGTAGGCGGCACAAGAAGTCTCCGGTGAAATCTCCCGGCTTAACTGGGAGCGGTCCGGGGAAACTCTTGAGCTGGAGGACAGCAGAGGAGGGTGGAATTCCCGGTGTAGTGGTGAAATGCGTAGATATCGGGAGGAACACCAGTGGCGAAGGCGGCCCTCTGGGCTGTACCTGACGCTGAGGCGCGAAAGCGTGGGGAGCGAACCGGATTAGATACCCGGGTAGTCCACGCCCTAAACGATGGATGCTGGGTATGAGGGGTATCGAACCCCCTCGTGCCGAAGCTAACGCGTTAAGCATCCCGCCTGGGGAGTACGGCCGCAAGGCTAAAACTCAAAGGAATTGACGGGGGCCCGCACAAGCAGCGGAGCGTGTGGTTTAATTCGATGCAAAGCGAAGAACCTTACCAGGGCTTGACATGTCGGTGGTAATCCTATCGAAAGACGGGGTGACCCTTCGGGGAGCCGTCACAGGTGCTGCATGGCTGTCGTCAGCTCGTGCCGTGAGGTGTTGGGTTAAGTCCCGCAACGAGCGCAACCCTCGTCGTTAGTTGAATTCTCTAGCGAGACAGCCCCTAAGAAGGGGGAGGAAGGTGGGGATGACGTCAAGTCAGCATGGCCCTTACGCCCTGGGCTACACACACGCTACAATGGTTGGGACAGAGGGTTGCCAAGCCGCAAGGTGGAGCCAATCCCATCAAACCCAGCCCCAGTGGGGATTGCAGGCTGAAACCCGCCTGCATGAACATGGAGTTGCTAGTAACCGCAGGTCAGCATTACTGCGGTGAATACGTTCCCGGGCCTTGTACACACCGCCCGTCACGTCATGGAAGCCGACAATGCCTGAAGTCCGTGGGCTAACCCTTAGGGGAGGCAGCGGCCGAGGGTGGGGCCGGTGACTGGGACGAAGTCGTAACAAGGTAGCTGTACCGGAAGGTGCGGCTGGATCACCTCCTTTCTAAGGAGTCCTGAAGACGGGGCAAACCCCCGCAACTCAGGTATCCTAGTTCGATCGGTGGGTGGCCGGCGCAAAGGTAAGGGGTCGCAGGACGACCCGGCCCTCCCAAAAGGAGGACCGGAGGGACCTCCCCCAAACCCGCAGCCCGGTCCCTGAGAAAGCCCATCGTACACCCATAGACCATCTTCCTTCCTTCCACTATCCAGCGGTTAAGGCGCAAACTACGCATGGGGCGATGGATACCCATCGCCCCATGCGCGCGTAGAAAGCCAGGAGTTCGGGGCCCCTCCGGCCACCAAACTACGCTATACGCTGCGCTGAGGAGCGAGGCGCCCCCTGCAGTAGACTAGCGCTACACAGCAAGAGGACGATGTCCTCGCCGGAGGCCGGCAGCTCCCGGGGTCAGGCGAGGCGCGGGGTTCCGCTCACCCTGAGCCTGTCGAAGGGCGTGAACGAGAGCCGCACATTCGTAGCCTTTCCCGCTTGTGTGGTTCGACAAGCTCACCACGAACGGGGAAGAGGTCTCTGCGCCTCCAGCCTCCCGTTGAAGCCCTTCGACAAGCTCACCACGAACGGGGAAGAGGTCTCTGCGCCTCCAGGCCTCCCGTTGAAGCCCTTCGACAAGCTCACCACGAACGGGGAAGAGGTCTCTGCGCCTCCAGCCTCCCGTTGAAGCCCTTCGACAAGCTCACCACGAACGGGGAAGAGGTCTACAACTCTGTAAGGCGTCAAGGTAAGACGTCAATTTTCATAATAGTGACGCGGGCGGCAGACTCCCAACGTCGGTCTCCGAACGCGGGCGCCCTCTCACCAACATCATGCCGGCGGGGATGAGCCGGGCCTCGCGGCTCATCGCTGCTCTACCCGGCCTGCCAGGAGCATACCCCCAACGGCCACAAGCCAGGCAAAAAAGGCGGCCCCGCTGACGGGGTGCACGATGGTTGCGGCATCGAACCAGATGAACTGCATGGCTACGCCGATGATGGCCGATGCGGGCGATACGTACCTCAAAGCTCCGCCGGCTTTCCACTGGCGCCGCGCCGCGATCACAAGGGCCAGCCCCGCCGCCGCGAAGCCTATCTTGCCGGTGAGCCATCGGAGATAGGCCATTGTCTCGGTTGAAGCGTCTATGGCGCCGGGGTCGGCCGGGACGGACGCGGACAGCGCCAATGCAATGGCGCACACTCCCGAAACGGCCGTGAATATGCCGGATACTGCGAGCAGCGCGGGGACAATCGGTTTGCTCTGCCCCTCCCGGATGGGCCACGTCTTGGACAGGAACCATGCCCCAATTATCAGCGTAACCCCTGAGACGAGTCGCGCTGCGCCGCCGATGCCGTAGAGGCCCCTGCTCTCTGAGATGGCGGACAGGGACTCTGTCAGCGTGGGTTGATCGGCATCCGCGGAGACCCTGGCCACAACTGCAACCAGGGTAGCAGCCGCGGTGAGTATGAGAAGCGCCCCGGCTTTGCGCGCGGCGGCCGTGCCGACTGCGGCGTCGGAGCTTGGTTGGTGTGATATCTGCATATCGTCTATCACCTCTGCGATGGTATGTCCGCGGCCCGGCGTCTACGCGGGCATGGGGAGGCTTCCGGGCCTGTCAAACGAGCCTCCAATCGCACATTATACGACACAAAGGCGTCCGCGGGGGCTCAGGCGGTTGATGGTTGACGCTCTGTTTCTGTCCTGTGGCGGCGCATGGGCAGTGGGTCCGGTTGTCCGGTTGGCAACCATGTTGCGCTGGGCGTGTTCATTGTAGAAGCGCTGCTCAAGATGCTGGCGTTTTGGCCCAGGCCATTCCGATATTTCAGGGACGGGTGGAACATCTTCGATTTTACTGTGATAGTGTTCGCTCTTGTTCCGTCCACCGGCCAGTTTGCGATGGTTGCCCGCCTGGCTCGACTGCTGCGAGAGATTCGCGCCACTCAAGCAGCCCTCCAACGCTTGGAGGACCGTATGGATAAGGAGGGCAGGAGTGAAAGGCAGGGGCGCGTCACCCATGTCGCAAAATACAGGGCGCTATTTCCGTGGAAATGTGGACAGGCCATGCTTTGCCTGTTATAATTTGCCCGCTAAATAGAGGTGTGACGCCGTTGACCAGAGAATCCGATACAAGAACCGCCCAGTCCAACAGCAATGAGGCCACGGCGCAGAGCGCTGTTGCCGAGGTTGCTCATTCCAGTTTGACGTTTCCAATGAAGCAAATTTCACTAGACGACCTGAAGAGCGCCGCCCTGGAAATACGGCGCGACATTCTGAAAACCATCGCCGCGGCTGCAAGCGGACACCCCGGCGGCTCCTTGTCGGCAGTGGAGTTGCTTATGTCCCTGTACTACAAGGAGCTTCGGCACGACCCGTCCGCTCCCGACTGGCCGGACAGGGACCGCTTCATTCTCAGCAAAGCGCACGCCTGCCCCGTCCTGTACGTGGCGCTGGCCCACTGCGGCTACTTCCCAAAGGAGGAACTTGGCACCTTCCGCAAGATCAACAGCAGGCTCCAGGGTCACGCCCACGTAATGACGCCGGGCGTTGAGATGTCCGGCGGCTCTCTGGGCCAGGGCCTATCCTTTGGCGTGGGAACTGCGCTAGCTGCCAGGCTGGACGGCCGCAGCTCCAGGGTCTACGTGATGCTTGGAGACGGCGAGTGCGACGAGGGCCAGATCTGGGAAGCGGCGATGGCCGCCTCTCACTACCGGCTGGACAACCTGGTGGCTATTGTGGACAAGAACGGCATCCAGAACGACCGATGGACCAGCGAGGTCATGAACCTGGAGCCGCTTACGGAGAAGTGGAGCTCCTTTGGCTGGCACACCATCAAGATCGACGGCCACAGCTTCCCCCAGACGCTTGACGCCTTTGAGGAGGCAAAATCGGTCATGGGCAAGCCCTCCGTCATCATCGCGGACACGGTCAAGGGGAAGGGCGTCAGTTTCATGGAGAACAACCCGGACTTTCACGGCAAGGCCCCCAGCCCGGAGCAGCTTGAGCAGGCGCTCAAGGAGTTGGCGGGCTAGCCCCGGACTGCGCGTTATGACCACCACCGCCTCTACCAGAGAAACCTACGGCAAGACCCTGCTGGAACTTGGCCGGGAGAACCCGGACATAGTGGCGCTGGGCGGCGACCTCAACAAGTCTACCGTCATAAACCTCTTTGCCGCGGAGTTCCCGCGCCGGTTCTTTGACGTTGGCCCGGCAGAGCAGAACATGATGAGCATAGCCGCAGGGCTGGCGAGCTCCGGCAAAACGGTCTTTGCCAGCACCTTCGCGGTCTTCGGCAGCGGCCGCCCCTACGACCAGATACGAATAGGCATATCGCAGCCACGACTCAACGTGAAGATAGTGGTGACCCACGCGGGCATCACCACCGGAGAGGACGGCATGTCGGCGCACGGCATAGAGGACCTGTCCCTCATGTGCGCGCTGCCCAGCTTCACCGTGATCGTTCCCGCGGACGGGCCGGAGACTGCCCTGGCCGTGCGAAAGGCCGCCGAAACCCACGGCCCCTTCTACATCCGGCTGTCCAGGCCGGCCACCCCGGTTGTCCACGAAGGCGATTACTCCTTCAAGATCGGTGAGGCGGAGCTTATGCGGGAGGGCGGCGACGCCACGATCATCGCCTGCGGGACGATGGTTAAGACGTCGCTGACGGCCGCCGCGGCTCTGGAAGGCGAGGGCATCCGGTGCAGGGTCCTCAACATGGCTACGTTGCAGCCGGCGGATACCCAGGCCATTCTGAGCGCGGCCAGGGAGACCGGGGCCATTGTCACCGCGGAGGAGCACCTGCGCCACGGCGGGCTTGGGAGCATCGTCGCCCAGGTGGTCGGGGAAAGCTGCCCCGTCCCAATGCGGATGGTGACTCTGAAGGGCTACGCCGAGTCGGGCCATCCGGACCAGTTGGTGGAAAAGTATGGCCTGGCCCCTGCGAACGTGGAGGAAGCGGTCCGGCAGGCCGTTCAGCACAAGGCCCAACTCTCGGCCAACGGCAGGCCCGCCTCCTAGCTCGCAGACCATCCAAAGTCATGGCACAACCGAGCATCCAGGAAGCCGCTCCACAGGACAGGGGCGCCACCAAAGCCAAGGTAGCCGTGGTCTACACCCGCCCGGAAACGGCGCTTGATGACATTGCACGGGCCATGCGCCTGGCCGACTACCAGACGCACCTGCCTGTCGATATACCCACGCTGCTCAAGATCAATATCTCCTGGCAGTACTACTACCCCGCCTGCTCCACCACTCCGTGGCAGCTTGAGGGAGTCATCAAGGCGCTCCACGCGGGCGGCTACGAGGACCTCATCGCAGCCCACAACGGCACGGTGGTGGTGGACTCATTTGAGGGCGAGGTACGAAACAAGCAGAGGCCGGTCCAGGAGAAGTACAACCTCCCCAACGTACACTTGGACGTGCCACCCAACAGGTGGATTCCCTATCAACCCAAGGGGGAGATGCTGGTCCTGGACAAAGTCTTCCCGGAGGGACTCGCCATCCCTGAGATATTCCCAGGCAAAAACGTGGTGCACCTGCCCACCATGAAGACCCACGTCTTCACCACCATAACCGGCGCAATGAAGAACGCCTTTGGCGGCCTGCTGAACCGCAATCGGCACTGGACCCACTCCGTGATCCACGAGACTCTGGTTGACCTGCTGACCATCCAGAAGGAGATACACCCCGGCATCTTTGCGGTCACGGACGGCACGCTGGCCGGGGACGGCCCAGGGCCCAGGGCCATGCGCTGGCACGAGAAGAACGTCTTTCTTGCCAGCGCGGACCAGGTGGCGATAGACGCGGTGGCCGCTCAGATGATGGGCTTCGACCCCATGTCCATCAAGTTCATCCGGATGGCCCACGAGAGGGGGTTGGGCTGTGGCGACCCCTCACAGATAGAGACCGTGGGCGAGGACATATCCGGTGTGGACTGGCAGTTCGAGGGAAGCGGCAACACCCTTGCCAGCCGTGGGCAGAAGCTGATCTACTGGGGGCCGCTCAAGCCGTTGGAGAACGCGCTGCTGAGGTCGCCCATTGCGCCCTGGTCATTCTTCGCATCCAACGTTTACCACAACGCCTACTGGCTCCGCTTCATCGGCAACCGCCGCGTGAAGGCCGCAATGAAGACGGGATGGGGCCAACTCTTCCAGCAGTACTAGGCGCTGCCTGTGGCGACGCCCCTGCGAACCCCCGGCGCAGAACGGAGACACAATGCCCCGCGGCATTACAGCCCTGATATTCGACTTCGATAGCACCCTTGTGGACTCCTTCGCCGCGCAGTCGGACGCGCTCCAGCGCGTCTTCTCCTCCGCGGGCCTCCGCCGCGTATCCGGGAAGTCGTTCCTGCGCGACCTCCGGGGCGCCCAATTCGCATACGCGCTCAAACAGCTTGGCGCAGAGGAAGGGACCGACCTTGACCTCTTTGAAGAGTACCACCGGACGTACTGGAGCAAGAAGGCCGGACTGCTCAGCCTCTATCCCAGCATACGACCTGCTATTGAGAACCTCAGCGCCCGGAGCATACGGCTTGCAATCGTGACGCAAAAGGGCTGGTCATTCCAGATGGACGGTCGGCGCGTTGGGGCGTCCCAGGAGCTGCGCGAGCTGGGCATGAGCGGCTTCTTTCCGGTGGGAGTGGGCTTCGAGAGCGTATCCAACCACAAGCCTCACCCGGAGGGGATTTTCCTGGCGCTGGAGCGGATTGGAGCGTCTCCGCAGGAGTGTCTGGTGGTGGGCGACAGCTCCGCCGACATGGAGGCGGCGCGGGCGGCGGGCTGCCGGAGCTGCCATGCCGTCTGGGGCATCCCACCCGCCGAGCGCGGCCTCATCAAGGCGGAGGCCGACTTCACAGTCGACAGGCCGGAGGCGTTGCTGGAGCTTCCCGTACTTCAATAAGCTAAGCCCCGCTCAGGAGAACGGTCACCTGAACGCCCTTCCGAGTCGGAATACCAGATACAAAATCAGTGCGGTTATGCCATAAGGATACGGCACTGCAGGCGATGTACGCTTCCACAGCCCAATATATGGCATAATAGCTTTATCATGCCGTCAGAGACCAGAGTGTACGACACAAAGGCCAAGCAGGTGGTCAAGGACCTCGCCGCCGAGTTAGGCTTCGATCTGGTGGGCGTGACCTCTGCGGACCCTTTCTACGAAGCCGAGGAGGTCACGCTGGAGAGGGTCCGCGCCGGCCTCATGGATGGCCTACCCTGGTTCCACGCCGACCGCGTGAAGCGAGGCTGCCACCCGGAGGAGATGCTGCCCGGCGCGCGCTCCATCATCGCGGTAGCAATGAGCTACATGGCAGAGGCCCCACCCCGGGCCGGCGAATCGACGCCTCCGCAAGGCAAGGTGGCCCGATACGCCTGGGGGCAGGACTACCACAAGGTGATGGAGCGTCGGCTGAAGCTCATGGCCCAAAAGCTTTCTGAGCGCCTGGAGCAGACTGTCCAGGCCAAGGTGTATGTGGACACCGGCCCCATGCTGGACAGGGCGGTCGCCGAGAGGGCGGGCGTCGGCTGGTTTGGGAAGAACACCAACGTCCTAACCCGCAGTCACGGATCCTGGGTGTTCCTGGGCCAGGTCATCACCGACCTGGATTTGGAGCCGGACGCGCCGTCGAAGAAGACCTGCGGCCAGTGTAGAATCTGCATCGACGAGTGTCCCACGGGCGCTATCGTCGCTCCCTACGTCTTGGACAACTCGAAGTGCATCTCCTACCTGACCATCGAGCTGCGCGGCTCCATGCCAAGACACCTGCGTCCCCTGGTCGGCGATTGGGTGTTTGGCTGCGACATCTGCCAGAACGTGTGCCCCGTGAACCGCAAGGCGCAACCCACCCGGGAGCCGGCGTTCCAGACCGGGGAGCACGGCTTCTCTGCGCTGGACCTCCTGCCCCTGCTGAGCATCACAGAGGAGGAGTTCAGCGAGCGGTTCGCAAACAGCCCCATCAGGCGCGCCAAGCGCGCCGGGCTGCTGCGCAATGTCTGCGTGGCCTTGGGCAACATCGGCGATTCGAGAGCTATCCCAGGTTTAGTCGAGACGCTATGCCACGACATACCACTAGCGCGCGGCCACGCCGCCTGGGCCCTGGGCGTCATAGGCGGATCGGAGGCCGAGGCGGCGCTGAGGAACGCCCTGGCTACAGAGGCCGACGCAGACGTGCGCTATGAGATTGCAGAGGCGCTGGGGCCGACGTAGGCGGTCGGCCGTTAAGCGCGCCCCGTCGTGCCCCCGTCCGCTTTTACCGCCTGCCTACGGGATGGAAGCCGGCTCCTTGACCTGCTTCATCAGATCGTCGTTCCATTCCCCCTCAACCTGAACTTGGGCGGCAGCTCCCAGGAGGATGGCCTCTATCAGGTTGTGGTTGAGGTAGACGTACAGGCCAGGCTGCCTGAACTCGTACAGCATAGCCACCGCCGAGCCGCCTTCCACGAACCACGTCTCCAGGTTCGTGGCGGGCGTGTCGGCAAAGGAGCCTCCGCGCCAGACCAGGTCACCGTGGCCGCCGATGAGGTGCGGGCGTGAGTCCCTGTTCGCCTGTGCGTGAATGAACAGGACCTTTTCCCCAACTCTCGCTGTCAACGCGTTGTCCCCTGTCAGCGCCCCCACAGCGCCGTTGAACACTATATGGGTTGGCGTCAGAGTCTGCATAACCTGGAGCATGTCCGCCATTCCTTCAATCGGCATTGAGTACTGCTTGTAATTGCCTTCCTCGTCCCTGGGCAGATAGTAGTCCTGCTCGCCCAGGTAGTAGGCGCGGTCGTAGGTGACCGGGTTTCCCTCGGCGTCTTTCAGGCCGTCCCTCGGGAGTACCATTATGGCCCCGTTCATGCCGGACACAACGTGCCAGGGGATCATGGCGCCGCCTGGGGCGCAGTGATAGACGAAGACGCCCGGCTTGGTTGCCTTGAACCTCAGCGTCACCTCCTGGCCGGGAGCGACCAGCGTCAGGCCGCCGCCGCCCAGCGCTCCGGTTGCGGCGTGCAAGTCGATGTTGTGCGGCAGGGTGTTGGTTGCGGGGTTCACAAGGGTCAGTTCAAGGTAGTCGTCCTGGTTGACCACAATTATGGGGCCGGGGACGCTGCCATTGAAGGTCATAGCCCATATCTTGGCGCCGTTCGGGCCTACATCAATGAGTTTCTCCTCGACCACCATCCGCACTTCCACGACCTTCGGCGCGCCATCCGCGACCTGCTGGTGTTCAGGAAGCATTGGTGGAGCGACGAGCGTCTGGGTGACGCGCTCCAGTTCGTCGGGGTTGGCCGGTGTATCCGCCTCCTCGCCGGTGGAGCAGCCCATCAGCAGACCTATGCTCAGGAACAAAAAAAGTATTCTACGCATGACCCCTCCTGTTAGCTCGCGGCGTTTGGCGGCACAATCGTTCCCTACTCTATTCCCAGCTCCTGCTTCACTTCTCTAACGGCGTCGCTGATTACCTGGAGCTTGGCAATGGACTCATCGACCATGCGCGTCTTCAGACCGCAGTCCGGGTCAATGAAAAGACGCTCGGGAGAAAGCGCTTCCAGACCCTGCATTATTCCCGCCTTCACCTTCTCCAGCGGTTCGATGACGTGGTTGTGAACGTCCACAACACCCATCGCCAGGTACTTGTCAAAGGACGGGTACCCCCGTATCAGGTCCAGGAAGTCGTAATTGCTGTTGGTCATCTCCATGTCCAGCATGTCCACCGGGAAAGTGGCCAGGTGCGGGAAGACCTTTGCGAAGTCGCCGTAGCATATGTGGGTGATGGTGAAGGCGTCCAGCCCATCCGTCACAATGGCGAAGGCCCTGGCCGCTATCTCCATCTCCTCAGGCCTGACGGACAGCGCCGGCTCATCGATCTGAATGTACTTAGCGCCGGCCTTGGCCAGGTCCATAGCTTCATCGTGGACCGCCCTGGCGGTGTCCATGATGAAGGCCTCTCTGGTGTGGTAGTACTCGTTGAAGGACCAGTCGACGATGGTGTACGGGCCGGTGAGCATTCCCTTAACCGGCTTGTCCGTTAGGCTCTGAGCGTATTTCCACCAGTCAACGGTCACGGGCTTGTCCCGGCCAATGGGGCCGGTGGCAATGGGCTTGCGATAGTATCGATTGCCGTAAGAGCGTACCAGGCCGCTGTTGGTGAACCCCGCCATGTTTTCGGCAAAGTAGGCCACCATGTCGCCGCGGTACATCTCCCCGTCCACAAGCACGTCCATGCCCACGTTCTCCTGTACCTGTATCCAGTGGGCCGTGGCCTGCTTCTCCAACTCCATGAGCTCCTCAGGGGAAATGGCGCCCCTCAGAAGCTGGGTGCGTGCCCTCGTGATGTAGTCCGGCTTGGGATAGCTCCCAACTGCCGTTGTGAGTAGTCCTTTGCTCATGACAGCTCCTCCTGGGCCTTTTTTGCGCCTTCGACCAACCGGGTCAGCTTTGCCCTTGCGTTGGGGCGAGGCAGGAAGTCCAGCCCGCAGCTTGGATTGACGTACAGACGCTCCACGGACACAGATCCGCTCACGCGCTTGATGGCCTCCGCGATCTCCTCCTCAGTCTCCAGCCTGGTGTTGCGGGCATCCATTATGCCGCAGCCCAGCATCTTGTCCTGCGGAAAGTCGCCGATGAGATCGAAGTTGGCAGGCCCCATAACAAAGTCAAGCCCGATTATGTCGACGGGCAGGCTGAACAGCCGGTTGTGTATGCCCGAGGCGTCTCCGAATATGGTGCATACGCCAGTCTTGGCGGTAAGGCCATCGGTAACGCCCTCTATGGCCTCCGCAAAGAGGTCCACATCCTCCTTGTGCTTGAGAATGGAAGGCTCATCGAACTGTATGACGGAAGCCCCCGCTTCCTGGAGAGCCTTGGCCTCCCGGTTCAGGATGGGGACAAGGTCCATCACAAGGGAGCGCAGGTCTTCGTAGCAGCCGAGCTGCGAAAGGCGCGCCAGGCTGTACGGCCCTGTGATAACGGCCTTGACCGGCAGGGCGCTGTTGGCCACGGCGAACTCGTAGTCCTTTACGCTGATGGCGCCGTTGGCTCGCAGCTTACCCTCCGGTATGGGATGCCGATAGTAGGTGTTGGTGTCAAAGTAGCGTATCAGGCCGTTGATGGTGAAGCCCTGTATGCCGCGTGCGAAATACGTCTGGCCGTCGTCCCAGCGTATCTGGCCGTCGGTGACCAGGTCTATGCCGGCGGCCACCTGGTCCTGTATGACCTCCTTGGTCACCTCCTCTTCCACACGCTTCAAATCCTCCAGCGTGATGCGACCTTCGTCGTAGCGGGAGATGGCGGCGCGGAGGCTGGGCGCTTTGGCGTCCGGGGAGATTTTGGGGTAGTTCCCCACCATAGTCGTAATCAATCCGGTTTCTCCGTTACAAAGATTTGATGCGTATGAGAACCGCGCAAGCCCGCTCCGGGCGCGCAATCGCCTTGTGCCTGTGGCGCTGCTGAATAAGCCAACCGGGGATTTCCCGCGACCGGGACCCTCCCCAGTACCCTGCGATTGCCCTCCACCGGGAAGAGCAACGTGCCTCAAACGCGCCTAAATCCTAACACGCAGCTTGGAATCAGTCAACGCGCGGGATGGATGAGTGTCAGGGCGCGCGGTTTCACCCTTCCAGCGCCGACAGGAAAAGGGGGGCGTTTAGTATCCTGGCGCCCAGGCGCTCCTTGAGTGGCAGGAGATGCCGCCTGTCTCCCATGACCAGATAATCGGCAGCGGCCTCCACGGCGCACTCCAGTATACGGTTGTCTGCAGGGTGGCCGGAGATCACCGGCGGGCGTTGTCGAGGCTCGATTATGGTAGCCGCATCCCGAAGCGTTCGAATGGCTTGGTAGGAGCGTTCCTCGCTCCAGCCGAACTTGCGCGTCAACACCCCGTCAACCTCCTCCAGTATGAACGGGGAAAGGCACAGCTCGAAACGCCCTCTCAGGGCCAACTCCAGAACAAGGCGCTCGTTTCCGGGGAAGTTCAGGCCGGACACAATAACGTTGGTGTCAAGGACCACCCTCATGCCTTGACGGGGTCTGTCTCAGCCCGGTGCTCCTCTACCAAGGCGCCAACGTCCTCAGGCCCAATGCCCCGCTCCCTGGCCTTCTGCTCCCCGTACCGGAGCAACTCCCGCCACTCGCTTTCCTGGATGTAACGGAGCAGCGCTTCCCGAAGAAGCTCGCTTCTGGCGCGTCCCTGCCGCTTCACCACCTCATCAACCCGCTCCGCCATCTCCGGCGGCAGGGAGAAGGTGATGGTAGTGGTTGTTCGCGGCATATTGACCTCCGGTTGTTATCGAGTCTTACCAGGACACTGCGACATTTAAGCGCTACTGTCAACGGGCTTTAGGGCTCGCAGGATACGCGCCGTGTGTTGTGATGGAGCGGAGCGTCAGTCAACGCGCGGGCGGACGTCTACCGAGAGCGGCGGCTGAAACACGCTATGCAGGAACAAGCAGCGTCCGTAGTGAGATGCACCAAGCCATGCACCGTTCCGCCGTCTTGGTCAAACTTCGCGGCTATACGGTCAAAGTCTCCTGTTAAACTTGAGTGGTATCTGCCGTACACCGCGTTTGAACAAAAGTCTGCGAATTGCAATAACCGAGTATCACGAGCCGGCGCAAATAATGGGATGTCAGTTACGTTGTGGAGAGACCCCCAACGAGTACCTCTTTCCCGCAAATGTCTGGCTAGAAGCGCCAAGGTCTTGTCATAGCTGGATTGAGCCAGCACAACAAGGCCGCGTTGTTCTTCTTTCCCATCTGCTACTAAAGCTTGGTTGGCGCGCCGCATAAACATGTCAAATCTGCGGATGAGATCCTCAAATGCTCTCTCGTAAGGGTCCTCGTCACGGATACTCGCGTACCGTTTTTCAACGGCACAGGCAAATAATATGCCTTTGCGGTTGCGTATCACGTCATACACCCTATCCTTAAGTTCAAGTTTCTTTGCAGTCGCCAACTCACCTAAAGGATTTTCCAACTCTTCCTTGCCTCTACCCCGCAGCCTAGAAGCGTGGAAAAACACAGGGTCAGTTTCTTGTGGAAAATACTCCTTCTGTAGACGGTCCAAGTCGTCGGCGAACCAATGGATCTCCCGCTCAAAAACAGCGAGGCCAGCTAACACAAAATAGCTAGCCTCGGCATGAGTCCCGGACTCGTCTAAATACAGTACGTACAATGATATAATATCCGTAGCCGACGGATGAAGAACATCCACGGGCACAGCTATTAGCCCTGCCGGCTAAGTTCAAGGTACACGCACGCGGGCATATTGTCAAGGGGTTTGGCAAGGACAAGACACCCGTTAACCACTCTACAGTGTCAACTCAGGCGCGGGGATCAGTTTGTGATGGGTCGTGTCGGCAATCAGTCCGAAAATTTGCAGCGTAATCGCTCCCAGGAGGAAACGCTCGTCGGGGCCGAAGATAACGGGGCTGTAATTCTCTTCAAGCCCAATGCGGACACGGATGTCTCCAATGGACAGCCTCTGCCTGCGCCCGTCTGCGAAGGTAAACTCCCTCTCCCTGGTTGGCGCGATTTCCAGCTTACGCAGCAGCTTTGTCGGCAGCATTGAGTACACGGCTCCAGTGTCCACCAGGGCCGTCACTGTCTCAAAGGGCCCCTCTTTGTCTCGTCTCACAGCAATGTCAGCGCTGAAAGTACCCACATCATTCGCCCCTTTCTACAGTTATAGTACGGCGCCGCGCCGTACACGTCAAACGCCGCGCACGCGAGACTAATCCCCCTCCATAAACCTCTCTTTCAGCCAGTCCAGCGCCGCGCCGATGGCAGTCGCCTCGCTGCGGAAGCGGTGGCCTACGCCCGGCAGCATTCGCATCTCTTTGCCTTCGCCGGCGCGCTCGTAGAGGGTGTACGCGTTGTCCGGCGACACCACGTCGTCGGCGTCTCCGTGAAGCAGCAGCAGTGGGCGGGGAGCCACCAGCCCAACCCAGTCCACGGGGTTGAGCGTTGCGCCCTCATTGGCCCAATCCTCCAAGGACGGCGGAAAGTCCGCATCGCGGATGAGTCCCATCGCTCGCAGGCGTTCCACGGCCTCGGCCGGCTGCGACCGAGGCCCCATGACCGACGGCCCGGCAAAGGAGGCTAGGCCGGCCACCTCTGGGCAATGGGCTGTGACGTAGATGGCGACGGCCGCCCCCAGGCTGGAACCCAGCAGCACGACGCGGGCGGGGTCCACCTCCGGCCTGTCCAGCATCCAGGAGACCACAGCGTCCAGGTCGCGCGCCCACCCCAGGGTGTGAAAGTTCCCGCCGCTCTCCCCCGTGCCGCGGAAGTTGAATATCAGGGTCGCGAAGCCCTCCCAAGCGCACCACTCGGCCAGGCCGGGGTAGTCCAGGCCATCCCCTGCCGCATCCGGTCCACCGGGGTCCGGGCGAGGCCCCGCAGGCATCCCGTGGCAGACCACAAGGCCCGGATGCGGGCCCTGGCCGGGCGGGACAAACAGTGTCGCGGACAGTGGTATGCCCTCGCTGTCCAGCCGGAAGTCCTCTTGCTGAACCAAGGCGCCTCCACATCGGAGATTTGCTGCATTATACCATCGCTTGAGGCGGCGCCTTTCGCAGTTTCCCGATGATGGGATGGTAGCGTATAATCTACTCCAACCCCACAGGGAGGAAGGACAGATAAATGACCACAGTCTCAGCCTATAGATTGCCCACCAACGTCCGGCCGCTCAAGTACGACCTCACCCTGACCCCCAACCTGGACAGCTTCACCTTCGCCGGCGAGGAATCCATAGACCTTCAGGTTTCGGAGGCCGTCACCAGCGTCGCCGTCAATGCCATTGAGCTTGAAATACTGGAGGCGCGCGCGACCCTGGCGGACGGAACGTCGCTGCCGGCCCAGAGCATCGCGATGGACGAAGAGATGGAGACCGCAACCTTCGCCTTCGGCCGGGACATCCCACCGGGGAACGCGACCCTCTACATAAAGTTCACCGGAACACTGAACGACCAGCTCCGGGGCTTCTACCGCAGCCAGTACACCGACCCGGAAGGCCGGCAGAGGACTCTGGCAACCACCCAGTTCGAAGCCACGGACGCGCGCCGAGCCTTCCCATGCTGGGATGACCCCGCGGTCAAGGCCACCTTCCAGGTGACCCTGGTTGTACCATCGGACCTGGCGGCCATATCCAACACCCTGCCGGAGAGCGAGATGCCCGCGGATGGAAACGCCAAGGCGGTGCGCTTCGCCGAGACCCCAAAGATGTCCACGTACCTGCTGGCGTTCATCGTAGGCGACTTCGCATCGGTGGAGGAGAGAGCTCCCAACGGCACACTGGTGCGGGTCTGGGCCACCCGCGGCAAGGAGGAGCAGGGGCGCTTTGCCGTGGAGAATGCCGTGGGGCTGCTCAACTACTTCAACAGCTACTTTGGCATCCCGTACCCACTGGAGAAGCTGGACCACATAGCCGTCCCGGACTTCGCGGCGGGCGCAATGGAGAACTGGGGAGCCATCACGTATCGCGAGACCGCCCTGCTGTACGACCCTGAGAACTCCTCGGCGAACACGCGGCAGCGCATCATGGAGGTCGTCTCGCACGAGATGGCGCACATGTGGTTCGGCGACCTGGTGACGATGGAGTGGTGGGACGACCTGTGGCTCAACGAGAGCTTTGCCTCCTGGATGGGGGACAAGGCTGTCGACCACCAGTACCCTGAGTGGAACATGTGGACCCAGTTCGTCTTCCAAGACACCAACTCCGGCCTGAGCCTGGACGGGCTGCGGAACTCTCACCCAATAGAGGCCAGGGTGGAGGACCCTGCCCAGATACGGGAGCTCTTTGACGCCATAAGTTACAGCAAGGGCGGAGCAACCCTGAGGATGCTGGAGAACTTCCTGGGCGAGGAGACATTCCGGCGCGGCCTCCACGGCTACCTCTCCGCCAACCAGTACGCCAACGCCCGCACAGAAGACCTGTGGGCGGCGCTGGAGGAGGCGTCCGGCCAGCCCGTCACCGCGGTTATGAACACCTGGGTCAAGCAGATGGGCTACCCCGTCCTGAATGCGGAGACCCACCGCCACGACGGCGCGCTGCACGTCGGCCTGTCCCAGCGACGCTTCCTATATGACCACCTCCTGAACGAGGGTGAAGAAGACTCCACTCTCTGGCAGATCCCCGTAAGCATCGCCAGGGCCGGGGAGTCCGACAAGATCTCCCTGCTCATGGACCGGCAAGAGGCCGATACTGAATTGGAGGCGGAAGCCGCCGCGGACTCACCCGGCTGGGTGAAGGTAAACGCGGGGCAGACCGGGTTCTACAGGGTGAACTACGCCCCGGAGGACTGGACCCGGCTACAGGGAGCGGTGGAGGGCCTCCAACTCCCGGCCATCGATCGGCTGGGTCTTCAGAACGACGCCTACGCCCTGGCGCGGGCGGGGTTCCTTCCCGCAACCCAGTTCCTGTCTCTGGCGGAGGCGTACAAGGTGGAGACGGACGCCTCCGTTTGGAGCGATCTGTCCACCAACCTGCGCGGGATGGAGAACCTGCTCCTCGACCAGCCGTACCTGACACAGTTTCACGGCTTTGCCAGGGGACTCTTCCAACGGATCGCCGGGCAGGTGGGGTGGGACGCACGGCCTGACGAGGGACACCTGGACTCCTTGCTGCGTGGCGTAGCGCTGGGCCAGATTGGGGCCTACGGAGACCACCAGACCATAGAAGAGGCCCGAAGCCGCTTTGAGCGGTTCATGGATAACCCCGCGTCGCTGCACCCGGACCTTCGCGGCGTAGTCTACGGCCTGGTAGCGCAGGAGGGCGACGAGTCCACCTACGACACGCTATGGAATCTGGAGAGGCAGGCTGACCTCCACGAAGAGAGAATGCGCCTTCTGGGAGCGCTTACCCGTTTCCAGAGCCGTGAGCTCCTCCAGGATATGTTGGAGCGCTCCCTCTCGTCCGAGGTGCGCTCCCAGGATACGGTCCTGGTGGTTGTCGCCTTGGCCGGCAACCGGCACGGCAAGGAGCTGGCCTGGGAGTTCATCAAGGAGAACTGGGAGGAGTTCGACCGCAGATACGGTCGCGGCGGCTTTGCAATAATGCGGCTGGTCAGTGTGGCCGGAGGGTTCACCACCCAGGAGCGATACCGGGACGTGGAGGAGTTCTTCGAGAGCCACCCGGCTCCCTCGGCGGAGAGGACAATTCGGCAGTCCCTGGAGCGCATCCGGCTGAACGTGAGCTGGCTGGAGCGCAATGAAGAGGGAGTTGGGGAGTGGCTTGCCGCCAGGGAGTGAGGCAACGGCAAATGGGGACTATTGCCCTTTACCAATGCCATGCTATAATGTTGCCAGTCTAAGAGAGGATGTGCCATGCAAGATTTCGAATACGTAGCTCCAACCACCCTTGAAGATGCTGTTAGATTGATGGCCGAAAGCGGCCCCAAGGCCAAAGCCTTGGCAGGAGGCACCGACGTCCTGATCCAGTTGCGTAGCGGTCGCTTCCAGATAGACCGCCTCGTGGATGTGAAGAATGTCCCTGAGCTCAATGAGCTCTCATGCTCGGAGGCCAATGGCCTAACCGTGGGGGCCGCTGTGCCGTGTTGCCTGGTTTACGAGAATGAGACCGTCCAGCAGTTGTACCCCGGCCTTGTGGATGCAGCTTTCCTTATAGGAGGCATCCAGATCCAGGCGCGGGCCACAATCGGAGGCAACCTGTGTAACTCGTCCCCCAGCGGCGACACCATCCCCGCCCTCATTGCCCTGGAAGCCATCTGCAACGTTGCAGGCCCCAATGGCAGCCGCAGCTTCCCCGTTGAGGAGTTCTGCACCGGCCCCGGCAGGAACCAGCTTCAGGAAGGCGAACTGCTGGTCAGTCTGGACTTCCCGTCTCCCAAGCCCAACTCCGGCGCAGCGTTCCTGCGGTTTATACCCAGAAACGAAATGGACATCGCTATCGCAAACTCCGGGGTCTCAGTCGTCTTGGACGATGCCAAGGAGAAGGTCGTCTCGGCCAAGATAGCGGTGGGCGCCGTAGCCCCTACCCCCAGGATGGCCCAGGCAGCCGCCGATTCGATGGCCGGGAAAGAAGCCAACGAGGCCACCATCGAGGAGGCAGCGGAGGCCGCCAAGGCTGTGGCCAGCCCCATCAACGACATGAGAGGCACCATCCCACAGCGCGTTCACTTGGTGGGGGTATTGACCAAGCGAGCCCTACGGACAGCAATATCAAGAGCCAGGGAGGAGTAGTAGACATGGCAGGTAAGATACACGTAAGCGCCACCATCAACAACACCGAGGTCGATTTCCTCTGCGAAAGCCGCCAGAGCCTGCTTGAGGTCCTCCGGGATGTCTTGGGAATGACAGGCACCAAGGAGGGCTGCAACGACGGCAACTGCGGCGCCTGCACCGTCGAAATGGACGGCAGAATCGTAGACTCCTGCTGTGTGCTAGGTGTTGAGGCCGGTGGTTCGACCATCACAACCATTGAGGGCATAGCCACGCCGGAGGGTCTGCACCCGTTGCAGCAAGCCTTCCTGGAAGAGGCCGCCCTCCAGTGCGGCATCTGCACGCCCGGCTTCATCGTAGCAGCCAAGGGCCTCCTGGACAGGGAGCCGGACGCCGACGAAGGCCGGATCCGCCACTGGCTGGCCGGCAACCTCTGCCGCTGCACAGGCTACGACAAGATAATCCGCGCCGTGCTGAAGGCCGAGGACATGGTGAGCGAGGGCGGCGAAAAGGCGGCGGCCGCTGCCGGCGCGGGAGCCGCTGCCGAACAGCGAGACGTTTATAACGACTAGCCTTAGAACACAGGCCGGTCCCGGGACCGGCTAATCATCTCTGAGATGTCAAGGAGATACCCACATGACTATAACCGCCGGTAGAGACACTGAAACGCCAGGCAAGTACAAGGTGCTTGGCACCAGGCCCATTCGCCACGACGGGATAGAGAAGGTGACCGGCGCCGCCAGATACGGAGCCGACATCACCCTGCCAGGAACGCTCCACGGCAAGGTGCTCAGAAGCCCGTATGCCCATGCCCGTATTCGCTCCATAGACACCAGCAAGGCGGAAGCCGTGCCGGGTGTGCTGGCCGTGGCTACGGCCAAGGACTTTCCCATTGTCCAGGCGAGGGAGATTAACTTTGCCCAGAGTCTGCAAAACCCCCGGCTGATGGCGGAGAACGACCTTGCCGACAAGAAGGTACTGTACAAGGGCCATGCCGTAGCCGCAGTGGCCGCAACCAACCCGCACATAGCGGAAGAGGCCCTCGACCTCATTGAGGTGGACTACGAGGTCCTGCCCACGGTCCTGGGCTGGAGGGAAGCCATGAAGGAGGATGCCACCCTTCTTCACGACACCCTCACCGAGAGGTTTACCATGTCCCGGGGTGACGCCGGCCAGGACACGGGCAAAAACAGCAACGTAGCCAGCCATCTCCAACTCAAGATTGGGGACGTGGAGCAGGGCTTCAAGGAAGCGGAGATAATACTGGAGCGGGAGTACAACACCCAGACGGTCCACCAGGGGTACATAGAGCCGTTTGCGTGCACCGCCCAGTGGATACAGGAGGGCCGGCTGACCATCTGGACAAGCACACAGGGCATCTTCGGCGTCCGCGGCAACGTTGCCGCCATACTGGGCGTGCCGGAGTCCACAATCAAGGTGGTCCCAATGGAGATTGGCGGGGGATTCGGAGGCAAGGGAACAGGCTACCTTGAGCCGGTTGCCGCCGTCCTCTCAAAGAAGACCGGGCGCCCGGTGAAGATGGTAATGAGCCGCAAGGAGGTTTTCGAGGGCACAGGCCCCTCCTCCGGCAGCTTCATCCGTTGCAAGATAGGTGCCAAGAAGGACGGCGCTTTCACCGCAGGCCAGCTTTACATGGTCTACGAGGCCGGAGCTTTCCCAGGCTCGCCAATGGCCGGCGGAGTCACGTCCGGGCTGAGCGCCTACAAGTTTGACCACGCCCTGGTGGACGGGTATGACGTGGTATGCAACAAGCCAAAGACGGCGGCATACCGGGCGCCGGGCCATCCCCAGGCGTGCTTTGCCGTGGAGAGCGCAATAGACGAGCTGGCGCAGATCCTTGAGATGGATCCCATGGACCTGCGCCTGAAGAACGTAGCCATGGAAGGGGACCGCGCCGTCACGGGCGTACCCCATGCCCACGTTGGACTCAAAGAGGTGATGGAGGTCATCAAGGCCCATCCACACTACACGGCGCCCCTTGGCGGCCCCAATCGCGCCCGCGGCGTAGCCACGGGATACCGCCTCAACGGCGGCGGGAGCGGCTCCTCCGCCACCATAAACGTGCTGGCCAATGGCGCTGTCAACGTGACCACGGGGTCTATGGACCTCTCTGGCACACGCGTAGCCGTTGCCATGCAGGTGGCCGAAGCGCTTGGCCTTGCCGCAGAGGATGTCACCCCCCAGGTTGTGGACACCGACTCAGTGGGCTGGACGGGGGGGTCCGGCGGCAGCCGCATAACCTTTGACACAGGCCGCGCAGCCATAGCCGCGGCGCAGTTGGTGATCGGGCAGATGAAGAACCGCGCCGCCCTGCTGTGGGAGGCGCAGGCCGAGGACGTAGAGTTTGTGGATGGCTCCTTCGTCTGCACAAAGAACACCGAAGACAAGTTCACATTCAAGGAGCTTGCGGGCAGGCTCATGTCCACGGGAGGCCCGGTCACCTGCTCTGCCAGTGACACGCAGGGAGGCGTAGGCGGAGCGCTGGCAGGCAACCTCTTTGACGTGGAGGTTGACCCGGAGACGGGCAAGGTGGACATAATTCGCGCCACCGCCTTCCTGGACATCGGCCAGGCCGCTCACCCCTCCTACGTGGAGGGGCAGATGCAGGGAGGCACCTTCCAAGGCATCGGCTGGGCGTTGAACGAGGAGTACTTCTTCTCGCCAGATGGTGTAATGGCAAACTCCAGCCTGCTGGACTACCGGATGCCCACCACCCTTGACCTGCCCATGATCGACACCGAGATCATTGAGTACGCCAATCCACGGCATCCCTACGGACTCAGAGGCGCCGGGGAGCACCCCATCATTGCGCCGCTTCCAGCCCTGGCCAACGCCGTCGGCCGAGCTATCGGCGCTCGGGTGTACACGCTGCCCATCACCCCGGGATCAGTCCTGGAAGCCATTGAGGAGAGGGACGCCAAAAAGTAGTCTCTCCGGAACTGTCAAATGGAGCGGTTTGCGCCCGCCGGCCTTTGGAAAAGGGTCGGCGGGCACTCTGTTTGAGCAGAGAACTGCTACTCAGGCTTGAGCCTGTAGACGGCAGGGCGCGCCTCAACCTCTACCCTGCCCTCCTTGACCAGCTTGGCAAGGTGGGCCTGCACGTTTCTGCCGGCGGCCTGGCGCAGCCCTCTATTGAGGTTCCTGGGGTATATATCCCTCACCATGCCCTCCACGCCTTCAATGCCCTTTTGCAGAGCGCCTATCACCTGCTGCTCACGTTCGTTGCGATGTCTTATATACCAGGGTATCAGGCGAGCGCCCCGGGGTCCGGACGCAACGGGGCCATGTCCTGGACATACCACCTCTACCCTGTAGCGTGACAGCTTCTCCAGGGAACTCATGTAGTCGGCCAGGTCCTGGACCGTGGTAGAAGACCCACCGAGGACGGTGTCTCCGGTGAACATCACCCTGTCGCGAGCCATGTAGTAGCAGACGTGGGCTTCCTCGTGTCCGGGGGTAAAAATGGCGTTCAGGAAGACACCGCTGCTCGCCTTGATACGCTCCCCCGATCGAAGACTGGTCACGTTTTCCGGCCCTACAACGGCTCGCAGGCGTCCGACCAGCTTAGGATGGCAGCGCACCCGGGCCTGCACCACTTCGAATATGCGGTCCAAGCCGCCTATGTGGTCGCTGTGGCTGTGAGTGATAGCTATTTCGGCGATTTTCGGGCGGCCCAGCTCCTGGTAGCCCTCCAAGATCTGCCTGGTCCACTCCCTGTCATGCTCACCCGTATCGACGATGACCATGCTCTCTGACGGGTCGCCGGCAAAGAAGATGTTGGAGCCTCCGGGATGAGCCACCGCGGTGTCCGCAATATGCGCTGAGTACACGTGAGGCGTGACCTGCATGAGTTAACCTCCAGGATGCTTTTTGCCGATGGGGTGTATCCGTTCTACCGCCGGATGACGGTATTTCTGTCCCTGCGCCACCTGCCATTCAGATGCTCGCTGGCGTCCAGCAGCTTCTGAATGGTCTTGTGCTGCGAGGCGCTCAGCTTCTGAAAGCCAAGGACGGACGCCGCGGTCGACGCGGCGGCATGACCCGATATGGACTGTCCGGAATCGGGCGCCCTCTCGGCCCACGCCGCGTCGACCTTCGGCCCCCACGTCTCAGAGTCGAGAGGCGCGTCAGAGTCGAGAGGCGCGGCTGCGGGAGAGGCAGGAGGGGCGCCCATATCTGCCAACTCCACATTCACGTCGCCAGCGCCATGTGGCCGAGTGACCTTAACCTCGGACGATGCCTCCAGGTACTTGGTCAAAGTGGAGTAGCCCAGTGAGCGGAAGTTGAAGCTGGGGTCCAGACGCTGCATGGTTTGGTGAAGCTTGCTTCCGGCCACCCTCCCCTCCTCATCCATAGCGGCGCTCATGGCGCGTAGGAGAAGGATCTCAGTCGGAGCTTCCACGGCGACAGGAGTCCGGGGGCGCCGCCTGTTCTTGTTGCCCTCAGGCAGGGGCTTGCTGTCCTCACCCAGATAGTGGTATCTGTCGCAGGTTATGACCAGCGCGCGCGAGGCCGTTGCCCGTCTCCCGGCCCCAATAACGGACTTCCCACCGGCCCGGAGCTTGCTCACCAATGGAACGAAGTCACTGTCGGAAGAAACGATTACAAAGGTGTCTATGGGAGACTGGTACAGCAGGTCAATGGCGTCTACGACGAGTCGAATGTCGCTGGCGTTCTTGCCTGCCCCCGTAACATGGAACAGGTGGATAGGCTCAATGCCAAGCTCCAGGACCTGGCTTCGCGTGCTCTTGGTCACGGATGACCAGTCGGCATAGGCCCTCTTGATGGTGATACGCCCGATGTCCGATATCTGGTCAAAGAGCCACTGAATCGAGCTCATGCCCACGTTCTCCAAGTCTATGAGAACAGCCACTTGACGCTCAGCGCCCGCTCCTCCGTTGCTCACCATGTCAACTCCTATCGTGCAGCATCAGCCCGGGCAAGCGGCTTGCTCCCCGGGCCGGAGCCATCTAGTTTACGGATACCAGCTCAATCTCAAAGGTCAGGGCCTGTCCTGCCAGTCTGTGGTTGGCGTCAACCGTGAAAGTCTCGGCGGTTACCTCAAGTATTACCCCTGTAAAGCCGTTCTCATACTGTACGCCGTCGCCCTCCCCCAAGCCGGGGGGCAACTGGTCTATCGGGTACTCGATGACGAGGCGGTCAAGTCGCTCTCCGTAAGCGTTCTGGGGTTCCAACCGCACAGTTACGGAATCGCCCACCCCCATACCGCGGACGGCGGCGTCAAACCCGGATATCATCCTGCCGTCGCCCACTACAAAGCCGAGAGGCTCTCTGCCTCTGGAAGAATCGAACTCTTCGCCGCTGTCCATGGTCCCTGTGTAGTGCACCATCACGCTGTCCCCAGCTGTCGCTGTTCTAATCATGGTTGGAGTAGGGACAGTTGTAGGTGTAGCGGTAGGGTCAGACTGGGAGCAGGCTGCAATAGCAAGCGCCAGCGCCATGACCACAATGACCCCTAAGGGGCTTCCTCGCATGACCCAATTATAGCGGGTTTCCTCCTGAGGGCAACACCCAGGACATTCTATGGTATTCCAAACGTGTGTTAGCTGCGCCCAAGTTGCTTGGATTGCTGTGAGCGCTGCGTGGCTGTGGCGGCAGACATGATGAGGGACAACCCCTGGATCCCGGGCCGCTCCCATTGCATAGCATGGCGTACTCCCGTTAATATTCAGGGCATGAGTGAGTCCAGACGGCCCATACTTTCAGGCAAGGCCCGGAATGGCCCACCGCGGGAATATCGACGAGCGTCATCCCCAATGAGCTTGAGCAGGGTGTTGGCCGCTCTCGCCGGCGCCGCGTTCTTCGGGGTTGTGGCCGTCATCCACGGCATAACTGCAACGGCTGCCTCATCAATCGTCTTCCTCGGCGTTCTGTGGCTCTTTACGCCCGCGCCCGTTGTCTTCCTGGCCCGTATGTGGCGGCCCTGGACCCGCTACCGGACGCTCTCCAACGGTTATCTGGCCGCCTCCGCCGCGCTCAGCGTGCTGGTCCTGGCAGGCGTGGGCTGGATAGGCTCCGAGCGCGGCATCCATCCGGCCACGTCCGACGACCTGCCAAAGCCGGAGGACTACCCTCAACTGCAGGCGATACTGGAAGATGTGGATTTCCCCAGCATGGATGGCGCTCGTCTGTACGGCTGGTTCATCCCCGGTGAGAGTCCCAGGACCGTGCTCCTTCTCCACGGGTTCGGCGGCACGCGGGACAAGATGCTCCCCCATGCCGACTTCCTTCACGATGCGGGCTACTCGGTGCTGCTCTTTGACCTCCGCAGTAGCGGTGAAAGCGAGGGGGACGCCGTCACCTTCGGCTTTCGCGAGCAGGGCGACGTCCGGGGCGCGGTGAGGTACTTGAAGGAACGCGGGGACGCGGACGGAGAGAACGTGGGAGCGCTGGGGCTGTCGATGGGTGGGGCGGCGGCCATGATGGCCGCCGCCGATACTCCGGAGCTGAAGGCTGTGGTCTCAGAGTCCTCCTTCCGGAGCATCAACAGCGCCGTCGCAAGCAGCTTCGAGCACTTCATAAACCTGCCCGCCTTTCCCTTTGCTCCCGTCACGGTGTTCATCATCGAGCGACGCCTGGGCATCAAGGCCGGCCAGGTGGCGCCCGTGGAGGATGTAGCGCTCATCAGCCCTCGGCCGGTGTTCATAATACACGGCCGGGAGGACAGAACCATTGTGCCGGAGGATGCCCATGCCCTCTACGCCGCGGCCGGAGAACCCAAAGAAGGGGTGTGGCTCATAGACGGGGCGGGCCACGCCGAGGGAGCGGAGGTAGCCGCCGAGGAGTACGCCGAAAGGGTGGTTGAGTTCTTCCGCCGGTATTTGGAGTTGTAGGAAGGAGGCCGCGAAGCTGCCGGGCTCCTGAACGCCCTGAGGCCGGGACCGGCGCTACGCGGCAACTCACCGCCGCTAGTCCAGGCGCTGACGCGTTCCCTGGTCGGAAGCCCTCTTTATGGCGTCGATGAGCTTGTGGAGGGCCACAGCGTCATCGAAGTCCGGCGTAGCCTTCTCTCCTGAGCGGATGGCCTCTCCAAACCGCCGGTACATCTGGGCAACGTGCAGGGGCGGGCCTTGCGGGACGTCCTCTGGAACCCACGTCAAGCGGTCCGGGATGGGAAGCTCATCCAGAGAGGCGTCGCCGGCCCTGCCACCGAGCAGGCGACTGTCGTTCTCGACAACCAGCGCCCCCTCTCGTCCGTAGACCTCCAGCCGCTGGCCGCTGCCGAAGGCCGGTTGGGAGGCCGCGTGCGCCGATACCACCGCGCCGCTTGCCAGTCTCCCGCTGACCAGCACGTTGTCCGGGGAGGTCACGTCCACGTAGCTGTCCGTATCGCTTTCCAGCCAACGCTCAATCTGGGTACTCACCACTCCCGATACCTCCCTGATCTCGCCCACGCACATGCTCAGGGCATCTATGGCGTGGCCGAAGGAGATGGTCATGGTGTTTGCGCCTTTGGCCGCATCCCCCATCCACGTCCGGTCGGACGTGCGGGACGTGCCGCCTGTGCCCATCAGTCTCAGATGGCAGGACATCACATCGCCTATGTAGCCCTCCTCTATGAGCTCTTTGAGTCGCAGGTAGAGGGGTGAGCAGCGCCTTTGCATCCCTGCCAGTGCGCGGACGCCCTTGGCCCGCGCCAGTTCGGCCATCTCCTCGGCCTCAGCCAGGTTTGCGCCCAGCGGCCACTCCGTAAAGACGTGCTTCCCCGCGTTGAGGGCTGCAACGGTCATCTCATGATGGAACGGCACGCGCACCACCACTGACACCACGTCAACGTCAGGGTGCGCCGCCATCTCGTGGTAGTCGTGAAAGGCAAGCCGCGCTCCGAATTTCTCCTTTGAGGCAGATGCCGTCTCCGGGCGAGAGGTGCACACGGCGGTCAGCTCAAACTCAGGCAGGGCCAGGAGGGCAGGCAGGTGTGCCCTGGGCCCCCATCCGTTGCTCACGTTTGCCCCAATGATTCCCACACGTATCTTCTGCTCAGCCATAGTTCCTCCTGTGATCGGTAGTGTATCGCGGGTCCGGCCACTCCGGCAGCAATCGATGTAGGCCGGTGGTGGGCAGCCCCAAGTGGGTCTTGCGCATGGGAAGTATAGCGCATACGCCGTCGCCTTTCCAGAACATTGGCAAACATACGGCAAAACGTGAGATAATCAACCGGGTGGGTTTCCACCCGCGGAGTGTGCGCCCGTAGCTCAGTGGATAGAGCATCGGTCTTCGGAACCGAGGGTCGTGGGTTCGAATCCCTCCGGGCGTACCATCACAGGGTTAATCATGCCTTTAACGGCGTTTAACCGCCCCTTAACGCTCCATTAACCGCGCTATAAACCTCCGGCGCTATTGTCTACTTGAGGTCATAGAGGTCAGGCACAGATGACCAGATCCACAAGAGGTAATGAGCGCCACATGGAAAACACGATAAGTCCGAGAGGAAGAGCGCAGCGGTGACCCTAGCTTCGACTCGCGCTTCACGAGTCACCGGCTTGAAGGCTGTCCTGTTCGACAAGGATGGCGCCCTCCTGGATTATTTTGGCCCCTGGCTTCCAAGAGCGAACAAGGCCATTGCGACGCTGGAAGCCCACTTCCCGACGATCGGCCCAGAGTTGCGTCGCTCCCTGGGAATAGACGACAACGGCGCCCTTATCCCCCAAGGGACGCCGGGCTCTCTCCCGCTGCCGACGATTCTGGGTCTGACGGGGAGGGCGCTCGACAGTTACGGCGTAGCAGAAAGCCGAAAACGGAGCGCCCTCAAGTACCTGGAGCATATGCTGACGCTTCCGGCATCGACGCTGCTGGAGCCTTTCCTGGATCTCGGAGAAGTTCTTCGAGGCGCTGCATGGAATGGGGCTTGTCGTCAGAGTCATAACCAACGACTACGAGGAGGCGGGGCGTCGGCAGTTGCAGCGCCTTGGCGTTTTCGAAAAGCTCGACTACTTTGCAGGCTACAAGGAAGGCGAGCCGTTCAAGCCGGACCCGCGTACGCTGCTCCGGTTCTGCGAGTCCTTTGACATACCTCCGCAAGAGGTGGCCTTTGTGGGAGACTCCCGCGTTGACGTTGAGACGGCGGTGAGCGCCGGAGCATCCCTCTGTGTAGGTGTGCTCACCGGAATAGGAGCCAGGGAAACCCTCTTCCCGTTTGCAGACGTAGCGCCGGACTCCGCAGCCGACCTTCTGCCCGTCCTGGAGGGTCGCAACGCCCTTACCGCCGGCATTGCGACCCGGTAGCGGCGCTCCCAGGCAGCTCGAACATATTCTCACGGTGGAAAGGAGCTAAGGGAGGAGACGGCCACCGCGCCCAACGTCTTCGCGAGCTCACCCAACATCGCCTACATTCACCTGCCCATGCTGGCTCCTCACATCATTGACCAACACCGGGCTGAGACGCTGGAGGAACTGTACATGGCGCTGGTTGACGAATGCCGGAGCCAAATCGGGTACGTCATCTCGGTTCTGGCCGATATCCCCGCAGTCCCTGCCATCATCCACTGCTCCGCGGGCAAGGATAGAACCGGAGTGGTGATCGCCACGCTCCTGGGCTTGGCGGGAGTAGCGCGGGATACTATTGTGGAAGACTACCTCCAGACAAAGCATTATCTGAACGAGATCAAGAGCGAGCTCAGAAGCGCCGCCGCGCAGATTGGATACAAGCTGGACCGCCTGGACAGGATGCTTGAGTGCAGGGCGGACGCCGTCAAGGACGCCCTGGAGTACATCGACGAGAAGTACGTCAGGGCAGTGGTAATCGACGAGAGCGCCATAGGCCGTCTTCGCTCAGTCCTGGTGGAAAAGGCCTGAACCGGCTATCCTTCAACGGTGGGCCGCTCCAGCCCGGTATGCGAGCTACCGGCGCAGGCGCTCCGGCAGATTGGGCTGGCGCGCCAGGGCAAAGAACAGCGATCCCAAGCCCGTAATGGCCGCAATGACGATGAACGGGACGCGGTAGCCGTCGAAGATGTCGGCCATGAAGCCGGCAAAGAGCGGACCGCCTGTCATCCCAACCATTACTAACAGCGACGAGAACCCCATGATGGTGGCAAAGGAGGCGCGGCCAAAGTAGTCCGCGCGTATGGTGGTCATCATGGGCCCGCGCAGCCCCCACGCGGTCCCGTGCAGCACGGCGAAGACGTAGACCGGCAAGATGGTGGTGGCATAGGCAAGTATCAGCAGAGCGGCGGAGTGCGTCAGCATCGCAATAGCGGCCAGCATTCGCTTGCTGAACCGGTCGCCCAGGAATCCGCCACCAAGCTGCCCCAGAATGTTGAATATTGTCATCACCGCCACTGCGCTGGCGGCCGCCGTGATGGTGAGGCCAACGCTTTCCATTATGTGCGGGATCAGATGCAGGGAGACGGCGCCCACCGTGAGCAGCGCCATTGAGTGTCCCAGGCTGATGAGCCAGAAGGCCGGCGTGCGCATGGCCTCCCTGGCGGTGAAGCCGCCAACCTCGTCTCCGCCGGTCGCAGCGCTGCGACCCTGGGACTCCTCCGAGCCGACGACGGGCGCTGTTGCGCCGTCCGGCAGATACCCGTACTGCTCCGGCCTCTGGCGCATGAGCTGAGCTATGGGCAGCCCAACTATCATTATCAGGACCCCGGAGAAGAAGGCGGTCTCCCGCCAGCCGAACGTGGTGAGCGACCACGCCACTGCGGGCACCAACAGCCCGCCGATCCCGAAACCGCTCATGGCTATACCCATGGCTACGCCGCGCCGCCTCTCGAACCAGTTGACCACAGTCGTCGCCACCGTCAGGAACCCGGCGACGCTGGAACCCAGGGCCATGAGGGCAAAGGTGAGGTAGTAGTCTAGGACGGAATCCGTCAGGCTGAACATTATGAACCCCGCGCCAAACAGCATCATGCCAACCCTCACCATGATCCTGGGGCCAAACCTGTCGATGAGCCAGCCTTGCAGAGGCCCCAGTATTCCGCTCTCGGCACGGGACAGGGCAAAGGCCCCGGAGAGCAGCGACCGGCTCCAGCCGAACTGAGTCTGCAATATGGGGAAGTACGCGGTGAAGCTGTGGATCATCAGCGACCCGACTATCATCTGGAGAGAGAAGCCGCCTGAGACGATCCACCATCCGTAGAAGATGCGACCCGACCTGCGCCTGTTCCCTTCAACGCCTACTGAGACGCGGGCCATTCCAAAGTCCTGTCTATCATGTCCGCCATATCCTAACACAATCGACTGGCAATGTGGACGCGGCCCGGCGCCTGAGCGGGCCGGGCGGTGGCAGATGCTCCCTTGCCCGCTCGTGGTGAGCCTGTCGAACCATATGAGCGGTGTGACTGTGGGCGTAGCTGACACCGCTCACGTACTTCGACAAGCTCAGTGTGAGCGGTGTCGCGCGCCATAACCAACCCGTTGAGTCTGCGCCCCAAAAGCTATTCTGAACGCGTGTTGGTAATGCCAACGTTGGTTGGAGTACAACTCCCGCCCGCTCGTGGTGAGCCTGTCGAACCATATGAGCGGGCAATCGCTGGACATTGCCGATAGCCTGACATACAATCACACCCTGTCGGGCATATACTCAATCACCCCGGTGAAAGGAACGCTCCATCGTGGAAATAGCCCCTGGGGTCCATCGCCTGGAGGACGTCACCGGCAGCAACGTGGTCCTGCTGGCGGACGAGCGTATGGCAGTGGTGGACACCGGCATCTCCGGAAATGGAGAGGCCATAGTATCCTACATCAGGAAGATAGGGCGAAGCCCCAGCGACCTCCGATGGATCATCGTGACCCATTTCCATTTCGACCACTCCGGGAGCGCCGCCGAGCTCCATGAGCTGACGGGCGCGCGCATAGTGGCCCACAAGGACGAGACAGAGCCCGGCCCGGACGGTACGCTGCTGCTTAGAAAGGGCAACGAGGGTGAATCGCCGCCCACCTGGTACCGTTGGGCGCAGCGAGTTGCCGGGGGCGGGGGAGGGCCCAGGCCTCCCCGGGAGCCGAGGCGGTTCCCGGACACCCCTGTGCATGAGACCGTGGAGCACGGCGACGTGGTCCCGTGCATGGCCGGGTTGCGGATCATCCACTCGCCAGGCCACACGCCGGGAAGCATATCCCCTCTGCTTACAGGCCCACGGGCGCTATTTCTGGGGGACTCCGTTCTCAACAACATCGACCGGTTGAGCCGCCCGCTCATGTGGGACCGATCCAAGCGGCGGCAACTGGATGCCTCGCTTCATGCCCTGCGAGACCTGGAGGCCGATCTGGCGTGCTTCGGCCACGGCCCTCCACTGAGCGAGGACGTAATGACCAGAGTGCGCGGCCTCACGGACCGGCCTTACGACCTTCCCACTTGGCGGATTGCCCTCAAGAACTGGAACACCCTCAGACGGTGGCGGGCCAGGTCCCGACGTCCGGGTCACTGGGAGGGCGGAAAACCCTAGCGCGCGGCTACCCGCTCCGGGAAGAGACCTGACGACTTCTGACGAAGGCCAACGCAAAGACCACCGCCGCAAAGACAAACAGGGCCAGGCTGTAACGCGCGATGCCCGCCAGAAAGTCGTCCGCCATCGCCTGGGCCACCTCCATAACCTTCTCGACCAGAAGCAGCCCTGTCGGACTCTCCATACCATCCGACGCCAGGAGCCGCAGCTCATCGATCAAGCCACGCACGACAGGCTTGAATATCAGGGCTGAGGCAATGAGCGCCAGAATCGATGCCACGCCCAGGGTCGCCGCCGCCCAGGCTATTCTGCTCCACCAATCCGTCCCTCCCAGGAAGCCGATGAGCGCCAAGAGCGCCGCCAAGAGGAGGTAGACCAGGAACCTCAGACTCCAAGCCCTGGCAGGCTGTTCCCTGAACTCCTCAATGCTACCGAATGAGCCGCTCGACACGTCTTCCCGGAGGTCCGCGTCCGTGTAGGTCCAGCCATTGCTCGTGGCAGCGCGCAGGTCGTCCAACGAGTTGCCGGAGCCGGCAGGCTGGTCCTCCAGGAGATCGGCCTCCGTGTAAGTCCAACCCTGGCTGAGTAACTCTCTCGCCTTGTCCATGGCGTCCAGGCCACCTGAGCCGTCCATAGCCCGGCGCATATCGGTCTCGGTGTAGACCAGTTCGTCGGGAATCCGGTTTCCGATCACGTCGGCGAGCGCGTCGGCTACCGCGTAGGTGAGGTCTACGTTCCACAGCGTGATCAGTTCGCCGGCGTCCACTCCCGGAGGCGCGCATTGGGGCGTCTCGTCCAGAGAGGGCGCGCCGCTCCGGAACGGCGATTGACCCGCGGCACATTCGGGCAGGGCGTTCAGAAACCCCTCCAGCTTGGACACCGTCAGGTCCTCCACTACTGCCAGGGCAACGTCTTGAGGTTCAGCCGTGGGTATCACGGCCCGGAAGCTGTCCACCCTGCCGATGAGGTATGGGCCGGCCTGGTCCAAAACCGACAGGGCTTGCTCTTCCAGCCATGCCGGAGACAGCCGTTCCTGCATGGCCGCAATAACCTCCTCATCGGTTATAGCGCCCCCAAAGGGCAGGTCGTAGGACCTGGGAAGATTCGCTTCCAGGACTGGGAGTATCACCTCGTCGAATATAAGCTCAGAGGAGTCAGCCGTCACAAGGATCCTCTTCGCCTCCTCCAATGCCACGTCTGCGCGCCGGTCAAACTGGACGTGTATGGTAAGGGTCTCTTGGTCGCCCACCATGTAGGCGGCCACCTCGTCCAGGGCGTTGTCCACCTGGTCCTTGGCCCACTCCTCCGGCACAACCCTGCGCACGGCGGCCACCACCTCATCGCGGTCAAGGGGCGCGTTGAAGGGCAGGGCCACTCCTCCGGCCAGGGCTTTGTCTATCTCCGGAGTCACAACCTCGTCCAACACCAGGTGGTACAGCCGAGACTTGCGTAGCAACGCCTTCAGCTCCCGGGTGGCATCCGGAACGCGCTCTTCAATACTCACAGCTACCTCAAAGCTGTCCAAGTCCCCGGCAAGGTAGCCGCCGGCCTGGTCTATGGTCCGCTCCACCTGCTCCTGTACCCAGGCCGGAGGCAGAGCCCTGTTCAGGGAGGAGACCATATCGGCAGTTGATAGTCCAACCGCATCCAACGGGTTCTCCTTCAGGGTGTCGGAGTAGAAGTCCGCGGGCTTGCCGCGCAGCTCATCTATGCCGGACGTGGACACGTCGACCATGACAAAGCTGTATACGTCAGCATCCGCCAGATGGGCCTTGTAGAAGTCAGGGTTCTGGAAGGTAGAACCCTGGCGCAGTATGACCAGCGCGAACCCGAACAGCACAAGGAAAGCCAGCCCCAGGGGTATGGTGAGGAAACGTTTTAGCAGAACCATCTAGCCCGGCGTTCCCATGCGCCGCGGCGGCGCTGCAAGTGGGCTAGGGGCTAAGCTCATGGCCTGCGGTCTCCGTGTCCCACGCGATATGAAGAGAAGAGGCTGTCACAACGCCCTCTCCAGTCCCCCCCTCCACGCAGCTTCCAGGTCATCCAGTGGCACATTCAGCAGTCCAGGCACGGATAAGGCCTCTCCGCCAACGGAGCCAAGCTGCGTCCACGGCACACCTTCCTCGGAGGCCAGCGTCTCCAAGGCAGGCAGAGCATCCGGGGCCAGCGACACCACGATCCGGGACTGGGCTTCGCCGAACAGCGCCGCGTCCCATCGTCCTTCGACGGCGAACGCGCCCCTGAAGCCCAGGCCACCGGCAATGCAGGACTCGGCCAGGGACACCGCCAGTCCTCCGTCGGAGCAATCGTGGGCCGAGTTGAGCAACCCCTGCTCTATGGCCTTGCGGCAGAGGCGCTGCACCCTGGACTCCAACCCCAGGTCGATATACGGGATACCGGCCACCTTGCCATGCGCCACCTCCAGGTACGCGCTGCCGGACAGGGAGCGGGCATCGGCGGACGCCTCCGCGGCTCCCAGGAGTAGCGCCACGTCGCCCTCGTTCCTGAAGGCTGTGGCGCATCCCTTCTCCGCGTCCTCCAGCAGGCCCAACGCCCCGATCACCGGGGTGGGCCAAATCGCCACGCCCCTGGTCTCGTTGTACAGGCTTACGTTGCCGCTTATCACAGGCACGCCCAGCGTTTCACAGGCCTGGGTCATTCCGTCAATGCACTGCTCCAGCTGGTAGTACACCTCCGGACGCTCCGGGTTGCCAAAGTTGAGGCAATCGGTGATGGCAAGGGGTTCGGCTCCAACGCACGCCAGGTTGCGGCATGCCTCGGCCACCGCAATGGCCCCGCCTGCGAGTGGGTCCAGGTAGCAGTAGCGGCCATTTCCATCGGTGGACAGAGCTATGCCTTTGCTCGTGCCCTTGATCCTGAGCACAGCGGCGTCTCCACCGGGCGCTTGCAGAGTGTTGGTCTGCACCTGGTGGTCGTACTGGCGATATATCCACTCCTTGCCCGCGATATCCGGAAATGCTAGGAGGCGGAGCAGCACGGACTCCGCGCCCTCCGGCGGAAGGGGCAGGGCCTCCATATCTACGCCGCGCGTCTCTTCCATGTAGGCCGGCGGCACACCCTGGAGATGATAGAGCGGAGGATCCGTGAGGACGTCCACGGCCAGAGAAGCCTCCAGGCTATCGCCGTCGTAGATCCTCACCAGCCCATCATCGGTGACCTCCCCGATTACGGTGTGCTCCAGGTCCCACTTGTCGAACACCTGCCTTACGGCCGCTTCATGCTCGCCGCTCACCACCACCAGCATCCTCTCCTGGGACTCGGACAGCATCACCTGGTAGGGTGACATCCCCTTCTCTCTGCGGGGCGCTCGCGCCACGTCTATCACGGCCCCGGAGTTGCCGTGGGCCACCGATTCCACCACAGCGCTGGTCAGCCCCGCGGCTCCCAGGTCCTGCATCGCAAGAACGTACCCCGTGGCCAGCGCCTCCAGGCACGCCTCTATCAGCGTCTTCTCCAGGAAGGGATTGCCCACCTGCACTGTAGGGCGCATCTCCCTCTCTTCCTCAAAGGTGCGAGAGGCCAGCCCGGAAGCGCCGTGGATGCCGTCCACGCCTGTGCCGGAGCCCACCAAGACAATCAGGTTTCCCGCGCCGGAAGCCTTGGCCCGAACCATGCGGTCCTTTTCTACCAGACCAACGCACATTGCGTTGACCAAGGGATTGCCGGAGTAGGAGGTGGAGAAGTACACCTCTCCACCCACGTCCGGGACACCGATGCAGTTCCCGTACCAGGAGATCCCGGCCACCACACCGCCAAAGAGACTGCGATTTCTCGGCTCGCTCAAGGGGCCGAAGCGGAGGGAGTTCAGCAGGGCGATGGGCCTGGCGCCCATAGCGAAGATGTCCCTGACAATCCCCCCTACTCCCGTGGCCGCGCCCTGGAACGGCTCCACGGCCGAGGGATGGTTGTGGGACTCGATCTTCATCACCACGGCCAGCCCGTCTCCAATGTCCACGACCCCGGCGTTCTCAGCCCCGGGCATCACCAGCAGTCGGGGGCTGTAGGAAGGAAGCCGACTCAGAAGGAGCTTGGAGTGCTTGTAGCCGCAGTGCTCGCTCCACAGCGCGCCGAACATCCCCAGCTCCAGGGAGTTGGGTTCTGAGCCAAGCCGATCTACGATGGCCTCATATTCGGCTTCCGAGAGGGCTATCTCATCCAGGACTTCTTTGGAGACTGGCATTTGCTATGAAACGGCGGCGCCTTGAGATTTGCCGGGCGCGGCGCAGCACATGGACATTATACGCTAAGACCAGCCCATCACGCGAGTGGCCTCACGCCACAACTCGCAGCATGGACTCGAATATGTGGCGTCCGTCCGTACCGCCCAGGGCGGCCTCGCAGCACCGTTCAGGGTGTGGCATCATCCCCAGCACGTTGCCCCGCTCGTTGACTATGCCGGCGATGTTCTCAAGCGAGCCGTTGGGGTTGGACTCGGGGGTTGTCTCACCCTGGGGTGTGCAGTACCGGAACACAATCCGCCCACCGGCGTTGAGAGAGGTCAGGGTGTCCGGGTCGGCGTAGTAGTTGCCCTCCCCGTGGGAAATGGGTATACGCAGCGTCTGACCCTGCCGGCACTCGGATGTAAAGGGGGTGTCCGGGTTCTCTACTCGCAGGTCAACCCACTGGCAGCGAAACTGCACGTGATGGTTCCGCATCAGGACGCCTGGCAGCAGGCCGGCCTCGCAGAGTATTTGAAAGCCGTTGCAGATGCCAAGGACAAGGCCCCCCCTGCCGGCAAAACGCTCCAACTCCTCCATCACGGGAGAGAAACGGGCAATTGCGCCCGTCCGTAGGTAGTCCCCGTAGGAAAAGCCGCCTGGGAGAATCAGGCAGTCCAAGCCGGACAGGTCCCTGTCCTTGTGCCATACGTGCCGGGCCTCCTGGCCCAGCACGGACTTGACCGCGTGGTAGCAGTCACCGTCGCTCCAGGTCCCCGGAAAGACAACGATACCGAATCTCATGCAAAGCTCCCCGGATAAAAAGAAAAGCGCCCCTCAGACTGCAAGGCGCTTACCCTCCACGTGCCCGGTTGGCGAGAGCGTGGCTATCCTCATAGAGCCTCCAAGAGTCCGGTCACCACCTCGTTGACCGCCGACCCTTCGGCCTTTCCTCTCACCTGGGGCATCAGCTTGCCCATGACTTTGCCCTTGTCTCCGGGGCCTCGCGCGCCCACCTCCCCGATTACCGCCTCGGCCAGACCCGCGAGCTCCTCCCTGGTTAGCTGCGGGGGTAGGTAGTCCAGAAGAATGGCAAGCTCCGCTTCCTCCCGCTCCACCAGATCCTCCCGGTTCCCCTTGCGGAACTCGTATATGCTCTCGCGACGCTGCCTGACCTGCCTGGATATGACACCGATTATGCCATCGTCGTCATCCAAGGGCTTTTGAAGGGCTATCTCCTCGTTGTGCACCTCGGACCGGAGCGATCGGAGCGCCGTACGCCGCAGGGCGTCCTGCTCCCTGATAGCCCTCTTCAGGTCATCGTCCAGACGCTCTTTCAACCCCATGAGAAGAACGGCGCTCCTCTACCTGCGGGCGTTGGCGGCAGTGGCTACGCCGGCGCTGCGAGCACTCTTGCGCCTCTTGGCCGCCGCCTTCCGCTTGCGCTGCACGCTGGGCTTCTCAAAGTGGGCCCGGCGCCGCGCTTCTGAAAGGATTCCGTCCATTTGCACCCTCTTGTTGAAGCGCCTCAAGAGGCTGTCGAAGGTCTCACCCTCTCTCACGACCACCTGTGACAAACTCTCACCCCTTCCTTTCAAAAGCAAAGCTACCCAAAAACAGGGGCTGCTTCACAAACGCAGGCCGCGTGGGGCCTATCTCAAGGATGCCAATTATATAGACACCCTACAGGTAGTGTCAAATCCGCGTATTCAGCCAACCTCTACCCGGACCCTGTGCCGCGTCTTGATGTCCCGGGCTCGCGCCACGTCCACCACCACCTCCAACCTCCATCTCACGGTCCCAATGTCGGCGTGGGGCGGAGGCGCCTGGTCTATCTCCAATCTGACGCTGAAGGGCGCTGCGGCGCCTGAGCGAAGAGACGAGTTAGCCAGGAACACTCCACTGCTGTGGACGTAGGTCTCCTTGATGTCTTTGTGCACCTGCTTTGGGATGCTGACGGGTATGTACACCCCACCCATGCCGCTTGGCGCTCCG
This sequence comes from Dehalococcoidia bacterium, assembly GCA_965221925.1. Taxonomy (GTDB): domain Bacteria; phylum Chloroflexota; class Dehalococcoidia; order Lucifugimonadales; family UBA2985; genus JAPPHY01. The sequence goes on along the minus strand of OZ244924.1, from coordinate 675,880 downwards.
GTGTCCGCTCGCTGCCCTATAGGCACGTTCACGGTGTAGCTCTGTGTATAATGCTCCTCGCAGACCAGGTCCAGCCTGGCCTCCCTCACTTCGATCTCGCTCCTAGCGTTCAGCTCCACCATAGCGTTTATGGTCTCGCCCAGGCTGTACGGCCTGTCGTCAAAGAGGAGCTTCGCATCCAGGGGGCGGATTCTGGAGATGGGCATGTAGGCTTCCCGTCCTTTCCAAAGCTTGAGCCAACAGTATACCCCGAAATGGGGCGTTGTGTCCCGTGCTCACCCCTTTTGCTGCAACTGGGTTCAGTGTTATACTTGCAGCCGTTCCGTGATACGTAAAAGACAGATATTTGAGAGCGGAGAAAAGATGAGCTTAGAGCCTAAGTGGTTGGAAAATGGCACCATAACGTCTCCCAGGGGGTACATGGCGGGAGCCACCTATTCCGGCATCAGGACGTACGCCGAGGACAAGCTCGACTTGGGTGTTGTTCGCTCGGAGGTCCCGTGCAACGTGGCCGGCACGTTCACCACCAACAAGCTGAGGTCGCCGTCCGTTGTCCTGAACGAGCAGCGAGTGTCCACGGGGCGCGCTCAGGCCGTTGTCTGCAACAGCGGCGTCGCAAATGCCTGCGTGGGCGAGCAGGGCATGAAGGACGCCATCGAGATGGCCGCCCTAGCCGCCCGCCGCTTTGACTTGGACCCTGAGTTGGTTCTGCCTATGAGCACAGGTCTAGTCGGCGTGGAACTGCCTATGGCCCTCATAAGCGGCGGCATGGGCAATATAGAGCTTGCACCGGATGGCGGCCATGCTTTGGCTAGGGCCATAAGGACAACTGACACCCGCTCCAAGGAGGCGGCCGTGTCCTTCTCGGCTGCCGGAACCACCTACACGCTGGGAGGCATTGCCAAGGGTTCAGGCATGGTGCACCCCAACATGGCGACGATGCTGGCCTTCCTGACTACGGACGCGCCGGTGGAGAGCGCCTTTCTCAAGGAATCGCTGAAGCAGGCGGTTGACGCGTCCTTCAATATGATCACCATTGACGGCGACACCAGCACCAACGACACCGTTATCCTCCTGGCCAACGGCATGGCCGGCGGCGACGAGATAGGACGAGAGAGCGGCGACGGGGCGGAGGCGTTCCAGGACGCTCTTCAGGAAGTGTGTACGTTCCTGGCAAAGGAGATAGCCAGAGACGGCGAGGGAGCCAGCAAGCTAATCGAGGTTGTGGTGGACGGCGCGCTCAGCGAGGCCGACGCCCGAATGGCGGCCCGCGCCATAACCTCCTCCTCACTGGTGAAGAGCGCAGTCCACGGCTGCGACCCCAACTGGGGGCGCATAATCGTTGCCCTGGGTTACAGCGGCGCTCAGGTGCAGGAGGACTGCATTGCCCTCTACATCAATGGGGTGTGCATAATGGAGGATGGCAGACCCATCCCGTTTTTCAAGGATGCGGTAGTCGCTGCCATGAGCGGAAGCGAGGTTACTACCATCCGCCTCAGCCTGAACATGGGAGACGCCACTGCCACGGCCTGGGGCTGCGACCTCAGCGAAGAGTACGTCACCTTCAACAGCGCCTACACCACGTAGTACGCCAAGGCTGCACGCGGCAGACGGAAAACCCTTCAATGGAAAAAACCATCGTGCCTTCCGATTCGTCTCTCCGTCCCTCCCTGGTCGTCAAGATAGGGGGTAGCGTCCTGAGCAGTCAGGACACCACCTTGCAGGACTTGGTTGCCCTGCAACAGCAGGGCGCTGTCCCGGTGGTGGTCCACGGCGGCGGGCCGGTGATCTCCCAGTGGATGGAGAAGCAGGGGACTGTGCCCAGCTTTGTGAGGGGTCTCAGGGTGACCGATGCCGCCGGCATGGAGATTGTCGTGGCAACCCTCGGCGGCCTGGTGAACAAGAGCCTGGTGGCCTCCGTTCATCGGCTGGGGGGAAGGGCCCTGGGCATGAGCGGCGTGGACGGCGGGATGCTACAGGCTGAGTTCCTGGATCCCGATCTCGGCTACGTGGGGCGGATCACAGGGGTGGACACCGCCCCCATCCAACAGGCCCTGGGCATGGGGTACATTCCGGTTATAGCTCCTGTCGCCATTCACGCGGTGGACGGCTCGGAGAACAGCGGGGTTTTGCTGAACGTCAACGGGGATACCGCCGCCGGGGAGATAGCCAGGGCGCTGGAGGCAGAGTCGGTGGTCTTCCTCACGGACGTAGAAGGGGTAATGGACTCGGATGGCCGCGTCGTCTCCGGGCTCACCGCCTCCCAGGCGGCCGATCTAATGCGTTCGGGCGCGATCACGGGAGGCATGGTTCCCAAGATGGAGGCTTGCCTGCGCTCCCTGGAAAGGTCCGGCGTAGCCCAGATACTGGACGGGAGAAGAAGCAGGGCTCTCCTGGACTTTGTGGAAGGACACCTCTCCGGCACCAGGATAGACCGGGGCGATGTTTAGCTTCCGGGGCGAGCAGGATTGGTCGCCGTTCCCCAACGGAGAGAGTGGAAGGGCGAGCGTACCCTTTGACCCCACTCCCGCGCTGAGGTGGGTACTGATAGCCATAGGCCTGGTACTCGTTCTCATTCTCCTGAACGTACTCAGACAGATATACACAAACTGGCTCTGGTTCGACAACCTGGACTACCGGGGCGTCTACACAACGATCCTGGTGACCAGGATGTGGCTCTTCTTCGCCGGAGCGCTGGTGTTCGCAGCCATAGCCATACCCAACGCCGTCTTCGCCTACCGGGTCTCCTCCGGCGAACCCGCGCCGGTCTTGACGCCGGAGCTCTACGCGTTGCTGAGGCGCCTCTTCATAGGAAGCATATGGCTGACCATTCTTCTGGTGGCAGCCATCTTCGGGTCCGTCCTTGGGGGCCAGTGGGAGGACTTCCTCAGATTCAGCAACAGCGTCCCCTTCAACACGAGGGACCCTGTCTTCAACTTGGACATATCCTTTTACGTGTTCACCCTGCCGGTGCTGGCCATTGTGCAGGGCTGGCTGCTTGGGGCCGTCATCACCACTATGGCGATAGCGGGTTTCATATACCTCGTCAACGCAAGCATGAGGGGCATCAGTCTGGGGCAGGCCATAACCCCTCCGGTAATCAGCCACGCCACCGTTCTGCTGGGGATTCTCCTGCTGGTGATAACGTGGAGCTACTGGATAGACAGGTACGACCTCCTGTTCTCCTCCTCCGGCGCCATCTTTGGCGCTGCCTTCACGGACCTTAACGCTCGTCTCCCGGCCCTGTACATCCTCATAGGCGTCGGCAGCCTGATAGGGCTTCTTCTGCTGGCGAACGCCTATTTCCGCTCTCCCAGGATAATCCTGGGAGGCCTTGGACTGTGGATAGCGGCGGCCATCATTGTGGGCGCCGTCTACCCGTCTCTGGTGCAGCGTCTCCAGGTAGCCCCCAACGAGTTGGAGAAGGAGCGCGAGTACATTCCACGCAACATCGAGTTCACAAGGCAGGGCTTTGCGCTGGACCGCATAGTTGAGGAGGACTACCAGCTGGCGACCATCGACGAGGGGCCCTCGGCCGGCGAGCTTGCGCCACTGACCGCGGAGACCGTAGCGGCCAATCCCGGGACAATCGAAAACGTTCGACTGTGGGACCGTCGCCCCCTCAGAAGCATCTACAACCAGATACAGTTCTTCCGGGCTTACTACCGGTTTGTGGGAGTGGACATAGACCGCTATGAGGTGGACGGAGAGATCAGGCAGGTGGTGCTGGGGGCCAGGGAGCTGTTTCCGGAGGACCTGCCTCAGGAGTCGCAGTCCTGGGTCAACGGACGGCTCCAGTTCACGCACGGCTTTGGGGTGGCAATGAGCCCCACAACAGAGTTCACAGAAGACGGGAAACCGGAGTTCTACATCAAAGACATTCCACCCAAGGCGGGGACTGAGGCTCTGGAGGGCAGAGTTCCCCACGTTGACATTCCTCAGATATACTATGGAGAGAACAGCGCCAACTACGTTATAGTAAACTCCAAGGAGACCGAGTTCGACTTCCCGGACATAGACTCGAGTGTATCCGCGAACGCGGACTACGTATACGAAGGCGACGGAGGGGTCCAGCTTAGCTCCCTCCTGAAACGCTTCGCCTACGCGTGGGAGTTCACAGACATCAACGTCCTCATAAGCGACGCCATAACGCCGGAGAGCAAGATCCAGTACAGGCGGCTGGTCCCGGAAAGGGTCAAACAGATAGCCCCATTCCTGCGCCTGGACTCGGACCCGTATATGGTTGTGGCCGAAGGCAAGCTGTGGTGGATTCAGGACGCCTATACCGTGACCGACCACTTCCCCTACTCCGACCCATACCGCGGCGAGTTCAACTACATCCGCAACAGCGTAAAGGCGGTGGTGGACGCGTACGACGGCAGTGTGGACTTCTACATCTTTGACGAAGAGGACGCCCTGATCCGGACCTACGCAACGGCGTTTCCCGGCCTCTTCAAATCGCGCGATGAGATGCCGGCGTCGCTGTTGTCCCACGTCCGCTACCCCAGGGACTTCTTCTCCATACAGGCTGAGAAGTACCTCCTGTACCACATGAGGGATACCACGGACTTCTACCGCAAAGAGGACCCCTGGAGCATACCCCAGGAGCTATTCTTTGAGACGGTCCAGCCCATACAGCCGTATCACGTCATTATGAAGCTCCCGGGAGAGGAGAAGGAGGAGTTTGTCCTCATGCTTCCCTTCACCCCCCTCAACAAGCCGAACCAGGTTGCGTGGATGGCCGCCCGCATGGACAACGACAGGGGCCAGTACGGCAGCCTCAAGGCGTTCTTCTTTCCCAAGGGCATTCAGGTGGACGGCCCGGAACAGATAGAGGCCCGCATAGACCAGGACTTCACCATAAAGCAGCAGCTCACGCTGCTGTGCCAGAGGGGGGCCAGATGTATAAGGGGCAACCTGCTGGTCACCCCCATAGAGCACATGGGAGAAAGGTTCCTGATATACGTGGAGCCCCTCTACATTCAGGCGGACAACATAACCTTTCCGGAGCTCAAGCAGGTCATCATAGCCGACGCCAAGAGGGTGGTTATGCAGGACGACCTCCAGAGCGCGTTGGACGCATTGCTGGGGGATCAGGCAAAGGAGGACGCCACGCCTCCCACAACCGGCCCCCTGCGAGAGCGGCAGATCAAGGACATAAGGCAGGCCATAGAGGCCCTTCAGCAAAACCTGGAGCAGCTGGGGCTGACCCTGGAAGAGCTGCTGGGATCAATTGAAGAAGGAGGACAATGAGCAACTGGATAGATCTGGAAAATAGGTACTATATGCAGGTGGCCCGGCGCCAGCCAATCGTGATAGTGCGCGGGGAGGGGACGCGGGTCTGGGACGAGGACGACAAGGAGTATCTGGACTTCACCTCCGGGTGGGCGGTCAACACCCTGGGCCACTCCCACCCGGTTCAGGTCAAGGCCATACAGGAACAGGCCGCTACCCTGATCCAGACCTCCAACCAGTTCTTCACCGTGCCACAGATCAAGCTGGCCCAGGCTCTGGTGGAGAACAGCTGCCTTGACCGCGTGTTCTTCAGCAACAGCGGCGCGGAGGCCAACGAAGGGGCTGTGAAGCTGGCCCGCAAGTACGGCAAGACCCATCGCAACGGGGCTTACCAGGTGATCACTGCCCTGAACTCCTTTCACGGCCGCACCCTGACTATGGCGGCGGCCACGGGACAACCCCACTACCAAGAGCAGTGGCAGCCCCTCGCTCCCGGCTTCGTGAACGTGCCGTACGATGCCATAGACGCCATAAGGGAGGCCACGACCGACGAGACGTGCGCCGTGATGCTGGAACCCGTGCAGGGTGAGGGTGGGGTCATCGTTCCCGCTCCCGACTACCTGGCGCAGGTGAGGGAATGGTGCGACCGGCACAACCTGGTGATGATCCTGGACGAGGTGCAGACGGGAGTGGGTCGGCTGGGCACGCTGTTCGGCTACCAGCAGTTTGGCGTTGAGCCGGACGCCATCACCCTGGCCAAGGGTCTCGGCGGAGGCGTCCCCATAGGCGCATTCATGGCCAAGGAGAAGTTCTGCGTGCTGGCCCCCGGCGACCACGGCTCCACCTACGGAGGCAACGTCCTAACATGCGCCGGAGCCTTCGCGGTGGTGGACTACGTTGTCCGGAACGACGTTCCCACCCATGCCGCCGCAATGGGCCGCAGGCTCCAGGAAGGATTGAGCATCCTCCAGTCCCGCTACGAAATCGTCAACGAGGTGCGGGGCATGGGCCTGCTCATCGCCGTCCAGTTCAGCAGCGACATCTCCGGCCAGGTGGTGTCCAACTGCAACCAGGAGGGGCTGCTCCTCAACCCGGTGCGCCCCAACGCCATTCGCATCATGCCTCCGTTGACCGTGAGTCCGCAGGAGGTGGATACGGCCCTGGAGAGGCTGGAGAGCGTGTTGGCCAGGATAGTCTCCGGCTAGCCCACTTTACGATAAGGAGTGGCAGGAAATGCCGATTAAAGTAGTGCTTGCTTACAGCGGCGGTCTGGATACCTCCGTAGCAATTCCCTGGCTCAAGGAGACGTACGACGCAGAGGTCATAACCCTCACCGTGGACCTGGGAGGCGGAAAGAGCATAGGCAACGTCCGGGAGAGGGCCATTGCGTCCGGGGCGATCAAGGCCCTCGTGGTGGACGGCAAAGACCCCTTTGTGCGTTACTTCGTCTGGCCCGCCCTGCAGGCGGGGGCGATCTACCAGGGGCAGTACCCTCTGGCGACGGCCCTCGGCCGTCCCCTCATCGCCCGCTACCTGATGGAGGTGGCGCACCGGGAGGGCGCGGTGGCCGTGGCCCACGGCTGCACCGGCAAGGGCAACGACCAGGTCCGTTTCGACCTCAGCATTGCGGGCATGGATCCTTCCATGCGTATCCTGGCTCCCGCGCGGGAGTGGAGCATGACCAGAGAGGAGGAGATACAGTACGGCCAATCGCACAACGTGCCCCTCGAGCTTGGGCAGCGCAGCCCTTACTCTGTGGACGAGAACCTGTGGGGCCGCAGCATAGAGGCGGGAAACCTGGAAGACCCCTGGCAGGAGCCGCCGGAGGAGGCCTTTGCGTGGACCAAGTCCCCGGAGCAGGCCCCCAATTCCCCCGCCTACGTGGAGATTTCCTTTGAGCAGGGCATACCGCAGGCCGTGGACGGCGAAGCGATGAACGGCATTGCCCTTATAAACCACCTCAACAGCATTGCCGGCGAGCACGGCGTGGGGCGGATAGACCACCTGGAAGACCGCCTGGTGGGCATCAAGTCCCGCGAGGTTTACGAGGCGCCCGCAGGCAGGGCGCTTCACGCGGCCCACAGAGCGCTGGAGAGCATCACCCTCAGCAAGGACCAGCTTCGCTTCAAGGAGAAGGTGGCCCTGGAGTACGCTGAGATGGTGTACAACGGCCTCTGGCACACCGGCTTCCACCAGGACCTGGACGCCTATGTGCAGAATACGCAGCGCCACGTTACGGGCACGGCGCGTCTGAAGCTGTTCAAGGGCGGCTGCACTGTCGTTGGGCGTAGCTCCCCCTACTCCCTCTACCGGCACGACCTTGCAACCTACGATACGGGAGACCGCTTCGACCATCGCGCCTCGGAGGGGTTCATCCACATCTTCGGGCTGGCCGGCCGCACCCAGGGCAGGGTACAGCCCCTGGACCTTCCGGATTTGGGGGAGGTGGCCGAGTAGGGGCAGGCAGGCCGCCGGTTGTGGTACACTTGAACCGGAGGGCGATAATCGCGCTTCTTAGTGAAGAGATAGCCGCATACGAAAAAATGCGCGACTTGCTTGAGACGGACTACTTTGACAAGTGGGTCATTGTACGTGACGGGCAACTTGCAGGAGCGTACGACGACTTTCAGGAAGTCGCCGCGGACGCTATCCGACGATTTGGCCGCGGGCCGTACCTCATCAGGCAGGTTGGGGCTTCGCCAAAGAGGTTGCCGTCTTCTTTGCAGTACCGGCCGGTGTAATGTTGCCCTGTAAGAGCGTGGGCGCGGAGAGTTCCAAGCCGAAAATAACCACCGTCAGAGGCCCTTATTTGCCAATGACCAGCGAAGAAAGAACGTCCGCCTACACCGTCTCACTCTCCTACGACCGCCGCCTGTACAGGCAGGACCTGGCCGGGTCGATAGCTCACGCGCGTATGCTGGGGAAGCAGGGCATCATATCAGAGGAGGAGGCCGAGCTCATCGTCACGGGGCTGACCTCCATCCGGCAGGACATAGAGGACGGATCCTTTGTATGGCGTGAGGATCTGGAAGACCTTCACATGAACGTGGAGGCCGCGCTTTTCAAGAAGATTGGGGACGTCGCTGGGAAGCTGCACACCGCCCGCTCTCGCAACGACCAGGTTGCCACAGACGTGCGCCTGTACTGCAAAGAGGCCGCTCAGGAGACCCTTGGCTGTATCAAAGGGCTCCAGGCGGCGCTCATCGCCCTTGCCGAGGCAAACGCGGAGGTTATCATCCCCGGCTACACACACCTCCAGCGCGCGCAGCCCGTCCTCCTCTCCCACCATCTGCTGGCCTACTTCCACATGCTTCAGAGGGACAGGGAGCGATTCCGGGACTGCCTCCGGCGCGCCGACGTCCTTCCCCTGGGAAGCGGAGCCCTGGCGGGCGTACCGTACCCAATCGACCGCGACTTTGTGGCGCGGGAGCTTGGATTCAGCCGTATCAGCCTGAACAGCATGGACGCCGTTGCGGACAGGGACTTCCTGGTGGACTACCACGCCGCCGCCGCCACCTGCATGATGCACCTCTCCCGCATGGCGGAAGAGCTTGTGCTGTGGTCTTCCCAGGAGTTCGGCTTCATACGTCTGGACGATAGATACACCACCGGCAGCAGCATCATGCCCCAGAAGCGGAACCCGGACTTCGCAGAGCTGGCCCGCGGCAAGACCGGCCGCGTCTACGGCCACTTGATGGGGCTGCTAACTCTGCTCAAGGGCCTTCCCCTGGCCTACAACCGGGACCTCCAGGAGGACAAGGAGGGCTTCTTTGATACGGTGGACACCCTGCTGAGTACGCTGGAGGTGTTCGCCGGCATGATGGGCGCGCTGCGGGTCAACCGGGAGCGCGCGCGGCAGGCGGCTCAGGACGGCTACATGCTGGCCACCGACCTAGCCGACTACCTTGTAAGGAAGGGGGAACCGTTCCGCGCCGCTCACGGCATTGTGTCGGAGCTCACACGTTACGCCGAATCCCGGGGCAAGGGACTGGCCGAGGTTGAGATGTCGGAGTACCGGCGGTTCTCCCCGCGCTTCGACGAGGACGTGTACAAAATCACCCCTGAAACCTCCATTGCCGGCCGGGACGTTCCTGGCGGCGTGGCGCCGCGCCGGGTGGAGGCCGCGCTTGAGGAAGCCCGTAAACTCTTGGAGGCGGACAAATGACACAGCAAGCGCCAAGGGTCTTGACTAATCCGGGGAGCCTGCGAGAAGCAGTGAGGGAGGTTATTCGGCAGAATAAGTCCCAGAGATATACACCTACGAGATTCGTACAAGCTACAGGCAATGGTGAAGTGCCCGGATTACTGGGGGTATGTACAGGACTAATAAAAAGTGAATCAGCGCTTGAATGGTTGGACAAGGCTTTGCAGCAATACCCCAATCTGCTAACACTGGAAGATTACGTAATGAGATGGGGTACAGAGTGGGGATTCGGTACAGGAATGGTGGAGTATGCGGGGGCGCTCTCCGCAACGTTTGACAAGATCGCGGCGCGTACGCGCTGGATCGTGGAAGACGAGGCCCCTCTTGCCTGAAAGACCGTCGGTCAAGCTGGCTCCGTCCATTCTCTCCGCGGACTTTGCGCGGCTGGGCGAGGAGGTCGCGGAGGCCACAAGGGCGGGCGTCGATTGCATCCACGTCGACATAATGGACGGGTGCTTTGTCCCCGCCCTCACCTGGGGGCCGCGCACCGTGGAGGCCCTCAAACGATGGACGCCCCTACCCCTGGACGTCCACATGATGGTGCAGGACCCGGAGCGCCACGTCCCCGACTTCCTGTCCGCCGGCGCGGACATAATCACGGTCCACGTTGAGGCCACTACCCACCTCCACCGGGTGATCGACATGATCAAGGACGGCGGCGCCAGGGCCGGCGCGGCCATCAACCCCGCCACGTCCGTCATCGCCATAGAGGGCGCTTTGCACTGGCTGGACCAGGTTCTGGTTATGAGCGTCAACCCCGGCTATCCCGCCCAGAGGTTCATTCCGGAAAGCCCGCAGAAGATAGCGCGGGTGCGTCACATATTGGACAGGCGGGGAGTGAAGGCGGAGCTTGAGGTGGACGGCGGCGTGAACATGGATACCGCGGCGCTGGTAGCCAGGGCCGGAGCGACTATGGTCGTGGCAGGCTCCGCCGTCTACGGCCACCCCGACGGCGTTGAGGCCGCTGTGCGGACGCTGAGGGAGGCGTTGGCGTCCGGGATGGCGTGAGCGACGCCATGCCTCTGGGTCGCTTGGGCCTTGTGCTGGGCGGCGGGCGGCGCAGCCAACGAATGACCTCCGGTGTCTGCTACTCCGCCACTCCTTGGCCGAAGGGCCACAGGCCTTCCCATTCCCACGATAGGTGAGGATAGCGGCCTGCCATGAGGTCCAGATGCTCCGCGGATAGAAGAGGGGTCGGTGGAAGACCCCCGGCAGCGCGGAGCCTCCCCCTCAGGGCGTCGTCGGGCGAGAAGCCCGCAAGGGCAACGCCTTGCCTCAGCCCCTTTGCCTGCGCCAGTACCTTGAAGTCTCCCATTCCGCCCGTCTTGACCAGATCCAGCATACCCATGCGATTGGAGTCCCGCTCCCTCTGGGTCATGGCCATGCCGCCAAGGGAATCCAGGAAGGTGGAGAACCCAAGGTTGAGGAGGAATTCTCGCTGGGTGGTGAGTCCCACTGTGGACAGCCCGTTCCGTTCCCCGGAGCGCGCCAGGGATGTGAAATCCACGTGGGCAGTGATGTCCTGACGTCCTATTCGCCGGTACGGGTTGCCCTCAAGGACGTGATCGTAATAGCAGCGGAGTGTGCCCCCTGACCGCGCCGGAGAGTACAGGTCGCCGGCCTCATGGCCGTAGTCAATGGTGAGCGCGAGTCCCCGGCTCAGCGCATGCGACAGCTCCTCAACCCAGTTGTCCATTGCCAGGTTGACCTCTCCCCTAAACCCCTCCGGCAGGTCCACGCCAAGGCCGGATAGCCGCCGCTCCAGCATTGGGGTGGATGGCTCGCCCAGCACGTCCGCCAGCCGTCCCTCCTCCAGGGTGACGTACACCTCCTTCAGACGCCCCCCCTGCACGGCAAAGCGGTGGACGGGGAAGGCGTCCAGAAGCTCATTGGAGATGACACAGCCCACAACGTCCCTGAACGGCAGGCCGCGCCCCCTGACGGCCTGGATGTCCGCCTGGGACGGCGGAGAGGGCGCGTAGTCCACGCCAATGTATTCCAGCGCCCTGGAATACGCCGGGGACAGAGCGGACGAATACGCAGCGATGTCACGCGCCAGAACGCAGCTCCCGGCGCCCACCTCCACAACGTAGAATGGGGACGGAGACCCCATGAGCTCCCAGGTATGCTCCAGATGAAGCGCCACCAGGGCGCCAAAGACCGGATGGGCTGCCGGCGCGGTGTAGTAGTCCCTCTTCTGACGCGCGCCTGCGGTGTAATAGCCCCCGTCTGGCGAGAAGAGGGCCATGTCCATGAACTGGGCAAACGTTATCTTGCCGCGCTCGGCTATGAGCCTTTCGATCCGGCCCTCGACCCCACCCGCCATGTCCGTTGGTTCTGACAAAATCGGCGCCCCGCAAAACGAAGGGGACGCTCTCGACTAAAAGCGTCCCCTCTCCGCTCTGCCCTCAGCTGCAGAGGGCTACTCGCGTTGGTCGATGGGCACATACTCCACGTCCATGAGTCCCTCGTACAGGAGCAGAGGACGGAGAAGGATGTTATTGGAGTACTGTTCCATAACCTGCACAGTCCAGCCTGGGATGCGCCCCATAGCGAAGATGCAGATGAAGACATCCTTGGGGATGTCCATGAGATGGTACATGGCTCCTGCCCAGAAATCCACGTTAGGACAGATCCCCCTGGACGCATACGGTTCCATGACCTCTGCCACCTTGCTCAGGATGCTGAACCACTTTGGCTGGCCCTTCTGCTCTCCCAGGGCCTCGCACTCCGTCCGCAGGTGCCGGGCCCGTGGGTCCTCAACCTTGTAAACGCGGTGGCCAAAGCCCATGATTCGGCCCCCGCCGTTCAGTATCTCGCGGGTGTATTCCTCGGCCCTGTCCTCCTCCCCAATCTCCAGGGCCATCTTCATAACCTCTTCAGCCGCTCCGCCGTGCGCAGGCCCCTTCAGGGTGCCGATTCCCGATACGATAGCGGAGTGGAGGTCGGCGACGGTGCTGGCCGCCACCCGCGCCGCAAATGCGGAGGCGTTGATGCCATGCTCGGCGTGGAGTATGAAGTCCTTCTCCATCAGCCGAGACTCCGCCGGCGTGGGCTCCTTGCCGAAGAGCATATAGAGGAAGTTGGCTGACTGGTTCAGGTCCGGGTTGGGCTCCACCGGCGCTTCTCCACTGTTGATGCGAGAGTGCGCCGTGACGATGGTGGGAGCCTGAGCCGTCAGGCGGATACCCTTGCGGAGGGTAGCCTCCAGGGAGTTGTCCGCCACGTCAGGATCGTAAGCGGCCAGCGCCGATACGGCGGTGCGCAGCACGTCCATTGGATGGGCGTCCTTGATCAACCGGATGATCTCGATAATCTCGGCAGGGATGGAGCGGTTCGCGCGGAGAAGCGCATCGAAACCGTCCAACTCCCCCTGGTTGGGAAGCTTCCCATATAGCAGCAGGTAGACGGTCTCCTCAAAGGTCGATTTTTCCGCCAGGTCATGGATGGAGTATCCTCTGTAGAGCAGCTTCCCCTCTGCGCCGTCTATGAAGCTGGATTGGGTCTTGTCGATGTAAACGCCCTGTAGCCCCCTCTTGAGCTCTATCTCCGTTGTCATCGCGCCTCCCTTGGAAGATTAAAGGTCGGAATTAACGTCTCACAGCCGCCAAAAGTGCGCCAAGGCGCAACAAGCCCGTCTCGCGTTCCAGTATATCTATTGCAAGGTATAATACAATAGGGCATTTTCCTATTGCAGCTATATACGCGGGCTATCATTCAGCCGGCCTACGAGCAACAGGGCCAGGAAAGCGGAGCCCCTGGAGACGACACGCGCCCGGGCGTCCCGCCGGGCTGCGTGACACGGCCTCCCATGCCTATCCTCGCCCCGGTTGGCGGAGTCGATTTACATTCATAAAGTGCGCCTGAGCGAACTTTCCCGCCCCAGTCAACCCCTGCGCCTTACATAAAATATACCATACCCGCCTCAAAGCCGTCCACATCAGTCATTTGGGAGTAGCTGCCATGACGATTTGTGAAAGTTGTCACCATACGGAACGCCATGAAACATTGTTGACATCATTCAAAAGCGAGTGATATAGTAAGGGTGGCATATATGAATCCTTGGACGGAGAATGACCTCTAGGCGCTAAGGTGGGCCTTCCTGCTTATGAGCGATAACGGTATCCTAGAAGGGAAGATGAGGACGACGGGAGGTTTCATTACTCTGCCCCACGGCTATTCTCCATCGTCCGAGACTCTCCCCCCAAGCCGCAAGTCCGCGGCTCCTTGTCCGTTCCTTAGTCGCGCCATTCAGGCCGCGATATACTGATAGCACAGGAGAGAAATATGGGTAATAGAGACTTCGTAGTCCGGTTTGCAGGTGAAGGCGGTGGCGGCCTGGTAACCTCGGCGGAGTTGCTGGCTCAGGTGACTGCCCAAGTGGGGTACCACGTAAAGACCTACGTCACCTTCCCGTCCCAGATCATGGGCGGCCCCACGTTCGCCCAGGCCAGGATCTCAACCTCGCCCGCCTTGAGCTACGGCGATGAGTTGGACGTTCTGGTCGCCTTCGACCGTGAGGCGTATGACACCCACAACGCAGAGGTCAGAGACGGCGGGGTGATAATCTATAACTCCGAGGACTTCCATCTGGAAGCGGACGGCCAGAGCTTTGGAATGCGGATAGACGAGTTGGCAAAATCCACCGGGAACCCACGGGCCGCTAACATGGTCATACTGGGCGCCATAGCCTATCTGGTCAACATGCCTGAGCACTACCTGCCGGAGTTCGTCACCAAGAGGTTCACTCGCGGCCGCCCCGGTGACGCGGAGATCATCAAGGGCAACATTATGGCCCTTACCCTGGGGAGCGAGGAAGCCAAGAAGAGCGGCTTCAGCTTGGGCGAGCTGGAGGACCCACAGCCGCCTGAGGGTGAGCAGATCCTGATAAAGGGCAATGACGCTCTGTCCCTGGGGGCCATAGCAGCAGGGCTGGACTTCTTTGTGGGCTATCCCATATCTCCGGCAACCACCGTTCTGGTGTACATGGAGCGTAACCTGACGGGGCCGGGGAAGTTCGTATACCAGGCCAGCTCTGAGATAGAGTCTATCAACGCCATAGCTGGGGCGGGCTACGCAGGAAAGAAGGCCATGACCTCCACCTCCGGGCCGGGTCTCAGCCTTATGAGCGAGGGCATCGGCATGGCCTGGATGGCAGAGATTCCGGCGGTTATAGTGGACGTGCAGAGGGGAGGCCCGGCAACAGGACTCCCAACAAAGGTTGAGCAGTCAGACCTGCTCGCCGCGCTTCATCCCGCCCACGGAGACGCCAGCGTCCCGATCATAGCCCCAGGCAGTGTTGAGGAGTGCTTCTACGCAGCCGTCACCGCCCTCAACTGGGCGGAGCGATACCAGGGGCCCGTGATCATGCTCAGCGACCACGCGCTATCGGAGCAGGCGCAGAACATCCCCATACCGGACCTGAGCAAGGTGGTGGATGAGAGAAGGAGCAAGTACCAGGGACGGAACGGGTACGAGCGGTACGCCGGCGCAGAGATGTCGCCCATGCCAATCCCCGGCGGCCCCGGCGCCTACATCGCCAACGCCAGCGAGCACGACGGTATGGGAGACACCACCCACCTACCAATCCGGCACATCGAGATGACCGAGCGCCGCTTCGGCAAGCTGAAGCTCCTGGAGAACGAAAGCTACGAACGCGAGAACCCGGAGGAGCCCATAGCCCTGATGACCTGGGGCGGTTCCAAGGGGTCCACCAGGGACGCCTACAACCAGATGATGGCAGAGGGGCAGAGCATTGGGTGGTACTACACCATGTACCTCAACCCACTATCGCCAAAGCTGCTGGAGGAGCTTAAGCAGAAGGAGTTGGTGCTGGTGCCGGAGTTGAACTACCTTGGACAGCTGTCCAGCGTGTTGCGCTCAATCGGCGTAAAGGCGGAGTCCATCACGCAGTACACCGGCACGCCCTTCAAGGTCAGCGACCTCAAGGCAAGGATAATCGACAGGATGGAAGCCATAAAGAAGGAGCTGGTGCAGGTATGAGCAAGAAAAATCCCGAGTACGACTTCAAGTGGTGCCCCGGCTGCGGAGACTTCGGCGTCAAGAGGGCGCTGGAGATGGGGGTGGAGAAGCGCAACATAGAGATGGAAATGCCCATGGAGAACACCGTGGTGGTGGCGGGTATCGGTTGCTCCGGCAACCTGGTGCACCTCCTGGACGGCGCTCAGCCCTTTGGCATTCACGGCCTCCACGGAAGGTCGCTTCCGGTGGCCTTCGGCGTCAAGATGGCCAACCCAGACTTGAACGTGGTGGTGATATCCGGAGACGGCGACTTCCTGAGCATCGGCGGGGAGCACATAGCCCCACAGGCCCAGAGGAACCTGAACGTAACCGTAGTTATCATGGATAACGGGGTCTACGGCCTAACCAAGGGCCAGAGCTCGCCCACCACAGACTTGGGCGTCATCACGCCCACAACCCCCTTCGGCAAGCTGGAGAACGCCCTCAACCCGCTGGAGCTGTACATGACCTTGGGCGTCAGCTTTGTGGCCTCCGGCTTCTCCAGCAAGATCAGGGACCTGGCAAACCTGATCAACCAGGGCATGAAGCACCCCGGCTTCTCCATCGTACACGTGCAGTCCCCCTGCACCACCTACAACGACAACTACGACCAGCTAAAGGGCAACGTGAAGAAGGGGATTGAGCCGATTGTGTGGGACGTACCCGAAGACCACGACGTAACCAACAAGCAGGCCGCCTACAACCTGCTTCAACAGGAGGGCCTTCCCTTGGGCATCCTGTACCAGAACGACCAGTCAGTGTCGTTGGACCAGCGCGTGGATGTGATGCGGGAAAAGGCTCCCCAGAGGAGCGCTGACCAGCAGCTAGCCACCTTCCGAATCTGAAGCGCCCGCCAAAAACCGGACCAACAACAAGAGTGCCCCTCCTGCCGGAAGGGGCGCTCTTGGTTTTTCCCTAAAAGGCGCCACTAGACGCCGCGCCAACGGAATCAGGCGCTCTCCTCAACCGCCTGGTATTTGGAGGGGCACTTGACCATGATAGCCTGGGCGTCGAACAGGCCGTCGGCGCCGTAGGTACCCTCCAGCACTATCTCCGAGTGCTCATTGAAGAACAAGTCCGGCACCGGACCGTCGTAGACCGCATCCATGGTCTCCACGCCGTTGGTATCGACAAGGGAGAAGTGGACTATCGTTCCGGTGGAGTCTCGATTGAAAGATGTGGGCTCCAGCTTGCCGCTGACCCTCAGGTTTTCATCGTAAATTGAAGCGCCCTTGGCCTTCATCTCACCCACGGTGAGATAGTATGCGCTGGCGCCCTGGAAGGCCGTGAACCCCAGGTACCCCAGAGCCAGGACAAAGACGCCGATAGCCACAAAGAGCTTGGCCCGATGGGCAAGGACGGCCCCCTCCTCCTGGGCCACGGGAGGAACGTATGGCTCCGACCGATCGTTTGATTCTGCCTGGCTCATGGCTGCTCTGTGACTCCCGGATAGACGGGCTGAAAGCGATTGCGCTTTGGTTCACTGGGTATGATAGCCCAAGCGCCTGGAGATTTCAACTGCGGCCGCATTGTGGTTGGGAGAGTTCCGGGCCATGCGATGCTACGTAGGGACGGTGGCGAGACGCCGCGCAATATGGAGCGGTAGGCCCCTGCTCCCCGTTTCCACGAGGACGAGCTTCATAGGGGCGGTTCGCGAACCGCCCCTATGCGTGACGGGCATGACGATGTGGCGCCCCACAACCATTCCTGCGAAGGCAGGAATTTGAGCAATATGCCAGTGGTGATTTCGTAGTAGCCCTACTCACGCCGGACGATGTGGGCGGCCTTAGCGAAAATGAACTCCATCCTCGCGCAAGGCAGAACGTGATTTTCTAGCTTGGATACTTTGTCGGGAAGTTCGGCCGGGACAAAGTTCGTGCCCTGATGAAGGAGGACTTGGAGATACCCTCAGACTATTCAGGAGTCCTCTATATTCCGCTAGATGAGGGCGGAGGTTGGAAGACGAAACTAATCGGAGAAATGAAGAGCGCAGGGCTCGACATAGACGCCAGTCGTGCTTATGAATAAGCAAGAGGACTTCCAGAACCGGGCTTTGGCAAAGCTCCCTCAGGAACGAGGCATACACGCAGACTTTGAGCAGCGCGGAGGGGTCCTAGCCGCTCCCCGTCGCCCTCATGACTGGCCTGCTTCCACCAGGGTTGCGCCATCTACACGAGCAAGCTTGCGGTCGAACGTATAGAGGGGTCCGGCGTCCATGCGTTCGGCTGCTGCGAGAATCATCAGATCTGAGAAGTCAGCTTCGGTCTGTCGATAGCGAATGGCGGCATGTGCCACATCCTCCACCTCCTCGATGACTATGCCGTCCGTTGCCGCTAATTCCACAATCACATCCGCAATCTGTGAACGCGTAAACTTGTAGGCCCTCTCCAGCACCCAGACCACCTAGATTGCAACTTCACGGCAGATGAAGCCCGGTCGCTCAGACGTGATCGCCTCTAGCAGCAATCTGGCCGCTTCAGCCTGTTCTGCGTCGTCATGCGCCAGATAGCGAACGAGGACGTTGGTGTCAATGGCTATCACGCCTTAGTAGCTCCGTCCATGATAGCGCGTTCCATGTCCTCCAGCGTGACAGCCGGACCATCATATTGAAGTACGCCGTACAGTCGGTTGATGGGGCGAACAGGCAGAATCCTGACCTCGCTGCCCTCTATTACGTACCGTATACGATCCCCGGCCTGTATGGACAGCGCTTCCCGGACGGCCTTGGGCAGCGTGGTCTTACCCTTCGCAGTTATACCAGATTCAATCATGGAGGAGCCATCCCTGCATTGCTATATCTACTACTGCCTTACATTATGGCACAAAGCAATGCTAAAGGCAATTTTGGAATGATGCAGCCATTCTTGCAATCCCGGCAATGCAGGCGCCTACTCCTCAGCTCGGCATCACCTCTACCGGCGTGAGTATCAGCCGCTCCCTGTTCCCGCCCTCCACGTCTCGTAGTTCTCCCGCATGTACCCTATGCGCTCCGGGACGTGCCTCTCGTACGTGTCCAGCCAGTCGTCGAGGCTCATCTGGCCGTTCTCTGGATGGAAGGACGAGTGCGCCCAGACGCGTTCTGGCAGCGTCTTGAACAGCGTGTAGCTCTTGTGCCGCAGCCACTTGAACAGCGCCAAGGCGTCATCAATGCTCTGCTCGTGATAGTTCAGCGACGAAGTCCACCGGTTCTCGTCGTAGGCCATCAGCGGCTCGCCATGCTCGACAATCAGCCTGCGACACCGAATGTAGCTGTTGGCCTCGCTGTCCGTGATGTGGACGATGTGTTCGTGGATGCTCCAGCAACCGCGCTCGTCTCTGAACTGCCACATCTCCTCAGGGAACTCCTTCAGCGACTCTACGAGCAGAGCATGCGCGCCGCTGTAGGACTCAATCTTCTGAAGCCGCTCCTCAGGTGTCATCGAATGGAAGCTCCGCTTGCCTGCTTAATCAAGGCCGGCAGAATGGCGCACGAGGTCGGGACCTGCGCGCATGGCCTGGATCAAGCGTTGGGTGGCTTCCTGGGGGTCCGGGTCGCCGATGACTGCGGAGATGACACACGCGGCGTCGGCTCCCGCCTGCATAACCTGCAAGACGTTGTCCGCTTTGATGCCTCCAATGGCAACCAGTGGAAGGGAGGCGCGCCGCCTGACCCTCTCCAGCGTCTCCAGCCCCGCCGGCCTGGTTTTCTCCTTGGTGTCCGTTGGGAATATGGCGCCCACCGCCAGGTAGTCCGCCCCCTGCTCCTCCGACTCCAGCGCCTCCTCCAGAAGGGCGCTGGACGTGCCGATGATCTGGTGAGGATGCAGTATGGCGCGGGCCTCCCCTACCGGAAGGTCGTGCCGGCCCAGGTGCAGCCCGTGGGCGTTGCAGGCAACGGCGAGGTCGGCGTGGTCGTTGATGATGAAGATGGCATTGTGCCGGTCGCACAGCTCGCGGATAGCGCGGGCAACGGGTAGAACGTCGCCCTTGTCGTGGATCTTGTCCCGCAGCTGTATGACCTTGGCGCCCCCCTGGAGCGCTGCGCGGCTCAACTCCACAAGATCCCTGTCCTGAGCAACCTGGGCGTCCACGATGACGTACAGGCCGCCGACCTTCCGGGCTGTTTCCCTTCTGATGGAGATGTCCATATCTTGCGCGCAAGCCCCTGGCCCATAGGGCCTAGAAGCCGAGGTCCCCGCCGCCGTCCATATCCTCATCCTCCATCATCTTGCCGGCATCCAAGCGGGCCAGCATCTCCTCGCCTTCGGGGCCAATGTCCTGGCCGGTCTCCTCCTTCATCGTCCTGAGCATATCGGCGACGCTGCGGGGGTCGTCCTCGTCAAAATCGCTCATGGAGTCCCAGGAAGGCATATCGCCCATGAAGTCGGCCCAGCTTTTGATGACGGTCACGCGGGACATGACGCGGGCGCCGCCGGCAGCGCCGCAATGGGTGCAGACGGGCTCCTTGATCTCGGAGAAGCTGCGGTTGAGCACCTCGAACTTCCGCCGGCAGCTTTCACAACGGTACTCGTAGATGGGCATATGCTTTTCCTGTCTGAGAATCAATTTTGTGACGCAATGTTGACCGACGTCCAGATTTCTTCGCTCTCGAACAAACCAGGATGTTCACCCATTCCGATATCCTTGTCACGCAGATGCCGAACTTCCACTACTGCTCCGAACCTTAGGAAAATATTCTCAAAACGCTCATACTGTAGGCCCCAATAGACCATTGCACAAGACATTGGAGCCCCTTTGCCACCGTCTCTACCATTCACAAGAAACCTAAGACGCGTATCGTAGAGAAACGCTACCGCTGTAGCAGCGCCCCACACGTACCGTTTCCAATGGCGAGTATTCGTTGCAACCGGAATTAGGGCTAGAACCTCGGCTCCAAACTTAGCATGTGCCTCTGCACACTTATGTAGCCAATCACTAATCGTTGTGCCCCGCTCACGATCCGCGCCATATGGTGGATTCACAAACACATTACGATAGTTCCACGGGGCCGCCAGTCCATCCATCTCAGGTAGCTGGTACTCAACGTCCGCCCGCACAATTGAATGTTCGTTTGAACACGGATCAAGGGTGATATCACCTGAGAAGAACCTGCGAATAGCGCGTACGTACTTTGGTGGCGTACACCAATCCTGGCTGAGTGAGACCGCATTCTTACGTCCGGCAGTCATATGTCTATAATACCTCTTTCCAGTCTTTGTCCGCCAGCTTGCCAAGGTCCGAACGTAGACCATTGAGGCCGCTATCAGGTGGTGAAATCACATTGAACCAAGTCTCAACTTCAGCTTCGTGAACCGTAAAGTAACGGCGAAGGGCTTCGTCAGCGTCAACTCCCACTCGAACTTTTGTGAACCTATTGGCGCCGGGATTGCCTGAGTAACTGGTGAGAAACGCCTCCCGAGCAGGCTCCAATTCCGACGTTGGGTTGAGTAGCAATTCGTCAATGAATTGGGACAGTCCTGCGTCGGTGAGGAAGAGCAGCCAATCGTAAGACTGAGCCAGCACGCTAAGCTCTTTGTTGGGATTGTAAGAGGTAAACCAGTTCCCATGATTGCTAACCACGCCAACAGTGAGAATAAACTCACGTAAATCTGAGGCTGGCAAGGAGTCAACTGCTTCCCTTAGCAGCGCAGCGTAAGGGCCCGTGTGAAAAGTGCCGTCCTGCCTCTCTATTACACCGCGAAAGCGCCCATTCCGCAAGCGCACCTTTTGGAGCGCAGAGACCATGCGCGCAACATAAGCGCCTTGCTTCGCCTTTTCAATGGTTTGCGGGCCTTTACGCATACCCTCCTCAACTCCCACGCGTTTACATTCAAATATCGCGAACGGGTTAGGCAGTAACTCGCATACGCTCAAGTGGCAACTTATTGTATCTAGATTATCGACATTTGCAACCACGGTTCTGGACATATCATCCGCAATCACGCATGCATTGCGCTTGATGCCGTTCGTACTCAAGACCTGCGTTGATTTCAATGGCATCTCCTCCAACAATGGTAGATGCATTCTCAGTTTGGCCGGGGTGAGGGGAAGAAGTAACGGGTTGATCTCAATCGAGTGCCGTGCATGGATCGGATGAAGAGCGAACTCTACATTGTGTAGAATATCAGGGTTAGCAAATTCAGGAACGGACCGCTCGATTACTATGTGATCACGGAGACCCCATGCGCGGATCGTATAGAAAGTAACCATTTCTACAAGTGTGCCAAGCGCTCGCCCGGCAGCCTTCTTACGATCCGAGGCGTAATGGAAGACTGAATCGGCCAGCGTTCTTTGAAGAGAATCCACAGATTCGTATGTCATATGCTTACCCCTATGTTTTCTTGGCCCCACGGCCCATGCCGGCTATTGGGCGTAGGTAACGGCGTTCTCGGTCCTCTCTATGCGGGTGATGCGACCCCCGCCGTCCACGTCCACCGCCACCAGATCGATGCGCCAGTCGCCCGGCAAGCCCGGCCTGGACTGGATGTAGGTCTCGGCTGTGGCGATCAGCCTCCTCTGCTTGTCCGGCGTTATCGACTCCTCAGGAAGCCCAAAACTGCTGCTACGACGAGTGCGTACCTCCAGGAATACCAGGCAGCCTCCGTCCAAAGCGACGATGTCCACCTCGCCGTAGGGACAGCGGAAGTTGGTGTCCAGGATGGTGTATCCTCTGCTCTCAAGGTAGCCCCTGGCCGCCCTCTCTCCCGCTTGGCCCAATCGTATGTGGCGAGCGTTATCGGGCGTGGCTTCGTCCGCAACGGCCCTCACGGGGCCAAAGGAGCGCCGGTGTATGGGGCACGGCCCCAGCGCGTGAAGCTTCTCCAGATGCGCCTTGGTGGGATACCCCTTGTTGGCCGCAAAGTCATATCCGGGGTATCTCGCGTCCTCCTCCATCATCATCCTGTCGCGGGTGACCTTGGCGATGATGGATGCCGCGGCTATCGACAAGCAGGTCTGGTCCCCCCTGATAATGGCCTTGTACGGGATTCCACTCTCCGGCAGAGGCACGGCATCGACGAGAATGAAGCCCGGTGGCTCAGGGAGCGATTGTATTGCCAGCAGCATAGCCTTCCGGGTGGCGGCGACTATCCCCAGGGAGTCCACCTCCACGGCGGATACGACGCCCGCCGACCAGGCCATATCCGTCTCCCGGATGTCCCGAAAGAGGCTCTCTCGCCGTCGTGGGGTGAGCTGCTTGCTGTCCCGGACGTGGGCCAGCCACGGCGCGCTGAAGCCGGTTGGGATGACGACCGCCCCGGCCACCACCGGCCCCGCCAGCGGCCCGCGTCCGGCCTCATCTACGCCGGCAATGAGTCGATAACCCCGGTTATGGAGGGCCGTTTCTTCGGCGAAGGTGGGCGGCGGAGTGTTCAACCTCTACCTGCTTTGCAGCGCCGCCATGAACTCGGCCTGCGTCTTCGTTCCCTTCACGGAGTTGCAGGCGTTGCAAAGCAGCTGCAAGTTGTCTACGTGGTCTGTGCCTCCCCTGGCCCTCGGCAGGATGTGATCAATGGTGAAGTTCCTGAACGGGAAGGAGATCTTGCACCCGGCGCATATGCCTTCCTGCACCCCGAAGAGCGTTTGCTTCTGAGTCTTGTAGGACGGCGGCCTCTCTATATCGGTCCGTCTTGGTATGTCTTCCCTGTAGATAACACCGAGGCTGTCAAACCCCAGATCCTTTGCCATACGACGCTGCACCAGCGTCCTGGCCACCGGAGACAGGTCAATCCCTACCCACTGCCGCCCCAGCTTCTCGGCGGCTATGAGGGCCGTGGCGCAGCCGCAGAAGGGGTCCAGCACAACATCACCTTCATTGGAGGAGGCCTGGATGATGCGCTCCAGAAGCGCAATGGGTTTCTGGGTGGGGTAACCGACCTGCTCTGACGAGCCTGCCTGAACAGGCTTGATGTCGTCCCAGATGGTGTCCACGGGGTTGCCTGGCATCTCATCCAGATACCTCTTGAGCCTGGGCACCGACCCGGGGCGCTGCTGGATTACGAGGCCCTGGTCGTAGGCTTCCTGCATCCGCTCACGAGTCCAGCGCCACACCCTGTTAACGCCAAGGAACTCGTAGGTCAGGTTGGGCCGGTCATGGTTTGGGTTCGTCAGGTCGCCAAGTGTGTAGCGCCTGCCCGTCTCCGGCTCAACGTACTTGTAGGATTTTTCAACGTAAGACTGGTCATGCGGTTGGAACGGACGATTCCAGATAAACTTGTCACTCTTGCTGTAGTAAAGCAGGATGTCAGCGTTGTTCGGATAGCCCTTGAAGGCCAGGCCCTTGGCGTTGGTGCGCTTCCAGGTGATCTCGCTGCGAAAGCTTCCCGCCCCAAACACGCTGTCCATTGTCAGCTTCAGGTAGTGGCTGGCCGTGGGGTCGCAGTGCAGGTAGATGGAGCCGGTTGGCTTCAGAATCCGCCTCATCTCCAGCAGCCGGACGGCCATCATTATCAGGTAGGACTTCATCGCCTTGCCGTGGGCAACGCCCGCGGCATCGATGATGCCGTACAGCCCCGGATTCTCCTCGGCTATCAGCCCGTGCCAGGCAAGGTCAACGTCGTTCAGGGTCCAGGTGTCCTTGAATGCCGCGCCCGCAGCCTCCGACCCTATGGGCGAGGAGTAGTCGCGGTTGGAGTTGAAGGGCGGGTCCAGGTAGATGAGATCCACCGACTCAGAGTTGAGGCCGCGCATGATGTCCAGGTTGTCGCCTGTCCACAGCGTGCGGTTCTTGAAGTTGGGTTCGGCTGCCGTCCTCGCTGCTCGCGCCATTCCCGTACCCCCTAACGTGAGCTAGGCCCCTGTTGGAGCGCGGTTAGGATGTACCACGCTCCAGGGGTCTGTCAAGGCTTGGCGCGGGATTGGGGAGTGGCTCCAGTTGAAGCGGGGATAGAAAATACTATGTGGCATAGTTCTTGGAACCACATCACCTTTCAAAGATGAACATTGACGTGCACAGTGCGCTAGAGTCCGAGTTTACCCCGGATTATTTGATGATATTCTGGACCAGTCAATGGACACTGGCAAAGATCCTTGAACTGATCCGCAGTAAGTTGCAGATACCTACGCAGTACCGCGAGGCGACCAAGACCAATTCCGCCCGAGGGCCTAGCTTTCGACGAGACATAAAATTGCCTAACTCCGTCGACCATGTACCAGCCAAACTCCTCAGATGACTGTCTTAATTTAAGGCCTTGATCCGGGTCGCTCACATTGAGACTGACAAGTTTAGCGAAACCACGATCGACCTCTTGGCCGTTAGGCATCCACGGCACTTTGCTTCATCCTCCCCTTAAGGGTTTCCAGGGTATTTAGCAAGTGAGCCCCTAGCTTCTCTGGGAGAGTCTGATCAAGGTCTTGAACAAGACTCCGCAGTTCCTCCTGGAGTTCTCTAACAGCTTCGAACTCAGTAGCGCCAACTCCATAGACCCTCAACTCCTCAATGCCCGCTACAACTTCGTCCCCCAAGACCTGATAATTATAAATGAGGGGATGGCTAAGCTGCACTCTACCCTGGTCTAGACTATGTATAGCACCAAGGCCAATGCGGCTTTCTTCTTCTAGTAGCTGCCCAAGGAGCTTGCGGTTCTCAAGGCCGATGTCTATGGCAGACTGTACCTTTTTCTCCAACTCTTCCAGTCTCGACTCAATATGTGATACCGTTTGAGTCGGCTCCGAGACATTCCCTAGTTTTTTGCTTGGGACGTCAAGCTCATGCCGAGACCACCAGTACCCATGTACTCTAGCTATGTTGGCAGTCGATCCCCTCAGGTACTCCTCAAACATTAAGCGTGTGTCTAAGTTTTCCGAAGGTATTCCTCTTGGAACGCGAGGGACTGAATGTGGGGTAGTCATGCTTCCTCCGATATGTCTAGCCTGATTTCAGTAATAGCGTGGTCTCTTAGCTTGGTAAGTCTGGCCAGTGCATCCGTGGGGATGTGCGAGCTTGTATTAGTCGAATAATTTGTTTGTGCGTAGACATGGAATGCACTTTCATCATGCATGTCAAGAGCAACGCTGTCGTTCTCACTTCCGTCTTTGAGTCTGGCTATTCGAAAGCCGCGTATTTCATCAAAAAACTCGTTCGGCGTATTGAACCGCATGAGCGGTAGACCGAGCATAGGCTTGAAGCGATCCGAAGAGAAAGAACCACTAGCTGAGGGGACGACGGAGCAGGGAACTTCCAACCGGTCAAGAAGCCGCTCCAACTTGGACAGGTTGTCACGCCATACCTTTCGCACTGGAGCCTCTATGAAGTTATAGACCAGAGTCAAATCCGAGCCTTCCTCAGCGTTAACTGTCAAATTTGCAAACACGATATAGTTCTTTCCACCTCTACGGAATCCAGCAAACTCATTGTAATGGAAACCACTACCGTGTTGCTCTCCTTCTTTAAGGTCAATTGTTTCCCATGCCCGACCTACTATGTTATAGTCAGCTTCAAGATGTATAGATAGCATCAGGTGTGAAAAGCCGCTACTGGCTAGATTGACGAACATTCTTACAACTCCCTGGAGACTAACCAGAAGTGAACCCCATATTAGACAACCAATCTAAATGTGTCGATTTAAATGGCCTCTACATTCCCCATTATAGTTTATTATTGGCAATGAGCAAGGGGGCAAATACTCCTCACTCTGTGGTGTAGACCCCAAATCTCATGCTACTTCCAACGGGTGCCATTGAATGCCATCGCGCAGTCCCCTCCCCCTTCAACCCGCGCTATAATAGGCGCACGATACCCAGCCTCGCCCCGGCCACCACCGGCCCCGCCAGCGGCCCGCGTCCGGCCTCATCTACCGCCGGCAATGAGTCGATACCCCCGGTTATGGAGGGCCGTTTCTTCGGCGAAGGTGGGCGGCGGAGATGAAGTCGCCATGTTGACTCGATGGCCGTGCGAGACCGGGGGATAGCGCCTAACCCGCGCTCTCAGCGTCCTCTCGGACGGCCCTCACCACCACGCAAGCCCACTCGAAGTTGATGGCGCCCGACTCGCCCTGCCGAATGTCAAAAGCCTCAACCGCTCCGGGCGGAGCGTTCAGGAAGTCGCGGCGCAGGCCATCCACAACGTCCGGTGGAGCGCCGGACCGGCGCACCCAGTCGTCAAAGTCATGGGG
The DNA here is from genome assembly GCA_965221925.1 of Dehalococcoidia bacterium. Classification (GTDB taxonomy): domain Bacteria; phylum Chloroflexota; class Dehalococcoidia; order Lucifugimonadales; family UBA2985; genus JAPPHY01. The sequence goes on along the minus strand of OZ244924.1, from coordinate 649,330 downwards.
CACCGAGGTTATGGTGGAATCGGTGGTGGACAGGCCGTTGGCTTGCAGAAGCTCAATCCACTGGGATGGCGAGAGGTTACGAACGTGGCTTGGGTCCCGCCGCTCCTCTACGTCATTCATCCAGAGGGCGGTGGGAGCATCCTCCGGAGAGGTTGTATCCGCGAAGATGAGCATTGCCCCCGGGGCCAGGACTCTACGCCACTCCAAGACGGCCTTGTCCATGTCCATGAAGTGGTGGGCCGCTATACGGCAGGTGAGCAGGTCTAGAGAGCCATCGCCAAAGGGCAGGTCCTCCGCGGCCGCCAGCGCATAACCCAGGTTGGCAATGCCCTGCTGCGCGGCCAGGGAGCGGGCCTCCAGTAGCATGGCCGGCGTCAGATCGGAAGCAATAACGTTGTCGGCGTAGGGGGCTATGGCAAAGGCTGTGAACCCCGTCCCCGTGCCAACGTCCACGGCTCTTTGGTAGCGGCCCCCGGAGGCCCACTCGCGGACCACCTGAAGGCTTTCGCCTGAGCTGTGCCCTACGCTCTGGGAGTAGTAGCGGGCCTGACGCCCGAACTGCTCCTGAGACCCTATGCGCCGATGGGAACTGTCTTGTGATGCCACGCCGGTATGTTAGCCTAAAGACGTATGGCTTGCAAGGACTTGCCATCGGGAGCGCTCGGAACTCCCTTGCCCGCTCGTGGTGAGCTTGTCGAACCACATGAGCGGGTAGACTGCGGGCGTAGCTGCCACCGCTCACGTACTTCGACAAGCTCAGTATGAGCGGTGTTGCGCGCCATAACCAACCCGTTGAGTCTGCGCCCCAAAAGCTATTCTGAACGCGTGTTGGTAATGCCAACGTTGGTTGGAGTACAACTCCCATCCCGCTCGTAGTGAGCTTGTCGAACCACATGAGCGGGTAGACTGCGGGCGTAGCTGCCACCACTCAGGTACTTCGACAAGCTCAGTATGAGCGGTGTCGCGCGCCATAACCAACCCGTATAGAGTCTGCGCCCCAAAAGCTATTCTGAACGCGTGTTGGTAATGCCAACGTTGGTTGGAGTACAACTCCCATCCCGCTCGTGGTGAGCTTGTCGAACCACATGAGCGGGTAGACTGCGGGCGTAGCTGCCACCGCTCACGTACTTCGACAAGCTCAGTATGAGCGGTGTCGCGCGCCATAACCAACCCGTTGAGTCTGCGCCCCAAAGGCTATTCTGAACGCGTGTTGGTAATGCCAACGTTGGTTGGAGTACAACTCCCATCCCGCTCGTGGTGAGCTTGTCGAACCACATGAGCGGGTAGACTGCGGGCGTAGCTGCCACCGCTCACGTACTTCGACAAGCTCAGTATGAGCGGTGTCGCGCGCCATAACCGGCGCCTGTAGAGAATGCCGCATCGGGAGCGCTCGGAGCGCCCTCTATGAAGCCGCCGCCCAGGACCTCGTCGCCCTGGTAGAATACTACGGCCTGTCCGGGGGTTATGGCCCGCTGCGGCTCCCGGAACCGAAGCTCAGCCCAATCGTCGAGTGGTATCAGAGTGGCCCGCGCCGGGGTGGACTTGTAGCGTATCTTTGCCTCAACCTCCACCGGGCCTTCCGGAGAGACGCCGGAAGGGTAGTTTACGCCGCCGGCCAGCAGGGCGCTCTGGAGCAGTCCCTCGGCAGGCCCCACAACCACGCGGTTGCTCTCCCGGTCCAGGGACAGGACAAACGTCGGCTTCTCCGAGTAAATGCCCAGACCGCGGCGCTGGCCGACGGTGAATCGCTCTATGCCCTCATGCCGGCCCAGAACGTTTCCCATGGTGTCCACTATCTCGCCGGGAGTGGGCGCGGACCTCTCGGCCAGAAAGGCGCGGTAGTCATTCATGGGAATGAAGCATATCTCCTGACTGTCGGGCTTTTCGGCCACGGGCAGGCGGGCGTCACGGGCCACGTCTCTTATCTCAGCCTTGGAGTATCCGCCAACCGGCAGAAGGAGGCGCCGCATCTGTTGGGGACGCAGGTTGAACAGCGCGTACGACTGGTCCTTCAGGGGGTCGATGCCCTTGAGAAGCCGCGGGCGGCCATTGCAGGAGTCCAGACGCGCGTAGTGCCCCGTTGCAACGTACTCCACGTCCAGGGCGTTTGCCCGCTTCATCAGGAAGTCGAACTTTATCTTGTCGTTGCAGGCCAGGCAGGGATGCGGCGTACGGCCCGCCCGGTACTCGCTGACGAAGTAGTCGATTACGTGGGCCTGAAACTCCCTCTGGAAGTTCATCACGTAGTGGGGCGCGCCGATGATCTGGCACACGCGGCGGGCGTCCTCTACGTCCTCTATGGAGCAGCAACCCTTGGAGTAGCGGGGCGCGTCGTCCGGCCGGTCGTCATTCCACAGCTTCATGGTAACGCCCACCACGTCGTAGCCCTCCGCCTTCAGCAGGCAGGCGGCGACCGAGGAGTCCACGCCTCCGCTCATGGCTACAACCACCTTACCCTTGCTCATCTATGGATACCTCCCGACGACTTCCCGGACGGCTCTCCCGGAGTCCGGGGCCTCGCCCGCCGTTCCAGGCACATTCGAGAATAGCGATACCGTCGGAGCCAGTCAAGGGATGGCGCCAAGCCGTTGTTGACCCATGCCCGGCAACGAAGTAAACTGGAAGTGGGTGATGGAAAAGACTCAGATGGCAGCGGTCGAGGCAGCGCGTCTGGCGGTGAATGTGGCCTCCGAAAAGCAGGCGACAGACATCGTCATGCTAGACATGCGCGGGCCCCTTAGCTTTACCGACTACTTCGTAATCCTCTCCGCAGAGAGCCGCCGTCAGATGCAGGGGCTGCTGGAGGACATTGACCAGGCCCTGAACGAGGCTGGAATCGCTCTGCACCATCGGGAGGGAACCACCGACGGTGGATGGGTACTGCTGGACTACGGAGACCTGGTTGTCCACGTCTTCGGCCAGGAGGAGAGGGAATACTACCACCTGGAGCGGCTCTGGGCGCAGGCCCCCGTCATGTTCAAGGTTCAGTGATCCACCTGTCCATGTCCCTGCTGTAGCTCAGAATCTCATCCTCGGAGAAGAAGAGGGCAACTTCCTGGGCTGCCGTCTCAGGTGAGTCGGAGCCATGCGCCAGGTTTCGCCCTATATCCACTCCCAGGTCGCCGCGTATGGTCCCCGGCTGTGCCCTCAGAGGGTCGGTCACGCCCATAGTGTTGCGCGCCATCTCCACCGCGCTGCGCCCTTCCAGTACCATAGCGACCACCGGGCCGGACGTGATGAAGCTCACCAAGCCGTCGAAGAAGGGCTTTCCCTCATGGACGCCGTAGTGCTTCAAGGCCATTTCCCTGGATACCTGAAGCATCTTCATGGCCACTATCCGGAGGCCGCGGGCCTCCAGTCTTGAGATTATGATGCCGATGAGGCCGCGTTGTACGCCATCGGGCTTGACCAGTACAAGGGTTTTCTCCGTGCTCAATGGTATCTCCTTCCGAGCTGGTTAGTTTCTATCATAGATGCTAGGTTGGCGGGCGCGGCGTGGTTATGGATGGACGACGGAGGTAGAAGGGTTCCAGGCTGTATATGTCGTTGCGCTCACCTCGCCGGAATCTCTCGTACCCCATTCGGGCCAGAGCGCCTGGCTGTCTGGTGGGAGGCGACTGCTCCGCCAACACGGCCTTTTCGCCAAGCCGCTCCTTCAGGGCCGGGCCAAAGAGGGATACCCCCTCGCCGCAGAAGAGGGTCGGTTGCCGCACACCATCGCACAGCTCCTCCGGGCTCACTATCCGCTCCTGGTCCAGCTTGCGCCATACGCCCTGATCCTGGCCGTAGAGGGCGGCGGCCGCCTCGCCCCGGCCCATGTCCAGGAGGGCGCAGACGGGCATCTGCAGGCGTCTATAGGGATCGGCCTCCACGTCCAGGGTGTTGAGCGCCACCAGTGGGATGTCAAGGGCGATGCCCAGGCCCTTGGCGGCGCTCATTCCCACCCTCAGAGCGCTGAACCCTCCGGGGCCAATGGCTATGACGATGCAGGTCAGATCACGGGTGGCTATGTCAACTGCCTTCAAGAGGCGCTCCACGGCGGGGAGCAACTCCACCGAGTGGTTCTGCCTAGAGAACCAAGAGTACTCCGCCACCACCGCGCCTTGCTGGGACAGGCACACGCCGGCGTATCTTGTGGAGGTATCTATGGATAGTTCCATCTACGTTCTCAGAGGGCTTGCCCCGGGCCTGTATTTCCGGGAGCGTCGCCCTTGCTCAGCTCTTCCTGCATCTGTAGCGCCAGTCTCTCGTAGCGCTCTCCGCCGGGTTCCAGCCGCAGGATGCGATGGTCTTCCCGCTCCGGCTCCAGATCCAGTTCCAAGGTCACGCGCAGGCAGGACTGGGGAAACGCCTCCAGGGCCTTATCGGCCCACTCTATCACGGATACCCCATCCCCTGCCAAGTACTCCTCAAGCCCCAGGTCCAGGACCTCCGCAACGTGGTCCAGCCGGTAGATGTCCATGTGGTACAGTGGAAGCCTGCCCTGGTGAATGGAGACGAGAACAAAGGTGGGACTACGCACGTAGCCCTGTATCCCCAACCCCCTTGCTATACCCTGGGTTAGACAGGTCTTGCCCGCTCCCAGGTCGCCGCACAGGAGCAGGACGTCGCCGGGCGAAAGGCAGCGACCCAGGGCGGCGCCGATGCGCTTTGTCTCCTCCGGAGAGCTGCTATTCAGGACTATGGAAGGCATCTATCTGAAGTGGTCCCATCCGCGAAGGTCTATCGAGGTCTCCACTCCTCCCTCGTCCAGAACCCTTACGCTGCCGGGGTGGTCGGCCACTATGCGGCCTATGATCGAGGCGGAAGGCGTCAGCCCGTCCACTACATTGGAGATAACCTCTTCTTTGCCCGTAAACAGAAGCTCGTAGTCCTCTCCCCCGCCGAGCGCAAACCGGAGATATTCCTCCGGAAAGGCGTCCCTGAGGAACGAGTCCACCGGCACCCGGCGCGCATGGATGACAGCGCCTACTCCACTGGCAAGGCACATCTTGGATAGGTCGTCCACCAGGCCGTCGCTGACGTCCATCGCCGCCTTGACGCCGCTCCGAACCAGCGCCTGGCAGACGTCAAGCCTGGGGACGGGACGGTTGACCGCCATGCGCAGGTGGACTCCCTGCTCCCCGTCCGGCAGCGCCTCCCGGAGAAGAGCTTGAAGCCCGCCGGCAGCGCATCCCAGTGGGCCTGTGACGGCAATACAGTCTCCAACCTCGGCCTGCCGCCGGGTCAGCGTGTGCTCACGCGCTATCCCGGTCATGGCAACGGTGATGAACGTGACCGGCGCCTTCACCATGTCCCCGCCAACTATCCGGCACCGGTACTCCCGGCAGGCGGAGAGCATACCGCGATAGAGCGCTTTCACGTCTTCCACTCCGGTTTCGGGCTGCAGGCCCAGGGTCACCAGGGCATAGAGAGGCTGCCCGCCCATAGCGGCGATGTCGCTCAGGTTTACGGCCAGCGCCTTCCAGCCCAGGTCTTCCCAGGACGTGAGGTCATGGCGAAAGTGCACCCCGCTCACCAGCGTATCGGTGGTGGCAAGCTCCGTGGCCTCCGTGGTATGCCAGGCGGCGGCGTCATCCCCTATGCCCAGCAGCAACGGGAACTCCTCTCCGCCGGATGGCTGCTCCCACTTACAGACCATCTCACGGAGAGATCGGATAAGTCCGAATTCCCCTACATCTCGTATAGTCACAGCCCGCATTATATCTTCACCCCCTCCAGGCTACAAGGGAAGTGTGTTATATTTAGCGCCGGGACTGGAGGCCCTTTCCATTGTGAGAATAGCCATACTCGCCGACATCCACAGCAACCTGGAAGCCCTCAGCGCCGTGGTGGCCGACGCCGGGGAACAGGGTGACGTAGACGAGATATGGTGCCTTGGCGACACTGTGGGGTACGGCCCCGACCCAGCGGCCTGCCTGGATACGGCGCTGAGCATGAAGCACGTTCTGGTAGCCGGCAACCACGACCTTGCGGCGGTGGGAAGGATTAGCCTGGCCGACTTCAACCCGTATGCCGCAGAGGCGTGCCTCTGGACCAGGGAGCGGCTCTCCCCGGAGCACAGGGATCGCCTGGCGGGGCTTCCCCTGCAAGCGGAGCAGACACCCTTTACCTTGGTGCACGGCAGCCCAAGAGACCCGGTATGGGAGTATGTGGTCTCCCGGGACGTAGCCCTGGCCTGCTTTGACCACTTCACCACCACCCACTGCCTGGTGGGACACTCCCACATGCCCTTTGTATGCCGCCTGAACGAGCAGGGCCTGGAGTTTGCGCGCGTCCACTCCGGCAGCTGCGTACCACTGGACCGCGATAGGCTCATCATAAATCCAGGCGGCGTGGGACAGCCGCGGGACGGCGACCCCAGGGCAAGCTACGCCATCTACCACGTGGAGGAGAGCATTGTGGAGTTCCGCCGTGTAGACTACGACGTGGAGGCTACTCAAAGGAAGATGCGCGCGGCGGGGCTGCCGGAGTATCTGGCAGAGCGGCTGCGCTACGGACGGTAGCCTCTGTTTTCGGAAAGTCGATTTATACCGCGGCTGCCGTCCCAACGCCCTAAGATCAAGATTAAGGAGGAGGTATAACATGCCCATAGTCAAGGTAGAGTTGTGGCCCGGAAGGACCCAGGAGCAGAAGGCGGAGTTGGCTCGCGCCATCACGGATGCGGTGGTGAATATTGCGCGTACCACGCCGGAGGAGACCATAGTCATCTTTCAGGACGTGGCCAAGGAGGACTGGGCCAAGGCAGGCAAGCTGGCCTCCGAGAGCTGACCGACCACTCCGGCTTCATCCCGTCCGCGGTTAGGGAGAACGGGCCTGGCGGCGGCGCAGGCGGCGTTGGCCTGTTGCCTGCGCCCGGAGCGCCGTTTGGACAGGTGCGATTCGCTGCGAAATGGCACGCAAAACGGGGACACTTGACACATGTTGTGTTCCATGTTAGATTCGCTGTAATTTCGAGTACACTACCGATGGAGGGCATAAGGCCCGCTAGCTCAAGTGGTAGAGCAGCTGACTCTTAATCAGCGGGTTACAGGTTCGAGTCCTGTGCGGGTCACGAGAAACGGCGGGGAAGTGTCGGAATTGGCAGACGAGCATGACTTAGGATCATGTGCCGGTAAGGCGTAGGAGTTCGAGTCTCCTCTTCCCCAGGAGCAAGAGGTTAGACTCCCGGCAGAGCGCCGGTACCGGTCAGGGTAGAATGGTTGCCACACAGGCGGCATTCGGATCATCTCAGAAAGTCCAAGGCTTAAGGAGGAGGGGAAAAGTGGCCAAACTTCTTGAGGTCAAAGACCTTGCGACCTACTTCTTCACGCCTGAGGGCGTGGTCAAGGCGGTAGACGGCATTACTTACGACTTGGAAGAGGGGGAGATCCTGGGCTTGGTGGGAGAAAGCGGATGCGGCAAGAGCGTCAGCGCCCTGTCTCTCATGCGGCTCATTCAGAATCCGGGCAAGAATGTTGCCGGGCAGGTCATGTTCGACGGACAGGACCTTCTGGCCATAGATGACAACGACATGCGCCGCATCAGGGGCAAGGACATGTCCATGATCTTCCAGGAGCCTATGACCTCCCTGAATCCCGTGCTTACGATTGGGCGGCAGCTCACCGAGGCCCTACAGTTGCACTTGGAATTAGACAAGAAAGCGGCAGAGACGCGAGCCGGTGAGCTTCTCTTGATGGTTGGGATCCCAGAGGGGGACAGGCGGCTGAAGGACTATCCTCACCAGTTCAGCGGTGGAATGCGGCAGAGGGTGATGATAGCTATGGCCCTTAGCTGCAACCCCAAGATGCTGATAGCCGACGAACCTACTACGGCTCTGGACGTCACCATTCAAGCGCAGATCCTGGAGTTAGTGCAGAGGCTGGGGAGAGAGCTCGGGACCGCGGTGCTGATCATCACCCACAACCTGGGAGTGGTTGCCCGCTACGCCGACCGGGTCAACGTGATGTACGCCGGTAAGATCATAGAGAGAGGCACCTCCCGGGAGATATACGGGAACCCAAGACACCCCTACACCATAGGCCTGCTGGCCTCAGTGCCTCGCCTGGACGAGCCTCGCAAGGAGCAGCTGGACCCCATCCAGGGCCTGCCTCCGGACCTCATTGCCCTGCCTGAGGGTTGCAGCTTCAGGCCCAGGTGCAAGTTCGCCATAGACCGATGCGCCACAGAAATCCCGCCGCTGGTGGAAGTATCCGAGGGTCACACCTCGGCTTGCTGGGTGTCAGATCAACTGGGATCTCAGAGTAGGGGGTAGTATGCAACAAGACATTCTGCTTGAAGTCAAAAACCTGGTGAAGTACTTCCCCGTGCGAAGGGGGATAGTGATTCAGCGGCACGTGGCCGATGTTAAGGCCGTGGATGATATAAGTTTTTTCATCCGCGCGGGCGAGACGCTGGGAATGGTGGGAGAGAGTGGTTGCGGCAAGACAACCGCCGCTCGCACAATCCTTCAGTTGTACCGTCCTACCTCCGGGGTGGTCAACTTCGAGGGGCTAGACCTAGCGCAGAGCAAGGGCAAAGAGCTGCGGGAGGTACGCCGCAGGATGCAGATGATCTTCCAGGACCCTTACGGCTCTCTGAACCCCCGCATGAACTGCGGGAATATCGTTGGAGAGCCCCTGATAGTCCACAAGATAACCAGGAGCCGCTCGGAATACCGCGACCAGGTAGCCGAGTTGCTCACCACGGTGGGTCTGAGTCCTTACATGGCCAGCAGATTCCCCCACGAGTTCAGCGGTGGGCAGCGGCAGCGCATTGGAGTGGCCCGGGCCCTGGCGGTAAGGCCCAACTTCATTGCCTGTGACGAGCCTGTGTCAGCCCTGGACGTGTCCATTCAGGCCCAGCTTGTAAACCTCCTAGAGGAGCTTCAGACGCAGTTCAACCTGACCTACCTCTTCGTGGCCCATGACCTTTCGGTGGTGCGCCACATCAGCGACCGCATAGTGGTGATGTACCTGGGCAAGATAGCTGAGATCGCAGACCGCAACGAGCTGTACGAGAACCCGTTGCATCCCTACACAAGGGCGTTGCTCTCCGCGGTTCCCATCCCGGACCCCGTAGTGGAAGCCCAGCGAGAGCGCATAGTCCTTACTGGAGACGTGCCGAGCCCGCTTCGGCCCCCTCCCGGATGTGTGTTCCATCCCAGGTGCCCTATAGCCATTGACGACTGTTCTGGGGCGCACTCCCCTGGCCTGTCCGACGAGCGCGGCGTCCCTGAACTGAGGGAGGTATCCCCGGACCACTGGGTCTCCTGCATTCGGGTCTAGCCTGCCAAAACCGGATCGTGTTGAATCGCGGGGGAGCGTTCACTCCCCCGCGATTCTCTTTTCCCACGATACCTTCGCCCAATCGCCCCCGACTCCAACGCATCTTGAGATAGACCGTCCGCACCCCGCCGGAGAAGCCGCCGGCAGTGGCGGTCAAGACTGAATAAGCCCTGTCTTTGGGTGGCCTGCTATGCTAGGATAGGTTCAACATGGATACAAGCCATATTCGCAACTTCTGCATTATCGCCCACATAGACCACGGCAAGTCTACCCTGGCCGACCGTCTGCTGGAGATCACCGGGACCGTCAGCCCCAGAGACATGACTGAGCAGTTCATGGACCAGATGGATCTGGAACGAGAGCGCGGAATCACCATCAAGGGCAAGGCCGTGAAGATGGCCTACCACGCCAGGGGCCAGGAGTACCAGCTCAACCTCATAGATACGCCGGGGCACGTGGATTTCGGCTATGAGGTATCCAGGGCACTGGCCGCGTGTGAGGGCGCCGTCCTGGTGGTGGACGCCACCCAGGGCATCCAGGCCCAGACCCTGGCCAACGTCTACCTTGCCCTTGAACGTGACATGACCATAATTCCTGTGGTGAACAAGATAGACCTGCCGGTTGCCCAGCCACAGCGAGTGGCCCAGGAGATGCAGCAGGCATTCGGTTTCAGGGAAGACGAGATCCTCCAGGTCTCCGCCAAGGACGGCGCCGGGGTGGACAGGCTGCTGGAGACGATTGTGGACGTAGTGCCCCCACCCACCGGCGCGCTGGACTCCCTGAGGGCCCTGGTCTTCGATTCCGCCTACGACCCCTACAAGGGCGTGGTAGCGTACGTGCGCCTTTTCGATGGCTCCATAGCAAAGGGGGACCAACTGCTGATGATGTCCACGGGGTCCAAGGGTGACATCCTGGAGGTGGGCAGCTTCATGCCTCGTCTGACGCAGGTTGGGCGGCTCACCGCCGGGGAGGTGGGCTATGTTGCCACCGGGTTGAAGAATGTCCGGGAGTGCAGGGTGGGAGATACCATCACCCTGGCCGATCGACCCGCTTCTGAGCCGCTGCCTGGCTACCAGCCGCTGAAGTCGATGGTCTTCGCCGGCCTCTACCCCGCGGACGGGGATGAATACCTGGCCCTCAGGACCTCTTTGGAGAAGCTGCAACTGAACGACGCTGCTCTCAGCTATGAGCATGAGAACAGCGCAGCCCTGGGATTCGGCTTCAGGTGCGGATTCCTGGGGCTCCTGCACATGGAGATAGTCCAGGAACGCCTGGAGAGGGAGTACGGCCTGAACCTGCTGATAACCGCGCCCAGCGTCGCTTACCAGGTGGCTGTGGACGACGGCACAGAGGTGGTGGTGGATAGCCCGGCCAAGCTCCCGCCGGCCCACAGAATAGTCGAGATGAGGGAGCCTGTGCTCGCCCTGAGCATCGTAACCCCGGCGCGTTTCATCGGCGCCGTCATGGACCTGGTCACAACGCGCCGCGGAGAGTTCCGCCGCATGGAGTATCTTCAGGGAGCGGCCTCAACGGAGGATGGAGGCTCGTCCATGGATGGCAGGGCGCTCCTGGAGTACCGCGCTCCCCTGTCCGAGGTGCTCATGGACTTCTACGACCAGCTCAAGTCTCGGACACAGGGGTTCGCCTCCATGGACTACTCCTTCCACGGCCACCAGCCTGCGCCTCTGGCCAAGCTGGACCTGCTGGTGAACAACCAGCCGGTGGACGCCCTGTCCCTCATAATCCACAGGGACAAAGTGCAGCAACAGGGAAAGGCCCTTGTGGAGAAACTGAGGACACTGATACCAAGGCAGCTCTTCGAAGTGCCCATCCAGGCGGCGGTGGGCAACAAGATCATTGCCAGGGAGACCGTGCGAGCTTTGCGCAAGAACGTCCTGGCCAAGTGCTACGGCGGCGACGTGTCCCGCAAGAGAAAGCTGCTGGAGAAACAGGCCGAGGGAAAGAAGCGAATGAAGCGCGTGGGCAACGTGGAGATTCCACAGGAGGCGTTCCTGGCTCTGCTCAAGCTGGAGCGTTGAGAAGGATGGGTTCCCCGCTCATGGTGAGCTTGTCGAACCACATGAGCAGATAATAGGCCGCCCACCCAGTTCCGCTCACGCCCTTCGACCTGCTCAGGATGAGCGGAACACTCCTCCACGCTCGTGGTGAGCATGTCTAACCACATGAGCGAACCAACACTCCACACCAGACCCCTGCCGACCACCCTTCTGAACTCCCGCTCCAAGGCTGGAATAGCGGTAGGAGCGGGCCGCGTGCGCATGGCCTCGCCTACATGCCGGAAAGCATCTCGACGTGGTAGTCCGCCAGAACCGCCTCCTCACGGCGCCCCTGGATGAACTGGACCACGCTTGAGAGCATCGCATTGGCGTGGCGTGAGTCGTTGCTCACGCAGGTTATGCCCAACGTAGCCGCCTGCCAGCTATCGTTTTGGTCTACTTCGGCAATTGCTACGTTGAACCGGCTCTGCACCCGCGCGACTATGGAGCGGAGGACCCTGCGCTTGTCCTTGAGGGAGTGGCTGGCAGGCAACTCCAAGTCTATGCGGCAGACTCCGATGTTCATGTTCGCTGAAAGACATTCTGAGGCGGGTGCGCTGCAAGTATACCATTGACGCAGGCCAAAGCGCGCATTTCGGGGCGGTATCGTGTAGAATGGACTCCACCCACCAAGCCTAACTTTGCGTAAGGACGCCCCATGCCCACCCTCTACGTGGTAGCCACTCCCATAGGGAATCTGGAGGACATCACCCTCAGGGCGCTGCGAGTTCTGAAGGAGGCGGGGATAATCGCGGCCGAAGACACCCGGACCACGCGCAAGCTTATCTCGCACTACGACATCCATACCCGTCTCACCGGCTACAACGACCATAACAAGGCGCAGAAGATACCAATGATCATCGCGGCGCTGGCTAATGAAGACGTGGCCCTAGTCTCCGACGCGGGCACCCCCGGCATAAGCGACCCTGGGCTTGATCTGGTGAAGGCTGCTGTAGCCAACGGGTTCCCCGTTGTCCCCATACCGGGGCCATCCGCGGTGGTAACGGCCCTGGCGGTGTCCGGTATGCCTGCGGACCGGTTTCTCTTCCTGGGATTCCTGCCTCGCAAGAGGGGCGAGAGGCAGCGGCTGCTCCGCTCCGTGTCCGAGCTGCCCTATACCCTGGCGCTCTACGAGGCGCCCCACCGGCTCCAGGCGACGCTGGCAGACCTGGGTGAGATACTTGGAGATAGACCCATAGCCGCGGTACGTGAGGCCACCAAACTGTACGAAGAGGTGTTCCGGGGCTCCATATCCCAGTGCCAGGCCCATTTTGCCACGCCTCGCGGGGAGTTTACCCTGGTCATAGACGGCAAACCGGCCTCCGAGGCCACGTCCCCGGTGGAGGCCGCGGACAGGCTACGAACGCTGCTCCGAAACGGGGCGCCACATCGAGAAGCCAGGGAGCAGGTAGCCGCGGAGACCGGCCTGCCGCGCAGGGAGGTCTATAGAATGTGGCTTGGCATGAAGGAAAGCGTCGAGGCGGGCCAATAGCCGAGTCCCCGACAAGCCGACTCTCGGAATGAAGCGGAGCCATACCCGGACGGCTAATCGCTTGTGTCGCCCGCCGCTGCTTCTATCTCCACTTTCACTAGGGCTAGGGCCAGGTCAAAGTCCTCCGGGACCAGGCCAAAGGCAGAGCCCGGAACGATGTCCCGGGCCTTGAGGTAGAAGCCGACCATATTCGAGCCTACCAGGGAGTTGCGTAGCTTCTGCTGAACCCCGGACCTGTCCAGTACGGTAGCCAGGGCCTCTTTGGCAGCGTCGCCCAGCCGGTCCAACCCGGACTCCTCCGCCTGCCGGGTTAGCTCCTGGCGCGCTTCATCGCTCAGTTCCATTGGAAGGTCGGCGGAGTACCTGGCCAGCACGCTGACAAAGGCCCCGGCAAAGAGAATGCCTGCGAGCAGACCAAGCGTCATCCCGCCCACGGGATCAATCCAACCCAGAAGCGCCTTCGAGAAAACGCCCTTTACCACAGCCCGGAGAATAACCGTCGCCAAACCTACCGCAAGCAGTATAGCCGCGTAGGCGATTACAGTAGCCAGGGTGTCGCTGGCTACGGATTCCGTTAAGCGGTCAGCCACGTCGTCGCTGAAGCGCGACGCAAGGAGCACACCCAGGAAGGCGCCTCCGGTCACGAAGACCGCTCCAAAGAGGCCCAGCTTCCACCCCAGAATGAGGCCCACGGCCCAAGTAACCAGTACGACGACGTCCAACCAGTTCAATGCCTGCTCCCGTACAAGGTAGTCGCCAAAGCTAGTTTAGCATAGGCTTTCGATTGGACAAAGCTGCCGCGCCCCGTTCGTGGTGAGCCTGTCGAACCATATGAGCGGGGAACGGGCCGCGATTGGAACTTGGAGGGCAGGCGCAAGGCCTGCCCCTACGTCTCATCACCCCCGGGCGCGGAGAGGTCAAACCTACCCAAGACCGGTCCGGGTATAGGGGTGAATGTACACGGCGCATTGTGATACAATGCACAGGCATATTCTCAGGACTGCTGAGGGGGTCGATGCCCGAACGTATTCTCATAGGCGTGGCCTGGCCCTACGCTAACGGCTCCCTTCACATGGGCCACATTGCCGGCTGCTACCTGGCCGCGGACGTCTTCGCCCGTTACCATCGCCTGAAGGGCAACGACGTACTCATGGTTTCCGGCAGCGACCAGCACGGCACCCCAATCACCCTGAGGGCCGAGCAGGACGGCGTATCGCCGCAGGAGGTGGTGTCCCGCTATCACAAGGAGTTCCTCGAATCGTGGGAGCGCTTGGGCATAACCTTCGACCTGTTCACCACTACGGGCACCGAGAACCACAGGGAAACGGTCCAGGACATCTTCCGCGTCCTCCAGGAGAAGGGCTACATCTACACCGCCATCACACCGCTGCCCTACTGCCACACCTGCCGGCGGTTCCTACCGGACCGGTACGTGAAGGGGACGTGTCCCCACTGCGGCAACCCGGACGGCCGCGGCGACCAGTGCGACCAGTGCGGCAAGCCGCTGAACCCGGAAGACCTCATAGGCATCCAGTGCCGCATCTCTGGAGACGCCCCGGAGATACGCAATTCGGAGCACTTCTTCCTGAAGCTGAGCGCGTTCCAAGACTCCCTGCTGGCCTGGGTGCGGGAGCAGAGGCACTGGAAGCCAAACGTCCTGAACTTCACGCAGCGTTACCTGGAGGACGGCCTGAAGGACAGGGCCATATCCAGAGACCTGGAGTGGGGCGTGCCCCTGCCAGTAGACGGCTACGACGGGAAGCGCATCTACGTGTGGTTCGAGGCGGTCATCGGCTACCTGTCGGCGTCCAAGGAGTGGGCCAGGCTCCGGGGAGAGCCGGAGGCGTGGGAGCCCTTCTGGCATGGAGACGCCAAGGGTTACTACTTCATCGGCAAGGACAACATACCGTTCCACACCATCATCTGGCCGGCCATGCTTGCAGGCTACGGCGGACTCAACCTCCCGTACGACGTGCCGGCCAACGAGTTCCTCAACCTGGAGGGCAGGCAGCTGTCCACCAGCCGTAACTGGGCCGTATGGGTGCCGGATTACCTGGACAAGTACGACCCGGACCCCCTGCGCTACTACATGTCCGCGACTATGCCGGAGACCAGCGACTCCGATTTCTCCTGGCGCGACTTTGTGCGGCGGAACAACGATGAGCTTGTGGCGACCTACGGGAACCTGGTGCATCGCGTCCTGACCTTCACCTATCGCAGCTTCCAGGGACGCATCCCCAAGCCCGGCGAGCTGGACGAACGCTCGCAGGAGGTCCTGGCCAAGGCTGAGCAGGCTTTCCAATCTGTAGACGACAATCTTCACCGGTGTCATTTCCGGGCGGCCCTCAACCAGGCCATGTCCCTGGCGCAGGAGGCCAACCGCTACCTGGACCACAAGGAGCCGTGGAAGGCCATAAAGCAAGACCCTTCCGCAGCCGCCACCACCTTGTGGGTTATGCTATCAGTCATCAACTGCCTGAAGACGGCTCTGCACCCCTTCCTTCCGTTCAGCTCTGAGAAGCTGCACGGGATGCTGGGCTTCTCGGACGCCGTCACCGGGAAGGGATGGAGCTGGGATTACTCGCTGGAATCCCTGCCTCCGGGCCAGGAAATGGCCCAGCCCGCGGCCCTGTTCTCCAAGCTGGAGGATGCTATAGCGGACGCGGAGATAGAGCGTCTGGGACAGGACGCAAGCTAGGAGGCCGTTGAGAGCCACGGACTTATACGAAATAATACAGGAAGAGCTGGGAGCAGTTGAGGAGAAGCTGGGGAGCGTCTGGATGCAAGGCTCCAGCGCGGGCCCGTCCATGCTGGACGACCTGCTCGGCCATGTGCTGGAGACGCCGGGCAAGCGTACACGCCCCGCCATCACCATCCTGGCATCCCGGTTCCATCCCCACGACCATGACCTGCCACTGATCATGGCAACGGCGGTGGAGCTATTGCACATCGCCACCCTAGTGCATGACGATACGGTGGACAACTCCGCCGTGCGTCGCGGCAAGGCCACGGTGAGCAGTCGATGGGGTAGGAACATCGCCGTACTGGTGGGCGACTACCTCTTCGCCACGTCCGCCACATTCGTATGCGACACCAAGAACGTCCGGGTCATCCGGCGGTTCTCGGAGACCATCATGGAGCTTTCAAGGGGTGAGCTCTCGGAGATATTCGCCGCCTACAACTTCGCCGTGGACAGGGAGCCCTACTGGAAGAGGATATACGAGAAGACCGCCTCGCTCTTCTCCACGGCTGCCGAGTCGGGCGCCGTCCTCAGCGGCGGGCCGGAGAGCCTGGCGCAGTCGCTGAAGACCTACGGCCACAACCTGGGAATGGCCTTTCAGATTGTGGACGACATCCTGGACTTCCAGGGCACGGAGGAGGAGATAGGCAAGCCCGTGGGCAGCGACCTACGCCAGGGCACCCTTACACTGCCTACCATTCTGCTGATGGAGCGATACCCGGACGACAACCCAGTTGAGAAGCTCTTTGCGCAGGTGGAACCGGAGGAAAGCCTGAAGCGCGCCGTGGAGATGATCCAGAACTCCGACATCATCCCTGAGGCCACCTCCATCGCCGCCGACTTCTGCCGCGCCGCAACCCAAGCGCTGGCTCCACTGCCGGAGAACGCCTACAAACGCTCCCTGATAGACTTGGCCGCGTACGTCATGGAGCGGCGCAGGTAGGGGAACGGGGGTGGCAACCCAGCGCCAGACCCAAGTTAGGGGTGAGCCATCCTAAAGGCAGCAGGATTATGGCGTACCGAAACGGTCAGGCGCTGGACTTCGTCACCACACCGACTGAGGGCTGGCTTCGCGAAAGCCTTAAGACATGTCGGTCGCGTCTTCTGGTAGCCAGCCCCTATGTAAACGATGCATTTATCAGACTTCTGAGTGAAGCCCCTCCCACCGTCAAGACCACGCTGGTTACCAAGACAGACCTCAGAGACTTCGCCATTGGCTCATCAAACCTAGAGACTTTGTGCAACCTTGCGAACCAAGGCGTGCGCGTCCTCAGTCTCACTGGACTCCACGCGAAAGTCTATGTCTTTGACCGAAGCCGTGCGCTCATTACATCCGCGAATGCTACCTGGTCCGGGTTGCTTAGAAATCGGGAATTTGGAGTCGCCGTTTCCGAACCGTCTGCCGTCTCTCAAGTTGCCAGTCTAGTTTTGGCTGGACTGGGTGCAGACAGTCCGCCAAAGAAGGTGAGCGCGTCCGAGTTGTCCAAACTGAGGCAGCCAGTTGAAGCTTTGCGTTCATCTGTGCCAAATATCCCGCCGGTTAAAGTCCCGGACACGCCTGAAGCGTTGCAAGATGTATCTTTCCAACTTCCAGATGGCAGAGATTTTGTCAAAACGTTCACAGGTTGGACTCGTCTTACCCTAGAATGTGTCCTCTCACTACCGAATGACACTTTCTCTCTAAGTGATATGTACGCTGTGTGTACACCTATAGCAGAGCGTAGATATCCACGGAACCAGTTCATTCCAGACAAAATCCGCCAACAGCTTCAACTTTTGCGGAATCTCGGCCTGACAGAATTTCTTGGAAATGGTATATATCGAAGAACGATAAGGCGCTAGTTGGGGGTAGTAGGATTCTAGTTGAGCGAGTAACCAGGGCGACCCCATGCTACTAGCTTTCCATTGTTGAACGTCTCTTCCAAAGCGCCTCCCGCTCCTGCGACGGCCCGCATTTCAATGTAAATGGGCGCCTCTCTGTCTCGCAATAGAATACGTGACAGGTATGCGCGTTTCCCCTCTGCGCCTCTGTATACCTCGCAGGTCTCTACTTCTGCCACTTCCTGCAGGCTTTCCCAGTTAGACACCGCCTCTTGTATAAGGTCCAGTTCATCCATCATTCTCTTCCCTTTCGTCAAGTTCAATACATCCCCCATCCCCACAACCCTCCTACCGCCCCTCCCACGCCACTTCGCCGCGCGCTATGGTCATCAGTGTACGCGTGGACTTGAGCTCCTCCGGGTGGACGGCCGTTGGGTCGCGGTCGAGCAATACCAGGTCCGAGCGCTTGCCAGTCGCAATGGAGCCTGTTACAAGCTCTCTAAAGCACGCGTAAGCGCTGCCAAGCGTATACATTCGCATGGCGTCCTCCACGCTCACCGCCTCGCTGGGAAGTACCGGGTCGCCGGACTCCCCCCTACGCGTCGCTGCCGCGTAGATTCCCATGAGCGGATCCAGTGGAGCGACCGGGGCATCGGAGCCCGCCGCCACAACAACACCCCGCGCCTTCAGAGAGCCGATGGGGTATAGCCAGGGCAGCCTGTCGGCGTCGACCTCGGCCAGGTACCGCTCCCCGCTGTAGTAGATAAAGCCCGGCTGCGTGACAACCGTTATGCCAAGACGGCCCAGCCTGTCGGCAAGGTGGGGCGGGCACTCGGAGCAGTGCTCTATGCGGTGCCGGAGCGGGGAACCCGTTCCCTGGGCCACGCTGCCTATCGCCTCAATCGCCGCTTCCACCGCCTCCATCTCCACCGCGTGGATAGCCACCTGGAAGCCGCTGCGATGGGCATCCCCAACCATCCTGCGAAGCTCCTCCCTGGAGGGCCGGAGCGATCCGGTCGTCATAGTGGCCACCACCTTCGCCGCGCCCAGCCGCATCCCGTGGCTGCTATGTCCAAAGGCGAACCCCTCTCGTAGAAAGCCCTGCAGGTGAGCCGCCCCGGCCATGAGGGTCAGCGACGGGGTGAGAAGTTCCCGCTCCTTGATCCCCTCGAACAGCCTCCACCGTTCCACGGAGTTTCCCGGCGTGGCGTCTTGGAGCGATGTTATCCCCAGGGCAAGGCACTGCTCGTTGAACAGCCTGACGCCTGCGTAGACCTCTTGCGTGGACAGCCGCGGAACCACGCCCTCCAGGTAGTCGTCCATCTCCAGGAGTAGGCCCGTGGGCTCGCCTGTAGCCCCGTCCCGCTCAATCACGCCGTTGGGCGGGTCCGGCGTGTCTCTGCCTATGGCCGCCATGTCCAGAGCGCGGCTGTTGAGCGCAACGGCATGGCCGGAGCGGTGGGTGAGCCTCACCGGGCGGTCCGGTACGGCCGCGTCCAAGTCCCATCGGGTGGGATGACGTTTTTCACGCAGATAGAACTCGTTGTAGCCCACCCCTCGTATCCAGCCGTCCGGCGGGGCATCGGCGGCGCGCTCCCTGATACGCTCCTTGATCTCTTCGATGGATGAGACGGCCGCCGGGCTGCAATCGACCGCCAGCAGGGAGGCCGCCGCAGCTAATACGTGGCAATGGGCATCGTGGAAGCCAGGGACCAGCGTCCCGCCCTGGCAATCGATTGCTCTTGTGGCGCGGCCCATCAGATCCCTGGGGGGTTTGCCGATGCCCACGTCTGCTATCGTCCCGCGGCTTACAGCGACCCAGGACGCTCTAGGCAAAGAGGCGTCCATGGTGATGACGTTGGCGTTGTACAGGACCAGGTTGGGGGTAGATGACGACATGGGAGGCCGCCGTGGTTGGGAAACGCTCAGCGCCTGGCCGCGGCGGCCTGCTCGTCTGCGTGGTATGAGCTGCGAACCAGTGGGCCGGAGGCCACGTGACGGAAACCCAGCCGTTCCCCTTCTTCCCGCAGCCGGTCGAACTCCTGCGGGGTGTAGAACTTCACCAGAGCGTGGTGCTTGGGCGATGGCCGCAGGTACTGGCCGATAGTGAGGAGGTCGCAGTCGACGGAGCGCAGGTCTTGCATGGTCTGGACTATCTCATCCCACTCCTCGCCCAGGCCAACCATCATCCCGGATTTGGTCACACCCTCCGGCGCAATCTCCTTTGCCCTGGCCAGCAGCTCCAGCGACTGGCGATAGTTGCCCCTGGGGCGCACGGAGTGGAATATCCGCTCCACCGTCTCTATGTTGTGGTTCAGGACATCCGGGGCGGCGCTCATCACACTTTCCAGGGCAGGCCTGGATCCCTCGAAGTCCGGGATGAGCGTTTCCACCTCGCAGTCCGGGAGCCTTCGCCGTATCTGCCGGATGCACTGGGCGAAGATGAAGGCGCCGCCGTCCGGGAGGTCGTCACGGTTGACGGAGGTTATCACGCAGTAGCGCAGCGCCAGCTTCTCGACGGTCAGGGCCAGGCGCTGCGGCTCCTCCAAGTCGAGCGTAAGGGGTCTTCCGGTGGTCACGGCGCAGTAGTGGCACCGGCGGGTGCAGATGTCACCCAGGATCATGAAGGTGGCGCTGCGCCTCTCCCAGCAGTCCCCGATGTTGGGGCAGTGGGCCTCCTCGCAGACGGTGTGCAACTCGCTACGGCGCAGCAGGTTCTGCAGCTCAATGAAGTTGGCTCCCCCCGGCATGGGCACCTTGAACCAGGGCGGGAGACGCCGGCGCGGGCTCTCTTCGGTCTTCACGGGCGTTGTCATACGCATATCATACCAAACCGAGGGGCTGGCTGTCTTGCGCGCCCGCGACTTCACACTCAAACGCTGAGGTCTAGTTGACCGAGCCTTGCGCTAAAGCTATAATGACCCAAAAGCTACATTCAGGGGGTAGAGTTGGCAAACGAGTCTGGAAAGAGATATTCTTGCAAGACCTGCGGCTCTGAGTTCATAGTCACCACTGGTGGCGAAGGGATCATGTCCTGCCATGGAGAGCCGGTACAACAGAAGTAGACACAAGATGTCGGCCTGCTCCAGAGCGCATCGGGAGTGGGCCGGAGGCAGGAGGTTATAACATGGCGAATGATCTTGGCAAAAGGTATCAGTGTGAGACCTGCGGCACCGTGGCCCTGTGCACCAAGGCCGGCGAAGGTCCGGTAACGTGCTGTGACAAGGACATGGCCTTGCAGGATGCGCGCAGGCTGCCCTCTTCAGACTAGCCGCGCACACCCTGAGCAAGGCGCAGGCGCGTCCGGAAGAATTCAACTGCCATTTCAAGGTATGGCCTTGGAGTGGCGTATGCTTTCCTGAGGGTCCCAACCCTCCGGAGGAGGTGGTTTGAGCAAGCTGATTGAGCGACTGGAAAAGGTGGGCGCCGTTGCGCCGACTCCGATGGGTTTCGGGGCCAATCGAGTTGCGGAAAAGGCTCCCAGCCTGCTCCTGGCGGCTCTATCAGGGATCGAGTCGGCGACTGTCGACTCAAAGCTCAATGTAGACTCCTACATCATAGCCGCGGAAAAGGCCGCGAAGTCCGAGTTGGAGGCCGCCAGGAGCGCGATGGGAGACGCCCTGTGGGGACTATGGCCCAATCGCCTCACGTCCGCCTCCCTGAACGACCTCAAACAGGAGGGCGCGGACTTCTTTGTTTTCTCAGCCTTGGACGCGCCGGCGGAAGCGCTGGCAGACGAGGATCTGGGAAGGTTCATAGCCATACCCGTGGACTTCCCGGAGGAGTTGGGCCACTCCCTGGAGGAGATGCCCGTGGACGGCGTACTCTTGGTCGGCCTGGAAGAGGCCAGCCCCCTGTCCATAAAGGACCTGATGCAGGTCCGCTCCGTGAGGGACATCATCTCCAAGCCCCTTCTTCTTCTGCGCTCCCACCCATTGAACCCTGGCGAGTTGGCCGTGCTCCGGGACGTGGGCGTCCAAGGGATGGTTGTTGACCTGAGGAGCATGAAGGTGGAGGACGCTGCCCAAATGGAGAGGGACATCCAGGCGATGCCTCCCAGCAAGACCAGGCGCGACCATGCCGGCGCGTTGCTGCCCAGGCTATCCACCAGGACGGCAGCTCCCCAGAGAGAGGATGAAGACTGGGAGGAGGAAGAGGAGGACTGACTCCTGCTCTCGCCGGTTGCGGCAAGTCCTCCTAACGTATGAGCCCGAACAGGTGGGCAGAACGCCGGAACGGGAAGCGCGGAGCCGTCCGTCTACAGAGCCGCGCCGGATGGCAGAGAAGGTGACAGATGGCTGAGCCCTCAAGCGCCGAAGTGGCCGTCCTCGCTGAACCTACGCAGCGCAGAGGGCTCTTCTACGGCTGGTACGTGGTAGCCGCCGCGGCCGCCATCAACGTCTATGGCGCTGGAGTCTGGTTCTACGGCTTTCCCATCTTCTTCAAGGTCCTGTTGGACGAGTTTGGCTGGAGCGCAGCCGCAGGCGCTGCCGTCATCTCCCTCTCACGACTGGAGGGCGGCCTTGAGGGCCCAATCATAGGCTGGGCGGTGGACAAGTTTGGGCCGCGCAGGATGGCCGTAATCGGGGCGGTAATCGCAGGCACGGGCTTCATGTTGATGAGCCGGGTCACCTCCCTGGATATTGGGCCCGTTCACCTCAGCGCTTTCGTAGTCTTTGTCCTGCTGTACGCCGGATGGATGTCCATTGGGTATAACACCGGCTTCGGCCATGCCAGCCAGGCAGCGGTCAACGCATGGTTCATCAAGAAGAGGTCCCGAGCTTTCGCCGTCTTCTCCCTGGGGGCCGGCGGCAGTGGCCTGACGGTGTTCGCCCTGGGTTGGGTAGTAAACGGCTATGGCTGGCGGACTGCGGCGTTCTTCGCCGGAGTGGGGATATTCCTCATTGTGATTCCGCTCTCCATGCTGCTACGGCACAAGCCGGAGCAGTATGGCTACCTCCCCGACGGCGACGAGCCGCAGAGAGAGGACAAACCGCTCCCCGTAGGCGCTCCCATAGTCCCACAGGCCGCTCAGGTCGAAGCCCCAAGCGAAAACCGACGCCGCCGCTGGCTGCTCTCCGCAAAGGAGCCTCCCACCGATCAGGACTTCTCCATCAAGGAAGCCCTCGTCTCACTGGCCTTCTGGATGCTGGTGCTGGGCACCACCGCCAGGGCGGTAGCCATGACCTCCGTGGTGATCCACGAGGTGAACTACCTCACCAACGTTCGGGCAATCCCGCTGGTGCAGGCCAGCGCGGCGCTTGGGGCAATGGTCACCATAAGCCTGGTGGGACGCCTGGGCTTCGGCGTGCTTGGGGACTACGTTGAGAAGCGGTTCGTTCTCATCGCCTGCACACTGCTTCAGGCCCTGGGCATCTTCATACTTGCCAATGCCACCAACACGTTCCTGGTGTGGCTGTTTGTGCTGGTCTACGGCATCGCCTACGGCGGCGCCATTCCGGTGTTCATGGCCATCGTCGGCGAGTACTTTGGAAGAAGGAACTTTGCATCCATCCGGGGCTGGATGCAGCTCTGCCACATTCCCGCCACGGTGGTTGGGCCAATCTACGCCGGATGGGTTTATGACACTACCGACAGCTACCAGATAGCCTTCATGAGCTTTATCGTGGCGCTGATACTGGGCACAGCCTTCCTCTTCATCGCTCGGCGGCCCGCCCCAAAAGCCGCCACCGCAGGCCCGGAGCCTGACCCACTGCCGGCCTAGCCGGGCTGCGACAGGGAGACCCATCGACAAGCTGTACGTTCCCGACCACTTCCACCTGGTCCAGGAAGTGCTGGGCCAACCACCCTTCGGTCTGATCACAGACGTAGACGGGACCATTGCGCCTATTACACCCACCCCTGAGGAGACCCTGGTGTCGCCACGGTGTCGCAGGTCGCTGGAATCCCTGTCCTCAAGCATTGACCTGGTGGCGGTCCTCACAGGGAGGAGCGCTCCCAAGGCCGTGGAAATGGTTGGCATAAGCGGCATAGTATACAAAGGCAATCACGGCCTGGAGACGTGGAGAGGCGGCGAGCTGGAGATCAAGGAAGAGGCTAGAGAGCGCTTACTCGGCATCCACGCAACGGCGGAGAGGCTGCGCCTGGAGTTGGACGTGTCCGGGCTGATTGTTGAGGACAAGGGGGTGTCCGCCAGCGCCCACTACCGGCTCAGCCCCGACCCCGAACAGGCCAGGGAGGCCATTCTCAACGCGCTGGCCCGCATGGACGAGGCCCAGGGTATGCTAATTACCGAGGGCAAGCTGGTGGTGGAGGTCCGACCTCCCGTGAAGGTGGACAAGGGGACGTCCCTGAGAGAGCTGGTGGCGGAGTACGGCCTCCAGGGTGTGATATGCCTGGGGGACGACTCCACGGATGTGGACGCCTTCAGGGCGCTTCATGCCCTTGCTTCCGAGGGTGTCTGCGCGGGTCTTGCCCTGGGAGTCCTGGGCCGGAACACGCCCGCAGCCCTGGAGCAGGAAGCAGACCTTCTATTAAGTGGAGTCGCCGAGGTTGAGGAGCTGCTTGAGAGAATTGTAGAGGCGTATCCCGTCCGGCGCCCGCCCGCTAGCTGACCAGCGCCCTCAAGTCCTCCAGCTGGCTCTCCATCCAGCGGATCACATCCTCCTCCTCCACCCTCTGCGCAAGCAAGTTGGCGCGCTTCTCCCGCTCCTCTACGGATGCGGTTATGGCCTGGTACAGGGCTTGGGCGGTGCCCTCCACGTCCGCGGGGGCCACGGCCAGCGCCCCTTCGTAGAGCTGAGAGAAGGCTCCGGCGGTCTCAGAGAGGATGAGCATGCCTCCGCGGGTGTTGACGACAGGGCCTTCCTTGGCAACCAGGTTCATGCCGTCTATAACGGAGTTAACCAGGAGAACGTCGTAGAGCTTCATTGCAGCCATAGCCTGGGTGTAGTTGTTCTCGTAGAAAACGGTTATGGGCTGCCAGTCATCCGTGCCGAAGGCCTCGTTTATCTCGGCGACCAGTGCGTCCACCTCCTGAAGGTATCTCTGGTACTGCCGTATGTGGGTACGCGAAGGGACGAGGAATGCGAGGAACTTCACCTTTCCTGCGAAGTCCGGATTGCGCTCCAGCAAGAGGCGGTAGGCCCTGAACCCCCGGACGATGTTCTTGCTGGGCTCCACGCGGTCCACTCTAACGATGGTCTTCTCTCCAAGCATGAGTCTGAGCTTTTTCTCGTACTCCAGGGCCCTGGGTGAGTTGGCGATTCCCCTGAGCTCCTCTACGTCAATGGAGATGGGATAGCGCCGCGCCGCCGTTTTCCTACCGTTCAGGGTGACCGTGCATCCCATGTGATCTACCTTGGCCTGATCCAGGAACATCTCACAGCTCTGGAGGAAGCTGCGCATATCCCGCGTCGTCTGGAACCCCACGATGTCGCTGGCGCAGAGGCTCTCGCAGATGGCGGTCCGCATAAAGGCCGGGAGCATCTGCCAGTAGGCGGGGTCCGGCCAGGGGATGTGGAGGAAATGCTGAATCAGAGCGTCGGGCAGCTCTGCGCGCACCATGCCGGGCGCCAGGTAGAGGTGATAGTCGTGGAGCATCACGTATGGGGGTGACGCGCTGTGCCGGGCCTCGTCCACCACCGCATCCGCAAAGGAGCGGTTGACCGGCACGTACCCCGTCTCCCACGCATCGTATACGGCGCCGTCCACATTTGGAGTATACGGAGAACTCCACATGTAGTGCTGTAGAAACCAGAGGAGGGGGTTGCAGAATATGTTGTAGAACTTGTGGTAGACGCGACGGGGTGTTACCACGTATCTCAGGTAGAGGCTTTGGCCGGGAAGGGGGGACTTTATCCTTCCGTCCTCCGCCTGCTGAGCCACGCGGCGGTCTCCCTCTCCCATAGCGCTGGCCACCCAGGTCAGGTCAACGTAGTTTGTAAGGGTGCTGAGGGCGGTAACCACTCCCCCACTGCCACGACGCGCCTGGGTACTGCCCTCAGGGGTGAGGTGGTACTCCACCGGCCCCCTGTTGCTGACGAGTATCAGCCGACGCTCCCGCAGCATGTCGGCACACTGTTCTACGAACCGGGCGCTTCTTCGCTCTCCGGCAGAGACCGCTCTCATTGCTCTATAGTTCTGATGGAGCCTCCCGTTCCGGCATCTACCACCTCAACCCCGTCATGGAAGTATGACCCGGCGCGGCAACAGCAACCGTCGGCCGCAGGACATGGAGAAGGTGACTTTCGCACAGCGAACAGAAGGCCTCTCTCGCGATAACAGGCTGGTTTGCAATTTAGCATAGGCCCTGTGGGTTGTCAACTTGGACTTAATCTCTCATGACTTTTGGTACAG
The DNA here is from genome assembly GCA_965221925.1 of Dehalococcoidia bacterium. Lineage (GTDB taxonomy): Bacteria > Chloroflexota > Dehalococcoidia > Lucifugimonadales > UBA2985 > JAPPHY01. Next base: position 623,635 of record OZ244924.1, on the reverse strand, counting down.
GGCGATAGCCTCCTTTGGAGTAAGCATATTGATGCCCATGTGTGGTCGGGTAGTGTTGTAGGCGTCAAGGAAGCGCTGATACCAAGTGTTCAGCTCCTGGTGGTCTTGGGGCGCTTCCTCTAACCGGAAGAAGCATTCCTCTTCGTCCGTGCGGAAACTCCGCTCGATTACCGCGTTCTCATTGGGAGAACTCTTGTGGATGTAGAAGTGTTCAAGGCCGAGTTCGGCGCACTTGGCGCGAAAGCGTCTCTGAAACTCCAGTCCATTGTCCGTCTGGACGTAGTGCAACGGGAAGGGGAACTGCTGTGTGGCATAGTACAGGGCCAAGAGTGTTCCCCCCTCATCCAGCTTGGGGAGGATTAGCCCAACCTTGTAGCGAGAGGAGATGTCCATCGCCGCGTACAGGTAGCAAGTGTACGGCAACCCGGACAACTCAGGAGTGACGTACTTCACGTCCATCTGAAGGTAGCCTAAGCCCGGGCAGTTACGAGGCCGCATGACTTGGCCGTTCTGAAAGCGAGGTCGCCGTCGCTTCGTACTGGGGCGAACCAAGCCCACGCGTTACAAATACCGATGAATGGTCGATGCCGAGACCTCCAGCCCTTGAGCCTGGGCCAAGACCGCTAGCTTCTCCCGACAGAAGCCGGTCGCTTCCCTCCACCTTCGCACTTGGGCGGCAGCCTCCCCCCACAGCGCACGCTTGGGGTGTTTGGGTGCAGTAGACTTGCGCCGCACGCCCTGCCAGCGCACGTATCCCCAGGGCTGCCGCCCTCAATCCACCCAGCGTTTGACGGTCCGGCGGTCTACGTGCAAACGCCGGGCCGTTTCCGAGACGTTCTGATCGCACACCTTCCATGTTTCGATGATGGTCCGTACTGGTAATCTGCTCATGGCTCATTCTAGAGCCTCTGTACCATATGTGGTGAGAGATTAAGCTTGGAGCATCCGCAAAATCGGCGCGCCGGTTGGAATCCATTATCGCTGAGCTTACGTATAGTATATTATCGGTAGAGACCACTGACGCACGGACGGCAGGCGCGCCAAGCGAGGCCCATCCCCTGTGGGGAGGAGGACACTATGATTGACAGCGCAATCCCGGATCAGACCCATGAGGCGGACCGGTGGGGTGACGCGGAGATGTTACGGCTCAATGGACTGACCATCAGTCCCAAGACCAGGATGGTCCTTAAGGATGGGGCCAAGAGATACCTGACCGCCACGGAGTTTGATCTGCTCCTCTTCCTGGCTTCCCATCCAGGCCAGGTCTTCACGCGGGAGGAGCTTATGCGCAACGTGTGGGACTACAGCATCCCCGTTGATTGCAGCACCGTCACCGTACACATCCGCAGGCTGCGGGAGAAGGTGGAAGGCGCCCCCGAGAACCCCCGGTACATCAAGACGGTGTGGGGCGCCGGGTACAAGTTCGAGGGGTAAGGCAGAGGGTCACTCCCCCGCCGGCCTCCAACCCAGGTCCGGCCTGCGGGCGGCTCTGGCCTCGTCCAGGCGGCTGTTGGGCGTGAAGTGCGGGGCGCTCTTAACCGTCTCAGGCTCCTCGTCCACCTCGCGGGCAATGCTCTTCATCACCTGGATGAAGTACTCCAGCGTCTCCTTGCTCTCGCACTCCGTAGGCTCGATCATCAGCGCCTCGTCCACAACCAGGGGGAAGTACATAGTGGGTGGGTGAATGCCGTGGTCGATGAGGCGTTTGGCTATATCCAGCGCGCTCACGCCCTTGGCCTTCTGCCTTCGCGCTGAGAATACCACCTCGTGCATACAAGACCGGTCGTAGGGCAGGTGGTAGTAGTCCTTCAGTTGATTGAGGATGTAGTTGGCGTTGATGACCGCGTTCTCGCTTATCTCACGAAGCCCGGAAGCTCCCATGCTGCGGATGTAGGTGTAGGCTCTCACCAGCACCCCGAAATTCCCGTGGAAGGCGGCCGTCTTCCCGATGGTCTGATCCGGCGTTCCCAGCCGATATTTCTCCTCGCCATCGTTGTCGATATACCGCTCCACGACCGGCGATGCCAGGAAGGGCGCCAGCCGCGGCCCTGCGGACACCGGACCGGCCCCCGGGCCGCCGCCGCCGTGGGGCGTGCTGAAGGTCTTGTGGAGGTTGAGATGGAGCACATCGAAGCCCAGGGCGCCCAGCTTTGCCTGGCCCAGAAGGGCGTTCATGTTCGCGCCATCGCCGTACACCAGTCCACCCGCTTCGTGGACGGCCCGGCATATCTCCAGGATGTTGGTGTCAAAGAGGCCAAGGGTGTTGGGCAGAGTCAGCATCAACCCCGCCATCTCGGAGTTGCAGGCCTCTTTTAGAGCGCCCAGGTCCATGTTTCCCCTGCTGTCCATAGGTATACTCTGGACGCGGAAGCCGCACATGGTCGCCGAGGCCGGGTTGGTGCCGTGTGCGCTGTCCGGGACCAGGACGGTCTTGCGATGCCTCTCCCCGCGGGAGAGGTGGTATGCGCGTATCATCAGCATTCCGCCCAGTTCGCCCTGAGCGCCTGCCAGGGTAGCAAGGCTGGTCGCCTCCATCCCCGTTATCTCCGAGATGTAGCCCTGTAGCAGGTAGGCCAGCTTCAGCGCGCCCTGGACCGTCTCCTCGGGCTGAAGGGGATGAATCTGGGAAAACCCGGGCATTCGGGCTGCTTCATCGTTTATCTTGGGATTGTACTTCATAGTACAGCTCCCTAGGGGATAGTAGTTGGTGTCCACGGAGAAGTTCATCTGGCTCAGGGTGGTGAAATATCGGACCACCTCGCCCTCGCTCACCTCCGGCAGATCAAGCTCCTCCCGCAGCAGTTCCTTGGATGGCAGGGGCTGCTCCGGCACGTCCAGGGGTGGCAGCGATGCGCCCATCCTGCCGGCCACGCTCCGGTCCATCAGCAGGCGTCGGTCACGCTCCAGGCTGTCCATGGATTCCTCTCTTATTACTTTGAGTGAGGCTGTTCATATCTTTGGCTTAGGACGAACCAATCTCCTCTAGCGCCTTCGCCAGAGCCTCGATCTCTTCTCTGGTATTCATCTCCGTTACGCACAGCAGCAACCCGTTTGGGATGCGGTCGCTGACGTCCAGTCCTCCGATGATGCCCCGCTCAAGCAGGCGGGCGTTCACCTCCGAGGGAGGTATGGGGCACTGCGCCACGAACTCCTGAAAGAATGTGCCGTTGAGAGGCAGGCTGTAGCCGGGGATACGGTCTATCAGAGACGCGGCGTAGTGGGCCTTGTGATAAGTGAGCTCGGCAATGTGGCGCAGCCCCGTTTTTCCCATGCACGCCAGGTAGGCTGCTACCATTGTTCCCACGAGCGCCTCGCTGGTGCATATGTTGGAGGTGGCGCGCTCTCGCCGGATGTGCTGCTCCCTGGTCTGGAGCGTGAGGACGTATCCCGTCCTTCCCTGAGTGTCGACGGTTCTGCCCACAATCCTGCCGGGCATCTGTCTCAGGAACTGGGACCTGCAGGTGAAGAGGCCCACGTAGGGGCCGCCGTAGCTCAGGGCCACGCCCAGCGGCTGACCCTCCGCCACTGCTATGTCCGCTCCGTAATCGCCGGGGGAGTGGAACATACCCAGGAACACCGGGTCGGTCGACACCACCAGCAGAGCGCCCTCATCGTGAGCGGACTTCTCCAAGTGTTTCATCTCTTCCAGGTAGCCATAGAAGTTAGGGTTCTGCGTAACCAGGCACGCCGTGCCATCTCGTATGTCCAGGCTGCCGGGACTGGTGAGATACACATCCAGTCCCTGGGGTTCGGTGTATGTCTTGATGACCGACAGGTTAGCGGGTGAGACGGTGTCCAGGACAGCAATTCGCTCCTTGCTCGTGACCCGGCAGGCCATCAGCGCAGCCTCGGCCAGGGCTGTAGCGCCGTCGTACATGCCGGCGTTGGTCACATCCATACCCATGATTTGGCTCACCAGCGACTGGAACTCGTAGGTGATCTGCAGGGTGCCCTGGGCCACCTCCGGTTGGTAGGGAGTGTAGGATGTGGCAAGTTCGCCCCTGGAGGCTATGTGGCTCACAGCTGCCGGAATGAAGTGATGGTACGCTCCGCCTCCCAGGAAGGAGGGCGTACTGCCCGCGTTCATGTTGAGGTTGGAGAGGGCCTGAAGCTCCCGGCGCAACTCGAGCTCCGAGAGAGGCGCGGGGATGTTCAGCGACGGGCGGACGTACCCCTCCGGAATATCGCTGAACAGGGCCTCAACTGAATGGACGCCGGTGGCCTGGAGCATCGCCTGCCGGTCGGCGTCTGTGTTGGGGATGTAGGGAGAGGATGAGCGGGCCCGGTCCATAGGCTACTCGTCCAAGGATTCAAGGAAGGATTCGTACTCCGATGCCGACATGAGGTCGTCCATCTCAGTGGGCTGCGATGGCCTGATTCGCACAAGCCAACCGCTCTCATGCGGGTCTTCGTTCACGGTCTCCGGGCTGTCCATCACCAGGTCATTGACCTCCACCACCTCCCCCGATACGGGGTTGAAGATGTCCGAGACCGACTTCACCGACTCCACCTCGCCCAGCTTCTCCATCCGGGTCAAGGCTGCTCCAACCTGGGGAAGCTCAAAGAACACTATGTCTCCCAGATGCTCCTGGGCGTATTGGGTTATCCCCATGCGGACTATGCCGTCATCCTCGGCCCTAGCCCACTCGTGTTCTCTGGAGTATTTCCGGTCAACGGGGTACATGCTACCTCTTCCTGGAATAGAACGGGATCGCGACCACCTCCGCCTCCGCCCGCCTGCCCCGGATGTCTATGGCTATCCTGGATCCAAGGTTCAAGTGTTCAGGGAAAACATAGCCTAATCCTATGCCCATGTCAAGGGTTGGAGAGTAGGAGCCGCTGGTGACCGCGCCTATCGACTCGTCCCCGCGCAGGATGGAGTAGCCATGCCGCGGTATGCCTTTTTCGACAAGACGAAAGCCAACCAGCGACCTGGACAGCCCACGCTCCTTCATCTCGCGCATGGCCGCCAGCCCAATGAAATCGCCCTTGTCCCAGTTTACAAAGCGTTCCAGTCCCGCCTCCAAAGGCGTCAGTGTGGCGTCCATGTCCGACCCGTGAAGCAGCAGACCGGCCTCTAAGCGCAGCACGTCCCTGGCTCCCAAACCGCACGGGGACGCGCCTCCGTCCGCGAAGCTGCGCCAGAGCGCCGGCGCGTTCTCCGCCGAAACGATGATCTCGAAACCGTCCTCACCGGTGTAACCCGTACGGCAGACTACGGCCGCGAACCCGGATACCTGGCTCTCCACGGCGCGGAACGGCCTGATGGAGGACGGGTCCACGGAGCACATCGGCTGAAGTATGCCCTGGGCCAATGGGCCTTGCAGGGCAATAAGAGCCGTCTCCCGGGTGCGGACGTTGATGTCGACATCCATCGCCCACTCATCGCGCCATCGATTTAGCCAGTCCAGAACGGTGTCCGCGTTGGAGGCATTCACTATGAAAATGAACCGCTCATCTCCCATCCGGTAGAGAATGGTGTCGTCAATAATGCCACCCTGCTCGTTGCAGACCAGGGTGTAGCGGGCGCGGCCCAAGGGCATGTTGACCACGTCCGCAGTCACCAGCCGGTGGAAGAACCGGGGCGAGTCCACGCCGGTAACCTCCAGCCGCCCCATGTGGGACACGTCGAAGATTCCCGCCTTGGAGCGCACGTCTCTGGCCTCGGACAGGATGCCGGCATACTGGATTGGCATCTCCCAACCGGCGAAGGGCACAAGGCGCGCGCCGGAGGACGCGTGCTCCTCGAAAAGTGAGGTGCGCTTGAGCTCGGCTGACGGCGATTCGTTTTGCTGTGTCATAGGATGGTGGATGCAACGGAATTCGTTATGGTTATCAATTTCATATTATGACGGATGGAGCGTCGCGTCAACGTCATTTTGCCTGCTCACAAAATATGGTACATGACTGGTCAATGAGGTATTATGAGACTCCCGAGAACACTGGAGTCACTGTGGAATGACATCTAAAAGACACGTTATCGTACACACAGACGGCGCATGTATCGGCAATCCTGGGCCAGGCGGCTATGGAGCAGCGCTGGAATATGGCGACCACCGCCGGGAGCTTAGCGGTGGCTACCGCCGTACAACCAACAACCGCATGGAGTTGATGGGCCCGATAAAGAGTCTTGAGTCCCTAAAGGAAAGCTGCCGCGTTACGCTCTACAGCGACTCCAGGTATGTGGTCGACGCTGTTGAAAAGGGTTGGGCAAAGCGCTGGCAGGCCAACGGCTGGATGCGGAACAAGAAGGAGCAGGCGATTAACCCGGATCTGTGGAGGCAGCTTTTGGCCCTGTGCGAACAACACGATGTGGAGTTTCGCTGGGTACGCGGACATGCCGGCAATCCAGAGAACGAGCGGTGCGATCAACTTGCGGTACAGGCTGCACAGCAGAGCAACCTCCCCATAGATGAGGGATACGGGGGCAGGCTATAAGTGGGCCAACTCATACAGCCTGTCGGCCATACGCTCAATCTCTGCCCTCATAGTGAGCCGGTCCCGCCACTCGGACGGTATTGCTTCCACGCCGTAGTACGCGCCGGCGATCTGCCCGTAGATCGCGCCGGTGGTGTCGGCGTCGTCACCAAGGTTAACCACCTTCAACGCGCCACAGCCCTTCTTCAAGTAGCTCCAGGGCCCTCTTGTCTTGGTCGCTGAGGTCGTACGAAGTCTCCAACAGGAGCGTTGGAGCTATCATAATGCTTAACCTTAGACCCTTCGCGAGTTATCAAATGTCTGGATAGGGCCAATCCAGCTGGGTGTATCCAGGACTTTCTCCGAGTACTCTCCCCCGGTGTATTCCGCGATGATAATCCTCCAGAACTCCTGACCGGCAAAGTTATTGATATTCTCGCGAACCTCCCATAGCCCCGGGAATCTGTTAAAAGCGTAGAAGGCAGCCCGTTTGCCCACTCCCTGTCTCCTGTATTTGCGCATGACAAAGAACTCAGCTATCGACCTTCCAGCCCCTTGCTCCAGGACCACAGTGTAGGAGTTGACAAGTACGAATCCGGCAAGGCTGGCGCCGCAGTAGATCAGGAACGGGAATCTGTCAGGCTCACGCCAATACTCATCGAAATAGCGATACGTGAATACCCCGTCCGGACTGCGTCATCGCCGGTGCATTCAGTGGAGTCGTAGAGATAGAGCTGCATGAGACGATGCAGCGCCGGCTTCTGCTCGAGAAAGGCCTCTACTACTTGTACATCCATAAGCGATCTGCCTCCATTTCAGTTCCTCCTGTGGCTTCAGGCCATCATTGACCCATGCCAACTGTGCCACTCCTCTTCCAGGATTGCGTAGTTGTACATGTCTCGCCAACTCTTGTGGGCCGGAGACCAATGGCTTTGCCGGAATATCCCCTCTTCGATCATGCCGAGCTTGTGCAATACTCTGATGCTGCCGATATTCTCCGTGTCAACAGACGCGAACACCCTGTGCGCCTCCAACAGCTCAAAGCCTATCCGGAGCATCTCTCTAGCGGCCTCTGTAGCGTATCCCTTTCCCCATGAGTCTCTGCGTAGCACGTAACCCATGGAGGTCTCTCTGTTTCTGGGCCACACCATCCTAATACTTGAACTGCCAATGAGTTCGCCGGTAGAGGCCAACGTAATCGCGAGCTCATACCTTGTCCTGGGCTCATCATGCTGACAAGAAATGTGCTGCTCGATTACTTCCCGCGAGCGCTCCACAGAGTTCGGGAGCAGATGCAACCATTTCATGGCCACAGGGTCTGATCCATACAGATGCAGGGCCGGCCAATCGTCCATGGTGAATTCGCGCAGTACGAGACGCTCTGTTTCAATAGGTCTAATAGTTGTCATGAAAGCCTCACTAAGTGGACCCTTACCCGCTCTAATCTTGGGTCAACCATTGGGATGCGAGCGTTGAATAGCCCACAGAATCATAGAAATATCCATGTGTCATCTGTGCCGCTATTCTCAACACGTGTTGGTAATGCCAACGTTGGTTGTAGTACCACTCCCCTCTCGCTCGAATGGTTCGACAAGCTCACCACGAGCGGGGCGCTGCCAACTTCGCAAATGTTTGTCCCTCCCCCCCTCACGGCGTGACGGACGGCGTCTGCTTTGGCTCCGCGCTTGAGTCCGTGTAGGCCCATGCCAGAACGTGGCCGTCCTTGAGCGAGAACAGGTCTGCGCCCACCGGAAGCAGCTCCCATTGCGATTGCGACTCGTTCCACAGGAATATGGCCCAGTAGGTGGAGCCTTCGTTGGCAACGCCCATGATCTCCTCGACGAAGTGGGCATAGAACGAGGCGTAATAGGTGGCCTTCATGTCGTCTTCCGTCACCTGCTCCGTCAACTCGTAGGCGTTTGCGCCGTTGTGGGCCTCCACGTCCCGGAACCAGCGCACGTCGGACTCGCTGAAGTGAATCAGCAGGCTCACCTGTATGGTCGGCAGTGGCGTTGCTGCGGGCGTGGCCTCTCCAACCTCTACCTGGAGTCCTCCGCATCCCACGCTGAGGGCAGACACCAGGGCCATCGCAAGTAAAGCTGCGTAAGCGAGTCTGCGATGCATCATCGTTCCCAGGGAAGCGCCTTCCTGGCCCTGTCGACGCCCTTGACCAGCACGGGCCCAAGCAACGCGAAGAACAGGACATTGCTGCCAACGTGGTAAGCGGAGAAAAGCAACGCGCCGGGGTTGAAGAGCGCTATCAGTATCCACCGCTTGTACTCAAAGGCCCCGGCCACCTGCGCCCACACGATGCCCGTATAGACGTTGGTCAGCGCATCGTAGGCCAGGGTGGATACCAGCGCCGCGGCGGCGAACAGGAGGCTCCATCGCCCCGGCACGATGGACAGCCGTTGGGGAGAGGCCAGCCGACCCGAGCTCGCGCCAGCCAGCGCGTACACCCCCTCCGACATCATCATCGTCGCCAGGAGCAGCGGCCCGGCCGCGCCCCACGGGTTGAACGTCCCGTAGACCAGCCATGCCCCGGCGGCCACCACCATCCCGCGCCGGAAGCCCAGGGTGAAGCCGGCCACAAAGACCATCAGGTCAAAGAGCTTGACGTTGGGCTGGGAGGCCAGCGCAAAGTTGGAGGCCAGGATTGCCAGGATGAAGGCGGTGGGGACAACCAACTCTCGCGCAAGGGCGCCGGCTGCTATGCCTGCCCCCTGCCTCTGCGACCGGTGCGAAGCTCCTGCTATGTAACTCATGCGCTGCCTCCTTTTGTCTCCATGGGTGCATCGGACTGCATGGGCCGGCGATGGAGGCGGCGAGGGCAAGAAAAAAACCCTGCCCGGGAGTTGGACAGGGTTCATCATCATAGATGAATATGCCCGCGCCTTTCCTCGAAGGCCGTTTGACATCGGCGCGTGCAGTGGACCTGGCTCGCCGGAAGCGTTGGCTTTCGGCATACAGTTGCGGGACAGCGCCGGCCTCTCACCGGCTTCCTCTGCATCGCCCTTGCGAGCGCCCGCGCCGAGATTCTTCAGATGTTAAGCCTGTTCCGCAACCCATCGGCGGTTGCTCAAGGCGAAGAGAGTTTACCACATGGAACGCATAAAACAAGGGGCGAACGCCGCCCCCTTCCGCTCACGCCCTTCGACAGGCTCTGGGCGAGCGGGGTTTCCTTACCCGCTCATAGCCTGCCCCCGCATCAAGTGCGGGGGTGAGTGGGGACATACATATTTCTCGATCGGCGCCAATAACCGCGGTACTCGTGGGCAGTCGACGTGGAGGCAGCGAGAGGAGATGGGAGATAGGTCTGACACCTCAACCCTATATGAGCGGTTCGAGTCTGCTTGGGTTGGCCAGAGGCCACTCAGAATAGGGAATTACGGTACCTATTTCTCTGCATCGACGAACGGTCCTCCATGTAGCCGTCTGAAGACGTCTCTGACCTCATTGAGAAGCTCTGGCGGTGTGTGCTCTAGAAACACCTGGTAGACTTCCTCGTCTCTGGGGCTATCCGATGTGGACACATATAACTCTTCGTACCCGAATCTCTTGTAGAACGCCCTCAACGCTGACAGCCAAGCATCTTCACCCATTGTCTCACGCAGGGCTGTCAGGAAGTGCAGGCCCATGTGGTACCTGCAAGCGTCCCACGCTGGGCCACCTCCGACGTCGTTCAACGCCTGGAGGTTGTCGAATCCCTGCTCCGCGCAGTGGTCCGGAAACTCCACCACCGGGACATTCCCGTCGTTGGCGAGGTAGAACGTCACGAACTCCGCACCACCCTCGGCGAACCAGGAAGGCCCTGCCAGGAAATAGTAGTGGGCAACTTCGTGATTGACAGTCCCAGACGAGAGATTCCCTCCGTCCGTGTAGAGGAACATTAGTCGGCCTATATGTTTACCGCGACATTCCAGGCGGCCTTTCAGGTGACATTTCTGCCGGTCCTCTAGGAACAGGATCACATCATCGACGGGGAACGGCAGTTCCCAGAATTGCTCGCTTCCCCGGACAGCCTCCTCCACCTGCGCAAGTATGCTTGGTCCGGAAGGAAATTGGCCGTGCTGCACCGCCCACAGGTTCACAGCGCCAGTATGAGGGAGAGCTATCGTCGCGGATGCCACGGTGTAAGGCTCGAAGAGCTCGTCCCACCGTTCGGCTCCACTGGCCGCGATCAGGTATATTCGCTCTTCCTTGTCCAAGCCGTCGACGAACCAAGGCTCCGCCAGCAGGCGCCCAAATCCACCGGGGTACGACTGCCGAATGTCGTTCAGCGCCGACACCAGATAGAGGTCAATATCCTTGGGTGGGTAGTCGATCAGGCTCATAATCTGCCGCGCAAGCTCCGGGCCATGTGGAAGGTCACTCACGGTCCATTGACGGCCATCCCTAACGTCAAAGAAGTCCCGCTCGTGTTCGCCAGACATGCTACTCAGCGGGCCTATTCCGAACAGACCCTCGAGTAAGGTGACGCCGTCCACAACCCAAGGCGCGGTCGCCAGCTCCACCGCGAAGTCCGGGTCATAGTGGATAGCCGTGGTGTACAGGTCGCTGGCAGCGCTGGATTCCCAACGATCGATGCCGTCCTGAATCCATGGGAGCCCAACGATTCGCGGCACGAACTCGGGGACCTTCTCGTCCAGTGCAGCTATGTACTCGACAACGTCTGTTTCACGCGGGCGCATGTCCTCGTCGAAAAGCCAAGCCCACCTCGACATTAACCTGGCCAACTCCGGATTGTTCCTGTCGATTTGCTCCAATACCCTGAGCGCCCGGGGCTCGGCACGGTAAGGAGAGGCGTGATCCAGGCCGTCCCGATACCAGTCGGAGGCTGTTGCTATCTCCACCAGAGAGGGAGTGGGTATTAGCGCTTCGGAGAACCCGTAGAGCGCGATTATTTCCACTGCTTCGTCCCTGCTTAGCTCATCGTTGAGGTAGTCGGTTACTGCCGCGACCGCCTCGCGATGCTCGATACTGCCGCTGTTGTTGGCATCGTAGCGGTGGCCAAGGCTGTCCACAACGAACAGCGATGATCCTCCTACGGACCTCAAGGCGGCAATCCACAGCGTTGCCGATTCGCCCTCGCTTGAAAGACGATGAAGCTCCTGAACTAGCGCGGTCTCAGGTTCATCCAGACCGTCCTCGACCCAGGGCTTGTTCACGATCGTAGGGGTCGACTCGCTCCCGATAAGAGCCTCTATGTTCACCAACTCCTGCACAGCTTGCCGTTCAGCGTCACCGATACCATCGCCTACCCAGGGTAAGGACCTGATCGCCTCCGCCAACGCGGGTTTGTTCTCCTCCAGCCAGGAGACTCTTGAGAGAGCTCGCCAGACTGCGGCGTAGGGAAGGGTGGCCGTGGGTGAAGGCGTGGGCGCCGGTGTAATCGTTGGCATGGGCGCCGGTGAGGCCGTCGGCGTGGGCGTGCTGGTGGGAACGGGGGTTACCGTGGGTGTAGGTATGGGAGCCGGGCTTTCGCTACAGGCGCTTAGAACGACGCCGATGGCCAGAACTGACAGAACGGCGAGCCGGCGGATACGAAAAGGGGTCACCGCAGCGGCAAACGCCGTCGGCGCGTCCGCCGTCTCCATTCCATTGACTGGCATATCGAATGCCAAGTGAATATCTCCCCGCAGCCTGGTTGGGGCCAGTATATCACCAGGTGTACACCTCTTTCGTGTATAATTGCGCCGTCCAACAGCTATAATGGGGACGGGTGACACAACGAAACAGGTGGAGCCATGACCGTCGGGGCGTTGAGCGGTCTCCACGCTATATCCACCTCACAGGCCAAATCCGAAAATGCTTCAACCGACCGAAGACAGCGACATCGGCGCCCCAGTCGCGCCGCCATCGACCGAGCCTGCAGGAACCACCGCGAACAGATTCCACGATCTGGACGCCCTGCGCGCCGTCGCGATGCTGCTGGGCATCGTCCTGCATACCGCCCTCTTCTTCATGCCGGACGCATTTGCCAAGGAGTACCCCGACCAGGTCTCCGGTGTCTACACGCTGGTATTCTTTGCAATCCACGGATTCCGGATGCCAGTTTTCTTCCTGCTCAGCGGCTTCTTCACCGCCATGCTGTGGCAGCGGAGGGGACTCCGGCAGCTGGCGGACCACCGCCTCAAGCGCATCGGCCTGCCCCTTGCCGTCGGCGCGCTCACCGTCATCCCAATCACCACATGGACCCTGGTATGGGCCTTTGACCCCAAGACCGACTTCCAACTCTACTGGTGGCCGTTCATCTGGCTGGAGACCTTCACCCACCTCTGGTTCCTGTGGTTTCTGCTGTGGCTGGCCGGCGGATTCATGCTGGCGGCAAAGCTGGGCGTGAAGTTCAGCCATCCGGTGATATGGTGGCTGGCGATTCCGCTCACCCTCCTGCCGCAGTTGATGATGGAGGAGCCCATCTTTGGCCCCGATACCTCCGAAGGACTTGTCCCTCATCCTGTTGTGCTGGGTTACTACGCGCTATTCTTCGTATTCGGGGCGTTCTTCTACCGCCACAGCCTGGCGGTGAGCCGGTGGTGGGCGATCGCGCTGTTGCCCTCGCTTACGGTGATACTCTTCGGCGCGCTGGCGCTTCTGTACGAGGTAAAGGCCGAGTGGACTCATCCTGTGGCTGCGGCGCTGCAAGCGGCCTACGCATGGCTGATGTGCTTCGGGCTGATGGGGCTGTTCCGCTGGATAGCGGCGCGGGAGCGGGCCTGGGTGCGCTACGTATCGGATGCGTCATACTGGCTGTACCTGTGGCACCTGCCCCTGATAGTCGTCGGGTACAAGCTGTCCCTGGACTGGCCGGTCAGCGTACATCTCAGGTTCGGGCTGATATGCGTGGCCGTGACCGTCACTCTGCTGGTCGTCTACGAGTTTGGCGTCCGCTACACCGCAATAGGCACAATGCTGAACGGCAAGCGCGTCCGCGCCATGTAATGCCGCTCGCTACCCTTCGTACCAGCCGGAGACGAAGACAAGCCCGTCGTGTTTGACGGCCCATGAGTGCTTTGCGCCTGTTCGCCGGTCGCGGGGTTCAGGAAGACGTAGCTGGCCCACTTCCCGGCTTCAGTGGCATTCAGCAAGTCGTCGCCGTAGAAGTAGCCGGTCACGTCCACGCGTAGGCTGGGGTCTCGGCCTATGACCTCAGAGCTAGGGTGTAGCCATCGGCGTCCACACGCGGGCATCCTTGCAGTGATTTCAGCAAATATTAGCGCCAAGGAACGGGCAACTCAAAACCGGGAGGCCGGCGTCTCATCCAGCCTCAGCGTCCCCTCCGGATGCCCGCTTTCACGGGCATGACGACGTTGGTTGGGTTCCGCTCATCCAGAGCCTGTCGAAGGGCGTGAGCGGAACGGGCCGGGCCATCCGTGTAGGCCCGGCCTACTCCTCGCCCTGGGACGTCAGGAAATGTTCCGCGTCTATGGCAGCCATGCAGCCCGTGCCGGCAGCGGTGACGGCCTGCCGGTAGACCCAATCCTGCACGTCGCCGCCGGCAAAGACCCCAGGCACGCTGGTCTTGGTCCCATCGTGCGTGACGATGTAGCCGGCCTCGTTTATCTCCAACTGTCCTACAAAGGGCGCGGTGTTGGGCTTGTGTCCGATAGCCATGAAAACCCCGTCGATGGGCCTCTCGATGACCTCGTTGCTCTTCACGTTGCGGAGCCTGACCCCCTTCACCTCTCCATCTTCAACGCCCAGCACCTCCTCCACCACGGTGTCCCATATGAAGCCTATCTTGGGGTTGTTGAACGCCCTCTCCTGCATCACCCTGGAGGCCCGGAGCTGGTCCCGACGGTGGACTACATGGACTTTGCTGGCAAACTTGGTGAGGAAGGTCGACTCCTCCATCGCCGTATCGCCGCCGCCAATCACCACAAGCTCCTTGTTCCGAAAGAAGAAGCCGTCGCAGGTCGCGCAGGCGGACACCCCTCGCCCCATGAGCTCCGTCTCGCCAGGGACTCCCAGGAACATCGCTGTGGCGCCGGAGGCGATGATAACGGTCTTGGCATAGTAGCTGTCCTGCTCGTCAACCTCTATGGAGAATGGCCGAGCTGAGAAGTCCACCCCGGTCACGTTGCCGGTGACGTACCTGGCCCCAAAGCGCTCCGCCTGCTCCCTGAACTTGACCATGAGATCCGGCCCCATTATGCCCTCCGGAAACCCGGGGTAGTTCTCAACGTCTGTGGTTATGGTCAGTTGCCCACCTGGCGTAATGCCTTCCACCACCAGGGGGTTTAGCTCGGCCCTGGAAGCGTAGAGGGCCGCGGTGTCTCCCGCCGGCCCGGAGCCTATGATAAGCACGTTCTCTATCCTGTTTTCACTCACGATTCTTCTCCCGGCGGCCTTGATGCGAAGGGTCGCGCCCTTCCCGCTAGCTGTAGTAGTGGTATCTGCCCTGCACCCTGTCCTTGTTGAGACGCCGCTTCAGGTGCAACCCCTCCAGTATGAACTCCATTGCCGATGCAATTACCGCGTGTGTGTTGTCAGCTCCCAGCCGCTTGATAGGCTCGTCAAAGGCCTCCACCTCCCCAAGCAGGGTCACGTACTCCATTGAGGGCCTGTCGCTGCCCGTCTCGATGACCATGCCCTCCTCAAAGGCCTCCACAATTCCCTCCAAGTCCTCGATGTCCACGTAGCGCCCGAATACGTTGAGCGCCGCCCTCCTGGTGAGGTCCTCCAGTATCTTCCCCTCGCGGCCGTCCTCCGTGGTCTCAAGCTCTATCTTGCCCATTGTGGAGGGGACTATGGCGGACAGGTCGCTTATCCGCGGCACAACCTTGTCCTCCCCGTGGATGAGGCTGCGGCGGTAGGCGTTGCTGATGATGCTCTCATAGTTGGCTATGGAGACCCTTACACTCACCCCGGAGCGCTGGTTGATGTCCCCGCTGCGGCGCGCAAGGGCGGTTATCTCTGCGATGATCTCCTTCATGAACTGCGGCGCCAGCACCCTGTCCTCCATGTCGGGGAAGGAGGTCATCTCCTGGTCCATGATGCGTATCTCCTCCTCGGAACTCCTGGGATAGTGGGTCCTTATCTGGGAGCCGTAGCGGTCCTTGAGAGGGGTGATGATGCGGCCGCGGTTGGTGTAATCCTCCGGGTTGGCGCTTGCCACCAGGTACACGTCCAAGGGCAGCCGGATGCGATACCCCTTGATCTGTATGTCCTTCTCCTCCATCAGGTTGAAGAGTCCAACCTGTATCCGTTCCGCCAGGTCCGGCAACTCGTTGATAGAGAAGATGCCCCGGTTGGTCCGCGGGATCAACCCGTAGTGGATGGTCAGCTCATCGGAGAGATAGCGCCCCTCTGCAACCTTGATTGGGTCCACCTCTCCTATGAGGTCTGCCACGGCGATGTCCGGAGTAGCCAGCTTCTCGGCGTATCTCGCTTCGCGGGGCAGCCATGCAATGGGCGCTTCGTCCCCCATCTCCGCCAGCTTATCCTGGCAGGCGCGGCAGATGGGAGCAAAGGGGTTGTCGTTGATCTCACAACCGGCCACGTAGGGTATCTCTTCGTCCAGCAGGCCGACCAAGGCGCGGATGAGCCTGGACTTGGCCTGCCCGCGCTCACCCAGCAGGATGATGTCCTGCCCGGCCAGTATGGCATTCTCAACCTCCGGTATAACGGTATCGTCGTAGCCTATTATCCCCGGAAAGAGCTCCTCACCGGCCACTATCTTCCTGATAAGGTTACGCCTTATCTCCTCCCTCACTCCAACTACCCGGTAGCCGCTCTTCTTCAGCTCTGCGAGGGATCTCGGCTTGTCGACAGATGTCATACCCTTCTCCCCGATGTGTTTATGCGCGGTCTTGCCACGACTCCATAATACCACAGGGACGCAGCCGTAGGGAGATGGCGGGTGATAACGTTCGCCCCCGTATCAAGACGGCGCAGGCTCTGAGTGGGCCGGTTTCTCCGCTCATCCCCGTATCAAGACGGCGCAGGCTCCGAGTGGGCCGGTTTCTCCGTTCATCCTGAGCTTGTCGAAGGGCGTGAGGGGAATGGGGCGGCGCGTCCCGTTCCCATACGCTCATATGGTTCGACAAGCTCACCACGAGCGGGACAGGAGCCGGATACACCACGAGCGGGACAGGAGCCGGATACACCACGAGCGGGACAGGAGCCGGATACACTATGCGCGGGGCAGGAGCCGGATACACCACGAGCGGGACGTGTCTACCGCTCATCCTGAGCTTGTCGAAGGGCGTGAGCGGGGCAGGAGCCGGATACACCATGCGCGGGACGTATCTACCGCTCATCCCCGTATCAAGTACGGGGCAGGCTCTGAGTGGGCCGGTTTCTCCGCTCATCCCCGTATCAAGACGGCGCAGGCTCCAAGTGGGCCGGTTTCTCCGTTCATCCGGAGCTTGTCGAAGGACGTGAGTGGAATGGGGCGGCGCGTCCCGTTCCCATCCGCTCATATGGTTCGACAAGCTCACCACGAGCGGGGCGTGTCTACCGCTCATCCTGAGCTTGTCGAAGGGCGTGAGCGGGGCAGGAGCCGGATACACCATGCGCGGGGCAGGAGCCGGATACACCACGAGCGGGACGTATCTACAGATCATCCCCGTATCAAGTACGGCGCAGGCTCTGAGTGGGCCGGTTTCTCCGTTCATCCGGAGCTTGTCGAAGGACGTGAGGGGTCCCCCCGGGCGCGGGATTGCCGCTATAACAGAGGCAGGCTTCATCGAGTGGTCATTGGGGTCCCCCCGGGCGCGGGATTGCCGCGCCACCTTGTTTAAGCGCTACGCCTTGGCCCATAATAGCAACCTATGACCCCTGCTGCCGGGGGCCTCAACAGCATTCACAAAGCGCTTGTGGATGCCACCCCGGGGTAAGGAGTAGAGGAATGGCGAGCATTGACGACCTCTGTATAGCGTTGGACGTGGGAGGCACCAGGACCAGGGTGGGCGTTGTGGACGGAGCCGGCAATATCATCCACAGGGACCAGGAGCCTACCCAGGTTGATGGGAGTTGGGAGCAGACGGGGGAGTGGCTGGCCGGTATGGTGGCAAAACTCATGCCACTGACCGACCCCGGCCGTCTGATTGGACTAGGGGCCGCGTTGGCCGGCCCGGTGGACCCGAAGACCTGCACAATTTACAACCCCCCCAACCTGCCCGGATGGGACGGCTTCTCTCCAAGGCCGCCGCTTGAGCAGAGGTTCAACCTACCCGTGTGGGCCTCCAACGACGCCACCCTGGGGGCTATGGGGGAGCACGCCTACGGCGCGGGCCAAGGGGTGGGCAACCTGGTCTATCTCACGGTGAGCACCGGCATCGGCGGAGGGGTCATTGTGGACGGCAGGCCCGTCCTGGGGGCCAGGGGATTTGCCGCGGAGTTGGGCCACATGGTCATAGACAGGAACGGCCCCCCGTGCTCATGCGGTGGCAGGGGTTGCCTGGAGGCATTTGCATCCGGGACCTCCCTGGCAAGGTTCGCTCGAGAGAGGCTGGAGCAAGGTGAGGCCGGCCTGATGCTGGAGATGGTGGACGGAGACCTTTCCCGCTTGAACGCCGGGGTGGTGACGGACGCCGCAGACATGGGTGATCCCCTGGCCGGGGAACTGGCGCAGCAGTTCGCTGAAGACCTGGGACTGGGCCTGGCAAACCTCTTGCACATCTTTGACCCCGAAGTGATCGTCCTGGGGGGAGGCGTCAGCCGGAGCTTTGACACCTATGCCGAGGCACTCATCGCAGCCGTCCGCCGCTACGCAATGGCCAACCTCAGCGAGCATATCCGCGTGACGCCCACCGTCCTGGGAGACGACGCCCCGCTTCTGGGAGCGGCGTGCCTGGCCTTTCAGCGTGGAGGGCGCTTGGGGTAGGCGTCCGAGGCGAAGCCAGTGGCCTCTTCGCCGGCTTCGAGGCTGTTCAGGGCCTCCTGCGCCGCCTCCACCGTCACGTCGTCCGAGGACTTGAGGCAGCGGAGCAGAGCCTTCCGGGCAAGGCTCCCGCCAATAGCGCCGACCGCGGATATGGCCGACACCTGCGTCTGGTGATCGTCATCCTCCAACAGCGGTATCAGGTGAGGCACTGCCGGCTCCTCCCCCATCGCCCCACAGGCGTTGGACGCCTCGTAGCGCATGGCCGCATCGGGGTTGCGCAGCTCCGACAGGATTATGGGCAGCCACCGGGAATCGCAGCTCTTCCCCATAGCGTACACGGCGCTATACCTCATCCCCACCACGTCGCTCTCGTAAGCCTCCTGTATGGTCTGCTGGACGTCATGTGTGTTGAAGGGGGCCACCGCCTCTATGGCCCGTCTCTTGACTGCCAGGCTCTCGCTGCTATCTCGTAGGGCGCGCATCAGGACCTCCCTGATCTTCTCGCCGTCCTTCTTCAGCATCTTCCCGTTCTGGAACAGAGCGACGAACTTCCCCAGGGCCGTGGCCGCCGCAGATCTGACCTCGTTGGACGGGTCCTTGCTCAGCAATGCCGCCAGTGGGGTCACCATGGTACGGTCGTCGCACTCCCACAGCCCATCGATGGCCTTCGCCCTCACCACCGGGCTTTCATCGCTCAGGCAGAGTCGAAATAGGTCGTTGAAGTCCGCGTCAAGGTTGTCCTCGGATATCTCTATGAGCCGGCTCAGCAGGGCTTCCTTCCGGCCCGGGTCTATGTCCGGCCACACGTCGCCCACCAGCCGCAGATCCTCCGGGGTCATGTCTGAAAGGCTCATCAGGTCCGTGCTACGTAGAGGCTGCTCATCGTCTGCCAAGGCTTCCAGATACTGCTCCAGAGTCACGGGGAGGTTCCCCCTTGTCCCTTTGGCGTTATATCCAATCCCATAAGCGGACCTCCATGAGCGCTAACCCCAATTCTAGTCCGTGCTCCCAGTATGGTCAACATCTGCGGGTCACGCAAGCGCCCATGCCGGGCGTACTCTCTCATAGCGTATGGCACGGGTTGCCGGAATGGGGTACAATACGCGGGCGATCCTCCCGGCGGCGGCGCCACCGGGACGCATAACGGATATACGACTCTTTGGCATACTAAGGAGACACTCCAATGAACGTCTTGCTTCCATTCTTGCTGCCCCTGGGAGCCATTATAGTTGTGGGCGCGTTGATGGTATCTCTTGGGATGCTGTTCCTGTCGGTGGGCCACGAGGGCACCATCATCGTGGGTCTGGCCATCATCGTCCTGGTCCCTCTGGTCGGGGCGCTGCTCTCCCGCGGCGGCGCGGGCAACCGCAGCTAGGCCGCGGCTCCTGCGGAGGGGGGGACGAGAGACGCGTGAACAGAGACCCATAGTGGTACTTGTCAACGACTGGCGTGGACGAAACCCGGTGCATAACCTTGATGCAATGATTCACGATGCCAGCTGTGGACAGGCGCGCCGGTTCGGGCACCTTCCATACTGGCGTTCTTACCCATCGGTGGAAGAAGCGGGAGCAGATATTGGAGAGTTGGCGTTCACATGCGACGTCTGTTGCCAGGACAAGGGACGCACCTTGATCGGAGGGACCGCCGCCGGTGAAAGGCAGCGCCCCGTAGACCCCGGAAGCAACCCCATGAAAGGAGAATAGCGAAATGCTAAAAGTAACATTCGAAGGCAAGGAGTTCGAGTTCGCCAACATCCACGAAGCCACATGTGCTGCCCTCTTCAATCGATATGGGTGGCGATGGGAACAACCAGAGCATTCCGTCGGTGGATGGCTTCCCGATTTCGTTCTGAAGGGGAAGGATGGGACTAAAGTAACTAAAGTATACGTCGAATGTAAGGGGGGTCTGAAATGGGACGACGTTCCGCATTTCTCTGAGTTGACGCGATATGAGGATGCGGTAAGCGGAACTTCGGACGAGGTGCTATTGATCCCCGGAGCTCCCCAGCGCATGGAGAATGACAAAGGATATCCGGCTAGCATTTTGGGATTCCTATATGACGGGAGTATATGGTCCCACGCTGAACTCAGCAGATGGTCTGGTCGGGTCGGGTTCTGCCACGCTGCTAACTCGTGGAAGGACCGTATGTCGGGAGAGAACGTGCATGGTTTGATGGGAGATGGCCGGAGACCTGATATAAAGGACGACTGGCTCTCTGCCAAACTGAGAGCCCAAGGCAAGCGGGCATCTATCTTCAGGGCGTCTTCCAACTCACCCACAGAGGAATGGACAGCGCAATGAGAGCACCCCCATGAAGGGCTGCATCCGCCAACGCCCCTACCCGTTCGTGGTGAGCTTGTCGAACCATGAACGGCCCTTCGACCGGCTCAGAGCCTGCCCCGTACTTGATACGGGGGCGAACGGAAAAGGGGACCCGCTCACGCCCTGCGGATAACTAACCAAGCGTAGGGGCGGTTCGCGAACCGCCCCTACAAAGGCCGACGGCGGCAACGCCAACCGACGATAGCGGGCCCCTCCACCCAGGTGAGGGGCCCGCGGCGCGCCTGTGGGATGGCGCCCCTACCCGTTCGTGCCCTCCCCTACGCCCGTTCGTGGTGAGCCTGCCCCGTACTTGATACGGGGGCGAACGGAAAAGGGGACCCGCTCACGCCCTGCGGACAACTAACCAAGCGTAGGGGCGGTTCGCGAACCGCCCCTACAAAGGCCGACGGCGGCAACGCCAACCGACGATAGCGGGCCCCTCCACCCAGGTGAGGGGCCCGCGGCGCGCCTGTGGGATGGCGCCCCTACCCGTTCGTGCCCTCCCCTACGCCCGTTCGTGGTGAGCCTGCCCCGTACTTGATACGGGGGCGAACGGGCGTGAAACCGTGCCCTCCCCTACGCCCGTTCGTGGTGAGCCTGTCGAACCATGCGAGCGGGCGAGTTGGCTCCCGTTGTGGCCCTTCGACCGGCTCAGGGCGAACGGGGAATTGAGGTGATGACATCTATCGGGAAATGTAATATAATCCCCACCGTTTGATTCTGGACCTGAAAGGCGCCACAACAATGAAACACGCCCCGACCATAGCCAAGCCTGCCGTTAGCGCGACGCTGCGCCGGCGGCGTTCTTCTACCCCCCCCCCCCCCCCCCCAATTTTTTGCGGGCTGGCGGGCTGATGAGCGCGGCGGCTGGCGTCGTCGCTCGGTTCGGACTCATTGCGCTGCCGGCCTTGGCGCTGGGTGCGCTGCTCCTCTCCTCGGCTAGTCCCGTCTGGGCGCAGGCCGTCGACTACGACACGGACGGCGATAACCTCATCGAGATCGCCACGCTGGACGAGCTGAACGCCGTCGGGTACGACCTGGATGGCAACGGCGTGGCGGACGACGTAAGCGACCAGGGCGATTATGACACAGGCTTCCCCAACGCCGCCGCGGGCATGGGCTGCGCCGCCACCTGCATCGGCTACGAGCTGTCGGCGGACCTGGACTTCGACACCGACACTAGCGGGACGGTGGACAGCAGCGACCGCTACCCCAACTGGGGTCCCATCGGCGACGACCTCGGCGCAAGCTCACGGTACAACGCCGTCTTCGAGGGCAACGGCCATACCATCTCCAATATGAAGATACGGTCCACCGTGGGCGCCGCCGGGCTCTTCGGCGCCACCGGCAGCAACGCGGTCATCCGCAACCTGGCGATGGCGGACGTGGACGTCGACCGCGCCGGCGCGGAGGATATCAACGATTTCGGAGCGATAGCCGGGATCAACCGCGGTCGCATCGAACGCAGCTCCTCCACCGGCGCCGTCAAGGGACTCAGAAAGGTGGGAGGGCTGGCGGGCCGCAACTTTGGGACCGTCATCAACAGCTACTCCACCGTCACGGTCACCGGCGCCGTAGAGGTGGGAGGGCTGGTGGGGTATAACGAGGGTTCCACATCGGCAATCACCAGCAGCTTCTACGCTGGGAATCTATTGAACCCACAGCTGCATTATTTACAAATCGCCTTAGGCATAAGGCTGATGAATGATGTCAACGCAATCGACGCGGGTGGAGTGGCGGGCAAGAACGATGGTACGATCACGGCCAGCTACTTTGACAAGGATATCGGATTTTCCTCCTCAGACAGCACGGCCCAGACCACCGTCGCGTTGCAGACGCCCACCGGCGCCACGGGCATCTACTCCACCTGGGACGCCAACATCTGGGACTTCGGCACGAGCAGCGAGTACCCGTCCCTGAAGCCGCCTGCGCCGGCCGTCGACTACGACACGGACGGCGATAACCTCATCGAGGTTTCCACCCTGGACCAGCTGAACGCCATCCGCTGGGACCTGGACGGCAACGGCGCCCCGGATGCGGCCAACGCCAACGACTATGCGCTGGCCTTCCCCAACGCCGCAACGGGCATGGGCTGCGCCGCCACCTGCCTCGGCTACGAGCTGGCGGCGAACCTGGACTTCAACACGGACACGGGCAGCGACTCCGGCGGCGCTGCGGTGATAGACGCCGACGACGATTACTACAACAGCGGCTCGGGCTGGGAGCCGCTGGGCGACAGCGGGCCGAAGCCGCTCATGACCACCTTTGAGGGCAACAACCGCACCATCAGCAACCTGTTCATCAACCGGACGGGCAACAGCGACAACTACATCGGGCTGTTCGGCCAGCTGGGCGGCGCGACGGTCACGCGCGTTCACCTGGTCGACGCGAAGGTGACGGGCAACAACGACGTGGGCGCGCTGGTGGGGCACATCTCGATGGGCACGGTGAGCCACAGCTCCTCCAGCGGCGCCGTCTCCGGCGTGGGCAAGGTTGGCGGCCTGGTTGGGACCATCTACAGCAGCAGCGGGGTGGTCGAGTACAGCCGCTCCAGCGCCGTCGTTACGGCCACTGGCGAAAGGGCGGGTGGCTTGATTGGGGAAAACAGGGGCGATCTGCGGGCCAGTTACGCCACCGGCGCTGTCACTGGCTCTAGTCACGCCGGTGGGCTGGTGGGCGACCTGAGCGCAAATATCTTTGCCAGCTACGCCACGGGCGGCGTCGCTACCACCGGCTCCGACGCTAGTGCCGGCGGGTTGGTGGGCTGGCACACAGGCAATATCTACGCCAGTTACGCCACGGGCGTCGTCTCCGGCACTGCCACCCAGGGGGGAGGCACCGCAGGGGGGCTGGTGGGCTTTCCGATCGGCTCTGTGACGAACAGCTACTGGGACGTCACCAGCAGCGGCATTGCCGACGACAACGATGCCGACACCGGCGTGGGCAAGACCACCTCCGATTTGCAGTCGCCCACGCAGACCGACGGCTACGCGGGCATCTACGCCGACTGGGACATCGACGTAGACGCCGACAGCAATGTCGACGACCCGTGGGACTTCGGGACGGCCAGCCAGTACCCGGCTCTGAAAGCGGACTCGGACGGCGACGGCCGGGCCACGGCCTACGAGTTCGGACGCCAGGGCCGCTCCGCGCCGTTGGTGGACTACGACGACGACAACGACGGGCTGATCGAGGTCGTAAACCTGGACCAGCTGAACGCCATCCGGTGGGACCTGGACGGCAACGGCGCCCCGGCTTCGGCCAACGCCAACGACTACGCGCTGGCCTTCCCCAATCCCGCAACGGGCATGGGCTGTCCCATCACCGCCACCGACGCCGACGACAACGACTGCACGGGCTACGAGCTGGCGGACGACCTGAACTTCGACGAGAACGGCGACAGCCAGATGACCGAGGTCGGCGACCCCACCTACTGGAACGGCGGCGCGGGCTGGGCGCCCATTGGGGATGATAGCCTCAGGGACGGCCGCACTGGGTACGCCGCCGTCTTCGAGGGCAACGGCCACACGATCTCCAACCTGTTCATCAGCCGGAACAGCGCGGATGACGTGGGGCTGTTCGGCGCCACCAGGTCCACCAGCGTCGTCCGCAACGTAGGACTGGAGGACGCCAGCGTAACCGGGGCCGCCAACGTCGGCGCGCTGATCGGCGGTGCTTACGGGGATATGGATACCGTTTACTCCACTGGAAGCGTTACTGGCGCGGTGGGCGGGCAGTATGCGGGCGGGCTGGCCGGCTTCCAGACGGGGACAACCCAGAGGAGCTACTCCACCGCCAGCGTCACCACCGCGATCAGCGCGTACGACAATGTAGGCGGGCTGATAGGCCACGCCAGCGGGACAATCAAGGCCAGCTACGCCACCGGGGACGTAATCGGGGCCGACTACGTTGGCGGGCTGGTTGGCGACTTGAACACGAACATCACCGCCAGCTACGCCCTCGGCGTGGTAACCGGGACCGGCAGCAATGTGGGCGGGCTGGTGGGATCACGAAGCAGCGGGGTGATAACGGACAGCTACTGGGACGTCACCACCTCCGGCATCGCCGACGACTCCGACGCGGCGACCGGCGTCGGCAAGACCACCCTCCAGTTGCAGTCGCCCACGCAGACCAACGGCTACGCGGGCATCTACGCCAACTGGAATCTGAACCTGGACAGCACGGCCGGCGGCGACGATCCGTGGGACTTCGGGACGGCCAGCCAGTACCCGGCGCTGAAGGTGGAGTGGGACGGCGACGGCAGGGCCACGGCCTACGAGTTCGGGCGGCAGGGCCGCTCCGCGCCGTTGGTGGACTATGACTATGACAACGACGGCCTGATCGAGGTCGTAGACCTGGACCAGCTGAACGCGATGCGCTGGGACCTGGACGGCAATGGCGCCCCGGCTTCGGCCAACGCCAACGACTACGCGCTGGCCTTCCCCAACGCCGCAACGGGCATGGGCTGCGTCCTCACCGACCACGACAGCGACGCCAACTCGGCCGACCAGCCAACGTGCACGGGCTACGAGCTGGCGGCGAACCTGAACTTCGACGAGAACGGCGACAGCCAGATGACCGAGGTCGGCGACCCCACCTACTGGAACGTCGGCGAAGGCTGGGTACCCATCGGGGATGATTCTTTGGGGAGGAACACCTGGTACAACGCCAACTTCGAGGGCAATGGCCACACCATCTCCAACCTGTTCATCAACCGGAATAACCGGTGGATGGGGCTGTTCGGCATCTCCTCCGAGGCCGGCTTCTTCCGCAACGTGGGACTGGTGGACGTGAACGTAACCGGCTCGGGCTACACCGGCGCGCTGATTGGCCATGCCTACGGCACTGTAGATGCCGCCTACTCCACCGGCACAGTTGTCAGCAAAAGGCTTACTAAAGTGGGCGGGCTGATAGGTTACCTGGATGAGAATGGTTCAATCCAGAGGAGCTACTCCACCGCCAGCGTCACCGGAGTTGGCACTCGTTTAGGCGGGCTGGTGGGCGCCAACCGGGGACCAATTCGGGCTAGCTACGCCACCGGCGCGGTAGCCGGCAGCTCCAGAAGTAGCAACTACATTGGCGGGCTGGTGGGCGAGTCCGAGGGCGACATCACCGCCAGCTACGCCACCGGCGCGGTAACCGGGACCGGCAGCAGTAAAGGCGGGCTGATAGGCAGACTCGACAGGGGCACAATCACCAACAGCTACTGGGACGTCACCACCAGCGGCATCGCCGACGACAGCGACGCCACCACCGGCGTGGGCAAGACCACCCTCCAGTTGCAGTCGCCCGCGCAGACCAACGGCTACGCGGGCATCTACGCCAACTGGGACATCGACGTAGACAACGCCGATGACGATAACGACACCACGACCGAGACCGACGACCCGTGGGACTTCGGGACGCCCAGCCAGTACCCGGCGCTGAAGGTGGAGTGGGACGGCGACGGCACACCCACGGCCTACGAGTTCGGCAGGCAGGGCCGCTCCGCGCCGTCGGCGCAGCCGCCGGCCAACGCCCCGCCGACCTTCAACGCCGGGTACAACGCGTCGCCCAACATTGCGGAGGGCGCAACGGACGTGGGAACCTATGCCGCCACCGACCCGGAGGGCGACCAGCTGACCTACGCGGTGACCGGCACGGACGCATCCGAGTTCGCCATCTCCGGCGCGGGGGCGCTGACCCTGAGTAGCGCGGCGAACCACGAGACGAAGGAGAGCTACAGCGTCAGCGTAACCGTGCATGACGGCAAGAACGCCGCCGGCGGCGCCGACACCACGGTGGACCTCACGTTGGCGATCTCGGTCACCGTTGACGACACGCTCGAGCCGCCAACGGTTCCCACCAGCTTGGGGGTCGTTCCTGCGGCCAACGGGCTGGTGGTCACCTGGACGGCGCCGGTGATGACGGCCGCCAAGCCGCCCCTTGATGACTACGACGTGCAGCACGCCCTGCGCACCAGCGGCGACGGCGTCAACCCCGCTGCGTGGGGCGCCTGGGTGGCTTTCAACCACGTTGGGACCGGGACCACCGCCACGATAACCGGCCTCGTCGCCGGGTCGACCTACCAGGTGCAGGTGATGGCCAAGAACAACGAGGGCGAAAGCGCATGGACGGCGGCCGTCACCGGCGTGCCTGCGGCGGCGGTCGACTACGACCTGGACGACGACGGCCTGATCGAAGTGGGCAGTCTGACGAAGCTGAACGCCATCCGCTGGGACCTGGACGGCGACGGCGCCCCGGCTTCGGCCAGCGCCAGCAGCTACGCCGCCGTCTTCCCCTACCCGGAGGCGGGCATGGGCTGTCCCGACACCGACAGCGATGCCGCGACGCCCAACTGCACCGGCTACGAGCTGACGGCGGACCTGGACTTCGACCAGAACAACGACAACGCTATCACCTCCGCGGACGCCGCTTGGTGGAACAGCGGCGCCGGCTGGGCGCCAATCGGCAACTGGGCCGCCCCTTTCAACGCCACCTTTGACGGCGGCGGCCACACCGTCTCCCACATGTACATCAGAGTGGGCGGGGGAGACGTTGGGCTGTTCGGCAGCACGGACACGTCCTCGGTCATCCGCAACCTGGGCATGGTGAGCCCGAGCATCGACCGCACCGGGTCATTGGCGCTCGACTCCGCCGCTGCGGTGGCGGGGAGCAACCGTGGGACGATCGACAGCGTCTTCGTCACGGGCGGCAGCATCTGGGCCTACGCGAAGATAGGCGGTGTGGCGGGCCACAACCGGGGAACGGTCAGCAATAGCTACTCCCGCATGACGGTCACCGGCAACACCCAGGTCGGTGGCCTGGTGGGGTGGAACGAGACCGCTTCGGGAATCATCACCAACAGCTACGCCGCCGGGGGAGTGGCCACCCACGGAGAGGCCGGAACGCGCGGCAGCGTTTCAGGGACAAATGCCGCCGCGGACTTTGGCGGACTGGTGGGCAAGAATAACAACAGCGCCACGGTCACGGCCGGCTACTGGGACACCGAGGCCAGCGGGCAGGCCGCCAGCGCCGCCGGCGCCGCTCAGACCACGGCGGGACTGCAATCGCCCACCGGCGCGACGGGCATCTACTCGGCATGGGGTACCGTCAAGTGGGACTTCGGGACGACCAGCGAGTACCCGGCGTTGAAGTACGACACCGACGGCGTCGGCGGGGCGACCTGGCAGGAGTTCGGCGGCCAGGTGCGCATAGCGCCGGTGGACTACGACACGGACAACGACGGCCTGATCGAGGTGGACAGCCTGGTGAAGCTGAACGCCATCCGCTACGACCTGAACGGCGACGGCGGCGTGACCCCCGCCGACAAGGCCAGTTACGATACCGCCTTTCCCAACGCGCAGGGCAGCATGGGCTGCCTCAACTCCGCCTGCGCCGGCTACGAGCTGACGGACGACCTGAACTTCGACCAGAACAACGACAACGCTATCACCTCCGATGACACCGCCTGGTGGAACAGCGGCGCCGGCTGGGCGCCCATCGGCGATTGGGCCAACCCCTTCAACGCCACCTTTGACGGCAGAGGCCACACCATCTCCAATCTGTACATCAGAGTAGGCGGGGGAGACGTGGGCCTGTTCGGCAGCACGGACACGTCCTCGGTCATCCGCAACCTGGGCATGGTGAACCCCAGCATCGACCGCACCGGGGCATTGACGCTCGACTCCGCCGCTGCGGTGGCGGGGAGCAACCGGGGCGCTATCCAGCGCGTCTTCGTCAGCGGGGGCAGCATCTGGGCCTTCAGCAGGGTAGGCGGAGTGGCGGGCGACAACCGGGGAGCGATCAGCGACAGCTACTCCCGCATGGCGGTCACCGGCAACCAGCAGGTTGGCGGCCTCGTGGGACGGAACATGAACGCATCGGGGACCATCACCAACAGCTACGCCATGGGCAAGGTAGCCACCCACGGACTAACCGGAACGCCCCCAGGAGGCGGTTCACGTCAAAATCCCGTCGCGGACGTTGGCGGTCTGGTGGGCCAGAATTCCAGCGGCGCCACGGTCACGGCCGGCTACTGGGACACCGAGGCCAGCAGGCAGGCCACCAGCGCCGGGGGCGCCGGCGCCGTGGGCCAGACCACGGCGGGACTGCAATCGCCCACCAGCGCGACCGGCATCTACGCGACTTGGGCAGCGGCCACCTGGGACTTCGGGACGGCCAGCCAGTACCCGGCCCTGAAGTACGACACCAATGGCATCGGCGGGGCGACCTGGCAGGAGTTCGGCAGCCAGGAGCGCGCGGCCCCGCCGCCGCCGGCGGACTACGACACGGACGACGACGGGCTTATCGAGGTGGACAGCCTGGCGCAGCTGAACGCCATCCGCTACGACCTGGACGGCAACGGCGCGGTGACCGCTGCCAACCAGGCCTCCTTTGACCACGCCTTCCCCAACGCGGCGGCCGGCATGGGCTGCGCCGGCAACGCCTGCACCGGCTACGAGCTGACGGACGACCTGAACTTCGACACCGACGACGACGGCGACGTGGACAGCAGCGACGACTACCCCTCGTGGACGGCCATCGGCGCCTGGGTCACCCCGTTCACCGCCACCTTCGACGGCGGCGGCCACACCATCTCCAATATGAGGATACGGGCCGCTATTGGCGACCAGGGGCTGTTCGGCAGCATCAATAGTCCCGGGGTCCTTCGCAACGTGGCCGTGTTGGACGTGGACATCGACCGCACAGGGTCGCCCATTGTCAACTCCGTCGGGGGATTGGTGGGGAGCAGCCGGGGCGCGGTGGAACGCTCCTACACCACCGGCGCAGTTACGGGATTCGAGAACGTGGGCGGGCTGGTGGGAGACAACAGAGGCGTTGTAACCGACAGCTATTCCAGCGTGAGCGTCACGGGCAACAGAGCGGTGGGCGGACTGGTGGGGTTCAACCGGAACAGCACGGCCAGGATCACCAACAGCTACGCCGTGGGGGCCGTATCCGCAGTGAGTATGGTGGTCAGCGGCGGGAACTCGGCCGCCAGGACCAAGGGCGGGCTGGTGGGGGAGGCTACTGCGAACGCCACGGTGACCGCCGGCTACTGGGACGCCACAACCAGCGCTCAGGCCGCCAGCGCCGGGGGCGCCGGGGCCGTCAGCCAGACCACGGCGGGGCTGCAATCGCCCACCGGCGCGGCCGGCATCTATTCGACCTGGGCAGCGGCCACCTGGGACTTCGGGACGGCCAGCCAGTACCCGGCGCTGAAGTATGACACCGACAAGGACAGCACGGCCACCGCCTACGAGTTCGGCAGGCAGGGCCGCTCCGCGCCGGGGGCGCCGGTGCAGCCGCCGGCCAACGCCCCGCCGGTCTTCGACGCCGGGGCCGACGCGACGCCCAACGTGGCGGAGGGCGCAACGGCGGTGGGAACCTATGCCGCCACCGACCCGGACAGCGACACGCTGACCTACGCGGTGACCGGCACGGATGCACCCTACTTCGCCATCTCCGGCTTGGGAGTACTGACCCTGAATGACGCGGCGAACCACGAGACGAAGGAGGACTACAGCATCAGCGTTACCGTGCACGACGGCAAGAACGCCGCCGGCGCCTCCGACACCACGGTGGACATCACCGTGGCGCTCACGGTCACCGTTGACGACACGCTCGAGCCGCCAACGGCCCCCACCAACCTCCAGGTCTTCCCGGAGGTCGAGGGACTGCGGGTCACCTGGACGGCGCCGGTGATGCCGGCCGCCAAGCCGCCCCTCTCGGACTACGACGTGCAGCACGCCCTGCGCACCAGCGGCGACGGCGTCAACCCCGCTACGTGGGGCGCCTGGTTGGCTTTCGACCACGTCGGGACCGGGACCACCGCCACGATAACCGGCCTCACCGCCGGGTCGACCTACCAGGTGCAGGCGCTGGCCAAGAACAACGAGGGCAGCAGCCCCTGGACGGCGGCCGTCACCGGCGTGCCGTTGGCGCAGTCGACCGACGTGGACTACGACAGCAACGACGACGGCCTGATCGAGGTCGGCAGCCTGAAGCAGCTGCACGCCGTCCGCTGGGACCCGGACGGCGACGGCGCCCCGATCGCGGCCAATGCCGACGACTACGCGCTGGCCTTCCCCACTCCCGTAACGGGCATGGGCTGCGTCCTCACCGACCACGACAGCGACGCGGCCTCGCCCGACCAGCCGACGTGCACGGGCTACGAGCTCATGGCGGACCTGGACTTCGACACCAACGGCAGCGGCACGGCCAACTCCGGCGATACCTACTGGAACACCGGCGCCGGCTGGACCCCCATCGGGGACCATCCGAACGGCACCGGCGCCGATGGGTACACCGCGGTCTTCGAGGGCAACGGCCACACCGTCGCCAACCTGTTCATCAACCAGCCGGCAGTCGATAGGATGGGCCTGTTCGGGACCGTGGGCGAGACGGGGGTCCTCCGCAACCTGGCCGTGGTGGACGCAGATGTCACTGGCAAGCGAATGGTGGGGACGCTGGCCGGCTATGTGTGGGGAACGGTGAAGCTCAGCTACGCTACCGGCAGCGTCCATGCCGCGATATCGGCAGCGGGGGGATTGGTCGGGGTGACGAAAGCGACCAGCCTGGTCAGCCAGAGTTACGCCGCCGTCGACGCCTCCGCCACTTTGGATGAGGTCAAGGCGCAGGTGCGGACTGTCGGGACTGACGTTGGCGGGCTGGTTGGTCAATTGCAGGGAAGGGTGGAAGTCAGCTACGCTGCCGGCAGCGTCTCCGGCCAGCAGCGCGTGGGCGGGCTGGTGGGCCAGCTCGTAACTGGAGCAGTGGAGGCCAGCTACTCCACCGGGCGGGTGCAAGGCAACGACCTCATGGGCGGGCTGGTTGGAAACGCAATCCCCGGCAGGTCAGCAGGCACGGTAACCAATAGCTACTGGGACATCCGAACCAGCGGCCAGACCAGCAGCGCCGGCGGCACGGGCAAGACCACCATCGAGCTCATGACGCCCACCGCCTACGGCTCGGGCTCGGACATCTACGCCAACTGGAACCTGGACCTGGACGGCGACACCAACAGCGACGACGATCCGTGGGACTTCGGCACGGCGAGCGAGTACCCGGCGCTGAAGGCGGATTGGGACGGCAACTCCGCCACCGCCGCCACTGCCGCCGAGTTCGGCTCCCAGGCGCGCACGGCGCCGATCTTTGCCGACGGGACCAGTACGACGGTCGCCGTGGTGGAGAGCGCTCCGGCTAACCAGGACATCCCCGGCTCGCCGGCCGCGAGGGGCCCGGCTGCCGGGGACACGCTGACCTACGCCTTGAGCGGGACCGACGCCGGCCACTTCGACATCGACGCGGGCAGCGGTCAACTGAAGACCAGGGGCGCCCTGGAGCGCGCGGTCAAAATCTCCTATTCGGTAGTGGTAACCGCCACCTACGGCAGCGGAGCGTCGGACAGTATCACGGTGACCATCAACGTGGCCGTCGACTACGACACCGACAGCGACGGCCTCATTGAGGTTTCCAGCCTGGACCAGCTTGACGCCATCCGCCGGGACCTGGACGGGGACGGCGGCTCCACCTACGCCAGCTATGCCCGCGCCTTCCTGGACATGGCGGTGGGCATGGGCTGCCCCGACACCGACTTGGACGCCGACACGTCCAACTGCCTGGGCTATGAGCTCATGAGGAACCTGGACTTCGACACCCACGGCGACGACGATGCCGTTACCGACGCCGACACGTGGTGGAACGACGGCGACGGCTGGCATCCCCTGGGCGGCGCCGTCGTGCGCGGGGCCGCCAACCCCAAGTACGAAGCCATCTTTGAGGGCAACGGGTTCACCATATCCAACATGTTGATCAACCTGCCGAACCGCCAGGGCGTGGGCCTGTTCGGGGCGCTTGACACGGATGGCGTCATCCGCAACCTGGGCCTGGTCAATGCCACCGTTACCGCGAAGTCGGTTGTGGGGCCGCTGGCGGGCTTGGTCGCCGGCACGGTGGAAAGCAGCTACGCCACAGGCAGCGTCACCGGCAGCGTCACCGGCAGCGGCAATACCGTCGGCGGGCTGGTGGGCAGCGTACCCGCCGGCGGCCGGGTCCTCCGCAGCTACACAACGGCCAGCGTCTCCAGCTCTGGCACTAGCGTCGGCGGACTGGCGGGCTTCCTCGGAGGAACAATTAAAGCCAGCTACGCTGCCGGCAACATCTCCGGCTCCGGCACTAGCGTCGGCGGGCTGGTGGGCGAAGTCAATAAAGGAACGGTGACGGCCAGCTACGCCCGGGGCGAAGTGCAAGGCGCCAATCTCGTAGGCGGGCTGGTCGGGCGGCGGCGCGGCAGCGTGACAGTCACCGACAGCTACTGGGACACGGAGACCAGCGGGCAGGGGTCGAGCGCCCGCGGCGTGGGCAAAACCACGTCCGAGCTGCGAACGCCCGCGCAGACCGACGGCTACGCGGGCATCTACGCCAACTGGAACATAGACCTGGACGGCCAGGCCGGCGGCGACGATCCGTGGGACTTCGGCACGGGCAGCGAGTACCCTGCCCTGAAGGCGGAGTGGGACGGCGACAACACGCCCAGCGCCTACGAGTTCGGACGCCAGGGCCGCTCCGCGCCGGCGGCGCAGCCGCCGGCCAACGCCCCGCCGGTCTTCGACGCCGGGGCCGATACGACGCCCAACGTGGCGGAGGGCGCAACGGCGGTGGGAACCTATGCCGCCACCGACCCGGAGAGCGACTCACTGACCTACGCGGTGACCGGCACGGATGCACACTACTTCGCCATCTCCGGCTTGGGAGTACTGACCCTGAATAACGCGGCGAACCACGAGACGAAGGAGGACTACAGCATCAGCGTTACCGTGCACGACGGCAAGAACGCCGCCGGCTCCGCCGACACCACGGTGGACATCACCCTCGCGATCACGGTAACCGTTGACGACACGCTCGAGCCGCCAACGGTTCCCACGAGCGTCGGGATCGTCCTGGCGGTCAGAGGGCTGACGGTCTCCTGGACGGCGCCGGTGATGCCACCCACCTACCCGCCTCTCTCGGACTACGACGTGCAGCACAGGGTGCGTACCAGCGCCGACGGCGACTCCGTTACGTGGGGCGCCTGGGTGGCCTTCGCCCACGTTGGAACCGGAACCACCGCCGCGATAACCGGCCTCGTCGCCGGGTCGACCTACGAGGTGCAGGTGCAGGCCAAGAACGCCGAGGGCATCAGCCCCTGGACGGCGGCCGTCAACGGCGTACCTGCGGCGCCGGTGGGCGTGAACGTGGACTACGACACGGACAACGACTCCTTCATTGAGGTGCGGACCCTGGCGCAGCTGAACGCCATCCGCTGGGACCTGGACGCCGACGGCGCCCCGGTTTCGGCCAACGCCAACGACTACGCGCTGGCCTTCGCCGGCGCGGTGGCGGACATGGGCTGTCCCGACACCGACAGCGATGCCGCGACGCCCAACTGCCTCGGCTACGAGTTGGAGGCGGACCTGACCTTCGACGAGAACGGCGACGGCCAGATGACCGAGGCCGGCGACCCCACCTACTGGAACGGGGGGCTGGGCTGGGACCCGATCGGCGATAACGGGAGCCCCTTCGTGGCCGGGAAGGAATTCCAGGGCAACGGCCACACCATATCCAACCTGTTCATAGACCGGCCCACTGAGAACTTTGTGGGGCTGTTCGGGAACCTCAAAGGCTCGATCAGCAAAGTGGGGCTGGAGCTCGTCAGCGTGCATGGCCAGGACAAGGTCGGCGCGCTGGTGGGGCTCAACGAGGGCGAGGTCTACTGGAGCTACGCCGCCGGCATCCTGGTGCAGGGCAGGAACAGGGTCGGCGGGTTGGTGGGGGAGAACGGCTGGAGGGACGGCAGCAGCAGCAATGCCGGCCTCATCAGGGGCAGCTACTCCACCGTCAACGTCATCGGCAACGAAGAGGTCGGCGGTCTGACCGGCTACAACAACAGGAATAGCGAAGTCACCGCCTCCTACGCCCAGGGGGGCAGTGTCAGCGGTAGTGAAAAGGTCGGCGGGCTGGTCGGCGCCGCCTTCAGGGGCTCCATCCAGCAGAGCTACGCCGCCGCCCAGATACGCGGCGGCAAGAAGCGCTTCCACCCCCTCCAGGGCTACAACGAGGGCAATACGAACAATACGCCGGTGACCGACAGCTACGGTGACCATACCATCTTCGGCAGACTCGTCACCAATTTTGGCAAGACCACGTCCGAGTTGCGAACGCCGGCGCAGACCGGCGGCTACGCGGGCATCTACGCCAACTGGAACGTGGACGTGGACGGCGACAGCAACCCCGACGATCCGTGGGACTTTGGGACGTCCACCGAGTACCCGGCCTTGAAGGTGGACTTCAATGGAGACGGCGCCGCCACCGTGCACGAGTTCGGCAGTCAGGGCCGTTTGCCGCCGGTGGTCCAGTTCTCCAACGAGAAGCCGGCCTTCGACGACGGACAGTCCACGACGCGGACGATCGCTGAGAACGCGCTTGCGGGGGCGGCTGTGGGCGCTCCCGTGTCCGCGACGGACCCGGACAAGGACAGGCTGACCTATAGGTTGGTGGGAACCGACAGTGCGAATTTCACAATAGATGAGACCACCGGGCAGATCAGGGTCAGGACCGTTCTCGACTACGAGACCACGACGAGCTACACCGTCATCATCGAGACGCTCGACGGCGAGGACGATAAGGGTATCCCGGATAGCTATTTTGATGCAGGCGTGGATGACACCATCACCGTAACCATCACCGTCATCAACGACGCCGCCGAGACGGGGTCGGGGTCGGTGGACTACGACACGGACGGAAACGGGCTGATCGAGGTCGACAGCCTGGCGAAATTGAACGCGATGCGCTGGGACATGAACGGCGACGGCGGCTTCACGCACGCCGATTACCTGACTGCGTTCCCCACTCCGGAGGAAGGCATGGGGTGCCCCACGGTTGACCACGACCTGGACGGCGGGGCAGCCGGCGCCGCTGCGCGGGTCGCCGCCGGCGGCGCCGACGGGTCCTACACGGCCCCCCAGTTCACGTGCAAAGGCTACGAGCTGACGGATGACCTGACCTTCGACGAGAACACCGACGGCGCCATCACCTCCGCCGACGCCGCCTATTGGGACGGAGGGGAGGGCTGGGAGCCCATCGGCGACGACGCCAAAGAGGACGACGCCCAGCGGTACAACGCTGTGTTCGAAGGCGGCGGCCACAGCATATCCCGCCTGTTCATCAACCGTCCGGGCAGCGATTACGCAGGGCTGTTCGGGGCCATAGGACCGCACGGCTCTATTCGAAACGTAGCGCTCCTGGACGCGGACGTAACCGGCAGGAGGTCTGTGGGCGCACTGGCGGGGATGGCCTACGGCATAACCGCAAGGGTCTACGCCACGGGCAGCGTCAGTGGGTCGAAGGCCGGTGGACTGGCGGGCGAGCTCGGGGGGTACGTCTCGACTAGCTACTCCAACGTCGCCGTATCCGGCTCCGGCAACTACGTGGGGGGGCTCGTTGGCCTCGCCCAACACGCCGCCGTCATCAAGGCAAGCTACGCCCGGGGAGCAGTGGCTGGGGGCAGCCATGACTTCGTCGGCGCGCTGGTTGGCAGCAACGACGGCAGCATCACGGCGAGCTACGCTGTAGGGCTCGTATCCGGCACTGGCGGCGACCGCGGGGGACTCGTGGGCGCCAACAGAAGAGGCACGATTACCGACAGCTACTGGGACGTCACCACCACCGGCATCGCCGGCGACAGCGACGCCGCCACCGGCGTGGGCAAGACCACGTCCGACCTCCAGACGCCCACCGCCTACGGCTCCGGCTCGGACATCTACGCCAACTGGAACCTCAACCTGGACGGGGACGTTAACACAGACGACGACCCGTGGGACTTCGGCACGACGAGCGAGTACCCGGTCCTCAAGGTCGACTTCGACAACGACAAGGCGCCCACGTTCGCCGAGTTCGGCGCACAGCCCCGCTCGGCCCTAACCCCTGCCCAGGTGACCAACGGGCAGCCGGTGTTCCCCGCCATTATCGCTGCGTTCACGCCTGCTGAGGGCCAGACTGCGGCGGGGACGGTTCCGGCGGCGACGGACCCGGATAACGACTCGCTGACCTACGAGATGATGTCGGGCGCAAGCGACGGCGATCACGCCCTCTTCAACTTCAACGCCGGCACGAGGGAGCTCACCTTCAAGACTGCCCCGGACTACGAGTTTCCTCCGTTGGGGAAGACGACCTACACGGTCAAGATCCGGGTGCGGGACAGCAAGAACGCCGTCGGCACGGCGGACACGGCCTGGGACACCACGGCAACGGTGACGATCAACCTGCAGAAAGCGGTCGCCGGCGCCAACGGGAAGCCCGTGTTCCCGGTTATCGATGCGTTCGAGCCTGATGAGAACCAGACGGCGGTGGGGACGATTCCGCAGGCGACGGACCCGGAGAACGACTCGCTGACCTACGAGATGATGTCGGGCGCAGGCGACGGCGATCACGCCCTGTTCAACTTCAACGCCGGCACGAGGGTTCTGAGTTTCAAGGCTGCCCCGAACTACGAGGCGACTCCGACGAAGACGACCTACACGGTCAAGATCCGGGTGCGGGACAGCTTGAACGCCGGTGGCACGGCGGACACTGGGTGGGACGACACCATCGTGGTGACCATCAACCTGCAGCCCGTGAACGAGGCGCCGGTGTTCACCCCCAAGACCCAGACGATGGAACCTCCGGAGGAACAGACCGCCGCGGGGACCGTTACAGCGGCGGTGGACCCGGACGCAGGCCACTCGCTGACCTACCAGATGCTCACCACTACCGGCGACCACGCCCTGTTCACCTTCAACGCCGCCACGAGGGCGCTCGTCTTCAAGACTGCGCCGAACTACGAGGCGACTCCGACGAAGACGAGCTTCACGGTCAGCATTCGGGTGCGGGACAGCTTGAACGCCGCGGGCACGGCGGACACGGCTTGGGACGACACCATCGTGGTGACCATCAACCTGCAGCCCGTGAACGAGGCGCCGGTGTTCACCCCCAAGACCCAGACGATGGAACCTCCGGAGGAACAGACCGCCGCGGGGACCGTTACAGCGGCGGTGGACCCGGACGCAGGCCACTCGCTGACCTACCAGATGATGACGGGCGCAGGCGACGGCGACCACGCCCTGTTCACCTTCAACGCCGCCACGAGGGCGCTCGCCTTCAAGCTTCCCCCGAACTACGAGGCGACTCCGACGAAGACGAGCTTCACGGTCAGCATTCGGGTGCGGGACAGCTTGAACGCCGCGGGCGTTGTGGACACGGCTTGGGACGACACCATCGTGGTGACCATCAACCTGCAGCCCGTGAACGAGGCACCGGTGTTCACCCCCAAGACCCAGACGATGGAACCTCCGGAGGAACAGACCGCCGCGGGGACCGTTACAGCGGCGGTGGACCCGGACGCAAGCCCCACGCTGACCTACCAGATGATGACGGGCGCAGGCGACGGCGACCACGCCCTGTTCACCTTCGTCCCGGGCACGAGGGTTCTCACCTTCAAGGCTGCCCCGAACTTCGAGAATCCTCCGTCAGCGAAGACGACCTACACGGTCAAGATCCGGGTGCGGGACAGCTTGAACGCCGGGGGCACGGCGGATCAGGGATGGGACGACACGATCGTGGTGACCATCAACCTGCAGCCCGTGAACGAAGCGCCGGCGTTCGGGGTTGTCGGGCCGTACACGCCTGATGAGAACCAGACTGCGGTGGGGACGATTCCGGTGGCGACGGACCCGGACGCAGGCGCCACGCTGACCTACGAGATGATGATGGGCGCAGGCGACGGCGACCACGCCCTCTTCACCTTCGTCCCGGGCACGAGGGTTCTCACCTTCAAGGCTGCCCCGAACTACGAGGCGAGTCCGACGAAGACGACCTACACGGTCAGCATTCAGGTACGGGACAGCTTGAACGCCGGGGGCACGGCGGACACTGGGTGGGACGACACGGTCACGGTGACGATCAACCTGCAGAACGTGAACGAAGCTCCGGAGTTCGGGGTTGTCGGGCCGTTCACGCCTGATGAGAACCAGACTGCGGTGGGGACGATTCCGGTGGCGACGGACCCGGACGCAGGCGCCACGCTGACCTACCAGATGATGGAGGGCGCAGGCGACGGCGACCACGCCCTGTTCACCTTCGTCCCGGGCACGAGGGCGCTCGTCTTCAAGACTGCCCCGAACTTCGAGGCGACTCCGACGAAGACGACCTACACGGTCAAGATCCGGGTGCGGGACAGCTTGAACGCCGGGGGCACGGCGGACACTGGGTGGGACGACACCGTCACGGTGACGATCAACCTGCAGAACGTGAACGAAGCGCCGGCGTTCGGGGTTGTCGGGCCGTACACGCCTGATGAGAACCAGACTGCGGTGGGGACGATTCCGGTGGCGACGGACCCGGACGCAGGCGCCACGCTGACCTACCAGATGCTCACCACTACCGGCGACCACGCCCTTTTCACCTTCAACGCCACCACGAGGGCGCTCACCTTCAACGATGCCCCGAACTTCGAGGCGAAAGACAGCTACACGGTCAGCATTCAGGTACGGGACAGCTTGAACGCCGGGGGCACGGCGGACACTGGGTGGGACGACACGGTCGTGGTGACGATCAACCTGCAGGACGTGAACGAGGAGCCAGAGTTCATGTCGGCCGCCACCACGGACGTGGATGGAAACCTGGTGCCGGCGGCGCCCATCGCCACGGACACGCGGAGCTTCCGCGAGGATGCGGCGGCGGACGCGGCCATCGGCGCCCCCGTCGCGGCCACGGACCCCGACACCGAAGTCGACCCCCTGGACACGCTGACCTACGCCTTGGCCGCCTCCGGGGACCATGCGTCCTTCGCCATCGACACCGCCACCGGGCAGCTGAAGACCAAGGCGGGAGTAACCTACGACTACGAGGCGAAGGACACCTACACGGTCACGGTGACCGTGCATGACGGCAAGAACGCTGCGGGCGCCGCGGACGCCACCGTGGACGACACCATCGTGGTGACCATCAACGTAACGGACGCGCTCGAACGGTGGACCCCGCCCACCAATATGCACATCGACGTGGTATCGCTGGCCGACAGGATCAGGGTCACTTGGACGGCGCCCGCGGCGGCGGATAACACGGACAAACCGGCCCTCACCGGCTACAAAGTGCAGTGGAGGCAGAAGCTCAGCGCCGGCGCCGCCTGGTCGCCGGACTGGGTCGACTTCCCGCGCACGGGCCTCGGCGTGACCAACGATATCCTCAGCAGCGCTGTTACTAATCCAGATGGCTCGACCACCACACATACCGTTGTCACGGGCGGCGGGCGCATCCATGAGGTGCGGGTGTGCTCCCTGAACACGGACGGGGCGAAGAGCACGGACTCGCCGAAGGCGGAACAGTGCGGCAGCTGGAACGGCAACGCCCTGCCGGCCTTCACGGAAGGCACAAAGGCGTCGCGCAGCGTGGCGGAGAACACCCCCGCCAATACCAACATCGGCAATCCCATCGCGGCCGCGGACTCCGACGCAGGGGACACCCTGGTCTACTCGATGACCGATTCGACAGGGAGCAGGAAGTTCACGATAGACAGCGCCACCGGCCAGCTGAAGACCAAGGACCCGCTGGACCACGAGACGGCGGGCTCCTACGACATCCAGGTGCTGGTGAGCGACGGAAACAACGGCATAGACAGCATCAGCGTGACGATCACGGTCACGGACGTGAACGAGCCGCCGACCTTCGACGAAGGGGCCGGTCCGGCAACCCGGAGCGTGAGCGAAGGCGCGGCGGCCGGGGACGCCATCGGCGACCCGGTCGAGGCGACAGACCCGGACACCAAGGCCGACCCCCTGGACACGCTGACCTACGCCATCGACGCCACCACCGGCGACCACGCCCACTTCGCCATCGACTCGGCGACCGGTCAGCTGAAGGTCAAGGGCGCGCTGGACCACGAGACAGACGCCGGCTACACCGTCACCGTGCAGGTGCGGGACAGCCTGAGCGCTGCGGGCGTGGCGGACACGGTTTGGGACGACACGATCGTGGTCAACATCACCGTCGGCGACGTGAACGAGGCGCCGGTGTTCACCGCCGGGGCGGGCCCGCTCAACCGCAGCGTGGCAGAGAACGCGGGCGACAACGCCAACGTGGGCCTTCCCGTCCCGGCCACGGACGTGGACGACGGAGACTCGGTCACCTTATCGCTGAGCGG
Organism: Dehalococcoidia bacterium; assembly: GCA_965221925.1. Lineage (GTDB taxonomy): Bacteria > Chloroflexota > Dehalococcoidia > Lucifugimonadales > UBA2985 > JAPPHY01. The sequence goes on along the minus strand of OZ244924.1, from coordinate 582,869 downwards.
CACGGGCGCGAACCTCTTCAGCATCGACTCCAACGGACAGATCAAGGCTAAAGCCTCCCTGGACTACGAAACGGCGGTCTCCTACGCGATCACCGTCACGGCCACCGACACCAGCAGCGCGACGGACACGATCCTGGTGAACATCAGTGTCACCGACGTGGACGAGCCGCCGACCGCCCCCACGGGCGTCGCGGCCGGTGGGATAGCCAACGGGCTGCGGGTCACCTGGACGGCGCCGGTAATGACGAACAAGCCGACCATCGACGGCTACGACGTGGAGTACAGCCTGCGCACCGCCGTCGCCGTCGGCGCGACCCCGGAAACCTGGGGCGCCGCGGTCATAACCGATGCCGGGCTCGTGCTGACCCACGACATAACCGGCCTCACCCCGGACTCGACCTACCGGGTGCGGGTGCGGGCGAAGAACGCCGAGGGCATCAGCGGCTGGTCGTCGTACGACACCGGCGTGCCCACCATGCCGCCCCTCGTCAACGCGGACCCGACCTTCGGCGAGGGCGCGGACACGACGCGCAGTGTGGCGGAGAACACCGCAGCCGGGACCGCCATCGGCAATCCCATCGCGGCCACGGACACGGACGCCGGGGACACGCTCGTCTACGCCATCGACGCCACCACCGGCGACCACGCCCACTTCGCCATCGACACGGGCACGGGCCAGCTGAAGGCCAAGGGCGCACTGGACTACGAGGGCAAGAGCTCCTACTCGGTCGCCGTGACCGTGAGCGACGGGAACGGCGGGACGGACAGCATCGACGTGACCATCAACGTCACCAACGTGAACGAGGCGCCGGTGTTCACCGCCGGGGCGGGCCCGCTCAACCGCAGCGTGGCAGAGAACGCGGGCGACAACGCCAACGTGGGCCTTCCCGTCCCGGCCACGGACGTGGACGACGGAGACTCGGTCACCTTATTGATGAGCGGCACGGGCGCGAACCTCTTCAGCATCGACTCCAATGGACAGATCAAGGCTAAAGCCTCCCTGGACTACGAAACGGCGGTCTCCTACGCGATCACCGTCACGGCCACCGACACCAGCAGCGCGACGGACACGATCCTGGTGAACATCAGTGTCACCGACGTGGACGAGCCGCCGACCGCCCCCACCGGCCTTGGGGTACTCGCGGCGGCGAATGGGCTGCGGGTCTCGTGGACGGCGCCGGTCATGACGGGCAAGCCCCCCGTCACCGGCTACAAGCTGCACTACAGCCGGCGTGATTTCGCCGCAGGCCCCGGCCAGTGGGGGAATTGGGAGGACCACGCCCACGCGGGGACCGGGACCTCGGCCACGATAACCGGCCTCACCGCCGGCGACACCTACCGGGTGCAGGTGCGGGCCGTCAACGCCGACGGCGACGGCGCCTGGACGTCGCCCGACACCGGCGTGCCCACCATGCCGCCCCTCGTCAACGCGGACCCGACCTTCGGCGAGGGCGCGGACACGACGCGCAGTGTGGCGGAGAACACCGCAGCCGGGACCGCCATCGGCAATCCCATCGCGGCCACGGACACGGACGCCTCGGACACGCTGGTGTACGCCATCGACGCCACCACCGGCGACCACGGCCACTTCGCCATCGACTCGACCAACGGTCAGCTGAAGGTCAAGAGCGCGCTGGACTATGAGAGCAATAACCGCTACACCGTCGTCGTCACCGTCTCCGACGGGAACGGGGGGACGGACAGCATCACCGTGACCATCGACGTCGATGACGTCGTGAACGAGGCGCCGGTGGTGGTCCCGCCGCAGGCCAACGTGGCTCCGTCCTTCGACGAGGGCGCGAGCGCTTCGCGCAACGTGGCGGAGAACACGCCGGCGGGCAGGAACATCGGGTCGTCAGTGGGCGCCACCGATCATGACAACGACGTCCTGCGCTACGAGCTGGAGGCCACCGGCGACCACGGCCACTTCGCCATTGACAGTTCCTCCGGCCAGCTGAAGACCAAGGGCGCCCTGGACTACGAGAGCAAGAGCTCCTACGCCGTCACCGTGATCGTGTGGGACGGCAACGGCGGGACGGACAGCATCCCCGTGACCATCCGCGTCACCAACGTGGACGATACGCCGACGGTCACGCCGACGCCGGTGGCGCCCACCGGGACCCTGGCCTTCGACAAGGTGGGCGTCGCCAGACGCACGGTTGACGCCTACGCTCCCGTTGGCACGGCCGTGGGCGCCCCGATCACGGCGACCGTCTCCGCCGGCATGGCAGGGCCCTTCTATAGCGTCTACACCAGGTCGTCGCCTTTCATCGTGGACCGGCTGACCGGTCAACTGAGGACTGCCAGGAAGCTGGGGCCCGCGGACGAGTACACCATCCAACTGCTCGCTGCGGACGGAAAGGGCAGGCTCGACGTTATCGGGGTCATCATCACGGTAACCGGAGGCCGCGCCAACAGGGACCCGGTCTTCCGGGAAGGCGCCTCGGCGACCCGCAGCGTGGTGGCGGGGTCCTCGCGGGGCGTCCGCGTAGGCAGGCCCGTCACGGCTACCGACCCGGATGGCGACGCCCTCTTCTACATGGTCAGTGGAACGGACTCCAGCCACTTCAGCATCGGCAGCGGGAGTGGCCAGATCAAAGTCGGTAGGCCCCTGACCAAGAGTTCGTATTCGTTCGAGGTGGTCGTGGGCGACCTCAAGGGCGGAGTGGACGTCCTCGACATCACCATCACCGTCACCGCCGTGGACGCGCCGACGCCCACACCGACGCCAAACCGCGCGCCGTCCTTCGACGAGGGCGCCGGCGCCAGCCGCAGCGTGGCGGAGAACACGCCGGCGGGCAGGAACATCGGCCTCCCCCTGACGGCCACCGACCCCGACAGCGACTCGCTGACCTACGCGCTGGGCGGAACGGACTCCGGCCACTTCGCCCTCTCCGGCAACCAACTGCGGACCAGCGGAGTGCTGGACTACGAGGGCAAGAGCTTCTACTCGGTCACCGTGACCGTGAGCGACGGGAACGGCGGGACGGACAGCATCGACGTGACCATCAGCGTCACCAACGTGGACGAGGCGCCGGTGGTGGCCCCGACGCCGCAGGCCAACCGCGCCCCATCCTTCGACGAGGGCGCCAGCGCGGGCCGCAGCGTGGCGGAGAACACGCCGGCGGGCAGGAACATCGGGTCGTCAGTGGGCGCCACCGATCATGACAACGACGTCCTGCGCTACGAGCTGGAGGCCACCGGCGACCACGGCCACTTCGCCATTGACAGTTCCTCCGGCCAGCTGAAGACCAAGGGCGCCCTGGACTACGAGAGCAAGAGCTCCTACGCCGTCACCGTGATCGTGTGGGACGGCAACGGCGGGACGGACAGCATCCCCGTGACCATCCGCGTCACCAACGTGGACGATACGCCGACGGTCACGCCGACGCCGGTGGCGCCCACCGGGACCCTGGCCTTCGACAAGGTGGGCGTCGCCAGACGCACGGTTGACGCCTACGCTCCCGTTGGCACGGCCGTGGGCGCCCCGATCACGGCGACCGTCTCCGCCGGCATGGCAGGGCCCTTCTATAGCGTCTACACCAGATCGTCGCCTTTCATCGTGGACCGGCTGACCGGTCAACTGAGGACTGCCAGGAAGCTGGGGCCCGCGGACGAGTACACCATCCAACTGCTCGCTGCGGACGGAAAGGGCAGGCTCGACGTTATCGGGGTCATCATCACGGTAACCGGAGGCCGCGCCAACAGGGACCCGGTCTTCCGGGAAGGCGCCTCGGCAACCCGCAGCGTGGTGGCGGGGTCCTCGCAGGGCGTCCGCGTGGGCAGGCCCGTCACGGCTACCGACCCGGATGGCGACGCCCTCTTCTACATGGTCAGTGGAACGGACTCCCGCCACTTCAGCATCGGCAGCGGGAGTGGCCAGATCAAAGTCGGTAGGCCCCTGACCAAGAGTTCGTATTCGTTCGAGGTGGTCGTGGGCGACCTCAAGGGCGGAGTGGACGTCCTCGACATCACCATCACCGTCACCGCCGTGGACGCGCCGCCGGTGGCGCCGACGCCGGCCAACGTGGCTCCGTCCTTCACCGAGGGCGGGAGCACGACGCGCAGCGTGGCGGAGAACACGCCGGCGGGCAGGAACATCGGGTCGTCAGTGGGCGCCACCGATCATGACAACGACGTCCTGCGCTACGAGCTGGAGGCCACCGGCGACCACGGCCACTTCGCCATCGACAGTTCCTCCGGCCAGCTGAAGACCAAGGGCGCCCTGGACTACGAGAGCAAGAGCTCCTACGCCGTCACCGTGACCGTCTCCGACGGCCGCGGCGGGACGGACACCATCGCCGTGACCATCACCGTCACCAACGTGAACGAGGCGCCGGTGGTGGCCCCGCCGACGCCCACGCCGACGCCCACATCGGTGACGCCTGAGCCGCCGGGCCCCCTCGCGGGCTTTGCGGTGTTTGCAGAGGTCAACGGGCTGCGGCTCACCTGGACCGCGCCGGACACGACGGGCAAGCCGCCCATCACCGGCTACGACGTACAGTACAAGGTGGTCACGGCCACTGCCTGGAGCGATCACTCCCACATCGGCACAGGCACAACGATCCGGGGCCTCACCGCCGGTTCCACATACAACGTGCGGGTGCGGGCCAGGAACGATGAGGGGAACAGCGTCTGGGCAAGGGCACAGGCCACGCCCACGGCGCCGCCGATTGTGCCCGCGCCGCCGGGCGCGCCCACGAACTTCAAGCTGACCCCGGGGTACTCCAACCTGCGGCTCTCCTGGAACGCGCCGGACATGGCGGGCAAGCCGCCCATCACCCACTATGAGGTGCAGTACAAGTGGAGCATCGACAAATACTGGGGCAATTTCCGCCCCCAAAGCGGCGGGGTCAGGGCGGTCACGATTGACTTCATCGGCAGCCTCTCCTACGACGTGCGGGTGCGGGCCGTCAACTCCGCGGGGCACAGCGACTGGGTGTCGGCGAGCGGCACGACCAAGTAGCGGCGGCCGCGAAATAGCTGGAGTTCGACGAGGGCAGGCCGCCCCGCTGGGTGCGCCCGGGGGGGTGCCTGCCGCGCGGATGTTGGGGGGCCTGTCACAGCGATGGGGTCCCAACGCGGCAGGGTTCGTTCGAGAAGGCCACCTGCCTATCCACCGCAGGTAATAGATCGCTTCTCTCCTTGACAATATGCCTACTGTGGTGTACATTTTGGCATGATCACGGTACTCCAGACGGAAACGTTCAGGCGGTGGCTGCGCAGGCTACGGGACAAAGAGGCGCTCCGCCAGATCGTCGCCCGGTTGGACGTTGTCGGAGCGGGGCGCCTTGGGATGCAAGGACGGTGGGGGGTGGTGTGTCGGAGTTGCGGATACACTACGGACCTGGCTATCGGCTCTACTTCATCCGACGGGGCGCCGAGGTGATCGTGCTGCTGTGTGGCGGTCAAAAGGACGGCCAACGGCGGGACATCGAGCGAGCCAAGCAGATGGCGGCCAAAGAGGATTGAATGCTTGAGAAACTGACGGAGTTTGACGCGGCGGACTATATTCAGACCGAGGAGGATGCTCGACGGCATCTTGAGCTATGCGCAGAGGCGGACCCTGGCGATGGCAGCGCCATCCGCGCGGCGCTGGGCACGATTGCCCGTGCCCAGAACATGAGTGGTCTGGCCCGTGATGTTGGGCTCAACCGCGGAGACCTCTACAAGGCGCTATCCGAAGATGGCAACCCGTCCTTTGCCACGGTCATCAGGGTCGTGGGCGCGCTGGGGCTGCGGCTGCGGATCGAAGCTGTAGAGAAACCTTTACGGCAAGAGCAACCCAGCGCCTAGCTGCGACAGTCCAAACCCAGGGTCACCGCCAAGAAGCCCGTCTCGCTTTGCCGGGGATTACAGCGTCACCTCCCACCGAAAAGTTCGCAGTACGGTACACCCCGGCTCCACCAGAATGTACTGTACTGCGAACTCGCCCGTTCAGGGCGACTTCGGCGGCGTCCGCTCCACCCATTGGAGAGTCCTCCGGCGTGGGAATGGAGTAGACGATGGAGGCCTTGCCGGGCTTGACCTCAATCTCCTTGACGAAGGAGTGGACGAAGGCCCTGGTCTCGGTCAGTTCGCTGGTCTTGAGGAACTCGCTCATCTCCTCGGCGAAGGCGGCGATAGTATCGGCGCTGTCGAGGAACTGCCGCCTCTCTTTCAGCAGCACCCCCGCCTCCTCTGCGGCGACCTCCAGCTTCTCCTTGCGCCCCCGGTGTTCCTTGATGCGCTCGGAGGCGTCGGCCATCTCGATGTCGGTGGTCTCGATGACCTGCCAAATGCGACCCAGCCGCCGCTTGACCTCCTCAAGCTCCTCCTCGATGGTCTGAAGCCGCTGGCGCTGCTCGCGGGCGATGCCGTCCATCTCCTCGTCCAGCAGCTTCACCAGGTCACGGATGTTGCTCTCGGTGAGGACGTTGGAGCGTATCTTTGAGACGACCAACTCCTCGAAGCGCCTGGCGTTGAGCCTAGGTGCGTCGCAGGCCCCGCTGCCACGCTTCATCACCGACTGGCAGACGTAGTAGGCGAACCTGCCACTCTTGGCGTCATGGCCGCTGAGTGCCCGGTTGCACGCTTTGCACCTGACCAGCCCGCAGAGGAGGTAGGAGATCCCGACGCGACGGGGGTGCGTCCTCCTGGGAGCACGGGAGCGCAGCTTCCGGTTCACCCGGCGGAACTGCGCCTTGGAGACGATGGCGGGAAACGCCTTCTCCACCCTTACCGGCTCGGCCTTGTCCTTTGCGTCGGCTCCCCACACGAGAGTGCCGGTGTAGGCCTCGTTTCTGAGGATGATGTGAACGCCGTTCTTGGACCAGAGCCTGCCGGTGGGGTTGGCGATGCCCTCGAAGTTGAGGATGCGGGTGATGTCCAGGATGCCCCTGCCCGCCTCGGCCATGCCGAAGATGCGCTCCACGACGGGAGCGGTGGCGGGGTCGGGTTCGAGGGTGGGGCACTTTTTGGCCCCGTCCTGCACCATGACTCTGGTATAGCCGTAGGGCGCCCTGCTGGCGACCCAGAACCCGCGAGAGGCCGCTTCTCGCATTCCTCGGACAACTTCCTGAGCCAAATTTTCCGAGTAGAACTCGTCCACCGACTCGATGATGGCATCCATGAGCTTACCGGTGGGAGAGTCGTCGGCGTGCTCCGTGATGGAGACGACGCGGACGCCCTTGCGCCGGAGCATGGACTTGAAGGCGACGGCGTGTTCGCGCTTTCTGGTGAACCTGGAGAATTTCCAAACGAGAATCTCCCTGAAGGGAGCCTCCGGCTTGGCGGCTTCGTCCAGCATCCTGTGGAACTGGGGCCTATCGGCGATGCGCCCGCTCTCGGCCTCGTCCACGTACTCGCGGGCGACGAGGTAGCCGTTCTTCCCGGCGTAGTCCCTGAGCGCCCGTAGCTGGGCGGCGACGGACAGGGTCCACGTCCTGCCTGTCGCTGGACACCCTGGCGTAGAGGGCTGCCGGTGTGTAGTCGGTGATTTGGTTCATGGGTGCGTCCTCCTTGCTCATCCGCTTTCGTTCCGGCGGGCCTTCGCCCGTTCGCGGCGCTCCCGCCGTAGCCACTCCCGGTCGTCCATGTATAGGCGAATGGCCTCGCGGAGGAACTCGCTCATCGTGCGGCCCTCCTCCTTCACCACCTGTTGCACCTGCTCGGCCATCTCCGGGGGCAGGGAGAAGGTGATGACCTTTCTGCTTCTGGACATGTCGTCTCCCTTCCTTCAGAGGGTCATACCTAGTCATACCCTTATCATGAACGAGCTCGCCCGTCGTGTCAAGGTTCTTCTGGAGCCGGCTGCATCACACTTCCCCGCCGGGGTTTTCGGCGAGCCTTCTTCTCAAAGGCCAAGTGTTACAACATCGTGGGGACGGTGCGAGGATCGGGCATAGCCTCCAGCAAGGGGACTCCAGGGGGACTGTCTATTGAGGCGTAACTGCTCCACGTGGTTAAGGCGGAGGCCCAATCCCGTTCATATCAAAGAAAAGATGGGTGAGATGAATCGCCTCGAGTGGTGAGGGTCGCGGGTGATTCGATGTAAACACGGTGCTGAGCCATCCAATGGGATTAGTGGGCATCAGCGTCTGTCCTGGACCCATGGCCGAAGCCCTTTCGACCTGAGCATTGAGCATTCACACGCTCGAATACCGCCTTTGGAGTGCCACTGATGACGTAACCTACCATTGCGCCAGTTTGAGCCTTGGCTCCATAGTACCCCCGGACAAATCTGTCGATGCCCTCCACGACATAGAGGCGGGCCAGGTCATCTGGTGCAAGGCGCTTACACTCGATACTGAGGTAGGCATCGTCAGTGAGGAAGTCCCATGAAATCACCATGTCGATATGCGGTGCATGGGCGGGATTTTCGTGGCCCTCCAACATCTCATCCGAAGGTTCCACATGCTGGTAACGCGGAACCAGGGCCATGTTTCGCTCACGCCGGATATCCTTCATGCATGCAAACAAGCAAACGGTGTAATGGTCCTCGTGATCCCCGACCCGTTTGAATCCTCCGATCTTCCATCGCTCGAAGCCGTCTACAACAAGCTGAAGGATTGCCTTTTCAATTTCGGGGGATATCTCACGGGATAGAGGTGCCGCCGAACCGAAGGTGGAATCTTCCAATTTAGCAGTCATTCTTGTACGCGATGACTAACTGTTGGTATCACGAGAGAATGTCCGCAGTAACTGCACGATGGTCTCGTCGGCATCGTTGTATGCCGTCGACCGTGTCCAAAACCGTCTTTCCGCAGGTTTCACTATATGAATGGCATCAGGTTCAAACACCTTTATATTCCTCCGGAAATACAGGCTCTGCGCATGTTGTTCGGTTGCAATCCGCTCCAGCTTCACCAAGAGGCTGTCAAGTTCTGGTTCAGACGCTATATCCGGGTGGGGTCTCTGTGCATCGCTTGGTGCGAGATGAAACGAAACTGCCCGATAGGGAGGAGTTCCTTCGTAGACAATTGGCGCCAACGCTCTAGAACCGCCGGTGGTCGTCTCAACCACATCCGCATAGGCTTGGGCGTATAGAGACAGATGGTCGGTTGATGGTGAGTCGAAAGCGTCCGCTCGTAGCCCCCGATAATGTCGATCCATCGCCATTGCCAGGAAATCTTCGATCATGTGCTGCTCAGGCAGAGTCACTCCATACGATCTGTATACGAGTTCATCGAGTTCCGGCCGCCAATTCCAATCGCCGCGGGTTTCTTGTATCCGATCAACTAGAGACACTATTCCATGCAAAAGGTCGGTGTCTTCCAAAGGAATTGCACATGGAAATTTCCTTTGCTCCGTCAATAGGACTTCGTCGCGCTCAACGCCCCATGCACTAGCAGTCAAGAAATGGTAGTAACGAGCCAGTGAAGAGTTGATATAAGCACACACAACTTTGAGATATTCGGTGTCCTCGGAAGGTCCTGCTATGCCGAAGATTCCATTGGTAAATACCGCATCCTCTCGCAGAAACACAGAAGCCAGCACACCGCTGGTGAGTACGCCACGACGGATTAACACGTGCGGACCTCGGTAGGTTCCTATGTTGCCCGGCCGATGAAAAACATCGCTGTTGACTCGCTCTGCTGGCATAGAGGAAACATGGAATGGTCGAACTGCATTGGCTGGTACATAGCGCATTGCCCCAAGTTCGGGAGCGTGATTCGCGTTGCTACCATTGACCGTCATTCCTGCACGGACCTGCCAACGCCGACTTCGAGTTACCTCTTCGAGCGATGGGAAACGTTCGCACAGATCATCTACTACAGTGAGATCGCGAGGAGTGCCCCACAAAGCCAACTTCCAGATGTAGGAATGGCTGGCAACCTGATTACGTGAAAATCGCCTCACTTCGTCGCCAAACACTACGACCCCTGCCAGGACTTCGGATAATGGTGACGGATGAGGGCACAGATACGTCAACTCATTACGCGGGCTATCGCCGACCGACGGCTTTTGACAAAAGACAGCTACCATCGGTGCGACGGCCTCACGGAAAAGCGAGCGGCGGAAAGCCGAAAAATCTACGACCTGCGTTACTTGGTGTGCCATAAAGAATTGACGTCTGAATTCTCGGTTTGGTCCACTTTGATTGAATAGCGTACTCTTGCTGGGAGCCAGCAAGCATACTCGGCCTTCGTCGGCAAGTAATACGGGAGCGCGCCACAGGAAGGCTTGGGCAATTTGGTTGTCACCAATCGCGTGCTGATTTCGGCGGACATAATCAGCCGCAGATTTCGTCAAACTGCTGCGCCAAGGTGGGTTTCCTACTATGATGTCATACCGTCCTTGGTTAAACGGGGCATCCATTTCGAAAAAGTCGTTGACGAAGAGATTGGTGCCCTTGAGGCTTGGAAAACGTACCTGTTCCCAAATACTCTTCGGTTCAAGGAAGTCTAAGAGTGCCAGGTAACAACTGAAGGCTGCGACTTGGATTGCGTCCTCACTTAAGTCCACACCATGGATAGAACCAGTTAACAGATCGCGGAGTTCCTCGAAACTGAGGTTTTGGTCGCCACGGGCATGGCGTTGAAGCGTGACTAATCGTCGATAAGCTTCCACAAGGAAGATACCCGAGCCGCATGCCGGGTCTAGAATCCGAATGTCTTGGTTCTTACTCTCGAACGGAAGTACCTCGTTGAGGACGTAATCAACGATTTCAGGGGGTGTGTAGTACGCGCCAGTGATTTGTCGATCCTCATCAAGGAAGGTCTCATAAATCGCGCTTACTAGTTCAATGGGAATATACTTGAAGTCATAAGCCCAGAAATACATCTGGCCAGAAGTTACCTCTTCGCCGTTGAGAAAACGTCCAAGCAGATGCAGATGTTGTGGCTTCACCTGGTCGCGTTCTTGGTCGTTGATGGGAAACAGATCGCCGTTGAAACGGTGTGCCAGTTCATCGAATAGTCGATAGGTTTCATTCAGCGATCCCTTTAGCAGAGCTTGGAGCGAGAGCCCGCTGGCGAACCGACGATAATAGTCTTCGCCAATGACTCCTCGGTCTTCCAGGTAGCGAACGAAAATCGACCTACCCAAGAGACTGTTTGCCACAGGCTCGGACAAACCATCACCTATCAGATGGTGCCGCACGTGCCTAAGATTTTCAAGCAAGCGGTTGTCGACTCGTTGCTCCCGGTTGAACTCTCCTTGTTGTGCCCGGATGAATCGTCCCGATACGATTTCTCGTCGTCGGTAGCCAGAAAGCGCGCTCCGAAGCGCAAGAACATCTGTAACCCGCTGAACCGCCTGCTTAAGGAGGGCAGGGTTTGGCGGCATCAGTTGGTCGGAGTCTCGAAGGGGTGGGGCAAAGCAATTGTATACCCGTACCTCTTGTGGTAGGACGGTGATCAGCAGCGGGACCCGGTTGTGATTCCAAAGTGAGCGGTGGAGTCTTCGAAGGTAGTCGTCGTCGTCGGTCTGGAGTTCCTTAAAATAGACAACCGGCACGTTCCCATGGAAATAGGCCGCGTCTATCTCAAGCTTGTCGCGGATCTCCCGCCAAACGTAGGCGCGTCCATTTCCGACATCGGGTGTATCTGTCGTCACCAAACCCTTGTCGTCGCGGTACTCGAGAGCATCGAAGACGTTCGTCAATGCGGTCCCAATCACAGGAGCACCCCCACTGGGCCGATTCCTTCAGCACTCCGATTGACTTCGTCCTGCGGACCTGAAGCCATCTTTTTGTCGATTTCGGCCAATAGGTCAGCCAGTGGAAATCGCAGAACATATTGCCGAGCAAGAGGATCCATGAGTTGTTCGTTCGACCTCCTGATGAGAATTCGGTGCCCGTCGGTGACGACCTCAAGTTCAGTCAGTGGAGCAGGTTCATCCACTAAGCCGGATAGGCTCAAGAGTGCCCGACGGATCTTCTGTAGAGACAAGCCAGCATGGCGTAGGCGAAGGATGAGCTTGAGTTGCACCACGTCCAGCAGAGTGTATAGCCGCCGACTACCGCTGCCTTGCGCCGGACGCCCATGGGGGTGCGCTAGTGCCGGGTCATCCCAATACGCTAACTTGCGTTGTGTCAGCCCAACGATCTTATGTACCTCGCCTGACGTGAACAGGCCCGGCATTGGGGGTGACAACTTTGCGTTCAAAGGATACATCTTGTCATTCAAAGTACAAGAATGTAGTACCCATGTCAATGTCTCGTCACATTTGAGGCGCTGAGGTTGATGGAGAACTTATGGGTAGCGGAGGTTTGCGAGACAGTGCGGGATACTCCGAGGCTCGGCAAGACAGCTTTGATGCAGTCAACCGCCTTCCGAAGGTCACCGTGGTGAGGACTCCCGCAAGCGCCTACGTAACCTCTCGACCGAGGTAATGGCGCGGATGATGACATTCGGCACTTCTAACGGGTAGACACAACCGAGCCGTTCAGCGCCATGTCCTCGGCGTTCCTGCCAGGTATAGGGCTATCGTTGGGCATGGGGATGGTGTAGCGCAGCAGGGCGTCGCCTGGCATCACGACGATCTCCTTGACGAAGGTCTCGATGAAGGCCCTGCGCTCGGTCAACTCGCTCTCGTTCAAGAATTCGCTCATATCCTGGGCGTAAGCCGCGATGATGTTCATGTCGTCCAGGACAGCCCTGCGCTGCGAGAGGATGGCCCTGGCCTCGGCCGCCGCGTCCTCAAGGCGCTCCTGCCGCTCACGGTGCTCCTTGATGCGGTCTGGGCGCTGCAACAATTGTCACGGTTTGACCTGTTGGGGGCTGACACGGCAAGCGTAGGGAATGCCCTTTTGCCCCCTATAGGAAGTCCTAGGAACGGATTAACGTCGGTCGTGGAACATGCTCCACTGGCAATGTTGCCGCTGTGTCCGAGGCTGCCTGGCAAGGCTGTTGTTGCTAGGAGCCGTAGCTGATGGGCCATAGGGAAAGGCGGTGTGTGGCGTGTCAACGATGACGGCCTGGCCTGTCAGTTCTGCACCACTTTGTAATCGGGAGGGCGTAAGAGGCATGAGGGGTTGCAGGTGGGCGGACAATGGTCCCAGCAGCCATGCTGGGACACCCCCTACAGGAAGTGTTCGGAACGGCGAAAGTGGTCATTCTGCAAGTTGCGCCAGGAACGATAACGGCCTTCTGTCTAGGGAATGGGGCGGCGGAAGTATCCATACGTCGCCCAGGATGCAATGCTCGGCAAGGGCCTCTGTGTTGGATGTGATGATGGGCACGTCATCCACCCCGTCGGCGATGTCGAGGAAGGCAGTCTCACTGCTGGGGGACTCGAACACGAAGAGGACCCGGGGCAGGTGTCCCTCGTGGTCACGCTCTGCCCAGCCGCTCTGGAAGTAGCGGCGGTAGGACTCCAGGCGTTTGGGGATTCGCTTCGGCGTCGTGGCCCGACGCTCGAACTCCAGGAGGAAGGGACGACACCGGCCCTGGTACTCCAGGGTGAAGGAGGCGTCGGGGTGAATCACGTAGGTGGTCCAGTCGTAGCGGTAGCCGATGCTGGAGCGATGAGTGGGCAGCAGGTCGAACAGGTCGTAGTCGGGGGAGCGGGCGACCTCGGCAGACAGGGCGGCGGCGAAGCCAGTGACGCCGGCGTGGTGTCGCAACTGGGAGGAGAGGACGCGCAGGGCGGTCCCTGCGTAGACCGAAGGATTTATGTAGGAAGGTTGGGCGCTCCAGCGATCGAGGGTCAACCCCACGGCGGCCCGGTCCCTCCGGGCCAGGTACGTCAGCCCCTCGTCGGTGAGCACGTGCAGGGAGTCATCCTCCCGCGCGAGGCCATGCTGCCGCAGGGAGCGGAGCACCTGATTGACCCGGCGCAGGGTGACCCCGCCCCATCAGTCCGGCAAGCTGCTCGCGGGTGCCCAGCGGCCATGCTGCCAGCAGGTCGAGGGCGTCCTTCTCGGCGCTGGTCAGCTGAACCGAGAGGGTTGATGTGAGTTGCTCAGTAGGCTCCGGCATGGAGGCCTGCACGCCGGAGGGGTAAAGGGTGCCGGGATGGGGCTTTGGGCTTTTGCCCAGAAAGGAGTAGGAGGAGTCCAGCAGGCGCTCCGCCAGGGCCAGGATGCCCGCCAGGGATGCGTCGACGTCGATGCGCATGGCCTCGCCCAAGCCGCTCCCGCACTGCTGCCAGACGACTCCCGTGTGGTCTCCGGCCAGAAGCTCCCCCTCCGTCGCCACGAACGTCCTGAGGTGCTCCGATGGGTCGCCCAATGAGCGAATGGCTCTGCGAGTGGCCTGGTCTGCGTGGGCCAGCACGAGGGTGACGAATGGCGTCTCGCTGCTGTCCAGCCGCTCGATGCTCCTGAGGCGGTAGCAGCCTGGACGTGGGCAGCGCCCGTCCCTGGCGAATCAGGCCGATGGAGCGCCCCCGGACAGAGTGAGCAGCATGTCGTAGGGACCGTTGCGGTAGTGGTCCACCCGCACGGGATTGTCGTGCGGATCGGCGTCGGCGATCATGGCGGCGACCCGGTAGAGCACGGCCACGGCGTCCAGCCGCTCGGCCAGCAGCCGGAACCACTGCTTCGACACCGGGTAGGCCCGCAGCATATGTTCCCGGCCCTTGGTGGCTGCGCCTGCTGCGGTCACGCCCTTCTCCGTGGGGAAGTACCGGCGCTGCGGACGAGTCCCCAGGACGGTCAGGTGGTGGGGCACCGAGTCCACCAGGCCCCGCTCGGTCAGCTTCTTCAGCCGGTCGCGGAGCGTGGAGACGGGAATGCGCCCGAAGCGGGCCAGCTCCTCCACGGTGGCCAGGGGCGTGGCGCAGAGCAGCAGGAGCGCCTCTTCAAGACCCTGGCGTAGGGAACGGCAGGGCAGGGTCCGGCCGCAGGTCTTCCAGGTCGATGATGAGCTCGAACGTGGCCGCTTCAATCGCTCGGACGCTCTTGCCGACGGAGCTCAGGACGGCGGAGGGCACGGAGCGTCCCATGTGGCCCCGTTCGAGGAAGCGCCAGAGGGTGTGGCGGGACACGCCGAGGTCCTCGGCTGCCTTGCGCCGTCCGTGCAGCGACGCGTAGGCGCGCACGTAGCCCCGGACCGCTCTCCTGAGGTCTGGTCCGGCTGGCGCAGCGCCGTTGATTCTTGCAGCTTGTGGATTCGTGGCTACCAATCCGATGCTCCAGTTGTCTAATGCCCCAACTTCCCATTGTGGCGGGTGAATTCGTCGAAGGTAATGCCTTTCAAGACATTGTGTAGGGGACGGTTTTGTGGTAGGGGCTGAGCGAAGACCAGGGAGATTGAGACGCGGCGCTGGTTCCGTGAGCGGCTCAGCTACCAGTCGCTCTGTCCGATGGCGTCTCCTGTGGCGCCGACGCAGCCCGGGATGCCTCCTGTCGTAGGTGGACGCGGACTATCATGCGGGCCAGGATGCGCAGCCCGCGCTTCATCTGCCCTCGTTGCTCGGCGGTGTACGCCTCCAACGATCGATTCGGCGACGCAGGGAAGCACGTTGATGGCTTCTTTCTGTCGGCACTTCGCATCCCGCTCCTCCAGGCTGGGCTTGGCGGGATTGCAAACTAATCTCTCCGCCGTTGCCGCCGGACATCCGGCGTCCATAGACCAGTCTGCGGGCTTAGGAGAGCGAGCGTTATCCCTCGGAAGGGACTACATGGATGTAATGGGCCTGGTAGCCCCTTGATGCATCAGCCCCTTCTAGGGCATGACCCAGGGAAGGGCTGCCGGGACGTCAGGGGCCTAGACAGGGAAACGAGTTCTGCGACAAGTTGCAGATTGGGGCCGTTTCAAAGCTAATGTAGGGGGGAATGCCCCGTCGTCGGACTGAAACAGCGAACACTTTTTGTCAGGGGCTGGTTGCGATGTAAAAGCAAGTTGCAGCAAGTTGTATGAGGGGGCGGGACGGGTGGAATCGGGTGAGCGGATCGTGGCTGGAGAGGCACTTATTGACAATCTTCGTTACACAAGAGTATTGTTGTGTATATGATACCCAAGTTCAATGCAGCCGGACTCCTGCCGCCAGGCGTTCACTGGGCTAACTGGGATGAGTTGGCGGACAGATTCGGGAACAATCCTTGGAGACAGCGCCTCATGACGGGATTCAGGGCCGCGATTGAGAACCTGAAGGATGCTGGGTGCCGGACCGTCTATCTTGATGGGAGCTTCGTGACGAACAAGACCCATCCCAACGACTATGATGCCTGTTGGGAGGAGGCTGGCGTCGATCCGACGGCCCTCGACCCGGTGCTCCTGACCTTCGACTTGGGGAGGGCTGCGCAGAAGGCCAAGTACCTGGGGGAGCTCTTTCCCATCTCGGTTATTGCCGATGCGGACGGCCTGTCGTTCCTGGAGTTTTTCCAGACAGACAAAGAAACCGGAAGCCCCAAGGGGATCATCGCCATAGACCTAGGAGGCCTCTCATGATCAAGAATGAACGCCAGTACCGGATTACGAAGAATCAGGTGGATCGATTCTCACAGACACTGGACAGCCTCAGACGGCACTCCATGGAGACGAGAGCAGCGGTGCACCCCCTGATCGCCAAGGCGCAGGAGGACGCGCTGAGGAACCAGTTGTCAGACCTTGAGGAGCAGTTGCGTGAGTATGAATCCCTGAAGGCCGGCAACTTCGAGATAGAGGACCTGAATGTGGTTGCGGAGTTGCCGACTGCTCTGATCAAGGCGCGCATCGCTCAGGGCTTGAGCCAGAAAGACCTAGCCGAGCGGCTCAGGCTCAAGGAGCAGCAGATTCAGCGCTACGAGGCGACAGACTACGCCTCCGCAAGCCTGGCGCGCATCAAGGAGGTCGTCAGTGCCCTGGGGGTGGAGGCAATCAACCCGGCTCAGGCAGCGGGTTCCCGTTGAGCACGCCTCCAGGAATTCTTGCAAACGGACGCTATCAGTAATGACTGCTAGGCAGAACGATCCTGAAACCGTACGCGAGGAAGGCATTAACGTCTTCCTCGAGCAGTCTCTGCGCGGCCATGGCCTAAAGGCGAGGGCGGAGCGCCGCAGCCGGAGAGGGGCGCCCGATGTTCTCGTCGAGCTGAGAAGCGGCGACTTGGTGGTCCTAGAATGCAAATGGGAGGGCTCTGCTGGCCTCTTGGAGACCCAGCTCGACGAACGCCTGAAGTCCTTTCCCGAAGCGCTCGGAATGGTCGGCGTTCTCTACCCGGACGGCCTTCGGTATGAGGAGGACACACACGCCGGTCTTGAGGCCGTTACAGACATCCGATGGTGGCTGCATGGGTCACGTGGGACAGCGATTCCAGAGCGGCACATTCGCAAAGGGTCGGGGGCAGATCTTGCGGACCAGTTGCGCAACCTGCCATTGGAGTTGGAAGGCGTGGACCGAGTGGCGGCTGCCGCCGGCGCAGTTGGATACGCGCTGGAACAGTCGGCGAAGCAACTCAACAGACACGCACGGCTATCCCGACGTATCGCGGACATCATCGCCCGTAGCGACCAGGAGAAGGACCGCGCCGCTGCCCTCCGCATCGGATGTTTGGTGCTCTTCAACGCCCTCGCCTTCCATGACCGCCTCGCTGCCGCCAATGAAGAGGTTCCGACGGTCAACGAGGCCCTGGGCAAGGGCATCGCCAGGCTGCGCGATACGTGGCGTTACATCTGCGACACCATCGACTACGTGCCGGTGTTCGAGTTGGCGGTCAACATACTGGATGTGCTTGGCGATGGGCCGGACGACATCCAGGGACCGGTCATCACTCCTCTGGTCAAGGCTATGGAGGACACGCGCCGATTGGAAGGGCACGATCTCTCTGGGCGTCTGTTCCACACGCTGCTGACCGACGCCAAGTTCACCGGGGCCTACTACACCTCGGTGCCGGCGGCCACACTGCTGTCGCGGCTCGTGTTCCAGGATTGGCCGCCCCACATTGACTGGAGCGACCACGAGTTCCCTGCCTCCCTCAATGTGGCCGACCTTGCTTGCGGCACGGGGACGTTGTTGATGGCGGTGGCTGCTGAGGCGGAGCGACGGCATGCGGACGCTGGCGGGGAGAACGCTGCCAAATTGCACAAAGCTATGGTGGAGCAGGCCCTGCA
Organism: Dehalococcoidia bacterium; assembly: GCA_965221925.1. Classification (GTDB taxonomy): domain Bacteria; phylum Chloroflexota; class Dehalococcoidia; order Lucifugimonadales; family UBA2985; genus JAPPHY01. The sequence goes on along the minus strand of OZ244924.1, from coordinate 564,910 downwards.
CGGCTACGACGTGCAGCTTTCCGCCGTGCACTTTGCGGCCACCAGCCTGGCGATGCTCAACCCGGACATACAGTTCGACCGCATGAACCTCTACGTGATGCCCCTGGGGATAGAGGGTTCGAAGGTGTCTCTGGGCTCGCTGGACTTCCTGGGGACAGGCGAAGCCGCCGTCCAATTCGCGTTGTCCGTCGAGGATATGGGCGTGGGCGCGCGGAGCGCAGCAAGGGTATCCGGCGGCGGCTCGCGGGGCGCGGCTGAGGGAGTTACTGCCACCCTACCGGACCTTGACCTGGCCATTATGAACCCGCCCTTCACGCGGTCGGTGGGTGGCAACTTGCTGTTTGGCAGTCTGCCAGCGGCTGAACGGCGCAGGCTTCAGGACGAGCTGTCGAGTCGGCTGAAGCAACGGCAGGCGTCGGCCACCGCCGGACTTGGCGCTGCCTTCGTTGCGGTGGCCGCTCCCAAGCTTAGGCCGGGCGAGGGACGTTTGGCTTTGGTGCTGCCCGCAACGGTGTGCACCGGCCCATCCTGGGCTCAGACTCGCGAGCTCATCGAACGTGACTTCACCCTCGATATGGTGATTGCGTCCCACGATCCGTTGCGCTGGAACTTCTCGGATAGCACTGACCTTTCAGAGGCCCTGCTGATAGCGACGCGTCGCCCCGCTGGGTCCGATCTAGAGGAACGCCGCACCACCTTCGTCAACCTTTGGCACAACCCTGACGGAGTGTTGGACGCTCACAGGATAGCGCGGGCTATTACTACGACGAAGGCCGCGGAGATCGAAGAATCCGGGACGGCGCTGCTGGAAGTTGACGGCCGCCATGCGGGTGAAATGCTGTCGATTCCCGAATCGAAAATCCGCCGCAGGAAATGGTCTGGCGTACAGTTTGCCCGCGCCGACATCATTCGCAGCGCCTTCCGCCTTCTCGACGACGGCGAGGTTTGGGTGCCTGGCGGGGAGTCCGCAGCCAGCGTCCCACTTTGCAGCCTCGGTGCAATTGGCAAAGTTGGTCCCGACCGCCGCGATGTGTGGGATGGCTTTGAGCGCACCGACGCCGTATACTGCCTATCCGATGGTGGAAAACCACGACACTGAACAGAGGACACGACTGGTGGCTGGGCCGGACAAGTACCTTGCACCTCTTACTCAACCCCGGCCAGGGCGCCATCTCAAAGCAGTTGATCAACTTTGGCCGAAGGCGGGACGGCTCCTCGTCGCCGAGCGCCTTTGGCTGGAAACTACTAGAGTTGTCGCTATGCGGTCGGAGGCGAGAGTGCTGTCCAACGTATGGTGGCCGGTCCGGGTTGAGGACGTATCGCATGAGAAGGCCCTGGCCGTCTGGCTGAACTCCAGCCTTGGCTTGCTGGCCATCCTCACCCAACGGACCAGCACGAGGGGTGGGTGGGTCGCCATGAAGAAGGCGGACCTTGAGGAGTTGCCGGTTCTGGACGTGCGCCGCCTTTCTCAGACTCAGGTTCAGAGCCTGTCAGACCTCTTCGATAAGATGGCCGAAGCCGAGTTCGAACGGCTGCCTGGGATGGCGCACTGCCCGGCGCGGCGATCCCTTGACGACGGCATGTCCGCGATTCTGGGACTCCCCGACTTGAGCAAGCTCCGCGACCTCCTAGCCTCAGAACCTGTGGTGTCTAACCGACGTTTATGAAGCTTAGGGTCTGGGGTGTTAGAAGCTTGTTGTTCCAACTTGCTACAACTCCGCAGCGATTGCACGAAACGGTTCGTTGCCCTCACAGGCCCATCCACATCTCGAAGATCGTACTGCCTACCGCCAACTTAGGCTCCACCACACTATAGTGGTCGGCTCTTTTTTAGTTGTGCTCGGTTCTGCCTGAGCACGCCGGTGACGTCCAATCTGTACTGAGCCATCCTTTCGCTGACGCCGCTCTTCCTTGCAATCTCTCTTGCGCCGACTCCCCTACGGACTTCTGCTAAGAGCAATGCCCGGGGTAAGAGGAGGCATCCGGACAACCATGCAGCCTCTTCCTCTTGAGTCGGATCACAAGATAGGAAAGTGACATCACCAAGTTTCTCAACCCTGCTCAACTGGTGATCGAGGAGCGTATGTGCAAGTTCATGCGCTAGATCACTGCGCCGGCGTGACTTGGCAGCGAGGGGGTTATAAACGACGACCACCCGATCGGCCGAAGGCCGAAACGTACAAGCCGAGAATGCGCCGGGCTGGACCTGTTCAAGTTCCACGAACCTCTGGCGATGGATCAGTTCGTCTCCCGCTCGGACCTCAATGCCCAATAGCTCAGCCAGCGATTCGGGCGTGACCGATTGAGCGGCACCCACGTCCAGTTCCGCTTGCACACGTCTAGCGATTCTCTCGGCTTCGGACTTAAACCCTCTCCGCAGAGCCATCAGAGATCTCCTTCACAAGTGCTTCATTCATATCGTTGAGGAGCAACCCGAGTACCTGGGCTGCGTCTGGGTGGAATGTCTTCGAAGCCCGCAGATGCACTGCAACAACTTCATGGGGGCGTGCCAACGCCTCATAGAGTTGCCTGATGATGCCTACGATCTGATCGGCTGCTTCCGCAGGGAGATTACGATCTGCATGCAGGTGTTCGGCAATTATGTCCGTGGTAGCTGCAGCCCTCTCCGGGATCTCAAAGAATTGGGTGACGTTGGCGCCACACCACTCGACGAGTCTCTTGAACTTAGGGAGGTCAGGTACGTGGCCTTTCTCGACTCGCGCTAGGGTATTGAAGGGGACCCCTGTCTCAGATGCCGCCTCCCGGAGACTCATCCCTCTCCGATTCCGCTCAGCCACGACTAGCGGCCCTAGGTCGCTGAGTTCGAGCTTGTCGATGTTCATGACACCTCCTTGTACTATTCACAGTACACCGTACCATGTACGCTTGACACGATAGGCAGCGCACCCTTAGAGTATATAGTACCGGTGTTGGTACTGACAACACTCTATAGCACAGATGAAAGGAGTCTAATGATGCTTGATCACAATACAGTCACCATTGTTGAGGACAAGGACAGCGTCACCATTATCGTGAATGGACGTGAGAAGGTTGTCTCTCTTAGCGCGCTCGCTCGCGATAGCGGACTCTCCTTCGACGAGGTAGTGAGACTCGCATTTGATCCACCGCCCTCTGGACCGGACATCCTGTTCACCGTGAGCTACCGGCACGGTGCAGGGAGGTCGCCGGACGGAAGGCTCGTAGCGGGCCGGAACGTGAAGGTTCAAGACGGGACGGTCTTCAATGTCTCATTCACTGATAGATCGTAGCGCCGATCTCAGGCGCCTTGAGGACGAGGGGTATGAAGTGGAGGTGCGGTCCGGCCACCTGCTTCTGAAGCATGTCCCATATGTCACCGAAGCCGGAGCCATCAAGTACGGGACTCTCGTTTCGGAACTGAACCTGGCGGGAGACACTACGACGAAGCCGAGCACGCATGTTGTGATGTTCGCCGGAGACATGCCCTGTGACCCACAAGGACAACCCCTGACCCAGATCAGTCACTCCAGTGATCGCCAGGAGTTGGCTGAAGGGTTAGTCGTGGACCACAGCTTCTCGAGTAAACCACCGGAAGGCTATCTCGACTACTACCAGAAGATGACCACCTACGAGGCCATCATTACCGGGCCAGCCCAGTCGATTGACCCGAGTGTCACCGCTCGGACCTTTGCCGTAGTCGAGGCTCAGGACGAAGACTCCGTGTTCAGGTACATAGATACGGCTTCGAGCCGTGCCGGCATCGGCGCCATCACTGGAAAGCTGAAGGTCGGTGCGGTTGCCATCGTAGGGCTGGGAGGCACAGGATCATATATTCTCGACTTGGTGGCTAAGACTCCAGTGAAGGAGATCCACTTGTTCGACGGCGACAGGCTTGGACAGCACAACGCCTTCCGCTCACCAGGGGCACCATCCATCGAAACGCTGAGGGTCGCACCACAGAAGGCCGCCTATTACAGAGACATTTACTCTGAGATGCGGTGCAACATCGTTGCTCACGGATACGTGGATGAATCGGAGGTTAATTGCCTGGGGGCTATGGACTTCGTGTTCATTGCGGTCGATAAGGGGCGCCCGAGGAGGCTCGTGGTAGAGAAGCTGGAGGAGTTCAGTGTCCCATTCATAGACGTTGGGATGGGCGTGGAGGAAGTTGAAGGTTCGTTGCTGGGCCAGTTGAGAGTGACTGTGAGCACGGACGGGTCTCGTGACCAAGTCCGCTCTACACTCCCGATTTCAGACCGCGACGGCGAAGACGATTACTCCCGCAATATCCAGATAGCTGACCTCAATGCACTTAACGCGGCCCTTGCCGTGATTAAGTGGAAGAAGCTTCTCGGGTTCTACGGCGACCTTGAGAAGGAGCATACTAGTCTGTACCAGATTGACGGCAATCATCTGGTCAACGAGGACAAAGCATGACTCGAATCAACTTGTTGAACCATGAGTTCGTCAACTACATCCCTAATTCCTTGGATAAGGGCGTGGTGTATGTGTCGATACCATTCGCCACGGTCGTGCACCTGTGCTGCTGTGGATGTGGGAACGAGGTGGTAACTCCGCTAGATCCCACCGACTGGCAGATGACGTTCGACGGGAAGTCTGTCTCTCTTTCCCCGTCGATTGGAAACTGGAGCCTGGGCTGTCAATCCCACTATTGGATCTATCGCAACCAGGTGCGGTGGGCTAGACACCTTTCGATGTTCGAGATCAAGACAGGCCGAACCCTCGGCAGGATCAGGAAGGCGTGGCGCTTCGGCCGCGTGTGGCAGTTCCTATGGAGGCAGCTTCCCAGACGTTTCAGGCGAGTGACCAAGAGCTGGAAGAATGGCTGTTTCTCTTGAGAGACTTGGTTCAGTGGCCTTTAGACTACTGGGCAGGCTCTTGGCTCGGCACTTTAGAAACTGGCAAAAGGCATGGAGTTCCGCCTGCTCGGCCTCGGTTTGGGCTTGTTCATCACCTGGATCCTTATCACGGCTGCCTTAGATGCCCCCGGGCTCATGCGCGGAGCCTCTTACCTCTTCGCTCTGTACATGGCACTCTCCAATGCCACTTTCATTAAGATAGCTAGAGTCGGCCGTGACCGCTATCTCCCTCTGGGACTAATCGCCTCGGTCGTCATCCTGGACAGGCATGGAGCTGCTGAGGAGCTCCCTCTGATGACCAAGTACCAGGTGGGACACCGGATACTGGACAGGGTGGTGAAGGCCCTGCCTGCCCCCGCGGTTTCTTGACACCCTGACGGCTTCACTCTATCTTGTATTGGGGCCTGTAGCTCAGTGGTAGAGCGGTCGGCTCATAACCGATTGGTCGCAGGTTCGATCCCTGCCGGGCCCACCATAACGTACCGAACTGCGAACTCGCCCGTTTAGGGCGATCTCTGCTGTGTCCGCTCCCCCGATGGGAGAGTCCTCCGGCGTAGGTATAGAGTAGACGATGGCGGCCTTGCCGGGCTTGACCTCGACCTCCTTGACGAAGGAGTGGACGAACGCCCTGGTCTGAGTCAGTTCGCTGGTCTTGAGGAACTCGCTCATGTCCTCGGCGAAGGTGGCGATGGTGTCGGCACTGTCCAGGAACTGCCGCCGGTCCTTGAGCAGCCTTCTCGCCTCCTTTGCGGCGGCCTCCAGCCTCTCCTTGCGCTCCCGGTGCTCCCTGATGCGGTCCGAGGCGTCGGCCATCTCGATGTCGGTGGTCTCGATGGCGTGCCATATCCGACCCAAGCGCCGCTTGACCTCCTCAAGCTCCTCCTCGATGGTCTGAAGCCTATGGCGCTGCTCGCGGGCGATGCCGTCCATCTCCTCGTCCACCAGCTTCACCAGGTCGCAGATGTTGCTCTCCGTGAGGATGTTCTCCCGGATGTTGCTGACGATCAGGTCCTCGAAGCGCTTAGAGTTGAGCCTGGGCGTCTTGCAGGTGCCGCTGCCCCTCTTGAGGAGGGAGTGGCAGACGTAGTAGGTGTCTTGCCGCTCTTGGCCTCGGCTGCGGTCATGGCCTTGCCACAGGTCTCGCACTTGAGCAGGCCGCTGAGCAGGTAGGGGCTGGAGGCGCGCCGGGGGTGGACCTTGGCGGGGGCCTTCGCGCGCATGGTCTTGGCGACTTGGCGGAAGTCCCGCTTCGACACGAGGGCGGGGAAGGCGTTCTCCACCCTCACCGGCTCGGCCTTATCCCTGGCGTTGGCTCCCCAGACCAGGGTCCCGGTGTACGCCTCGTTGGAGAGCACCCGGTGGACAGAGGTCTTCAGCCAGTGGTTTCCCTTGGGGCTGGCGATGCCCTCGGCGTTGAGGGTCTTGGTGATGTCCAGGGAGCTTTTGCCCTGGAGGGCCATCCGGAAGATGCGTCGGACCACGGCGGCGGGCGGGTCCGGCTCCAGCCTAGGGCGCTTCTTGGGGCCGTCCGGCACCATCACTCTGGCATAGCCGTAGGGAGCGTAGCTGGAGACCCAGAATCCCCGCGAGGCCGACTCGCGCATCCCTCGGGTGACCTCCTGGGCCAAGTTCTCGCTGTAGAACTCGTCCACGCTCTCGATGATGGCCTCAAGGAGCTTGCCGGTGGGGGTGTCGTCGGCCTGCTCGGTGATGGAGACCACGCGGACGCCGCGCCGCCGGAGCATGGACTTGAAGGCGACGGCGTGTTCCCGCTTCCTGGTGAAGCGGCTGAACTTCCAGACCAAGATTTCCTTGAAAGGGGACTCCGGCTTGGCCGCCTCGTCCAGCATCTTCTGGAACTGGGGCCGGTCTGCGATGCGTCCGCTCTCGGCCTCGTCCACGTACTCGCGGGCGACGACGTAGCCGTTCTTCTCGGCGTAGTCCCGGAGCGCACGCAGCTGGGCGGCGACGGACAGGTCCACGTCCTGCCTCTCGCTGGACACCCTAGCGTAGAGGGCCGCCGGTATCAGATCGAGTCGGTCGTTCATCAGTCTCTCCTCCCTGTGTCTTCCTGGTCGGTAGTAGTGCGGGAGCGCAGCCGTTCCAGCCGCTCCCGTCTGCGCCACCCCCGTTCCTCCATGAACAGGCGAATCCCCTGCCGGAGCAGCTCGCTCACGGAGAGGTTCTCATCCTTCATCACCCGGCGCACCTGCGCCTCCATCTCCGGGGGCAGGGAGAAGGTGAGGGTCTTGGACTTTCTGGGGGTGAACACTCTCTTTTTGCCTCCTGATGTAGTGTATTGTCTTACTCTACATCGCCGACCATCCGGCCTTCAATCCCTACCACGGGACCGCAGCAGCCATCGTACGCCGCCTGAGCCCCGGCACGTCTGAGGCGATGACCTGGGGGCCGAGAACAGAGGAGTCGCTGTCAGGCACGGCGATGACGGCCACCTTTGCCAGCTTCCCCTTCCAGATCACGGGCCGGGCTATGGCGGCGCAGCCGCCGTCCTGGGCGTATCGCGCTGTGCCGTAGCGGGCGGCCTGCTCCGCCAGGGAGCCGGGGGGGATGGGCCTGCCCCTGCGGGGCAAGCCTCCCCGCTCACCGCAGATGGGGAACGTGGCCGGCGTGCCAAAGCCCCGCGTCCGGCGCACCACCTTCGCCCGCAGGTTGAGCGGGTCGGTCCAGCCTGCGGGGTCGCTCTTATCCTCCCGCGCGTACAGGACGGCCATGAAGGGCGGCTGCCTCAGCACCTCGGCCAGCCGGATGGTCACGGTGGCGTAGGAGCATTGGAACGCCCGCTGCAACTTCAGCACGTCCAGCCCCCACTCCAGGGCCAACGGCTCGAAGGCCCTCGGCTGCATCAGCGCCGCCGCCGCGAATCGCTCGGCCTGCGTGCACACCGCCCGCTCCGGCTGGGAGCCGGAGTCCATGTCGCAGAGGGTCTCGTGGATGATCTCGTAGGTCTCGTGGACCACCGAGTAGTCCTGCGTCCCGGCCCACATGTCCTCCCGGTAGTGGATGTCGTAGCCGCCTCCCGGCGCGCTGTAGTGGATGCCCTTCACATCCAGATGCCTCCTGCCCGACACCTCGCCGAACCCGGCTCGTTTCAGCAGGGCCTTGATCTGCTCCATCGTGGGGCGGGCGGGGACGTCGAAGTAGCGCACGAAGCGGGCGGCGAGGCGCTCCGGGTCCAGGGCCTCGCGGGGGGAGTCGTCCAGCAGCCTTCGGCAGAAGTCCTCTCTCGTCCTGTTCATTCCAGCAGCCTCTTGTTGGCGAATCGCTCGTACATCTCGACGATGAACCGCTTGGTCTTCAGGGTGATGGGGCCGTCGGGCCGGGTGCCCACGCGGAACACGGGGTCGGCCAGCACGTACTGGTAGGCCCGCTCGATCTCCATCGCCTCGCCGCCGTAGGGGTCGGGCTGGTCCACGCGCCCGGCCCGCTTCATCAGCTCGTCTGCGTCCACGTTGTAGAGGGCGGCCAGCTTGCCAATCATGTTGGAGCCGGGCTTCCGGCCACCCCGCTCAATCTGGGAGAGGTAGGAGCTGGAGATGCCGGTGCGCCGGGTCACGTCCCGCAGGCTGAGGTCTCCCCGAAGCCGTCTGAGCAGCGGCCCGATTTCGTCATCGCCCTCGATGGCCTCTCGGTCGTCCATCTCCCGGTCGTCGTCAAGCTCATCCATGATGTCTCCCTCTTGCATCCATAGTTGCGAACAGCATCGCGCACGACGTGCCTGCTACATTACAGCTACATTGTTGCTAACTAATTGTTACATCAGAGTAAGCAATTGTCAATATATCCTTCTATATGCCCGAAATATGCCTCTCGACCATTGTCTCCACGTACTCTCTATTGCTACACTTACGCCCACAGAACACATAATCTAACACCTGGCCCACTATACATCCCCGACGCCCCGAAGGGCCACCCCTTCAGGGCGCGCCGGACCCCACGAGAGAGACGGACCGCGTGAGTAAGAAGTCGAAGCGGAAGCTGACGGACAGGCAGGAGCGGAGGCGCATTGAGGGCCTGCGGATGCTGGCCCGCATCATCGCGCGCCACTACCTCGCCAACCCCCACCTGTACCCCAACGGCGCAGCCGGGGACGGGTCGCAGTCGGCCAAAGAGGAGGGTGCGGCGTGAAGCGCAGGCAACCCTCCTCCAGGGTAAAGCTCGACGCCCACAAGGTGTGGGAGCTTCTGAACCGGCTCAACATGACTCAGAACGAGCTGGCGCGGCTGATCGGCACCTCGTCGAGCTACCTGTCCCAGCTCATGTCCGGGACGCACCGCCCCTCGGCGGCTTTCCGCAAGCGGCTGATGGAGGCCTTGGGCGTCACCCGCTTCGAGGACCTGTTCATTCTGGAGGCCGTCGAGTGAGGCCCACGTCCGTGCCGCCGACCCGCCTCATGTTCGCCGTCACCTTCCTGCCGGAGGACTTCCCCGCACGCCTGGACGGCTTCAAGGAAGCCATCGGCCTCACGTGGGACGGGCTGGCCGGTTGCCTGGGCGTGGACCCGCGCCAGCTTCAGCGGTGGCGCATCAAGGGCGGCGCTCCCAACGGCGGAGCGATGCTGGCCCTTGTGCGGCTGGCGGTCCGTTCGCCGGAGGGTCTGGCGAAGCTGCTGGGCGAGGACGTAATCGTGATCTTCAAACCGAGGAGGAGGGCCCATGACCACTAGAGAACGGAAGCGGACGTTGAACAACCGGCCCCCCGCCCTTTCCCGAGGACTTCGGGGAGCGGCTGGAGGGCCTGAAGGACTTGTCCGGGCTGTCGTGGGGCGAGTTCGCCGAGCGTCTCGGCGTGACGCAGCGCGGCCTGGCGAAGTGGCGCAGGGGAGGGCCGCCTTCGGGGGCCTACTTGTGGGCCATCATCGAGCTGGCCCGCGAGCTTCCCGGCGGATACGACCTGATGATGTACGGCGACGACGGTACGGAGGAGTAGAGGGGCCATGGGACGCCGGCAGGAGCGGGTCTACCACGTAGAGCCTGAAGAGTTCCCCCAGGACTTTCCTGAGCGCCTCGACCGCTTCCGGCAGGCCGCAGGGCTGTCCTGGCGGGAGCTGGCCCGCCGCCTGAAGGTCAACGCCCGCATCGTGCGCCGATGGAAGGCGGGAGCCAAGCCCGGCCCCGGCCACCTGGTCAACCTGTTGGAGTTGGCCGCGGGGATGGGGCTGCTCCACCACCTGCTGCGCGGAGTGGAAGAGCCGAGCGCGTTCCAGGGGGCGGGCCAATGACCGGATACAGGCAGGGACACATGGAGAAGGTATGCCGGGGCTGCGGTCGGGTCTACTACCGGCAGTTCCAGCGCAATTCGGGCCGGGAGGGGTGGTGCGGCGGCAGGTGCTACATGCGGACCTACCGGCGAAGCCTGGGAGAGGCCGCCAACGGGCAACCGGCGGGCGCGGCGAGGGCCGGGCGGGATGAACCGTCCGGCCCTCGTGTTTGTCACCAAGACACTCTGGAAGGGAGAGAGACAGTGACTGAGAGCGAGGAGATCATCGGATTCAATCTCGACCTGGTGGCCGAGCGCCCCCTGGTTGCGCAGACGCGGTTCGGGGAGGACGGTAGCATCGGCGTCGATTGGCGGGGCCGCTGCTGGGCCTGGCTGAACGGCGACGAGGCCCCGGCGTTGGTGGAGGTGGTGGTCAACGACGCGGAGACCGCCAGGCTGCTGTTTCCCGGCCAGGTCCGGCGGGTGCGGGCGATGGTCCGGGCCGTCGAGACGGCTGCGGGCAGGGTTGCGGGCCTGGAAGTGCTGACGGACCTGGGCTGGGAACCCCGCACGGAGCCGTGCGCCGCCGCCAGGGGGCTGCACGAGGGCGGGAAGGTACGGATCGTCGGCGGTACGGTTCAGCGACAGCTCAATGGCAAGGTGGGCACGCTGCTCAGGTATACCAGCGCCACCGTCGAGGTGGACGGCAGGCGGTACGGCGTGGGAGTAAGGGGCCTGGAACCCGTCGGCGGCGGGAACGGTCCGGAGGAGGCCGCCGTGGGTCTGGACTGACGGCCAACGCCACAGGCAACGGCTGTCCATCGACGCAAAGAGGGCCGGGCGGTTCAAATCCGCCCGGCCCTCCTGTCTTTTCCGGCCCTTCCCCCTCCTCGCCGCTCACCGCCTGCCGCACCGGGGGCCTCCGCTTCGTCTTGGATGGGAGGCCCCTTTGGTGTATCGTTGGGTCTGCACCACCCCGGAAGACGCTAACGCTGCCTTGCGGCAGCCTGGCACAGGGCGCACAAGGGGTGTGGAGATCAAGGCTGCATGATCCCGGACGCGGGCGTCTGCACTCTCGGCGTCTGGGGGCCGTCTCGGTTTGAGACGCTCTGTTCTCGTTCCGGGGAGGCTTCTGCAAAACGGGTTTGGACGAGGAGGCAATCACAGACAGAGACCGAGGAGGTTGCGCCATGGCTGTCGAAGGACGTGAAGGGAGCACCGGGAAGCAACGACGAACCCCTTTTCCCGAGGACTTCGGGGAGCGGCTGGAACGCCTGTTGAAGATGGCCGAGCTGTCGCCGCAGGAGTTGGCCGAGCTTCTCGGCGTGACGGAGCCCACCGTGCGGAGGTGGCTCAGGGGAGGGGTGCCCAAGGGGTTCAACTACATGGGCATCATGCAGCTGGCGCGGGGCGTTCCCGGGGGCTTCAATCTAATGCTCTACGGCGACCCGGAATCGGAGGGCGAACCGGCGAAATAGGAGCGAGAAGCCGGGGAGGGCTCCTCCTCCTGCTTGAGGAGGGCGTGGGCGATGAGGTCGGCCATCTGTAGCAGGTCGTCGTCCTGGGAGCTTCGGAAAGAGGGGCCGCCGATGATCCGCTCTATGGGGATGTCCTTGGTCGCCTCGCCGTCCTCCCACACCTCGTACCGGCTGGGCACGGGGTTGCGGCTTCTGAGCCTGCCGTAGAGCCGCCTGACCATTTGCTCCCCTCCCTCGTCGAAGATGAGATGGGCGTAGCGTCCGTCCGCCGCGACGGAGGTGTTGATGCGGTTGAGCAGCCGGTCCAGGCTGACGCGCTCGTAGCCCTTCACATCCGCCTTGCGCAGGCAGACGTTGATGACCTCGATGCCGCCCGGCCGATGGGCGGCGTTCTCGATGATGCGCAGGCCGTCCATGAAGATTTCGGCGCCCTGCTCCGGTGCGAGCCTGCGGCCGGTGTTGTCGATGCGGACCAGCTTGCCCCGTCCGGCCAGCAGGTCGCAGGCGTGCAGCTCCCGGCTGGTGGGGACGCTGTAGTCGCCCGCCAGGGCCGTGCGCCAGGACTGGACGCGTCTGTGCAGGCCGTTCCACCGCTCGGCGTCCACGCCCAGGGCGGAGCGGACGTAGTAGCGGGGGACCCTCGGACTCATTGATGTAGTACAGCCTCATATTCTCGTTCTCCGTGTGGTATTCGGGGTTCAGCGGCTCCGGAAGGCGTGGACCGGTTCCGGGACGCCCGGGGCCAGCCAAGCGCGTCCCAGCGGCCCCTCCCGCTCCACCAGCTCCCGGTGGGAGACCAGCAGGGGAACCTCCACCCCGGTCCGCGCCATCTCCTCGCGGGCTATGCGCAGGAAGTGGGTCTGGGCGATGTCGTCTTCGAAGACGACCAGCACGCCGGGCCGAACTCCGTGGTCGTCGGTGGGCCGGTGGGAGGAGTAGTAGCGCAGGTAGGGCGCGAGGCGCGCCGACATGGTTGAGGGCCGCACGGCTCGTCGCTCCCACTCCAGGAAGAAGGGCCGGAGGGCGTCCCCCCGGCGCAGGACGCCGAAGGCGTCGGGGTGCACCGAGCGCCTCCCGCCGAAGTAGCGGAAGTAGCGGGACGCCCTGCGGGGCGGGTCGAGCTGGTCGCTCTCCCAGCCCAGGACGCGGGCCTGGCGGGAGAGGGCCGCCGCGAAGCCGTGGACGGAGGCGGTGTGCTGCATGTCGCGGAGGATCTGCCGGCTGCGCCTGCCGGAGACGCTGCGCCAGCCTGCTGCGGCCCCGGCGTCGGGGGGAGCGGCGCTCCACCGCTTCTTCGCTCCGCCGACGGCGGCCCGGTCCCTGCGGGCCAGCAGGGTCAGCCCCGCGTCGGTGAGCACCAGCCGCCGTTCTGCGGAGGGTACGCGGGCGGCCAGCCCGAAACCCTCAAGGGCCGTCGTGAGTTGGGAGGCGCGCTGGTTGGTGACTCCCAGCAGACCGGCCAGGTCGCCCAGGGCGAGCCAGGGCCAGTCGGAGAGCAGGTCGAGGACGCGCTTCTCGGTGGGTTTCAGGAGGGCGGGCAGCATGTGCTCGGGGACGCCCCGCTCGCTCCCCCGCTCGTCGATGTCCTGGGGCATGGAGACCCGTGCCAGGGGCCGCTCGGCGGGGAGCGAGCCCCTGCGTTCGATCCGGTCGATGGCGTCTCTGAGGCTGACGGCGGCGTTGACCGAGGACAGCCGCCACACCGGGTCGTCGGTGGCCGCTGCCGCCGCCTCCCGCTCCAGGGCGAGGACCGCCGGCGCGGACGCCCGGCGCAGCAGCCTGCGGGCGTGGCGCAGCCGCACCTCGTCGGGGGCCAGCAGCAGGAGGCCACCGGGTTGCGGACCCTCCCTGAGCCGCCGGAGGCACTTGGAAAAGCCCGTCCTGTCGGTGGCGGGTCCCTGCCGGACGATGCCGATGGTCCTTCCGTTGGGAAGGGTGATGGCGGCGTCCATCGGCATGGCGCGGTACCAGCGGAAGCGGATGGGGTGTTCGATGTTGGCGACGGCGGACGCCAGGCGATAGACGACGGCCACGGCGTCGAGCCTCTCCAGGAGGACGCGCCGCCAACGTGCCGCCAGCGGGTAGCTGCGAAGCAACCTGTCCGGGGTGAGGTCTTCCTCCTGGGCCAGGCGGCGCAGGCCGTCTGCGGTGAGGTGGAACCTGCGGGTGGGGGCAACGACCTCCGTGCCGTGGGGGACGGAGGCGATCAGCCCCGCGTCCTCCAATTGGCGGACCGCCTCGTGGACCGCGCCCCCTCGACCAGCCGGAGAGGGCGGCCATCTCCAGGTAGTCGAGGAAGGGCATGGCCGAGAGCACGGCCAATCCCTCCCGTTCCTTCGCCCTCATTCATTCTTTGCCGGGCTGTCGCCGGGACTGTCCGGCCTGCCGCCCCTGTGCCGCGTGCGCGGCTTCTTCCTCTTGGCTCCTGGTTGCCCCACCGTTCCGTTGCTGGCGCTGGCCGACAGCGTAGTTTCATCCTGATGCTGCTCCGCTTCCTCCCGTTCCAGCTGATCCCGATACTCCTGCGCCATCCTCTCGATCTCAGGGTCCTGGGAAGCGATGTCCTCAGCCGTGGTGGTGTAGGCCTCGGCGCGCGCCAGAACCCGCTCCGCAGCGACGGGACTCCCCCCTCCTCGGGCTCCCGCACTCCCATGGAGAAGGCGGGCATCCGCTCCGTTCCCACGGTGGCCCTCACGTAGCACTGGTGGACCGGCAGGGACACGATGTCGTCCTCGCTCACCCGGTCCTTGCCCATCTCCCATACCAGCTGCCTGGCGTCGTTTCCCGCCACCTGGAAGACGGCGAGGCATCCCACGTTAGCGAGGATGGTGTCGCGCATGGTGCGGGAGAGGTCGTCCAGCTTGGCCAGGCTCTGGGTCGCCAGGATGAAGCTGGCCCCGAACTTGCCCAGCTCACTGAGCATCGACTCATAGTCCACGCCGGGCATCGACTGCATCTCGTCAACCACTACCAGCGCGCCCCGTCTCTGCTCTGGGGGCAGGCTGCCCTGCTCCCGTATCACGGCGTCCACGAGGTTGAGGAGGGACGCGCCCACCAAGGCGGCCACGTCCCTGCCCACCGTTCCCTGGGCGGTGGAGACCAGCAGGATGCCGCCCTCCCGGATGACCCTGCGCATGTCGATGGTGGAGCGGGGCTGACCCAGGATGGCCCTGGCCGTCTTGGACGATGCGTAGTAGGAGAGGCGGGTCTGCACCGGGGCCAAAGCGTCGGCTTTGGTCTCGCCCCGCCACCCGGCGAAGTCCCTGCCCCACCACCGGGTCAGGTAGGGATCTCTGACCAGAGTCAGCACGCCGGTCTTGAACTTGTCGTCGGCCAAGAGCGTGAGCGCATCCAGGATGGTGAACTGCTCGTCGTCGGCCGTTGCGGGGTGGTCGTTGGCCTCGTGCAAGGTCTTGACGGTCTGCTCCAAGATGGACTGCATCCTCGGCCCCCACTGGTCCCACAGACCCTTGGCGATGCGCACCACCGAGTCGGCGGTGCGGTCCCGGTCCGAGAAGATGCGGGTGTCCAGCAGGTTGACGCCGGGGTATCCCCGCTTGTCGGCCAAGTCGATGAGCCGAACCTTGTCGATGAGGGACTCGGGCACGTGCCGGAGCAGCCCGCCCACCAGGTCGGCGTGCGGATCGACCACGACGATGGCGTCGCCGTCCCTTCCCGCAGCCTTCTCCATCATCTTGTGGGCGACGATGTGGTGCATCAGGGTGGACTTGCCAATGCGGGTTCGGGCGACGTAGAGGTGGTGGCGGCGGAGCAGGTCTTCGGGGAAGCGGATCTCCCGCTTGGCTCTCGCCGTGGTGTCCCCCACCAGCGCGCCGCCCCGGACGCCCTTGGCCGAGGGGCTGAGCGCCCGCGCGCCGGAACGCTCCACCAGGGGGGGTTTCGTCTCCCGCTCCCGGCGGGTGCCAGAGGCAGGCCGCCTCGCGGACGCCCATGACGCTGCGCTTCCCGAACAGGCCGGGGCCTGACGGGTGGAGCATCGAGGGGTCGGGCACGGCGGGCCGCACCCGGCTCACGTCGAGGCGAGCCCCGGCGGGGTTGTCGTAGTGGCGGTAGGCCGCCGCCACCGTTCCGAGAAGCTCTCTGGCGCGCTGCTGCCCGGTGTCGGCGGGCAGGACCGCCGTCACCTGAATCTCGGCGTCGAAGGCGATGCGGGAGACCTTCTCCTTGATGAGGAGGGGGTCGTACACCCGCTTTCGGGCCTTCTTGAAACGGTGCCAGAGCCAGCCCCCGGCGGTCAGGGCGGCGACGACGCCGACGCCCACGAGCACGGCCTTCCAGGTCTCCCCCGCCTGCACCCACAGGTAGCCCCGCAGCGCGGCCAGGGCCGCCACTCCCAGGACGGCCATGGTCACGCCGTCGGTCTGGAGGGGCTTGGTCTGGTAGGTGTAGGCGGGGTCCCGGCGGTCGTCCACAGGCCGCTTGTGGGTCTTCTCCAGATGGGCCTGCGACCACTCGGGTCCCAGGGAGCGCAGCAGCAGCCGAGCCACGACGCGCTCCCCCTCGTTCAGGTTGGACAGCGCGCCCAGCAGGGCGATGAGGGGGTCTGAGCCGGGGTCGAGCAGGTCGTCGTCCCGGAAGACCCGGAGAGGCACGTACTCGGGGCCGTCGGCCCGCAGCGTCATGCTCCACGCCTGCTCGCCTTCGTCGATGCGCAGGGGGTCGTCCTCCGCCGATAGCGCGTTGATGCGGGCCTGGGGATAGTGGGCGGAGAGCTGGCCGCGCACCACCTCGTCGTCGAGGCAGCGAGCCATGAGCATCACGCCGTCCATGTCCCCGGCCAGCTCCAGGGAGAAGGGATCCGGCACCGCGATGGAGCCGAGCATGTTCTCCACGCCCAGCAGGGTGCGCTCCCCGGCGCGGGGCGGCGTCACCGTCAGCAGGACGGGCTTCTTCTCGGTGTCGTTTCCAAACAGGATTTCCTTCGGGTTCAGCTTCATGGGTATAGTCCTTTCTCTAATGGCGTCCGGGCGTCCACTCGATGACCGCCGTCTCCTCCAGGGTGGCCTCGATGCGGACGGGGAAGCGGTTCCCCTTCGACAGCAGCAGGCCGTCTCCCCTGGGGCACGACAGCAGCCAGCGCTGGAGGTCCTGGGGCAGGTCGAAGGCGTTGCCGACCGTGCTTATGGCCGCCGCGTCCTGCTGGAGCAGGAGCTTGAAGGCGGCGTTCTGGAGCAGCGCCCGCCCGCTGTGGCCGGTGATGGCGCGGGAGGTGTCCTCGGAGAGGAGGTCTTGGACGTCCTGGGTGATGAACTGCAACCCCAGCCGGTGCTTGCGGGCGCGCTTCGCCATCGACACCATGAAGGCCGCCCCCTCGGGGTGCTGCATGATGCTCCATACCTCGTCCACCACCAGCAGCCTCGGCTTGGGGTCCTGGGCCGCTACCGCCCACACCGTCTCGGTGCAGACCATCGCTGCGGCGGGCCGAAGCTCCGGCTCCAGCAGCCGCAGGTCGAAGACCGTCACCAGGGCCTCGTTGCCCAGCAGGTCGTCGCCCTCGTCGGAGAGCAGGTTGCGCAGGCTGCCGGTGGCGAAGGGGCGCAGCAGCCTTGCGAGACCGGGGTCTCCGGACTCGTCTTCCTGGAGGTACCTGTAGAAGTCGCGGAAGCCGGTGCGCTCGCGGGTCTGGGCGTAGTAGCCCGCCAGGGCGTGGTCGAGGGAGGCGCGGCGGTCGGCGCTCAGCCGCTCGCCCACCATCACCTCGATCAGCCTTCTGAGGCTGCCGATGCGCTGGAGCATTTCTTCTGAATCGCCCCGCTCGATGACAAAGGGGTTCAGGCCCTGGCCCGGCACGCCGGGGGAGAGCACCCTCCCTCCGGCGGCGCGGGCCATGTCCGCGTACTCGCCCTCCGGGTCGATGACGTAGGCGGTCACGCCTCTCGTCAGACCCCTGAGCACGCCGAGCTTGGTGGCGAATGACTTGCCGCTGCCCGACCTTGCCAGCACCGCGGTGTTCGCGTTCAGGTGTGTGCCGTCCCAGGGGTCGTAGACCACGGGGGAGCAGGCCCGCATGTCGATGCCGTAGAGGGTGCCGCTCCTGGTGTCCAAATCCGGGGGCGAGAAGGGAAAGAGCCGCGCCAGGCTGGACGTGTCCAGCGTTCTCCACACCGCGACGGCGTTGAGGGCCAGGGGCAGCGTTGAAAGCAGCCCCTCCCTTTGCCTGAAGGCCAGGGGATCGAGCTTGCCCAGGGTTGCGGCGAAGTGGGCCTTGGCCCGCTGGGTCATCTCCTTGAGCGACGCCTCGTCCTTTGCGTGGAGGGTGATGGACAGGGAGGCGTGGAAGAGCCTCTCCCGGCCCCGCTGCACCTCGTCCCGCAGGCGGGTCACGTCCTCCAGGGCGATCTCCGCCTCCGGGGACATGGTGCGCCCCCGCTTGAAGGAGAGGCTCTGCGCCGACTCGAACCTGACCTTCTGCCACTCCAACGTCCTCGCCGCCTGCTCAGCGGGAATCGGTCCTAGGTGGACGGACAGGTCCATCGGAGCGCCCGCCGCCATGAGTCCCTGGAGGAAGCCGGGGGCCAGGGAGCGGGGCCACCTGCCCAGATGGAGGGAGCGGACCAGGCGGTCTCCGACGCGCGCCTCGCGGCGGCGCATCTCCACCTCCACCAGTTCGTCCTCGTCTCGCTCGGCAGGAACGCCGCCCAGGGCCGAGGCCAGCAGCAGCATCCGCAGCTGGCGGCCCCGGAGCGGTTCGACGAGTTGCCCGGCCCGCGCCAGCAGGCCGCGCAACTCGTCGAACCGCCCGAACTCGCACACGGCGTAGAAGCGCCGGTCGAGGATGCCGTCGCGGGCCTCAAGCTCGGTCAACAGCCTGCGAAGCGACTCCGACGCGCCCTCGTCTGCGGGGGCAGGCCCTCCGGCTGGGCCTCTTGCAGGTCCTGCCGGAGGCGGCCCAGGCGCGGCGGGTGCTGCCTGATGAGCAGTTGGGCGGGGAAGTCCAGGGCGTTGAGCGCCCCGGCGAAGGCCCCCAGCTTCGGCTCGTCCAGCTCCAGGCCCATCACCTCGCACACCCCCAGCTTCACCCCGTCAAGGCGCACGGGTCCGTCCTCCTCCAGGTGCGAGAGCATGAAGAACAGGGGCAGCTCGGGCGGGAGCTTGGGAGCGGATGGCTCGACCGCTCCTCCGGGCGTCTCGTGGGGAGCGGAGAGGTCTTCTTGCGCCCCCTGCGCTCCTCGTCTTGTCAGTCGTCGAATAAGCTCTTTCAACAGGGTGTCTTCCTTTTCTCTAGGGGGTTGGGAAGTCGAGGAGGCCGCTGCTGAGCAGCGCGGCCACGCCCTTGGCCGACAGCGCCAGGACCAGCCCGACGACCGCCATTACCACGGCGGCCTTGGCCCTGCCCCCGCCGCGCTCCTCGCCGCCCTCGGCCATCAGGACGAACCCGGCCCAGACGATGGCGAAGACACAGAGGCCGGAGGCGGGGTAGGCCATGCCGGTGAGCACGCGGTCGAACTGGCGGAGCATCTCCTGCTCCTCCGCCGGGGCCGCGCCGGTCGATGCCAGCGCGACCCCGGCCAGCAGGGTTGCCGCAATTGCGGGCCTCACCAGAGCCTGCCCTCAGCTTGACTGGGGGGCCACTCCCATCCCAGCAGGTCGAACCAGTCGCTCAGAGCCTGCCCCGCACTGGATGCGGGGTCGCCGTCTGCGGGCTCCTGCTCGGCGGGCGGTTCGACCGGCTCAGGCTCCGGCAGGACCAGGGCCTCGAAGGGGTCGTCGCTGCCGACGCCGGACGCCAGGGCCAGCGTTTCGCCCCTGCTTCCGGCGATGGGCTGTCGCTCCACCGTCTCGGCCTTGACGTGCTCCTTGTGCAGCACGTCCACTGTCATCTGCTTGGCGATGGTGGCGCTGGGGACGTAGGCGTACGCCGTCGCGGAGGCGGACGCCGTGGCGCCGTCCTCGCAGGTGGCCGTTGCCGTCTCACTGTCGGAGTCGCTGTCCCCCGGGCGATGGAGGTGCACGGTCCTGGTGACTTGCTCCGTCCGCTCCGGGTGGTGGGTCAGCTGCACCAGGGGCGGCAGCGGAATACGAAGGGCCGCCTCCAGGTCCGCCTCGACGCTCACCTCGTAAACGGCGGCGCCCTCGCCGACGGCCACACGGAAGCGGGTCTCGCCGTTGGGGACGAACGCGACGCTCGCCTGGGAGCCGCCGCCCGCGACGGCGATAGTCCCGGCGATGCCCGTCACCTCGGCGTCCATCAACGCCGTCTCGGTGACGCTGGCGTGTCCGGCCACCGTCTGAAGCTCCACCCTCTCCTCGATGGTGGATACGCACTCGGACTCGACGGCTCCTTCGACCGCTCCGGGCGTCCAGCCCAGGGAGACGACCCGCAGGTCGCAGAGCTCCCCGTCGATGGCCGGAAGGGGGTACGGGATCTGTCCGCCTTCGACGGTGACGGCCCCGGCCTGCCCCAGCGTGTCCTCCCACGAGAAGGTGAAGGACGGGTTCGGGCCGTCCAGGGGGAGGGAGTAGTCGATGCGCTCCCCCTCGTCCAGGGAGGCCGAACCCCAGAACCGCAGCCACGTGCCCTCCGGCCCGCCGAAGGCGCGGACGCGGATGTCAAGGGCGGTGGCGGCCCGCAGGATGACGGCGGCCCGATCGCCAGAGACGGTGAGTCCCTCGACGAAGAGCCGCCGCCCTTCGACCGGCTCCGTCACCTCGAAGTCGATCTCGTCCCGCCACGGCTCGTGGCCGTCGGCCAGGGCCGACTGCGGGACGGTGGCGACCGCCGCCGCGAGGGCGACGACGGCCGCGACAGCCAGGAAGCTCTTCGGGAGCCTGCTTCGCCGGGCCTTCCGGCTCCCGTCCCCGTTGCCGTGGATGTTGTCCTTGTCCGTCCTCCTGGGCTTGCCGAACCAGCGGTGCGGTCGGAAGGGCATCCGCCCGCCCTTCCGCTCCCGGCCCTTGCGCTTGGGACGGAGGCGGCGCAGGGTCTTGCCCGCCCGCCTCGCCATCAGCCGCAGGGGGCCGGGGCCGCTCTTCACCGGCTGCGCCGGCGCGGGCGGCTCGCTCCGCACCAGCTCGGACGGCGCCCCGGCGTAGAGCCTCGCCCCAAGCCGGTGCTTCAGCAGGTCGGCGGCCACCAGGGGCAGCCGCCGGCCGCCTACCTTCCCGGCGACGGCGACCAGCCCCGCCAGGCCCAAGAGGACGGCAATCGCCATCCTCACCTCGGACGGCCCGACGGGGGCGTAGCGGTATGCGCCGTAGGACAGGGCGCACACCGCCGTCATCGCCACGACCTGCGGGAAGGTGAACCACAGCAGCACCCTGTCCTCGGCCTGCACGTGGGTCGGAACCTCGTGTTCTCTCATGCTCTCTCTCCTTCCGTTCGTTCGCCTATCCACCGTCTGGGGTCGGCGTGGGAGTCGGGGCGGTCGGGTCGGGCACGTTGGGGTCCACCGGCGATCCCACCACCGCGTTCACCACCAGCTCGATGACGCCGTAGGCGACCAGTGCCAGCACGACGCCCGCCAGGGCGGTCATCATGGCGCTCTTGCCGCGCTCCATCTGGTGGGGCGCTCCCGACGCCGTGAGGTATAGGTAGGCCCCGTAGATGAAGAAGCCCACGCCCACGACCCCCACGATGCCCAGCAGGATGCCCACCAGGTTCGATATGGTCTGTGTCAGGTCTGCCATTCGTTGTTCTCCTCTCTGTCTTGACTGCCGGGCGTTTCCCCACCCGGTCTTCGTCCGTTCGTCCCTCTCTATCTGTTCCGTTGTCGCTGCTCTCCTAAATGCACATCGCTCTCACCTCCTTCGTCCTGTTGTCGATGGGCGCAGGCCGCGCCCGCACTCCGTTGGGGTCGTCGTTGTCGGGGTTACTCGTCGCTGCTCCGGGGGGCATCTCCGCCGCCGTCTCCGCCTGCCGATGGGGTGGCCATCGAAGCCGCCGAGCTGAGGCCGCCGGCGGCCGCCGACAGGCCCGCGCTGGCCGCCATCGCTCCCACCGCCATGCCTCCCGGCCCTCCCGCCGCGCCGCCCGCTATCAGCCCGATGGTCTTGGCCGACCTGACCATCGAGGAGGGCAGGTTCATGCCGAAATAGAGCATCGAGAGCCAGGAGTCGAAGGTCCCGGCGTTGCCAAGCATCGCCGGCACCCGCGTCGCCATGTAGACGAAGGCCAGGGACATGAGCAGCTTCCAGATCAGGTCCTGCACCGGCTCGAAGGCCGCTATCGCGGCGAACTCGCGCAGAAACCCGAATCCCAACGCCAGGGCGATGAGCTGGATGGCCTGCTGGAACACCGTCGTCATGAACAGGCGCAGCCACTGGCGGCCCCAGCCCGCCGTGTGGGGCAGAATCCAGAGCCCCAAAGCGATGGGGGCCAGTGCGAGCAGGATGTCGATGAGGGCAAGGCGCAAGATCATCTGCACGATGACGTAGAGGACGAAGAAGCCGTATACCAGGTAGAGCGCCGCCAGCAGCAGCGCCATGCCCACGCTCCCGGCCTGCACCGCCGTCATCAGCGTGCTCAGGGTCGAGCGCAGCATGTCTCCGGGGGTGACGCCGAGGGAGAAGGCGATGAAGCCGGACACGGCGTCGGCGACGTCCAGGACCAGGGCGCACCACCACAGGGACGACGCGGCGGCCACCAGGCCCAGCAGGAGGCGGGGCACCATCTCCCGCCAGCCCGCCTGACGGGTCCCCAGATGCTCGGAGATGATGAAGCTCAGGCCCATCCAGCCGAGGATGACCACCAGGGCGGCGGAGGTGATGGCCCAGACGACCATCCACGCCTGCTGCACCAGCCAGTGGCCGTAGGTGAGATCGGGAGGGGTGCCGGTGATGATGTCGGCCACGTCTACCCTCCCCGGCAGTTGTCGGCGTCCTCGCCGGACGCCCGCTCGACAACTCCGCAGAGGGTCCCGTGGACTCCCTCGATGACCCACCCGGCGAAGGCTTTGGCCCAGCGCGCCGGGCTGAGGGCGGACAGAATCTTGTCCCAGATGCGCCCCGGCTGGTGGATGGGGACGACGGCGTAGAAGTCTCCCCGCTCGCCGCTCTCGGCAACCGCCAGCATCACCAGCAGGTAGGCCCGGTCCCGGTCGAGCTCGGGGTGCTCATCGACGTCGGGGTACTCCCAGGAGTACTCCCACCCGTCGCTGCGCTTCTTCTCCCCGCCCTTGACCCGGTACATGGCGCTTATCCAGTCGCCGGTGTCGGCGTCGCGGACGGCGTAGAAGAGGTTTGCGATCTCGCGGTCGAAGAGGGGTCGGGCGACGAACTCGCCGCCGCCCTTGCGCTCCACGAACTCCCGGTCGGCGTTGACCAGAGCCAGCCCCGTACTTGATACGGGGACGATCTCGTTGCCGGGCGGGGACTGGGCCAGGGCGATATTGCTTGCGGGGATTGCCAGTAGCGCCGCCAGGAGCAGCGCGGCGGCCAGGGGTATCAGCCTTCTGGCCTTTCCCCCGGCTATGCCAAGGGTCCGTCGGACGGTCGATGAAATTCCCACGTCTTCGCCTCCTCGTCGATGGGTTCGTGATGCCTGCCATCGAGTCTGGGGGGCCGGAATCCGCTTAGGAATGGTGTGTGAGCGGGGTCTGCGCGCGTGCCCTGGGCCTGCGGACTGACCCCGCTCACAGGGCCTGATAAATGGCGGGCGAGTTGTGGTGTCATACCCGTGTACAGGGATTTGAGTTTGGTGGGCGGGTTGCAATCCTGGTCGTGAGCAAGCTGGTGTAGGCGTGAAACGCCCCCTATAGGACCTAACCAGTAAGCACTTTGTCTCCGGGGTTCCTTCCACGACGGTTGGACAGCCCTCCCTGTGAGAGTGGACAAAACGCCGGTGGGTGAATCGAAGGAGAGTGGACAATGACAGCTATGAATGTGGACAAAACGCCGGTGAGGACCGAGACGGGGCCGGACGGAGAGGAGCTGTATCCCGAATCGAGCCGGAGCCTGGAAAGCCTTCGGGAGATGCGGCTGATGGCGCTTCTGAGGGACATGATTGAAGCCGAGGACGGCGCGAAGGCAGCGGAGGCGCTGGGAGTCAGCTACAGAACCGTGTCGAGGGTGGTTGAGTCGGGCAGGCTCACCGAACGAATGAGCGCCGTGCTGGAACGGCACCTGCTGCTGGGGGGCGGCTCGGCCGCCGCCCAGCAGCGAGAGCGGGTCGAGGCGCTGGAGACGCAGGTGGCCGCTTGGGAGGGGAAGCTCCGAAGCGGCCTCGAATCCGTCGTGGCAGAGGTCAAGGCTCTCAGGGATGAGCAGGCCCAGGCGATGGGGCGGATCGAGCGGCGGCTGGCGGCCCTGGAAGCGGGAAGGGCCGCTCAGGACGCTTCGGAGACGGCTCCGGCGGCGGGCGAGAAGCCGGTGGTGAGGCCCCGGTGGAGGCTGCACCGCGAGCTGGTGACCCAGGAGCCGGAACCGGGCGAGGAGCAGGTCTACGGCGGCGCGACGCCGGTGATCGTGGAGTGGCGCAAGGCGCGGGCCGAGTTCCTGAAGGCCCTGAAGACCGGCACAACGCTGGACAGGACGGAGACCCAGGAGCGGATGCTAAAGCTGGAGATCGCCATCATCGAGGAGCACGAGCTGACGCTGCCCCCGGCGTCGTACCCCTGGGACCGCTTCGGCCGGCGGGATAAGGTCTGGGAGCGTACCCAGGACCTGAATCGGGTGCAGGTGGAGCGGAACCGGGCGCTGCTGAGGCGGTGGCTGCGCCGCGTCTTCACCCTCAGACTGTGGCGGGACTAGGCTCCATCCCGCTCCTGTCGCATTGTTGTCGCATCGCAGTAAGGAGTTTGGGCGCGGGGGGCCGATTTGCCCGTCCGGGGCCTTCCATCCGCTCGGTTGTTCGAGCGATAATTGACGCAGTTTCTGGCTTTTTCCAGTGTTTCCCGCCTTTGAAACCTGGAGGGTCCATCCCCGACCCGGAGCGACCTGACGGATCGAGCCCTGCTCTCCCGACGGCGTTCCACGAGGGATAAGCGCCTTCCCGCTGCGTGAGCCGGTCGAGGGGTCGAGCACTGCTCCTCCGATGCCGGTTCGGAAGATGGGACACCCTGGGCGATGCGTCTCTCGCTTCGGCCAACGGACACCCTGGTCGGAGTGCGCCCTGCGCCCCGTCCGGTTCTCCATGTCTGCACCGCAACCCGTCACACGGTTGCGTCGCAGCTTCATCACGCGCCGGTCTGCGAACCCGTCGTAGACTGGCCGCTCCACTTTCCGCAGCTTCCCCAGGTGATACCCATGTAGACCCTGGCCGAGCTGCGTCTTCTTTCGCTCTGGCCATCCCGCGTTCGACTCGCAGGCAGGCCGGGCCACACACCACTCCGTCTCCCGCTCCGTCTCCCGCGTCCGGCATCCGACCTGTCTGCAACAGTCAGGCCGTGGCGGAGTGCGTCACTCATCAACCCCATCGCACATGACCTGCGCCACGGATGCCGGCGCGGGTCAACAACGGAAAGGAGGCGTCAATGAACGTCAAAGAACTGGTTTCAATGGTCAAGGGAGTCGCGGTCAAGGCGGGCGGCTTCATCCGACGGCGCAAGCGGCTGACGATAGCGGTCGTGGTCGCGGCGCTGCTGTTCGGGCCGCTCGTGACGACCGACGGCGAGCTGGTCTTCCTGAACGTGGTCGGCCTCGGACTCGGTGCGCTGCTGCTCAGGCGGTTCATCAGGCCCGGAGGCAGGCAGCGGACGGGACGGGCGCAACAGGCACAACGGCAACCGAAGGCAAAAGCAACAACACAACATGAAGGAGGACACGATGACGACGCAAGCAACGACGATTGGTGGGACTGGGACAAGGCCACGGCCAAGCCTGGAAGAGCTGGTCGACCGGCTGATGGCGGCGCTGTTCAGAGCTGAGCTGGAGACGGCGCCGAAGGCGGAAACCCCCAGCGTGGCACGGAGCGTCCACGAGGCGCGGCGGCTGCGGCAGGCGGGGGACATCGACGGGGCGCTGGCGGTCTTCGCCGGTGTTGACACGGCGATGGCTGACCCGCACCAGGCGCGGTGGGCCTACGCCGAGTGGACGGACCTGGTACGGCGGCGGTTCGGCGACGGGAACGTCCTGGTCTACAGCCAGGGAACCGGCAGGGCAGCGGCCCTGGTTCCCACGGGCAACGGCTCGCTGGAGGTCGCGGCGGCCCTGGGGATGCGCTGGGAGCCGGGCAAGCTGGTCTCCCGGCGCAGCCTCCGGGGGCTGAAGCCCCTGGCCGGAGGTGCGTGATGGTCGCAGCCAACGCTTCCGTTGACATCCCGGCGCTGAAGGCCCGGCACCCCCTGGGCGACACGGTTGAGGCGTCGGGAGTGCGGCTCAGGGGTCGGGGCCGGGTCCGCCAGGGCGTCTGCCCCTTCCACGAAGAAGTGGAGGGCAGCTTCACGGTGTACGCCGACACCGAGCGGTTCTACTGCTTCGGCTGCGGTCTCGGAGGAGACGTGCTGGACTTCGTGCAGCGAGCCGAGAACCTGGGCCTGCCGGATGCGATCCGGCGGCTGGGCGGCGGCTCAGGGCTTGCTGCCGGGGCCGTGCCTCGTCCGGCTCCCGCAAGGCGTCCCAGGGCAACCCCGTTGCCCCCGCGGGACCCGGCCCTGCTGACGGCGGCGGCTCGGTTCTACGCCGGGCAACTCCGGCGCAGCCCCGCAGCTTGGGGATACCTTGCCTCGCGGGGCGTCGGCCTTGACGCCTCCTTGCGTCTCGGCCTCGGCTACGCGCCGGGGCATGGGCTGCGGGAGGTCCTTGAGTCGGACGGCTTCGCCGCCGAGCGGCTCAGGGACTGCGGCCTGTTCACCGAGCGCGGTGAGCGGTTCGCCGGGATGGTGGTCGTCCCCGACGCCTCCGGCGGGCTTGTCCGCTGGCTTGTCGGGCGGGCGATAGACCCCGACCGGACGCCCCGGTTCCAGGCGCTGCCCGGCCCCAAGCCGGTGCTTGGGCTTGGGCGTCTCGGCCCCGCTCCGCCCCTCGCGGTCGTGGCCGAGGGGGTCTTCGACTGGCTTGCCCTCGCCTGCTGGGGCGTCCCCGCAGTCGCAGCCCTGGGCACCCAGGGGGTCGAGAAGGTGGCGGAGGGCTTGCGGGGCTGCCCCAGGGTCTTCCTCGCCTTCGACTCGGACGACGCGGGCCTTGAGGCCACGGAGCGGCTTGCAGGCTTGCTTGGACGCAGGGCCGCCGCCGTCACCCTTCCCCAGGGCGTCGGCGACGTGGCTGAGCTTGCGGCCCTTCCCCATGGCCGCGCCGTCTTCCTCCGCCTGCTGGCTCAGGCGGCACGCTCCGCCCGCTAGCGGCTCTCCCGCTTCCCACTCCCCGCACCACCTCATCTCTACCGGAGCTTGCCTCGCTCCGGCCTTGCTTGCGGGATTCCCTCCCGCTCCACGCCATCCCCACTCTCACCGCCCAGGAGGACCTATGCCCAATTCACGACGGGCCTTGCCCGCGCACGGCTTCCCGTAGGGAATCCGCATCGTTCATTCGCTACAGGCAAAACACCACAGAAGGAGACACGAAATGTCTAACGGCAACAACAACGGACACCACGGCAACGGGACCGGCAACGGCCTCGTCCACGTCAACGGGCACAAGCCCGACGCCGCAATCGTCGGCGAGCACGAGCTGCTCTGGGACGGGCTCTCGCCCGCAGTCACCACCGCCCTGGGGCAGCCCCTCGACCCCGCGCTGGTCTCCCAGCGCAAGGGCCGCGCCGGGCGCACCTTCGACTACCTGGAGGGCCACACGGCCATCGACCAGGCCAACGCCGTCTTCGGCTACGGAGGGTGGGGCCACGAGGTGGTGGGCGACGTGGCCCTGCGGGAGCTGGACCACATGGACGCCAAGACCGGCGAGATCAAGCGCATCCGGGCCTACACCGCCACGGTGCGGGTCACCGTGCCGGGAGCGCCGTCCCGCACCGACGTGGGCTTCCAGGCGGTGGCGGAGGAGAACGACGACGGCCATGAGACGGCCTACAAGGGGGCCGTCACCGACGGCCTCAAGAGGGCACTCAGGACCTTCGGGCCGCAGTTCGGGAACAGTCTCTACGGAGACCAGCCGGCGGCGAACGTCCCGCCCAAGCCGCAGCGGAGGACCGCTCCGGCCAAGGGGCGGTCCTCCGGCGGCACGGCCAACCGCGGCGACGACACCTCCGTGCTCACGCTGCGCAAGCGGCTCGTTGAGCTGGGCGTCGAACAGGGCTTCGATGAGGCCCAGGTGCGGGCCGCCGTCAAGAAGCAGACGGGCAAGGACCTGGACGAGCTGTCCACCCCGGCGCTGACGCCCCTGGTGGAGCGGGCGGCCCGCAAGGTGCAGCAGGCGCAGGCGGCCTAGCGGCCAGCCGGACAGTCAAGGGCGCGGAAGCGAGCGGGGCTTGTCCCTTCGGGGGCGGCCCCGCTTCTCATCTACAGGACAAGGAGGAGAAGACCATGACGACGATGCACACACCCTGGGGGCCGCCCCAGGCCATTGAGGAGCTGGCCGAGGGCGTATGGCGGGTCTCTACGGCCGGGCACGGCGGGCTGAAGCTCAGCCGGGAGCGGTGGGCCGAAATCCCCGCCGCAGTCCGAGAAGCCATGTTCACACCGACGTTCGCCGAAGAGGACTGCGAGGAACCCATCGTCAGGACGCTGCTGGGCCTGGGCGACGACCAGGAGAGGGAGATGGCGGTCAGGGTGGCGGAATACTTCGAGCGGTACGCTCCCGCGCTGCCCTATCTCCGGGGAAAGGGGGCGGGCGATGCCTATGACCACGCGGCCTAGACCCCGCAGCCTGCCCAGCACCACGACCAAGCTGAACACCGAGATGGGCAATCTCTACGTCACCGTCTCCACGGACGAGGACGGAGATCCCTTCGAGGTCTTCGGTCACATGGGCAAGGGCGGCTCGTTCCAGCACGGCGTCACCGAGCTGGCCTGCCGCCTCATCTCGCTGCACCTGCGCCGGGGCACTCCCCTAACCGAGATCATCGACCAGTGCAGAGGGATACAGGAGATGCAGCCCTTCGCCAACCGGCTCGCCGACGGAACGGCGGTGTGGATGCTGGGTCTGGGAGACGGCATCGCCCACATCCTCAAGGCCCATCTGAAGGCCAGGGACGAGAGGGAGGCGGCGGAAGCGGTGGAAGCGAAGGTCGCTGCATGAGCGGTCTGAACAATCGAGAGCTTGGAATCCATGCGGGGCTGTCTCCAACGGGGGCCGCCCCGCTTCCCATTACAGGACAAAGGAGGAATCGACATGACGACAGACATTGACCGGGCGGAGGTCTTCTCACGCCCCGCTGCGCGGTTCGACGAGGACGGGCAGTTTGAGATACGGGCCTCGTCGTCCCTGGGCTGCCGCCGCGCCCTCTGGTACGCGGCGACGGGCTACCAGCCCACCAACCCGCCGACCGAGGAGTCGCTGACGGCGATGGAGGCGGGCAACGCCCTGGAGCCGGTGGCGCTGCGGGCGATGGAGCGGGCCGGTTGGGAGGTGACTCCCGCCGACCCCCAGGACCCGCAGCAGGTGTCGGTGCGGGTCGGCCCCAACATGGTGGTGACTGGCCACCCCGACGCCACGGGGGTGGTGCCGATGTTCGGCGGCGAGACGGTCATCGAGGTGAAGACCCGGGGCCGGAGGCGTTCAAGCGATGGCGCACCCTGGGCGCGGAGCGCAGCCACCCGGCGTCGGTGGCCCAAGCCGCCTTCTACACCGTGGGGACCTACGGGGAGCTGCGGGACGCGGTGATCACCACGATGGACACCGGCAGCCGCCAGTGGGACTACGAGGTCATCCCGGCGGCACGGGTGGAGACAGCCCTAGAGCGGGCCTGCGAGTGGCTCGGACATCTGGGCGCTCACTACGTCCTCAACGGGCCGGACCCCGACGCCCTGCCGGAGCGCGACTTCTCCGTAGGCGACTGGCAGTGCAGATCCTGTCCCTTCCTGAACGTCTGCCTGCCGGGTATGACGGCGGAAGCCGAAGAGGAAGTGGAACCCGCCGAGGACGCCGAGCCTGCGGAGCCGGTGACCGACGAGGAGGCGCGGAAGGCCCTCCACGAATACGAGGAGATACAGGACACCATTCGGGAGTTCGAGGACGAGAAGCGGTGGGTGCTGGAGAGGCTCCGGGCCTGGCTGGGGCAGCAGGGCGTGCTCAAGGCCAAGCTCGAAGGGCGGGAGAAGACCCGCTCCGTGGGCATGGTCCGCACGACCCGCTACTCGGTGGACTACAAGAGGCTCAACGCCCTGCTGGACCCGGAGACCCGCTCGGAGATCGTCACCGAGAACGTCTCCGAGTACCTGCGGGTCAGCTAGACGCTCCCCAAGCCGGAGCGCAGGACGGTGCCGTCTTCCCTCTATAGGGGAGTCGGCCCCGCTCTCATTCAAGACGGGCGCGGCAAGACCGCGCTACTTCAAACCCAAGGAGAAACGAAATGTCACGCACCATCAACAAAGTCGAGCTTTTGGGCAGGGTCGGAACGGACCCGGAGATGCAGTACACCCCCGGCGGCACGGCTGTCACCAAGCTGCGGCTGGCGACGGACCGCTACCGCCAGGACGGAGAGGTCGAGGCCGACTGGCACAACATCGTCTGCTGGGGCAAGACGGCCGAGGCGGTCAACCAGTACGTCGGCAAGGGCGACCGCATCTACGTCGCCGGACGCCTGGTCCAGAACACCTGGGAGGGCGACGACGGCCAGCGTCGCCACCGCACCGAGATTCACGCCTCCGAGGTCGTGTTCCTCGACTCCCGCAACGGCACCGGCGACGCCTCGGACATCAAGCAGCCGGTCGGCGCCTCTCCCTTCTAGTCCCACAACCGCATAGCGACGCCTTCCCGAAGGCGCAACCACGGGGCCGCTCTCACCTAAAGGGGGCGGCCCCGCTCTTTGTTCTCACCGATAACGAAGGAGGCCGACATGACCGCCATCACCGCACAACAGACCGACACCCCTTCGACACGCTCAGGGCGGGCTCTGCTGGACGCCCTGCGGAGCAACCTGAACTTGCTGGGCGAGCTCGCCATGCGCTACGACGTGGCGACCAGATCGGAACTCCCGGAGGGCCTGCCCGCCATCAACTGTCCAGAAGACGTTCGGCGGCTGCTCGGACCCGAGATGGCCCCGCTCGCCCAAGAGCAGCTCCGGGTGCTGCTCCTCAACACCAGGAACCTCGTCGTCGGCCAGCGGGTCGTCTACCAGGGCAACGTGAACTCGGCCATCGTCCGGCCCGCCGAGGTGCTGCGCCCCGCCGTCATGGAAGCCGTCCCCAGCAGCATCATCAGCCACAATCACCCCAGCCAAGACCCGACGCCCAGCCCGGAGGACGTGGCCATCACCCGTGAGCTTTCGCAGGCGGGCAAGCTCCTGGACATCGAGCTGCTCGACCACATGGTCATCGGCGGGGAGAAGTTCGTCAGCCTCAAGGAGCGGGGCCTCATGTCCTGACAGCCCTCGCCGTCCGGCTCTCACGCAGGGGACATGCTCCCCAGCGCGTCGCTCTCAACCCACACGCAAGGAGGTCGCAATGCTCGCGACTCACACCATAGACCCCGAAGACCTGTTCACCATCTCGGCGGGCGGCTTCAGCGCCACCGCCGACGCCTTCGCCCGCGACGAGGCGACCGACGGCCTCTGGTTCGTCTCGATGGTCGGCTCCCAGACCGCGCTCAAGGCGATCTGGGCCTCCCTGCCCAAGCAGCCGCCGGACACCGCCCACATCATCCGGGGCGCCGACGGCATGGCGCTCAGTGGCGGCTACCAGCGGTGCGTGGTTCCCTACGAGACGATAGGCGCATGGACGACCAAGATCGCCTGCCTGCCGGCGAGCGGCGGATGGCACGCATTGGTGTACACCAAGACCGCCGAATACGGATTCGAGAAGGACTCCTTCCTCCTGCTGGCGCAGTCGGAGGAGGAGGAACCGGCTCTCCATCACCGGTTCCTCGACAAGCGCAGCCCGCTCCCCCTCCACGGCTCCTGGGCGGGCTGGCTCTGGCAGCGGGGCCTGGACAACGGGGAGATAGTCCCCCTGCAATCGGTGGGCGTCTCCGCCTACCGGTGCTCTCCCAAGGCCAAGAAGCTGCGGGACGACCTGTCCGACGCCGTGGCGTCGGGCAGGCTGACGCTGCCCAGGGAGGCGTCCGATGGATAGGACGCTGAAGCGGGCCAAGCGCAACAACAAGCGGCGCGGACAGCGCAACCACGGGGCATGGCAGCGGTTCTCCCCCGACGGGAAGACCTGCCGCTACTGCAAGCACGACGGCTCGCAGCACCTGTGCCGGTCGGGGCAGCCGCACTTCTTCCGGCCCGCGACGGAGGCGGAACGGCGGGACCCCTCGGTCATGCTCTACCGCCACACACTGCCGGACGGCGGCTCGATGCTGGTGCGGCGGATGACCGTCGCCAACCACGCCGAGCTCGTCACCGCCTTCTGCACCGCGTGCGCCGAGGCCATGAAGACACACCAGGTCCTCTGCTACCAGCGCAACGTGGGCGTCGGAGAGGTGGTCGGCGTCAAGACCGGCCACAAGGACATAGCAATCGCCGCCTGAAGCGGCACGAGAAAGGAAAGGAGAAGAGACATGAGACTTGCAGCACAGGCAAAAGGCGGCTATTACCCCACCCCCGACAGGGTGGTGTACCTGATCGCGGAGCTGATTCACACCCCCACCGGCTACTACCACAGGGACCGGGAGACCCTCCGCATCCTCGACCCCTGCTGCGGGGCGGGGGAAGCGCTGGCGCAGCTGGCCGAGCGCATGGACGCGCCCAACGCCATCCCCATCGAGACCTACGGCGTGGAGCTGCACCGGGACCGGGCGGAGGAGGCGGAGAAGCGGCTCGACCGCGCCCTGGCCTCCGACCTGTTCGCCACGTCCATAGCGAACGGGGCCTTCGGGCTGCTCCTGCTCAACCCCCCCTACGATTACGACTCGGAAGACAAGCGGACGGAGCACGCCTTCCTGACCCAGACCACGCGCTACCTGGCCGAGGGCGGGCTGCTGGCCTTCATCGTCCCCAGGCAGCGCCTCGCGGTCTCGGCCCGCTACCTGTCCACCCACTACGGGCGGATGCGGTGCTGGGCCTTCCCCGACCCTGAGCGCCAGGTCTTCGACCAGGTGGTCCTGATGGGCTACCACAAGGCCGACCCCGTTCCCGACGCCCACGGCGAGCGCATGGTGCTGGAGTGGGCGGTGGGGGAGCCGGAGCCGATGCGCCCCGAACAGTACCCGCCGTTCACCCCGAAGACCACCCCAAGCGGCGACGTCCTGTTCACCACCCGCACCGTCGACCCGGCCGCAGCTGCTGCCGAGGCGCGGCGGTCGGGGCTCTGGGCCAGCACGGAGATCACCGACTCCCTGTGGCCCGCGAGCGACAGCCGCACCCGCCCGCTCATGCCTCTCAGACGGGGGCACATGGCGATGTTGGTGGCGGCGGGCTTCCTCGACAACCTGGTGCTCGAAGCCGACGACAGGCGCATCCTGGTCAAGGGCCGCACCTCGAAGGACATGGTGCTGGTGGAGGACGCCCCGGAGAAGGAGGTCCACCGCGAGAAGCTGACGACGACCGTGGTGGCCCTCGACCTCGACGACGGACGGATCGAGGACATCGCCGCCTAGCTCGGACGGCTCACCCCGAGCCGCGCAACGAGGCCCCGTTGGTTCATTCGACCTGCGGGGCCTTCGCTCTATCGGAACGACCCTGAAGACCCCTCTTATCAAGGAAAGGAAGGTCGAAAGATGCAGACCACCATGACCCTCGAAGCCTGCTGCCGGTGCGGGCAGCCCATCGCCCCCGGCGAACCCGCAATGCAGACCGCCTCGGTGGACATCATCGACGGACGGGCCGTCAGTTCTCCGGTGAAGGCATACCACCTGCGGGGACGCTGCTACGAAGACGCGAAGCGAAGGGAGACTGTCCCCAACGCCGCATAAGACGGCTCACACCAAGCCGCACCACGAGGCCCCCGTTGTTCCCATGAGGGACCGCGGGCCTCGTCCTGTTTGGACGGAACACAACACACCCTAACAAAGGAGAAAGACATGAACCTCGGAGGATTCATCGACACGTTCAAGGAGGCCATCGCCAAGCGGGTGGTGGAGTCCTACCCGCCCCTCTACCGGCCCTCGGAGAACGGCCATACGCTCCCCCGCCTGCTCCGCTCCCCCTTGGGGGCGCAGGCCGACGCCATACGGGGCGCGACCCTCTCCCTCGAAGCCCACCGGGGCGCCACCGTCGTCGGCGAGATGGGCACCGGCAAGACCTTCATCGCCGCAGCCGCAGCGCACATGGCGGGCTTCAAGAGGATTCTCATCCTCTGTCCGCCCCACCTGACCCGCAAGTGGAAGCGGGAGGTCGAGGAGACGGTTCCCTTCGCCCGCGCCGCCATCGTCGGCTCCATCACCGACCTGGAGCGGCTGCGCCTCTCCATCGGCTCCGGCCCCCTCTTCGCCGTCATGTCCCGCGAGCGGGCCAAGCTGTCCTACCGCTGGATGCCCGCCGTGATACAGCGGTGGGCCGTGTCCAAGGGCAGGCTGGTGAGGGACGAGGAGACGGGGGAGCCCTTCCGGGTTCCCTGCTGCCCCGACTGCACCGCGCAGATCACGGACAAGGACGGCGTGCCGCTCACCGACGCCGACCTGAACCGCCGCAAGCACACCTGCCCCGGCTGCGGCGCTCCCCTCTGGCAGGCCGATAGGTCCGGCCCCGCCCGCTACCCGTTGGCCGACTACATCAAGCACCGGATGAAGGGCTTCTTCGACCTGCTGATAGGCGACGAGGTCCATGAGTTCAAGGGGCGGGGTTCCGCCCAGGGCATCGCCGCCGGCGTCCTCGCCGACGTCTGCGGCAAGTCCCTCAGCCTGTCCGGGACGCTTATGGGCGGCTACAGCTCGACGCTCTTCCACCTGCTCTACAGGTTCTCCCCTGAGATCAGGACGGACTTCGGACGCTCCGACGAGCGCCGCTGGATACAGCGGTACGGCTTCGAGGAGCACACCGTCGGCAAGCCCGACGACGACGCGGTGGAGGACGGGCGCAACAGCCGGCGGCGCAAGTTCCGCAATGTGGTCAGGGAGCGGCCCTGCCTCGTGCCATCCGCCCTCTTTCACATCATCGGCAACACGGTCTTCCTGCGGCTCTCCGACGTGGCGTCGGGACTGCCCCCCTACGACGAGCAGATCCTGCTGTCCTCGATGGACTCGGAGACGGAATCGACGGGCTTCTCCCAGCGCAGCGCCTACAACACGGTGTACGAGGAGCTGCGCCGGAGGCTGGCGGACGCCCTGAAGAAGGGTTCCAAGAGGCTGCTGGCGACCTACCTGCAAACCCTCCTGGCCTACCCCGACGGCTGCACCAAAGGGGAGACGGTCTTCGACCCCCGGAGCGGGGATGTGATCGTCCAGGTGCCGCCCCTGTCGGAGGAGAAGCTCTACCACAAGGAGAAGGCCCTGGTGGACCTGGTGGCGGCGGAACGGATGGAGGGCCGAAGGGTGCTGGTCTACGTCACCCATACGGGGACGCGTGACATCACCGGGCGGATGGACGACTTCCTCACCCGGCACGGGTTCCGGGTGGCGGTGATGAAGGCCGACGCGGTGGCCCCGAACCGCAGGGAGAAGTGGGTCGCCGACAAGGTGAACGAGGGCATAGATGTCCTCATCTGCCACCCCAGGTTGGTGCAGACCGGCCTCGACCTGATCTACTTCCCGACCATCGTCTGGGACGAAACGGATTACTCGGTCTACGTCGTCCGGCAGGCTTCCCGCCGGTCGTGGCGCATCGGGCAGACCCGGCCGGTCAAGGTGGCGTTCATGTCCTACCGAAACACCCTCCAGGCCGACGCGCTGAAGCTGGTGGCGAAGAAGATGCAGAGCTCCCTAGCCGTCGAGGGCGAGCTGCCGGAGGACGGGCTGGCCGCATACGGCGACGACGGCGACGACATGATGATGGCCCTGGCCCGCAGGATCGTCAGCGGCGACGAGGAGGACGAGGCCGAGACGATGGAGGAGGTGTTCGCCCAGGCCAGGAACGCCGAGAGCGAGGCCGAGGAGCTGCTGGTGGACGACGGCTGGAAGGTCGTCGAAGTGGAGCCGGAGGCCGTCGCGGTCAACGGCAACGGCCACCACGCCAATGGCAACGGTCACGAGGCCATCGGGCCGACGGTGGAGCTTGTCCCGGTCAACGGCCGACACGCCAACGGCAACGGGAACGGCCATGAGCCCGCCCCGGTCAACGGGAACGGGACCAACGGCCACCACGACGAGGCCCCGGAGCCGCAGCAGTCGCTGTTCTTCCGGGCGGAGTTCATGGCCGAGGAGCCGGTCAAGCCCAAGGGCCGCAAGACCCAGGCCCCGTCACTGTCCCTGTTCGCGTGGGCGGTGGAACAGGAGCGAGAGGAAGAGCCGGTCGGCGCAGGACGCTAGACCGCTAGGCACGGGAGAGGTCGTCGCTAACCGAGCGG
This sequence comes from Dehalococcoidia bacterium, assembly GCA_965221925.1. Taxonomy (GTDB): domain Bacteria; phylum Chloroflexota; class Dehalococcoidia; order Lucifugimonadales; family UBA2985; genus JAPPHY01. The sequence continues at coordinate 528,967 of OZ244924.1, read as the reverse complement.
CGGCCTCCCCGCAAACGTGGCAACGCAGCAAGACAGAGCAATCACAAAGGAGAAAACGATGGCACGCGTGTTTGTTTACGACGACAGAGAGTTCCCCGACCCCCAGATGAGCGTCGACCAGGTGAAGGCGACCCTCTCCGATTTCTACGGGGAGATCGCCAACGCCTCGGTCAAGGAGACCAAGCGGGGCGACGACACCATCTACGAGTTCCAGCGGCGGGTGGGCGCCAAGGGCTCCTTCACCCATGCCAAAGAGTAAAGAGGGCATCCGATGGACAACCGCACCTTTGCCGGTCTGCTGGCGGCGACCCCGCCGGCGGACCTCAGCATCCTCGAGCTTACGGCGGAGCTCACACGGCCCGACGGCTCCTTCGACCTGGACGCCGCGGCCGCAAGGCAGACGGAGGTGGAACTGGCCTGCGTCCAGGCCAAGGACTACGCCGCTTCCACGGGCCGCCTGTTGGAGGCGCTGCGATGGCAGCTGCGGCCCCGGCGCTCCTGAGCGGGCTGGCGGGACTGCTCCTGCGGCGTCCGCCGTCGCTGCGGGAGCTGGTCACGCTCGTTGGCTACGCCGACGACTACGCATGGTTCGTGGGGCTGGTGCGCCGTCTCTTCCCCCAGGAGGCGGAGGCGGCGCTTTCGGCCCCCGACGTACGCGGGAGGGTGGAACGATTCGCCGGGCTCTTCGGAGAGCGGCACTTCCCCCTCTACGCGCCGTTCATCGAGTTCTGGACGGATGAGGAGGGGGAACAACCTCCGTGGTCCTGGCTGAGGCAGGGCATCCCCTTCGACCTGATGGGCTTCGGCTGCGACGGCCTCCACGAGATGTGGGACGGCTACCGCGAGGGCCTCTCGGCCCTCGTGCTCCTGGTCAAGCCCCCCAATTCCTTCTACGAGGAACCCGACGGGCTGCGAGTGGCCTGGCTGGAGTCAGCCGCCGCCCGCATCCCGCAGCAGACCCTGCTCCGCATCCCCCAGGGCGGCATACCCCTGGACGACCTCACCGACGCGCTCAGGGAGACCGGGTTCGAAGGGGCGGCGCAGGCCGCTTCCTGTGTCTTCGCCGGGACCGGCAACTTCTTCTTGGACGCCAGCTACGAAGACGGGAACTACGACGGCTTCTCCGACCCCTGGGAGGACGAGATCATCGAGGCGGGCACCGAGGAGTGGCGCAAGGCCGTCGCCCTTATGGACGCGGTGGGCAAGCTGACCGACTGGCTGGAGGAGGACATTCCCGGCCGCTTCGCCGAGATGCTGGCCTTCGTCGTGGGGCGGCTCCCCGATCAAACAAAGGAGGACAACGACCATGACTGATGCAGTCGATACGACCCAATGGTCCCTGCCGGGACCGGCGGACATGCCGAGGGACGAGCTCCAGGTGCAGCTGGAGGTCTACAAGGAGACCATCCTCCTGCGGGGCTTCGAGAACGACTCCACCTGGGTCAGGACCGTCTCGGCGGACGCGATCGCCAACGTGTTCACCCAGCGCCTGGGGTCCTCCTCGGGGCAGCTGCCCCAGGAGGCCCTCTGGTGGAACCAGGGCGAGACCGGGCAGGTGGTGGCCCTGTGGCGGCCGCCGCAGGTCTGGCCGGTGGCCCTGCAACGGGAGGCGTTCAAGCCCTCCGCACGGCTCCGGCTTCCCATGCCGGGGCTGGTCTTCGTCTGCTCGCCGGGGCGCGCCTCCTGGGTCTACGCCGCAACGGGCCGGCCAACTGACCCCGAGCAGCATCTCTTTCGGGCCCCGGCCTTCAACGTCTTCAGAGACGGGAGGGTCTGCCCCGGAAGCCACCGGTTCCCCGAGGATGTGGGACTGATACCGGAGTCCTTCTTCCAGTCCTTCTTCTCGCTTACCGGGGACTCGCGGGACCGCTCGAAGAAACACGCCGACAACCTAGTCGCATTATGGGAGGAGCTCGATGGACAAACTGCGTACCCGACTGAGGACCTGGTTCCCCAGTGCACGGTGGGGCAGGCGATGGCGGTCTCCGAGGGGAGACGTGGCTACCGCTAGCGCTTCACCGGGGCCGGTGGGCTACCTGGTCAACCACCCCGGCGGCCTCGCCGGCGTCCAGGGGATCGGCTACGACTACGTGCTGGGGTCGGGGGGCGTCTACGTCCAGTCCCAGGGCGCGCATCTGACGGCGCGGGTCCTGGTCGCCCCCGGCGCGGTGCGGGGGCTCGCTCCCGTCGCCGAGAAGGTGCAACTCACCCACGGCCCCATCCCGGCAAGCCTGTTCGAGGTGGGGCTGCGCTGGTTCCAGGACGACCCGGACACCGAGCGGTTCTTCGCCGTGCGCTGGGACGGGGACGGCTACCGGCTGGTGGTCCCCCCACAAGTTGGGGCGTCGGCCTCCCTGACTTACCCGCCCCCCACAGGGGTGGTCGCCGAGTTCCACTCCCACGGAGGCGCCCGCTCCTTCTTCTCGGCCACCGACGACCGGGACGAGCAGGGCTTCCGCATCTACGGCGTCGCGGGACGCCTCGACGCTCTCCGGCCCGAGCTGCGTCTCCGGGTCGGGGTCTACGGCCACTTCGCCCCGGTGGACTGGTGCCAGGTGTTCGGCGGCCCGGACCCCGGCGTCCGGCTCATGGGTGAAGAGCCTGAATCGACGCTAGACACCAATCAATAGACAAGGAGGTAAGAATGCCCTACTACCTGGACAACGCATTCCTGCTGGACAACCCCTGGATCACCGTGGTCGGCTGCGGCGGGACCGGCGGCTTCGTGGCCGAGGGCCTCTGCCGCCTCTTCCAGGGGCGGCAGACCACCATCGTCCTGGTCGACCACGATCGGGTGGAGCCCCACAACCTGCTGCGCCAGAACTTCTACGCTGAGGACGTGGGCCGCTTCAAGAGCCAGGCCCTGGCCGACCGGCTGGCACGGGCCTACCGGCGGCCCGTCGGCTACTCGGTCTACGCCTTCCGGGAGGAGGACTCCCAGTCCGATGGGGGCCGCTACCCCGGCCTTCCCTCCTACGGGAACTCCTTGCTCATCGGCTGCGCCGACAACGCCGCGGCGCGCAGGGCGATGGCCGAGAGCCTGCCGGGCGACCCGCGCCGGTGGCTCATCGACGCGGGCAACGACACCAATTGGGGGCAGGTATTGGTGGGCAACGTCGCCGACCGGGACTTCGGGGACGAACAAGCCTTCGTCGACCAGACCTGCCACCTGCTCCCCGCGCCCACGGTGCAGCGGCCCGACCTGCTGACGGCGGTGTCGACAACGCCGCCGGAGGTGGACTGCGCGGCGGCCCTGGACCTCACCGACCAGGACCCCACCATCAACCAGATGATGGCGTCGCTGGTCTTACAGGTGGTCCGCCGCATGGCGGCGGGCACCTGCCCCTTCATGGGCCTCTACCTGGACATGGAGCAGGGAACGGTCACTCCGGCCTACGCCACCCCGGAGGCGGTGGCGCGTGTGGCGCCGTCCGACTCCGAGCTGGCGTCCTAGCGGTAAGCCTTCACGAACCAATTCAGAGAACAGACAAGAGAGGAGAAACCAACGCTTGACCAAAAGGGAAACGCCACGACCGCCAAGACCTGGCAGGACAACCACAGCGGGCCACGCGGACACCAGCTGATGACCAAGGATCTCGCCGACACCATCCCGCCCATGTACGCCAATGACGGGGCGTACGACCCCGACGCCGTCGTCGCCAAAGTGAAACTCTTCAGCCCGTACAACGGCTGGCGCTGGTACATCACCGAGTGGGAGTCCGAGACCGGACTGTGCTTCGGCCTCGTCGAGGGGTTCGAGGCGGAGCTCGGCTATTTCGACCTCACCGAGCTGGCGGAGACGACCGCGTTCGGCAGTGTCCCCGCCGTGGAGCGCGACCTGTACTGGGAGCCGACGACCCTCGGCGAGATTAGGAGGCAGTCGCGGTAGAGACTTGCGGCAGGGCGCAGCCAGAGAAGCATCAAGAAAGGAGCAACCATGTCTGACGACAACGGAACGGAAGCAACCCGCTCGGATGCTCCGAGCGCCGACGAGAGTCTCTTCAGCGATGCGGCGGACGACACGGAAGCCGCTGCGGCCGACGAGCAGGACGCCAACGAGGAGACCGAACAGGACCCGCAGGGCGCTGACGACGCCGGTGAGAAGGCCGCTGAAGACGAGAGTGGCTCGTCCGAGGACCTGAAGGTCGTCGTGTCCATCAAGGGCGGCAGGGCCATCATCGGGGTGCAACGGCCCTCGTCGGACCCGCACATCGAGTCCTTCGATGACGCTGACCTCTCCAGGCTGACCCAGGAGGTCTCGGCGGTGATCGAACGGGCGAGAGCCAAGTGGGAGGACGAACCCAAGCACCCGGCGCACGAGAGACCCGCTCCCCCGGCCAGGCGCCGGGCCGCACGTGGGCAGGGGACGGCGCAGACAGGGGCCGCCGAGGGAGGGGCAGACCAACAGCAGCCCGAGACGCTGAGGCTGTTCTAAGGGCTTGTTGGGAGTGACTGGGCCGGTGGCAGCACTTACTGGTGCTGCCACCGGCCTTCCGGAGCGACCGCCTGTGTCGGCGCTTTTGCATTTGTGTGGGCAACGGACGCTTCGACGATGACGCCGCCGAGACGTAGCAGTCGCTGTCCCCCTTGCAAGGCCATGTGTGCCGCCCTTTTTGCGTTTCAACCCCGGCGGCGCAGGGACACCCCTCTGCGCGTCGCTATAGGTGAGTGTGCGGGCTTTTTTCGTTGTCCCGAACTGCCGCAAAGTGGTAAAATGCATGGTGTGGAGTTGTGCCTTTGAAAGGGGGAAATATGAGGGACCCAGATACGCCGGCGCCCGCGCAACGAAAGAGGCCCACCGCGCGCCTGTGGGATGGCGCCCCTACGCCCGTTCGTGGTGAGCTTGTCGAACCATGAACGGCCCTTCGACCGGCTCAGGGCGAACGGGGAATTGTGGTGATGACATCTATCGGGAAATGTAATATAATCCCCATCGCTTGATTCTGGACCTGAAAGGCGCCACAACAATGAAACACGCCCAGTTCATAGCCCAATCTGCCGTTAGCGCGCCGCTGCGCCGGCGGCGTTCTTCTACCCCCCCCCCCCCCCCCCCGATTTTTGCGGGCTGGCGGGCTGATGAGCGCGGCGGCGGGCGTCGTCGCTCGGTTCGGACTCATTGCGCTGCTGGCCTTGACGCTGGGAGCGCTGCTCCTCTCCTCGGCCAGGCCAGTCTGGGCGCAGGCCGTGGACTATGACTCGGACGGCGACGGGCTGATCGAGGTGTCCAGCATCGCCCAGTTGAACGTCATCCAGCACGACCTGGACGGGAACGGGCTCTCCTCCCACGCCGACTACGCGCTGGCCTTCCCCACTCCCGCAGCGGGCATGGGGTGCGTCGTCACCGACCACGACGACAACGCGGGCACGCCCGACCAGCCGACGTGCACGGGCTACGAGCTGGAGTCGGACCTGGACTTCGACGTGGACGGCGACGGGAGCATCACCGCCGCCGACGGCTTCCCGTCCCACGGCCTGGGCAGCGGCTGGCAACCCATTGGCCGTGTCGCCACGAACACCCCCTTCACGGCTATTTTCGAGGGCAACGGCTTCACCATCTCCAACATGTTCGGCCTCAGGGGCAGCAACGATCGGGGTCTGTTCGGCAAGGTGTCGTCCACCGGCGTGGTCCGCAACGTGGGACTGCCGGACGTGGACCTGACGGGGGGCGTATGGCCGGTGGGCGCGTTGGTGGCCCACCTCGATGGGGGTCTGGTGGAAAACAGCTGGGCCACCGGCACGGTTTCCGGCGCCAATTACACGGGCGGCCTGGTGGGCCGCTCCTCGGGGGTCATCCGGGTCAGCTACGCCGCCGTTGCCGTCACGTCATCGGGCGATTACGCCGGCGGGCTCGTCGGCGGGCTCGACGGGGCCGGCTCGGTCCTGGCCAGCTACGCCACCGGCGCGGTCACCGCCACGGGCAATCACGCCGGCGGGCTGATTGGCCGCTGGGACGGGACCGGCGAGGTCTCCTACGTCTATTCCACGGGCACGGCGGCGGCCGCCAGCGGCGCCGGCGGCCTCATCGGAACCAGAACCCACAGCCGCCAGCCGAGGGCCTCCTACTGGGACACGCAGACCAGTACGCAGGCGTCCAGCGCCGGGGGCGTGGGCAAGACGACCGACGATCTGCAGAGGCCCACAGACTACACGGGCATCTACCTCCCCTGGTCGGTGGACATAGACGACGCCGACGGGGACGGCAACCCGGCCACGGGCCGGGACGCCGTGTGGGACTTTGGGACGAGCAGCCAGTACCCAGCGCTGCGGAGGCGTCTGGACTTTGGGTACTCGCACCCCGGCGAGATGGGCCTGCAGGGGCGCGACAACAGTCCCGCCAGCTTCGGGATACCCCCCTGGATGCCCAAGACGTTCACGCGGTACACGGTCCCTGACGCCGCCGCGGGGACCGCCATCCTGCCCAGCCTCACCTACGCGTCCGACCCCAACCGCGACCCGCTCACCTACACCCTCACGGGCACGGACGCGGCCTCCTTCGAGCTGGCCGTCGAGGAGGGCTTCCCGACGCTGAAGCACAAGAGCGGCGTCGTCCTCACGGTCCGGGACTACACGGTGGAGGTCAACGTCTCCGACGGCAAGAACGCCGCCGGCGGGGCCGACGCCTCGGTGGACGACACCCTCACGGTGACGGTCACCGTGGGCCGCTACGTGAACTACGACAGCGACGGGGACGGGCTGATCGAGATCGACAGCCTGGCGAAGCTGAACGCCATGCGCTGGGACACCACAGGCAACGGCATACCGGACGACCCGACGAACGGCGCGGCGGGCTACGCGGCCGGCTTCCCCAACGTCTTCCCGACGGGGTGCATGGCTGAAACGTGCCGCGGCTACGAGCTGACGGCGGACCTGGACTTCAACACAGACACGGTCAGCGACTCCGGCGGCGCGGCGGTGATAGACGCCAGCGACGCCTACTGGAACAACGGCGCGGGCTGGGATCCCATCGGGCCGCAGAGCGAGGCGATCACGATGGCCGAGTTCAAGGGCAACGGCCACGTCATCCGCAACCTGTTCATCAACCGGGGCGCGGAGGACTTTATCGGACTGTTCGGCTACGTCGGCCCGAACGTGGACCTCTTGGGCGTGGGGCTGGAGGACCCGAACGTGAAGGGCAGGCGCCATACGGGCGCCCTGGCTGGGCGCTTCGAGGGCAGGATGACGTATGCCTTCGTCGAGGGGGGCTCGGTGGAAGGCAGCAGCTACGTCGGCGGCCTGGTCGGGTGGTTGACGCCCCCTCCCGACATCACCCCCAGCGAGCCAAAGACGCGGATCGCCGCGAGCTACGCGTCGGCGAGCGTCCTGGGAGGGAACATGGTCGGCGGCCTGGTGGGCAGAGCGAATAATGGCGCCGTGATCGTCGCCAGCTACGCCGCGGGAACCGTGACCTGCAAGTGCACGAGCGTGAGCGGCCTGGTGGGCGTCGCGCACGACACCGTGATCGTCGCCAGCTACTCCCTCAGCGGAGTGGACGGCGGCAGTGACGGCCGGGGGCTGGTGGCGAACTCGGAATCGGACAACACGGTGACCGACAGCTACTGGAACACCCTCACCAGCGGCAAGCGTGACACCGGCGCCGCCTACGTGGGCCAGGGCAAGACCACCGCCGAGCTGCAGACGCCCACGGACTACGCCGGCATCTACGCCGATTGGGACGTGGACCTGGACAACGGCGACGATGACGACGACTTCCAGACCGGCGTGGACAACCCCTGGGACTTCGGCGTCGCCAGCCAGTACCCGGCGCTGAAGGTGGACTTCAATAGCGACGGGGCCGCCACCATCAATGAGTTTGGCCGGCAGCGGCGCGCCGCCGCCGACAACCGGGCGCCGGTCTTCACCGAGGGCGCGAGCGCGGCCCGGCGGGTGAAGACCGCCACGGCCACCGGCACGGACTTCGGCGCGCCCATCGCCGCCCGGGACCCCGACGGCGACACCCTGGTCTACGCCCTGGGCGGAACGGACGCGGCCCACTTCGCCATCAACAGCAGTTCCGGCCAACTCTCGACCGACGGCGTCCTGGATATGAGCGTCAAGGACAGCTACACGGTGACCGTCTCCGTGCACGACGGCCTGAACGCCGGCGGCAATGCCGACACGACCGTTGACGCCACCATCACGGTGACCATCAACGTGGCGCCCCTCAACAGCCCGCCGGTCTTCGACTACGGCGCCACCTATGACATCAACGCGGTGGAGAACCGCACCAGCCTCTCGGTCATCCCCGCCACCGACCCGGACGGGGACGCCCTCACCTACGCCATAGACGCCACGACCGGCGACCATGGGGACTTCGAGATGGACGGCCGCACCCTCCAGTTCAAGACCGCGCCGGACTTCGAGGCGAAGACCTCCTACACGGTGGTCGTCACCGTGCGGGACAGCAAGGACGCCGCCGGCGTCGCCGACACCGCGGTGGACGCCAGGATCACCGTCACCGTCACGGTGCTCGACGCGGACGAGCCGCCGGGCCCGGTCACGGGCCTGATGGCCTTCGGCAAAGACACGGCCATAGACGTGGAGTGGACCGCGCCGGACATGGCGGGCAAGCCGCCCGTGACCGGTTACAACGTTCAGTACCGGCAGTGGGTCGTCACCAACAGCGCTGGAGCGTGGGGGGCCTGGCAGGACCACGTCCACGCCGGCGCCGCGGTCACCGCCACCATCACCGGTCTCACCAACGGCGATATCTACCTGGTGGGGGTGCGCGCCGCCAACGCCGAGGGGGCCAGCGCCTGGAGGCAGTCGGTGATGGCGAGGCCCACTCCGCCAACCGACTACGACGCGGACAACGACGGCCTCATCGACGCAGGCGACTACCACGCCCTGTACGGCATCCGCTGGGACCTGAACGGCGACGGCGTGGCGGACCAGAACGCCGACCGCGGCATGTACGCCTACTACTACCCCAACCCCGTCGCCGGCATGGGCTGCCCCAGCAGCGCCTGCACCGGCTATGAGCTCACCGACGACATAGACTTCCCGCACCGCTCGGCACCCTGGGAGCCCATAGGCGACGCCAGCGCCAAGTTCAGCGCCACCTTCGACGGGAAGGGGCACACCATCTACGGCCTGCGGATAGACCGGCCATCGGATACGCACAACGGCCTCTTCGGCGCCTCCTCCTCTGCCAGCGTCATCCGCAACGTGGGACTGCTGAGCGTGGACGTTGCCGGGGGCGGCTACACCGGCGCGCTGGCCGGACTGGCCGAGGGCACGGTGGAGAGCGTCTACGTCACCGGAGCCGTCGCCGGCGCGGGCGACGTGGGCGGGCTGGTGGGCGCGCTGGCCGCCGGGGGCAGCATTGCGCGCAGCTACGCCGCGGCCGCCGTCACCGGCACGGGCGACGACGTGGGCGGGCTGGCGGGCTCCACCGCGGGCGGCGGCTCGGTCAAGGCGTCCTACGCCACCGGCGCCGTCTCCGGGGCCAACAACGTGGGCGGGCTGATCGGCAACAACGGCGTCACCGTCACCGCCGCCTACTCGACCGGCAGCGGCGGCCGGCTGGTGGGCGCCAACACGGGCACGATCACCCACAGCTACTGGGACGTCACCACCTCGGGGCAGGCCGACGACAGCGACGCCGCCACCGGCGTGGGCAAGACCACCTCCGATCTGCAAACGCCGGAGGACTACGGCTCCGGCTCGGACATCTACGCCAACTGGAACCTCGACCTGGACGGCGATTCCAACACCGATGACGACCCCTGGGACTTCGGCTCGAACGCCATGTACCCGGCGATCAAGACGGACTTCAACGACGACGGCACGGCCAGCGCCTTCGAGTTCGGCGGACAGGGCCGCTCGACCAACGCCGCTCCGGCCTTCACGGAGGGCGCGGGGCCGGTGGACCGCAGTGTGCCGGAGAACACGGAGACGCTGACGGACAAGACATTCGGCGTTCCCGTCGGCGCAACCGACGCCAACGCCAGAGACACCGTGCTGACCTACACCCTGGGCGGGACGGACGCGGCCCACTTCGGCATCGTTCCATCGAGCGGACAGCTCCAGGCCAAGGGCGCGCTGAACTTCGAGGGCGGAACGACCAGCTATCAGGTCGTCGTGAGCGTTGCCGACGGCCGGGACGCCGTCGGCAACGTGGAGGTCTCCCCCGCCGTGGACGACTCCATCACGGTCAATATCTCAGTCACGAACGTGAACGAGGCGCCGGTGTTCACCCCCAAGACCCAGACGATGGAACCTCCGGAGGAACAGACCGCCGCGGGGACCGTCAGCCCCGCCGTGGACCCGGACGCAGGCGCCACGCTGACCTACGAGATGCTCACCACTACCGGCGACCACGCGCTGTTCACCTTCGTTCCGGGCACGAGGGCGCTCACCTTCAAGGCTGCCCCGAACTACGAGGCGAGTCCGACGAAGACGAGCTTCACGGTCAGCATTCGGGTGCGGGACAGCTTGAACGCCGCGGGCACGGCGGATCAGGGATGGGACGACACGATCGTGGTGACCATCAACCTGCAGCCCGTGAACGAGGCGCCGGCGTTCGGCGTTGTCGGGCCGTTCACGCCTGATGAGAACCAGACTGCGGTGGTGACGCTTCCGGCGAACGCGGCGGTGGACCCGGACGCAGGCGCCACGCTGACCTACCAGATGATGGAGGGCGCAAGCGACGGCGACCACGCCCTGTTCACCTTCGTCCCGGGCACGAGGGTTCTCACCTTCAAGACTGCCCCGAACTTCGAGAATCCTCCGTTGTCGAAGACGACCTACACGGTCAAGATCCGGGTGCGGGACAGCTTGAACGCCGGGGGCACGGCGGACACTGGGTGGGACGACACCGTCACGGTGACGATCAACCTGCAGAACGTGAACGAGGCGCCGGTGTTCACCCCCAAGACCCAGACGATGGAACCTCCGGAGGAACAGACCGCCGCGGGGACCGTCAGCCCCGCCGTGGACCCGGACGCAGGCGCCACGCTGACCTACGAGATGCTCACCACTACCGGCGACCACGCGCTGTTCACCTTCGTTCCGGGCACGAGGGCGCTCACCTTCAAGGCTGCCCCGAACTACGAGGCGAGTCCGACGAAGACGAGCTTCACGGTCAGCATTCGGGTGCGGGACAGCTTGAACGCCGCGGGCACGGCGGACACTGGGTGGGACGACACGATCGTGGTGACCATCAACCTGCAGCCCGTGAACGAGGCGCCGGCGTTCGGGGTTGTCGGGCCGTTCACGCCTGATGAGAACCAGACTGCGGTGGTGACGCTTCCGGCGAACGCGGCGGTGGACCCGGACGCAGGCGCCACGCTGACCTACCAGATGATGGAGGGCGCAGGCGACGGCGACCACGCCCTGTTCACCTTCGTCCCGGGCACGAGGGTTCTCACCTTCAAGGCTGCCCCGAACTTCGAGGCGACTCCGACGAAGACGACCTACACGGTCAAGATCCGGGTGCGGGACAGCTTGAACGCCGGGGGCACGGCGGACACTGGGTGGGACGACACCGTCACGGTGACGATCAACCTGCAGAACGTGAACGAAGCACCGGCGTTCACCCCCAAGACCCAGACGATGGAACCTCCGGAGGAACAGACCGCCGCGGGGACCGTCAGCCCCGCCGTGGACCCGGACGCAGGCGCCACGCTGACCTACGAGATGCTCACCACTACCGGCGACCACGCGCTGTTCACCTTCGTTCCGGGCACGAGGGTTCTCACCTTCAAGGCTGCCCCGAACTACGAGGCGAGTCCGACGAAGACGAGCTTCACGGTCAGCATTCGGGTGCGGGACAGCTTGAACGCCGCGGGCACGGCGGACACTGGGTGGGACGACACCGTCACGGTGACGATCAACCTGCAGAACGTGAACGAAGCGCCGGCGTTCGGGGTTGTCGGGCCGTACACGCCTGATGAGAACCAGACTGCGGTGGGGACGATTCCGGTGGCGACGGACCCGGACGCAGGCGCCACGCTGACCTACCAGATGATGGAGGGCGCAGGCGACGGCGACCACGCCCTCTTCACCTTCGTCCCGGGCACGAGGGTTCTCACCTTCAAGACTGCCCCGAACTTCGAGAATCCTCCGTTGTCGAAGACGACCTACACGGTCAAGATCCGGGTGCGGGACAGCTTGAACGCCGGGGGCACGGCGGACACTGGGTGGGACGACACCGTCACGGTGACCATCAACCTGCAGAACGTGAACGAAGCGCCGGCGTTCGGGGTTGTCGGGCCGTACACGCCTGATGAGAACCAGACTGCGGTGGGGACGATTCCGGTGGCGGTGGACCCGGACGCAGGCGCCACGCTGACCTACCAGATGATGGAGGGCGCAGGCGACGGCGACCACGCCCTGTTCACCTTCGTCCCGGGCACGAGGGTTCTCACCTTCAAGACTGCCCCGAACTTCGAGAATCCTCCGTTGTCGAAGACGACCTACACGGTCAAGATCCGAGTGCGGGACAGCTTGAACGCCGGGGGCACGGCGGACACTGGGTGGGACGACACCGTCACGGTGACGATCAACCTGCAGAACGTGAACGAAGCGCCGGCGTTCGGGGTTGTCGGGCCGTTCACGCCTGATGAGAACCAGACTGCGGTGGGGACGATTCCGGTGGCGACGGACCCGGACGCAGGCGCCACGCTGACCTACGAGATGCTCACCACTACCGGCGACCACGCCCTGTTCACCTTCAACGCCGCCACGAGGGCGCTCGTCTTCAAGACTGCCCCGAACTACGAGGCGACTCCGACGAAGACGACCTACACGGTCAAGATCCGGGTGCGGGACAGCTTGAACGCCGGGGGCACGGCGGACACTGGGTGGGACGACACGGTCACGGTGACCATCAACCTGCAGAACGTGAACGAAGCGCCGGCGTTCGGGGTTGTCGGGCCGTACACGCCTGATGAGAACCAGACTGCGGTGGGGACGATTCCGGTGGCGGTGGACCCGGACGCAAGCCCCACGCTGACCTACCAGATGATGACGGGCGCAGGCGACGGCGACCACGCCCTGTTCACCTTCGTCCCGGGCACGAGGGTTCTCACCTTCAAGGCTGCCCCGAACTTCGAGGCGACTCCGACGAAGACGACCTACACGGTCAAGATCCGGGTGCGGGACAGCTTGAACGCCGGGGGCACGGCGGACACTGGGTGGGACGACACCGTCACGGTGACCATCAACCTGCAGAACGTGAACGAAGCTCCGGCGTTCGGGGTTGTCGGGCCGTACACGCCTGATGAGAACCAGACTGCGGTGGGGACGATTCCGGTGGCGACGGACCCGGACGCAGGCGCCACGCTGACCTACCAGATGCTCACCACTACCGGCGACCACGCCCTTTTCACCTTCAACGCCACCACGAGGGCGCTCACCTTCAACGATGCCCCGAACTTCGAGGCGAAAGACAGCTACACGGTCAGCATTCAGGTGCGGGACAGCTTGAACGCCGGGGGCACGGCGGACACTGGGTGGGACGACACCGTCACGGTGACGATCAACCTGCAGGACGTGAACGAGCCTCCAGAGTTCATGTCGGCCGCCACCACGGACGTGGATGGAAACCTGGTGCCGGCGGCGCCCATCGCCACGGACACGCGGAGCTTCCGCGAGGATGCGGCGGCGGACGCGGCCATCGGCGCCCCCGTCGCGGCCACGGACCCCGACACCGAAGTCGACCCCCTGGACACGCTGACCTACGCCTTGGCCGCCTCCGGGGACCATGCGTCCTTCGCCATCGACACCGCCACCGGGCAGCTGAAGACCAAGGCGGGAGTAACCTACGACTACGAGGCGAAGGACACCTACACGGTCACGGTGACCGTGCATGACGGCAAGAACGCTGCGGGCGCCGCGGACGACACCGTGGACGACACCATCGTGGTGACCATCAACGTAACGGACGCGCTCGAGCGGTGGACCCCGCCCACCAATATGCACATCGACGTGGCAACGCTGGCCAACAGGATCAGGGTCACCTGGACGGCGCCCGCGGCGGCGGATAACACGGGCAAACCGGCCCTCACCGGCTACAAAGTGGAGTGGCGGCAGAAGCGCACCGCCTCCGCCGCCTGGGCGCCGGACTGGGTCGACTTCCCGCGCACGGGCCTCGGCGTGACCAACGATATCCTCAGCAGCGCTGTTACTAATCCAGATGGCTCGACCACCACACATACCGTTGTCACGGGCGGCGGGCGCATCCATGAGGTGCGGGTGTGCTCCCTGAACACGGACGGGGCGAAGAGCACGGACTCGCCGAAGGCGGAACAGTGCGGCAGCTGGACCGGCAACGCCCTGCCGGCCTTCACGGAAGGCATAAAGGCGTCGCGCAGCGTGGCGGAGAACACCCCCGCCAATACCAACATCGGCAATCCCATCGCGGCCGCGGACTCCGACGCAGGGGACACCCTGGTCTACTCGATGACCCAAGGGACACACAGCGCGAAGTTCACGATAGACACCGCCACCGGCCAGCTGAAGACCAAGGACCCGCTGGACCACGAGACGGCGGGCTCCTACGATGTCTATGTGAAGGTGAACGACGGAAACAACGGCATAGACGGAATCATGGTGACGATCACGGTCACCGACGTAAACGAGCCGCCGGCGTTCGACGACGGGGCCGGCCCCACAACCCGGAGCGTGAGCGAAGGCGCGGCGGCCGGGGACGCCATCGGCGACCCGGTCGAGGCAACAGACCCGGACACCAAGGCCGACCCCCTGGACACGCTGACCTACGCGCTGGACACCACCACCGGCGACCACGCCCACTTCGACATCGACACGGGCACAGGCCAGCTGAAGGTCAAGGACGCCCTGGACCACGAGACGGATTCCGGCTACACCGTCACCGTGCAGGTGCGGGACAGCCTGAGCGCTGCGGGCGTGGCGGACACGGTTTGGGACGACACGATCGTGGTCAACATCTCGGTCGGCGACGTGAACGAGAAGCCGGCCTTCGCCACCAACGCCGACACGACGCCCAACGTGGCGGAGGGCGCAACGGCGGTGGGGACCTATGCCGCCACCGACCAGGAGGGCGACACGCTGACCTACGGGCTGAGCGGCACGGACGCATCCGATTTCGCCATCTCCGGCGCAGGAGCGCTGACCCTCGATACCGCGGCGAACCACGAGACGAAGCCCAGCTACAGCGTCAACGTGCGCGTGCGGGACAGCAGGAACGCTGCGGGCACGGCGGACACGGCCTGGGACACCACCCTCCCTATCACCGTCACCGTCACGGACGCGCTCGAGCCGCCGACCGCCCCCACGGGCGTCGGGGTCGTTGGGATAGCCAACGGGCTGCGGGTCACATGGACGGCGCCGGTCATGACGAACAAGCCGACCATCGACGGCTACGACGTGGAGTACAGCCTGCGCACCGCCGTCGTCGCCGGCGCGACCCCGGCAACCTGGGGCGCCGCGGTCATAACCGATGCCGGGCTCGTGCTGACCCACGACATAACCGGCCTCACCCCGGACTCGACCTACCGGGTGCGGGTGCGGGCGAAGAACGCCGAGGGCATCAGCGGCTGGTCGTCGTACGACACCGGCGTGCCCACCGAGCCGCCTCCCACCAACATGGCCCCGTCCTTCGACGACGGCGCGAGCACGACGCGCAGCGTGGCGGAGAACACCGCAGCCGGGACCGCCATCGGCAATCCCATCGCGGCCACGGACACGGACGCCGGGGACACGCTCGTCTACGCCATCGACGCCACCACCGGCGACCACGCCCACTTCGCCATCGACACGGGCACGGGCCAGCTGAAGGCCAAGGGCGCACTGGACTACGAGGGCAAGAGCTCCTACTCGGTCGCCGTGACCGTGAGCGACGGGAACGGCGGGACGGACAGCATCGACGTGACCATCAACGTCACCAACGTGAACGAGGCGCCGGTGTTCACCGCCGGGGCGGGCCCGCTCAACCGCAGCGTGGCAGAGAACGCGGGCGACAACGCCAACGTGGGCCTTCCCGTCCCGGCCACGGACGTGGACGACGGAGACTCGGTCACCTTATCGCTGAGCGGCACGGGCGCGAACCTCTTCAGCATCGACTCCAACGGACAGATCAAGGCTAAAGCCTCCCTGGACTACGAAACGGCGGTCTCCTACGCGATCACCGTCACGGCCACCGACACCAGCAGCGCGACGGACACGATCCTGGTGAACATCAGTGTCACCGACGTGGACGAGCCGCCGACCGCCCCAACGGGCGTCGCGGCCGGTGGGATAGCCAACGGGCTGCGGGTCACCTGGACGGCGCCGGTAATGACGAACAAGCCGACCATCGACGGCTACGACGTGGAGTACAGCCTGCGCACCGCCGTCGCCGTCGGCGCGACCCCGGAAACCTGGGGCGCCGCGGTCATAACCGATGCCGGGCTCGTGCTGACCCACGACATAACCGGCCTCACCCCGGACTCGACC
This sequence comes from Dehalococcoidia bacterium, assembly GCA_965221925.1. Taxonomy (GTDB): domain Bacteria; phylum Chloroflexota; class Dehalococcoidia; order Lucifugimonadales; family UBA2985; genus JAPPHY01. The sequence continues at coordinate 512,551 of OZ244924.1, read as the reverse complement.
TACCGGGTGCGGGTGCGGGCGAAGAACGCCGAGGGCATCAGCGGCTGGTCGTCGTACGACACCGGCGTGCCCACCATACCGCCCCTCGTCAACGCGGACCCGACCTTCGGCGAGGGCGCGGACACGACGCGCAGTGTGGCGGAGAACACCGCAGCCGGGACCGCCATCGGCAATCCCATCGCGGCCACGGATACGGACGCCTCGGACACGCTGGTGTACGCCATCGACGCCACCACCGGCGACCACGCCCACTTCGCCATCGACACGGGCACGGGCCAGCTGAAGGCCAAGGGCGCACTGGACTACGAGAGCGGAACCATCAGCTACTCGATCAAGGTGACCGTCTCCGACGGGAACGGGGGGACGGACAGCATCACCGTGACGATCAACGTCGGCGACGTTAATGAGAAGCCGTCCTTCGACGCCGGGGCCAGCACGAGCTTCACGGTGACGGAGAACGGCGGCACGGCGGTGGGAACCGTGGGCGCCGCCGACCCGGAGGACGACACGCTGACCTACGCGCTGGACACGACCTCCACCGACCACGCTCTGTTCAACCTCAACACCGGCACGGGGGAGCTGACCCTGAAGGCCGCAGCGGACTTCGAGGACAAGCTGCTCTACAGCGTCAGCGTGACCGTGCATGACGGCAAGAACGCCGGCGGCGGCGACGACGCCACGGTGGACGCCACCATTGCGGTCACCGTCAACGTCAACGACGTAAGCGAGCCGCCGACGGCCCCCACCGGCCTTAGGGTACTCGCGGCGGCGAACGGGCTGCGGGTCTCGTGGACGGCGCCGGTCATGACGGGCAAGCCCCCCGTCACCGGCTACAAGCTGCACTACAGCCGGCGTGATTTCGCCGCAGGCCCCGGCCAGTGGGGGAATTGGGAGGACCACGCCCACGCGGGGACCGGGACCTCGGCCACGATAACCGGCCTCACCGCCGGCGACACCTACCGGGTGCAGGTGCGGGCCGTCAACGCCGACGGCGACGGCGCCTGGACGTCGCCCGACACCGGCGTGCCCACCATGCCGCCCCTCGTCAACGCGGACCCGACCTTCGGCGAGGGCGCGGACACGACGCGCAGTGTGGCGGAGAACACCGCAGCCGGGACCGCCATCGGCAATCCCATCGCGGCCACGGACACGGACGCCTCGGACACGCTGGTGTACGCCATCGACGCCACCACCGGCGACCACGGCCACTTCGCCATCGACTCGACCAACGGTCAGCTGAAGGTCAAGAGCGCGCTGGACTATGAGAGCAATAACCGCTACACCGTCGTCGTCACCGTCTCCGACGGGAACGGGGGGACGGACAGCATCACCGTGACCATCGACGTCGATGACGTCGTGAACGAGGCGCCGGTGGTGGTCCCGCCGCAGGCCAACGTGGCTCCGTCCTTCGACGAGGGCGCGAGCGCCAGCCGCAGCGTGGCGGAGAACACGCCGGCGGGCAGGAACATCGGGTCGTCAGTGGGCGCCACCGATCATGACAACGACGTCCTGCGCTACGAGCTGGAGGCCACCGGCGACCACGGCCACTTCGCCATTGACAGTTCCTCCGGCCAGCTGAAGACCAAGGGCGCCCTGGACTACGAGAGCAAGAGCTCCTACGCCGTCACCGTGATCGTGTGGGACGGCAACGGCGGGACGGACAGCATCCCCGTGACCATCCGCGTCACCAACGTGGACGATACGCCGACGGTCACGCCGACGCCGGTGGCGCCCACCGGGACCCTGGCCTTCGACAAGGTGGGCGTCGCCAGACGCACGGTTGACGCCTACGCTCCCGTTGGCACGGCCGTGGGCGCCCCGATCACGGCGACCGTCTCCGCCGGCATGGCAGGTCCCTTCTATAGCGTCTACACCAGATCGTCGCCTTTCATCGTGGACCGGCTGACCGGTCAACTGAGGACTGCCAGGAAGCTGGGGCCCGCGGACGAGTACACCATCCAACTGCTCGCTGCGGACGGAAAGGGCAGGCTCGACGTTATCGGGGTCATCATCACGGTAACCGGAGGCCGCGCCAACAGGGACCCGGTCTTCCGGGAAGGCGCGTCGGCGACCCGCAGCGTTGTGGCGGGGTCCTCGCGGGGCGTCCGCGTGGGCAGGCCCGTCACGGCTACCGACCCGGATGGCGACGCCCTCTTCTACATGGTCAGTGGAACGGACTCCCGCCACTTCAGCATCGGCAGCGGGAGTGGCCAGATCAAAGTCGGTAGGCCCCTGACCAAGAGTTCGTATTCGTTCGAGGTGGTCGTGGGCGACCTCAAGGGCGGAGTGGACGTCCTCGACATCACCATCACCGTCACCGCCGTGGACGCGCCGCCGGTGGCGCCGCCGCCCACACCGACGCCAAACCGCGCGCCGTCCTTCGACGAGGGCGCCGGCGCCAGCCGCAGCGTGGCGGAGAACACGTCGGCGGGCAGGAACATCGGCCTCCCCCTGACGGCCACCGACCCCGACAGCGACCCGCTGACCTACGCGCTGAGCGGCGCCGACTCCGGCCACTTCGCCCTCTCCGGCAACCGGCTGCGCACCAGCGGCGCCCTGGACTACGAGGGCAAAAGCTCCTACTCGGTCACCGTGACCGTGAGCGACGGCCGCGGCGGGACGGACAGCATCGACGTGACCATCAGCGTCACCAACGTGGACGAGGCGCCGGTGGTGGCCCCGACGCCGCAGGCCAACCGCGCCCCATCCTTCGACGAGGGCGCCAGCGCGGGCCGCAGCGTGGCGGAGAACACGCCGGCCGGGACCGACATCGGCCTGCCCCTGGCGGCCACGGACCCCGACAGCGACTCGCTGACCTACGCGCTGAGCGGCGCCGACTCCGGCCACTTCGCCCTCTCCGGCAACCAACTGCGGACCAGCGGGGACTACGAGGGGGTCAAGAGCTCCTACTCGGTCACCGTGTACGTCTCCGACGGCAAGGGCGGGACGGACAGCATCGCCGTGACCATCACTGTCACCAACGTGAACGAGGCGCCGGTGGTGGCCCCGCCGCCTGCGGCCAATCGCGCGCCGTCCTTCGACGAGGGCGCCGGCGCGGGCCGGAGCGTGGCGGAGAACACCGCAGCCGGGACCGCCATCGGCAATCCCATCGCGGCCACCGACCCCGACAGCGACTCGCTGACCTACGCGCTGGGCGGAACGGACTCCGGCCACTTCGCCCTCTCCGGCAACCGGCTCCAGACCAGCGGAGCGCTGGACTACGAGGGCCAGAACTCCTACTCGGTCACCGTGACCGTGAGCGACGGCCGCGGCGGGACGGACACCATCGACGTGACCATCACCGTCACCAACGTGAACGAGCCGCCGGGCGCGCTCCCGGGCCTTGGGGTGTTTGAAGAGGTCAACGGGATACGGGTCTCCTGGTCCGCGCCGGACATGAGGGGCAAGCCGCCCGTCACCGGCTACGATGTACAGTACAAGTTGATCACGGCCACTGCCTGGAACGATCACGCCCACAGCGGCGCGGGCACAACGATCCAGGGCCTCACCGCCGGTTCCACATACAACGTGCGGGTGCGGGCCAAGAACGATGAGGGGCACAGCGTCTGGGCAAGGGCACAGGCCACGCCCACGGCGGCGCCGGTTACGCCCGTGCCGCCGGGCGCAACCACGAACCTCAAGGTGACCCCAGGGTGGTCCAAACTGGGGCTCACCTGGAACATGCCGGACATGACGGGCAAACCGCCCATCACCCACTACGAGGTGCAGTACAAGTTGAGCATCGACAAATACTGGCTCGATTACCCCCACGACAGCACGGTCAGGAGGGTCACGATTGACTTCCTCGGCGGAGGCCTCTCCTATGACGTGCGGGTGCGGGCCGTCAACTCCGCTGGGAGTAGCGACTGGGTGTCGTCGAGCGGCACGACCAAGTAGCGGCGGCCGCGAAATAGCTGGAGTTCGACGAGGGCAGGCCGCCCCGCTGGGTGCGCCCGGGGGGGTGCCTGCCGCGCGGATGTTGGGGGCCGATCCCGACGGCAGCAGGACGGGGCTCACCTCAAGTCTCACGGGTAATTGTTGCGGCGGCGAACTTGACGATGTGAGGTGTGCCAACAAGATGAGCCCCTGCTTTCGCCGGTTTAGTGGCGCAGGACGCTGGGGGTTAGCGGGCTTCGGTCTCCTTCTGGCGGCTCTGGCCGCCGCAGCGATGCTGCTCTCTCAATCCCTGGCGGTGGCACAGGATGCCGCTGCTGACTACGACGCCGACGACGACGGGCTCATAGACGTCGGCAAGCTAGAGCAGCTCAGCGCAATCCGTTGGGACCTAGACGGCGACGGCGCGCCGGAACAGGCCAATGCCACTGACTACGAAGCCGCCTTCCCCAACCCTGTTCCGGGGATGGGTTGCCCAGATACCGACAGCGCCCCCGACACACCCAACTGCGTTGGGTACGAGCTGGCAGGGAAACTCGACTTCCAGGACGACTCCAGCTACACAACCGTGTCCAACAAAGCCGGTTGGATTCCCAGTCGCTTTTCGTTCAGGCACAGCGCGGGCTGGGAGCCCATCGGCTCCGATACCGGGAAGTTCGGCGCCACCTTCAAGGGCAATGGCCGTATCATTTCGAACCTGTACATCAACCGCCCCGCCACCCCCTATATCGGTCTGTTTGGCGCCATCGATGCTTCCGCGGAGGTCAACGGCGTGCGCTTGAGCGGCGGCGTGGTGTTGGGGCAGAACTACACCGGCAGCCTGGTCGGGTCGAACGAGGGCAAAGTCAGCGAGTCCCACTCCACGACCGGCGTAACCGGAGGGGCAGACGGTGGGCACGTCGGCGGCGTGGTGGGGTTGAGCAGCGGGAGCGGCGCTCTCATCGAAAAGAGCGCTTACCTGGGCAGGGTGAGCGGCTCTGGCGATGGGGTGAACGTGGGCGGGTTGGCCGGCGCTGCCATGGGCGGCACAGTCAACGACTCCCACGCCGCCGGAAGCGTCACCAGCACGGAAAGCGCCGGGAATGTGGCCATAGGCGGCCTGATCGGACACCTTGGAGAGGTAGGCGGCTCAGCGGCCACCGTCAGCAGGAGCTATGCCACCGGCTTGGTGACGGCCGCTGCGACCACCGGGACCGCAAGCGTGGGCGGCTTGATTGGAAGCGTTGCGGCGGGCGCTGCCGTCGACAGCTACTGGGACACGGCAACAACGGCCCAGGCCACCAGCGCGGCCGGTGGCGGGAAGACCACCGCGGAGCTGCAGACCCCCACCACCGCCGACGGCATCTATCAGAACTGGGACGCCAATGTGTGGGACTTTGGGACAACCGCCCAGTATCCGGCGTTGAAGGTCGACTCCAACGGCGACGGGGTGGCCGGCGTGGCGGAGCTCGGCCCCCAGTTGCGCGCCTTCGCGGATTACGACGTGGACGATGACGGGCTCATCGAAGTCGCCACGCTTGACCAGCTGAATGCCATACGCTGGGACCTCGACGGTGACGGCGCAACGACGGCAGCGGGTTACGTCGAGACCTTCCCCTCCGGCATCAACGATATGGGTTGCCCCACTGCGGGCTGCACTGGGTACGAGCTAACGCGGGGCCTGGACTTCGATGATGCCGCCAGCTATGCGGATAGGTCGAACAAGCAGAAGTGGACATCCGGCCGCGGCTGGCTCCCCATCGGTGACAGCAGCGCCAGCAATTTCGCCGCCACCTTCCACGGCGGCGGGAACACGATTTCCAACCTGTTCATCGACCGCCCCGAAGTTGAGTACGTTGGGCTCTTCGGGAATACCCACAGGACCGCGGAGATTCGGAACGTCGGGCTGGTCGGTGGGCAAGTCAGAGGCGGATACTACGTTGGCGCTCTCGTGGCGCGCAACCAGGGCGCCTTGAGCGCCGCATACTCCACCGCCAATGTGATCGGAGCGGGGAAGACCACCTACGTGAGTAAGTGGGTGGACGGCCTCAGGGTTAGGACCCCAGCGGGGAAGACCAGCTACGCGGGTGGGCTGGTGGGCGGCAACTCCGGCGCCATCGAACGCAGCTACGCCCAAGGCAATGTTACCGCAAAGGCCGGAGAGTGGAGCACAGCCGGCGGGCTGGTGGGTAGCAGCAACGGAACGGTTACCGACTCTTACGCCACCGGGACAGTGACAGTAGCCGCCCGCGTCAAATCGGTGATCGCGGGAGGACTTATAGGACTCAACCACCGGGCCATAGTCAACAGCTACGCCACAGGCGCAGTCGTGGGGGCCGGATTCAAGGTGGGCGGGTTGGTGGGATACGGCAACGGCGCCGCGACCAACAGCTACTGGGACACCATCACCAGCGGTCGGACCACCAGCCGAATGGGCGACGGGAAAACCACCCGCGAACTGAGAACTCCCACCACACACGCCGGCATCTACGCCAACTGGAACGCGGACACCGACAACGCGGACAACGACGGTGACACAGCCACGGGCCGTGAAGTGGTATGGGACTTTGGGACCAACATCCAGTATCCGGCGTTGGCGTTGGACTTTGACGGGGACGGCAACGTCACCGTGGCAGAATTCAATGCCCGCGGGGCCCAGCCGCCCGTGGAGTTTCTGGACGGCACCGCGGCTTCCCGCAGCGTCCTCGAGGATACGCTCACCGCCCAAGACATCGGCGCGCCGGTGGACGCGGTCGACGCCGATGGCGGCGCGTTGACTTATACCATGAGCGGCGCCGACGCGGGCCACTTCACCATCGACGCCGGCACTGGCCAGTTGCAGACCAAGGACCCGGTGGACTACGAGACCAAGAGTTCCTACTCCGTCACCGTAACGGCCGGCGATGGCAGCGGCAGCGCCAAAAGCATCCCGGTAACCATCCAAGTGATTGATGACGCCATGGACTATGACATAGATGACGATGGCCTCATTGAGATAGATACCCTAACCAAACTCCACGCCATCCGCTGGGACATGAGCGGCAACGGGTTACCGGCGCCTGCCCATGCCGCCTTATATCTCGCCGCGTTCCCCAACCCCGTCATCTACATGGGCTGTCCCACCGACGACACCACTGACGCAAATGGGGATGGAAATTACGTCGACCGTACCGACGATGCGGACCCGAATGACTGCATAGGCTATGAGCTGACCGCTGATTTGGACTTCGATGAGAATAGCGACAAGGTGGTGACAGACGCAGACGGCGCCTGGTGGAACAGTGGAAGCGGCTGGGAGCCCATCGGCGGCGGGAACGACAAGTTCGGCGGCGTCTTCGACGGTGGCGGCAACACCATATCCAACCTGTACATCGACCGCAGCAGCGCCGACGACATCGGGCTGTTTGGCGCGACCGACACGACGGCTGAAATCCGCAACGTGGGGCTCGAGGGCGGCAGCGTGACGGGCCAAACCAACGTGGGGAGCCTCGTGGGAACCCACGAGGGCAAGCTGAGCGTTGCTTACTCCACCGCCTCCGTGAGCAGCACGGCAGAAAATGGCTTTGTAGGAGGCCTGGTGGGGGCGCTCAAGAACAGCAACCCGGGTCTGCGCCACGCCATCATAGAAAAGAGCTACTTCGCCGGCGAGGCCGCCGCCGCAGGAAGCGGCAGCGCCGTCGGGGGGCTGGCCGGCAGCAACCTCGGCGGACTGGTCCGTGATTCGTATTCTACGGGCACGGTTTCCAACAACGAGACCGTCGGACCGAGTATGGCCGGCGGGCTGGTCGGCAACAACTTGGGGAAGATAAGCGCCAGCTACGCCACCGGCGTGGTGACGGGCGCCTTTGCTGTTGGCGGACTCACCGGGCGCAACACCGGTGTCATCGTCAGCTTTGCCCCAAGCTTCTACGATAAGATCACCACCGGCCAGAGCGGCGGCCCGGAAGCCAAGACCACCCGGGAGATGCGAACGCCGTTCGGCAGATCCTGGAACGATAAGGGGATCTTCCGGTCATGGTCGCGAAGCTGGGACTTGGGGACAAACATCCAGTATCCAGCCCTCATGGCAGACTACGACGGCGACGGCATGGCGACGTGGCAGGAGTTCGGAGACCAGCGCCAGCCCTCCCCTCCCATCGAGTTTCTCGACGGCACAGCCGCCTTGCGCGCCGTTCCGGAGGGCGCCTCTTCAGGGCAAGACATAGGCCCGCCCGTCGACGCAATAGACGCAGACGGAGATGGGCTGACCTACGCCTTGAGCGGCGCCGACCAGGGCCATTTCACCATCGTCGCAGGCAGCGGCCAGCTGCAGACGTCGGGTTCGCTCGATCGGGCGGTCAAAATCTCCTACGAGGTGACGGTCACCGCCGCTGATGGCAATGGCAATGCGCGCAGCATCCCGGTTTCCATCAGCGTGACGGCCCCGCTCGTAGAGCCAAACCCGCGGAACAGGCCGCCGGCATTCAGCAGGAGGGGCGACAGCCGGAACATCGCCGAGAACGTTCCGCAAGGCGCCGCCGTCGGGCCGCCGGTCGATGCCGTCGACCCGGATGGCGACGCGCTGACCTACACGCTCAGATGGCTGCAAGCCGATGCCCACGCCGAATACTTCAGCATCGCGTTCGACACCGGGCAGTTGCGCACGAACGCCCCGCTGGACTACGAAAGCAGGAACTCGTACCTGATGTTTGTCACGGCCACCGACGGCAACGGCGCCACCGACACCATCCGGATCTGGGTCTACGTGAACGACGTAACCTTGGAGGGGCAACTGCCGGATGAAGTTGTCGGCGATTACGACCGCGACAACGACGGCCTGATTGAGATAACGAGCCTGGAGCAACTCTACGCCATCCGCTATGACCTCAATGGAAGTGGAATCGGCGACGGCGCCGCGGGGAAGGCAGGTTTCAACCCCGCTTTCCCCGACCCCGTCGCATCAATAGGGCCGGCGCACATCGGCTGCGCACGCAGCGACGGTACGGCTGCGAAGTGCATTGGCTTCGAGTTGACCAGGGACCTGGACTTCAATGACGACGACAGCTACGCCGACCCGGCGGCCCACAGGGAGGCTTGGACGTCGGGCGCAGGCTGGCAGCCGATTGGGACACCGCGCAGGGCGTTCACTGCCATTTTCGAGGGCAACGGCAAGACTATATCCAACCTGTTTATCAACCGCCCTACCGAAACGCATATCGGACTATTCCGGCGCCTCACAAAAACCAGCCCAATCCGCAGATTGGGATTAGTGGGCGGCAGCGTGACTGGGTTAACCTTGGTTGGAAGTTTTGCCGGGTCGAGTGTAGCCTCATATAAAGCCGGCGGAACAAACAACGGCGGCATCTATGAATCTTACTCCTCAGTAGACGTCACTGGCGGCCCGGCTGACGGGGCCCGTGTTGGCGGCATGATAGGAGGCCTCAGCCGGGGCAGGGTAATGGAGAAGTGCTATTACACCGGCGCCGTCCGCGGGTCCGGCACAGACAGCGAAGTGGGAGGCTTGGCTGGCGCCAGCAACGGCAGCATCAACGACTGTTACTTCGCCGGCGACGTAGAAAACACTCAAGATAGCGCGAACAACTTCCTGGGCGGCTTGGTGGGAAAGAACTTGGTTGCCGCAGCTATACGGGACAGCTACTCGATAGGCCGCACAGCCCAGAGTACGGTATCGGATTCCGGCGGAGGCCTTACCGGTCACAACGACAGCGCATCCGTTCACAACAGCTACTGGAACACGGAGACCACCGGTCAAGCCGCTTCCAGGAAAGGCGCCGGGGACGGGTATGGCGAGGGCAAGACCACCGCCGAGTTGCAGTCGCCCACCGGCCTTACCGGTCCCTACGAAATGTGGAACAACGAGAACCGTGGAGCAGTCTGGGACTTTGGCTCCGACACGCAGTATCCCGCATTGGTGGTGGACTTCGATGGCGACGGCACGCCCACGGTCTCCGAATTCGGCCGGCAGAGGCGGGCCGTCGAAGCGGTGAACAAACCGCCAACCTTCGACGAGAACCCCCCGGTCGGCCGCAGCGTGGCGGAGAACACCGACGCCGATGCCGCCATCGGCAACGTCCTCTCCGCCACCGACCCCGACGCGGGCGCATCGCTAACATATGGCCTTGAGGCGTCCGGCGACCACGCCCACTTCGCCATCGACACGGGCACCGGTCAGCTGAAGGTCAAGAGCGCGCTGGACTATGAGAGCGGGACGACCAGCTACACCGTCGCCGTGCGGGTGCGCGACAGCCTGAACGACGCCGGCGGCGGCGACACCGCGTGGGACGCCAGCATCGAGGTGACGATCACGGTCACCGACGTCAACGAACCGCCGACCTTCGACGACGGGGTCGGTCCGACAGCCCGGAGCGTGAGCGAAAGCGCGGCGGCCGGGGACGGCATCGGCGACCAGGTCGCAGCCACAGACCCCGACACCAAAGCCGACCCCAGGGACACGCTGACCTATGCGCTGGACGCCACGACCGGCGACCACGCCCACTTCGACATCGACACGGGCACGGGCCAGCTGAAGGTCAAGAGCGCGCTGGACTACGAGGCGAAAGACAGCTACAGCGTCACCGTGCAGGTGCGGGACAGTTTGGACGACGCCGGCGCCGCCGACACCGCGTGGGACGCCACGATCGTGGTCAACATCACCGTCGGCGACGTGAACGAGAAGCCGGTGTTCACCGCCGGGGCGGGCCCGCTCAACCGCAGCGTGGCGGAGAACACCGACGCCGACGTCGCCATCGGCGATCCCGTCGAGGCCACAGACCCGGACACCAAGGCCGACCCCCTGGACACGCTCACCTACGCGCTGGACACCACCACCGGCGACCACGCTAACTTCGAGATCGACACGGCGACCGGTCAGCTGGAGGTCAAGGACGCCCTGGACTACGAGACGGATTCCAGCTACACCGTCACCGTGCAGGTGCGGGACAGCCTGAGCGCTGCGGGCACGTCGGACACGGTTTGGGACGACACCATCGTGGTCAACATCGCAGTCGGCGACGTAAACGAGCCGCCGGTGTTCACCGCCGGGGCGGGCCCGCTCAACCGCAGCGTGGCAGAGAACGCGGGCGACAACGCCAACGTGGGCCTTCCCGTCCCGGCCACGGACGTGGACGACGGAGACTCGGTCACCTTATCGCTGAGCGGCACGGGCGCGAACCTCTTCAGCATCGACTCCAACGGACAGATCAAGGCTAAAGCCTCGCTGGACTACGAAACGGCGGTCTCCTACGCGATCACCGTCACGGCCACCGACACCAGCAGCGCGACGGACACGATCCTGGTGAACATCAGTGTCACCGACGTGGACGAGCCGCCGACCGCCCCAACGGGCGTCGCGGCCGGTGGGATAGCCAACGGGCTGCGGGTCACCTGGACGGCGCCGGTAATGACGAACAAGCCGACCATCGACGGCTACGACGTGGAGTACAGCCTGCGCACCGCCGTCGCCGTCGGCGCGACCCCGGAAACCTGGGGCGCCGCGGTCATAACCGATGCCGGGCTCGTGCTGACCCACGACATAACCGGCCTCACCCCGGACTCGACCTACCGGGTGCGGGTGCGGGCGAAGAACGCCGAGGGCATCAGCGGCTGGTCGTCGTACGACACCGGCGTGCCCACCATGCCGCCCCTCGTCAACGCGGACCCGACCTTCGGCGAGGGCGCGGACACGACGCGCAGTGTGGCGGAGAACACCGCAGCCGGGACCGCCATCGGCAATCCCATCGCGGCCACGGACACGGACGCCTCGGACACGCTGGTGTACGCCATCGACGCCACCACCGGCGACCACGCCCACTTCGCCATCGACTCAGGCACCGGCCAGCTGAAGGTCAAGAGCGCGCTGGACTATGAGAGCAATAACCGCTACACCTTCGTCGTCACCGTCTCCGACGGGAACGGGGGGACGGACAGCATCGACGTGACGATCACCGTCACCAACGTGAACGAGCCTCCGGCCTTCCCCGCCGGCGCCCAGACGCTCACCCCGAACGAGAACCAGACCACGGCGGGGACCGTCACCGCCGCCACCGACCCGGAGGGCGACACGCTGACCTACCGGATGCTCACCAGCGCCGGCGACCACGCCGCCTTCAACTTCAACGCGGGCACGAGGGCGCTCACCTTCAAGACTGCCCCGGACTTCGAGGCGAAGTCCAGCTACACGGTCAGCATCCAGGTGAAGGACGACAAGAACGCCGCGGGCGCGGACTCCCTGACCTGGGACGCCACGGTCGTGGTGACCGTCGACGTCCAGGACGTGAGCGAGCGGCCGTCGGCGCCCACCGGCCTTGGGGTACTCGCGGCGGCGAACGGGCTGCGGGTCTCGTGGACGGCGCCGGACATGACGGGCAAGCCCCCCGTAACCGGCTACAAGCTGCACTACAGCCGGCGTGATTTCGACGCAGGCCCCGGCCAGTGGGGGAACTGGGTGAACCACGCCCACGCAGGGACCGGGACCTCGGCCACGATAACCGGCCTCACCGCCGGCGATACCTACCGGGTGCAGGTGCGGGCCGTCAACGCCGACGGCGACGGCGCCTGGACGTCGCCCGACACCGGCGTGCCCACCGCGCCGCCCGTCAGCAATGCCGCCCCGGTCTTCACCGACGGCGCCAACACGACGCGCAGCGTGACGGAGAACGCGGCGGCTGGGACCGCCATCGGGCTGCCCCTGACGGCCACCGACGCGGACAAGAACGTCCTGACCTACGCGTTGGACGCCATCGGCGACCACGCTCACTTCGCCATCGACTCAGGCACCGGCCAGCTGAAGACCAAGGGCGCCCTGGACTACGAGGGCAAGAGTTCCTACTCGGTCGCCGTGACCGTGAGCGACGGCAGGGGCGGGACGGACAGCATCGCCGTGACGATCACCGTCGACGACGTGAACGAGCCGCCGGGCAGGCCATCGGCGCCGACGGTTTCGCAGGCTTCGACCAGCAGCTTGAACGTGAGATGGAACGCCCCGACGAACAAGGGCCCGGCGATCACGGACTACGACTACCGCTACAAGAAGACTTCGCAAAACAGTTGGACCGAGGTCACCGGCGGCACGGCGAGCGCTGCCTTGACGGCCGTCATCGCGTCGCTCGAGAGTGGCGCGTCGTATGACGTGCAGGTGCGGGCGACCAATCTCGAGGGCACTGGCGCTTGGTCCGCCACCACCAGCGCCACCACGGACGCGGCGAGTACGCCGGGCGCGCCGACCAACCTGGCGGCCACGGCGGCCAGCGCCACCGCCATCAACCTCAAGTGGACGGCGCCCGGCGACGGCGGCAGCGCCATCATCAGCTACAGCCTGGAGCGCAAGACGGCGACCGTGAGCTACAAGTCCATCTCCACCAGCATCGCGGCCAACGCCACGAGCTATGCAGACAGTAGCCTGAGCGCCGCAACGGCCTACACCTACCGGATACGCGCCGTGAACGCTGTGGGCAACGAGGGCTGGTCCAACGAGGCCGGCGCCACCACCGCGGAAACGGTGGCGCCGCCTGTGACGGTCACGGGCGGCGATGGGGGAGGAGGCGGCAGCGTTGGTGGAGGCGGTGGCGGTGGCGGTGGTGGCGCTGGCGGTGGCGGCGGTGGACCAGCCCCGGCAAACCGGGAGCCGGTGTTCATCGACCGCCCTCGGGCGGTCCGCTCCGTGCCAGAGGGCACGAGCGCAGGGGCCGGCTTCGGCAGTCCGGTGGCCGCCACCGACCTCGACAACCATGTTCTGACCTACACGCTGAGGGGCGATGATGCCGGCTCCTTTGGCATCGACTCGGCCACCGGCCAGCTACTGGTCAAGGCCGCCCTCGACTACGAGACCAGGGCCGGCTACAGCCTTCAGGCCCGCGTCGTCGACGGCGCGGGCGGCAGCAACACCATCGATCTGACCGTCATGGTCACCGACGTGGATGAGCCACCGGCGATAGCGGGGCCAGTCGCGACAGAGTACGAGGAGAACAGCGCCGATCCCGTCGCTGCCTACACTGCCAGAGACCCCGAAGGGTCCCAGGTCTCGTGGTCGCTTGGAGGTGATGACGCCGGCGCGTTCACCATCAGCGACGCTGGAGCGCTGACATTCAATGCGCCACCCGACTACGAGGCCCCGGCGGACGCGGATACCGACAATGTGTATCAGGTGACGCTGCAGGCGACCGACCTGAAGGGCATGACGAGTATACTCCATCTGGTCGTCAGCATCACCGACGCAGAGAACGATGGTATATGGACCAGGTACGACTCCAACAACAACGGGCTGATCGAGCGGGGCGAGGCCGTGAACGCCGCCTTTGATTACTTCAAGGGCCTCATTACCAAGCAGCAGGCGCTAGAGGTGGTGCTCCTCTACTTCGCCGGCTGATCCGACCGGACGCCAGTGGGCAGAGAGTTTTAAGATGAGCAGAATGATGAGCTTGGCGCAAAGAGCTGCTGCGGTAGCGCTTGTTGTGAGCATAGCGCTGGGGCTGGCAAGCATACTTCACACAAGTCCCGTAGCCGCTGAGGAGCACAGCGCCACCAGGCGCTTCTCCCAGTCGTGGGCCCTTCCGGGCGGTGAGCTTACGGTAACGATCACTGCCACCGGATACGGAGGTTTGGGGCAGGTCGTGGAGACATTGCCCACCGGCTTCAGCTATGCATCGTCCAGCCTGCCGGATGCGACCATGGTCGAAGGCCGGACCGTCACCTTCACCCTGCTGGGGGATGAGAGTTTCACCTACACCGTTACGGCATCCGCCGAGGAGGGGTCCCACGCTTTTGCCGGAGTCTTGAAAGACGTAGACAAGGCCGAACAGCCGGTGGGAGGCTCTTCCCGGATAATTGTCAGCGACACTCCCCCAGCGACGCCTACACCCGTCCCGACCTCTACGCCCACGCCTGAGCCTACCCCTACCTCGATCCCGACGCCCACGCCCACGTTGACCCCAACGCCGACCCCGGCGCCAACGGCGACCTCTACGCCCATGCCTGCCCCGGCGCCGACCCCGGCGCCCACGGCGACACCCACTCCCACGGTTGCGCCGATAGTGGTCGAGCGGGAAGAGGAGGGCGGGCTTCCCTGGCTGTGGATCATCGTCGTGGCCGGGGCAATCTTGGCGATAGGCGGCGCAATTGTGTATGTGCGTCGGTAGTACATTCCAAGGGGACCACGGCGTCCGGCCCACTCACGGAGACTCGAATCGCAGGAGTGGGCTGCTAGATTCCGGCGTCTGCCACGGGACTCAATTCCACCGCCTATCGGTGGGAAGTTGCGCTGTAACCCCATGGCAAAGCGAGATGAGCTTCCTGGCGTGACCCTGGGTTTGGACTGCCGCAGCGCAGAAACCCTTTGATAAGGAGCGAGGCCCTCCACCGCGACCCTCTCAACAACTCGCAATTTCCGCCAACCCAAGCCGCCCGACGCGTCTCTGGCGGCCTGGGGGCTTGCCAGAGCCTTTGCCCTGGATCATTCTCCGGGCTTGCAGGCGTTGCACCGTCGGATGTCGCGCATCCTGCACTCTTAACTCCAACGGGCGTCCAGCCTCCGGGGCGCCGTTCCGGGAGCCGGAGAGACCATTGCCGTGCGCGCACCCGTCTCCCGGCTACTCCGTCGCGGCAGTCATCACCGCCAGCACGTTGTCCTTGCCGTCGTAGGCGGTGACCCGGTATTCGTACCGGGTGTTCTCCTCCACATCGCCGTCGAAGAAAGCCGTTGCGATGAACCACCCAGGAAGCAACCGACCGTTCTTCTGCACCGTATAGCGCTTCGCCCCGTCAACTTCGTCCCACTTTATCCAGACCCGGCCCTGGACGAAGTACGCTGTAGCCTGGTAGGAACCAGCCGCAACCGCCGGCTCCTCTTCCTCTTCCTCCTGCCATCTGTCATCGGTTTCCGCCTCATCTCCGTTGGCCGGGGCGGTGTCGGGCGGCGGGTCGGGGCTGGCGGCGGGCGGCGGGTCGGGGCTGGCGGTGACCGCGGTGGCCGCGGTGGCCGCCTCCGACCACTCGCCCCACCCCTCGGCGTTCCTCGCCCGCACCCGCACATCATACGACGTTCCGGCGGTGATGCTCTGTCCGTTCCGGTTCACCACGTTGTAGCCGGTTACGGTCCCCCTCTTCGTCGGCTTCGCGTCGGCGTAGGCGGAATCTGCCTCTGCGCTCAGCTTGTACTGGATGCCGTAGCCGGTAACGGCGGAGGAACCCGCCGCCGGCGCCGTCCAGGTGACGCGGAAGGAGGTCTGCTTGATGTTGAGAATCTCCGGCGCGTCCGGCTGCCCCGGCGGCGTGTCCGCCACGTCGGTTACCTTGACGGTTACGGCGATGCTGTCGGACAGGCCGCCGCGGTCGGTGGTGGTTACCGTTACCGTGTAGGAACTCTGGTTCTCGTAGTCCAGCGCTCCGCTGGTCTGCAACTGGCCGGTCTTGGAATCTATCGTAAAGTGGCCGTCGTCCGCCGTCGCCCCAAGAGTGTAAGTGAGGGTGTCGCCGTCCGGGTCCGTGGCCGTCACCGGGCTGCCGATGGCCGTGCCCGCCGCCGTGTTCTCGGCCACGCTGACCTCTAGCGTACTGTCGGCAAAGGCCGGCGGAGCAGGGCTGGCGGTGGTCACCGTGGCCGCCTCAGACCACTCGCCCCACCCCTCGGCGTTCTTGGCCCGCACCCGCACCGAGTAGGACGTGCCCTTGACTACGGATTGACCCCTGCGGTTCACCACGTTGTAGCCGGTGACGGTCCCCCTCTTCGTCGGCTTAGCGTCGGCGTAGGCGGAATCTGCCTCCGAGGTCAGCTTGTACTGGATGCCGTAGCCGGTAATGGCGGAAGAACCCGCGGCCGGCGCCGTCCAGGTGACGCGGAAGGAGGTCTCCTTGATGTTGATGATCTCCGGCGCGTCCGGCTGGCCCGGGGCCTCATCCACGTCGGTTACCGTGATGGTTACGTCCAGGCTGGCCCACAGCCCCGCGCCGTCGGCGGCGATTACCGTCACCGCGTAGGAGTCCTTGGACTCGTAGTCCAGCACTCCGCTGGTCTGCAGCTGGCCGCTGTCGGCGTCGATGGCGAAGTGGTCGGCGTCGGCGCCGCCCAGCAGGTAGGTCAACGTGTCCCCGTCGTCCGGGTCCGTGGCCGCCACCGGGTCGCCGATGTCCGTACCGGAGGCGGTGTTCTCCGCCACCTGGAAGGCCGTTGCGCTGTCCTCGGTAAAGGCCGGGGGACGGTTGTCCCGCACCCCTTGAGTCCACCGGCCCAGCGGTTTTCCGTCTCCGTCGTAGGCCCGCGCCGAGTAGAGGTAGCGTTGACCGGCTTCCCGGCCGTTCCCATCGTCCCGGTACGCCACCACCCCGCCGCTGCCGGCAGCCTCCACCCGCCGGGCGATGACCTGGTAGCTGCCGTCGGCGGCGTCCACCCGGCGACGCACCCGGTAGAAGGCATCGTCCCCGGCCTCGGCCGGCGCGTCCCAGGTCACCAGCGCCGAGCCGTCCGTCTGGGGCGTCGCCCGGAGGTTGGCCGGCTGTCCCGGAGGCGGCGCCGACCGCCGGAACCGTTGCGTCCCCGGCTCCGCCCCGGTCGCCGCCGCCGCCGGCGGCGCAAACCAATAGGGGGTCCCGTAGACCACTGCGCTGTCCGGCCCCCAGCCGTCGACGTTGCGCGCCCGCACCCGCACCGCGTAGGTGATCAGGGGCGTCAGATGGGTCATGGTGTAGGTCGTAGTACCCGCCGCGATGATCTTCGCCTTATCGCCATCGTGATAGTACGTTACCTCGTAGATGCGCAACGGCGGCTTCCCCGTCATGTCGGGCGGCGTCCAGGAGACCTCCAGGCTTCCCTTGAGGGAGACAATGGTCACGCCAGTGGGCGGCCCCGGCGGCTCCGCAACGTCGGTCACCCGGATGATTATCCCGTTCGAGTGCCTGGCGCCATCGGTGGCAACGGCTGTTATGCCGATCCGGTAGGTGTCCCTGCTCTCGTAGTCCAGCGCGTCCATGGCAGAGAGTTGGCCGGTAGTGGCGTCGATGTTGAAGCTTACCCCATCGGGCCACTGAGCGTCGACGAACAGGTTGTATGAGCTGGCGTCCGCGGGCGCCAGGGGCAACGTGACGCCGAATATGGGAGCGCCGGACGGGGTGTTTTCCGGCGCCGTGACCTCGAACACACCCGTGCCTACAGAGGGGAGGTGATCGTTCAGCGACCGGCCCTGGCCCCCGAACTCGTAGGCCGTGGGCGTGCCGTCGCCGTCCCAGTCCACCTTCAGCGTCGGGTAGTGGGCGCTGGACCCGAAGTCCCACGGGTCATCGCCGATCCCGTCCCCGTCCAGGTCCACGTTCCAGTTGGCGTAGATGCCCGTATAGCCGGTGACCGATTGCAGCTCCTCGGTGGTCTTGCCCTCGCCGTAGACCCACTTCGGGTCGTCCCCGGGCATATGCTTGGACGTGACGGTATCCCAGTAGCTGTCGTGTTCCTGCTTGCCGTAGCTCTTGCCGACCAGTCCGCCGATTTTCCAGTGGACCTCCATCATGTAGGCGAGGTCCCGCCGGGAGCGGTCCTTGCGCTCCCCGGGCTGGTACCCGGCCAGACTGATCGGGTGACCGCCGGTGGAGTAGCTGGCGGCAATCGGGCCGCTGCTGTCGCCCACCAGTCCGCCAACCCAGGTCGGCGTGTAGGGGAGATAGTATCTGGAACTGAAGCCGTCTACCCACCGCCCGGGGACCGCGTTCAAGTCTTCCAGCCCGCCGAAGCCCAGGTTGCCGGTGGCGTAGCCGGCGATGATGCCCCCGTCGTCCGAGCTGGAGTTATGGCCCACCAGCCCGCCGACCCATGTCATACCCGACACGTCTCCGGTGGCGTAGCTGGCCTTGACCGTCCCCAGTCTCAGGTAGCCCACCAGCCCCCCGACGTTGCTGCTCTCCAAACCCTTGCCGGACACGCCGGCCTTGGAGTAGGTCTCGCTGATCAGGCCGCGGGCTTCTCCCACCAGACCGCCCACGTAACGTTCTCCGTTCACCTCGCCGGTGGTGTAGACACGGCGCACCGAGGCGTAGGCACGGCCCGCCAAGCCCCCCACGTACTCCCGGCCGGTTACGTCCACGTTCTCCAGCCCCAGGTTGCGGACTTCGCCCGCCTCGGCGTAGGCGCCGGCGGTGGAGAACAGCCCAACGTAGTCACTGTCCGGCCGGTCGACGTACAGGTTGGATATGGTGTGCCGGTTCCCCTCGAAGGTCCCGTAGTACCGGAAGGGCGCCCAGCCCCTGCCGCCGTTCCAGTAGTCATCGCCGGAGTCGGCGCCGCTGCCGCCGTTGGTGTCGAAGTTCAGGTCCGCCTCCAGCTCGTAGCCCGTGCAGCCGCTGAGACAGCCCATGCCGGGGGCCGCGTCCGGGAAGGCGGCGTCATAGTCGGAGCCGCCACCGGCGCCGTCACCGTCCTCGTCCCAGCGCATGGCGTTCAGCTGCTCCAGGTAGCTAATCTCGATCAGCCCGTCGTCGTCGGTGTCGTAGTCCACCCTCTGCCACGCCGCCGCCGGCACGCCGTTGGCGGACGTCCAGCCGCTGGGGTTCTCGTGGCTGAGGGCGCGCACCCGCACGTTGTAGGTGGCGCCGGCGGTCAGGCCGGTTATCTGGGTGGTGGTCCCGGTCCCGGCGTGGGGATGCGAGGTCCAGGCTGTGGCCGTGCTCAGCTTGTACTCCACGCCGTAGCCGGTTACGGGCGGCTGGTCCGTCCTGACCGGCGCGATCCAGCCGACCCGCAGCCCCTCGGCAATCGGGTTCGCCGTCAGCCCCGTCGGCGCTCCCGGCGACTCGGTCTCGTCGTCGTCGACCCTGACGATGAGATCGATTTCGTCGTCCCAGGCCGCATCGGGGTGGCCGTCGGCGTCCTTGCTGTCCCGCACGTGCAGCGTGACCCTGTAGCTGGACTTCCTCTCGTGGTCCGCCGCGCTAATGAGGCTCAGTACCCCTGCGCCGGAGAAACTGAAGAGGCCTGCGTTCTCGCCGCTCTTCCCGTAGGTCAGCGCGTCGCCATTCGGGTCGGTGGCGGGGTAGTTCCCAACCAGCCTCGTGCCCTCCGCCACGCTGGGACTCGTGTTGGCCTTGGCCGCGGCGTTGAAGCGCGGCGCGGCGTTGGCGGCCGAGCGGGGCTGCCGCCCGAACTCCTGCCAGCTCGCCGCCCCGTCGCCATCGGTGTCGTACTTCAGCGCCGGGTACTGGATGGCCGTCCCGAAGTCCCAGGTGGCGGTTGGCCAGTCCGAGTAGATGCCGGTGGCGCCGGTGGGCGTCTTCAGGTTGCTGGTGGTCTGGCCCGTACCGCCGTTGCTGGTGGCCTGGCCGGTGGTCTGCGTGTCCCAATAGGTCTGCTGTCCGTTGATTCCGTATTGGTCAGCGGAGGGGTAAAGCAGTCCGCCCGAATTCCCGCCGGTAACAACGCCGCGGGCATAGCTGTAATAGACAGTGGCATTGCTGCTGGACACATAGCCAAGCAGCCCACCCACGTAGCTGCTCCCCGTCACCCTGGCGGCGCTGTAGGTGTTGCTCAGCGAGGCGTTTGGATGATGTTCCCCGATGAGCCCGCCGATCAAATCCCGCCCCGAGACCGCGCCGGTGACATAGACGGCCTCAACGCCGCTGAAGGCGGACGTCTCCCCGGCCACCGCCCCGATAAAGTCTCGGCCCGTTATGTTCACCCGCTCCAGCCCCAGGTTGCGAATCCGGCCTCCGTCGCCAACAACACGGAACAGCCCGATGTAGTCGGTGGACCCCCGGTTGATGAACAGGTTGGAGATGGCGTGGCCGGCGCCGTCGAAGGTGGCGGCGAATGGGGCGCTCGAGGAACCGATGGGGGCCCAGCCGGCGCCGCCGTTCCAGTAGGCGGTATCGGCGGCGGTCACGGCGCCGTCGTTGCCGTGGGTGTCGAAGTCCAGGTCCGCCGTCAGCTCATAGCCCGTGCAGTCGTTGTCATCGGCGTCGGTAGTGGTGACGGGGCAGCCCATGCCCGTTTCGGGAGTGGGGAAGGCCGCCGCATACCCCGCATTCGTTGACGCCCCGTTGCCGTCCAGGTCCCAGCGCATCGCGTTCAGCTTCGCCAGGCTATCGACGTCGATCAGCCCGTCGTCGTCCAGGTCGTAGTCCTTCAGCTGCGCCGGCGCCGACCGCGCCTGCCGCCCGAACTCCTGCCAGGTAGCCCCGCCGACGCCGTTGGTGTCGTACTTCAGCGCCGGGTACTCGCTGGCCGTGCCAAAGTGCCAGATAGCCGCTGCCCAGGCCCCGTAGATGCCCGTGGCGCCGGTGGGCGATTGCAGCCCGTTGGTGGTCTGGCCCGTACCGCCGGCGCTGGCGGCCTGAGCGCTGGTCTGAGTGTCCCAGTAGCCGGCGGTGACCGTGGCGTCCGCAGTAGCCTCCCCCACCAGCCCGCCTTTGGTCCTGGCCGCGTTCCAGGCGGGGCCCGCCTGCATACTCACCGCGGATACGGCCCCCGCGGCGTAGCTGTTGGTGATGCTGGCCGAGCTGCTCCGGTTGAACCCCGCCAGTCCGCCCACCGCCTTGTTGCCCGTGACGCTCACGCTGGAATAGCTGTCGGTGACAGCGCCTCTGTTGTCGCCCGCCAGCCCGCCCACGTTCAAGAATCCCTTAACCTCGCCGGTGGAGTAGGAGAGCGCCACCGCGCCCCGGTTGCTCCCCACCAATGCCCCGACGGAGTTGAAGACTGGTTCCCCTGTTGAGCGGTCGATGTCCACGTTCTCCAGCCCCAGGTTGCGGATGACCCCGGCCGTGCCGGCGCTGCCGAACAACCCGATGTCTCCCCCGCTTCCCCTGATGTACAGGTGGGAGATGGCGTGGCCCCCGCCGTCGAAGGTCGCGTTGAAGGGGTTGGCCCAATTGCCGATGGGCGCCCAGCCGGCGCCGCCGTTCCACCAGGCGGCGTCGGCGCTGGTGATAGCGTTGTCGTGGCTCTCGTCGAAGTCCAGGTCCGCCGTCAGCTCGTAGCCGGTGCAGGTGGCGGCGCAGCCCATGCCCGCCAGGGGAATGGGGAAGGCGGTGGCATACCCCGCATTCGTTGACGCCCCATCGCCGTTCAGGTCCCAGCGGATCGCGTTCAGCTTCGCCAGGCTATCGACCTCAATGAGGTTGTCGCCGTCCGTGTCATAGTCCACCGTGCCCGGCGCGGCGCGGGGCTGACGCCCGAAGTCGCCGTCCGCGGCTGATTTGACGCCGTCGCCGTTGAAGTCTGCCTTCAGCGCCGGGTACTGGCTGGCCGTCCCGAAGTCCCACGGGTCGTCGCCGCCGGCCGTGGCGTCCAGGTTGAGATTCCAGTTGGCGTAGATGCCCGCGTAGCCGTTGGTCTGCGTGGGCGTCGCCAGGTCGTTGGTGGTCTTGCCCACGCCGCCGGAGCTGGTCGTCTGACTGCTGGTATCGGTGTTCCAGTAGCTGTTGGTGATCGTCCCCCCGCCGCGTAGGCCCACCAGCCCGCCCACATTGCTGCCGGTCCCGGTTACTGCGCCGGTGGAGTAGCCGGCGGTGATCTCACCGTCGGAACTGCCAACCAGCCCGCCAACTCCGATCCGACCGCTTACTGCCCCGGTAGCGTAGCCGGCTTTGATTACCGCAGTACTGGTGGCGTTGCCCACCAGCCCGCCCACATAGTCCATGCCAGTAACGCCGGCGGTGGAGTAGCTCCTCTGGATTTCACCCTCGAAGTAACCCACCAGCCCGCCCACATAGTCACTGCCATTAACGCTGCCAGTGGAGTAGGCGAAATCCACCGCGCCGAAAGCGCTGCCGATCAGCGCGCCGGTGTAGTTTTGGCCGGTTACGCTGGCGCTCTCCAGCCCTACGTTGCGGATGGCGCTGGTGGCGGAGGAGGAGCCGAACAGCCCCATGTCACCCGTGGAGCTCCGGCTGATGAACAGGTTGGAGATGGTGTGGCCGTTGCCGTCAAAGACGGCGTTGTACCGGGTGGATGCGCTGGCGTCGGAGCCGATGGGCGCCCAGCCGTCGCCGCCGTTCCAGTAGGCGTCACTACTGTCGACCACTGCGGCGGAGCTCCCGGTCTTGTCCGTGTTGAAGTCCAGGTCCGCCGTCAGCTCGTAGCCGAGGCAGGTGGCTGCGCAGCCCATGTCCGCAGCGGCGTTGAGGAAGGCGCCGGTGTAGTCGGCGTGGGTGGAGTCCCCGTTGCCGTCCAGGTCGTGCCGGATGGCGTTCAGCTGGGCCAGTGTGGAAACCTCGATGAGGTTGTTGTCGTCCAGGTCATAGTCCACCGCCACTACCGGCGCGGAGCGGGGCTGTCTGCCGAAGTCGCCGTCCGCGGCTGATTTGACGCTGTCGCGGTTGAAGTCTGCCTTCAGCGCCGGGTACTGGCTGGCCGTGCCAAAGTCCCACGGGTCGTCGCCGCCGGCCGTGCTGTCCAGGTTCAGATTCCAGTTGGCATAGATGCCCGCATAGCCGTCGGACTGCTCGGGCGTCGCCAGGTCGTTGGTGGTCCTGCCGACGCCGGTGGCGGCGTCATTGTCATCGGCGATGCCGCTGGTGGTGACGTCCCAGTAGCTGTCGGTGACCGTGCCGGTGTCGTCGGGTTGGCCAGGTAGACCAAATAGGATGGGATTGGAGGCGACCAACCCCCTCGCCACGCTGGAGCCGGTCACCGCCCCCCGGGCGTAGCTGGCGGTGATGGCTCCGTAGTAGTAGTTTCGGCCCACCAGCCCGCCGGCCCGGACGCCGCCCACAGCGCCGGTGGCATAGCTGGCCTTGACCGCGCCGTTGCTTTGGCCAATCAGTCCGCCGGAATAGTTGCCCGTGCCGGTTACAGAGGCCGTGGAATAGCTGGTCTCAATGCTGCCGGTTCTGCCGGAGTTCCCCACCAGCCCGCCGACCCGGACCCTGCCGACAACGCTGCCGGTGGTATAGGTGAACTCCACCTCGCCGTTGGTCTCGCCAAGCAATATGCCGACGTTGTCCTGGCCGGTGACGGCGGCGTCCTCCAGTCCCACGTTGCGCGCCCGGATCCACGCCCCGGCGGCCCCGAACAGCCCCACGTAGTCGGTGGCCCCCCGGCTGATGAACAGGTTGGAGATGGTGTAGCCCCGGCCGTCGAACACGGTGTTGAAGCGGCTGGCGCTGGTTCCAATCGGTTCCCAGCCCGAGCCGCCGTTCCAGTAAGTATCACCGAGGTTGGCCGTGCCGCTGCCGTTGGTGTCGAAGTCCAGGTTCGCCGTCAGCTCATAGCCGAGGCAGTCGTTGTCGTCGGCGTCGGCGGCGGTGATGGGGCAGCCCATGCCGGTTTCCGGGTTGGGGAAAGCCGTCGCGTACCCCGCATCCGTAGACGCGCCGTCGCCGTTCAGGTCCCACCGCATCGCGTTCAACTGGGCCAGGTCAGACACCTCGATCAGCCCGTCATCGTCGAGGTCGTAGTCGACGGCCACCGCCGGCGCGGAGCGGCCCTGGCGCCCGAACTCGTAGGCTGTGGCCGCGCCGTCGCCATCCCACTCCACCTTCAGCGCCGGGTACTGGCTCGCCGTCCCGAAGTCCCACGGGTCGTCGCCGCCGGCCGTGGCGTCCAGGTTGAGATTCCAGTTGGCGTAGATGCCCGCGTAGCCGTTGGTCTGCGTGGGCGACTGCAACTGGCTGGTGGTCTTGCCCACGCCGGTGGCGGCGTTGCCGTCGTCGGCCTGAGTCGAGGTGGTGACGTCCCAGTAGCTGTTGGTGATGGTGCCCGCGTTGACGCCCACCAGCCCGCCGACGTTGCTGTCGGTCCCGCTTACCTCTCCTGTGGCGTAGCTGGCGATGATCGAGCCGGAGTCGCTAGAGTTTAGGGCTCGGCTGTTGGCGCCCACCAGCCCGCCAACGTAGTCCACACCGGTAACCGCGCCGGTGGCGTAGCTTGCCGTCAGAGTGCCGATGTTGTTGCCCACCAACCCGCCTATATCATCGCCCGAGCCGGTGACGCTGGCCGTGGAGTAGCTCCTCTGCATTGTCCCACCACTGTTCATGTACCCCATCAGCCCGCCCACATCGCCCGCGCCGGTGACGCTGCCAGTGGAGTAGACGGAATCCACAGCGCCGTAAGCAGTGCCAATCAGTGCGCCGGTGTAATCGCTGCCGGTTACAGCCACGTCCACCAGCCCCACGTTGCGGATGGCGCTGGTTGCGGAGGCGGCGCCGAACAGCCCCACGTCATCCGTGGAGCTCCGGCTGATGAACAGGTTGGAGATGCTGTAACCGTTGCCCTCGAAGGTGGCGTTGTACGCGGACGAGCCGCCGCTGCTGGAATCATCGCCGATGGGCAACCAGCCCGAACCGGTGTTGTAGTAGTCGTCGCTGGCGTCGATCACCGCCGTGCCGCCGGAGTCGCTGCCCGTGTCCGTGTTGAAGTCCAGGTCCGCCGTCAGCTCGTAGCCCGTGCACGTCGGCTGGTCGGGCGTGTTCGCGTCGCTGTCGTGGTCCGCGACGGGACAGCCCATGCCCGCAGCCGGAGTGGTGAAGTCGTTGCTGAAGTAGGCGGCGTTGGTCGACACCCCGTCCCCGTCCAGGTCGTGGCGCATCGCGTCCAGCTGGTCCAGGCTGTCCACTTCGATCAGCCCGTCGCTGTCGATGTCGTAGTCCACCGAGTCAGTCGCCCCCTCACTCTCGTCGCTAAGGTAGACGGTTACCTCCATGGTTGCTTCGCCGCCGCTGGGATCAACGGCCTTAACCTGGAAGACGTAGCTGCTCTTGCTTTCGTAGTCCAGCACGAACTTGCTCTTGATCTGGGCGGTGCTTGGGTCAATGGCGAAGTAAACGCCATCGGCGCCGGTTAGCGAATAAACGAGGGTGTCGCCATCACGGTCGTTGGCGGTCATCAGGTTGCCGACGTTGCGGCCGGCCTGAACGTTCTCGTCTATGGAGGCCGACAGGGCGGCGTCGCTGAAAGTCGGCGAGTTGTTGACCACCGGCGCGGAGCGGGGCTGGCGGCCGAAGTCGCCGTCCACGGCTGATTTGACGCCGTCGTCGTTGAAGTCCGCCTTCAGCGCCGGGTACTCGCTCGCCGTCCCGAAGTCCCACGGGTCGTCGCCGCCGGCCGTGCTGTCCAGGTCCAGATTCCAGTTGGCGTAGATGCCCGCATAGCCGTTGGTCTGCGTGGGCGACTGCAACTCAATGGTGGTCTTGCCCTCGCCGGTGGCGGCGACGCCGTCGTCGGCGAGGCCGCTGGTGGTGACGTCCCAGTAGCTGTTGGTGATGGTCCCCGCCCCCGACCGGCTTCCCACCAGGCCGCCCACGTTGGTTCCCGCGGGGCTGGAACTGGAGGAGGGGGCGCCCCGGGAGTAGCTGGAGAGGATGTTGCCGACCGCCTGACCGGCCAGGCCGCCCACGTGGTCGGCGCCGCTGGCCGCGCCCGTGGCGTAGCTCGCCTTGATAATGCCGGAGCCGTCGTTCTTGCCCACGAGACCGCCGGCGTAGCTGCCGGTGGCCGTGGCCGCGCCGGTGGCGTAGGAGGCCCGGATTTCGCCCTTGCTTTCCCCGACCAGCCCGCCGGCGTAGTCATCCCCCGCGGTCACCGTGGCCGTCGAGTAGCTGTACTCGATCACCACCGAGGCAGATCCGGCGCTCCCCACCAGGCCGCCGGCCTTCTGCCCGTCGCCCCCGCTGCTGCCCACGGCGGTTACCGCGCCGGCCGCGGAAACATGGCTCACCGTGCCCTGGGTGATGTGGCCCACCACCGCGCCCACGTTGCCGCGCCCCGTCACCGAGACGCCGGTCAGACGCAGGTGGCGGACCTCTCCCGGCGACATCAGGCTGGCGAACAGCCCCACATAGTTCGACTTGTTGGCATCACGGAAGTTCACCATGTTCGACATGGGACGGTTGATGAACAGGTTGGCGATGGTGTGCCGGCCCCCGTCGAAGACGGCCATGTACGGGGCGCTCTCGCTGGCGATAGGGCTCCAGCCCTTGCCGCCGTCCCAGTAGTCGTCACTGCTGTCGATTACCGCGGCGGAGCTCCCGGTGGTGTCCGTGTTGAAGTCCAAGTCCGCCGTCAGCTCGTAGCCCAGGCAGTCGTTGTCATCGGCATCGGTGGCGGTAATGGGACAGCCCATGCCGGTTTCCGGGTTGGGGAAGGCCAGCGCGTAGTCGTTGGCGTTGGCCGCAGCCGGGGCGCCGTTGCCGTCCAAGTCGTATCGGATGGCGTTCAGCTGGACCAGGCTATCGACCTCGATCAGGCCGTTGTCGTCCGAGTCATAGTCCTCCGGCGCCGAGCGGCCCTGCCCTCCGAACTCGTAGGCGGTGGGCGTGCCGTCGCCGTCCGAGTCCGCTTTCAGCGCCGGGTACTGGCTGGACGTGCCGAAGTCCCATATGGCCGCGCTCCAAGCCACGTAGATGCCGGTGGCGCCGGTGGGCGATTGCAGCTGGGCGGTGGTCTTCTTGAGGTTATCGGGAGATATGCCGGCATAACTCCAGGGTGAGCTTGAGGTCTGAGAATTCCAGTAGCTGGCGCTGATTGTAGCGGACCCGGTATTCGCGCCCACTATCCCGCCTTCGCTCCCGACTATGCCTGAATCGAAGCCACCGCGGCCCGTGGAATATACCATTGACCTCGCACGTTGCGATCCTATGGTGTAGCTGTTGGTGATGCTGGCCGCAGAACCATGGTTGCGACCCGCCAAGCCGCCAACATACCGGCTGCCGCCAGCGGTTACGTTGGCGTAGGAATTGGCGATCGTTCCCTGGTTGTCGCCCGCCAGTCCACCCACCCGCTCGACCCCCTGCGCCGAGCCCGTGGCGTAGCTGCGCTCGATGCGGCCTCGGTTGAACCCGACGATCGCTCCGACCGCATCGGTCCGGGGCCGTCCGGTAGCTCGGTCGATGTCAACCGCCAACAGCGCGAGGTTGCGAATGATCGCGGCAGCGCTGGTACTGCCAAACAGGCCCACGTTGCTCGCGCTGGCTCTGATCGTCATCTTCAAGATCGTGTGCCCGCCGCCGTCGAAGGTGGCCACGAAGGGGCTGGCAGACGTGCCAATAGGGCTCCATGAGGCGTAGGTATCGCTGCTGTCCACCGCCCCGCTGCTGTCGGTGTCGAAATCCAGGTCCGTCGTCAGCTCGTAGCCGGTGCAGGTGGCGGCGCAGCCCATGTCCGAGGCGGCGTTGGAGAAGGCGCCGGTGTAGTCGGCGTGGGTGGAGTCCCCGTTGCCGTCCAAGTCGTGCCGGATGGCATTCAACTGCGCTAAGTTGGACACCTCGATGAGGTTGTCGCCGTCCGTGTCGTAGTCCACGGCCTGCGCCCAGACGGGACCAGCCGAGAAGAGGAGCAGCGCTCCCAGCGCCAGGGCCGGCAGCGCAATGAGTCCGAACCGGGCGAGGCTGCCCGCCATCACGCTCACCTGCCCGCCTGTCCGCAAAAATCGGGGGGGGGGGGGGGGTAGAAAAACGCCGCCGACGCAGCGTCGCGCTAACGGCAGATTGGGCTATGAACTGGGCGAGTTTCATTGTTGTGGCGCCTTTCAGGTCGAGAATCAAGCGATGAGAATTGTATTACATTTTCCGATAGATGTCATCACCACAATTCCCCGTTCGCCCTGAGCCGGTCGAAGGGCCACAACGGGAGCCAACTCGCCCGCTCGCATGGTTCGACAGGCTCACCACGAACGGGCGTAGGGGAGGGCACGAACGGGCGTAGGGGAGGGCACGAACGGGCGTAGGGGAGGGCACGAACGGGCGTAGGGGAGGGCACGAACGGGCGTAGGGGAGGGCACGAACGGGCGTAGGGGAGGGCACGAACGGGTAGGGGAGCCATCCACAGGCGCGCCGCGGGCCCCTCACCTGGGTGAGGGGCCCGCTATCGTCGGTTGGCACTGCCGCCGTCGGCCTTTGTAGGGGCGGTTCGCGAACCGCCCCTACGCTTGGTTAGTTATCCGCAGGGCGTGAGCGGGTCCCCTTTTCAGTTCGCCCCCGTATCAAGTACGGGGCAGGCTCTGAGCCTGTCGAAGGGCCATTCATGGTTCGCCAAGCTCACCACGAACGGACTTCGCTCTACGCCCAAGCGGTGGTGGCTGGGACCAGCCTGCCGTGGGCCGGGTCCACTGCCAAGCGAAGCCCTTCCAGCGTGTAGGCCCCGAGCAGGGCGCGGGCGTCGTCATTTCCGAAGACCACCAGGGTGGCCTCAGTGCGTCCGTCAATGGTGGCCATAGCGCGCCCTATGTCGTACTCCACAGGACGCCCATCGGCCAGCACGAGGCTTATCTTGTCGATGGGCGACACCCCAAGGTCCCGCAGCAGGTTGGCGGGCACGATGGTGTAGCTGGCCCCGGTATCCACCATCGCCTCTATCTCCAGCGACCGTTGGCCGTCCATGCTGTCAAGCCGTATGGGCCAGTTGAAAACGCCCAAATCCCTCGCTCCCTTTGCGCCGTATTTCCAAGGCGCTATTCTACCGATGGCATTCTACTACTTTGCGTCGGTTTCTGACAACAAGAAAGATCACACACATTCATAGGCGGGATTCACCACCCCCTCGATCACTGGGCGCTCCGCAAGGCGCTGCCGCCGAACTTGTATACCCCCCCCGGTGTCCAACCCGCAATGACCAGACATCAATGGCCTGGGGGCGCTGCGCCCGCAGCTGCTCTACCGCTTCACACCGCTTCACGAAGCTCCGCGCCAATGACCCAGATTCCAGTATCCACGTCGATGGAGACGATCTCTCCGTGGTGGTCTGCTCCGACCTTGTGCCGGATGTCCCGCTCGTATATCTCCTTGCCCAGGCGGGCGATCTCTTCTTTCGGGCGGGTTGGCGCAGTGGGCCTGGGTGATTGCGCGGGCGCTGTCTTCTCCGCGTCCCTCATATTCCCCCTTTCAAAGGCACAACTCTACATTATGCATGTTACCACTTTGCGGGAGTTCGGGACAACGAAAAAGGGCTCCCACGCTCACCTATAGCGACGCGCAGAGGGGTGTCCCTTCGCCGCCGGTATCACGCCCGTTCGTGGTGAGCCTGTCGAACCATGCGAGCGGGCGAGTTGGCTTCCGTTGTGGCCCTTCGACCGGCTCAGGGCGAACGGGCGTAGGGGAGGGCACGAACGGGTAGGGGGAGCCATCCCACAGGCGCGCCGCGGGCCCCTCACCCGGGTGAGGGGGCCGCTATCGTCGGTTGGCACTGCCGCCGTCGGCCTTTGTAGGGGCGGTTCGCGAACCGCCCCTACTTGGTTAGTTGTCCGCAGGGCGTGAGCGGGTCCCCTTTTCCGTTCGCCCCCGTATCAAGTACGGGGCAGGCTCTGAGCCTGTCGAAGGGCCATTCCCCGTTCGCCCTGAGCCGGTCGAAGGGCCACAACGGAAGCCAACTCGCCCGCTCGCATGGTTCGACAGGCTCACCACGAACGGACTACGCTACGCAGTCGGCAAGGTCAAGAAAGCCGCTGTAGCCGGTGTCGATCACGGCCTCTATCTCTCTCATGTGGCCCGATGGACCTTGCAAGGTAAGGGGGATGACGGCCTCGTAGGCGTCGTTCACCACGCCCTCTATCACTTGGCTCTCCGCAGGGCGCTGCCGCCGAACTTGTATACCCCCCGGTGTCCAACCCGCAATGACCAGACATCAATGGCCTGGGGGCGCTGCGTCCGCAGCTCCTCTACCGCTTCACGAAGCTCCTCGCCGATGGCCCAGATTCCGGTGTCCACGTCGATGGAGACGATCTTTCCGTGGTGGTCTGCTTCGACCTGAGGCAGGATGTCCCGCTCGTATATCTCCTTGCCCATACGGGCGATCTCTTCTTTCGGGCGGGTTGGCGCGGTGGGCCTCTTTCGTTGCGCGGGCGCTGTCTTCTCCGCGTCCCTCATACTTCCCCCCTTTCAAAGGTGCGACTCTCCATCGTGCATTTTACCACTTTGCGGGAGTTCGGGACAACGAAAAAAGCCCGCATACACATGGCCGTGGAGAGGGAGGGCACCGAATCGCGGTGCCTTGGTGGGTCTCCGAGTTGTGGCTGAAGGAGCACGGGTGCACCCGCAAAGACTTGGGAGACGTGCCGATACCGTTCGTATGGATGCCTGATTTCAACGAACTTCCAATGTTCGACCTTGCCACCTACGGGGAGATCGACGGCGAACCAGGCCGCTACGAGCCGGAGCAGGGTCTTTCGATTATTGTGATGGTAGTAGGCCTAGCAATCTGAGAGCGCCGTTGGGCTGCCAAGCGACGTTCCTTATGGCTGCTGCGATGTTGGTAGCTCCGCTCAGTCGGAGGATATTCAGCGCCACGTTTCTCAGGGCTGCCATCATCTGTGGCGCTGAGCCGGTGCGAACTTGGGAGCCATCCTCCCCCATGGTCACGTCCCTCACATAGTGCAGGCCATTCTCAATGCGCCAATGGCCGCGTACCAGTTGGAGCAGTCTATCAGCCGGTGTGTGAGTCCCAAGGCTGGTGATAGCGTATCGCACCTGTCGAGTGGTCTTGCCTTTGATGCTGCGCCAACTCTCAACCTTCATCACCTGCCCGTGTCCGGGCCACTTCAGATAGGTCTTCAGTGTGTCTGTAGCCCACAACCTGCGATACTCTCGACGCTCTCCATGACTGTCCTCGGTCTCGGCATATCCATACGTCTCACCAACCACAGGCCGGTCGAAGCACAACTCTATGTCCTCGTACAGCCTCTTCTGGTTGCTCTTGACTATCAACAGATAGTCGCCACCTCCACCAACCACCTGTTCACACATCTGTCTCTGGCAGTACAGCGCATCCCCGGTCACTACCCTGTCTGTTACGATCATTCTCTCCAACAGCGAGCTTGCCATAGCCAACTCCGACTGATTCTTCTCAGCCGTCACCCCCCTTTTTGACTCACCACCAAGCCCATGCGATGGCTATAGGCAGCCACAAGACGGACTCCAGGCGCCTCCTCCCCGTGTATCCCCCTAAGCGCCTTGCCATCTATTGCTATTGCCTCCTCTCCTGTTCCCAACTGAGATTCAACCCATTCCCCAAGCACACTCTCGAACACATCCACGTCTATACTGCTGAACACCTTATGCAACGTGGATATCGCAGGGGTCCGCTCTCTGGTGAACCCCAACTCCTTCAGTGTAGCCGGGTCTTGCATCCTTCCCCATTGGGCTATGGCATATAGACTACGGGCGCCACTTGCTATTGCACACACCGATAACGCCAAGATTGCACTCAGCGCATGGCGACGACCATGCCTGGACCGGGGATCAGGCGCCCCCTCCAGTACTCCAAGTAGGCTCTTTCCCAGTCCCTCCGTATTCATACGCCAACTCTATCACTCTTCTTACCATAATCGAAAGACCCTGCGAGCCGGAGTGGTTCAGTTGACGGGAGATAGGCTTGCCCCGATCTGGGCGGGTCCTCAACTGTTGACAGGGACGGACCCGTCATGGACGAGACCACTCGTCCATCCCTGCTCGTCTAGTTCGGTGCCGGAACGCCTAGCCGGGTTTGGTATCCCCCGGGGGCGCGCCACTCCCGTTCCCAGCGGCCTCACCCTCTCCGGCAGGCAGGCGTGGGGCAAGCTAGTGTCTAACAATTTGACCGGGCTTAAACGGACCCAAGTCGACCGCCCACGAGTACTTAAGCTTTCCGTGTCGATTGAGTTCGTTGAATGAAGGTTCTTGATTTTGTCCAGCTTGGTGGGCCTGTTTTGACGGTAGGCAGCGCCATCTTCGAGATGCGGTTGGGGCTGTGAGTCTTCCAATAGAGGTGATGGAGCGGCCTGCGCGCAAGTGCCGGATGCTGGAGACAGCCGAGTCGGAGGTTGCGGGCGTATGGCGCAGACTGCACCGGATCCACAGTTGGAATTTCCCAGCTACGCAGGCAGAGGGGTAACCTTTCCGGACTGGGCGGCCTGATAGGTCCTCCGCATTCCTTGATGCAACTGCGGTGAGCGGTGCGTCTGTCTTTGTAGTGGTCGACTCAGATGCGCTCACTGCAGTGTTGGCCGATTTAATATGCCCGGCGCCGACGGAGCCGCACGACCAGCAGCGTCGCGGAGGCGAGAACGACGAGTCCGGCGGCAGCGCCTTCGACAGCAGTCCATGGAGAGATGCCGAGAGCGGCCCCGAGTTGTCCAGCGCCGATGCCCTCCGAGAGATCGTTCACGCCCACCCCTTGGGGTGGCGAAACGAGGAGCCGATCTGGCACGTCAAGATACACGGCCTCGTCGCTCTGTGGGACCACTCCCACCGCATCCACCGGGATTCCCAGCTGGGGCAGCAAGCATGGGCAGCGCATCTGCCACACGCTGAGCGTCAATTGCCCACATGTGGATAGTCTCGCGGCGGGTAGGGTAAATACTCACTTCATCATTATCATCTACCTCCTTCAGACCGGCCGATGGCGTGAACACTGCTTTATGATACCCACCAATCATATTCAGGTTTACCTCTGCACCCCCGATTCCGAGGGTGTTTCCCGAGGAATAGGCGAAGCGGTCGATCACGGTCGCCCATCGCCACAACTCCCCATAGCCATACTTCACAGGGATTATCACCAGTACGCTACTCGTATCACCATCCGCATGGATTGTTTGGCCCTCCCGTATGAACGTACAGGGGCCCACCTTGCCATAGCAGGGAACCAACTCCTGCCTCAATGCTTCAAGCCCCTCTTCATCCTGAGACGGGTTCTTCACTTGGATGTATCGTGTATACGGTGTCGAGCTCCCCCGCCCGCCCATAGTGTGCCACCCGGCTATACCGAGGCCGGGGAGCCTCCCCCACCAGAAGCATGATCCGTCAGAATGGAGTGCAATACGCCCGTTGCAGTCCACGTCGACGTTCGAGACGTCGAAACCGCCTGCCGGGGTAGGCCCGCTTGCTCCGGCAGTGGCAGGGGGCCACAGCTGACGCCAGGAACCAGCCCCGCTCATAGTGAAGCGCCTCCGCCCCTCCCCATCTGAGTATGATTCTGTCGTAGGAACTTGACCACGGAATCAGGTCGTCATTCCAAAATGTGGCCACCACCAGGCGCTCTTTGTCGGCCTGGGTGGCGATTTCATAGCCGCATCGGTTCGCCTCGAAGGTATTTGGCACACGACCGGGCCAATCG
This sequence comes from Dehalococcoidia bacterium, assembly GCA_965221925.1. Classification (GTDB taxonomy): domain Bacteria; phylum Chloroflexota; class Dehalococcoidia; order Lucifugimonadales; family UBA2985; genus JAPPHY01. The sequence goes on along the minus strand of OZ244924.1, from coordinate 478,689 downwards.
TCGTAGGCAAGCATGATGTCCCTCAAGGCATGGATGAAGCTACGCCGCACAGCGTACCCATCCTCCGACTCGCTGGTCTCCGGCCAATAGTCGAAGAGGATGTAGAGGACGGTTCTGCCCTCATAGACACCCTCCACCTCAATGATCCCCTGCCGTTGAGCCTCCGCGAAGACGGACGGGACTGAGTGCATAGCGAGGACAGCAACAGCCAACGCAGCCATCGTTAGCGCGATAGATGGCACAAACCAACCCATTCGTCCATGTTTGCTGATGGAGCTACTCATTGGGAACCTCCTTCTCGACGTAGGGGATACAGACGCCCCACGCGTCGCAACTCCACACGATTGCCGTCTGCCTTCCCCGCAAGCCGGAGAGAAGCGATGCCGGAATCAGGCGCTCTGTGCTGCCCACGGGTACGTGGACAAAATAGCCGATCATTGGGATCTCCACTGCGTAGCGATCGACGCCGGGTATCTCAGCCCAACTGAGGAGATGGCCTAGCCCGTCAGCAGTGTCCGCCGGGCTGGGGTTGACGGGCGCAGAACGCGCCGAACGAGGGCGCCCGGCCGTCTCCACCGAAGCGGGATCCGACCAACCGATCCAATCAGAGGTGTAACGGTTTCCATCCCCCTTTGCATGCGCCCTGAAGTCGTAGGACCTCTCACATTTGAGGCCAATTATCGGGGTTGTTGCCTTCCTACTGAATCCCTTCACGTCCACCCACGGGTTATCGTTATTGGAAGAGGAGAGCCTGTATTGAAACTCGTAGCCCGCTGCATGGGGAACTGGCCCCATTTCAGGCTGACCGATTCCTCTCCGGTCACAGCCGGCGGGAGGTTCTGCGGCGGAGGCGACGGCAGTAGCGGCAGTGCTTCCGACATTCCACCAGGATCGTACCCGCTGCAATAGTCCAGCGTGCGAGTCGGCGATCTGAAGTCCTGTGGGCATAGGTTCACCCTGACCGAGAACGTGCCTCTCCGCTGGGACAGGGGGATGCGCGAGGCCTCGAACTCGGCTACCGGGTCCTTCCTGCTGACCTCTTATCCGAAGACCCTGCCCGCGGCGTCCGTCACCTGGGACGTTGTTCCGCCATCCGTGCGGAACAGGGAGGCTACATAGTAGAACGCCGGTCCCTGGCTGAAGTCTTTCTTGTCGAAAGTGACCGTAAGAGATGAACCATTCATCATGGGTTTAGACTTAGGGAAGGTCTGAACAAAGCGCTGCCAGGCAGATGTTTGATTGCTGGGTCCAGAAGCAGACTTTCCCTCGTGGTTTTTTGCCTTGTTTGTTGATGGTGCGGTTAATTTCGGCCCTTTGCCTCTCCTCCTCGGCCTCTTTGCGGCTTCAGTCCCGCTTTTGGGCCCACTACCCCCTGGTCAACCAACCAAGAGGCCATTAGCCCGCTTCAAGTTGGATAGCCCTAGCAACAGCGCCAGCCGTTCTGTGTTCTTGGCCAAGCCCCGGTAGCGTACCTTGGCGTAGCCCCATAGTCTCTTCACGTCCAGGAAGGGGTGTTCCACCTTGGCCCGGATAGAAGCCTTCGCCTTTTCCCCTATTGCCGCCGGATCCACCTGGTCCAGTTTCCGCCGCTGTCCCGGCTTCATTGCCACCTGCCACTGTACCGCCAACTCCAGATGCTCTTCCCGCTTCTGCACCCCGATGTAGCCGGCGTCCCCCCACACTTGCCTCTCCCCACCATGCAACAACCGATGGGCCTGTGTCACGTCATGCACGTTGGCCGATGTGGTAGCGAAGCTGTGCGCCAAGCCCGTCTCCGAATCCACCCCAACGTGCAGCTTCATCCCGAAGTGATATTGGTTCCCCTTCTTCACCTGGCGCATCTCCAGGTCCCGCTGCCCGGTCCGGTTCTTGGTGGAGGGCGGCGCCTCTATGATGGTGGCGTCCACTATGGTCCCTTCCCTGAGCCGCAGACCTTGGGACGCCATATGCTCGTTGATCTCCGCAAACAGCCCTTGTCCCAGATGGCGCTCTTCCAGCAGGTGGCGAAAGTGCAGGATGGCACTCTCATCAGGAATCGGCTCAGACAGCCGCAATCCCGCAAAGCACCGCACTGACTCTGCCTCATACAGCAGGTCTTCCATCCCCGGATCACTCACGTTGTAGCAGAGCTGAACGATGTGGACCCGAAGCATCACCGACAGGGGGTAAGGCCGGCGACCCCGCTCCGCCTTGAAATAGTGGGGCCGGATGCGCTCCTCCAACCTCTCCCAGGGAATATGGGAGTCGATTCGCTTCAGAAACACCTCCCTGCGGGTCTGTCGCTTCTTGTGCTGGTACTCCAAGTCGGCAAAGGTTGGCTGCTCCGTCATGCTCGCTCCCCCTTGGTATTGGCTGGCCTCAGTATGCCATAATCACAGCATTATTCAGAGGTTCCCTAGAGCGCATCAGATTTCGGAGACAGGCTCAGTTCAGTCTCCTTAGGCCCACCTAAGAAGACTCAAGCTGCGCATATAGGGTTGAGGTTGCAGACCTTTCTCTTAACCCCGTCGGGCTGCCTGGCTGAATCAATATCTATAACCCACGAGTACCGCGGCTTTTGGTGTCGATTGAGAAATGTGTATGGACAAACTCACCACGAACGGCAGGGGAGAGGGCGTGGACAAGGGACAATGTCGTTGTCCAGTGAAAATGTCAGGGTAATTGTTCAATGATTATGTCAGTAGGGGTTTCCTCCAAGGGTGGTTGGGTGATGGTTTGGTAGTGGTCTGGAGCCTGGTCTTCTTAGGGGTGAAGGGGGTGGTTGTCAGAGTATCGTGGTCACCTTTGTCTGAGAAGCTTGGCGCGTCTGCCGGCAGTACCCCGTTGTAGCGTGGACCCTTTTGCGCTCTGAGGGTGACCGGCTCAAGGGGCGCAGGGGCCGAAGCCACGCTCCTGCCCTGATGGAAGACCAGGATGCTGCCGTCCAGTCGAACTTGGACTTCGACCCTGGCTCTGGCATAGCTGGCCCTGAGGCCATCCGGCAGCGCCTGGAGTGCGGCGCCGTTAAAGTGGATGGTATTGTCGTTGGCCACGGTGCGCAGGTACTTGAAGCACAGGGCGGCATCAAGGGAGACGCCCGGGGCCGGTTGGCGATAGGCCGAACCAGGCTGAGCCGGTGCGACGCCGAACCGCCGATTGTATCGTGGCAGGAAATCCCGGAGCATCCTGTTGGCTTGCTCAATGGTAGATGTGCCGGCGAGGCGCATCTCAGAGACCAGGCGGTCCTGGAAGGTGTCCCACGCCCGCTCCACTCTACCCTTGGCCTGCGGTGTATGGGCCAGGATGAGCCTGATGCCCAGCTCCTCCAGCGCCGCGGCCTGCTGCGTGGGGTCACGCCTTCCCAGGAGTTGCTCTTCCAGACTCTCAGGTTCCCTGGTGGAGTTCTGGAATATGCTATGCCGGTCGCTGTACAGGGCCATTGGGATTCCGTGGCGATCGATGATCTCCCTGAGCATCAGCATGTAGCCGTGGGCGTCCTCCTGCTGACGGAACAGAGCGAAGGGGATCGTCCCAGTGGCGTCGTCCACGGCGCCGATGAGAGTCAGATGTGGTCCGCGACCCTCCAGCCAGTTGTGCCGGCTCCCATCTATCTGCAGCAGCATTCCCTCCTGGGGGTAGCGCTCCCTTCGAAGGTAGCGCTTGGGCGCTCGGCGACGACGAGGGCTTCCGATTCCCCCGGCCAGAAGGATCCGCCGGACGGTGGAGCGGGACAGGGGAATGCCCTCCCGTTCGGCCAACAGCTCAGTCAGATGGGAATGGTTGAAGCCTGAGTAACTGCCCTTGGCCAGCGCCATCACCTTCTCCTGAATCCCCGGACACGTGGTGCTAGACGGCCTTCTGCCTCTGTTTCCGTGAGTCACTCCAGCAACTCCCTCCTTTCGATATGCTCTCAGTAGTCGCCATGCATGGCGCTCGCTCACACCCAGCAGCCTGGCCGCCTCTGCCACCGACACCTTCCCTTCCAGTACTCCGTTCAACACCGCTATCCTCGATTGCTCTCTCATGGTCAACGTCAGTCCTTTCATAGACTGACATTTTCATTGAACAATTAACTACTGACATAATCATTGCACAATGACACACAATGGCTTGCCATAGCTTAATCTCTCATGACTTTTGGTACAGGGCGATAGCCTCCTTTGGAGTAAGCATATTGATGCCCATGTGTGCTCGGGTAGTGTTGTAGGCGTCAAGGAAGCGCTGATACCAAGTGTTCAGCTCCTGGTGGTCTTGGGGCGCTTCCTCTAACCGGAAGAAGCATTCCTCTTCGTCCGTGCGGAAACTCCGCTCGATTACCGCGTTCTCATTGGGAGAACTCTTGTGGATGTAGAAGTGTTCAAGGCCGAGTTCGGCGCACTTGGCGCGAAAGCGTCTCTGAAACTCCAGTCCATTGTCCGTCTGGACGTAGTGCAAGGGGAAGGGGAACTGCTGTGTGGCATAGTACAGGGCCAAGAGTGTTCCCCCCTCATCCAGCTTGGGGAGGATTAGCCCAACCTTGTAGCGAGAGGAGATGTCCATCGCCGCGTACAGGTAGCAAGTGTACGGCAACCCGGACAACTCAGGAGTGACGTACTTCACGTCCATCTGAAGGTAGCCTAAGCCCGGGCAGTTACGAGGCCGCATGACTTGGCCGTTCTGAAAGCGAGGTCGCCGTCGCTTCGTACTGGGGCGAACCAAGCCCACGCGTTGCAAATACCGATGAATGGTCGATGCCGAGACCTCCAGCCCTTGAGCCTGGGCCAAGACCGCTAGCTTCTCCCGACAGAAGCCGGTCGCTTCCCTCCACCTTCGCACTTGGGCGGCAACCTCCCCCCACAGCGCACGCTTGGGGTGGTTGGGTGCAGTAGACTTGCGCCGCACGCCCTGCCAGCGCACGTATCCCCAGGGCTGCCGCCCTCGATCCACCCAGCGTTTGACGGTCAGGCGGTCTACGTGCAAACGACGGGCCGTTTCCGAAACGTTCTGATCGCACACCTTCCATGTTTCGATGATGGTCCGTACTGGTAATCTGCTCATGGCTCATTCTAGAGCCTCTGTACCATATGTGGTGAGAGATTAAGAAAGACTTGACACCGTAAGGATGGGTTTGTAGGCTGAGGGTTGCCGGACACCATCCGCCAACCCCCCGACTGCATCGTCCGGCGTTGGAATGCGGAGAAGACCCAGAAGGAGGCGTCAAATGGCTGAGATTAGCGGTGGAGAAGCTTTCGGTCGCGCCCTAAAGAGGGAGGGCGTGGAATATGTTTTCACCCTCAACGGCGGGCACATCTATACCCTGTACGAGGGGTGCGAAGACAACGGGATCAAGGTCATCGATTTCAGGCATGAGCAGGCCGCGGCGCACGCCGCCGAGGGGTGGGCCAAGGTCACCGGCAAGCCAGGAGTGGCCATAGTAACCGCCGGGCCCGGCGTTACCGGCGCCATAACCGCCGTCGCCAACGCCTTCCAGGCCAACAGCCCCATGATAGTCATTGGGGGGAACTCGGCCGTCCGGGAGAGGCTGATGAGCAGCCTTCAGGAGTTCGACGGCGTAGCCCTGATGCAGTCGATAACCAAGTGGTCCCACCAGGTGCAGGAGACGCGCCGTATACCGGACTTTGTGGCTACTGCCTTCCGCCAAGCCACCAGCGGAAAGCCGGGCCCCGTCTATCTTGAGATTCCAACCGACATAGTCAACGGTCGGATGGAGGAGGACGACCTGGTCCTGCCCACCGGGTATCGCACCGACGCACGCGCCTACCCGGACCCGGAGTACATCCGCAAGGTTGTGGACGTTCTCAAGACCTCAAAGCATCCCACGGTGGTGGCTGGCAGCGATATTTGGTGGTCAAAGGCGTGGGACGAACTCAGGGAGTTTGTGGAGATGATAGACGCGCCGGTGTTCCTGAACTCCATGGGACGCGGCGCGCTCCAGTCCGACCATCCCAACGTGGGCAGCACCGGGCGGCGCTACGCCCTGGTCAACTCAGACGCCATCCTGCTCATCGGCACGCCCGTAGATTTCCGTCTGAGCTTTGGGCGGGACGTCCTGTTCAACAAGGACGCCAAGGTGATCCAGTTGATGATGGATGCCGAGGAGGTCGGCAAGAACCGGCACATCGATATTGGCGTTGTGGGCGACGTAAAGGCGTCCATGGAGCAGGTGATGGACGGCCTCCGAACCTCCGGCTACCGCTCGCCGGGCAGGGAGTGGCTTGAGGAGGTGATGACGGAGGACAAGGCGCTGAAGGAGCCGGATCAGGCCATGCTCAACAGCGACCAGACGCCCATCCACCCCATGCGGCTTATGAAGGAGCTGCGAGATTTCCTGGACTGGGACGCCACCGTGGTCGGCGACGGGGGAGACGTGGTCACCTTTGCGGCCCGCGTTCTGGGCATCAACAAGCCGGGCCACTGGCTTGACCCCGGCCAGTTTGGATGCCTGGGGCCAGGCTCCGGATTCGCGATCGCGGCGCAGCTGGCGCGGCCGGGGAAGCAGGTGGCAATAGTGTTCGGGGACGGGGCCTTTGGGCTGAACGGCATGGACATGGAGAGCATGGTGCGCCACAAGCTGCCGGTGGTGGGTATAGTCGGCAACAACGGCACATGGAACCAGACCACCCAGGGAGTTATTCGAAGGACTGGTCGCGCCATTGGGACGTACCTCTCCCAGGAGACCCGCTACGACCTGATAATGCAGGGATTCGGGGGCTACGGCGAGCGGGTAACGGATCCGTCCCAGATACGGCCTGCGCTGGAGCGGGCGTTCGGCTCCGGCGGCGCCGCCCTGCTGGACGTGGTCATAGACCCGGACGTCTCCTACGGCGATATGGGAGGACGCTCGCGCCAGGTGCGTCAGTACTAGCCTGAGGGTCGCGGGCAAGCCCCGGACGGTCCGGCGAGCATTCGACGAAATGGGGGGCTGCGCTGAGCGCAGCCCCCCATTGTGGTGGCGCGTGTGTCGAGCCTGCTCCATGCAGGGGCGGATCTGGGAAGAGGCTTTGGTCGCGGGCGGATGTGGAAGCGCGGCCTTGCAAGGGTATATAATTGGGCCTATGCCGAAGTGGCGGAATGGTAGACGCGGCGGTCTCAAAAACCGTTGGGGCGCAATCCCCGTGCCGGTTCGAATCCGGCCTTCGGCACAATAGCGCGGTGGGTGGCTGTGGGCCGCCGCTCGTGGTGAGCTTAGTTCCCTTTCCCGTTCGTGGTGAGCCTGTCGAACCATTTGACATTTGAGCGGGGCAGCATCCCGCCGTCGTCGTGCACGCGAAGCTTGCCCTCGTGGAAACGGGGAGTGGGCATCCAGATGATGGAGGAGGGGCTCCCCGATCCCTAGGGATGGATTCCTGCTCGGGGGCAGGAATGGTTGATACACGGTGGTAACTGCCCGCGCCGTAACCACCCCTGCGAAAGCAGGGGTCTACCGCCGCTTATTATGCAGCGGCTTCCCTTGCCCGCTCATGGTGCGCCTGTCGAACCATTTGACATTTGAGCGGGGCAGCATCCCACCGTCGTCGTGCCCGCGAAGCTTGCCCTCGTGGAAACGGGGAGTGGGCATCCAGAGGATGGAGGAGGGGCTCCCCGATCCCTAGGGATGGATTCCTGCTCGGGGGCAGGAATGGTTGATACGCGGTGGTAACTGCCCGCGCCGTAACCACCCCTGCGAAAGCAGGGGTCTACTGCCGCTTATTATGCAGCGGCCTTCCTTCCCCGCTCGTGGTGAGCTGAATTTCCTTTCCCGTTCATGGTGAGCCTGTCGAACCATATGAGCGAGTAGACGTCGCGGTCACCCGTTCCGCAGGGCTTCGATGATAGCGTCGGCGTGCTCAGGCCCAATGATATACTCCCCATCTGGCGTATTGCACCACTCAGGTCCGATAGGAACCCCGTTGTCGTCCAAGCTCTGTTGGAGTTCTTCCGCTCGCGGGCGGAAGTTTCTGACCGAGCGGGGCACGATATGCGCGTGGTTTACTGTAAGGGGAAAATAGATTGATGCCCGTCTCGCGTACTCGAGCCTCGCATATGGCCCCCAATGATCCTGCCCTCCAGTGAAGGCTACTTTGGCTTCATTCCACCGCCACCCTTCGCTCTCCGGAAACGCACGCTTGAATCTTGCTAAAACCGTCCTTTGGGCTGTTGTCAAAATCGCTCCTTGCAGTGGTTGTTCATATGGTTCGACAGGCTCACCACGAACGGGGGGCGTTGGAAGTGCACCTGTTCCGCTATGGTCTACTGCCAAAGCAAGTGGGCGACCGCGGCAATGACCACGGCGATGACGAGAAGCACAGCAGCCATTGCCAACGGATTCTCCTCAGCATTATCGACAATGAAAGCGGTTAGCGTGTCAATCATCTAGGGAGCCTCTGAATAGTGCTGTGATTATGGCATACTGAGGCCAGCCAATACCAAGGGGGAGCGAGCATGACGGAGCAGCCAACCTTTGCCGACTTGGAGTACCAGCACAAGAAGAGGCAGACCCGCAGGGAGGTGTTTCTGAAGCGAATCGACTCCCATATTCCCTGGGAGAGGTTGGAGGAGCGCATCCGGCCCCACTACTTTAAGGCGGAGCGGGGTCGCCGGCCTTACCCCCTGTCGGTGATGCTCCGGGTCCACATCGTCCAGCTCTGCTACAACGTGAGTGATCCGGGGATGGAAGACCTGCTGTATGAGGCAGAGTCAGTGCAGCGCTTTGCGGGATTGCGGCTGTCTGAGCCGATTCCTGATGAGAGTGCCATCCTGCACTTTCGCCACCTGCTGGAAGAGCGCCATCTGGGACAAGGGCTGTTTGCGGAGATCAACGAGCATATGGCGTCCCAAGGTCTGCGGCTCAGGGAAGGGACCATAGTGGACGCCACCATCATAGAGGCGCCGCCCTCCACCAAGAACCGGACCGGGCAGCGGGACCTGGAGATGCGCCAGGTGAAGAAGGGGAACCAATATCACTTCGGGATGAAGCTGCACATTGGGGTGGATTCGGAGACGGGCTTGGCGCACAGCTTCGCTACCACATCGGCCAATGTGCATGACGTGACACAGGCCCACCGGTTGTTGCATGGTGGGGAGAGGCAGGTGTGGGGGGACGCCGGCTACATCGGGGTGCAGAAGCGGGAAGAGCATCTGGAGTTGGCAGTACAGTGGCAGGTGGCAATGAAGCCGGGACAGCGGCGGAAACTGGACCCGGTGGACCCGGCGGCAATAGGGGAAAAGGCGAAGGCTTCTATCCGGGCCAAGGTGGAACACCCCTCCCCGGACGTGAAGAGACTATGGGGCTACGCCAAGGTACGCTACCGGGGCTTGGCCAAGAACGCAGAACGGCTGGCGCTATTGCTAGGGCTATCCAACTTGAAGCGGGCTAAAGGGCCTCTTGGTTGGTTGACCAGGGGGTAGTGGGCCCAAAAGCGGGACTGAAGCCGCAAAGAGGCCGAAAAGGAGAGGCAAAGGGCCGAAATTAACCGCACCATCAACAAACAAGGCAAAAAACCACGAGGGAAAGTCTGCTTCTGGACCCGGCAATCAAAACATCTGCCTGGCAGCGCTTTGTTCAGACCTTCCCTAAATTATGCTAAAGTGGCAGCGAGGGTAGGGACTCAATCGTGGACAGCAGCATTCTCAAATTGCAAGAAGCGCTAAAGCATCTACGAACCAGAGAAGGGATTGCGCTTGTCGGTAGAGATGCAATTCGCCGGATGCGCGAGCATATTGCCATCTGGGACTGGCGGCTCTTTGCGTTCATCCTGCTATTTCTTGCGCTGCCCGGCGGCTACCAGCTGTACCGCGTCCACCTCATAGGCAATGCCATTCCAGATGCCAGCGCTCTTGCGATAGTAGCCCAGTGGCAGTTCATCAATCTCGCTATTGAGGTTTTTCAAGAGGCAACCGTACTGGCCATATACTTCTTTGTGGGCAGCCGCATATCGAGCGGCGTGTCCGTACAGCTAGATCGCCTAAAGAGCATCCTACTCTTCATACTTGTCGTATCCGCCATCTTCTCAGCCGCAGTGTTCCTCTTCCGTGACGGTTTCGCCGAGATCGTGGACACTCCCGCCTCCATCCGCACAGAGACGGTGGAGTTCCTGGGGATAACCGCACTCGGCACACCCTTCGTCTTGCTGTACGCGGCGTCGATGGTGATCCTGCAGGCGCTGAACAGAAAGGGCGTCATCCTGGCGATGGCCGTGCTCAACATCCTGCTCAGGTTCGCCCTCGACAGCCTGTTCTTTGGCAGTCACGACTTTTCGCTGGATGTCGGCGTTATTGGCGTTGCGTGGTCATCCCTGATAGGCAGCGCCCTTCTGTTTGCCATAGGGGGCTGCACGCTGCTAGCAACCATGAAGGTATCCACAAAAGCGTTGTCTGCCGCTCCAACGTTCCGAGAGATGCAGACCTACCTCAGAGTAGGCGTAGGTAGTGGGATCGACAGCCTCGTCAGAAACCTCGCGTACTTCTATATGATCATCCGCATCGTCAACTCGATGGGCGAGAAGGAGATAGGGGGCTATTACCTGGCAATGCAGACTTTTTGGAGCTTCATGCTGTTGCCTGTGCTGGCCTTTGCGGATTCGGCAAGGGCGTTGATAGCGAACAGCAGCGGCGAGATGGCTCGGGTGCGCATGCTCTGGCGAACTTCGCTGCTAGTGGTCTGCGCAATGATGGCGCTGTGGCTGCTCTTTACTCCCTTCTGGGGAACCGCCGCCCGCGCTCTCAACTCCGACGAGACTACCCTGACGTACGCTAAAACCGCCTTTAGCATCCTCTTGGTTCCATATATGTTGTTCTCCTTCAATACGGTGACAGACAGCCTGTTTTACGGCCTGGGTAAAACCCGATACGTAGCTTACCAGTCGATAGTTACGAATGGGACCGTCTATCTCGTCGCTTTCGCGCTTTACGCGACCGACGTTTGGCAGCCAAGTTTCGAGGATGTGATGATGCTCTTCGCCCTTGGCATTCTTGTCGATTCTATACTGACCATGTTGTTCGCAATCAAGGCCCTGTACCTAGACGCGGTGCGATGATCGAAGTGGATTGTCAGGGTAATTGTTCAATGATTATGTCAGTAGGGGTTTCCTCCAAGGGTGGTTGGGTGATGGTTTGGTAGTGGTCTGGAGCCTGGTCTTCTTAGGGGTGAAGGGGGTGGTTGTCAGAGTATCGTGGTCACCTTTGTCTGAGAAGCTTGGCGCGTCTGCCGGCAGTACCCCGTTGTAGCGGTGGACCCTTTTGCGCTCTGAGGGTGACCGGCTCAAGGGGCGCAGGGGCCGAAGCCACGCTCCTGCCCTGATGGAAGACCAGGATGCTGCCGTCCAGTCGAACTTGGACTTCGACCCTGGCTCTGGCATAGCTGGCCCTGAGGCCATCCGGCAGCGCCTGGAGTGCGGCGCCGTTAAAGTGGATGGTATTGTCGTTGGCCACGGTGCGCAGGTACTTGAAGCACAGGGCGGCATCAAGGGAGACGCCCGGGGCCGGTTGGCGATAGGCCGAACCAGGCTGAGCCGGTGCGACGCCGAACCGCCGATTGTATCGTGGCAGGAAATCCCGGAGCATCCTGTTGGCTTGCTCAATGGTAGCTGTGCCGGCGAGGCGCATCTCAGAGACCAGGCGGTCCTGGAAGGTGTCCCACGCCCGCTCCACTCTACCCTTGGCCTGCGGTGTATAGGCCAGGATGAGCCTGATGCCCAGCTCCTCCAGCGCCCTGGCGAACTGCGTGGGGTCACGCCTTCCCCGGAGTTGCTCTTCCAGACTCTCAGGTTCCCTGGTGGAGTTCTGGAATATGCTATGCCGGTCGCTGTACAGGGCCATTGGGATTCCGTGGCGATCGATGATCTCCCTGAGCATCAGCATGTAGCCGTGGGCGTCCTCCTGCTGACGGAACAGAGCGAAGGGGATCGTCCCAGTGGCGTCGTCCACGGCGCCGATGAGAGTCAGATGTGGTCCGCGACCCTCCAGCCAGTTGTGCCGGCTCCCATCTATCTGCAGCAGCATTCCCTCCTGGGGGTAGCGCTCCCTTCGAAGGTAGCGCTTGGGCGCTCGGCGACGACGAGGGCTTCCGATTCCCCCGGCCAAAAGGATCCGCCGAACGGTGGAGCGGGACAGGGGAATGCCCTCCCGTTCGGCCAACAGCTCAGTCAGATGGGAATGGTTGAAGCCTGAGTAACGGCCCTTGGCCAGCGCCATCACCTTCTCCTGAATCCCCGGACACGTGGTGGTAGACGGCCTTCTGCCTCTGTTTCCGTGAGCCACTCCAGCAACTCCCTCCTTTCGATATGCTCTCAGTAGTCGCCATGCATGGCGCTCGCTCACACCCAGCAGCCTGGCCACCTCTGCCACCGACACCTTCCCTTCCAGTACTCCGTTCAACACCGCTATCCTCAATTGCTCTCTCATGGTCAACGTCAGTCCTTTCATAGACTGACATTTTCATTGAACAATTAACTACTGACATAATCATTGCACAATGACATTCTCAGTACTCGCTCACTACATATGAGACAGTGGGGTCATCCCTTGGTGGCGCTGAATAAGATACTCCAATGGAGTCCGATAGCCCAGCGATTGATGAGGGCGTTCGGTGTTGTAGCAGCACTCCCACCGGAGCTGAGCGGGCGTGAGCGCCGCTACCGTCCACTCGCCCTCGTAGAACTCCTCTTGGTGTGTGTGGTGGGCACGCTCCACATAGCCGTTCAGCTTCGGCGAGTGGGGCGGCAGTACAAAGAGCCTGATGCCCCTCTCCCGACACGCCTCCTCGAACTCCCCACAGAACTCGGACTATCCGTCCACCTGGATAGCTCGCACAGGGAACGGCATCCGCGCTTCTACAGCGTCGAGGAAGCGCGCAGCGCTCACAGCGGTGGCGCGCGTGCCCACCTAGAGCACATCCCAGCGGGAGATGACATCGCGTGCGGTAAAGTGTTTGAAGATCACGCCGGGCAGAGGGCGGACGTCCAGCGTGTCCATTTGGACGAGGTCGCCGGGTACGCGGAGTTGATAGTCCTTCGGCTTGCGGATGGCATACGGACGGGTTGTGCGCCGTTTCCGGCGGGCGACGCCAGGGCGTGGGGGTTCCCGCAGCAGGCCGCGCCGCTTGAGAGAGGAGAGGATGCGGCCGATGGTGGACGTAGAGACTTCCCAGCCCTCCCGACGCAGTATGAGGGCGAGTTTGTCCTTCCCGTAGCGGGGCGGTTTCTCCCGCTGTCGGAGCACGGCCTCGACGAGTTCCGTGCTCCATGTGGATTGTCTGTGGTGGTGGGGCCGACGCGAGCGATGTTCGAGACCGCGCACGCCATCATCGCGGTAGCGGCGACCCAGCCGGTAGAGGGTTGAGCGCGGGAACTCCAGCATCGCGGCTGCCTCGACGGCAGAGCATCCGTTGCTGCGGAGCTTCCACCACAGGCGTAAGGCACGCAAACGCTCGTCTGCCACAGGACTGGGGTCCACCGCATGGTGGGCGGCGGCGCGGTAGAATGGCTTGGGTAGGGCAACTACCCGCATAAGGGGCCTCCTTCAGGTTAATCTCACCTAAAGGATGGCCCCTTTTTATCCTCCTGTCTGTCTCACATGTGTCTGAACGAATACACATCTCCCACAATGATGGCATTCAGTGGTAGTCTTCGTTTGACGGGAGTAGTGGACGGACCTGTTTCTCCCGAACCTCTCTGAGCGCGTAGTCCTTTAGTCGGTCAACGTCTGGGACATGAACCAGCCCTGAGAATCTTTCGCTGTTGTCGTCCCCGATGCGGATGAGTTCTTCGGCGGCGAGTGTTGAAATGCCACTCGCGACGGCCGAGCGCGACATGACAGTAAGGCGGACGATGTCTCGCTGCCGCAAGGTGATCTCGCGCTCGCTACCGTGATCCTCTCCATTGAGGGCGAGCCGGGAGATCAGAGCAGCTGCAACCCTCGGTGCCGGACTCCCTTTGGTAGCGAGTGAGATCCAGTAGTAGCGCGCCATACGTCTCAGTAACACAAGATACATCTTGGCGCATATCTGAGGGATTCTTTCAACGGCGAGTCTCATCGTGGCGATGGGGATGGCCACAACGGTTGTCTGCGTTGCGGCCGAATAGGAGGCCACCCAGCACTCTGCACCCATCATGAACTCGTGGTCCCCTATCAGGAAGGGGGAGGCCAACTCCGAGTAGGGATACTGCCAGGGCACGATCATGCCATGTTGAACGAAGTACAGGTGTCTGAATGGCTCTCCCGACTGAATGAGCGCCACATCAGCCGAGGGCTCAACGAACAGCATCTCCAGTGGTTCCTGGCCAGTGGAGAGCGCGTTCTCAAGCTCACCAGCATCGACAGCCTCAAAGGCCTGACACCGAGCTAGCGCCTGGGCGAAACCGGCGATTTCAATGGCCATGGCGGTTCACTTCCAATCATGCTGCCACCATCCTAGCACACGGGCACGCAAATGAAAAGGAGTATCACACCTATTGACCTTGTCTTACAGAGGACATATTCTAGTGCTGTAGCCATGCACAACAAGATCGGTCGCGCTCTATGGGCAGGGACAGATGAGTAATGGGCTTCCGAGGAATGTGAAGAACAGTTCCAGTCGCGTATCTCCGCGCGGTCCGGTCTTCCTGTCATACCGACACAGCGATGGCGCGGAGGTCGCAATAGACTTGGCTTGGGCACTGAGGTCTGCAGGCGTTCCCGTATGGCTCGACCGGAGTGATATGCCTCCCGGCGACACGGAGCGTCGGCTGGAAGAGGCAATACAGTCCGGGTTATCGGGCGCCGTACTGCTCGTGACCCCTGACATCGGAGCATCAAGCGTCGTAAAGGACATCGAACTTCCACAGTTGCTCGCCTTGGAGGCAGAGGGAGCGTTCACTCTATCGATCGCATCGACCATCGAGGCCGAATCCGGCGGTTTGGACTATTCTGCGCCCGATAGCCTTCTGTCTCGGAGTAAGCCGAACCTAAAGGGACTGCGCCAGGACCCGGCGCTGACTTCGAGGGACATCGCGCGCAGTCACTGTCGTCAAAGGATGGAGGGGCTCCGGGAGGGTATCGAGGCGGCCGGACAAGTCATCGATATCAATCTGCAAACTCGCATCACCCCATCGGCCACTGGCTCGCACGGAGACTTGGTCGTGCGCTTGCGGCTGCCCACGCATGGTGATCACCGCCCGCATCGGCAGGGCCTTGAAGACCTTCGGCTATTCCTCGGTGATCTCCCTCACCTACTGGAGATCGCGGGTGCGAGGCACACAAGGGTCAGTGGAGGAGCGTATCTGTCGGTTGCATTCGCCCTTGGTGCCGCGCTGCCCACAACCCTCCTTGGGGATGTGGACGCAGTAGACACCGCAGGGTATACGTGGACATTCTCAGATAATGCTCCGGCTCCAGTAGCTTCGACTCGATTGCTGGAGGTCACGGGTCGCTCCCCTCGCGAGGCACCCATAGGCGACGCAATCGTCTACGTCGATCTGCTGCCAACGCGGAGCGGCCCCGCGTTTGACCGCCTCTTGGAAGCCCGTCTTGGCCGGCTCGCCAGTGTGTTCCACATCCGAACAGTGGCTGAAGGGAACCTGCTCCCCGAGGACGCAGGCGCAATCGTCGCAGAGGCGTCCCATGCAATACGTCAGGCAGTATCACGCTCGGAGACGTCCGAGGTTCACTTGCTCCTTCGCTGCCCGTGGACAGTGGCTCTGCTCCTTGGTCGCATGCTGAATACCATCCGCGTGAACCTGTACGAGTGGGAAGATGGTCCAGATGACCGCGGTAGTCGCGTAGTGCAGCGCTATCTGCCCAGTCTGGTGGTGCGCTCGGGCGCAGGCGGGAGCCCCATTGAGAGAGTAGTTTTGCCGATGCGCCAGGAAGCGTTAGCTTAGAGACATAGCGGGTGGGATGTAATGCCGAACTTACGGAGCCAATTCGAGAAGGCACTCACCAACATCGAAGTCAACGGGCAGAAGCGGAAGCGCGCCATAGACGCCCACACGGAGATCAGAGAGCTGCTACAACAGGACGAGCAGATGAAGGAATGGGGCGTCGAGCCGCTGCTGATCGGCTCCTACGGTCGGGATACCGGCATCTATCCAGGCAAGGATGTGGACGTCTTCCTGCGTTTTACTGGGCTGGACACGAGGGCCGAGCCTAGGGCTGTGTTTAACGCCGTCTGGCGCGTCATCGTCCGCAAGTACGGGCAATATGGGCAAGGCGGCGGACGGGCACAGCAGCAGGCGCGTAGCGTCAAAGTCCTGTTCCCTGACCGCGATCGCACTTCGGGAGGAGAGTTTTCTGTTGATGCGGTCCCAGCAGTACGTCACGGTGGACTCTGGGCAATCCCGACCAAGGACCAGAACCGGTGGGTTGAGGGCGAGGGCCGTTGGGTAACCACTGGCGCCGTACTTTTCGGGGACCTTTCAACGGAACAGAATCAATCGGCCTCCAGTCCGAGGGTTGGTGACCGGCCTGCCTACAAGCCCATCGTCAAGCTAGTGCGCCAGATTCGGGAGACCCACCTTGGAGACAAGCGGCCTGGCGGTCTGTACCTGGAGTTCGTCACGTTCGAGGCATGGCGATCCGGACTGGTCGCCGGGAGCGAATGGGATGTGCTCTTGGCACGGACGCTCCAGTGCATTGTGGACCGTTTTGACCGGGCGAGAGTCAATCCTCTATTGGACCCTGTGCTCGGTACCCCCGTCGACCCACCGTTGGCGGCAGGGCAGATCGAGCAGGCTGCGGCCATATTTGGGAAACTGGGGGTGCAGGCAAACCGAGCCCTTCTCATGAACGACACCGACGCTGCCACTGAATGGCGCAAGATCCTCGGCGGCAATGACCGCGCCAATCCGGTCTTGCCCTATCCACCGAATAGTGGAGGAAGTGTGGGTAGTACCGTCGCACCGACTCGGCGGAATGAGGCCACCCGGTTCGGGTAGACGAAATGGAACAGGAATCCTTCGACATCGCCTCGCTGGAAGGGTTCCGAGCCGACCTTGTTGCGTCTGGATTCGAGCCCGTTCCCAGCACCGAACGCCGCGTGTGGCGAGGCCCCATCCACCCGGCGTTGACAGGCTCACTGATACGCGCACAATGGAGATTGTCTTTGACCCAGGGTGGCCCTACCGACCGCCCAGGGTCTTCGTGCAGGGTCTCAACACCAACCACTCGACACTAGACGGCTTCGTCTGCCTTTGGCGGGACGGCGATCTAAGCGGTGAATGAGAGACCGTGGAGGGTCTCTCCAGCCGTGTTGAGGACTGGTGCGGGCGCGCAAGGAACGGTTGGCAGGATGACGACCTACCATTCGACGCCTACCTGAATTTCAAGTGCAAGTGGCCGCTGATGGCCACATTCGATTTTGAGTCACGGCGCACGAGCATCGGTAGCTGGGGAGACATGAATGGAGTCCTGACGAACCCGAACCTGCTGAGTCTTCGGCCAGGACCAGCGACTGGGCCGCGTGAGCTCCGTGGGCTCTGGTTTCGGGTCGGTCATCTTCAGGCGCCACCGCCGCGCAATCTCTCCGAGCTGCCACGACATCTCAAGAGATCGCAACGGAAGGGCTTGGAGAAAGCTCGCGCGCGACGCCACGAGACGAGAGGTCCCCAGAAGACCGGCGGTGTGGACATCATTTTGTTCGCGTGGCAACGGCGAGAGCGCACGGACCTTCTCGTCATGGCTTGCGAAGGAGCAGGAGATCCAGTGGAAGCAGCAGCGCTAGTGGCCGAACCGAATGACGAGCGGACTCTCAGGCTCTGGGCTGGACCCGACGCAGAGGTTCTCAAGGGACGCCGTGCTGTCTTTTTGGGGGCCGGCGCGTTGGGAGGACATGTAGCCGTGACCCTTGCCGAGAGCGGCATCGATTCCCTGAAAATCGTGGACGGCGACCTCCTGTCGCCTGGGAGCGTCGTACGGCACGTTGCGGGCCATGATCGGGTTGGGGGACCCAAAGTGAACGCCGTGGAGGCCGCCATCAGGGATCACTCACCTTGGACCAAGGTAGAGTCCATAGCGCCCCCGGCCAACCCATACGGATTACAGGAGATCGCGCAACTCATTGAAGACGCTGATGTGGTCATTGACGCCACCGGCAACGATGCGTTTGTGCATCCCGTCGTTCGGGTTGCGAAGGAACTGGGCAAGCCGTTGGTCTCCGGTGCGCTGCTTCGTGGTGGTTTCATTGGGCGGGTTCAGCGGAAGGTCCAGGATACTGATTTTTCAATTTTTGATCTGCCTGATTCTCCCGATTACCCGATCATTCCGCCAAGCGACTCCAAAGTCGATGTTGCGGAGCCTGATCTGGGTTGCTCTGCACCCGTCAACAATGCGCCGCCCGCCTCCGTCCTCGCCTGTGCGTCACTGATTGCTCAAACCACCATTGATGTCATGATGGAGCGGTTCGAGTTCGAGGACGAGGTGATTGATGTCTACAGGCCTTTACCCGAGGCGCCATTCGACCGTGTTGGGCGTTATAGACGGCCAGTACAGAAGCCAACCTAGGCGGTCAGTAGCTTCTGACTTCCTACCGAATTCAAGTCCGCCGCCCACGAGTACCGGAGCTTCTGTGTCTATCGTGTACTGCGAAGGTTGCGTTCGTCATCCCTGACGGGCTACGCTGCTCTAACATCGCCCCGGAAGACTCACAGCCCCAACCGCATCTCGAAGATGGCGCTGCCTACCGTCAACTTAGGCCCACCAAGCTTGACAAAATCAAGAACCTTCACGCTGAGGTTCACGCTGGCGGTGTAGATATAGAGCCGTCCCGACGCTTCATCCGACCGGTCTTGACCTCCGAGCTACAGCGGACAGAGGTTCTGCCAGGGGGATAGGCAGCACGCGGGGCTAGGTGGCATAGCTGGCTTTGCAAACCCAGCTATGGTCTACGGCGTAGCGGGATCGTAGCTGCCGTCCGGTAGTATAAGCGGCAATGCGTATCGAGGGTTGGTCAGCAGGCCATAGATATCCTGGTCCTTCGATTTGAGCTGCTCGGTAGTGCAGGCCGCCCACTCCCTTGAAATAGCCCTACGACGCTGAGCGTCGCTTTGGGCGCCCATGATCGTCGTAAGCGCCCAGTAGAAGTATTCGCTTATCATACAAGCGTAGTTGCAGGTGGGATCAAGATAGGTGTACCACGCACCCGCCGGATACTCTCGACCCGGAGGGAGGGCGCAAGGGCCATTCCCGTCATCCTCGCAATCGGCGTCTTGCCTCTCCTCAAAATGCCCGCCCCTAGCGGTGTCCATGTATGCGGCTATAGTCGAAGCCGCTTCCTCGCCAAACACGTCCGGGTAGGCCTGCGCGTAGCCAACCGAACTTATCAGGTGCAGGATCTCCTCCAGGCTGGCGTCGAATCCGTATTCAGGCTTGGTTTCCGACCCGTAGAGACCCTGCACACGGGGTGAGGTGGGGAGTCGCCAAGCGCATCTCACGTTGAAGATTTCCTCAGGGCCGCCAAACCTCCAGGAACTGCACTGGGGCGGTCCACCTACCAGAGCGTCGGCTTATTGACCATCAAATAGAGGGAGATGATCGGTAACACGGTTGCCAGCGTTCCCCAAGCGTACCACTGGTGGAGCGCCGAGAAGAATTCTGCGGGCAGAGGCGAATCGGCCCGACCCGACGGTCCAGAGAGCGTCAGCATGCGGCGCTGAAGGCGGAGGAGAACGCCCACCCATACGAGTCCGGAGACTGTGAACAGCATCAAGGAGGTCGTTATCCAGGATATCTCATGAAACCCTGTCCATCCGCCCCAGCGCGCAGCGGCCATCGCAAGGCCGTTCAGCAGCACTAGGAGCAAGCCGGGCAGAGTGAACAGCAGGTCGGCGCGGGTAACGGATTTGGCGGCGAAGTGCAGAACATCGCGGTTCTTCGTACGTCCCGCCATGAGCATCCATGCGGCGGTCACGCTGATGTTGCCCAGAAAGACCACCACGCCGACTACATGCAGGAGCAAGTGCCACTGATACGGGTACAGCGGCAGGGATGCAACCAGCGCCGCGACGGCCAGGAGTCCGTAGGCCGGCAACTCGTTTCTGTGGAAGTATCGCATGGTCACTCCTCCTCAGTGAAGGCAACATCCTCAAAGGTCATGCAGACAGCGCAGCTACACAAGACCGGGAACTTCCGTGCTGAGGGCAGGGTTGGCTCTGTAGGTAAGAGATTGACCCTGATCGCTTCAGGCATCGGCCCAGCCTTCGGACAGGACCTCGGCCTGATCCAGGATGGTCACAGCCGCCTTCTCCTGCTTGTCCGGCGGGTAGCCGTGTCTACGCAGGATGCGCCTGACCAGCGCTCGGAGTTGGGCGCGGACGTTCTCCCGCAGCGTCCAGTCGATGGCAACGCTGTTTCTGACCGTCTGCACCAATTCCCGGGCGATGTCCCGCAGCGTCTCATCGCCCAGCACCTGGACGGCACTGTCGTTGGTCTCCAGGGCGTCGTAGAAGGCCAGTTCGTCCTCGGACAGCCCCAGCCGCTCGCCGCGGGCGTTGGCCTCCCGCATGCCCCTGGCAAGCTCTATCAACTCCTCAATGACCTGCGCGGCCTCTACCGTCCGGTTCTGGTAGCGCCGCAGGGTCTGCTCGAGCATCTCGGAGAAGGACCGCGCCTGCACCACGTTCTTGCGGCGGCGGACCTGCAACTCTCCCTTGAGCAGCTTCTGGAGCAACTCTACGGCGAGGTTGCGGTGCGGCATCCCCTGCACCTCGGCGAGAAACTCGTCGGACAACACCGAGATGTTCGGCTTGTCCAGCCCCGCGGCGGCGAAGATGTCCATGACGCCCTCGGAGGCTACGGCTCTTGAGATGATCTGCCGCACGGCGTGGTCGACTTCCTCCTCGGGCCGCGCATCGCCAGGGGCGCGCTTCATCAGGTGCGCCCGTACTGCCTGGAAGAATCCCACGTCGTCGCGGATACGCAGGGTCTCCTCGTGAGGCACGGCCAGCGCGAAGGCTTGAGTGAGATCCCGCGCAGCGTTCAGGCATCGGTCCTTGCCGTTCTCCTGTGCCAGGACACGCTCCTGCGCAGCGGGCAGCAGCCCCAAGCGTTCTTGCGGCGTGCCCGTAGTCCATTTGGACCAATCGAAACCGTGGAACAGGGCGCAGCAGACCTCGTGCTTTTCCAGCATGACCGCCACTGCCTCTTCCTTGTCGGGCGCTGTTTGTCCCTTGCCGCCGCTCTCGGTATAGGTCACCGTGGCTTCCCTGAGGTCCTGGGCCAGGCCCAAGTAGTCCACCACCAAGCCGCCAGGCTTGTCCCTAAACACGCGGTTGACCCGGGCGATGGCCTGCATCAGCCCGTGGCCGCGCATCGGCTTATCCACGTACATGGTGTGCAGGCTGGGCGCGTCGAAACCGGTGAGCCACATGTCGCGCACCAGCACGATGCGAAAAGGGTCACTGGCATCCCGGAACCGTTTGGCCAACGCCTCCCGCCGGGGCTTGTTCCTGACGTGGGGCTGCCAATCGAGCGGGTCAGAGGCGGAGCCGGTCATGATGACCTTGATTACGCCCTTATCGTCATCGTCGCCGTGCCAGTCAGGGCGAAGGCGCGCCAACTCCCGGTAGAGGTCGATGCAGATGCGACGGCTCATGCAGACGACCATCGCCTTGCCCGCCAGCGCCTCCAGCCGCTGCTCGAAGTGCTCCACGATGTCCTCAGCGACCTGCTTGACCCGCTTCTCCGCTCCGACGACGGCCTCCAACTGCGCCCACTTGGTCTTGAGCCTCTCCCTGCGCTCCACTTCCTCGCCCTCGGTGGCCTCCTCGAAGTCCGGGTCTATGGCGGGCCGCTCGGCCTCGTCCAGGGCCAGCTTGGCGAGACGGCTTTCGTAGTAGATAGGCACCGTGGCCCCATCCTCCACGGCGCGCTGGATGTCGTAGATGCTGATGTAGTCCCCGAACACGGCGCGGGTGTTGGCGTCCTGTAGCTCAATCGGCGTTCCCGTGAAGCCAACGAATGAGGCGTTGGGCAGGGCGTCGCGCATGTGGCGGGCGTAGCCGTCTATGAAGTCGTACTGGCTGCGGTGCGCCTCGTCCGCGATGACCACGATGTTGCGCCTCTCCGATAGCGTAGGGTGGGTGTCCCCCTTCTCCTCAGGGAAGAACTTCTGGATGGTGGTGAACACCACGCCGCCGGACTCGACAGAGAGCTTGTTGCGCAGGTCGGCGCGGCTCGCGGCTTGGGTTGGCGGCTGGCGCAGCAGGTCCTGGCAGCGCGAGAAGGTCCCGAACAGCTGGTCGTCGAGGTCGTTGCGGTCGGTGAGGACGACAATGGTGGGATTGGCCATGGCAGGCTCGCGGACGATGGCCCCGACGTAGAAGGCCATGGTCAAGCTCTTGCCGGAGCCCTGTGTGTGCCAGACCACGCCGATGCGCCTATCGCCGGGATCGCCGCCGGGTTTGCGGCCCGACTCGTAGCGGCCGCGCTCCTCGGCAGCGCGCCGGCCCGCCGCCTGGAATTCTGCCGCGCGCAGAGTCTCGGTGACGGCCACCTGGACGGCGTGAAGCTGGTGATAGCCGGCCATCTTCTTGTCCAGCGCTCCGCCGCCGTCGTCCTCGAACACGACGAAGTCACGCACGAGGGACAGGAAGCGCGCCGGATCGCAAACTCCCTCCAGCATAACCTGCAGCTCGGTCATAGCCGGGTCCGCCAGGCCCTCCCCGGACACCGTGCGCCACGGCTTGAACCACTCCCGCCCGGCGGTGAGCGCGCCGATGCGCGCCTGCGTCCCGTCGGAGACCATCAGTATCTCGTTCAGGGAGAACAGCGACGGCAGCTCCGCCTTGTAGGTCTGGAGCTGCTGCCAGGCCGTCCAGATGGTGGCGTCCTCGTCGGCCGGGTTCTTGAGCTCGATGACGCCCAGGGGGAGGCCGTTGACGAACAGCACGACATCCGGCCGGCGCGTGTTCCTGTTCTCCGTAACGGTGAACTGGTTGACCGCCAGCCAGTCGTTGGCGGCGGGGTCCTCGAAGTCGACGGCCCGCGCCTGCGCGCCGCGGATGGCGCCGCCGTCGGTCCGGTACTCCACCGTGACGCCGTTCACGAGCATCCGGTGGAACTCACGGTTGCGGGCTTCCAGCGTTGCGCCTTCTGGTCGGGCGAGCCTGCGAAAGGCGTCGTCCAGTGCCTCGGCCGGAAGGCTCGGATTCAGCAGGGCGAGCGCGTCCCGCAACCGACGCTCCAGCACGACCTGCCCGTAGTCCGCGCGCTCGGCTTCCGGCGCGCCGGGGGCGATGTCCGGCCCGCGGGCCACCCGCCAGCCGAGGCCCCGCAGCCAAGCGAGGGCGGCTTGCTCAACGTCGGCCTCGGTGATAGTGGTCATGGGGAGCTTGGGCGCTCCATCTACTGGTCGCGCATACGCATCTGGGCGAAGTTTGTTGACAAATCGTCCCTCTCCCACTTCTCTATAACGGCTAGGTGCAACCCTAGATCTACAGTAATCAGTGGGGTTTTTGGGCTAACAGCTTCCAAAAGCGCCGAATCTGCCAGTCCCAGCCACTCAAAGGCGTTGTTCGCTGATGCTTTTACACTGGCAACAACAACCTCATCGCTTTCATGAATGATGGACCGCAGCCTTCTGCGGAGAAGGGAACGTTCCGGTTCTTTGTGTTGCTTCAGCAAGTTATCGGTCTCGGTGAGCGTGTTCGGCATTACCAGCGCTCGCCCAATCGGTTGAAGCAGATGCAGCAAAAGGTCATAGTGTTCCGCCGAGTATCCTTTCAGCCGCTTATGCTTGGGAATTAAGTATCGGCCTTCGCTCCCAACTACATATAAAACTAATAGGTTGCTATCTATGAAGTACCCGGTTGGAGGCATCAGATCACTCGGCAGGGGCCAAGAATCGGTCCTTGAGCGATTCGACGTGGCCGGTCTCGTCGTTGATGTGAACAACCTTATAGGAGCGTTCTAAAGGCCTGAACCAGGGGCTGACGAAGTGGACATCCCTAGCGGTTTGCCCATGTGAAGGGTGCATGAATCCGATCGTTATTTTCCACGTATTGGCATCGTGGTCGAAATCAACCTCTTCGAGGGCAATGCCTGTTACCTTCTCGTCGGCGAAGAGGCTGGAAACGTATTTCTTCGCCAGCAACGCCGCCTCTTTCACTTCCATTTGTCTCCCCTCTAATTCGCGCTCCGTATCCCACCAGCGCAATGATAGCGCCCCAAGTTGGATTCCGGCAATATCACCCCCACCCGAGCCCCTCCAGGCAGGCTAGCGCGGCCTGCTCAACGTCGGCCTCGGTGAGGGTGGTCATCGAGATGCTCTTCGTTCGCCGTGATTCTCATTGTGCATCATGTTTTCACCACAAGCGCCGTTGTACATCATGGAAGCCCTCTTATGATGTACAAAATACGTTGTCTTCAATCTGTGATACACAACCTACTCGCTGCCTTCCGCCAAGTGGAGGAGCTTGGCAAACGCCAGGAGCGCTGGTTGCCTCCCGCGGGCTTCAATCAGTACGGCCAACATGTCGCTGTTGCGCAGAACCCGTAGTATCCGAGATGCCGTCGGGGTGGGAATCCCTGAGTTCCCTACAAAGTCGGATGAGCGGAAGACAGGCTTCCCAAAGATCCAGTCAAGCGCGCGAACACCATACTGGGAATGGGTTCTGTCGACCACCCATTCCTTCAGTTCATTGTAAAGGGTCAAGATACTCCGAGCTCTGAGGAGGTTGACGTTCCCCTGTTCTGCCATTGCCGTAAGGAAGAACTCAGACCAGCCAGTCCAGTCGCCGTCGCGGGACACTGCGAGCAACCGCTCATAGTACTCGTCGCGGTGTTGGTCGAGAAAGCCGCTGATGTAGAAGTGTGGGGCCTCCAAGAGGCCCTTTGCGACCATGTAGAGCGGAACGATCAACCGACCCATCCGTCCGTTTCCATCCAGGAAGGGGTGGATTGACTCGAATTCGGCGTGAACGATTGCCAGTTGAACCAACGGGTCCGGTTCATCCGAGTGAATGAATCTCTCCCATGCATCCATGGCGCCCGGCAGATGCTCTACCGGGCATGGCACAAAGTCTGCGCCCTCTATGGTTGAACCGGGAGGGCCGATCCAAACGCTGTTGGGTATGCGGCGGTATTCGCCCGGCGCTTTGTCCTGCCCTCTGACGCCTCTCATCAGGATGCGGTGGGCATCACGAATGAGCCTCAGCGACAGCGGTATCTGGTCCAGTTGGCGGGTGGCGATATCTAGAGCAACTCTGTAATTGATGACTTCGTCCACGTCACTACGCTTGGCTGGATCGTCGACGGGGTGGTTCTCTTCATACGCCTGAGAGGTGAGAACCTGAGTCAGCGTCGTCTGTGTGCCCTCAATACGATTTGAGTAAACGGCCTCCTGTGTCGTAAGCGGCGAAATGAGGACGTCTGTGTTTGGTATGCTCTCAAGCATCGCGCCATATGCAGCCACCGCGGAGTGCGCGCGTCCGATAGCAGGCACAAGCCGAGCCCAATCCAAATTCCTGGGAGGGAACTTGCCAAGGTGGTATGGTGTTGCTGACATATTCATTCCCTCCCCACCCGCCAGCCGAGCCCCTCCAGCCAGGCCAGCGCGGCCTTCTCAACGTCGGCCTCGGTGAGGGTGATCATGGGGAGGCCTTGTTAGACTTAGACCATGGAACAGGTTCTACTTGACCTCTCCGCCGATCCTTTAGTCGATTGCCGTAGTACCCATCATAGCCAAAGCCCCTCAGCAACATTAACTCCGCATACCACTGTCCCAGATTCCAGGCTTCATAGTAAGCACTTGGTGGCAGAGTCCCATAGTCCATTTCTGCGTGGACTAAATCGTCCCGAATCTCAACCAGAGCATGCGGACCATGCTCCAATTTCTTATCTTTCTGGATTTGGAATTTGGCTTGCAGGGCTGCCAATTCAGGACATTCCAGAGGTATGGCTACAGGAATCCCCTTTGCTTTGAGTGCACTTGCTATCCGCTTGCCAGGCTGACCGCGCTTGGAAAAGGATCTGTAAGACAACCGTTCCAAGGCCGCCATGGCGAGAATAAGCCCTCCTTCAACGACATGTGCTTCGTTACTCAGAATGTACCAATTCAGAGCCCATCGCAGTGGGTCATTTGGTTCAGATGATTCGAACCAACGCCAGAACCCCGAGAACACGTCTTCCAAAATTCTGCCGTGCCACGTGTCGAACCAAGATGTGTAGGCTGTCCTCCACGATCTTATGAGTACATCATTGATTCCTACTTGCTGCCAAACTCGCTCGCCGTTCTCGTTCATACCTGCCACGATAGGAAAACCACAGTGTGCACCCTTTGCAAAGGACAAGAACAACTCTATCCCTTCCAAAAGCTGGCGAACATCCTCCACAGAGAACAAGCCACCATCAGAACGGCGTATATTCCCGTGATGGGTGATACTGTATCCGCCCTCCGTCCCTAAGGACTTGGCTATTTGCTCGATACGATCGATTGCTGCAATTTCGATTATCCAGGGTGAAGATCGTAGCCGCACTGTTCGGTCTTTCCCTCCGGATATTCCTCCATTAAGGTGAAAAAAGAAGTCTACAAAGTTGATCACACTGAAGGCGACGGATTGAAGATTGACATCTGTTTCCACAATCGTTACTGCGTTACGCTCGAGTACGAATGTTCCATAGCAAAGCAATCCTGTTTCGTTTGGTTTGCATGTAATACTGTGCTCTTTTGCACTGACTACAAGATGATTGTCCAATGAAATGTCAAACCAGTGATCACCTTTCAGGAACAGTTCTACGAAACTGTGCGGTAACAACAATCTTTCGACCGAAATACAGACACGCGGAGATGGGGATAGCTCAAGAAACAACTTTGCGGGTACTCGCCCCATATCGTGTCCGCTTACAGACACGATATGGGTGTCGGCGATTAGTATAGAAGTGTCGGCATTGCTAGTTGGTGATATCACTTGCGTTATTCGCCTCTCAATTGGGTGTGATGCAATTGGATGAAGTGTTTCCGGAACCCCCCACCCCCACCTCCCCCGATACCAGCCCCAGCAGCAGCGCATCCCGCAGTGCAGCCAGAGTGCGTGATTCCATTTTGGTTGATTCTATCTTATCGAGGATAGGAGCAACATCATTGGAAAACCGGTCCAGCACTTCAGTTCCAGAGGCGGGGATCGCTATTTCGGTTTCCCCGACGACCTCTGGGCGAACTGCCGGATAGGCCGCGCCATCTGCCCGGTGAGCAAGCCTCTCGATATTCTCTGGTGCTGACGCGGTAAGGTAGATCAACTCCCGGGACCGTGGATGCAAAGGCCGCAGCACTGCAAATCCGGTGCTGCCAGTCAGTCCGTCGGCTCCCACGAGGGAGTAAGAACAGTTGCCGGGTCGAACCGTCCCAACAATGGTGTCTCCGGAGCGGAGCACCCTTTTTGCCCTGCTAGGGGCATCCTTCCAGGGAAACCGCTGCGTGGATTCAATGACTCCCCTCTTGGTATGGGCCAAGTCAACGTACTCGACATTTTCAGGGTAATTCAATTTGGACCAAGACTCGGGGCTGAGCTTCGCCACCTCCCCCAACGTCCGCACTCCCCACCCCTCCGGGATGGGGCCCAGCTCCGAGTCCACCAGCCGGTCCGGGAACAGCGACCACACCTCCGGCGGCAGATACGGCGCCCGGCCCTCCATCTTGGCCAGCGTTGGGCCGAAGTCCACGAACCAGTCCTGGAAGATGGCGCGGGCCATCGACTCCAGCGTCTGGTTCATTCGGCGGTTCAGCTCGATCTTGTCGTCCAGCGTGCCGAGGATGTGGGCGATGGCGCGTTGCTCGCCCTCATCAGGCACTCGCAACATACAGGCGTGGGCCTCATTGCGATTGAGCCCAGGTACCGCGCTGTCAGAATTCATTTCCTGAAGAGGAAGGGTTTTGAGGGCGAAGTATTGGAACTTCAGTAGCTCAGCGTCATCGGATGTGATGAAGAAGGTCGTGTCAATCGGCCAACAGGGAACCGGAGAGTAATAGACGGCACCAACTGTCCCCTTGCGCCCAATGACGATGGTTGGCCCGTCGGTTAATGGTGAATCGTGGTACCCGATGATCCCGTTAGAGCCGATGACCGGCACGTCGCCGGACGGGCTTCGATCGTTGGTGGTAAGCCCCTTGCCGTAGGTCAAAGGCGCAAATTCCCCCAGCGTCACTTCACGCCATTCCCTCGCTGTTGACTGCTCGGCCCCCTCCTGCACGACCACGCAGTCTCGCTCAATCACCTCTCGGAAGCTCTCAGAGATAGCGTGCCAGTCGAGCACGTCCACCCGCATGGGCAAGCTCGACTCCTCAAAGGCCTCCTCCAGCCGTCCGAGGGTTCTCCGGTCCAGCGGACCCTCGCCGACGATAGCCAAGTCCAGGTCGGAGTAGTCCTTCGCCGTCCAGGTCGCGCGGGAGCCGAAGACGCGCGCCTCGCACTCCGGCACGTGCTCCGCCAGGATGCGCATGACTGTTTCCAGGTAGTTGGGATTGAGGTCAACCGAGCCGCTCATTCCCACCGCTCTCCCGTCATGGCGCTGTACAGCTTGATGGCGTCGCTTATGAACTCGGGCATAAGGCCAATGGCGTTGGCCGCTTTCTCCCTGTCGTAATCGTGCGTGGTGTCTATGCGCGTTTGCACGTAGATCTCCCACTGCTCACCCCCCGCCGCCAAAAGGTGGTTCTCATCGGCCAAACGAAAGATGGGTCTGGGGCTGTTGGGAGCTTCAGCGATGCCCAGCGCTTCGACCAAATGACGCCTGAGAATCTTCCACAGGGCGTCGTAGCAGGTCTCGAACCGTTGGATCACCGATTCGGCCATGCCTTCATGCACAAACGAAGGATAGTCCGCCGGTAGGTGGAGCAGGTGTTCATGCTGCGTCTCCAGGTTCTTCAGGGACTGTTTCAGGTTGCTATAGTCTATTGTCATGGTGTTTTCATGGGGCGGTGCAATACCAAGGCATTAACCGCCCCGCTGCCTTCCGTCCGGGTGTCTTCGGAATCGCGATGCCGTCCTTCCCACCACGCCTTACCGGCGTCCAGCCGCACTTGCTGCACCAAGATAAGACGTCGTTCCAAGTCGTCGTAGCCCTCCTCGTACCCGTCCACCATGACGCGAATGTCTTGCGGATAGTCTTGCAATATCTGTGCCAACTGCGCCCCCACCTCACAGGCTTTCCTCCCTCTGAGTATTGCTCCATTATCCTCACTTGCAGTTAGTCCAGGGGTGCGATTTCCCCCGGTGATTCCAGGTTGCTTGCGCGGGCCCAAGCTTCTCGTAGCTCAGTCTGATGAAGCGACGCCCATTCAACTACAAGTCTCCGGGCCCGTGTGGGGAGGTGTCCTCGCATCTCGGCCAAGTCGTCGATGGCTACCAAAGCCTCATACCCGCTGTATTGGCGTGAAAGTGTGGCGGCCCATGGTCACGGGCATACATCCGGATGACAATCCAGTAGAAGCGGCAGATTTCAGGCATCCGGGGCCGGCGTCTCGATTTCATCCGGCAATTCCTTGAAGGATTTGCCCGTGATTTCCATATAGAGGGCATCCGGGCAGAGCTCAAGGTCATCAGTCCAGGCTATGGCCCGATGGGGCGCGATGTGCGCCTTCTCAAAGCAGCCGGGCTCGTTCCAGGCGGCGAACACCCCGCGGCCTGCCATGTTCGATAGGTCCACCTCTCCGGCAGTCCCGTCCGAGTACCGGAGCCAGATACGGTATTCCTGAAGGGCTTTTACCTCAACCGGTCTGATCATTTCCCGCTCCTCCATGTTTTATTCAGACCCCAAGCGCGCCAAGTTCGCCTCAATGGCCGCGTCCAGCCGCGCGGCCTCCGCCTGCTGCTCTTTGTTCATCCTTCCTCCACAAGGCCATCAACCTCGCGGGCCAGGATCGGCAGATCGCTCTCTACGACATCCCACACGGTATTGTCGTCCACGTCAGCATAGCCATGAATCAGGATGTTTCGAAAAGCAATAATCCGCTCATATCCGCTTATCCGAGCAGCGAGGGCCGCGTCAAGTTTTGCTAGTTGTGTCATGGCTTCGCCGATGAGCTCAAACTCCCGTTCAACCGCGGCGCGCATCATGGCGTTGGACTGGTAGTCGGCAAAGGTCGCGCCATCGGTAAACTCCTGAATGAGTCTGATAGCCTGCTGTATATCGTACAGATATTTCCTGGCTTCACGCCGCATAGACCAACTCCCTGGTTTCCTCAACCGCTTCCCGGAAATACGGGTTCTTGATGGCCGATTCCACCACCAAGTCTACAGGCCGCCCAAAGAGCCGCTCCAGGGACTTCAGCAGGCCGAAATAGGCATTCGCGTAGCCTACGGCAGGCGGCTCCTGAAACTTCACCAGAAAGTCCAGGTCGCTCTCGTCCGGATCGTGCCCGCCGGTTGCCGCGGACCCGAACAGGTCAAGCCGATGGACGCCGTAACGGACGCACAGACGCCTCAGCTCCTCCGCCTGCTCCTGTATAACCGGAATCATGGTGTGTCCTCCAGCTTTGCCCCAAACCCCAGCCGCTTCAGGTTCGCTTCGATGGCCGCGTTCAGCCGCGCGGCCTCCGCCTGTTGCTCGCGCCACTGTGCGGCGAGGCGGGCCATCTTGTCCGCGAAGGGTTCGCCGTCCTCCTCCTGCGGCTCCGCGCCAACGTAGCGACCGGGCGTCAGGACGTGGCCGTGCTTGCGAATCTCCTCCAGCGTGGCGCTCTTGCAGAAGCCGGGGGCATCGGCGTACTCGCCGGAGTCTTCAGCTCCCCGCCAGGCGTGGTAGGCGTCGGCGACGCGGGCGATGTCCTCCGGTGACAGGTCCCGGTGGGTGCGGTCGGTCATGCGGCCGAGCTTGCGGGCGTCGATGAACAGCGTCTCGCCACGGCGAGCCTCGTCGCTCGCGCCGCGCCCGCGCCGCAGGAACCAGAGGCAGGCGGGTATCTGCGTTGAGCGGAACAGCTGCCCCGGCAGAGCGACGATGCAGTCCACGAGGCCGGCCTCAATGATGTTCTTGCGTATCTCCCCCTCCCCCGACTGGCCCGAAGACATGGAGCCGTTGGCCAGCACAAACCCTGCTGTACCGCGCGGCGCCAGGTGGTGGAGGAAGTGCTGCACCCAGGCGTAGTTGGCGTTGCCCGCCGGCGGCGCGCCGTACTCCCACCGCTTGTCGTTACGCAGCCGCTCGCCGCCCCAATCGGAGACGTTGAAGGGCGGATTGGCCAGGATGTAGTCGGCCCGCAGGTCGGGGTGACGGTCGTTGTGGAAGCTGTCGCCGTGCTCGATCCGGCCCTCTATGCCCCGGATCGCCAGGTTCATCCTCGCCATACGCCAAGTGGTGTAGTTGGACTCCTGGCCGTAGATGGAGATGTCCCCTCTGGCCCGGCCCCCGTTCCCGTTGCCGCTGGCATGAGCGCGAATGAACTCCATCGACTGGATGAACATGCCGGAGGAGCCGCAGCAGGGGTCATACACCCGGCCCCGGTACGGCTCCAGCATCTCCACCAGGAGACGCACGACGCTGCGCGGGGTGTAGAACTCGCCGCCCTTCCTGCCCTCGGCCAGGGCGAACTGCTCCAGGAAGTACTCGTAGACGCCGCCCAGCACGTCCGTGGCGCGGGCCTCGGCCCCGCCCACCTTGATGTTGCTCACCAGGTCAACCACCTGCCCCAGCCGGGTCTTGTCCAAAGCGGGCCGGGCGTAGTCCTTGGGGAGCACGTCCCTGAGGGCCGGGTTGTCCCGCTCGATGGCGGTCATGGCGTCGTCCACGGCCCGGCCTATGATAGGCTGGCGGGCCTGGGATTGCAGGTTCGGCCAGCGCGCCTCGGGCGGCGCCCAGAAGATGCTCTGAGCGCGGTACTCGTCCGGGTCCTCCGGGTTCGCGCCATCGGCGCGCTCGGTTTCCAACTGAGCGTGGCGTTCTTCGAAGGTGTCAGAGATGTACTTGAGGAAGATCAAACCGAGGACGACGTGCTTGTACTCGGCGGCGTCCATGCTGCCCCGCAGGGCGTCGGCCATCCGCCACAGCTCGGATGTGTAGTCCGTGACGGCGCCGCTGCTTGATTCGGAGTCCGCGCCGGCGGCCGTCCGTCTCCATGGCACAGTCGTCATAATGCCTCACCCCTTCGTTTGCCTTTGGAACGCCACCTGTCTACTTCGCGTAGGGCGTTCTTGCCCCCCGGTCCGTATCCGTGATTGACCAGGAAGCCGGGGACGCCGCCGTACTCGACGGAGATCACCGCCGACTCGGCGGTCTTGTCGTGGCCGGGCAGGAAGAAAGAGCCGATCGCCGTCTCCGCGCCGCAGCCGCACCAGCACTCGCCGGTCGGCAGCAGGCGTTTGGTTGAAGCCATTCTCCGTTGCCTCCTTCAGAACCGTGAATCAATTGGCCTTGGATACCGCTCAAGGATACGCTTCAAGGCTACCGCAGTCAATGCCGTCATGCTCAGAGGCGTTCCCACCCTACCGCTCACCGGTCGTAAGCGTTGTGACTCAGCAACCCCCGCGCCCTTACCACAAATCGACTTCAGCACAATGGCTTGCAAGGCCTTATGTTCGACGTTTTTCCCGTCGACAATGGATTGTTGAGCCATTGTGAACGGGAGCAGGTGCGTGAAGACATCGAAGCGAGAAAGGAACACCCTGAGCGCCGAGGCCGCCCGCTCGCGGGACACGGCGTCCTGGACCTGCTGCCCACGTCTCGCTCAGCCATCGGCTACTACTACTTCGGCGCCAACTACGTCGTCCACGCCGACGCATCCTTCACCCTGGACCGGCGGATCGCATCGGGAGATGTGCTGACCAGACGGGAGCCGCGCGGGAGGCAGCGCCGGGTGTACGTGGCGCTGGACGACGACCCGCCGGAGAACAGCGCGTATGCTGAGCCGTCGCTGGCTGCGACCCCGCTTGGCCTATTGCCTCCCTCCTAGCGGCCATTCTCCCCTTGCATTGGATTCCGTACTAGGAATATACTATGCCCATGCCTTGGGAGGCCGAGTACACGGACGAATTCGGGCAGTGGTGGCAGGAACTCTCGGAAGGCCGGCAGGACGACGTGGACGCCAAAATCGAGCTACTGATGGAGCACGGCCCCGACCTGCCGTACCCCTACTCCTCGGACATAAGGGGCCCACGTCACGGGGTCATGCGAGAGAGCTTCGAGCGCAGAGCGGCGGCTGCCCCTGGGACCCGACTGGTCCAGCGCCCACCAAGAGAAGGCATACGGCAGGCCCATGCCCGACCCCAGGACATCCCCCTATCACACCGAGGTCCACAACCGCAATGACGGGGTGACCATGGCCCTCTTGGGGCTGATGGCCCTGCCGGCGTTGCAGTGCTACTTGTGGGTGCAGGCGGGGAGACGTGGAAGGCGGTCCTGTTGGGCTTGGGTGCGGGAGTTGGCGGCGCTGGCGGGCTGGGGCTGGTGGGCCAGGGACTTCGTGAGCTGGACCCGCTCCCTCCTTGCCCTCATGCCCGACAAGGCGCGGCTCCGCCAGGCCCGGCGGCTCTTCACCCGCTATCCCGGCCCGGTGTACCTGACCATGGAGAAGGACGCTGCACGCTTGTTGGCCGACGACAGGGTATGGCACGCCGCCTCCGCTCCCACGCTGTTGTCCCTCCGCGAAGTCCTGGCCCACCTCCGGCCGGGCGGAATGCTGCTATGGGAGCCGCCGTCGGCGAGACTGTCCCTCCCTGATGACATCGGCCTCGCCCAGGCCAACGATGGCGTTGCCGACCACCTGCTCCCCGTTGTTCTCAAGCCTGCCGAGAAGCGGATGCTGGACTGCCTCGCCGACTGGCCTTTGATCACCGCCGAAGACTTGGGCGGCATATTGGGCCTGTGGCCTTCGGGCGTGTCCAAGCTAACGGTCCGCCTCGGCGAGTTCGGCCTGGTCACCGCCGTGCTTCTCGACGGTCAGCGCCGGTTGGCGCTCAGCCAGAAAGGGTTGGCTCTCATGGCCCGAAGTGACCGGGGTTCCGTCACTGCGGCCTTCCGACGCTGGAGCGTCGAGTCGATGGACGGCGATCCCCCGTCGTCCTGGCGGGACGTGTCAGGCGAGCGCACTCGTCCCCTGGCCCGCGCCATCGACCACACCCTGACGGTGCACACGTTCATGGCGGCGCTGGCGCGGCAGGCGAAGGGGACGCCGGGCTGCCGAGTCTTGCAGCTGTCCCCTCCCCATCACTCTGCCCGCCACTTCCGGCACGGAGCCGGCCTTCGCTCCATCCACCCCGACGGCTTCGGCGTGGTGCAGGCCAGCAGCGCAGCCGGGCCCTTCTTCCTGGAGTGGGAGCGGCGGGCACTGCACCCCTCCACCATGGCCGCCCGCCTCGCTCCCTACCTGCGCTACTCCTCCTCCAACCGACCACTGGAAGACTACAGAGAACGCCTCCTGGCGCTGATCCTCTTCGAAGACTCCCTGGCCGAGGCCAACTTCCTCGGAGGTGCACAAAGAGAAATGGGGTGGACCTAGGTCGAGGTTCCCCTGTGGGTCTCCTCTCAGGAAGCGCTGGAGAAGGCGGGGCCTTTGGGCGCAGCTTGGCGTAGCCACGACGTCCTTGAACCCGTCCAAATCTTCCGGTGACTCGCCAATGCGTCCAGAGACCGACGGTCCTATTCGCCTTGCCGTGCGGTCCAATGAGGGGAGCGGAGCCTTGACTGCGTATTCGCTATATGTGAAAATGTTGGCATGGGGCAAGGCCTGACAATCGCATGGTCCCTCAGGGCCATCAGGGACGTTCGCCTCCTCGCCCCAAGGGACAGGGAGCGGATAATCGCCAAGATCGAGCAGTACGCCGGACACACGGAATCTCTTGCCAATCAGGTGATCGCGCTGACAGGGAGCAAATACAGGCGCTTGAGAGTGGGCGACTATCGAGTCATTTTCGATGTTGAGCGGGGCGAGGGCAGAGAGATGCTGATCCTGAGAGTCTGACACAGGAGGGAAGCCTATGAGTAGCGGAGAGACCGTCACACTGCCTCGGACGGAGTACGACGCCTTGGTACAGCGTTGCGGCGAGCTTGAGGATAGGCTGGC
The DNA here is from genome assembly GCA_965221925.1 of Dehalococcoidia bacterium. GTDB lineage: Bacteria > Chloroflexota > Dehalococcoidia > Lucifugimonadales > UBA2985 > JAPPHY01. Next base: position 443,771 of record OZ244924.1, on the reverse strand, counting down.
TGCTGTAGATGCGGACAACGGCGTACGCATCCCTCACGAGGTGGCCCTCGCCATGATCAACGGCAAGAAGCCCATCGTGGCCTTCCGGAACCACCAAGGCATCACCTTGCAGGAGTTATCGGAAAGGACAGGACTCGCTGTGAGCTACATCTCCGAGATTGAGCGTGGGCGAAAGGCAGGGTCGGCTTCGGCCCTCTCCCGCATCGCCACCGCTCTCGACACTACCATCGACGCGCTGGTGAGCGAGTAGGGCACAATCCTTTGGTCCCCTTCGGCCAAACATTCTAGACATACAGGAAGGGTAATTCGTGAGATGCAAACCAAGCAAGACTTCCGAACTGTAGAGGAGCTAATAGAGCTGAGGCAGGGTGAGATAGCCAAGCCAAACCCTTAGTATCAGCGCGGAGTCGTGTGGACTCGTGACCAGCAAATGAAGCTGATTGACTCTGTCATGCGAGGATATCAATTACCGATAATCTATCTCCATTACAACAAGAGAGTCGTAGCAGGCTTGACGCAGGAGTCCTTTGACATTATTGATGGTCAGCAGAGAATAATTGCCCTACATCTGTTTGTCGAAGGCGCTTTTTCTTTGTATAAGGCTGATGACGAAAGAGCCGGATTTCCGAAATTCTTGCGGAACGAACCCTGCCCCTGGGGCGGCAAAGACTTCCATGGGCTTTCGGATGACCTCAAATCCCGTCTACTTGAAACCAACCTTCCGGTTGCATACATAACAACCGACAACACGAACGAGGTTAGAGATTTGTTCGTCCGCCTTCAGTCCGGCTTTCCTCTTAATGCTCAAGAAAAGCGTGATTCGTACCCAGGCCAGTTTACGGACTTCATCCTGTCGCTTGGAGGAAAACCTGCGATTCCACAGCTACGGGCTCACGACGCTATCCACCTTGTTCTGCTATTGGACTCGATTTGGGAAGATTACACCAGGTCTTGGGAATCAACGCTTCAAGAAGCCCAAGGTAGATTCTCAGCAGCTCTTGCAAAGTCAGTAGAGTCCAATAAAAAGAGTCAGCCCGACGAGACCTGGCTGAGGTATGGGATTTGGACGAGATCAAACTCTGACCGCTCCGACAACATTCGGCGACGCCATCAATATTACTCTCGATGCATGATAGATTTTCTTGGCTATCTCATTCCCAAGGATCCAAAACGTGTGTATGGTCATCTTGAGAGGGAGATAATCTACTGGAGAGATGAGAAGAAATGCAGGGTGTGTGGCGCAGAGGTCCTTTGGAGCGAGGCCGAAATTCATCATATAGCGCCACACACCGGAGGAGGCAGAACCGAATACGAGAACGGTGTGTTGGTTCATCAACACTGTCATCCAAAGAGTGCCTCTGCGACGAAAGAGTTGGCCAAGAGTTTCGGGTTGGCGGGTCCGGCAGGTAGTTCGAACTAGCCTCCGTATCGGGGACTAAGATATAAAGGAGGCAAGCATGAAGAAGCGCCTACAGCCCATGACACCGGCGGCCCTGTATGCCAGAGTGTCCAGCGACCGGCAGGATGTGGATCTGTCCGTGTCCGCCCAGCTGAGGGCGCTGCTCAAAGACTACGCCAAGGCCAACGGCTACTCCGTGGCAAGGGAGTACGTGGACGAGGCCGAGAGCGGCCGCGTCGCCGACAGGCCCCAGTTCCGGGAGATGATTGAGGAGGTCAGCCAGCCAAAAGCTCCCTTTGAGGTCATCCTCGTCTGGAAGGTCTCGAGGTTCACCCGCAAGCGGGAGCGCTCCGTCGCCTTCAAGTCCATGCTCCGCAGGCGAGACATCCGCGTCGTCTCCATCACCGAGCACGCCGACGACTCCCCCACGGGCAAGCTCATGGAGGCCATCATCGAGAGCGTGGAGGAGTTCTACTCGGAGAATCTGGTCTGGGGGACCGAAGAGGTCATGCTCTCAGCCGTGGTGGTCAGCGAGTTGACCTGTGGGATCGCCAAAGGGAACGGGGCCAGGCAGAAAGACGCTACGGCCAAGGTTTGAATTGGGTATGGCTCGCTCTAGGCGGAGCGGCGGTCTCGGCCCTCGTCAGCATTTTCGATAAGACTGTTATCTACCGCTACGCGAATACCCCGCGCACCCTGCCTCTGCTCATCGGGATCGCGCAGACGGCGGTAGGGGTCGCGCTGCTCGCAGTCATCCGCGTGCCCGATACGGCAACCGTCACCCTGACACTGTGGGCGCTGGCCTCCGGCGCGCTGTTCGGCCTCGGCGGGCAGTTCTTCATGCAAGTGCTGTTTAAGGAGGAGGTCTCGCGCACCGTCCCGGTGATACAGAGCGCGCCGATCTTCACAGCGCTCTTCGCATTCTTCTTCCTGGGTGAGCAGATTGGGCTGGGCGATTGGCTAGCAATCGTGGCAGTTGTGGTCGGAGCGATCTCGCTGTCCCTGCGCATCGACTCGAAGTATCGGCGGCTGTTCCTTCACCGTTCCTTCCTCCTGCTCATGGTTGCCAGCGCGCTGCAGGGCAGCGCGCACATCTTCGGAAAGGTCGCCCTTGACGGCCTGTCCGTGCTGTTCACGCATGCGCTCCGGTCGCTGGCGCTTGGGGGAGTGTTCCTGCTGTTCAACCTGCGTCCGGCGCCCTGGCGAGACATCTCAAACTTCGTCCGCGAGCGCAGCCCAGCGCTTCGGTTCGTGGCGATGAACGAGTTGATCATAGCCACTGTGGGTTTGCTGTTACTGCTATGGGCCTTATCCCTGGGTCCCGCCGCCATGGTCACTGCGTTGAGCGGAACCCGGGCGTTTTTCCTCGTTGTCTATAGCACGGTCCTCGCGCTGGTCTGGAAGGGCGCTCTCGGCGAGATCACGACGCGGGGCGCCATTATTGCCAAGCTGGCATCAACATCGCTCATCGTCGGCGGCATCGCAGTTATAGCCGCGGGGAGCGGGTAGAGGCATGCGAGGGGCAGTGGTCGCGCTGGTGTAGATTGTCTGCGATAACAGGGCAATCGAAAAGCCGAGCGTTCAGGGCGCACTGACCTATGACGCGACGAGCTGCCATTGGCACGCAGGACTGGCAGAGACGGCGAGGCAACGGTGGGTAGTAGTATAATGTTGGTTGGGTAACACACCCTCGGAGGGGCTGTAGAGTGGAATATGAGGACAGTTTCTCAAGGCCCTGAGAGCCTTCGCCGGTGACTCAGACACGGCGGCCGCCCTCGACCCGAATTCCCACGCGAGACATCGAAAGGAGTCGTTGATGAAAAAGTTGCAGACGCTGAGGACGTTACCGGTCTTGGCCGCCCTGGCGGTCCTTATCGTCCTAGGGTGCGCTGGGCCCCCGGGACCGCAGGGCGAAGCAGGGCCGCAGGGTGCGCCAGGGCCGCAGGGACCCCCGGGACCGCAGGGCGAAGCAGGGCCGCAGGGCGGCGCACCAGGGCTGCAGGGACCACCGGGACCGCAGGGCGAAGCAGGGCCGCCAGGTGCGCCAGGACTGCCAGGGTGAAGTCTCAGAGTTGATCCTCTTCCCCGAAGTGGTTCTGGACTTCACAGTAAGCGACCGCTGCGCAGCTCACATCCAGGAATACGTGTCATATGAAGGCACGCAGCGGGAGATCGCCGACCGGCAAGAATCCCTCCGGACCCAGCTCCAGCTCCCCACCAGGTTCATGTCGACGGCCCGAAGTGACGCGCACAACTGGTTGAGCGAGATCGTTCGCGGCTTCAATAACCCGGACACGCCCGGAACAGCGCCGGCATGTAGTGACGATGCTGAGCGGTGGGCAGCGTTCCAGGAAGCGCGGTACGGAAGCAACTTGTGGAGCTGGAGAGAGGACGCTGTCAATCGGTGGTGGAACTGCGAGGTGTACGACCAGGAGCCGCCGCCTACGCCGGACGCGGGGACGGTGAGGGAGTGCGAGGTCCTGCGCCAGTGGATACCGGCAGCCTGGCTGCCACCTGCCGACCCGGGCGTCCAATGACGGCGGCCACCATCATGGTCAGTAGGCTATCATCAGGAAGTCAGCGCCGTTGCGCTTCAGCCAATCGCCGCGCAGAAATGCTAAAACTCAGGTGGCTGCGACCAGCTCACCTGAAGCGCTGTCAAGCGCTGCCGAGCCTAACGAGCAGCGGGTCTGGAATGCCCGCTTCGGCGAACCCCCGAGCGCGCAGGATGCAGCTATCACACGAGCCGCAGGGGAGTTCGCCGCCTTTGTAGCAACTCCACGTATGCTCCAGGGGGGCTCCTAGCCTAGTTCCGAGAGCTGCTATCTCGGCCTTTGAGAGGTCGATAATCGGGGTTTCGATCTTGATCGACACTGCATACTCGGACCAGAGCTTGCTTCCAAGTTCCATCGTCCGCCTCATGTTCTCGTAGAACTCGGGGCGGCAGTCTGGGTAGCCGCTGTAGTCGAGCGCGTTGGGGGCCATGTACACTGAGGCCGATACGTCTGAGGCGGCGGTTCCCTCGACCTCGATCGAGTACAGCGCCCGGCTCTCTAGATAGGCTGCGGACAGCGACAGGAAGATTGTGTTTCGCATGGGCACATAGGTTATAGGGATGCCATGTCCTATCTCCTCCCCGGAGCGTCCAGATGGCGCATGGAAGCGGTCGTGATTGGTCAAGGCGGAGTACCAGGCGACATCCGAGAGAAAGGAGATGTCAAGGAGTTTGTGCTCTATACCCATGATGCCAGCGACCCGTGCCGCGCAATCGACTTCCTTGGAGTGGCTCTGGCCATAGTGGAACGTGATCGCCGACATGTTATCGACGCGGTCCTTTGCGTAAGCCGCGACTGTGGTGGAGTCGAGCCCGCCAGACAGTAGAGTGACACCGTAGCTAGGCATGTGAGAATTATAGCAGATTACCGGCTGGCCTATGGGGGTCAGCAAGCGTCGAGCATGCGGTGCGCTCAGATTCAGGCGCTCCACATGCAGATACCACAGCGTGGCGGATAAGCAGACTGCCACCCTGAAGCTATTTCAGATACGCGCAAGGAGCGGTCCGGTAGTCGTACCCACACCGAAACCCACACTCATGATTCACTAGTTACTCTCTGAGATGGAGAGAGGTTGCGACCTTTGGAAATCTATCGTATCGCTTGGCAAGGAATCTCCACGTAGTGATGGGGTTCAATCATTGCGGCCATTCACTTCAATTCCTTGTTATGCTAGGATGAAATGCGCAAGGGGACTATGGGCAGATGGAATGCATGTCTGTGGAAGTTAGTTCTGGTCCAGCAATTCGACCTCAAGAAGGAGAACGTAGAGATGACGCTCACATACCCGATTCAAGGATATCCAACGGTCATTCTCACCGAGGACAAGGAACAAATCCCTGTCCGTCCCATGGAGCCTGGCGACGCTGAAGCTCTTCTGAAGTTCTTCCTGAGTATCCCTGAAGAGGACAGAGCATATCTGAAGGATGATGTGACTTCACCGGACGTGATCAAGCAATGGGCGGACAGCTTGGACTACACCCGAGTTGTGCCACTGCTCGCTATTCTGGATGGCAGGATCATAGCTGACGGCACTTTGCACCATCGTCGCTCCGCTGCCCGAAAGCATCAAGGAGAGGTTCGAATGGTTGTGGACCCAGAGTTTCGCAACAAGGGGCTCGGGCGCAGCCTTATTCGCAAGCTGGTGGAGATTGCCGCCGACCGTGGATTAGAAAGCGTGATTTTCGAGGTGGTGGCTGACCGCCAGGAGTCTGCGCGCCGGGCTGCCCAGCTCCTAGGTTTCGAGACTGCCGCAGTGTTTCCTGGGCACATTCAGGACGTGGATGGAAGTCGCCATAACCTGATTGTCATGGAACTGGACGTAGGCAAGGTCGCCGCCTTGGAAGAAGGGGCGGAGGAGTGGTACTAATTCAAAGCGCTTAGACCCTAGAGCAGTTTGAAACCACAGGGTTGGCCTGATCCACAGAAGAAAGCGGTCTATTGTTAGTTTCCAGTCCTCCAGGGACTTGAGCCTCTTGAGATCGCTCAACGTCCGGACTGTGTGCTTGGCCTTCCAGTTGTAGAAGGTGGCGCTTTGGAGCTGCAATGTACAATTGCCAACGCACCCCGGGAATATCAATATCGGTGAGGGCTTGTCACACGTAAGTTGCGCTGCTACAGTGCATGCATGAAACTTCCAGGTCGGCTCACATTTGGCGGGGTCAACGCGGTAAACGTCGTCGCTATTGGCGGCGTAAACTCGATAGGTATCGTCTCCATTGGTGGCGTCAACTCAATAGGTATCGTTGCTATTGGCGGCGCCAGCGCGATAGGCCTCGTTGCTATTGGCGGCGCGAGCGCGATGGGTCTCATCGCCTTCGGCGGCGCTTACGCCCGTGGGGCAATCTCCTACGCGTGGCGGAACCTGAAGAAACCTAACACCCCTTCCTGAGGTTTGACACCGGAGAGCCGGGTGACTCTAAAGCGTCACCTCCGGTTCGGGGAGGGTCCGGCGGAAAAGCGCTCAGGGCAGCCGGAATAACTCGCCGGTGGCTCACCAAGGATGGCCCGTCCCGGCCAATAGCTCACCAAGGATGGCCCGTCCCGCCCAATAGCCCAACAGGAGGCTGCCTTCTGTTGCAACAGCCACCTTGAGGAAGCTCGCTGGTCTCCTGGTCCTCCTACACTCCGACGACTGCGAGTTGGTGACTGGCCAGCCGATCTTCATAGACGGCATTGCTCTGGCCCAAGCGTAGGCGGCGCGCATGACATTCGGGCAAGAGGTAGGAGATGATGATAAGTCGAATCTTGAGAGCCTTAGCCATACGGAGATGGGAGCGGATTGGGTCGAGAGGCTCCTTCGATGGATAGTTGAACGCAGGCGCAGAGCAAGATGAGCAGACTCCGGGCGACAATAGCTGCGATACGGGACGAGAAGGTACTCTTGGTCATGGACAGGGGACGAAATAGATTCTCTCTGCCTGGCGGAGGGGTGAATAGAGGAGAGCCGTCCATAGCCGCAGCAGATCGGGAACTCTACGAAGAAACGGGGCTAAACTGCTCAATAATCGAGTGGCAGTTTCACTACAAAGGTGGAATGCAACGTCACAGAGTATTCCGTGCCACCCCGACCGGACAAGTACAGCTAAAGGATGGTGAACTCACTCGGTATATCTGGTGGGATGGGAAACAGAAAATCCGCGTTGAGAAGCATGTCTTAGACATTCTTACGCAGATGGGGTGGCCTATCTCGGAGGATGTTCTCGCCGGTACTCCCGTGGAGGATCCATCGAACTGAGCAAAGCCGAACACTTAGGAAGCGGATAGGGTGGTGACAACTAGACCGTGGATAGTCGTAGCTGCGTTGGTGGCGATGCTCGTGACAGCCTGCATGAGCCAGAGACGGTAGTAGTGGTGACGGCGACGCCGCTATTGACCGATACGCCGCCGCCCACCAACACGCCCATGCCCGTGGTCAGGCTTGCCTTTAATGCCGAATCTGCGGTCTCTGGTATTGGTCTGACGGCACGGCTGATGTCAAGGTAACGGCGACCCTGCGCAACGACGGCGTCCGTTCCGTACCTTTCCTGCGCGCTCCTGAGGCCCTCAATAACCCGGTCCAGCGCCGCCTCCCAACTCGCACGGCGTTGTAGGGGCTTCTCTCGTGGAGCGTTGCTTAGCGCTCCGGGGAGATGACGTCGTACGGTGGGCACAGCAGCTGCCCCAGGTCTTCGCCAAGCCGGCTGCTGTAGCGTATTCCATTGAAAGGCTGAACGTCTGCCATAGTCAGATCTCACCAAATACAAGGGTATGGTTCGCTGAGTCAGTATAGCGGGCTCGCGTCAAAGCGTTTAGGGATTACGCTCTTTCCACAGGCGCTGGTTATGGCGTATGACGCCGTTCATACTGAGCTTGTCGAAGTAAGTGAGCGGAGGCAGCTACGCCCGCGGTCTACCCGCTCATATGGTTCGACAAGCTCACCACGAGCGGGGATGGGGACCCACTTCCGCTCACCCCCGTATCAAGTACGGGGCAGGCTCTGAGCTTGTCGGAGTAAGTGAGCGGTGGCAGCTACGCCAGCGGTCTACCCGCTCATATGGTTCGACAAGCTCACCACGAGCGGGGATGGGGGCCCACTTCCACTCACCCCCGTATCAAGTACGGGGCAGGCTCTGAGCTTGTCGAAGGGCGTATGAACGGGGAAGGGGAGTGGCTCTGCAACCGCAGTTGGCTTTACCAACATGCCCTGAGAATACCCGCGTAAGGAGGGCTTGACGCAGGCCGAAAGGGCAGGGGGGTAACCTCAGTAAACCCAATTGCCGGCCTGCCACACGAACTGCGCGTGCGTGTTAAAATACCTCACAGAACCATCAGGAGGACACCTAATGCTACCAATTGCCGAAATTGCCCGCGTTATGGGGCTGGACGATAAGCTGGTCATACCCTACGGCCATTTCAAGGCAAAGGTAAACCTGGATGCGCTCCATTCCATCGGACATCGAGGCAAGCTGGTGGTGGTCACAGCCATGACGCCGACGCCGGCAGGCGAGGGCAAGACAACAATCACCATAGGTCTCACCCAGGCTATGGGACGCCTGGGATACCGCGTAGCAGCTACTCTCCGTGAGCCGTCCCTGGGTCCGATATTCGGCATCAAGGGTGGTGGCTCCGGTGGCGGCGCGGCGCGGGTGGCGCCGGAGGACGAGATCAACGTCCACTTCACCGGAGACGCCCACGCCGTGGCAACGGCGCACAACCTCCTTTCGGCGTTGACGGACAACGCAGCCCAGCGAGGCCGCATAGACGGTTTCACGCCTGACGGGATCACCTGGCGGCGCGTGGTTGACATTGAGGACAGGGCGCTGCGCTCCATCGTGACCGGCCTGGGAGGCGCGAGAAATGCTCCAATCAGGGAGTCCGGCTTCGACATCGTCACCGCGTCGGAGATCATGGCAATCCTTGCCCTGTCCTCCGGCCTGGATGACCTCAGACTGCGGCTATCCAGGGTGGTCGTCGGATTCACCAAAGATGGCCGGCCAGTGACCGCGGGTGACGTGGAGGCCGTTGGCTCCATGATGGCGCTGCTCAGGTATGCGATTCAGCCGAACCTGGTGCAGACGCTGGAAGGCCAGCCTGTCCTGGTCCACGCAGGACCATTTGGCAATATAGCCCACGGCTGCAACTCCGTTGTGGCCGACCGGCTTGCCCTTGCTCACAGCGACTACGTAATCACCGAGGCTGGCTTTGGGGCGGATCTGGGCTTCGAGAAGTTCATGCACATCAAGGCGCGCTTCAACGACCTGGAGCCCGCAGTCGTGATACTGGTGGCCACCGTGCGGGCGGTCAAGCACCACGGGGGCGTTGCTCGCCGGGACCTCGACAGCCTCGATGAAACGGCGGTCGAAAAGGGCATGGCGAACGTAGAGCACCTCGTTGGCGTCATCCGCTCCTTTGGGCTTCCCGTGGTCGTGGCAATCAATCGCTTCCTCACCGATACGCCCGGCGAGATCTCCATAGTGAAGAGACGCGCGGAGGCTGCGGGCGCCCTGGCGGCCGTGGAGAGCGACGTCTTCCGGCGCGGCGGCGAGGGCGGCGTAGATTTGGCCAATGCGGTGGTGGATGCGGCCGGCGGCCCCACTCCACAAGTGCAGTACCTCTACCCCGAAGAGGCCACAACCGAGAAGAAGGTGTTGACCCTGGCGGAGAAGGTCTACTCTGCCGGCGACGTAGCATGGAGCGCAAGAGCCAGGCGGCATCTCCGGACGTTTGACAGCCTGGGCTGGGGGACCCTGCCGGTGTGCATAGCCAAGACCCACCTTTCCATCTCAGACAACCCCCGCCTTAGGGGAAAGCCCACAGGATACACCTTCCAGGTATCGGATGCCAGAGCGTCCGTAGGCGCAGGCTTCATATACCCCATATCGGGCTCCATAATGACCATGCCAGGCCTGCCGAGCGCTCCGCGAGCCCTGGACGTGGACAACAGGGGCAACATCCTTGGTCTCTAGCGCCCCTGCCTAGCATGCTGCCGCGCAGGGCGAAGTGGGGCGTCTCCCCAAAACCGCCGTTTCAGTCTATACTTACATCCGGCGTGGGGCTGTAGCTCAGATGGGAGAGCGCCTCCTTTGCACGGAGGAAGTCAGGGGTTCGAGTCCCCTCAGCTCCACCATACTTGACAAAATCAAGAACCTTCACGTTGAGATTCAGGTTGGGGGTGTAGGGGCTGGTCGAAGAGGAGTGCTCCGATAAGGCTACCGCCCTGACCCGGCGGTGGGATGACGAGGGCCTCAACTGGCGGCTCCTCACATCATGCCGTTTGAAGTGGCCAATGCCCTCCACCGGCGGGTGGTGCGGGGCGATCCGGCGGGGGATGTTGCGGCGGGTTTCATGCAGGACCTGAGGTCCGTGGGAGTTGTGTTGCACGAGGTGCCACGCATCCACGGAAGAGCCCTGGAACTAGCCAGCCAACTTAAGCAGGGGCAGTTTACGACGCCACGGTAATGTGGGACGGCCAGCAGCGTGCGCTCTCCCCCCCCTCGGCGACGGCGCAACTGAGACCGTTCGTGGTGAGCTTGTCGAACCATGAATGGCCCTTCGACAGGCTCACCACGAACGGATTGGGACGGAGTTATTCAGAGGTGAGCTAACCTAATGGATAGGGAGACCTTTGCATAACTCAGAGGAGTCCCTCGAAAGGAGGTTTCTGGAAGTAAGAATGAGCTTATTGGCGCTCTGGGCAAGGCAGTCTGAGTCATGACTTTCGTTTTTTTAGGTGGAGTTGTCCCGCCGGACTACCCTGGAGCCGGGCTACAGGGACAATTTGGCAGCCTTCCTCAGATTGTAGGCCATGAGCTTGAACCACATCTCCAGTGCGTTACGCCCCAGACCCCGATAGCGCACCCTGCTGTACCCGTAGCTGCGTTTCAGGGTCCCGAACACCTTCTCCACCAAGGCCCGTCGAGGCCGTATCAGTTCGTTGTGCAGCTTTTGCCACTCGGGCAACTCCCTCTGATGCTTGTGAGAACGGTGCATGATCATGTCGTTGATACCCTGAGACTTCAGCCACTCCCGCCTCCTCCTGGACTCATAGGCCCTGTCTCCGTACACCTCTCCCTCGTCACAACTCACCAACTCATCGGCCACCGCACTCTCATACACCCTGGCCGAGGTCAGCTTAGCCCTCCGCACCAGCCCACTCCCAGCATCCACCCCCACGTGCACCTTGTAGCCAAAGTGCGACCGCCTGCCAGGCCGACCCCCACTCCACTCCGCATCAGGGTCCGTCGGACTCTTTGCTCCACGACCCGCCGACATGGGCGGCTTCTTCACCCGCGCCAACTTCAGCATTGGCGCAACGGCACGAGGCCCCGCGGCGACGGGCTGTGCGCCCTCGTCAAGCTGGCGTCACGCATCCCCGTGGCCTCTACATACTGCTGGATATTCATGACATCCCGCCGTTCAGAACGCTTCAGTCGCCCCTGGCCGTGGGCTTCGACCTGGAGGCCCTCCGGCCATGGGGCGACTGACCGTCATCAGCCTCGGCGGGGGCGTGCAGTCCTCGGTCATGGCGCTCATGGCGAACGAAGGGGCTTTTGACACCACGCCGGACTGCGCCATCTTCGGCCGACACCCACTGGGAGCCGCCCAGCCTCTACACGCACCTGGAATGGCTCGAAGGCCGGTTGCGCTTTCCGCTCCACATTGTGGACAACGGACGCAGCCTCCTCGAGGACGTGAAGGCCCTCACCAACCACTCAGGCTCCCGCAACTACGTGGACATACCCGTATCTGAGTCTGTCTCATAAGGCGTGTTGGAGGAAACATGCCTGCGCAGGGAACGATGGATTCCCGCTTTCGCGGGAATGACGTAGTTAGGATACGGCGCGCACTATTGTTGTACAGATGTATTTCGGACTTCGGGAGAGCGGGAACGCAGGGGGCCGCCCCCTCTGAGACACGCTCGTACGCGGGGCTTTTTTCGTTGTCCCGAACTCCCGCAAAATGATAGAATGCCACTCGTAGAATAGCGCCAAAGAAACACAGCGCAAAGGGAGTGAGGGATTTGGGCGTTTTCAACTGGCCCATCCGGCTGGACAGCATGGACGGCCAACGGTCGCTGGAGATAGAGGCGATGGTGGACACCGTGGCCGGCTACACCATCGTGCCCGCCAACCTGCTGCGGGACTTGGGGGTGTCGCCCATCGACAAGATCAGCCTCGTGCCGGCCGACGGGCGGCCCGCGAAGTCCGCCATTATCACAGGTGAAGGAGACGATAGAACAGTGTCCAACGCCCCGACCCTAGCCAAATCTGCCGTTGGCGCACTGCTGCGGCGGCGTTTTTCTACCCCCCCCCCCCCCCGATTTTTGTGGGCTGGCAGGCTGATAAGCGTGGCGGCGGGCGGCGTCGGCGCGTCCACCGACGCCGGAGCGCCACTGGCCCTGGGGGCGCTGCCCTTCTCTCCGGCTGACCCCGCAGCCACCCAGGCCAATACCGGCTACGACACCGGCAATGCCGGCCTGATCGCGGTCGACAACCTGGCCCAGCTGAACGCGATGCGCTCGGACGTAAACAGCGACGGCGTGGCGCCCTCCGCCAACCGGAAGTTCGCAGACGTGACCAGGTGGCCGCCTGATGACTGACCGCTCGCGCCGTTTCACGAGCCCGCCGGCCTTGACTGAGAAGAGAGGGGCGCCTCCCGACTCTGCCCTTAGGCCAAAGCCTCCGGGCGCCCGCGTCCGCGAGCCGAGGCGACTGACCATCCTGCTGCTGGCCGTTGCCGCTCTGCTCGGCCTTTTCCTGCTCGGCCTGGGCAACGCCTTGGCGCAAACCGCCGGCATCACCGTCGCCCCGGCGACCTTGGGCGCGTTGACCGAGGCGGCCGGCGCCGCCCACTCGGCGAGCTTCACCGTGGTGCTCAACGCTCAGCCGAGCGTCGATGTCACGCTGACCCTGGCGCACGGCGACGACGTAAGCCTCGACCAGACCACACTGACGTTCACCAGCGTGAACTGGAACAGCGCGCAGACGGTGACGGTGACGGCGGTGGACGACAGCATCGACGAGGTGGCGTCGGAGGACTTCAGCATCGCCCTGAGCGCGTCGGGCGGCGGCTACGACAGCGCAACGGCGCAGGTCACGGGCAGCGTCACCGACGATGACACCGCGACGTTCACCGCCACGCTGGACAAGACCACCCTCGCCGAGGCGGACGCGGGCGGCGCCGCGGGCGTGGCCACGCTGACGGTGACCATCACCAGCAGCAGCGTCAGCTGGGCGACGAATCGGGACATCGGCCTGACCCTCTCCGGCGGCGCGCGGGTGGGTGAGGACTTCACGCTGACCGACGGCGACGGCTGGACGCTGTCCAAGCCCTTCATCCTGCGCTTTGCGGCGGGCGCAACGGAGACCACGGCCATCATCAGCGTGATCAACGACGCCCATGATGATGACGCCGAGACGTTCAGCATCGCGGTCGACGCCGACGGCGCCGCCATCAGGACGGTCGGCCCGCTGACGCTGACGGACGACGACGATCCACCGCTGAAGCTGAGCGCGCTGGCGGTTACCACCGCTTCCGACCTGAAGATGTACCCAGCCTTCAGCGCCGGCACGTTCCACTACGCCCTGGGGTGCGCTTCCGGCAGCAATCTGACAGTTACGCTGTCGGCACAGCAGGCAAGCGCCCGCGTGGCGGTAAACGGACGGCAAGTCGCGAGTCAGGACGGGCAGGTCCAACTGACCGGGCTGGATGTCGACAGCGACATCATTATCTCCCTCAGCAACAGCGCCGGTGCTAGTACCACCTATACCGTCCATTGCCTGCCGGAGATCTTTCTGCGCATCGTGACCGACAAACAGGCGGGGGCGTGGGAGGGGCTCATCACGATCAGTGGATGGGATAGAGTCCCGGGGAACGCGCCGGCCTATATCGCCATCATCGACAACAACGGAGTCCCGCGATTCCACCGCAGGGCCGCGACCAATGATAACCGGGTGATACAATTCAGGACCCACAAAAAAGGCAAATACCCCTATTCCTATGCCGTGCAACACGGACGATCCGACTACGACCGCAATTATGAACAAGTGGCGCTGGACCACGACCTGACGGAAGTGGCGCGTATCCGCACTGTCGGCTTGCAGCAGACCGACAGCCACGACTTCGTCATCCGCGAAAACGGCAACTACATCCTCCTGGCCTACGAGCCCAAAGTGCGCGACCTGACCGGGTATATCAAGCGGACGGGCGATCCGTGGGGAAGCACGGCGAACGTAATCGATTCGATCATCCAGGAAGTGACGCCGGCAGGACAGCAGGTCCATATCGTCAACTCCTGGGACGTCCTGCACCTGGATGACTGCAAGTATGGCCGCAACAGCCCTATCCGCGCCGATTATGCCCATATCAACTCGCTGGAAGCGGTCGGCGGGGACTATATCACCAGCTATCGACACTGCAGTCAGGTCCTGCGGATCAACGCGCAAACCGGCAAGGTGGTCTGGCGGCTGGGCCTGAGCAGGAAAAGCGACGATTACTGGATTGCCAGGGACGGCCGGGCGCCGCTGAAGATCGTGGGCGACCCCTACGGAGAGTTCTGTGGACAGCACTCGCCGCGCATGATCGCCAACGGCAATCTCATACTCTTCGACAACGGCGGGCGCTACTGCAAGGGCCCCCGCAAACCCAAGCAATTCAGTCGAGCCGTGGAGTATGCCCTGGACCTGGAGCGGGGGACGGCGACCTTCGTCCGCCATCACTTCCTCGGCGGTGCCCCGGATAACTACGCAGAATCTCGGGGCATTGTCGAGTTGATGGACAACGGCAATTGGCTGCTCAGTTGGGGGACGAAGCTGGACCCCGCCGTTACCGAGGTAATCCCCGGCCCGAGGGAGAGCGAGACGCAGGGCCAACAGCTGCTTTCGGTCAACCTCAGCTACGCCGACAGAAGCATTCAGTCCCGTGCCTATCCGCTGAGTCCGGGCACGCTGGAGAAGGCCTGGCCGCCAGGCGCGCTGACGGAGCAGATAGCCGAGAGCGCGTCCAACTCGACCGTTCACCTGGGCACGTCGGACACGGTGAACGTGGTGGTGGCCTTCAGCCGGCCCGTGGTGGACTTCGCCGCGAACACGCCATCGGTCAGCGTCACCGGGGCCACGGTCAAGAGCGTCGCGCCCCACATCGCGGCCGGCGAAACGGCGCACGCCTACCTGTTCGAGCTCACTCCCACCGGCGATGCTGCGGTCGAGTTCGTCCTGGTCACGGGTCAGGGCTGCGCCGACGGTGGCATCTGCGCGAAGGACGGCTCAACCCTGTCGACGGTGCGGACGAGGCGGACCGTCCCGCGGGCATTGGCAGTTTCCGGTCTGGCGGATGCGTCGTTGGCCGAGAACACGGCCTACGGCCCGGTCACGCCGTTGGTGGCGCCCGCGCCGACCGGTTCGGCTACCTGGTCGCTGGAAGGCGACGACGCGGGCGACTTCACGATCAATAGCAGCACAGGCGCGCTGAGCATGACGGCGCGGGACTTCGAGGCCCCGGCCGACGCGGACGGCGACAACGTGTACGAGGTGACGGTCCGGGTGACGGACACGGCGGGGCGTACGAGCGTCCAGTCGATCGAGGTGACGGTGACCGACGCGGACGAGCCGCCGGGCGTCCCCACCGGGCTGACGCTCAGCGCGGGCATCGGCTCGCTGACCGCCACATGGAGCGCGGGCGCGGCGGCGGCAGGCTCCACGCCGCCCGCCACCACCGCCTACAACGTGCAGTACCGCCTGAGCAGCGCCTCCGCCTGGATTCTCCTCACCCCCCCCCAAACAACTACCAGCGCAACGATTGACGGCCTGATCGGTGGCTCGGCCTACGACGTGCGGGTGCAGGCCGTGAACCCCGAAGGCAGCAGCGACTGGACGGCCCCCGTCAGCGGCGCTCCGACCGCCGCCGGCATCACCGTCAACCCGGCGGCCTTGGGCGCGTTGACCGAGGCGGCCGGCGCCGCCCACTCGGCGAGCTTCACCGTGGCGCTCAGCACTCAGCCGAGCGTCGATGTCACGCTGACGCTGACGCACGGCGCCGACGTAAGCCTCGACCAGACCACGCTGACGTTCACCAGCGTGAACTGGAACAGCGCGCAAACGGTGACGGCGACGGCGGTGGACGACAGCATCGACGAGGTGGCGTCGGAGGCCTTCAGCATCGACCTGAGCGCGTCGGGCGGCGGCTACGACGATGAGACGGCGCAGGTTACTGGCAGCGTCACCGACGATGACACCGCCACGTTCACCGCCACGCTGGACAAGACCACGATCGCGGAGGCGGACGCGGGCAATGCCGGGGGCGTGGCCACGCTGACGGTGACCATCACCAACAGCGTCAGATGGGCGACGAATCGGGACATCGGCCTGACCCTCTCCGGCAGCGCGCGGGTCGGTGAGGACTTCACGCTGACCAACGGCGACGGCTGGACGCTGTCCAAGCCCTTCATCCTGCGCTTTGGGGCGGGCGCGACGGAGACCACGGCCATCATCAGCGTGATCAACGACGCCCACGACGATGACAACGAGACGCTCAGCATCGCGGTCGACGCCGACGGCGCTGCCATCCGCACGGCCGGCCCGCTGACGCTGACTGACGACGACGACCCGCCGCTGAAGCTGAGCGCCCTTGCAGTTACCACCGCTTCCGACCTGAAGATGTACCCGGCCTTCGACGCCGACACGTTCCACTACGCCGTGGGCTGCGAGACCGGCGACGCTCAGACGACCGGCAAGCTGACCGTGGCGCTATCGGCCGCAGACGCGGCCACGCGCGTGTCGGTCGGCGGCGTGCAGGTCGCGAATCAGAACGGGGTCGCCCAGCTCAGCGGTCTCGACGGTTACAGCGACGTGAAGATCGTGCTCAGCAACGCTAGCGGCGTGAGCGCTACCTATACCGTCCATTGTCTGCCGAAGGTCTTTCCGGACTTCGAGACGACGAAGCAGGCGGGGGCGTGGGACGGGCTGATCACAATGAAGCGGGGGATTGACTCGCCGAGCATGGCCTACATCGCCATCATCGACAACAACGGCGTCCCGCGATTCCACCAGAAGGTCGGGACAAACGCAAGGAGCATGTCGCACTTCAGGACCCACAAAAACGGTAAGTACCCCTACTCGTACGCTCTTCAACACGGGGTCATCAAAACCCCCCCAGGCGGCGACGTCTACCCGGACCTCCGCAACTATGAACAGGTGATCCTGGACGACAACCTGACGGAGGTGGAGCGCGTCCGCACTGCCGGTCTGGTGCACACCGACAACCACGACTTCGTCATCCGTGAAAACGGCAACTACATATTCCTGTCCTACGAGCCAATCGTGCGCGACTTGACCGGGTATATCAAGCGGACGGGCGATCCGTGGGGAAGTACGGCGAAGGTCAAGGATTCGATCATTCAGGAAACGACGCCGGCGGGAGTGAAGGTCCATGAGGTGAACTCCTGGGATGTCTTTGCCCTGGATGACTGCAAGCAGGGCAGCAACGGCTATATCGACGTGGAGTGGGCCCACGTCAACTCGCTGGAAGCGGTCGGCGATGACTACATCGCCAGCTATCGCCGCTGCAACCAGGTACTGCGGATCAACGCGCAAACCGGCAACGTGGTCTGGCGGCTGGGCCTGAGCACGAAGGACGACGCGTACTGGATCGCGAAGGACGGCAAGGCGCCGCTGAAGATCGTGGGCGACCCCTACGGAGAGTTCTGTGGACAGCACTCGGCGCGCATGATCGCCAATGGCCACATTCTTATCTTCGACAACGGCGGCCCCAAGTGCAATGGCCCTCGCAGGGCGAACCGATTCAGCAGAGTCGTGGAGTACGCCCTCGACCTGGAGCAGGGCACGGCGACCTTCGTCCGCCACCACTCCCTGCGCGGCGAGCTGGACGAATACGCGCCCTATCAGGGCGTGATCGAGCTGATGGACAACGGCAACTGGCTGATCAGCTGGGGCGGGGTGATGGACACCGCCGTGACCGAGGTGATCCCAGGCCCGAGGTGGTCGGAGACGCAGGGCCAGGAACTGCTGACGATCAAATCTTTGTACAACGGCGGCAACGCCCAGACGCGGTCCTACCCGCTGAGTCCGGGAACGTTGGACCTGGCCTGGCCGCCCGGCGCCCTGACGGAGCAGATAGCTGTCAGCGCGTCCAACTCGAGCAGTCACCTTGGCGTGTCGGACACGGTCAACGTGGTGGTCGCCTTCAGCCGTCCCGTGGTGGACTTCGCCGCGAACACGCCATCGGTCAGCGTCACTGGCGCAACGGTCAAGAGCGTCGCGCCCCACATCGCGGCCGGCGAAACGGCCCACGCCTACCTGTTCGAGCTCACGCCCGCCGGCGACGCCGTGGTCGAGTTCGTCTTGGTCGGCGGCCAAGCCTGCGCCGACGGCGGCATCTGCGCGAAGGACGGCTCGACGCTGTCGACGGTGCGGACGAGGCGCAGCGTCCCGCGGGTGATGGCGATGGCGGTTTCCGGTCTGGCGGATGCGTCGGTGGCCGAGAATACGGCCTACGGCCCGGTCACGCCGTCGGTTGCGCCCGCGCCGACCGGGTCGCCTACCTGGTCGCTGGAAGGCGACGACGCAGACGACTTCACGATCAACAGCAGCACTGGCGCGCTGAGCATGGTCGCGCGGGACTTCGAGACCCCGGCGGACGCGGACGGCGACAACGTGTACGAGGTGACGGTCCGGGTGAGCGACGGCGCGAACTCGGCAACGGTCGCTCTCCTCGTGACCGTTCGAAATATGTTCGAACTGTTCCCAGCGATATCGGGGCCGAAGAGCATCAGCTACGCCGAGAACGGGGCCCTGCGGGCAAGCGCCTACAGCGTCACCTCGCCGGAGGACCAGGGGGGCGCTGTCTGGTCTTTGTCGGGAACCGATAGCGGCGATTTCTCAATCGAGGACGGTATCCTCAGATTCGTCTTCCTGCCGGACTACGAGTCACCATCCGACGACGACCTAGACACCGCCTATACGGTCACGGTGACGGCCTCGGACGGTGACACCCCACCCGCCACGCGCAGCCGGGACGTGACCGTCACCGTTACGAACGAGGAAGAGCCGGGTGTGGTCATGCTCTCCCCGCTGCGTCCTCGTGCCGGAATGGCGCTGACTGCTAGCCTGACAGACCCCGATGGCAGCACGTCAGGTGTTGCCTGGAGTTGGGAACGTTCGACCGGGCCCACGACCTGGGCCGCCATCGACGGAGCCGATTCGAGCAGCTACACGCCCGTCGCGGCCGACGCGGGAGCATACCTGCGGGCTACGGTGACCTACACCGATGGCCACGGCGCCGGCAAGAGCGCCCGCCGCGTGTCGCCCTACACGCCGCTGACCCACGAACTGAGCGCGCTCTCCGTCACCGGACCGGCGCGGGGCATGTATCCGGCGTTCGACCCGGAAGTGCTGCACTACGCCATGGAGTGCGTCGCGGGCCAGACCACCACGCTGACGTTGTCGGCGGCGGGGTCGAGTACGCGGGTGGCGGTCAACGGGATCCAGAGGCGCAGCCAGAATGCGGTGGTGGAGCTGACGGGGCTCGCCGGCGACAGCGACATCCTGATCACTCTGAGCGACGGCCAGGGCGGCGCCACGACGTACGTCCTGCACTGTTTCGGTGAGGACTTCCCCAACCTCATGACGACGAAGGGACCCGGCGCCACGGAGGAACTGATCTTGTTCTCCCTGCATGGGAAGACACCCGATGACAGCAAATATGGCTATCTGATGATCGTCGACAACAACGGGGTTCCCAGAATCCACCGCAGAATCGCCAACCGCGTGAACCACTTTCGTCCCCAGAACAGCGAAACGTATCCATTCTCCTATTCGATACCGTTCGGACCGACGCGGGATGTATGGATCTTGACGAACAGAGATCTGACCGACTTGGACCAGGTGACCGCCGTCTCCCCCCTGACCAAGACCGATAGACACGACTTCTTCATCCTCGACAACGGGGACTTCACCTTCCTGTCCTACGAGCCGATGCTGCGTGACTTGAGCTTCCTGACGGACATGGAGGGAAACTCGGTACCGGTGAACCCGGAACGGGTCGACGGGAAGTATGACATGCGGGATACGGCAATTCAGATCAGGACGCCGTCCGGAGTCGCGAAGCTCACATGGTACTCATGGGACCACGTGGTGGCGCAGGATTGCGATGTCAAGAGAAACCCAGACGAGGACTACGCGCACGGTAATTCGCTCTGGATGGACAACGGAGTTCTTGTCGTTTCGCTCCGGGGCTGTAGTAAGGTGTTGGGCGTCGACGAGTCAACCGGGGAGGTCGTCTGGCGGCTGGGCCGCAGCTACCGCAATCCGGAGGAGTGGGGGAGGGAAGAAGTCAGCGGCGATGGCCGCGGCAGCGGGCCTGCGCCGATGACAATCCTGAACGACCCGTATGGGGAGTTTTGCAAACAGCACTCAGCGCAAATCCTGGACAACGGGCATCTCCTGCTCTACGACAACGGCGTTGAATGCGTCAGAGATCCGGCAACGGGCCGCAGCAAGCGGACGAGCGACGTCTTCAGCCGGGCCGTGGAGTACGCCATCGATCCCGACAACGGCGAGGCCATCTTCCTACGCCATCATTCGCTCCACGGAGCATTCAACAGGATGGGGGATAGTGCGGGCCTCGTTCAGTTGATGGAGAACGGGGACTGGCTGATCAGTTGGGGCCGAGGCATCACTGATGACGACCCGACTACGGCGCTGCCCCCCGACGAATCAGTGACTCAGGTAGATCCGGCCACGGGCGCTGAGAAGTTCTCGATCAATGTCGTGCTCAGGCAACGGCAAGCCGTCCAGGTCCGTGCCTACCCGCTGAGTCCTGTTGCGTTGGCCAAGGCGCCGGGTCCGCTGGAGGAGCAGCCAGCCGCCAGCGCGTCCAACTCGAACGCTCATCTGGGCACGTCCGACACGGTGAACGTCGTGGTAGCCTTCAGCCGTCCCGTGGTGGACTTCGCCGCGAACACGCCATCGGTCAGCGTCACCGGGGCCACGGTCAAGAGCGTTGCGCCCCACATCGTGGCCGGCGAAGCGGCGCACGCTTACCTGTTCGAGCTCACGCCCGCCGGCGATGCTGCGGTCGAGTTCGTCCTGGTCACGGGTCAGGGCTGCGCCGACGGCGGCATCTGCGCGAAGGACGGTTCGACGCTGTCGAATGTGCGGACGAGGCGGACCGTCCCGCGGGCCATCGCGCCGGGAGCGCCAACCAGCCTGGGAGCGACGGCGAACGGGCAGACGCGGATCGACCTCTCGTGGACGGCGCCGACGAGCGACGGCGGCTCGACCATCACGGGCTACAAAATCGAGGTCTCGGCCGACGCCGGCTCGAGCTGGTCGAATCTGGTCACCAACAGCGATTCGGCCACGACGACGCATGAGCACACCGGCCTGACGGCGGGCACGACCCGGCGCTACCGCGTGTCGGCGATCAACTCTGCCGGCGCCGGCGCGGCTTCGAATGTGGCCAGCGCTACCACAGCGGCGGCGGGTACGCCGGGCGCGCCGACAGGTCTGAGCGCGACGGCGAACGGCCGGACGCGGATCGACCTCACGTGGACGGCCCCGACGAGCGACGGCGGCGCGACCATCACGGGCTACAAAATCGAGGTCTCCGAAAACGGCGGCACGACCTGGACGAATCTGGTCAGCAACAGCGGTTCGGCCACGACGTCCTACTCCCACGCCAGTCTGAACGCTGGCACGACCCGGCGCTACCGCGTGTCGGCGATCAACTCGGCGGGCACGGGCCCCGCCTCCAGTGCGGCCAGCGCGACCACGGACGCGGCGACTGCGCCTGGCGCGCCGACAGGTCTGGGAGCGACGGCAAACGGCTGGACGCGGATCGACCTCTCGTGGACGGCGCCGATGAGCGACGGCGGCTCGACCATCACGGGCTACAAAATCGAGGTCTCGGCCGACGCCGGCTCGATCTGGTCGACTCTGGTCACCAACAGCGATTCGGCCACGACGACGCATGAGCACACCGGTCTGAGCGCTGGCGCGACCCGGCGTTACCGCGTGTCGGCGATCAACTCGGTTGGCGTCGGCGCGGTTTCGACCGTGGCCAGCGCGACCACGGACGCGGCGACTGCGCCGGGCGCGCCGACAGGTCTGAGCGCGACGGCCAACGGGCAGACGCGGATCGACCTTTCCTGGACTGCCCCGTCCAGCGACGGCGGCGGCGCCATCACGGGATACAAGATCGAGGTGTCCGAGGACTCTGGGACAACTTGGACTGTGCTGGTCGACAACAGCGGCTCTACCACGACGATGTACGAACACACCGGCCTGACTGCGGGCACGACGCGGCGCTACCGCGTGTCGGCCATCAACTCCGCGGGCACGGGCGCCGCTTCCAACGAGGCCAGCGCCACCACCGCCGCGGCGGGTACGCCTGGCGCGCCGACAGGTCTGAGCGCGACGGCGAACGGCCAGACGCGGATCGACCTCTCGTGGACGGCGCCGATGAGCGACGGCGGCTCGACCATCACGGGCTACAAAATCGAGGTCTCGGCCGACGCCGGCTCGATCTGGTCGACTCTGGTCACCAACAGCGATTCGGCCACGACGACGCATGAGCACACCGGTCTGAGCGCTGGCGCGACCCGGCGTTACCGCGTGTCGGCGATCAACTCGGTTGGCGTCGGCGCGGTTTCGACCGTGGCCAGCGCGACCACATCGGCGGCGACTGCGCCGGGCGCGCCGACAGGTCTGAGCGCGACGGCGAACGGCCGGACGCGGATCGACCTCTCGTGGACGGCCCCGGCGAGCGACGGCGGCGCCACGATCACGGGCTACAAGATCGAGGTGTCCGAGGACTCTGGGACAACTTGGTCTGTGCTGGTCGACAACAGCGGCTCTACCACGACGATGTACGAACACACCGGCCTGACTGCGGGCACGACGCGGCGCTACCGCGTGTCGGCCATCAACGCGGTGGGCACGGGCGCCGCTTCCAACGTAGCCAGCGCCACCACGGACGCGGCGACTGCGCCGGGCGCGCCGACAGGTCTGAGCGCGACGGCCAACGGGCAGACGCAGATAGACCTCTCGTGGACGGCGCCCGGCAACGGTGGCAGTGCCATCACCGGCTACCGACTGGAGCGGAAGACGGCTGGTGGGAGCTACAGCGCCGTCTCTTCGAGCATCGCGGCCAACGCCACGAGCTATGCAGACAGTAGCCTGAGCGCCGCAACGGCCTACACCTACCGGATACGCGCCGTGAACGCTGTGGGCAACGGGGGCTGGTCCAACGAGGCCGGCGCCACCACCGCGGAAACGGTGGCGCCGCCTGTGACGGTCACGGGCGGCGATGGGGGAGGAGGCGGCAGCGTTGGTGGAGGCGGTGGCGGTGGCGGTGGTGGCGCTGGCGGTGGCGGCGGTGGACCAGCCCCGGCAAACCGGGAGCCGGTGTTCATCGACCGCCCTCGGGCGGTCCGCTCCGTGCCAGAGGGCACGAGCGCAGGGGCCGGCTTCGGCAGTCCGGTGGCCGCCACCGACCTCGACAACCATGTTCTGACCTACACGCTGAGGGGCGATGATGCCGGCTCCTTTGGCATCGACTCGGCCACCGGCCAGCTACTGGTCAAGGCCGCCCTCGACTACGAGACCAGGGCCGGCTACAGCCTTCAGGCCCGCGTCGTCGACGGCGCGGGCGGCAGCAACACCATCGATCTGACCGTCATGGTCACCGACGTGGATGAGCCACCGGCGATAGCGGGGCCAGTCGCGACAGAGTACGAGGAGAACAGCGCCGATCCCGTCGCTGCCTACACTGCCAGAGACCCCGAAGGGTCCCAGGTCTCGTGGTCGCTTGGAGGTGATGACGCCGGCGCGTTCACCATCAGCGACGCTGGAGCGCTGACATTCAATGCGCCACCCGACTACGAGGCCCCGGCGGACGCGGATACCGACAATGTGTATCAGGTGACGCTGCAGGCGACCGACCTGAAGGGCATGACGAGTATACTCCATCTGGTCGTCAGCATCACCGACGCAGAGAACGATGGTATATGGACCAGGTACGACTCCAACAACAACGGGCTGATCGAGCGGGGCGAGGCCGTGAACGCCGCCTTTGATTACTTCAAGGGCCTCATTACCAAGCAGCAGGCGCTAGAGGTGGTGCTCCTCTACTTCGCCGGCTGATCCGACCGGACGCCAGTGGGCAGAGAGTTTTAAGATGAGCAGAATGATGAGCTTGGCGCAAAGAGCTGCTGCGGTAGCGCTTGTTGTGAGCATAGCGCTGGGGCTGGCAAGCATACTTCACACAAGTCCCGTAGCCGCTGAGGAGCACAGCGCCACCAGGCGCTTCTCCCAGTCGTGGGCCCTTCCGGGCGGTGAGCTTACGGTAACGATCACTGCCACCGGATACGGAGGTTTGGGGCAGGTCGTGGAGACATTGCCCACCGGCTTCAGCTATGCATCGTCCAGCCTGCCGGATGCGACCATGGTCGAAGGCCGGACCGTCACCTTCACCCTGCTGGGGGATGAGAGTTTCACCTACACCGTTACGGCATCCGCCGAGGAGGGGTCCCACGCTTTTGCCGGAGTCTTGAAAGACGTAGACAAGGCCGAACAGCCGGTGGGAGGCTCTTCCCGGATAATTGTCAGCGACACTCCCCCAGCGACGCCTACACCCGTCCCGACCTCTACGCCCACGCCTGAGCCTACCCCTACCTCGATCCCGACGCCCACGCCCACGTTGACCCCAACGCCGACCCCGGCGCCAACGGCGACCTCTACGCCCATGCCTGCCCCGGCGCCGACCCCGGCGCCCACGGCGACACCCACTCCCACGGTTGCGCCGATAGTGGTCGAGCGGGAAGAGGAGGGCGGGCTTCCCTGGCTGTGGATCATCGTCGTGGCCGGGGCAATCTTGGCGATAGGCGGCGCAATTGTGTATGTGCGTCGGTAGTACATTCCAAGGGGACCACGGCGTCCGGCCACACGCCCTCATACCAACCTGCCTCTACAGCGAAAAGGGACTCTTCGTCCATATGAGGAATGGGTTACCCTCCTCCCCCTCAACTCAGGGGGAGGATTGAGGTGGGGGATAGCGAAGCCGTTGTAGGACACCTGGCGCATGCCGCCGCACCCGTTACGCGCTAGCCTGGGGCTGAGCCGCTTCTCGCATTGGGGGGAACGGTGGCGAAACCGCTATGACCGGCCTTGTCTCCATGAGGTGCAGCGGCGGCAGTGATGGCTGGGCTCTCCTCCCGCCCGCAGGTGGGATGGCGTGGCCGCCCGCAACGGAATGGAGGCTCGCGGCGCCTTAGCGCTGGGGCACTTGACCCCTTCTTTACATCAGGACCACCCACCGAAAAGTTCGCCATTCGGTACGTGTAGGCCCACCATACTGGACGAAAATAAGAACCTTTAGGCTGCGGCTCACGCTGGACTGGACGTAAGATCATCGAGAGGATGAACTCATGCTTGATGCACTCCGACAGATTGACGGTGTTGACGAGAAATTCCTGCGGCGGCCTGAAGTCGGGAGGTTATCTTCCGAATTGGAAGATGGTGAATTGCCAGGAGCCGTAGTGACCAATGGAAGGCTATCTATTGCGGTGGCTATTGACAGGAAGATTCTGAACATCCGCAAATCAATATGGGGGAATACCATCTCAAAGGTTGACTTATATCCTATGCAGACGGTCGAATCGATCACAGCAGGCAAAGGGGTTTTTGATAACCCACTCACGGTTATAATTGGCGGCAAGAGGCACCGGATTGAAGCGGACACCGACGGTCGTGGCAACCACTTCGTGAAAGTTACGCTACAGCGAGAATCTGCCAATCCGTACGACTCCAATGCAGTCTGTGTTCTGTCTCCTGCTGGCCAGGTGATGGGCTATCTAGCCCGCGCGGACGCGAAGGCGTATGCACCTGGCTTGGATGCATTGGACGCTGCCGGGTACTACGTGACTTGCTCGGCCAGTATGGGCAGAGGTGAGCATGGCTACGGGGTACAGCTCGACTTGAAAACCCCGGAAGCTGTCCAAGTGCCTGAACAGGGAAGCTAGAACCCGTTGAAGACAAAAGGTCTGCCCGCTCCTTTCATAGCGATGTCTATTCAAAATGGGTTGGAAACCCGGACGGCCCTTTGTTTGGCGAAGTGGTCGTGTTTACCGGTGATATGCGGATGCCGCGTGGCGAGCTCGCTGCCATATCTTCAGCCGCCGGGTGTAGGCTTGATGAGAACGTCACCAAATCAACCACCATCCTTGTTCTCGGAGTGCGTGATTCTGCATACGAAGGCAACAGCGCTAAACACGACAAGGCTAATGAAGAAGTCTTCCTCTCAAGACTTCGTGATGCAGGTGTACAGTTTGACATTGAGCGGACGGCCGATGCCAAGCGGGAGTACCAAAAAGAACGGGCTGAAGAGACGCCAGCATCGAAGTCAGACCATCGCTGGTGTAGGTGTGGGCGGGGCGAGGTACGACGTCACGAAATATGAGCAGTGCTATCAATGCTTTCAAGATAGACAACCCGTCTTGAAAATTGTTCGGTACCGTTGTTCCCGACAAGGGCATTGGTGGACAGAGGAGATCGAGATTGGCAGGAACGATGTGGCTGGATATGAGGCAACAACATCTGGTTGCACCTTCTGTGGAGAGACTGATTTGACATCTGAGATGCTCGATTATGACGACCTCGTATTGACTAACAGCCAGGAGGATGAGGAGGTTGGTTGGGAATGTGAGTGTGGGACTGAATGGACCACTTACGTTGAGAGCGTCCCAACATACTGCCCGCGATGCGGAAGGACAGATTTCTAAACTCATATGAAAAATGAGAACATGCAGCCTATCGAACCGGGCTTTCACTTCTTCCGCCAATCGGCGGATGGAGGCGTGATAGGACAGGCGGCGATCAGTAGATGAACAGACGCATTGCCGCTCTTCGCCTCGATCAGGTCCTGGGCCTCGGCACCCCTCTGTACGCTCCTGCACACCATCAAGACTCGTGCGCCCTGCTTGGCAATGCCCATCGCAATGGCCAGCCCGATGCCGGAGTTGGCACCGGTAACTAGCGTCGTCTTGCTTCTTATATCAAGGCGCTTTGTTGCCATGTGGTTTTTCATTCCTCCGCCAAACTTCTCAAAATCAAGAACCTTCACGCTGACGGACTCAATCGACACGGAAAACTTAAGTACTCGTGGGCGGTCGATTTGGGTCCATTCAAGCCAGGTCGGTAAAGCGGAGTCGCAAATGGGTGTGTCACGTCGTTCCCGCGTACCCGGCACGTATCAGGAGGCCCGATGAACGGTTCGATTCTTCTCAGGTGGGCCAGCGTGTACTGTACTGCGAACTTTTCGCTGGGAGGTCCTTATATAAGGAAGGAAGGGAGAGCAGGTCTGACGACGCCGACTCTAACGCCGGAAGCCTACGGCCCGCCAGGGTTAGAGGCTTTCCATTCCCTCGCGGAGCACCGCACTGAATATGGAATGCTGGGTAGCGCACGCTAGGGTCTGGGTCCGGGATGGCAGCCCAGGCCCAGCGGCAGCGGGTGTTAGCGCCGATGGGAAAATGAGCGAAATCGCCGACGAGAGGGCGGCACCCCTGGGAGTGCGCCCGCGATTATGTGCATGGCACATCGGCGCTGAACTGTAGTCATGGCGGGCATCGGCTAGGAACCTGCGGAACCGCCCAAGGTGGCTTCTGAGGTCGAGCTCAAGCCCCGCATCTTCTTCACTTCCTCCAAAAAGTCTTCGTGGGCCCTCATCGTATTGTTCAATACATCATGCCATGTTTTACGCAGGATATTGTTAATGTCCGACAGTTGCCTGCTGTGAGCGGAACTCACATTTACTTCGTCGCAGATAATCGTCAGGTTGGCCCTGGGAAACTGTCTAGCTATGTCATCGTTCTCTTCAATGAAACGCTCCACCGCGTCCAGGTAGGCTATCGCCCTGTCGTACTCCTCGTCTGTCAAAGAGTAACTGGGACGCTTGATTTCGATGATCTCTAAGCACCCCTCATTGTTGAGCATAATGAAGTCGGGGCGCTTCGTTGGGTCTCCCATGGCTGAAGTTGCAATTGGCTTACCGTAAGTTTTGGCGTACCAGTTTTCGAACAATTCTCGCACCCTGCCAAGAGAGCGATTAGCACTGAGCGGCGTCCACTCGGGATTGACGATCCAGGGTGCTCTTTCAACCAGCTTTTGAAGCTCGCTTTCGACCGTGTCAGGGTTGCCTATCAGCATCTTGAATTGTTTTACGGAATCCACTCTTCGTTGAGCAACTTGCCCAAGGGAGTAGATTTCAACAATGCTGGCCTTTTCCAAAAGCGCGGTAATCGCCTCAAGCGACTCCGGGTTCTTGGCAATCTCTTCGAGAGTGGTGAGTAGGTCGCTGTGAGGACCAATGGCGAAGGCCAATTGAACCCGGCGTTCAACGTAACCAGGGTCATTGAGGATTGCCTCCCGATCACTCTTATTGACCAACACTTGGGCAGCATTGAGTATGCTCTGGCGGAAACGTGGATCAGAAGGCGCCACCTCCATCAATTGCCTTTGGATCCCTGATTTTTCGAGGAAGTCTTGCCAAGTCCTATTGTTGACGCGGGTTTCTGCTCTGCTGGCCAGTTCCTTTATGAGACTTTGCCCCCATGTTCGAAACGCTTCGCCCGATTCAGAGTTCCAAATTATATCTTGCCGGTCCGACCTTATTAAGTCATCGTTTTCGTCAAGCCAGTCTGCATGAACTTCCCCAACTATGTAACTTCGCATCTTGTATTCGCCTGTAAACCCAGATGGGACGTCAAAGTCTCTCGTTTGAGCGGCAAGTTTGCCTCTGGTGAAGATTCGGATTCCTGCCATTACTTCGTCGCGATAGGCTTCTCTTGCGTAGGCTATCCACCCGGTTGCAGTCAGGCTCCTGCCTTCTCCAAGGTCGATTGGTCTAGTGGAAACGTCGATCTTAGTGTCTTCCATCAATGGAATATCGAGACCTCGAATATCGAAGGTCTCATTTACGTTCTCTACATTGACTACTGTGACCTTCCAGTCCGGTCTTGTTATCCCGAACCGTGCCGCAAGTTGACGACGCAGCACATTGGCGTCCGGTACCCGTTTGCGCTCGAAGTTTCTTAGAATGATGGTCGTTCCTCGGTTCTGGCTCCGAGTGCCGTCCAAAAGACCGATATCGGGAGGATAGATGAAATCTGTATCCTGTAGGATGTCGTCCAATTTCATCACAAAATTGGATACAACATACTCGCCATTCTCTGTCGTCCCGCCGGCAGTTACAACTTCGATCTCACGGCAGACTCCAAAGGGAGCCAACTTCCCGATGCCCTTGCGTCCCATCACCTTCCGGCCGGATTCTGTATTGTCCCCCCTGTCTCTGCGGTTGATCCCCAACCGAAGATAGAAGGAGTTGACTTGGTCCGTGGACATGCCAACTCCGTTGTCTACCACTCTTATTTCGTAGCCACCGTCAGTTAAGACGTCCCCTTTCTTAGTCGCCAATAGCGTGTCGAGCGGCAATGCAATCGTTACTTCGGTTGAGTCAGCGTCGTAGGCATTCGCGACAAGCTCCGAAAGTACCGCTGAAACTCTGTCGTATAACTTGATCCCGAGGTTCTCGATAGTCCTTCGGGAAATTGTCATCTTGTATTTGGGCTGTGCTTCGACTTCTGTGCCAGTGTCCATCCTTCGAACTCCCTCCGTAAGCAGGTCTTTTGCTCCCTTTCCGCCTTCGCAGTGAACCGCAGTGTCTGTGAGCTAGTTCCCCAACGGGGTTCCTTCTTTCTCGTCAACCGGGAGTCCCATATTTCTGAACCAACTTAGTGCTAGTGCTGTTTTCTCGCACGCGTAATCCACTATCTCCACCTCCGGCAGGACCGCTTTATTCATGTGACGGTGGCACAGAATCGGATAAGAGATCTGCTAGGACCTGGCCGTGCAGGTACGTGAAGTAGGTTGGGAACGCCTCGCCGATGAGGTTACGGATGAGGTAGAGCGTTCGATTGTCCTTCGCCTGTGTCCAGTCATAGAATCTGGGGAGGGTCTGCAGGTCGGCACATTCCAGGATGCTCAATACTCTGTTCTCCCATGGGTGAATCTTAAAGGCGCTACCAATGTGGCTCGAGTTGGTGGTGATAGTGTACGCTGGCCTCTCGGGCCTCATGCGTCGGTAACTGGAGTCGAACCCCTTGATCAAAGCAGGTTGCCCGTTCCGCTCAACGTAGGGCCGATTGCGCATAACCGCGTCGCAAGAAGGGCAACGTATCAATTCCGCCGCGACCTGCTGCCGACCACACGACGGGCACTCGTCGTTCTCGAAGGCGCTGCGCCCCGAATTCGGAGGAATCTTGCTGACCTGCATGTACCGATCAGTACCGTATGATGGCACGAAGTGGAGCCAGTGCTTCCCGCGCACAGTGTCATCGGACTTGGCGTCCAATTGATCGTATTCCATGAATTGCAGCCATTGCCGAATGCTCACCCAGGGCAGCACGCCATTAGTTGGACGCTCGGAGTGGGTTGGACTCGGCAGAGGTGCCTCCTTTCGCGAAGACATGCTCGCCAGACATGGCTCGCCCTTGTGTATTGCGACGACCAGCGCACGCTTTCTGACCTGGGGAATGCCATAGTCAGCGACGTTCACCACCACCGGGAACACTTCATAGTCAGAAAGGTGCTTGCGGATATGGTCGACCACCGTACCGTTGGCACCCCCGTACTCAACTTTGAGAGTCAACACAGGACGAACATTCTCTGCGACGATAATCCTAGGCTGTAGCTTCCGGGCAACAGGAATCATTTCCAACATCAGCCTGTTCTTTGCCTCTAACTCCTGCGCCCTAGGACTCCGCCGCTTTCCCCTGCTGGGGTTAGAGCTGCTCATGCCTTGGCAAGGTGGTGTGGCTACCAGCAAGTCCAATCGCCGGGAGGTGGCCATGCGGTAGGCAGTTGCCACCTCATCCGCGCTGCCACAGACATCCCGTGTAAGCCAGGTCGAACAGGGGAAGTTGGCGGCGCCAATGGCGGCGCGCTTCCGGTCGAGCTCAACTTGCACTACGAACCGGAATCCGGCCATCTCGTAGCCCAGGTCGCTCAGGCCAGCCCCCGAGAACAGAGAAACGGCGGTCAGGGGCAGCTCAGTTGATGGCCTTTGACCCAGCACGAAATCACGGATGGCTCTCCCGGGAGGCGCTGACCGAATCAGACGGACCAGCCGATCGGCAGTTTCCGAGAGCACTGACTTAGTGTCGACGTCGTGCTCTGGCACGCGAAGCACTGTCCAGCCGTCGCTTTCGCGTTCGGCCGTGACGCGCTGGTCCCGAGTCCTGTTGCCTGCAATCTTGTTTACCCAGAATTCACCGAGTAGTCCTTCGTGCTTACGACACCGCGGACAGCCGTGCCAGAAGCATCCGTCAACAAAGATGACCATCCGCTGACGAGGAAGAACCAAGTCTGGATTGCCAGGGAGCTTCATACCTCGAACAGCCTTATAACCCTCACTAGTAAGGTACCGTACTCCCCGGTGCCACAACCCCGATGCCAAAGCCCGCTCAGGTCCGGTTCTTCCCCGGTTGTGTGCCATGGCCTTATATCGTTGCTGGGGAGTCATAGTGTCCATTGAATCCTCACCATCTGTGCCCCCATCCTCAGCAGTTCCTCGTTCGCCGGGCCGTCCAGCGTAAGAAGAGGCTTGCCAGTGGCTGCGAGATTGCGGGCGAAAGCCTCAGTCTTGCTCCCAGGCGCGGCGTGGGCGATGAAGACTCGCTGGGCGAGGTCGGCCACCAGGTTGTTACGCTGGGCTGCGAGCTCAGCCGTTGGGCGGCGGACCGTGGATGGGAAGCGCGAGAGGACTAGCAGGCGCCCGTCGTCGAGGGCGGGGCGCCAGTCTCGGGGGATGCGCATATTGTCGATGCCGCGGGCCGGGCAGACGACCAATGGCTGACTTCCTCGAAGCAGCAGGCGTAGACACTCCCGCTCCATCGGCGTTTGGAAGCCGCCAATGACCGGCACGCCGACGTCGCGCATGGCCCTGGCGAGATCGTAGGTCTTGAAGATGAGGTCGCCGGGGCAGCGCTTGGAGCAGAAGAGGGCCGTGAGCGGCTCGTCGAGCAGGCTGAGATTGCCCTTCGACTTGACTTTCTGTAGTAGTTCCACGTTCACCATACCGCGCCCGTCCGCCTTAGTCCCCTATACAGAACAGGGCGTTGAATTCTGCCCTGGTCTTGCAAGAATTGACCTTGCCGCGTATCTGTCCAAAGTATGTCGAGGCCCGCTTTCGTTCAATGGAGTCTGCCTGCCCCAGATACTCATCAACGTATCTAGACTGCCCCGTGGAATCAGCGATTGGATTCATTACCGCCTTTACCGAGTAGCCCAAGAAGTGATTGAGCATGGCCTTTGGGTCAAGCGCGCCTTGATAGTCCTTGAACGCATCAATCGCGAGAGACTCCATGTGGTAGCCGCTGATCTTCCTATCCTCTTGCGTGATGAAGCGGTCCTCCATTGCCTTGGCTAGTTTGATTACCGGTACGACTCTGCCATTCCTCGCCGTGTTGACCTCGGCGAGCTTCGCGGCAAAGTCATCAGGTCGAGCAACGTTGCTCCACTTGGCACCACCAGATTCGGCGATGCGAATGCCTTTCTTTCGCCGTATGGCCGGAAGCACCTGAATTTCAGGGCCCTTGGAGTACTTGACGGTCACGGCTAGCATTCCGGAACTTACTTCGTTATTCAGGAGCCGGCGCTGAATCGTGTCCCTTACGTACTCTATGACCTTCGTGGGCGGTTGACTCACGAGCGAAGACTCGTTCACAACCAGAAGAACATCAACGTCACTGAGGCCGGTCACGTACGTGTCCTTCTTGACGGAACCACCGAACATGTCTGCACCACATCGCCTTCTTGTCTGAGAAAACCACACAGGCTTTCGAGGTGCCTCGTAACAGCCTTCCCATTCCTACGTTTGTACTGCGCCAGCAGGTTTTCTCAGTACTCATTGAACCTATCTTCCGGCACGGGTCATGCCTCCGTCTACGCCTCGACCAGGTCATCCAAAACGACGATGGGCAAGCCCTCGACGCGGCGAAAATCGGTGTCATTGGTGATGAAGAGCGCGCAGCCGGTGCTAAGAGCCGTTGCCGCGTGAAGCGCGTCCGGTGTCTTCAACCCCGTATCGGCGCGGATGCGTGCCGCGTCCTCCCACAGTTCGCGCGTGGCTGGGATTAGACTAACCTCATGCGCATCGAACATGGACCGGAGCAGCATCTCGACAACCTCGTCGCCCTCCCGCAGCGGCTTGACGAGCGTTTCCAATACCGTGATGTCGCTGCTGGCAACATCGAACTCACCGGCCCGGGCCTGCCGCCACATGGGTTCGAGCAACGTGCGGTACGGCTCGACACGCTCCACGCTGTAGATAAAGCCATTGGCGTCGAGGTAAACAGGACCGTGCGTAGGTAGGGTCAGCGATCCCACGATGCTCTCTCTTCCTTGATGTAGTCGTCGACTTCCTTTCCAGTCTTGAAGAGGCGATGCCCTGGCGCCTCAGCCAGGATGTCGACTACGGATCGCCGTTCGGTAGACGAGGAGCGCGTCACCACCACATCAACCGTCTGGCCCGCCTCCAACTCCGGGCTGGCAACCTCCACCCTGCCGCCTGGTTGAACAGTCGTCCTTACGTGCAACGCCTTTTCCATTTTCTCTAGTCTCCTTTCACAGGATGATTGCCCTATGGCTCCTGCCATACGCTGGAAGGCATCTCAAAGGCTTCTCGACCTCCCAATTGCTCTATTCGATTCTGGCTTCATCCCATAGGACTTCGGCGGCTATGTACTCGCGTAGAACCATCCTCACTAGAATTCCGTCTGATTCTTGAGATACGGCATAGCGATAAACGCCGTCTTGAACATCTTGCCAGCTATCAAAGTAGACTTCTTGAGAATCTCCTGGGCGGTGAACTATGAGAGCCCTCTGCATCATTCTGCTGCCTACTTCTGGCCAACCTGAGCCACTCGGAACGTTCTCGAACTGATCAACTTGCCGAGCTGTCATCGCCTGGATCGGACAAACTGACACGTGAGATGGCCACTCCAGCATCGGTTCACCGAGTTCGTAGAGAACGTGCCCGCGAGCGTTCTTCACAATGACCCGCTCTACGCGATCAAGTTCAGGATCCCACAGAAGCTCGGGATTGCCCCAAAGAGTAGCTTGGGCTCTCTTGGAACTGTTTATGCGATCCTTTAACCGGGGGCTACGCTTCAATGTGTCGGAGGCCGCGGGAAATCGAACTGGATCTAGTGTCGTGGAGCCACTGAGCACCGAGCCGAGAAAGGCGATCAGATACTCCTCATCGAAAGAGAAGCCGGAATTACATTGTCGGCACACTTCCACGACGGGCAAGTTCTCAGGGTAAGGAGCGTTCAGGAGACCCCTAGTCGGAACGTGGTCCCGATTGGATTCCTCAGGCCTGAGCCCGCTCCCGCAATGAATACAGAAGCCTTTGTTTCTACTATCGCTATAGTCATTCAGCTGTTTCATGCTGCACTTAGCTCTCCCGACACATGCGGTACTTGATGTAGTAGCTGCCCACCCTACTCTTCCTCTGTATCCTCGAAGGAAGTCCTCACCACCAACGCGTGCTCTAACTCAACCTCTTCCCACAGGTCGCTCAGGCCCAGGGCTTCCAACCATATCTTGTCTACCTTGTCCGTTACGTGGCGGCACTTTGCCAGATTGTAGTTTCCGATGCTCTTGCCGGCATTCAACTTGAACACGAGGTTCTCACACATTTGCGCTCTCAGTTCCGGCAGCAAGGCTAAGAGATGCTTCCGCTGCTGTTTAGTTAGCTGCTCCGGTCCGAATGGGGCACTGGCAAAGTTGCTCTGTGTAACATGAAAGTCGTCACCAATCGCAGCCCACCAGATAAAGAGCAGCTTGCCATTGGTCAAGAGAATAGACAAATCCCGGTCGGCAACATCCTGGAAGCGGACAGTTCCGTATTGGGTTTGAGGAAGGAGACCATTGTCTGAACCATACACTGGCGGCTGGTCTACGCAGAACGTCAACCAGTTGTAGGCGGTCTGCTTAAAGTGAAGGGGGTGCCCCTGGCGCGACGGGGTGAACTCGTTCTGGAGTCGGTAGCCGCTACCCCACAGAAGTGACTCGAATCCCTGTAGCAGGCGGGCGCTGCCCAGCTTTGGAATCAACCCGCCAAACACGGACGGAGAGAAGGGTGAGTATGACAGGCTCTCGAACAGAGCCGGACGCTGGGAGTCGAACCACCTGTGAAGCCGCGTCGTGAAACTGCGCTTCGGCGACCTTGACGATTTACGCGCCAGATAGATCGTGTTGCGCACCCTGGTATCGAAGCTGAACAGTGCGGAGGGGATTCGCCCAAAGGACGAGAACCAGAGCGAATCGCACTCCCTTTGTAGGTGGGTGCGCAAACTGGCAAATCCTGAACTAAACGTAAGGCTCAGCGGCACGATCATGCTTGTCCGCCCGTCGCTCCGGCACACGTTGACACTCCGCTCTACGACCGTGGCGTAAATGTCAGGGCACCCCGCGGTCTGAAACTCCTTCGGAGTATACGACTCGGCTACCTTCCGCCTGGATACGTACGGCGGATTTCCGATAACCACGTCAAAGCCGCCCTTGCTCATAATCCCGTAGAACTCGACGAACCAGTGGAAGGGCTGGTGACTGGCGCGCCAAGCGTTGTAGGCGGCGGTCTTCTTGAGGTCCACGCCGTACTCGGCAGCCAGGAGGCGGTCAAGCTCGTCGGCAAGGGTGCGCAGGCGGTCGCCGAGATCCTTCTTGTCCTGCTGCGTTACTTCTCCGCCCAGCGCGGTCTGCTGCTCGCGGAATAAGTCGAAGGCCCGGCTGGCGATTTCCGCGTCCTCCTCAATGCGCTCCAGCGTCTTCGGCTGCTCTTCATCGAGAGCGCGGAACTGCTTTCCATCGGGAGTAATGGTCATCGCCTGCCGTACGGCGTCCAGGGAGGTGAAGCCAACCAGGGTGTTGCCGGCGCGGATGTTGAAGTCGATGTCGGGTAGCGGCTCTATCTGGTTGTAGGTTTCCAGTTGGGCGACCAGCTTGAGGAAGAGGCGCAATTTACATATCTCTACGGCCTCCTCCATGATGTCCACGCCGTAGAGATTGTTGAGGACGATGGACTTGAGAATGAAGTACCGCTCGCTGGGGTGCTGGTCCATTTGCTCCAAAATGCGGCGAAAGTCCCCCAGGTGCTCAGGACTGCGCTTGCGCTCGGACATTTCGGCGTCGTCTAGGAAGCCTCGCATTCCCTCGAGACAGGCGGTGTAGAGGGGTTCCAAAACGTTGAGGGCGGCAAAGAGGAAGGCGCCGGAACCGCAGGTGGGGTCCAATACAGAGATTCCGGTGTCGCTACGTTCGCGGTTGCCATAGAGGGCGTGCCAGAATGCGCGCAGGAGCTCTGGCCCCTCGGTCTGGGAGATAACGTCCCTCCTGGCGAACCGCTCGATGTCCAGGTTAAGTGTGATGAGGTCGTTGACTTCCTGCACCTCGCCCGCCGCGAGCTTGGCACGGACTTCCTGATGGCGCTGGCGGCGGGCCACGATCTCACGCCAGGTCTCGGTGGGCAGGGCGTAGTCGTCCGGCGCAGGGGCGTTCCAGCCGACGCGCTGGGACATGTCGTTGATGCCAGCGGCGATGTCCTCGGGCAGGTCAAAGGGTGCGTCGAGGCGTTTCGGATCCTCGGCCTCTCGTGCGTTCCAGGTCATGCCGTGGCCAACGGCCGGATAGATGTATCGATCGGGGTCGTCCCGAAGCAAGCGCCAGACACCGCCGTCCAGCCCAAAGGCAACCGGGCACTCCTTGCTGGCGGCATCGAACAGGAAGGGGGTTACCGTGTTCCGGGAGATGTAGCCGGTGATGTCCTCCTTGGTGTAATAGGCCCCCATCTGCTTCTGGTTGACGTATTTCTCGAAGATGTAGCCGAGCACGTCGGGGTTGATCTCGTTGTCCTCCCGGTAGGGCCGCTCGTCCAAGTGCCAGCGATAGCTGTCGAAGAAGTCGAAGACCCGCTCAAAGGCGGCGTCGGGGATGCTAATGTCGGGGTTGCCCTGCTCCAACTCGTGCTGGTCGAAGAGGCCTCCGTTGAGGAAGGGCACCCTGCCAAGGAGCGCGGCCAGGTCGCGCGCGCGCTGGGCCTCGGGCTGGCCGAGACCCTCGTGGAACAGCCGCAGAAGGAAGATGCGGTAGAACTGCTGGAAATGCCCTGTGCCGCTCTGCTCTTGTACTTTCTTCAGTCGGTTGCGCAAGTAGTCGAGGTCCTCGTCGAGGAAGCGCTGCTTCTGGACGAAGTAGACAAACATCATGCGGTTGAGCATGAGGGAGGCGTACCAGTCTCGGTCGCCTTGGGCGGTGATGCCCTCGATGAAGTCCCCGAAGGCGGTGAGTTCGGCCCGGAAGCGTTCGTAGAAGCACTTGGTCACCTTCTCGACATCGAAGGCCTTGCCGACGAGGGAGACAACGTCAGTAATCCCGATGCCCCTTGACTCGTCCTCCAGAGTGACGATGAAACCATCTAGTCGTTGCAACAGCGGTTGCCCAGTCTGGCCCGTGTGGAATTGATGCTCACGGCAGGCGGCTGGTTTGCCAGCCTGTCGCTTGACCCATTGCCAAACCTGTTGCGTGCGCGCGGCATCGACAAAGATGATGAGGTGCTCGAAGGCCCACTTGGCGACTTGGGTCTCAATCTTGCGCCGCACCGGGTACTCCGGTATCACGCCGTCGGGTCCGGGGCCACACTCAAAGACGGCGAAATCCGCCTTCTCCGCGACAGGCTTCAGGTAGTATTCGCGGTCGTTCACCAGGACAGCCACCGGTTCAGCCTGGTAGTGATTCCAACCCAGGCCCTCCACGAAGAGACGTGGGAAGTCAAAGTCCCGCAGGTGGGGGCGAAGCTCTTCAATGGAGACTGGCATCAGGCGTCGCCCTCCGTATCGAACAGCCCTAGGGAGCAGATGATTTGCGGTTCCTGAACCTGTGCTTCGTCACCGGTCAGACACAGCCGGTCCTCCTCACGCAGTGACATGACTATCTCGGCGAGCTGCGCGTCGTCCACGCCGCTGCGCAACTGCCTGTTCAGGGTGTCCACCGCCAATGGGCGCAGAGGATAGCGGTAGATGTCGTCTATGGCCCGGTGCAGCGCGTCCACGTCGAACAGCTGGCCCTTGATCGCGTCGGCGTAGGCCTTGAGACGCGTGTAAGTGCGGAAACGGGCGCCGGAGGGCCGCCCAAGCTGGCCGCCGACTCGCTTCTCCTCCCTGACGACATGCTTAACGCCTTCTGCAACAAGCTGGTGGTGATCCTCGTGGTGAGGCTGCGCCGGGGTGTCGGGCCTGCACTCAGCGGCCGAGAGGATTTCGAGCTGCGACTCGGTGATGCTGCGGCCTTCCCGGTCCACGTAGGCGAGGGCGTCGTTCCCGTCCGCCGTGCGCATGAAGACGAGGACGCCTTCGGGCCGCTGGGCGATGGGCGTGTGCCGGCGAGACGAGAACACGACATCCGGTAAGTCGGCAACGGCCTTCTCCAATCGCGGGTCAGTGCTGATAGCGTTCTTCCATATCTGGTAGGCGTGGGACGCTAGGTCAACCTCACCGTCGGGGTCGCCGTCTAGGATGCCCGCACGCTCGTTGTAGAGGTTGACGATCGCCTGCTCGTCGCTTTCGTCCTCAAAGAAAGCCTCGTCGGCGCCAACGACCTCGGCGTTCTCTTGAAGCCGGGTTCGCACACGATTACGCAGATTGATAATGCGCTCCACCCCCTCGGCGGGCAGGAAGGAGTGGCACAGTATCTCCTCTGCCTTCTGGCCGATGCGGTCGACGCGGCCCGCACGCTGGATGAGGCGAATGATGGCCCAGGGTAGGTCGTAGTTCACGACGACGTGGGAGTCCTGGAGGTTCTGGCCCTCGCTTAGCACGTCGGTGGCGACCAGGACGCGAAGCTCCCGCTCGGGTTTGCCCTGGCCCGGCCGCTGGTTGCTGTCCGGGCTGAATCGCCATGCCGAATCCGTAGGGTCGGCGGAGTTGCCGGTAACGCCCGCCATGTCCGCAACCCCTCTGTTCCTGAGCTGCGCTTCCAGGTAATCAACCGTGTCGGCGAACTGGGAGAACACCAGAGCTTTTCGGTCCGGGAACGTCTTCGTCAGCAGCGAGTGGAGCGCGTCGAGCTTGGCGTCTTTGGCGGGGTCCCAGTCCCCATAATCCGTCAGAATGGCTTGGAGGGCATCGGCGTCTGACTGAAGCTCGCTCTCAAGGGAGCTCTTGAATAGGTCAGCGCGAAGCCACTTGAAACGGCGCCTGTAGCGGCCCCCGTACTCGGCGTATATATGGGCTGCCCGCGCCTCGAAGTCGGAGGCAGTCCAAGCGCCGCCGGTCTTTTCGACTGCTTCCTCTTGGTCATTGTCCTCAGGGTCGAAGAGTGCTCCCTTCGCTTGGTCTGCGTCTTCGTCGGTAAATCTAGAGTCCAGCATCTCGGCATCCTGTGTGCCGAGGGGCAATGGCAGGCCGTTGCGGATGGCATGGAGGAAGACGTAGTTGCGGAGAACGTGCCGGTCGACGGATTGCAAGAAGGCCGCGCCACTGCTCTCCAATCGCTTGAAGAGATTGGTACGGCAAAAACCCATCAGCCGCTTCCCAGCCCGTGAGAGGTCGTCGATCTGCCGCTCCTCCGCAGCGGTGGGCGGCGTCCCCGGGTTGTCAACTAGATAGTTGCCGAGGCCGTATCTTGGCAGATGCAACTTGTTCACCTTATCGACCACCTGCTGTGAATACAGCTTGGCGTACTGGTCGTTGGGGTCGGACTCGTCGATAGTGAACTTCACCGTCTTGGGTACACGGGTAGGGAAGAAGGACCTGGTTCCATCCTCATAGGTGAGGAACTTCCGCCCGGTGTCGTGGTCCGTCTCCGCGTAGTTGTCCTGGATGAAGCTGCGAGTACGGCGCACCAGGTAGAGACGCATCAGGTCGCGCCAGTCGTCGGCGTACTCGCTGAAATCAAAGGCCGCTAGGGTGCGAGGAGCGGCTTGGTGTCGCCTGCTGAACTCAACTTCGCCCAACTCCCTCAGGAGCCGTTCGGGTCGGATGCCCAGGTCCTGGTCGTCCTCCACGAAGACGCGCAGTTGGCTGGAAAGGTCCAGGTACGTCTTGTTGTAGGGCGTGGCCGATAGAAGGATGCACTTGCTCTCGTTTGCGCGTACGTACTCTTGGATTGCCCGATAGCGGCGGCCCTCGCGGTTCCGAAGGTTGTGGCTCTCGTCAATGACGACAAGTCGATAACGACGCAGGCTGGGCAACTCGCCGAGGACTCTGCTCAGAGACAGCACTCTAGCCCGAAGCTGGTATTGGTACACGTAGTCTTCCCACATCAGGACGAGGTTCTTCGGGCAGATGATTAACGTCTCTAGCCCGTAGTCGTCCTCGAAGATGCGGGCGACGGCGGTGGCCATGAGCGTCTTGCCAAGCCCCACGACATCCCCGATGAGCACGCCGTTGCGCTTGTTCAGGTGATGGGCTGCTATCTTGACCGCCGCTGCTTGGAAGTCGAACAGGCGGTCACCGAACACCTTGGGAATCCTGAACTCGGCAAGCCCGGCGCGGGCTTCGTGGGAGATGTGGTAGGCTATCTTGAGGTAGACGTGGTAGGGCGGTATCAGCGCCTCCCGCGCCCAGCTCTCTTCGATGATCTGGAGCAGTTCGTCCGTGATGTCCACGCAGAACCGGTCGTTCCACCTGTCCTCGAACCAATGCTTGAGCTTCACCGTGGCGTCCTGGTCGAGCACGTCCACATTCAATTCGCCCTGTCCCGCGAGGCCCGCAAAGGTCAGGTTGCTGCTTCCCAGGTAGCCGACGATGGGGTTGATGGGATCGTTGCGAAACAGGAGGTAGAGTTTTGCGTGCAGCGGGTGGCGGAGAAAGAGCTTGACGACGACTTTCTTGGCGCGGAGTTGCGCGGCCAACTGCCGCAAGGTCCGCTCGTCGGCGTTGGTGGGGGCACCGATGGTGAGCTGCTGGCGAAGCTGTTCGGCCAACTGGACTCTCAGGCGGTGCGCCGTTTGGTTGTCCATGCTGGAGGGCCTGTCAACAAGGCTCAGGGCATCCCGGAGGTCCTCGTGCGGCAGTCGTTGCATCCCGATTAGCACGCGGCACGGTCCGTCAC
This sequence comes from Dehalococcoidia bacterium, assembly GCA_965221925.1. GTDB lineage: Bacteria > Chloroflexota > Dehalococcoidia > Lucifugimonadales > UBA2985 > JAPPHY01. Next base: position 402,654 of record OZ244924.1, on the reverse strand, counting down.
CCGGCTGCCAACGGTCCACGAGCGGAGCAAGACCACCCCAACCGCGCAGGTTGAAGTAGCCGACGCAGAAGTCCGCCCGTGACGACAGGTCCAAGGTCTCCCGCAACGCGGGCAGGAGACTGGTGTCAGACGCAAGGTTGTCAAAGATACGCGGCATAGATGTTCCTATCCGTTACTCTTGCCCATCGTATGATGAAGTCCCACCAACTCTATGGGTTCTGGAATCACTCCCGCCTCCTGTTCTTACCCATTCGTCCACTTCTGAGAGCCGGAAGCGCAGGAGCCGTCCCACTCTGTGCGCGGGGAAGTCCTTGGAGTCAACCCAACGGTAGATGGAGTCCTTGCCTACACTTAGGTGGACTGCCACATCTGCGATGTTGACCCAACCTTCTTCAGACGCCATGTCCCACTAACTCCTTGTCAAGAAAACCTATAACTTACAACGAGAATATACGACTGTAGGTATCTGCCGTCAATCCGCTCTCCATTTTCGATGCGGTCTAGCGTCCCGCGTCAACCGGCTCCGCCCCCGCTCCTGCACCAGGCTGAGCGCCCAACAAGAAAGGCCCGCACACATGGACAGGCGAACCGCCTGAAACGCAAAAAGGGCCGCATATATGGCCGTGCAGGGGGAGGGCACCATGACTCGGTGTCCTCCCCCTGTGAGTTGCAGTCTGGCGTTCTGCGCCGACCGGCTCCCCTAGAATAGCCGCAGTGTCTGCTGCTGTTGCTCCGCCGCTCCCTCGGCGGTCCCTGCCTGCGCCGCCCCATGCTCACGCCAGTTTCTACGCCTGGCCGGGGGAGCAGGCCTCTCGTGAGCAGGATACTTCGGTTCGTCCTCCCACTTGGCCCTCGCTCGTTCGATCACCGCCGGGACCTCCTGGACCAGCCCGGCCAGGTCAGGGTCGTCGAACGACTCGATGTGGGGGTCCAACGAGGGCTGTTGCACCCCGATAGTGGCCCTGCCCCCCTTGAGGGACACGACGACCTTCAGGTCCTCCGGCGAAGCGGGCTGCTCCTCGTTGGCGTCCTCCTCATCGGCAACCGCGGCCTCCGTGTCGTCCGCCGCTTCGCCGAAGAGACTCTCGTCAGCACTCAGTGCATCCGAGCGGGTTGCTTCCGTTCCGTTGTCGTCAGGCATGGTTGCTCCTCTCCTTGTTTTCTTCTCTGACCTTTGCTCAGGCTGCGAGCCGCGACTGTCGCCTGATCTCGCCCAGGGTCTGCGGCTTCCAGTACAGGTCGCGCTCCACGGCGGGGACGCTGCCGAACACCGTGACCTCCGCCAGCTCAGTGGGATTAAAGTATCCCAACTCCACTTCGAACCCCTCTACGAGGCCGAAGCAAAGTCCAGTCTCCGCGTCGCACTCGGTGATGTACCAGCGCCAGCCGTTGTAGGGGCTGAACAGCTTGGCTGGGGCGAGGACCGCGTCGTAGTCTTCGACGTTCTCGTTGGCGTAGAGAGCGGGGATCGTGTCCCCCAACTCCTTGGTCATGAGCTTGTGTCCGCGTGGCCCGCTGTGGTTGTCCTGCCAAGTCGTGGTGGTTGCCTTCTCATTAGACACGGTCTTCTCCTTGTTCTTTCTCTGATTGTGTCTAAGTTCGCCCGGTCCCCGGCTAGGAGTCCGACATCACCACCCGCGCCACCGTCTCCGGTGTGGCGTAGGTCGGGGTGACCGTCCCTTGCTCCATATCGAGGTAGAGGCCCATGAAGGGGCAGGAGCCCGCCGCCATGCGGCGGACCACCTGTAAGACCAGGGACGCCATCATCTGGTTGATGGTCGGGTCCTGGTCGGTGAGGTCGAGGGCCGCCGCGCAGTCCACGTCGGGCGGCGTGGTCGACACGGCCGTCAGCAGGTCGGGGCGCTGCACCGTGGGTGCTGGGAGCAGGTAGCAGGTCTGGTCGACGAAGGCTTGTTCGTCCCCAAAGTCCCGGTCGGCCACGTTGCCGATGAGGACCTGCCCCCAGTTGGTGTCGTTGCCCGCGTCGATGAGCCACCGGCGCGGGTCGCCCGGCAGGGACTCGGCCATCGCCCTGCGTGCGGCGGCGTTGTCGGCGCAGCCGATGAGCAGGGAGTTCCCGTAGGAGGGAAGGCCGGGGTAGCGGCCCCCATCGGGGCGAGAGTCCTCCTCCCGGAAGGCGTAGACCGAGTAGCCCACGGGACGCCGGAAGGCCCTGGCCAGCCGGTCGGCGAGGGCCTGGCTCTTGAACCGGCCCACGTCTTCCTTGTAGAAGTTCTGGCGCAGCAGGTTGTGGGGCTCCACCCGGTCATGGTCGACCAGGACGATGGTGGCCTCCCGCCCCTGGAAGAGGCGGCAGAGGCCCTCGGCCACGAAGCCGCCGGTCCCGCCGCAACCGACCACGGTGATCCAGGGGTTGTCGAGCAGAAATGCGTTGTCCAGGTAATAGGGCATGTGTTGTTACCTCCCTGTCGTTGGATTTGTGTCGTGCGTTGACTCCGGCTCTTCGTCCATGAGCCGGAGTCCTGGGTCCGGGCCGCCGAACACCTGCGACCAGCCCACCGGGGCGAAGTGGCCGTAGACCCCGACCCGGAGACGCAGCTCGGGCCGGAGAGCGTCGAGGCGTCCGACGACGCCGTAGATGCGGAAGCCTTGCTCGTCCCGGTCGTCGGTGGCCGAGAAGAAGGCCCGGGAGCTTCCGTGGGAGTGGAACTCGGCGATCACCCCTGCGGGGGACAGGTATGCGAGTCTCGTGCCAGTCCCAGCCTGAGGAGGGACCACCAGCCGGTAGCCGTCCCCGTCCCATCGCACGGCGAAGAACCGCTCGGTGTCCGGGGCGTCCTGAAACCAGCCCAGCCCCAGGGCGAAGAGTTGCGCCGGAATGGGGCCGTGAGTGAGTTGCAGCTTCTCGGCCACGGGAGCGAGCCCTCGCACCGATCCGGGGGCGACCGGCACCCGCGCCGTCAGGTGAGCGCCCTGGGACTGGACGTAGACGCCCCCCGATCCCAAGACGTAGTCGTAGCCGATGCCCTGGACTCCGGCGAGTCCGCCGGTGTGGTTGACCAGGTAGCCCACCGGCCCCGGCGCCGCGCTAGCGGTAGCCACGTCTCCCTTCGGAGACCGCCATAGCCTGGCCCACCGTGCACTGGGGAACCAGGTCCTCCATCGGGTATTCGGTCTTTCCATCTATCTCCTCCCATAGCGCGATCAGGTTTTCGGGGCGCTTCTTCGAGCGGTCCCGGGTGTCGCCGGTAAGCGAGAAGTAGGACTGGAAGAAGGACTCGGGTATCAGCCCCACCTCCTCGGGGAACCGGTGGCTTCCGGGGCAGACCCTCCCGTCCCTGAAGACGTTGAAGGCCGGGGCCCGGAAGAGATGCTGCTCGGGGTCGGAGGGCCGCTCCGTTGCGGCGTAGACCCAGGGCGGGCGGCCCGGCGAGCAGACGAAGACCAACCCCGGCATGGGAAGCCGGAGCCGGGCGGGGGGCTTGAACGCCTCCCGTTGCAGGGCCACCGACCAGACCTGCGGCGGCCGCCAGAGGGCCGCCACCTGTCCCGTCTCGCCCTGGTTCCACCAGAGGGCATCCTGGGGCAGCAGCCCCGAGGAGAACCCCAGGCACTGGGTGAACACGTTGGCGATGGCGTCCGCCGAGACGGTCCGCACCCAGGTGGAGTCGCTCTCGAAGCCCCGCAGCAGGATGGTCTCCCCGTAGACCTCCAGCTGCACCTTAAGGGTGTCCCTGGGCATGTCCGCCGGACCCGGCAGGGACCATTGGGTCGTATCGACTGCATCAGTCATGGTCGTTGTCCTCCTGTTCTTGGTTGGTGAGCCGCCCCAGGACGAAGCCCAGCATCTCGGCGAAGCGGCCGGGGAGGTCCTCCTCCAGCCAGTCGGTCAACCGGCTCACCGAGTCCATGAGGGCGCTGGCCTTGCGCCACTCCTCCGTGCCCTCCTGGATGATGTCGTCGTCCCAGGGGTCGGAGAAGCCGTCGTAATTGCCGTCCTCGTAGGTGTGGTCGAGGAAGAAGTTGCCGGTCTCGGCAAGGACCCAGGAGCACGCCTGGGCCGCCCCCTCGAACCTCGTTCCCTTCAGCGCCTCGGTGAGGTCGTCCAGGGGTATGCCGCCCTGGGGGATCCTCTCCAATGTCTCTTGCGGGATGCGTTCGGCGGCCGACTCCAGCCAGGCCACCCGTATCCCGTCGGGTCCTTCGTAGTAGGCGGCGGCGGGCTTGACCAGCAGGGCCATGGCCGAGAGCCCCTCGCGGTAGCCGTCCCACATCTCGTGGAGGCCGTCGTAGCCGAAGCCCATCAGCTCGAAGGGGATGCCCTGCCTCAGCCATGACCAGGGAGGCTGTTCCCCCTCCTCCTCCGTCCAGAACTCTATGAACGGCGCGTAGAGGGGGAAGTGCCGCTCCCCGAAGAGATTGGCGAAGCGCTCCACCCTCGTGCGTACGTCGGGGGCCGCCAGCGCCGCCTCCGCCTCCTGGGGGAAGAGGCGGCGCACCAGCCCTACGAACCATGCGTAGTCGTCCGCGTACCCGACCAGCGTGACCTGCTCCCGCAGCGACGGCGGACGCCGCAGGAGCAGGTTCGCCAGGCCGCTCATCAGCGCCGGGGCCGCAGCCGCCATCGCAGCGCCTCCAGTAGCCGCCCCGTTGCCGAGGCGTAGTCCTGGGCCTGGACGCAGGCCAGTTCCACCTCCGTCTGCCGTGCGGCCGCGGCGTCCAGGTCGAAGGAGCCGTCGGGCCGTGTGAGCTCCGCCGTGAGCTCGAGGATGCTGAGGCCCGCCGGCGGGGTCGCCGCCAGCAGGCCCGCGAAGGTCCGGTTGTCCATCGGACTCCCTCCTTACCGGGTGAAGGCGCCCTTGGTGCCCACCCGCCGCTGGAACTCGTAGATGGTGTCGTCGCCGCGCTTGGTCTCCTTGACCGAGGCGTTGGCGATCTCGCCGTAGAAGTCGGAGAGCGTTGCCTTCACCTGGTCGACGCTCATCTGGGGGTCCGGGTCCGGGAACTCGCGGTCGTCGTATACGAATACTCTTGCCATTGGTTCATCTCCTTTGTGCGTGTTGTGTTTCGCTGCGTTTCCACCTGCGGGGAGGCCGCCGCTCCGTTTGCGACGACCTCTCCCGTGTCCTTGCGGTCTAGCGTCCTGCGCCGACCGGCTCTTCCTCCCGCTCCTGTTCCACCGCCCACTCGAACAGGGACAGTGACGGGGCCTGGGTCTTGCGGCCCTTCGGCTTGACCGGCTCCTCGGCCATGAACTCGGCCCAGGAGAACAGCGACTGCTGCGCCTCCGGGGACTCGTCGTGGTGGCCGTGGCCGTTCCCGTTGCCGTTGGCGTGTCGGCCGTTGACCGGGACAAGCTCCACCGTCGGCCCGAACAGGTCGTCGTGGTGGCCGTTGCCATTCCCGTTCCCGTTGACCGCGACGGCCTCCGGCTCCACTTCGACCACCTTCCAGTCGTCGTCCACCAGCAGCTCCTCGGCCTCGCTCTCGGCGTTCCTGGCCTGGGCGAAGACCGCCTCCACTGTCTCGGCGTCGTCCTCCTCGTCGCCGCTGACGATCTTGCGGGCCAGGGCCATCATCATGTCGTCGCCGTCGTCGCCGTATGCGGCCAGCCCGTCCTCCGGCAGCTCCCCCTCAACGGCCAGGGAGCTCTGCATCTTCTTCGCCACCAGCTTCAGCGCGTCGGCCTGGAGGGTGTTTCGGTAGGACATGAACGCCACCTTCACCGGGCGGGTTTGCCCGATGCGCCACGACCGCCGCGACGCCTGCCGGACGACGTAGACGCTATAGTCCGTTTCGTCCCAGACGATTGTCGGGAAGTCGATCAGGTCGAGGCCGGTCTGCACCAGCCTGGGGTGGCAGATGAGCACGTCGATGCCCTCCTTCACCTTGTCGGCCACCCACGCCTCACGGCGGTTCGGGGCCACCGCGTCAGCCTTCATCACCGCCACCCGGAACCCGTGCCGGGTGAGGATGTCGTCCATCCGCCCGGTGATGTCCCTGGTCCCCGTGTGGGTGACGTAGACCAGCACCCGTCTTCCCTCCAGCCGCTCGGCGGCCACCAGGTCGATGAGCGCCTGCTCCTTCGGGTAGAGCTTCTCCTCGGACAGGGGCGGCGCCTGCACGATCACGTCGCCCGTCCTGGGATCGAAGACCGTCTCCCCCTTCGTGCAGCCGTCCGGGTAGGCGAGGAGGGTTTGCAGGTAGGTCGCCAGCAGCCGCTTGGAGCCGCTCTTGAGGGCGGCCGCCAGCTCTTTCTTCAGCTCTTCGAACACGTGGTTGTAGGCGCTGCGCTGGGAGTAGCCGGTGGCGTCCTCCTCCGAGTCCATCGAGGACACGAGGATCTTCTCCTTGTAGTCCGGCAGGCCGGAGGCAACGTCCGCCAGTCTGAGGAAGACGGTGTTCCCGATGATGTGGAACAGGGCGCTGGGAACGAGTCCCGGCCTCTCCCTGGTGACCTTGCGGTAGCTGCGGCGGCGGCTGTTGCGCCCGTCCTCCACCGCGTCGTCGTCGGGCTTGCCGACGGTGACCTCCTCGAAGCCGTACCGCTGTATCCAGCGGCGCTCGTCGGAGCGCCCGAACTCCGTCCTGATCTCCGGCGAGAACCGGTAGAGCAGGTGGAAGATGGTCGAGGAGTACCCGCCGAGCAGCGTCCCGGTCAGGCTGAGGGACTTGCCGCACACGTCTGCGAGGATGCCGGCGGCGATGCCCTGGGCGCTCCCTCGCCCCTTGAACTCGTGAACTTCATCGCCGATCAGCAGGTCGAAGAAGCCCTTCATCCTGTGCTTGATGTAGTCGGCCAACGGATAGCGGGCCGGGCCGGACCTGTCGACCTGCCACAGGGGGGCGGCGCAGTCTGCGCAGGTGTGCTTGCGGCGGTTCAGGTCGGCGAACGTCAGCGGCACGCCGTCCTTGTCCACCACCTGCGCCGTGCAGTCGGGGCAGCAGGGTACCCGGAAGGGCTCCCCCGTCTCCTCCTCCCGCAGGAGCCTTCCCTTCGAGACGGCCCACCGCTGTATCACGGCGGGCATCCAGCGGTAGGACAGCTTGGCCTTCTCACGGCTCATCACCGCGAAGAGGGGGCCGGAGCCGACGGAGAGGCGAAGCCGCTCCAGGTCGGTGATGGACTCGACGATGGCGGCGCGGACGCCGGGCACCGTCTGCTCCACCTCCCGCTTCCACTTGGGGACCAGGTGGGGCGGGCAGATGATGAGCACCCGCTGGAAGCCCGCCATGTATGCGGCCGCCGCGCCGATGAAGGTCTTGCCGGTGCCCATCTCGCCGACGACCGTGGTGCCCCGGTGGGCCTTCAGGGAGAGGGCCGCGCCCCTGATGGCGTCGGCCTGCGCCCCCAGGGGCTTGCGGAGCAGTCTGGGGATCGTGCCGCCGTTCTCCGAGGGCCGGTAGAGCGGCGGGTAGGACTCGACAACCCTCTTGGCTATCGCGTCCTTGAACGTGTCTATGAAACCTCCGAGGTTCATGTGAGTCGTCCTCCTATTCCGTGGTGGGCCGGAGGACGACGCCGGGAACCTAGACGCACCACGCCCCCGGTGGGGACACTTGTGAGTCGCGGGTCCCCGGAAACGTCCCCAGGCGGTTGCTTGAACGTGCGAACCCGCGGCAGTCGGCGGGTCTCGTGAGTGCGGCTCGGTGCGAGCCGTCTATGCGGCTTTCAGGGCCTCCCTGCGGGCGGTCTCGGCGGCTTTTGCGTCGTCGTAGCAGCGTCCCGTCAGGTGGTACGCCTTCACCGGGGAGGACACGGCCCTGCCGTAGTCGTCGATGTCCACCGAGGCGGTCTGCATGGCCGGTTCGCCGGGGGCGATGGGCTGCCCGCACCGGCAGCAGGCTTCGAGGGGCATGGTGGTCTGCATCTTTCGACCTTCCTTTCCTTGATAAGAGGGGTCTTCAGGGTCGTTCCGATAGAGCGAAGGCCCCGCAGGTCGAATGAACCAACGGGGCCTCGTTGCGCGGCTCGGGGTGAGCCGTCCGAGCTAGGCGGCGATGTCCTCGATCCGTCCGTCGCCCAGGTCGAGGGCCACCACGGTCGTCGTCAGCTTCTCGCGGTGGACCTCCTTCTCCGGGGCGTCCTCGACCATCACCATGTCCTTCGAGGTGCGGCCCTTGACCAGGATGCGCCTGTCGTCGGCTTCGAGCACCAGGTTGTCGAGGAAGCCCGCCGCCACCAGCATCGCCATGTGCCCCCGTCGCAGGGGCATCAGCGGGCGGGTGCGGCTGTCCTTCGCGGGCCACAGAGAGTCGGTTATCTCCGTGCTGGCCCAGAGCCCGGACCGGCGAGCCTCAGCCGCCGCAGCGGCCGGATCGACGGTGCGGGTGGTGAACAGGACGTCGCCGCTCGGCGTCGTGGCGGGGGTGTACTCCGCGTAGGAGTAGGAGTTGCGCTGGGAGCGCAGGGGCTCCGGCTCCCCCACCGCCCACTCCAGCGCCATGCCCTCCGCGTGGGGGTCGGGAACGGGGTCGGCCTTCCGGTAGCCCATCAGGACCACCTGGTCGAAGACCTCCCGCTCCGGGTCGGGAAAGGCCCAGCACCTCATCCGCCCGTAGTGGGTAGACAGGTAGCGGGCCGAGACCGCCAGGCGCTGCCTGGGAACGATGAAGACCAGCAGGCCGCCCTTAGCCAGGTAGCGCGTGCAGTGCGTCAGGAAGGCGTGCTCCGTCCGCTTGTCCTCCGAGTCGTAATCGTATGGCGGATTGAGCAACAGCAGCCCGAAGGCCCCGTTCGCTATGGACGTGGCGAACAGGTCGGAGGCCAGGGCGTGGTCGAGCCGCTCCTCCGCCTCCTGCGCCCGGTCCCGGTGCAGCTCGACGCCGTAGGTCTCGATGGACAGAGCCTGCCCCGTACGCGATACGGGGGCGTTGGGCCTGTCCAGGCGCTCGGCCAGCCGCTGGAGCGCCTCCCCGGCCCCGCAGCAGGGGTCGAGGATGCGCAGCGTCTCCCGGCCCCGGTTGTAGGAGCCGGAGGGGGTGTGAACCAGCGCCGCGATCAGGTCGACGACCCTGGGCGGCGTGGGGTAGAACCCTCCTTTTGCTTGAGCAGCGAGTCTCATGTGCTTTCTCCTTTCTGAGTATCCAAGTTCCGGTCTAGGTGGATGGTCCGAAGTTGCAGGGCTCGGGCTGGCAGAAGTAGCAGTCCCTCCGCGCCCTGGGTGGAGGCACGTAGTCCTCGGCGGACACGGCCTGGAAGATCACCTGGATGCCGCAGGAGCCGCAGTGGTAGATCTCCCCGGTGTGGATGTCTGTGTCCGGCTCCTCCACCTGAGCGAACCGCTCGTTGCAGTGGGGGCAGGCGAAGAACAGCGTCTGTTCCGTTGGCATGGTCTCCTCTCCGTTCTTGTCCGGTGTCGTGCGCCGCATCAGGCGGCGATTGCGATGTTCTCTTGGGGGGTCTGCACCCCCACCATCTCGCCGACGCCCACGTTGCGCTGGTAGCAGAGGACCTGGTGGGTATTCATGCTCTCGGCGCACGCGGTGCAGAAGGCAGTGATGAGCTCGGCGTGGTTGGCGACGACCATGCGCCGCACCAGCATGGAGCCGCCCTGAGGCAGGATGTAGCGGTAGAGCATGACCGAGGGGTCCCGCTTCTCCGCTTCTGTGGCGGGCCGGTAGAAGTGGGGCTGACCCGACTGGCAGAGGTGCTTCGACCGTAAGGTAGGCCGCCGGCGAGTTACCCTGCGTTAGCGGAGCACTTTTCCGTCGGCCCCCTTCCGAACCGGACGTGCGGCTTTCACCGCATCCGGCTCTCCAGTGTCTTTACAAAGTGGTAGTGTCTAGGCAGTGTCACCACTGCCTAGCGTCGTCATGGCTTCAGGCTCAAAGCGACACTGACGCCCAAGGCGATTCCTACTCCCACGCCAAGAGCGATGTTATCCTGTGTCACGCCTAGGGCTACGCCAACCCCGATGCCGAGCGCGATTCCGGCTCCGATGCTGCGGGCGTTCGGTCGTTGTTTCATGTTGCATCTCCTTTCTTGCGTCCACTCCTTATTACCGCGGCTGGGTCGTACAACACAGTACCGGGGCAGGGAGGGAACGCGCCAGCCCGCTTGGGGCTGCCGATGCTGAGGGCACTACCTACTTTTGCTTGCGCGGATTACTTGCGCCCGGCGTGGATGTCCATGTGACACGTTCGGCAGACCACGAGGGTCTTGCGTTTTCGCGCCGCCATGATTTGTACCCACTTGGGCTTCTCCCGTTGGCCTTTCACGTTCAAGTCGCGAAGTGCGCGGATGTGATGGACTTCGACATCCACCGTTGAGCCGCACATCTCACATTCGTCCGCTAGGAGCCGTTTGACAAGCTCGTTGCGTTCAAACCTGTACCGCTGGGGCTTCTGGTCGGCGAGAACTGCCTGCCGGTTCCGCTTCAGGGGTATGCCACCGAACTGTGCCACCAGTGGGCGTTTCCCATTGCCCCGCTGGACTTCGACCTTGAGGCAAGCCCGTTCCCCGTGCTCGGTTAGTGCGGTGCTCCGGTAGCGCCGGAACACCTTCCGGGTCGTGGTTTTGTGCTTGCTCGCAAGGGTTTTGGTCAGCGACTGTCCCATGACCCATTGCAATTTCCCGAAGTGGGAGACGTTCTGGGCCAGCAGGTAGTACTGAACGACGCCCCGGAACTCCGATTGATACTTGCTCACGATGGAATAGTCCTCATCGTGTATCAGCACGCTGCGGTGTGCCGGTTTGCCGTTGCTCATGTAGGCTTGGCAGTGTTGCTCGATGACTTTGGCGGGAACTCGTAAGCCGATACGACCATTGACGCTGCGCCGACCTGTGTGGTCGAGCTTGTCGTTGACCTGCTGGTTCACGAGTTCATAGCCGAGGAACTTGGCCGCCTGGCTGGTGGCATGGGTTATGAGGGTCTTTTCCCTGGACAGCTCCAGCTTGAGTGTATCGCGCAGGAACGTCTTCAGGGACTCTTTTATCTGCTCGGCTTCGGCTTTTGGCCCACTAAATCCCAGCACGAAGTCGTCTGCGTATCGGACGTATCGGAGCCTGCGGAATCCAGGGTCATGAGGATCGACTGACGGGAGTTGTTGCATCTGCTTGCGCAGTTGCGCCGCCAGCGTGTAGTTCCCCTTTTCCTTCTGGTACGCCATTCGGCCCTTCAACGCATTCCACGGACGGTTGACTCTTCGGGCTGTGCCACGGGTATGTGCTGGAATCAGCACCCTTTCGACGAATCTGTCCAACCGGTCTAAGTAGACGTTGGCGAGGATTGGGCTGACCACGCCGCCTTGCGGCGTACCGCTCAGGGTGCGGCCATAGTGCCAATCCTCCAAGTAACCCGCCTTCAGTAGGTACTTGAGCAGGTTGAGGAAACGGTTGTCGTGAAGCTTTTCTCCGAGCACCGACAGCATGACCTCATGGTCGATGTTGTCGAAGCACCCCTTGATGTCTCCCTCGACGAACCAGCGGACACCGGTCCAGTGAGTGACCACCTCGCCCAAAGCGGTGTGGCACCCCCGGTCGGGCCGGAAGCCGTGGGAGCGGTCGGAGAACTGCGGCTCGTAGTAGGCTTCCAGAAGCATCCGGATGACCTCTTGCAGCAGTTTGTCCGTCCATGTCGGTAGGCCCAAGGCGCGGGTCTTGCCGTTAGGCTTGGGAATGTTGACCCGTCGCACCGGCGTCCACCGGAACCGCTCGTAGCGCAGGGCTTCGATGATGCGGTCGATCTTCGCCAGTGACATACCGTCCACGGTCTCTGCGGTGGTTCCCTTGGTCATCGCTCCCTGGTTTGAGTAGAGACGACCGTAGGCCCGCAGGTAGAGTTCCCGGTTGTACAGCAGCCGATAGATGTTCTCCAGCGGCAATCCTCGTTCTCCGCGTTCGCGTATGACGTTCAGTACAGTTTCGGCTGGTCTCATCCTGAGTACCTCCCTGTCGTATTCCGTCTAAACCACCTGCCCTCCTTCGCCATGTGCCGGGCTTTCCCCGGTTCGGACTACTACGAGGGCTCCGTGACCATAGGGGTCTCCCCCCGTAGGCCATCCCGCGTTCCGTTTGACATAGGACGTCCGAGCACGACTGTAGGTGCCCCGTTCATTCCCTTGAATGACCGCATCGGTCATCGCCCACTCACCAGAGGTGCACCGGTCACGACGACCGGCCAGTGCAATGAGTGGCGCCGGGTTACAAGCGTTCTACCGGCGGGCGGCAATAACACCATCTGGGAACTGGGGTTCAGGCAATCAAGCTTTCACCGTATCGCGCGGGCCTTGCGGAACCGGCCCTACAACGCTTTCAGGCCGTAGCCGCTTTACCGACATGCTGTTTTCCCCCTAGGCTTTCGCTCCGAGGTGGGTCGGTTGGCCCAAGAACTTCCTCCGAGTCCTTCCCGATTGAGTCGGGTATCCTATGCCGCGTTACGCGGCGCACCGTCGTGTTTGCAGTACCTACAGGTCGTCCCGTCGGGGGAGAAGCGCTGCCAGGCCCCGGAGTTGCGCTGGCCCCGCCGCTTGTTCCTGCGGGTTGCCCTTTTCAGCATCCTATCCATCGTTCTCATCCTTCTCCCTGGGCAGGGTGAGCCAGCCCGACGCCACGGCGCCGGAGAGGTCTTCGCGGAGCTTGGCGGCCTGGGGGGAGCACCGGTAGGCGGAGACGCCGACGGACTGGAGGGGGACGATCTCCCCTTCGTCGAGGCCCCGCCGCCAGAGCCAGTCCGCCCAGGAGCCGTGCAGGGGCAGCGGGCTGCGCTTGTCGAGGAAGCGGTGGTGTAGCGTCGGGGCCTCCTCTTCGGTCTGCGCCAGCAGCAGGAAGCTGTCCTTCTCGAAGCCGTACTCGGCGGTCTTGGTGTAGACCAGGGCGTGCCAGCCGCCGGAGACCGGCAGCCGGGCGATCTTGGTCGTCCACGTTCCGATGGTCTCGTAGGGGACGACGCACCGCTGGTAGCCGCCCGAGAGCGCCATGCCGTCCGCTCCCTTGATGATGTGGGCGACGTCCGGCGGCTGCTTGAGCAGCGAGGCCCATATCGCCTTGAGCGCGGTCTGGGAGCCGACCATCGAGACGAACCAGAGGCCGTCGGTGTTGTCGTCGCGGGCGAAGGCGTCGGCGGTGGCCGAGAAGCCGCCCGCCGTGATGGTGAAGAGCTCTTCGGGGTCTATGGTGTGGGTCGCAAGCATGTCATGTCTCCTTATTGTGCGTTTCGTGGATGCGCGGGGAGCGGTCCCCGCGTTCGCGCCGGACGGCGTTGAGCGTCAGGCCATGAGCCCTCGCTCCTTGAGGCTGACAAAGCGCTCCCCGCCGATAACGACGTGGTCGAGCAACTCGATGCCCAGCAGCTTCCCGGCCTCGGCGATGTCTTTGGTGATGGCCGCGTCCTCCGGGCTGGGCGTTGGGTCGTGCGACGGGTGGTTGTGGCTGATGATGATGCTGGGGACGGCCTCGATGACGGCGGGGCGCAGCACCTCGGCGGGCCTGATCATTGAGGAGTTGACGTTGCCTTGGTAGATGACCCGCTGCCCCAGCACCTGGTTCCTGGTGTTCAGCAGCAGCACCCGAAGTTGCTCCTGGGCGAGCGGGGCCATCTCCGGTCCCAGCAGCAGCCGCACGTCTTCGGGGCAGTTGATGGCGGGCAGGTCTTCCGTGGGGCGCTCCGGCTGGGTCTCGACCTCGTAGCGCATGGCGATCTCGCCCAGCAGGTGCAGGTTGCTGCGCAGCGCCTCCAGCAGCGCGGCGTCCTTGGTGGGGGTCTTCTTCCTGGTCATGTCGGCCTCCTTTCGCAGTCGGTTAGAAACAGGAGCGGGGCCGCCCCCTGTAGGTGGGAAGCGGACCCGTGTGCGCCTTTGGGAAGGCGTCGGTCTGCGGTTGTGGGACTAGAAGGGAGAGGCGGCGACCGGCTGCTCGATGTCCGAGGCGTCGCCGTTGTCCTGCCCGCCGTTGCCGCCCCGGGAGTCGAGGAAGACGACCTCGGAGGCGTGAATCTCGGTGCGGTAGCGTCGCTGCCCGTCGTCGCCCTCCCAGGTGTTCTGGACCAGTCGTCCGGCGACGTAGATGCGGTCGCCCTTCCCGATGTACTCGTTCACCGCCTCGGCCTGCTTGCCCCAGGCGACGACGTTGTGCCAGTCGGCCTCGACCTCCCCGTCCTGGCGGCGGCGCTCGGTGGCCAGCCGCAGCTGAACGACGGCGGTGCCGTTCGGGGTGTACTTCATCTCCGGCTCGGTCCCGACCCTGCCCAAAAGCTCTACCTTGTTGATGGTGCGTGCCATTTCGGTTCCTCCTGCATGGTGTGGCGCTGTCATTGCCGCGCCCGGTTGAATGAGAGCGGGGCCGTCCCCGGTAGAGGGAAGCGGCCCCGTGGTTGCGCGCCCCTTGGGGAGCGTCTAGCTGACCCGCAGGTACTCGGAGACGTTCTCGGTGACGATCTCCGAGCGGGTCGCCGGGTCAAGCAGGTTGTTGAGCTTGCGGTAGTCCACCGAGTAGCGGCGGGACTTGACCATGCCCACGGAGCGGGTCTTCTCCCGCCCCTGGAGCTTCGCCTTGTCCACTCCCTGCTGGCCCAGCCAGGCCCGGAGCCTCTCCACCACCCACCGCTTCTCGTCCTCGAACTCCCGGATCGTGTCCTGGATCTCCTCGTACTCGTGGAGCGCGTTGCGCGCCTCCTCGTCGGTCACCGGCTCCGCAGGCCCGGGGTCCTCTGCGGGTTCCGGTTCCCCTTCGGCCTCCGCCGTATCGCCCGGCAGGCAGACGTTCAGGAAGGGACAGGATCTGCACTGCCAGTCGCCTGCGAAGAAGTCCCGCTCCGGCAGGGCATCGGGGTCCGGCCCGCTCTGGACCAGGTGGGCGCCCAGCTGTCCGAGCCACTCGGAGGCCCGCTCCAGGGCCTGTCCCACCCGCTCGGCGGGTATCACCTCGTAGTCCCACTGGCGGCTGCCGGTGTCCATCGTGGCGATCACCGCGTCCCGCAGCTCCCCGTAGGTCCCCAGGGTGTAGAAGCCGGCCTGGGCCACCGACGCCGGGTGGCTGCGCTCCGCGCCCAGGGTTCGCCAGCGCTTGAACGCCTCCGGCCCCCTGGTCTTGACCTCGACGACCGCCTCGCCGCCGAACAGGGGCATGACACCTGTGGCGTCGGGGTGGCCGGTGACCACCATGTTGGGGCCGACCCGCACCGACACCGCTTGGGGGTCTTTGGGGTCGGCGGGAGTCACCTCCCAGCCGGCCCGCTCCATCGCCCGCACCACCACCGGCTCCAGGGCGTTGCCGGCCTCCAGCACCGTCAGGGACTCCTCGGTCTTGGGGTTGGTGACCTCGTAGCCCGTCGCCTCGTACCAGAGGGCGCGGCGGCAGTTGCCCGCCGCCGATGCCCGTATCTCAAGCTGCCCGTCCCCGTCGAAGCGGGCGTTGGGGCGGGAGTAGACATCCGCCTTGCTGTCCATCGTCTTCGTAGTCATGTCCTTTGCTCCTTCTTCCTGTAAATGAGAAGCGGGGCCGCCCCCGTGTGGAGACAGCCCCGTCGTTGCGCCCTGCGTCCGTTGTCCGTGCTCCTTCAGGCGGCCTTCGCTGCTTCGGCCTCCTGCGCCTCCTCCCTTGCCTTCAGGTGTTGCTTCAGCACGTGGGCGATGCCGTCGCCGATGCCAAGCACCGCCATGCTCCCGCCGTCGGGCAGACGGTTGAAGAAGGGCTGCATCTCCTGGATGCCCCGGCACTGGTCGATGATTTCCTCGACCGGGGTGCCCCGCCGCAGGTGCAGCGAGATGAGGCGGCAGGCCAGCTCGGTGACCCCGTGCTGGAACGAGCCGCCCTTGCCCAGCCAGCCGAAGACCTCGAAGGGCTCGCCGTCCTGGTCCGTCGAGACGGTGACGTAGAGGTTGCCCATCTCGGTGGTGAGCTTGGTGGTGGTGCTGGGCAGGCTGCGGGGTCTAGGCCGCGTGGTCGTGGTCATGGCGCTCCTCCTTTCCCCGGACATAGGACAGCGCGGGGGCGTACCGCTCGAAGTATTCGGCGGTCCTGAGCACCGCCTCCCGTTCCCGGTCGTCGCCGAGACCCAGGAGCGTCCTGACGATGGGTTCCTCGCAGTCCTCCTCGGCGAAGGTCGCGTTGAACATGGCGTCCCGGACGCAGTCGGGCAGCGAGTGCCACCGCTCCCGGCTGAGCTTCAGCCCGCCGTGGCTGGCGGTGGACACCCGCCAGACGCCCTCGGCCAGCTCCTCGATGTCCTGGGGCGGTCCCCAGGGTGTGTGCATCGTCGTCATCGGTCGTGTCCTCCTGTCCTGTAAATGGAGAACGGGGCGGCCCCGGAAGGGACGGCCCCGCTCGATTCCCGTGTCCCGAATGTCAGGACGGGCTAGGCCGCCTGCGCCTGCCGGGTCTCCTGGAGCTTCTTGGCGGCGGCCTCCACCAGCAGGGCCAGCTCCGAGGCGTCCAGGGCGTCCAGGTCCTTGCCCGTCTTGTTCTTGACGGCGGTCCGCACCCCGTCCTCGTCGAAGCCCTGCTCGACGGCGATCTCGATGAGCTGCTTGCGCAGCGCTGGCACGTTGTCGGGGCCGGACGCCGCCTTTGCCTGGGCGGGAGCCCGCTGGGGGCGGGAGGCGCCGCCGCCGTTCCTGCCCGTCTGTCTGGCAGCCGTCCGGCGGCCTCCGGCCCCCTCCGTCGGCTGGTCTCCGTAGAAGCCGTTGCCGAACTGGACGCCGAAGCTCCTGAGCGCCCGCTTCATGCCGTCCGTGACCGCGCCCTTGATGGCGGTCTCGTGGCCGTCTGCGTTGTCCTCGGCCACGGCGTTGAACCCGATGTCCGTGCGTGGCAGCGCACCTGCGACGGTGACCCGCACCGGGGCGCTGTAGAAGGAGGTGGTGGTCACCTCTCCAGTCCTCGTATCGACGTTCTCGAACTGGCGCAGGGTCACGTCTCCCGCCAGCTCGTAGCCCCATCCGCCGAACCCGAATATCCGGTTGGCCTGGGCGATGACGACGTGGCCTTCCAGGTAGTCGTAGGTGCGCCCGGCGCGGCCCTTGCGCTGGGAGACCAGCGCGGGGTCGAGGGGCTGCCCCAGGGCGCCCGTGACGGTGGGCGGCAGCCCGTCCCAAAGCAGGTCGTGCTCGCTGACGATTGCGGCGTCGGGCTTGTGCCCGTTGCCGTTGCCGTTGGTGTGGACGAGGCCGTTGCCAGTCCCGTTGCTGTGTCCGTTGTTGCTTCCGTTCCTGTTCACCATGTCTGTCTCCTTCTGTCTGTGTGGTGTGTTCCTGTAGCGAATAGCCGGTGCGGATTCCCCCCGTATCAAGTACGGGGCAGGCTCTACGGGAAGCCGTGGGCGGGCAAGGCCCGTCGTGCATTGGGCATAGCTCCTCCCCCGATCGGAGTCGGGGGCAGGCTCTGGGGGGTGAGAGTGGGAATCGGGAAAGCGGGAGGGAGTCCCGCAAGCAGGGCCGGAGCGAGGCAGGCTCCGGTAGAGGGGAAGTGTGGTGGGAAGTGAGAAGCGGGGAAGGAGTCGCTAGCGGGCGGAGCGCGCCGCCCGAGCCAGCAGGCGGAGGAATACGGCGCGGCCGTGGGGCAGGGCCGCAAGCTCGGCCACGTCGCCGACGCCCTGGGGCAGGGTGACGGCGGCTGCCCGGCGTCCAAGCAAGCCCGCAAGCCGCTCCGTGGCCTCAAGGCCCGCATCGTCGGCGTCGAAGGCAAGGAAGACCTGGGGGCAGCCCCGCAAGCCCTCCGCCACCTTCTCGACCCCCTGGGCGCCCAGGGCAGAGACGGCGGGGACGCCCCAGCAGGCAAGGGCAAGCCAGTCGAAGACGCCCTCGGCAACGACCGCCCAAGGAGGCGCAACTCCAAGACGCCCAAGTCCAAGCACCGGCTTGGGGCCGGGAGGAGCCTGGAACCGGGGCGTCCGGTCGGGGTCTATGGCCCGCCCGACGAGCCAGTGAACAAGGCCGCCGGAGGCGTCGGGAACGACCACCATGCCGGCGAACCGCTCACCCCCGCGCTCCATGAACAGCCCGCAGTCCCTGAGCCGCTCGGCGGCGAAGCCGTCCGACTCAAGGGCCTCCCGCAGCCCGTGTCCCGGCGCATAGCCGAGGCCGAGCCGCAAGGCGGAGTCAAGACCCACGCCCCGCGAGGCAAGGTACTCCTTGGCAACCGGGCTGCGCCGCAGCTGCCCGGCGTAGAACCGCGCCGCCGCCGTCAGCAGCGACGGGTCCCTGGGAGGCAACGCGGCGGCGGTTGAGCCGCGAGGCTTGACCGCCGCCTGGGAGCGGATGGCGGCCCCTGGAACCACCCACGCGCCGCCGTCCAGCCGCTGGATCGCCTCCGGCAGGCTCAGGTTCTCGGCCCGCCGGATGAAGTCCAGCACGTCGCCCCCCAGCCCGCAGCCGAAGCAGTAGAACCGCTCAGTGTCGGCGTACACCGTGAAGCTCCCCTCCGCCTCGTCGTGGAAGGGGCAGACGCCCTGGCGGACCCTGCCCCGACCGCGCAGCCTCACTCCCGACGCCTCCACCGTGTCGCCCAGGGGGTGACGGGCCTTCAGCGCCGGGATGTCAACGGAAGCATTGGCTACGACCATCACGCACCTCCGCTCAGGGGCCGCAGACCCCGCAGGCTGCGCCGGGAGACCAGCTTGCCCGGCTCCCAGCGCATCCCCAGGACCGCCGCGACCTCAAGCGTCCCGTCGCCCGTGGGAACCAGCGCCGCTGCCTTGCCCGTGCCCTGGCTGTAGACCAGCGCGTCCCGGTCACCGAAGCGCCGTTTCGCCAGCGCCTGCCATTCGGCGTAGGCCCACCGCGCCTCCTTCGTAGTCACCGCCCCCGCCGTGTCCACGCCGGCGAGGACCTCCAGCGCCCCGTCGATGTCCCCCGCCTGCCGCAGCCGCCGCGCCTCATGGACGCTGCGGGCCACGCTGGGGGGTTCCGCCTGCGGCGCCCTCTCCGGCTCAGCCCTGAACATCGCCGCTATCAGCCGGTCGACCAGCTCTTCGAGGCTTGGCCGCGGCCTTGTCCCAGTCCCACCAATCGTCGTTGCTTGCGTCGTCATCGTGTCCTCCTTCGTTCTGTGTTGTTGCCTTTGCCGTCCGTTGCCGTTGTGCCTGTTGCGTCCGTCCCGTTCGCTGCCTGCCTCCGGGCCTGATGAACCGCCTGAGCAGCAGCGCACCGAGGCCGAGGCCGACCGCGTTCAGGAAGACCAGCTCGCCGTCAGTCGTCACCAGCGGCCCGAGCAGCAGCGCCGCGACCACGACCGCTATTGTCAGCCGCTTGTGCCGCCGCATGAACCCGCCCGCCTTGACCGCGAGTCCCTTGACCCTTGAAACCGTTGCCTTGATGTCCTTGACGTGCATTGACGCCTCCTTTCCGTTGTTGACCCGTGCCGGACTACAGGTCGCTGGGCGTGGACCAGTCGGGGGATACCCGGATGCCCACGTCGAACTCCCTTACCCGCGATGGATCGGGCTTCAGGAGGGCCGGGTCGCTCGCGGATTGCTCCCCGTCCAATGTGTGAGCTGCCCGCATCGCTTGCAGTACCAGCCGTCCGAGCCTCTGTAGCCCACCCCCGCCCGCGCGAAGGAGTACCCGCAGCCGCAGACCTCGAGAGACAGCCTGAACGTGTCGAAGACGTTGCCCTCGGCGTCTCGCAGGGAGCAGAGGCGGGTGCGTGGGTTGAGGACCACGCGGTCGCCGATCACCTGCCGTTCGACCTTCTGATACCGACCAACTTGCCTGTCCATGTGCGCTACCTCCTTGCTGAATCTCATGCCGTTGCCGTTGAATCCGTGTGGCCGTGCCGACGACGCCCGCAGTCCGACGATGAGCCGAACGAGGGAGACGCCGTGTTGAAAGAAGACGCAGCTCGGCCAGGGTCACATCACGGGAACGGACTCGTGGGAGCTGCTATGGAATGGGGGAGAACCGACCGGCCTGCAGATCAACCACAGGACGGCCCGGTGAGACGCAGCGAGACCCGGGAGCTACGTCGGTAACGTCCTGGGATGCTGCGCGAAGGGGAAGCGGCCAGCCAGCTTGCAATGGCAGACCGGCGCGTGGTGAAGCTGCGACCAGTTCCACAGGAACCATGCCGCAGACGTGAGGAACCGGCCAGTGTGCAGGGCGCACTCCGACCAGGGTGTCCGAGGGGCCGAAGCGAGAGACGCTCCAACCGCTGCGAATGTGTCCTCCGGGGCGACCATCGGGAGAGCGAGGCTCAATCCTTCCGGTTCGACCCCTGGGTGGCTGTTCGGAGAGCAAGGCTCGATCCTATGCAGCCGGTCCCGGATTCGGGGGACGGGAATCCTCCAGGTTTCTAGGCACGAAACGCTGGAAAAGCCAGAAACTGCGTCAATTATCGCCCGAACATCCGACCGGATGGAAGGCTTCCGAGGGAGTTTGGGGCCATCTCGACCCAAATCACTTGCCGCGATGTGGCAACGCAGCCAACACCGCAGCCAGGCCCTACTTCCGCCACAGCCACAGGGTGAGGACCCGCCGCACCCAGCGCAGCAACTCCCGCTTTCTCAACGCCACTTGCGTGTCGTAGAGCGCCTTCCTGCGCCAGCTGGTCTGACCCTTGCGCCCGAACCCCCTGAGCGGCTGCTTCTCAGGAGGCAGCGTCAGCCCGTGCTCCTCCAGCATCGCCAGCTCCAACGTCAGCAGCCGCTTCTCCGTCGCCAGCCACGACAGGCTCTTCCCCTGGCGGGGGTGCCCGAACCGCCGCTCTCGCCACTCCTCGACCAGCGGCCACGCCGCGCCGTAGACCTCGGCGTCATCGTCGGCAGGCTCCTCGGTGACGATCTCCGGGTCCAGCCGCCGCGCAGCGAAGGGACTCTTCGGGCCTAACCCCGCAACCGGAGGGGCGGCCCTGGTCTCCGACCGGCCCGCCCTCTTGCCATGCCCCCCGGCCTGACCATCGACCCGACCGTTCGCCCCATCCTGAGTCTGTCCGTCCGCTCTGTCTCCGGCCTCGACGCCAGCGACGGAGGACCTGACCTCTTCGAGGCCGTCCCGCATCTCCTTCGCCAGCGCCTCCACGCGCTCCTCCAGCGCGCCGACGCGCTCCCGCAGCCTCGCCGCTTCGGGGTCCTCGCCCGTGCCCAGCAGCCGCTCCAGCGCATCGCTCATGCGCCCGGTCAGCTCGCCCGACTCCTCGGCCTTCACCAGCGTGCGGTACGCCACTCCCAGCAGCTCCGCCGCCTCCATCCGGCCCTCCGCCCGCACCAGCTCCCGCAGGAACCCGGTGAGCCTGAGCCGCCGCATCTTCGCCACGTCCAGGCCGTCGCTCCCCTCGCCGACAGGCAGCGTGCCGTCCTCCAGCGTCCCGCCGGCCTCGTCCTCGTCCCACTGCGCCTCCGTCGCCTGGGCCTCATCCGCCTCTGTGCCGTTCACCCGCTTCTCGTCCATGCGTCAAACCTCCTCGCTCTCATGTCCGATAGGGGGCTGTCCTGTAGGGGCTTCTCTCCCCCGCAATCGGCCCCTCCACCGAATTGCTTGCTCCGATGCGGCTGTCTTGCCGACTTGACTTTGTGCAACTCGCCCCCAATCCGTGGAAACCTCCCCGACGAAACATTGCTTGCTACCTTGCTCCATCTCGCCTCTCTTCCCCCTGTTTCACGTTGGAAACCGCCCCGACTTGCCTTTCTGCAACTGACGCACATCCCTGTACACCCCCATGACATCACAACGGGCCTCCGATAGGCAGGCCCCGTGAGGGGGACCCCTGCGCGTGTCCCCCTCACGCACCATTCCTAAGCGGATTTCGACTCCCCAGACTCGACGGGAGGCAGACGACCCCATTGACGAAGAGGAGGCGAAGACGTGGGAGCGAAATCGACCGTCCGAAGGACCCTTGGCAGAGCCAGGCGGCTGATGCCCGTGGCCGCCGCGCTGCTCCTGGCGGCGCTGCTGGCAATCCCCGCAAGCAACCTCGCCCTAGCCCAATCGCCGCCTGGCGACGAGATCGTCCCCGTATCAAGTACGGGGCCGGCTCTGGTCAACGCCGACCGGGAGTTCGTCGAGCGCAAGGGCGGCGGCGAGTTCGTCGCAAGGCCCGTCTTCGACCGGAAGATCGCGAACCTCTTCTACGCCGTCCGCGACGCCGACACCGGCGACTGGATAAGCGCCATGTACCGGGTGAAGGGCGGCGAGAAGAAACGCAGCGACGGCTGGGAGTACTCCTGGGAGTACCCCGACCTGGACGAGCACCCCGAGCTCGACCGCGACCGGGCCTACCTGCTGGTCATGCTGGCGGTGGCCGACGGCGGTGAGCGAGGAGACTTCTACGCGGTGGTCCCCATCCACCAGCCGGGGCGCATCTGGGACAAGATTCTGAGCGCACTCAACCCGGCGCGCTGGGCGAGGGCCTTCGCCGGCTGGGTCATCGAGGGAGTCCACGGGACCCTCTGCGGCGTCGTTGAGCGGGCGTCCGGCGAGGACGCCGACAACTGCCGGGGAGGGAGTTAGCCCATGAGCGACATCCTCACCGGGACTCCCGCCGACCTCACCTACGGCCACTGGCTAGTGCAGCAGGCGTGGATGGTCGTCTGGGCCATAACCTCCGCCGCTCTGGCGGTCATCCTCGGCTGGATGGGGCTGAGCTTCATCATGGCCGAGCACCTGGGGACCCGTCAGGCGGGCTGGCGGGAGATGGTGCCCCGCCTGGCGCTGGGCCTGGTGGCCGCGGCATCGTCCCTGTGGTGGTGCGCCCTGGTCATCGACGTGGCCGACGCCGTGTCCGGCTTCGTCGCCTTCTCCCTGAACGTCACCCCCGGAGACATGCTGCGCTCGACGCTCCGCACGCTGATGACGGCGGTTCAGGCCGGGAGCGTGGGCATGGCCCTGCTGCTGGCACTGCTCTACCTGGTCTACGGCTTTTTCGTCCTCTACGTCATCGTGCAGATGGTGCTGCGACTGGCCCTCATTGACATCCTGCTGGCCCTGGCCCCGATTGCCCTGGGGCTGTGGATATTGCCCCACACGGCGGGCTGGGGCCGCCACTGGCTCCGGCTGTTCATGACGACGGTGTTCCAGCAGGCGATCCAGCTCATCGCCCTGGCGTTGGGGTTCGGCTTCCTCAAGGAGTTCGCCGCGATAGCGGCCTTCGAGCCGGTGCAGGACCTGGTGTGGAAGCTCCTCATGTCGCTGGGCTTCATCTACATGGCGACCCGGGTGCCCGCCATGTTGGGCAACTCCGGGACCTTCGACTCCTGGCTCTCGATGCTCTATTTCGGCATGAATCTGCCCTCCTCGATGGTGCGGTCCGCCCGGACCATCGGGCTGCTGGCGGGCGGGGCCGCCGGAGGGCCGGGCGGCGTTGCGGTGGGTGCGGTTGCCGCCAGCGCTGGCCTGTCGGCGGCTGGCAGCGGCCTCAGCTCGGCGGCTTCGATGGCGACCCCATCGGCGGGCGGAGACGGCGGCGGGGGAGACGCCCCCCGGAGCGCGGGGGAGTAGCTGAAAACGACAACTCAGAACGGCGCGAACGGGATTCGCGCCAACGATCAAGCGAAGGAGGTGGAGCGATGTGCCAGTAGGCGAGCGGACGCAACGGAACGGAAGAACGCAAGCGGAACACTCTGAAGACAGAGAGGAGAAAACGAATGGAAGACCTGACACAGACCATATCGAACCTGGTGGGCATCCTGCTGGGCGTCGTGGGGGTCGTTGGCGTGGGCTTCTTCATCTACGGGGCCTACCTGTACCTGACGGCCTCGGGAGCGCCCCACCAGATGGAGCGGGGCAAGAGCGCCATGATGACCGCCCTCGCCGGCGTCGTGCTGGCCATGGTGGCCTACGGCGTCATCGAGCTGGTGATGAACGCGGTCGTCGGATCGCCGGTGGACCCCATCGTGCCCAATCCCGGCGAAACCGATTAAGGAGGAAAGGCTATGAGAGAACACGAGGTGCCGACCCACGTGCAGGCCGAGGACAGGGTGCTGCTGTGGTTCACCTTCCCGCAGGTCGTGGCGATGATGGCGGTGTGCGCCCTGTCCTACGGCGCATACCGCTACGCCCCCGTCGGGCCGTCCGAGGTGCGGATGGCGCTGGCCGTCCTCCTGGGCCTGGCGGGGATCGCCGCCGTCGCCGGGAAGATAGGCGGTCGGCGGCTGCCCCTGGTGGCCGCCGACCTGCTGAAATACCGGCTGGGGGCGAGGCTCTACGCCGGTCCGCCGTCCGAGCTGGTGCGCAGCGAACCGCCCGCGCCGGCGCAGCCGGACAAGAGCGGCCCCGGCCCCCTGCAGCTGATGGCGAGGCGGGCGGGCAAGACCCTGCGCCGCCTCCGTCCCAAGCGCAAGTCCCGGGAGCGGAAGGGCGGGCGGATGCCCTTCCGTCCGCACCGCTGGTTCGGCAAGCCAAGGAGGACGGACAAGGACAACATCAACGGCAACGGAGAGGGGAGCCGGAAATCCCGGCAAAGCAAGCTCCCGAAGGGCTTCCTGGCAATCGCGGCCGTCGTCGCCCTCGCGGCGGCGGTCGCCGTCCCCCAGGCCGCCCTTGCCGACGGCCACGAACCCTGGCGCGACGAGATCGACTTCGAGGTCGAGGAGCCGGTCGAAGGGCGACGGCTCTTCGTCGAGGGGCTGAGCGTCTCCGGCGACCGGGCCGCCGTCATCCTGCGGGCCGCCACCCCCCTGGACATCCGGGTGCGGGCCTTCGGCGGGCCGGAGGGCAGCTCGCTGCGCTTCTGGGGATCGGCCTCCCTGGACGAGGGGGAGCGGATCGAATACTCCCTCCCCCTGCACGGACCCAGCCCGTCCTTCACCGTCTCGTGGGAGGACACGCTGGGGCAGGCTGGGGCCGTCACTGTCGAGAGCGAGCAGATCCCCTACCCCCTCCCGGCCATCGACGGGGAGCTGTGCGACCTGCGGGTCGTCTCCCTGGGCTGGAGTCCGGGGGCAATCGAGGGGGCCGTCGCTTCCGAGTGCGTGTCCGCCTTCGAGGAGGCGGTCAGCCTTCAGACGGTGGCGGGACACGCCAGCGTCACCGAGACGGCGCTCATGGACGCCCAGGTGACCGCCATCACTGGGACCGTCGCCGCAGCGACCGGCGCGGCCCACACGAGCGTCACGTTCGTCGCGGGCGGCGAGACGCGCTTCCGGCTTCCCGTCGGGGATGGTAGGGCGATTCACGCCGTGAGCGTGGACATGAGCCTTGACGCGTCCCTGAGCATCCCGATCCCACCGCTGACGCGGCTCACTCACCACCCGGAGCGGGTGGAGCAGGTCACCAAGACGGTGCGCCTCCATCGGCCAGGGGACAGCGACTCGGACAGTGAGACGGCGACGGCCACCTGCGATGACGGCGCCACGTCGACCGCCACCGCGACGGCGTACGCCTACGTCCCCAGCGCCACCATCGCCAAGGAGGTGACGGTGGACGTCCTGCACAAGGAGCACGTCAAGGCCGAGGTGGTGGAGCGATCCCCCATCAGCCGGAGTCGTGACGAGACGCTGGCCCTGGCGTCTCGCGTGGGGGCTGACGACCCCTTCGAGGTCCTGGTCATGCCGGAGCCTGAGCCGGTCGAACCGCCCGCCGAGCAGACGCCCGCAGGCGGGCTGAGCGACTGGTTCGACCTGCTCGGATGGGAGTGGCCCTGGTGAGACACCTATTGACGGCAACGATTCTGGCCGGGGCTGTGCTGGCGACCACCGGCGCGGCCCCGGCCGAGGAGCAGGCCATGCTGGACGCCTTCGACCGGGCGCTGACCGCGATGGCCTACGCCGCCGCCGGACTCGCCGTCTTCGCCATCGTCTGGGCGGGATTCGTCCTGATGGCCGAGGGCGGCGAGGAGCGGGGCGGCGGCAGGGCCAAGAGCGCCGTCGTCATGGCCGTCGTCGGCCTGGTGCTGGTCCTTCTGGCCAAGGCGGTCGCCGCCCTGCTGCGCAGCGGCCTCGTCCCGTTCCCAACCCCCTAGCGCAAAGGAGAACACCGAGTTGAAGAAGCTGTTGGAACGATTCAAGAGAGACGGAGCGGCCGCTCCGCAGATCCAGGAACCCACGGAGCCGCAGGCGCCCGCTCCCAAGCCGCCGCTGCCCCTGCCCCCGTTCTTCATGCTCTCCCACCTGGAGGAGGACGGACCCGTGCGGCTTGACGGGGTGAAGCTCGGCGTGTGCGAGGTGATGGGTCTTGAGATCGACGAGCCGAAGTTGGGGGCCTTCGCCGGGGCGCTCAACGCCCTGGACTTCCCCGCCCAACTGCTCATCAGGCAGCACCCGCCGCGGCTCGGAGGGATGCGGGCGAAGCTGAAGGAGTCCCAACCGGACGACCTTCCCCCGCAGACGAGGGCCGCCGCCGAGTCCCTCCAGCGTCTCTTGACCGACCTGGAGGCCCGCGACGGCAACCTCGACCGGCGCTTCTACGCCGTGTGCGAGTTCGAGCGGGCCGACGAGCTGCGCGGCCTGCTGGCAAGGGCCGGTCTGTCCGTCCACCCCCTCAGAGGCCGCCAGCTTCGGATGTTTTTCGTAGCAGCCGCCCTGGGCGGCTCACCCTCCGAGCTTGACGAGGAGACGCCGGTCGAGGTGGCGATAGGCCGCCGCGGCATGCGCATAGGCGGGACCCTCGTGCGGTCGCTCCACCTGGGCAAGTGGCCCCGGTCATTGGCCCCCGGCTTCCTCCAGGGGCTGATGGCCGCGGGAGCGCCGATGGACCTGTCCATCCACCTGGGGCCGATCCCCGCCGAGCAGGCGGCCCGCACCCTGGAGTGGCAGAAGGTCAGGTTCGAGTCGGCCCAGTCCCTCTCATTCAAGCGGGGCAGAACGATGTCGCCGGAGGCGGAGATAGCCTTGGAGGACGTGACCCGCCTGCGGGACGAGGTGCAGCGGGGCCGGGAGAGGCTCTTCCACGCCTCCCTGTCCATCACCCTCCACGCAAAGGACGAGGCGTCGCTCAAGGAGATGACCCAGCGGGCCAGGGCCCACTTCGCCGCCACGCTTTGCAAGCTCGATCCCCTGGCCTTCCGGCAGCGCGAGGGCATCCTGTCCACGCTGCCCCTGGCCCTGAACGCCGTGGCCGAGTGGCGCAGCCTCGACACGTCCAGCCTGGCGCGGCTCTTCCCCTTCTCGCCCCCGGATTTGGACACCAGGAGCGGAACGCTCTACGGCATCGACCTGCGGGCCTGCGCCCCGGTGGTCTACGACCCCTGGGACGGCACACACCTGAACGCCAACACCGCGGTGCTGGCAAGGTCGGGCAGCGGCAAGTCATTCGCCACCAAGCTCGGCGTGCTCAGGGGTCTGACGAGAGGCGTGACCGCCTACGTCATCGACCCGGAGGGCGAGTACGCGGACATGGCCCGCGCCGCAGGAGGGAGGGTGCTCTCCCCCGGCGTGCCGGGCCAGGGCATGAACCCCTTCGTCATCGAGCGGGGCGACTCCGAGGAGCTGTTGCAGCGCATCGGCAGCCTGCGCCGGCTCATCGAGGTGATGGTGGGGGAGCGGCTGGGCGCGGAGCGCAGGGCGTCGCTCGACCACGCTCTGGCGGGCTACTACGCCCAGCCCCGCGAGCGCACCGGCTTCCGCGATTTCTACCAGTATCTGCAAGAGGACGAGGCGGGCGACCCCGATCTGGCCTGCCTGCTCAGGCCCTTCGCCACCGGCAGCCTGCGCAACCTGCTCTCCGACGAGGGCGACGACCTGCTGGGCAACGAGGCCCTTGTGACGGTCTTCGACCTTCGATTGCTCGAACCCGAGCTCCGACCCGCCGCCGCGATGGTCTGCACCGAGACGGTGTGGGCGGCGGCAGCCCAGGACCCCCAAGCCGAGGCTTCTGGTCGTGGACGAGGTGTGGAGCATCATGCAGCACCCCGAGGGGGCCGCATTCATGGTCAGCATGGCGAAGCGCGCTCGCAAGCACCGGCTGGGGTTGCAGTTCATCACCCAGGACGTGCAGGACCTCTTGAGCGAGGACACCTCCCGCACCATCACCGGCCACTCCGGTCGCGCCCTCCTCCAGAACGCCGCCTTCAAGCCCCTGCTCCAGCAGGACGCGGCGGCCATAAGCACGGTCGGCGACGCCTTCGACCTGCCCCAGGACCTCCAGCGCTGGCTGCTGTCGTGCCCCAGGGGAGACGGCCTGCTGCTGTCGAAGGGGAACCGCTTCCCCGTCCGCATCGAGGCCACCCCGGAGGAGACGAAGGTCATCGAGTGGACGCCCGGACGCCATTAGAGAAAGGACTATACCGATGAAGCTGAACCCGAAGCAAATCCTGTTTGGAAACGACACCGAGAAGAAGCCCGTCCTGCTGACGGTGACGCCGCCCCGCGCCGGGGAGCGCACCCTGCTGGGCGTGGAGAACATGCTCGGCTCCATCGCGGTGCCGGATCCCTTCTCCCTGGAGCTGGCCGGGGACATGGACGGCGTGATGCTCATGGCTCGCTGCCTCGACGACGAGGTGGTGCGCGGCCATCTCTCCGCCCACTATCCCCAGGCCCGCATCCGGAGGCTGGACCCGGACGACGACCCCCTGCGCATGGGCGAGGGCGAGCAGGCGTGGGCCATGACGCTGCGGGCCGACGGCCCCGAGTACGTCCCGCTCAGGGTCTTCCGGGACGACGACCTGCTCGACCCCGGCTCAGACCCCCTCATCGCCATCCTGGGCGCGTTCTCCAACCTGAACGACGACGAGCGCATCGTGGCGCGGCTGCTGCTGCGCTCCCTGGGACCCGAGTGGTCGCAGGCCCATCTGGAGAAGACCCACAAGCGGCCCGTGGACGACCGCCGGGACCCCGCCTACACCTATCAGACCAGGCCCCTCCAGACCGACGGCGTGACGATGGCCGTGCTGGGCGTGGCGGCCCTTGCCGCGCTGCGGGGCTACCTGTGGGTGCAGGCGGGGGAGACCTGGAAGGCCGTGGTCATGGGCATCGGCGTCGCCGCCGCTCTGACCGCCGGGGGCTGGTTGTGGCACCGCTGGAAGAAGGCCAAGAAGCGCGTCTACGACCCTCTGATCATCAGGGAGAAGGTCTCCCGCATCGCCTTCGAGGGGGAGATACAGGTGACGGCCATCCTCCCCGCGACGGACGAGCCGCGGGAGGGACTGGAGCGGGCTAGGAGGGTACTTGAGCCCGTGGCGGCGGCATACCGCCACTACGACAACCCCGCCGGGGCGCGCCTCGACGTGAACCGGGTGCGACCCGCCGTGCCCGACCCCGCGATGCTCCACCCCGCAGGCTCCGGCCTGTTCGGCGCACGCAGCGTCCTGGGCGTCCGCGAGATCGCCTGCCTGTGGCACCCGCCCGGAGCGGGGGACGAGACGCCCCTGGTGGCCCGCGCCGGGGCCAAGGTGCTTCTGCCCACGGCCCGCAGCGTCAGCGGGCGGCGCCCACGTCGGCGACACCACCACCGGAACCCCACGGAAGATTCACTTCCCCGCCGACCTGCTCAGACGCCACCACCTCTACGTGGCGCGCACGCGCATGGGCAAGTCCACCCTGATGCACCACATCGTCAGGCACAAGCTGGAGGAGAAGGCGGCGGGACGCGACGGCGACGCCATCGTCGTGGTCGATCCCCACGCCGACCTGGTGGCGGGGCTGCTCCGGCAGGTGCCGGAGTCCCTCATCGACCGGGTGCGGCTCATCGACCTGGCCGACCAGCGGAGGGCGCCGGGCATCAACCTGCTGGACACCCGCATCTTCGCCGACCGCGACCGCACCGCCGACTCGGTGGTGCGCGTCGCAAAGGGCCTGTGGGAGCAATGGGGGCCGAGGATGCAGTCGATACTAGAGCAGACGGTCAAGACGCTGCACGAGGCCAACGAGCACCCGGAAACCGACGAGGGCAGCCAGCACACCATCCTCGACGGGCTGAAGCTCCTCTCCGACCGGAAGTTCCGGGACGGCGTGCTCAAGAGGGTCGAGGACCCCTACCTCCTTGAATGGTGGGGCAGGGACTTCTTCGGCTGGCGGCGCGAGACCCGCGCCGACGCCCTGGCCCCGGTGCAGACCCGCCTCTCCTACTACGCATCCTCCAAGCGGGCCAGGGCCATCCTCGGCCAGTCCCGATCCACCATCGACCTGCGCGACACCATCCTCAACGGCGGCATCCTCCTGGTCTCCACCGCCCAGGGAGCCGTCGGGAGGGATGTGGCCGGCCCTGGTGGGCGCGTCCCTCCTCAACCTGGTTGACGCCGTGCTCCGAGAGCAGGGAAGCCTGCCCCCGGAGCAGAGACGGCGCGCGCTGGTCGTGGTGGACGAGATGCAGTCGATGCCCGGCGTGGACTACGAGTCGATGCTCTCGGAGCTGGGCAAGTTCGGGGCCAGCTTCATCCTCGCCATCCAGAGCCTCGCGAAGCTCGACGACCTCTCACGCACCATGCGGGACACCCTGCTCGCCAACGTCGGATGCCTGGCCGTCTTCCAGGTGGCCGGGAGCGACGCAAGGCAGCTGGTGTGGGAGCTGGGCAAGGAGCGGGTGACCGAGGACGACATCACGTCGCTGCCGGTGCACCACTGCTACGTCAGGGCCACCGTCGGCATCGAGCGGATGCCCGCCTTCTCGATGATGGTCAGAAAGCCGGAGGACGGAGACCCCGCCGTCGCCGCGCAGATCCGCAGCACGGCCTCCGCATACACCCTGACGGCCCAGGACCTGGAGGACGCCGGGTCAGCCGCCCAGAAGAAGGTCCGGGACTTCAAAGACCGCGCCGCCGACCTGGAGAAGGACGGCGAGGGACGGACGGGAAGCGCGAGGACGGAGCCGCCGGGAACGACAACTCGACGGGAGAGGAGGCCGAGCAATGAGAACTGAGGGATGTGAAGCCCAGACCCTCCGAGCCCTGGCGTCGATGCCCTTCCTCGACCGGACGGAGATGGTGGCCGTCACCGGCTGGTCGAAGGCCGCGGTCCACGAGGCCGTCGACAGGCTGGACTCCGGCGGCTTCTGCGCCGCCGTGCCCCACGCCACCGCCCTATTTCCCTCATCGACCCAGAGGTTCCACCTCACCGCCGCCGGGCTGGGGCGGCTGGCCGAGGAGGAGGAGACCTCCCTGGACGAGCTCGTACGCGGCCGCCCCGTATCCGCCGAGTGGCGGCGCAACCTGATGGGACGGCTCGACTCCCTCGCCGCGATCTACCGGCTGGCGGTCGCCGTCTCCGGCGTCGCATACCCCATACGGTTCCGGTGGTACAGGGCCTCGACCCTGGACGCCGCCGTCGAGCTTCCCGGCGGCCGCACCGTCGGCATCGTCAGGCAGGGGCTCACCGCCGACAGGACCGGCTTCTCCAACCGGATGTGGAGGCTGCCCCGCCAGGGGCCGCTCCCCGGAGCCGTTCTCGTGCTGATGGCCGACGACGTTCGGCTCAAGCATGTCCGCAGGACGCTGGCCGGCGCCCCCGTCCCCTTCTATCTCGCCCTCGAGCGCGAGGCGGTCGCGACGTCGCCGGACGACCCGGTGTGGAGCCCGCCCGCGGTCAGCGCCTCCGTCGAGCTGCGCTCGGTCCTCGACCGGATCGAGAAGGGAAGTCTCCTTCCCGAGGAGGACGAGCCCCGGATGGTCTCGGTCCCAGCCGACCTCTCCGTCGAGGGTCCGGGGTGGAAGGTCCCCGACTATCTGCTGCCCGCCACCCTCAAGCCCGCCGAGAAGCGCGCCCTCGACCTCATCTCCGACTGGCCCTGGATCACCCTGGGCGACCTGGCCGGGCTGCTGGGCCTCGTCCGCACCCGCACCTACGAGATCGCCGCCGCCCTCCAAGGGTTCGGCCTCGTCACCCGCGTCCCCGCTGGGGGGCGACGCCTCACCCTCACCGACCAGGGGCTGGCGATGCTGGCCCGCAGGGACCGCGCCGCCGTGGGCGGGGCCAGGAAGCGGTGGAGCGCCGCCCCCACCGACGCCGGCGACTGGCGCAGCGTCTCCGGCAGGCGAAGCCGCCAGCTCCTGCGCAACATGGAGCACACCGCAGCCGTCCACGGCTTCATGGCGGCCCTGGCAACCCAGGCCCGCGACCTGGGCTGGGAGACCGGCCAGCTCGACCCGCCCCGCAGGGCCTCCCGCTACTTCAGCTACTTCGGCGGGATGCGCTCCGTCCACCCCGACGCCTTCGGCATCCTGCGACGTGAAGGCGCCGTGTGGCCCTTCTTCCTGGAGTGGGAGCGGCGGGCGGTGCGCCCAGTCACGATGGCGGCGCGGCTGGCCCCCTACCTGCGCTACTACTCCTCTCGCCGGCCCATCGACGACCACGGCGCGCCGCCCGCCGTCCTGATCGTCTTCGACGACGACATCGCTCAGACCCACTTCCTGAGAGTGGCGCAGGACGAGATGGACCGTCTCAGGACCGCCGTCCCCCTGCTGGCCTCCCACCGGGAGCTGGTCGAGCGGGAGGGGCCGCTGGGACGGGCCTGGTTCGCCCCGGGCGGAGGCTTCGAGCCGGTGCGCCCCCTGACCGACATGCAAGGAGAACCAAGGCCATGAGAATCTATTACATCGACGAGTCCGAGGGTCCCCGCTACTACGTCCGCTCCGCCCTGGGCGTGAACGCCGAACGATGGAACGGCCTGCATGGCCGCATTCAGGACTGGCGCACGGCGTTGGCGGGCGACTACAGCGTCCCGACAAGCCGGGAGCTGCACGCCTGCGACCCCGTATCGGGTACGGGGCAGGCTCTGCTGGCCGGACGGGGCAAGCCGGCCCGCCAGGGCAACGCCGGCCGCAGGCTCTCCCCGAAGCACGGGGCCGAGGTCTTCCTGGGCGGGCTGCGCGTCATCGAGGACGCCGCAAGGAGCATCGGCGGCGTGGAGGTCGTCAACGTCTGCCTCCACAAGCCCGACGTGATGGGCTACGAGCGGGTCAACCTGGACCGGCTCCTCAACCGCATCAACTCTTCCGTCGCATCCGCCAACCGCCACGCCTTCCTCATCTTCGACGAGGGTCGGGAGGAGATGGTCTCACGCCTCTACCGCAGGCTCAGGAGCCGCAACCCCGTGCCCAGCAAATACGAGGCGTGGGAGGACGGCCAGGCCACGAAAGACATCCCCATCGAGCGAGTCATCGGCGGCCCCGCCTTCCGAAGCTCCCACGCCGACTGCCTGCTCCAGATGGCCGACCTCATCGCCCACGCCCTCCTCAAGCAGGAAGAGGAGCCGTCGCCCAGGGTGGAGCGCCTGGGCATCGGGCGGGCTTTCGGGACCCTCGACCAAGCCCTCAACCGCAGAGCTTCGAGGCGAGACCCCCAGGGCGTCGTCAGGCGGTAAGAGAAGAGGCGGCAAGGGCGGAACGACAGAGAGGGCCGGGTGGTATGAACCACCTGGCCCTCTCTGTGTTCAGGGGGACTCCTGCTGCTACCGTTCGCCGTCAGCCGATTCCGTCCTCTCGTCGCCGTACATCATCAGGTCGTAGCCGCCGGGAATCTCGCGGGCCAGTTCCAAGATCGCTAGGAGGTTGCCCGCCGAGGGCCTTCCCGTCCTGCGCCACTTGAGCGCGCCCCGGTCCGTCACCCCCAGTCGCTCAGCCATCCGCTTCCAGGAGACGCCTGCCAGCTTCTTCAATCGCTCCAGCCGCCGCGGAAAATCCTCCGGCCAGGGCGGCGGGCTGAAGTCCAGGGTCCGATTCCGTTCCTCAATAGTCATTAGTCCTTCCTCCTCCTTTTTGAAGATCACATAGGTTCGCCCCGTCGAGGCTGACGACGGTCGCCCTCATCCATGCTGGGGGCCTACCCGGTGTCGAAGCAGTGGTTCCGGCTGCTGGCCGAGCGGCTGGACGCCGTGGCTGTGCTCTACCGCGTCGCCGCCATGATCGCCGGCGCCGACCCCCACAACGACCCCGTGCGCGTGGACCACTACCGCAACGGCCCCTACGACATGCTGCTCACCCTGTCCGGGGGCCGCTCCATCGGCCTGGTTCGCCAGGGGCCTACGCTGCCCACGGCCAATCTGCGCTACCGCCTGAGGAGCATCGAGCGGCTGCACAGCTTCGAGACGCCCTTCGTCACCCTGGTGTTGACCCACGCAGACCAGGCCACCCGCAGGGCCATCCGCTCCCTGGGCGATCCGAGGGAGCACCGCAGGACCTTCGCGGTGACGGAGGGAGAGCTTCTGGCCGGAGACCACACCGGGGTCGTCTGGCAGCAGTGTGGTAGCGGCCTGGGCGAAAACCCTCCAGTGCGTATCTCACCCGACGGATCCCCGGCAGGTATCATAGCGTGGACGGAGCGGTTGCTGGAGTCGTCCTACCCCTTCCTTCGTGACAACCCGAAGCCGAAGCCCGGCACGCTCTACCCCTCCGGCGTGCAGGCCTCCATGCCGGAGCCTACTGAGCAACTCACATCAACCCTCTCGGTTCAGCTGACCAGCGCCGAGAAGGACGCCCTCGACCTGCTGGCAGCATGGCCGCTGGGCACCCGCGAGCAGCTTGCCGGACTGATGGGCGGGGTCACCCTGCGCCGGGTCAATCAGGTGCTCCGCTCCCTGCGGCAGCATGGCCTCGCGCGGGAGGATGACTCCCTGCACGTGCTCACCGACGAGGGGCTGACGTACCTGGCCCGCAGGGACCGGGCCGCCGTGGGGTTGACCCTCGACCGCTGGAGCGCCGAGCCTCTGTACCTGAACTCCGATGTCTACGCCGGAACCGCCGTGCGAGCCCTGGCATCCCAGTTGCGACACCACGCCGGCGTCACTGGCTTCGCCGCCGCCCTGTCTGCCGAGGTCGCCCGCTCCCCCGACTACGACCTGTTCGACCTGCTGCCCACTCATCGCTCCAGCATCGGCTACCGCTACGACTGGACCACCTACGTGATTCACCCCGACGCCTCCTTCACCCTGGAGTACCAGGGCCGGTGTCGTCCCTTCCTCCTGGAGTTCGAGCGTCGGGCCACGACGCCGAAGCGTGCCCGCTCCCGCCTGAAGTCCTACCAGCGGTACTTCCTGAGCGGATGGGCTGAGCGAGACCACGAGGGACGCCTGCCCCGGGTGGTCTTCGTGTTCGAGTCCCCCAGCAGCGAGGACGCCTTCCTCGACGTCGCAGACACGGTGAAGGGGGCGCCCATCATCACCTCCAACGCAGAGACCCTTGCCGAGCATGGCATCCTAGGCGACTCGTGGATTCTACCGCCGCCGCATTCCCTCGACAGGAGGCCTTTGTCCGCCCTGGACCAGGTGCCAAAATGACCACCACGCCGTTCCGACCACTTCCTGTAGGGGGTGTCCCAGCATGGCTGCTGGGACCACTGTCCGCCCACTTGCAGCAGCTCTTACATCTTACGCCCTCCCGATTACAAAGTGGTGCAGATTTGATGCGTCAGGGGAGGCCCCGTCCCCAGCACATTCCTCTCGCCTCTCAGCTTTGGCTCGTAGCAACACCAGCATCACCGCAGACCTTGATGACCAGCCCCGTGATGGCCACCGGAGCATGTTCCATCACTGGCCCCAGTCCGTTCCCACGACTTCCTGTAGGGGGACAAAAGGGCATTCCGCCACTTACGGTGTCAGCCCCCAACAGGTCGAAACATGACAATTGTTGCAGCGCCCAGACCCGCGACGATTCTGTTTTGAAGGGGTTGAAGGCCGGTGCCCGATAGTGTAGAGTAAGACCATACACTACAGCAGGAGGCAAAAAGAGAGTGACCACCTCCAGAAAGTCCAAGACCCTCACCTTCTCCCTGCCCCCGGAGATGGAGGCGCAGGTGCGCCGGGTGATGAAGGATGAGAACCTCTCCGTGAGCGAGCTGCTCCGCCAGGCCATCCGCCTGTTCATGGATGAACGGGAGTGGCGCACACGGGAACGGCTGGAACGGCTGAAAGCCAGCCATGCCCAACAGGAAGAGACAAGGAGGACAGACCGATGAACGAGCGATTTGATCTGACGCCAGTGGCCCTCTACCCAGGGTCTCCAGCGACCGCCAGGACGTGGACCTGTCCGTGGCCGCCCAGCTGCGGGCGCTCCGGGACTACGCCGAGAAGCACGACTACCTGGTCGCCCGCGAGTACGTGGACGAGGCCGAGAGCGGGCGCATCGCCGACCGGCCCCAGTTCCAAAAGATGCTGGATGAGGCCGCCAAGCCGGAGTCCCCCTTCAAGGAGATCCTCGTCTGGAAGTTCTCCCGCTTCACCCGCAAGCGGGAGCGCTCCGTCGCCTTCAAGTCCATGCTGAGGCGCAGGGGCGTCCGCGTGGTCTCCATCACCGAGCAGGCCGACGACACCCCCACCGGCAAGCTCCTTGAGGCCATCATCGAGAGCGTGGACGAATTCTACAGCGAAAATCTGATGCCGATGGTTCAATCGAGACAAATTCTTCCGTGGGGACAGCCAGCGTGATCTCGACGTTGTTGTCGCGGTCGATGGTCACCCCGTCGAGAAGAAGCTCCAACACCTCGCGGCGTCCGTCGTCGGACAGGTCGTCCAGCCTGTCGCCCATCTTCTCGGCCCAGGTGACGATGTTCTCCATCAGGATGCGCTTCTCGGCCAACGCCGTCTGCTGAGAGCGGTACTCGTCCAGCCTGGCCCGGAGCGTCTCCAGCCGCTCCGTGATGAACCTGCGCTGACGGTCCAGCTGGTCCTCGGTGATCTTCCCCGACACGTAGAGCCTGATTGCGCGGTCCTCCTCCATCTGGACTTTCTGGAGGTCGCGCTCCGCCAGGGCGATCTCCTCGGCCAGTCCGCCGCCGTCTTCCTGGGCGTTAAGGGCCTCAATGCCGGCGACGATCAGGCCGGGATTCTCCAGGGCATTCTTGACCTGGTTCCAGACGAGGCTCTCCAGTCGCTCGGCCCGGATCATCGGCTTTGCCCGGCACTGTAGGCGCATCTGCTGATAGCCGTAGCACCTGTAGTACCGGCGGGGAGGGTCCAACTCATACTTGTAGAGCTTGCCGTTGCGCTTGACTTCCTTCTTCGTATTCGCCGATCCGCCCATGAGGAACCCGCATTCCGAGCACCTCATCATGTGCTGCAACAGGTAGAACACCTTGGTGTTGCGCTTGGCTCTGGTCCAGCGCTGCCTGCGGAGCACCCTGGCTCGCTCCCAGGTATCTTCATCCACGAGAGGGGGGAACGGGACCGCTATCCACTCGTCCTCCGGCTGCTCGTAGACCTGGATTCCCTCCTCGGTTGAGACGTAGCGGGCCTTGCCGTACCACCAGGTGCCCTTGTAGGTCTCGTTGCTGAGTATGCGATGGACCGTACCGTCGTACCACCGCTTGCCCTCCTTCGCCAACGGCACGCCGTCGGCGTTCAGCTGCCGGGTGATGGCGGGCGCTCCCTTCCCATCGCGGACGTACGTCCTGTAGACGCGGCGCACCACCTCGGCCTCGGCTTCCACGACCTCCGGCCTGCCGTCCTCTCCGATGCAGTAGCCGTAGGGGACGTTGCTGATGGGGATGCGGCCCTGCTTGGCCGTGCCGCGCTTGCCCATCGAAGAGCGCTCCCGGAAGTTGTCCAACTCTATCTTGCCGACGGCGGCCATGAGACCGAAGGTCTTCATGTCGATGGCGTCCATGACGGCTTGGAGGTTGATGCGGTGCGCCTCCACGACCTCCATGAGGGCGGCGGCGGGGTACATGCCCCTGCTGAGGCGGTCGGACTTCCAGCAGACGATGGTGTCGAAGCGTCCCTGTCGGGCGTCGGCCAGCATCCTCTGGAACTCGGGGCGCTTCTTCGACCATCCTCTGCCCACCTCCTGGTAGCGGGCGACGATGGTCAGCCCCCTGCGCTTGCAGTGGGTCTCCATGTCGGAGATCTGCTCGGAGATGGAGGTCTTGTCCTCCGCGTCCTGGCTCTTGTCCGAGACGCGGGCGTAGATGGCCGCTCGATTCGGTTCCGTCTTCCTATAGGCGGTTTTCGCCATGACTGCCTCCTCTCGTGTCCCTTGAAATGAAGAAGACCCGCCTCCTGTCGAGAGCGGGTCTGCGAGTAGTACAATCTATTCGCATCGCCTGGCTTTAACAGGTGGCGCCACGGCCCGGGGTGTTAGCGCACCGCCGGGTCAACTTCTACCCACCATTTTACCCCGTTGGACAGGGGGGCGTCAAAGCGCTTGTGCGCGCAGCTCCATCGTCTGCCTCGTCCGGTCGAGCTCGGCTGCCAGCATCTCCTCGTCGGGCAGGGTGATGCGGTACTCCCCGGCCATCACGTTGTTCGACAGCCCCTCAAGGGCATACCGGGCGAGGACCTCGTCCTTCTCGGAGCAGAGGATCAGTCCGACGGGCGGGTTCTCGCCCTCCCGTACCCAGTGCTCCCGCGCATAGTTCAGGTAGAAGTGCATCTGCCCGGCGTCGGTGTGGGTGAAGCTGCCGATCTTCAGGTCGATGACCACGAGGCATCTGAGGCGGCGGTGGAAGAACAGCAGGTCAACCCGGTACCACTGGTGGCCGACGCGCAGGCGCCTCTGCCTGCCGATGAAGCAGAAGTCGTCTCCCAACTCTAGGAGGAAGGTCTCCAGGTGGTGGATGAGCGCCTCCTCGAGGTCGCTCTCGGAGTACTCGTCCTTGAGGTCGAGGAACTCCAGGACGAAGGGGTCCTTGATCTGCTCGCCGGGGAGTGCGATGTCTTCGGGGCGCTCCCTCTGCCCGCTCGTCAGCATGGAGGCCCTGTTCTTGGAGAGGGCGGTGCGCTCGTAGAACTGGGAGCCGATCTGCCGGTCGAGCTGGCGGACCGACCATCCGCCTCTCAGCGCCTCGGCTTCGTAGAATTCGCGGGCGCTCTCGTTCCTGACCGACAGCAGCCGCACGTAGGCTGACCAGGGCAGCGGAAAGGCCACGAGAAGGTCGTCGAAGCCCAGCTCGATGGAAGCGGCTTCGGATATGCCAGACGGCGTCTGGCGAATCCGCCATCGAGGGGATGCAGGCAATTTGCCAGACAGTGTCTGGCGAATCTTCTCGATTGGGTATGAGAGGTAGAACAGGCGCATGTTCTGGACGTTCTGACGGGAGAAGCCGCGGTCGAACCGTCCGGTCAAGTCCTCCGCCAGTCTCTCGATGAGCGCGGCTCCGTACTCGGCCCGCTCCTCGCCCGACTGCTCGAACTCGACGATGCGGCGTCCGATCAGCCAGTACGCGGCGGTCATGGCGGCGTTCACCGAGCGGACTGCCGATCCCCTGGCCGCGTCGATGATCTTCGACACGTCCCCGAAGACTGCCTCGTACGGAGCGTTCTCCTCGCCGAACGCGCCCTCCTTCGCCGAGAGTGGCGCAGATGCGGGTTGGACACTCCGGCCCAGGCTGTCGTCGGTGGGGAACGATTCCGGCTGCATTAGGCTTCCGCCTCGATGTCGTCGCCAGTGAGTTCCGCCCCTGGAAGGGAATCCTTCTCGGGCGCGGCCTGCCTCTCCCTGGCTGCGTGTTCGAGCAGCAGGGTGAAGAGGCGGCGCAGCCGGTCCTCCGCGTCGGGGGCGGGCCTGGAGATGACCCTGACCACCCCGAACTCGGAGGCGTCCTCTTCGGGCATCCGTCGCCCGCTCTGTCTGCTCTTTTCCTTCATATCTCTCTTCGCCGGGCGGGCGTGAGCACGCGTCCGGCTGTCACCGCCGGTTTGCCTGCCGCCGAGTCTGAGGGGTCGTGGGGCGGGACACCATGCCGTATATGGGAGGACACGCGCGTCCTCCCTTTTGAGGACATGGGAGCAAATAGGCCGGATGTGGTGTCATACCCGTGTACAGGGATTGGCGTCAGTTCCCGAAATACAAGTCGGGGGCTGTTTTGAACCTGAAAATGGCAAGAAAAGAGGGAAGTCGGGGCCGTCCTAGCGAGCAATTTGTGAATGGGCTGATTCCGAAAAATGGGACGCAGTTGCAAAAAGGGAAGTCGGAGGTTGGGGCTACATCGGAGCGAGCAATTGGACGTGGAGGCTGGAATCGGGGGTGTGCAACTCCCTATAGGACAGCCCTCTACAGGACATGGGGCCACGGGAATCAGCCTTCTGGTCCTTCCGCCGACTCTGCCAAGGATCCGCCGGGCGGTCGATGGAACTCCCACGTCTTCGCCTCCTCGCAGGTGGGTTCGTGATGCCTCCCATTGAGTCTGGGAAGCCGGGAACGTCTTAGGAATGGTGAGCGAGGGAGGCCTTTCGGCGTGCCCGGGCTCGCGCAGAGTCCCCATCGACATGAGCACGTCATTACAAGATGACTCAGGCGTGCCCGGGCTCGCGCAGAGTCCCCGGGCACCACGACCCTGTGTCGGAGTCATCTCCCGGCGTGCCCGGGCTCGCGCAGAGTCCCCCCTTGCAGGGCCTGATAAATGGAGGGCCGGTTGTGGTGTGATACCCGTGTACAGGGATTTGAGTCCGGTGGACGGGTTGTAATCGAGGTAGTGGGCAAGCTGGCGTAGGCGTGGAACGCCCCCCTACAGGAGGTAGCCTGCGAGCACTTTGTCTCCGGGGTTCCTTCCACGGGATTTGGACAACGCCCCCTGTGAAAGTGGCAGAAGTGCAATCGGGAAAAGCGGGTGCGAGTGGACAGTGCGCCCTACGAAAGTTGTAGAAGTGCAATCGGGGAGGCCGAAGGCGTGAGTGAACAGGATTTCTACCCCGAATCGAGCCGGAGTCTGGACAGCCTGCGGCATATGCGGCTGTTGGCGCTGCTGCGCGACATGATCGAAGCTGAGGGCAAGGTGCAGACGGCGGCGGCGCTGGGCGTCAACTACCGAACCCTGGTGCGTCACGAGGAGACGGGCCGGTTGACCGACCGGATGGCCGACGCTTTGGAGCGGCACCTGCTGCTGGGGGGCGGCTCGGCTGCCGCCCAGCAGCGGGATCGAGTCGATGCGTTGGTGGAGCGGGTGTCTGCTTTGGAGCGGGAGCTGCGCGGCGGCCTCGAAGCCGTCGTGGGAGAGGTCAAGGCGTTCAGGGAGGAGCACGCAAGGTCGATGCGGCACGTGGAGCGGCGGCTGGTGCGGCTGGAGGCGGGAAGGAGCGAGTCCGAGACGCCCTCTCCGACCGGAGCAGAGACTGAGCCGACGAAGCGAAGGTACGTTCGCCCAAGGACGTATCCCCAGCTGGTGACCCCGGAAGCCGAACCCGACGAAGACCTGGTGTACGGCGAAGCGGCGCCGATGATCGTCGAGTGGCGGAGGGTGCGGGCCGAGTTCCTCAAGACCCTGAAGACCGGCGCCACGCTGGACAGGACGGAGGTTCAGGAGCCAATGTTGGAGATGGAGATCGCCCTCGTTGGGGAGCACGAGCTGACGCTGCCCCCCGCCTCGTTCCCCTGGGACGAGTTCGACCGGCGGGATAAGGTCTGGGAGCGGACTCAGGACCTCAAGCGGGTGCGAGCGGAGCGCAACCGGGCGCTGCTGCGTCGGTGGCTCCGGCGCGTCCTCACCTTCGGACTGTGGAGGAAGTAGGCCCGGGCCGCTGGCTGCGAAATAGGAGCTAAGTCGGAGCGAGCAATTTGGGCGTAGGGGCTGATTTGCCCGTCCGGGGCCTTCCATTCGGTCGGATGTTCGGGCGATAATTGACGCAGTTTCTGGCTTTTTCCAGCGTTTCGTGCCTAGAAACCTGGAGGGTCCATCCCCGACCCGGAGCGGCCTGACGGATCGAGCCCTGCTCTCCCGACGGCGTTCCACGAGGGATAAGCGCCTTCCCGCTGCGTGAGCCGGTCGAGGGGTCGAGCACTGCTCCTCCGATGCCGGTTCGGAAGACGGGTCACCCAGGGCGATGCGTCTCTGCGCCTCGGCCCTCGGACACCCTGGTCGGAGTGCGCCCTGCACACTGGCCGGTTCCTCACGTCTGCGGCATGGTTCCTGTGGAACTGGCCGCAGCTTCACCACGCGCCGGTCTGCGATTGCGTTGTAGGCTGGCCGCTTCCCCCTGACGCAGCATCCCAGGACGTTACCGACGTAGCTCCCGGGTCTCGCTGCATCTCTCACCGGGCCGTCCTGTGGTCGATCTGCAGGCCGGTCGGTTCTCCCACATTTCATCGCAACTCCCCCTGAGTCCATTTCCCTGAGTTGCCCCTGGGCCGAACTGCGCCTTCTTCAACCCCGCTCCGTCTCCAGCATTCGGCTCATCGTCGGACTGCGGGCGTTGTGGGCACTGGCACATGGATGACGGAGATCAACGGCATCGAGCACGGAAAGGAGGTCACATCGGCATAGACGAATCACGGACACAGGAATGGAAGTAACGGGACGGTACACGGTGGGGCGGTTCAAAGGCTGACGGTTTCGAGCCGCTCAAACCCATCCCAACACGCAAGGGTCGTCTCCAGCCGGGGGCGGCCCTTCTTCTTTGCCCACAAGGGCGCAATCAACAAGGCAACACAACACGAAGGAGGTCGTGATGACAAGGGCAACATTGGCAACTGGCAATCGGACGATGGAGACGGCGGTGCGGCCCAGGCGCAGCCTCGAAGAACTGGTCGACCGGGTAATGGCGGCGCTGTTCTCGGAGCAGCCGGAGACGGCACCGGCGACGGAGACACCGAGCGTGGCCAAGAGCGTCCACGAGGCGCGGCGGCTCAGGCAGGCGGGGGACGTTGACGGTGCGCTGGCGGTCCTCGCCGGCATGGACACAACGAAGGCTGAGCCGCACCAGGCTCGGTTTGACCTTCGCCGAGTGGACGGACCTGGTGCGGCGGCAGTTCGGCGACCAGGAGGCTGTGGTCTACAGCCAGGGCACAGGACGGGCCGCCGCCCTGGTGGCCACCGACGACGGCGGGACGCTTGAGGTCGCGGCGGTCCTGGGGATGCGCTGGCGGCCCGGCAACATCGTCTCGCGGCGCAGCCTGCGGGGGCTGAGGCCCCTGGGAAAGGCTTGCCTTCGACCCGGGTCGGGGGGAGGCGCGTCCTGGTCGTAGCCCATGCTCCCATTGCCATCCTTGCGCTGAAGGCGCGCTACCAGTCGCGCGACACGGTTGAGGCGTCGGACGTGCGTCTCAGGGGAAGGGGCCGGGTTCGCCGGGGCGTTTGCCCATTCCACGACGCGTGGCCATTCGTCACCCTCCCCGATGGCGTCGTTGCGACTGCGTTTGCAACCCACCCGCAACGACGCACCGCCTTTCCGCGGCTGCTTGCACGGGCCACCCGCCCCGCCTGGTAGCGGTCAACCGCTTCCCTACTTTCCACACCGCTTCACCACAGCGGAGCTTGCTCGCTTCGATCCCTTGCTTGCGGGGTCTGCTCCCGCCTCACCCATCTCACTCTCACTGCCCAGGAGGAGCTGTGCCCAATTCACGACGGGCCTTGCCCGCACACGGCTTCCCGTAGGGAATCCGCAACAGCCATTCGCCACGGCAACAACACTACACAACGAGACGGCCCCGACTATCGGGACACGGAATCGAGCGGGGTCGTCTCCAACGGGGGCGGCCTCGCTTTCCATCTACAAGGAGGAAAGCGACATGACGACTACGAGCATTGACAGGCATGTCCCCGCATCAGGCACGGCGCAGGCCCTGGAGATACTAGCCGAGACAGCGAAACCCGGATCGAACCCTGGCAGGTCAGAGACTCAGCTTCGGGCTGCGGCGAGGCGGCGCGGGATCACGATGAAGGAGCTTGCGGCCAAGATGGGTGTGTCTGCGAGTCACCTGTCGCAGATTGCGACGGGGTGTAAACCCTGGACGCCGAAGATGCGGGAAAAGGCTGCGGCGCTGTTGGGAGATGTTCCCGGACAGGGAGTCGTCTACCGACAGGGCGGCGTCGTAAGCGGGGAGAGCAGCTACATCCGGGAGCGTGCTCGTGAGCTGGGCATGAGTATGCAGGATCTGGCCGAGCGTGCAGGGGTGTCTTATGGCTACATGACGCAGGTGTCCCGTGGTTACAGGAACATGGGCGTGAAGGTCCAGGCCCGGGTGGAGTCGGCGTTGGAGGCTCCGGCGAAGGTTGCCGCTGCGAAGTGCGCGGTCGTTGATCGCCAAGCCGTGTGGGACCGGATGAATACTCACGGCATCAGCCAGAACGAAGTTGCTCGGCGGGCCGGTTTGAGTTCCGCTTATCTTTCCCAGATCATGTCCGGCAAGTCCAAGCCGTCGCCGGGCGTTCTGAAGAGGCTGCACGGGGTCCTGTTCCAGCGGTCGCAGTCGGAGGAGCGGGTCATGCCCGCCGAGGTGAAGGTGCTGGGTTGGCGGAAGGGCGAGCGGAGCGGGATGGTGGTGCGCGGCGCCAGGTCCGGCGGCGGCGCCATCCGGGTCGGCGGCCGGGTGCCTTGGGGCGCGAAGGCGGAGTTCGCCTACCGCGCCGGGTACGACGGCACGGGCCGCGTGTCGGTGACGCACGTCGTCGAGCGGGGCTACTCCGCCATGTTGACGCTACCTGAGCTGCGTGCTGCCTAGTCCTCCCCTAGCGGGCAAGTGGGCTTGAGAAGCAGTGAGAGGCTGAGCCGGACAGCGAGGGGCGCTGGGCCGTCACTCACATGGGGGAGGGTCATCGAATTCCTAACGATGACCCTCCCCCAACAGATTTATGTATGGTGGTCCTTTTTGTTGCCTATTATCAACGGGGTATTGAAGCTATTTCTGTGTATGTACTATAATTCAAGCACCAAGACTCTCTCGGAAGGAGCAAACCATGGAAGTCAAGAAGAAGAGGCTCACATTGGATTTGGAGCCAACCTTTCAGCGCAGGCTGAAGGTGGTTGCCGCCCTCAAGGGAGTGACCATGCGCCATTACTGCTATACAGCCATAGACAAAGAGTTGGCGCAAGACGAGACACAGGGCTTCGGCAGTCCCGTGTCCAGTTGGTCTGACGCCGAGCGGTTCGAGGAACTCCAAAAGAAGTACTTTGGTGACAAGGTGCTTCCCAGCAACGGGGCCGAGTTCATCCGGGAAGCGCGGGAGGCTAGGGACG
The DNA here is from genome assembly GCA_965221925.1 of Dehalococcoidia bacterium. Taxonomy (GTDB): domain Bacteria; phylum Chloroflexota; class Dehalococcoidia; order Lucifugimonadales; family UBA2985; genus JAPPHY01. The sequence continues at coordinate 358,077 of OZ244924.1, read as the reverse complement.
CCCAGTTGGAGGGGATAGCTTGAGCGGCTTCGTGGTTGTAGACGCCAGCCTTGCCTTCAAGTGGTTGGTGAGGGAGGAGCACACTGACAAGGCTCTGGCGCTTCTTCGGGTGTGGCATAACGAGGACGTTACTCCAGCCGCTCCCCACCTGCTGCCGTTCGAGGTATCCAACGCGCTCCACAAGAGAGTGACCCGAGGGGAGTTGAGCGTTGAGGGGGCGGTTGACCTTATCGGAAACCTGCTCACCTCTCAGATTGAGTTGCATCAGCCGTGGAATCTCCACGGAAAGGCGTTGGAGATGGCAAGTCGATTCGGTCAGGGCGCCGCCTACGACGCCCACTATCTGGCGCTTGCCGAGAACCTCGGTTGCGAGCTGTGGACCGCCGACGAGCGATTCTATCGGACGGCAAGCCCAAGCATCGACAACGTACGCTGGTTAGGGGAGTTCCGTGAGTGAGAATACCAGGTACACGCAGATGTGGCCTGTGATTTCGATAAACAGTCACTATTGGGGAGTCCCATGATTGTAGTTCCCTCTGGCGCTGTGGATCAAGGCTCTTTTGATGTCGTTGCGCCCAAGGCCGATGTCCTCATGGAGTCGCTGAGAGCGACCGGATACTCCCTGCCGGACGCCATATCTGACCTAATAGACAACAGCATCACAGCCGGTGCCCGGAATGTCTGGCTAGACTTTCACTGGGCCGGCGCGGACTCCTGGGTGTCTATTCTTGACGACGGATCTGGGATGGCTGAGTTGAGCCTGATCGACGCGATGAGAATCGGTTCTAAGAGTCCACAGGAACAACGTGACCCCTACGACTTGGGGCGTTACGGTTTGGGCTTGAAGACGGCTTCGATTTCGCAGGCAAGGTCACTGACCGTTGCAACGCACACTGCGAACGACACCGGAGTACATATCAGGAGGTGGGACCTAGACCACTTGGCATCTGCCGGCGACTGGCAATTGCTGAAAGTCCCGGTTGGAGCCATTGCTGAACACCATATGGATCGGCTGTGTGGGCTGAACAACGGGACCCTTGTTATCTGGAACAAGCTTGACAGGTTGGTGGGTAAAGCTGGGGCTGACAATACACTAACACAGCGACACTTCCACAACGCTCTAAGGGGGGTGGAGGAACACATTGCGATGGTGTTCCATCGCTTCATGACAGAACGGAATCCTCTCTCGATATGGCTCAATGGTCAGATGGTCAAGCCATGGGACCCTTTCCTCTCGAACGAAGCTGCAACACAGCGACTGCCAACCGAGGTGTTGGGGAATTCCGGCGACTCATTGGCTGTCATACCTTACGTACTCCCACACCATTCCCGGCTCTCCGGTGAGAAACACCGAGAGGCAGGTGGCCCAGCTGGGTGGAACGCTCAGCAGGGCTTCTACGTCTATCGAAACCGACGGCTTCTTCTCGCAGGCGATTGGCTTGGGCTGGGATTCGTGAAGGAAGAACACTACAAGCTGGCCCGTATCCAACTCGACCTTTCCAACGCCTCCGATCATGAGTGGGACATCGATGTTCGGAAGTCGAAAGCCCTCCCCCCATTGCGGTACAGAGATGGTCTTCGCCGTGTCGCTCAGGCGGTGCGCAAGAGAGCCGTTAGCGTCTATCGACATCGCGGCAAGTCACTTGCACGAACGGCCAGGAAGAGCCCTGTCTTCGTATGGCAGCGGCATGTCAGGGGGAACAAGGTGTCATATGTCATCAACCGTGCCCATCCGCTTGTCAAGGAGGCATTGGAGGCCGCATCCATTGATTCCGCGAAGTTGCAGCAAATCCTGCGCTTGGTCGAGGAGTACGTTCCCGTGCAGCAGATATGGGTTGATATGGCCGAGGGCGACGAATCGCAGAGTCAGCCCTTCGAGTCGGCTGGAGACAGGGAGATAATACAGCTGATTCGTGCTCTCTACACGGCCTTCACGAACACTGGGATGGCCCATCCCGAGGCTCTCGCCCGATTGGACTCTACTGAGGCAATTGGTGACCGCTTTGAATTGGTGGAACCAACTGTGGATGCTTTGCTGAAGGAGATGGCAGTTGAGTGACTGGGAGACAGCCAGGATCATAGCTCTCAACCTGCTGGGTGTGGGTGCTCCTCCTGACGAAGCGGCAGTCAGGAGTGCCGCTGAGAACGCTGTTCAAGCAGTGAAGGCCCAGGCACCCAGCGCAGAGATCGATGTCGACGCGCTCGTCAGGGAGTTGGAGGCGAACCTGAATGTGGTTGTCGGGTCCGCCTCGACCCTTACGGACGACAGTACCGATCACATTCCGTGGCTCCCTGACCGCAGGGCTTCGATTGGCTGGAGCTTTACGAGGCGCTATCAGAGGTTCCTGAAGGAAAGGAAGGGCTGGGCGCTCCCGACACTCCAGCGATCAGATGACCTCACAGACCGCATCCTCGAGCTCATCGAGGACCCTGCTAGGCCAGGCGCATGGGACCGACGAGGGATGGTCGTAGGGGAGGTGCAGTCTGGCAAGACGTCCAACTATATCGAGTTGATCTGCAAGGCGGCGGACTCCGGCTACAAATTCATCGTGGTGCTGACTGGCATGACCAACAGCCTTCGTGCCCAGACCCAGTTGCGCTTTGACGAGGGCTTTCTCGGATGGGATACGAGACTCAACCTGGCATTGGACACGAGTAACAAGCGTGTCGGCGTGGGAACGCTGATTGGTGAACCTCTGCTCAGGGCCATCCCCTCAACGAATGCTGAGGAGACGGGAGACTTCAATCTCAGAATCGCCAACCAGTTCAATGTCAGACTGGGAGGTGATCCGGTGATCATGGTGGTCAAGAAGAACGGTTCGGTCCTGCGAAACCTGACGCGTTGGGCTAAGTCCCTGAGCCTCTTGGGACCTCAAGAGTCCATACCAAACACTCCCACATTGGTGATCGACGACGAGGCTGACTTCGCATCCGTCAATACCAGGCCCGCTACTACTGGTGATGATGAAGACCCAACCGTTATCAACGGGAGAATTCGTGAACTCCTGAACGCGTTTGAGCAGAGTGTCTATATCGGGTACACCGCTACACCATTTGCAAACATCTTCATCTATCCCGACCAAGAGGCGGGCAGATTTGGTCAGGATTTGTTTCCACGTGATTTCCTAATCAACCTGCCGGTTCCAAGTAATCACGTCGGGCCAACCAAGGTGTTCGGCCTACCGGCCAGGGATGATGATGACGTGGGGCCGATTCCTGCTCTGCCACTCGTCCGGGTCGTCAGTGACCACGAGGACCAGATTCCCAACGTCCATAGGAGCAGTTTGACCATTGACGAACTCCCCAATTCACTCACCAGTGCTATGCGGGCCTTCATCCTCGCCTGTGCTGTCAGGGCCGCTCGTGGGCACGAGGGACAGCACAACTCAATGCTGATTCATGTCACCAGGTTCGTTGACGTGCAGAGTCAGGTGGCCGACCTCGTTAGGTTTGAGCTGAGGGACCTACAGAATCGCATCAGGTATGGAGACGGCGCTTCTCCCTACCCCATTCTTGACCAGCTGCGGGACATGTGGTTTGAGGACTTCGAGCCGAGCTCCCGATCCGTGAGGAGGCTTTACTCCAATCTGATGGTCGGCTGCACCGACGTATCATGGGACGCTGTTCAGTCGAAACTGGTTGAATCCTCACAGAGGATTCAGGTGAAGGTAATCAATGGTGCCGCGAAGGACGCCCTTGATTACTGGGACCACCCCGACGGGTTGAGTGCGATAGCAATCGGCGGCGACAAGCTGTCTCGTGGTCTCACACTTGAGGGCTTGTCCGTCAGCTACTACCTACGCGCCTCCCGCATGTATGACACCCTCCTCCAGATGGGTAGGTGGTTCGGTTACAGACCCGGCTATGTGGACCTCTGTCGGCTCTATACAACGGATGAACTGCGGGAATTCTACAGCCATATTACGATGGCCACCGACGAGCTCAGGCAGGAGTTTGACCTGATGGCCGACAGGGGGATGACCCCCAGTGAGTTTGGTCTGAGAGTGAGGAGTCATCCCGCGGGTCTTGTCATCACAGCCGCCAACAAGATGCGCAATGGAATGAGGATGACCGTCTCGTATTCCGCAGGAATCAGCGAGACAATTTCGTTCGACCGTGCCGCTGCTGTGAATGGCAGGAATCACGAGCGGTTCAATCGCTTCATCGCCTCCCTCGGATCTACAGCCCCGCTCTCAACGGGCAACCGTGTCTGGCGTGACGTGCTTGGTGAGAACGTTGCGGAGCTATTGGTCGACATCCGTGTACATCCGGGGTCTCGTAAGGCTCGTGGTGATTATCTGGCAAGGTACATCCACTTGCAGAACCCCCTGGGCGGCCTGGAGAGTTGGACGGTGGCCCTCATCTCAAACCAGAGCGGTGGGCAGGCCAGAGTACTGGGGGGCCACGAAGTCTATCCACTTCGGAGAGCGGCCTATCTAGCAGACAGTCTGGACCAGACAGAGGTATATCGAATTCGCCGGCTTGTCAGCCCCACCGACGAAGTGATCGACCTGACCGACGAACAGTGGAAGCTAGCATTGGAGCAAACCGTGCAGCAGCACCGGAATGACCGAGAGGGTAGCCGACACTTCGCTGAACCCAGAAGACCCAGCGGGCCTCATATTCGTCGGGTCCGGGATCCTAAGAATGGACTGCTCCTGATATACCCGCTTGAGCAAGTAGACGACGATGGGGTGCCATTTGTGGGATTTGCTGCGAGCTTCCCCGCTGCCGAGATCGATACGCCTGTCGAGTACGTTGTGAACTCCGTCTATTGGCAGGAGGAGTTGGAGAGTTGAATCTAGTAGAGGTGTGGAGTCACTTGGAGGCGGACACCCGCATCGCCGATGTTCCCGGAAGGGTGCAGCGTCGGTTGCTGCCTTCCGGACGGCGAGACGTATTTCTCGGTTTGGAGATTCCCACTAGGAATCGCATGCTCATACTCCGCATTGCGGCAAACTCGGCATCGGGGCTGCCAGAGGTTCCGGACTCGCGTGGATTGACTGTGCGCGTCCTCCCCAGGGAGGCGGAAGACAACGAGGCTGAGGTGGTGCTGTCCCTGATCGACTCGGAACACCGGGACATCTTTGACCTCTTGGTGCGGGATCTGGTTGAAGCTGCTGAGCAACCCGAGGATGAAGGGGAGGGCTTAAGGCGATTTCTTGCGCGGCTCTCAGACTGGCAACAGCTTCTCAGGAGACTCGGACCACGAGGGTTGAGCCAGGAGACACAACAGGGATTGTGGGGCGAACTGTGGGTGCTCAGAGAAGTCGTCGTGCCAGCAGTGGGCATGACTGCTGCCGTGAATGGATGGCGAGGCCCAATGGGTTCTGACCAGGACTTCCACCTAGGGGCCACGTGCATTGAGGTGAAGACCAGCACGGCGGCCAGTCTGGATCGTCTGGCGATCTCCAGTGAACGGCAGCTGGAGGTTCCGGACGATGTTGCGTTGTTGCTCCTCGGACTGTCCCTGGATGGCAGAGTGGGCCATGGCGAGACGCTGCCTGACTTGGTTGGCTCCGTCCGTTCAATGGCCTCGGCAAATGGCTGCTTGCACCTGTTGGATCACAGACTGGACCTGTCTGGTTATCTCAGCGATGACTCAGGCACGTACTCCGAAATCGGATACAGCCTTCGGTCCCTGTACGCATTCCGGGTTGGCGAAGGGTTCCCAAGAATCGTGTCTGGTGAACTCCAGCCCGGAGTAAGTGACGTGCGGTACTTGGTGTCAACGGCCTCTTGTGGCTCCTTCCGAATGGCGGAGGAACGGCCCCATAAACTCCTTGAGGGTTTGGTATGACCACCCAGCACTCAATTGAGGAATTCGCAGAGAACCTGCGCCAAGACGTGCTCGCACAGGCCGAGTCTGTTGAGCAGGACATGATGCTCTCTGATCTGTTCACCCAGACCGTGTTCGACCTGCTCTCCGAGGCAGGCGAATTCGAGGATCCTCTGGTCTGTTACCACAGGGCGCGTGGGATGGAGGTCAGCGGATACTCAGTGGATGAGGATGAGGCGCGGGTCGAGCTGTTCCTCAGCATTCACACCAATTCAACTCCACCAGAGACGGTTACGAGGCAGAGGGTTGAAGTCGCTTTCAGAAGGCTGCGCTCCTTCCTCGAATGGTGCCTGGACGGCAGATACGTAGAACTGGAGGAATCGTCCCCAGTGTTCGATATGGCGGCACACATCCATGGCTCCAGAACAAATCTGGCCAAGGCAAAGCTGTGTGTGATCACCGATGGCAGGACCACTGTAGAGAGAGTGCCAGACGATTATTACCTCGGGGACATTGCTGTCACTTGCTCCCTGTGGGATGTCGTCAGGCTTCATCGCGAGAGCACCTCAGGCCGTCGGCGAGATGCCATTTCGATTGACTTGATGGAACGCTACGGGGAGCCGCTTCCATGCCTCCAAGCCGACAATGCCCAGGATGGGTATCGGGCATTCCTGCTGCTCATTCCGGGGGCGGTCTTGCGCGGTATCTATGCGGATCACGGGCCCCGGTTGCTGGAGACGAACGTCAGATCATTCCTCCAGGCTCGTGGGAAGGTGAACCGCAGTATCCGCGACACCATCAATACAGAGCCTGAGAGGTTCCTCGCCTACAACAACGGGATTACGCTAACCGCCGAAGAGGTGGAGCTGATTGATACGGGAGAGGGTGTTGGTGTTGCGAGGCTGGAAGGTCTACAGATAGTGAATGGTGGACAGACAACGGCCTCGCTGTTGGCTGCCAGCCGGGGACGTGCCGACCTCTCTCAGATCTATGTAGCAGCTAAGCTGATAGAGGTGGACGCTGGCGATGTCCATGACGAGTTGGTCAGAAACGTCTCACGTTACGCCAACTCGCAGAATCGCATCTCTGAGGCTGATTTCTCAGCAAACGATCCATTCCATGTTCGCCTTGAAGAGCTCTCAAGAACCATGTGGGCCCCTCCGGTAGGTGGGTCGCAGAGGCAAACAAGATGGTTCTACGAGCGCGCTCGCGGGCAGTATCAGGACGCCAGGGCGTCTCAGACGACACCTGCCAGGCGCAGGGCCTTCTTGGCTGAACATCCCACAGGGCAGCGGTTCACAAAGACCGACCTTGCGAAGTTTGAGAACACCTGGGGGCAGTTGCCTCATGTCGTGAGCCGGGGGGCGCAGAAGAACTTCTCGGACTACATGATTAGACTTGGGGAACACGACCAGATGGAGGTCGAACGAACCCATTTCGAACGGTTGGTGGCCAAGGCGATTCTGTTCCGAACGACCGAGCGCATCGTGCAGCGGCAGAACCTTGGTGGATACAGGGCCAACATCGTCACTTACACGATCGCCCTGCTCTCGAATGCCACGAGTCAGAGAATCGACCTAGACAGGATTTGGAGGGAGCAGACCCTAACGCCGAATCTGCAGGAGGTGATAGCGGAACTCTCCCATGATGTGCATCGGATCATCACCAACCCTCCAACCGCTCGTAACATCACCGAATGGTGCAAGGCCGAAGCATGCTGGGATGCTGTCCGCAACTCTGCTTCTCGGGTGCCCATCGACCGCATTTCGACCGAACTGCTCAATGTAGAAGCAACCCGCAGGGAACAGAAGCGCTCAATGTCGAACCTCTCCTCAGACCATGTGGGGAATCTAAAGAGGTTGGTTGAGGTGACCTCAGAGGGCTGGACGATGCTCGCCAGTTGGGGCGTGGAAACAGGCTCGCTCGATGCCAGCCAGCGGCAGACCGCCGTACGGGTTGGCAGAGCCTTGCAGAGGGGGAATAGCATCAAACCCCAGGATGCCGAACGGGCAGTCGAGATTCTTGACAGGGCGGCTGCACTCGGTTTCTCGGTGGAGTCCAACTGATGGTTGGTCATTCCAAAGTGGACGAGGCATTGGGAATTCCTCTCGACTCTGCCGAGGGACAGTCGCGTTACGGCGTGAAAGTTCGCCGTGGGACCCGGATAGCGCTCGATCCGCACCCAAGTTCTCCCGACCCCACTGACCCTGACTCGGTTGGGGCGTGGTTGAAAGGCCGTCCTCGCCCTTGGGCCGTTGATCTGTTCTGCGGAGCGGGCGGCCTGAGCCTTGGTCTAGAGGACTCAGGTTTCTCTGTAGTCGCCGCAGCTGACTCTGACCGAGTGGCAACCGAGACGTATGCCGCCAACATCCAGGGCCTCACGTGGACGGGGGACCTCTCCAAACCCGACGGATTCATCAGCCAACTGAACGAGTGGGGTATCGGCAAGGTCGATCTAGTAGCAGGCGGACCTCCCTGTCAGCCCTTCTCAATAGCCGGAGCCTCAAAGATCGGCGACCTAGTGAGGAAGGGGCACCGCCAAGCTCGTGACGAGAGGGCCGACCTTTGGCAGAGCTTTTTTGCTATTGCTGACCGACTGGAGCCCAGTATAATTCTCTTCGAAAATGTACCGAATTTCACCCAGTCCCAGGGTGGGGCACTGCTAATCGCATTGCTCGATGAATTGAAGCATCGAGGATACAGGGTGCACGTGGATGTACTGGAGGCGTGGAAGTACCGAGTTCCACAGCACCGCTCTCGGCTCTTTGTGGTCGGAATCAAAGGGAATGGTCAGTTTGAGTGGCCTAAGCCCATGGGGAGGCGGCCAACGGTTGGCCAGGCCATAGGAGACCTTCCCGTCGTTCAGGCGGATTCACGTGAGGAGGCCCTGCTGTACGATGGCCCGCCGACAACCACACTAGCCAGGCTGTTGCGAAGGGGTTTGAGGGGCAAGGAGTCCTATTTGATCCGTGACCACATTACGAGAGCTGTTCGCCCGGACGACGCTGAGATTTACAGTCACATGAAACCTGGAGACACGTACCTGGACACCCCCGAACGTCTCAGGCGGTACAGGTCAGACATATTTGACGACAAGTACCTCAGGCTTTCATTCAATGATCTGTCGAGGACTATTACGGCTCACATCGCAAAGGATGGGTACTGGTACATTCATCCCCGCGAGCACCGCACTCTCTCCATTCGGGAAGCCGCCAGGATTCAGACTTTTCCGGACAGGTTCCGCTTCGCTGGGCCTCCGTCCACCAGGTTCCAGCAGATCGGAAATGCGGTTCCTCCCATGCTGGCATCGGCCATTGCCTCGTCCCTCTTGCGGACGCTCAACGCTCACTCGGCCAGCGAGAGTCTGGCGAATCCTGGCTCTAGCGATGAAACAACTGACGGCCACTTTCGAGATGCCTTGGCAAGGTGGTTCAACCACAGTGGGCGGGAATTCCCCTGGAGGAGTTCATCCCTGACTCCCTGGCAACATCTGTTGGTTGAGATGTGCCTCCACCGAACAAGGGCACCGCAGGTGGCCAAGATCGGAGAAGAATTGCTCGCCTTGGGGCGGACCCCTCAAGAATTCCTGGATAACTCGAAAACGCTGCAACCCTTACTGTCCACGTTGGGTCTTCGCTGGCGCTCTGACAACATCACTTCTGCTGCAACATTTGTGCAGGAGAGGTTGGATGGCGATGTGCCCGATAACTGGCAGGAGTTGGTAGCCATACCAGGTGTGGGGGATTACATTGCATCCGCCGTGCTCTGTTTTGCCTTTGGACGTCGCAGTATCCTAATGGACACAAACACTACGAGGATTGCACGAAGGTTGATGGGGGGGACCTCTAGACCTTGGCGCCAACGGCTCTACTTGCACCAGTTGGCTGGACCCAAGGGCGCGACCGCCGAATGGAATCAGGCGCTACTGGACCTCGGTGCGTTGACGTGTACGGCTCGCGCCCCAAAGTGCGGGGACTGCCCTGTCCGTGCTCATTGCGCCACAGGCAAGATACGCTGAATAGCTCGCCGTCCTCAGATGGAGACCTCCCAGCAACAAGTTCGCAGTTCGGTACGCTCCCGGTAATGGGGGTTCGAACCACGCAGGCTTCGTGAGCAATCGTCGTTGTCAACTGGCTTCAAGTCCAACCGCCCATGTATACCTGATCTTTTTGTGTCGATTGAATAACCGATATCCTTGCCCAAGAGGTCACGAGAGGGATGCGGGAGGCCGCTTCCAGAGGCTTCTGGGTCACCACCTTCGCCCCCTACGGCTACCGGAAGGTCTACGTCCAGGACGGGACGAAGAAGCGCCCCAAGCTGGAGCTTGACCCGCCCGCCGACGCCGTGGTACGGCGCATCTTCGATATGGCACTCCAAGGCAGCAGCATCCTCGACGTGACCAAGACCCCTCAACTCCGAGGGCATCCCCACCACCAACGGCAAGAGGTGGCTGAAGACCACCATCCACAACGTGCTGCTCAACGAAGCCTACACGGGCACCCTGGTCTGGGGAACCACCGCCAAGGACGGCGCGCCGCCGGTGCGCGTCGAGAACGCACACCCCGCCATCGTCTCCAAGGGGGAGTTCCGGAAGGTCAAGAAGCTGCTGGGGTCACGCGCCCCCAAGAAGGTGAACCCCCGACGCGCTTCCAGCCCCTACCTGCTCAGCGGTTTGCTCAAGTGCGAGACCTGCGGCAAGGCCATGACCGCCGCCGAGGCCAAGAGCGGCAGGTACACCTACTACGTCTGCCACTCCCTCCTCAAGCGGGGCAGCGGGACCTGCAAGACCCCCAGGCTCAACGCCAAGTCCTTCGAGAAGCTCATCGTAGACGAGATTCGGGCCAACGTCCTCACCGAGTCCAACATCCGAGACCTGGTGAAGCTGCTGGACGAGGAGATGGACGGGGTGGCCCACGAGCAGCGCCAGCGGCTTCAGACCATCGAGGAGGAGCTTGAGGAGGTCAAGCGGCGCTTGGGTCGCATTTGGCAGGTCATCGAGACCACCGACATCGAGATGGCCGACGCCTCCGAGCGCATCAGGGAGCACCGGGAGCGCAAGGAGAAGCTGGAGGTCGCCGCACAGGAGGCGAGAGCGATGCTCGCAGAGCGGCGGCAGTTCCTGGACAGCGCCGACACCATCGCCACCTTCGCCGAGGACATGAGCGAGTTCCTCAAGACCAGCGAGCTTACCGAGACCAGGGCCTTCGTCCACTCTTTCGTCAAGGAGGTCGCGGTCAAGCCCGGCAGGGCCGCCATCGTCTACTCCATACCCACGCCGGAGGACTCTCCCATAGGGGGAGCCGACGCCGCAGAGATCGCCCTGAACGGCCGAGTTCGCAGTTCGGTACATTCTGGTGGGCGGTAGTGGACTCGAACCACTGACCTCTACCGTGTCGAGGTAGCGCTCTAACCAGCTGAGCTAACCGCCCTTACCGTGATACCCCGGGGAGATGCCCCTCCACTTTCGCAGTCCGCTTTTCAGAACTCCACGTCGCCGGGCGCAGACTCCAGAACGTGAGAGATGGCCTCTGACTCCAGGGTCAGCTGAGAAGCGCCCGGAGCGTCCCCGTCCGCGCCTACCCCACCCAGCCCCAGGCGGTCCCTACCCTCTTGAGAGGAGTTGAGATTGGCTGGGATGAGGCGGCCAATGATGACGTTCTCCTTCAGCCCCCTCAGGTGGTCCACGGCCCCATTCATGCTGCTTTCCGTAAGGACCCGCGCCGTCTCCTGGAAGGAGGCAGCGGCCAGGAAGCTGTCCGTGCTCAGTGACGCTCTTGTGATACCCAGCAGGGCCGGCGATGCCATCGCCGGTTCACCACCTTCGGCCAGCACCTTGGCGTTTGAGTCTTCGTAGCTTATCCTGTCCACCAACTCGCCTGGGAGGATGTCGGTATCGCCGGGGGAGTCCACCCTAACCTTCTTGAGCATCTGCCGCACTATCACCTCAATGTGCTTGTCGTTGATGTTTACGCCCTGGGAGCGGTAGACCCTCTGCACTTCGTCCAGCAGGTACTGCTGCACCGCCTCCCGACCCAGTATGCGCAGTATGTCCTGCGGGTTGAGGGGGCCTGCGGTAATGGGGTCGCCGGCGTTCACCGTGGCGCCGTCCTCCACCAGCACATGGGAGGCCGGTGGTATCAGGTACTCCCGCTCATCCCGCTCCTCCCAAACCAGGGTGATGGCGTTGTCGGTAATCCGGGTCCGCCCGGCGATTCTGGCCGTCAACGGGAGGGGTTGGGGAACGCTCTCCCCGTCGCTTTGGGGCGATTCCTGCTCAGGGCCGGCCAGCGTGGCGCCCACCTCTACCCATTCGCCCTCCGCCACCAGGGGCAGGTAGCCGGTGGGCAGAGCGTATTCCTCCGAGTACTCATCGGTGCTGGCCACCCTTATCCGCCGCTCTTCTCCGTCTTCGATCCTCTCCACCACACCGTCGATCTCCACCAGGGCGGCCTGTCCCTTGGGTGAGCGGGCCTCAAAGAGCTCCTCAACCCTGGGAAGGCCGCTGGTAATATCCACGCCGGCAATGCCGCCGGTATGAAACGTCCTCATAGTCAGCTGTGTCCCCGGCTCTCCAATGCTCTGAGCCGCCATGACGCCCACCGCTTCTCCGGATATGGCTTGCTTGCCTGTAGCCGGGTTGCGTCCGTAGCACAGGCTGCACATTCCGCTGCGAGACTCGCAGTTGAGAGCGGAGCGTACGCGTACCTCGCCGATATCCAGGGCGACGATCTTTGCCGCAAGGTCCTCGTTTATCTCTTGATCGCGCTCCACGATGATCTCGCCCGTGGCGAGGTCTGCCACGGGGCTGGCGGCGGTGCGACCCACGATGCGGGTGTCAAATGGGGCTTCCAGGGGCTTGTCGGGATGCGATTCCAGCGTAATGCCCATAGCGGTGCCGCAATCGTACTCCAGGATGATTACCTCCTGCGATACGTCGATCAAGCGGCGAGTTAGGTAACCGCTATCGGCGGTCCGCAGCGCCGTGTCCGCCAGACCCTTGCGCGCTCCGTGGGTGGATATGAAGTACTCCAGGACGCTGAGTCCCTCTCGGAAGCTGGACTTGATGGGCAGCTCGATAATGCGGCCACGCGGGTTGCTCATCAGTCCACGCATACCGGCCATCTGTTTTATCTGGGCTATGTTGCCCTTGGCCCCGGAGATAGCCATGAGGTAGACCCCGCCGTAGGTGGGCAGCTGTTCCTCAATGACCTTGGTCATACGGTCGTTGGTTTCCGTCCAGATCTGAACGGCCGTATTGTATCGTTCGTCCTCGGTGATGAGTCCTCTCTGGAACTGCTCTTCGAGGCTGTCGATCTTGCTGGTGGCGCCATCTATCAGCGATTTCTTCTGAGCGGGCACCTCAATGTCGTTGATGGCTATTGTGGTGCCGGACTGTCCGGCGTAGTGGAAGCCCAGCCGCTTGATCCTGTCCAGCACGTCTGCGGTCACCTTGTTCCCCTGGGTGCGGTAGCACTCCGCGGCCAGATCCTTGAGCAGGTTCTTGTCCATTATCTGGTTGCGGAAGCTGATGCCCTCAGGCAGGACTTCGTTGAAGATGATGCGTCCCACGGTGGTCTTGAACCAGGTAACGCCGGAGCCGTTGTTGGACTGCTTTATGAGAATTGGAGCTCTCAGGCCCACCACGCCATTCTCATAGGCCGTTCTGGCCTCATTAAAGTCGTTGTACCTGGAGCCGTCCCCCGCGGCGCCAGGGGTCTCCATGGTCAGATGGTAGCAGCCGAAAACGATGTCAAGGGTGGGGGCCACAATCGGCTCTCCGGAGCTGGGCGAGAGCATGTTCTGCGTGCTGAGCATGAGCTGTCTGGCTTCCTGGACAGCCTCTCTGGACAGGGGAACGTGCACTGCCATCTGGTCGCCGTCGTAGTCGGCGTTGAAAGCCGTGCAGACCAGGGGGTGGATCTTGATAGCGCTCCCCTCCACAAGCACCGGGTCAAAGGCCTGAATTCCCAGCCGGTGCAGCGTGGGCGCGCGGTTGAGAAGCACGGGCCTCTTGGCTATCACCTCTTCCAGAATGTCCCACACCTCCGGCCTCACCCGCTCCACCATACGCTTAGCGCTCTTTATATTGTGGACGTGGCCGTCCAGGATCAGGCGATTCATCACAAAGGGCTTGAACAGCTCCAAGGCCATCCTCTTGGGAAGGCCGCACTGGTTGAGCTTCAGCTCAGGCCCCGCCACTATAACGGAACGCCCGCTGTAGTCCACCCTCTTGCCCAGCAAGTTCTGCCGGAACCTTCCCTGCTTGCCTCGGAGGAGGTCTGCCAGAGACTTGAGCTTGTGGTTATGGCTCCCGGAGATGGCTTTGCCAACACGCCCGTTATCTATGAGGGCGTCCACGGCTTCCTGAAGCATCCTCTTCTCGTTGCGGACGATTATCTCCGGGGCGCCCAGCTCCAGCAAACGCTTCAGCCTGTTGTTGCGGTTTATGACTCGCCGGTAGAGGTCGTTGAGGTCGCTGGTGGCAAACCGCCCTCCGTCCAGCTGCACCATGGGCCGCAGGTCCGGCGGCAGCACGGGCAGCACGGACAGGATCATCCATTGAGGCTCGTTATCGCTCTTTATCAGAGACTCCACAACGCGGAGGCGCTTTATAGATTTCTTGCGGCGCTGCCCGGAGGTTGCGTCTATTTCCTCGTGCAGATGCAGCTTGAGCGCCTCAAGGTCCATCTGCTGTAAGATAGCCAAGATGCCTTCCGCGCCCATGTCGGCCTTGAAGATGTCCCCGTACTTGTCTCGCAGCTCGCGATAGGTGGCTTCCGTCAAGAGGTCCATTGTCCGCAGTCCTTCCAGCTGGTCTATCTGGGCCTGGGCCTCCTCTATCCGCTTCTCCCTTTCCGCCACCGAGTTGACCTGATGCCCATTGGCTGCGACTCCATTGGTAGGAGCCGGGGTGGACTCCTCTGTGGACTCCTCTGGAGACAGGGCCTGCGATTGGTCAATCGCCTCTTCCTCCTGGTCCAGGAAGTCCTTGAGGGACTGGAGGAAGCGGGAGCGTTTTTCCTCGTCTATATGGGTGATGATGTACTTGGCGAAGTACAGGACCCTTTCCAGGTTCCTGGGTGAGAGGTCCAGGAGAAGCCCCAGGCGGCTGGGGATTCCCTTGGAGAACCAGACGTGGGCTACGGGAGCGGCGAGCTGGATGTGGGCCATCCGCTCTCGCCTGACCTTGGAGCGCGCCACTTCCACGCCGCACCTGTCGCAGATCACGCCCTTGTAGCGTATCTTCTTGTACTTTCCGCAGAAGCACTCCCAGTCCTTTGTGGGACCGAAGATCCTCTCGCAGAAAAGCCCGTCCTTCTCCGGCCTTAAGGTACGGTAGTTGATGGTCTCCGGCTTGGTTACCTCTCCGTAAGACCAGGATTTCACCTGCTCCGGGGAAGCAATGGAGATGCGGATAGCGTTAAATTCCATGGTCTGAGGCATTCTCCACCTCCTCTGTTTCGTTTGTTCCGTCTGTTTCACCGACTGTGTCTGCATCGCTTTCGTCGGCGCTGTCCACAAGGTCAGCCCCATCGACCAGGTCCGTACCGCCCACAAGGTCAGTCCCATCGACCAGGTCCGTACCGCCCACAAGGTCCATCCCATTGACCAGATCAGCGCCGTCCACAAGGTCTGTCCCGTCTACGTCCATCACCCAGTCAATGCCGCCAACCTCATCCAGGTTTTCACCTTCCGGGGTGACCCCTTCCGCGGGGTCCTGGAGTACAAGTGGTTCATCATCCTGATGGAGCAACTCCACCGAGAGGCCCAGGCTCTGCAGCTCTTTCACCAGAACGTGGAAGGACTCCGGGACTCCCGGCTGGACCACGTCCTCTCCCTTCACAATTGCCTCGTAGGTCTTGACCCGTCCTATCACGTCGTCGGACTTGACCGTGAGCATCTCCTGGAGGTTGTAAGCAGCGCTGTAGGATTCCAGCGCCCACACCTCCATCTCGCCAAACCGCTGTCCTCCGAACTGGGCCTTGCCTCCCAGGGGCTGCTGTGTTATCAGGGAGTAGGGGCCTGTTGACCTGGCGTGTATCTTATCCTCCACCAGGTGAATGAGTTTCATCATGTAGATGAAGCCCACCGTGACCGGCTGGTAGAAGGGTTCGCCGGACTGCCCGTCATACAGGATGCTCTTGCCCAGAGTTGGAGCCGACTTGCCGGCCTCCTTGCTCAGACGAATGGTCTCCCGTGAAATGTCCTCGTCCGACATCTGAGAGATGTCCAGCCCAATCTCCTCAGAGAGCCAAATCCTGAGACACGCCCGCCGGGCCTCACCCGGATGCGCGTCGCTCAGGACCAGGTTCGGGTCATACCCTCTCCCGGCCAGCCACTCCCTCACTATCTCCATATTTGGAGGGGAGTCGCCGTTTGGCGAGTGGGGGTCTCTGGCCCCGGACTGCCTTATCATCCACGCCTTGGCAAGTCCGTCCTCAATGGCTCCGTCCTCCGCTCCGTCGAAGACGGGGGTTGCCACTCTCATACCGAGGCTATGGGCTGCCATGCCAAGGTGGGTCTCAAACAGCTGTCCCAGGTTCATCCTGGAGGGCACACCAATTGGGTTAAGTATGATGTCCACAGGGGTCCCATCGGCAAGGTACGGCATGTCGGCCGCGGGGAGCACGCGGGAGATGACGCCCTTATTGCCGTGGCGGCCCGCCATCTTGTCGCCTGCTGCGATCTTTCTGGTCTGGGCAATCCACACCCGCACCAGGGTATTCACCCCCGGCTGGAGCTCGTCCTTGTTCTCCCGGGAGAGCACCTTCACGTCTATTACCTTGCCTCTTTCGCCGTGGGGGACTCTCAGGGAGGTATCCCTAACGTCCCTGGCCTTCTCTCCGAAGATGGCCCTGAGCAGCTTCTCCTCGGCGGTGAGCTCCGTCTCACCCTTGGGGGTGATCTTCCCAACCAGGATGTCCCCCGGTCCCACCTCTGCGCCCGGATAGATCACTCCGACCTCGTCCAGGTTCCGTAGCCCGTCCTCTCCCACGTTGGAGATGTCCCGCGTGATCTCCTCCGCGCCCAGCTTGGTGTCCCGTGCCTCCACCTCGTACTTCTCTATGTGCACGGACGTGAACTTGTCCTTGCGCAGGAGGTCCTCACTGACGATTATGGCATCCTCGAAGTTGTATCCCTCCCAGCTCATAAAGGCGACCAGGACGTTCTGCCCCAGGGCCAACTCGCCGTGGTCTGTAGAGGAGCTATCGGCCAGTGGCTGCCCGGCCTGCACCACGTCGCCTTTGGTGACAATGGCGCGCTGGGTGATGCAGGTGCCCTGGTTGCTTCTCAGGAACTTGATCAGCGGGTACTTATGCGCCTTGCGATCCACGTCTGTGACCTCAATGCTGTTCCCCGATACGCTGCTGACGACGCCGGCGGTGCGAGATATGACCACCTGACCGCTGTCCATAGCTACTCTGCCCTCCATGCCCGTGCCCACCAGCGGGGCTTCCGTGCGAAGTAGAGGCACGGCCTGACGCTGCATGTTGGACCCCATGAGGGCCCTGTTGGCGTCATCGTGCTCCAGGAAGGGGATCAGCGCTGCGGACACGCTTACTATCTGTATGGGAGATATATCCATGTAGGACACGTTCTCAGGCGGCTCCAGCGAGAAGACCTCGCCCCGTCTTATCTCAACCTTCTCGGTAGTGAACTGGTCCTTGTCATCCAGGGGAGAGTTGGCCTGGGCTATGGGGTACCGCTCTTCCTCGTCGGCGGCCAGGTAGACGATGTCCTCCGGGTCCGTGGAGGCAAAGGGCTTCACCTTGATGGTACACGGAGGCATGGCGGCGAGACGCTTCGCCAAGGCGCCCGTCACGGTCTGTCCGCTCTTGGCGACCACCTTGCCACTGTCATTTACCACGGCCTCGGTGATGGTGCGTCCCCGGAGGTCCGGGTAGCTGTTTGGCGCCTCCCGCAGAACTCTGCGGTAGGGCGTCTCGATAAAGCCGAACTCGTTGGTCCTTGCGTAGGTAGCCAGAGAGCCCAAGAGGCCGATGTTCGGGCCTTCCGGGGTCTCTATGGGGCATATGCGGCCGTAGTGGGAGTGGTGCACGTCCCGCACGTCAAACCCCGCCCGCTCCCTGGAGAGGCCGCCGGGCCCCAGGGCGGAAAGGCGCCGTTTGTGTGTCAGTTCTGCCAGGGGGTTGGTCTGGTCCATGAACTGGGAGAGCTGCGAACCTCCAAAGAACTCCCTGACGGCCGCCACTACCGGGCGTACGTTTATCAGTGTAGCGGGGGTAACCTCGGTAGGGTTGGGCTGGGTTGTCATTCTCTCTCTGATAACGCGCTCCATGCGGAGGAACCCCACTCGCAGGGCGTTCTGAAGGAGCTCTCCAACCGCTCTTACCCTTCGATTTCCCAGGTGGTCGATGTCGTCCGGAGGCTCATGGCCGTTGTTCACCAGTATCATCTTCCTGACCACGGCTATCAGGTCTTCCTTGGTGAGGGTCTGCTCAGACGGACTGACGTCTATGCCCAATCTGCGGTTCAGCTTGTAGCGTCCCACCTTGCCCAGGTCATAGCGGCGAGCGTTGTAGAACAGGTTATCCATGAGGCTTCGAGCGTTCTCCACGTTTGGCGGCTCGCCGGGTCTCAGACGACGGTAGAACTCCAGAAGGGCCTCGTCCTGGCTCTGGACGTGGGTGTCCCGCTCCAGCGTAGCCCTGATGAACTGGTGGTTGATGTCGTTGTCCACGTCCTGGAACAGGGTCAACAGCTCACTCTCGCCCACCAGTCCCAGAGCGCGGAGAAGGGTGGTAAGGGGCGCCTTCCGCTTGCGGTCGACCTTCACCGACAGGACATCCTTGTTGCTGGTCTCAAACTCCAGCCATGCGCCCCTGTAGGGGATGAGCTTGCCCGCGCACAGGTCTCTATCGCTGGCTACGTCCCTCTCCACGGTCAGGTATATCCCCGGAGACCTTACCAACTGACTAACCACAACCCGCTCTACACCGTTAATTACGAAGGTGCCCTGAGACGTCATCATGGGAACGTCGCCCATGAAGAGCTTCATCTCCTTCATCTCCCCGGTCTCCTTGATCAGAAGACGCGCAGTAATGTAAAGGGATGCCGCAAAGGTCTTCTCCCTTGCTCTGCACTCCTCCTCCGTGAACTTGGGTTGGTGGAACTCGTGATCCAGGAAGGACAACTCAAACCTGCCGCCGGTGAAATCCTGTATGGGCGATATTTCCTGGAACAGGGACTTCAGACAATCGCCTATGAACCAGTCAAAGGAGGTGGTCTGCAGCTGTATCAGGTTGGGGACGTCCAGCACCCGCGGTATTTTGGCGTAGGACTTCTGGGCAAAGGACATGGGGACACTCGAAGGGGAAGCGACAGCTAGAGATTCCACGATAAATCACGCTCCTGGGCGAATTTGGGACGGCATGTACCGGACGCGAGAAACCCGCAATCGAAAAGGCTCAAAGAGAAAACAGAGAAATTTGTGGGGCATAGATGGCAATATGCCAATATACTCCCCTGCAATAGGAAAGTCAACCCATTTCCCACCGATTTTTGCGTGAATATCCGGCAGTGGCCGGACCGCCTTCTTCCGTAGGTGTGGCGCGGCGCAAGGGGGTGGAGAAGGCTGTAGGTCGTCTATAAGTTGCTCTGAACCCTGCTCCTGAGTCCGGCGAGGAACGTTTCCACCTCTTCAACGCCTTGGAAAGACCCCGTCAAGCCCAGCGCGTTTGCTCTCTCCTCGGGAGAACTGCCGCTCCAGTGATTCACGGGAGCTTCCCTAGTGGTTTCCGGCAGCCATTTCAGCAGTTGCTCCATACTCACACCCAAGTACTCGCTGAACCGGGAAGCGTGTGCGACAAAAGGCAAGCCGGGGCCATCTCCATTTGGAATAGAGTGAACAATTAGCGCCAACCGTTGACCGCCGCTGTCAGTCCGCACACCATACAAAATTCTCTGGAAGTAGGTCCGTGCGAGAAGAATCCCCCGAGTACCCTCTCTTATCAGCCGAAACATTTCACCTAGGCTGTTCTCTTCAGCCATGGCCTGAAGTTCCTGCAGGCTATGACGTGGCGTCCTCTTTGACGCGGACTTGGACTTCGCCTCCGCCACTTCAGGCTCTATCAGGTAAACTTGCGCCAATATCTCGCGCCCGTCTTTATCTCTGAAGCGCTGCGCCGTGGCTGCGTTGACAGGCACGTTCATATCAGACAGGTAACGCACTATTCTCTCCGTGCCGGCGTCTATCTCCTCGGCGACTACCAGAGAACGATGGTTCAGGTTAAGCTCACTCGGCAGGTCTTCCCCGAAATTGTTCTGAAACTGCGCACCCAGTGAGTCGGGACTACGGAAGTAGTCATCGGCTATGCCCCCAAGCCGTTCTGAAGACAGGTCCTTCACCCAGGACGCGTAGTCCAGGGCTTGTGCGGTAACTTCACGCGGAGTCTTGCCTTTCTTCAACTCCACAACTACCGTGTCGCCTGCGCTGTCAAGACACAACAGGTCTATGGCGCCGCCGAAGTCGGTGTTCACCTGCCTTCCTATGACGAGCAGATTGGGGTCCAGTACCGAAATGTCGCTTGCCAGCCAGTCTTCCAGCCGCTCCTCCAGGGAGATCTGGTTGGTGGTCAACTCGGCAAGCTTTTGGTCGGGGGATATTTCCCATAGTCGTATCTTCTGCACAATCCCTTCCTTTTGCGTACCGACAGGAAGCAGTGAGACCCGCTACACATGATATTCAACATTCGTGGTGAGGGTCGTGGTCGGGGTGGGCGGATTTGAACCGCCGACCTCCTGGTCCCAAACCAGGCGCGCTGCCCCTGCGCTACACCCCGCCGCTTCATCATAGGTTAGGGAGTGAGAGGGGTCAAGCTCCCCGTGCGAGCGCCGGCAGCGGCCCCCAGCGCAGACTTCCGCGTCCCCTTGATGAGGCCATTATATCACGCATATACTCTCGTGATATAATGTAGTCGGTTTTTTTGGAGAGGCCGCAGGTATAGTCCGTTTGACGTAAGGACAGCTTGGTTCCGGCCATAGGGGCATCTGATGCCTAATACCCTTGAATAGAGGGAGAAAGGAGAACGGTATATGGGGAAACAGTGGTGGCAACGCCTTGCGGGAGCGCTTCTCGCCGGGCCGAGTGGATGGGCGTTGGGGATATGGATAGGTCACTCATTGGTACTGGACGGCGCCGCGGAGTTTGCGCCCTGGGCTTTGGATGACACGGGGGCTGTTCCCTGGGGTCTTGGCGGGCTGCTGGCGGGGGGAGGCATCGGTCTACTCATTACTCCTTATTTGATCCAACTGGCCCTTCGCCCGATTGCCCATCTTGGCAGGGCTTTTTCCAAAATAGCCTTCAGCACAGTGGTGTCCGGCACGGCGGGCCTGCTAGTCGGGCTGACAGTGGCGGCGTTGCTCTCCGTCGCCTTTTCCAAGCTGCCGGGCTGGCCCGGAGTGGTTATTCCCATCGCTTCAACCGTACTATTGGGGCTTCTTGGCCTAGTCGTTGCGGTCTCACGAGAGAGAGAGCTGTTCCAACTGCTGCCTGAAGTCTCCGGACGGGGAGAGGTTGTCGCCGGCAGCAACGGCAACGGACGAGTCCTGATGGATACCAGCGCTATCATCGACGGGAGGATCGCGGACATAAGCAAAACAGGCTTTGTGCACGGCACCATGGTCATTCCCAGGTTCATTCTGGACGAGCTCAGGCACGTAGCCGACTCCAGTGACGCTCTCAAACGCAATCGCGGCCGCCGCGGGCTTGAGATGCTTAACAAGCTGAGAAAAGAGGCAGAGGTGCCCATTCAGATAACGGAAGTGGACTTCCACGACAACTCAGACGTGGACGGAAAGCTGGTGAAGTTGGCAAAGAGCCTGAATGCCCAGATACTGACCACAGACTACAACCTGAACCGCGTCGCCGAGCTTCAGGGCGTCCCCGTCCTCAATATCAACGAGTTGGCCAACTCTCTCAAGCCCGTTGTGCTGCCTGGCGAGGATATGGTGGTCCGAGTTATTCAGGAGGGAAAGGAGTACGGCCAGGGCGTAGGCTTCCTGGATGACGGCACAATGGTTGTTGTAGAGGGTGGCCGGAAGCACATCAACTCCCACCTGGGCGTATCCATCACCAGGGTGCTCCAGACCGCCGCCGGCCGCATAATCTTCGCCCAACCGCAGGGGAACTAGCGGTGACCCGGAGGATACCTGCTTCATCGGGCGGTGGCGACGACGCCCGCGCCGGGGTTGTCATCGTTGCCGCCGGATCAAGCCGCCGGATGGCAGGCGTGGACAAGGTCTTTGCCCCTCTGCTTGGGAAGCCTCTCATAGCTCACACTGTCTCGGCCTTTGAGGAGTACGCTGACGTCGGCGAGATAGTCCTGGTCATGCACAGGGACAACCTTGATCGGGGCAGGTGGCTAGTCGAGACGGAGGGGTGGACGAAAGTGAAGGGGGTGTGCCCCGGAGGCGAACGACGGCAGGACTCGGTTAAGGCGGGGCTGGACAGCCTGTCGCCCTGCCGCTGGGTGATGGTCCACGATGGGGCCAGGCCATGCGTCACCCAGAACATCCTCCGGCAGTGCCTCCTGGAAGCGGAGGCGACAGGCGCAGCCATACCCACAATCGCCGTCAGCGACACCGTCAAGAGTGTGGACGGGGAGGGCGTTGTGGTAGAGACACTTCCGCGCGACAGCCTGCGGGCGGTCCAGACGCCCCAGGTATTTGAGTACGACCTGCTGCTGAGGGCATACGGGGAAGACCTGGGCGGGGTGACGGACGACGCTTCCCTGGTGGAGCGGATGGGGCGTCCGGTCAAGGCGTTCCCAGGGTCTCCGGACAACATCAAGGTGACCACCCCTATGGACGTGCTGGTAGCCGAGGCTATCCTAAGAAACCGGGCCGGTCGGTAGGGCCGGGGCTTTTATGGCTTTCCACGCCGGCATAGGGTACGATGTCCACGCGCTGGAGCCGGACATTCCCCTGTGGCTTGGCGGCGTCCGGGTGGAGTTCGAGGCGGGGCTGGCAGGACACAGCGACGGGGACGCGCTGGTACATGCGCTGGTGGACGCCCTGCTGGGAGCCGCCGGGCTGGGGGACATCGGCGCGCATTTCCCATCGTCCGACCCCCGGTATCGCGGCGCATCCAGCCTGCGGTTTCTGAGAGAGGTTGCCGAACTCCTGGGCCGGCAAGGGTGGCAGCCGGTAAATCTGGATGCTACAATAGTCGCCGAACGTCCCAGGCTTGCTCCTTACGTACAGAACATGAGAGACACAATCGCGGCAACCTTGGGCCTGTCCCCGGCGCAGGTCAACATCAAGTGCACCACCACCGACGGCCTGGGTTTTCCGGGCCGTGGCGAGGGCATAGCGGCCCTGGCAATCGCCACTGTCGAGGCGGTCGCATGAGGCTGTACGACACCCTATCCGGCGAAAAGCGCGACTTTGCGCCCCTGGGGGAGCGTGTGGCCATGTACGTGTGCGGCCCCAACCTGTACGGCCCGTGCCACATAGGCCATGCCCTGTCCTACATAGTCTTTGACGTGCTCCGCCGCTACCTGGAGCGCCAGGGCTACCCGGTCCATCACGTTCAGAACTTTACGGACATAGAGGACCGCATAATCGAGGTTGCCCAGGGAGGCGACCGGAGCATAGGCGAGCTGGCGGAGCATTACATCCTGCGCTTCCTGCGGGAGATGGACGCCCTCGGCATACAGCGCGCCCACGACTACCCGCGTGCGACCGAGTACATCGACCGCATGATCGAGATAGTCCAGCATCTAATAGACAACGGCCACGCCTACCCCCTGGACGGCGACGTCTACTTCAGGGTCCGCGCCTTCGAGACCTACGGGCAGCTCTCCAAGCGTCCCCTGGATGAGATGATGTCCGGCACGCGCGTGGAGGTGGACCAGCGCAAGGAAGACCCCATGGACTTCGCTCTGTGGAAATCGTCCAAGGATGGGGAGCCGGCCTGGCCCAGCCCCTGGGGGCCGGGGCGCCCCGGCTGGCACATAGAGTGTTCCGCCATGTCCCTGAGCCTGCTGGGCAACCACGTTGACATACACGGCGGCGGGCAGGACGTTATCTTTCCGCACCATGAGAACGAGATAGCGCAGTCGGAGGTGTACACCGGAGAGAGCCCATTCGTCCGGTTCTGGGTCCATAACGGCCTGCTGCGCCTCCAGGAGGACGACGAGGAGAAGATGACGCGTCACCGCGGCAACTTCGTCAGCTGCCAGGACGCCCTGGAGCGGTACAAGCCAGACGCCATACGCCTGTTCCTGCTCTCCTCCCACTACAGAAGCCCCATCACCTACACCGATGAGGGGATAGCCTCTGCCGAAAGGGCGCTGGAGCGGCTTCTCAACGCCCTCCGTGTCGGCTCCCTAGCCGACGCCGGCTCATCAATGGACGCTGGCCCCTTTTGGGACCGCTTCCGCGCTGCAATGGACGACGACCTCAACACCCCCCAGGCCATAGCCGCGCTGTTCGACACGGCGCGGGAGATAAACCGGTCCCGTGAGGCCGGCATGGCAGTGGCGCAAGCCCAGGATGCATTGCGGGAGATGGCCTCAGTACTTGGCCTCAGGCTGGAGGAGCGCCGCGGAGCCGAGGGCTCGGACATCGACTCCTTTGTCGAGCTGCTGGTAGAGACCCGCTCTCAGCTGAGAGCCGAGCGAAACTGGAAGCTGGCAGACTCCATCCGGGACCGGCTGGAAGGCTTGGGCGTGGCTCTGGAGGACGCGGCAGGCGGGACGCAGTGGAGATTCAAAGGCCCCCAGTGATTCCGATTAGCGTTCCCTCTGCAACCCAAAGACCTCTGCGAAGCTTGCCAAGAGGACCCATTTCCTGTCATTACCATGAAAATAGACGACTCAGGATTGGCTTCTCCGTTCCCCCTGGAGTCCTCCTTCCGGAGACCTTTGCGCAATCGCCCAACGCGCCATTTGATGTCATTCCGAGCGCAGCGAGGAATCTAAGACGTTGCGCCGTAGTCATGAGAAGATTCCAGCCACAAGGGTCCTCGTGGGGGATGAGAGCCTTTAGATTCCTCACTCCGCTGTGCTCCGTTCGGAATGACAGTTGGAGCGTCTTTTCACAGGATGGCGCCCAGGGGTTATGCAAAGGTCTCCTTCCGGAGGAATGGTCTGTTGATGAACGGGGTTCAAGCCCGAACCACCCCTGCGAAAGCAGGGGTCTAGGGAGGGACGCGGGGCAGCCTTGTTACCGTTCGTGGTGAGGCTATCGAACCATATGAGCGGGTGTATACTGCGGGCGTAGTTACCTCCGCTCATTTCCTTAGACACGCTCAGGATGAGCGGGAAGGATTGCCGTGATTTCTCAGTCGGTTGCAACAGACCTCAAGCGCATCGTGGGGCCAGGGAACGTCGTCCTCGACGAACCTGCCCTCGCTTACTACTCCGTGGACGCCTACGGCCGCTGGCGAGGCGCTCCCCTTGCCCCGGATGCTCCTCGTGTATTCGCTGTAGCGCGCCCCTGCTCAACTGAGGAGGTCGCGGAGGTGGTGAAGCTGGCGCACCGGGAGCGCATTCCTATCGTGCCCTACGGCGGCGGCACGGGCGTGGCCGGCGCGGTGACGCCTCTCATGGGCGGCATAGCCGTGGACATGAAGCGAATGAATCGCATCCTGGAGATAAGCCCGGAAGACAGGACGGCGACCGTCGAAGCGGGCGTCATCCTCGGCGACCTGAACAACGCGCTTGCCGGCCACGGCCTCATGCTGGGCCACGACCCTTACAGCGTCCCCATAGCCACCATAGGCGGCGCGCTCTCCACCAACGGGGTGGGTTACAGGGCGGCCAAGTACGGCTCAATGGGCGAGCAGGCGTTGGGCCTAGAGGTGGTTCTGCCCACCGGGGAGACGCTCCGCACAAGGGCCGTGACCAAGACATCCGCGGGGCCATCCCTGCACCCGCTGTTCATCGGAGCCGAGGGGGTCTTCGGCGTCATAACCAAGGCCGCCATCCGGGTCTTCCGGCTGCCGGAATCCCGCCTGTTCAAGACTATCGCCTTTCCACAATTCGAGGACGGGTTCCGTGCAATGCTGGAGTTGTTCTCGTTGGGCCTCAAGCCCGCCCTCATCGACCTGACCGAGGAGCCCGATGAGTCCAAGCGCGGAGCTCCGGACCGCCCCGTCCCATGCAAGACGTGGATGTACATGGTGTTTGAGGGATACCGGGAAGAGGTGGAGGCCCAGTACGCGAGGGCTCTGCAGGTCTGCAATGCCTCCAATGGAATGGACATCGGGCCGGGCCCGGCCCAAGAGTACTGGGACACCCGCCACGACTCGGCGTACCGCTACAAGGAGAGGTTTCTGGACGGGAAGGCATCGGAGAGACCGCCCGCGCGTGGCTGGCCCAGGACAACGGCCTACCCCCACGTTGCCATCCCAGCCTCACGAGCGCTGGAGTATCGACGCCGGTGCCAGGAGATCGCCGCCGGAGCCGGCCTGGAGATTCGGGAGTACGCCCTGTGGACTCAGCCGGACCTGTTTTCGGTAGTCCTGGTTGACGTTGGCCTTGAGGACGATGGGCCGTCTGAGCGGCTGGACCGCGCGGTGGACGAGGCGCTCACGCTGGCGCAGGACATGGGTGGCTCGATGGAGTACGTCCACGGCGTGGGGACAAAGCTGGCCCACCTGGTTCCGCGCGAGCTGGGGAGCGGCATGGAAGTCCTCCGGGGCATAAAGTCGGCGCTTGACCCGCATAACATAATGAACCCCGGCAAGCTGGGGCTGTAGGAGGTCTGCATGGGATCTGTACTCCTGCGCACGGCAGCCTTCTCACGCCCTTCGACAAGCTCAGGGTGAGCAGAATGTCCTTGCCCGCTCATGATGAGCAGAATGTCCTTGCCCGCTCAGGGTGAGCGGAATGTCCTTGCCCGCTCAGGGTGAGCGGAATGTCCTTGCCCGCTCAGGGTGAGCGGAATGTCCTTGCCCGCTCGTGGTGAGCATGTCGAACCACTTGAGCGGGAAGGCGCCGCGCCTCAACGTCGTCAGGCCAGCCAGCGCTCGGCTATCTCCCGCGCGATGGTCAGCGTCTCCACTGCGGCGCTTACGGTGGAGCGTCCCGCGTCGGAGTCCTCATAGCCGGAGAGAAAGTACTCCCAGCCTGAGCGGTAGAACTCCAGGTAGCTTGCGGCCAGGTCCAATTGGCCCAACTCCGTTAGCATTGAGACTACGCGGGTGCGGTTCACGCTCCAGGCCAGCTCCGTATCGGTTCCCAGCAGGTGCAGGGCGCGAGGCCCGGATGGCGAGACCCGCCAAACCAGGTTGCGAAGCGTCTCCCGCATGTACCTGCCCGGCCTGTCGATAACGTGCAGAGCCAGGCCGTCCATGTACGCGCCGTCGGCCAGCAGCCTTTGGCGCTCCACGCGCTTTACGTGGTCCGGATCGCTGTAGTCGGCCATTGGGTACTCCTCGCCATAGAGCGTCTTGACCGTACTCCTGGGCGAGTGGATGAACTCGATATCCTTCATCAGCTTGTTCACAACCATCAGCTGCGGCCTTGGCAGGTGCAGCGACTCCCTTATCTTCGACAGGTACGCCGTCTCTACCGCGCGCTGGATATTCATCGCCTGCGCGAAAGCCCCGATGCGCTTGGGCCAACTCTCGTCGCTGTAGAACTGGACGTGGACGTCCACGTCGCTCATCTCCGGAACGTAGTCTACGGGGGAGTCCCACTCCTTGTGCCCGGACCCCTTCAGGTAGATGCCCTGGATCTCCTCATGCGGTATTGCGTCCAGCAGCGCCTCCACAAAGGAGTCCGCCATCGAATCCACCTCCCGCCGGAGCCTGAGGGGATCCGGGTAGTGAGAGTCCCACCTTGGAAGAATCGGTCTGGACATATTCTTTCTCCCTCCTGAGCCGGTCCAGCCGTGCGAGCGTTGGTATTCACCAAGCCGACTTACCGCTCACGCCCTTGCCCCGCTCGCGCTAGACCAACCCTAATTCCCGTTCGTGGTGAGCCTGTCGAACCACACGAGCGGGGCGAAGGCGTGGCGACTCACCGCCGCAGCTCCACAACAACCTCGTCGCCCACCTGCACGCCGAGCTCCCGCGCGGCGCTGCCGTTCCTGACGGCCACCTCCAGGCTGCCGTGGCTGCCGACAATCGCCAGCGTGTCCGGCCCCTCCTCGTATGACCTGCTTATCCCGCGTATGCGATGGCCCTTAACCGACACCTCCATGCTTCTCTGCCGGAGCGCCTCACCGCCTATGGTGGTTATGAGGTTTCCAAACCCGTCCACGTGTACAACATGGCCGGCCAGGACGTTTCCCCGCTCCTGTGGATTGGGAATGCACAAGCAAACCATAGATTGCAGCCGCTCTCCCACCTCCTCCGGTGGAACGCCCAGGGACAGATGCGCCGCCACGGGAGCGAAGACGTCGCGGCCGTGGAAGGTATCGCTCAGGGTGGCGCGCCACAGGCTGTGGTTGGACAACTCGTACGCGGCGCATCCCGCCGGAACGGGAGCCTCCACCGGCTCCAGGAAGCGTCGGCCTCGGACAGTCTCATCGTACTCGGGGCTTTCCCTGACCGGATAGGTGAGAAGGCCGTTGTCCGGGGCCAGAAAGCGGCCCGTTGGCGTGACCAGCAGAATCGCCCTGCGGGAAGTTCCCACGCCGGGGTCAACGACAGCCACATGGACAGCATTCCCCGGAAAGGAGGGATACGCGCGTCCCAGCACAAAGGCCCCGTGGGCCGTGATCTGTGGGTCGATGTCGTGGGAGACGTCCACTATTACAGCCCGCGGGTTGAGTCCAAGGACCACCCCCTTCATCTCGGCCACGTAGGAGTCCCGTGTCCCGAAATCCGTGGTGAGGGTTATCAAGGAAAGTCCCCGGATGCGGACGAAGTGGTCAGAAGAGCCAGGATGGCCGCACGGCGCTCATTATGGCCAGAAAGGTAAAGAGCCCTGCAAGCGCGATTGTAAGCTGGAACAGGGTCTTCTCCACACCCCGGCGGGTACGGAACGATGCCTGACCCGATCCGAAGAAACCCGATCCCTGTCCCCTGACCTGGACCAGGATGATGCCCACCAGCAGTACGGATACCAGTATCTGGGACGTCTGGAAGAAGGCTTCCATTATCCGTTGTCCCCTGGGCCCAGACTCGCTGCGAGTATCCGGTTTACCACGGCTGGGTTCGCCCTGCCCCGCGTCTCCTTCATCACCTGGCCTATCAGAAATTTGATGGCGGTCTCCTTGCCTCCAATGAAGTCCTGAACCGCTTGAGGGTTCTGCCGGATGACCTCCGCTACGGCCGCGATCAGAATTCCGGGGTCGTTTATCTGGGTCAAGCCCTGATCCTGGACTATTGCCGCAGCGCCCTCTCCGGACCTGAACATCTCCTCAAACACCGTCTTGGCCGCGGGGCCGCTGATGGCTCCCGCCTCGATCATGTCCGTGAACTCTCGCAGGCCCCCGGGGGTGATCCTGGCATCCTTGAGATGCGTGTCGGACGAGTTCAGCAGGCCAGTCATGTCGCCCAACATCCAGTTGGCTATTGCCTTGGCCTTGGCGGCTACCGCCTGGGGGTCAGCTTCCTTGGACTTGAGGCTGTCCTCAAAGTAGTCCGCCGTGTCCCTGGAGGCTGTGAGCAGGCCGGCGTCGTACAGTGAGAGGCCGTACTCGGCGGCAAATCTGTCTCGCCTGGCTCCGGGCAACTCCGGCAGGCTCGCTCTTATCTCATCCACCCACTCAGCGCTCATGGAGAGGGGGGGCAGGTCCGGCTCCGGGAAGTAGCGGTAGTCGTGAGCGTATTCCTTTGTCCTCTGGGACGCTGTCTCCCCGCGCTCCTCAACCCAGCCGCGGGTTTCCTGAACCACTCTGCCGCCCTCCTCCACAACCCTTGTCTGCCTCTCGACCTCGTACTCCAGGGCGCGATAGACCGCCCGAAAGCTGTTCATGTTCTTTATCTCGGTCCTGGTGGAGAACTCCGCGTTGCCCACGGGCCGAATGCTCACGTTGGCATCACATCGGAAGCTCCCGTCCTCCATGTTCCCGGTGGAGACCCCAAGGTACTGGAGGATGGCCCTCAGGCTCAAAAGGTACTGTCGAGCCTCCTCCGGAGAGCGCATGTCCGGCTCGCTCACCGTCTCCATGAGGGCGATGCCTGAGCGGTTCACGTCCACCAGGCTGTAGCCCTCTCCATCGGCATCCTGATGGTGCTGGAGCTTGGCAACATCCTCTTCCAGGTGGACCCTGGTTATTCCGATCCTCTTCCGGCTCCCGTCCACATCTATGCCGAGCCACCCGCCCACGGCGATGGGTTCGTCGTACTGGGATATCTGGTATCCCTTCATCAGGTCCGGGTAGGGATAGTTCTTGCGATGGAACTGGGCGTTCCCGGCTATGGTGGCGTTCAGCGCAAGGCCGGTCATTATGACGCACTCCACAGCCCGTCGATTGATCACCGGGAGGACGCCGGGCATGGCAAGGCAAACTGGGCACACCACCGAGTTGGGCGAGCCCTGTACGTAGTTGGCCGGGCAGGCGCAGAACATCTTGCTCCTGGTCAGGAGCTGAGCATGGACCTCCAGCCCAATCACAGTCTCGTATTTCGTTGCTAGCGTCATATCCTGAAATGTTCTCAAAACTCCGGCGCGCACGCCAGTATAACAAAGCCAGACCATTGTAAGCAAGGAAGGGGAACGCCGGGTATTCTCTACAGGAGTTGGCATTGCCAACGTTGGTTGGAGAGCCACGCCTGGATTCCTGCTTGCGGAGGAATCCAGGCGCCCGTGACAGCGCATAAATAGACCCCTGCTTTCGCAGGGGTGGTCTAGTGGCCGACCCTGCGTTGCGAAGTCAAGCCTCCGGCCATGCGTTCAAGAGTTTCGACATGTACCTGGCGAGTGCCTGCGGAAATTACGGATACGCCAGCGGTCAAGGTCATGGACTGCCTCCCGCCTTAGGTTAGCGCCGATAAGGGGCGATTGAATCACAAGGCTGCCCTTCTTTCCGTTCGTGGTGAGCATGTCGAACCATATGAGCGGAAAGCCAACCAGTCCGTTCAGAGCCTTGTAGCAGCGCGCTTCTTCTGCTATAAGAATTGCAGAGGCTGGTTGTACTAAAGATATGAGGAATTAGCATGCCTTACTTCAGCGAGAGAGAATTGGGAGAGTTGCCTAGGGATAACGAGGAGATATGTGATGAAGGTTGGGGAGGTATTCGCGCCTTGATACAAGCGCGAGTAGAAGATGGGGCGTTTGGGGTTGATTACCCAGAGAATTGTGACGACGGCCCAATTCCAATCGGTACAAATCATGTCGCGTTTAGAGATGCCATGCGCGCTCACATTCCGGGACTGGCAACATGGCCTTGGCGGAATACATCTGATGTGCCTTCTACACTGGACATTTTGGACATGATTGAATTCTGCTGGAAGAGCGTGGGCAAGCCTAGCAGGATAGTCCCTCATCCCAAGCTCTTCTATCATCACAATCATTTGCTAGAATTCGACGTCGAAGCTGGAAGAGAAGAGTTTCGCACGGGGATTTTGACTGTCTTCAGGCGTAATAGACTTGCCTATGAGCTTACCCCAGAGGGCCGTATAGAACGCCTGACAGATCCGGTGTTACGTGAAGCCTTTACAAATCAGGACTTTGACACTGGTGATTCTGATCTCGATGATCTGCTAAACAAAGCAAAACTCAAATTTCTTGACCCTAATCCAGAAACGCGGCGAGAGGCCTTGGAGCACCTTTGGGATGCTTGGGAGAAATTGAGGAGCTTGGGCGGACAAGGCAGTGTGAGCCAACGGGCTGCGACAATGCTTGATGCAGCCGCGGGACCAGCCTCTCCCAAATTCAGGGAATCACTTGATAAGGAATCACACGAAATTTACTCTCTCGGAAACAACCATGATATACGTCATAGGAACATGAATCAGGAACGGCTTTCCAGGAATGAGCATGTGGATTACTTGTTCAAACCGCATGTTCAGTCTCATTCAAATGATTCTCCGCTTGAGATGAGAGCTGGCTACTATTAGTCTTTATCCACCATCGTTCCTATTGCCACTTGAATAAGTATTCCAGGTGCAATCTCACTTTAGCTCAATGTACGAGTCGTCATTGCATGGGGATATGTACGTGCCCGAACCTCGGCGCCAGAACAACTGCCAAAGCCAACAGTTAACGCAACCGCGGAAGAGCGCCTGGTTCAAGTTGACTCTTGACGCCCAATCCGCGTAAGGGGCTTGTGGGGGCTCGCCGCTATCTGTTATTATCTATATTCATTGGCAGGAGGGATCGCATAGTGGCCTAGTGCGGCCGCCTGCTAAGCGGTTAGGGGGCGCAAGCTCTCTCATGGGTTCGAATCCCATTCCCTCCGCCACCTTCTCACCAATGACTAATAACCAAGGGACATAGCAATTGCCAGGAGCCCAAGTGAACGCCCACAGTTACTATATCTGGACCATCGGCTGCCAGATGAACAAGGCCGACTCTGAACGCTTGGCTGGCGCGCTGCACGGCCTTGGCTTCCGTGAGAGCGCATCGCCCAGGGAGGCCGGCGTCATAGTGCTCAACAGCTGCGTGGTGCGGCAGAGCGCCGAGGACAAGGTCACGGGCATGATAACCTCTCTCAAGCCCCTCAAACAGCGAGACCCTGAGCGAATAGTCGCCCTCATGGGTTGCATGGTGGGGCCAAAGACCGGCGACCTTGAGCGTCGCTTCCCATACGTGGACGTGTTCATGGCGCCACAGCAGTACGGACCTCTCATCGACCTGCTTGGCGAGCGGCTTGGCATGGACGTGGAGGGCTGCCTGCAAAACCTGGCGCCCGTCAAGCCGCACGTCACAACCTACGTGCCCATAATCCACGGCTGCGATGAGTTCTGCTCCTTCTGCATCATCCCCTACCGGCGTGGCAGGCAGCAGAGCCGCCCCGTGGAGGACGTGGTGCGAGAGGTGGAGCTCCTGGCGCAGCGAGGCGTCAGGGAGGTCACCCTGCTCGGCCAGACGGTGGACGCCTACGGCCACGACCTGCCGGACAGGCCGGACCTGGCCGACCTCCTGGAGGCGGTGCATCCCATTGAGGGCCTGGAGCGCATCCGCTTCCTCACCTCTCACCCTCGCTTTATGAGCGACCGCATCATCCAAGCGGTCGCGGACTCCCCCAAGGTATGCGAGCACTTCAACCTGCCCTTCCAGGCCGGGGACGACGAAGTCCTGCTGAACATGCGCCGCAGCTACACCAGAGACGACTACCTCCGGCTGGTCGACAGGATACGCGCCGCCGTCCCGGACGTCTCCATGAGCACGGACGTGATAGTTGGCTTCCCGGGCGAGACGGACGAGCAGTTTCAGGCCACACTTGACATCATCCGGGACGTCAGGTTCGACAAGGTGCACACGGCCGCATACTCCACCAGGCCGGGCACCATCGCCGCCCGCAGGATGGAGGACGACGTTCCAGACCACGAGAAGAGGGCCAGGCTTCAGGCCATCGAGGATCTCCAGGAGAGAATCGTCTCGGAAATCAACGCCGGGCTTCTGGGGCGGACGGTGGAAGCGTTGGTTGACGGCCACAACAAAGGGCAATGGCAGGGACGGACTCGCAGTGACAAGCTGGTGTTCTTCCCGCATGAGGCCGACCTCCTTGGAGAGCTGGCCCAGGTCCGCATCAGCAAGACCGGCCCCTGGTCTCTACAGGGGGCTTTGTCTAACTGACCCGTAATGGCGTATAATGTAGTTGGGGGGATATTAACATGCCTATTACAGAGAAACTTCCATATATACCACTGACGGAAACGGAGCAGTCCGCGTTCTGTCGCATCGGTGAGCCGCTGGACGTGAAGCCGCTGGCGGAGGAGTTCGCCGCCGTGGTCAGCTGGCAGAGCATCCCGGCGGAGTACCACTACATGGGCGGCGCTGAGTTGGAGCGTCGCATCCGGCAGGCCAGGGATACACTGGGCAACCGCCTGGTCATCCTGGGCCACCACTACCAGCGTGACGAGATAGTCCAGTTCGCCGACTTCCGGGGCGACTCCCTGAAGCTGTCGCAGCAGGCGGCCTCGCAGCCCCAGGCCGAGTTCATCGTCTTCTGCGGCGTCCACTTCATGGCTGAGACGGCGGACATCCTGAGCGCGCCACACCAGAAGGTGATCCTGCCCAACATAACCGCCGGCTGCTCCATGTCCGACATGGCCCGCACCGACGACGTGCTGGACTGCTGGGACGACCTGACGGAGGTCCTGGGCGAGGGCGGGGTAATCCCAATAACCTACATGAACTCCACCGCCGCCATCAAGTCCCTCTGCGGACGCAACAACGGCATTGTCTGCACGTCCAGCAACGCCCCCGCTGTGTACAAGTGGGCCTTTGAGCGAGGGGAGCGGATAGTGTTCTTCCCGGACCAGCACTTGGGCCGCAACACCGGCATCAAGATGGGCGTGCCCCTGGATGAGATGGTTTTGTGGAACCCCTTCAAGCCCCTGGGAGGCAGTACGCCAGAGGCGCTGCGGAAGTCCAGGGTAATCCTGTGGCAGGGCCACTGCTCGGTGCATACCAGGTTCAGCGTCGCCCAGATACAGAAGGCGCGGGCCGCCTACCCGGACATAAACGTGGTGGTGCATCCGGAGTGCGTGATGGACGTGGTGCAGGCCGCCGACTGCGACGGCTCAACTGAGTTCATCATCAAGACCATCAATGAGGCGCCTTCCGGGAGCAAGTGGGCCGTGGGCACGGAGATAAGCCTGGTCAACCGGCTCGCATGGGAGAACCCTGACAAGCTGGTCTTCTGCCTGGACTCCGTGGTCTGCCCCTGCTCCACCATGTACCGCACCCACCCGGCCTACCTGCTATGGTCGCTGGAGCGCCTGCTGGACGGCGAGGTGATGAACCGCATCACCGTGGACGACGAGACGGCCAACTACGCCCGCATAGCCCTGGAGCGAATGCTGCAAGAGGTGTAGGGTGGCAGTGCTAACCGGTTGGCCTGAGGACGTGCTCCCGACGCTGAAGCGTCAGGTAAGGTGAATTGCCAACGCTAGTGATGTTGGTGAGTTCTACATCGGAAGGACTGCCAATCCGCGGGTCAGAAAGAGCCAACACGACGCGGACAAGCTGATCTCTATCTATAGTACTACCAGCGTCAATAATTCAAGGAGAGTTGAACAGTCTCTGATAAGAGCCTTTCAGAAGCACGCCAAATTTGGAAACATCGCTGAAGATGCTCGGGGCGGCGTTGCGGACAGCAAAAGGCGCTATGTGTACGTTGCAACTTGGCAGTAGAAGAACGGTACGCAGTTCCCCTTGATTTGGCAGGATATGGCCGTGCAGACCGTGGATTGGCCTGAGGATGGGACAGCGCATTGCTCGCAGTAATGGCCTGGCTGAGAAAGTCGCGCCGCGGTCCAAAGGAGCCAGAGCCGCCGTGGCGCAGGTACAGGAGCGACTGGGAACCCCTTGTGCTATGGGACGGGACTCGGCCCATAGATCATAGCTTCGAACAGAGGCCGCCCGTCCGGCTGATGCTGAAGGCGCTCCTCAACAATGCCCGGAACGCCATTATTCGCAACGTCCTCAGGCGCCGCCCGCCTCCGCCGCCGTTGGACGAGCATGGACTCCCCGTCACATGGAGGGTGGACCCCGAGGACCCGGACCAGCAGTGGTGTCTGTCTGAATCGGCGGAGCATTGGCCCATCTTTGAGAGGTGGTGCGAGGCACTCTCCCTCAAGGCGTTTCCGGCCTCGGTGGGGACTGTGCTGAGGTTCCTTCTTGATCCGCCCGTTTATGGGGAGGAGCTTTACGAGACTTGGATTGCGATATCCTACTATCACGAGGCGTACTATTGGATGGAAGATGCCGATCCCGTCTACCTTCTTACCCGCATGGGCGTAGATGTGAAGCAGGATGGGACTGTCATTGTCCCTGACTAGACGAGGCAAGCGGTTGGCCTATGACGCTGACAATAGTCTGCCAGGTCTCCGTGAATGTGGTACAATAACGCCTCAAACAACCTGCTCTTGCTGAGCGCGCAGCAGACCCCCAGCTTCAAATGCTTGAAATCACGTCTTCGGTAATGGCCATCGTCGCCGGGTCGCTGGAAGAGGACCTGGGGCCAGGCGACGTCACCACCGACGCCCTCATACCGCCGGACATCCACGGGCTGGGGTCGATAGTCGCCAAGGCCGCGGGCGTCATCGCCGGCGTGGAGGTGGCGCTGGAGGTCTTTCGCCAGGCCAACCCCGACGTGGAGACCCGCACGCTGATAACCGATGGCTCCGAGGTATCGCCAGGCGTCGTGGTGGCGGAGGTGGAGGGAAGCATCGCAGGCATCCTCAAGGGTGAGCGGGTGGCCCTCAACTTCCTCCAGCGCCTCAGTGGCATTGCGACGGCAACGTCCACGTACGTGAAGGCGGTGCAAGGCACAAAGGCCCGTATCGTCGATACCCGAAAGACCGTGCCTGGGATACGGCAGTTGGAGAAGTACGCCGTGCGAATGGGAGGGGGCCACAACCATCGCTACAACCTGGCCGACGGCATCCTCATCAAGGACAACCACATCGCCGCCCTGCGCGCGCAGGGGCTTGGGCTGGCGGAGATAGTCAGCCGCGCCAGGGAGAACTCGCCGCACACCCTGAGAGTGGAGATAGAGGTGGAGTCCATAGAAGAAGCCCGGGAGGTGCTGGAGGCCGGCGCTGACGTGATTCTGCTGGACAATATGTCTCCGGAGGAGATGAAGCAGGTGGTGACGATGACGGATGGCAGGCGCCTTCTGGAGGCGTCCGGGGGCATCAACCTGGAGACCGTCAGAGCCGTCGCCGAGACAGGGGTGGACCTGATATCCGTGGGCGCTCTCACCCACTCGGTCCGAGCGATGGACATAAGCCTGGACCTGCGATAGAGGGCTTCAGCTTGGGGGATAGACCCCTGCTCCCCGTGTTTCCACGAGGACAAGCTTCGCAGGGGTGGTTTTTGGTCACACATACCTGCGAACGCGGTCATCCCTCCATCCCACTCCGCCCCTCTGGGTTGCTACCCCGTAACGTAGCAATTGTAGGGGCAGTTCGCGAACCGCCCCTACTACGACGGTGTAGGACGACCTTCCAGCGTCGTCATGCCCGCTCACATGGTTCGACAGGCTCACCACGAGCGGGGAAGGACATTCCGCTCACCCCTGTATCAAGTACGGGGCAGGCTATGAGCAGGCCCTGTCTGCTTCCTCCCTCTGGGTTGCTGCCCCGTATCGTAGCAATTGTATGGGCGGTTCGCGAACCGCCCATACTACGACGGTGTAGGACGACCTTCCAGCGTCGTCATGCCCGCTCACATGGTTCGAGAGGCTCACATGGTTCGAGAGGCTCACATGGTTCGAGAGGCTCACATGGTTCGAGAGGCTCACATGGTTCGAGAGGCTCACATGGTTCGAGAGGCTCACATGGTTCGAGAGGCTCACATGGTTCGAGAGGCTCACATGGTTCGAGAGGCTCACATGGTTCGAGAGGCTCACATGGTTCGACAGGCTCACCACGAGCGGGGAAGGACATTCTCGCAGCCGCCCCCCTTGGCATCCGGAGGGGTGGCTCGGCTAATGGGGGCGGCGCCTGCGCCTCGTGGCGGTATTGGCGATGAAGCCGGAGAGGTTCAGGGCGGAGTGGATCAGGCCGATGTGCGAGTATGCCTGGGGGAAGTTGCCCAGCTGCCGGTCTGTGGCCGGGTCGAACATTTCAGCGAAGAGGCCCAGGTGGTTGGCCCGTTTGGTGACCATCTCGTGGAAGTAATCCAAGGCGCGGTCGGTCTGGCCGGTGTAAATGAGGTTTCCGATTAGCCAGAAGCTGAGCAGGGTGAAGGCACCTTCGCGCTGGCCCTGCAGGCCGTCGTCCGTCTCCTGCGGGAGGTACCGCCAGACCATTGGGCCGTCGGCCAGCTCCCGTTCGATGGCGTCCAGGTTTTGCAGGATGCGTGGGTCGTCGCGCGGCACCAGGCCCAGGAAGGGGATGACCAGGTTTGAGGCATCCAGTGCGTCGTTTTCATATCGCTGCCGGAAGGCCTGTTTGGTGGATGTCCATCCCGAGTCCAGCGCCTCTGCCTTGATGCGCTCTGCGGTCCGGGACCATCGGACGGCCAGTTGCTTGTGCCCCCTGGTGTCTGCGATGTGGGAGGCGCGGTCGAGAGCGGCCCAGCACATTACCTTGGAGTACACGAAGTGCTGCTGCTCGCCCCGGACCTCCCAGACGCCGCGGTCCTTCCGATGCCAGTTGCCCATAACGGTTTCGGCCAGGGAGTGGACCATCTCCCAGGCTTCCGCCGATATCTCTCCGTGGAGCAGAAGCAGGGAGTGTATGGAGATGATGACCTCTCCGAAAACGTCCATCTGAAGATGCCGCTCAGCGGCGTTGCCGATGCGGACGGGACGGGAGTCCTCGTACCCGCGCAGGTGGTCAAGCGTGTACTCCCTGAGTGATGACCTGGCTGTTATGCCGTAGACGATGCGGGTCTTACGGCGGCTCAGCTGACACTGCTCCAGCAGCCAGTGGATGTAGCGGTCGGCCCCGTAGGTGTCCCCCAGCCGGTAGAGAATATCGACGGTGAAGCTGGAGTCACGCAGCCACGAGAAGCGGTAGTCCCAGTTGCGCGAGCCTCCGATAGTCTCCGGCAGGCTGGTGGTGGGCGCGGCGACTATGGCCCCTGTGTAACGGTACATCATAAGGTGAAGCGCCAGGAAGGAGCGCACTACGGAGTCCCGCCAGAGGCCGTCGTAGTTCATTCTGTCCACCAACTCCTGCCAGTAGCGCCTGGTCCGATCCAGCTTCTCGGCGGTGCGATACCGCTCCAAGCTGGCCGGACGGCCGTTGCCGTACGCAAGGACAAACGTGGCGGTCTGTCCCTTGGCTAGGGTGAAGTCGCAGGTGACGCCGCGGTCATCAAAGGGGAGAGGGATGCTGGCGGCAAGCGTCATGGTCTGCCCGCCGCCACGCGCCTGGACGGCGGAATTGCCGGAGCGGCCGCGCATGGGACGAAAGCCGGGGAGAGCGCGGGCGTAGTCGTGCCTGGGCTGGAAATCGCAGCGCATGTCAACCTCCCCGGACAGGCAGGTGACGATGCGGTGGATTTCGTCGTCGGCATTGGGTGGCGTCTCCGGGTTGTCGTCGTCATCCTCAATGATGGGCATGAAGTCTGTGACGGAGATTATGCCGTCGCTTGTGGTGAAAGTGGTCTCCAGTATGTTGGTGTCGTGAAGATACCTCTGCCGGGTGTCAAGGCAACGGCCAACAGGGCTGATGCGGAAGCGTCCGCCTATCTCCTGGTCAAGGATGGCGGCAAAGACGCTGGGAGAGTCGAAACGCGGGAAGCAGCACCAGTCGATGGAGCCGTCTGTCCCGACAAGCGCCGCTGAGGACATGTCTCCTATGAGTCCATAGTGGAACATACGCTATTGTGGGGACTGGAGCGCTTAAGCTCAGTGGATGGGAGTGAGTGTATCACCCCCGTACGGCAACGCGCAATGAGCAGTGGGATTTCTCAATCACCAACGCCGTTTCGCGAGCGGGGAGCAGGCGGATGTGGACTCCGCCCCGTCTGCAACATCCGATGCAGGCTTTCTGGACCGGCTCTTGAATGTCTTGATTACGGCAGTGACCTGAAGGGCAAGCTCGACGAGGCCCTGACGCCGATGAATGCTGACGGCGCCCTGAACGCTCTCATCCTCAAGCTGAAGACTTGGCTTAGCTTACTCAACGCAATTCCTCTATATGATAATATGAAGTCACTGCTCGGCAGACCAAGGAGGCTCATATAGATGCCCGATGCTCGAAGAGTCAACATTTATATCGATGGCAGTAACCTATATCACTCGCTAAGGAACGCGACAGGACGGATAGGGATTGACTTCGGCAAATTCGTAGCAAAGCTGGCCGAGAACCGCAGGTTGGTCAGGGCCTACTACTACAATGCGCCTGTAGACTAGACTAAAGAGGCGGAGATATATAGAACCCAACAGAAGTTTTTTCAGGAGCTACGAAAGGTTGACTATCTTGAAGTCACCCTTGGGCGACTGATATATCGGAACTGGCCGGATGAACCCCCATACGAAAAGGGCATAGATATCAAAATCGCTACCGATATGCTTGTTCATGGACATCGGGGTAACTACGATGTGGCAGTTTTGGTAAGTGGCGATACAGATTTTGCAGACGCTATACAAGCGGTGAAAGACTTAGGGCGCCATGTCGAGGTTGCCTTGTTTGACGCAAGTGGTTCTCAAAGGCTGAGAGAAGTTGCAGATCGCGTAGTCCAAATCGACGCTGATTTCCTGCGAGGTTGCTGGAGATGAAAGTAAACAGGGGATTGCTCAATGCAATCCCCTGGGGGTCATTACCTTAGGTTGACGTGCAATCTAAGGGGGCCAATTACTATATTTTTATACTGTTTCGCGTCGGGTGTCAATCCCCCCTTAATCTCTCACCACATATGGTACAGAGGCTCTAGAATGAGCCATGAGCAGATTACCAGTACGGACCATCATCGAAACATGGAAGGTGTGCGATCAGAACGTTTCGGAAACGGCCCGGCGTTTGCACGTAGACCGCCGGACCGTCAAACGCTGGGTGGATCGAGGGCGGCAGCCCTGGGGATACGTGCGCTGGCAGGGCGTGCGGCGCAAGTCTACTGCACCCAAACACCCCAAGCGTGCGCTGTGGGGGGAGGCTGCCGCCCAAGTGCGAAGGTGGAGGGAAGCGACCGGCTTCTGTCGGGAGAAGCTAGCGGTCTTGGCCCAGGCTCAAGGGCTGGAGGTCTCGGCATCGACCATTCATCGGTATTTGCAACGCGTGGGCTTGGTTCGCCCCAGTACGAAGCGACGGCGACCTCGCTTTCAGAACGGCCAAGTCATGCGGCCTCGTAACTGCCCGGGCTTAGGCTACCTTCAGATGGACGTGAAGTACGTCACTCCTGAGTTGTCCGGGTTGCCGTACACTTGCTACCTGTACGCGGCGATGGACATCTCCTCTCGCTACAAGGTTGGGCTAATCCTCCCCAAGCTGGATGAGGGGGGAACACTCTTGGCCCTGTACTATGCCACACAGCAGTTCCCCTTCCCCTTGCACTACGTCCAGACGGACAATGGACTGGAGTTTCAGAGACGCTTTCACGCCAAGTGCGCCGAACTCGGCCTTGAACACTTCTACATCCACAAGAGTTCTCCCAATGAGAACGCGGTAATCGAGCGGAGTTTCCGCACGGACGAAGAGGAATGCTTCTTCCGGTTAGAGGAAGCGCCCCAAGACCACCAGGAGCTGAACACTTGGTATCAGCGCTTCCTTGACGCCTACAACACTACCCGAGCACACATGGGCATCAATATGCTTACTCCAAAGGAGGCTATCGCCCTGTACCAAAAGTCATGAGAGATTAAGTCCCCCCTGACCCCAAGTTGCCGCCTAGCGCAAACGCCTGTCCGGTCGTGCTATAATGGGCTTCAAGACTCGCCCAGCGTGAGGTGCGCCATCAAAGCCGCTGTGTTCCATGCCGTCAACACTCCCTTGACCATCGAAGAGGTGGACATGGACAGGCCAATGGCGCGGGAGGTGGTAGTCCGCACCGCCGCCAGCGGCGTCTGCCACAGCGACCTTCACTACGTGGAAGGGCTGTACCCCACCGTCACCCCGTCCATCCTGGGCCACGAGGCCGCCGGCATCGTCGAGGAGGTTGGAGAGCAAGTCGACTACCTCCGGCCCGGCGACCACGTCATATCGTGCCTGTCCGTCTTCTGCGGCGTCTGCCGGCAGTGCCTTTCAGGGCATCCCAACCGGTGCTCCCAACGGCCTCGCCGCCTGGAGGGGGAGCCGCCGCGTCTCAGCCTTGCCGGGAGCGGCGCCGCCATCACCCAGGGATTCAACCTCTCCAGCTATGCGGAGCGGATGCTGGTGCATGAGAACGCCCTGGTCAAGATAGATGACGATATGCCCCTGGACCGGGCAGCCCTCATCGGCTGCGGCGTCATAACCGGCGTGGGCGCGGTCATCAACACCGCCCGCATTGAGCCTGGGTCCACCGTCGCCGTCTTTGGCCTGGGGGGCGTTGGCCTTGCCGCCGTCCAGGGAGCGCGCATCGCCGGAGCCAGGCAGATAATCGCCGTGGACGTTGTGGAACCCAAGCTCACCCACGCCCTGGACCTGGGCGCCACCCACGTTGTGGACGCCTCGTCTCGCGACCCCGTGGACGCTATAATGGGCCTCACCGGCGGCGGAGTGGACTACTCCTTTGAGGCCATTGGCCTCAAGACAGCCGCCGAACAGGCCTTCAACTGCCTGATTCCGGGCGGAACCGCAACCATCGTCGGCATGATACCCGCAGGCCAGAAGATAGAGATAGAGGGGCGCATGTTCCTGGGCGAGCGGAAGATTCAGGGCAGCGGCATGGGCTCCAACCGCTTCCGCGTGGATATGCCGAGGCTCATCGAATTCTATAGACAGGGCCGCTTGAGGCTGGACGAGATGATCACCCGCCGGGGCCGGCTGGAGGACGTCAACGAGGCCTTCCGCGCCATGAAAGCCGGGGAGGTAACGCGGACCGTCCTGATGTTCGACTAGCGACAAACCGGAATCCCAATGCGCGCTCCAACCTTGCATCTGAATGACTAACACGTCTGAAAACACATACGCCATTGCCGTGAAGGGGCTTGTGCGCCACTTTGGCGCCGTGAAGGCCGTGGACGGCGTGGACATGACCGTCCGCAAAGGGGAGATTTTCGGGTTCCTTGGCCCCAACGGCGCGGGGAAGACAACCGTCATACGGATGCTGGTCACGCTTCTGGCGCCCACGTCCGGCAGCCTAACCGTGGCCGGGTACGACGCCGTGCGCCAGCCCGACCAGGTGCGGCTGCGGATAGGCGCGGCGCTCCAGGACGCCGCCCTGGACAACAAGCAGACGGGGCGAGAGCTGCTACGGCTTCAAGGCCTGCTTTACGGCCTGTCGCGGAGGCAGATAAGCGGCCGCATCGCCGACCTTTCGGATTTGGTGGACATCGGCGATGCTATGGACCGGCTCATAAGCACTTACTCGGGCGGAATGAAGCGTCGCCTTGACCTGGCGGCGGCCCTGATACACAACCCGGAGGTCCTCTTCCTGGACGAGCCGACCACCGGCCTGGACCCCGTCAGCCGCGCCCGCGTCTGGGAGGAGGTGCGAGGCATAAACAGCAAGCTGGGCGTCACCATCTTCCTGACCACGCAGTACCTTGAGGAGGCGGACGCCTTGACCCACCGAATTGGCATCATCAGCCGGGGGAGGCTGGCAGTCCAGGGTACGCCCCAGGAGTTGAAACGCGCCCGCGGCTCCGACCTTATCATCGCCAGGATCGACGGGGATGTGGATGAGGCAGTGGAG
Organism: Dehalococcoidia bacterium; assembly: GCA_965221925.1. GTDB lineage: Bacteria > Chloroflexota > Dehalococcoidia > Lucifugimonadales > UBA2985 > JAPPHY01. The sequence continues at coordinate 314,973 of OZ244924.1, read as the reverse complement.
GCGCTCAAGGCCACAGGCCGAGTGAACAGCGTGGAGGTGCATGGCAACGAGCTGACGGTAAGCGTCGGGAACGGCGCGGCGCTTATAAGCGCCGTTGCGTTGGCCCTGGACCATCGGGGGATCGCCATCCAGGAGCTGACCCTGCGCACTCCCACCCTGGACGACGTGTTTCTCCATGTGACAGGAGAGCGGTTGCAGGACGATACAGGCGACCGCCAGCAACCCGAAGAGGGCCAGCCTTCGGATTGAGCCTCCATTGAGCGCAGATTACTCTTTTGCAACGGTATACCACACAGATTCATCGCGACCACATACAAGACCGGCTTAGCCTGAATCAATAAGGAGTTCGAGTTGGCATCCCAAGCAACCACCGCCGCTTCAGTCAGAGCTCGTAGAGCGGGTTTCCTGCGGGACATCATATCCGTCGCCGAGCGCGCTACCCGCTCAGTATCCAGGGACCCGGAGATTACCGTCTCCGCGCTGGTCATACCGCCCTTCTTTTTCTTCCTGAACATCGGGGCTCTTGCTGACTTCGCCGAGCAGATCCCTGGCCTGGACTACAAGGCGTTCCAGCTACCCGTAGCAATCCTGTTTGCCGTCACGGGTGTATCCCGAGCGATAACCGTTGTAACAGACATTCAGAGCGGCTACTTCGACAGGCTGGTCATCTCGCCGGTCAACCGCCTGGCGCTGCTCCTTGGCCTGATGCTGGCCGACTTCGTGCTGGTGGTCGCCCTGACGATTCCCGTCATTATCATGGGTTACCTGGTGGGCATCCGCTTTGAGTCCGGGGCCCTTGGCGTTCTGACCTTCATGTTCCTGGGCGGTCTGTGGGGCCTCATATTCGCCGGCTTCCCCTACGCAATCGCCCTGAAGACCGGGAGCGCCGCGGCGGTCAACCTGACCTTCCTGCTGTTCTTCCCCTTCCTGTTTATGACGACCCTGTTCCTGCCACAGGAAGCGATGACGGAGTGGTTGGGAACGGTGGCTAACTACAACCCGGTCACGTACCTGCTGGCGGCGCTGCGATCGCTGATCACCGTCGGCTGGGAGCCTGTGACGCTTCTGAAGGGCGTTGGCTCCGTGCTGCTGGTGGGCGTAGTCAGCATGGGCATGTCCCTGGCGGCGCTGAATGGCCGGGCCACGCGGAGCTAGCAGCGCGGGGGCGTAACTAGACTAGCGTCGGGGCAAATCGTGGAGAGGGTAGGCATATACTACTAGAGTATTCCTTGAGCGACTCGGCTTGGCAGCCACTTTAGCCGCTCATGTACGCTTCGGGACATTTGCACCCGTCTTGAGCTTCCCCTGGAGAGTAATCCTCCAATGCGTCCAAAAGTTGCCTTGCCGTATTGACTGCCAAGTCCAGAACTTGCTTGGTATCCCAACTGCGGTTTCTAAACCTGAGTGGCAAGACAAGCTGATAATCTGCCTCCGAGCGGAGCGCCATTAGGTCGTTCAGCAGATTACCTACATCTTTTGATTTAGGGTCACCGTCTCTGTTGTATCGATCACGGAGGTCGGCATGCCTGCGGTTGCGGTTTAGCGGCGGCTCCGTTGAAGGGTTTGTTCTGAAATACCTGCAACAAGCCTCGTGATGAAGCCCGTAGTAAAGCCTGCCAACAACAGTGCGCTGAAGTGATTCAGATTCCGCAGTCTGGGACAGAGAGATGCCCAGCCGGTAGAACTCAAGCGGTCTCACAGGTTTGAGGGGATAAACCCAAAGTAAATTCTCCGCCCGTAGTCGGTCTTCTCCTCCTCAGACCATTCTTGAGACCACTCGCCTACCTTGACGAGAATCTCGCGCCTCAGCTTCTTGATGAACTCCCAATCGGCGTCAATCGTCATGGCCAAGTCAAGGGTTAACGAGTCCGCCTCATCCGGTTGGCTTGACAGCGAAACCGCCGCGGACTCCAACCTGCCTTCGGACAGGGCCAGAGCGGTCCTGTAAATATAGTTTAGCGCCTTTTTTCGGAAGCGGGTCAACATTCCAAGAGTATCGGAGGGGAAATAGAGGCTTATACTGGCTCGAACGTGTTGCCCGCTGGACAATTTGCCAAGATTGTCGCGGTATGAACCTTCTTGTATTCTGGGTTGCCCGAGCATCAATGCTGCCATTGCCATTTTATCCCCCTATGACCTATCTTCGGAGATTGCTTTCACCAGTGTTTTGGCGAATGCCAGCAGGTGTTCCTCGTCTTCTTCGGTCTTTGCAACCCAGTACAAACCAACACCTTCTTCTCCAACACGGTTGACAAACACTACCAGCAACGCATCTCGGGAGTGATCCAAGCCGCTGAGAGATCCTGCACGAACTCGGACGGCAGAAATAGCCTCTAACGGCTGAAAGGTCAGGCTGCCAGTATTATCGTTGTCGTTGCCCTCAATGTCTATCAGCAGTCCGTCACCTATTATTGCGACGTTGCAGTAGCCTCCTCCAGTATAGCCGAAAGCATCATCCTGGATCTCGGTTTTCACAAAGAAGCCCTTGATACTCTGAACGTCGGCGGTGTCCGCGTACAGTTCCCAGTACTCAGCGAACTTCTCCAGCTTGTGTACTTCAATGGCCCTCTCAACAATGCTAGCAATCTGTGCAGAGAAATTACGTGTGCTCACACTATGACCCCACTAGGTAGACGTGTTATGGCTGATATATTGTCCATGCCTGAGGCACCTTAAGTCCAATCTACTTGGATTATACTGGATTGGTTAACATTTGTATTGCACGGAATCAATCACCCCTTGGAGCGTAAGAGCGCTACAACCTTCTCTTATGGAGTAAGGATCCATTATGCAACTTGGCTAGCAGCCCAGCTTGCTCGCCAGGTCCTCTATGTCCGTGGCGTTGACGTCGAACTCGGCTTCAGGGGTTGTGTCCACGGCGTGGCCGGGGCCGAACTCCGCCGGCCTGGCGACAAAGGCAGCCTTGAGGCCCACCGCCTGCGCCGACCGCAAGTCGCCCTTGTGGGCCGCCACCATCATCACCTCGTCCGGACGAAGGCCGAGCAGGTCCACGGCGCCCAGGTAGGCCTCTGGGTCGGGCTTGTAGCGCCTCATAAGCTCAGCCGAGAGGATGCAATCCCAGGGCAGTCCTGAGTGCTTCGCCATGTTGGTGAGCAGGGCCACGTTGCCGTTGGAGAGCGTGGCTACAATGAAGCGATGACGCAGCCTCGCCAGCCCGGCCACGGAGTCCGGCCAGGGCGAGAGCCTGTGCCACACCCGGTTCCATCGGTCCTTCTCTTCCTCGCTCAGACCAGCAACACCGAACTCTTCCAGCAGTCCATCCAGGATCATGCGATGCAGTTCATCTATGTTCGTCCAGGGCAGTTCCCCGCTTCTCACGCGAGCCATTGCCGGGCCGTAGCCGCCTCGCCACCTGTCGGCGAAGTCCGACCAGTCCACTTCGATTCCCTTGGAACGCCCAAGTTGCTCGCCCTCCCGGATGAGGCTGCTGCGCCAGTCAACAACAGTCCCGAATACATCGAAGGTAAGGGCTTTCACATCTGAAAGGCTCACGGGGTTCTCCTATTGCGTTGCGACCCTGAGTAAGCTTACCATAGCCAGCCGCCGTTGGCATAACCAGCGCCGTAGAGACTGCGGGCAACGCAGCTTTATTGACACCGCTACCGATGGGTAGTATATTCTGAGTGTGGTTGTCGATTCTATTGGTGACGGCCCCACAACGGGTTGTTGCCTTGGGGGTTGCAGATGGCGCCTGAAGGGTTGACTCTCAACTACACCGCGGTGGTGATAGCAGGCATTGTGGGGTTTGTGGGTATGGCGATCATGTTCGCCGCCTCCTTCGTGCTTTCCCCCAAGAAGCGAACGGCCATCAAGGACATGTCATACGAGTGTGGCATCCCTCCCGCCCCCTACTCTTGGTCGCAGTTGCACATGAGATACTACATCTTCGCCATCCTGTTCCTCATATTCGACGTTGAGGCCGTGTTTCTCTTCCCATGGGCCCTTGTCTTCCTCACCAGCATAGACGCGGTGTTCTACGAGATGCTACTGTTCATAGGCATTCTCTTCTTTGGCATCATCTACAGTTGGAAGAAGGGGGCCCTGCAATGGAGCTGACCACGGGCATCGGGAACCAGGAGCCGCGTAGCATACTGAATAGGGCCGCTCCGGGGGTCGTCACCGCCCGGTCGGAGCAGCTTATAGCAATGGCGCGGAAGTCGTCCCTGTGGCCCATGACCTTTGGGCTGGCCTGCTGCGCCATAGAGATGATGAGCACCTACATGGCCCACCACGACCTGGACAGGTTTGGCATAGTCACCTGGCCGTCCCCCAGGCAGTCGGACGTGATGATTGTGGCCGGCACCGTGGTGAAGAAGATGGCTGAGCCTATAAAGATACTCTACGAGCAGATGCCGGAGCCCAAGTGGGTGATAGCTATGGGAAGCTGTGCGACCAACGGCGGGCCCTACTACCGCTCCTACTCGGTGGTGATGGGTGTTGACCACATAATACCCGTGGACGTTTACGTTCCGGGATGCCCGCCCAGGCCCGAGTCTCTGATTGAGGGCATCCTGAAGCTGCAAGAGAAAATCATGCAGGACGCCAAGCAGCGTGGTAGAAAGGCATAGGCGGGAGCCGGCGATTCCCCAAGCTCCAGTAGCTCTGGACGAAAAGGGCCTTGCCCTGGAGCTGTTGCTCCCGGAGGCGCTGACGGAGTTCAAGCCGGAGATAGGGGCGGCGGTGGATCTGGTAACGGTCACCGTAAGCTCCAACGACGTACCGGCCGTCTGCGCGGCGGTCAAGGAGAACCCCCAGCTTGCCTTCGACTACCTAATGTGTTTATGCGTGGTGGACTACGTGGAGCATCTACAGGTGGTATACCATCTGTACAGCACCACTATGAAGCACATGATAGCGCTTAAGACCAACCTCTCCCCGGAGGAGCCGTCGACGCCGTCGGTGATGTCTGTGTGGCGGGGGGCCGACTGGTACGAGAGGGAGGCCCACGACCTGTTTGGCGTGGCCTTTGAGGGCCATCCCAACATGGCCCCGTTGCTTCTGTACGACGGGTTTGAGGGGTATCCCGGTCGCAGGAACTACGAGATGCCGGAGTATGCGGAGTGGTAGACGTGAACGCTGAGAGCCAACTGGACATGGTCCAGATGCTGGTGAACATGGGGCCTCAACACCCCAGCACACACGGCGTCTTCCGCATGGAGCTCATAGTGGACGGGGAGCGCGTGGTTGATGTGGAGCCTCACATAGGCTATCTGCATAGAGGCTCCGAAAAGCTGTGCGAAGGGGAGATATACGCCCAGATAGTCACCCTCTTTGACAGGATGGACTACATAAGCAACCTCAACAACGAGATGGTCTTCTGCAGGGCGGTGGAAAAGCTGATGGGACTTGCGGTGCCGGAGCGCGCGGAGTACGTCCGGGTCATTCTGTGCGAGCTGAACCGGGTGGCAAGCCATCTACTGTTCTTCGGGACATTCGGCATAGACGCCGGAGCCATGACCCCAATCATGTACACCTTCCGGGACAGGGAGAAGATACAGTCCATGTTCGAGGCGGTGACCGGCGCCCGGATGATGCACAACTACATACGCATCGGCGGCGTCAAGAATGACGTGCCGGAGGACTTTCCCCAGCGCATGAGGAATCTGCTGCGAGAGCTCCGACAGGGGATAGACGAGGCCGACCGGCTCCTGAGCTTCAGCGAGATATTCCTGGCGCGCACCAAGGGGATTGGGGTTATCAGCGCGGAGGCGGCAATAGGCTACGGCGTCAGCGGGCCTACGCTCCGGGGCTCCGGGGCGCCTATGGACGTGCGCAAGGACGCCCCCTACTCCGTGTACGATAGATTTGACTTCGGCATACCCATTGGGGAGAAGGGCGACTCCTGGGACAGGTACTACGTCCGCGTGGAGGAGATGCGTCAGTCGCTGAGTATCATAGAGCAGGCCCTGGACCAGATGCCGGACGGGCCGACGATCACTCCAACAAGGTTGGTGCTTCGTCCACCTCAGGGGGAGGTGTACGTGAGAGGCGAGAACCCCCGCGGCGAGATAGGGGTCTACCTGGTGAGCAACGGCGCCGACAGGCCGTACAGGGTGAAGGTGCGCCCTCCGTCCTTTTGCAACCTGATGGCGCTCAAGGAACTTCTCACAAATACCTACGTGGCGGATGCTGTGGTCATCCTTGGATCCCTGGACATAGTGCTGGGCGAGGTTGACCGATGAACGCGCTGGACGTGGGCATTATGGTTGCGTCCATGCTGGGCCTGCTGACGGCGCTTTCCGTAGTGGTCCTCTCGCTGACCTGGATTGAGAGGAAGTTCCTGGGACGTATCCAGATGCGCATGGGCCCCATGCACGTAGGGCCGTTTGGGCTGCTGCAACCGGTGGCCGATGCCATAAAGCTCATGGCTAAAGAGGACCTGCTATCCTCCTGGGTGGACCGCGTGGTGTACTGGGTGGCGCCCCTGGCGGTGTTTATACCCACCTTTATGATATGGGTAACCATACCGGTTGCCAGGGACGTAGCCATCAGGAACATGGACATGGGCCTCTTCTACATCATCGCCTTCTCCGTCCTCTCCATAGTGGGGCTTGTGGCCGCGGGCTGGGCCTCCTCCAACAAGTACGCTGTGCTGGGAGGTTTCAGGGCCGCGGCGCAACTGGTGAGCTACGAGATACCATTGATACTGGCAGTGCTTGGAGTGGCTATGCTGGCCCAGTCCATGAACCTGGAGAAAGTAGTGTACGGCCAGGACACCGTGGTCTACGCCTTGATCCAGCCCCTGGGGCTGGTACTATTCGTCATTGCGGGACTGGCGGAACTGGGGCGCACTCCCTTCGACATACATCCGGCGGAGTCCGAGGTGGTGGGAGGGCCGTTTGTGGAGTACAGCGGCGCTCACTGGTCGGTCTTCTTCCTGGCCGAATATATCAACACATTTGCCATAGCCGCTCTGACCGTCCTGCTGTTCCTGGGAGGATGGCTCTTTCCCGGAGTCCCCGGCGACGTCCCTGCCCTGGGCATCCCGGTATTCCTGGTCAAGACGTATCTGGTGGTCCTGGTCATCTTCTGGATACGAGGCACCTATCCACGCCTGCGTATCGATCAGCTCATGTCGCTGGGCTGGAAGGTCCTGGTGCCCCTCTCCTTCGTCAACGTGGTAATCACGGCGGTCTACCTGTTCTATGGCTGGCCTGCCTGGAGCCTCACCCTCATGTCGCTGGCAATTCTGGGAGCTATGATATGGTGGCTCGGTAAGGTCATGCGGACGGGCCCCACTCCCGAGAACACTGTGCGGATATACAAGCCCGTTTCGGAGGCGCGCAATGCTGGGTAGTATCAAGGGACTCATGATCACACTGGCAACCATGATTCGCAAACCCGTCACATACCAGTACCCCAAGGAGCACAAGCCCGTAGAGGAGCGATACATGGGGTTTCCCGTCCTCACATGGGACCAGAAGGTGGAAGAGCCGTACTGCACCGGATGCATGGTCTGTGTGCGCTACTGCCCCACGCAGTGCATGTCCGCCGTGATGAAGGACAACCCCCTTCACGCCGAAGGAAAGAGCTCCCGCCGGAAGATAGTGGACAGCTTCGAGATAAACCTGGGACGGTGCATCGTGTGCGGGATCTGCGTGGACGTGTGCAACTTCGACGCCATTGAGATGAGCCACGAGCACGAGCTCAGCAAGTACGCTCGCAACGGAAACCGTACAGACCTGGGGACGCTGCTGGAGATGGGCTGGGACTACCAGGTGGAGTCCGGCTGGACGCCCAAGAAGGAGGCTCCTCAGAAGAGAGCCAAGGAGGGCGAAACGGTGGAGGCCGGGAATTGAGCCTCTCCCTGGCGGTGTTCTACCTTCTGGGCCTCGTGTGTCTTGGGGGCGCTGTAGGCGTGGTGGTGGCTCGCAACGTGGTATACGCGGCCTTTCTGCTGCTGGTGTCCCTGATGGGAGTTGCCGGGCTGTACCTGCTTCTTCTGGCAGAGTTTCTGGCCCTGGTGCAGGTGCTCATCTACGGAGGGGCCATCACCATAGTCATCCTGTTTGTCATGATGCTCACCCGCGTTCAGGAGTTTCGGGGCATCAGGAACAATCCGCAGTGGCCCCTGGCTGCTTTGACGGCCCTGGGGCTGTTTGCGCTTCTTGCGGTGGCTTTGGTCAGGGGCGCTCCCTCCGAGACCACTCGCAGTTCCGTGAGCTTTAGAGAGTTGGGGGACAGCCTCTTCGCTCAGTGGGCGGTCCCCTTTGAGGTGGCGTCCCTGGTGCTGCTTGTGGCCCTCATTGGGGCCATACTCATAGCCAGGGAAAGGGAGGAAGAGTGAGCCTCCTTCACTTTCAGCTGCTCAGCGCGGCCCTGTTCTCCATTGGCGTATACGGCGTGCTGGCACGGCGCAGCGCGGTGCTCATACTGCTGGCGCTGGAGCTCATGCTCAACGCGGTCAACATCAACCTCATAGCCTTTGCCGCGTACAGCGAGCGGGCGCAGGCCACCGGCCAGGTCATCGCCATATTCGTCATCACCGTGGCGGCTGCGGAGGTGGGCTTGGCGATGGCGATAATCCTGCGGCTATTCAGGGACCGCGCCTCGGTGGACGTGGACGAGGCGGACCTCATGAAGTGGTAGCTATCCGTTAAACATGCTTCTTCAGGCAGATACGGTGATGATCTCAGGAGTCGAGTCGGCGTGGCTTGCGCCCGCCCTCTGCGCATCTGCCTTTCTGGCTATCGTACTCCTTGGCCGATTCCTTCCGTGGCGGGGAGCCTTCCTCGCCCCTCTGGCTATCCTGGCGGGGTTTGGCATCTTCTGGTACGTGCTGAGCGAGTTCCTGTCCTCGGGGGGGGGCGTGTTCTCGGTGGACTGGTTCACCGTGGGAGGGAGCACATTCACCTGGGGGATAATGGTCGATGAGCTATCGGTGGTGATGCTTGGCCTGGTGACGTTTGTGGCCCTGATGGTGCAGGTGTACTCTCTGGGCTACATGAAGGGCGAGCCGGCCTTTGGCTGGTACTTCGCTGTCCACTCCCTCTTCGCCGCCGCCATGCTGGCCCTGGTTCTGGCCGACAACCTCCTGCTCCTCTACATAGCCTGGGAGCTGGTAGGGGTGTGCTCCTATCTGCTCATAGGGTTCTGGTATGAGAGGCGCTCGGCGGCTGAGGCGGCCAAGAAGGCCTTTGTCACCACCAGGATAGGCGACGTGGGCCTGCTAATAGGTATCCTGCTGCTGTTCAACGAGACGGGCACATTCGACATCTCCGCCATCTTCCACGTAGCGGAGCAGGGTGGCATTAGCTCCGGGACCCTGACCGCGTCCGTACTGCTCATCTTCTTGGGGGCGATGGGCAAGTCGGCCCAGTTCCCCCTGCACGTCTGGCTGCCGGACGCGATGGAAGGCCCCACGCCGGTCAGCGCCCTGATCCACGCGGCAACGATGGTGGTTGCCGGCGTGTTCTTGGTGGCGCGCTTATTCCCACTGTTCGTCATGTCGGACACGGCCATGATGACAGTGGCCGTGATAGGCCTTGTCACGGCTCTGGTTACGGCGTCTATGGCCCTGGTGATGACCGACCTCAAAAGGGTGCTGGCCTACTCCACCATAAGCCACCTGGGGCTTATGATGCTGACCCTCGGGTCGTTCGGGTTCACCGCGGCCATGTTCCACCTGGTGGCCCATGCCTTTGCCAAGGCCCTCCTCTTCCTTGGCGCCGGGAGCATAGCCCACGGCGCCGATGACAAGAGGGACATACGTGAGATGGGTGGGCTGTGGAAGCGGATGCCGGTGACCTCGGTTACCTTCGGCATAGGGCTGCTGGCTCTGGGAGGCATACCCCCTCTGAGCGGGTTCTTCAGCAAGGATGAGGTTCTGGTGGCCGTGCTGGACGGGAGAGGGCCTGTGTTCTTCGTACTGGTCCTTGTCGCCGCTCTGCTGAGCGCCCTGTACATGGCCCGGCTGCTGTTCCTGGTGGTGCTGGGCGACCTTAAACCGGAGAATCGGAACGCCCACGAGTCCCCGTTGGTGATGACGTTGCCCCTGGCGGCCCTGGCCGTCCTGGCCCTGGGCGCCGGGCTGCTGGCCCCCGGCCTCTTCCCCGGCTACGACGGGTTCGGCGCATGGCTGTTCTTCGAGGAGCCTCACCATTACAAGGTAAATGTACTCGTTATGACTATATCCGTAGCCCTCTCCATTGGAGGGTTCGCCATGGGCTGGGCTCTGTACGGCCGCGGCGGCGTGTCCCAGAACGTGAATCGGGGGCGCCAGCGCGCCTCCCAACGTCGTGATCAGGCCGCGTATGCCCAGCATCCCATACCGGCCAGACTCCAGAGAAATTTCTCCGGCCTGCATCGAGCGCTGGTCAACAAGCTCTACATAGACGACCTGTACCAGTGGGGCATCGACCGGGTTGCGCTGGCGTTCGCCAACTTCATGGCCCTTTTCGACCGCATTGTGGTGAACGATGTGGGTGTGAACGGAACGGCGCGCTCGGTGTTCCTCTCCGGATTGAGGCTGCGATACCTGGAGACGGGCAAGGTGTACAACTACGCTCTGTGGATGGCGGTTGGAACGGTGGTGGTGGCGTTGATATGGTGGGTCGCGCTGCCACTGGTGTGAGGAAAGACACAAACGGACACGACAATGAAAGTGCGGAACGAATAGGTAAGAGGTGAATACCCTGGACTCATACGCGCTTACGGCCCTGGTGGCGATCCCCTTTGTGTGGGGTGTCCTTCTGGCCTTCCTGCCGGGAGAGAGGCTCCATCACATCAGGCTCACCTCAGCCGCGGTGGCCGTGGCGCTGCTGGGCCTCTCCTCCTACGTCTTCCTGGCGTATGACAACGATGCAGGCGGGTATCAGTTCGCCCGGGACGTGCAGTGGCTGGACTCTCTGGGTATCGTTTTCTCCCTTGGCGTGGACGGCATATCCGTGCCCATGATACTCCTGACCGGCGTGGTGACTCTCACCGGGGTACTCATATCGTGGAGTGTGGAGAACCGTGTCAAGGAGTTCTTCGTCCTGTTCTTCCTGCTGGTGGCCGGGGTATATGGGGTGTTCGTATCCCTGGACCTGTTCTTCTTCTTCTTCTTCTACGAGATGGCGGTTATGCCGATGTACCTGCTCATAGGCGTATGGGGAAGCAGCAGCGACTTTGGCTCCTTCCTGAGGCCCAAGGAGTACGGGGCCATGAAGCTGATGCTGTACCTGGTGGCCGGTAGCGTCCTGGTGTGGGTGGGCCTCATTGCGGTGTTCGTGGAGGGCAGTATCGGGAGCTTCTCGCTGGTTATGCTGAGGGAGGTGACCTTCTCCGATGACTTCCAGCGCCTGTTCTTCCCCATGTTTATGATAGGCTTCGGCATCCTGGCGGGCCTGTGGCCCTTCCATACGTGGTCTCCGGACGGCCATGTGGCTGCGCCCACCGCGGTGAGTATGCTCCACGCAGGGGTGCTTATGAAGCTGGGAGCCTATGGCATCATCCGGGTCGGGATCGACCTGCTGCCCCAGGGAGCGGCGGACTGGATGCCCGTACTTATCATTCTGGGCACGGTCAACGTGATTTACGGCGCCGTGTCCGCCATGGGACAGCGGGACCTGAAGTACGTTGTCGGCTACTCCAGCGTTAGCCACATGGGGTACGTCCTCATGGGCTTCGCCACCCTGAACGCCGTGGGAGTGGGCGGCGCCGTCCTGCAGATGTTCTCTCACGGCATTATGACGGCCCTCTTCTTTGCCCTTGTAGGGGCGATATATGACCGCACTCACGTCCGGGACATATGGGTGTTGGAGGGTTTGACCAAGCGCATGGGGCTGACGGCCGCCTTCTTCGCCGTGGCGGGACTCGCGTCCCTGGGGCTGCCTGGCCTGAGCGGATTCGTTGCGGAGCTCATGGTGTTCATTGGCGTCTTCCGAGACTATCCACTGCTGGGCGTCCTGGGAGTCATAGGAGCGGCCATCACGGCGGTCTACATCCTCAGGCTCCTGGCAAAGGTCTTCTTCGGCCCGCTGGACCCTCGATGGGAGCGCCTGCCGGATCTTACGCGCCTGGAGGGGTTCTCCGCGGCCGTGCTGGTTCTCTTCCTTGTGGTGGTGGGGTTGTACCCCAAGCCGTGGATGGACATGATCGATAGCGGCGTAGCGCCCATTCTTGCCAGGGTGGCGGGTCTGTAATGAACTTCTGGCTGTTCTCACCCGAGTTCACGCTGACCGCGGTGGCCTTTGGCGTCCTTGGCGTGGACCTCTTTCTGCCCAGGGAGAGAAAGGGCTACCTGCCGGCGCTGAGCCTGGCGGGGCTGGTGGGGGTGCTTGTCCTCTCTCTGTGGTATCTGTGGGGCAAGAAAACGGACCTCTACGACGGCCTCTTCCTGATAGACAACTTCTCCCTCTTCTTCAAGGCCTTCTTCCTGGTCATGGGGATGCTGGTGGTGCTCACGTCGGTGGAGTACGTGAAGAAGCATTTGAGCCGTCCCGGAGAGTACTACGGCATACTGCTCTTCTCCATTCTGGCGATGATGCTCATGGCCTCCTCCGGGGAGCTGCTGACCGCCTACATCTCCCTGGAGCTTTTGAGCTTCAGCCTGTACGTCCTGGTCTCCTACGGCAGGCACGGCCTCAAGCCCAGCGAGGCCGGGGTCAAGTACATTCTACTGGGAGCCTTTGCCTCTGCGCTGCTTCTCTACGGGATCAGCCAGATTTACGGTATGCTGGGCACAACGCGTTTCGACGAGATCCACGCCGCCCTTCACCTGGACCCTGGGCCCTTGAACCCCGCGGTCATGGTGGGCTTGGCCCTCATCATAGCCGGGCTGGGGTTCAAGGTGGCGGCGGTTCCCTTTCACATGTGGGCGCCAGACGTGTACGAAGGCGCTCCTACGCCGGTCACCGCATACCTGGCGGTGGGATCCAAGGCCGCCGCCTTCGCGCTTATTCTGAGGCTCTTCACCCAGGCCTTCATGCCCGCCTTTGACGACTGGCAGGTCATCCTGGTGATTCTGGCGGCTTTCACCATGACGGTGGGGAACCTGGTTGCCCTGGCCCAGCAGAACATCAAGCGAATGTTGGCCTACTCCAGCATAGGGCAGGTGGGATACCTGCTGATGGGAGTGGCGGCCATATCGCCCCTGGCATCCAACGGGGTTATCCTTCACCTGGCGGGGTACGGGATCACCAACCTGGCCGCTTTCCTCTGCGTGATTGTCTTCTACAACGCCACCAACAAGGAGGATATATCCGATTTCGCCGGCCTGGCCCACAGGTCCCCCTTTGTGGCGATGGTCCTGACCGTATCCCTCTTCTCCCTGGCGGGGCTTCCCTTTTTCGCAGGATTCACCACCAAGTTCTACCTGTTCACCGCCGTAGCCCAGAGGGAGCTGCTGTGGCTGGTGGGGCTGGCGATGACCAACAGTCTCATATCGCTGTACTACTACATGATGGTGATGAAGCAGATGTACATGATGCCCGCCGCCGAGAGCTCTCCCCTGAGCGTGTCGATGCTCAACCGGGGCGTCCTGGGCGCGATGCTCGCGGGGATTATCATCGTAGGCATATATCCCGGGCCGCTGGTCGGCGCGATTGAGGCCGCCACCAAGGCTATACTGCCCTAGCCCGTGAGGGCCCGCTTCCCCCGCTCGTAGCCCGCCCCGCAGTCCTCGCTTGCTTGGCGCTACCCCGGTTCCTTCTAGCCGATTTGGGTGAGCGGACTATGTAGACATAATACGGCGGCTGGCCTTGAGAGAGCCGGCCGCCTCCGCCACCTCTCTCGTTTTTCAAGACGCCCAAATGCCTGTCGATGAGTTTCCGCTCAATGGCATGGGCGTTCTTTGCGGAGTTTGTTTTATAGACCAGTACCATCTCGGTGTATCGCGTCTCGTATGCGTTGTAGTAGTTACTGCGATTCCTGTAGTTGCTGGTCACACCGACCTTTAGTGATGCACTATTCAAAGCGTATTGCTGGAGCAGATGGCTGAGTGATGGGAATTGTCGGTCCGGCCATCCTGTCTTTATGGTCTTTATGGCCCCCGTTATTTCCATATCAGTGAGAGCGCTCCTGTACCTGGGGATTAGCTTGAGTATAGACTCAAGCGGTGACAAATTCAATCTCTGCGTGTAGAACACTGACGCTACAGTGCTGAGTGTGGGCGGGTAGACTGCGGGCGAGCGGCCACCGTCGTCATGCCCGCCTTCGCGGGCATCCAGAGGGGAGATGGGGGATGGATTCCTGCTTACGGAGACCTTTGCATAACTCTGGACGCCATCCTGTGAAAAGACGCTCCAACTGTCATTCCGAACGGAGCACAGCGGAGTGAGGAATCTAAAGGCTCTCATCCCCCACGAGGACCCTTGTGGCTGGAATCTTCTCATGACTACGGCGCAACGTCTTAGATTCCTCGCTGCGCTCGGAATGACATCAAATGGCGCGTTGGGCGGTTGCGCAATGGTCTCCTTACGCAGGAAGGACGGTGGGGTGCAGGTTAGATAGATCCCGCTCTTGGTGAGCCTGTCGAACCATATAAGCGGGAAAGATGTCGACAACCCCGTAAAGCGTCTATTTTCATGGCAACGACAGTGGGAAGTCGCTCCGTCTGCCTGTTGACAAGCAGCCATACGGATTGTAGACTATGTCTCAATTTCACCCCGCCCCCTATCGTATACCTGCCTGCAAGTTATTGAGACCGAGTATTATGAGCGAGCTTCAAGCCACCCGCCCCAACCTTATGGCCGTGCTGGAGGACAATGGGTATCGCTCCACCGCTCCCCGGCAGGCTATCATCGGCCTCCTAGAAGGGAAGCAGGGAGGCTTCACCGTGGAGGATATCAGCGAAGCGCTGCCCGCCGTGGGGAGGGCAACGGTCTACAGGACCATAAAGCTGCTCCTGGAGGCGGGCGTCATCTGCAAGCTGGCTCTGGCTGACGGCGCTCCCGTGTACAGCCTGTCCCGCGTTGAGCACCACCACCACACCGTGTGCGTCAAGTGCGGAGCCGTTGGCGAGTTCCGGGCCGCAACCGTGGAGCGGCTGCTGCGTGCCATTGGAGACGACATTCAGGGCGAAGTGGTTGGGCACCGCATCGAGTTCTACATAGACTGCAACGACTGCCTACGCAACGGGAGCGGCTAGGCAGGGCCAGTACCTGAAGCCAAGAACATAGAGCCTTCTGAAGCCGTGATGATACTCCATCTCAATAACCTACGGAGGGAGGTTAATATGTTATTGAGACACATTCCCAAAAGCCTGCGGCGCTTCCCTGCATACGCTGTCGCCCTTGCCCTTGCTGCCGCATTGGCCGTTGCCGCATGCGCGGGAGAAGACCCCGCGCCAACGCCTGCGCAAGCTTCGGACACTTCCACCCCGAATGCTGAGCCCCTTCAGGTTGCTGCCACGTCCAACATTGTGGCCGACTGGGCCAGGAACGTTGGCGGGGACAGCGTTGAGGTCTTCAGTATAACGCCGCCGGGCGCCGACCCTCACAGCTTTCAACCGGGCGCACAAGACATTGCCAGGATCGCAGACGCAGACCTGGTGTTGAGCGTTGGCCTGGGCCTGGAAGAGTCCTGGCTTCACGAACTCCTGGAGAACGCTGCAAGAGACCCGGAGGCCATTGTGGAGCTTGGCGAACTTGTAGACCCCATAGAGTTCGCAGAGGGCCACGCGGGAGAGGTGGACTTGCTGGACGCGGTAAGCGGCGTAGTCCACGAGGTGGAGGAGGGCGAGATTGACGCGGCGGTGGCCCTGGAAGAGGTCAGGAAGCTGCTCGCCGGAGACGAGGACGACGGGGACGAGGACGAACCGCCCGCTATGATACGCGCGATCCTAGCCCAGGTTGACGGCGGCCAAACAGACGCCGGCGACGCTATTGAGGAGATAGAAGCCATTGCCGGCGAAGGCGAGGAAGCCCACGAAGGCCACGGCCTGCAGGACCCCCACTTCTGGTTTGACCCCATACGCGTTAAGACCGCGGTGAATGAGATAGCCTCTCGCTTTTCCGCCCTGGACCCGGCTCGCAGCGACGCCTTCAGCGCCAACGCCGCAGCCTACAACGCCGGCCTGGACCAGCTCCACGCATGGACGGAGGAGCAGGTTGCCCAGGCGCCGGAGGAGCGAAGGCTGCTTCTCACCTCCCACGACAGCTTTGGCTACTTTGCCAACCGGTACGGGTTTGAGGTGGTAGGCGTTATTCTGGGTGTTACCACAGAAACTGAGCCATCTGCGGAGCATTTGGCGGAGCTGATAGAAAAGGTGGAAGAGGCGGGCGCTCCGGCGGTCTTTGGCGAGACCACGGTCAGCGAGCGTCTGGCAGCCACAGTGGCGGAAGAGACGGGGGCAAAGTTTGTCCGGCTCTACTCCGGCTCCCTTGGCCCTGCGAACAGCGAAGCCGCAACCTACGTGGATATGGCGCGGACAAACGTAGAAAGGATAGTCGATGCGCTGAAGTAACCGCCTGCCGCCCGCCCCGGTGGTACGAGCTTGGCCGACCGTCCCACTCCCCCAACGCTCCAAGGCCCAGGCCGTTCTCGGCCTTCGGGGCAGGCGGTAGGCGGTAGGCGGTAGGCGTTCAAGCGTAGTCGCGGAGGGTAGAAGACAATGAGTACAATCTCCAAGCCGGTAATAACCGTAGAGGACTTGACCGTAGTGCGGGGCGGTCACGTAGCGCTAACCGACGTTACTTTCAGCGTGGGCGCCGGCACCCTTATGGGTGTGCTTGGCCCCAACGGAGCGGGCAAGAGCACCCTCTTTGGCGCCATTGCGGGGACTCTTCCCATAGCCCACGGCAGGGTGGAGATCCACGGAGCTACCCAAAGGGGGTCTCTTGCTTACGTCCCGCAACGGGACAGGATCAACTGGGCCTTTCCGGCCACCGTTCTGGACGTGGTAACCATGGGCCGGCACTGGAGCGTGGGGTGGCTGCGGCAGCCCGGCAGGGAGGACAAGGCTAAGGCGAGGCAGTGCCTGGAGCGGGTTGGCCTGTGGGACGAGCGCTCCTCCCTTGTAACGGAGCTGTCTGGCGGCCAGCGTCAACGGGTCTTCATAGCCCGCGCCCTGGCCCAGGAGGCCAGCATTGTTCTGCTGGACGAGGCGTTCAGTGGTGTGGACGTGGGCGCGCAGGAGGATATCATTGGCGTCCTCCAGTCCCTGCGGGACGAGGGCAAGACGGTGCTGCTGGCAACCCACGACCTGACGAACCTGTCCCAGCGCTTTGACCAGTGCCTTTGCATAAACCACCACGTCTGCGCGTGCGGCCCTCCGGAGGAGGTGTTCACCCCGGAAGTGCTTGAGGAGCTTTACGGCTCCCACGGCATTGAGTTTGCGGACGACCACTATCACGCGGCAGGAGGCGCTCGCGATGACTGATTACCTATTGGGACCGTTCCAATACAGCTTCATGGCGCGGGCGCTGGTGGTCTCGGTACTGGTGGGGGTGATGTGCCCGGTCCTGGGCGCATACGTTATAACCCGAGGCCGGGCGTTCATGGGCGACGCCCTTGCCCACTCCGTGCTTCCCGGCATGGTGGTTGCGTTTCTGCTGGGCATCAGCCCGTTCTTCGCCGCCGTGCCGGCCGGGATCGCAATCGCCCTGCTGATGGGCGCCGTCAGCAGGCGCACCGGCATTGCGGAGGACACGTCTATCGGCATAATCTTTGCGGGCATGTTCGCGCTGGGCCTGGTAATGCTGTCCAAGGCCACCGGCATCAACGTTGATATAGAGGACCTGCTGCTTGGGCAGGTGCTGGGAGTGTCCCAAACGGACGTATACGTCTCGCTGGGGCTTACCGCTCTGGTGCTGGCCGGGCTGTACGCATTCCACAGGCAGCTGGTGTACACCACCTTCGACCCCGTGGGCGCGTCGGTCGTGGGAATCAGGACGGGACTCGTCGAATACGTGCTGCTTGCCCTGCTTGCCCTGGTTATAGTCATTGGGATTCAGGCTGCCGGCATAGTCCTGGTTATGGCGATGCTCATTACTCCCGCCGCAACCGGGTATATGCTGGCAAGGCGATTTGTGGGGGTAATGGTCTACGGCGCGCTTGTCGGCTCAACCTCGGCCATAGCCGGCCTGTACCTGTCGTTCCATGCCGACCTTCCCTCCGGCCCGGCGATGGCGCTGGTGGCAACCGCCATGTTCGCCGTGTCGGCGGTAGTCAAGATGGGTAGGTTGGGCAGAAGCGCGGCGTGAGAAGCTACGCGGGCGGCAGCGCCGTTTCGCTCACGCCCTTCGACAAGCTCTAGGTGAGCGGACGGGTAGAACCCGTTCATGGTCAACCGAGTTCCCTTGCACGCTCGTGGCGAAGGTTCCCTTGCCCGCTCGTGGTGAGCCTGTCGAACCATATGAGCGGGCATGACGACGCTGGAAGGTCGTCCTACACTGTCGTTGTAGGGGCGGTTCGCGAACCGCCCCTACAATTGCTACGATACGGGGCAGCAACCCAGAGGGAGAGCAGACAGGGCTTGCTCATAGCTTGCCCCGCACTTGATACTGGGGTGAGCGGAATGTCCTTCCCCGCTCGTGGTGAGCCTCTCGAACCATATAAGCGGGCGGGAACGGGACGCTCCACCCGTTCCGCTCACGCCCTTCGACATTGCTCAGGGTGAGCGGGCCCACACCTACCGCTCATGGTGAGCCTGTCGAACCATATGGGCGGGAGGCGCCGCGCCCTCCGCGGCAGACCTCCACCGAGGTTTCAGCGCGGCTCGTGCCCCGGCCTGCCATCGGACTCGGCGTCGGCTGTCCAACCGGTATGCTCAGGTGAATTGGACGGCTCACCATCGGTCTGCTTGAGTCGACCCATGAACGCCCCCTTGATGCGGCGCCAGGACAAGGCAAGGCGCGACTCCTCCGTGGAAGTGGGGTCTACGCCCCCGTACCGCTGGCGGACGTAGGCGCCGGCTACAAGCTCCACGTCCGAGCCGGCTTCAGGTATCAGTTTGGAGAGGCTGCGGGAGAACTCGAACGGCGTTTGCGCCAGTGGCGATGGGAAGCCCAGCAACGCCGCCAACCGGCGCATTCTCCGGTACGCAGTCTGCGCAGAGCGTGGCGGGCCGTACTGCCTGGCCCAGAGGACACGCATCAGCGCTACTCCGGTGAGCAGGAAGATGGCAAACATGGCGCCCCCGGCGCCCAGTGGAGTCCCGAACCTGACCGGGGGAGACCGCGGCGCCGCCTCGGACGAAGACTCCACGGCTTCCTCCGCTACGGCTTGCGCGCTCTGATCCAGGAACTCGACCCCCCTGGGGCGCGTATCATAGACGGGCGTGGGCTCAAAGGGGACCCATCCCACGCCCGGGAAGTAGACCTCCGGCCAGGAGTGGTTGTCGCTATCGCGCACCAGGAACCCGCCTGCGTCCTCTTCTCCAGGCCCAAACCCCAGCGCCAGCCTGGTTGGAACCCCCTGGGTCCTCAGCATCATCGCCATCGCAGAGGCAAAGTAGTCGCTGTAGCTCTCCCTGGACTCAAAGAGGAAGTAGTCAACCGCGTCGGCATCGTTCGGGAGCGACATGGGAGAGCCGCTGTACGCCAGGGTTCTCAGGTACGTCTCTATGGCTACGGCCTTGTCGTAGGGGTTGGATGCGCCGGACACTATCCCCGAAGTAAGCGAGGACACCCTGTCGGGCAGGGAGTGGGGAATCTGGAGGAAGCGGTCCGATATCCCCGGCGGGTAGTCCTGGGAAGCGCTGCGGAGGGTATCTTCGCCTACTACCATGACCTCTGAGGAGACCCTGTAGCTGTTGCCAGGCCCCAGCGGGCCAATTGCAGTGAAGAGCGCGGGAGAGCTCTCAAGGGGAGCGCGGACCACCTCCAACCCCACCGTCGCGCCGGGGCCGTCTATGGCCATCTGCAGGTCAGAGGCGTAAGCGGGAGATGCGGAGTCTACGTCGATAGCCGTCTCGCCCCCGGAAGGGCCGAGCTCCTTGATGACCTTGACCACCAGCAGGTCGCCGGGCATACGCGCCAGGTCCGGGTCCCCCGCAGGGGCGGCCAGAGCCGATGCCACCCTCTGCAGGTCCTCCGGCAAGCCCTCGTTCCGCTCCTCATCGGCCAGGTCCAGCCTGAACGTACCGGAGGCCGGCGCCTGTAGCCGGACGTCCGGGTTAACGCCTGTGGGGTCTCCCGCCATCATCAGGTAGGGCGCGTCCACGTACATGTATACCTCGTAGTTGATGGTCGCAGTGACGGGCGGGTCGTCCGCTTCCACGGCCCCCACGTCCGGGGCAGGGGTGGGCAGGAGCATCGTTGCCGTGTCCTTCACCTTCCACACCTTGGACGTGTACTGGTCATAGGCTACAGCCGACCAGTACAGGGGTATGTCCACTTCCGCGAAGTCGATTTCCGCGAAGAGGATGGGCTCTGTGCTGCCAACCACCGGCCTGACCAAAGAGAGGACAGACCCCAGGAACCGGACGGAGTATGGCTCGCCGCTCCGGGGCGCGCCGAACACCCGGCGGACCTCGCCACGGAGGTCGTCCGTAGCGGCTCCGTGCACGGGGTTGTAGAACCAGTCAAGGGGCGAGACTGGGGAGTCCCCAATGGGGAGCGCGGCGGTTATGGCGACGATGACCACGCTGAGCCACAGGCCGTGAGCTAGGGACAGACGCTCGGCGGAGGCGGAATAGAGGGCGCCTCCGGCTCGCAGCATGGCAAGTCTGCTGAGGTTGGTTGAATGCGCCAGCGCGAGGAGGCTGACGAACAGAAAGACGAGGATATAAGGGGTGTAGCTCTCCGGCAGGTACGTGAGATTGACCACCGTAGCCGCGCCTGCGAGCAGGAAAGTGGCCCAGATGTTTCCGCGCCTGACGCGGAGCCACGAGGTGAGGTACGCCGTCAGCCAGGTCAGGGCCATTATCGCGGCCGATAACGGCAGTGGGTCGGAAGTCGTTTCCCCGCCCAGCGCGGCAGAGAACCAGCCGGATAGGCTGCCGTGCAGAGCGCCAAACCTCTCGTGCCATTGGCCGGCATCGGCAAGGTAGACGCCCCCGGCGTAGGCCAGGAGCCCTCCCATCGCCGTGGCCCGTAGATGAAGCGCCGGTCCACGCTCCGGGGAGCCGGCCACAAGGACAGCCGACAATGCGCCCAAGAACGCGAGCAGTACCAGAGGAGGCGCTTCCACCCACCCGGCGAACTGCACCGACGCAGCGGCCGTTACCAGCAGGGCCGCTTGAAGCCAGAAGGCGACGTCCAGCCTGGCCGATAAGCCCGGTATGTTGCCCATTAGTGGCAAGAAACGCCTCTAACCCTCCCGGGGCGGAACGACCAACTCTGCCAGAGGCAGGCTAATCCTCCGCGCAGAACCTCATCCGGCGCTCCGGAGTATCGAGCGCCGGTTCAGAGGCTCCACTGGACCCAACCCCCTGAGGGCTACGATGGGCTGTTGGAAAGGCAGAGGTAGGCCGCGCTGGTAAAGGGAGCAAAGGCGCAGATAGCGGTCTCAGCCTTGACGTTGACCTGCCGCCTGCCGGCCGTTCCACGGAGCTGCTGTATGCTGTCTATGTACATAGAGGTCCGGGTGCGGCCGTTCCCGAGGTTTCCCCCGCCGGAGACGAAGGGGTGTGGGCCTTCTACGGTGATGTCGCCGTTGAAGAAGTCTCTCGCCTCTCCCTTCTTCACCCCTTGCCACTCAAAGGCCTCCAGGAAGAACGGAAGGAACCAAGAGTAGCCGTCGTAGGGATTGAAGATGTCCACGTCGGAGGGTTTCCAGCCGGCGCCCTCGTATGCCATCTGGGCCGCCATTGCGTTTGCCACTTCCTGCTCGTCCACCGTTATCTGGCTGCTTCGCGGCCTGCCGGTGTTGCCCTGGTTGTGGTTCATCACGTAGACGGGCTTCTGCTTCATATCCTTGGCTCGCTCGGCGGTGGTGAAGACGAAGGCCCCCACGGAGTTGACCGGCCTGTCGCAGTCCCATATCTTGATGGGCCAGAAGGTTGGCCGAGAGTTGATGTAGTCCTCCATGCTGAGCCCGGAAGCCCCGTTCTGATGGTAGAAGCTCCACCCCTCAAGGTCGGATTCCTGCTTCATCAGCCCGTTCCTATGCTCATTGATGATGACCGGAGCCATCATGTCGTCCCACTCCACGCCGTACTTGGCGCAATAACCCTGAAGGGGCAGCGCGTCCTGTCCGCCCGCGGCGCCCCAGGGGGTGTTCCACTGGCGGGCCTCCCTGGCGTGGTCCTCCGCGTTGTCACCGCCACGGCGGTATCGACCCTCCAGGTTGTTGGCCGTGTAGACGTAAACCCCAATCTGGTACATGCCCTCCGCGCATGCCTGGGCGGCGAACCCCATCCCCTCGCCAATGGCCGGCGCATTGTCCGGCGTGTACTTGACGTTGCTCAACTCCGGCATCTGGCTGAGCAGCCACTTGTTGGTTACGATGCTTATGCCCTCCTCGGAGTCGTAGGGCGGGGCCAGGTACGGGCGATACGGCCCCCACTGGCCTGACGGGCCTGCCACGTTGAATCCCGCCATGTTATCCGGGCAGCAGAGGAGTCCATCGACATCCTCCGGCTTCACACCGGCGTCCTCCAAGGCGCGGTTGACCGCCATAATGGCGTATGCACCCAAGATCCTGTCCATGGAGACGCCGTCCCAGCGCCGGTCAACCGGGGATTGACCCCATCCCACAATGGCAACCTTGCCCTGGTGAGGCCATGCTCCCAGCCCCGTCTTGTCTCTTCTCCATCCTGTACCTTCCATAGTCATGGTTCACCTCTTCTCTAAATAGCGGATAAGCGCTGATTCATCCCGGCCCATGCGGGCGTTATTCAACCAGGCGCCACTCGTGGATCAGCTGTCCGGGGGCGACCTCCTCGAATACAACCTCGACTGCCGCTCCTATGGGGACCTCCTTCACGGGCACCCCGGGGAGATTGGAGTAGAAGTTGATGCGTGGGTCGTCATCCAGGGAAATCAGCGCAATGTTGAAGGGCTGGTCAGGCACGCGCCGCTGGAGCCTGGAGTCCTGTGAGACCATGTACGTCGCAATATGACCTCTCCCGCTTGTATCCTTCCACCCCAGCTTATCCGAGCCGCAGTCCGGGCAGGCAGGCTTTGGCGGGTACTGCAACGCGCCACACTCAGCGCAGTTCTGAACCACCAGTCGCTTCTCGTTGACGGCGTCCCAGAACGGCTTGCTCAACTCATTGGGAACAGGGATCATCTTTGGCAATGCTGACCTCCTAAATACGCGCAGGCTTTATATGGACATAATATGCTACCTGGCCGAATTCATCAAGCGGTAGTTCGTCAAAATACAGCGCCGGAACGGGGGTTATTCTCTACGTGCGTTGGTAATGCCAACGTTGGTTGGAGTACCACTCCATTCCCGTTCGTGGTGAGCTTGTCGAACCATATGAGCGGGTACGGACGGCTTCGTCACATGTAGGGGCGGTTCGCGAACCGCCCCTACATCGCATCACCCAGACACAGGAACGGCGGTGGAGGCCGACGCTCCAGCCGCTCACGTACTTCGACAAGCTCAGTATGAGCGGCAGATTCCCCCGTTCGTGGTGAGCTTGTCGAACCATATGAGCGGGTACGGACGGCTCCGTCACATGTAGGGGCGGTTCGCGAACCGCCCCTACATCGCATCACCCAGACACAGGAACGGCGGTGGAGGCCGACGCTCCAGCCGCTCACGTACTTCGACAAGCTCAGTATGAGCGGCAGATTCCCCCGTTCGTGGTGAGCTTGTCGAACCATATGAGCGGGTACGGACGGCTCCGTCACATGTAGGGGCGGTTCGCGAACCGCCCCTACATCGCATCGCCCAGACACAGGAACGGCGGTGGAGGCCGACGCTCCAGCCGCTCACACCCTTCGACACGCTCAGTATGAGCGGTAGATTCCCCCGTTCGTGGTGAGCTTGTCGAACCATATGAGCGGGTACGGACGGCTCCGTCACATGTAGGGGCGGTTCGCGAACCGCCCCTACATCGCATCGCTCAGACACAGGAACGGCTGTGGAGGCCGACGCTCCAGCCGCACACGTACTTCGACAAGCTCAGTATGAGCGGTAGATTCCCCCGTTCGTGGTGAGCATATTGAACCATATGAGCGGGTACGGACGGCTCCGTCACATGTAGGGGCGGTTCGCGAACCGTCCCTACATCGCATCGCCCAGACACAGGAACGGCTGTGGAGGCCGACGCTCCAGCCGCTCACGTACTTCGACAAGCTCAGTATGAGCGGCAGATTCCCCCGTTCGTGGTGAGCATATTGAACCATATGAGCGGGTACGGACGGCTCCGTCACATGTAGGGGCGGTTCGCGAACCGCCCCTACATCGCATCGCCCAGACACAGGAAGGGCGGTGGAGGCCGACGCTCCAGCCGCTCACGTACTTCGACAAGCTCAGTATGAGCGGCAGATTCCCCCGTTCGTGGTGAGCTTGTCGAACCATATGAGCGGGTACGGACGGCTCCGTCACATGTAGGGGCGGTTCGCGAACCGCCCCTACATCGCATCGCCCAGACACAGGAACGGCGGTGGAGGCCGACGCTCCAGCCGCTCACGTACTTCGACAAGCTCAGTATGAGCGGTAGATTCCCCCGTTCGTGGTGAGCTTGTCGAACCATATGAGCGGTGTCGCGCGCCATAACCAACCCTATAAATAGCGCCGGGACGGGGGCCGCTCTTGCCCGCCTTGCCACATGACTGTATACTCTGAGATAGCCGTGTGCAGAGTACACCACGGGAGCGCATCGGCAGGCCAGAGGGATGCCGGCGCGCATCCGTCCCCGTTCGGCGCCGCACTCCCGGCAGAGACGAGAAGTGGGCGGTTAGCTCAGCTGGTTAGAGCGCTTGCTTCACACGCAAGAGGTCAGAGGTTCAAGTCCTCTATCGCCCACCACCCCTCCGACAACGCCGCGCCGTACCGCTTTGCCGGCGCCGGCCGTTGGACTCATCTCACTGTTGACCGGATGACGCCCGTTTGCCATCGAGCCTGGCCCGCCTGGGTTACTGGGGTACCCGGCGCGCATCGACAACGAGGTCAAAAGGAGAGCTTTGCGCTACCAGAGTCGCGACGCATTGTCCCTCGCGTTTCAATGTGATATACTTGGCGGGCATTATTGTGGGAGGTTGTTACTGAAGCAGCGGGAAGGCAGGTTGTATGGTCGTATCGGATGAACGGGAGGCGCCGCCTCAAGAGTCGCTGACAATGAAGTCTTTGCTGGAGGCGGGGGTTCACTTTGGGCATCAGACCCAGAGATGGCATCCTCGCATGAAGCAGTACATATTCGCCCAGCGGAACGGCATACACATCATAGACCTGCAGCAGTCCATGTTTCTGCTGAAGCGGGCGCAGCAGTTCATTTCTGACGTGGTGGCGGGGGGAGAGAGCGTCCTGTTCATTGGAACCAAGAGGCAGGCCCAGGACTCCGTGGAGCAGGCCGCGAAAAGGTGCGGGATGTTCTACGTCAAGCACAGGTGGCTTGGCGGGATGATGACCAACTTCTCCTCAATACAGAGCCGGATAGACTACCTGATTCGCCTGGAGGAACGCAAGGCGCGAGGGGGCTTCAACCTGCTCACCAAGAAGGAGGCCCTGAAGCTGGAGGACGAGGTCCAGCGCTTGAACAGAAACTTCGGGGGCGTGAAGGAGATGACCAGGCTGCCGGGAGCGCTGTTCGTGGTGGACATAGGCCGGGAGAAGATCGCCGTGGCAGAGGGTCGACGGATGGGTATACCCATAGTCGCCCTGGTGGACACGGACGGCGACCCGGACCTGATAGACTACCCCATCGCCGCTAACGATGACGCCATTCGCTCAATCAACCTGGTGACCGCCCGCATGGCCGATGCCGTGATGGAAGGCGCTCACAGGCGGAGGGAGCTCGCCAGCGCTGCCACTGCCCTGCAGGACATGGCAATGGAGGAGGAGGAGGTCACGGATGCGGCGGATATGGTTGAAATGGCATCCGCAATGGCTGTGGAGGCAGACCGGGCGGACGCCCCTGAGGCCCAGGGGTTGACGGAAGGGGTTGTGTAGAAATGGCCGGGGTATCACTGGAGTCCATCAAGGACCTTAGAGAGCAGACCAGCGCAGGCGTCATGGACTGCAAGAACGCCCTAGAAGAGGCCGATGGAGACATTGCGAAGGCGGTGGAGTTGCTGCGGCGGAAGGGCCTCTCCACAGCAGCCAAGAAGGCGTCCCGGGAGACCCTGGAGGGGGTGGTAGACTGCTACATCCACACAGGGAGTCGCGTTGGGGCAATTGTGGAGGTGAACTGCGAGACGGACTTCGTGGCCCGGACGCCTGAGTTCAAGGAGCTTGTCCACAACCTTGCCATGCAGGTGGCGGCGATGGCGCCCCGCTACGTGGATGACTCAGCCGTTCCCGACGAGGACACAGCCGACCCGGAGGAAGCTCTCCTGATGGAGCAGGCCTTTATCAAGGACCCGTCCAAGACCATAAGAGACGTGGTAAACGACGTGACGGCGCGGGTGGGAGAGAACATCCGCGTGAGACGGTTCCAGAGGTTTGCCCTTGGAGAGTACCCGGACGTGGACACCAAAGACTAACCCCTTCAGGCGCCCCGGCCTTGCTTGGGCCGATCTCAGCGCGCCAGACTCTGAGTCCCCAACCCATATGACCAGGACGCTTTGGCAGCGGCGGAGAAGAGTGACGCCCTACCCAAAGGCATGGCAAACGTCATCTTGCCCTCAGCCCCGCGACTCCCGGCGTTCCAACCCCCGTTTTCCATCTGAACGCTTTATAGTTGCCTATCCTGTATGCTAAACTCCAAGAGTCCCCGTTGCTGCGATACGCGGGGAGCCAATGTCACACAATACCCTCTGTAAAGGAGGTAATCGATGGCCACGATAAGGGAGGTCATTGAAGAAGGCGACCAGAGGAAACGCAGGTCAGTAGAGGCGCTGAGGAGAGAGTTGGGAACCGTCAGGACCGGGAGGGCCAACCCGTCCCTGGTGGAGAACGTAATGGTAGATTACTACGGCGCTTCCACGCCCTTGAACCAGCTGGCCTCTGTCACCGCGGCCGAGGCGCGGCTGCTGGTGGTCCAGCCGTGGGACAAGCAGAGCCTGCCGGCGATGGAGAAGGCCATCCTGAAGTTTGGGCAGGGGCTGAACCCCGCAAGCGATGGAAACGTGCTGCGCCTGGCTATCCCTCAGCTTACGGAGGATCGCCGGAAGGAGCTGGTGCGGCTGGTGCGGAAGAAGGTGGAGGAGGGACGGGTGGAGGTGAGGAACATCAGGAGATCCATTCTGGAACAGTTCAGGGCAATGGAACGGGACAAGGAGATCTCCAAGGACGAAGCCAAACGCGCCCAGGACCAGCTCCAGAAGATGACCGACCTCTACGTTGCCGAGATGGATAGCCTGGGGGCTGAGAAAGAGAAAGAGGTTATGGAGGTCTAGGCTCTGCTTTAAGAGCAGCCTGGACCGGACAGAGCCATGAAGGTGGGAGAAGAGGAGTTCGTAGAGCATAGTCAGGGCGTCCGGCCTATTCCCGCGCACGTAGCCATCATCATGGATGGCAACGGTCGGTGGGCGGCGCAGAGGAAGCTCCCCCGCCTGGCCGGCCACCAGGCTGGAAGAGAGAACATCCAACAGGTTACAGCCGAGGCTGCCCGCCTTGGAGTCAAACACCTGACCCTGTACGCCTTCTCCACGGAGAACTGGGAGCGCCCGGATGAAGAGGTGCGCGGCCTGATGGGCATCCTGGAGGACGTGGTCCACAAAGAGGCAGAGGCTCTGCACAAGCAGGGCGTCAAGCTGTCGCACCTTGGGACCCTGGACCGCCTTTCCCCGGGGCTTCAGGACGCCGTATGCCGCGCCATAGAGCTGACAAAGGACAACGACCATATCGCCCTGAGCGTGGCCTTCAACTACGGTGGAAGGGCGGAGATACTGGGGGCGGTGCGCCGGATTGTGCAGGATGGAGTGGCTCCCCACGCCATAGATGAGGACACCTTCAGCAACTACCTGGACACGGCAGGGATGCCGGAACCGGACCTGATTATACGCACGGGGGGGGAGATGAGACTGAGCAACTTCCTCCTGTGGCAGTCGGCATACAGCGAATACTACTGCACTCCCGCGTTCTGGCCCGATTTCGACCAGGAGGAGTTGCGCATGGCCCTGAAAGCCTACAGCCGGCGACGTCGTCGCTTTGGGAGGATAGAGGTCTAGGGCTGGCCCCCTCCTGCGCAGACGCCGTACCCAGATCTGTCGCCCCGGCGGAGGAACCCCGAGGCCTCGTACACCACGGCTAGGGCCGCGTCCTCCACCCGGCGCAACGGCCAAGGCAGAGGCCATAGACGCAATATCGGCTTTCCCATATTCAAGAGGGTCCCACATCTTCTGACCAATGGCTTCAAGGGTTATAAGCGCCATCGTTGGGATTCCGCTCGTGGTGGCGGCCGTATGGGCCGGCTCCCCCTGGCTTTCGCTGCTGGCGGCCGTCCTCGCGTCGTTGGGGGTATTGGAGTTCTACCGCATGGCAGAGCGGAGGGAGGCGCGGCCGGCAGTAGCGCTGGGCATTGTATGGACTCTGGCGTTCATTGTCAGCGGCGACAGAGAGGACTACGTTAGCTATCAGGTCCCTCTTGTCGCCCTGGGCGGAGCCGCCTTGACCTTCTCATGGCGCCAGCTGCGCCGCCTCCCAGCGCTACGATCGCCCACAAAGGCCGGGGTTGACTCCGGAGGCTTTCGCGACTCCCTGGTGGACTGGGCATACACCGCCGCGGGGGCCTTCTACGTGGGTTGGACGCTCTCGCTGTTCCTGCTCCTTCGCGCAGAGCCGAACGGGCTGCAATGGGCGCTGGTTGTGATCTTGGGGACGTTCGCCACGGATACAGGGGCGTTCTTCACGGGCAAAGCGGTGGGTAGAATAACGTTGGCGCCCCGCATCAGCCCAGGCAAGACGTGGGAGGGAGCCGTGGGCGGCTTTCTGGCCGGGACGGGGGCGGTCATGGCCCTGGCTTACTGGCAGGACCTGCCGTTGTCTGCTTGGCAGGCGCCCATCCTCGGCGCGCTGGTGGGAGTCTCCGCGCAGGCGGGAGACCTGGTGGAGTCTATGATCAAGAGAGCTTCCGGCGTGAAGGACGCCGGGGGCATCATTCCGGGCCACGGGGGTGTCCTGGATCGCCTGGATAGCGTTGTTTTTGTCATCGTAGTCGTGTACCATTTCCTGGTATGGATAGTGAAGTGAAAGGCTTGGCCATCCTGGGTTCCACAGGGTCTATCGGAAGACAGACCCTTGACGTGGTCCGCGCTTTCCCCGGCCGATTCTCGGTGATCGGGCTGGCCGCGGGCTACAACCTGGAACTGCTGGGACAACAGGCGCAGGAGTTCCATCCTAGGGCGGTGTCCTGCCAGGGCCCCACCGATGTCCTGGCATCCGGGCTCCCCCAGGGGTGCAGCGTGGCATCCCCTGAGGAGGTGGCATCCCACCCTGACGTGGACATGGTAATGGCGGCCAGCGTGGGACAGGCCGGTCTGAAGCCCATCCTGGCGGCAATCCGCGCGGGAAAGACCGTGGCGCTGGCCAACAAGGAGCCGGTTGTCATGGCAGGGGACATAATCATGGGGGAGGCCAGGCGCTGCGGCGTGGACATTCTGCCGGTGGACAGCGAACCCAGCGCTATCTGGCAGTGTCTGAGGGGAGAGGACAAGGACCTGTCCAGGGTAATCATAACGGCCTCCGGGGGGGCTCTCCGAAGTCGAACGCCGGAGGAGTTGGCGGCGGTTACGCCGGAAGAAGCGTTGAAGCACCCGACCTGGAGCATGGGCAGGAAGATCACCATAGACTCCGCCTCTCTGATGAACAAGGGCTTTGAGGTAATCGAGTCCAAATGGCTCTTCGACCTGCCCTGGGAGAAGATAGACGTGGTGGTGCATCACCAGAGCATCATACACGCTATGGTGGAGTTCGCCGACGGCTCTGTGAAGGCCCAGCTGAGCCCGCCCGACATGCGTATGCCCATCCAGCACGCCCTCTTCTACCCCAAAAGGGTAGAGAACGACGCCCTGCCCCGCTTCAACCCGGCGGAGACGGCTGCGCTGACTTTCGAGGCTCTGGATGAGGCCAAGTACCCCTGCTTCCGGCTGGCCGTTGAGGCCGGCAGGAAGGGGCTGACGTACCCCGCAGTTCTCAGCGCCGCGGACGAGGTTGCGGTTGAGCTGTTCCTGGACGGCGCCATCGGCTTCACCACCATTCCCAACCTTGTGGAGTGGGTCCTGTCGAAACACGACCCTGCGCCAAGCCCCGGCTGGGATGACATCCTTGAAGCGGACGCGTGGGCCCGGAGGACGGCCCGTACGTGGCCTGGGTAGCCTGAGCCGGAAATGCGAGGAGCCGTATGCTAGGCGGGTTCATGGTGATAGTCGGTTTTGCGATCATCCTGATGGCCCACGAAGGCGGCCACCTGGTAGCGGCCAAATTCTTTGGCATGAAGGCCACCAAGTACTTCCTGGGGTTCGGCCCCACCCTCTGGTCCTTCCAGCGCGGGGAGACCGAATACGGCATCAAGGCTATTCCGGCCGGTGGGTACGTCCGGATAATAGGCATGAACATTCTGGAGGATGTCCCTCCCGAAGACGAAGCCCGCGCGTACAGGGTCAAACCCTTCTGGCAGAAGTCGGTGGTGGTCATGGGTGGAATCGGTACCCACTTCGTCATCGCGTTCGCGCTGCTCTGGTTTGCCAACGTAGTCGTAGGGGAACCCGATAGAGAGCGGCCGCGGCTTGACATAGCGCACGTTGTGGCGGAGACCGAGGACGGCTCGCCCACGGCCGCAATGCTGGCGGGCATCCGGGTGGGAGACCGGTTGGTAGCCGTCAACGGGATACCCATTGAGGAGTGGGGAGACCTGACCGCGGTCCTGAGAGACAGCCCCAACCAGGACGTTGTAGTGGCGGTGCAGAGAGACGGCGACCTGCTCCGGCTGAACGCCCCACTAACCTCCAGGACCAACCCGGACACCGGTGAGGAGGTTGGATTCCTGGGGGTCTCTCCGGCGATGGGCAAGAGGCGGGACAACCCCATTCTGGGAGCGGGCAGGGCCGCGGGGGACGTGGTCCTGTTCACCCGGTTAAGCGTGGAGGGAATCTGGGGGTTTGTCACCAACTTCCGCGTCTTCATAGGCGCGGTCTTCAGCAACGATGAGGCGCTGGACGAGGTCCGCCCCGTGAGTGTAATAGGCATCACCCAGTTCGGCGCCGCCAGCCAGCGAGCGGGACTGAGCGTCACCCTGGGCCTCATTGCCTACATTGCCATCTTCGTTGGCGTACTGAACGCCATACCTCTCTATCCCTTCGACGGTGGTCACTTCGCCGTGGCGCTCTACGAGAAGGTGACCGGCCGTCGGCCCGACATGCGCAAGCTGATGCCGGTGGGAGCGGCGGTCTTCCTTCTCATAGCGCTGGTGGGGATACTGGGTATCTACCTGGATATAGCGAGACCCATAGACCTGGGGTAGCGCGCTGCCCCTCATTGCCCGTGGCATTCTTTACAGGCGCTGGTAACAGCGCACAACACCGTTCATACTGAGTGGTGTCAGCTACGCCCTCAGTCTACCCGCTCATATGGTTCGACATCCTCACCACGAGCGGGATGGGAGTGGCACTCCAACCAGCGTTGCCATAACCAGCGCCCGCCTGTTGGTTGACATAAGGAAAGCCTTCCGCCATAGATAGGGACAACTACGACCTATCTGATGGAGGAAGGGCATTATGGAGTATAATCTGGTCGGGTTTGATGTCAATGGTGAAGCTCCGGGGTTTGTGGTGGACCTAGGCAGTCTGTACGATTTTCTGAGCCGGCTGGAAGACCGCCGGGATTCTCGAGGAATACGCTATCAATTGGTGCATGTCCTGGTGTTTGCCGTGCTGGCCAAGCTGGCGGGGGAAGACCGGCTGAGCGGCATATCGGAATGGGTCTGGCGCCGGAAGGAAGCCTTGGCCCAGGCTTTCGGCTTGAGGAAAGCCCAAGCGCCCCATCGCACGACTTACAGCCGGATTCTGGGAGAAAAGCTGGACATGACGGCGTTGGAGCAGGTGGTGGGCAACTTCTTCGCCAGCCGCCCGTCGGATGGAGCGGCGGAAGGGCAATTGGTCCAGATAGCTATAGACGGCAAGACTTTGCGCGGGAGCATACCGGCGGGTCGGAGCCGGGGAGCGCATCTGCTGGCGGCCTATCTGCCCAGCGAAGGGATAGTACTGGCCTAAGTGGAAGTGGACGGTAAGGAAAATGAGATCAAGGCGGCGCCGTGCCTGCTGGAGTCCATCGACTTGCGGGACAAGGTGGTCAGCGGCGCCGCCTTGCCGGTGCAGCGTCAACTCTCCTCGCAAGTAGTGGAGGGCGGGGGAGAGTACCTTTGGACCGTCAAGAAGAACCAGCCCCAACTGCTGGAGGATATTGCAACCTTCTTTGCAAGCGGACCGGCGGCGCTGGCCAATGACGGCGTCGGCTGCTCTGCCACCAGCTTGGACAAGGGGCATGGACGCATCGAGAAACGCGTCCTGTCGGCCAGTTCCGGCTTGAACGACTACCTGGACTGGCCCTACGTCCAACAGGTCTTCAAGCTGGAGCGGCGCTTTGAATTTACCCAAGCGGACAGGACAACCCGCGAGACCTGCTACGGGATAACCAGCTTGAGGCCCGAGCAGGCCGGTCCGCAGCGTTTGCTGGAAATGGTCCGCACCCATTGGAGCATTGAGAATGGTCTGCACTATCGCCGGGACGAGACCCTGCGGGAGGACTGGTGTCATTTACGGCTGGGACACGCTCAGCACATGATGGCCACAATCAACAACCTTGTTCTAGGGCTGTTGTCGCGGCGCGGAGTCAGCAACGTCCCCCAACAACAACGCCACTATGCCGCCAGATGGGACCAGGCACTAAACCTCATCATCTCCGCCTGTTTCGACTTTGCACAGACCCTGAGGGTGAGTGTGGCCCCGTTGGTGCCCATCGAAACCGTCTGTCCCTCCGCGGTCAGCTTTTCGATCCCATCGAATGACTTGGCGTCGCTGTCAGTGTCGCCATTGACGAAGCCGTCATCGAACTTCTGCTGCACCGCCTTGGCCTTGAGCTGCACCACCGACGCCTCCAGGTCCTGGAGGTTGGAGCGGGTGGCCTTCAGGAAGTTGTCCACGTCCGCATCGCCTCCCAGTATCTTCAGGGTGGCCGTCCGCTGGGTAAAGGTGGGCGTGGACTCCACCCAGGTGTCCCCCACCTCGTAGAAGGCGGCCGTTGGCGCGGCGTTCTCCTGGTTGTAGGTGAGGCCGTTACCGACTATCTCTATGAACGGGAGCGACTGCAAGATTGGACTCTCGTTCACGATGGTCTCTATGACCCCCGTCAGCAGGATGTCGTTAGAGAGCTTCGATGCTTCCGTGATTGTCAATGCCATGATTGATTCACCTCCTGTATCAGCTATGCCAGGATATTAGAACGCTAGAGCTGTTACTGGCAATAGGCGAGTGTCGCAGTGGGGCCAATCCCCTTTCCGCTCACGCCCTTCGACAGGCTCTGGGTGAACGGAAAGGGGATGAGTGGGTCGAAGCGCACACGAGCATGTGAGCAGCCTTGTAAGGGCTGTGGGGTTAAGCGCAGCTTGAGCCTGATACAAGAGGCCACGCTCCTAGGGGCGTGGCCTCTTACTCGCGTCTTGGGGCGGGCCGGAAGGGGCTATGGGAATGTGAGGTTCAGGGGCTGGAGCACAAAGTTCCTTCCATCGTATGTGGCCGTCTCCGCTGCCTGGCTATCGCCGATGTGGAAGGTAATGGTCATTCCTTGTAACGCCTTGTCGTTTGGAGTCACAATGGCTGTGTAGCTCCCGTTGCTCTTCGTGAGGATTAGCGAACGCCACCACTCTACCCTTACCTCTATCGTAAGCCCGGCCTGGGCGGGCTGGCCGCCTACTGTTACAATGCCGGAAAACTGGTTGGGCAGCCCGGGGAGTTCGCCCGGCGGTAGCGGCCTGGGTGTGGGAGTTGGGGTCGCGGCGGGTGTAGCCGTCGGCTCGGGAGTGGCCGTCGGCTCAGGGGTGGGTGTGGCCGTCGGTTCAGGGGTAGCCGTCGGTTCAGGGGTGGCAGTCGGCTCGGGGGTGGCAGTCGGCTCAGGGGTAGCGGTCGGCATTGGGGTGGCCGTCGGCTCAGGGATGGAGGTAGCCGTGGGCGCAGGGGTAGCGGTGGGTTCAGGTGTGGCAGTCGGCTCAGGCGTAGGAGTGGGAGAACTACAGCCCACCAGTACGACAAGCGCCAGGATGACAAGACCTATGTAGAGCTTCTTTATTCGCATTTCCCAACCTTAAATATAGAATAATACCAGCACTGACTAGAACCAAACTACTTTATCACCATTCACACACCGTTGCAATGCTACGTATAGGATCAGGACATATCGGATCAGACCTACTTTCGTATGACATTAGTATTTCGCCGGCGGCGCGGGAACTGGTCCGGGGTCTTGGAGCGCACGCTCCGCCGCCGGCCGTTGTAAGCGCAAGCCCGACCGGGTATCATGCCCTGAGTCGCTTGGGGAACAGGGAATCATGAGCTCAAGAAGAAAGCGAAGGCGCGCCTTGCAGAGGGCGCGTCCCGGGGCCGCGCGAGGCGTTCCGTGGTGGGTCTTCGCCGCGCTGCTCCTTCTGGCGCTCATCGTAGCCATAGCAAGGATAGCCGGATAGCGCGCAGCGTCTGAGGACGGAAGCTCGCGTCCTGTCGACCATTTCCCTTTGCAAAATGCAACGGGGTGGGTTAGAATAGAAGCAGTAGCCAGGAATCTCGCAGCGGGGTGACTCCCTTGGACGATACGCTTGTAATATATACCCATCCGGACTGCGGCTACTCATCCGCGGCCAAGGACGAGTTGTCGCAGAGCGACATCCCCTTCAAGGAGATAGACCTGAGCGTTACTCCGGAGGCATGGGCGGACGTGGAGCGTCTGACGGGTGGAGAACGCACCACCCCCGTCATTGTTGAGGGGGACCTGGTAACCGTGGGGTTCCACGGCGTTGGTTGAAGTTTCTAGCGCCGGAAGCGGTCTGCTTCCAAAGGCTGAGACGGGAAGGCCCACGCAGGGGATAGCCCAAGCGGAACCAAATGCGCCGGTTGGCGCGGGACATTCAAAGCGGCCCGGTGGTGTAGCATGGTTCAACACGCCGCCCTGTCAAGGCGGAGATCGGCGGTTCAAATCCGCTCCGGGTCGCCAACACCTGCATAATTACGGAGCGCTAGCAGCCTGCCCGCAGGCTGCTAGCGCAGATAGTCCAATATCGTCCAGGTAGGCTGCGAACGCTACCAGCGAGAGCCTCTGCCGCCTCCGCCATACCCTCCTCCTCCGCCGCCACCGCCATACCCGCCACCACCGCCCGAGCCGCGTTCCTGGCGAGCCTTTGCCTCGTTGACAGTCAGAGTCCGCCCGCCCACTTCCTTGCCGTTGAGAGCTGAGATCGCGGCCTCCGCATCCGTCTTGGTCGGCATCTCCACGAACGCGAATCCTCTGGAACGGCTCGTTTCCCGGTCGCGAACGACAGAGACCTCCTGGACCTCCCCATGCGCCTCAAAAGCCCCGCGCAACTCGCCTTCGTTGGTCTCGTACGCAAGATTCCCTACATATATCCTCAACACAATCTCCTCTTTATATGACTAACGACCACGCAACACGGACTAGAGTCCTTGAGACAGAGGGAGTGGTTGCACCCCCTCTGTCCAATTATGTTATGGTCTCCTACCAACCGAACCTTGAACTTGAACCCGTGGAACCAGAACGCCTCCGGCTAAAGCAATCGCTGCAATAGACGGGGCGGTCTCCACGCGGAACAAAGGGCACCGTGGTATTTTTACCACACTCGGCGCACACCACTGCGTGCGCCTCACGGGGACCCTGGCTGTATCCACCACCATTGCGCTCACCGCGCCGTACCTCGCGGCAGGAGCCGCAGCGCTTGGGCTCGTTGGTAAACCCCTTCATCGCGTGAAACGATTGGTCATCCGCACTGAAGGTAAATGGCTGTCCACAGTCCTGGCACGTAAGGGTTTTGTCCTCGTATTCCATCAGCGACCTCCTTTCTTCTGATAGTTGGCGAGAGGCTGGTCACCGATACCAAGGAATTCAAGACTGTCCACTGGGCGCCAAGGACACCATCCAGGAGCCGAGTATTGCTCAGAGAACGCTATGACGAACCGGGCTTTGGGACTCACAACACTGCCACTGCGCCGTAGTATACCACAGACTGTAAATAAACACACCCACCCGATGTTTCCGGTATTCTCTACAGATGTTGGCGCTGACAACGTTGGTTGGAGCGCCACTCCCCTCCCGCTCGTGGTGAGCATGTCAAACCATATGAGCGTGGAGACCGGCATCCCGGCCGAGACGTCAACCCGGCCTGGCTCCCCAGATGGCAGACCCCAGCCTGACCATAGTCGACCCCTCCTCAACGGCCACCTCAAAGTCCCCGGTCATACCTATCGAGAGTCCAAGGGAAGCGCCGGCATAGTCCTCCAGCCGGCACACGCTATCCCGAAGCTCCCTGAGCATCCTGAAGTACGGCCTGACCGCCTCCGGGTCCTCCGAGTGTGGAGGGACGGCCATCAGCCCCGCCAACTCAACGCGCGCGCAGGAGGCCGCGTACTCCGCGATCTCTATGACCTGGTCCGGCCTCGCGCCTTCCTTGGCAGGCTCCAGGCCCACGTTCACCTGAATATAGATTGAGACGCGCCTGTCCAGCTCGCGGGCGATGCCGTCTATCCTGGACGCCAGCCGTATGCTGTCAACCGACTGAATCACGTCGAACAGGGCCACGGCGCGGCGCGCCTTGTTGGCCTGAAGATGTCCAATGAAGTGGAGGCCGGCCAGTCTGTCAGGGCGTTCCAGCCCATTGAACTTGGCCTCCGCCTCTTGCACCTGGTTCTCCCCCACGTGGGCAATGCCCAGGTCGATAGCCTGGAGGACCCTCTCCCGGTCCACCTGCTTGCAGGCGCCCAGCAGCGTGACCTGGCCGGCATCCCGCCCGGCGCGCTCCGCAGCCCTGGCGATCCGCTCGCGAACCGACAGGATGCGGGCGCGTATCTCCTCTTTTGCCATACTCATTCGTTTTACCCTTGATCTCTGCCTATCAACATACGGCCGGCCGTATACTCTACGGTATAAGGAGCAGCTTCCCGGTGGTCAGACGACCCTCCAGTTGCCGGTGGGCATCGGCGGCGTCGCTGAGTGGGAATCTGCCGTGGATCCGCAGGTCCAGCTTACCCGATTGGACCCATCCAAGCACGTCATTCGCTCGTTGGAGCAGCTCCTCCCTTGTGGCTGTGTAAGTCCCCAACGAGGGACGGGTCAGATAGATCGATTTTCGTCCAAGGATGGCCGGCGACATGGGAGGGACCGGCCCGCTGGCCTGGCCGTACAACACCATGCAGCCGCGCGGGGCAAGGCAGGCTACGCTCTGCTCAAACGTGGTGAGGCCCACTGCATCGTACACCACCTGGACGCCGTTTCCCTCTGAGATCCTGTCAACCTCCCACCCAAAGTCATCCACCGCGTAGTTGATGACGTGGTCGGCTCCGGCCTCGTAGGCAAGCCTGGCCTTCTCCTCGGTGGACACCGTTCCAATCACGCGGGCGCCCAGGGCTTTTGCCATCTGGGTCAACAGCAGCCCTACGCCTCCCGCGGCCGCGTGTACAAGACAGGTATCCCCCGGCTTCAGAGGATACGTGGAGTAGCATAGGTAGTGCGCGGTCATACCCTGGAGCATGGCGCCCGCGCCCGCTTCGGCGTCCAGGCCGTCGGGCATCTTCACCAGTCGCCAGGACGGCGCTGCCACCTTCTCCGCGTAGGACGCCCCCACGCCGGTATACGCCACCAGGTCGCCCACCTCCACCTCCGAAACGCCCTCTCCAACCTGGGTGACCACGCCCGCCCCTTCCCCGCCAAGGATGGCCGGGAGAGACGGGGGGTTCTGGCCGGAGCGGGCGTACACGTCCATGTAGTTGACGCCCGCAGCCTTGATCTCTATCAGGGCCTGCCCCTCTCCCGGGCTTGGGTCCGGAACGTCCGTATACTTCAGGACCTCCGGGCCACCGACCTGCGCGATCTGGACTGCCTTCATGTCGCTTTCCTCCTTCTATACGATACGATTGCCCGATTACTCCGGGACTCCCGCGGGACGCGCCCGCAGGCTCATCCGCTCCTTCCCTACGCGGGTACCACCGCCAGCAGTATCTCTACGCTCACCTCGTCCTCGATGCTCACCACGGACTGAGCGGTGGGTCTGGGGATCTCCAGCTGGTCCCACGTAAAGGTGGCGCGACCCAGGATGAACAACTCATCGCCGTCATCCCGCGCCTGGATTTCGAAACTGAAAGGGAACGCGCCCCCGTGTATCTCAAGGGAGCCTTCCACACTGGACGTAACCTCTTCACCCAAGGCCAGGCCATCGGGTATCGAGCTTATGTCTGGCACGGTGAAGACCGCAACGGGGTATTCGCCGAACATCCTGCTCCTCACGTACCTGTCCCTGAATGTCTGATCGCTGGACAACTCCTGAAGGTCTATACGGATCACGGACGGCCTGCCATCCAGGTGGACCTCTCCGGAAAGGGCGGTGGTCCGCATCACGGCATCGTTGGGCAGGGGCAGGCTTGCCAGCTGCTCCTCAACAGTGAACGTGGCCTCTGAGCCCGCGGACACCATGAAGGAGACGCCGTCATACTCCCCCAGGCTCCTTGGCGCGCCGCTGCTCCCAGGTGTGGGAGACGGCATAGCCGTTGGCGACGGCGACGTTGGCGCAGCGGTGGACGGCGGCGAGGTTGAGGTAGCCGTTGGCGAGGGCCTTGAGGTGGCCGTAGCAGACGGTGACGCGGGCGTGGACGTAGGCGCATCGCCGGAGCCGCCGCAGCCCGTCAGAAACAGAAGCAGGATACCGGATACGGCGATGGCCGCCGCCAACGGTCTGGAGCCGGGAATGGCTATAGGCATACTCTTTTACTCCTGTGTTACCCCTACGATGGGCGAGATTCTAAAGTTGTCCACGGCGCGCTCCTGGGCGGCAGCTCCAGCCTGCCGCTCTCCTGGTCGCCATGCCCGGCCAGGCCGACCCCAAGGCCAATGGCGACGACCATCGTCAGGAAGGTCAGCTTCCAAGACGGCGTCCGTGTGGTTTTCAGCAGGAGGGCGGTCAGGCCTCCCGTCAGCCCCAAAACAATTGCCGCCAGAGGAACCATGTATGACACTGAACGCTCCATCTGCGATTCGCCGGCTATCGCCGCGATGGAGACCAGGCCAAAGGCTAGGGCCGTCGCGGCCGCGAAGTAGATTGTACGGCGTCTCCTGTGGCTCAAGGCGCGCCAAAGAAGGCCGGCGCCCAGGCCCGCTAGCAGCGCGGCCGGCATAACCGTGGCGCTGTTGAAGAACGCATCGCTTGGCGAGTGCAGGGGGAGGTTTGCAAGGACGCCAACCATCGCCGCAACCGACCCCGCGGTGAGGCCGGCGCGTACCGGCTGCATGTCCTGCCGTTTGGCGTCCGTATACGTTGAGCGCTTCATTCACGTCTGAGGGCCCTTCAATGACCCGTATTCCAGGCAGTTGCTTTCAGGCCGGCGATGGTGGGCACAGAACAGGTAACGGAGGAGAATTGGGGTGTGGGCGCCGCCGGCTGCTATCTACGGGCGCCTGATCCCTCCTTCATAACCGACTCCACCACCTCCAGAGTATCGTCTATGTCTCTCCGGTCTATGCCGTAGTGGGTTACCAGCCGCGCCTTGGAGCCGTTGGTATGAGAGCCGCGCACCCCCCGGTCCGCAAGCCGCCGCAGGAAGCCGACGGCGTCTCCGTCGGCCGGCTCCAGGATTACGATGTTGGTCTGTATCCGGGCCGGGTCTATGACGATGCCGGGGATACGGCTCAACCCTTCTGCCAGTATACGAGCGTTGGCGTGGTCATCTCCCAGGCGCTCCACCATCTCATCCAGCGCCACAAGAGCCGCCGCCGCAAGGACTCCCGCCTGGCGCATGCCTCCCCCCAGGGAGTTGCGGATGCGATGCGCCTTTCTGACGAACTCCCTATCGCCGCAGATTATGGAGCCAACCGGGCAGGACAGACCCTTGGAGAAGCAGAACATGAGAGAGTCCACAGAGCGGACCAACTCCCGCGCGGGCACGCCCAGGTATACGGAGGCGTTGAACAGGCGCGCGGCGTCCAGGTGGAGAGCTGCGCCGCGTTGATGAGCTATTCCGGCTATGGCGTCCGTATACTCCGGGGTTAGCGCTGCGCCGCTGCACCGGTTATGGGTGTTCTCCAGGCATACCAGAGCGGTACGGGGAAACCGTGGAGACGCGGGACGAATGGCCTCCTCCACCATGCCGGGGTCCAGAGCGCCATCCTCGGCGTTTGGCAACTGGCGGTATCCCACTCCCCCCAGGGCCGAGACGCTGCCATACTCATAGAGGTAGACGTGGGACTGGTCCCCCACGATTATCTCGTCTCCACGCTCGCAGTGGCTCAGCACAGAGGCCAGATTGGCCATTGTGCCGCTGGGAACAAAGACCGCGGCCTCTTTGCCCAGCATCTCCGCCACTCTCTCCTGCAACCGGTTCAGCGTGGGATCATCGCCCCAGCCGTCATCGCCCACCTCGGCCTCAGCCATTGCCCGGCGCATGGCCGGCGTGGGGTGTGTCACCGTATCGCTGCGCAGATCTATCTGCCTCATGGAGCGCCTCCTGTGTACGCATCATATTCTACCAGCATACCCAGCCTCGCGCCCAAGCTACACGTTGGGGTCGGTGAACTTCTCTTGATCCGGGTCCTGAAGCCCCGCTGCCTTG
Organism: Dehalococcoidia bacterium; assembly: GCA_965221925.1. Classification (GTDB taxonomy): domain Bacteria; phylum Chloroflexota; class Dehalococcoidia; order Lucifugimonadales; family UBA2985; genus JAPPHY01. The sequence goes on along the minus strand of OZ244924.1, from coordinate 274,222 downwards.
AACTCCTGGCTGTAGCCCTGGTAGTCCGTGGAGTACTTTTCCATGATCTGAAGATGCCGCTCCATAACGGTGCGTCTCACCTCCGCCGGAGCTCCCACCACAAGGGAGTTTGGGGGGATCTCCACCCGCTCCAGGACCAACGCTCCGGAGGCGACCAGCGAGTGGTGGCGAATGATGCTGTACCCGTTGACCGTGGCGCCGTTCCCTATCAGGCAGTGGTCCTCAACGGTGGTGGCGTGGCACATCACGTTGTGGCCTATGGTCACGTAGTCGCCGTAGGTGCAGTCCTCGTCTGCATGGATGACACAGTTGTCCTGTATGTTCACGAACCTGCCTATCTTTATCTTGTACCGGTTGGCTCGGATGACGGCGCCAGGCCAGATGCTGGAGCCCTCCCCTATCTCCACGTCTCCCACAACGTAGGCCGCTTCACTGACAAAGGCCGTAGGGTGAATCCTTGGCGTCTTGTCCCCAAAGCTCCGTATCACCATATCCTCCTTGTTTGGTCATTACCCTTGCTCAGGCTTCTACGCGCCCTGGCCTGCGGCGCTACCCCATAGACGACTCTCCACTCCCCGACCGTATGTCCCTGTAAAGGTCGGCCACTCCGCGGAGGTCTTCTGCCTTCAAGCTGGCCCAGTCGATTCCCTGAGCGGTCTCGTTTAGCATTCCCACCAGCATGACCTCTTCCAAGCCTGGCGAGTCGCCTCCGGCGGCGGCAGGTCTGAACCACGCCAGTACCACGCTCTGGGCGCGCTCATCCCCAAAGACGCGGTCAAAGATTTCAATGCTGTAGCTCTGCAGCATCGGGATCCCGGCGCCGCCTTCGGGGTCCCGCGTCTCCACCTGCAACCCAATGACAGGAAATTGGATAGAGCCGTTGAACTGGACGCCAAGGTACTCCACCCGGTCGGCTGCGCCCCATTCTCTCAGCCCGGCATACACATTGCTCTCAATCCACTCATCGTAGATTATGAGCTCCTCATCCGTACTACCCGTGGCGGGTGGGACGTCAACCTGCTCCGCGGCGCCTTGGCCTTGCCCCAGCGCCGGCAAGAACGGCAATAGAAGCGACCCTGCGAAGGTCAGGAGAACGATTCCGACAATTGTCTGGCGGAGGCTGGGGAGGCGAGACCCCCTCTGCGACTCCGGGTCGTCGTCTTCAACGAACTCATTCAGGTCTTCCACATCCTTGGGGTCGGGATATTCCCATTCCTGGTACTCGTCGCCGGGGCGCTTTTCTAACATGAGAACACTCTTCTACGGATCAACGCACAGGATACCGGGCCTCTCGTCCACCGCATTCTAGTGGAGAATATGGCAAGACGCAAACCGACTCCTGGGCCGCCGTATCCCGCGGAGGGCGAGCTTTGCAGAAGCAAGCCGGCCGGCGCGCCGACCACGATCCGCCGGCCTCAGGAAACGTTGTCCGGGCCCCTGAGCCAACGGTACAGGAGCGCGCCCGCAGCCGCCCCTGCCATCGGCCCAATCCAGTAAATCCAGTGGCTCGACCACACCCAGCCCGCCAGCGCCGGCCCAAAGGACCTTGCCGTATTCATGGAGGCTCCCGAAATAGGCCCGGCGAATATGGCCTCCAGGGCTACCGTCATGCCTATGGCCAGAGCCGCCGCCTGGCCCACCGCCCTCATGTCCGTTGCAACCGCCATGATGACAAACATCAGGATAAACGTCAGAACAGCTTCAAGCCCAAACGACTGCCAGGGGCTTCCGGAGGGCAGTGTTGCCCCCATGTCGCCAACGAGGCCAAAGAGCAGCCTGTGTCCGGCGCCGGCTATGGAGGCTCCAATCAGCTGCGCCCCCCAGTACATGGGGACCTCTCGCCAGGGAAAGTGGCGCGTCAGGGCAAAGCCCAGGGTCACGGCGGGGTTTATGTGCGCGCCCGAAATATGCCCTGTGGCATAGATCATTGCGGCTACTACCATACCAAAGGTGAGGCCAATCCCCAAGTGGGTTATCCGTCCGCCCGAAAGCTCATCTATGATGATGGCTCCGGCCCCGGCGAAGACAAGTACCGCCGTTCCAATGGCCTCGGTAGCGGCCCGCCTCCAGGCGGGATCGGGTTGCCTGCCTACGTCTGGCACGGACGGTTACTGTAAACATTGATCTCCGTCATCTTGCCAGTAACCAGGAAGATGACGCGCTCGGCGATGTTCGTGGCCCGGTCGGCTACCCGTTCCAGGTCGTGAGCCACCCACAGCAGGTAGGTGGCCCGTTGGATGGTCTTGGGGTCCTGGATCATGAAGAAGACCAACTCCCTGTACACCTGGTTGTACAGCGCGTCCACATCGTCGTCATCTTGGCACACACCCATAGCCGCGACGGTGTCCCTGTGTACCAGGGCGTCCAGGCTCCGGCGGAGCATATCCAATGCCATTTCGGACATCCTGGGGATGTCTATCAGTGGCTTCATAGGAGGCTCGTCGCCCATCATCAGGCTTATCTTTGCTATGCCCTCCGCGTAGTCCCCCACGCGCTCAAGCTCTACCGAGATATGGAGGATGGAGATAATGCTCCTGAGGTCGCCGGCCATAGGCTGCTGGGTAGCGATCAGCTCCAGGCACTGCTCCTCCAGCTGGAACCGCTTCATGTCTATAACGTCGTCTTCCAGGATCACCTGCCGGGACGCCTCCAGGTCCCGTCGCCTGAGGGCGTCCAGCGCCTTGGCAATGGACTTCTCCGCCATGCTCCCCAGAATGAGGAGGTCGCTCTGCAACATCCGTAGATGCCTGTCGAAGTCGGCCCTTACCATAATCCACCTCCTATCGGCTAGCTGAATCGGCCTGTGATATACGCCTCAGTGCGCTCGTTCTTTGGGTTGGTGAAAATCTCGTTGGTGGGGCCGAACTCTACCAGATAGCCGGACTTACCCTCGTCCGTCATAAGGAAGGCCGTCTCGTGGGAGACCCGCGCGGCCTGCTGCATGTTGTGGGTTACTATGATAATGGTGACCTCTTGGGATAGCTCCCGGATTAACTCCTCTACGGCCAGAGTAGCCATGGGATCCAGGGCTGAGCACGGCTCATCCATCAGGATCACCTCCGGCTCGACGGCCAAGGCCCTGGCGATACACAGACGCTGCTGCTGTCCACCCGAAAGCTGTAGGGCGCTCTCCTTCAGCCGGTCCTTCACCTCGTCCCAAATTGCTGCTCGCCTAAGGGAGCGCTCCACCCTATCCGAGGTATAGTCATTGATTCCGTTCACCTTCAGGCCAAAGGCCACATTGTCAAAAATCGACTTGGGGAACGGGTTTGGTTTCTGAAAGACCATACCTATACGGCTGCGAAGCTCCACCGGGTCTACTCTGGGGCTGTACATATCCTCTCCCTGGTACAGCACCTGGCCTTCTACCCAGCCGCCCGGGGACATCTCGTGCATCCGGTTGAGGCAGCGCACCAAGGTGCTCTTGCCGCACCCGGACGGGCCGATGACTGCGCTGACGCGGTTGCGGCGAAGCGAGAGGTTAATGTCGTTCAGCGCCAGGCTCTTCCCATACCATGCGCGGAGCCCTTGAACATTGATGACCGTTTCTGAAGACGCGTCTTTTGCCACTTCCACCTGCGATTCCACCAGTTTGGTTTTGGGCAGGCTCACTTCGTCCCTTGTTACCATCTGCTCCTCCTAGAGTAAATGTTTCGTAGTGTTATGGCAACTCCGTTCATTATCAACAGGACTGTAAGCAGCACAATAATCCCGGCCGCTGCGTTCTCCTGGAATGCCGGCAGGGGCCTGCTGATCCAGCTGTATATCTGTACCGGCAGCACCGTAAATGCGTCGAAAGGGTCGGTCGGCACGAAAAGCACCGACGTATATGCTCCCACAACTATCAGTGGCGCCGTCTCGCCGATGGCCCTGGCCAACGCGAGGATGAAGCCCGTAAGGATGGTGGGCAGCGCCGCGGGCAGAACTTGAAATCTCACGGCCTGCCATCTAGTAGCGCCCAGGGCCATCGCCGCCTCCCGTATGGATGGAGGCACTGATCGCAGCCCCTCCCTTGACGCCACCACTATGATGGGCAGGATGAGCAACGCCAGGGTGAGACCGCCCGCCAGTATGGTAGGGCCAAGGCCCATGCCGTAGACGAAGACCGCCAAGCCCAACAGTCCGTAAACCACCGACGGCACGCCGGCCAGGTTGTTGATGTTAATCTCCACTACCTTGGTGAACCAGTTGCGTCCCGCAAACTCCTCCAGGTATACGGCGGCTCCCACACCAAAGGTGATTGCGAACAAGGCAGTCACTGCCATGACCCACAAGGTGCCTGCAAGGGCAGACTTCACCCCTGCCTCCGCCGCCTTGTAGTGCGGGAAGCTATTGATGAAGTCAAGACTGAGGACGCCGATTCCGTCCTTTGTAACGGTGACAAGAAGCGCCGCCAGGACCACCACACCAAAGGACGTAGCCAGTATAGCCAGCCCTACAAACGCCGCACCTCGCGCCTTGCGTCTCGCCTGGCTCTTGGGGACGGGTCTATCGAACGCAACGGCCGGAATCAATCGTATACCTCCCTGAACTTCGCTATCACCACTTGGGCCAGCATATTCAACGCCAGAGTGAACACGAAGAGCGTCAGGCCAACGGCGAATATACTCTTGTACTCCACAGAGCCTCTCTCCGTATCACCCGTAGACACTTGCATAATGAACGCCGTCATAGTCTGCATGGCCTCCAGAGGATTCAAGGAGAGGTTGGAAATACCCCCGGCCGCTATGGTGACGATCATCGTCTCTCCCACGGCTCTCGCAAATGCCAGGAGAGCGGCGGCCACAATCCCCGAAAGCGCCGCCGGCGCCACCACCCTCACCGATACCTGAAAGCGATCGGACCCTACGCCGTAGGCCGCCTCTCTCAGGGCGGTAGGCACAGCGCGCATTGCGTCCTCGCTCAGGGAGGCCACCATGGGAATCAGCATTACCCCCATGGCGATTGCGGCGCCCAGGGCGGTGAATAGGGTCTCGGTCTCAAATATCGGCCTGATAATGGTGGGATTGATAAAGGAGATAGCAAAGAAACCGTAGACCACAGTTGGTATGCCCGCCAGCACCTCCAGCGCCGGCTTTACCGTTGACCGTACCCTGTCCGGAGCGTACTCGCTCAGGTATATGGCAGTAAGCAGGCCGACCGGGACGGCAATGCTCAGGGCCAAGAAAGAAATAAGGACTGTCGCCGAAAGGAGAGGCAGCACCCCAAAACTCTTGATTGAAAACAGCGGTGTCCACTCGGTCCCCGTCAGGAACGCCACAATGGAGACCTCGCGGAAGAACTGAAAGGCCTCCGCCAGCAGCACGATCACGATGCCGACGGTGGTTACGACTGACACGAAGGCGCACAGGAAAAGGAATGCGAGGATAGGCGCCTCCCGCATCTTCTGCCGAAGGCGCCTGTTCCTCAGTGATCCGGCGACCACATTCGCCACTATTGAGTTCTCTCCAGTACCTCGCCAATTGGTGTGCCCGCGGCTACGTCCTTGAACACTGACCCGGTTATCCGGTTCTCAAGCCTGTTCAGACCCCAGGCATACACCTCTGCAGGCAACGGCACGTATCCAACCGCCGTCACCAGTGACGGCGCCTGCTCCAGGTAGAACTTCACAAACGCCTCCACCTCCGGCCTCTCATCCAGTGTGTCAGCCCTCACGTAGATGAATATCGGCCTCGCCAATGGCAGGTAAGACCCAGCCTCCACCGACTCATCTGACGGCGCCACACACTCACCGGTAGACGGGTCCACTACCTCCACGCCCTTCACCAACTCCTGGTACTGAGTGTAGTACGCCAGCCCAAAGTACCCTATTCCTCCGCTAGCCCCATTCACTCCTTGCGCTATCAACGGGTCCTCCTCCGTCGCCAGGTCCATGTCCCCGCGATGCGCTCCACCTTCGTCCATGATAGCCTCGGTGAAGTAGTCAAACGTCCCGGATGCCGTCGTAGGCCCGTACAACCGCAGATTTACGTCCGGGAACGAGGCGTCCACCTGGTTCCAGTTTGTTATCGTGCCCTGCGCCTCAGGCCCGAATATCGTTGTCAACTGCTCTACCGTCAGACACTCCGCCCAGTCGTTCCCAGGGTTCACCACCACCGACAAGGCATCAAACGCCACCGGTATCTCTACTATCTCTATCCCGGCCTCAGCGCACGCATCCAACTCAGACTGCTTCGACGGCCTCGATGCATCCCATACCTCTACCTCTCCAGCGCACATCGCCTTGCCGCCGGCCCCCGTTCCAGTCGACGCTACGTTCACCCGTACGCCCGACTGCGCTACCTTGAACTCCACTGCCATCGCTTCGCTTATCGGAAATACCGTGCTCGACCCCGATACCGCTATCTCACCACTGTACGTCATCATCGTATCGCCCGACGTAACCGTGGGCGCAGCAGTTGGGTCTTCGCTGCTGCACGCGGCGGCCAGCAGACCCAGCGCAAGGACTACAAAAATAAAGGCCCCAGGCAAAGCCCGGAAGCCCACCGACTTCTTTCCAGCTACTCTTTTAATGTGACGCATGTGCCTTTTTTCACAACCTCCTTCAGTGTATGAGGTTAACTTTAACAGGATGTTAAATGGCCTTTAAGGGAATGTTAACTCCCTATTACAGTGGGTCCAGTTGCTTGGGGTAGCAGTACCACTCCCTAATCCCGTCTCCACATCCGGAGCATATCCAGAAACGCACGGCTTCTATCTTGGCTATGTCGTCATCCGAAAACAGGAAGTCGCCGATGAGCTCCATAGAGGTCTTGCATGCACGGCATCGTCTGGGCCTGGGCAGGCCGGGCGCCAGCAGTCCCAGGACGCGAAATGCTACCCGGAGCGCCGGTGTGTCCCACCTTCCGGCGCTCGGACTGTTGGTGGCAGGGGTAGAGCAAGCTCTGGCGATTGAGGCTCTCCCCTGCCACGGGATGAGAGGCGCAGGGTACTCTCCCTCGCACGGTTCCCCCTGCCTCTGCATTTATTGACAATGCATGCGTACGTCTGTGATCCCACTGCGTGACTTGGAGTCTGTAAGACATTCATCCCCTCTCCACCACAGGATACCCCGGCCCCATTAACGCCGTCTTAGCCCGGCGTTAATGGTTGTTTAAGGGCTGTTGAAGGGACTGTGAACAAAAAGGCCCCCGATTGGAGGGCCTTACGCGTTCCGGGGGGCGTGCGCTCCGCTTGCTCTACGCGTTCGCGGGAAGCGTGAAGGAGAATGCGCTGCCCTCCCCCTCGCGGCTCTGGACCGCTACATCCCCGCCGTGGGCCAGGACAATGTTCTTGGCAATAGCCAGTCCCAGGCCCGTACCGCCGCTCCGCCGAGACCGGTCCACCTTGTAGAACCGCTCAAAGATGTGCGGAAGGTGCTCCTCCGGGATTCCCACGCCGTTGTCTCTCACCCCAATCCTGAGCATCCGGCCCTCTGGGTACGCGGAAAGCATCACCCAACCCCCGCTCTGTGTGAACTTCAGGGCGTTATCCAGCAGGTTGGTCAGCACTTGGCGAAGCCTGTCCTCATCCCCAGCGGCTGACGGGAGGTCTTCCGGAGTGATGACGTCCACCCGGACGTTCTTTGAGTCTGCGCGCTCCTGGAAGCTCGCCTTGACCTCCTCTAAGAGGATCTTGAAGTCAACCGAGGCCAGTTGAAGGGACTCCTGCCGGCTGTCCAGACGGGCAAGGTCCAAGAGCTCCTCCAGCATCCTGCTCATACGGTCGATCTCTACGTGCATCCTGCGTACGAAGTCCCTGGCTACCTCCCGCTCTTCCAGAGCGCCGTTGTCAAGGGTCTCCACAATAGCCTTCACAGAGGCCAGGGGGCTGCGCAGCTCGTGAGAGACGTTGCTAACGAACTCCCTGCGAGTAGTCTCCACCTGGTTGACCCTGGTCAGGTCGTGCAGGGTCAGGAGCGCCCAGGGAGGGCCGTCATCGGACAGGGGAGTGGCTATGGCGCTGAGAAAACGACTGGGATGGAAGAACTCCACCTTGCCATGCTGCTGCTGTCTCGTCTCCCGGCACACCGAGACAAGCCGGTTCAGGTCGTAGTCTCGCACCACCTCCGTGAAGGGCTCGCCGACGGGACTCGGCTCCCTCACGCTCAGCAGCGCCTGGCCGGCGTTGTTCAGGAGGTCGATCCGTCCCTCCGGCCCAATGAGCACGACGCCGTCCGCCATGGTATCCAGGACCGCCGAGAGCTTGTCGCGCTCTCCGGACAGCTCGTGGACAATCCTCCTGAGGGCAGACGCCATCCTGTTGAAGGCATCGGCCAGCTCCTGGGTCTCGTCCGAAGACAGCGCCTCCACCCGATGGTCCAGGTCGCCCCTGGCAAGGTGGCGGGCCGCGTCCGTCACGGAGCGCACGGACCTGGAGGTACGACGGGCCAGGTAATAGCCCAACCCCAACGCGAGGACGGTCACAATGACCGCGGAGAAGGAGATGGCGGCAATTATGCGGTTGACGTTGGACTGGATGGTGGAGGTCGGTATGGCCACCCTTGCTACGCCCACGAGCGCGTCGTCCAATCGGATTGGGCCGGCGGTATAGAGCATCTCCCGGCCAAAGGTCGAGCCGAGCCGCGTGTCTCTGCCCAACTCCGCGCCAAGGGCCTCCTGGAACTCCGGGCGCAGGGCCTGGTTCTCCATCGATGCGGGGGCCTCCCAGGTGTCGGCCAGGACCGTGCCGTCAAGGGCAATTACAGTTACCCGTGCGTTGATGAGGCTGCCAATGCGTTCGCTCGCCTCCTGGAGGCCGTCCGGGTCAAGCGACCCTATGAAGAACCGGGCGCTGCTTTCACCCACAAGGCCCGTCTCGTTCTCCAGGCGCTCTTCAAGGTTGGATATGTACGTGCCGCGAACGAAGTTCACCAGGTAGAGGCTGACCGCTCCCATCGAGGCTATGATGAGAATGGTGTAGGACAGCACAATGCGCCATTGGAGACTGTGCAGGAGATTCATACCTCGAACCGATAACCTACCCCTCTAATGGTGATGATCCTCCTGGGACTCCCAGGGTTGGCCTCTATCTTCTCCCTGAGCCAGCGCATGTGCACGTCCACGGTACGGCTGTCGCCGATGTAGTCATACCCCCAGAGACGCTCCAGAATCTGGTCTCTGGTGAAAGCCCTTCCCTTGTTGGACACCAGGAGCGCCAGGAGATCAAACTCCCTGGGTTTCAGGTCCAGCGGCGTCCCGCCAATCCTGGCAATATGTCCAGTGAGGTCTATCTCTATGTCGCCCGCCTTGAGCAGCGTGGCGTTGGCGGCCTCCGGGGCCATGCCGGAGCGTCTCAGCATCGCCCGAACTCGGGCCAGCAGCTCGCGCATACTGAAGGGTTTGGTAACGTAGTCGTCGGCGCCCAACTCCAGCCCCACCACTCTGTCCACCTCCTCGCCCTTGGCCGTCAGCATGAGGATGGGCACGTTGGTCTCCCGCCGAAGGATGCGGCATACCTCCAGGCCGTCAAGCTTGGGGAGCATAACATCCAGGATAATGAGGTCCGGGGAAGCGTCCCTGGCGCACTCAAGCCCCTCCTCGCCGTCTGTGGCGGTAATGGCCGAGTAGCCCTCCCTGCCCAGGTTGTATTTCACAGCCTCAAGAAGGTTCTCTTCGTCCTCGATGACCAGTACCTTGTACTCCGGCAAAACCGCCTCCGGGATTAGGCGCGGGCCAACTGCGCCCATGCCTTCCATCTATCTTCCCCGCTTCACATATGCCCGCTCAGACAGGCTGCAGGGTGGCTTGGTCGGGGCGACTGGACTTGAACCAGCGACCTCCACGTCCCGAACGTGGCGCGCTACCAACTGCGCTACGCCCCGATGCTCCTATTATACGCCATCCCTGGCAGAAACTTCCACAGCGCCGGGGGAAATGCCCGCGTCTTCCGCGGCCTGCTTACCCTCCACCGACGAGATGTCTGCGCCGTACATCTCTTGCAGAATGTGGAGGAAGGCCATGACCACAGGGCTGTAGTGTTGAGCGCGGCGCACTATAGCGGCGGTGGGAAGGGAAACGGAGTGCCCCTCCTTGAGAGGAATGAGGCACAAGCTGCCTCGCTCCAGCTCGTGCCGCACGCTGCTCCGCGGCAGGAAGGATATCCCCATGCCCAACTCCACCATGTGCTTTGTGGCCTCAATGCTATCCAGCGTCATCTCCACTCTCGGCGAAATACCCGCCTCCCTGCACACCTGGCCAATGAGCACAAAGTAAGAGGAGTCGCGGTCATACAGGATCAGGGGCTCTTGCGCAACCTCGTAGATGCTGGCCTCGCCTCTGACGGCAAACGGGTGCTGTGGGCCGGTGGCCAGGCAGATGTCCTCGTCATAGAGGTGTATGGTCACCACGTCCTGGTCGGTAAGCATCCTGGACAGCCCCACCTGGGCCTCCTCGTCCACCACCATCTGAAGCACGTTGGATGAGCGCCCCACGTTGATGTGCACCTTTATGCTGGGATACTCCTGGCGGAATCTGTCCAGAATGGATGGAAGGGTATACGTGCCTATCGCCCGCGCCGAGGCAATCTGCAGCACACCCCCGGAGGCGTCCCGCGCCGTGTCGACGACCTCCCGTCCCTGGCGCAGAGCCTCGATTGCCCGCTCCGTATAGGGGCGAAACGCCTTCCCCATCTCCGTCAAACGCACGCCACGTCCCATGCGATGGAACAGCGGGACCCCCAACTCCGCCTCCAGGGTATGCACCCTGGCGCTCAGAGACGGCTGGGACAGGAACAGAGCCTCCGCGGCGCGGCGGAAGCTGCCGCGCTCCGCAGCCGCCAAAAAAGCCTCCAGTTGCGCCAACTCCATCGGACTCCCTCCCGGCCGTAGAGACCCGTTGCCACCCTGTATCCCAGGCTTGCATCCATCCGGCGATAGCGTATTCCTATCACTCCAATAGGAAGGGCAACTCTTGAATTATATCTCACCGTGGGTATACTGGTAAAGAGCGCAACGGTAAGGCGCAAAGCGCCGCGCTCTAAGAATCGGAAGAGAGACAGGGAAAGGAGACAGTGTATGAACAACCACCACCCGGATTTTGCCCAGCAGGTAGCAGAGCTTGAGGAGCGCTGGGCCACAGACCCACGATGGAAGGGAGTCAAGCGCGACTATACCGCTCAGGACGTAGTCAAGCTGCGGGGCAGCGTCAAGATAGAGCACACACTGGCACGGCGAGGCTCAGAGCGCCTGTGGCGGGAGTTAAACCAGGAGCAGTTCGTAAGGACGTTCGGAGCGCTGACCGGAGCGCAGGCGGTCAACATGGTCAAGGCGGGCCTCAGGGCCCTCTACCTCAGTGGCTGGCAGGTGGCCGGAGACGCCAACCTGGCGTCCCAGACCTACCCGGACCAGAGCCTGTACCCGTCCAACAGCGTCCCAGCGGTCGTCAAGAGGCTCAACAACGCCCTGATGAGAGCCGACCAAATCCAGTCGCTTGAGGGCAAGACGGACATCGACTGGTTCGCCCCCATCCTGGCCGACGCGGAGGCCGGCTTCGGAGGAGCCATACACGCCTTTGAGCTTATGAGGGGCATGATAGAGGCCGGGGCAGCCGGCGTCCACTACGAGGACCAGCTTGCCGCCGCCAAGAAGTGCGGCCACATGGGCGGCAAGGTCCTGATTCCCACCAACATGTTCATACACACCCTCAACGCAGCAAGGCTTGCCGCAGACGTTCTTGACGTGCCAACCGTACTCTGCGCCCGCACGGACGCACGCGGCGCCACACTGCTCACCAGCGACATCGACGAGCGGGACCAGGAGTTCGTCACCGGAGAGCGTACCCCGGAAGGGTACTACGTGGTGCGGGACGGCTTTGACACCGCAGTTGCCAGGGGACTGGCATACGCGCCATACGCAGACCTGCTGTGGTGCGAGACCTCCGACCCGGACCTGGATGAGGCCATCGCCTTTGCAGAGGCAATCCATGCCAAGTACCCGGACATGATGCTGGCGTACAACTGCTCGCCCTCTTTCAACTGGAAGAACCACCTGGATGACGCCACCATCGCCAAGTTCCAGGATGAGTTGGGCAAGGTTGGCTACAAGTTCCAGTTCATAACCCTTGCGGGCTGGCACATGATCAACCTGAACGCCTTTGAGCTGGCTGAGGCTTACTCCAAGGAAGGTATGCCGGCTTACGTCCGAATACAGGAGCAGGAGTTTGCCAGGGAGAAGGACGGCTACACCGCCACAAAGCACCAGGCAGAGGTTGGCGCAGGCTACTTCGATGAGGTGCTCCTCAGCGTCAGCGAAGAGCTCGCCTCCACCGCAGCCCTGACCGGCTCCACGGAAGCGGCCCAGTTCAACTAACCAGGGCCGCAGCGGGCGCTCTCCATAGAGGCATAAGGTCGGGAGTCGGACAAGGTTCGTCCGGCTCCCGACTTCGCGTTTTCCGCCAAAAGGCATGGTGGGAGTGGGGTTCCGCTCACACAGAGCTTCGTCGTCGGCGTGATTGCCGCAGGGCGGGCTGCTGTAGATTCCCCTAGCGCAAGACGTGGATGGCAACTCATTCCGCCAAGGCGATGAAGCCATCGTTTGTGGTAACGAGCATGCTTGCAAATGAAACCAGAGTGTTGCCGTCCGTAGTCTCGAAACTCATGGTGACTGTGGCGTCGGGTGGAATCGGTCATTCGTTGAGGGCTACAGCCATAGCCTCGCTAATAGCGGCGTTGCCCTCAGTCGACCAGTCGGACAGCAGGCCGGACGCATCGGCGTCCTCGGCCATCATTGCCAGCGAGCTGCTTGCCGGCTGGCCCAGGGTATAGAGAGGGCTGGCGTCCTGGCCATGCATGGCAACAAAGACCGGCGACAGAATCTGCCCGCGCGTGAGGTTTGTGATAGACAATGTGACCATCACCGGGCCGCTATGCTCAGACATCATAGACATATCTGAAGATCCTGGGGGCCCCTATTCTCCCTGTGGCCCAGCAGGACCCTGCGGTACAAGACCGCGGACCAGTTCTACGCCACTGGCAAGATACTCATACTACGGAAAGGGGGGCTTTGTCCGATATGTATCTGACCCTAACCGGAGGGATAGTCAAAGGAGGTTGAAAGCAGTTACAATAGCGGCGAGAGATGCTTTACATAGGCGAGCAGTACGCACGGGAGATGGTGGCCCACGCCCTGGAGGATGACCCCAACGAGTGTTGCGGCATACTGGCGGGCAAGGATGGAGAGATACTGAATCTCTACCGCATGGCGAATATAGAGGTCAGCCCGTACCGCTATCGCATGGATCCCAAGGAGCTCCTCAAGGTCTACAACGAGATTGACGATCGTGGGTGGGAGATAGTCGGCATCTACCACTCCCATACCCACTCGGAGGCGTACCCGTCCGCCACTGACGTGCGGCTGGCAACCTGGCCGGAGGCCCTGTACATTCTGATCTCCCTGCTGCGCAAGGAGAATCCTCCCATAAGGGCCTTCCGCATTGAGGACGGCGCTGTGACGGAGGAAGGCGTAGCCGTAGGCGGCACAGCATGACAACCTCCCGCGGGATCACCTGCCCATACCGGCCTCAGGAGGTGGCCCCTTGAGTTTTCCAGCCGCGTCCCTGTTTCCGTACACTGCGGAGGTCGACTCGCGGGGCAGCCTGGTCCTGGGTGGCTGCGACACCGGGCGGTTGGTCGAAGAGTTCGGCACGCCCCTCTACGTCTTCGACGAGGACACCCTGAGGGGAAGGTGCAGGGAGTTCGTCGGGGGGTTCCGTGAGCGCTACCCGTATAGCGACGTCATATACGCATGCAAGGCATTCATCAACGTTGCCCTTGCCCAGCTGCTCAAGGAAGAGGGGCTTGGGCTGGACGTGGTATCCGGCGGTGAGCTGGCCGTAGCCCAGAGGGCAGTGTTCCCGCCTGAGAGGGTCTATTTCCACGGCAACAACAAGAGCCGTGAGGAGTTGGAGATGGCGCTGGAGTACGGCATCGGCCGGGTGGTGGTGGACAACTTCCATGAGATTGACCTTCTTGGCGAGATAGCTTCTCAAAGGGGCGTGGTACAGGACATTCTCCTGCGAGTCTCCCCCGGAGTGGACCCCCATACCCACGTCTACACCACCACGGGCGTGCTGGACAGCAAGTTCGGGTTCTCCATCCAGACCGGGCAGGCCGGAGAAGCCGTGGACAGGGCGATGAACGGGAGTGGCATGAGGTTGATGGGCCTCCACTTCCACCTTGGGTCTCCCATATTCGAGCTGGAGCCATACACCAGGGCAATGGAGATCACTCTGGACTTCGCCGCGCAGGTGGGCCTGCCGCTGCAAGAGATAAACCCCGGAGGAGGGTTCGCCATAGCCTACACCCGAGACCAGAGGCCGCCGGCGGTGGAGGAGTACGCGGACGCCATCGCCTCTACGCTGGGCGGGGCTGTCAGCCCACACCTGACCGTGGAGCCGGGCCGGGCTATTGTTGGCCGCGCCGGAGTAGCCCTCTACAGCGTGGGGGCCTCCAAGGATGTCCCTGGGATCAGGAAGTACGTATCCGTTGACGGCGGTATGGGAGACAATATCAGGCCCGCTCTCTACCAGGCCCAATATGAGGCGGTGATAGCCAACAAGATGGTGGATGAGGAGTGGGAAGAGGTGTCGATTGCAGGGAAGTTCTGCGAGTCCGGAGACGTGCTGCTGCGAGACGTTCTCATCCCCAGGCTGGAGCCGGGAGACATCCTGGCGGTCCCGGCGGCCGGAGCCTATGCGCCGTCCATGGCCAGCAACTACAACCTGGTGCCCAGGCCGGCCATAGTCATGGTGAAGGACGGGCAGGCCCGCCTCATAAGGCGCCGCGAGTCCTACGAAGACCTCATGCGGAACGACCTGGTCTGAGGGAGGTCGTCAGGCCATGTGGCGGATAGCAGGACACGAAGAGGCAGTCGCCTTGCTGTCCAGAAGCCTGGAGAAGGATATGCTATCCCACGCCTATCTCTTTGCCGGGCCGCCGCAGGTGGGCAAGATGACCCTGGCCGTGAACCTGGCCCAGGGAGTGAACTGCCTGGCATCGCCGCCCGACCGACCCTGCAACGAGTGCAGGCAGTGCCTGCGGATAGCCGCGGGGCATCACCCGGACGTCCAGGTGATTGGATTGACGGCAGGCCCATCGGGATCGACGATCAGAAGGGAGATAGGCATTGACCAGGTTAGGGAGGCGCAGCGCTCGGCCATGCTCAAGCCCTTTGAGGGAAGGCACAGGGTGTTCATAGTCGAAGAGGCGTCATCACTCAGCCCGGAGGCATCCAACGCCCTCCTGAAGCTGCTGGAGGAGCCCCCGGAGTCCGTCCTGTTCATACTGCTGACCGGCTACCCTGAGTCCATCTTCCCCACCATCCTGTCCCGCTGCCAGTGGGTTGGCCTCAACCATCTCCCCATAGACACCGTTGCGCGGGAGTTGCAGCAATCGGTGGGCGCTTCTGCCAAGGAGGCAATGGACCTGGCCCGGCTCTCCAGGGGAAGAATCGGGTGGGCGCTGGAGGCAGCCAGGGAGCCTTCGGTTATGGAGGAGTACGCAGCAGACCTGGAGCGCATAGCCTCCCTCCTGGACGAGACCCTGGAGGAGCGCTTCGCCTATGCCGAGGAGATGGCGGCGCTGTATGCCAGGAACCGGGAAAAGGCCCTGGGGCAGCTGAATATGGCCGTAGGCTGGTGGCGCGACCTGCTGGTGCTGAAGAACGGCGAGAGGGAGTTCGTATCCAACACGCCCGCCCTGGAAGCCTTGCAGCGCCACGCCGGTTGGGTCTCTTCTCCGCAGGTTGTGGACGCCATAAACGGGACCCGCGACGCCATAGGCCACATGGAGGCCAACGTAAACCCAAGGCTGGCGCTGGAGGTCCTGATGCTTTCCCTCCCGCGAATGCAGGACCAACCCGGCAGGAAGGCGGTTTAAGTGTCAAGGCTGATAGGCGTTCGCTTTCGATCGGAAGACAGGGTGCGCTACCTTGATCCGGGAGACCTGGATGTAGAGCTGCTCGATAGCGTGGTGGTGGAGACGGACGGGGGAACGGAAACGGCGCTGGTCGTCATAGGCCCGGCGCAGTTGGTGTACAGCGAAGCAGGCGGGCCGTTCAGGACCGTGCTGAGGAAAGCCACGGTTGAGGACTTGAAGCCGGCAGAGTAGCCTGTTACCCGCTCAGCCAGGGGATGAACCTGCGCCACTCATCTTGTATCGGCTTGTGTATGAACATGGAGTAGGGATTGACCCTGGGGGGGCGTATCTCTCCCGGAAGATGCATCCCAGCTTCCTGTGGCGTGCGCCCCGCCTTGCGGTGATTGCAGGATATACAGGCGCTGACCACGTTCTCCCAGGTATGAGTCCCGCCGCGGGAGCGCGGCTTCACGTGGTCCAGGGTGAGCTGCTTTGTCTCGCGGCCGCAGTACAGGCAGGTATAGTTGTCCCGAAGGAAGACCTCCCTGCGTGACAGCCTTAGCTGTAGGACTGGCCGCCTGATGAGATACACCAGCCTGATCACCGATGGAATAGGGAATGAGGTGTGGGGAGTATGCACCTCGCCCCTGCCGTTCTCCAGGAGCTCGGCCTTTCCAACGTCCAGCAGGACAACCGCGCGTCGCACAGCGCACACATTGAGCGGCTGATAGTTCTGGTTCAGCACAAGGACCGGCGCGCTAATCATCTTGGACCGCCTAAAGCCCCTCCTGCCGTCGGCCGTCTGTCCGGGATTCCGACACATCCGGGACTACTTTGAAATCGTCCGGAACGCAACCCTGCAACATACAGCAGTGTAGCACAGCGGTACGGCAGGGGCAAAGCCGCGCCTGCGACCCAAACCCGGTGGGCTGTCGCCTGCGACCGTTGGCTCTCATGAGGGGGCCCTAGCGCTCATGTATGGAGGCATATCCTGGAGCATTCGGGCGGCCTCCATCACCCTTTGGGCCGCTTCGTACCCCCTCAGCCCGCCTCTGAGGACAGGCGGGAGCAGGTAGACGCTTGTGATTCCCTCGGCTATAAAGAGGCGCAGCAGCTCAATGGCTATGTCCTCCCCGCCGCGGCCTCTTTCCAGGTCTTTCCTGACGCCCTCCGGCATATCTCCAAGCGCCAGACCCCCGGCCTCCGGTATATGCAGACCGACAAACAGGGGGACGGAGAGCCTCTCTCCGGCCACGGACTCGTAGCCCTCCCGGAACCTCCTCACGTGGTCCAGGTTGTATACGGGCTGAGTGATGAAGAAGTCCGCGCCGGCCAGGAGCTTGCTATGAGTCAGCCTGGCTTCCCTTTGGATGTCCCGGCTCAGGTCAAGAGTAGCTCCCACGCAGAAATCGGTGGATGACCTCAGCTTCAATCCTCTGTAGTCCATGCCCCGGTTCATGGATTTGACAGCCGTTATCAGCTCCGTGGGCTTGAAGTCGCCGACATCCTTGACCGCGGCTAGCTCTCTTTCGCTGAAGTCGTCCCCCGCCACCACAATGACGTTATCAAGTCCCAGCAAGCCGGCCCCAAGCAGGTGGCTCTGGACTGCCAGCTTGTTCATGTCCCTTGTGGCAATGGTGAATGCCACGTCTCTCCCCAGTCGCCGGCTTATGGCGTGGGCGGCCATAGCCGAATCCACCCGGACAGATTTTCCGGGGCTGTAGGCCACGGACAGGAAGTCGGCCTCCGCCAGCAAACGCGCCCCGTCCAGCAGCGCCGGGTCCGGCCCCCTTGGAGGCGAGAAGTCACATATGAATACCAGCTTGTCGCCGTCCTTACCTTGCCGTTCTGCAACCTTAGCCATGTCCAACTCCCACTCTGTGGTCTGCCGCGTGGCCTCCTAGCATATTGCCCATTCTAAAGGAGCTTCTCCCCGGAGTACAACGAGTTGCCAGCGGTCGGGCCGCCGCGTGCGCCCCAGGGCGAGCGGCGGTCTCTGCCGCCAAAACAGCCGTGAAATCGACGCGAGAGATGCCCTGCGCCACTTTACAGCCGACTGTAGTGGCTTTACAATACGACCCGGCTGAGGGAAGCTAACCGCAGATCCTCTCTCAGCTTTTTCTTTATGGAGGGTTTTTGTGCCGGATAGAGGTGCATATATCACCCGGGAAGGCTTGACCAGGCTGGAAGCGGAGCTGGAGGAGCTTCGCACGGTCCGGCGTCAAGAGGTCGCGGAGCGCATCCAGAAGGCCAAAGAGCTTGGCGGCGCCGTGGACAACGCCGGGTACGATGACTCCAAGAACGAGCAGGCTTTTATGGAGGGGCGCATCCTCACGCTGGAGAGGATCACCGACAACGCCATTATAATTGGCGGCGATGCCGCCCACTCGGGCCAGGTGCAGCTTGGCGGCCGCGTTACCCTTCTGAACCAGAACGGAGGCGAGGAAGAGTACACCATAGTGGGCAGCCCGGAGGCTGACCCTGCCCAGGGCCGCATCTCCAACGAGTCTCCAGTGGGCAAGGCGCTGTTGAACAAGAAGGTGGGGCAAGAGGTACAGGTCAAGACGCCCGCCGGCACGGTCACCCTTACGATTTCGAGCATAAGCTAATCCTCTGACGAGGTCCACCATACAATCATGGTCGGAAAAGGCGGAGACCTACTCCTGAGTCGTCGAGAGAAGCTCCGGCGTCTGAGGAGCAGTGGCAGAGAACCATTCCCCAGTCGCTACCACCGCACTCACACCGTAGGAGAGGCGATAGAGCATCTCAGGTCCCGGGAGGCCGCGGAAGGAGCGCAGGTTCGCACGTCCCCCGTAGCGCTGGCCGGGCGGGTCATGGCATTGAGAGGCATGGGCAAGGCTACCTTCCTTGACATTCAGGACGCCACGGGCCAGCTCCAGGCGCACTTGAGAAGGGACATCCTGGAGCAGGAATACGATCTGGCCCGCGATCTGGACCTGGGGGACTTTCTGGGAGTCCAGGGCCCCCTGTTCCTGACCCGTACCGGTGAGGTCACCCTGGAGGCCAGGGAGGTGACACTCCTGGCCAAGGCTATGAGACCCCTCCCGGAAAAGCGACATGGGCTGTCGGACATGGAGACGCGGCACCGCCAGAGGTATCTGGACCTGATAGCCAACCAGGAGACGCTGCACAACTTCAGGGTACGGAGCAGGATTGTCGAAGCTATGCGCCGCTTCCTGGAGGGCCGGGGCTTCATGGAGGTGGAGACGCCCGTACTGGTGCCAGTCGCCGCCGGGGCTATGGCACAGCCATTTGTCACCCATCACAACGCTCTGGGTCGAGACCTCTACCTCCGCATTGCCACGGAGCTCTATCTAAAGCGTCTCATAGTGGGGGGACTGGAAAAGGTCTATGAGATAGGCCGGGTGTTCCGCAACGAGGGCATAGATCAGGACCACAATCCGGAGTTCACCCTACTGGAGAGCTACGAAGCCTATGCCGACTACACCGACGTGATGACCCTGGTGGAGCAGATGGTCTCCGGCGTGGCTCAAGAGGTACTGGGCGATACCCGCGTACGGTTCGGCGAGAACGTCATCGACTTTGCCCCTCCCTGGAGGAGGGTCACGCTGCGAGAGGAGGTCCTGCGCTGCACCGGCATAGACTTCCAGGACTTCCGGGACGCAGGCGCCCTTGAGGAGAGGATGAGAGCGGAAGGTATACCCGTAGAGGGACGCAGCAGTCGTGGAAGGCTCATCGACAAGCTGGTTACGGCCGGCGTGGAGCCTCACCTTGTCCAGCCCACGTTCCTTCTGGACTACCCACTGGAGATGTCACCCCTGGCCAAACAGAAGCCGGACGACCCCTCTCTGGTGGAGCGATTCGAGGGTTTCGCGGGGGGAATGGAGATAGCCAACGCCTTCAGCGAGCTGAATGACCCGGACGAGCAACGGCGGCGGTTCATGGAGCAGGAGGAACTGCGAAGGAGAATGGGGACGAAGGAGGACACGGACCGGCTGGATGAGGACTTCCTCCTGGCCCTTGAACACGGTATGCCGCCCACCGGCGGTTTGGGCATGGGCATAGACCGCCTGGTCATGCTCCTGACCGGGCAGCCGTCAATACGGGAGGTCATACTGTTCCCTCAACTGAAGGAGAGATAGAGCCGACATGCTGAGCATAGAACTCATACGCCGGGACCCGGACGCGGTGAAAGAGGCGCTGGCGAGAAGGGGAGAAGAGACCCCCCTTGAGCCGATTATAGCCCTGGACGTCCAACGCCGTTCCATCCTCACTGAGTTGGAGAGCCTCAGGGCCGATCGGAACCGGGTCAGCAGAGATCTGGGCCTCATGCCGGAGAAGCCTCCTCACCTTTTGGAGGAGATGAGGCAGACCGGAGACCGGATAAGGGCCCTGGAGGAAAGCGTGAAGGAGGTGGAGACCGAGCTGAACCACGAACTCCTGGCTATTCCCAACCTGCCTTTCGACGACGTGCCTCCGGGCGTTGACGAGTCGGGCAACGCGGTGGTCCAGACATGGGGCGAGCTCCGCTCCTTCGACTTCACGCCTGCGCCCCATTGGGACCTGGGAGAACGCTTGGGCATCATAGACCTCTCCAGGGGCGCAAAGCTCTCCGGTTCACGCTTCTTCATCCTGGCCGGAGCGGGCGCCAAGCTCCAGCGCTCCCTCATTGCCTGGATGATAGACCTGCACGTCCAGGAGCACGGCTACAGGGAGGTCTATCTGCCGTACTTAGTGCGCCGGGAGACTATGGTGGGCAGCGGCAACCTTCCCAAGTTCGCGGACAACCTGTATCACGATGAAGAGGATGACCTGTGGCTCATCCCTACTGCGGAGGCGCCCCTTACCGGTTTGCACAGGGACGAGATCCTGGAGCCAGGCTCCCTTCCCATCTACTACGTGTCGCACACCCCGTCTTTCCGCCGTGAAAAGGCCGCCGCCGGAAGGGATACCAGAGGCATCAAGAGGGTACACCAGTTCGACAAGGTGGAGCTGTACAAGGTGGCGGCGCCGGAGGAGTCCCGCCGGGAGTTGGAGGGGCTGCTAAGCGATGCTATGGACGTTTGCGATCGGCTGGATATTCCCTACAGATTGGTGCGGCTGTGCGCCGGCGACATGGGTTTTCCTTCTGCGGAGTCCTTTGACCTGGAGATGTGGGCACCGGGCTGCCAGGAGTGGCTGGAGGTTAGCTCATGCTCCAACTGCACCGACTTCCAGGCGCGGCGGGCCAACATCCGCTACAGGCCCCAGGCGGGCGGCCGACCACAGTTTGTACACACCCTCAACGGCTCCGGCCTGGCCCTCCCCAGGGTGATCATAGCCATAATGGAGAACTACCAGCAGGCCGACGGCTCTATTACAGTCCCGGAGGTCCTGCGGCCGTACATGGGGCAAGAAGCGATAACCGCCTGACGGAGGACGGAGCAGACCGCCCGCCGGGTGAAACGGCGCAATGCGCGCGTGATTGCAATCAGGGAAACGAGGCACAACGCCAGGACAACATGAGAGGAGACATATCATGGCCTACGACATTACAGTTATCTTAGACGACCTACCGGGAACGCTGGCACAGGTGGGTGAGGCCCTGGGCAACGCAGGCGTCAACATAGGCGGCTATTCCTCCTTCACCTCCGGGGTCAAGACCCACCTCCACGTTCTGGTGGAGGACCTGGAGGCAGCCCGGAGCGCGCTCATGGAGAGCGGCCTTGAGATAGCCCAGGAGCGTGAGGTGATGACCGTTGACATGGAGGATCGGCCCGGCGAGTTGGGCAAGGTGGCTCGTAACATAGCCAACGCCGGGATCAACATAGACATGGTCTACATGGGCGCCAACTCCAGGCTGGTAGTGGCTGTCTATGACCTGGAGAAGGCCCGCGCCGCCGTCTAGCCTGGGGGAATGGGGCCGCCCGCCACCCTTCCACCGTCATTCCCGCCCCCGAGAGGGAATCCAGAGATGGGATGGGCCTCCTCGCCCGTTCGTGATGAGCCTGTCGAACCATGTGAACGGTCGAGGACGTTCTGCTCATGCCCTTCCACAAGCTCAGGGCGAGCGGAAAGAGGCGCCTGCAAGTCCGCTACCCTATCGTCACAATCTCATGCTGCACGGCGGTGGTCACCTCCGGGCCGGACTCGGACACGTAGACATCTATCTCGGAGCGCATACCGAACCCCGGCAGGTAGACACCCGGCTCTATGGTAACCCCGATTCCGGGGGCCACCGATCGCGTATCGTGGGTCTCCCATCCGTCCAGGTTCACAGCCTCGCCGTGTACCTCCGTGTCCAGGCTGTGGCCCAGCCGATGGGTGAAATACTCCCCGTATCCCCGGGCGGAGACGTAATCCCGGGCCACCCTGTCCACCTCCCATCCCTGGGGCTGCGCCCCTCTATGGGCGGCATCCTGCAAGAAGGCAAGGGATGCGTCCCTTGCGCCGCGCACCACGTCAAAGGCATCCCTGTAACGAGGAGGCGCATCGTCTCCCGCATATCCCACCCAGGTGATGTCCGCGAATATGCCGGCGGGGCCCGGCTCTCTGGCCCACAAGTCAATCAGTACCCAGCTGCCCACGCCTATGGGCGCCGAGGTCTCCGCCGTGGGAAGATAGTGAGGGTCGCTGCTGTGGGAGTCCACCGCCACCACCGGGCCGTCGGGCGTCTCCAAGCCCTCCTCTCCAAACCGCCGTTGGATGAAGTCCACAACGTTCAGCTCAGACGCCCCGCGTCCCAGTCGCTGCCCTGCATACCGGAATGCCTCCATAGCTATCCGGCTCAGCTTGTCCGCGGCCCGTCGATGGGCTTGCAGCTGCGCCTGGCTCCATCGCTGGGTTGCGTACTGGACCAGGTCCGCGGATGAGACGACCTCTACCCCAGCGCTTCTGACCATCTCGATGGTCCCGGCGTCCACGCGGGAGGCCCTGGGTATGGCCCCCATTGGGGAGTATTCCATAGCCACTCTCTTGCTGCCCGCCAGGGTATGGCGCAGGTGGTCCAGCAGCGATGCGCGGCCGGTGTAGCCGATTCTCCGGAACTCAAGATGAGAGAAGCGGCCCAAGTCTACGTGATGCGCCAGGAGGATGGCGTCGCCCTTGGCCGGTACGAAGAGGAAGGCAGGGCGAGTGACCATTGAGAGGGGGCCAAGCGCCTGCGAGAAGAGGGGGTTGGACTGGCGATAGTCGTAGAGCAGCCAGCCGTCCACACCGGACTGCGCCATGTACTCCTGCGCCTGGATAAGCGCTGGTGGATTGGTCACCGGTTTGACTCCAAAAGCCTCTCGCCGCCTCCCGGAAGTGTGTTAACGGCAAGCGGGAGGAGCCGTCTCCCCCCGCTTGCGCTGCGCCGTCCCTGTACGCAGGACGGATATGGACTGAGTTAGGGTCTAGGACTCTGCCGCTAGGGACTCATCCACCCTTGCTATGATCTCGTCCGCGTTGTCGTCGGTGATCCACGAGGTCCAGACGTCCCTGTTGTTATTCAGGTAGTAGACGGCCACGTCGCGGAACTCCACGTCGTTCTCGTTCTTCCAGATCTCCAGGTCGCCCAGTTCAAGGGCCCCTATGAACACGTTTGCCAGGAACTCCGTCACCTCCGGCGCCCGCTCTACCAGGCTGGAGTGGACGGCCGTGTGGACGTCCCACACCTGGTAGGCGCATCCTATTGTGGACTCGTATGGAGTGGACTCTACGCCGACGTTAATGGCGTCCTGACACTCCTGGGTCCACTCCGGCTCTTCCAGCCGGACCAGGTTCAACTCATTGACAATGGTGGTCGGCTCCCAGTAGTAGGCCAGGACAGGCTCACTGGCGTCGTAAGCTCCCTTTATGCTGGCGTCAAGCGCTCCAGCCGACCCTGGCTCTGCCATGTTGTAGGTGTCAAACAGGCCGTAGGCATCCCACTTGGCCCGGTTGATCTTCTCGCACTGCCAGCCGATGATGCAGTTGAAGATTACTCCCTTACTGGGGTCTTCCGGGTCCGGGAACAGTTCTACGTAATCCGGGAGGTCAAACACCGACTTCAGGCCGGGGTTCTCGTCGATCACGTACTGTGGCACGTAGAATCCCTGAGCGGAGTTCTCCAGTATCTGCCCCTTGGAGCCGTTGGGGAGGCTCTCCCCGCTCCCGGCCAGGTCTACGATGTTGCCTGCGGAGATATGCTCCTCGTACCAGTCGTAGATGTTCTGCCGCCACACCTCCATGTTCACGTGCATTTCCCCAAGGGGAAGGGCAACCTTCATGGTCCCCGTGACTCCCGTGACGTATTCTATGGGGTACTGGTAGCCGTTCTGCAGGATGTACGCAGGGATGCGAGTATTGAGCTCGATACTCGTCCAGTTGCTGGAGTACAGCTTGACGGCCTCTTTGGGGGCGGCGGTGGTGGCTGTGGGCCTGGGGGTCGCTGTGGGGTCGGAGCTGCACCCCGCCACCAAAAGGGCTGTTAGGCCCACTATTCTAAGAAGCCCCAACATTCTGGGGCCGGCGAGTTTCCTTCGCATAAGCAGTTGCCTCCTAAACTTTTGAACCGCCTGGGTTAATCTAAGGGTTTACCGACAGACTAGCGCCTCAATAACGAATCCGCTTTTGATTCGGACAAAGGACACTAGCTAGAAGCATTACCTCTCTTCACCTCCTGCAATGTCGTCTCTCTATCTAATTGATCCCTGCTTGCTCGCCCCCGCCTTCAGGAGGCGGTCTATGCAATGGTCATCAAGGCAGATGAGAGCGCCTTGGGGATCTTCTGAGTGGATGAGTGAGCCTACGGACGTAGACCCATCTTTAAGCAGCCTCTTTCGGGCGAGGACAGTTAGAGTACCCCTAAACTATAGGGTTTCTGCCAGGATGTCAACCCCTTGCGGTCTCAGGTATGCATCCGTATGACATACAGGCAGGAGTTGGCGCCGTCCCTCTGGATGTCCGCATTCGCCGGCGTGACGACATGGCGGCGGCGCCTCAAATGTGTTGAAATCCGAGTATACTCCCGGCAACCGGGACTGCAAAGAGGCCGGACAGTTCCGCTGCCCGGCCTCTTTCATTGGGTGCAATCCGCAGGCTGCCGACTCTAGCGCGTCGTGAGTCCGGCCTCCACCTCTCCGCGGGTCAGGGTGGTCTCAATCGCCTCTATGAGACGGCGGGCCGAGTCCGCCGAGAGCTCAACCGCCACCCTTGTCTCCATCCCAAGCTCGTTGTTCACGAAGTCTATGTTCACCGCATGGTCAAGCTGGGCGTTAAAGGGATGGTCAAATGACACGTTCGCCTGCCGCAACTCAATCCAGCCCTTGGGGCCCTTGCCGCTGCCGGTAATCTGGGCCTTCTCTACAATCATAGTGCACATATCCGCGCTCCTTCTTGTATGATGGTCAAGCCTAAGCCAGATGCTTGGCGAAGAAGTCAAACGTCTTGTTCCACGAGTCCATCGCCTGCTCCTGTCTGTAGGCCGGGCGGTCGTAGTACCAGAAGCCATGCCCGGCTCCGTCGTACCGGTGGAACTCGTAGGCCTTGTCGTGCTTCTTGAGCTCCTCTTCGTGCTGGTCAACCTGCTCCGGCGGGGGGTTCTGGTCGTCGTTGCCGAAGAGGCCCAGTACGGGACAAGACAGGTCCTTGGTGTACTCGATTGGGGACACCGGCTGGTTGGCGGTCAGGCGATCGGGCGCCATGATTACGTTCCCACCCCAGCAGTCCACTATGGCGCTAAACCCTGGGACCCGGCAGGCCACCAAATAGGCGTGACGGCCGCCAGAGCAATGCCCTATGATGCCCACCTTGCCGTTGCAGTTGGACAGCGCTTTCACGTACTCAAGCGCGCCCTGGCAGTCGCCAGCCACGCTGTCGTCCGCAACTCCGCCCTCGCCCCTCACCTTCGCCGCCACGTCTGCCGGCGCGCCGTGCCCGAACCGGTCGTACAAGTCGGGGCATATGGCAATATACCCGTGGTCGGCAAGCCGCCGCGCCGTCTCTCGGTAGAACTCATCCCATCCCGGCATGTGATGCGCGAGCACCACCGCCGGATAGGGGCCGGGCCCGTTGGGCTGCACCAGGTAGGTATGCACCTCATCGCCCTGGTACCCCTTGATCGTTATCAGCTCCGCGGTCATTCCCTCATTGGCGTCCGTCTGCAACTCGTTCCACATAGTTTCCTCCCTCTCAATTTTTCTCAATTTTTCTCAATTTTTGGATAGGCCGTTCAACGGCAGGAAGCGAGATGATTCTATAATACCACTAGAGTATAAGCATGCAATCCCCAAAACTGAACAGCCGGTAGCGGCGGTCTATGGCTTCCCGATAAGCCCTCATCACCAGCCTCCGGCCGTAGCCCGCGGGGGCATTTCTTCCGGCAAAGGCGCTCACCAGCATCAGCAGGGTGGAGCGTGGGAGATGGAAGTTGGTTATCAGCCCATCCACCAGCCGGAACCGGTGGCCCGGCAGGATGAAGAGGTCTGCCCACCCTGAGACCGGCGTCAAAGCAGCCTCCGTTTGGCCGTGAGAGAGAATAGCCGCCTGTTCCAGCGTCCTGACGCCGGTGGTGCCCACGCTTATTATGCGTCTGCCCTCGGCGCGGGCCAGGTTTATCTCACGAGCCGCGTCATCTCCAACCTGGAAGTACTCCGAATGGATCCCGTGCTTCTCCGGCTCCTCCGACTTCACCGGCATGAAGGTGCCCAGGCCCACATGAAGGGTCACTTGGGCAAAGCGGACGCCGTCCAGCCTCAACCTCTCCAGCAGATGTGGGGTGAAGTGCAGCCCTGCGGTGGGGGCGGCTGCGCTGCCTTCTGCGCTGGCGTACACCGTCTGGTAGCGCTCCGGGTCGGCCAACGGGGCGTCGATATAGGGTGGAAGGGGCGTCTCCCCTGCTCGACGGATGACCTCCTCGTCGGAGAGGCTTATCAGCCGCGTCCCTCCGCCCGTGTCCTCCAGCGCCTGTCCTTCCACGCCGTCCACCTCAAACCGGGCCCCCGGCCGAAGGCGTCGCCCAGGCTTGACCAGGGCCTTCCACATGCCTGCGCCCGCTCGATGCAGCAGCAGAACCTCCACCGCTCCGCCTGTGCCCAGCCGTCTACCCCTCAGCCGAGCGGGGATCACTCGGCTGTTGTTGAGTACCAGCAGGTCTCCCGGCCTGAGAAAGCGACCTATCTCATAGAAGCGGCAATGCTCAAGCTCGCCGGTTGAGCGGCGCACAACCATGAGGCGGGAGTGGTCGCGCGGTTCGATGGGAGTTTGGGCTATGAGGTCACGCGGCGGGTGGTAGTCGAAGTCGCTGGTTCGCACGGCGTCAGCTTCGGAAGAGGCGGGATGCAAGGTTCAGGAGAAGGGTCAGCCCTACGCCGGCGAGCAGCATGGTAGCCAGCGGCAGGTGGATGGCGAGGTCGCCCCTGCGGAACACCAGGTCACCTGGAAGCCGACCTACGTAGGGCATTTTAGGGGCAAAGACCAGCAGAAGCCCAAGGAGGGCAAGAGGCTCCGGTGCAAGGACCTGACAGCCTCTGCATCTTCTTAGCGGGCATCACCAAGGCCTTGATGATGTTGGCGAAGTGTCAGGTATCCGCTCCGGCATGGGCCGCTTGGCCGACCTGCCCCGGGGTCGCTTCTCGCTCTCATGGCTATCTGCCATTGCTGCCCTCAAAAAGCGTAGGTGATTCTAGCACCGGGTCCATCGTATATTAGAATCATGTTTTGCAAGATGTCCCTGCCAATAAGGACGGCGTAGTTCTGATTCTGCAACTGAGCGCCGATAACAAAGGTTTGCTCCATGTCCGGCAGTGGGCTACCTGGAAAGTACAATGCACAGACATAAGTTTTCGCCGTAATGTGGCCGGACGGTGTTGACACCTCTGCCGTTCCTACCGGCGATAGCCCAATCCCACGCAGGATGCTTTCGTCTGCACATGTTACCGAAGCGCCAGTGTCGAAGAGGGCAAAACCTTCGGTGGGACTGGGTACTTCCTCGCCTCTATCGGCATATGTGGAAGCAAGACTATCAGCCACCGCAACTTGCACTGGTAGGCGAGGCCCTACGTTTGCCAGATGCAGAGGGTTGGATCTGCCCGGCGTGTCAGAACCTTCGCCGTGAGTGAAGTTCCTATGGAATATCGGCAACTATATTCCCCCCAAGAACAATATGGGAATAGTCTCCACAGGTTCTTCTTCCACGATGTGCTTGATGAGGAAAGACACATTGCCGAAACGCCCAATTCCGTCACGATATGCACTTTCTGGGGAATCCCAGACGCTAATCAACTCTGCGTTATAAATCAGGGCATACTTCCTCTCGTGGTGCTTCAGAAGGTCATCCTTAACCTGCGAGAAAAACTCCTGTTCCCTCTCTAGCGTCATGCTGATACCTCCAGACGAGACTACAGCGCTATCCACCATTGCTGCCTGCTCCTCTGTCGTTGCCATCGCGCGCCTCCCTTTTACCTTATCCGTCGTCTAGTGTATCACTATGGCAACAGAAAGGCGATAAGCTAGTGAATAACCCGTCTTATGTTCATTACCACACCACCCAACTCAGACATTCGCCTGTTCCAGCTCCAACCGAGTAGTTGCACCAGACACCGTGCCCGCCGATGCGCATCCAGCCCGTAACCCGGATGAAGTACGGCGCTCCATCGTACAGATAGCCGTTGGCGTTGGTTGTGGCGCCGCCGAAGATACCGAGGACTGTAGCCGGGACGGTATAGTCGGTAACTTATACTGCCTGCCCACGCGCATCGCGCGGGTAGACCGAACCATTCGAGCGGGGCAATAGAGGCGCTGGGATAGCCCTATGACGCAGAGCCGACCCGTAGCCGCGCCGCCTTGAGGGTGTTCAGCAGGAGCATGGCAACGGTCATGGGGCCAACGCCGCCCGGGACCGGCGTAATGGCCGCGGCCTTCTCGGACACCGCCTGGAAGTCCACGTCCCCCTCCATGCGGTAGCCCCGCTGCCTTGTGGAGTCCTCCACGCGGTTGATGCCCACGTCTATCACCACAGATCCCTCCGTCACCATGTCCGCCGTGACGGCCCTGGCGCGGCCCATCGCCGCCACAAGGATGTCTGCCGTGCGGGTGACCTCTGGCAGGTCCCTCGTTCCCGTGTGGCACACGGTGACGGTGGCGTTGGCTCCCTCCCTCTTCTGCATCATCAGCATTGCGATAGGCTTGCCCACGATGTCGCTTCGCCCGCACACCACAAGATGCTTGCCTTCCGGGCTGTTGCCGCTGCGCAGAAGTAGCTGCTGGATGCCTCCCGGTGTGCAGGGCACAAACACCGGCTCGCCCTGCATCAGGCGGCCCATGTTCACCGGATGCAGCCCGTCCACGTCCTTGTCCGGGTCCAGGGCCAGGATAATGGCGCGCTCGTCCAGATGGGGAGGCAGTGGGAGCTGCACCAGGATCCCGTGAACGCGGGGGTCGTCGTTGAGCTCCCTGACCTTGCCAAGGAGGTCTTCCTGGGCGACCTGGCCGGGCAGCCGGATGGTCTCCGACCGGATGCCGACCTCCTCGCACGCTCGCCCCTTGTTGCGCACGTACACGGCGGATGCGGGATCGTCCCCCACCAGGACCACCGCAAGGCCCGGGACAATGCCATGCTTGGCCTGGAGATCGGCTACTCCCAGGGCCGCCTCGCTGCGGACGTCCTGCGCGGTCTTGTTCCCGTCTATGATTACGGCGCTCACGGCTCTCCTCTTAACGTGGTTTTGCGCTGGAATCTTAGCATAGGCGAGATGTCGGAACAACGGGCGTATGCTGTCTCCGACGACGTGTTCCCAGTCTTCAGGTGGACACGGCTACAGTCCCACGCATATAATTCAGGGGCTTGGGTGGACGCAGGTACGGACCGGCCCTACCAAGAGCAAGCTGAAAGGATGGCGCGAATGCTGACCGTTGGCGTGGACCTGGTGGAGCTTTGGCGGCTCAAGGATGTGCTGGACCGCTGGGGGCAGGGTTTCCTGGACCGCATATACACCCCGGACGAGCAGGTGTACTGTCGAGGACGCATACCCCAGTTGGCTGCGCGTTTCGCCGCCAAGGAGGCGGTTATGAAGGCGCTGGGCACGGGCATTCGCGGAGTGGGCTGGCGCGACATCGAGGTTACCCGGAGGAGAGGCCAGGCCCCGCAGATAGCCCTCCACAACCGGGCCGCCGCTCGCGCCGCTCGTATGGGCATGGTCCAGGTAGCCGTAAGCCTGTCCCACTCCAGGGACTACGCCGTAGCCTCCGTGGTTATGAACGTCAATGAAGATAGTAACCGTTGACGAGATGCGCCTCTTGGAGGCGCGGTGCGCCCCGGAGGGCGTCTCCACAGACGACCTGATGGAGAAGGCGGGGTTGGCCGTAGCGCGGAAGGCTTGGGAGCTTCTGGGCGGCGACCGTAGTATCCCCGTACTGGCGCTTGTCGGCCCCGGCAACAACGGCGCCGATGGAATGGTGGCCGCGCGCCACCTCAGCGACTGGGGTCAGGACGTGACGGTATACCTGCCTCTGCCTCGGAGGGAGGACGACCCCAAACGCCGGTTGCTGCTTGAGCGGGGAGTTGCCATTCGCCACTCCGAGGAGGATGCGGACTACTCTTTGCTGGCAGAGCGGTTGGCCGAATGTCGGCTGGTGATAGACGCCATACTGGGCACGGGAAGAAGGCGGCCTATAGAGGGGGCGACGGCAGATGTCCTCACCCGGCTGATCGATGCAAAGGCCGCCAGGCCGGAGCTCAAACTCATGGCGCTGGACGTGCCCACCGGGCTGGACGCTGATACGGGAGAGGCAGACGTCTACTGCCCCACGGCAGACGTTACGGTAGCCTTGGGCTATCCCAAAGTCGGCCTCTTCGCCTTCCCCGGAGCCGCTCGCGCGGGAAGGCTGGAGGTGGCGGACATCGGGATACCGCCACGCCTGGCGGAGGACGCGCCACGCGAGCTCATCACTCCGGCGTGGGTGAGGGACTCCCTTCCTATACGACCCCAGGACTCCCACAAGGGCACTTTTGGCCGGACGCTGGTGGTGGCCGGCTCGGCCAGGTACATCGGGGCGGCGTACCTGGCCTGCGAGGGAGCGGCCAGGGTGGGCGCGGGGCTGGTCACCCTGGCGATACCCGCCAGCCTTCAGCCCATGCTTGCCTCCAAGCTCACCGAGGCAACCTATCTGCTCCTGCCGGAAGAAGACGGCGTTCTGTCTCCGGAGGCATCGGAGGCGCTCCTCTTGGAGGCGCGCATCTGCCAGTCGCTGCTGGTAGGGTGTGGGCTGGGCCGTGGGTCTGACGTGGCGCGCCTGCTTCGGCAGACCCTTTTCACCCATCGCTACCCCGGCGCGCCGATGGCGCTGGATGCCGATGCCCTGAACATCCTGTCCGGAATCCCCGAATGGTGGGCGGGACTGAGGGGAGAGGCCGTGGTGACCCCCCATCCCGGCGAGATGTCCCGGCTGACCGGAATGAGTACGGCCGAGGTCAACTCCACCCGTATGAGCGCCGTCGGAGAGTGGGCAGCGCGCTGGAACGCGACGGTGACGCTGAAAGGCGCCTATACCGTGGTAGGCTCACCCCAGGGCCTTGTTCGAGTAAGCCCCTTCGCAAATCCGGCCCTGGCTTCTGCGGGAACGGGAGACGTGCTGGCGGGCGTCATAGCGGGGCTGCTGGCCCAGGGTATGTCGCCATTCGACGCCGCGTCCTGTGGCGTCTACCTTCACGGAGCCGCCGGGGAGCAGTTGAGGCTGGAAATGGGGGACACCGGCGTGGTCGCAAGCGACCTTCTGCCCCGGCTGCCCCTGGCTATCAAGCAGGTAAAGGAAGGCGGCTCGCGCCCGCCTTAGCCGGTTGAATCAACCCAGCCCCTTGGGTATAATCACTCTGGATTCGGGAAATGGGACGTGAGTAGTGCTGCTGGCCATAGACATAGGCAACACCAATGTGACAATGGGCGTCTTCCAGGAGGAGAGGCTTGTTGCTACGTGGCGCATGGCCACGGATACCCACAAGCTGCCGGACGAGTACGCTCTCCTCATCAGAAGCCTGCTTCCCCTCAAGGGTGTGGACCCCCAGGACATCCGGCACATCGCCATGTGCAGCGTTGTGCCGCCTCTTACCCAGGTCTTCGAGGAGTTGGGGAGCGCCTACTTCGGCGTCCCCCCACTGGTGGTGGGGACAGGGACTCGCACCGGGGTACGGATACTTTACGAGAATCCCAGGGACGTGGGAGCTGACCGCGTGGTTGACGCCGCCGCGGCGTATAGCCTCTACGGCGGGCCCGTCGTAGTCGTAGACTTCGGCACGGCCACGGTCTTCGATGCCATCTCCAGGGACGGGGGTTACCTGGGCGGAGCCATAGCCTCCGGTATCAACCTCACCGCCGAAGCCCTGTATCAGCGCACCTCCCAGCTACGACGCGTAGAGCTGATGGCGCCCAGGACGGCCATCGGCCGCAACACCGAGAGCGCCATCCAGTCCGGTATAATCTTTGGGCACGTGGGCATGGTTGAGGCAATGGTGGACCGCTTCAAGAGGGAGATAGGAGACGATACCAAGGTGGTGGCCACCGGCGGCATGGCTTCCCTGATCCAGAGGGAGACCTCCATATTCGACGTAGTGAACCTGGACCTCACCCTCATCGGCCTTTGCTTCATCCACAAGCTCAACGCCGATGCCAGGCGAGGCCACGGAGGGGAGGGCCATGAATAGCCCACTTGTGAGCGCCAGGGTCATTCTGGGAGTGACCGGGAGCATTGCCTGCTACAAGGCCGCCGACCTGGCCAGCAAGCTCACACAGGAGGGCGCCCAGGTGGACGTCATCCTGTCACAGGGCGCAGCCAACTTCATCACGCCGCTCACCTTCCGGAGCCTGACCCACCGGCCAGTGGTCACAGACCTGTTTGACGCCGACTCGGAGCAGGCGGTCTACCACGTGGCTATGGCCCACAGCGCGGACGTGGTCCTGGTGGCTCCCGCCACCGCGCACCTCATCGCCAAGCTGGCGCACGGCATGGCCGATGACGCTCTGACCACCACTGCGCTGGCCTCCCCCGCGCCCATAGCGGTTGCACCGGCCATGGACGGCTATATGTTCGATAACCCCGCCACACAGGAGAACCTGGAGCTACTGAGACGCAGGGGCGTCGTCATCATAGGGCCGGCGGAGGGGCATCTGGCATCGGGCCTCACTGGAATGGGCCGCCTGGTGGAGGTCCCGCAGATAGTTGACTCCCTGCGCGCCATACTGGGTCGGCAGGGCGATATGGCCGGCAGGTCGGTTGTGGTCAGCGCGGGAGGCACCCAGGAGCCCATAGACCCGGTGAGGGTGATAACCAACCGCTCTTCCGGGAAGATGGGTTATGCCGTGGCGCAGGCAGCCAGGGACAGAGGCGCGCGAGTGACCCTGGTCACGGCGCCCACGTCTCTTCCGGACCCGGCGGGCATGGAGATCAGGAGGGTAGCCACGGTGGCCGAGATGCGAGAGGCGGTGCTGAGCGCCTGCGAGGGCGCGGACGCCCTCATCATGGCGGCGGCCGTCAGCGACTACCGTCCAGCCCAGGTTGCCCAGCAAAAGATCAAGAAGGACGAGGACGGCGAAGGAATCGTCCTGCGCCTGGTCAAGAACGAGGACTTCTTCCCGGAGGTGCCCAGCGGAGTCCTGCGAGTGGGATTCGCAGCCGAGAGCGAGAACCTTCTGGACAACGCCCGCAAAAAGCTGGAAGGGAAGGACCTGGCCCTCATCGCCGCCAACGACATCACCGCAGAGGATAGCGGGTTCAACGTGGACACCAACAGGGTCGTCATCCTGGACAGGCGTGGAACTGCTGAGGAGCTCCCTCTGATGACCAAGTACCAGGTGGGACACCGGATACTGGATAGGGTGGTGAAGGCCCTGCCGGCCCCGGCGGTTTCTTGACACCCTGACGGCTGCACTCTATCTTGTATTGGGGCCTGTAGCTCAGTGGTAGAGCGGTCGGCTCATAACCGATTGGTCGCAGGTTCGATCCCTGCCGGGCCCACCAGGTAAGACCGAATTCATAACCCGCCCGTTCAGGGCTATCTCTGCGGCGTCCGCTCCCCCTATGGGACTGTCATCCGGCGTGGGTATGGAGTAGACGATGGCGGCCTTGCCGGGCTTGACCTCGATCTCCTTGACGAAGGATTGGACGAAGGAGCGAGTCTCGGTTAGTTCGCTGGTCTTGAGGAACTCGCTCATGTCCTCGGCGAAGGTGGCGATGGTGTCGGCGCTGTCCAGGAACTGCCGCCGCTCTGCGAGCAGCCCTCTCGTCTCCTGTGCGGCGACCTCCAGCTTCTCCTTGCGCTCCCGGTGCTCCCTGATGCAGTCTGAGGCGTCGGCCATCTCGATGTCGGTGGTCTCGATGACCTGCCAGATGCGGCCCAGCCGCTTCTTCACGTCCTCAAGCTCCTCCTTGATGGTCTGAAGCCGCTGGCGCTGCTCGGCGGCCACCCCGTCCATCTCCTCGTCCACCAGTTTCACCAACGTCCGGATGTTGGACTCGGTGAGCACGTTCTCCCGAATCTTGCCGACCACCAACTCCTCGAAGCGCCGGGCGTTGAGCCTGGGGGTCTTGCAGATACCGCTGCCCCGCTTGAGGAGAGAGTGGCAGACGTAGTAGGTGTACTTGCCGCTCTTGGCCTCGGAGGCGGACATGGCCCTGCCGCAGGTCTCGCACTTGGCGATGCCGCTGAGCAGGTAGGGGCTGGACGCCCGTCTGGGGTTCGCCTGCTTCGGGGCGCGGGAGCCAAGTAGCCTCTTGACTTGCCTATACTCCCGGTTGGAGATGATGGCAGGGTAGGCATCCTCCGCCCGCACGGGCGGCTGACCATCCTTTGCGGTGGTCCCCCAGACCACGGCTCCCGTGTAGGCTTCGTTGAGCAGCACGTTGTGGACGGTGGTCTTGAGCCACTGCTTTCCCCTGGGACTGGCAACGCCCTCGGCGTTGAGGGCCTTGGTCACGTCGAGGATGCTGCTGCCCTGGAGCGCCATGTCGAAGATGCGGCGGGCCACGGCATCGGCGGGCAGGTCAAGCTCCAGCTTGGGGCGCTTCTTGGCCCCGTCCTAGACGTAGACCTTCCGGTAGCCGTAGGGGGCGAAGGTGGTGACCCAGAAGCCCCTAGAAGCGGCCTCCCGCATACCCCCCGTCACCTCCTGGGCGAGATTCTCCGAGTAGAATTCGTCCACACTCTCGATGATGGCCTCAAGGAGCCTGCCGGTGGAGGTGGCGTCGGCGTGCTTGGTGATGGAGACCACGCGGACGCCGCGCCGCCTCAGCATGGACTTGAAGGCGACGGCGTGCTCGCGCTTGCGGGTGAACCTCGAGAACTTCCAGACCAAGATTTCCTGGAAGGGTCCCTCCGGCTTACTAGCCTCGTCGATCATCTTGCGGAACTCCGGGCGGTCGGCGATGCGGCCGCTCTCAGCCTCGTCCACGTACTCGCGGGCGACCAGGTAGTCGTTCTTCTCGGCGTAGTCCCGGAGCGCCCGTAGTTGGGCGGCGACGGACAGGTCCATGTCCTGCCGGTAGCTGGACACCCTAGCGTAGAGGGCCGCCGGTGTGAGCGGCTGTAGGCGCTTCTTCATGCTGTCCTCCTCTGTGCGCTCTTGTCCAGTCAAAGGGTTGCTGGCGATTTCAGGCGGATGCCCCAACAAGCGGCTCGATGGCGCTGACGTCGGTCTTAGAGCGGGCCACGTCTAGGTCGTACATTCGCTGGAGATTCAACCAGAAGTCGGGGGTCATTCCCAGGGCCTGCCCTATCCGCAGCGCCGTATCTGCCGTGATGGACCTGCGGCAGTGGACGATATCGTGAATGCGTATCTGGGGCACTCCTATCGTCTTCGCCAAGCGGTACTGGGTGATGCCCATTTCCTGCATGATCTCGGACAGATGCTCCCCTGGGTGGATCGGTTCGGGGGCGTTCATGAGCTTCCTCCTCAGTGATAGTCGGTGACTTCGATCTCCATGGCGCCCCGGTCTGTCCAGATAAAGCACACGCGCCACTGGTCGTTGATACGGATGCTGTACTGGCCCTCCCGATCTCCGCGCAGGGCTTCGAGCCGGTGGGAGGGAAGCACTCGAAGGTCAGTGAGCGCCGCAGCCGCCAGCACTCGCTGTAGCCTCAAACGCGCCCTGCGCTGGATGTCGGGCGGCAATCGCCGGACCGTTTCTTCGGCGAAGAGCCGTTGGGCGTCGCTATGTCTAAATCGGTTCACCGATGTCTATAATAACGAGGCGTATTACTAATGTCAATCATATGTATCTCTGTCCAGTGCAAGGTGACTCCCACCTGTTGGGCTGCGACGGCCCAGGATGCGGATGCTGACAGGCCCCCTCAAAGGGCGCGGGAATCGCGTGGTCGTTCGGGACGCTATATCCGTGTACAGGAGAACGAGTGGAGCGGCAAGTTGCAGTCTGGGCGATTCCGTAGCTGAAATCGGGGTGAAGGGGTCAGCCTGCCACATTGCAGCAAGCAATCCGATTCCGGCGCTCCTTCCACAGTCATGGGGTAGTCTCAGCTATGGAATGGGGAAAGTGGAACGTAGCGCTTTGCGGGGGCGATGTTCCAGAGGCAACTACGAGATGGGGAAGTTGGAGCATGGACACTGAAGCTGTGGCGGAAGTCGAGGCCGTGAGCCTCTCACTCCACGTCTCTGTCTTCGCTGGCGGTCCCCTCGCAGCCCGGCGCATGGTCGCCTCTTACGTCAGCCGCCGCCACGCCACGAGAATGCTGATGACCAGCATGACGAACAGCGCGGCGGCGACTAGGCCGAGCCTGAGAGCCACGCGTCCGCTCTCAGCCTCGTCCACGTACTCGCGGGCGACGCTGTAGCCGTTGGCCTTGGCGTAGTCCTTGAGGGCCCGCAGTTGGGCGGACACGGACAGGTCCACCTCCTAGCGGTCGCTGGACACCCTGGCGCAGAGGGCGGCGGGGGTTAGGGGCTGTGGTTGTAGGCGCTTCTTCATGCTGACCTCCTTTTCTGTGCGGGATATACTGGCTCTTGATATCGACGTGTCAGTAGGACTCTGGATCCAATCTCAGGAACTCCGCTGCCTGATCCAGTCGTTTAGCTGCGCCCATTGCGCTTGCTCGGTTTGCCTTCGTATATCCGCCTCTTCCTGCCGTAAGCGTGCTGCTTCTGCTTGTCTGGTCTGCTCGCGCCTCATCTCGGAGCGCTCAGCCTTTCTTGGCAGCTTCCCGACTCTGCACTAACTGCCGTTCTACTTCCGGGAACGACCGGTCAGCTTCAGCAAGCAGTCCGTTCAACACGGTCTTATCCACACAGTTTGTGCTGCTATTCGTCAGTGCGTGGTTCACCTGACGATCGAACCTTCCGTTGTAGAAACTGACCCGCACGTAGGCTCCTGCCGCTTGACAACGGGCCAACACTCCCGCCACCAGCGCGTACTCCAATTCACCGGAAACCCCGCTCAGGGTCCAGTGAATCATTGCCGCCGAGTTTTTCCAGATGGGCACTCCTTTCGTTGAGCCGGAGTTGGCGAAGACCGTGCCGCTTGGCAACCGGAACCAAAACACCCAAGGTCTGTCTTTGTCTTTGGCCTGGGCAAACCCCAACTCGGTCAGAATCATGGCGTTGGCGTACACTTGTCGGCGAATGCGCGGGAACATCGGCCGATCAAATCGGTCGTGGGTCCAAGGACGAAACGGGAGCTTGGTGGGATTTGATTGCTTCCGTTCATTTAGCCTTTGTAGCATCGCATCGGTATGTCTTCGGGCTGCTTCCTGTTGCTGGCGCTGGCGTTCCGCCGCATCCTTGCACGCGGCACAAAGGACAGGAGGTACGTTGAGGGTATCGTCGGTGATGATTCTGGACCCCAACTCCGCCACCGTGTCCCAAGCAGATCGGACCTTCAGTACAGGGACTCCTGCCTCCTCGTAACTCTCCAAGGTCTCTGTTTCCAGGTCATGGGTTACCACGATTTCAACGATGACTGAATCCTTGGCAGGGTGATTGACGACCAGACCGGAGCGAGTGCCCGCCACGAGGGTCTTTTCAGCCTCAATACTGGCACCAGAGATTGCGATGTTTCGAGAAACTCTGCTTCCGCATTCCTCACAGGGGCACCCCAGGAGATACTCCCTCTGTTGTTTCTGTGCGTCGGAGAAACCCTGCATGATCACGGCCTTCGCAGTATCGTGGAGGGCCTTGTCGGGGTCGGCGCAACATTCGAAGGGCGGCTTATGAGCGAAATGCCACTGTCGCTTCGCACCTTGCTTTGCCACCATCGGCGCAGAACATCCGAAGCACTGGTACGGGTGGCCTTTGAGGGCCTCCCGGATAGGCACAGCGCGACCTACCTCATCGCGTGCAAGAGGATAGAGTATGTTCGGTTGGCTCGTCATAGTCACAATCAATGCTGCTAATGCCTTGATGCCTCCAGCCCGTCGGGGCCAGGTCACTCCCCCAGCATAGACAGGAAGTGAGAAGCCCGGTAGCTCATTCGCCGGTCACTCCCGGCACCGCGGCAGCCTGAAGCCGGAGTCCCAGGGCGCGCATCACCTTGAGCACGGTGGCGAACTCCGGGTTGCCATCGGCGGACAGAGACTTGTACAGGCTCTCCCTGCCCAGCCCCGTCTCCTGCGCTACCACCGCCATCCTGCGGGCGCGGGCGATGTCCCCCAGCGTCGCCATAATCAGGCCCAGGTCGCCCTCCTCCAGGGCGGCGCTGAGGTAGGCCGCCATGTCCTCCTCGGTCTCAAGGCACTCCGCAGGGTCCCACGGTCTGGTCTGCGTCTTTGCCATGTCTGCTCTCTCCTATGGCCCTAGCTATTTCCAGCAGCCTTCGCACATCACGCCCTGGTCGTCCTCGCCACACGACGCACTGTGGGCAGCCAAGTCTGGCAAATCCCTGTCACCAACTATTGTAGGCCATGGGATACTTTGACGCAAGGGGCAATTGGGCCGTCGGTGGCCCGGCATGCGCCGAAACGAATGACACATCAAGCACATCAGGAGATCCGGGGCGGACGATTGCTGCCGAGGGCAGAGTAGGCCCTTGGCGCAGCATGCCCACGGAGCGGCCCCCGGATAGGGTAAGCAATACGTCGTAAGGACCATGGCGGTAGTGGTCCACACGCATCGGCTGGTGGTGGAGGTCGGCGTCGGACGGTGGCTCAGGGGCGATTCAGTGGGTTGCTACATAGGAACTGCGTCGGCGCTAACTTGCAGTAAGCAATTTGGGGCGAGTTGGCCCAAAACCCTGCCGGAGATCTTCCCTTCGCTCGTCCGTTCGGGTGATAATTGACGCAGTTTCTGGCTTTCCCAGCGGTTCGTGCCCTAGAAACCTGGAGGGTCCATCCCCGACCCGGAGCGACCTGACGGATCGAGCCCTGCTCTCCCGACGGCGTTCCACGAGGGATAAGCGCCATCCCGCTGCGTGAGCCGACCGAGGGGTCGAGCACTGCTCCCCCGATGCCGGTTCGGAAGACGGGACACATTCGCAGAGGCTGGATCGCGTCCCGCGATTCGGCCCCTCGGACATCTGGTCGGTGTGCAGGGCGCACACCGACCGGTTCCTTACGTCTGCGGCGTAACCAGTCACGCGGTTGAGTCGCAGTTTCACCACGCGCCGGTCTGCGATGAGGTCTTCGCAGGCTGGCCGCTTCCCTCTGACGCAGCATCGCAGGACGTTACCGACGTAGACCCTGGGCGAGGTGCGCCTTCTTCTTCCCTCACGTAGCAGCAGCTCCCCCACAAGTCGAGTCCCCGCGATGTGACCCTGAGCCGAGCTGCGTCTTCTTCAACCCCGCTCCGTCTCCCGCGTCTGGCATCCGACCATGGGCGGGGTGCGTCCAGCGTCAACCAACCCCATCGACACATGACCTGCGCCACTGGCGCTGGCATGGGTCAACAATAAGAAGGAGGTGTGTATGCACGTAAAGGACGTCAGGTAACGGTTCGAAGGTCCAGAGCCGTCGCAGTGCGCCACGGCGGCTTCATGCAGCGACGCAAGGGGCTGACGGGTGGTGATCGCGGCGCCTGCTGTCCGGTCTGCTGCCGCTGACAGGCGACGAAGAGATCCTCGTCCCTGAACGCGGTGAGCCTCGGCTTCGGCGCGCTGCTCATCCGGCCGTTCCTCGTGCGCCGCCCGGCAGGAGGCACAGACGCTGACGGCGAGGGCTACGGCCCTTCACAACCCATCCCATCGCACAAGAGTCGTCTCTTAGAGGCGGCTCTTCTTCTTTGCCCGCAAGCGGGCGCAACCAAGGCAACACCACCCAAGGAGACAGTCCCGACTGTCGGGACACGGAATCGAGCGGGGCTGTCTCCGACAAGGGGGCGGTCCCGCTTCTTCATTACAGGAGGAAGCGACATGACGACGACGAGCATTGACAGGACCGAGACCGAGCTCAGGGCTGCGGCGAGGTCTCACGATGAGGGAGCTTGCGGCCAAGATGGGCGTGACTCCGGGCTACCTGTAGCATGTTGCCACGGGACACAGGCCGTGGACTCCCAAGCTGCGTGAAAAGGCCGGGGCGGCGTGGTGAGCGGGGAGAGCAGCTACATCCGGGAGCGCGCCCGTGAGCTGGGCAGGAGCATGCGGGAGATGGCCGACCGCGTGGGGGTGTCCTACGGCTACATGACGCAGGCGTCCCGCGGTCAAAGGAACATGGGCGTGAAGGTCCAGGCGCGAGTGAAGTCGGCGCTTCAGGCTCCGGCGAAGGTCGCGCCCGCCAGGCAGGCCTCCGTTGACCGCGAGGCCGTGTGGGACAGGATGGACGTTCTTGACATCAGCCAGAACGAGGTTGCCCGGCGGGCCGGCATCATCTCCGCTCACCTCTCGCAGAGCATGACCGGCAAGACCAACCCGTCGCCGGGCGTTCTGAAGAGTCTGCATGGGGTCCTGTTCCAGCGGACGAAGGCGGCGGAGCGGGTCATGCCCGCCGAGGTGAAGGCGCTGGGTTGGCGCAAGGATGAGCGGCACGGCATGGTGGCGTGCGGCGCCGGTGGGCCTGGGCGTGGCAGTAAAGATGGAGGCGGCGCCGTTCGGGTTTGCGGTCGTGTGCCCTGGGGCGCCAAGGTGGACTACGCGTACCGTGCGGGGTACGACGACAGGGGCCGGGTGTCGGTAACTCCCGTCGTCGAGAGGGGCTGAGCCACCATGTTGACGCAACCGAAGGCGGAAGCTGCTTAGTCCTCTCCTAATGGGCGCTCTGCTTGGAGCAGGGCCAGCAGGCCGAGCCGGTCGGCGCGGGGCCGCCAGACTGCACGAAAACGGCGGAGCAGGTACGGCCCTGACCAGATCGCTTGTCCGACACCTATCTGACCCTAATCAGTTTCGTATTCGAGGGTCCGGGCAGCCGGCTGCGGTGGTGGAGCAGTTGTCGGACTGAGAGCGCCACCGGCCGAGTCTACCAGTCCTGCGCAGTGTTCGACGCCTGCAGAAGGCGGCCTGGCCGATAACGCAGTGCGGATGAGCACAGCGAGGCATCCAGCGATGGAGCGTCACAGGGGAAGCGCCCGCCCGGCCTCCCGCAGACGCTGGCGCCGCTGCTGCGCGTCTGGCATCGCCTTGGCCACCAAGCCCCAGAAGTCCATCGAGTGGTTCCGATGGGTCAGGTGCGCCAACTCGTGGACGACGACGTACTCGATGAGAGCAGGCTCCAGCATCATTGCGCGCCAGTTGAAGCGCAACGTGCCGTCCGGCGCGCAGCTTCCCCAGCGTTGACGCTGGTCGCGGACGAGTATCTGCGACCTCTCTCCCCTGCCCAGCCGGGGCCACCAGCGTTCAACAACATCCGACAGCCGAGCGGCGGCGCGATCCCTATACCACCCGACAATACTGCGGCGAATCGACTCGTAGCGTTCACTACCATTGAGACCCTGCGGCACGGCGACCCGGAAGCGCCAGTGATCGAAGCGGATCTCAGGCGACCGCACGACCGCAGACTCGACGATCATGCGGACGTTGCGGCCCAGGTACGGCAGCGTCTCACCGCTGACGAAGCGCTTCGGCGCAGCCTCCAGCATCGCCCCCGACGCACGGCCAAGGATCCAGGGCGCCCGCTTCCGCACGATAGCCCGCAGGTCGTCGTCCGTCGTTGTCATGGGCGCAGCGACCTGCACGCCGCCGCCGTCCACAGTGATCTGCACGGTCTTTCTGCGCCGTTCGCTGCGACGGACCTCGTATTCGATGGTCGTGTTGCCGAAGCGGATACGACCCCGTTCGTTCACCCCCGACTCCTCCGGCGGGCCAACTCGACGATCTTACTAGCCAACTCCTCCAACCGCTCTTCGGTGTAGTCGCCGGTATCTCTCAGCTCGCGCTTGATGTCGCGGCGCATCTCCCGCTGGATCTCCAGGTTCGATTGCCAGTCGACCACGGCCTTGTGGCCGTCGACCATGGACTCCACCTTCTGCGCAACGCGCTTGGTCTCCTCATCGAAGTGTGTCCGGTACGGAGTCTGGTCCTCGCGCACGGCCGCATCGGGAACTGGATTCTCCGAGCGGCCATCAAGCAGCTCGTATATGGCGAAGGACACCGGCGACAGGCCATGCACGGCGGCGACGTCGGCCTCGCTCTGCACCTGATGCCGCAGGACTGCCAGACGCCGGCACGCCTCGGCTGAGTCAATCAGCCGGTTGCGAAGGTCTTCGATGATGCGCGTCAGCCGCTCCGAGAGCCGCTCGTAGAAAACGGGATTGTCGGTGAGGCGTTCGTGAATATGAGCGCGAATGGCGTGCTCCATGATCGATGCGCGCGCCTCGTCGTGCGGGAGGGCGGCGATCTTCTGTTCGAAGTCCCGGTCGAGTATGGAGACCGGCCTCATCAACTCGCGGACATTGGCGCCTATGCGCTCGTCCACCAGCTTCTTGACCTTTGCCCCGATCTCGGTCCAGTTCACGCCGGCGTCCTCACGCAGGAACTGGGCCCGGACGTAGGCCCGAATCTCCGTGAGCCGGGCTAGGCGATTCACGTAAGGGAGCGAGCGCGGGTTGGGCAGGAAACGGTCCATGAGACGTGAGAACCGGCGGTAGTCCGCGTTGAACCGCTCGAACAGGTCGGCCTTGAAGTTGCCCTCGGTCGAAGCGTCCGGCGCGAAGACGCTGACGCACGCCCAGATATCCCCCAGGTCGCGCCCCCTGAAGTGAGACTCCGTCTGGACGGCGGCCGCCTCGATGACCGGCGCAGGGTCCTCGTCCAGCTCGCGCATCGTGTCCTGCACGTCCGGCCACTCGAACGTCGAGAGAGCCTCCTCCAGGTTCCGGGAGACGCCGTGGTAGTCGACGACGAGACCGTGCGTCTTCTCGGTGGGCACGCCGTCCTGCTCGTGAGAGAATCGCCGGTTCACGCGGGCGATAGCCTGAAGCAGGCCGTGCTCCCGAAGAGGCCGGTCCAAGTAGAGCGCCTGCTCCACGGGCGCGTCGAAGCCGGTGAGCAGCATGTCCACCACGACCAGCGCCTCCGGCTCCCCCGTCGGATCGACGAAGGCGTTGACGACCTGCTCCTGGTCGATCTCGCGGGCCGCCCTGAACTCCGGGCCGTCGTTGGGCGTCGTCGTGATGACGGGATAGGCGCGCAGGCCGAAGCTGTTCAGGCGCTCGGCGTAGCGCAGCGCGGCGGCCCGGCTTGGCGCGACGACCTGCGCCTTGAAGCCGTTGGGGCGCACCTTCGCCTTGAAGTGGTCGGCGATGTCCAAGGCGATCATCTCGATGCGACGCTCCGCCTCGGCGACCGTCT
Source organism: Dehalococcoidia bacterium (assembly GCA_965221925.1). Lineage (GTDB taxonomy): Bacteria > Chloroflexota > Dehalococcoidia > Lucifugimonadales > UBA2985 > JAPPHY01. The sequence goes on along the minus strand of OZ244924.1, from coordinate 230,761 downwards.
CCTTGTTGGCGTAGCGGCGGCGAATCTGCATCTGGACCGCGGGCGGCTCGTCGCCGAACATCGCCTCGAACAGCTTGTCCAGCGTCTCCGGCCCCTCAATGGCCAGCTCCGGCAGCCGCGCCTCGTACCAGATGGGTACTGTCACGCCATCGGCCACCGACTGCGGGATAGTGTAGGCGTCGATGAGAGAGCCGAAACGCCGCATGGTGCTGCGCTTGAAGTCCTTGTCTATAGGCGTGCCGGTGAAGCCGACAAGCGTTGCGTTGGGCAGGGCGTCCGACATGCGCGCGCCGAGAATGCCGTACTGCGTGCGGTGGGCCTCATCCACCATGACGATGACGTTCTCCGAGGCGTTGAGCACGTCGAGACGGCCCTCGGGGGCGGTCAACGCCTCCTCGAACTTCTGAATGGTGGTCATCACCGTCCGGCCCGCTCCTGTGCTGAGCAACCGGCGCAGCTCGCGTGTGCTCGGAGCCTGCTCCGGCGCGGGGAAGCCGCAGCGCTCGAAGGTTCCGGTGATCTGCCGGTCGAGTTGCCTGCGGTCGGTGACCACGACGATGGTGGGATTGCCCAAGCGCGGCTCGCGGCGCAGCTTCGTCGCCAACCACAGCATCGTCAGCGACTTGCCAGAACCCTGGGTGTGCCAGATCACCCCGCCACGCTCCTCCGGCTTCCGGCCCGACAGCATCCGCTCCGCCGCCGCGCGGACGGCGCGGTACTGCTGGTAGCGGGGCAGCTTCTTCACCAGCCGCCCCCGCTCCGGCTCGTAGACCACGTAGTCGCGCAGAACGTCCAGCAGCGCCGACGGCGACAGCAGCCCAACAATGAGTTGCGCCTGCCCCTGAGGCTCAACGCCGAAGCGCTGCCGCACCTCGTCGTCCGAGTACGGCAGTACCGACTTCCACTCGAAATAGGCGTTCTCCGGCGCGCCGAGGGCGGCGTAGGCTGCTGCGGCCCCACAGTGCGCGACGCATAGCAGGTTGTAGTGGAACAGCTCCGGCGCGCCCGCGCCGTGCCACTCCGGCCCCGCCTCCTGGTAGCGCAGGAGCTGGCGCACCGCCTGGGATTTCCACACGTACAGCAGCGACGGCGACTTCGCTTCCATCACCACCAGCGGAACGCCGTTGACGAACAGCGCCAGGTCGGGGATGACCATGCGCTCGTCGTCCTCGGCCCCATCCCGCTCGCTGCCCCGGCGGACCCGGAACTGCGTGGTGACGACGAACTCGTTGAGTCCGCCCTCCGGGTGGTCGAAGTCGAAGAAGCGGACGGTGCGCGAGCCTCTTCCGCGCGGCCCGTCAACGGTCAGGGGCATCCCGTAGGTCAGGTACTCGTGGACAGCCTGGTTGCGGGCCATGCCGGTGGCGTTGACGTGCTCCAGATCGAAGACGGCGCGCTCCGCCTGCTCCTCCGTCATCCACTCGTTCAGTCGCCCCAGCGCCGCCTTCAGTCGCCTCCTCAGCAGCGCCTCCCGCTCGTCCCCGCGCTCCGCCGCCAGCGCCTCGCGGTGCACATAGCTCCACCCCAACCGCTCCAGCAACCGGCGCGCCGGGTCCTCGGCGTGGTTGAACTCGTTGAGCTTGGCGGGGGTAACCATTGTCATTACGAAAATATCGCGATCGGGATAACCTGGATTGCTGGCCCCTGAATCTCAGTGGATGAATCTCCAGAATAACCCAGCTCATGAGCAAATTGACTCATTGCCTCTTGAATGGTGGGCAACAGGGATTTGAATTGTCCAAGCGGGGCCTTCCTCAGAAGGTCGATGTTCTCGTCGTTGGGTTCTGGAATGACGCGGCTAGCCTTACCGAAAACGCGAAACGTTCCGTCAATGATGTCATTCATAGTGGGATCAATGAAGTATTGCTGCTCAGTGGTGATGACCACATTGATTTGACCCACCTTTGAGATCAGGTCTTGGGATCCGCCTGTTGTTAATGCGTGTAGCAACGAGTTGACCTGTGTAAGCATCGCGGAGTTCGTGTTCTTGTTTTGCTTGCGCGAGCGGGACGCCTTCGATACGGACGGTTCTTCAAAGGCGCTCATTATTGGAACAAGTTCGGCAAGTGTCGATAGTTGAACCAGAACTTTATTTCGCTGAAGAGTCGCTTCAAATTCCACAAAGTCGCTGGGGCGAACCCCGCCAAGGCCGGATGGGTCTAATAGATCGGTCACCAGGCCGCGACTACGCAAATCTCTTCGCAGGCGAGCGAACAACGATGCCGGTGTGTGGATAATTTCTTCCGTAGTGCTCTCATTCTGCGCCTGCCCTGTTTGTCGAGACCTACGTCCACCGAATTTCATTCCAAACAAAGTGAGGTTGGCTCCAACCTGTGCTTCCCCAGAAACTTCTGTCAGTTTCTCTCCAGAGGATGTAGTTTGCACGGTTGAGAAGCGTGAGAAGCCGTCCTCTAGTGCTGCAAGGATATCGAACGTCACTTGTTGATTCAGGTATAACGTAATAGGCAGGTCAGTGACAACGAGTTGAGATTCCTCTTTATTGGTCATGAATTCCCTCTCCCACTTACACACGCACCCAACCCGTCAGCAGCGCGTCCGCGGTTGATTCTTTCAAGGATTTTAGCATATTCGTTCGCGCCTTTTCAACAGCATCATCCACGCTGTCCAGCACGGTGGCGATGGCCCGCTGTTCGGGGAGAGGTGGGAGCGGAAATTGGAGAGAAGCCACGTCCTCTCTTGTGATTCCTTGAATAGTGGTGCCACGAGACTTCTTCTGCAATGATGAAGCTAGTCGTACCAAGGATCTGCACAGATACTCCGCATCGACTCGACGATTTGCAACGAGGCAGGTTATATCCTGGCTTGCCCCCATCATCTCTGTAGCTATACCAGCAAGGCCGACTGTCGTCCGCGTAGCAAGCAACAAGTCTCCAGGTTTGCAAACTGCTGTGGCACCCGAGTAAAGGCCCTCGGCGCTCAGGAAGGAGCGTGCGTTCAATCTCCCTATGCGGAACCCCATCAAGTCAGCACCAGTTACGAAGGGAATATGGCCGCCCCAATATTCAAGCCTGTTTTTCCGCGGGGTGCCGCCTTGGCTCATGGTCGCCACCTCCCCCAGCCGCACCACCTCCCACCCCGCCGGGATCGTCCCCAGGCCCGGCGCCTCCTTCCACTCCGAATGCCACCCCGGCATCCCGCGAGTGAGCAGCTCGTGCAGCAGAGCGTCGCGCAGGCGCTCAGTGGCCGCGATGACGGCCTCGGCGTTCTCAATGGCGTCGTCAATGGAGTCCAGCACGGCGGCGATGGCCCGCTGCTCCCGGAGGGGCGGGAGGGGGATGGGGAGATTGCGTGTAGCTTCTAAGGTCAGCCCGAATCGCGTTACGCCGTTAGCGATTCTCGAAAACTCTTGCGCAGAGGCACGGGAAGCCAGAGCTCTAGCTAGAAATGCGCCATATGCCAAGCTGGAAGATGACCGGGCCAATCCCAGGTGATAGCCGCACAGCACGTTGGGCATGTCGTCGGAGACGTAGGACGGGACTCCGATCTCATCCGGTGTTTCCGAGTCCTTGGTAAACAGAACATCGCCCTTCTTCAAGCTCCATGTGTCTCGTTCAACCGGAGTAGCGGTGGCGGTCATCAGCTTCATTCCGACTCGAATCCGGCGGTTGTAGAAGACATCGGTATAGTTGCAGAGTTCAACTGGCACCTCACCATCGGTCGTCTTCTTGTCGACACTGCTGAATGATACGTCCGCCACCTGCCCCAGGCGCACTATGCTCCAGCCGTCGGGTATCGTCCCATCTTCTTCTAAGCGCCTCATCAGCCCTCTTCAGTCTCTTCTCTCGCGGCGGGGTCTATCTCGTGAATGGTCACGGGAAGCCCTGCCCGCTTTGCTTCCAGCCAGCGTTTAAAGGAGCTCTGGCTTTCTCCCGAGGGCCAGCCGCCCAGCAGCATCTCCACGCTGATGTCTTCATCCAGGTCGGGCCAGTGGACACCCTCGCCAGCGCCGATCAGCCGCCAGTTCTTGCGCTCCTCCGGTGTGGCGTGAATGAGCCTGGGATACCAGGACAACGGGACCGACACGGTACGACCGTCGGAAAGTTCGGCGGTCAAGGTGTCGTCAGTTACCTCGATGGTCATGGCCTCCGAGATCTGTGTCTTGCCTCTCATCAACCTGCCCACTGATAACACATCTTACAAGCCACTTGTTGCCACTTGTGACAGGGCGACCTCAATTTCGACCATCTGAACGGTTGTCGGTAGGTCAGCCGTAGATTCATCGAATTCGGCAAGGCCTTCAAGGACAGATTCATCAAAGGATTTGCTATGGTAGGCCATAGCATCCCTGACTGACATCCGCGGATCAGGGAGCGTTTCACCGTTCTCCACCATTCCCTCAATGTGAAAGGCGAGGGCTTCACGTATATTTGCTTGCATCTCTTCCCAGGTTGCCCCGACGCTCACGCAGCCCGGCACGTCAGGCGCATAGGCCCCGTAGTTGTTGGGGGTTCGCTCAAAGACGACGGCATACGTTAGCTTCATAGTTTTCCCTCCCTAAGTCCTGCCTGTCTCAAGATATTGAGCCATAGGCCGCGCGGCAAGTCGCTGCCAAGATGGCCTGGGATGGTAACGGTTCCTCGTTTCTCAAAATGGTGGTATTGGCGATGGCTCCCGCGTGTCCTTGTCAGCCGCCAGCCGTCCCGCTCCACCAGCTGGATGGCGTCTCTAACCTTTGGCATAGCCCATCTCCGCCAGCAGCTCGTCCATTCGGGCGCCCGCCTCGTCCCGCCGCCGCTCCGCCTCCCGCAGCTGCGCCAGCGCCTCCTCCACGCTCATCACCTCCACCGGCTCGATGGTATCCACGTAGCGGCTGATGTTCAGGTTGAAGTCGTTGCCTTGTATCTCCTCAAGGTCGGCGACATGGGCGAACCGCTCCACGTCCTCGAAGTCCCTGAACGCCTCGACGATCTTGCCGATGTGCTCCGGGTCGATATAGTTCTGAGCCTTGCCGGGACGGAAGTAGCCCTCCTGGGCCGCGTCCACAAACAGCACCTTTCCCCGTCGCTCTATGGGCTTGGCCTTGTTCAGCACGCAGATAGCGACGGGTATGCTGGCGCCGGAGAAGAGGTTGGGAGCCAGGCCGATGACCGCCTCGAACAGGTCGGCCTCCACGATGCCCTGGCGTATCTTCCCCTCTGCGCCGCCCCTGAACAGGACGCCGTGGGGCATGACCACACCCACCATGCCCTGGGCGTTGGTCACCGCCAGCATGTGCAGCAGGAAGGCCAGGTCTCCCCTGGTTCTGGGCGGGACCGCGCCGTAGCGGTCGAAGCGGTGATGCGGATCGTTGGGCGCGAAGTCGTGCCCCCAACTCTTGAGGCTGAAGGGCGGATTGGCGATGACCCGGTCGTAGGAGAGCAACCGCCCCGACGGGTCCACCAGGCCCGGCTCGGCGATGACGTCGCCGGCTTCTAGGCGGGCTGAGCGCAGGCCGTGGAGCAGCAGGTTGAGCTTGCCGATGGCCAGCGTTCCCAGGTTGCGTTCCTGGCCGTGGAGCGCCAGATTGCGGACCTCGCCCCCATGCTCCCGAACGTACTGGGCCGTGTAGATGAGCATACCGCCTGAGCCGGCCGTGGGGTCACAGATGCGCATCCCCTCGTGGGGCTGAAGCAGTTCGACGATGAGCCGCACCACCGAGCGCGGGGTGTAGAACTCGCCGCCCTTCTTGCCGGCGTCGTCGGCGAACTGGTTGATGAGGTACTCATAGGCGTCGCCGAGGACATTGCCCTCGCCGGCAGAGCCCTCGCCCAGGTTTGCGTCCCGCAGGTCCAGGCCCGCGAAGTGGTTGAGGAGGCTTCGGATGATGCGCTCGCGGTTGGCCGGGCTGCCGAGCTTAGACTCGTCATTCCAATTGGTGGAGGCCAGCACGCCGTCCAGCCGGGGGGTGTTGGCCTCCTCGATGGCGTGGCTGGCGACGTTGAGCGTCTCGCCCAGGTTCATCGAGGCCCCGGCGATGGCGGACCACCTGGCCGACTCCGGGACGAAGAACTCGTGCTCGTCACGGTCAGTCAGCGCCACGCCGCGGGCCACGCCGGAGGCGATGGCGTTTTCCACCTCCTCGTCGAACCGGTCCGAGAGCCTCTTCAGGAAGAGAATTGAGAAGATGTAGTTCTTGTAGTCGGCGGCATCGATCTGCCCGCGCAGGATGTCTGCGGCCTGCCACAGCTTCGATTCCAGCTCCTGCCTGGTCAACGTCATCTGCTTTCTCCTTTAGGTTGCCGTTACGACGCTTCGACCGATTTCGTGCGCCACAGAGTCATGCAGGGTCTCACGGCGTAGCCGGGCGGCTTCGATTGCCGACGCATACGCCGCCTCTGACGCCTCCACCAAACGCGCCACCACGTCGAGCTCACGAGCAGAAGGCACAGGGACCTCGATCTCTCCAAGGCTTTTGGCGGACAGAGACCTGAGAGTGGCGGTGACGGTCACGCGCCTGGCTAGTTGCTCTCGGCCAGAGGCCGAGGTCAGGAAGTACCATAGCCAATGACCCATGCCGGATTCCGGCTCCTTGGGCCGCGTTACCAGCAGCGTTATGCCTGCAACCGACCTAGACACGCCGGGCGGCACAAGCGCGACCTGGACGGACCCGGAGCGCGCCGTCACCAGCACGTCGAAGGGGCGCAGCAGGTGCCGCTCGGTGCGGAGACCTTGGGCAACGCCAATCTCTCGGAGGCCGTCTATGTCCAGCCACCCGTCGTCGTGCAAGTCGCCGCTCTCTACAATCCGCAACTTCCAGTCCCCGGCCCGTGCTCCAGCCCCCCGCCCAGCCCGGGCAAGGCCCTGGTATACGTCTGCTAGCGCCTCAATGAGAGCCATGGCTCTATTCTACCCGTGGCATTCCACAAAGTCAACACGGACTTACGCATTGTCTGCATTGAGAAAACATACATGACACCCAGACCCCGGCGGAGTTGGCTGGGTGTAGTAAAGGCTCTGCCAGAGAGGTTGGACGGGCGACTGAGGCGCATCCGACAGCCCTGCGCCTACACCGCCAGCTTGAACCTCAAAACGAAGGTTCTTGATTTTGTCCAGCCTGGTGGGCCAGAGTGTACCGTACTGCGAACTTTTCGGTGGGAGGTGACGCTGTAATCCCTGGCAAAGCGAGGCGGGCTTCCTGGAATAACCCTGGTTAGACTGCCGCAGCGCAGAAACCCCTCGACAGGGAGAGATGCTCTCCACCGCGACCCTCTCAACAACTCGCCATTTCCGCCAACCCAGGCCACCCGACGCGTCTCTGGCGGCCTGGGGGCTTGCCAGAGCCTTTGCCCTGTATCATTCTCCGGGCGTACAGGCGTTGCACCGTCGGATGTCGCGCATCCTGCACTCTTAACTCCAACGGGCGTCCAGCCTCCGGGGCGCCGTTCCGGGAGCCGCTTGGACGCGCCGGCCTCCCGCCTACTCCGTAGTCGTCGCCGTCATCACCGCCAGCACGTTGTCCTCGCTGTCGTAGTCGGTGATCCGGTATTCGTACCGGGTGTTCTCCTCCACGTCGCCGTCGAAGAAAGCCGTTGCGATGAACCACCCAGGAAGCAACCGACCGTTCTTCTGCACCGTATAGCGCTTCGCCCCGTCAACGTCGTCCCACTTTATCCAGACCCGGCCCTGGACGAAGTACGCTGTAGCCTCGTAGGAACTAGCGACAACCGCTGGCTCCTCTTCCTCCTGCCCGCTGTCATCGGTTTCCGTTTCATCCCCGTTGGCAGGGGCGGTGTCGGGCGGCGGGTCGGGGCTGGCGGCGTGAGCGGAACCGGGGGCAGCTCTGGCCTACTCGTCGCGTAGCGGCCGGATGGCGGACGAAGCCAGCAGGAGGGGTAGCGTAGAGTCGATCAACGTCCATACCAGCCCCACGTCGTTGCTGGGTTCCACCCACTGGACACCGAACCAGTTCCAGAGAAGCATGAGCATGAGCGCCGCCGAGTAGTAGAAGGTGAAGTTCGCCTCCCGATACTCTCAGTCGATAGATTGGCCGATTGCAGAGCCGTTCTGGCTGATCTTCCTGGCGAAGGCAGCCACCAGTACCATCGCCAGTCCGGCCACCATAAGAGGATCCAGTATCTTCCAGACCTTGAGGCCGGCGTCTTCCAACATCGGGGCGTAAAACTGGGTAGCCAGGAAATACCCTGCCACCGCCACAGCCGGCAAGAGCATGTAAACCGCCGCCAAACGCTTTAGCATGGTCAATCCGTACCTTGCGCCAAGGATAATGTCGGGTGGCAGCTACACTATTTTATAAGGTGAGCGCCTGTCAACTTGATGCATGAGGATCCGGTTACGCCGATTGACTACACTAGACGGCGCAGTTACAATTCCCTAAGTCGGCTATTTCCCGCGGACGAGGCTGGCGTGACGGCTCCGTCTAACTTGATTGAACTGAGGTGATGGTTAAAGCATGAGAATAGGCGTGATTTCGGATACTCATACCCCTGGGGCCGCCAAGGAACCGCCTTCGGAGATAGAGCAGGCCTTTGAAGGAGTGGACCTCATACTCCACGCGGGAGACATCTACATCGCCTCGTGCTTGGACTGGCTGGAGCGGATAGCGCCGGTTATGGCGGTGGAACTGGGGTCCCAGGCCCACTTCAACGGAGACCCCAGGGTTGCCGAAAAGCGTGTGTTTGAGTTGGAGGGGTATACCATAGCTATGGTGCACGATCTGATAATACCGGGCATGGGCGGCGAGGTAATGCCCGGGACGGTTCCCGTGCACTTCGCCGCAGAGGATAGCCTGCCCAGGGCGGTGAACGGCGTGTTTGGCGCCACGATAAACATCGTGGTCTTCGGCCATACCCATCACGCTGTGGTGGAGAAGCATCAAGGGGTGCTGCTGGTGAATCCCGGGAGTCCCTCCCTGCCGCGGCAGGTCCGGCGGCTTGGCCAGGTCGCCATCCTGGAGCTGCTCCCGGATGGCCCGGAGGCCAGGATAGTGGAGCTGGCGCAGTTCAGCCAGGCAAGCGAGTGAAACATCGCATAGAATGGGGGCGTTCAGAGAACTACCTTGGTCGACTGAGTCTTTCGCTTGGGCTAGAATATCGCTGACCGCTTGGCGCTTGTTTGAGAGCGGTCGGCGAGCGTTTGAATAGCAGATACATGGTTTCAGCGGAAATCTTGCCATAAGACCTTGAAACAGGAGGTGAGAGCATGGTGCAGACCGAGACGAGAGTAGCGACTACTTCGAGGGCGTTGGAGGGGGTCCGGGTGCTGGACTTCACGTGGGTGCGGGCAGGGCCGTGGTGCAACCGATGGCTGGGAGCGCTGGGAGCCGAGGTCATCAAGGTTGAGTGGCCCCAGAGCCCCAACACCAGGGGCATAGGGGGGCAGCCCGTGCCCGGCTTTGAGCCTACCCTGAACACATCCGGCCACTTCAGTGACACCAACGCCAACAAGCTGAGCGTCACCCTCAACACCAGAACCGAGCGTGGCTTCGATCTAATCAAGAGGCTGGTGGCGGTTTCGGACATCGTAATCGAGAACTTCGCCTCCGGGGTGCTGGACCGGTGGGGTCTCGGCTACGAGGATATGAAGAAGCTGCGCCCGGACATCATCTACCTGTCCATGTCAGGCTTCGGCCACACGGGCAGGGACAAGGACTATCAAACGATGGGGCCGATAGCCCAGGCGCTGTCCGGGCTGACCTACACGTCCGGGCTCCCGGGTGAGCAGCCCGCGGGCTGGGGCTGGTCCTACATGGACGATACGGGAGGCTACTTCGGCGCCATATACGCCCTGAGCGCTCTGTACCATCGCAACGCCACGGGCCAGGGGCAGCACGTAGACCAGTCGCAGTGGATAACCGGCGTACCACTCAACGGCGCCGCCTTCCTGGACATCCAGGCCAACGACCGATCCACCGTAAGAGAGGGGTACCCCCCGGGGAACCGGGCGCACTGGCCCGGTACGCCACTGGCGAACAGCTATCGTGAGTGGACGGTGGCGCCGCACAACGCCTACAGGACCAGCCCGGAGGGTTACAACGACTGGTGCGCGATAGTCTGCTTCACGGACGAGGAGTGGAGGAGGCTGGTCGGGGTCATGGGGTCGCCGGACTGGACGGCGGACGAGAGGTTCGCCACGCTTGGGGGCCGGTTGAAGAACCAGGAGGAGTTGGACGCGGGTATAGAGGCGTGGACAAAGACGCTGGACAAGTACGAGGTCATGGAGCGGTGCCAGGCGGCGGGAGTGCCTTGTATGCCTGTGCAGAGCAACCAGGACCGGTTTGAGAACGACCCGCAGTTGCAGCAACGGGAGATGTTCAAGGAGATGGAGCATCCCGTACTGGGGACGTGGCCGTTGCAGAACGCCCCGTTCAAGATGTCGGAGACGCCCGCCTACAACCACCTTACTGGGCCGCTGGTGGGACAGCACATCAAGGAGGTGTTCGAGGGGCTGCTGGGAATCAGCCACCAGGAGCTGGTGGACGGATTTGAGGACGGCACCTTCTGGCCCAAGGGGTTTGACAGGACGCCGTATCCGTATCTACAGGAGATGATAGAGGATGCGTCGCCCGTGGAGTGGAAGGGGAACCCCGTGGGGCCGAATCCGCCGCCGGCGCCAATCAGGACGCCGGACGCCGACAGCGCCGGGCCGTTTGGCGGGCTGCGGGTTCTGGAGCTGTCGGACGAGAAGGGGCAGTGGTGCGGCAAGCTGATGGGGGACCTCGGAGCGGACGTCATCAAGATAGAGCCGCCCGGCGGTGAGTCGTCGCGGACTATAGGGCCGTTCTACCAGGACGTACCAAACCGGGAGAGAAGCCTGTACTTCTGGCACTACAACACATCCAAGCGGGGCATCACGCTGGACCTGGAGACAGAGGACGGTCGGAGGCTGTTCCGGCAGTTGGCGGAGGGAGCGGACGTGATACTGGAGACCTTCCGACCCGGTTACATGGCGTCGCTGGGGCTGGGGTATGAGGAGTTGAAGGAGGGGAACCCGGGGTTGGTCATGTGCTCGCTGACGCCGTTTGGGCAGACGGGGCCGTGGAAAGACTACAGGACCAGCGATCTGCTGCACCTGGCCGCCGGTGGACAGATGGCGTGCTGCGGCTATACGGAAGAGGACTTGCCGGGCGCTCCGCCCATTGCGCCGGGAGGCGGGCAGGCGTGGCACACGGGCAGCCACTTCGCTTGCATCGCCATCGGGGCGGCGCTGATGCACCGGTCGACCACCGGTCGCGGGCAGTACATAGACACCTCTGTGCACGAGTCGCTTGCCCTTACCACCGAGATGCACGTCAACACCTGGATCTATACCAAGCAGATAGTCCAGCGGCAGACCGGCCGCCACGCCGCCGCTACGCCCAACCAAAAGTCGCAGCACGTGTGCGGAGACGGCAAGTACGTCAACGTGGGCGCTCAAATAGTAACCAGGTTGACCGGAGAGCAGCTGAAAGTGCTACGCGGGTGGTATGAGGAGCTGGGACTGCCTGTCGACCTCATCGACGAGAAGGAGCGGAACCCCGAGGTCATCACCGACAACGAGCTGTTTATGATGCTGCTTGCGAGCGCGACCCGCGACCAGATCTACCACGGCGGGCAGAAGCGCGGATTCAACCTGGGCGCCGTGCGCTCGCCGGACGAGGTGTTGGAGGACCCCCACCTGGAGGACCGCGGGTTCTGGGCGGAGGTTGAGCAGCCGGAGGTTGGCAGGACGTTCCGCCATCCCGGGCCTGCGGGTATCTTCAACGGCTCGCCCTGGAGGATCTCGCGGCGAGCGCCCCTGATAGGGGAGCACAACGAGGAGGTCTTGTGCGGTGAGTTGGGGCTGTCGAGGGCGGAGTTGGCCGTCCTGGCCGAGGGAGGCGTGGTCTAGCGCGCCGGCGCGCATACCCTGGGCAACGGATTACGCAGCTTGCGCGATATACCGGGTCTCGCGGAGACGGGTCACAGCCACACAGGTGGTTTCTGACCGAGGCGAGGCCCGGTATATCCTTTTCAGGCGACCACCACGGCAATGCCACAGGGCAGGGGTGTCATGGAGAGTGTCAACGTACTGGTAGGCTGGGCTTTGCCACCGCCTTTGATGGAGCGCATCGGCGCTCTGGACCCCCGCGTCCACCTGCTCAACGACCCGTACCTGAGCCTTCCGCGGCCGCCGGTATGGCCTCCGTTCCTCTTCCCGGAGCAGCTCCTCCCACTGCTTCCCCGCGCCCACGTAGTCTTCACATCTCGGCTGCCCCCGGAAGCGCAGCGCCTGGCCTCCCATCTCCGATGGATCCAACTCCTGAGCGCAGGCGCGGACGTGGCTATAGGAGATGGGCCGGAGCGGAGCGACATCCTGATTACGACAGCCAAAGGCGTCCAGGCCATCCCCCTGTCCGAGTGGGTCGTTGGCGCCATGATCGCGCTATCCAGGAGATTCCCACAGGCCGTCCGCGCCCAGGGACGGAGGGAGTACTGGAAGTTCATAGGTGAGGAGCTGGCCGGGCGCACCGCCGGTATCCTGGGGATGGGCAACATCGGCCACAGAGTGGCGCGGCTATGCAAAGCGCTGGATATGCGCGTCCTGGGGATGCGCCGCTCCGTGACTCAGCCCCAGGAAGGCCAGGGCCCCACAGACCTGCTTCTTCCGCCGCGAGACCTGCCACTGATGCTGCGAGAGAGCGACTTCCTTATTATATGCCTGCCAGGGACACGGGAGACAACGGGCCTCTTGGGACTCGCTGAGCTCCGGCAGATGAAGCAGGGGGCATGTCTCATCAACGTGGGCAGAGGCGGCATCGTGGACGAGCAGGCCTTGGTAGAAGTCGTAAGGGCGGGCCATCTTGCAGGAGCGGCCCTCGATGTCTTTGCGCAAGAACCACTGCCGCAGGACAGCCCTCTGTGGGATGAGCCGAACATACTGCTGACGGCCCACGTCGCCGCCAACTCCCACCTATACGAGGAACGCGGCACGGAGCTATTCCTGGAGAACCTGAGAAGGTATCTGGACGGCCGGGACCTGCTCAACGTCTACGACCCGGAGAGAGGCTACTGATCTCGATTAACTGACAGTTGGCGGCAGGGGTTCCAATGAGGTTAACTCCACCAGGTGACTTGCGCAGAGTAGGCGTGACCGCAACTAGAGTGTCCGAAAGGATGTCTTTCGCGTTGCCGCCAGGTTTCTACTACAGGTCGACATTAGCAAGAGCTGGCATATGGCCTACTCCTACAGGCAATCAAGCCTGGCATATTACACCTTACGATGAATATCCAGTTGCTTCTCCAGCGATTCATAATGCCTCCTAATGTCAACACTGGCTAATTTCAGTCCTGAATCGCCATCCCAATAATTCTCCGTTGCGCCACCAGAGTTCTGACGTCATCTGCATCCACAACATATGTGCGTTCATCGTGAATGAATGGATTGCCCAATGAAACCTCGAACTCATATATCCAGTAGGTCGGTGACAGATCAGAAGTCCAAGGAATTCTGAACCCGCTATTGTCAGGGCGTCCGGCATAGGGGTCTACCCAGGGAACTCTTCGCTCCAGCACTGTGGTATCGACACCTTGTATGGAGCCAGAACCAATTGTTCTCCACCCGCTTCCATCCGACTGCATGCTATTCACAAGGGCTGCCCCATTGAGTTGCGATACCTTATTAACCGTGAAGGCGCGGCCATCTACGGAACTGAGGCGCGTAATTTCGCCCGTCCTTTCATTTTTCACCATATGGTTCCCGTCTTGAATAAATCGTTCCTGAACTACGCTATCGTTCTCATCAATGGCCAAGGCTCGTTCTTGAGCTAGCAAGCCCTGGGCATCAAAAGTCATCGCTGTCTGGACTCGCCGACGCTCAGGCAAAGCGCTAGTATTCGCTTGAATCATATCCGCCTTTGCCCCATGTCGTTGATATATCTCGTAAACTATATAGAGTGTCTTGCCCAGTTGTACATCCTGAAGGATCGTGTCATCAACACTGAGGATCGATTCCTCTACTACGCCCTCGCTCCCTAGCGGCCCCGCGCTGAATTGATCAGTTGACCCATTGCTTGAAAAGGCTAACACAATAGCGAGAGAAAGTGGCCCTACAGCAATTATGGCTACTTGCAACTTCGTTAGGCGCAGCCTTTTCATGGTACTACTCCTCTTAACCAGGGCGCCTACACCATATACTCGTAGAGGAATCCTAGCTCTTAGTTCACCCTCCGTCAATCAGGTCTTTTCGTTATTCTCAATGGCACAATCCCAAGGGAAAGACCCCGTGTCCTGACCCCTATACGCATCCTTTCCCCTGTCTGACCGCCATGCTATACTACATTCATATCCTGCGAATCGCCCTTGCGCCATAGACTACCCGGACACGTTTACCTCCCCAAACTGCCCAATGAAAACCTCACCGGACAACCCAAGCCGGCACGCGAGCGCTCTACTTGGCGCCGGGCGGCGGCGCGCTGTGAGACGCGCTCCATGACGTCTGCAAAGGTCCTGGTCACGGGAGGGGCGGGCTTCATAGGCTCCCACGTAGTCGATAGGCTGCTGGAGCTGGGGCACAGGGTGGTGGTCGTGGACGACCTGCGCTCAGGCCGTCCCTCCAACCTTCCTTCGGGCGCAACCCTGTACCGGACGGATATAGCCGGTCCGGGCCTGGCGGAGGTGTTCCGCGAGGAGAGGCCGGAGCTTGTGTGCCACTACGCCGCCCAGATCAGCGTTCAACTCTCCATGCAGGACCCCCTTGCCGACGCCGACACCAACATACGCGGCTCCCTCAACCTCCTCCAGAACTGCGTTCAGTACGGGGTCAGGAAGGTGGTGTACACCTCCAGCGGAGGGGCCATCTACGGCGACCCGCGGTACCTGCCATGTGACGAGACCCACTCAGTTCATCCACTGTCGCACTACGGCGCGTCCAAGTTCGCGGTGGAGAACTACCTGTACGTCTATCGACTCTCCCACGGCCTGGACTACACCATACTACGCCTGGGCAACGTCTACGGCCCAAGGCAGGACCCCAACGGGGAAGCCGGAGTGGTGGCCATCTTCTCCCAGGCCATGCTCCGCGGGAAGCCAATGGTCATAAACGGCAGTGGGGAGCAGGAACGGGACTTCCTGTACGTGCTGGACGTAGTGGAGGCCAGTGTCGCGGCTTTGGAGAAGGGGGGTGGGGAGGCCTTCAACATAGGCACGGGTGTAGGCACGTCCATCAATCGGATATACTCGCTGCTCAAGGAGAATGCCGGCTACTCCGGCGAAGCCGCCTACGGACCCTCAAAGCCCGGCGAGGTATTCAAGATATACCTTGATATTGCCAAGGCTCGCCAGGGGCTTGGATGGAGTCCCAGGTTCTCTCTGGAGGAGGGTTTGAGGGAGACGCTCCTGTGGTTTGGCGGCGCAGCGTGACAATAGAGCCTGCCGCCGGCCGCAGCCGGCCGTCTCCGGAGCGCGCGGCGAACAGGGTTGCCCAACCCCGCCGCTGAGGCGCGGTCGGGGTGAGCGGGACGCAAAGGCCGGGGCGCCGCGTTGAATATAGGAGAGGCGTGTAGTATCATTGACACCGCGCCGTCCACCACCACAGCATTTGAGCGGAGCGCTTCCCATCATGGACAAGAACCTTTACAGGTATTCACAATGGGACGGGACTCAGCAGGTCTTCGAGCCGTCTGGAGAAGACGTCATGGACGAGATGGCCGACGACCTTATGAGCCACGGCGACCTAATGCGGTCGCTGCGCAACCTGTTCCAAAGGGGAATGCAAGGCGAGTCAGACCAGCGTATGGAGGGGCTGCGGGATATGCTGGAGCGTCTTCGAGGCCGTCGGCAGGAGCAGCTCCGTCGCTACAACCTGGACTCGATGCTGGACGACCTCAAGGAACGTCTGAAGCAGATCGTCGAGGCCGAGCGTCAGGGCATCGATCGGCGCCTGGAGGACGCAAGGCAGCAGCAGGCCCTATCGTCCCCTGAGGACGCCGAGGAACGGGAACGGCTGATGAAGCTCTTGGAAGAGCGCGCCGCTCGCGGCAGAGAGCGCATGGAGAACCTGCCGCAGGACCTGGGCGGGGCGGTCAAAGACCTCAGCGATTACGACTTCATCGACCAGGAGGCCCAACGCCAGTTCCAAGAGCTTATGGACCTGCTCAAGCAGAGGGTACTGGACAACACCTTTCAGGACATACGCCGGCAGATACAGGGCATAACCCCCCAGGACGTGGAAGCCACGCGCCGGATGCTCCACGACCTCAACGAGATGCTGCGCGACCGGATGCAAGGGAGGGAGCCGGACTTCCAGGGATTCATGGACCGCTATGGCGACCTCTTTGGCCCAGACCGGCCCCAGAGCCTGGATGAGCTTATGGAGCAGCTACAGAGGCGTATGGGTCAGGCGCAGTCGCTTATGAACAGCATGTCTCCGGAGATGCGCCAGGAGTTGCAGGAACTCATGGAGGGCGCGCTGGACCCGGAGACCATGAGCGAGATGGCTCAGCTTGCCGCTGCCATGAACCGGCTCTATCCACCGGACGACATGGCTAACCGGTATCCCTTCATGGGCGAGGACTCCCTCACCTACGACGAGGCAATGGAGCTCATGGGACAGATGCAAAACATGGATGAGTTGGAGCGCCGGATACAGGAAGCGGCTCGTCGGGGAAACATCCAGGACTTGGACCTTGAAGAGGTACAAGCTCTGCTTGGCGAAGAGGCCCGGCGCAACCTGGAGCAGCTTCAGCGCATCACCAAGATGCTGGAGGAGGCGGGATACGTAACCCGCAAGGGGCAGCGTCTGGAGCTAACGCCAAAGGGTATCCGAAAGATAGGCCAGAAGGCCATGAAAGACATCTTCTCTCAGATCAAGCGTGACCGCCTTGGCCAGCGCCAGCTCCACGCCAGAGGCGCTGGCGGAGAGCGCTCCGGAGATACCAAAACATACGAGTTCGGCGACCCCTTTGACATCCACCTGGAGCGGACCGTCAGGAATGCCTTGCTGAGAGAAGGCGGGGGATCCCCGGTGAAGATAACGCCCCCAGACTTTGAGATCCATATTACCGAGCACATGGCCCAGGCATCCACCGTCCTGCTGCTGGACCAGAGCCGTTCAATGGGCCTCTATGGGAGCTTCCTAGCGGCCAAGAAAGTCGCCATGGCCCTGTCGTCCCTCATCCGCACCCAGTTCCCCAGGGACAGGCTTTACATTGTGGGGTTCTCCGACTACGCCATAGAGATCAAGGAGGACGAGCTCCCACAAGTCTCCTGGAACGACTGGGCGCCAGGCACTAACATGCACCATGCCCTCATGCTCTCTCGGAAGCTCCTGGCCAAAGACAAGGGAGGGACCAGGCAGATTCTCATGGTCACCGACGGCGAGCCGACGTGCCACCTGGAGGGAGACCACTCCTACTTCAACTACCCGCCCAGCTACCAGACCATCCGCGAGACGCTGAGAGAGGTGCGGCGATGCACCCAGGAAGGGATAACCATCAACACCTTCATGCTGGAGAGCAGCGCCTACCTGGTGGACTTTGTGGACAGGATGATGCGTATCAACAAGGGACGAGCCTTCTACTCCGACCCCAACAACCTGGGGGAATACGTACTGGTGGACTACCTCTCCAACCGGAAGCGGCGCATAGCCTAGCCGGCGCAACCCCCGGACATTGCAAAGAAGGGCGCCGGCTGCCCTACACCGTACTTCCTGCGGACGCGCCCTACACCGTCGTGCCCGCGCACGACGCGCGTCTCCGTCACGCGTAGGGGCGGTTCGCGAACCGCCCCTACAATCACATCGCCGAGATGCAGGAACGACGGCTGAGAGCGCCTTCGGCTAGCTCCCCTCCAGCGCCTTGCGGATCTGCTCACCCTCTCTCCTCCAGAAGTTGAACAGTATGGAGAGGTCTGTGCCAACGGAGAAGTGCCTGACGCCCATGTCCAGGTACTCCCTGGCCTGGTCGGCTGAGCCTATCTCCGCCCGGGGCGGCACACCCATCCTGATGGCTGTGGTGAAGGTCCTCTTCCTGGCGGCCGCCACTTCCGGGTGGTCGGCTTCTCCCGGATGCCCCACGTTCATTGAGAAGTCGGCTCCTCCCCACTGTACCATCTCCACCCCGGGCTCCTGTAAGATCTCCTCCAGGTTGTCCAGCGCCCCCTTCTTCTCAATCATAAACGCTAGCACGGTATCGGCGATTGCCCGGACGTACTCCGGCGTCCCGCCGTAGCCCATGTAGGTGTTGCGCCTGGTGGCCACTCCATATCGGCCGCCGTAGTCCGGGTGGTCCGGCCTGACCGCCCTGATACAGTCCCTGACCTCCTGGATGTCCCGCGCGTCTGTGAACAGGACGCTGCCGAAACCGGCGCCTATCCCTCTCTGGGCCAGATATGGCATGAGGCTCTGGTCCACCTTGATCATGCTGCCCATGTTGTGAAGCTCGGCGGCGCGGCAGAGGTTGTCCAGGTCGTGCAGGTCGAAGGAGCCGTACTCAGCCACAAACTCCACGTAGTCGTACAGCCCCGTATGGCCGATGGCCTCCACCTCCGCCGGCCAGACGCCGCTGAGGTGGGTGCTGAGCGTAGGCTCTCCGTTCGCCAGCTTCTGCCTGAGTATGTTTGGCCTTGGCATATTTGAGTCCTCCCTCTATCTGCGATATTGCGAATGAGACCGAATATGGCAACTCTCCGGGTTCAGGGCCTGCTCCTCTCCGACTGGTAGGCCTCCGGATTGGCGCAGTTGGGAAGCGGCCTCCCCTCAAGGCCGGCCACCAGGTTGTGGACCGCCATGTTCGCCATGCGAAGGCGTGTGGCTACGCTCGCGCTGGCGATATGCGGCGTGATTACGACGTTGGGCAGCGTGAGGAGCTCATCCTGCGCTTCGATAGGCTCCACCGCGGTAACGTCCAGCGCGGCAGCGGCGGGCCGCCCCTGCCTGAGGGCAGTCACAAGCGCCTCTTGGTCGATAACCCCACCGCGGGCCGTGTTTACCAGTATGGCCGTATCCTTCATCAACGCCATCTCGCGGGAGCCGATCATGCGCCGCGTCTCTTCCGTGAGGGGTACGTGGAGAGAAACGAAGTCGGACTCCCGGAGCAGGTCATCCAGGGACGCTGGCTCGGCGTGGATGTCCGGAGGCGGGGGCGCTGTGGAGCGTCGCGTGTACAGCGCTCGCATCGAGAACCCCTGGGCCCGGCGCGCCACCGCCTGTCCAATTCCGCCCAAGCCGACTATTCCAAGGGTTGCGCCGAAGAGGTCGCGGCCCAGCAGCACGCTGGGCCCCCAGGTCTTCCAATGTCCCGCGCGGACGAAGTTATCGCCGTCTACGGTGCGGCGCGCAGACGCCATCATCAATGCAAAGGCAAAGTCCGCGGTTGTTTCCGTCAGCGCGCCCGGTGTGTTGCCTACGGGGATGCCCCTCGCCGTCGCTGCGACAAGATCGATGTTGTCAGTGCCAACGGCCATGTTGCTGACAACGCGCAGGGAAGGGGCCGCGTCCAGCAGCGCCGCGTCTATCCTGTCGGTCAGAAGGCAGAGGAGGCCCGCGGCCTGCGCCGCGCGCTCCCGCAGGCTGTCGACGTCCGGGGGAAGGTCACTGTCCCAGAGATCGACCTCAAAGTGGACGTCAAGGCTGTCCAGGACCTCCTGTGGCAGTCTCCGGGTTACAAACACGCGGGGCTTTTCAGTGGACATCGCTTCTCCCTCTCAGGAGGCCGGCGATGGCGCGGGCCGTCGCGGCCTGGATTAGACCCGGCGTTGACTCCGGGCCCGGTATCGCTCCCTCCGATGAGCTTGCCAGGGCAAAGACTGCGTCTATGCCGAGAGTGGCCGCTTCAGTCTCACCCAGTCCGTTCTGGCCGACTATCGCGGCGACCAGCGGGTCTCCGCACTCCTTTGAGAGGGCGGCGACGCCTGAGACACCCTTGCCGCCGGCGGTCTGGGCATCTATCCGCCCCTCTCCGGTCAGGACGAGGTCTGCTCCACAAAGTGACTCTGCCAAACGCGCCGCCCTGCTCACGACCTGGAAGCCGGGGCATAGCGCAGCGCCGCAGAATGCCACAAGTCCCGCTCCCAGCCCTCCTGCGGCTCCCGCTCCTGGGACGTCCCGCACATTGCGCCCCATTTGGGCTGCGGCCACCTCAGAGAAATGGCCCAGGGCCGCGTCCAGCAGCGATACCTGCCGAGCGGTGGCCCCCTTCTGAGGCCCAAAGACGGCTGAGGCTCCGCCCGGACCGCAGAGGGGGTTGGTCACGTCGCAAAGCGCCGTAATCCTAGCGGAGGCGAGGCGCGGATGAACATCCTCTAGCTCTAAGAAGTGGAGTCGCATCAATGATGCGCCGCCGTTGGGAAGGTCGCGGCCCATGTCGTCCAGGGCCCTGACGCCAAGGGCTTGAGCCATGCCGATCCCCGCGTCGTTGGTGGCGCTGTCGCCGAGACCTATCAGTATGCGCGTATATCCGGCGTCCAGGGCGGCTCGTATGAGGTCGCCCGTCCCCCTGGTTGTCGTTATCGTCGGGTCTCGCTCGGCAATGCTGAGAAGCGAGAGGCCGGAAGCGGCTGAGACCTCAATGACGGCCGTCTCGTCATCGCCCAGCACACCCCACCGGGCGGCGATGGGACGGCCCAGGGGGTCGCCGGCAGGGGAAGTGACGTAGCGGCCTCCCGTGGCAGTCACCAGGGCATCGACGGTGCCGCTTCCGCCGTCCGCAATTGGGATCTCGACAACCTGGCTATGGGGCATGGCCTGCAGGACGCCACGGCTCATGGCGGCGGCGACCACAGCGGCGGACGCCGTGCCTTTGAACGCCTGTGGAGCCACGACAACCTTCATGGCGCCTCCGGAGATTGGATGGGCCGAGCGGCCGGATTCTCCCCTTACTTCTCGTACCAGCCTGAGGCGAATAGCAGGCCGTCGCGCCTCACTACCCACGTATGCTTCTGCTGATCCTGTCCCGTCTCAGGGTTGCGCAGGACGTAGTCAACCCAACGGCCCTCCTCCGTGGCGGCGAGCAGGTCGTCGCCGTAGAAGTATCCGGTGGCGTCGACGCGTAGGCCGGGGTCCCGGCCTACGAACTCAGGGTTTGGGTGTGCGATGGTGTAGCCGTTCCCTTCTATGATGAACACATACCACTGGCCGTTGACGCTCTCGCCGGAACTGTAGTATTCAATGGCCGCCTGCCGGCCGTCCCGCTCGTAGCGTCGGATGGCCTCCTCCACCAGGGACTTGGTGTATTGCCCGTCGTCGTGGCCCATCACCACCATGTAGGCCACTCCAGCCACCACGCCCGCCGACACCAGCAGAGCCGCCACCGCAACCAAGGCAATCCGTTTGGCAGACATCCTGTATCCCCAACCATCGTTTATCGCAGGGATTTCCTTGCGTGCAAGTTTATCATGGGCGGTAGAACTGTCAATCTGTCGGAAGCTCAGGCAAGCTCAACAGCGTATTACGATGCCCGGTATGGCGCGCAACGCGCCGCGGCGTATGGCCTCAGCCGCCAACCGCGGGCGGGTTTTGCCTCAATCCCAAGACCGGCCTGCGTAACCCCTTCACACGCATACGCGCGCGGGTTAGAATGAGGAGCGCGCCACTGGCGGACATTGCGGGCAATCACACCTCAGGAGGCATAAGATGACTCAGGAATTCGGAGACGGCGCATTTCGCTATACCTTCGCGGATGGCTGGGCCAAGCTGCCGCCTGGCGTGAACTTCCTGGAGTGTCCGGGGGTAGCTGTGGATTCGCGGGACAACGTCTACGTCCTGACCAGAGGAGAGCGTCCAATCATGGTCTTCGACAAGGAGGGCAACTTCCTGAAGTCCTTTGGCGAAGGGCTGTTCAGCAACCGCACCCACGGACTCTACATAGCCCACGATGACTCGCTGCTGGTGGCCGACGACGGGATCCACACCATACAGAAGTTCAGCCCCCAGGGTGAGAAGCTCATGGAGATTGGAGAGCGCAACCATCCGGCGCCCAAGTGGAGTGGACAGCCCTTCAACCGTCCCACCTCGGCCGCCATTATGCCCGGAAACGGCGACGTCTATATTTCGGACGGATACGGCAACGCTCGCATCCACGTCTACTCTGCCGGCGGGGAGTACAGGTTCTCCTGGGGCGAGTCCGGCATAGACGCCGGCCAGTTCATACGTCCTCACAACATCGCCATAGACGCCGACGAGCGGGTGTACGTGGTGGACCGGGAAGCCCACCGTATCCAGGTGTTCACCGCCAGGGGCGACTTTCTGACCATGTGGAACAACATCCACCGCCCGGACTCTATGGCGCTGTGGCAGGACCACATCTACGTAGGGGAGCTCAACGGTATGCCAGGCGTGGACGATGCCCCCGGTCTGGGCCACCGGGTGGGCATCTACACCCTGGAAGGGGAGTTGGTGAGCCGCTTTGGAGACAAGGAGGAGGGCGAGGGCGCCGGCCAGTTCATCGCTCCCCACGGCATTGCGGTGGACTCCCAGGGCGCAATCTACGTTGCGGAGGTCTCGTACACCATCCGCGGGTCTCACATGGACCCTCCCAGGGAGCTGCGCAGCCTGTCCAAGTACCACCGGGCCTGACCTGCAAGGCCCCGGTGGAAGCCATCGCGATTAGTGGGCAGGACATGCGCCCGTAGCTGTCGTTGCCCATTGGGGGCAGGTCACTAGGCCAGGGCGCCCCTCTCCCCCCAGCCGCCACCCCCCGGCGTGCGAACGCTCAGCACGTCCCCGGCCGCCGCCTTGAATGTGACCTTGGACGGCAGGCGCGTCTCATCGCCGCCGGCCTTGCGGAGGATGTTCTCGCCGGGGGCGCCTGGCCGGCCGCCCTGGAGGCCGTATGGCGCGCTTGCGCGTCGCTCCGTGAGCAGCGTCACCGTGGCGGGCGACAGGAATTCCACGTCCCTGACTATCCCGTCGCCGCCGCGGTAGGCGCCATCGCCGCCGGAGCCTCTGCGCAGGGCGTACCGGCGCACCCGCATCGGGAACTGCAACTCAAACGCCTCGATGGGCGTGTTCAGCGTGTTGGTCATGTGTGTATGCACCCCGGACAGCCCGTCCTTGTCGGGTCGAGCGCCCATGCCACCGCCGATGGTCTCGTAGTAGGCGAATCCGTTGCCATGCTCGTCGCGGCCGCCGACCAGCAGGTTGTTCATGGTCCCCTGGCTGGCGGCTGGTATGACGCCGGGCAGCGCCTGGGCCAGCGCCCCCAGCAGCACGTCCACGATCCTCTGCGAGGTTTCCACGTTGCCCCCGGCCACGGCGTGTGGAGGCGTGGGGTTGACCAGCGACCCAAGCGGGGCCGACACCCGGACCGGTCGCAGGACGCCCTGGTTGGCGGGAACCTGCTCCCCGGCGATGCACCTTACCACGTAGAGGACGGCGGACAGGGCGATGGCGAAGGGGGCGTTGACGCATCCGTCCGTCTGGGCGGCCGTGCCCGTGAAGTCGAACTCCATCTCATCGTCGGCTACACGCACCGTCGCCTGGATGGGCAGGGGCTCATCGCTGAAGCCGTCGCCCTCAAGGTGGTCGCGGAAGGTGTAGGCGCCGTTGGGGATGCCCCGGATGGCGGCGCGGGTCAGTCGTTCGGAGTAGTCCAGGAGGCCGTCCATATGCAGGCGGGTCTCCTCCCAGCCGTACCTTGCCACGATGTCTTGCAGCCGCTTCTCGCCTACACGGCAGGCGGCGAGCTGCGCTGCCAAGTCGCCGCGGCGGTCGTTGGGAGTGCGTGAGTTTCGACACAGGAGGTCAATCACCTCCCTGTTAAGCCGGCCCCTCCGGGCCAGCTTGATCGGAGGGATGATGAGGCCCTCCTGGAACAGCTCCGAGGATATGGGCAGCGACCCCGGCGTCATTCCGCCGATGTCGGCATGATGCCCCCTGTTGGCTACGAATCCCACCAGGCCGGGCCGGCCTTCGATGGGCGCGAACACGGGCGCAACCAGGGTTATGTCGGGCAGGTGGGTGCCGCCCATGTAAGGGTCGTTGAGGGCGACCACGTCTCCCGGAGACAGGGTAAGTCGCTCCAGAGCCGCCGCCACGGACGCCGGCATGGAACCAAGGTGGACGGGGATGTGCGCGGCCTGCGCCACCATTTGCGCCTGCGGGCCGAAGAGGGCGCAGGAGTAGTCCTGCCGCTCCTTGATGTTGACGGAGAAGGCGCTGCGACCCAACGCCACACCCATCTCCTCGGCCACAGAGGCGAACAGGTTGTGGAACACTTGCAGGCTTATTGGATCAGGCATGGCTAACGTCCGCCGCAGGGTGATTCTGAGGATAAATAGACTATATCATAGACTGTCGTCGCTCCCCAGTCTTCAGGGATTGAAGAAATACGTATGTATGATAACCGACTCAACGTCCTTTAATAGGGAATTACATACCTGTGAACACTGAGGTAGCGATAGGGGTTGATGGGTGCAAGCTTGTCAAAGCGCTGCCAAATCCACAGATGTTAGGCGTTGTCAAGGTTGCAGGAAAGGTTGCCAAGGGTTTTGGGGAGCTATATAATGTATATATCACCCTATCACATAGGAAAGGGAAGGAGCATCATGGCAGTCAAGCATCCACGCGAGCGCCCGGCCCGTCCTATGCCATCCAAGATAGACGCTTCCTCAGAAGAGATTGCGGGAGTGGCGTTTCAGGTTCCCTACAAGGAGATTGCCGCGGCGCTGGAGCAAGAGGGGGAACGGCAAGGCATTTCTAGGTAGGTGCAATTCTCTAGTTTGCATACTGGCTGGCACATGGTTGTCGTCAGCCTGCAGTGTGTTGTCTTCCTAGGGGTTGTGTTATGGCGCGAGGCGCGCCTTGTTGACACGGATACTTGGATTGACACCATAGTAGCGACTGGACGTGGCTTTGAACCATTCATATTCATCGCATTGTTCAATTCGTTACTCGTAGTGGAAGGAGGTCCAATGCTTGCTGAAATCTTCAAACAGGGACGATTTGAGAAGGGAAAGGCGGAAGGTTTCGCGGAAGGCTACGCTAAAGCTAAAGAGGAACTGGCACAGGGTGAAGCCAACAATAGTCCTCCAGCTCAACAACCTTCCGAGGCATCACCTAAGAAATAAGGCTCTTGTACTGGAGCCGCTTCCCAACCGAACCTTTCGCCATATTGGTCATCTGGTCGGTTGTATCCAGTGGTCGCATGTGTGCCTTCCCGCGAACTCCCCAACGTACATCTCTAGGCGCTTGGCGCTAACGTGGGGATAGGTTCCGTCAATGCCACGCTTGAGCATTGCCCATAGGCTCTCCATTCCGTTGGTGTGCGCTTGTTGTCGCACATACTCCCCACGCCTCATTCCGCTCACGCCCTTCGACATGCTCAGGATGAACGGAAGATTCCCCCCGATACGGGGATGAGCGGAAAATTCCCCCGCTCGAGGTGAGCCTAAAATTCCCCCCGCTCGTGGTGAGCCTGTCGAACCATATCACGCCCCTACGCGCTCAGAGCCTGCCCCGTACTTGATACGGGGATGAGCGGAAGATTCCCCCGCTCGTGGCGAGCGGAAAATTCCACCCGCTCGTGGTGAGCGGAAGATTCCGCCCGTTCGTGGTGAGCCTGTCGAACCATATGAGCGGGATGCTGGGGAGGCCCACCCGCTCACGCCCTTCGACATGCTCAGAGCCTGCCCCGTACTTGATACGGGGGCGAACGGAACATACTTGCCTTGCTCAAGCCAACCCCCTTGCCCGCTCGTGGTGAGCCTGTCGAACCATATGAGCGGGTAAGTGGCTGACTACAACGCCTATCCACGCTACGCGCCCAGGAGCTTCTTGACGTTGGCCTCCACTGCCGCGCCCTCCGGCGACGCCCGCAGCCACTTGCGGAGCTCCCGCCGGGCGATGGTCACGCTGACGCCGTACCCACGATCGGCCCGCAGTTGGGCCAGCTGCCGCGCTGCGCCTGATGCAGCCGCCTTGCCGGCCTTGGATATGGCAACGTGAAGCTCATTGCTACGGTCGAACGCGGGGATGGGCAGCTTCCACAGGTGCTTCTGCAAGTCTCGTGCCCCGAATTGACCTTTGGGCATCAACGGTGTCACTGCCTTATACAGAGCATCGCTGTTGATGATGGCAAGCAGGTAGTTGGCCTCCTGTACGTCCTTGCATGTAATCCAGAACAGCTTGTGGTCGAGTACGGCATTGTCGTCCTGGAGCAAGGCTGCGGTTGGAGCGCCAGATTTGGTGTACACCACCCGTATTGGCCGGTCACCCGGGTTCCGCCGCCACTCCAACTGCGCCGACAGATGGCCCCAATAGTCAAACTGGCCTATCAAGTTCAGCTTATTAGCCGCCGCCTTGTTCTCCTCCCACAGGCGGCTTATCGTCTGCCAACGGTCGCGCATCCGCCTCTCCAGTCCACTCAAACGAATGCCGCCCACTCCGCCGTCGTCGGTTGGCAACTCCGCATCTCCCTGTCTCAACGGCAGTGCTGCCTTGAGTGCATTGAGGGTAACGTAGGGCGCCAGGGACTCCCCCAGGTGGACGTCGTAGACGTGGCCGGTCTCGATGGTTTGGTCGGAGATGGCAGTGAGGTCAAGGCTGCGCCATGGCTTCTTATCCTGCGAGCCGCGCCGCGGGTTCACCGTCACAGTCTGCCCAGCCTGGACAGTGGCGGTGTTCTCGGTGTCCTCCACGAAGAACAGGCATCGCGGGAAGATAGTAGCTCCGTTTCGGGAATGAGCTGCGTAGGGGGATTCGCCGCCAACGGAGGTATCCGTTATGCCTGCGCTCACCCGCCGCACGTCCGCCGCGCCCGTATTGCCAAGCCAGCGGTCCACCTCGCGGGCCAGGGGAATCCCTTTCTGGGCTGCTCCCAATCGCCTGGCAAACACCACAGACGCCGGAATCGGGAAGAAGGTATTTGGCTCCAGCCGTTCCAGGTCCCAGGCCGTCTTGCAGCTGAAGTCAACTGAGAGGGTACGGCCCGGAACGCTGTTCCTTCCCCTTCCGGAGCCCTGGGCCTTCCACTCGCCGGCGCGCCATTTCGAGTACTGGCCCGCCTGGAGTGCGCTGTGAGGCATTACCATGCCAATAAGGCCGCCGTCCTTCAGGTACAGATCAACGCTCCGTGCGTAGAACAGGCCGGCAACGTCCTGGTGTGTGGCATAGATGCCGCCGGCCCAGATGCCATAGACGTTCCTGCTCTGGTTCTCCAACTCCGTTCGCAGTGTGCCAATGGTCTGGTTGTAGTTGAGCCACGGGCGGATTGCCTATGACCACGTCCACCTTGCTGCGGGCGAGGGCCACGGGCCGCACCAGGTTGCGGGTGTAGTAGGCCCAGATGTGGTTGCGGCCCTCGTTGTGCAGCATCTGGAGGGACGCGATGGTTTTCTCCAGGGTCTGCCGCTCCGCGGGGTCAGTGATGCCGTGGTCGTCAAGGGCCAGGTACGGGTCTTCGCCCCTCTCAATGGCTTCGGCCACGTCGCCCATAAGCGCGTCAAAGGTCTCGGCGCGCTCCACCAGCCTCACGGGAAACACAAGCTCCGTGTTCTGCTCGTCCTCCACCTCAATCGTGACGCTGTGCTGGGCGAACATATCCCCGGTGCGGAAGCGGAGCTGCAGGGCGTCGCCCAGGTATATGGGAATGGTTATGTTGGCGGCGTAGCCGTGCGCGACCGCTGCCTGGATCGCGGGCTGAGCGGCCAGCGCCCAGGCGGCGCGGGCGAGGTGCACCGCCACAGGGTGAACGTCGATGCCCGAAATGGAGAAGCGCAGCCACTCCAACACCTCTTTGGCATTGAGGGATGTCTCGCTTGCAGCTTCGATGAAGTGGGTGACGGCCTCGGCGACGAAAGTTCCTGAGCCGCAGGCCGGGTCCAGAACGTACTGGTCCAGCGGATCGTTGACCACTTCCCGCACTATGGCCCGAGCCAACCAGTCCGGAGTGTAGTACTCGCCCAGCCGGCGGCGTTCCTCCGGCGGAATGACGGTCTCGTACAGGATGGAGGCAACGTCTGTGGGGGCCTTCTGCCAGTCGAACCTGGCGACGCGATGGGCCAGTGTCCTGAGCAGGGGCAGACCGCCCACTTCCACGGGCCAGGCAAAGAAGTCCGACTCCACCACACCCTGAAGGCCGGTCTTGCTGCGGAAGTCGAGCCCGTTGAGCAGGTCCGCGGGGTTAGTCTCCGCCAGCCGGTAGATGTCGCTGCCAAAGGACGCCTGCACCACCATGCCGATGACGGCGCTCAGGTACGTATGGCGCACGAAGAGGTCGTCCATCTCCTCCGGGCCGTGAGCAATCTCTCCAAGGGCGGCCATGAGCAGGTTCTGCCAAAGCTGCCTCTTGACCTTGATGGTGTTGAAATCGGCGTACTGTTCGTAGAGAGCTTTCAGGGTCGCTATATCGCGCTGGTAGGCGGGGCTGTCCGGCCCAAAGCGCTGCGCAATGCTCTCCCTGTCCGGCGTTACCTGCTCGACCGCGGAGAGCGCGCGGTCCCGGAGCCACTCGTAGAGGGCGAGCCAACGGTCCGAGTCATCCAGCGTGAAGGCGTACGGCTGGGCAGTCCTGGCCGGGCCGGCGTTGGGCCAGCGCAGCAGCCAGTACTTGCCGTCCGTCAGGACGCCCATGCGCACCCTGCCCTGCTTGTAAGACTGCTCCAGGTAGTCGTCTATCTGCCGGACGTACTCCGGGTTGGGGTTGAAGCCTCCGGTGGTCCCAAGCCTGCGCTTGAACTCCACAAAGGTATCCAACGCCGTGAGGTCGACGGCCTGGCGCGATCCCTGGGTCGGCGGGGTCTCCTCCACCATCTCATCGGCCTTGACCAGCCCCGTGACGATGAGGAAGTCCCTCACCGCGGTGGTGATGTTGGCCTCGAGCTCGCCTCTGTCGTGCCGTCGCAGGATTTCGGCGGCGGCCTCGGCGTGTTTGGGGTCGTTGTAGTCTATTTGTTCAGGCAATAGCTAACCTCCGGCGCCCCCTGATTCTAGCGCCAAGTTGCCGTAGCCGTCCACGCGGGCGGTCCAGGCAAAGCCCGCTCATGCCCTTCGACACGCTCAGAGCCTGCCCCGTACCAAGGACGGGGTGAGTGGAAGATTCCCCCGCCCGCTCGTGGTGAGCCTGTCGAACCATATGGGCGGGCCGTCCACTCGTCATGTCCGTTCGTGGTGAGCCTGTCGAACCATATGGGCGGGCCGTCCACCCGTCATGTCCGTTCGTGGTGAGCCTGTCGAACCATATGGGCGGGCCGTCCACTCGTCATGTCCGCTCGTGGTGAGCCTGTCGAACCATATGAGCGGGCCGTCCACCCGTCATGTCCGTTCGTGTGGTTCGACACGCTCACCACGAGCGGCTCTTCCGTGCAGGGGCCTCGGCGCGCCCCGCGCTTGCGCGGAAATTCACAAGTGATGTATTATTGAGAACCTAAGAAGAGGCTGCCGCGCGGGCCGGGAAAGCTGGATTGCCGGGGATAAGTATGGTAGAGGCGGACGGCAACGGGTCCCTTGCCATACACGTTAAGGGGCTGAGCAAGACATACGGGCCTCAGGTGGCGCTGAGTGGCCTGGACCTGAGCCTGCCCTGGGGCGATTTCCTCGTCATCCTGGGTCCCAACGGCTCCGGGAAGACCACCCTCATCAAGGTCCTGGCAACCATATCCCGCCCCGACCGGGGCGACGTCAGGGTCGCCGGCTTTGACCGGAGGAAGAACCCAACGGCCATCAGGAGAAACATTGGAGTGGTGACACACCAGCCCATGCTCTACGGAGACCTGACAGCCCGCGAGAACCTGCGGTTCCACGGGAGAATGTTCGGGCTAGCGCGCCTGGAGGAGCGAATCGAGAAGGCGGCCGGACTGGTGGGCCTTGTCCCTCACCTGGAGCGCAGGGTGAGCGTCCTGTCCCACGGGATGCAGAAGCGCGCCTCCCTGGCCAGGGCCATACTCCACGACCCGCCCATACTGCTGCTGGACGAGCCTGAAACCGGCCTTGACCAGGAGGCGCTGAGCATGTTGAGGGACGTGGCTACGGCCGGGGAGCAAGGACGCCGCACAGTCCTCATGGCAACCCACAGCCTGGAGCTTGGCCTGGACCTGGGGAACCGCGTTGCCATTCTCACCGGCGGCAGGATAGCGTACCAGGAGGAGCGCGCCCTTATCGACGAGAGCTCGCTCAGGGGCGCTTACGGCCGGTTTACGCAGGTAACCCGGTGACCGGTTACTGGACAACCGTTATGACGATGGTGTGGAAGGACGTCCTGACGGAGCTTCGCTCCAAGGATGTGATTACCGCCCTCCTGTCCTTTGCCATCCTATCCCTGGTCATACTCAACTTTGCCCTGAGTACATCGCCAGAGCTGACCCGCGTTATAGCTCCCGGTATCCTGTGGGTGTCCTTCACCTTTGCCGGAGTCCTGGGACTAACCCGCGCCTTTGCCCTGGAGAAGGACCGGGGCAGCCTGGAGGGCCTGATGCTGGCTCCCGCAGGCAGGGACGCTCTGTACGTGGGGAAGATGCTGGGGAGCCTTGCCTTTATGCTGGCAGCGGAGGCGATCCTGCTCCCGGTCTTTGCCGTGCTGTTCAACGTCTCTCCCTTTCAGCCCATGCTGCTGCTGGTCATCCTGCTGGCAACCCTGGGCTTTGTGGCAGTGGGCTCCCTGTTCTCGGCCATTGCCGTCAACACCCGGTCAAGGGAGATCATGCTGCCCGTGCTGTTCCTTCCCATCGTAACGCCGATAGTCATCGGCGCGGTGGTGGCCTCCGGCTACGCGCTGGATGGCCGGCCCTGGGGCGACATCGCAAAGTGGCTGCAACTGATAGCCGTATTCGACGTTCTGGCTTTGGTGTTCTGCTCCTTTGCCTTTGAACACGTCATCGAGGAGTAAAACGTTGACAAATCGCAGCAACCACGCCCAAACAGTCCTGTTCCTCCTGAGTGGAGGAGCCATGCTTCTGTCGCTCTACCTCATCTTTATCTGGGCGCCCACGGACAGGAACCTGGGGATCTCTCAACGCATCTTCTACTTCCACGTCTCCATGGCCTGGGTGGGCTTCTTTGCCTTTTTCTGGGTGCTGGTGGGCAGCGTGGGATACCTTTGGAAGCGGAGCCAGGGATGGGACCGGCTGGCGTACTCGGCGGCGGAGATAGGGATGGTGTTCACAACCCTTATGCTCGTTACCGGCGTCCTGTGGGCCAAGCCGGTCTGGGGAGTCTGGTGGACGTGGGACCCCAAGCTCACCACGTCCCTGATTCTGTGGCTGATCTACGTTGCCTACCTCATGCTGAGGGCCTATTCGCCCAGGGGAGGGCAGGGCGCGCGCTTCGCCGCCGTTCTGGGGATAGTGGGCTTCATAGACATCCCCATCATCTACCTGTCCGTGGTCTGGTGGCGCACCATCCACCCCAACGTGGTCGGCACGGGAGCTACGGGTGGCCTCGATCCCTCCATGCGCATGGTTTTGATGGCCTCCACCATAACTTTTACCCTTCTATTCGCATACTTGTTGATGGCCAGGCTGTCCCTGCGACAGAGCGAAGAAGACTTTGAGGCGGCTCGCGGCATGGCCGGGCCAATATAGCAACCCTTCTCCGACAGGAGGCGACATGAAAGAGACTGCCCTTAGAACGCTGACCGCGCTGCTTGTGCTGTCGGCCATAGTCCTCTTCACCAATGGCGATTACGCGCTGGCTCAGCAGAGCGTCACGGAACAGGCCGATACTACGTCAACGGACACTGCCCCCGGGGCCAACTACCTTCCCTACCTCTTTGCCGCTTACGCCGTAACGTGGGCGGGCTTCTTTGTCTACCTGCACTACCTGTCCCAGAGGCAGCGGAGCCTGAGGCAAGAGGTGGCGGAGCTCCGGGAGGCGCTGGCGGAGAGAGACCGCCGGGACCGGGGATAGACAAGCAGGCAGCCAGAGCAGGCGTAGGAGGGCGGTGTGATGGGGATGCGGGCTTGGGCGCGGTGTGGCCCCACCCGTTCCGCTCACGCCCTTCGACATGCTCAGGATGAGCGGGTGGTTGGGGCCCGCTCGTGGTAAGCCGAGTTCCCTTTCCCGTTCGTGGTGAGCTTGTCGAACCACATGAGCGGGGGAGGCCCACCCGTTCCGCTCACGCCCTTCGACCGTGCTCAGGATGAGCGGGTGGTTTGGGCCCGCTCGTGGTAAGCCAAGTTCCCTTTCCCGTTCACGCCCTTCGACCGTGCTCAGGATGAGCGGGGGGTTTGGGCCCGCTTGTGGTAAGCCAAGTTCCCTTTCCCGTTCACGCCCTTCGACCGTGCTCAGGATGAGCGGGGGGTTTGGGCCCGCTCGTGGTAAGCCAAGTTCCCTTTCCCGCTCACGCCCTTCGACCGTGCTCAGGATGAGCGGGTGGTTGGGGCCCGCTCGTGGTGAGTTGAGTTCCCTTTCCCGTTCGTGGTGAGCCAAGTTCCCTTTCCCGCTCACGCCCTTCGACCGTGCTCAGGATGAGCGGGTGGTTGGGGCCCGCTTGTGGTAAGCCAAGTTCCCTTTCCCGTTCACGCCCTTCGACCGTGCTCAGGATGAGCGGGGGGGTTGGGGCCCGCTCGTGGTAAGCCAAGTTCCCTTTCCCGCTCACGCCCTTCGACATGCTCAGGATGAGCGGGGGGTTTGGGCCCGCTTGTGGTAAGCCAAGTTCCCTTTCCCGCTCACGCCCTTCGACCGTGCTCAGGATGAGCGGGGGGGTTGGGCCCTCTCGTGGCAAGCCAAGTTCCCTTTCCCGCTCACGCCCTTCGACCGTGCTCAGGATGAGCGGGGGGGTTGGGCCCTCTCGTGGTAAGCCAAGTTCCCTTTCCCGCTCGTGGTGAGCTTGTCGAACCACATGAGCGGATGGGAGAACGGCTCAAGATACACGCCTACCCCCTACCTACCGACGGTGTGCACAAGGTACGCCTGGATAAGCGGATCCAGGTCGCCGTCCAGGACTGCGCCAGTGTCCGATGTCTCGTAGCCGGTGCGGTGGTCCTTAACCATCCTGTACGGGTGGAGGACGTAGCTCCTTATCTGGCTCCCCCACTCCGCCGAGACGTGCTCGCCCTTTATCCTGGCCTGCTCTTCCGCCCGGCGTTTCAGCTCCACCTCCATCAACCGGGCGCGCAGCACCTTCATGGCGTACTCCTTGTTCTGGAACTGGGAGCGCTCGTTCTGGCAGCTCACTACAATGCCTGTTGGCTGGTGGGTTATTCGCACGGCGGTGGAGTTCTTCTGCACCGACTGCCCTCCGTGTCCGCCGGCCCGGAAGACGTCGATGCGCAGGTCATCGGGATCGATGATAACGTCCACCCTCTCCTCCGCCTCCGGCAGGACCTCCACCAGGGCAAAGGAGGTGTGCCTCATGTGAGCGGAGTCGAAGGGCGACAGGCGAACCAGCCGGTGAGCGCCGCCCTCGGCCTTGAGATACCCGTAGGCGTGCTTGCCCTCTATGCTGATGACGGCGCTCTTGATCCCCGCCTCGTCTCCCGGCGACATGTCCAGGATCTCGCTCTTGTAGCGCCGGCGCTCCGACCATCGCAGGAACATCCGCAGGAGCATGTGGGCCCAGTCCTGGGACTCCGTGCCGCCGGCGCCGGCGTGTACGGCCAGAATGGCATTGCGGGCGTCGTACTCGCCAGAGAGGGTTAGCTGAAACTCCCTGTCCCTGATCTCCGCGGCTATCGCCTCCAACTCAGAGCGCAGCGACTCCTCAAGAGTCGTATCTCCCTCGTCCAGGGCAAGGGTTAGAAGATCGTAGGCAGAGGAGGCGCGGCTTTCCAGGTTCCTCCAGGCATCCACCACGTCCTTCAGGTCGGCCAGCCGCATCATAGCCGCCTGCGCGGCCTGTGGATGGTCCCAGAAGTGTGGATTCCCTGCCTCAGCCTCCAGCCGGGCTATCTCCGCTTCTTTGCCGGGGACGTCAAAGTCGCACCATCATTTGAGATATGCGTGCGCCAAGGTCTTGCGAGCGGCCTTTAAGCTCTTGCATCGATTGACACCGTCCTTATCGATTACGGCAACGTACCACGGCGCGACCCAGGGCCGGGATACGTGCCTGCCTCCCCCGGAGCGATGCGACCCGCAGCCGCCAGGTGCGCCAACCGGGTAGGCTCAGGCATACGATACCCCCTGGAGCAGCCAAGAGTCAACTCAATGGCGCGCTCCAGGCTCAGCTTGTGGCCTACCGAGACATAGATGGGGTTTACGGACCCTCGCGTGCGCACCGCGGAACCCACCACGTCTCCGTTGTACACAAGCGGAACGTGCGATCCGGCTTCGGGAGCCGGCGCCCCCTCCGTCCGTCCTCTGAGAATGGACTTGGCGCACCCGATGGTGGGAGTATCGGTTAAAAGTCCCAGGTGGCAGGCCAAGCCAAACCGCCTGGGATGGGCCAGGCCGTGGCCGTCCACCAGTATAACGTCCGGAGTGGCCGACAGAGACTCAAGGGCTCCCAGCATCAGGGGGGCTTCTCGAAAGGAGAGCAGCCCAGGCACATATGGAAACGTCAGCTTGGCCCGGTAGGCCCTGACCTCCGTCACTTGCAGCGATGGAAACTCCGCAAGGACCACCGCGCCAACAGCGTATCCCAGGGCGTCCGGGGGCGATATGTCTACTCCTGCCACGCAGCGAGGGGTTGCAGTCAACTCGTCTTCCACGCTCACCCTGGAAGCGAGGGCTTTCTGTATCTCTACGGCCTCCCTAGCGTCCACGTCCCACGGATGAAGGTCCAGTCGTTTCACAGGCTGATTATAGCAAATCCGGGGGGCGTTTCTCACCAGGAACGCATCCTTAATGGATGCTCCGGTGCAAGCGCGTCCACTACTGCTAATATGGGACTACTCTACTTGCATAGTATTTGGGAGCATTGTACAATAGATGCCAAAGGGAGGAGCCACGCGCGCCCGTGAGAATCATCGCTAAGAAGAACCTCCTCGAATTCTGGCAGCAGCATTCCGACGCCGAGGGATCGCTCAAGGCCTGGTACGACCAGGCAAGGAGGGCGCAATGGGAATCACCCGCTAGAGTCAAAGAGATCTACCCAGCTGCCAGCATAGTCGGTAGAGATAGGGTGGTTTTTCGGCTCAAGGGCGGTGCCTACCGGTTGATTGTGAGTGTGGTCTATCCGCTAGGGCGCGTCTACATTTGTTTCATAGGATCCCATACAGAATACGACCAAATTAACGCAGAGGAGGTTAGATTATGGTAACCGTTAGGCCGATTCGCAGCGAAATGGACTACGAAGAGGCCTTGGCTCGTATCGGGAAACTGTTAGATGGACTCTCTACCGCCGAAGAGCAGATTGAGGACCCCGACCACCCCAGCATGATCGAGCTGGAGGTGCTGTCCGACCTTGTGGAGGTCTACGAATCGAAGACCGTGGACATGGGATTCCCCTCCGCTATTGAAGCCATTGAGTTCCGTATGGACCAATCGGGGCTAACGCGCCGCGACCTGGCGCCTTTCATCGGCAGCTCCGCCAAGGTCTCAGAGGTGCTTTCGGGCAAGAGGCCCATTACAATGTCGATGGCTCGCGCGCTCCACCACCACCTCGGCATACCTGCGGACGTTCTGCTGCAAGAGCCGGGCGCCAGTCTGCCGGATGCCATTCCTGACATCAAGTGGACCAGATTCCCGCTCAAAGCTATGCTAAAGGCCGGATGGCTTCCCGATGTCCCCGACCTGCGGGACCGCGCTGAAGAGCTCGTTAGCGGGCTGATGGAACGCGCCGGTGGCCGGGCATTCGCCGCTGCTCCCCTCTACCGCAAGAACGATAACCGGCGAGTCAACGCCAAGACCGATGATTACGCCCTCCGGGCATGGTGCTGGAAGGTACTGGCCCAAGCCCGAGAGAAGCAGACAGAGGCGAAGTACCAGACGGGAGTCGCTACTCCCCAGCTCCTGCGCCAGATTGCCCAGTTGAGTGTATTGGAGGATGGGCCGGTTCAGGCTAGGGAAATCCTGGCAAGCCACGGGGTTGGCCTTGAGCATGTGAGCCATCTCCCCAAGACCCATCTGGACGGCGCAGCTCTGCGGCTACCCGACGGCAGGCCGGTGATTGGCCTGACCCTACGCTATGACCGAATAGACAACTTCTGGTTCACTCTCCTCCATGAGCTAGCGCATATTGGTCTCCACCTGGATCGATATGAAGATGAGGAAGGCTTTGTCGACGACCACTCCCTGCGGGGCACAGAAAAGGGTGAGACAGAAGAGGACGCCGACCAGTGGGCGCAGAACGCCCTGATACCGCCGGAAGTCTGGGGAGAGGGAGTCATTCTGGAGGACTCAGGACCAATGGCGGTGATGCTAATGGCATATGAGGCCCAGGTACACCCGGCAATTGTCGCCGGCCGGATACGTTACGAGTCGGGCAACTACCGACTTCTTTCCCAGTTCGTGGGTACTGGTGAAGTCCGACGTCAGTTTGAGGGAGAGCCTAGGCACGAAGTTTGAGTGTCTCAACATGAGTGCCTTTAAGGAGACTTGATGCCACCAAAACGTATACCAATGGCGATGATCTACGATTTTGACGGAACATTGGCGCCTGGCAACGTTCAGGAACGCCAATTCATCCCTGACGTAGGCATGACGCCAACTGAATTCTGGGGTGAGGTAAGACGCCTCTCCAAGCGCCATCAAGCTGATGGGATTCTAATGTATATGCACCTCATGCTGAAGAAAGCTAGTGGGGCGGACAAACCTGCACGAATGGAAGATTTCAATAAACTTGGCGCAGGGGTAAAGTTATTCAAAGGTGTCCTTGAGTGGTTCGATCGGATTAACGAGTATGGCAGGAGTAAAGGCGTCAACATTGAACATTACATCGTGTCGTCCGGCAGCGCGGAAATCATTGAAGGCACTCAGATAGCGTCAAACTTCAAGGAGATATACGCTTCTCGATTCTTGTTTGATGAGAATGGCGCAGCCTGCTGGCCAGCCTTGGCTATCAACTTCACGACAAAGACACAATTCCTATTCCGGATCAACAAGGATGCACACGACCTCAGTGATGACCGTAAAATAAATCAGTTCGTGGAAATGAAGGAACGTCCTGTTCCATTCGAGAACATGGTGTACATAGGTGATGGTGCCACCGATGTACCTTGCTTCAGGTTAGTCAAGGATATGGGCGGTCTCTCCATAGTTGTCTATAGGCCTCGCACCAAGAACGCACGGGACAATGCAAACCGTTTCATAGATGACGGACGAGTCCACTGCTCGGCGCCGGCTGATTACACCGAGGGTAAGGAGATGGACAAGATTGTTAAAGCACAAATTGCACTCGTAGCTTCACGAGCATACCGAAACGAAACTCTAGGAATCGGCTGATAATATCTAGGCTAACGGCGGTGCGATGACGCGTTCCCCCTCATCCCCGCCCCGCCTTGCCAGTTTGCGCGCTTGCGGGTAGACTAGCTATCTGGATGTAGCTATGACCACTCTAGACCACGACCTTCATTCCCTCCGTGAGCGTATGCGCCACTCCGCCGCCCACGTTATGGCGGACGCCGTGCTCCAGCTTTTCCCCGAGGCCAAGCTGGCCATCGGCCCTCCCACCGAGGACGGCTTTTACTACGACTTTGAGGTGTCCCGCGCCTTCACCCCGGAGGACCTGGAGGCCATCGGGGGCCGCGTAAGAGAGACCATCGCCGGCGACATTCCCTTCCTGTACCAGGAGATAAGCAGGGCGGAGGCGATGGATATGTTCTCAGGCCAGACCTACAAGCTGGAGATCATAGACGAGTTGCCGCCGGACGAGGTGATCAGCGTCTACCGGCACGGTGACTTTGTGGACCTGTGCCGTGGCCCTCATGTGAACTCGACAGCTCAGATAAGCGCTTGCAAGCTCTTGAGCGTGGCTGGCGCGTACTGGCGCGGCGACGAACGTCGTCCCATGTTGCAGCGCATCTACGGCACGGCCTTTGAGACCGCCGAGGCGCTGGAGGAGTACCTGGAACGCCTGGAAGAGGCCCAGCGCCGCGACCATCGCAGGCTGGCTCGAGAACTGGACCTGCTCTCCTTCCACGAGGAGTACGGCCCTGGCCTGGTCTACTGGCATCCCAAGGGAGGCCGGGTACGGTCGATCATCGAAGACTTCTGGCGCCGTGAGCACTACCGCGCCGGCTACGACCTGGTCTATTCACCACACGTCGGGAAGTCGACCATGTGGGAGACCAGCGGCCACCTGGATTTCTACGCCGAGAACATGTACGCCCCCATGGACGTGGACGGCCAGGACTATTATGTCAAGCCAATGAACTGCCCCTTCCACGTCCAGATCTACAAGAGCTCCCTCAGGAGCTACCGGGAGCTTCCCATACGCCTGGGAGAGCTGGGCACAGTCTACCGCTACGAGCGGTCGGGTGTCCTGCACGGCCTGCTGCGCGTGCGGGGCTTCACCCAGGACGACGCCCATATCTTCTGCCGACCCGGCCAGGTGGAGGACGAGATTGGCCGGTGCGTGGACTTCATGCAGTTCTTCCTGCGCTCGTTCGGGTTCCAGGACTTTCACGTTTACCTGTCCACTCGGAACGAAGGCGGGAAGTTCGCAGGCTCCCTGGAGGACTGGGATATGGCGACCGGGACGCTGCGAAACGTGATACAGTCCCGCGGCCTGCCCTATGACGTGGATGAGGGAGGAGCCGTGTTCTACGGCCCAAAGATAGACGTGAAGATGGTGGATGCCCTGGGACGCGAGTGGCAATGCACTACCATCCAGTTTGACTTCAACCTGCCGGAGCGCTTTGACGTGACCTATATCGGAGAGGACGGCCATGAGCATCGCCCCTACATGGTGCACCGGGCCCTCCTAGGGTCCATGGAGCGCTTCTTTGGCGTGCTCATCGAGCACTACGCCGGAGCTTTCCCAACGTGGCTTGCCCCCGTCCAGGCGGTGGTCATACCCATAGCGGACCGCCACCTGGGCTACGCCCGCGCGGTGTCGGAGAGGCTCGTTGCGGCAGACGTGCGGGTGGATGTGGACAGCCGA
Source organism: Dehalococcoidia bacterium (assembly GCA_965221925.1). GTDB lineage: Bacteria > Chloroflexota > Dehalococcoidia > Lucifugimonadales > UBA2985 > JAPPHY01. Next base: position 191,937 of record OZ244924.1, on the reverse strand, counting down.
TCGGAGCGGATGAACGCAAAGATACGCCACGCCCAACTGAACAAGGTGCCCTTCATGCTGGTGGTGGGCGACAAGGAGGCCAACGCGGACGCCGTGTCCGTGCGCCTGCGGGACGGCCAAGACCTCGGGCCCAAGCCCGTCAGCGAAGTGATGAGTCTCATCCAGGAGGCCGTCAACTCAAGGGTGTGAGCGGGTGGGCGGTGGTTTAAGGACTAATATACCCGGCAGTCTAGCCAGAGTTTCAGACTCCTCATGAAGTGCTGGAAATAGTATAATTAGGCCTATGATGGAACGTAGTGAAACGCCAAAGTTCTTGGCCGTAGATTTTTATTGCGGTGCCGGAGGCACTACACGCGGCCTGCTTGATGCTGGCGGCTATGTGATCAGTGGCGTTGACAAGGACAAGAGTAATCGCGTTACCTACCAGCGCAACAACCGGAACACTACTTTAGATGGCGATGAGCCCAAGTTTCTGGCATTAGATATGTTCCCTAGATGCCTAGACTACTCACAAGGGCAACAGCAGGAAATTTGGGATGAGCTAAGGGAGTTAATACCACGCTACCGGCAGATGGCTCCGGGAGTGCCGTTGCTCTTCGTAATCTGTGCCCCCTGTCAATCGTTCACAAAATTCGTCCAACGTCGGATAACTGGTGCCCGAAGTCAAAGTCGCGAACGCGACCTAAATCTACTGACCCAGACGGTCGGCTTTGTTGAAGAGTTTCTACCTGAAATGGTCATTTCCGAGAATGTGGCCAGTATCAAAAAGGGGCAGTACAGACACATCTGGAGCGGCTTTCAAGAGCAGTTGCGCGATCTTGGATATGCTGTGGGTGAAGATCGCGTTTGCGCGTCCCGCTTTGGGGTGCCTCAACACCGTCGCCGTTCCGTTCTGCTCGCTTTCAAGACTGATCATGGTTGCGAATCAGCCTTGAATCCACCAGTCCCATATCACGACCCTGAGGCTCGGCAAGTCTCTGCGCGCGAAGCAATAGGCCATTTAACTCCTATGCAGCCAGGGGAGCAATGCGCTGATATTTTTAACCACGTATGCCGAAACCTCACAGAAGTGAATCGCCGGCGTTTGATGTCTGTCAAACCAGGGGAGCCTAACTTTGGATTCAATGAAACTCCTTTCGGTGATTTATCACTGGCTTGTCATCGTCGACTTGCCAATAAAGGCCGGCGAGGATTCGGGGACGTATACACGCGCATACACCCGGATCAACCTTCACCGACAATAACTACGCGGTTCCACAGTGTTTCCAACGGACGGTTTGGGCACTATGACGAAAAGCAGGTGCGCGGGTTGTCTCTTCGTGAGGGTGCCGTACTACAGTCCTTCCGAGATAATTACGAGTTTTACGGTGAGGGTATGGATGTAATTGCTCGAATGATAGGCAATGCAGTACCACCCAAGCTCTCTGCGTACATGGCGGAGTGGCTTCTAGGAATGTGGAAAGACCACACTAGTATGCCCCAAATAGGATAGAGGGGATATTGTGAACAGCAAGGAAGTCTGTTTCAGCATTCTGCATGCAGAATCCGAGCAGTCAGTTAGTGACATAGTATCCTCACTACCGGAATTATCTGACGCAGGTAATTGGTATCCTATAGACGGTAGGGAGACCAATTTCAACGTGGTCACGAATCAAGCTTCCACCGGCGGTAAGGCACTCACGGAACTATGTACAAACATGGTGGATGCCGTGCTGATGAAACATGCACACAAGAAGGGGGTCAACCTCATTGGCCCAGATGCCCCGCAGTCAGTGATTGAAGGCGTCCGTGACCTTGTTCAACTACGTGGGGCACGTAGCGGCGTTATCTCAGAAGTTGACGATGAGAAATATCTCCAAGAGTTCGCAGAGAAGAACTTAGTCATTGGTGTAACTGGAGGCACCCGCCGGGAAGACGAACTCTGTTTCACGTTCGTTGACAATGGGGAGGGCCAACACCCTGTTGATTTCGAGGATACTTTTCTCTCCCTCAGCAAAGGCACCAAGTCCAACATTCCATTTGTTCAAGGCAAGTACAATATGGGGTCTTCTGGTGTGCTGACGTACTGCGGGAGATCCTGGTATAAGTTGATAGTCTCAAGGCGATACGACTCTAGTGGAGATTGGGGCTGGACTCTCGTGCGACGGCGTCCCGGGGAAGGTATGCCGGTGGCAGAGTACTTTAAGGGATCGGGAGGTATTCCATCGTTCTCAGCGTCAGTCATACACCCCCTAACGTTGAATAATGGTGGCAAGGATAGCAAGGTCCATATTTCTATCGGAACTATCGTAAAGCTCTACAACTACAAAATGGAATCGGCGGCGAGTTTCAAGAACATCAGAGAGTCGCTCAACGAGAATCTAGTCTCTACCATTCTCCCATTTCGGCTGATGGATTACAGATATCGAGCTGATCGTCGACGAGGCGGACGTAGGGCGGAAGGAGTTGACGAACGTAGGGTTTATGGCATGGAATTCCTCCTGCTTCGTAGAGACGGGGATGACGAAGCTGGTGACGACACGGACGACGGAGCATACGAACCTGGTCGCGAGCAGCACATCGGAGACATTGACCATCCGGAATTGGGTCGCATTTCAGTACGTGCAATAGTTCTTGGACGTGATTTGCCAGGATGGTTAAAGTCACCTAGGAACACCTCACGAGTGTTCCACTCAGTTAATGGCCAAGTACAGTTCAAGGAGAACCGCGCCTATCTTTCGCAGCGTTGTAAGCTCCCTGGCCTGAAGGACAGAACAGTCGTGATAGTGGATGCCAGCGACCTAACGGAGGCTGCACACAATGATGTCTGGAAGGGAGACAGGGAAAATATACGCGCAACGGAGATAGGTCAACTCTACCGCGATGAAGTGACCAAAGTGATTTCAGGCTCAGATTATCTAAAGGAGTTGCAGCTACGTATTGCCCGAGAAGAAACGGAAAACTTGGCCCGAGAGGGCCAGTTGGAACTGTTCCAGAGCTTGGTAGATAGCGATCCCAGTATCGCACAGTTACTGCCGGGGGGTTCACAGATAAAGCTGCCCGGTTATGTTGGGCGCGGTGTTGAGGAAGAAGAATGGCTTGGCAAGTACAGCCCCACATACTTGGAACTTATTGGTCGCCAGGTAAAGCAAAATGGCGCAGAAATCGCTGTCGAAGGTAGTAGAGTCGTTGCTTTCAAGACAGATGCCACGAACGGTTACTTGTCTCGGCCAGACAATCGCGGAAGGGTCATCACGATTGGCGGACTAAGTGGCAAATGCTCTTTTTCTAGCGCGCTTCGAGACGGAAGGCTTACCACTACGTTCACAGCCCTGCCAGGCATGGTCTCACCTGGAGATGAGATTATCTTTACGGTTGGTCTGTTAGACGAAGCTATGCCTGAGCCAGTCACAGAAGAACTGAGATTAAGGGTGGTTCCATCCAGAAAGCCTCCACCCCCTGGAGGTAGGCCTCATCAGAAGGGTAGAGACAGCGAAAAGGAAGGGGACGACGAAATCACGGAAGGGCGTGCCTTACCTTCAACAGGTTGGCTTACCCGAGACGGTCGCCCGATAGGTCAAAAAGAAACGGAGGCTTGGCCGGATGGTTTCACTGAGCAGGATGGAGGAAAAGTTCTTGACCTTGGTGCCGATAAGGTTTACAAGATCAATTATGACAATGCACATTTCCGCCGTTTCCTAGACAGAGAGCGCAATGACATCGGCAAGAAGGTAGTTACAGAGCAATATCGAGTTGGTATGCTTGTCCTTATGATGGGTCTGGACGACGCCTACTCTCGTATGGAACAAAGCGAAATTAAAACTCAATTGGAAGAATGCATCGATGAAATACGACGTCTAGCCGCCAAGGGTGCCTCAACCGTGGTAATGTCCATAGCCAAGAACTTGCCAACAATTGTGAACCCAGGTGCAGTCGCTGATCCTGATGATGACTGATTCCAATGAGCGATTTCTTGACGAAAGAAAGTCGCTCCATGTTGATGTCCCGAGTCAGAAATCGTGGCACATCGGCAGAATGGTATGTCCGCAAGGCAGTGTGGAACTCCGGCTTTCGCTATCGGCTTAACGTCCGCAAATTACCGGGAACGCCGGATCTGGTACTCCGCCGCTATAATACTGCCGTGTTGGTGCAAGGCTGTTTTTGGCACGGGCATGGCTGCCGCAAGGGACAGCTTCGTCCGGCTTCCAACCAGGACTTCTGGAATCGTAAGCTGGACGGCAATGTGGAGCGAGACACCATCAACCAAGCAAAGCTACGTGCGTTGGGTTGGACTGTGTTGCTGATATGGGGCTGCGTACTGGATGAAGGTACGGACGCTTTATTGGCGCATCTCCGAAATCTACGGTCGGCCAGCGCGCATCTAACTGCTCCCTAACCTCTCCGCCCCCCGCTGCCCGCTAGTTCGCCGGCGCTTCTACGGGGGAGAGCATCTCCTCCAGCATTCGCTGGAGGGCCATGGAGTGGCTGCAAAATCCGCGACCGGCAAAGAACGCGCAGGTGCAGGTCAGGTTGCCATCGTTGTACTCCACCTTGTGGTCGTCGTTCTCTCCACGGAAGGTGACCACAAAGCTGCTGAAGGTAACCCGGCCCTTCTCCTCGGCATATCTCTTCGCCTTCTCTATCTTACCGATCACGCTGGAATACATTTATGCTCCTTAGGACGAAAATAGATGTATTTGACTTCATTCTATTCCCTGGGACTTGCGGGGTCAATGAGTTTGCCCGCGCTTTACATTGATGTATGGGGCCGATGGATACACTGCCGAGGCTTTTGTGCTATAATTCACGCCAATTCTACCATTACAGATACGCGTTCATAGGTAGCGCATTATGACAACGCTGTACGTAGCTTCGAATCGACCGCGAGCGGGCAAGACCGCCGTATGCGTCACCCTGGCGCACAGGCTGTCCCAGGATGGCAGGCAGGCGGCCCTCTTCAAACCCTTCTCCTCGACTGCGGAGCGAGCGCAGCCTGACCCCGACGGCCAGACACTCAGGCAGGCCGCCGGCGCCCAGGGAGACGCGTCCGCCGAGTGGCCCGTCGGCGTGTCCCCGGACCAAGCATTGCAGAGGAGCGCGCTGGACCGGGCGTTGGAGTCGTTCGGGCAGGTCAGCGGCGGGGCTGAGGTCACCATCGTGGAGGGCTTGAGCGGGCTGGAGGGCGCGGCGGGGGCCAACTCACAGCAGCTTGCGGAGAGGCTGACCGCTCGGACCGTCTTGGTGATAGGCTACGACCCAGGCGCAGGCCCGGAGGAGGCGCTCAGGGCAAAGCAGCTGTTTGGGGATGGACTGGCGGGGGTAATCATCAACGGCGTCACCCGTTACAAGCTCCGGGAGACGCAGAGCAACCTGGTTCCCATGATAGAGGCCGAAGGTGTGAAGGTCATCGCCGCCATACCGGAGGACAGGCGCCTTCTGGGAATGAGCGTGGAGCAACTGGCGCAGCACCTGGGCGGCAGGTTCCTCAACTGGGAGGAGAAGAAGGACAACTTCGTGGAGCATTTCCTCATAGGCGGCATGATATTGGACTGGGGAGTGCTGTACTTTCAGCGATTTGACAACAAGGCGGTCATCGTCCGGGGAGACAGGCCGGATATTCAGATGGCCGCGTTGAGGACCCCCACAAGCTGCATAGTGCTCACCGGCGGACATTCGCCCATTCAGTACGTCAAGTACGAGTCTGGCGAAGAAGAGGTGCCCCTCATACAGGTTGAGACGGACACACTGGACACCGCCGCAGCCCTGGAGTCAATCCAGGAAAAGGCGCTCTTCGACCATCCCATGAAGCAGCAGCAGTTCCGCGCGTTGATGTCGGAGCACGGCGACCTGGAGGCTCTACACCGCTCTCTGGGGCTCTAGGCTACGGCGCGGAAGCGGTGGCAGCCCCCTCGCCCTCGCTGCCAATCCAGACCTCGCCGCCCTGAAAGACCTCTTTCTTCCAGATGGGGGCTATGGCCTTGATCCTGTCCAGCGCGTAGGCGGACGCCTCAAGGGCCTCCTTGCGATGCGGCGAGCCTATGGCTACCACCAGGCTGATCTCCCCAATATCCACTCTGCCCACCCTGTGGGCGATGGACATGTCCTCAATCGCCCACCTCTCCCGGACCTCATCGACTATCTGTTGCAGCATGTTCTCCGCCATGGGCCGGTAGGCTTCGTACTCCAGGTACAGGACATCTCTGCCCTCGAACAGGTCGCGGGTTGTGCCCAGGAAGGTGACCACGGCGCCGTTGCCGTTCTTGCGTACAAGGTCCGTCACCTCCTGTGGGTTCAGTGGCTCTGGGCCAATGTGTATCATGTTTCTCCTCCGCTGACCGGCGGTATAAAGGCCACCTCATCGCCCTCCCGCAGGGGAGCGCCCGGGCTTGCGTACTCAGAGTTTACCGCAATGAGCACCGAGTCCGAAAGGGGCAGCGAACTGTACACGCTGCGAAGCCGCCTCAACAACTCCTCCGGCGTAGAGCCTTCCGGCAGCTCCACTTCGGTCTGAGAGACGCCTGCCCGCTCTCGATACAACGCGAAGAAACGCACAGATACCTTCAACGCCAGCCTCCTATGCCGTCCATCCGGTCAAGTATATATCCTGGTTGGGCATTTCGGTCAAGCTACCCGGTCGATGCTCACATGGGGGAGGTACGCCCGGACATCGGCGGTGAACCCCGATGCTTGCTCAAAGTGCGGGAACAGGAACTCCAACCTGCGCCTGTCGCCGGTGACGCCTCGATCGGAGACGCCGCCGTAGTACTTGCCGGCCAGGTCGATGAGGGCCGGGTCCATGCCTCTGGCGCCCTGCTCATCGCTATAGGAGACTTCTACAAAGTGCGACAAAGGATCTCCTTCTTCCTGGGCAACCCGGCCAAGGCGGGCTACCGGGTCGCCCCAACGTGGCGCAAGCCTAGCCCTTTCTTATCAAACGCGTGTAGATGAAGTAAGCCAGGCCCGGCGCAATCGATAAGCCCCAGAACATAAGCAGTCCCACCCACCAGGAGATGGTAAAAGCTGCGATGATCCCGCTGGGGAATGAGACCCAAAACCAGTAGCGACTGAATCTCCTGGGCAACACACCCCAATAATACGACGGTGAGAAAGGTAGCCGCAAGCGCTTGCATGAAGACGGACCAAGCCGTTACGGATATTGCGTCCCTGCTTCCTCGGCATCGGCCTGAAGGCAGTCGGGCGCATCCTCAAGAACGTCTCCCCTGCTTGTGCAGTGGGGCAGCGGTCGATGGGTAGAGAGGTCGGTAATGAAAGCTGCGCCCACTACGGCGCGTCGATCATCTCCAGCAGCATGAGGACGGTCCGCCAGTTCCGCATGGTACTCGCGGTTTGCAACTGCGCGGCAAGGTACTCGTTCGTCAGCTTGCTGCGGGCGACGCCGTTGGGGTAATGCAGGTAGACATTGCGCCCTCGCACCGAAAACGCGTCCGGCGACGAACGCTCCGGGTCGAGACGGGATACCGCTTCGGCGCTGGGCGCGTCCTCCAGAAACGCCACTTGGAGAAACCGCGGGTCGCCGGAGGTATCGAAGGGGTTTGAGGCCGCAACTTGCCTCAGTTCCTTGCTCGAACGCACGACGACTGCCGTCTCGTAGCCAAACCGTTCGCGAATGGCCCGAGCCACAATCTCAGGCGCCCTTTCAGCCAAGTCTGGGGCTGCCTTGAACACGACGTTCCCGCTCTGAATGTAGGTTTGCACCGCCGCGCAGCCGGCCGCAGTGAAGATGTCCCTCAGATCCGCCATCGGCAACTTGTTCCTACCGCCGACGTTGACGCCTCGAAGAAAGGCTGCGTATCGCTGATCCTTGGTTGGGTTGTCATCCCATGCCATTAGCGCTTTCTCCTCGAAGCTCCATGATTTTGCCCAGTCTGGTGGGCCGTCAGGGATTCGAACCCTGGACTCCCGGATTAAAAGTCCGGAGCTCTGCCGCTGAGCTAACGGCCCAAGTAACGCAGGCCGATTCTATCCCAGTGGCTAGGGATTTTCAATGGAGCCGGCATCCACCACCTCAGCCGGATTCCCCGACAGGAAAGAGAACTCGGAGAAAGGCCAGTACCGGACAGCCACCTTTCCCACTACGTTTTCAAGCGGCACGGGCCCCCAGTGCCGGGAGTCGCTGCTGCCGTTCCGGTTATCCCCCAGGACAAAGTAGCTATCGGGGGGCACCAGGATAGGGGCCATGTTGTCTCGGTCTTTCTCTGCCAGATACGGCTCATCCAGGCCAACCCCATCTATGAAAACCTCCCCGCGCCTCATCGCAACCGTCTCTCCAGGGAGTCCAACAACCCGTTTGACAAAGTCCCGGGTGGGGTCGTTGGGAAAGCGGAAGACGATAATCTCTGAACGCTCAGGCGGATGAAAGGGGAACAGCGTACCGCCGTCTTTCCAGATGTCCACAAAGGGCAGCAGCCTGTCGATGGCCTCGCTATCCAGGTGGGAGTACACCAGCTTGTTCACCACCAGCCTGTCCTTGGGAAATAGCGTTGCCTCCATGCTGGACAACTCCACTCTGTAGTTTCTCACGCTGAACTGCATGACAAGGAGTACCAGCAACGCCAGCGATACGGTCTCCAGAAGATCCAGCAGGAAGTCTTTCATCTCTATGTGTGGGAGTGACCTTTCTTGCTCACCATAGGGGCAATGTCCAATTATAGCCTCTAAGTAGCATTCGGTCACCGTTATCTTAATCTCTCAGGACTTTTGGTACAGGGCGATGGCCTCCTTTGGAGCCGGCGCGTCAACGCCCATGAATAGATTACGGGGCAACTGACTTGACCGTTTATAGTAAACCTCGCTATATTAAGGTGGGCTGGACTTTGGATAAATTGGTCAGCCCAATGCCGGCTGGCATGGCGCGCCAGGTTACCCCTGCCGCGAATCAGCCAGACCGGCCGTCTATAGGACGGGCGCAGAAGCGCCGTCCGGAGGAGTGTGAAAGTTGGATACACCGGACAAGTTGAACCCCGACTCGGAGAACAAAAACCCCGGCCCTCTGAGGCGGTTGGACCGCCACATACAGAACAGAACGTTAGCGGGACTCATAGGCTTGGTCCCACTGCTTGCAACATTAATTGTCATCCTCTTTTTTGTTGGCCATGCCGACAGCCTTATAAGACCGCTATTCTTCGTATCCGGCCAGCCCTGGGACTTCACCGGTATCGGGATAATCGTGTTTTTCCTCATTTTCTATCTTATGGGGGTATTGGTTGCCATCCCGGGTGGGCGACGGGTGATGGACGTCATCAATACGGTTTTGAGCCATACACCGGTGGTCAAGACCATCTTCGGAGTTACCCAGCAGGCGACATCCGCCATCACCTCCCAGTATAACTTCAGCAGGGTTGTCTTCGTGGAATGGCCCAGGGAGGGTATGATTGCCATGGGCTTTGTGACTGGCCGCGTGTACTCCCAGTCCAGGGATTGGACTATGGTGGTTGTATACATTCCGACGGTCCCAAACCCTACGTCCGGAAACATGGCCTTTGTCCCGGAAGACGACATTATTGAGACCGACCTTTCCGTTGAGGCGGCGATGAAGCTGGTATTCTCAGGTGGCATAGTCCTGCCCAGCTCTATCTCTTTTGCCAGAGTTCCCAGGGAACTTTTGGAGGAGCCGAGATCGATGGTCGGCCGTTTCGAGACCGAATACTAATAGCCCCTCCGGCGCTCTCCCTTCCCATCAAGCGCCGGGCGTCCCGGGTGACACCGCAGAGTCGCCTGCCCGCAGCGCGGTCGGCTCTAGTCTTGCTCTTGGGAGTCGTCCTCATCCTGGGCGGCCGGTTCGTCTTCTTTATCCCCCTCGTCTTCCGACGCCGTCGCAGGTATCACTACGGGCAACTCGATAATCATCTCGGTGAACTGCCCGGGTTCCGAGTCAACACTGATTGCGCCGCCGTGCTGGCGGACGATGTCACTGCATATAGCAAGGCCAAGCCCCGTTCCCTGGTCGGTAGGCTTGGTTGTGAAGAACGGGTTGAAAATCTTATCGATAATGTCAGGTGAAATGCCGTCTCCGTTGTCTCTGATACGGACCTCCACCTGTTCCTCCTTGCGTCTTGTGGCAAGCGTTACAGTAGGCATATAGCCTGGCTCCAGGCCGGCGCGGCGCTTCTTGTCTGTCGCGTGGCAGGAGTTGCCTACCATGTTCAGGAAGACGCGGCCCAAGTCCTGCGGGATAGCTTCAATCTCGACCATATCGGAGTCCAGATCATGCAGCAGAGTAAGCTGGAATTCCGTATCGGTCGCTCGCGCGCTGTGGAAGGCCAGATTGGCGTATTCACTGAGCAGGTCATTTACGTTTGTGGGATGGCGCTCACTGGAGCCCCTGCCCATCATGAGCATATCCTGAACAATCCGGTTGGCGCGTTGGCCGTGGCTGCGAATGCGCTCCAGGTTGCTGGTGAGATCCTGGGAGATGTCCTGAATGAGGTCCCTCTGCTCCGTTCCCAACTCACCGTCCCCTTCCAGGATCTCCTTCAACTCCTCCAGGAGCTCCCCTGAGACCTCGGAGAAGTTGTTGACGAAGTTCAGAGGGTTCCTGATCTCATGGGCAACGCCTGCGGTGAGCTCACCAAGCGCGGCCAGCTTCTGGCTCATTACTATCTGGTCCTGTGCCCTGCGCAGGTCTACCAGTACGCTTTCCAGCTCATCGTTCTTGCCTTGCAGCTCCTCTGCCAGCCGCTCCACCAGGTTCAATCGCTGTATCTCAAGGGCGTGCAGGCGGAACACCTCCAGGGCTGCGGCCATATCGGCAACCTCGTCCTTCCCTCCAACGTCAACTCTGGCTTCCAGGTCACCTCCGGCCATACGGCGCATCCAGTCGGACAGCATCTGGAGGCGGCGCAGCAGGATGGGTCGGACGTAGAGCCACGCTAAGAGTAGAGCGCCGCCGACGCTGATAGCGCTGATGCCCAGCAGCAGGGTTCGACCCGTCTGAATCGCCTGAGCGGAAGCCTGGGTGGCCTCCTGGACGCTGGCATTGGCCGCTTCAACCTGGCCGTCGACTTCACCCACAAGGTTGACGGCGATGTCCCGATTCAGAGCGAGCAGCTCTTGTTGACGACTAAGGAGCGCAAACTCCTTAGCGCGCAGGTCGAACCCGTCCTCCATCCCTATTCCCAAAGCAAACAGATCCGTGAATATATGTGTCAGCTCCTCATGGAGTGGAAAATCCTCAAGGACGGCCAGGCTCTGGTCAATGCGTCTCTTGGCGGCCTCAAATCGCTCCCTGAGCGGCTCTATCAGAGGAGCGTCAGCCAGGCTGAAGGCGCTGGCCAGAATCTGCGATGCAACGTTGGCGTCCGCCTGCAGCTCCGCCATATGACGATAGTGGTGCAGCTCTCTCTCTGAGAAATGCTCCTCGCGGCTTGTGGGAGGCTCGCCAAGCTGGCGGTAGCCCGTGATTGTATAGAAGAACTGGTCATCTACCGCCTGGGTCACAATGTCTTCCAAGTGGTTGTTCATATCCGTCAATTCTGTATTCAGAGTCTCTCGGCGCTGGGCCAGTTCAAGGAGATCAAGCATGGAACCCTTTATCTCCTCTATGTTGAGAAGCAGCGCGTCAGCATGAGCGCGGATACGCCGGACTCGTTCCTCTCCTGCGCCTCTTTGCTCCAGGGAGGCAACCTCTTCTTCAAATGCTCTGTACGTTGCGTCAATACTTGCGGCAATGCCGGCAAGGTCTTCGTCCGTGGTAGCGGACGTCAGCCGCGGCGCGGCGGCCACCAGGGCGCTGCTGTGCTGAGCGATCCCGAAAGCAGCCCCCATCTCTGGGACGCTGCCTTCGTTTACGCGGCTCTGGACCTCCGCTACGCTGCTGAAGGAAAACCAGCCCACCAAGCTGGCGGCTACGGTGAGGGCAACCGCGCCACCAATCCCAACGTACAGCTGAGTGGAGATGCGTCTGAGCTGAACCCGACCCTTCAGACTGGCGATCACTGCTCTGCCTCATTCAAGGTATTGACTGAACGGAAAAGGCCGTCCGGTCCAATCACAGTCAGAAAGACCGCGTCCGAGCCCTGGTTGTCCTGGGCTCCGTAGCTGAGTTGGAACCCGTCTATGTCGATTACCTCATCGCTGCGCAGACTGTTCAGGAAGCAATCACGGTCCACTTCCCGGCCGCACTTCTCCAGGCTGGCAATTGCCAGCCGGCCGGCCAGGTAACCTTCCAAAGAGACGAACCCCGGGGCAGCGCCAATGTCGTAAGAGGCCAGAGCATAGAGGTATCTGGACACCACCGGAATGGAGTTGTCCATGGGAAATGGCACCACCTGGGTGACGAAGACCCCTGCGCCACGCGGGCCCAACTCCCGGGCCAATGCATTGCTGCCCACAAAGGAGACCGTCATAAAGACCGGGGCAAACTCCAGCTCTCGCGCCCAGGCGACCACCCGCGCTACCGGCTCGTAAGCTCCAATCATTATGACCGCCTCCGGCTCTCCCTGTCTCAGGTCCAGCAAGCCCGTCTTGACGGCCGTTGTGTTGCGCGGGTACAACCCAATTGCCACAGGCTCCATGCCGCGCTTCTCCAGCGCCAGCTTCACCCCGTTGAACCCTGCGCGCCCATAGGAGTCGTCCTGATAGAGCACCGCAATCCGTTCAATCCCAAGGTCGCCAATCAAGCGCGCGACCATCTCTTCGGTCTCCTGGTTGTAGGAAGCCCGCAGGTTCAACACCGTGCTCCACTCCGGGTCCCTCAGAAAAGCGGCGCCCGTGAAGGGAGCGATATATGGGACACCCGCGCTCTCCGCGACGGGTGTGGCCGAGCGGGACGTGGGTGTGCCAACGGCGCCTATTAGCGCAAAGACCTCCTCCTGCCGGATGAGGCTGAGGGTGTTGGCAATGGCGGCTTCCGGCTCGTAGGAGTCGTCCTCGGACACAAGCTCCAACTGCCGTCCGTGAACGCCGCCGTTCAGGTTGGCCTCGTGGAAGGCGGCCTGTATCCCTGTCATCATACCCCAGCCCAAATCCTGGGCTGGGCCGCTGAATGCGGCGGACTGGCCGAACAGTATGCGCTCGTCCGTGATACCGGCCCTTGACGCGCCGGGGTCTGGAGTGGCTGTGGCCTGGGTGTCCGGTCCGTTGCCGCTTTCACTAGCCGTTGGCGACGGCGCGGCGTTGTCGCAGCCAGCCAAACTCACGGACACCACCAGGGCAAGCGAGACCCAAGCCACTCTCCCGCTTAGTAGAGACGCGGGCAACTGCTTTATCAGTTCCATTTACGTCCTGTGGGTAGCCGTAGCCCGGTGGTTACTGCCCTGATCTCGCTCATAGCGCAACTCATGGCCATCACAAAGCCACAGCGCACGGAGTCCAGGGACGCGTTCTTCGATGGCCCGGATTCTGCCGGCATCCTCATCTCCGAATCCGTATCCTCGCGTGACGGATACGCCTGCTACGTCGACTTCTTCAAGGAGGCTGCGCAAGCCTCAATCCGGCGACCCGGCCAACGTGTGGCCGTAACGCATATCCGCAGGTAGGATACACCAAGAACAATTGAGAAGGCAACGCCTTGCGCTCAGAGGCGTTCTCTACAGGCGCCGGTTATGCCGCACGACACCACTCATATGGTTCGACAAGCTCACGCCCGTATCAAGGACTGGGCTAGCATTATGCCTGTGCTTGGGCTATGGTAGAAGAGTTGCGAGCATGAGCGACTCGGAGCGCTCCGACGGAGCAGGCGGAGCCTCGCGCGGGTTGCTGAAAGGCTGATGCTGATACATGGAGATGCGGTCCCCACGAGCGCCATTCCTGGAAGTCCTGATAGCGTTCTTGCGCCTTGGGGTCACCTCATTCGGCGGGCCTGTCGCGCACCTTGGCTACTTTCGCAACGAGTTCGTGGAGCGGCGCGGGTGGCTGGACGAGCGTACCTACGCCGATCTGGTTGCTCTGTGCCAGTTTCTCCCCGGCCCTGCAAGCAGCCAGGTGGGAATCGCCCTGGGCATCAGACGGGCTGGACTTCTTGGCGGCCTGGCGGCCTGGCTTGGCTTCACCATACCCTCTGCCGTGGCCCTCATCCTGTTTGCCTACGGGGTATCGACTATCGGGGACGTAGCCGACTCCGGCTGGCTGAGAGGCCTGAAGATAGCCGCGGTGGCGGTTGTGGCCCTTGCCGTTTGGGGCATGGCGCGGAACCTCAGCCCAGACCCTCCACGGGCCACTCTGGCCGTAGCAGCCGCCATCGCCATGCTGGTCTGGCCGACGGCGATTGGGCAGGTGGCTGTTATCGCCATCGCCGCAGTAATAGGCTGGCGACTGTTTCCGGAGAGCCGGCTGGAACCCCAGCCCGTGGGTCGGTTCCCGGTTGGACGCGTGGTGGCTGCTATATCCCTCGCCCTCTTCTTCATCCTCCTGGCGGGGCTGCCGGTACTGAGGCAGGCGGTCCCCAACGGCCACATCGAGGTGTTCGACAGCTTCTACAGGGCCGGCTCTCTGGTGTTCGGTGGGGGCCACGTTGTGCTGCCACTGCTTCAGACGCAGGTGGTCCCTCCCGGATGGGTTGGCAACGAGGAGTTCATTGCAGGCTACGGCGCGGCCCAGGCTGTGCCCGGCCCACTGTTCACCTTCTCCGCCTACCTTGGCGCAATGACCTACAGCGATCAAACCCCGTGGCTGGGAGGAGTCTTCACGCTGGCCGCCATCTATATTCCGTCTTTCCTGCTGGTTATTGGGACGGTCCCGTTCTGGGACCACCTGCGAGGCCAGGCCGGATTCATAGGAGCGTCCAGGGGCGTGGGCGCCGCTGTGGTGGGTCTGCTCCTGGCGGCGCTTTACGACCCCGTCTGGACAAACGCCGTTCACACTCGCGAGGACTTTGGGCTGGCGCTTGCGGCCTTCGCCCTCCTGGCATTGTGGAAGTGGCCCCCCTGGCTGGTCGTCGTGCTCTCGGCCTTGGGAGGGCAGGCCATTTCGCTTGCCCTGTAAGGTAAAGTGGACCGTTGCCGGGGAGCATTCGCGGGCATGACGACGACGGCCGTCCTTGCCCGCTCGTGTGGTTCGACACGCTCACCACGAGCGAGCCCTATCCTCCCGCTCGTCCCTAGTTCGACACGCTCACCCCCGTATCAAGTACGGGGTAGGCTATAAACGGGCAAGGGCGCATTCCGCTCGTCCTGAGCATGTCGAAGGGCGTGAGCGGAACGGGGCGGGCGCATTCCGCTCGTCCTGAGCATGTCGAAGGGCGTGAGCGGAACGGGGCGGGCGCTGCCCTCCCTCTCGCGCTGGGGGCTGCGGCGTTCATTGAGACATACGCCATCCACGCCTGCACAGGGCGCCCTGGAGCATCCTACTTCCAGTCGGGTCTTTCTGATATACTCCCTCCATTGTATCCACTCACAGATTCGCCTCCACGGATTCAAGGCAAGGAGCGAAGTATCGTGATACGGATGTATCTGCGTGTCCCGATGAGTAGCGGCGTAAGAAGATGACCTGGGTCAGGGTGCTAATCTGGCTGCTGCCAAGGCGCCTCCGATCCTCCTGGATGCTGCTGGCCGTCACCTCTTTTGGCATACTGGCCTCCGTCACTCTCATGGCCGTTGGAGCCATCTACTCCAAAGCGCTGGCGGAAGGCGGGCTGCGCCACACCTTGGCCCTAACCTCTCCGGTGGTACTGAACGCCCAGGTGGCTATACAGAACCGGCCACTGGGCCCCGCCGACTATGAGAAGCTGCGCGTGGTTGTGGAGGATATCCTGGATGAGAGCCTGGGCCACATGGCGCGGAATATCCAACGCTCCGGCCGCGCGCAGTCCAACCTTCCCCTGGTGAGGACGGAGGACGGACGCCCCCCCTCCCGTGGAGGCCCGGGTGGTCAGCCGTTCTTCCTGACCGGCTTTGAGGAGTATGCCAAGGTTGTGGAGGGCCGCTGGCCTCAGGCCGATCCGGTCTACCACGAGACGGGCGTCAACATGGAGATGGTTGTGGGAAAGCAGACCGCCTTCGACATGGGGTGGGAGGTGGACGACCTGATATACATGGTCCCCTTTGCGGCGGATCCGACCGAGAGGGTCAGGTTCACGCTGGTGGGCCTGGTGGAGCCCATAGATCCCTCTGAGGAGTATTGGCTGACCTGGGGTGGCTACTACTTCAACTCCCAGGACAGGGACCCCTGGACCGTTGCTCCCATGTACGTGCCGGAGGAACACTTCTCCAATGTTCTGGGGGCCAGGTACCCCTCCCTGCTGAGCGACTACTGGTGGTTCCTGTTCCTGGACACCGGATTGCTCACTGCGGATACGGCCGGGCCAACCAAGGAGGCGATTGTAGGGCTGGAGAGAAACCTGAACAGTCTGTACCCTCGCTCGCTGGTACTCAGCCTCCTGGAAGAGACCATCACCGACTACCAGGAGGAGCTGACGCTGGCCCGCGCCCCCCTCTTCCTGTTCCTGTCCCTGGTGGTGGTGGTCATCCTGTACTTCCTGGTCCTTGTGCTGGGACTGCTGGCCCGCACCCAGAGCGACGCAGCCAACATCCTGAGAAGCCGCGGGGCAAGCATGGCCCAGGTGAGCGGCCTCTTTGCCCTGGGAGAAGGGATTGTGGTGATCCTATCCCTGTTCCTGGGGCCTCTCCTGGCGCTTGGAATTGTGCGGTATCTGCTGGTTAGGACTATAAACCCCGCGGGAGAGGGGGGCGCCCCTCTTCCAGTGGAGCTCTCCGCAAGCGTGTTCTTCATTGGAGCCATAGGCGGCCTGCTGAGTCTCGTGGTACTCCTTGCTTCCGGAGTGGGCATGGCGCGCCTGGGGATGGTGGAGTTCCTCAGAGTACGCGCAAGGCCATCCACCGTGCCGCTGCTGCACAGGTACTACGTTGATGTCCTGGTCCTTGCGACGGTTGGCCTCATCTGGTGGCAGGTGGAGGAGCGCGGAGGGTTCATTCAGAGGGAGTTGGCAGGCAGCGCGCTCAAGGAGGTGGACCTCAGTATGCTTATGGGGCCGGTGTTGGTTCTGCTCGCCGCGGCGGTTATGATACCCAGGCTGCTGCCCTGGCTGATGAGGGCGTTGGCCCTGGCCGGCAGCCTTGCAGCCCCTGCGTGGCTATCCCTTACCCTCACGCGAATGGCCCGGGACCCCCTGCCACACGGCTCTCTGGTAATCATGCTGATGATGGTCTCGGCCCTGGGCGTGTTCGGAGCATCGTTTCAATCGACCCTATCCAGGAGCCAGCAGGAGCAAGCCCTCTTCAGTGTGGGCGGCGACCTGGTGGTCAGAGGCGCCGCCCTTTCCGATTCGCTTCAGGAGGAGTTGGCCGCTCTGCCGGGTGTCCAGGCGGTCAGCCCGGTTGCCCGCGACCTGGGAAGCATAATAGGAGTGGACCCGGAGGCGCTACCCGATGTCGCCTGGGCCAGGGAAGGGCCACCAGGCGAGGGCCTGGCCGACCTCCTTGCGCCCCTGAGGCAGGCCGAGGGAGGGTCTCCCGGCATATCCCTTCCGGAGGATACCGAGAGCGTGGGCATATGGGTGAGGGTAAACGAGCTGGACCAGGTTCTGATCAACCGGACGCCGACCATGTGGACGCGAGTTGCCGACAGCTCCGGAAGATACCACAGCCTGTCCCTGGGCAAGATTCCGACCAATGCGCCTGACCAGGAGTGGACCTACCTGGAAGAGGCGCTCCCCCTGGAGCAGGCCGAGCCTCCCTTCAGCGTGGTCTCCATATTCATGAGCAGCGGATTCGGCGGCTCGCTGGGCGGGGCGCAGCCAGGGAGCCTCAGTCTGGACGATATGACGGCCAAGGTGGCATCCGCTCCACCGGATGGCATAGTGGTGGAGGGCTTCGAGGAGGCCGCGGGCCCAAGCGCCTGGGTCAGCCTCCCAAGCATCGACTCAACAAGCGACGTGACTGAGCGCAGCCGCGTGGCGGCCCGGAGCGGCGGATTCGGCCTCAACTTCTCATGGCGGAACTCGATTGGCCTTAACCCTCGGGGCGCCCTGATTCCCGCCGGTCCTATTCCGCTGCCCGCCGTCGGCGGGACCACGTTCCAAGCGGGGCAGAGGCCGCGCGTCCAGTCGGGAAACCATCCGGTCCCCGTGGTGGTGAGCAACGTGACCGACTATTTCCCCACCATCAGCAGCGCATCCACTCCATTCCTGCTGGTGGACATAGATGACTACGGTGACTACATCAGTCGAATGCCCGGCGCCCAAGCGCCGTCTCTCCCAAGGGAGGTGTGGGTCTCCCTGAACGACTCTGTTGCGCGCAGCAGCGCCATCCTCTCCATAAGACGGCTTCCCGGTGTCTCCTCCGTAGAGGACAGGGAGGCCGCCGCGGAGTTGGCGCAGCGCAACCCCTTGGCCGGCGGAGGCTGGAACGGCCTCACCGTTCTGAGCATGGCGGTACTCACAATGGCCGCATCGGTCGCCCTGGGCGCCTACTCGGCGGTATCCGTACAGGCAGGCCGGATAGACCTGACCATAAGCAGGGCCCTGGGGCTCTCCCGGACGGAGGCATTGCTGTCGCTGATAGTGGAGAGGTTCATGGTAGCGGTCATGGGCGGGGCCATCGGCGTGGGCGTAGGCGCTTGGCTCAGCCGCTGGGTCCTGGGCTTCCTGGACGTGACCATAGACGGAACGCCCGTTGTCCCTCCCATGCTATTGACCACTCACGGCGGCCTCATGGCCCTGGCGCTGCTTTGCCTGGCCGCCGCGCTGGCCGCCGGGATCCTGGTAACCGTGGCGGCAGCCCGCAGACTGAACGCTCCGGACGCGCTCCGGACAGGGTAGCAACCGGTACAGCAAGATGTCACTACTACAACTGGCATACGTTATAGCGCTGCGGCGGACCGTATCCAACTGGAGGTTGGAGATAGTCCTCTTCCTGGGAATGCTGCTCGCGGTGTCCCTGATGTCCAGCGGGATCATCTTTTCCAACCTCCTTGAAGAAGCGGCCCTGCGCAGCGCCCTGAACCAGGCCACTCCTGAGCAGGTCAACTTCACCGTGAGAACCTACGGCGGCTTGGAGGACTTCTCCAAAGTCTCCAGGCAGGACTCCACGTACCTGAACGGCCTGGACACCGTAGAGCGGTACGCGGGCGAGCCATTTGAGCCATACCTGCAAGACCGGTCTCTCCTGTTCCAGACTCTCCCCCTCTTCTTTGCCGGCCACCCTCAGCTGGAGCAGGCCAACGACATCCGTCCCAGGGGTAAGATCGGCTACATGTCCGACATCTTCCCGAACAGGATAAACGTGGTTGAAGGTCGATGGCCCTACTCCTCAGCCGGCGGCGGTATCTCCCTGGACGCCCCCCTGGAGGCGGCCATAGACATGGCCGGAGCGGAGATACTCCAACTGGGCCTGGGTGATGAGATGGATGTGTTTCCGGCAATCGGCGACGCAGCTGAGACGTCTATGAAAGTCAGGATTGTAGGGTTATTCCGGCGAGTCGACCCGGAGGACGAGTTCTGGTACGGCGTAGGCCGCACCTTCAGTCACACAGAGGACCAGGTGCCCATTGTGCCGCTTTTTACCACGGAGGACGCGGTCCTGGAGTACGTTGGGCGCAGCTACCCCAACTCCTACGCAGACGTCAAGTGGTTCTTCTACCTTGATCGAACCGGCATAAGGGCCGGGGACGTGAGCGATATCCAGGACAGCCTCCAGAGCCTCCGGGAGACCCTACCCCGCAGACTTGAGAACGCCGGCATCAGCATAAATCTTGACGATGTGCTGAGCGCCTACCAGGAGCAGATACTGCTGGCCCGCATCCCTCTCTACCTCATGGTCTCCCTGACAACCGGCATCCTCATCTACTACCTGGGGCTGGTATCCGGGCTGGTGGTCAAGTCACGCGCCAGGGAAACGTCCCAGCTCAAGAGCCGCGGCATCACCACTCCACAGATGGGTTTATTCGCCCTGGTGGAGGGGCTTCTGCTGGCCGCTCCGGCTGTAGCGTTTGGCCCTGTCCTGGCTCTGGTCATCTCCAGAACGCTGGGAGGCGTCTTCATAGACATGGATCTGAGCAGCGGGCCTGTGCCCGTGTCCCTCTCCTCTCAGGCCTTCCTGCTGGGAGCCGGAGGGGCGGCCCTGGCCGTGACGGCGCTGACCTTCTCAACCTTAATGGCTTCCCGGCAGGGAATGGTGGAGTTCCAACAGACCGGCGCAAGGCCTCCCAGAGCGCCCTTCATCCATCGCAGCTATCTGGACTTACTGGCGCTGGCATTGATAGGGCTGATATGGTGGCAGACCCAGACCCGAGGCTCCTTTCTGGTGCGGTCCCTGGGGACGGGGGAGCTTGAGGTGGACGTCTCTCTGCTGCTGGGCCCCGTGCTTGGCCTCCTGGCCATGGGTCTTCTGGTCATGCGGTTCTTCCCCCTGGTGGTGGCCCTCATGGCAAGGCTCGCGGAGTCTCTGGGCCCGGTCTGGCTGCTCCAGGGATTGAGGCGCGTCTCCAGAGACCCCATCATACCCGGCTCTCTTGTGGCGCTGCTCATGCTGACCACAGCCCTGGGGGTAATCGGAAGCACGTTCAGCGCAACCATAGAGCGCAGCCAGATGGACAGAGCGCTGTACGATTCCGGGGCAGACCTGCGCATCCAGCACGGCGTTGGCAGGGCTCCCGTATCCCTGTTGGGAATGTCCTACCTCACCCAGCGTCTGGAGGGGGTGGAGGTCATATCGGAGGCGCTGCGTACCACGGGCACATTCTCCACCGGCGCGTTCGATCAGACCAGGGTGTCCATTATGGCGGTGGACAGCGACAGCTTTGCCGATGTGGCGTGGTATCGCGAAGACCTCACCGACAGGGAGTCCCTGACTGCAATCACCGAGGCCATCAGCGCCGATCCGTCCGTCTCCATCCTGAGCGACGGGATCAAGCTGCCTCCGTATGCTACCACCCTGGCGCTATGGGTGAATCCGGGCGCCACCGACCCCGGCGCAACCCTGGTGGGCCGGGTAAGAGACGATTCAGGATACTACTTCGACATCTCCTTTGGGCCGCTGGACCTAGAGGACTGGCAGATGGACTCCCAGGGATGGATACGCCTTGACGCCGACCTCTTTCCACCGAGGCCCCGGAGGTCTCTGCCCTTGCGGGTAGGCACGGATGGTTGGCTGGACTTTGTGGGCGCCACTCCACCATTCACCCTGCTCTCCCTCCGGGTCAGCATGAGGTCCACGCTGCAAGACCCCGGAGCCATATACCTGGGAGACCTGTCCGTGTTAACCCCCTTTGAGGAAACCCACCTGGTCGACTTTCAGTCGTTCATGGATGACTGGCGCGTTGTGGAAGACTACGACGTCCCAGGCCTGTTTGCCCTGGAGCTCAGCCAGGCAGTGGCCCGCCCCGGCACAGAGGGGTCAGCGGTCTTCAGTTGGACGCCAGGGGGATTGTCGCTGCCGACCGTTCGCGTGGGCAAGCCGGAACCACCCATACCGGCGGTGGTCAGCAGGTCATTGCTGGACGTAGCCGGGGTAGGTCCGGGCGGCGCCCTCACGCTGGGCACCATCGACGCCACTGTGCCAATCCAGGTGGCGGCGGTGGCCGACTACTTCCCCACCCTGGACCCAAGGGAGGAGCCCTTTGTGGTTATGGACCTCCGCACGTTAAACCACTACACCAATCTGCACGGCCTGGGCCTGGTCGGAGGAAGCAACGAGATTTGGGCCGGCCTGGGCGCCGGCGCAGACCCCACGAAGATAGAGGGCGCCTTAGCCGGTTTCGGGATAAACGTCGGGAACTCCTACGTCGCGGATGACATGGTGTCCCAGCGGGTTGAGCAGCCCCTGGTCAACGCCGGATGGGGCGGCCTCCTGATACTCATGTTCCTGGCCCTTGTTCTGGCCAGCGCATCGGGAGTTATGCTCTTCTGCTACACGGACACCCGGGAGCGCAACACGGAGTTCGCCCTTCTCCGCACTCTGGGATTCTCCAGGGGGCAGCTCAACGGCGTGGTATGGTTCAACCTCCTCCTGATCATGGTGTGCGGCATAGCGCTGGGGACGTGGGCCGGTCAGCAGATAGCCATCAGCGTCCTGCCCATCCTGGAGGTGGCCGAGGAAGGAGTCAGGGTTACCCCGCCGATGGTACTACAAGTCAACTGGGCCGTCCTCCTTGTCACGTATCTGGCGCTCACGGCGGTGGCTGTGGCAACCGTGGTGTGGCTGGGGTGGATCACAGCCAAGCTGGAGGTTCAGCGCGTCCTGCGCATCGGCGAGGCTTGACCGGAAGCGCAGGATAGGGTATAGAGTTTCAGAAGGAGAGCGCAATGGAGACCTACGGCAGACCTCCGACACCGGACGGACAGAGCGATAGCGCGCCGGCACACATGCGGGAGGAGCGCGCCATGCCCCAATGGGACGAGCCTTACATAGAGTGTCGCGACCTATTCAAGATCTTCAAGAAGGCGGACCTGGAGGTGGTAGCGCTGCGAGGCGTGGACATGGAGGTGGAGCCAGGAGAGATGGTTGCCATTGTAGGAGCCAGCGGCAGTGGCAAGAGCACGCTGCTCAACATTCTATCCGGGCTTGACCGTCCCTCCGCGGGCCAGGTGAGAGTGGGTCGCAGGGACTTGCTGAACATCTCAGACCAGGAGCTTGTGGAGTACAGACGGCTGGAGGTGGGCTTTGTCTGGCAGGCCACAGCCAGGAATCTGGTCCCGTACCTCACGGCCAGGGAGAACATAGAGCTGCCCCAGGCCATCGCCGGAAAGGACAAGGCAGTCAGGCGGGCCAGGAGCCTGGACATGCTGTCCGTTCTGGACATGGAGGACAAGGCCGATAGAAGAATACACCAGCTTTCCGGGGGAGAGCAGCAGCGACTGGCGATAGCCATAGGCATGGCCAACAACCCTCCCCTGCTGCTGGCAGACGAGCCAACGGGCGAACTGGATACCCAGATGGCCTCACAGGTCTTCCGGCTGCTGCGGGAGATAAACCGCATCTACCGCGTCACCGTCGTAGTAGTGACACACCACCCGGGGGTGGCGGAGCACATGGACCGTGTGCTCCACATCAGAGACGGCCGTATCAGCTCCGAAAGCCGTTTGGAGGAGGCGCGTGGGCGTGAGACCGGCCTCCCGGAAGAGTACCTGGTGGTGGACAGCGTGGGCCGCCTCCAGCTTCCACAGGAGTACGTGGAGAGACTCCACATACAGGGCCTGGCCAAAGCCGACATAGCCGGCGGCCAGGTTAACATCAAGCCCGCGTCAAGAAGCCACAGGAGCGGCCGGGGCCGGAACCCGGACCCGCCTGAGAGCGCCGAGCCTGCCGTATGAGGGCGCCACTTTGAGAGACATCGCCGCGTCTGAAGCTGCTGCGCCGGGCCAGGCCGGGCAGCCCATAATATCCGTCCGCGGCCTGCGCCGGACGTTTGGCTCCGGCGAATCGGCCGTGGTGGCGGTGGGTGGGATAGACTTGGACGTATACCCACAGGAGTTCCTGGCGGTTACCGGGCGTTCAGGCTCAGGGAAGACCACGCTGCTGAACCTCATGGCGGGCCTGGACCGTCCCACGTCTGGCGCTGTGCTCATCGACGGCCTCAACCTGGCCGAGCTTCCCGAAGGCGACCTTGTGGAGCTGCGCAGACGCTCCATAGGTTTTGTATTCCAGTCCTTTGGCCTCATGCCTCTACTTTCGGCGCAGGAGAACGTGGAGCTTCCCTTGCACATCGGTGGGGTCCTGTGGCGGGAGCGTCGCCGGCGCGCGCTTGAGGCCCTGGACCTGGTGGGGCTGGCCCCAAGGGCGCGACACCGTCCCTACGAGCTCTCCGGCGGAGAGCAGCAGAGGGTAGCCATAGCCAGGGCGCTGGTTACCGGCCCTGCCGTGGTCTTTGCAGATGAGCCTACGGGCGAGTTGGACAGCGCCACCGCCATTTCAGTCGCATCCATCCTGAGGAACACCGCTCAGCACAGGCGCGTCACCGTAATAGTGGCCACCCATGACCTGACCCTGGCGGGGATGGCCAATAGGACCGTGAACCTGGTGGACGGCGCGCTGAGCCGGAGAGACGACGCTCCATCCACCGCGTCGCAGTAAGCCCGGTGGCGGACTGGGCGCCGCTGCCCGCCAACCCAGGGACGCGGCCGTCCCAACGCGCTATGCTAAAGGCCCATAAACTGGGTATAATACCATCCATCAAGGCCACTAAATCAGGGGGAGGGGAGATCCATGAACGTCACGGAGGCCATTGCGCGGATCCTGAAGTCTGAGGGTGTTGAGTGGATGGCGTGTTTCCCCTCCAACCCCCTCATAGAGGCGGTTGCCAAGGAGGGCATACGGCCAATCTCATTCCGTCACGAGCGGGGCGCGGTAATGGCCGCGGACGGCTTCAGCAGAATGAACGACCGCAACCGTTTTGGCGTAGTCGCCATACAGGACCAGGCCGGCGCAGAGAACGCAATGGGCGGCGTGAGCCAGGCCTTTGCCGATAACGTGCCCATACTGGTGCTCCCCCGCGGCTCAAGCCTTGAGCGGACCGCCGTGCGGCCCTATTTCTCCGCATTCAAGACCTATGAGAGCATCTCCAAGCACACAGAGATGATCGCGCGGCCAGACATGGTTGGCGACATCATGCGCCGGGCCTTCCACGCGCTGCGCAACGGACGCCCAGGCCCGGTTGTGGTGGAGATGCCCTCCGATGTGTCCGACCAGGAGGTCCCGGAGGGAAGCCAGCCCTACCATTCCCCAAAGGTCTACATACAGTCGCCGTCCCCGTCAGACGTCAAGGACGCCGTAAGAACGCTGCTGGGAGCCGGGAAGCCCGTCATCTGGGCCGGGATGGGCGTGCTGCTGGCAGGGGCCACGGCGGAGCTCAGAGAGTTTGCGGAGCTAACGGAGATCCCCGTATACACCACCATGCCAGGCAAATCCTCCATTGACGAGCGCCATCCCCTTGCCCTTGGCGGGGGAAGCAGCGCAACCACGCTGGCGGCCAGGCAGTGGCTACAGGAGTCGGATGTGCTGTTCGCGGTGGGATCCAGCATGACCAAGACCGGCTACGGACAACCCATACCTCCCGGAAAGACCATCATCCACAGCGTGGGTAGCATGGAGGACATCAACAAGGACTTCCCCGTGGAAATCGCGCTGCCGGGCGATGCCAGGGCAACCCTTCAGGCAATGATCCAGGAGGTCAAGGCGCAGATCGGCGAGAACGGCCGCAGGGGTGAGACAAGCGTGCCGGCCCAGATGGCCGCGATCAAGGAGCAGTGGCTTCAGACCTGGATGCCCATCCTCACCGACGACAGGGAGCCAATCAACCCCTACCGTGTGATATGGGAGCTGAACCGGAACCTTGACCTGGAAAACAGCGCTGTCACTCACGACGCAGGCTCCCCCCGCGATATGATGATGCCATTCTTCACGGCCACGTCACCCCACAGCTACATAGGCTGGGGCAAGTCAACCCACTTGGGCTACGGCATACCACTGATGATAGGGGTGAAGATGGCTTTCCCGGACAGGTTCTGCCTGAACTTCATGGGCGACGCCGCGTTTGGTATGTCCGGCCTAGACATAGAGACCTCGGCCCGGTCCGGCGTCCCAATCACCACCCTGGTGCTCAACAACGGAGGCATGGCTACCTATCCGGGCGGATTCCCAACGGCGCGCGAGAAGTACGGGGTCTCCCACATGATCGGAGACTACGCAAAGATAGCCGAGGGCATGGGAGCAGTCGGCATCACCGTCACCAAGCCGGGTGAACTGGCCTCCGCCATCAAGAGCGCCCGCGAGTTCAACGCGGATGGGAAGACGGTCCTGCTGGACGTGCATACCCGTTTTGAGGACCGCAGGTCGCCCAGGGACGGATAGCCGGGCGTAGACCGCTCGTCTCGTCCTGGTGGCCTGCGGCCTTGCGCAAGGAGGACCGAATGACAACCGACTTCGTGACCGTTCAGGAGATAGTACAGGCAGCGCGGAACAACCTGAGCTTGGGGACTTGGGGATATCTGTCCGGCGGCTCGGAGTCCGAGACCACCCTGCGC
The DNA here is from genome assembly GCA_965221925.1 of Dehalococcoidia bacterium. Classification (GTDB taxonomy): domain Bacteria; phylum Chloroflexota; class Dehalococcoidia; order Lucifugimonadales; family UBA2985; genus JAPPHY01. The sequence goes on along the minus strand of OZ244924.1, from coordinate 166,025 downwards.
CGCAATCGCCACGCCTTCGACCGGCTGGCCTTCCGCCCCCGCGTGCTCGTAGACGTGTCCAACATCTCGACGTCCGCCACCCTGCTGGGCCATGATATGCGCATCCCGGTGGTTCTGGCGCCCATTGGCTCCCAACAGGTGTTCACGCCGGAGGGCGGCGCAGCGGCCACCAGGGCCGCGGATGAGTTCGGGATACTGGACGTCGTAAGCTCCGTAACGGAGCCAAGCCTGGAGGACATTGCAGCGGCTGCCGGCAACCCAAAGGTCTTCCAACTCTACCTCCACGGCGATTGGGAGTGGACCAAGGAGATGGTCGGCAGGGTCCGGGCGGCCGGCTACTCGGCTCTATGCATCACCGTAGATACCGCCCGCCCCAGCCGCAGGGACAGGACGCTGCTGGCGCGATGGAGTCCCAGAGCCAACTTCCTTGGCGCCGCTTCACCCAGCAGGCGTCAGGTGTCCGGGGGCAGGATCGGGGGCTACGCGTCCGGCGTGACCTGGGAGACCATAGACAGGATCAAGGACATCGCCGGCCTTCCCCTCATACTCAAGGGCATTGCCACCGCCGAAGACGCAAACCTGGCCGTGGAGCACGGGGCGGACGTGATCTGGGTATCAAACCACGGCGGCCGGCAGCTGGACCACGGGCTAGGAACAATGGACACGCTTCCGGAGGTGGCCCAGGCGGTTGGCAGCAAAGTCGATATCGTACTGGACGGAGGCATTCAGCGTGGCAGCGACGTGCTCAAGGCCATTGCCCTTGGCGCCACGGCTACGGCCATTGGGAAGCTCCAGTGTTGGGGGCTGGCGGCAACCGGAACTGCGGGCCTTGTGGCAGCCCTGGAGATACTGGAGGACGAAATTATCTCCTCAATGGGGCTGCTGGGGGTCTCGTCTATGGACCAACTCACCCCGGCCTACGTGCAGAGGGCAGAGGCAGTAACCGCTCCCCATGAGATGAGCTCTTGGGTAAACATGCCGGGCGAGAGGCTTCTCTAGCCCCCGTCTACGCCCGGAAGCGCATAGCCCTGCTTCTGGAACCCCGCGGTCGGCCCTTTTCCGGCGCTACCACCCGACTGCCGAATCGTATATCTCTACGGCAACGGTCCCTCTGAAACCTTCCTCCGTCTCATGTTTGCCTCCAACCACCAGGATCCTGCCGTCATTGAGTAGGGTTGCCGTGGACAACTCACCATGAGACATATTCAGATTGCCGGCAGAGGTCCACATGTTTGTAGTGGGGTCATATATCTCCGTCTCCCGGTCGCCTATGACCATTATCTTCCCGTCACTCAACCGGACTGACGGATGGTTTTCACGCGGCTCCGACATGGCCTCAACCACTTGCCACGTCCCCGTAGACGGGTCAAATACCTCCGCGTTTCTTATGGGCACAACAACGCCAGTATATCCACCCTGCTGGAACTGGCCGCCGGCTACCAGCACACGGCCATCCGGCAGCAGGTCTGCCGTTGTCCCCAGGGCCCGTTCCCTGTCCATCGGGCCGGTGGAAGACCACGTTGCAGTGGCCTGATCAAATAGCTCCACCTTGTACTTGCCAACCAACATCACCTTGCCATCCTGCAACACGACTGCGCTGTGTCCGGCGTGTACCTCCTCCATGCTGGTGGTTTCAGTCCACTCCCCGGTTGCGGGATCGAACACCTCCACAGTATTGAGCTCCTCGCGGCCTGCCTTGGTCGCATCCAGGCCACCGGCCACAAGAACCCGGCCGTCCGTAAGCAGGGTGGAGGAAGCCCACGTCCTTGCCTGCCCCATAGCGCTCGTGGAAGACCACTGGTCTACGGAGGGGTCGTATATCTCAGCAGCGCCGTCATCGGCTTCCCCGGTTACCAGCACACGGCCGTCCGTCAGCAGCGTTGCCCTATGCCCTGAGCTGCGCTTCTGCGCCATACTGGCGGCGGCTGACCATGTCTCCGCGACGGGATCGAATATCTCCACAGTGTTGAGCTTGCGAGAGGGGGTTTCCTGGCCGCCCACTACCAGCACGCGGCCGTCCTCAAGCAAGGTTGCCGTGTGCCCCCAACGCCCCTGCGCCAAGCTGGGCGCGCTAGGCTCCTCGCTGCCGCCGCAGCCGACGGCCAGAGCCGCTGCCAGCATGATCGACACTCCAATGAAATACCGAGCCGTTGCTCTTCCTATCATCTAAATCCTCCAGGCGATGCCCAATGGCCCCTTCGCTTACCTTCTCAAGTGGATATTCTCAATTGCCTATTATAGCTGTTTTGTAAGGGGAGGTCTATGGCGCCGGGCGCCTCTCTCCCGTCCGCCTGGATATTAGCCCCCGGCCCCTCTTTGACGCCGCGGCCGCTTCACTCGGAAGCCACGCGGGCGGAAAGACGCATCCAAGTCTGTCATTCAGCCTCACCCTATTTATTGAGGTTGGCCGGGTCGTATGACTCCACGGTAGAGATGCCTCGGTCCCCGCTATCGGTCTCCTCCCTGCCGCCGACAACCAGGATTCTACTGTCTGAGAGCATGGTAGCCGTGTGCATAATGTCCCGCTCCGACATCAAATTGCCGACCGACGTCCAGGTGTTTTCGCCCGGATCGTACAACTCCATCTCAATGCTTTCTATGATCAGCACGTTGCCATCCCCAAGCGCGATGGCCGAATGGTACGCGCGCGTCTCATTCATGGCCTCGGCCGCTTGCCATGTCCCCTGGGACACATCGTATATCTCCGTGTTCCTGATGGGCGCTCTGGTAACGCCTGATCCTCGACCTCGTTGAAACTCCCCGCCGGTCACCAGGATATTTCCGTTCCCTAGCAGCGTCACCGTCCCTCCGGCAACGCGTTCCCTGACAGGGGTTCCGGCAGAGGACCAGGTGTCGGTTGAGGGGTCGTATATCTCCGTCAGTACCTGTCCCACCACCATCACATTGCCATCGTCCATCAGCGCTGCTAAATGGTTTGAGTTCACCTCCGCCATGCTGGCGGCCTCAGTCCACTCTCCGGTAGACGGATTGTACAACTCTGCCGTATTGAGTTCCTGCCTGCCAGCCTTGGTGGCATCCACACCCCCGGCAATCAGCACCCTGCCGTCATTAAGCAGCGTGGCGGAAGCCTCGTTTCGCGCTACCAGCATAACACCCGCGGAAGACCACTGCCCAGTAGAGGGGTCGTACACCTCCGCCGTGGCCTCCTCGCTATCCCCCGTTACCAGTACACGGCCATCTGCGAGCAGGGTGGCCTTGTGGCCGGATCCCCTGGGCTCGGCCATGTCGCCCCCAGAGGACCACGCACTCGGGCCGGGGTCGAATATCTCAGCAGAAGCGAGCTTGCGAGAGGGGGACTCATTGCCGCCCACCACCAGCAAGCGGCCGTCCTCAAGCAAGGTGGCAGAGTGTCCCCAGCGTCCCTGCGCCAGGCTGGACGCCTCCATGGTATCCCCGCCACCACCTCCACAGCCGATGACAATAGCCATACCCAGCGCAATAGCTGCCAGCGTAAAATACCTGGCTCCCGCTTTCCATGTCATATAAGTCCTCCCAGAGTCACTCATAAGTCGCGGCACTCTCTGCCGTGCCATAACTTTAAGGCAGTTGAAGCTTGCTCTAATGGTATTGATATTATAGAAGCGCGTCAATCCCCGCCACTCGTTCTGTAATGTGCAATGGCTCCGTCACGGGCAGCCGTTCAGCGAGAGCGCCGGTCCGTCAAGAGGGTGGCGCTGACCGCAGGAGAGCGTTAGAAGGAGGACGAGCGATCCCTGTCTCCCAAAGATAGCGCTCCAATGGGCGCCCGGTGTTTTCGCAGAACACCCACAAGCCCATTGACCACCGATGGAGCATGGCTTAGCATACGTTTTAGACCGATGCGGCCTCAGAGCCACACACCAGGAGGTACCCCCATGAACGCCCTTGTAATCGGCGGGACTGGGCCATCCGGCCCGCACATAGTCAACGGCCTTATCGAAAGAGGATACGAAGTCGCCGTGCTGCACGGCGGACAGCACGAAGCCGAGTTCATCCAGCCCGTCGAGCACATCCATACCGACCCCCACTTCGCCGAGACCCTTGAGGGGAGCCTGGAGGGGCGCAGCTTTGACCTGGCGATTGCCACCTACGGGAGAATACGCCTGATTGCCGAGGCGCTGAAGGGCAAGACCCAGCGGCTCATCACGGTGAGCGGCGGGATGCTCTACGCGCCAAGAAACGACCCGCGCTGGGGACCCCTGGGAGCTCCGGCAGCTATGCCGGAGGACAGCCCTCTGACCGAAGACCCCAACGGCCCAAGACTTCCCTACATGATATGGGTCACAGAGCAGACCGTTCTGCAGGGCCACACGGACGGCGACTACAATGCGACCATCTTCCGCTACCCCGGAATCTACGGCCCCGGCGCTCCCGCGAACCCGGAGTGGAGCATAATCAGGAGGGCTCTGGACTCCCGCAAGCATTTCATTGTCGGGAGGAGCGCCGGTCGCCGCGCCTTCGGGCAGAACGCCGCCCACGCAGTCCTGCTGGGCGTGGACAAGCCCTCAGAGTCCGCGGGCCAGATCTACAACGTGGGCGAGGAGGCCCAATACTCGCAGAGCCAGATAGCCCGGTTCATCGCAAAGCTGCTGAACCACGAGTGGGAGCTGGTAGAGATGCAGCCTGCTCTAGCCAACAGGGTGTATCGAGGGGGAGGCGCTCAGGCCGGCGGCGGGTCTGAGATGGACATCGGCAAGATACGCAGAGAGCTGGGATACCGGGACGTGGTGTCTGTGGCCGATGCCCTGACCCGCTCCACAGAGTGGCTCCTGGCAAACCGGCCGGAGCCCGGCGGGGAGATTGAGCAGCAACTGGGCGACCCATTTGCCTACGAGGCCGAGGATGAGCTCATACGGGCGTACAGGGAGGGCATTGCCGAAGCGGAGAGTGTCCGGTTCCCGGAGGTAAACTCCGGCCACATGTATCGACACCCCACGCAGCCCGGCGAGGCGTGGTCGCCCCCGCAGCGGCGGTAATGGATGCCTGCGCTCGCATCAGTAGTATATGGCCGACGCCGCCTCCGGCTTCAGCCTGTCCATGCGCTCCTTCCGGAAATTGGCGACTTTGGGGGCGATTATCACCTGGCAGTAGGGTTGATACGCGTTGTTCCGGTAGTACTCCTGATGGTACTCCTCTGCCACAAAGAACGCAGTGGCAGGGGCTATCTCAGTGACAAAGGGGCGCTCCCATAAGTGGGCCTTCTCCATCTCCGCAATCATCTCCTCGGCTGTGGCCTGCTGCTCCGGGGTGTGAATGAATATGGCCGACCTGTACTGGGGGCCAACGTCCGGCCCCTGGCGGTTCAGCGTGGTTGGGTCATGTATGGTAAAGAATATCTCCAACAACTCGCGATATGAGGTGACATTGGGGTCAAGCGTAATCTGCACAGCCTCTGCGTGTCCCGTGCGACCTCCGCAGACCTGCTCGTAAGAGGGAGACGGCACATGCCCGCCTATATACCCGGACTCCACCTTTACAACCCCTTGAAGCTGCTCGTAGACCGCCTCCAGGCACCAGAAACACCCACCTGCCAGCGTCGCAATCTCTCTGTCATGGTCACTCATTGGCCTTATGCCCTCCTATCTCAGGCGCGCCGTCCACGTCCGGTGAAACGGTCCGCACGTCAACTCCGGTTACCATTATCCGCCATGCAGCCCCAATTGACAATCGCGCGGGGCCTCTCCAGCCCGTCGCCGGCCTTAACCTCTCAAGGAGGACGCTAGATTGGACCGGCCGGACCTGTTCGACAACGCTCAATGGGAGGCGCTGCTCATGGGCAAGGCCGAGGAGCTTGGGGACGACCCAGCCGCCTGCGAGCAGCTTGTGTACCGCTTTCTGGGGCAGTACCTCCCCGCCCTGCTTTCCGCAAGGAACCAGGAAGGCCGCGATCGCGTATGGAGGGCCCTGTGGCAGTACATGACTATGCCCGCCACCAGGTCAAAACCCTTTGGACTGTCGCACTCATCGGCGGACGGGTTGCTGGCGGCCATTCAGGAGGAGTTGGGCCGCCTTGGCGTTGGCCGGCAGGACTGAGCGCGGAGCGTGGCGAGTATCGAGTATAAGGAGAGTGTCTGGAAGTTATGCGGAGGTCTCTTCCACTGAGGACAGGAACCTCAGCACACGAGCGTTAAACTCCTCCGGCCTGTCGCGTTGCACCTCGTGGCCTGCGCCAGGGAACAGCTCCAGCACAGAGCCCGGAATGGAGTCCCGTAGCGTTTCAGCATGTATCGGCCTGACCCAGGGGTCGTCTTCTCCCTGGATCACAAGGGTGGGACAAGATATGCCGGGCAGGGAGTCGCCCGCCGCCTCTCCCCCCCTGGCGTAGAGGCGCTCTACGGCGTTAACGTAGTCGGTCACCATCCGCCGCCAGTACGGGTCGCCGTGGCTGCGAGCCAGGGCATCCTGAAACCCCGCCGGCAGCCGGTCCGGGTACGCCCATTGCCGGACGGTCTCCATGCTCTCCTCATCGAACACGGCCTGTCCGCCTATCAACACCAGAGAGCGGACCAGTTCCCCGTACCTGCCGGCCACTATCATAGCCACGATAGCGCCATCGCTGAAGCCGCAGAGGTGGATGCCGGGCAACCCCAGACGCTCCACCAGGGCGGCCACGTCCTCCGCGTCTCGCCTATGGAAGTCCTCGTCAAAGGAGTCCCTGCGCCCCGATTTTCCGTAGCCCAGGAAATCGGGGGCTATCACCCGATAACGCCTGGCGAACTCGCCTATCTGCCCCCGGAAGTGGGCCTCTCCGGTGCCCAAGGCTCCGTGCAGAAGAACCAGGGGATCGCCCTCTCCCTGGACCGTGCAGCGCATACGACCGTGCTTGACCTGGACGTCTATCTCCTGACCGCCAATGTTATCCATAAGCTAAGCGCCTCCCTGCAGGCCGCTTTTCCGTCCCGCGTCGCGGCCACCCGGCGCGCTATCAGCCTAACTCACCGTAGCCGCCCCGTCCAGCCGCTTCCCACTAGCTAAACCAAGGCTGTAGTTGTATCATTGGGGCTGTGATTCGTCCTCTCAGAGCCGCTCTCCAAGCGCCAGGCGCTAACCAAGAGCGCCTCTGTCGCGTTTGCAAGCAGGCGGCAACTCTCCCGGATCGTAATAGTGAAGACCTTGAGTAGACAGCCTTGAGCGCCCAGGGACACCAGGAAGGCCCGTCCCAGGCTGCGCGCCCCCCGGCTTCTTCCGTCTCCGAGCGTCAGCCGATCTATGCCTGGGCGGTAATGGGCAATCTCTGGGGCATGGACCTTGCCAACGTATTCCTGTTCATGTCCATAGGCGTCCTCATACCCGTATGGAAGGACGACCTGGGAATGACTCCCCTGCAGGCCGGGCTCATGGGGTCTGCGGGCTTCCTTGGTTTTGGCATCATGGCCCTGCCGGCCAGCATCTGGCTCACCAAGTACAACCCAAAGCTGGTTACGCTGGTGAGCGCTTTGGCTATGGCAGGCGCTGCCCTGCTCCACGCCGTGGCTCCCAGCGTAGAGGTCCTCCTGCTTGCCAGGTTCTCCTTTGTGCTGCTGGCCGTCTGCCGTATACAGATCCAGATCATATTCATACAGCAGTGGTTTCGCCCCAGGCTGTACGCCGTAATCAACAGTCTGGACTTCAGCAACCGCTCCATAGGCCAAATGGTGGCAATCGCCGCTACTCCCTCCCTGGTGGTCCTGATGGGAGGCTGGAGGCCAGTCCACGTAGCAATAGCCGTAGCCCTGACGCTCTTCTCTGTAACGTGGCTGTTTGTTGGCCGGGAGCGGCGGCGCACCCAGGCAGAGGGCGGGCCCGCCCCCCAGGTAGGCAACCCCGCCGGAGTCCTGAGGCGGCGCAAAGTCCTGTGGGTTGTAGCGGGGTGCCAGGTGGGGGCGGCGGTGGCCTTCGCCTCCTTTATGACCTTCTATCCAACCTACGCCATCGACCACCTGGGCATCTCCCTATCCGCCGCAGGCTTGCTCATGGCGGCGTTCCCGGTGGGGGGAATCCTGGGATCCATGTTCGCGGGCGCTATCTCAGAAGTCATCGGGCGGAGAAAGCCCTTCATATGGGTTCCCGGTTTGTTTCTTCCGGCCACCTACTACGGCCTCATTATGGTGGACTCCGTCCCGCTGGCAGCCATCCTGCTGCTGGTGGCCGGTATCGGCGCGATGGCGGTGCCACCCATCCTCGCAACAGTCCCCCTGGACATGCAGCTCCCTCCCAGGGAGGTGGCTGTGTCCCTGGGACTGGTGCGCACCCTGTTTCCCATGGGCGCGACCATGGGGCCGCTGATAGTGGGCGTCGTCCAGGAGAGCACAGGGTCTCTGTTCCTGGGACTCGCCATAGTGTCTCCAATGGCCTTCTCCCTGTTCCTGGGCGGAAAGTTCCTGCCGGAAACCGGGAGAAGGGGCGGTAGAGAAGGCCCTTCCCAGGGAGCAGGCCACGGCGGACGCTGAGACCACGCGCCCGCGGCGAGCTTGCCCTCTACCCATGAAAGCAGGCATAATACGGGCTGCGCATACTTGGCATCGGCAACTGGCGCAGGAGGACGACAACAGTGTTCATAGACATGCACGTACACTCCAAGCAGTCGGACGACGCCGGCGGGACCGTGGAGGGGTACCTGAAGTGGATCAACGTCCTGCGAAAGAAGGGGTACCGGGTGGACGGCATTGCCCTGACGGAGCACAGGGGATTTGACCTGGAGGTGGACTACACGCCACTTGCGGAGCGATACGAAGCCGTTGTGCTGAAGGGCGCGGAGATAGAGACCGACATGGGGCACGTCCTGGTATACGGCGTAACGGCTGCGCTTATGGACATGTTCGACTTCAAGGACATCACCCTCCCCGCCCGCGAGGTGTTCAAAGCGGCTAGAGACACGGGTGGATACGCCATCGCCGCCCACCCCGGACGGCCGCGCATCGGCCTCTGGCAGCACGTTCAGAACGGGGCGCAGCCGGAGGGCGTTCAGACCATAGAGAGGCTCAACGGAGGAAGCAGCGCGGAGGAGAACGACATTGCCGGGCGCATGGCCCAGGAGTACGGCTTCCACTGCGTAGGCGGCAGCGACTCCCACTACGTGAGCACGATTGGCAGGTGCATTACCCGCTTCGACAGGCGCATAACCCGGATCGAGGAGCTGCTTGAGGAGCTCAATCTGGGGGACTTCGATGCCATCCGGCTTGAGGATACCAGGGCTTGACCTCAATAACATAGGCTCATACAACGCCCTCTGCGCGCTATATTAACAAGGAGGCACACAGCATGACGGACTTGAGTCCAACGGACTCCATAGACTTCGACAGAAGCGTCCTGGGTGTGGACGTGGAGGTGGGGACACACCTGGTATCCAGGGAGCAGATAATCGCCTATGCCAAGGCTCTGGGCGAGACCAGCCCCCTTTACCTGGACGAGGAAGCCGCGAAGGCCGGCCCTCACGGCGACATCATAGCTCCGCCAATCTTCTATAACATGCTGAGCGTTCAGCCGGGCCTTGACCCCAAGGTGAGGTTCGGCACCAGCGGCTTCGACGCGGGGCAGCACGCGGAGTTCTTCACGCCCATACGGGCCGGCGACACCATATCGGCCAGTACCCGCGTGGCAGATGTCTATGCCAAGACCGGCCGCACCGGCACAATGGTCTTCACCGTGAGGCGCACCACCTACACCAACCAAAGGGACGAGAAGACGGTGGTGGTGGACCGTATCAGCGTCCGCAGGGATCTGCGGCAATGAGCGAGCCATACTTCCAGGACGTGGAGGCTGGAGACGAGCTTCCCTCCGTGGTCAAGGAGCCAACCAGGGAGCAGTTGGACGCGTTCACCACGGTTTGGGGAACGGGCGTAGGCCGGTTCACCAGCGACGAGGCGGCCAGAGCGGAGGGCTTCAGCGGCGTCATCCTTCCGGGCAACATGACTATGGCGCTCCTAGCCCAGTTCCTGAAGGACTGGGCGGGGCCGGACGGCAAGCTGAAGCGGCTGGACGTGGACTTTAGACGCTACGTGCAGCCTGGCGACCGGCTCACCTTTACGGGCATAGTCACCGACACGGAGACGGAGGATGGGGAGAACAGGGTGATTCTGGACGTCTACGTTGAGACTCAACGTGGAGACAGAGCGCTCCAGGGCACAGCCTTGGTTCTCCTACCGGACAGGACCTAGAATCGGGTCTATTGCGGGTCCGCGTCTTCGCGCGCTCTTGGATGCGCATTCAAGTACACGCCGCGAGAGTTGGCAAGGCTTACGTGTGTATATATCTGCGTTGTAGCGGGCGAGGAGTGGCCCAACAGCTCCTGTACGATGCGCAGGTCTGCGCCTCCGTCCAGCATGTGAGTGGCAAAGCTGTGACGCAGCATATGGGGATGCACCCTGGCATCTACGGAGAGAAGGCCGTACCGCTTCACCATCTCCTGCACGGAACGCTTGGTAAGGCGGCCCCCAAACCTGTTGAGGAAAAGGGCGTCCGTCTTCCTGGGCGCCATAAGCAGAGGACGAGCCTCCCTGATGTACGCCTCCAGCGCCTGCTGAGCCGGCCTGCCCATCACCACCTCCCGCTCCTTGGAGCCCTTCCCCAGGGCCCTCAGCACACGACGTTCAAGGTCCAGGTCGCCCAAGTCCAGCCCGGAGAGCTCGCTTACGCGGAGTCCCGTGGCGTAGAGAAGCTCCAGGATGGCCTTATCCCGTAGCTGCATAGCCACCTGCTTGGGCTTTCCCTCCAACTCCGGGTTGTCCGGAGCGCTGACGAGACGCTCCATCTCCTCCTTGTCCACCACCCTTGGCAGAGGCTTCTCAGCCTTGGGTATCAGCGATCTGGACTGGCGGCTCCCGCGCTTCCACAGAGGGTCTGGCGCCACTACCCCCTCAGCCGTAAGATAGCGGAAGAAGGAACGGAGGGATGCGAGATGCCGCGTCACGCTGGCCCTGTCGTGTCCATGTCTCCACTGGGAGCCACCCGACTTGATGGGCCGGCTGGACATGAGCCACGATATGTATCGCCGCAGGAAGGCCCTGTCCACCTTGGCAAGGGAATCAGCCCCTTGCAACTCCATGGACTGGAACAGAGGCGTCAGGTCATCCATGTAGTTGCGCACCGTGGGCTCAGAGAGGTTGCGCTCCCCCAAAAGATGCTGCCTGTAACCCGGAAGATGCTCCCTTGCCTCCGCCGCGCCTGCGCTCACACCGCTACCTCCACCGGCTCAGCCTCAGGCTCCGGCTCCGGAATGGCCCCGTTGTAGTCGCAGGCTGTGCAGCGCGCCCGATCCCTCCCGGAGGATACCAGGAGCTCGCTGCATTCCGGACATGGTTGGGCAATCGGACGCTGCCTTACTGAGAAGTCGCAGGTTGGGTAGTTGGAGCACCCGTAGAACACCATGCCGCGCTTTTTGCCGCGCCGTTGCACCAGGTCTCCCGTGCATTTTGGACAGCCGGCCCCCGTCGGCACCTGGTAGGGCTTGCTTTTCTTGCACTCCGGGAAGCCGGTGCATGACAGGAACCGCCCAAACCGCCCCATCTTGACCGCCATCTCCTTCCCGCACTCCTCGCAGAGCTCTCCCGTCAGCTCATCCGGGACCTTCACCTTGGGCACGGTGAGAGCCTCGTCTATGGACTTGCTGAACCCTCCGTAGAACTCCCCCAGGACGGGCGCCCACTCCCGTTCACCCCTGGCTATGTCGTCCAGCTCCTCCTCCATATGGGCAGTGAAGCTCTTGTCCATAATGTCCGGGAAGTTCTGGCTCAGCAGGTCGCACACCGCGGACCCCAGGGGGGTGACCTTGAAGCTGCCGCCAGTCTTGGAGACGTACTCCCGATCCTGTATGGTGGAAATGGTGGGAGCGTAGGTGCTGGGCCGGCCTATGCCCTCCTCCTCCAGCGTCTTTATGAGCGAGGCGTCCGTATATCTGGGTGGAGGCTTGGTGAAGCGCTGTTCAGGCGTTACGCCAAGGCAGTCCAGGGCGTCCCCTTCCTTGAGTTCGGGCAGAGTGGCCTGATCCCCGTCTCCTGCGGAGTCGTCCCGGTCCTCCATGTACAGCGCGCGGAACCCGGGGAACTTGAGCACGCTGCCGCTGGCCCTGAACAGGTAGGCGCGTCCGGAGACGGCGGCGGCCTCTATGTCCAACGTAGTTGAGTCCAGGAGGGCGTCGGCCATCTGGCTGGCCATCATGCGCTTCCATATGAGGTCGTACAGCCTGCGCTGGTCCCTGGACAGATAGGGCGCAAGCCCATCCGGGTCGCGAAGCGTCGAGGTGGGCCGCACGGCTTCGTGGGCTTCCTGCGCTCCCTTGCTCTTGGTGGCATATACCCTGGGCGACTTGGGGGCATACTCGTCGCCGAACCTACGGCGGACGTAGGCAATGGTCTCCTGAAGGGCTTGGGAGGCTACGTTGGTGGAGTCCGTGCGCATATAGGTTATCAGGCCGACTGCGCCCTCGTCGCCTATGGAAAGCCCTTCGTAGAGCTGTTGGGCCAGCTGCATGGTCTTCCTGGCGGGGAAACGGAGCTTGCGCCACGCCTCCTGTTGAAGGGAGCTGGTGATGAAGGGGGCTGCCGGCCGCTGCCTGATCTGGCGCTTCCTGGCGCGGGCCACCTTATACGCTGCGCCCTTCAGGTCCCCCACAAGCCCCAACGCCTCTGCCTCAACGTGGATGTCCAGCTTGCGCTTGTCCCCCTTTGCAGAGTGGAAGTCTGCATTGAAGCTGCCTCTCGGCTCGCCGGCCTTCTTCAACTCCGCCTGGATAGTCCAATACTCCTTGGGCACAAATGCCTGGATCTCCTTCTCCCTGTCCGCAACCAGCCGCAGGGCCACAGACTGGACCCGGCCTGCTGAGAGGGACTTGGTCCTGGCGTAGTGGTGTACAACCTTCTGCCACAGGACGGGGCTAAGCTTATACCCCACCAGCCGGTCCAGGATTCGCCGGGTCTGCTGAGCGTTCACCAGGTTCTCGTCTATGTCCCGCGGATGCTGAAAGGCCTCGTTGATAGCGCTCTCCGTTATCTCGTGGAACACCACCCGTTTGAGGGACTTGCTGCCCAGCCCAGCCGAGTGCACCAGGTGCCAGGCTATGGCCTCCCCTTCCCTGTCCGGGTCTGTGGCCAGGTACACGGTGGAGGCATCCTTGGAGTTGCGGCGGATCTCGCTCACCACCTTCTGCTTGTCCTTGAGCGTCTCGTAGCTGGGTTCAAAACCCTTCTCCACATCTACCCCAAGCTCCTTCTGCGGCAGGTCGCGGACGTGGCCCAGGGAGGCCACAACGGCGTAGTCCTTGCCCAGATACCGGCCCACGGTCCTGGCCTTGGCCGGAGACTCCACTATAACCAGATTCTTAGCCATTCGTAATCACCGTGGGGAAGCCTGGTACTCAGCCGAAGCCTCCCGCGTCCTTATATAGTTCATGCCACCCACCTGTTTCACCAGCCCTTTCAGCTCCATCATGGTCAGCGAGCTGCTGACCGCGGCAACGGGCAGGCCGGAGGCCCTCTGTATACTATCGATGTGCGCCGGCTCATAGGTGATCCAGGTCAGAAGCTGCGACTCGCCGGCATCCTCGGGAAGCAACGGGTGAAGCTCCATCTGCTGTCCCAGCGCCGAAAAGTTAAGCTCTTCCAGAACGTCCGTGTAGTCCAGCACCATCTTGGCCCCGTCCTGTATGAGACGGTTGGACTCCCGGCTGACTGGGGAGAGGATGCTCCCCGGAACGGCCATGACCTCCCTGTTCTGGTCCACCGCGTGCCGCACGGTCCACAGAGCGCCGCTGCCTTCGCCCGCCTCAACAACCAAAGTGCCCGGAGTCATGCCGCTCAGGATGCGGTTCCTGCGAGGAAAGTTCTTGGCCTCCGGACGGACGCCCGGCGGATGCTCGCTCATCAGCGCCCCGTTGCCGACGATCTCCTGGGCCATGTTGGCGTACTCCGGCGGATAGACCGTATCCAGTCCGTTGGCCATGACCGCAAGGGTGCGTCCTCCGGCGTCCAGGGCGGCGCGGTGAGCTACGGCGTCTATCCCCCTGGCCAAGCCGCTCACAATGGTGACGCCGTTCTTAGCCAGGTCCCAGGAGATTTGATGCGTCACCTCCCGGCCATACGCCGTGGTCTTGCGTGTGCCCACCACCGTCACGGAGCGCTCGTCCTCCGGCAGAATCCGGCCCTTCACGTACAGTACCGGCGGGTACTCGTACACCTCCTTGAGCAGGCGCGGGTAGCCGGGGTCTCTAATGGTCAGGACGTCTACTCCCAGGCGGTCCACCCGCTCCATCTCCGCCTCCGGAGATATGGACGGGCGGCGAGAGACGACCGCCCTCACGGAGCGCTGGTCAAGGCCTGCGGCCGTCAGGTCGGCCGCAGAGGCTCGCCAAGCGCGCTCAAGAGAGCCGAAATAGCCCTCCAGTATGGCAAACCTGGCCCTGCCAATGGTGGGTATTCGATTAAACGCTACCCAGTATCCTACTTCATTGCTGTTCACAGGCATGTCCATATTAGCATAGCACAGGGCACGGGTTGGGAATAGACCGCCACGCCGTCCGCATAGCGCCGGGGGCGGGGGCGCTTACCCTAGTCCGCTTCTTCCAGCCAACGATAGTAGTCTACCAGGCGTTTTATGGCCCTAGCGGCGCGGCTTATGGTGGGAAACACGGCGAACCCGTCCTTCACACATTGACGGTGAAGCTCCACCGTAGCCTTCAGCAGGCGGTCGTTGTCCGGAATGAGGTCGGCTATCACCAGGGCCACGGGCTTGCCCCAATCGTCGGCTATGGCCGCGGTGTGCTCCAGCATACGGGTGGACCTGGTCGGCCTTCGAGAGCGGCGTCCGCTGGGTGGCGCGCTGGGGCTGATCCCGTTGATAACGGCGTGGTAGCCGGGGTCTTTGGCTATGAGGGTTATCACCTCATGGGGCGTCAGCTTGCTTCCTCCCATAATGGAGCCGTCCACCGGATTGGTGACCCACGCCCCAAAGAAGGGGTCTTTGTCAACCAGCTCCTCGCGCACGTCTGCCGGTATGGGCAGCAGGTGAAGCCCTTCCTCCTCGCACTCGTCCGCCGACATCACACCCTTTCCCCCCGTGCCGCCGCCCACCACAAGGTTGGACCCCGTAGCCGGAGGCATACGCGTGAAGGCAACTAGAGCGTCCAGGAGTTCCTCCATGCTGAACGCGTTGACGACCCCCATCTGGCGGCACATAGCATCCCACACCTCATGCGCGCCGGCCAGCGCGCCGGTGTGGGACGATGCCATGTTGTTGCCGGCCTGCGTCCTGCCACCCTTCAGCAATACCACCGGCTTCCGGCGGGATGCGTAGCCCAACGCCCTGGCAAAGCGAGGCCCGTCCTTCACGCCCTCGATGTACCCGCCGATGATCTCCGTCTCAGGGTCGTCTGCCAGGTACTCCACCAGGTCGGCTTCGTTCAGGTCCAGGGCGTTGCCGTAGCTGATCACCTTGCTGAAGCGGAGGCCCCGGACGGCTCCCACGGAGATCATCTCCCCGGCGTTGCCTCCGCTCTGGGATATGATCCCCACGCTGCCATGTTCCCACGGGAAGTCTCTCCCCCACGCTATCCCCTCCTTGGGGTAGTAGAGGCCCATGCAGTTGGGCCCAAGGATGCGCATACCCGCCGCCCTTGCCTTGGCGAGCATGTCCCGCTCCATTCGCGCCCCTTCCTCCGAGCCGGTCTCGCTGAAACGGGCCGTGAAGAAGTGAAGCGCCTTTACCCCCTTGCTGATACAGTCGTCCACCAGCTCAAGGGCGGCCCGGTTGGGAACCGCCGAGACCACGTAGTCCACGTCGCCGGGGACGTCGCGGACGGATCGGTGGGTAGGGACTCCCAGGATCTCGGTTGCCCTGGCGTTTATGGGGTACACCTCCCCGGAGAAGTGCTCCAGCACGTTCTTGAAGTAGGTGTGTCCAAACTTGTCCGGGGACTCGGACGCCCCTGCAACAGCAATGGAACGGGGATGAAAGATGTAGTCTAGCTCCAGGCCCATGATCCCTCCGACACAGGGCTACGACGCCGGGCTTGGTTCCTCCAGAATCACGCGCGCGTCAACGGCCACAAGCCCCTGTGGATAGCACAGCACAGGGTTGAGGTCCAGTTCCTTTATGTCCGGATGCTCCTCCAAGAACCGCGACAGAGCCAGAATAGCCTCCTCCAGGCTGTCCAGGTCGCAGGGAGGATACTGGCGATAGCCCTGAAGGAGAGGCAAGCCCTTGATCTCCCTTATCATCACGCGGGCATCCCTGGCGGTCAGGGGCGCCAGGCGCATGGACACGTCCCGGAGCATCTCCACCAGGATGCCGCCCAGTCCAAATACAATGACGTGCCCAAACTGGGGGTCCTTGGTGGCTCCTATGATCACCTCCACGCCCGGCTCGGCCATCCTCTGCGCCGATACGCCGGTGATGGACGCCGACGGCGCGGCCGCCCGGACGGATGACATGATTGAGTCGTAGGCCGACCTCACCTGGTCCAGGCTCTCCAGTCCCACCTTCACGCCACCCACGTCGCTCTTGTGGACCACATCCGGCGAGACTATCTTGAGGACTGCGGGCAGCCCCATCTCCCGGACGGCTTCAACGGCCTCATCCACGGACGTTGCCAGACGAGTCTCCACAACCGGTATGCCGGAACCGCCTATCAACTCCTTGGATTCCACCTCGTTGAGCATAGTCCTGCCGTCCAGACGGGCCCTCTGAAGAATATCTGCGGTTGTCATGCCCAATCCTCCCGGGAACGACCCTTGAAATGTTGCTCCGAGAGTAGCAATTTGCCAGGGTGATGTCAACCTGCGGCGCATGCCGGCTCAAACGGCGCCGCGGCCGCCTAGCCCCACACGGCGGCGACCACCGCGTCCTGGGGATTGGTGGAATCGAAGAGGATGACCGCGCACCTGCGGCCCACCGTCATCTGGGCGGAGGGTATGTTGCGGGCCACCGGCACGCCGTGGAGCCAGGCTGCCTGGCTCCCTGCCATCTGCACGGTGGCGATATAGCCGACGGAGTCGAAGCTCTTGAGAGAACCCTGTCTTATCTCCACTTGCGTTTCTCCTCAAACCCGGGCCTACACGCCGCCCAGGAGGATGGTATGCCGGTACTCAGGCTTGGGTCCTCGCGAGTAGTGGAGGCGCAACCCAAGCACGCGTCGCTTGTCGGCTGAGAGGCCGGCGCGGTCGTCGGTTATCTCTATAACGTCGTACATCTCCTGACCCAGGTTGGGCGGAACCACAATCTCCCCGTCCAGAGCGCCCAACAGCTGCTCCCGGAGCGCGGCCCTGGCCCTGTCCAAGGCTTTCTGCGCGGTGTCCAGGTTCAGATCGTGGATCTGAAGCAGGCGATCCGAGAGATCGCCCACCTCCGTCCACGCAAACGCCTCGGCCATGTGCGCGCTGCCGAACGCCTGTACCCGGTTGTGAGCCTGCGCCCTGGACGCGTATCTGCCCTGAAGGACGGGATGCCCAGCCCCGTAGCTGTAGTCCCTGGCGTCTGACGGCTGAAGGTGTATCAGGTGGCCCAGGCTGCCCCTGAACATCAGGGCGTCCGGCAGCCTGTCAAGCAGTCTTCTCACCGCATCGGCCCCGCTCTCGCCCGGATGCATTGTGAAGGCGGGTTTAAGGGTCTTGGCGTCGCTGCCGGCCTGGGTGGCATCGAACCTCAGTCCCACTCTTGCGAGAACGAACTCCATGATGTCGGCCACGCTGCTCGCCCCCTTGTCCCAGGTGTACTGCCGCGTTGCTCCCCACGTCTCCAGCAGCCGCCATGCGTTGTGGGCAAAGACGACCAGATAGGACTTGCCGGCCGACGACCGGTACTCCCACGACTCTATCCAGTAGGTCGGCCCAGGCGAGACCTCCCGACCGGCCGAGGTTGCGTAGCCGGGGGAGACGCGCACCTCCGACCCCTTGCGGAGAGAGGCGTACGCCCCGGAGCCTATGCTGTTATAGCGGCCGTCGTCGTTTCGCAGCGTCAGGACGGCGGTCCCGCCTTCAGGGCGCTCGTCCAGCGCGAGGTCCAGGACATCACCGGTCAGATCCAGGGCCGTGTCTGTGAGGGGGCCGCCCCACACTCCGGAGGGGCTGGACACCCAGAGGTCGTCTTCGGTAGTGGCCAGGGATACGCCGTAGGCGGAGGAGTAGTCAAAGGGAACCGGCTCTCGCCACAGGGTGTCGACCATGCCGGAGCCCGGCAGGGTGTGGAAGCGCACAGGACGCTGGAAGGGAGGGGAGCCGGTGGACTTCTCCACGCAAAACGCGCGGAAGACATCCGCTTTGGCTATGGAGGGAAAGTGGAAGGTGGTCCTGGAGTCCGCCTTGGCGGCGCTCACCTCGCTCAGCGCAGACCACGTGGCGTAGGGCTGGTCTCCGTCTTCACCGTAGACGCACGTCCACACCTTGGCGTCGTTGGTGGTGGACTCCGTTCCGGTAAGGATCAGATGCCAGCCCTTGTCGTACACGCTGCTCATCCCCGTGATCGACGCCGGACTATGGGGCCATAGAGAGGGGGTGAGCCAGGAGCTCCCGGAGGAGGGATCCTTCCTGGAGCCGTACACCGCATGGTAGATAGAGGCGTAGAACAGGAACAGGGCGTTCTGGTCGCTTATGGCGGCTGCCAGCCACCTTATGCCGCTCAAGTCCGGGTACAGGACGTGCTTGGAAGTATTCCACGTAGCGCCGTAGTCGGTACTTTCCTTGACGAACAGGTTTCTGCGCGAGGAGTTGACGTAGAAGAGATACACATTGGCTCCACGGCTCACCAGGGAGATGCCGGATGCGTTGGAAACGCCGTGAAGATAGGTCCAGGAAGAGAAGTCGCTGGTTGGGCCCGGGTTGACCACCCTCTGAACGTAGAGGCCGCCGCTTGGGCTGGTCACCCTGGCCCTCACCAGCGACCCGTCCCCGGGACAGGTGGCATCGTGGTAGAAGTCCTGCTCGCTGCCGGTGTACAACCGCGTGAGAGTGGGGCGAGGCGCCCCGGCGAGGTTGTCCAACGTCTCCACTTCAACGTGCGGCGCTCCGGTCGCTTCCCGCTGCGCTGCGAGCAGGGTTGACGTCAGGGTTCTCATAAGCTGCTGCGCTCCTCCGGCTACCGGCTCCCGCCGGTAGCCGGGCCGTAGCTGGGCTGTGGCGCGCTGTAAAGATGCCGCGTCCTCAACCGGCTGCGATGGTTGGCAAGCCCCTTGAGAAAGGAATCCAGCCTCTCTCTGCCCCAAGTCTGGTAGTGGCGCCACACCTCCGTTCCACCGACGTTGACGCGGTTGGTGGCGAAGCCGGCCCACTCCATCGCCGCGTACCCCTCCGCTCCCATAGCCACCAGCTCCTCCATGGAGGATGGAACTGTGGAGCCTGTGGCGTCCAGCGTGTGCAGCTTGCCGTAGTAGACGTTCACCTTTTCGCCCCCGTTCGGGACGTTCTCCACCAGCAGGGTGAGAGCGTCGCCCCAGAGGGTGAAGGGCGCGTAGACCGGAGGGAACCTGTCGGCGGGATACTCCACCGCCTCTATGGACACCATGTCCGTGAGAGAGGCGACTGACACCTCACGGCTGTTTGCCGTAGTGGTGAGCGCGGCCCTGGCCTCCTGGGGCACGGCCAGGCTCAAATCCCGCACCCCGTGCTCAATGTGGCGGTCCAACTCGGCGTCAGTCCACCGGTAGTTCGTTGCGTCCTGGTCATGGAGGTCCTGCCGGACGCGGGTCCTCATCTGGGACAAGTCCACTTTCGTCCTCCTCTGCTAGTCCCTTACGCCGGCGAGCTTGGCCAGCTTCAGGGAGTTGAATACGGCGACGGAGACGTACCACTTCACCCGCGTCCTGGTGGCGTCCTTCACCTCAAGGGACCCCACCCGCTCCACATGCAGACTCCCTGGGCCGGTCAGCCCGGCAATCGCGCCCTCGCCGTACTGCAAGGCGTAGATGGTGGAACAGTCGCTGCTTGTGCCGGCCGTCTGCGCGTCCGAGACCCAGTCGTTCACTCCAATGGGGATGCCGTCGTAGTACTGGACCATCTGGCCGAACTGGTTGCGGTCCGTTTCAAGTAGGCCGCTGCCCGTGGCCCTGGACAGCGCGGTCAGCTTGCGACGGCTGCGGCGGCTCATCAGAAGCGCGTGGGGTTTGCCGGCCTTCACCTTGTCGATGACCTCGTCCAGCTTTTCCAGTGTGAGGGTGGGTCTGTGCAAAGTCGGTTGACATAAGGAAAGCCTTCCGCCATAGATAGGGACAACTACGACCTATCTGATGGAGGAAGGGCATTATGGAGTATAATCTGGTCGGGTTTGATGTCAATGGTGAAGCTCCGGGGTTTGTGGTGGACCTAGGCAGTCTGTACGATTTTCTGAGCCGGCTGGAAGACCGCCGGGATTCTCGAGGAATACGCTATCAATTGGTGCATGTCCTGGTGTTTGCCGTGCTGGCCAAGCTGGCGGGGGAAGACCGGCTGAGCGGCATATCGGAATGGGTCTGGCGTCGGAAGGAAGCCTTGGCCCAGGCCTTCGGCTTGAGGAAACCCCAAGCGCCCCATCGCACGACTTACAGCCGGATTCTGGGAGAAAAGCTGGACGTGGCGGCGTTGGAGCAGGTGGCGGGCAACTTCTTTGCCAGCCGCCCGTCGGATGGAGCGGCGGAAGGGCAATTGGTCCAGATAGCTATAGACGGCAAGACTTTGCGCGGGAGCATACCGGCGGGTCGGAGCCGGGGAGCGCATCTGCTGGCGGCCTATCTGCCCAGCGAAGGGATAGTACTGGCCCAAGTGGAAGTGGACGGTAAGGAAAATGAGATCAAGGCGGCGCCGCGCCTGCTGGAGTCCATCGACTTGCGGGACAAGGTGGTCAGCGGCGCCGCCTTGCTGGCGCAGCGTCAACTCTCCGCGCAAGTAGTGGAGGGCGGGGGAGAGTACCTTTGGACCGTCAAGAAGAACCAGCCCCAACTGCGGGAGGATATTGCAACCTTCTTTGCAAGCGGACCGGCGGTGCTGGCCAATGACGGCGTCGGCTGCTCTGCCACCAGCTTGGACAAGGGGCATGGACGCATCGAGAAACGCGTCCTGTCGGCCAGTTCCGGCTTGAACGACTACCTGGACTGGCCCTACGTCCAACAGGTCTTCAAGCTGGAGCGGCGCTTTGAATTTACCCAAGCGGACAGGACAACCCGCGAGACCTGCTACGGGATAACCAGCTTGAGGCCCGAGCAGGCCGGTCCGCAGCGTTTGCTGGAAATGGTCCGCACCCATTGGAGCATTGAGAATGGTCTGCACTATCGCCGGGACGAGACCCTGCGGGAGGACTGGTGTCATTTACGGCTGGGACACGCTCAGCACATGATGGCCACAATCAACAACCTGGTTCTAGGGCTGTTGTCGCGGCGCAGAGTCAGCAACGTCCCCCAACAACGCCGCCGCTATGCCGCCAGATGGGACCAGGCACTAAAACTCATCACCTCCGCCTGATTCGACTTTGCACAGACCCTGACCAGCGTCCGCCTGTTGGTTGACTCTCAGGCCTGATTTGGGGTAGGCTGATAGCTATCCACAAAGGGAAGGGCGTATTCAAATGAACCTCAGACGTGTTTCCAAGCCGATACAGGTAGGCGACGTCACCGTGGGAGGCAACGCACCCATAACCGTCCAGTCCATGACCAAGACGGACACGCGGGACGTGAAGGCCACGGTTCGCCAAATCAAGGAGTTGGAGGAGGTTGGGTGTGACATCATAAGGCCCGCCGTCCCCGACATGGAGGCCGCCAAGGCGCTGAGGGAGATCAAGAAGCAGGTCAGGATTCCGGTAATCGCAGACATTCACTTCCATTACCAGCTTGCCCTGGAATCCATCGCGGCCGGGGTGGACGGGCTTCGCCTTAATCCGGGGAACATCCGTGACAGGGAGAAGGTGGAGATGGTGGTGCGCGCCGCCAAGGAGCGGCAGATTCCAATACGCATTGGAGTCAACTTTGGCAGCCTTCCCCCTGTGGGGCAGATAGGCAAGTTCGGCGGGCTGAGCAGGCACACGGACGGGGTGAACAAGCTCGCCAAGGCCGGAGAGGCATCCGAGGGGCAGTTCTCGGTGGTCGATCACATGGTAGCCACGGCGCTGTGGGAGATAAGCGTCCTGGAAGACTTGGACTTTGACCTCATCAAGATCTCCCTGAAGGCCTTTGACGTGCCCACCACCGTTGAGGCGTACCGCAGGCTGGCGTACATGGTTCCTTATCCCCTGCACCTGGGCATCACAGAGGCGGGGACGGCCAAGGCCGGCTCCATTCGTAGCGCCGTGGGGCTGGGCTACCTGCTCTACGAGGGCATTGGTGACACCATACGGGTGTCCCTGAGCGCGGATTCCAAGGAGGAGGTTGCGGCCGGGTACGAGATTCTGAAGTCGCTGAACCTGCGGGAGAAGGGCACAACCCTGGTTGCCTGCCCATCCTGCGGCCGCGCCGACGTGGACGTGATAAAGCTGGCGAACACGGTTGACGAGCTTCTACAGGCCAAGAACTACAACGTGAAGGTGGCGGTGATGGGTTGCGAGGTGAATGGCCCGGGCGAGGCCAAGGATGCCGACGTGGGAATCGCCGCCGGCGTGGGGCGCGCCATCATCTTCCGCAAGGGGCAAAAGTCCCGCATAGTGGAGGAATCGGAGATGCTCTCCGCGCTGATGGAGGAGGTGGAGATGGTGGTCGCGGGACAGGAGGCCTGACACCGCGCCCGTTCCCCCACACTCAGAGCTGTCCCTCTTCCCGCTCATGGTGAACATGTCGAACCGTATGAAGGGGTAGCCCGGCCCCCTTACCCCGTTTACGACAGGATAGTCAGAGGCCCCATACCGGTATCGGCGGAGGGCGCCAGCTGCTCAGCCAGCGCCGCCGGCTCCGTCACCGGCCTCTGACAGGCGTAGTTCTGGCAGACGTAGGCGGTGGGCAGGCCGTCCTGCATGACCTTATCCTCCAGCAACGGCAGGTCTTGGCCTGCGCCGGGAACCGCCGGATCGAAGCCCGCCACTACTTTGTTTGGCAGGTAGCGGCTGTGGACGGCATCCAGCAGCGCCATTGTGTCCGAGTCCTCCAGCGACCCGACAATGGCTATCTCTTTGGGCGACGCCAGGTAGAAGTCAAGCGCTTCCAGCCAGCGCCCGAAGCCCTCAGGGACGCGGGACATGAACTCCCGCACCGACCTCAGCGAGGAGGCGGCCTTGCGGGTGTAGTCCGGCTCTCCCATGAAGACGCCGAGCTTCAGCAGGACATCCGCCGCCACGGAGCTTCCGGAGGGCATGGCGTTGTCGGTGAAGTCCCTGGGGCGGACTATCAGGGCCTCGTGGTCAAGGCCGGTGTCATAGAACACGCCCTCCGCCTCGTCCCAGAACAGCTCAATCATCTGGCGGGCCAGGGCGTCGGCCTCGCTGAGCCAGTGGTGGTCGAATGTGGCCTCGTACAGTGTTATGAGGCCGTCGATGAGCAGGGCGTAGTCCTCAAGGTATCCCTTCAGCCTGGCCTCGCCGTCCTTGTATGAGCGGAGCAGCCGTTGGCCGTCCCGCATATTGCGCAGAATGAAGGAGGCGTTGGCAATCGCCGCCTGTAGATAGTCCTCCCTGTGGAGAACGGCGGCGGCCAGCGCCATGCTGTGGAGCATGAGGCCGTTCCAGGAGGTGAGTATCTTGGTGTCCTTGGCCGGAGGGATTCGCCCGCCTCTGGCTTCCAGCAGCAGCTTCTTGCCGCGCTCCACGGCGTCGGCAAGCGCCTCTACGGCCAGCCCCTGTTCATGGGCGGACTGGGCGATAGTGGCGGGCGTGTGAAGTATGTTGCGTCCCTCAAAGTTGCCCTCGTGCGTGACCCCGAAGTACCTTTGCAAAGGGGCAGCGTCCTGAGAGCCGACTACCCTCTCTATCTCGGCAGGCGTCCAGACGAAGTACTTGCCTTCCTCTCCCTCGCTGTCGGCGTCCTGGGTGGAGTAGAAGCCACCATCCGGGTGGGTCATCTCCCGCAACGCGTAGTCCAGGGTCTCCTGCGTAACGCCTTTGTAGAAGGGGTTGCCCGTGGCCTGGTACGCGTGGAGGTACAGGCGGCTGAGGAGGGCGTTATCGTACAGCATCTTCTCGAAGTGTGGAACGAGCCAGAAGGGATCTGTGGAGTAGCGATGGAATCCGCCGCCAAGCTGGTCATACAGGCCACCCCGCGCCATGCGCCCCAGGGTTACCTCCACCATTTCCAGAGCTTGGGGCTCCCCGTCAAGCAAGTGGTATCGGAGCAGAAACTCCAGCGCCATAGGTTGGGGGAACTTGGGGGCAGTCCCGAAGCCCCCGTTCTCCGGGTCGAAGCTGCCCTTCAGGCCGTTGTAGGCGGCGTGGAGGATGTCCCTGGTCAGAGGCTCGACGCCCTGGATAGAGCGGCCCACCCTCTGTATGTGCGAGGTTATCTCCTCAGCCGACCGTGCGATGTCGGCGTGTCTGGTCCGGTACGTCTCGGCCAGCGCCAGGAGGACTCTGGGGAAGCCGGGCATCCCGTGCCGGTCCTCCGGGGGAAAGTAGGTGCCTCCGTAGAAAGGCTCGCCGGCGGGCGTCAGGAACATCGACATAGGCCATCCCCCACGGCCGGTCATGGCCTGCACTGCCCCCATGTAGATGGAATCCAGGTCCGGTCGCTCCTCCCTGTCCACCTTTATGTTGATGAAGTTTTGGTTCATTACCTGCGCTATCTGCTCGTTCTCGAAGGACTCCCGCTCCATGACGTGGCACCAGTGGCACGCCGAATAGCCAATGCTGAGGAAGATAGGTTTGTCCTCCTCGCGAGCCTTCTGCAGGGCCTCCTCTCCCCAGGGATACCAGTCCACGGGGTTGTTGGCGTGCTGCGTCAGGTAGGGGCTGGTCTCGTTGATGAGTCTGTTTGGCATGTTCTCTCAGCCTCAGTTGATGGGTGCATTATATGCGGTTCTTGGTGGTTAGGCTACCAGTAACGTGGACGGCGAAAGTTGTAGGGGCGGTTCGCGAACCGCCCCTACGTGGTAAGCGCGCATTCGTCATGCCCATGCAGAGGGGTTCCATACCTCCATAGATTCCTGCTCGGAGGCAGGAATGGTCAGAAGGGGCATGGACTCACCAGACCCCGCCCCTGCGCTTGTAAGAGGCGTAGGGGCGGTTCGCGAACCGCCCCTACGTGGTAAGCGCGCATTCGTCATGCCCGTACAGAGGGGTTCCATACCTCCATAGATTCCTGCTCGGAGGCAGGAATGGTCAGAAAGGGACATGGACTCACCAGACCCCGTACCTGCGCTTGTAAGAGCGCAGCGCCACACGGTGAAGCGCCTCATTCTCCTCTCTAACGCGGGCGGCCCTATCCCCCAGCGCTTCCGCTTCAATGTAGTTGGCCAAGGTCTCGATGGCGCTGTACAGGCGCTGGGCTCGCAGGCACATCTCCAGGCGCCGACTGAAGCCCGCATCAGGCGGGTACGGGAGCAGGTCTTCGAGAGACGCCTCCGGATTTTGTTCCAGGGTTGGTTCCAGGAGGACGGCAAACTCCAGGGCGGGGTCTCCCAGAGCAATGTCGTCCCAGTCGACAATGCGCCACCGGCCGTCGTCCGCGACTAAGATGTTGTCGTTCCATAGGTCGCCGTGCACCGGCGAAGACGCCTTGGGGGAGAAGGCCTCCATAGAGGCTACGGCGCCCTCGATTCTGAGACTCTCCTCTCGCATCCACCGGAGAGTCTCGTTTGCCACGAATTCGGGGGGTTGCGCCTCAATGACCGCCAGGTCCTCTTTGAACCTCCGTATCCACACGCTATTGAAGTAGTCTCTGCATGTGCCATTCGGGGTAAGAGGCAGGAGCGTGGCGCGCATCTCTTCGTCCGCATGTAACCGGGAAGCCAGGGCGACTATCTCCCGCGTCAGGCGGGGCGATGCGCCAAGGTCGGCGGGCCGGCCGGCGACGTGTTCGCACAGGAGGCCGCTGAAACCCGTGTCCGGTATGTCAATCCAGTCCACTATCAGTGGCGCCCGGTATTGCTCATGGAGCGCCCGATTCAGGCCGTGCCACTTGCGCAGCTTGTCAATGTGGTCTGGGGAGTATACCAGCTTCAGGTGATACTTGATTTCTCCATCGGAGATGGTGAGGGCGCGTCTCTGAATCCTTCCGGCATGAGACAGGCGCTCAACGGACACGGCCGGTCCTTCTAGGCCGTAGCGCGGGGCAAGGCCGTTAAAATGGTCTTTGATCAGTTGGGCGAGCTGCTCCGGTCCCATATCCGGCATAGTTTAAAAGGTAAATTTCGCGGTCATGGCGCTCCCTCCTGCCGCGCATGAATATAGCAAACATCCGGCGTAACTTGAATCATACCTTATTCCAGGCATTCTTTACAGCTCTTGAGTAATGGATACGCCGCTTCATCCCGTTCCGCGTCTGAAGTTGCGCTTCCTTAATACTTTAGGCTTGCTAATGCGGTGGTTTACGTATAGAATTCCCCATAGTGTGTCACAGGACAGAGGGGATAAAATGATAGTTATTGGGCTGGCAGGCGGCATTGGCTCCGGTAAGAGCGAGGTGTCACGCATATTGGGCGAGTTGGGAGCTGAGGCGCTGAACGCCGACAGGTTTGGGCATGAGGTGTATCTACCCGGTACGGACGGGCATCGGGAGGTGGTCGCAGCCTTTGGCGAGGACATACTCCTGCCCAGCGGAGAGGTAGACCGGCGCGCGTTGGGGGGCAAGGTGTTTGGCAACCCGGAGGCCATGACAAAGCTAAACGCCATCGCCTGGCCTCGTATCAGGCAGCGAATAGCGGATAGCATCGAAGAGCACAGGCAGGCAGACACCCGGGTGGTTGTGCTGGATGCCGCGGTACTCATAGAAGCGGGTTGGACGGACGCAGCCGATGAGGTCTGGGTGGTCACCGCTCCGGAAGCGGACGTCATCCGGCGAATACAGGCCCGCAACAACCTCACGGAAGACCAGGTGCGCGCCCGTATCAGTTCCCAGATGTCCACCGAGGAGAGGGCGACTTACGCCGACGTTGTGGTGGAAAACGATGGAGACATGGAGGCTCTGCAGAGCAAGGTTGAGGCATTATGGGAAGACCGGCTCGCAGGCAGAGGCCTTGCGGGGAGCGACAATGACTGAACAAGGAACGTATACTTCCTACCGGACCGAGGAGTACGTGATCAAGGAGGAGCCCTTCTACCTGCCGGTGGGCGATGAGGTAGAGCTCTTTGAGGTGGCGTACTCGCAGCAGATGCCGGTACTGCTCAAAGGCCCCACGGGGACGGGAAAGACCCGCTTCGTTGAGTATATGTCCTACCGCCTGGGACGCCCTGTCACCAGGATAACCAGGGGCAAGGGAAACGGGAAAGGGTCGCACAGGAGCGTCCCTTTGATGACTATTGCCTGCCACGAGGACCTCACCGCCAGCGACCTGGTGGGCCGATACCTCCTCGAAGGAGACGAGACCAAGTGGATGGACGGCCCCCTCGCCAGAGCCGTAAAAGTAGGGGCCATATGCTACCTGGATGAGGTGGTAGAGGCAAGGAAGGACACCACCGTCCTGATCCATCCCCTCACCGACCACCGCCGATTGCTCCCCATCGACAAGCGGGGAGAGGTCATCGAGGCTCACAAGGGGTTCCTGATGGTCCTGTCCTACAATCCAGGCTATCAGAGCGCGCTCAAAGACCTGAAACACAGCACACGCCAGCGTTTCATGGCTATGGAATTCAACTCCCCTCCCCCGGAGCAAGAGGCAAAGATAATACAGCACGAGAGCGGAGCGTCCCCGGAGGTGTGTCTTTCCCTTGCGAAGCTCGGCGAGAAGGCGCGCAATCTCAAGGACCACGGCCTGCAGGAGGGTGTGGGCACCCGCCTGCTGATATACGCCGGCAAGCTGATAGACAACGGCATAGCTCCCCGCAGGGCGTGCCAGGTTGCCGTAACCTGGGCTCTTACCGACGATAGCCAGGTACAGCGCAGCATCGATGAGGTAATCCACTCTATCTTCGAGTAGCTTGGGACAGACAGCTACCCACCCAGGGGAGATTCCAGTCCGTGTCAAACCCCTTGCAACCAGGGTAAAGACGGCTTCCAGCCCCGGCCCTCACAGGCGCGCCGTTGCGCGTGGTGAGCGGGGACCGACCCGCAATAGGTGACCTAGTGACGTTATCAAGCTACGAGGAAAGGTTCCAACGGTTTCCCAAAGAGCTCAGTGAGGCTCTGAGGGACGCCTGGGAGGCCGTTTCAGAAACGCTTACGGAGGAAGAGCTTGCGGTCTGGGTGGACTCCGGCCTGACCATAGCTCAGCAGGCGGGGCGCTCCTGGGAGGCAGCCAAGGAGTACTTCAGAGCAAGCCCGGCCGCAGTCCAGGCCCTTCCCTTTGTCCACCTCAAGCAGTGGAGCTACTGGGGCAACGCCCTAGCCGAGGAATCCCCGACGGTCTCCGCGGCCTACTTCAGAGCAAGCCCCCGTATAGTCAGGTCTCTCAAGCCTTGGGACGTGCCAGAATGGGCGCAGCTTGGCAAGAAACTCTACAGCAGAGGCCGGCGGGCCGGGGCGCTTAGCGCCAGGTACTTTGAGGTCAGCGGCGACCTGCTGAGCGTCCTATCCTTCAGCGAGCTCCAGCACCTGGTGGTGTTGATGGAGTCCATAGCCGAAAGGTCCGTGGATGAAGCGGTAGCCTTCCTCTCGCTTTCCCATGACGTCCTGCCATCCCTTAGAGAAGACACCAGGTCCTGTTTGTCCCTGATCTCGGTCATAGTGAAGGAGGACTGGCAGCAGGCCACGGGCTGTCTGGAGGCTGTGGTGGAGTCCCTGTCTCGAATTGAGCGGGTTGAGCGTTCCAGGTATCTTGCGCTGGCCGGGCGCATTGCCGAGGGAAGCGGCATAAACGTGCCGACCTTCCTCCGGGAGAGCTCGGAGGCGCTGGGACAGGTGGAGGGGTACATTCATATACACATTCTCAACATGGCGGATACCCTATCAAAGATCAACTCCGGCGTTGTCTTGGACTACATCAAGGGGGTGCCGCTGGCGCTCCATCGCGTGAGCATCAATCAGCTGGAGTCTTGGTACGAAACGGGTGTTGCAATACTGGCGGATAACCCCGAGGGAGGCGCAGCCTTCTTCAGGGGGGAGTCCTCCAAGTCAGAGGAGGCGCTGGAGAAGCTCTCTACGGGGGTTGAGCTGGGCCGGGTCAAGGACGTAATGCGTCTCTACTGCCGCGCCCTGTCGGCTCTGGACGTGGAGATCGCTGCCCACGCCGAGTCGGAGTCCCAGGGCAAGGGATGGGTGGCCCTGGAGAAGATGATGGCAGAGGGGGCCACCGTGTACCTTCCGCCCGTAGCGGAGCGGTTCAGCAACAAGGATGAGAACTTCGACTGGTACAAGGTGGTGGCTACGCACCAGGTGGGCCACCTGGAGTTTGAGAGCTTCCGGTTCTCCTTCGATACTCCGGCGACTCAGTTCTCGGACATGAGAAGCCAGCTTGCCCTGCCGGTACCGGATGAGGCCGCCGAGGAAGACGGCGCAAAGGATGGGCCTGCCGTTGGCCTGGCGGACATACAGCGCTTCTTTGCCATGTTCGTGGACGGCGTCCTGGCCAGGGACATATTCACCGCTGTGGAGGACTGCCGGCTGGACCACCGGGTCAAGATGGAGTATCCCGGCATAAGACAGGCGTACACCAGCGTGCAGAGGCTATCTCTGTCGGAGCGGCCCCAGATAGAGGACCTGCCGGCCAGGGAGGCGCTGGTTGAGCTGCTGATACGCTTCAGCCTTCAGCAGGGCAGGGAGTTGATGGTGCCGGAGCGCTACTCCAAGTGGGCAAAGGCGCTTTGGGAGATAGTCAAGCCGCTGTCCAATCCCCAGGCATTGGTGGAGGACAGCGCAGAAGCCACAATTCGCCTCTATCAGATAATATCCCAGGTGCCCAATGAGGACGTCCCAGAGCAGGAGTGGGAGCAGGGGGACTTCCAGGATGAGCAGCCGCAGGAAGGAATGAGCGAGGAGGAGTGGGAGGAGATGCTCAGAGACCTCATGGAGTCCCAGCAGTCCGGGGAAGAGGGGGAGGAGCAGCCCTACCAGTCGCCGCCACAGGTGGACTACCGGGGAGAGTTCAAGCCGGAGCTAATGCAGGTGGTCTCCATGCTGCGGGAGTCCCAGAGGGAGCGGGGCGTCAAGGGCGAGACCATATCCAAGGGTGAGATGGAGAGGATCCTGTCCGAGGCAAACCAACCCGTCAACCGGATAGACGCGGGGGACATGAAACGCCAGGGGATATTCGTCACGGACCTCATCAAGGAGGCGGGTTCCAGGGGGAACCCCCAGGGAGCCATTCAGCAGAGCAGCATGGCCTACGACCCGTCCTTTGACGAGGAGGAGCAGGGCGGCCCACTGGAGATCAAGGAGGCCGCATCCTTCCTCTACGATGAGTGGGACTACCGGATGTCCGACTACCGGTCGCGCTGGTGCCTGCTGCGAGAGAAGGAGATGTCTGAAGGGGACTCGTCCTACTTCAGCACAACCCTGGACGACTACGCGGCCCTGGCAGCGCAGATACGCCGCCAGTTTGAGTTGATGCTACCGCAGGGCCTGCAGAAGGTCAAGAGGCAGCAGGACGGCGACGAGTTGGAGCTGGACGCCGTGGTGGAAGCGATGGTAGACAAACGCTCCGGGATCTCCCCCTCCGAGAAGGTCTACATGCGCCGCAACAAGGTCCAGAGAGACGTGGCGGTGGTCTTCCTGATGGACATGAGCGCCTCCACCGCAGAGGCCATAGATGAGTCGCGGCGCCTGGCGGATGAGTGGGACGCGCCGGACGATCCCCTTGAGTACATGTTCTGGCTGCGCAGCCGTCGTGGCGAGGGTGTGCGGCGGAGCTACAAGCGCATAGTGGACCTGGAGAAGGAGAGCCTTGTCCTCCTCATTCACGCGCTGGAGACCATTGGCGATACCTACGGCATATACGGCTTCTCAGGGTACGGGCGGGAGAACGTAGACTTCTTTGTCATCAAGGACGTTCAGGAGGCGATGTCGGAGAAGGTCAAGCGCCGGATAGACAAGATGGCCCCGCTCCAGGCTACTCGCATGGGGC
The DNA here is from genome assembly GCA_965221925.1 of Dehalococcoidia bacterium. Classification (GTDB taxonomy): domain Bacteria; phylum Chloroflexota; class Dehalococcoidia; order Lucifugimonadales; family UBA2985; genus JAPPHY01. Next base: position 135,027 of record OZ244924.1, on the reverse strand, counting down.
CTGCAATTCGCCACGCCGTGACCAAGCTGGACAGGCTGGAGGCCCGCACCAAGTTCCTGGTCCTCATCAGCGACGGACGGCCCCAGGACCGCGGGTACAGCCGGGAGGGCGTGGAGAAGGAGTACGCCATCCACGATACCAGGGTGGCGCTCATCGAGGCCCGCAGGAAGGGTATCACCACGTTCTGCCTCACGGTGGACAAGGAAGGCCACGACTACCTGAGGGCTATGTGCCAGGACATGGGGTATGAGGTGCTGGCGGACATCCACTCCCTGCCAAGACGCCTGCCCTCCCTGTACCGCCGGCTGACCGTGTAACGCCCCGCCGAGGGGTGGCGCCCCTCTCAGCCTTTGCCCTGCTCCCCGTTCTCCACAATCCGGCCCAGAAGGCCCCAGAGTTCTATGAGCGCCTGCGTGGCAGCCCTCTGCTTGACCAGAGCGCGCTGCGCGGGGTAACGGCGGCTGACGTGGAGAACGCCTCCCGAATGGGCCAGCCCTATGTGGACTGTGCCGACTGGATTGCCCTCCAACTCCCCCGGGCCGGCGACGCCGGTGATGCCTATCCCCAGGTCCACCGCCATTCCATCCCTGACCGCTCTGGCCATGTCCTCGGCCACCTGGGGGCTTATCACTCCGTACTCTCGTATGAGGGCGGGGTCCACTCCCGCGGCTATCTTAGCCTCTTCAGAGTAGGACACTATCCCGCCTCTGAAGTAGTGGGAGCTGCCTGAGACCTGGGTTATGGTATGGGCCAGGAGCCCTCCGGTGCAGGACTCCATGACGGCCAGGGTGAGTCCCCGCCTCACAAGCTCTCCCCCCACCTGCTCCTCCAGTGCCTGGTCGTCAACGCCCCATATGTAGTCTCCCAGCAGGCGCCTCAACTCCACCTCCACCGGCGAGAGCAGTCTCAGGGCTTCATCGCTGTCCTGCCCCCTTGCCCGTATTCGCACGTGGACGCCCTGGGCCTGGGCGTACATCCCCAGGGCCACGTCCGGGAGGTGGAAGAGTGGAGCAATCAGCTCGTTGATAGCCGACTCCCCCAGGCCATGTGTCTTGAAGCTCCTGGTAAGGATGACGGCGCCGGTGGAACGGAGGAGCAACAGGGGCTGCGCCTCGGTTTCCCACATTGGGCGCATCTCGCCGGGCGGGCCGGGCATGGCGACCAGTATCTTTCCCCCTGTCTCCACCCACCATCCGGGGGCTGTGCCCATTTCATTGTGGATTGACCTTGCAGAGGGGATGAGGTTGGCCTGCTTGACGTTTGCCTCCGGCATGGACGCGCCCCTCCGTCTGAAGGTGTCCCGCAGATGCTCTAGGGACAGTGGGTCAACGTACAGGGTTTCACCCACAAGCCGGGCGATGGCCTCCCGCGTGAGGTCGTCATCCGTGGGGCCGAGGCCGCCGGTGGTTAGCGCCAGGTCGGAGCGTTGGAATGCTTGGTGAAGGGCCTCCGTCAGCGTGTCCAGGTCATCGCCTACCTGGGTAATCCGCTGCAACTGTATCCCCAGGGGAGGCAGCTGCGCCGCAAGGTAGGAGGAGTTGGTGTCCACCAGCTCTCCCATGAGAAGCTCCGTGCCAATGGATAAGATGTCCGCCTTCAAGGTCTTCCTCGGCACGCCTAAGCGGGCTCGTCAAGATACGGAGGGTTGTCCGCAATGGCCTGGAGACCATCTACCCATCCGGCGTCCACCTTGAAAACGTCCGGTATGGCGAACTCGCCCCGCTGAGTCTGGGCGTAGTACGCCGTCCCGTCCTCCGTGAGTCCACCAATCACGATACGGATATGGGAGATGATTGTGAAACCCTCCTCGTCAGGACGCTCCACCTCAACGAAGAGGGACAGAAGCGGCTCATCCAGGCCGTACTGCGCCAGGTCGGCGGGGACCTCGGTTACAAATATCTGGGTCGGTCTCTCCAGGGACGCCAGCAGGGGAGACATCTTCATCTCGTCCACGGCGCTCTGCTCCTCGTCATTGAAGCGCCACCCGTCTCCATCCTTTATCAGGAACACGGGACCCACCTTGGCAATCAGGTCGATTTGGGTGGCGGTGGCCGGGTCTACGTTGTAATACCACTCCGGATAGGGAGGCTCAGTGATCAGGCTGGTCAGGCTCTCCTCCCAACCTGAGAAGACGGTGAACACCTGGGGGAACCCCTCCACCTGGGCGTATACGTTCTGCCCGTCCGGCGTAAGCAGGCCCAGAAGCACGTTGATGGATTCTCCGTCCTTCAGGTCCACCCCAATGGTGGTGAGAGGGTTCACCAAGCCATACGGAGCCAGGTCGGTGGGTTGTTCCTCCAGCAGGCGGCGGCTTCTGGGGCCGGTGAGGAGGAGCACCACGCCACCCCATCGGTCTCGTCCCACCGGCAGGCCGTCCGGCGCGTCCAGATGCCACGTCCCGTCATCGCCAAAGAAGAAGACGGCCTCTTCTCCCTCGTCTTGGATGGCTATTCGGGCCATGTCAAACATATCCACGTTGTAGAACCAGGGCGGCTCTTCCTCGACCTCCGGGGTCTTATTAAGCTGGACGAAGAAGACCCAGCCCGCGACCATTGCGAGCGACACGACCAGGATGACGGAGGTGCGGATACTCACGGCTAGCTTATCTTCTTCGCCACCAGGCAATGCCCGCCAGGAGCATGAGACCAGTTGGCAGCAGGAACCAACTGGAGTAGCGGATGAAATCGAACTCCCTCCGGTCTATGACCAGCAGGCGGAAGGCCTGAGGCTTGGCGCGTATAGAGATAAGGTCATGCTTTTGGGCCAGCCAGTCCACCGCGTTGAGGAAGAGGTCGCTGTTGTTCAGGGCATAGTAGAACTTGTTGGAGGCGAAGTCGGAGTCGCCGAAGACCAGCATAGAGGCAATGGTCACATCCTCCCCCGGGAGCACGTCAGGAGCCTCCTCTCCAACGGTGGCTATGGCCTCTATGACCATTACAAGCGAGAACGGACCGGGGATATCCCCTTCCTCGGAGCAATCGGAGGCGTCGCTGACAACGGTTATGCAGCTGAAGATGGAGGACACGGCCAGGGTTGTGTGGGCGATATTCAGCTCATCCGGATTGGGGGGTACGCCCTCAGGGGACCTCTCTATGATGTCCTGTATGCCGGTTGCCTCCGTAAAGAAGCTGTCGTCCAGGGGCCTGGTCACAGGATGGTCCGGGTCGTAAGCGCTGCGCCGTATTATCGGGCTCCTGGGGTCGGCCACGGTGGAGCTGGCGAAGTCCACAACGCTGCCCTGGGGCAGGTTCACGCCCCACTTGTTGAAGAGCTTGTTCATCTGGGTGTTGACCGCGTCGTCGATGAGGAACATGGCCCTGCCGCCGCCCATAAGGTACTCCTCCATCATGTCCCGCTCACCCTCTAGGATGCTGTTGCGTGGTCCGGCGACAATGAGGACCGCCGCATCCTCCGGTATGGCCTCCACCTCCCTCAGGTTCAGGGTCCGCACCAGGTAGTTGTCCCCAAGAAGGCCGGCGCGGGCCAGGCCGTAGCCGTCGCTGTCTTCCCTTGCGTCGCCGGTGTTGCGCTCGCTGTGGCCGGTGGTGAAGTAGACCACCTTCTGCTGCTCGCCGGTAGCTATCAGCAGAGCGCTCACCAGGTCCTGCTCCAGGAGTGTGAAATCCTCTCCAAAGAACAGAGGCGTCACCAGGTATGGGTTGCGATCGGAGTCGGTGGCCTTGAAGGCAATTGTGGGGTATTCGGTGACTCCGTCCCGTCTGGCCTGCGAGGGTGTCAGGTCCGGGTCTATGAAGTCGTAGGTGAACTGTCCGTTTCGCCGGTTGAACTCGAAGAAGAAGTCGTCAGCCTGCCGTTTAATTCGTTCTTGGCGGATGTCCTGCGGGCTGGAGTAGATGGTAGCCTTCACCGGCTCTTCCAGATTGTTCAGTATCTGCTGGGTCTGTGGAGCCAGGGTGAATTGCCTGGTGGCGGTTAAGTCCAGACGGTAGGCGTTCTGCGAGGATATGAACCCAAGCAGGACCAGTATGGCTGTAAGGGCGCTCACCATTACCAGGGTGTTGGCGGCGTACCGCCCAGTACGAGCCATGACGGCGCTTCTCACGGTGGGCAGGTGGGTTGCCACAGAGGTGATCAGCATCAGCAGTGCCAGGGCTATCAGCGCCTGGGCCGGCCCCCGCAGCTCGCGAATGGTGAGCCACACCACGAAACCGCCCACCAGTATCACCATCCCGGACAGCGACAGGATAGGCCCCGCGTCCACCAGCGTATCCTTCAGCTTCTCCAAGTTGAAACGACGCTGTGGCTCCTCACTTGCGCGCCCGCGTGGCTCCCTCCGACGGTCGCTCCGCATGGCTATCTCCACCTCCTGGACTCCAGGGACCTGACGGTGAGGAACAGCATGAAGGTGGTGAAGATGAGGTAGTAGACCATGTCGTGGGTGTCAACCACTCCCCGAGCGAAGCTCTCCAGATGGGTGGTTATAGAGATCTGCAAGACCAGCTCCGCAAATATGCCGCCCGCATAGGAAGACGCCAGGTCCACAATAGACAGGATGAGGAGCATACCCATAGCCAGCACGGCGGCCACTATCTGGTTCCCGGACAGGGACGAGGCGAGCAGCCCCACTGAGAGGGTGGCCATGCCGAAGAACGCCAATCCCAGGTAGCCGCTCAGGATGGGCCCTACATCCGGCGTGGCAAACCAGGTGAGCAGAATCACCAGGTAGATGGTGGGAACCAGGACGGACAGCAGGCTGGCCATGGAGGCCAGGAACTTCCCCATGACAATCTCGTAGTCACGCACCGGGGAGGTCATGAGCAGCTCCAGCGTCCCCAGCTTCTGCTCCTCCGCCAAGAGCCTCATGGTTATGATGGGTGACAGGAGGATGAAGATGAACGTGCTGGGCACTATGTACCCGCGTATGGTGGCCTCCGGCAGAACTCCACTAATGCTGGTGACAAAGTAGTAGGCCGCCAGGGCGGTGTATACCGCCATGATAATGTAGGCCATAGGAGAGACAAAGTACGTCCTGGTCTCCTTCCAGGCTATGGTTAAGGTGTTCTTCATGCCTGGTCCGGTTCCGTCAAGCGCAGGAATATCTCTTCAAGGCTCATCTGTATGGGTTGCAATCTGAGGAGGCCCCAGCCACGCCGAAGCACCAGGTTGGATATCTCCTCTCTGAGGTCCGCCCCGCTGGTGGTCTCAATGTTGTAGACCCCCACGCCGTCTCTGTCGATACGGGCAATCTCCTGAACGCCGGGGATGTCTCTGAGGGCCGACATCACCTCGGCGGAGGGGCCCCTTATGTCCACCTCAAGGCGCTCCGTCCCCCTGAGCCGTTCGGACAGGTTCTCCGGCCTGTCTATAGCTACAACCTGGCCTTCATGGATTATGATGACGCGCTGGCAGACCATGCTCACCTCTGGGAGTATGTGAGTGCTGAGGATGACGGTGTGGTCTCCTCCAAACCCCTTGATCAGGTTGCGGGTCTCCACCACCTGAATGGGGTCTATGCCGATGGTGGGTTCGTCCATTATGAGCACCTCCGGCTCGTGGAGGACGGCCTGGGCTATACCCACCCTCTGACGGAAGCCCTTGGACAGCTTGCCGATGAGAGAGGACCTATAGTCTCCCAAGCGGCATATGTCTATGACCTCGCCAATGCGCCGCCGCCGCCACTGCTTGTCCATGCCCCGTATCTTCCCCATGAACTCCAGGTAGTCCACAACGCTCATCTCCGTGTACAGGGGCACAGTCTCAGGGAGATACCCTATGTGCCGGCGCGCCTCCAGCGACTGGTCAACCACGTCAAAGCCCGCTATTCTGGCGGATCCGGAGGTGGGAGGCATGAAGCCGGTGAGGACGCGCATGGTGGTGGTCTTGCCTGCGGCATTGGGGCCCAGGAAGCCCAGTACCTCGCCCTTGTTCACGGTGAAGCTGATATCCTCAACCGCCGGAAAGTCTCCGTAGTACTTGGTGAGGTTCTCCACCTCTATCATCGGGACGCCGGTTGTCTCTTGCATGGTCCACCTTTCCGCTTGTTCGGCCCTGGCCGAGATGCGCATTGATGGATTGTATATGAATGACGTTCCAGCTTCAAGTGGATGATTTTATTCGTAAGAAGTATTGTGGCATTTGCATCCCCTTGCGTAACTGCTAACACTCCATTTGATGTGGTTCCGAGCGCAGCGAGGAATCTAAGATGTTGCGCCGTAGTCATGGGAGGATTCCAGCCACAGGAACCCTTGTGGGGGATGTGAGCCTCTAGATTCCTCACTCCGCTACGCTCCGTTCGGAATGACAGTTGGAGCGTCTCTTCACAGGATGGCGCCCAGAGTTATGCAAAGGTCTGCTTCCGCGGCAATGGCGGTGGAGCGCCTTCTTTGGAAAGATACCAAGCTATACAAAGGTATCCATTTGCAGGAAGCCGAATGGTTCGCTATACTCTCACTAACCGGCATCGGCGGGGACGTGTAGATAGCATGGAAGACATTCTGGTCAAGGCCAAGAGCTACCTGCCTCTGGACAAGGTTGGGCTGATAGAGGAAGCCTACAACTTCGCCTGGAAGGCGCATGAGGGACAGAAGCGGCTGTCCGGGGAGCCCTACGTAGAGCACCCGATCAATACAGCCCTGTTCCTGGCAGACCTCAACATGGACGCCTCCACACTGGCGGCGGCCCTCCTCCACGACGTGATAGAGGACTGCGATGTCTCCTACGAGGACATCAAGCGCAAGTTCGGCCCGGAGGTCAGCCTGCTGGTAGACGGAGTTACCAAGCTGAGCAAGATAGACTTGATGTCTTCCCGCGAGGGCCGACCATACGGCTACGAAGAGGGACAGGCGGAAAGCCTGCGCAAGATGCTGGTGGCAATGGCAAAGGACATTCGGGTTGTCCTGATAAAGCTGGCGGACCGCCTCCACAATATGCAGACCCTCAAGGCCCACTCTCCGGAGAAGAGGATTGCAATAGCCAAGGAGACGCTGGACATCTACGCTCCATTGGCCCACAGACTGGGCATATGGGACATCAAGTGGCGTCTGGAGGACTTGGCCTTCAGCTACCTGCAGCCCACTAAATACCGGGAGATATCGCGCCTTCTGACAACCAAGCGGACGGAGAGAGAGAAGTACATAGTCCAGATATCTCAGGCGCTGAGGGATGAGCTGAGCAAGGCGGGGATGGCAGCCGAGGTTATGGGAAGACCCAAGCACATCTACAGCATCTTCCAGAAGGTTGAGAAGTACTCCCAGCAGGGCAAGGAGTTCAGCCAGATATACGACCTCTTTGCACTGAGGGTCTTGGTGCCGGAGGTGCAGGACTGCTACACCGCCCTGGGAATCACCCACGGCCTGTTTCATCCCATACCCGGGGAGTTTGACGACTATATAGCCACACCAAAGGACAACATGTACCAGTCTCTCCACACGTCGGTGATGCACCAGGGGAGCACGCCGCTGGAGGTGCAGATCAGGACCTACGCCATGCACCAGGTCTCCGAGTACGGGGTAGCCGCCCACTGGCGCTACAAGGAGGGGCAGGCAAAAGACCTGCACTTTGAGGAGAAGATGGCCTGGCTCAGGCATCTCCTGGACTGGCAGAGGGAGGTTGTTGGAGCGGAGGAGTTCCTGGAATCGGTCAGGACGGACCTGTTCCAGGACCAGGTGTTCGTGTACACCCCAAAGGGGGACATAAGGGAGCTCCCGGCGGGTTCAACACCCATAGATTTTGCCTATCGCATACACACAGACCTGGGGCATCGCTGCATTGGCGGCAAGGTGAACGGCAAGCTGGTGCCCCTGTACACCCAGCTCAACAACGGCGATACGGTGGAGGTCCTCACCAGCAAGATGGAACGCGGCCCAAGCCTGGACTGGCTCAACACCAACCTGGGCTACGCCAACAGCGCCAACGCCCGCGAGAAGATAAGGCAGTGGTTCCGAAAACAGGAGAGAAGCGCCAACATCCAACGGGGCAAGGAGCTGCTGACAAAGGAGTTGAGGCACCTCAGCCTGAAGATGGAGACGGAAGAGGTTGCCGCTCTCTTCAAGTTCGAGACCGCCGCGGAGTTGCTGGCATCCCTGGGAAACGGCAATGTGAGCATCTCGCAGGTGACCGCCAGGCTGGCCGTCCAGCAGGAGCAGTCCCCCGTGGAACCCGCTCCCGCGCACATTCTTACCTGGCCCTCCTCCGGCATAGAGGTGCTGGGAGTGGGAGACCTGCTCACCAAGGTCTCGCATTGCTGCAACCCCATCCCCGGGGACGAGATTGTGGGCTACATAACCCGCAGCCGGGGGGTCTCCGTCCACAGGACGGACTGCCACAACGTCCGCAACGAGACCGAGCGTGAGAGGCTGGTGGGCGTGAACTGGGGCAAAGGCCAGAAGCTCTATCCCGTCCGACTCCGCATTGAGGCATGGGACCGGGTGGGCCTGTTGAGGGACGTAACTACCCTGGTCTCCCAGGAGAAGGTCAACATTGCCTCTGTTATCACCACCGAACACGAAGACAACAGCGCCTCCCTCTACCTGACCCTCTACACCACCGGAGTGGGGCAGCTGAGCCGCCTGTTCTCTCGTCTGGAAGGGGTGGGAGGCGTGTTCTCCGTGACGCGCAGCGCCCCGGACGAGGAGGGCCATATGAATCCCAACTCAAGGACCTCAAGCTAAAGGAGAACTCAATTGCCTAGCGAAAAATCCGCCAGAGTGGTAGAGCGAAAAAGCCAGCGTAACCGACCCATACGCACCGCCACTCGCACCTACGTCAAGAAAGCCCAGGATACCATAGCGGCGGGGGAGTTAGAAGCTGCCTCCATCAGCGCCGGCCAGGCCATCAAGGCTCTGGACAAGGCAGCTGCAAAAGGCATTATCCACCCGAACAACGCCGCCCGCCGGAAGTCCAGGTTGATGGCAAGGCTGAACAAGCTGGACGCCGCTTAGCCCCCGCGCCCGCCGCCCCTCCTCCAAACGCCCCGCTCCGCTCGCGCCCTTCGCGACACGCTCAGGATGAGCGCAAGCCCCCCCGTTCGTGGTGAGCTTGTCTCACCCTATGAACGAACGGTGCCGTGCGGGTTCTGTTGCATTTCCTGGGTAGTCCCTCATACAGTGTCCCCCTCTTTCTCCCGTTTGCGCTTCTGATACTGACGCTTTGCCCGTACGCGACCCTGGGCTAGCTGGTGTTCGCGTGAACAGATTGCGGAACAAGTAACGACTCTTGGCTGTAACGCCAACCGTTCTTGCCCAATGCGCCGAGCTCAGATTAGACATTTCTTACGACTTACCAAGTAATGCACTCCGTTTCGATGGTCTCAGGAAACGTCAATGTGTCGAAAATGGTCGGCTTTGCCGTACAGTCTCTGAGCCTTAGCGACAGATGTTGGAGATTAGGCAACTCGGCGGCAAAGTCGTGGCTCATCACTGAGGTCGCATCGTATCCGGTTATGGATAGGTACGTAAGGTCGGCCAAGTGGCGGAATATCTCTGGCGGAAGATCAAGCCCTGTAGCCCGCGAGGCGCTATCACCATTCTTCTCCAACCCCAATGCCGTCAAATTACGCATGTTGGCAAAATCGTCCGCCTGTAGTCGGCGCTCCCCCTCTTCGATACTGAGCCTGTCAATGCGATTGAGTTCCCTAACGGAAATGACTCTGCACAATTGGACGCCGATTCGTTCAAGCAGGGTTTCCTGCATCAGAATTGAGCGGTCGCATATGTCATCCAGTCCTTGTTGTGTGGATACCATCGCCTGTTGCCTCTCTCCGTCAATTTGGTGGTCTTGGCTAGCCGTGGATACCATTGCCTGTTGCCTCTCTCCGTCAATCTGGTGGTCTTGGCTAGCCGTGGATACCATCGCCTGTTGCCTCTCTCCGTCAATCTGGTGGTCTTGGCTAGCCTGGGTAGATGCTAACCATCCAAAAGCGACACCCACAAGGAGCACTAGGCCCCACTTCCACCAGGAACAATTTGCGTTTCTGTCAGTTTCTTGCTTATGTTCTGTCATGGTGTCCCTTCTCAACTCGGCGTTGGAGAGAGTCTAGGCTACGATTGTGTAGTTGCCAACCCCTTGGAGCGGGCAACTACCCAGGAAATGCAACAGAACAGTCGTGCGCCATTACCAACATATGTTGAGAATACCGGCGTCACCCTCCCATTGACCACATAAGAACATTAGCGCTATTCTCCCTCCGTCACTCTTCTCCCGTGGAGAGACCTGTGACAGGAGGGGAGCTTGCCGGAGTCTATACATGCGCTGATGTCCATCCAGGGAACGCTGACCGCCGCATCGGGAGGCTTCAACGCCGTCTACTTTGCCGGCTATTCAGCCTCTCACCCCGCCAGGAAGATAGCCGCGCGCGTCCTCCTGCTGGTGAACCTGAGCTTCCTTCTCCAGGGGCTGTACTGGGCCGTTCCCTTCGGCAACGGCTCTTTCAACCCAACCGGCTCCGGGCCGCTGGCCGCCATTGGACTGATAACCCTTGCCTCGTCTCTGGCAATAACAGCGCTGATACTTCGCCAGAGGTCCGGCGACAGGCGTGGAGGGTGAGACTACAAGGAGGGCAGGTAAAGGAAATCGCTTATGACTACCATATCAAAGGCAATCGATAAGCAGGACTGGGAGATGGTGGCAGTCTGCCTGCTGAGGGGGTTTGTGCAGGTGGCCTCCAAGCTGCCCCCGGATACTCTTCACCACCTGGTGGAGTCCCTGGAAGGAGGGGATGGTGGCTCGAAGGGTTAACAAGACGCCGGACGGCCCCGGCGCTTTCTACGAGGAGGCCCTGTCTCAAGCGGAGAAGGTGCGACTGTCCCGGGCAAGGCGGATCCAGGGCCTGGATGAGGAGATCGCCCTCCTCAGGGTACGCCTGGGCGGCCTGGCCGAGGAGCAGCCGGAAAACATCGAGCTGCTCATCAAGGGGATAGGGATGCTGGTCAGGGCCGTTTCCGCCAAGTACAGGCTGTCCCCAAAGTCGGAGAAGGACCTGTACCAGAGCCTGCTGGGAGTGTTGCAGGGCGTGGGAAGCGTCCTCCTGCCGGAGGGATTCGATGGGGAGTGAAGACCTCAAGAACGCGATGCGCCGGCTTCGAGGCCCATCGCCCCACGACGTGAACCTGTCGCCGTCCTCCACGTTCGACGCTCTGCTGGACCAGCGAATGGGCCACCTGGAGCGGACCGTGGACGAGATGAAGACGCGGGTAAACGGGCTGGTCTTCCTGGTAGCTGGGGCCGTCATTGTACAGGTTGTATTGAGACTGCTGGAGTGGGGTTGAAGGCATGGACAAGAAGATGGTTGAGCTGAGGCCGTACCAGGTTGAAATCGGGAGGGCGGTCATGGACAGCATTCTCCACAACAGGGGGCTTACCTTCACCGTGGAGATAGCGCGCCAGGGCGGTAAGAACGAGCTCTCCGCTCAGATGGAAGTGCTCCTTCTAGCCATGTTCTCGGTCAAGGGAGGGAACCTGGTGAAGGGCGCGCCCACTTTTGACCCCCAGGTACGCATCAGCATGGCCCGTCTGAAGGAGCGGTTGAGCGAGGCGGGATTGGGTGGGCTGTGGAGCGCGGAGACGGGCAACGCATTTCGCCTTGGCAGAGTGCGCCAGCTGTTCCTCAGCGCGGAACCCTCCAGCAACGTTGTGGGGGTCACGGCCCATATCCTCATGGAGATTGACGAGGCCCAGGACGTGGATCGGGACAAGTTCTACAAGGAGTTCAGGCCAATGGGGGCCTCTACCAACGTAACCACCGTCCTGTACGGCACTCCCTGGAAAGGGGACACCCTGCTGGAGGAGATGAAGCAGGCCAATCTGGACATGGAGCGCAGCGACGGCGTCAAACGCCACTTCCGTCAGAACTGGGAAGAGGTCGCCGGCTACAATCCCCTGTATCGGACGTACGTGGAGGGCGAGAGACGGCGTTTGGGGGAGAGCCACCCTCTGTTCCGCACCCAGTATCTCCTGGAGCCCGTCAGCGGCGGAGACGGCTTCTTCTCGCTTGAGCAGCGCGCCCGGATGCAGGGGCGGCACAGCCGCCGCCGCTCCTCTGAACAGGGGCGAATATACGTAGCCGGGGTAGACGTGGCTGGAGAGTCCCCGGAGGGGGAGGACGAGAACCTGCGAGCCTCCATGCCCGGCCGGGACTCCACCGTGGTCACCATCGGCGAGCTGGATTTCACCAACTGCACCGAACTCATGCCTGAACCCACCATAAGAATCGTGGAGCACTACTGGTGGACCGGTCAGAGCCATGCGTCCCTCTTCCCCAGGCTGGTGGACGTTCTGCGGGACCTGTGGCGCTGCCGCAGGGTGGTGGTGGACGCCTCCGGCCTTGGGCAGGGTATTGCCAGCTTCCTGGAAAAGACGCTGGGAAAGGGCGTGGCAGCCCCGTTCGTCTTCACCGCCCAGAGCAAGTCGCGCCTCGCCTTTGACCTGCTGGCCGGGGTGAACTCCGGCCGCGTGAAGGTGTACGCGGCGGACGGCTCGCCTGAGTTCCAGGAGTTCTGCAAGCAGACGGAGCAGGCCACGGGCCATCTGCGGGCCAACCGGACCATGAACTTCTACGTCGAGTCCCGCCAGGGGCACGACGACTTTCTGATGAGCCTGGCCCTGTTGGTCAAGGCCGCCGAGTACCAGCCTCGTTACGCACGAGGACGAGCGCCCGCGTGAACGGGAAAGCAGCCATACTGAGAGTGTGAAATAAGTGAACCCAAGAAAGAACGCGCCATTGATAGACGCCCTGCCGGAGCAGTACCCCTACAGGGACGACGGCTGCAACGTGTCGCCATCCTGCTTGCGCTGCCCTCTCCCGTGGTGCAAGTACGACGACCCTGTGACGTATCACCGCGAGCTGCGAATAAGCCGAGACAGAGAGGTGCTCCAGGTGAAGCGCGACCAGGGCAAATCCGTCCCCCAGCTTGCCCAGCACTTCGGGCTGAGCGAAAGGACCATACACCGCATCCTGGTACGCACCCGGGATGTCCTGCCGGAAGGCCTTCAACAGTGACCGGACACCAAGTCTCATTCAGGAGCAGGTTATGAACAACAACATACCTCTACCCCAGCAGGTCGCCCGCATGGACGCCGAACGCTTGAGGGGCTACCGGGAAAACCTGGCCTTCTACGGCGGCGCGCAGTGGACGGGCGCGCCGCACCGGCGCGAGAGACGCCTCACCTTCAACTACGCCCGCACGTTCATAGACAAGATCACCTCATACCTGATGACGGAGATGTCCCTGGTCATTGGCCCCACCGACTCCTCCGTCGAGGCCATGGACAGGGCAAGTCGCGCAGAGGAGGCTCTACGCCAAATACACGAGGCCAACCACCTGGACCAGCTGGACTTCGATACGGAGCTGGACGCCGCCATACTGGGGGACGGCTGCTACAAGGTGGTCTGGGACTCCCAGGAGAGACGGGTGAGGATCAGCTCGCCCGATGTCCAGGGACTCTTCGCCTGGTGGGTGGCGGACGACGTGGGCCGTATATGGCAGGTGGCCGGCCTGTACTACCTCTCGCCCGAACAGGCCAGGACGCTCTACGGCGTCAAGCCGCCAGAGCCGGGGAGCAGGAAGAGCCAGGCAACCGTTGTGGAGGCATGGACCCGCAGGGAGTTCCGGCTGTGGGTGGACGATACCCTGGTGCAGGAGAGAGCCAACCCGTACGGCTTCATCCCCTTTGTCATATTCCCCAACCTAAGGGAACCCAAGAAGTTCTGGGGCCTATCGGACATTCCGCCCATCGTTGAGCCGTCCCGGGAGCTGAACAGGGCCGTCTCCCAGCTATCCATGATCCTGGAGCTGTCCGGGAACCCCATCGCCGTGCTGGAGGGGGTGGAGCGCGCCGAGGACATTGCCGTGCAGCCCGGAGCGGTGTGGGAGCTGCCGGAGCGGGCCAGAGCCTACCTGCTGGACCTGCTTCAAGGCGGGGGCGTCAAGCTGCACGTGGACTTCATAGACGTTATACATCGCGCGCTCCACGACCTGTCGGAAGCCCCCAGGATCAGCTTTGGCGATAACCCCCGCAACCTCTCCGGCGTGGCCCTGGAGATGGAGATGAACCCCATGCTTCAAAGAGTGCGCCGCAAACGCCTCATCCGCTCCACCGCCTACAAGGAGCGCAACGAGATGGCGCTGCGAATACTGGAAAAGCGCACAGGGGTCAAGTACCTGCCGGTTAAGCAGCACGTTGTGTGGGGGCCGCTGCTGCCACAGGACCGCAACCGGCTGGTCAGGGAGCAGCAGACCCTGGTGGAGGCGGGGATACAGAGCAGACGCCGCGCCATGGAGAACCTGGGGATCGACGACCCTGACGCGGAGTTGGAGCGGATAAGGGGAGAGGGCAACGCCGGTCAGGCAGCGCCAACCCCGGCCGTCTAACCCCCACGCCGGGGGCGGACTGCGCTCTCACGCCTCATCCAGACACGCGACGAGACCCTCTTCGTGGTCGAGGGTCTCGTCTGGGCCTACAGGTTGAGGCATGGAAGATGGGGCGTTCCAAGCCATCTGCGCGGGGTGAGCCACCAGCCTCCCCTGCTTCCGCAGACCTTTGCATAACTCTGGGCGCCATCCTGTGAAAAGACGCTCCAACTGTCATTCCGAACGGAGCACAGCAGAGTGAGGAATCTAAAGGCTCTCATCCCCCACGAGGACCCTTGTGGCTGGAATCTTCTCATGACTACGGCGCAACGTCTTAGATTCCTCGCTGCGCTCGGAATGACATCAAATGGCGCGTTGGGCGGTTGCGCAAAGGTCTCCTTCCGCAGGAATGGCGTGGCGCTCCGGGCGGCTTAGTCTGGGTTGGCTCCCCAGACCACGGAGTAGCTGAAGTCCGGCATAAACGCGCCGGAGACACCGACCTCAGCCGGCCTCCTTATCTGCCGCGCTCCAGCCCTACCCTGCAACTGCTGTATGCTGTCCATGTGCAGCCAGAAGCGTGTGCGGCCACTCCCCGCGTTCCCGCCGCTCGGCGACACCGGGTTCGGCCCCTCTATGCTTATGTCCGTCTGGTAGAAATCCAGAGCCTCACCGCGCTGAACGCCCGCAAACCGCAGCCCCTCTAGATGGAACTGATGGAACAGGGTAAAGCCGTCGTACATGTTCTCAAAGGACAGGTCGCTTGCGCTTATCCCCGCGCCCTCGTACAGCTTCCGGCCGGTGCTGTCGCTGGCGTCTTGCCACTCATCAAGCGTGGGCACCACGCTCCGGGACGCGGGCAGCGTCCTCACGTGGTTGAGAATGTAGACGGGTTTCTGCTTCATGTCCTTGGCCCGCTCGGCGGTGGTGAACAGGTATGCGGTGGAAACGCAGATGGGCAGGTCGTTGTCAAAGAGGTTGGCAGGCTTGGCTATCCACCGGGCGGCCAGGTAGTCTTCAACGGTCAGAGACTCCGGCCTGTGCTGCGCCCAGAACCCCTCCGGGAACAGCAGGCCGTTCCGCTTTGAGTTCACCACAAAGGGCGCCATCATGTCGTGGCTCTTGCCGTACTTGCGGCAGTACGCCTCGAATATCATGGCCGTTGTGTAGCAGGCCACTGTCCCCCACATGCCGGTCCACTTGCCAGCCCCGCCAATGGTCTCTCCGGCGGCAGCCCCCTGTCCCACGTAGTACCGGCCACCAAAGTTGTGCCAACCCCGCACCACAAGGCAGGTGTTGGTGAGGCCCTCGCCCACGGCCTGCGCGGCGACCACCAGCGCGTTGGACATACATATTGGGGCGTACATGACGAACTTGATATTGGTCAGCTCCGGCATGTTCTTGAGAATCCACTCCGAGCTCAGCTTGGCGACGCCGTCCAGTGGGTCGTCCGTGGACTGATAGGTATTGAGGAAGTCCTCCGGAATGGGCTTGTCCGCCGGCCAGGGAGACCCTGTGGAGGTCTCCGGAGTGAGGACCAGCCCGTCCACCTGGTCCGGTGAGACGCCGGCGTCCTCTATGGCCCTCTGTATAGCGAGGATGGTCCACGCGCCCACGCTGGTATCTGTGGTCTCATCCCAGCGCCGCGCGGTGGGAGAGATCCCTATGCCTACGGCTGCCACCTTCCCCTTATGCTCCCAGACACCCAACCCTTCCGTGCTTCTATAGATCGAATCCGGAGCCATCTGTGCTTCCACTGGCACTGTTCACCCCCTCAAGTCTGTCTCTGTTATCTATCCGGAATAGAGATCCGGGGCCTACCGCCTTAATTCAGCATCCACGGCCTCTGAATTGTAATCCAAGAACCGGCCAAAGTCGAGAGGAGAGATCCGCTCAAAGGCGACTTGCGCCGCTCATGGTGAGCGGGCATCCAGAGGGAGAGGGGCGGCGGGGCCATCCGACCCGGCGGCTCCCAATGGAAAGACGGGTGGATGGAAAACTTGCTGTCACGCGTTGACAGTCCAATAGACCATCACCTATTATGCTATGTGATTGTTTCAGGGAGAGGCGCTCGCTCCGGTTTTGGCTTCACAGGACAGTGGGACGAGCAAGTATAAAACTATTTTTAAGGAGGTCCAGATGACGCAGGTAGCCCATGACGCCCACGAGTGCGACGAGCACGAACATCACGAGCACGAGCACGAAGCCCATGAGTGCGACGACCACGAGCATCACGGTGACGAGCCCGGCCACATGCACAGCTCCCATGAGTGCGACGAGCACGAGCATCACGCGCACGAGCACGACGACCACGAGTGCGACGACCACGAACATCACGGGCACTAGACCGCTAATATCAACGGTAACTACGGGTTAAGAGGCCCTACCGGATCCTCACTTGGGTCGGCAGGGCCTCTTGTCAGTCCTTGCCAAGCCTTACTTCAATCCGAGCTATTCCAAGGCAGGGGCGTCCGCGCTATAATGGGACATTGAGCATGGCGAAGGCATGGTGCAGCCAATGGTAGATTCAAGAGGTTCTTTCCCAGGATCTGCGGGCCTCAATGAGCTCCAAGCAATGCGAGGGGCAGGTCAGACCAACCCCATGTCCTACACGCCATCGACTTTTCTGATGTCATCATCCGGAACGCCACCCCGTTCCCAAGGTCCCGGTCACGAAGGCCATGACCACGGCGGGCACGATGACCACGAGGGCCATGACCACGGCGGTCACGATGACCACGAGGGCCACGACCACGGCGGGCACGACGACCACGAGGGCCACGACCACGGCGGTCACGATGACCACGAAGGCCACGACCACGGCGGGCACGACGACCACGAAGGCCATGACCACGGCGATCATGACGACCACGAAGGCCACGACCACGGCGGTCACGATGACCACGAAGGCCACGACCACGGCGGTCACGATGACCACGAAGGCCACGACCACGGCGGGCACGACGACCACGAAGGCCACGACCACGGCGGGCACGACGACCACGAAGGCCACGACCACGGCGGGCACGACGACCACGAAGGCCACGACCACGGCGGTCACGAAGGCCACGACCATGCTCACGACTTGCGGGGCGCAAGCAAGCGCAGCCTGGTTATAGCCCTGGCCCTCATCTCGACTTACATGGTGGCCGAGGTTGTGGGCGGGATATTGTCCGGCAGCCTGGCTCTCCTGGCGGACGCCGGGCACATGCTCACGGACGCCGCCTCCATTGTAATGGCGTTGGCAGCAATGTGGATTAGCGGCAGAGCGGCGTCTGCCGAGCGCACCTTCGGGTACTATCGAACCGAGGTGCTGGCCGCCATGGCCAATGCCTTCGGTCTATGGGTGATAGCGAGCTGGATACTTTTTGAGGCGTACCATCGCGCCTTCACTGAAACGGTAGAGGTAGAAGGTTTGCCGGTGCTGATCGTCGGTACGGGCGGACTCTTGGTGAACCTTGCAGCCGCATGGATACTCCACAAATCGTCTGAGCACAGCGTGAACGTAGAAGGAGCTTTCCAGCACGTGATTGCCGACATGCTGGGCTCCGTTGGCGTGATAATCTCAGCAATACTCATAATCGCCTTTGAGTGGTACATTGCCGACCCGATCCTCAGCGTCGTCATCGCATTGCTTATCGTGTACAACACACGTGGATTGATATTCACGGTCCTGAACGTTCTGCTGGAAGGCGCTCCCAAACACGTGGACGTGTACAAGCTCTGCAGCGACATTGAGAACCTGCAGGGCGTGACCCTCATCCATGACGTCCATGTGTGGACCATAACCTCCGGGCAGGACGCTTTCACCGCCCACGTGCTCATAGACCCCTCTTGGAAGGGCGACGTGGACCGGCTTCTCACCCGGATGCAGGACATTGTCCACAGAGACCACCGCATCGGCCACGTCACCATACAGATGGACCAGTCGATGACGTCCTGTGAAGAACACCACCACGTGGACCATCTGCTGGCCGAAACCCGCCGCTGAAACAGGCTCCTGCCCAGCGCCGGGACAACCTGCCTCCCTTGGCGTCACAAGGACGGGACTCGGCAGCTCACGGTGTCAGCTACGCCCGCAGTCTACCCGCTCATATGGTTCGACATGCTCACCTCGAGCGGGAAATGGAACCCACTTCCGCTCACCCTGAGCTTGTCGAAGGGCGTTAGCGGGATGGGCGTGGTACTCCACCGACGTTTGTATTACCAGCGTCTGTAGAGAATACCGGAATAAAGCCAACCTTGACTCTCGTTCCGACAATGGTAAAATAAGGCCATCCCGATCGCCAAAAATCGTGAGAGCGCTATGGTCACCAAGCGGATTCAGCGGCAGATCGATCGGCTTTTTGACGAAGCCGAGCAGACCCCTGTCCTGCGCGTTTGGAAGTCCGCCCGCTATTTGGCTGAAGACATACCTGCCCTGGACCCGTATAGCAGAGGCGCCACCGCCTCTCAGGGGTCTAGCCCCAGCGCGAGCACACAATCCGGGCGAGGAGTCGTAGAAAGAGGCCTCTGGCCCGGTCAACCGGCGCTCACCTAGCCTGAATCGGGGAAAGGAGACACAGATTGATAAAAGGGAAGTATCGCTGCGGCGCAATGTGTACAATCGAAGGCGCTTCGGTGTCTCTAGTGAGAGGAGGGAGCTATGCCGGGACCATGTAGCGGCCTAACTGTATTGGACTTCAGCCAGGGGATGCCAGGCACATTGACAACGGCGGTTCTGGCCGATTTCGGCGCTAACGTTATCATCGTGGAGCCCCCAACCGGCAACCCCTTCCGCTCCCATCCTACCTGGTTGGCGTGGAACCGCGGCAAGAAGGGGGTTGTCCTGGACCTGAAGACGCCGGAGGGCCGGGAGCAGGCGGCGGCGCTGGCCCGGCGGGCCGATGTGGTGGTAGAGTCGTTCCGGCCCGGGGAGAGCCAGCGATTGGGGATCGACTACGACACGCTTGCCGAGGTAAACCCTCGCCTGGTGTACTGTTCCATCACCGGGTTTGGCCAGAAGGGACGGCTGAAGAATGTGAAGGGCTACGAGGGTGTAGTCGCAGCCAAGAGTGGCCGTATGGTGAACTTCGCGGGCCAGACTCTCCGGGACGGCCCTACGTATGTTGCAGTGCAGACTGCAAGCTGGGCTTCGAGCCAGGCTGCCGTGCGGGGCATCCTGGCCGCGTTGCGCGTCAGGGAAAAGACGGGGCGCGGCCAGTGGGTACAGACCAGTGTGCTCCAGGGGATGATCCCCTACTACGGTGGCCGCCAGATCAACGCTTTCTTCACCCGCAAGGACCCGGAGCGGTTCCCGTCTACACTGCCGAACGCCCGGACGCTGCCCAACCTGGGATACATCCCTGTCCGGACCAAGGATGGCCGCTGGCTCCAGCATGCCAACATACAGTTCAGTCCCCGGCTGCTGCACGCCCACCTCCGGGTCATCGGCTTGGGATGGGTCCTGGAGGACGAGCGTTTCAAGAACACGTCCAGCCTGACACCGGAAAACCAGGAGATCCTGCGAGAGCTCATATTGGAGCGCATGCAGGAGAAGACCCTTGATGAGTGGATGGACATCTACGTGAAGGATGGCGACATCGCTGCGGAGCCTTTCCTGCACACTGTGGAGGCAATGAAGCACGAGCAGTTCGTCCATAACCGGCACGTGGTGGAGATAAACGACCCAAGGGTAGGTCCTATGAAGATAGTCGGCCTGCTGGCGGACCTTGCCGACAACCCCGGAGAGGTCGGTGGGCCGGCCCCGGATCTGGGCCAACATACAGAAGAGACGCTGTCCGAGATGGCCGGACTGGAAGCGCTGTCCGTAGCGGGTGGCAGCAGCAATGGAGACCAGCGCCATGCGCCATCCCATCCGTTGGAGGACATCACTGTGCTCGATTTCTCCACAGTCATCGCAGGGCCCTACGGCGCCGTGATGATAGCCGACCTGGGGGCGCGGGTGATAAAGGTAGACGCCACTCCGGGGCGCGGGATGCCCGGAGTCGGCACAGTGAACCTGAACAACATCAGGACCTATTCCGGCAAGGAGTGCATACGGGTTGACCTTCAGACCGAGGAAGGCCGGGACCTGATTCACAAGCTGATTGCCAAGGCAGATGTGCTGCTGCACAACTTCAGGCCCGGGGTGCCCGATCGTTTGGGCATAGACTACGAGACATGCCGGCGTATCAACCCACGCCTGGTGCACGTGTACGTTGGAGCCTATGGAGCCACCGGCCCCCACAGACGGCGCCCCGGCGCCCATCCCCTCCCCGGGGCGCTCTTTGGTGGAGCGCTGCGTCAGGCGGGTCGCGCCATGCCGCCTCCTACCTACCAGCCAATGACAATGGACGAGATCAAAGAGACATCGCGACGGATGATGCGCGCCAACGAAGGCAATCCCGACCCCAACTCTTCCCAGGGCGTGGCAACGGCGATCATGCTGGGCCTGTGGGACCGGGAGCGCACCGGCCGCGGGCAGGCAATCCAGGTAACAATGATGTGCGCCAACGCCTGGGCCAACCACGACGAAGCATACGACTACGCGGGGCGGCCCCCTTACGCCATCCCGGATGCCGAGTGCTACGGCCTGCACGCCCTTTACCGGCTGTACCAGGCCAGGGAGGGATGGGTATTTCTTGCCTGCCTGTTTGAGGAAGAGTGGGCGAAGCTCTGCCATACGGTGGGACGAACCGACCTGCTGGGTGACCCGCGGTTCGCAGCCTCGGCCCGCATGGCCCACGATGAAGAGCTGATTGGGCAACTGACAGAGCTGTTTGCCACCCGCACGGCCGCTGAGTGGGAGGAGCTGCTTACAGCGCAGGACGTGGCCTGTGTACGGGTGTCCCACAGCGATGACGAGGAGTTCTTCATGGACGACCCCCACTCCATGGACAATGGCCTGGCTGTAGAGGTGGAGGATGAGAGCCCGCGATTCGGCAAGTACATCCGGAACGGGGGTATTGTACACTTCTCGGAGATGTCGGGGAGCTACCGGGCTGCGCCCTATCCGGGTCAGCATACGCGTGCGATCATGAGCGAGGTCGGCTACAGCGGCGAGCAGATTGACGACTATCACGAGCGCCGCATTGTTGACTGGGAAGAGGCGAACCCACTATTCGTCAGCTAGCGAAGAGGATGTCCGGTACATCCCTAAGCGAATCAAACATGTTGCAGGACAGGAAAGGAGACAGGAGATGCCGAAGCTCATCCCGACGCCCGATGAGTTGAGCAAGCCGTTCTGGGACGCCGTCAATGAAAGGAGGCTGGTTGTACAGAACTGCAAAGACTGCGCCGCGTTGCAGTACCCGCCGCGGCCCAAGTGCCAGGACTGCGACTCTGAGACGCTGGAGTGGAAGGAGACAAGCGGGCGGGGGCATATCTCAACTTTTGTGGTCATGCGGGACATTCATCTCGCCCGGCGCGTACCTGATCAGCCCTTCAACCTCGCATTCATAACGCTGGACGATGACCCGCGTATCAACTTCTATTCCAATCTTCCCGGTGTTCCGGTGAGAGAGGTCCCCATAGGCGCCCCGGTAGAGGTCACATTTGAGGAGGTTGCTCCTGGTCAACTGATCCACGAATGGAAACTGACCGGCTAGACCGGTCTACGCATACAAACTCTATATACCAGAGAGGGTGAACCATGACGACAGAAGGAACCGGATGGAGAAGAGACAAGCAGGGGCTGGGAGTGTGGCCGCACCAGGGTAAAGTCGCCATCACCGGATGGGCCATGTCGCCGGTCGACCGGCGGTGGGACGGCCTGTCCATGGACAGGACCCTGGGCGCCTTCTGCATTCTGGCGGCTCAGCGCGCCCTGGAGGACGCAGGGGTAAAGCCGGAGGAGGTGGACGGCCTTCTCCAGTGCCCAAACAACATGGCAGGCGCCAACGGTGGCAGCGCGGCCAGCTGGGGCCCCTACCGGCCATACTTTCCGCCGCCCTATGACTCCGAAGACGGCCTGACCACCGTGTCCGGGAAGTGGATGCTGAACAATATGCCGGAGCTGAGCAACGTCAAGTATGCGCCGGAGGTTGTCCCGGACATCGGCGAGGGGCTGGGAATGGCAGCCCAGGCTGTGGCTGACGGCCTGTGCAACGTCGCGCTGTACATCTACACGGCGAACAACCTTGAAGGACGCTATCGACGGGGAGGAGACAACGCGGAGGACTACGCACGCGGCCCTAACCAATGGACCTTTCCCTGGGGCGCAAACGTCCTGTCCCTGCAGATCGATGGCACCATCGCCATACAGCAGTATTGCACCAGGTACGACACAACCTGGGAGGATCTCATGGCTCCTCTGATCCTCACCGAGCATCGCAACGGCCTCATGAACTCGTGGGGCTTCTATGCCACCAACGGCGCCTCCGGAGTTACATTGGAGGACTACTTGGCCTCCAGACCCATAGCCTGGCCCGCCAGAATATGGGACTACGACCGGCCGGTAAACGCCGCAGGAGCCTTTATCATAACCACCGCCGAGCGCGCCAAGGACATGAAGCAGAAGCCGGTCTATGTCCTGAACCACAACCAGGGAAGAGGCGGAACGGCCAGAAGCAGCTATATGACCCTGGACGAGTGGATGGAGGGTAAGTACAACGTGGCCCGGATGGTGTACGAGGGCTCCGGGCTCCGACCGGAGGACGTGGACATCTTCAACCCGTATGACGGGTTCTCGCCCTTTATGCCCCTTGCCCTGGAGGCTTTCCAATGGCACGGGGTGAAGGAAGGGGACGCAAAGGACTTTGTCAAGGGAGACATCAGCGTTGAGGGGCCGCATCCCTTCCTCTCCGGCGGGGGAAACCTCGGGAACGGACGCACGCGCACTGCAATGTATATCGACGGCATCGAGCAGCTCCGGGGAACAGCCGGCGCGCGGCAGGTAAACGTCAAGGCCGAGACGGCGATATGCGCTTACGCTCCGGCCATGAGCGCGTCCTACATCTGTCTCTCCAGTAGTCCTCCGTAGTCATTGGAGCGTGGGAAGAGGGCGTCAGACTTCTTTGACCGGCTCGAACGAGAGCGCTTGCGCTGTATTGTGATCGTGGTCGACTAGGAGCGCCTAGTCGACCACGATCACAATACACCCGCGCCTGGTGGACTCATACTTCTTTGACCGCTGGTCGTAGCTTTCAGCCAACTCCTTGTTGTCTCTGGTTGTGCCATCCCACCGGGACACGGCCCCTCCTAATCAGGGTCAGTTGGCTCCGTGCCAACCTTGCAGCGCTCTCCTCTGCCTTCAACGCCTCCCGCGCACCTTGGCCTTGAACGCCGGACTATGCTTCCTGCGACTCTCTTTCACTGTCTGCTCCTTCCTTTCCACGGTCATTCCAGGAGCAGTTAACCACCTTAGCTACCTGTCCACTTCTCTGGGGCCACCACATAATTCAGTGGCCTGAAGTGGGCGCCGAGGCGCTATACTTGGCTGAATGACCAAACTAAAAGGGAGGACTGGATGGCAAATAAGGACGGAATAACTGGAACGTTAATGAGCGTAGATACAGCCAAGAAGGAACTGACTCTGGAGGAAAATGTATTTGCGTTTGAAGCGGAACCGGCAGTAGATTACAAGAGTTATTCATATGATTTGAGTGATGATTGGGATGAAGAGCGTATCCTCAGAGCGGTGGGGGAGCATGTGGTTGGGACGCTGGTGGATGGAGTGGTTAAGCAGCTATATTTGAAATGAGCGCCCCAGATTTTCATCGGGCCGGCGTCTCAGTGGGTCTGACCTGCCCTCCCATAATTGCGCCACACGTTATGTTACGCCGGCAGGCGACCGCACTTGCCGGTAGTGGTCTCAGTTTGAAATGTCACAATCTAGGAGAGAGTTATGACAACAACGAGGTCAGACCCCACAGCTCGTTGAAAGGCAGGGCGCCAAAGGAGTATGCTGAAGCGGTAGCTGCACTCTATTACCCCGATACTAATAACAGGGTAAGGTCAATGGCAGGTGACCGAGGAGTTTCTGGTTAACATGGCAGACGAGTCGGATAGGCTGGCGCGGATACCCACCCACATGTCGTTCTGGTTCGGATGGTTCCAGTTTCATCCAGACACAGAGTTGTACACGGGGTCCTGAAAGGTCTTAGCCCCTTTCTATTATATCCAGCGCGCGGGTTTATTACCGGACTAGTTCTCGGGGGGCAGGTCACTACTCTACCTCATTAGCTGGGGTGTGTGACCACTTCCAAAGACCCCAGGTTCCTTCTCCTAAGCTCTCAAAGCGGGGGGCATTGCTCATGTGATCCCATATATTGTTAAGTGGATTGTCGCCAACCACCTGAAAGCCGGAGCTGGCTAGGAAGTCATAGAGTGTCCTCAGGTGCATAGGCTGTTCTGCTTTAGCGGGGCGCTGGTAGAGAGCATTACTTAGCCCTCGGACGTTTGATCGTTCCTCATCTGCCTCTTCATAATTGTTTGCCATAAGGCGCTGTATGGTTCTCTGAAGCGCCCGTATCGTTAAATCCAGTTCATCGCGCTGTTCAATGAGACGACCTAGTTCAGCGCCAATCTCCCCCACAATGTCTGACGATGACATATATCCCCCTTCAAAAGCAAAAATCCTATTGTAGCCTCTTAACGAAATAGCGCAGCGCATCTAAAGATGAGCGCGAATGAGAGAAACCCGAGGAAGGGCCCGTTGAGCTTCTCAAAGCGCGAGAGGAAACGCCGCAACCCCCTTCAACTGCCTCCAGCTTGATGCGCGCCATCTATCATTCTTGCAGATATTTGAATACACGGTCAAGCTGTTGTGTAGGGCCGAGGGATGTGGGAATGGTCCCTCGTACACGGCTTTTGTGACGTAGAAATGGAACGATTGAAGCAGGACTACTTGCTCCTGGGCAGCTCGCCCTCGCCGGGAATAGGGAAGTTCAAGGTGGAGTGGGGCGGCGTCCCTACCCACCGCCTTTTCCCCTGTGAATCCCGTCAGCCACCCCGGCCAGGGATGTGGGAATGGTTCGACAGTTTGCGGGCAGATGTGACACACCAGTTGAGCCATGCCGTAGATTCCGCGTCCCATCCCCACAGCATTGCAACACCGTCTTTATCTGCTATGGGTACGCCTTGGACGGCGAGGAGCCCGGCTACGCTTAGGTGAACACCATCGAAGCGGCGCGCAAGGGCCTGCCAATCGGGTTCTATCAACCCATTAGTATCATTGCAGCCCGGCGCCTCGTTACATAGGGCGCGCCAGTCGGATACGGTATGGATTTCGGCCACGGGTAAGCGTGGGCACAGTTCTAAATGCCAGAGTTCGTCGGGCACGTAGTGGATGAGTCCGGTAGTGGCTACTGGCATCCACGCACTCCCTATGCCAGCGACGCTGGATGAGGTCCACAGCGCTGTTGATGGCTTGCCGGTAGCCGGCTCATGGGGGCCTCCGCGCACCGGAGGCCCGCTGCCCTTGGGACATACCCATATCTGAGACCGTGCGCTCCAAGAGTTCGTCCACCATCTAGCCGCAGGGCAGTGCGAGAGGCGCTTGGCAAGGGCGAGTTCGCTCGTTGTCGGTTCCGGGACGAGGGTACTCAATGCGATGTCTTTTCCCAGGCTACCCACTGTGAGAGCCGAAGTGACTACGCGCTGGAGGAGATCGGCCTCACCGATCTCCTCCAAAGCTCCTGGGCGCCGTAACTCACCGGCATGAAGGTCTGCGAGCAGGTCGCGGCCCACCGAGCCAGTGGCTATGTCGCGGGGGTTCATCCACGCCTCTAGGGAAGGTTACACGGGTTGTATTGGGACGGGCCTTGTGATACTTGGCATTGTTGCCAGTACCTTTAGTATACCACTCTCGCCGCCCTCGTTCACGGCTTTTGTGACGTAGAAAACTAATGCCTCCCGTTCCCCTAATCAGGCGCATTGACAACCCAGCCGCCCGTAGCAAAGCTCCAGAGCGACGTATCGTCCGTAGGCGCAGGCTCTGTGGGGCTTCCGGGTCCGTCCCCTCCTAGTAGGCCTTCCATCATCTCCGGCGGGAGACAAGTCAGCAGTCCGAAGCCGAACTGCAAAGCTGCCGCCTCTGCGGCAGGCCCTGCATCCGGCGTCAGGGAAGCGACGAGGGCCGCTACGTCCACGTTCATTAGCAGACCTTGCAGGCAGGCTTCAGCCTCTTGAGGCAGAGGCGGCATCTGCGCAGCAAAGAACGCCAGGAAAAGCGCGGAGGCCGTCTCCTGGGAGAGGCAGCCTAAAATCGATACCTGCCATTGCTCGATAGTTTCTGTAAAAACGGGCGCATCCCTGACGGACGCCGGCAGTTCATCTCCCAGCTCGCCGCTGATGCACGCCTGCTCCGACTCGCTGAGTGCGTCGACCAAGTCTCCCAAGCGCATGTCCGGGCTAATTTCGAGTCCGGGAATAGCGGGCATGGTGTCCGGCCCCGTGATTGGAGCGACGGTAGGCGTGGCTGTAGGCGGAACTGGTGTAGGAATAGGAGCGCTTGTTGGGACGGGTGTGTTGGTGGGCAACTCCGTAGGAGTGGGTGGCGTCTCATTGCTGCACGCCGTTACAAAAGCGACGGCCAGTAGGCCCATCAATCCAGCCAATACCAATTGTCTAAGTGAATGTCTCATGAGAGACCCCCTATGCGTGTCGTCAACGCCCGGTGGACGTTGCGAATTTCGTTAGTACATACCTAGCATTACATAGTAGGAAGACGCCGGTCAATCTGACAGCCTAACTGCCATCTCTTCCTTAGCGCAGCGTCCAGCCCTTAGAACAAAGTGCGTGGCGGAGTTGTCCCTGGAGGGGCATCGGCGACCTTACCACATAAAACAGTAACACAGGCAGATAGAGTACTCAGCTATAATAGAGCATTGAGGGAGGGCCCATGGTTGGCAAGACCAATACTGCCCAAGACTGCCACTTCTCTTGGACCAGTTTCCGGGGGGCAGGTCATTAACGTTAGGAGCGCTGGCTCCCCGAGTAGGATTCGAACCTACGACCTAGCGGTTAACAGCCGCCCGCTCTACCGCTGAGCTATCGGGGAATGCAGCCTGAGGATGACTAGGCGTTCGCCTCAAGGTGAATGCGTCGATAACAACATTTGGATTATAGCATCGGGACGGGGTGTCAACAAGGCTGACTCCCATCCCCGGATCAAGTCCTAGGCAGGCTCTAGCCTTCCCCCGCCTGAGCGGGGGAAGGCATTTGGGGAGCCCGCAGGGGGTTCTGCAAAAATCTCCCCTGTTGGGCAGTATGCTTGTCCCGCTCCGTTCTCCGTGCCTACGGGCTTTCTATGGCAAAAACCGCTTGAACGTAGATGGCTATCTCCAACTCGCCGCCGCTTATGGGAGTGGCCGCATATTCCGCATACATCTGCATACCAGCATCGAACGACCGGGCAAGCGGCTCGCCGCTTTCGCTAATGGACAGCAGGCTGCCCCTGTTCACCCCCGCAAGAGAAGCGAAGTGGTCCGCCTTGTCCAGCGCGTCTTTCACGGCGCTCTCCCTGGCCTGCGCCTGGGCCGCCGATGAGTCCTCCACCGTAAACCGTATGTTTTGGATGCGGGCGGCGTTGCCTCCGGCCTCCGCGGTGGCATCTATAGTGGCGCCTACACTGTCCAGGTTGCGCGCCTTGGCGGTGACGTTGTTGGTGACCAGGTAGCCAACCAGAACCCGTTCGCTATGCCAAATGTCGCCCCTGCTCACCTCCTGGTAGGTGTACTCCGGTGAAATGTTGAAATAGCTGGTCTGTATGTCCGCGTCTGCGATGCCGTTGGCCTTGAGGGCGGCGATTACTGCTGCCATTGCAGTGGCCGCATCCGCCTTGGCCTCCGCGACGGTGTCCGCCATCGCCTCCACTCCAAGGCTCAGCAGGGCCAGGTCCGGCGTAACGGTAACCCTCCCCTCTCCCGTGACCTGTATCCCGGATCCCCCGTACCCTCCGAGCTGTCCAAGCGCTTGAGCAATGGAGTCTGATTCGGAGCCTGCGTCCCCTCCAGCATCCGGGGTCTCCGCCGCCTCCGATTGGCAGGCGACTGCCAGCCCCAACAATGCTGCAAGACCCAGACCCGTCAATAGCCGTCTCACGTTCTTCATGGTTATCCACCTTCTTTAAGATTCAGGTAAGATTCAGGAATTCAGAGCCGTTTCTATCATAAAGTCGGAAATGGCCCTCAAAAAGTTCCCCGCCTCTACAATGATACTCTGTTTGGGATTACGGCGACTATAAAGGCCGGGCGTTGGTATATTCCGGGTGAGGAATCTGAACACACCGAGGCTGCGCCGTTACGAGGCGCGAACGCAAGGTCAGCCACTAGACCACCCCTGCAAAAGCAGGGGTCTATCATGCGCTATCACGGGGCGCCTGGATTCCTGCTTCCGCAGGAATGGCGTAGCGCTCCAGGTATTCTCTACTGGCGCTGGTAATGCCAACGTCGGTTGGTGCGCCACTCCCATCCCGCTCCTAGCCTGCCCCGTTACGAGGCGCGAACGCAAGGTCAGCCACTAGACCACCCCTGCAAAAGCAGGGGTCTATCATGCGCTATCACGGGGCGCCTGGATTCCTGCTTCCGCAGGAATGGCGTAGCGCTCCAGGTATTCTCTACTGGCGCTGGTAATGCCAACGTCGGTTGGTGCGCCACTCCCATACCGCTCCTAGCCTGCCCCGTAGTTGATACGGGAGTGAGCCGAGTTCCTTTTCCCGCTCGTGGTGAGCATGTCGAACCACATGAGCGGAAAGACTGAGAGCGTAGCTGACACTGCTCAGTATGAGCGGTGGCTCGGCGAGTCGAGCGGTGGTATGATGCGCCGCCGTTGGGGCTACCTCAGGGGCGCCGCCCCTTCGGGGAAGAACACGCTCATAACCTGCCCCGCGATGCCCTCGGCATCCAGTTGCAGCCTGCGCCGTTGAGCGGCCGCCGTGCCGTGCTCAATGAAGGAGTCCGGCATACCGATGCGATGGACGGACGTGTACTCCATCCCGGCCTCCGCAAGGACTTCCAGGACGGCTGTGCCGAACCCTCCGGCTAGTACGTTCTCCTCAACGGTGACTATACGGCGGGCGCGGCGCGCTTCGCTCAGGAGCAGGTCCGCGTCCAGGGGCTTCACGAAGATGGCATTCACGACCCCGCAGGAAACGCCGTGGCCTTCAAGCCATTCCGCCGCCTCCAGGGCTGCGCTGACCGACTTGCCGATGGCAAATATCATGACGTCGCCGCCCTCCCTGACCACGCGACCCTTGCCAATCGTCATCTGCTTGAGGTCCTCGTCCAGGGGCGTTCCGATGGCGGCCCCCCTGGCGATGCGTATGGCGAACGGACCGGGGTGCTTGTAGGCAGTGTAAACCAGGTGTTGCAGCTCGTTCTCGTCCATTGGCGCCGCCACAACGGCGTTGGGCAGGCACCGCAGGTAAGAGATGTCGAACGCGCCATGATGGGTTTTGCCGTCCTCTCCAACAATGCCCGCGCGATCCGCTATGAGCGTCACCGGCAGATTCTGAAGGCAAACGTCGTGGACCACCTGATCGAAGGCGCGTTGGAGGAACGTGGAGTAGATGGAGACGAAGGGGTGGAGTCCGGTTGACGCCATTCCGGCCGCCATGCTCACGGCGTGCTGCTCGGCAATTCCTACGTCAAAGATCCTGCCGGGGAAGTCACGCTGCACCTCCACAAGCCCCGTGCCCTCCAGCATGGCGGCGCTGATGCCGACCACGGATTCGTCATCCCGCATGAGGCGCGCAAGGGTTTGGGCAAACACCTTGGAGTAGGTGGGCGCGCCCGACCCTGCCCCCAGCGGGGAACTCGGCTGATGGAACTTTACCGGGTCGTCCTCTGCGGGCTCGTAGCCGTGGCCCTTGTGGGTCACAACGTGAACCAGCGGCACAGACCCAGTGGAGATTTTGGCCTGTCGCAGGACCTCTTCCATCTGCTTGAAGTCGTGACCGTCCACGGGGCCCAGGTACTGGAACCCCATCTCCGTCCAGAACATGGTGGGCACAATGAGGCCCGCCAGCCCCGTGTTGAACCGCTTGACCAGCCTGTACAGCAACTCGCCGTTGGGCACCTTCTGCGAAAGGGCCCTCGCGCGGCCCACCATTGCGCGGACTTCAGGATGGGTGATCAGACGCTTGCGCCAGTTGGTGAGGAAGCCGATGTTCTCGGAGATGGACATCCCATTGTCGTTGAGGACTACTATGAACCTCTGGGGGTTGAGATGCACGGTGTTGTTCACGGCTTCAAAGCTGGAGCCGGAGGTCATGGCCCCGTCACCCACCACGGCGATGGTCCACGAGTCCAGGCCACGGTTGGCTGCGCCCTCCGCAATGCCAAGGGCTATGGAAAGGCCGGTCCCCGCGTGGCCTGCGGCCAGAGTGTCGTGCGGGCTTTCTCTTGGCTCCCCAAAGCCGGACAGGCCGCCCTCCAGGCGGATGTTCTGGAACTCGTCGCGTCGCCCCGTCACCAGCTTGTGGGTATAGGTCTGGTTGGTTGTGTCCCAGACTATGCTGTCGGTGGGACTATCGAAGACGCGATGCAAAGCCAGCGTGAGCTCCACTACGCCAAGGTTGGATGCCAGATGGCCTCCGCGCTCGGTTATCACGGAGATGATAGTGTCTCGCGCCTCTTGCGCAACCTGCGCCAACTCCTCGTAGGTCAGCGCTTTCAGGTCGCCCGGTTCATCGATCCGGTCCAAAATACGGCGGGCTATGAGAAGACCCCCTTGCAAGAGACGCCCGTTAAGGTGTCGGACCCACCCTGCCCAAGACGCCTATAATAAGCAACGCTACAATAAATCAACCGTAGCAAGCTGTCAACATCGCTGCCTGAAAATGCCCCCCTCCTGCTAGACCAATCCTCCATTCCCACTCATGGCCAGCCCCGCGCCTTCCCTCTCATGCCAGCCCCGTACTTGATACGGGGCTGAGTGGGTCGAACCATATGAGTGGGGCCGCCCAACGGCCAACGCCGTTGGCAGAGCTCCAGTAGGCGGTGTAAGATTGGTGAGTCCGGACAGACGGGAGGCCGCTACGTCACCCTCAAGCCGGCAGGGAAAGAATACGACCAGGAGGACTGGACAATGCTTTCACGCAGCGCGCAGGGACTCTATTGGATGGGCCGATACCTGGAGCGGGCGCAGCGCCTCTGCCACCTGCTGCGGTTGCAGACAGAGGCCCTGGTGGATCGACCCGTGGGGGAGATATACCTGGGCTGGAAGCGCATCTACGCAAGCATGGACCGTCAGCCACCGGGCGGCAGCCTGGCGCCGGGCAGCGACGACTTTACTCTGGCCGACTCCTACACCCTGGCCGACGACCTAACCTTTGAGCAATCGAACGTCAGCTCGGTGTGGCGATGCTTCTCGCTTGGGCGCGAGAACGCCCGCCAGATGCGGCATCGCATCAGCGCGGAGATGTGGACGTCCCTTAACCTGGCCTACCTGCGGGTTCAGAAGCTGCGCATACAGGACATCTGGGCAGTCTCGCCGGAGAGTTTCTACGCAGAGACGGCGGCGGAGTTCAGCGCCTTCTCAGGCGTGGCATGGGCGACCATGTACCGCGACGACGGCTGGCGCTTCATGCAGCTTGGGCGATTCATCGAGCGCGCCCAGATGCTGACCGCGCTCCTCCTGGCGCACCTGGACCTGGAGACGGAGACGGGAGATGACGTCGATGACGGCTGGATCAGCCTGCTGCGAGCCTACCACGCCCTGGAGGCGTACGGCTCCCGGCACGGCATTGAGGTGGAGTCCGGCCGAGCGCTGGACCTGCTGGTGGCCGACCCCCTGCTTCCCAACTCCCTTTGCCACTCACTGGACGCAGCGGCCGCCGAGCTTGCCGGCCTGGACCATGGCCCGGACGCCGACGCCGACGCAGCAGCCCGTCGGCTGGCCGGCCGCCTGGCCGCGCTGGTAAACTACGACTGGCCGGACCAGGAAGACCGCAAGGCGTTCCTGCAACAGGCCAACGACCGCTGCCAGTACCTCCACGACCTGGTAACCGCCACCTACTTTGAGTACAGCGCGTAGAGCCGCCCCGCGCGGGCAAGTGGGGGACATGGCATTACATTACACTAGCAGCCCCTCAAGTGGCGTTGAGCAAAGCCTTAGTTCTGCTACTCAATTACCTTGTAGTGTGCCTTCTAAGAGTTCTTTTCCTTCAATTCCTCAAAAAGTTCATATACCTCTGGGAAAAAAACTCGGGCAGAAACTATTTCAGTGATGGGAATTACGACTCGAAAGTCCCGATCTGATATACCGGACGGTTGTTTCAAAGATTCCTGAATCACTGTCGCATAGTGAGTTGTTATTTCCAACTCTTGAGTGTCTCTATCGCGATAGCCGCTTGCCATAGGAATTATGGAAACGTCGGGCTCTCCATGCCTTGCGACACCACTCTCAAGAGCAAAACCAATGTAGGATTTCCCGCTCCTCAGCGAAATTTCAACTGGTTTTTGCTCTTCAATGGATTCCGCAATTAGCAGTTCAATTAGGTCGCCGCTATCATTCGCCGTCCGTCGAGCAGCCCTCGCTGAACCGTAGAATAGATTGCCTACAACCGGCAAGACCATTCCCAAGAGGACACTCAATACAACCGTGTCAGAGTAAGGAGTAGGAGAATAAAACTCCCATTTTGCATCAAGCTGTGGGAAATACCGATTCAGAAAAAGAATAACCGCTTCGGCGATGACAAACAAAATACCGCCGACAAAGGCGGATCTAAATAGGATGTGGTAACCAGAATCACGTACGGCTCGATAGCGGGTGTAGTATAGATGGGTTAGAAACCAGTACCCCCCGAGAGCGGGAACGAGCAACAACCCAAGTCCCACGGGGAGTACCTCCTACTAGATATGGTTAAAGATACTCTATTAGTCGTCTTTCGCAGGTCTGGCAGATGACTTCCGCTTAAAGTCAAGCCTCGCCATCGCATCAACCATTTCGCGCCCTCTTTTGCTGCGAAGCAACTCGTCTGCCTTGACATACAGCCCGCCCACCGGAGTCACATATATTTTGGGCCGTTCTTGGTCAACTCCCGGTCCTTCTTTTCGAGATTCCTTAGACATACCCATCCCTCTCTGATAGCATTGCATACAAGCCCATGTAGGAGAATTTTTGGAGACGTCACCTCAGACGCCTATAGTTACATTATACACAATCTAAACCGAAACCGATCTCAAGTGGTAGAATATATTACAGCACGGATGTTGTCAACATTTTTGACGCCACGAGCCCACCTCGGCAAGCTACGGGAAGAGGGCAGTGCCACCAGATGTGACGTTATAGGCATACATAGCCAGTCAACGATACTCACGTCGCTTTACATAATAGACGCCATCGACAACTTTCCATGACAAAATTTAATTCCGCGACTACCTCTAGCTGTTCGGGGAAGATCATGCTAATGCAATGCATTAGGAATTGGTGTTCCCTGTTATATTCGCGGCGTTGGCGTCTTTCCTCATTGCAACAGCTTGGTTCGTCGGTCGTACGAGAAGAAGAACCTAGATCCGGCTCAAAGGCCCTTTTTGATATGCCGTTGTATTCCTCCCTAGAGCAACTGACGGCTGTTTCGGACCTGGCGGTCACCGGTATCGCAGGCAAGGTAAGGGCGCTGCGCGATGCTGCGCTACGCCTGCCGAGCGTCGCTTGAGGGCACCCTCGCATCTACGCACGTTGGGACGTAGACGCCGGTATATGGCGCTAGGCAAGCGGTTGCGTGGCTGGTACAATGAGAGGCGCTGACTGGCCCACCGCGCGCCGTCCTGCCGTGGATGTGTCGCGGTGGCCCAGCGTTGTACCCCGTATCGGTGTAAGCAAATGACCGCTGTGGTCACCATTTCAGACCTTTAGGAGGAGATAATGCCAACGGTACGCGCAAACGGTATAGACATTGCCTACGACGACCAGGGGAGCGGCGACACTCCAATCGTCCTGCTGCACGGCTTTCCATTGGACAAGAGCATGTGGGAGGCGCAAGTCCAGGCGCTGTCCGGTGAGTTCCGCGTCATAGCTCCCGACCTGCGAGGCCACGGAGAGTCCGAAGTCACCCCCGGTCCGTACACCATGGAACTCCTTGCGGACGACCTGAACGGCTTTCTGGACGCCCTTGACCTCCGGCAGGTGGTCCTGGGCGGGTTCTCAATGGGCGGGTACGTCGCATTCGCCTTCTATCGCAAGAACCCGGAGCGCGTGAGATCTCTCATGCTCCTGGACACCAGGCCGCAGCCCGACTCCGATGACGCAAAGAAGGGACGGGAAGACATGGCCCAGCTCGCAGAGCGTGAA
The DNA here is from genome assembly GCA_965221925.1 of Dehalococcoidia bacterium. Taxonomy (GTDB): domain Bacteria; phylum Chloroflexota; class Dehalococcoidia; order Lucifugimonadales; family UBA2985; genus JAPPHY01. The sequence continues at coordinate 100,507 of OZ244924.1, read as the reverse complement.
GGGGCCGGACCCATAGCCGAGCGGCTGACCCCGCGGCTGCTGTCGCCGGACACGGTGGCCAACCGGCAGGACGTGGTTGACACGCTCAGCGCCATGATCACCCAGTGCCCCGTGGAGGGCATAGCCGGCGACCTCCGTGGAATGGCTCTCCGGTCCGACTCCTCAGACCTCCTGCCCAACATCGGCGCGCCAACCCTGATAGTGGTCGGCGACCAGGACGTCATCACGCCGCCGGCGGAGTCTCACAGCATGGCCTCCATAATACCCAACGCCACGCTGGTGGAGGTCTCAGGCGCGGGTCACCTGTCCAACCTGGAGAACCCGGACGAGTTCAACCGGGCCATCGCCGATTTCCTGCGCGATAGCTAGAACGTCGGCCTCCCGGCCTGCGGTGGGCGACATTCCGATCCCGGGGAATGAAGTCCACCGCGCGAGCAGGGGCGCCCGCGGCCCGACTGGACGCCGTGCGTGTTGACGGAAGACTCGACAGCAAAGCCCTCATAAAGTACCATTCAGACATCTGGACGCGAGGTGTAGCAACGAGTCCCGTACCGCCTAGTAAACGGATAATGCTCCTGACCTCTCCGGACGAGAGGCCCAACTTCAGACCTCTGGAGAATGACGGGTTCATCCTCTCCTTCTCCCAAGACCCAGAGGTAATAGAGACTATACCCCAGGAGGAAACCCCAAGCCTTCTGGTGTTGGACCCTGACATTCTCCCACCGGACTCTCTGGTGTCCTTTGCCCGGCGCTGCAAGGACGTGGAGATACCCGTTCTGGCCCTGGTGCCCGGAGAGGGCCACGCAACCGTAGACCCCAACCTTGAGGTGGAGGACATAGTATTCCTCCCATTTACCAACAATGAGCTGCGCCACAGGGTCCAGAGGGCCCTGTGGCGCACGGGAAAGTGGGACGGCGGGCAGGTCATCCGGGTTGGAGACCTTGTCATAGACCAGGATCGCTACGAGGTCACGGTGGGCGGCAAGAAGGTCATCCTCACCTTCAAGGAGTACCAACTCCTGTGCCTGCTGGCAGCGAATCCTGGAAGGGTCTACACACGCGAGACCCTTCTGAGCAGGGTCTGGCAGTACGACTACTTCGGCGGCACCCGCACCGTGGACGTTCACATCCGCAGGCTGCGGAGCAAGGTGGAGGACGCCAGCCATCTCTTCATTGAAACCGTGCGTAACGTTGGGTACCGCTTCCGGGTAGCCTGACAATCCTCTTCCCCCGAAAGTAGGACAGCGGAAAATTTACACAGATTTAACACCAGGGCGTTCCTGCCGAGTTTCTATGGGCTATACTTAGCAGCGTGGCTCCTTGCCCTGCTGCCAAGGCTTGGCTTTCCTCCCCGGCAATTGCGCAAGGACGGCCAGGCGCTTGGAAGGTTCAGAGCACAATTAACAAGGAGGAAGAGCATGACAACCCCATACGAGTTCCCAAAAACCCCAGACAAATTTCCAGGGTTCTCTAACCCTGACGAGGTAATCAAGTATTGCCGCGACAATGGCATCCAGATGGTGGACCTGAAGTTCACGGACGTGCCGGGCACACTCCAGCACGTATCCATACCGGTGGATGAGCTAAAGCCCGATGTGTTCGTAGAAGGCACCGGCTTCGACGGCTCCAGCATTCGCGGCTTCCAGACCATTGAGGAGAGCGACATGCTCCTGGTTCCGGACGCCACCACCGGGACGAGAGACCCCTTCTTCAAAGTCCCGACCCTCAGCCTGACCTGCAGGATCAAGGACCCTGAGTCGGACGCGGGCTACTCCCGGGACCCGCGCTTCGTCGCCCAGAAGGCAGAGGAGTTTCTGAAATCCTCCGGCATAGGGGACCTAAGCAACTGGGGCCCAGAGTTGGAGTTCTTCATCTTCGACTCCGTGCGGTTCGACCAGAACGCCCACAGCGGCTACTACTTCGTGGGGTCGGACGAGGGCATCTGGAACTCCGGCAGCGAGAAGAACGTGGACGGAAGCGTCAACTTGGGATACAAGCCCAGGCATAAGGAGGGGTATTTCCCAACCCCACCCTTCGACACATACCAGGACATTCGCTCGGAGGCGTCCCTGAAGATGGCCGGTTTCGGCATCACGGTGGAGAAGCACCACCACGAGGTGGCCACGGCCGGACAGGGCGAGATAGATATGGTCTACGACTCCCTGACCAAGATGGCGGACATGGTGATGGCGTACAAGTACGTCCTCAAGAACGTAGCATGGGCCCACAACAAGACCGCCACCTTTATGCCCAAGCCCCTCTACGGCGACAACGGAACGGGAATGCACACCCACCAGAGCCTCTGGAAGGGTGGAGAGAACCTTTTCTCCGACCCGAACGGCTATGCCGGCTTCAGCCAGATAGGGCTGTACTACACAGGCGGGCTGCTGAAGCACGCGCCGGCCCTGCTGGCCCTGGCCGCCCCCACCACCAACTCCTATCGCCGGCTGGTGCCCGGCTACGAGGCTCCAGTGAACCTGGCGTACTCTCAGCGGAACCGCAGCGCCTGTTGCCGGATTCCCATGTACTTTGGACACCCGCACGCCAAGAGGATCGAGTTCCGGTGCCCGGACCCCACCTGCAACCCGTACCTGGCCTTTGCGGCAATGCTCATGGCGGGCATCGACGGCATAATCAACCAGATTGACCCGGGCGCTCCACTGGACAAGAACCTCTACGACCTGAGTCCGGAGGAGGCAGCCAAGGTGAAGCAGGTGCCCGGCAGCCTGGGCGAGTCGCTGGACGCCCTGGAGGCGGACCACGACTTCCTACTGCGGGGAGACGTCTTCACGCCGGACCTGATCAGCGCCTGGCTGGATTACAAGCGGACAAAGGAGTTGGACGCCGTCAGGCTGAGGCCGCACCCCTACGAGTACTTCCTGTACTTCGACGCCTAGACCTTCCCTCAAGCGAGTAGCCAAGGCCTCGGCCACTACTAAGTGGCCGAGGCCTTTTACCGTAGCCAAGCCGCTTCCCCCGGCGGTGAGTCGCGACCATCATGTTCCCTTGAACCAGGAGCCTTAAAAGTCCTGTCCTGCGCCCTAACGGCATTGCAGCCCGGACCCTAGCGACGGTCCAGTCCCAGCCGTATCTTCTCCTGTGGCGACAGGGCCGAGAGGTCCGGAGCGGAACGCGCCGGAGCGCCGAACGGAACCCGCTCCTGGACGGCTTGGGCTTCCAGCTGCCCGCGTACCTGTTCCACCATCTGCCGGGCTTGAGCAAGGGACGCCTCGACCTCTGCGATGGTGGCCCCATTCACCAGCTCTTCCGGTATATCGGGGGCTGCCGCCAGCAGGGAGGCGCGGTACAACTCCACTGCCTGGGCCAGCTGTGCCCTTAATCCCTCCGCCTCCTGCTCACGTTCTTTGACGACGTCCTCCACCTGGCCCAACGCCGCCTCCAACTCCTCAATCTTGGCATCCCGCTGCCCCAGCAGGCCGTCCAGCCCTGACAGGCGCTGCTCCCCATTGGACAAGGCAGCCTCCAACTCACCTATTCGAGAGGCCTGCTCCGCCTCCCTCTGTTGTTCTTCGTGGAGCGCGTCCGGAGCCCCGCCTTCTTCCTCGACGGCCTCCTCCACTGTCTGGGCCGGATTCATGTCCACAGCCTGAGTAGTCTCTTCCACCACAACGCCTCCTGAGCTAAAGTTGGCTTTGGGTTGCAGAATATCGGCTCTGGCAGGAGTGGGCAAGAAGCAGGTGGCAGAGGGGCGCGTCAGCCTTCGGCGTTGCAAGGCCGTCGACGCGGCTCCCGGCCCGCCGGCGATCCGGCTTCCTTGCCGGATTGCGCGTAGCCCTTGTTCCTTGCTTTGCTATATGGCTCGTTGTTGTTACGTCTGGGGCGGCCCGTAGCGGTTGGTTCCGCTGGTCCCGGAAAGAACCATGAATACGAGCAGTACCAGCCCGCCAAAAGGAATAAGCTGTATCAAGAACCACCAACCGGAACGGTCAGTGTCATGCAAGCGCCTCACCGTTACTGCCAACGAAGGCAGGATAATGGCAAGAGCCAAGATAGCCAGTAGCGCAAAACCGACCTCCGGAAGGGGTATAAAAACAAAATATAGAGCGCTTTCGATAATCGTCACGAACAAAACGAACCACCAGTACTCCGACCGGCGCGCCCGTCCGTTGAAGTTGGCGTAGTTCCCAAACACCGATTGGATTGCCTGCATCGGGGTCATGCCGTTCTACCTCCAGACCTGGTTATCTTGGGGGCCGCCAGAGCAGAGCCGCGCCTGCTGCCCTCGCTCACGCTTCTGCCACAGATAGTATCACTATGGCCAAGCCAAAGCAACGTTGAGCGTGATGGACGCCGCCCACCTGGATGTTGCTCACAAGGTCAACCACCTGCCCCAGGCGGACCTTGTCCAGGGCGGGGATGGGCGCCCGGGCGCCCCTGTCCACCATTGCCAGCCCACACCGGGAATACCTGTGTCTGGCTTCTATGGACATTGCCCTACGTTTGGGTATACTATTCCCCTTGGAGTTATGTTCATTGCGGCGCCAACCACCCTGACGCTGGCAATGGACCCACGAGGAGCATACATCTAGCTGACATGTCCATCCTGCTCAGGCTCATCCGTTTTGCCCTGAAGTACAAGCTCAGACTACTACTGGCTTACCTGTCCACCATTGGGGTGGCGACCTTCGCGCTGATAATCCCCAGGGTGCTGGGGGTTGCCGTGGACGAGGTGGTGGGGTCTGGGGAGTTTAGTCAACTCCTGTTCCTTGCCTCGTTGATTTTTGGGCTCAGCATCTTTCGGGGCATAGCCGCCTATGGCCAGCAGTACATGGGGGAGTCGATGGGCCAGCGGGTTGCCTACGACATCCGAAACGCCTACTACGAGAAGTTGCAGCGGCTCAGCTTCGCCTTCCACGACAACCAGAGGTCCGGAGACCTGATGTCCCGCGCAACCGCGGACGTCGAGGGCGTGCGGATGTTCATCCAGGGCGGCGTTATCCGCGGCGGGTACATGGTGCTACTGATCCTGGGTGTCAGCGTTATCCTGATCGTCTCAAGCTGGAAGCTGGCGCTCATGAGCTTGGTGTTCGTGCCGTTCATTTTGCTCCGCACCTCCACCATCATGCTGGAGATGCGGCGGAACTGGATGGCCGAGCGCGCGGAGATGGGCCACCTGAACACGGTCCTCCAGGAGAACCTGGCCGGCCAGCGAGTGGTGAGGGCCTTTGCCGCCGAGGAGTACGAGAAGGAGAAGTTCAGCGCCCGCGCCGCTGCGGTAGCCAGATTCGGATTCAACGCCGAGCGGCTGCAGGCGGTGACCACCTCCTTGAACAACTTCTTCTTCCTGGGAGGCACCGGCGTCATCCTATGGTTTGGCGGCCGCCAGGTTGTCGAAGGCGCCATGTCGCCGGGCGAGCTTGTGTCCTTCTTGCTGTACATGGGGCTGCTGGCAATACCCGTGCGTATGACGGCCTGGATAGTCAACAGCTTCTCCCGCGCCATGTCCTCCGGGGAGCGCATCTTCTACGTGCTGGACGCCGAGTCCCCGGTGGCAGAGAAGCCGGACGCCCTGGTTATGCCTCGCGTGAAAGGGGACGTCAAATTTGAAAACGTGTCCTTTGGATACATCAAGCAGTCTCCGGTCCTCCAGGACATGAGCTTCAGCGTGCCCAGCGCCAAGGTAGTGGCCATTCTGGGCGCGCCAGGGAGCGGAAAGACCACCGTGGTCCACATGATCCCACGGTTCTACGACGTCTCCTCCGGACGCATAACCATAGACGGCGTGGACATCAGGGACGTCACCCTGGCCTCCCTGCGCCAGAATGTTGGGATTGTGCAGCAGGACGTGTTCATCTTCACGTCTACCATCCGCGCGAACATCGCCTACGGAGCTGTGACCGCGTCTGAGGAAGACGTGGTGAAGGCTGCAAAGCTGGCCCAGCTTCACGACTTCATATCGACCATGCCTCAGGGGTATGACACCTACGTGGGAGAGCGGGGCGTCACCCTCTCCGGGGGGCAGAGGCAGCGCCTGGCCATAGCCCGCACCCTGCTGCTTGACCCACCCATCCTCATACTGGACGACTCCACCTCCAGCGTAGACACCGAGACGGAACACCTGATTCGCCGCGCCCTGAACACGGTGATACAGGGCAGGACCACCTTCGTCATCGCCCACCGCCTTAGCAGCGTGAAGAACGCCGATTCTGTCCTGGTGATGAAGCAGGGCAGAGTTGTTCAGCAGGGCATCCACAGTGAGCTGATACAGACGCCCGGACCGTACCAGGAGATCTACGAGCTCCAACTCCGTCCCCAAGAGCAGGAGATCAACGGCCACGATGGAACGCCCGGCAGCATAGGCGACGGCGCTTCCGCCGGTCGCGTGGAGGCGCCCGGGCTGAAGGTGGAGAGGGAATCATAACATGATGCACATGGGCGGTTGGAATCCCAACCTTCCCGGGACCGACGAGGTGCGCCGGATACGGGGACGCCTCAGCCTGGTCCTAGAGGACACAGAGTTCGGCAAGGTCTATGACAAGGGCGTAGTGCTGCGCCTTCTCAAATATCTGCGCCCTCACTGGAAGATGACCCTGTTCAGCATGGTGATGATGCTCATCTACATTGGCACTCAGGTCTCGGTTCCCCTGCTGGTGGGCATGGCCATCAACCAGTACATAAGGAGCGATGACCTCCCGGTAGCCGAAAGGTTAGCGGGCCTCAACCGGATAGGGGGGATGTTTGCGGTGGTGGTGGTCCTCAACCTGATTGGGAACTTCTTCCACCTACGGGGCCTGGCGCAGGTCAACATGTCGGTGCTATACACGCTGCGCACGGAGATGCACGCTCACCTTCAGCGCCTCTCCACCCTCTTCTTCGACCACAACGAGGTGGGCCGCCTGATGAGCCGCGTGCAGAACGACACAATGGCCCTCCAGGAGTTTATGACCATCTTCGTTGTGGGGTTCGCCGAGATACTGAGCCTGCTGGGGATCATCACGATCATGCTGGTCTGGAACTTTCAGCTGGCCCTGACCTGCTTCATAGTAATCCCCGTCTTCATAGTGATCATGACCCTGTGGCAGAAGAAGGCTCGCCAGGCGTTCATGAGCATCCGCTACGCCATTGCCGGGGTTAACGCCAGCCTTCAGGAGAACATCACCGGGGTCCGGGTCACCCAGAGCATGAACCGGGAGGAGATCAATCTCTCGCGTTTCGACGAGCTAAACGGGGCCCACCTGACGGCCAACCTCAACGCCATACGGCTGACCGCCAGCCTGATGCCCTCGGTGGAGGTGCTCACCGCCATTGCCTTTGGCCTGGTGGTGGTGATGGGAGGCAGGATGGAGCAGAACGGCGAGCTGGCGCTTGGGACTATGGTGGCCTTCGCCCTGTTCGTGCAGCGGTTCTTCGAACCCATCCGCGCTCTTGTGATGCAGTACGCCATGATGCAACGCGCCATGACCGCAGGGATGCGCATCTTTGAGCTGCTGGACGTTAAGCCGGACCTGGTGGACGCGCCGGACGCCAAGGCCCTGCCGCCCATCCGGGGGCAGGTGAGCTTTGACAACGTGTCCTTCCACTACATCCCCGGTGTGCAGGTGCTCAATGGCGTGTCCCTGAATATACCGCCGGGGGAGACCCTGGCCATAGTGGGGCCGACCGGCGCGGGGAAGACCACCATTGTAGCCCTTGTGGCGCGCTTCTACGACGTCACCGAGGGCCGCATCACCGTGGACGGGTACGACCTGCGAGACGTTACCCGCTCCTCTCTGGCCGGCCAGATGAGCCTGGTGCTACAGGAACCCTTCCTGTACTCCGCCTCCGTGTCCGACAACATCCGCTTCGCGCATCGAGAGGCAACCCAGGAAGAGATAGAAACGGCCACCAAGGCCCTTGGCGCCCACGAATTCATCATGCGGCTCCCGCAGGGCTACGACACGACGCTCCATGAAAGAGGCAGCAACCTGAGCCTGGGCCAGCGGCAGCTCATCGCCTTTGCGCGGGCGCTGGTGGCCGACCCGCGCATCCTCATCCTGGACGAGGCCACCGCCAACGTGGACAGCTACACGGAGCGCATGATACAGGATGCTTTGAAGGAGCTTCTGCGGGGCCGCACGGCCATAATTATCGCCCACCGCCTCTCCACCATCCAGGACGCAGACCAGATACTGGTCCTTCAGCAGGGCCGTATTGCGGAGCTGGGGAAGCACAACGAACTGCTGGCCCTGAACGGGCTGTACACACGGCTCTACGACATGAACTTCCAAGACGAAGAGCTGCCCGCTTCCGCGACATCCGGGCAGCGAGAGGACTGACGCCTCAGATCCCGGAGGGGCGCTCCATTTCAGGCTCCGCGCATCGCTCCTCCCACAAACGGGCCACCACCCCGCGGACAATGGCCGCGCTGAACCCTCGTCTGTGGAGCCGGCCCCACACGCGGCGACGGAAGGTCGTATAATCGGCGGTCCGCAGAGAGGAAGCGGCCCGCAGCCCCGCCTTGTAGGCGCTCTCCCTGTCGTCCAGGGTATCCACAGACGCCTGGGCTACCTCCCGGTCCACGCCCTTCGCCAGCAGCTCCCTCCGCACCAGGGCGGCGCTGCGCGGCTTATGGACCGTCCTTCCCAGGCTCCAGGCATGGGCAAAAGCCCTGTCATCCAGCAGGCCCAGCTCCTTGAGCCGCGCGACGGCCAACTCGACAACCTGCTCGTGGCACGCGCGCCGTAGACGGCCCCTGACTTCGAACTCACTGCGAGGCCGGTAGGAGAGGTATCTCAGGGCAAGGGAGACCGCTTGGTCAAGGGTCTTTTCCTGCTCCTTACCCATTGCGGTCGGCGCGGACACTGGCAGAAAGAGACGCTAGGCCGTCTCTTCCGCTTCCGCTGCCTCCGTGACCCTGTGCCCCACGGAGGCCCTGATCCGCTCCTCCACCTCCGCGGACACCTCCACGTGGTCGCTGAGATACTCTTTGGCGGCCTCCCTGCCCTGGCCCAGGCGGACCTGGCCGTAGGAGTAGAAGGAGCCTGCCTTTGTAATTGTTCCCGCCGTAGTGCCCAGGTCCAGGATATCGCCTTCCTTGCTGATGCCCCGATTGAACATGATATCGAACTCGGCGACCCGGAACGGGGGAGCCACCTTGTTCTTCACAATCCTGGCCTTGACCCTGGTGCCCACTACCTGCGTCCCGTGTTTGATGGAGTCCACCCGGCGCAGGTCTATGCGAACTGAGCTGTAGAACTTCAGGGCCCGACCGCCGGGGGTGACCTCCGGGTTGCCGAAGACCACTCCTATCTTCTCCCGGAGCTGGTTTATGAAGATGACGACGGCGTGGGAGCGGTTGATGGCAGCCGACAGCTTGCGCAGGGCCTGCGACATGAGGCGGGCCTGCAACCCCATGTGGGAGTCGCCCATGTCGCCCTCAAGCTCCGCCCTGGGTACAAGCGCAGCCACGCTATCGACGACAACCACGTCCACAGCGCCGCTCCTGACCAGGTACTCAGCTATCTCCAGGGCCTGCTCGGCGGTATCCGGTTGAGAGACAAGCAGGGTGTCGATATCGACCCCCAGCCGGCCGGCGTATGCGGGGTCCAGGGCGTTCTCGGCGTCTATGTAGGCGGCAGTTCCCCCGGCCTTCTGGGCCTCTGCCATGATGTGCTGCGCCAGCGTGGACTTGCCGGCGGACTCCGCCCCGAATATCTCCGTGACCCTTCCTCGGGGCACACCGCCAGCCCCCAGAGCCATGTCCAAGGAGAGGGACCCCGTGGGAATGGTCTCTACCGCCAGCCTCTGGCCGGCCTCCCCCAGCTTCATTATGCTGCCCTTGCCCACCTGCCGCTCTATCTGGATGAGAGCAAGCTCCAGGGCCTTTTCCTTTTCGGTGACCATATACCCTCCATCGCCACTCAGGACTTGGCAGCATGATAGCATGGGGTGGGTGTATGGACAAGGGAACGTTTTCAAACGATACTTACCCATACGGCTTTATCGACTCTGCCTCACGGCAAGCTCCCAAGGATTATGAGCAGGCTCTTAGCCATACTACTGGCGGTGGCAGCGTTCTCCCTGGTAACACGCTGTACCCCCGGCCCGCAGCCGCCGCCCACCGATACGTCCACGCCGGCGGCATCGCCCACCGCGGAGCCGACGCCCACCCGGACACCCGCGCCAACAGTCGCTCTGCCGGTTAGGCCGACACCCACCCGGCCGGCGCCCACCCGGCCAGATCCCTCTCCCTCCCCCGGAGCTACTGCCACCTCCCCTCCAATGACGCCCCTCCCCACCACCGCCACCCCAACTAGGACCCCAACCCCGACCCCGACCGAAGCGACCATACACCTCACCGACGCCCCCGACAGGGACCTGTACTCCCTGGTACGGCGACTCCGCCCCGATCTTGAGCAGCCGATAGAGCGCGTGGTGAACCCGGACCCGGTCAGCTACGAAGCTGGACGCCAGGACGTGTTCTGGGTAGTCGACCTGGAGAGTTTGGAGATGTACGAGGTGGAAGCTACGCTGGCTCACGTGAGCACGCACGCATACTGGTACTTCCCAACGGGGCAGGAGCCGCGTGGAAGGGTCCTCCCGGCCACCGCCAGGGTCTTTGACGAAGTCATCTACCCCACTGTGACGGCCGCCTTTGGCAGCGAGTGGTCTCCCGGCATAGACAACGACCCCAGGCTGACCATCCTTCATGCCCCGCTCAGGAGCGTGGCAGGCTACTACAACGCCGCCGACGAGTATCCAAAATCGGTCTATCCTTTCAGCAACGAGCGGGAGATGCTCTACATGAATAACTGGCGTATCGGCTCACCCGCATACTTGGGGACGCTTGCCCACGAGCTGCAACACGCGGTCCACTGGGCGGGCGACCCCAGCGAGGAAACGTGGGTGAACGAAGGGCTGTCGGAGGTTGCCAAGAACGTAGCCGACTATGGCCTCACCTTCATAAACTCCTTCATCACATCCCCCAGCGCCTCGCTGACCGCCTGGCCCTCCCGCGGCGAGGCCACACGGCCGCACTACGGCGCTGCTTCCCTCTTCATGGAGTACCTGGCCCAGCGCTACGGGGGACACGACAACCTGAGCAAGCTGGTTGCCCAGCCTGAGGATGGGATTGAAGGGGTAACAGCCTACCTGCGCTCCCTGGACTATGACGTGACCTTTCAGGATGTTTTCCAGGACTGGCTGGTGGCGAACTACCTGGACTCTCGGGACATCGACCGGTACTCCTACGAAGGACTGGATATCGCCGTTCGTCCCGGAAGGACGCTCACGCGCCCCGGCTCCTTCAGCATCACTACTCCCCAGTACGCCGGGGAGTACGTAGAGATACGTTTCACGGAGGGTGACGCCCTGGTGTCCTTCCAGGGCCGGACGGAGACGCCCCTCCTACCCACCTCTGCGTACAGCGGCAGCCACTGCTGGTGGGGAAACAGCGGGGACACCATTGATTCCACGCTCACGCTGGAGGTTGACCTCTCCCAAATCTCCCAGGCGACCCTGAACTTCCAGACGTGGTACGCAATAGAGGAGTCCTGGGACTATGCCTACGTAGAGGTGTCCTCAGACGGAGGAGAGACCTGGGAGGTCCTGGAGGGCAGACTTAGCTCCCCGCAGAACCCCCTGGGTGTCAGCTTTGGCCCCGGCTACACGGGCCGAAGCGACGGGTGGCAGGAGGAGTCCGTAGACTTGGCTCCATACACAGGGGAGGAGGTCCTCCTGCGATTTGAGTACGTGACCGACGAAGGAACCAGCGACGACGGGATCTGCATAGACGACGTCTCAATCCCGGAGGTCGGGTACTTCGACGATGTCGAGAGCGCAGGCCTCTGGGATGCCCAGGGATTCATCCGGACTAACACCCTAGCGCCCCAGGACTACCTGGTCCAGGTTGTAGAGATAGGGGATGAGGTCAATGTCCGGCAGATGGCCCTGGACCTGGATGGGAACGGGACGCTGACGCTCAGCGGATTTGGCGAAGGGCTGGAGCGGGCGGTGGTGATAGTCGCGCCCGTTGCCCCCAAGACCGCCTACCCAGCGTCCTACGTGCTGTCCGTGGACTCCGTGCCATAGCCGTCGACTCCTGAGCGCTCACAACGGCAGCCGTTCCTCCGGCTTGACCGCAACCCTCCCGGCTTCCTTGCGGCTATCGCAAGAACACAAACCAGACGACAGCGGCCCCGATCGCGATTACGATGGCGATGGGAACAACGCAGGTAAAGAAGGTCGTGAAGGCGTGGACAGCCTTGAACGGGAGTAGCAACAGCCGCAGTGGGAGCAGGAGAAGCCGGAGCAGGAAGCCCACGAAAGCCTAGTCGGCTAAACTCAGGTGTTCCTTCAACGCTTCCACGGCTTCATGGCAGCCGAAGACCGTGGTGAGCTTACCGTTGAGCCGCACCCGACGCTTGGCTATAAGGCCTCGCTTGTGAAGCAGATAGAGGGACCAGCTTAGCGAGGAGCGCTTCAGTCGCGGGAATATCTGGAGCAACCCTTCGTCGCTGTTGTCAAACACCTCGTCTGGACGACGCTTCAACTCATCCAGAAGCATGGCTTGAAGGGGCGGGAGGTCCTCCTTCGCCGGCCCCTGGGCAGTCATTATCTGAGATATCTTCATAGCCCAAACCTACCTCCGATTAAAATAGCGCTAACAAGATGCTATCAGAGTTGTCAAGCGCTAATCAAGCGACCACAGCGCTCCAAACCGCGCACGCGGGCATCCGGAGGGGGGATAGGGGCGCGCCTTGGGGCGGTGGGAGGGGCCCGCTCAGGCTAGACCGCCCTCCCTTACCGCTCGTGGTGAGCCTTTGTCGAACCACGTGAGCGGAGAGTTGGCAACCGAGGAACCCAGGCCCCGTTCCGCTCACGCCCTTCGACACGCTCAGAGCCTGCCCCGTACTTGATACGGGGATGAGCGGAACAACCTTGCCCCGCTCGTGGTGAGCTTGTCGAACCATACGAGCGGGGAGCGAGCGGCCCACCGTCGTCATGCCCGCGAACGCGGGCATCCGGAGGGGGAATAGGGGCGGGCAGATGGAGCCCGCTCAGGATGAGCGGAACCAACCTTGCCCCGCTCGTGGTGAGCCTGTCGAACCACGTGAGTGGGAGCGAGCGGCCCACCGTCGCCATGCCCGCGAACGCGGGCACCCAGAGGGGGGATAGGGACGGGCAGATGGAGCCCGCTCAGGCTAGACCGCACTCCCTTACCGTTCGTGGTGAGCCTGTTGAACCATGTGAGCGGAGAGTTGGCAACCGAGGAACCCAGGCCCCGTTCCGCTCACGCCCTTCGACACGCTCAGAGCCTGCCCCGTACTTGATACGGGGATGAGCGGAACAACCTTGCCCCGCTCGTGGTGAGCCTTTGTCGAACCACGTGAGCGGGGAGCGAGCGGCCCACCGTCGTCATGCCCGCGCACGCGGGCATCCGGAGGGGGATAGGGGCGCGCCTTTGGGCGGTGGGAGGGGCCCGCTCAGGCTAGACTGCCCTCCCTTAGTTCTGCCAGCTTGCCATCTATGTTCTCCGCCTCCAACGACAACCTCTCCCACTCCTCCCAAAGGGACTCTGCCTCCTCTTTGAGTAAACGGTACTCCTCCCCCGCGGACGCGAAATAAGCCGGGTCGTCAGACTGGTTAGGCTGCGAGAACATGGTCTCCAATTCCGTTATGCGGGCCTCGCGGTTCGACAGCGAAACGTCTATCTCCTCTATCCGTATCGCCAATCTTCGGGCCTCTTTGCTAAGCGACCGGCGCTGGACCTCCTCGGCGCTAAGCGGCCTTCCGGAGCGTCTCCTGGCGGGGACACTTTCTGAAGCTGCGCGAATCGCTCCGTTGGCTGCTGGAAAGGCCCTTCCGTTACCGGCCTCCGTTTGCTTCCGGTACAAATAGGCGTCGTAGTCGCCTGGGTAGACCGTGGCCTGTCCGGCGTCAATCTCAATTATCTTGTTCGCAACCTGCCGTATGAGAGTCCGGTCGTGGGTTATTATACAAATCGTACCGTGATAGTCCTGGATGGCGTCCGCGAGTATCTCCCTGGAGGCGATGTCAAGATGGTTGGTCGGCTCATCCATGAGGAGCAGGTTGCTGGGCTGGAGAAGCAGCTTGGCCAAGGCCACACGCGCCTTCTCTCCGCCAGACAGCGCTGAGATTGGCTTACGAACGTCGTCGCCGCTGAACAGGAAGCCTCCCAGGGTGGCGCGCAGGTTCTGCTCCGATTCCCTTGGCGCCGCATGTTGCAGCTCCTCAATGATAGTATTGATTGGATTGAGGAGTTCAAGTACATGCTGTGCGTAGTAGGCCGTCACCACGTTGTGGCCGGTTCTTCTCTCTCCTCCATCAAGTGAAAGGACGCCGGCGAGCATCTTTAACATAGTGGTCTTACCGGCGCCGTTTGGTCCGACGAGGGCAACGCGGTCTCCGCGCGAAAGCGCCAGATTCACCCCACTGTAAACCGCGGTTTCGCCGTAGGATTTGCTGACGTTGGTCAACGATATGACCTCTAAACCGCTGCGGGGTGGCTCTGGAAACGAATAGCGGACTTTTCTGGTCGTCCTTGGCAGTTCAATCCTCTGCACCTTCTCAAGCTGCTTCAAGCGACTCTGCGCCTGGGTGGCCTTCCGTGCCTTGGACCGGAAACGGTCGATAAATCGCATCTGCCTCTGTATCTCGCGATCCTGCCTGGCCGCGGCCGCCTGCTTGACCTTCAGGAAGCTCTCATGCGCAACAAGGTATTCGTCATAGTTACCCTTCATGAGGACCACCTCGTCCTCCTCAATTGCAAGAACCTTGGTTGCAACCTGATTCAGAAAAGCGCGGTCGTGAGATGTGACGATCACGCCACCTTGAAAAGCGGCCAAGTATTTCTCAAACCACAAGTTTGCGTCAAGGTCAAGGTGGTTGGTTGGCTCGTCCAATAGTAGAAGGGCGGGCTTCTTGAACAGCAGCCTGGCAAGGCCTGCCCGCATGACCCAGCCGCCGCTGAACTCGTCCATTGGCCGGAGAAAATCGCCTTGCTTAAACCCAAGTCCCGAGAGGATAGCCTTGGCCTCGTGGTCCCTGTCGCCTCCACCTGTGGCTTCCAACGCCACTTCAAGCTGGCCGAGGCGTTTCATTAGATCGGCTTGCCTAACTGGATCACGCTCCGACGAGAGAGCCTCCCGTGTGGCAGTAACCCTTTCCGTGAGAGCAATCACATCAGATCTAGCGTCCAACACCTCCTGGAGTAGGTGTTTGCCGGTAAACGATTCAGGCTCCTGCTTGAGATAGCCTATAGAGACGTTGCGTCGTTTGGATATACTCCCTGAATCCGGTGAGGTATCGCCTGCCAGAATGTCCATAAGTGTGGTCTTTCCGGAGCCGTTTGCGCCTATCAGCGCAATGCGATCTCCGGCGGCCACAACCAGGTTGAGACCACTGAACAGCGTCTTGTTTGAATAGGCTTTACTGATGTCGGATACAAGTAGCATTTTCCCCCACCCGGGTGAGCATTATATCAGTATGTCCTTGTCCAAGCTCAGGTCCGCCGCCAACCTCTCAAGCCGTACATTCTCCATCTCCTTGAGCCTCTTGGCCCGCTCCACACCCACGCTGCCATTCTCCTTGCTCCACGCATAGGAGGCGTGTCAGATACACCTACCCTCCTTGCAGCTCCTCGTATGGCGCGTCCTTTGGGCGCCGGCGCTCCCACTTCGCGCAGTTTCCCTATTACCTGCTACGAGTTTATAGCCGGCTCAGTTTTCAGGGGTTCAGGACATGCTGATCGGTATCTCCCGTAAGGGGACTCCTCAGGCTCAGAGGACAATGCAAACGAGGTCGTGGAATCAAAAAGTGAGTACTCTCCAAGTATACGACTGACGACAGCTCTAGCGGGCTTATGCCGGCTTGGCGTTGGCTTTGCTTCTATCCTGGTATACGCCGGGATGGGACTCCCGCAGCCGAAGAAGTAAGAGAAGCGGAGGCGCCATCAAAGCCATGCCAAAGAAACCCAGCATGCGTAAGCCCAGATATTCTACCACTACACCGCCCACAATGGGCATGGTGATAGCGGCGGCGGCGGTAAATGTATCGTTGGCGCCTATGACGCGACCTCGTTCGGCGGGACTGGTAGTGTCTGCGTAGAGGGCGGTTGCGGCTATGTTGACGCAGGACCAGCCTAGACCTACAAAGAAGGTGCCCGTGGTGATAACTACGTAAGCGGACGTGGCCACGACAAACCACGACCCGGCCGAGGCTAGGGCCAAGCCTAGTAGCATCACGTTCCTTCGGCCGATCCTGTCGGTAAGTTTCCCTAGCGGCAGTGAGAACCCGAACATCCCGACTACGTGAATAGCAACGGAGATAGAAATTGCAGTGAGGGTGTAGTCGTGGCGGCGCAGGGCGATAGAGGTCATGACCATCATCATATTCATGTTGCCCTGTGCGGAGAACATAGACATAAAGGCGGTTAGCTTTGGGTAGTGATTAAGGAAATAGAGGATTCCAACTTTGCCTGTGGCCCGTTCCGGCGTTTCCGACGGCCTATAATCGGGAAAATAGTCAGCAAGGTTGGAGGCGATCTCCTTGGGGTCCGGTCGAACTTGCAGGACCATAATCAAGCTGGCGATCACGAGGATGGGTATGAAGAACCATGCAAGGGCGATGGGCTCTAGGCCGATACCACCGGCGACTGTTTCTGAGGTCTTGATGAGGATTGGACTGGCAAGAGCGCCTACCAGCGATCCGGTAAGGACCAACCCCAACCCCTCCGCTCGACGATTGGGCGGGTACATGTCTGTTGCTGCTACCCGCAGTTGCTGGACCGCGCCTGTGCCCAGACCGAGGACAAATATGCCCAGAACGAAAATGGGGAATGACTGCATTACTGCGGCGACGCCCGTGATAGAAGCGCCGGATCCTACCAGAAGTAGCCCAAGAATGACCCCTGCCTTTCTGCCGAAGGCGTCGGTGAACCTGCCAATGGGATAGGCGATAATAAATCGGCTGAGCCCTGTGATACTGGAACCGATCCCGGCAAGAGTGGCCGATCCGATCATTTGGGTTACCAGAACCGGTCCCAGCGTTGGCACCATCTGAGCGCCGGCGCCATTGAAGGCCTGGGAGGAGGCCAAATACGCCGTGTTCCGCTTGATCTGCGGTGGGATGGCGGTTTTGGAACCGGTCTTTGCCAAGTTATCTCCTTAGCCCTGAATCCAAATCTGAGATAGGCGTCCGCCTCAGCGCTAAGGGTCATCCTACAACATATCAATAGGGAATCACATACCCGGCTACCCTGTGAACCTTTAGGGTTGAATCTGCGTCGACCCGGAGGGCAGGGTGGTTCGCAAGCTTGCCGGCCGGGTCCGGATGGAGGATGCGCTTCGAGACATCCTGGATGAGATGCTGAGCGCCTCCGGCTGAGGCTACAAGTCCTCAGCAGAAACGGAGATCGCCAACGTTTGACAGGCCCAAGTTCAGCCGGCTCAGCAGATCGCGCGGCAGGCAGCCGGTCAACCTGTTGCCGGATAGGTACAGGACATTCAAATTGGGAAGGCTACCGATCTCTTCCGGCACCTCTCCACTCAGCCGATTTCCGCTAAGGGACAACTGTTCCAGGCTGGCCAGATTGCCAAACTCGCCCGGAATCTCCCCTGTCAGGTCATTCCCATCCATATGCAGTTCCCTCAAGCTGGATAGATTGCCAAGCTCGCGCGGGATTGCTCCATCCAACTGATTTTCAAAGAGGTAGAGCGTCTGCAGACTGGAGAGACCTCCCAGCTCCCCGGGTATCTCTCCGCTCAGTCGGTTTCCGCTCATCATCAGCTGTTCCAGGTTGGCAAGCCGTCCCAACTCCTTCGGAATCACCCCGCTCAGCCGGTTGCCATAGAGGTAGAGAAACTCCAGATTAGTGAGGCCGGCCAGTTCTGGCGGTATCTCTCCGCTCAACCGGTTTCCGCTCAGAAGTAGCTGTTCCAGCTCGGACATTCGCCCCAGCTCGACTGGAATCCGGCCAATCAAGCCGTTGTCGTGGAGCAGCAGCCTGATGACGCGGCCACCCTCATCGGTGTTGACGCCGTACCAATCGCCCAGTGGAGCGCCGGTCATCCAGTTGTCGTTGTTTGTCCAGTGGGGGCCGTCTGTGGCGTGGTAAAACGCGATCAGCGACTTGCGGTCCGTCTCGACAGAGGCCGTAGGCTCGGGGGTGGGGCTGGGTGGTGTGGGAGTTTGCGTGGGGGTAGGCGCAGGCGCAGGCACAGGGGTAGGAGTGGGCGTGGGCTCATCAAGGTCGCAGGCCGGCAGAGACGCAAGTAGAACAATAGCTGGGACAAGTCCCAGTATGGTAACCCATCCTTTAATCGCCGTACCTGTCATTATCTTTACCCCTTGGCTCTAGTTGAGCTGAAGGGGTATCACATGGACGTGGCGCCTCAAGAGCGCCTCGCGCATAAGGCTGGGACGGAACACCAAGCCAGCATGTCCTAGCGCCCCGTCTCTCCTCGGACCGTAGGCTCTTCCGAGCCGCAGGACGCCACGGTTGCCGGAAGAGCCGGCGCCTATTGCAAGACTCAGTGGAACCGGCAATCCTGTGGCCAATGGCATCCTCATACATCGGTCAGCCTCAATTCTAGCGGATATGCATACTGAAAAGCAAATACATTCCGAAAAAAGCTCTTCATCGGCAAACAGAGCAGCGTAGTGCGAAAGTGTGCCGGGCCTGTCCTGGCCGAGGACACCATGCGAGCCATCCTGGACGATATGCCGGCCTTATCAGGCTGAGGAACGGCGGCATTAGCAGAATGGAAGGCCACCCAAGAAATCCACATCCACCTGGTCTTGCAAAGCGCTCGGTACGCACCCTCTCAACTGGTTGGCGTACAGAGCCGGCAGCTCCAAATTGGAGAGGTTGCCCAGCTCCGCCGGCCCGCGGCGCTTTTAGCGTAAGGATTCCTGCCGGCCAGTACGCCATGGCGCGTCGCATACTACGGACTACTGGCTATAGCCTGAAGGCTCCGCAGCATCCTGTGACTACCGCGTTATGTGATCCATCAGGAAGAGCGCATCCTGATAAGCGCCCAAGTTCCCCAAGCTCCTGTCCAGCGACCGCAGTTCGTCCATGAGGTAAAATCGGACACGTCAGGTAGGTAAAAAGGGCCGTCGCACTCGTTGCGGCGGCCTTTCGACTCGCCAGCCAGAATTCTTGGCTAGTAGAGCGGTGTCCGTTGCGGCCAGTTATACATTCAGAACACGAAGGCCACAACTGGAAGGCCAGAGCGTACCGTACTGAGCTTGTCTCATACGTGATGTAGAGGTTGCAGGTAACTGGAAAAATCTCTCTGGGGACGCCGGCTTAGGACCTTGGAGCTGAGTCCGAGGGTTCTTCCTCGTGTGGAGAGGTGAGTTCTTGAGTAGACTCCTCGTCTTCCTCGGCAGATGTCGGAGGCGATTCACCTCCGGTTGTCAGGGTTTCGATAGTGGGTGGGGGTTTGGAGGCTACAGTCTGGCCGGTAGTCTCGCGTGATCGCCCCTCTGGGGGACTTAGTAGCTTTGCAATCCCCGTGAGAAACCGTAGCAGAAACTCTAAGGCTATGAGGAATACCAGGTAGTAGAGTATGCCTTCACTGTTACTTCCAACCTCACTCAGGGTGTTTAGCGACTCCGAAAAAGAGAAGAAAGACCCGTCGATGAGGAAGACACCCATGACCGCAAATGGCAAGATCTTGGCCAGATCCTTGGACAGGTCCTCATTGTAGTAGGCTGTCACTCGGATCGCGCTTACCGTGGCGACGGCTATCAACAGCGTCTCCGAGAGGGACTGCCCCTTCGAAAGGAAGGCCAACATAAGCGTCAGGGCAGCGAACCAGAAAAAAGCGAAGACCGGAAACAGAATGAGGTATTTCACGACATAAAGGGTGGCGTGGAACATGTCCCTGGCCCATCGGAATCTCAAGCCTGCATATCTGGACAAATCCAACTCGAACATGTCCCTGGCAGCCACGAATCTATAGAATTTGAAGACCAAGATTCCATAACCGGAAATGCCCAGGAGATAAATCGACAGTGGTCCTAACAGGTTCAGGGCATCTTCGAATTCAAGTCCCTTGGTGAAGATGTCGTTAATGTCCATGGCAGATTCTCCATCACCTAAATTCCCCGTTCGGACCCACCCGGCAACCAGAGGCGTCAACGAGAAAGCCGACAGGCTCGCAACCTGGAGGAACTGACCGGAGCGGAGCGTCGGTTTCAGTGAACCTCCAAATACGGCTCAGCAACTGGCGCAGCCTTCCTCAGCCTAACCAGGGCATTCCATCCACGATAGTTGTAACACAGAAAAGCTTGACTGAGAAGCGTTCAGAAGATGATACTTAGTTGAGAGATCAAACCACCGGTGGCAACCGCCGCGCGTTAGGAGAAGCAATTATGTTTGCGACCATTGGCAGGAGCTTCAGGCTCGTCAAGCTCTGTCTCCACGTTCTTGCAGTGGACAAGGAGCTCATCCTGTTTCCACTTTTCTCCTCAATCGGCGTGGTCCTTGTGATGATGACGTTCATGGGAGTCGGGTTGGGGATAGGCGCGCTGGACCGGATTAATGCCGGCGCCGTTGGCGGTGGCGATCTTGTCGTAACCTTTGCGTTCTACGTCTTCTCCTACTTCGTTATCATATTCTTCAACAGCGCGCTGGTGTACGCCGCCCACGAGCGGCTGGCCGGTGGCGACCCGAATATACGCTCCGGCCTGAGCGGGGCAACTCAATCTATAGTGACGATATTCATGTGGGCGGTCCTCGCCGCAACCGTCGGGTTGATACTGAACATCCTGTCCAGCCAGGCGCGGCAGCGTGGCGGCATCATGGGCATGATCAGCCATATCGTCATTTCCATGCTGGGCGCCGCGTGGACGCTTATCACCTACTTTATTGTGCCGCTGATAGTCATTGAGCGCCGTCCTCTCGGCGACGCGTTCAAGACGTCGCTCTCAATGCTGCGCCGCACGTGGGGTGAGCAGATCGTGGCCAACTTTGGCCTGGGCATCGCGGCGCTCCTGAGCTACCTTGCTGCTGCTGCGATCATTGCTGTGCTGTTCTTTGTCCTGTCGCCTTTCGGCGGCTTCGGTGTCTTCATGGCAATTGTTGTCGGCGTCGTGCTCGTCGCGGGTATTGCTCTGGTGTTCGCAACACTGGACGGCATCTACAAGGCGGCCCTGTACAACTACGCCGTTGACGGCGCGGTCCCGAGCCTCTTCCCGGAGGACGCAATTCGGGGCGCGTTCCGCCGGGAATAACCCGGACCCTTCTTCCCTAGTCCCATAACACATCCCACCAAGAGGCATCACCGGGCCTTGCATGGCAAGCCAGTGGGCGAGGCGGGCTATCCACGCGTGTGCGTGGAAGCCCTAACAAGCTCCCTGAGACCGCCATTATCCAGGACGGTGATGGAGGGGCAGAACCACCTTCGAGATGTGGCTAATTGCGTTGTGAGCTTTCCCACAGAGCAGAGAACGCGCATGTACGCCGTGACGATGGCCTTCCGGCTCGCCCCATACCCGCGCTATGGAGACCATTGCGCAACCGCCCAACGCGCCATTTGATGTCATTCCTGTAGATGTCAGGTAATTCGTTGACAGAATAGTATCAAGGAGAAGAGCTATTCTGGAGGCGAATATGCGGAACAATAGCAAGGACCGGACGGTAGAGCGGAACTACATTCAGAAGTGGAGGTTTCTGGTAAGAGAGTACGAGTTGGTAAAAGCCAAGAAGCGCCCCCGCTTCCGTTTTGTCCAGGACTTCTACAACTTTCATGGCGCCAGCCGTCAGACCTTTGCCAAGTACTACAACCGGTACAGGCAGGAAGGTAGTGACCGGTCTCTGCTGCCTCTGAAGCGTGGACCCCGGTGGAAGAGCCGACGTACGTTGCCGTTCATAGAGCAGAAGGTGTTGGAGCTTAGGCGGAATGGTATCAACCGGTATGAGATATATGGGATACTTCATCCGGCGCTGAAGTCCCACACACCTGCGCCATCCACTATCTACGCCATAAGCCGGCGCCACAACCTGAACAGATTGACCAAGCCCATGGAGCAGTCAAAGCGCAGGATAATCAAGACTCGTGCCGGAGAGCTGGGGCATCTGGACTGCCACCACCTGAGCCGAGACTTGGTCCTGGGGAGCAGACAGCGCTACTATCTGGTGGCGCTTTTGGACTCCTGCACTCGTCTGGCCTGGGTCGAGGTGGCGGAGGACCTGAAGAGCCTGAGCGTGATGTTCGCTGCCCTAAAGAGTATCAACTTTCTGAATGCAGAATATGGGGTGCGCTTTGAGGCCATCCTCACGGACAACGGGCCTGAGGTGGCCACGCACAAGAGTAAGGACGGGCACCCCTTCGAGAGGATGCTAATGGAATTGGGGATCAAGCATCGTTACACCAGGCCCTACAGGCCCCAGACCAACGGTAAGGTGGAACGCTTCTGGCGGACTCTCAATGAAGACCTGCTGGAGGAGACCACATTTGAGTCCGTGGAGGAGTTAAAGAATGAACTCATGCAGTACCTCCTCTACTACAACACGGAGAGACCCCACCAGGGTCTCGGAGGGAAGACACCTCTACAAACCCTGCAAAATCTGTCAACGAATTACCTGACATCTACAATTCCGAGCGCAGCGAGGAATCTAAGACGTTGCGCCGTAGTCACGAGAAGATTCCAGACACAAGGGTCCTCGTGGGGGATGAGAGCCTTTAGATTCCTCACTCCGCTGTGCTCCGTTCGGAATGACAGTTGGAGCGTCTTCTCACAGGATGGCGCCCAGAGTTATTCAAAGGTCTCCGGAAGCAGGAATCCAGGCGCCCGTGATAGCGCATGCTAGACCCCTGCCCCGTATCAGAGTACGGGGCAGGCTTCGCAGGGGTGGTCTGGCGGCTGACCCTGCGTTCGCGCCTCGTAACGGCGCGGCCTAGGTGTGTTCAGAACCCTCACCCAGAAGATGCCAACCCCTGTAAGAATACCCTTAGCGGAAAGCTGTTGACATACGGTTGCGGGAGTGATACGCTCTCGCCATCTTCCTTAGGAGGGCAGATACGATGTTACGTTATTCGGCCACTGCTAGGATGTTTCTTGCGATTGTCGTTGCCACCGTAGCGGTGGTGGCGCTCGCCTGCGGAGGGGACTCGGCTACGCCAACCAGCGCCCCGACCGCCACAATGCCCCCGTCACCTACGGCCACTACACCCGCGATAGAGCCTACGGCAACCGCGATGATGGAGGCCACGGCAACCGCCGTGCCTGATCGCGTTGTATCGGACGCCTTCAGGGAGAACTGGGTTGGCTATCTCAAGAACCATCCGGGTTATCAGAGTGAGTGGGGTGAGCCCAAGTACGGAGGAATAGTCAGGCTGAGCGGCCCGGCCACTCCGACGCGGACTCAAGTCAACTTGGGATGGAGCGCCTTCATCAACCTGTCCTTTGAGGCGCACAACAGCCTCCTGATGTTTGACCCCTGGCTGGAGCAGAGCGACGGGGTTTTCTGCGACCTGTGCGAAACATGGGAAGTATCTCCGGACGGCGCTACCTACACCTTTGTGCTACGGGACGACATTCAGTTCCAGTCCGAGGGGTACGCCAAGGACATGGGCGCCCCGGGGTTTGGCACTGAACTGGCGTGCGAGGACGTGAAGCACAGCATGGAGTGGTTCGCTGCCCCTCCGGAGGGAACGGTGGCCAGCACCGTAGCCGCGGGCAAGGAGAAGATGGGGCACCTGGATAACATCACCTGCCCGGACGGCCCCCAGGGCAAGTCCGTAGTCCTGCAATTTGAGAAGTTCAGGAACCCCACCACCGGTTGGCTGGCCTCCGGCATTGCCATTTGGGACAAGGAGTACAAGGAGTGGATGGACGCCGAGCATCCTGCCATCCAGTCCACCGGCGAAGAAACGGGCTATCTCCTGGACATGGGCACAGGCCCACAGATACCCACATCCTGGGAGCCGGACGTGGTCCTGAAGACCCGCACCAATCCCAACTACTGGATAGAGGGCGCTCCCTTCGTGGACGGCTACGAGTTCTACCCCATACTGGACTACAACACCAAGTACACGTCCTTCATAACGGGGAAGATAGACCACGCCGGCCACGGCAGCAGCGGCCTGACCAAGGCACAGGTCAAGCAGATGCAGGAGAACTACCCCGACTACACCATCCATGAGGTGGAGTACAACCACATATCACAGCTGCCCATGAACCCCTTCAGGGCCCCCTTTGACCAGTGGAAGGTCAGATGGGCAATCCACCTGGCCCTGGACAGGCAAGCCTGGATAGAATTCAACAAGGCCGGCACATTGAACATGGCGTCTCACAACTTCTACCTCCACCGCGCCAGTTCGTGGTCATGGCCGGAGGAGGAGTTCTTGAAGTTCCCCGGGTGGCGGGCTGACCAGAAGGACGAAGACATTGCCGAGGCCAACCGGCTCTTGGATGAGGTCTTCGGGCCTGGGGAACGGCCATCGGACACGGAGATGACCATCTGGACCCTGCTGAGTCGCCGTGAGATCGGCGTATGGGCCTTGGACCAGTTCAGGGAGAACCTTGGCTGGGAACTGGACGGCAAATTCGTGGAGGTAGGTGAGTGGATACAGAAGCGCCAGGAGGGCACGTTCGTCCTGCAGCCGGACGCCGCTCCCATGCACGGGATGGGCTACATTCCAGACCCCAGCGACGGCTTCTTTGGGGCTCACTCCAAGACGGGCACCAGACCGGATGCCTACGTCCGGGCCTGGAAGGGACAGGACGAAGGCAAGGAGCTCCAACCTGAGCTGGACAGGATTGACGCCCTGATAGAGGAACAGGACGTAGAGACGGATTACGAGACGCGCTTGGAGATGGTCAGAAGCCTGTCCAAGTACATGATTGAGGAACGAACAACGGGTGTGTTCCTGGGCTCCATGAACACTGCTTGGGGCACAGCTCCCAGGCTGAGAGGGACCCATTTCTACAGCCTTGGAACCTACTCGCAGCAGCGCCTCTACGATAGATGGTGGATATCTGAGTAGCCGTGCAAGCATAAATGCGAACCGGCGCCTGCGGAGTGTGAGAGATCGCGACAGCCGGTTCTGGAGTGGAATCCACCCCCAGAACCGGCTTACACAATCGTATGGACAGGGGAGGCCTCCTGGTTCTCTGGGGGAGGGTTGAGGCGCTCTTGGGCATGGCATGGTTGGGGCCGGAACCGCACACTGACGCTCGCAGCAGGACGTTGCCCGAACACCTCAGGCGATAGGAGGCAGCATGGCTGAGTATATCCTTCGGAGGCTCATACTCGGAGTACTTACTGCGCTTCTGGTGTCGCTCTTGGTCTTTGCTCTCCTGCGCATAGCCCCGGGGGACGTGGTGGACGCTATTCTGGGTGGGGAGGGCGAGGTCTACTCCGACGAGGTGCGAGAGGCGCTTCGTGAGCAGCTGGGCTTGAACCAGCCGCTGCCCATACAGTACCTGACCTTCATGCGGGACTTTTTGACCTTGCAGTGGGGGGAGTCCCTCCGCAACAATACAGAAATATGGCCCCAGATCAAGAAGAAGCTGCCCATAACACTTGAGCTTTCGGTGATGACGCTGCTTATATCCATCTTTATGGGGATACCCATAGGGTCGATTATGGCCCTCAAGCGGGACACCTGGATAGACTATGCTCTCCGGGTGTTCTCCTTGGCCGGCCTGTCCATCCCCAACTTCTGGACGGCTACCATGATAGTCCTTGGGGGCGCCTTCTTCTTCAACTGGAGCCCGCGTCTGGAGTTCGTGTCCCCCTTGGAAGACCCCCGTGGAAACTTCATCATGTTCTTCTGGCCCGCCCTGGCCTCCGCATGGGTAACTCAGGCGACCCAGGCCAGGATGATGCGATCCACCATGCTGGAGGTCTTGCGCCAGGACTACATTAGGACCGCCCATGCCAAGGGGCTGAGGTACTTCGTGGTCGTATACCGTCATGCCCTGAAGAACGCCCTGCTGCCTGTGGTCACCATTGTGGGCATCACGGTTGCCTTGATCTTGGGTGGGACCGTTATCATCGAGACCATATTCCAGCTTCCGGGGCTGTCTAGGTACCTTGTGCAGAGCCTTCAGAACTGGGACTACACTGTGGTGCAAACCGTGGTGTTGTTCCTCTCGATATGGATTGTGGCGGCCAATCTGGTGGTTGACCTCACGTACGGCTGGCTGGATCCGAGGATTCGGTACGATTAGGCGGGCAACGGCATAGCTGCCTCAGAGAGGTTGCGTCTAGGAGGCGTAATGGCAATGCATCAAGAGGGAGCAGAATCAATAGAGCGCCGGGAGCGTGCGCCGCTGCCGTCTCGTCTACTGAAGGGAACGGTCAGCTTCACAGTCCGGAAGCCCTTGGGGGCCTTTGGAGCGTTCTTAATCCTGTTGATGGTGTTCATGGCCGTGGCCGCGCCCTGGATCTCCGGCGACCCCAACAAGTGGCACCTGAGCGATGCCATGTCGGGCCCTTCCCCCGAATACTGGCTTGGCACCAACGACTTGGGCCAGGACATGTGGGCAATGATAGTAAGGGGGGCCAGGGTATCGCTCTACGTAGGCTTCCTGGCCGTGGTCATGGGCTCTTGCAGCGGGGGAGCGATTGGGCTGTTCAGCGCGTACTACGGCGGGAAGGTGGACATGACTATCCAGAGGCTCATGGATGCTCTCATGTCCATCCCAACGCTGATCCTGGCTCTTGCCATAATGGCTGCCCTGGGCCAGTCCCTCAACAACGTAGTCCTGGCAATTGGAATAGTGCAGATACCCAGGGCCAACCGCGTGGTGAGATCCCAGGCCCTGTCTGTGAAGGAGTCGGAGTTTGCCCTGGCGGCGCGGTCCATTGGCGCAAGCGACGTACGTATCATGATGTACCATATTCTTCCGCAGTGCATGGCCCCCTGGCTTATCATCGCATCTGCGGCCTTGGGCACGGCCATCATCTCGGAGGCGTCTCTGAGCTTCCTGGGCATGGGCGTGCCGCCCACAGTGCCCACGTGGGGGGGTATGCTTTCCACAAGAGGCAGGGAGTTCTTCATAGAGAACCCCTGGATGGCAATCTGGCCGGGGGTGGCCATATCGCTTGCCGTTTACGGGTTCAACCTCTTTGGCGATGCCCTGCGGGACGTGCTGGATCCGCGGCTGCGAGGCATGTAAAGCCGGGATTCTCTACAGGCGCTGGCAATGGCGCACGACACCGCTCGTACTGAGCTTGTCGAAGTACATGAGTGATGTCAGCTATGCCCGGAATCTACCCGCTCATATGGCTCGACGGGCTCACCACAAGCGGGAGGGGCATTCCGCTCACCCCCCGCGCCCCAAGGATAGATTCCTGCTTCCGCAGGAATGGCGTGGCACTCCAGCCGGCGTTGACAATTACCAACACACGTTGAGAATACCTAAAGCCGGGCTGCCAAGCCCTGGGAGGGGACCCCGGTCGCGGGAATTGCCGAAGCGTTTTGAGGCAGGCGGGAGCGAAGGAATGAGCGCTTGCTTCTAGCCCCTTCGGGCCACTATGGTAAGGTGGTTCTTCTCGTTCTCACGCTTGTAGTGCATCTGGTCCATCATGGTCCGCACCAGATAGACGCCGAGGCCACCTACCCGGCGGTCTTCGATGGACGCCTCCAGGTCCGGCTCGGGAGCCTCTGTTAGCGGGTCAAACGGCTTGCCGCTGTCTACTATCTCAATGGTGAGGGAGTCCTCTTCAGAGGCTAGGTTAATTTCGATATCGTGAATGCCCGCGTCGTATCCGTAGTCCATTACGTTGAGAACCACCTCTTCAACCACCAAGTTCACGCGATAGACCAACTCAGGGGGCCACTTCTCCCTCTCAGCCATGTCCTCCAACGCGCTGACGATGTAGTCCAGCTCGTCGTAACTGTTCTTCACGGTTAGGGATAGCGTTTCGCTCAAGATCCAAACTCTCCGCGGCAGATGGTCAGGCAGGTGATGTCGTCGGACTGCGGAGTGTCGGCGACGAATTCCCTCACGGTACTGAAGACCGTCTGGCAGGCCTCCTCAGAGTTGCGTGGCGCTCCCGAAGAGAAGATTTGCAACAGGCGGTCGTTTCCGAACTCCTCGTTCTCGCTGTTCATTGCTTCTGTGACTCCGTCTGTGTACAGGACCAGGGTTTCGCCGGAAGCGAGGGTGACGGCGCCCTGGTTGTACTCTATGCCTGGCAACATGCCCAGCGCTATGCCTCCGGTTAGCGGGAGCAGGGACGATGTCCCGTCGGCGCGTACGAGGAGGGGAGAGTTGTGCCCGCCATTGGCGAAGGTAACGGAGCCGTTTGACGGGTCATACACGGCGTACAGGACGGTGACGAACATGGAGGCCTCGTTGTCCTCGGTGAGCAGGTTGTTGACCTCGCGCATCACGGCGCCCGGGTCGGAGTTGCCGATGGCCGCGCCCTTCAACAGGGTACGGGCGGACATCATGAACATGGCAGCGGGCACCCCTTTGCCGGAAACGTCCGCAATAGCCAGGCCAATGCAGTCGTTCTCCAGGCGTATAACGTCAAAGAAGTCGCCCCCCACGTTGCGCGCCGGCTCCATGCTGGCGAAGACCTGGTAGGTGGAGCTTGAGGGGAAACGTACGGGGAGGATAGACTGCTGCATGTCGCTAGCCAGGTTCAACTCGTTCTGCAGGGACACCAGCTTGTCCCTAGAGATGAGCGCCTCGCGCCACTGGGCTACGTGAGCCAGCGTCCGCTCGATTGTGACCGCAAGGTCCTCGAAGTCGATTGGCTTGGTTACGAAGTCAAATGCGCCGCGGTTCATAGCGGTGCGTATGTTCTTCATGTCTCCGTAAGCGGATATGATCACCGCGCGCAACTCCGGGTCCAGCTTGCTTATCTGTTCGAGCAGCGTGAGGCCGTCCATCTGGGGCATATTTATGTCGGAGAGGACCATGTCGATCCCGCGATCGACCTTCAGCTTATCCAGGGCCTCTATGCCGTTCTGCGCAAAGACGAACTCGTACTTCCCGGCCCGGATCTGGCGCCTCATGCGCTGCAACACCAGCGGCTCCACGTCAGGTTCGTCGTCTACCACCAGTATCTTGTAGGTTTGCTGCATCTCTTTGTCTTGTCTGGTATAAAAGGCCACAGCCCCGCATCCGGCTCAGCCTCATGGAAAGCTCAACTGTGTCCGGGGCTGAAATCACCCCCGGCACATCATAACGCCGTCGCGCAGAAGAAGCTCAGCTAGCGGCTAAACGCGGAAATGGCGTCAGCCTGGGCAGCGTGAGTTGGGATGATCTTGTCGAAGCCGCTGATCTGGAACACTTCACTGATGGAGCTTGAGAGCGAGCACACTCCGAACTTGGCCGATTTGCCCTGCAACTGCTTGGAGATAAGCAATATGACCCTGAGGCCGGCGCTGCTGATGTAGGAGAGATCCTCCAAGTTCAAGACCACGCCTGCGACATCCTCGCGCAGGAGGGTTTCCAGCGCGTCCTGGAAATCACGCGCATTGGTCCCGTCAACACGGCCCCCGGCTTTTGCGATGAGGACCTGGTCTATCTGCTCACCCCGCACCGTCAAATTCTTTGTATCGGTAACTACCCAGGTGGTGTTTGCTTCTCCGGTTGGTTGCATCGGCATGTCTCCTTATGTGTGACTGACCCGCGTACCCTGCTTATCCGCTATCGGCAACCCCCGTGCCTGACAGCATTTGATACCACACGGTTAGCCGACCACGCGGTAGCGGTCACTCGGCGCTCTTCCTAAAAAACGGCGTTGCCCGATACGTTTGACCCTCACTCCCCAAGATTATAATAACCACAGTATCACTAGTCAATAGCGACCAAGCTTGACGGATGTACTTTATCCACGCCCACAAACCGGCATAGCGCAATCCAACCTTCGCGTAAGGGGCGGTTAACCGGCCAGGGGGAGGGTCGCTAGGCCGCTAGTAGGGCGGCCGTATCTCCACAGGCTCGTTGTAGCGGGAGTACTCGACGACGGTGGAACGCCGTTGGGGTAGAAGCGCGCCAACGGACTCGAACTCCTCATGGCCGGACTTCTCCCACACCAAGCGCATTCTCCATATCCTGCTGCTGTCCTCTCGCACCCAGAATTCGTCCGTAAACATCTCAGTCTCCATCATTGTCTGAAGCGCGCTGATTTGCTCCTCCCGTGAGAGACCTTCTATACTCTCCGGTTCCCACTCACCCGAATCCAGCAGCTTTAGCCGCTCCTCGCCCGGGCGCGAAACGCCCCGGAAGCGTCTATACGTAGTCCCGTCCACGGTGTCAGGCTCCAACTCCACCAGGTTATGGAGCGGCGCCAGCCACTTGAGGAGCTCCTCTGGGTCGTAGGGCTCCCCTGTGGGGTAGGAATAAGGGGAGGGCGGGTCCTTGCCCATCACCTCCCACTCCCCAGGGCCCTCAGAGGTATCTATCTTCTGATACCTGACCCCGTCGTATACCACAGTCTCTATGCTGCAGAGGCGGATACCCTCTAGGTAGGGGTAGGTACAGTCCTCGTACCACATGCGCGACCGCAGGTCGCCGGTGTAGACGCTGGAGGTTTCGCCGAACCGGCGATGGACGTCCCCGTTGAGCATGGTGACAGCGCCCGTCGAGGTAGAGTGGATGTAGCGCAGCTTGTCTGATTGGGCGTGAGCTTCCGGGAGAAATTCCTCCGGGCTTGTCTCCCGCCCTTGACCGATGGACGCCAGCCCGGAGATGCCCACGGTCATGCCCACCGCCGCAACCGCTATGAGCGCCCACTCCGCCAATTTGGGAGTGTATGGATTGCTAGTTTCTGACATCTTGCGCCTTGGCCCCGTATCTCTTTATCACTCCATATTCGGGGAGTAAAGGATGGGTTGGTTCTGTTGCATTTCCTGGGTAGTCTTCTTACGCCTCCCCTGTACCCTTAGATTCTACCGAGGGCGTGGGGTAGAGAGCATCTACCCCGTCAGCCAGCCCTAACACATGGAAAAACCGGCGTCGCGCGCTCGGTGTCGCCTTTATGAGCGAAACGGTCAACTCGTCAAGAAAGTTCGACGCCTGACGCTGTTCCTGGTATTCAAGGCGGAAGCGGTTGATGTGACTAGGCCAGTCTATCGGAAACGATGGAGGGTTTAGTGGAGGGAATAGATCGAGCAGGTCCGTTTTGGATTTCACGGTAACCTCTACGACGTCCACTCCCCTAGACTGCAACGTCGCAAATTTTCGCCTCTTGTTGTCGTCAGGGGGAGAAGTTACGACCACCTCGACAACCCTCTTTGGCTTGTCGTCCGCGTCGTAGAGGATAAGGTCTGGCCTTATTCCACCCACGCTATCCCATTCATCAGTGACCTTCACCCTCTTGACTCCTTCCATAAGGTCGTCTGACAGTTTGTCGCTTCCTGGTTGCAACCGCACACGGGTCTCTCTTTCTCTAACCCAGGTCCACTCTCGCCCTTGCCGGTAGCCCCCGCGACACGCCTCCGCTATCATCGCCACCGTCTTCTCATGTAGCCAGCTAGGTTGAGCCATGTTCTTTTCCTCCTCTGTGTAGTTGTCTAGCCGGAATTACCCAGGAAATTCAACAGAACCCAAAATTGGACTCCTGTCGATTCTATTGTAGTCAGTTTACTCAATGATGCCTATGTCCTCTAGCAGCGTGTCCGAGAACCGCTGCCGGCCCACATGGTTCGACAGGCTCACCACGAACGGGCAAGGGAGCTCGGCTCACCACGAACGGGCAGGGGGAGCTCGGCTCACCACGAACGGGCGAGGGAGCTCGGCTCACCACGAACGGGCGAGGGAGCTCGGCACACCATGAACGGGCAAGGGAGCTCGGCTCACCACGAACGGGCAAGGGAGCTCGGCTCACCACGAACGGGCGAGGGAGCTCGGCTCACCATGAGCGGGAACCTTCTTTCCACTCACCCCCGTACTTGGTGCGGGGCAGGCTATGAGCGGTAAGGGATACCCCCGCTCACCCAGAGCTTGTCGAAGGGCGTGAGCGGGGGAAGGCGAAAGCCCTCCCCGTGCCTAGGAGCCTGTCCGAGGATTCGTTCCGGGAGACGAAACCCGCCACGCAATAACCTGTTTACAGCAATCTGGACTTTGCCGTGGAGTAATTAGCGTTTTTACACTCCACTAATGACGCATATAGTTTAGAACATTGTTTCTCGGACAGACTCCTAGTCCGTGGGTGGGGGAGCCGGGGGCCTGCTAGCCCAGGAAGCAGCGGAGGTGGGAGGCCTCTTCAACGTAGTGGAGGATGTGCTCAGTGGCGGTGTTCCTGTTTATGCCGGCCCAGATAGCGCCGGTCAGCCCCTCGTGGACTCGGTCTATCTCATCGGCGAACTGTCCCACCAGGCCCAGGTACTCTTCGCCCAGCAGCTCCTTCACGTGGCGCTCGTTGGTAAAGCGCAGGGCCGCGCGGAGGTCTCCGCCCATACTGGGATAGACCTCTTGCACAAAAGCGAGGTCTTCTTTGTCCAGGGCGGCCAGTCCCAAAAGCTCCGGCGGGACGCCAATGGAGTAGAGCGAGGCGGCGAAGCTGATAGCGCGGGGAAGCGTCACGCCGTCGGACCCTCCCAGGGTGCGACCATAGCCAAAGAGGCCAATGTGGAGCTTACGCTCACGTCGCCTTGGCACGTGGGCCGACACGGAACTGATGACACGCGCCAACCGCTGCACCTGGGACTGGTACTCGGCGGTGGCCTTGTCTATTATCTCGCGGGCGCGCGCCTCGTCAATGTCTATCGGCTCGCCCCGCTGGTGGGCGCGGAGTTGCGCGATGCCTTCGCGGACGGTGTCCTTATCGTAGTCGTACTTGAAGGAGGACTGCACCGTGAAGGTCTGGGCGCTGGGGTACTCAGTCAGCGAACGGTCCACGTTGACAGGGGTCAGGTGGCCCCGAAACGGCACTGCGCCGACGCCGATGATGGGATACATAGGCAGTCCCAGTCTCCCCTCAAGCCGGTGGAGGCGGAGCAGCCCCACCTTCAGCACCAACTCGGCGGGCACCACGCCGTAGTTGAGCGCCGGATCGCTCCGGGCCAGGAACACCCGTTGGTACGGCAGGTCTCTCCCCTGCACGTACTCCTCCACAATGGTGTCGCAGATGATGAGGTGCTCTATGTCCTCTATGAGGGGGATCACCCGTATCCGCTTTGGGAAGAACTCCCCCACCCAGTTTTTGACAACCTGTCCACTGAGGAGCTCCTGGTCTTCCTGGCCGACGACCACCCGCCGGTAGTAGGCCTCTATCATTGAGAGCTCTTCGGCGGAGGTGGTGAAGGGAAGGATCACTTCTTGTATGGGCGCGGTGGCTCCCTCGCCGTAGAAGCTGTTCGCCATGTCCCACGCCGATGGGACACTCTGGAGGGCCTCCACCAGGGACTTGCGCATGTCTCTCTCAATGCGTGGATTGGGCACTCGCAACGTCAGGGCTACGTCACGCCCAAGCTGGAGGCCGTCCTGGAAGACTTGGGGGTACCCCGTAAGGAGCTTCCGTACAACCTGGTTGTCGGTTTCCTTGCCTTCGGAGTCCCACATCTGCTCGTCACAGCCGAGGGTGAACATTTCGACGGCCTCGTCCACTTCGCCATCGCCTTTCAACACTCCCGCGCTGTCTGCAAAGGGTCCGGGCATGGCATTGTCCGGATGTTGGGTACTCATCACCTTTGGAATCAGAGACACGGCGCACCTCCTGATGGGGTACTTGTATGATACGCGGCCAGAGGCAGGCCAGTCCATCCCCGCCACCATTATACGCAAGCGCCCGGCGACGGCCGAACTCACCGCCCGGTGATTGGCGGCCTCTACTCCACCACCCTAACCCTGCCCTCGGCGTCCGCCTCCAGCAACGCCTGGAAGTCGTAGCCCCTCCTTCGCAGCTCTTCCCCGCCCCCCTGGTGGCGATCCAGTATCGCCATCACCCTCTCCACCGTGCAGCCGGCGCCTTCGGCAGCCTGTATCGCCGTAAAGAGGGACCCTCCGGAGGTACAGACGTCGTCCACAATGGCCACTCGACTGCCGGGCTGGAGCCTTCCCTCCACCTGCGAGCCGGTGCCGTGATCCTTGGCCTCGCTTCGCACGAAGAAGGCCTCGATCGGGCTGCCCTCCATCCGGCTCACCAGGGCAACCGCGGTGACAATGGGGATGGCCGCCATGGCCGGGCCGCCTACCGCAGCGACGCCACACCCCTGGAGGCTTTGGAAGAAGGCTTTGCCCAGCCAGTACGCGCCTTCAGGGTTCAGGCTTACCAGCCGGCCATCGAAGTAGTAGCTGCTCCTGGCCCCCGATGACAGGGTGAAGTCCCCGTACTTCAATGCCCCCAGCTCTTCCGCAAGGTCCAGTACCCTCAGGGCAATCTCATTGCTCAAGGCCAACCTCCTGATAAAGAGCGTTCTTGTAGATGTACTCCTCCACCGGGGCGGGCACCCAGTAGGTTATGGGCAGCCCCTCGGCGACCCGCCGGCGCACCTGCGCGCCGCTGATCCCGATGTTTGGGCCGTCTACGATTGTAACCATGCCGGACGCTCCGGGGTAGATTCCGTCCAGGGTCGCCGGGTCAAAGCCCCGGTGCTCCGGCCTAGACACCCCTACCAGCGTACACAGCTCGAAGAGCCGTTCAGGCTGCCGCCACCTGTGCAGGGCCTCCAGAGAGTCCATGCCAAGGATGAAGAAGAGGTTGTCTCCCCCGGCGTCCCCCTCCCGCAGAGCCGTCAGCGTGTCCACGGTGTAGGACGGCCCAGGCCGGTCCACTTCCACGGAAGACAGCTTGAACGCGGGATTGCGCCGTATGGCCAGCCGGACCATCTCCATTCGGTGGTGGGACGGGGATATTCTGGCGCCCGCCTTGAGCCACGGCAGCCCTGTGGGCACGAACCACACCTGGTCAAGGCCAACCCTGGCGGCAGCCTCCTGGGCTATGATGAGGTGGCCCGTGTGCACCGGGTCGAAGGTGCCTCCGAAGATGCCAAGGTTCATCCCTACCTCCACTCCATCTCCCATTCGCCTATCCTGACCGTGGACCCGCTCTTGGCTCCGGCCCTCTGCAGGGCGCGGACGATGCCCAGGTTCCTAAGCTCCGCCCATAGCTGGGCCTGCACGGTCCAGTCCTCCAGGTTCACACGACGGACTATGCGCTCGGCGCGCGGTGACCTCACAACGAAGGCCTCCAGATCCCTCTCCACAGAGACCCTTTCTCGCGCCGCTCTTGGCTCCGATACAGCGGGCGATTCCACTCGTCCGTGCGCAGGAGCAGGACGGGACGCCAGCAGCGCCGCGGCCCTTTCGAGAAGCTCCTCGACACCCTCACTCGTGGCAGCCGAGATAAACAGCGCATTGATCCCTCTCTCCCCAAGGTCTCTCTCTATGTCGGGCCGACGGCTCTGAGCCTCCGGCATGTCCTGCTTGTTCACTGCCACAATCTCAGGTTTGCCCGCGAGGCTATCATCATGCAAGCGCATCTCCTCCCGGATCTGGAGGTAGTTCTCGATCGGGTCTCCAGAAGAGCCATCGAGGATATGGATGACGGCTTTGACCCTCTGCGCGTGCCGGAGGAAGTCGAACCCAAGTCCCACTCCCCTGTGCGCGCCTTCAACAAGGCCCGGTATTTCCACCAGGGTGAACTCAAACCGCCGCCTCTCCACAAACCCAAGCACGGGTTCCAATGTGGTGAATGGGTAGGCGGCGACATCCGGCCTAGCTCTGGAGCAAACCCTCAACAGAGATGACTTGCCGACGCTGGGCATTCCAAGTATCGCTATATCCGCCAGCACCTGCAACTCAAGCTCAAGGACCCTCTCTTTCGTTATCTCACCGTCTTCAGCCAGGATCGGAGAGCGATTTTGTGCGTGTGAAAACCTAGCGTTACCCTTCCCTCCCTGTCCACCCTCGGCAACAAGAGTCCTCATCCCGGACTCCGTCAGATCGTCTATAACCATCCGACTCGTGTCCTCATACACCCTGGTAACCAGAGTTCCTACGGGAACGTCAATAACGTAGTCTTTGCCTCGCCGACCCATCTTGTTATTTCCGAGTCCTCTTCCCCCGTCCTCCGCATGGAAGCTACGCTTGTACCTAAAAGAACGGAGCATATGCTGACCAGACTGAGCAGAGAGGAAAACATTCCCTCCAGCGCCCCCGTCGCCCCCGTCAGGCCCACCCAAAGGGACGTACTTCTCTCGCCGGAAGCTGACATCACCAACTCCCCCATTACCACTCTTAACCACTATTCTTGCGGTATCTATCATAATATCTATGTATATTAGGTATATAGGATAACATCAATAATAGAGCAGTTTGGGGATTCTGTGAATTCTCTGCTTGCCTAGGCTCTACAGCCTATACGCTATATTAGACGTGTCGGCGTTGCTTAGTCTGTATTGGGGACAGTGGGGAGTATGGGGGAAACGTGCCTACGCGATGTCGGTGTCTGTTATTGCTTCGCAGATGGAACTGATATCCGCGGCGAGTGTCGCGTTCGTTTCCCTTTCGCGTTGTATCTTGGCCCAAGCATGGCGTATCGACGTGTGGTCTCTGTTGCCGGCCAGCGACCCAATGCCTTTCAGCGACATCTGAGTCCACTCTCTGAGTAGGTAGACGGCAACCTGCCGGGCCAGAGTGACCTTTTTATCTCTGCGCTTGCTTGTGATCGCCTTTACATCTGTGCCGTAGAAAGAGCAGACCTGGGCGATAATAGCTTCCGGCGAGGGGATACGCTGCTGTTGCGCGTTTAGCATGTCCCCAAGGCTCTGACTAGCAAGGGCCAGGTTGAGAGGAGAGGATGTCAGGTCTGCATAGGCGCAGACCCGGTTCAGAGCCCCTTCCATATCTCGAATGCTGGAGGTGAAGTTCGTGGAGATGAGGTCGGAGACCTCGTCCGGGACGGTTACGCCCATAGAGTGGGCTTTCATCTTGACTATCGCCTTGCGCGTCTCAAGCTCAGGTAGCTGGATGTCTGCGCTGAGGCCCCACTGCAGGCGGGACCTGAGGCGATCCTCCAAGGGGACGAGCGCCGACGTGGGCCTGTCGCAGGCTACCACGATCTGCCGGTTGGAGTCGTGGAGGGCATTGAAGGTGTGGAAGAAGCTCTCCTGTATGGTCTCCTTCCCGCGCAAGAACTGGATGTCGTCCACTAGGAGGACGTCCACAGACCGGTACTTCTCCCGAAACGCGCGGGTGCTCTTCATCTGAATGGACGTGATGAACTCGTTGGTGAACTGCTCGGAGCTCACGTATAGGTAGCTGAGGCCGTTCCGAGCCGACGCGTGGCCTATGCCGTGTAGAAGGTGTGTCTTGCCCAGCCCTACGCCTCCGTACAGGAAGAGAGGATTGTAGGCCAACCCTGGCCGGGTGGAGACTGCGACCGCCGCGGCATAGGCAAGCTGATTCGATTGGCCTACCACGAAGGAGTCCAGTGTGTACTTTGGGTTGAGGGCAAATGAGCCGGACCCGTGCGAGGACGGGAGAGCATTGGCCGGCCGGGCGGGTGAGTCGTCATTGTTGAGCAGCGTCTCGCGCCGCGGCGCATGGGGCGACGGCGCCGTGACCACCTGGAAGCGCACCGTCGCCGGCTGCCCGACGCTCTGGGACAGGGTGGCTTCTATCAGAGAGGACATCCTCTGCTCGAGCCATTGGGCCACAAAGGAGGATGGGACGCCCACCACCATCCTGTTGTCTTCAAAGGACAGGCCTGTTGTGTCCTTAAGCCAGGTGGCGTAGCTGGGCCTGCTTACCTGCAGTTCCAGGCTGCCTAGTACGGCTTCCCACTTTGCGCGCGGA
This sequence comes from Dehalococcoidia bacterium, assembly GCA_965221925.1. Taxonomy (GTDB): domain Bacteria; phylum Chloroflexota; class Dehalococcoidia; order Lucifugimonadales; family UBA2985; genus JAPPHY01. The sequence goes on along the minus strand of OZ244924.1, from coordinate 62,824 downwards.
TTCAGGCGGGTCAACGGTATTCAGCTTCTCCTTGGGCGACGCCGGGAAACGCACACGGCGCTGGCATGGCGCGGCCTGCAACAACAAGATGAGATCGGGATACATAAGCGCCAGGGGGCGCAGAGGAGGCGCCTGGAAACCAGGCGGGTTAGGGGGCCCCTATCGCGGCGATTGGGGCGGGTCATGGTTTAGGCTATAAGCAATATAACAGGGGTATCATGGGGGAGGTGCAAGGGTAGCGTGGCGGGTTTTCGGCGAGTTTTTGGGCGGCTGTTGTTTGGGCCTCGTCATCCCTCTATAATCCCCGAAGAGGTGGCTCGATGCGAGTGGTCTATATGGGAACCCCCGCCTTTTCCGTCCCTCCGCTGGAGCTCATGCTGGAGAGTGGATTCCAGGTGGTTGGGGTCTATACCCAGCCGGATAAACCCGCCGGACGTGGAAGGAGCGTTCTCCCGTCGCCGGTCAAGGCGTACGCCCAGGGACGCGGGCTGAGGGTGTTCCAACCCGCCTCCCTGAGACCCCCGGCCGCCTATAACGAGCTCCGCTCCCTGGAGCCGGATGTCATAGTGGTAGCCGCCTACGGGTTGATCCTCCCTGCGGAGGCGCTGGCGGCGGCGCCCTGGGGATGCGTGAACATCCACCCGTCGCTTTTGCCCCGGCATCGGGGGCCTTCACCCGTGGCCTTCACCATCTTGGAGGGCGACGAGGTTGCCGGAGTGACCCTGATGCTTCTGGGCAAAGGACTGGACTCAGGGCCAATTATCGACCGGGAGGAGAGGCCCCTGCTGTCACAGGACACCACAGCCACGATGACCGAAGAGCTGTTTCGCCGGGGCGCAAATCTCCTGGTAAGGAGCCTGCCGCTCTACTGCCGAGGAGCCCTGCCCCCAACGCCCCAGGACGAAACCCGTGCGACCTACGCCCGCAAGCTGACCAAGGAGGACGGAGCCATTCGATGGACGCTGCCGGCGGTGGACCTGTGGCGACAGGCGCGGGCGTACACCCCCTGGCCCGGCTCCTACACCCACTGGCAAGGGAGGCTGCTGAAGGTCCTGGAGGCGGCGCCCATTGCAGGGGTAGACGCCGGCCCGCCGGGGAGGGTGGTCAGGCTGGAGGCCGGCGCCCCGGCTCCGTTGGGCGTGGCCACCGGCGACGGCGTCCTGGGACTCAAGCGGGTCCAGTTGGAGGGGCGTCGAGCGGTGGATGCCGCGGATTTCCTGCAAGGCCGCGAGGGTTTCACGGGGTCTACGCTGCCAAGCTAAGGCTGTGGGAGGCTACGCGTCCGACGGCCCGGGCTGCCAGCCGATCTCCTGCGACCAGCGGTCGGCGCGGCGCATCACCTCCCAGATGAAGGGCGTCTTCGCCTCCGTATAGGCGTGCCGGTCCTCGCCGTACTCCCCGGCCAGACGGCGCTTCAGCTCGGCGTAGAGGCGAGCGTCCTCCTGGTGGGTCCTGATGTAGTCGCGGAATAGCAGGGCGAACTGCTCCGCCCAGCTTCCCGCCCGTCGCACGTGGATGTGGGTTCTTCTGTTGCCGGGCGACTCCCGGAAATAACGCTTGGTCAGCTCCGGGTTGTCCGCCCTGAAGACAAGTCCCAGCCCATCCAGGCGAAGGCGGTACGGCTCCACCGGCTCAAGGGCCGCAACGGAGATCTGGATGTCAATGATGGGCTTTGCGGCCAGTCCCGGAACGGAGGTCGATCCAATATGGTCGATGCGGAGGGCGATGTCGCCCAGCGCCGCGCGAAGATCCTTGCCCAAGCTGCTGAACAGACGGGGCCACTCCTCGTCGTATGGGACGACTTCTGTCCTGTCCGGCGTCATGTCGCTAACCGAAGGCCTGGTCGACTTTCCTCGCATCGTCTAGCGGGCAAATTTGCCTGCCTATAGTATAGCCTGGGCTTGAAGGTGTACAGGGGGGATGCTATAATTACTCAACGGACGCAATTAGGAGGCGGTGGCATGAAGGTGCCAATGAAGGTAGACTACGGGGTACGCGCGCTGGTGGACCTTGCGCAGCGGTACGGAGACGGCTCCGTGCAAACTGTGGAGATAGCGGATCGCCAGAGCATTCCGGAGCCCTATCTGGACCATCTCCTTACCACCCTGGGGAAGACCGGGTTTATCCGAAGCCGAAGGGGGCCGCAAGGGGGCCACGTACTGGCAAAGGCTCCCGACGAGATAAGCCTTGGAATGGTGATGGATGGACTGGAGGGCACGGCGGCGGCTTTGGACTGCATCACAGAGCCCACGGAGTGTACCCTTTCCGACATATGCGCGCAGCGTGACGTGTGGAGGTCTGTGGAGGATGCTATCCATAGCGTGCTGAGCTCCACGACCATTGCCGACCTGGCTAATCGTCAGAAGCGACTCCACGGACGGGGAATGTATCAGATCTAGCATCGGTCCCCGGTGGAAGCCATGCCCCGCTACGGCCTGCCCTAGGAGGGTGGAGCGCGGGGCCTTTGTATTGTAAACTGTAAAGCGGGAGTAGGGCGTCCGGCTCAAGCGACCGCAATAGCAAGGAGGGCTTGCCAATGACACAGACTACAGCGCTAACACCCGATCAGGTGAGGCGATACAGCCGGCATATCATCATGCCCCAGGTGGGGAGCAGGGGACAGAGGAGCCTTCTGGAGGCAAAGGTCCTGATTGTAGGGGCCGGAGGCCTCGGCTCTCCCGTAGCCCTGTACCTTTGCCTGGCAGGCGTGGGCACTCTGGGCATCGTGGACTTCGACGTGGTGGAGGTGAGCAACCTCCAGCGCCAGATACTTCACCATGAGCACGACATAGGCAGGCCAAAGGTCCTGTCCGCCCAGCAGACCCTTGCCGAATACAACTCAGACGTCAAGGTGGTGGGCCATGAGGCGCCCCTTACCTCTGAGAACGCTATGGAGATAATCTCCCAGTATGACATAGTTGTGAACGGGGCGGACAACTTCGCAGCCCGGTATCTGGTGAACGATGCGGCGTATCTGTCCGGCAAGCCGCTGGTGGACGGCAGCATCCTGCTGTTCGACGGGCAGGCCAGCGTGTTCATCCCCGGAAGCGGGTGCTATCGCTGCCTCTTCCCCACGCCCCCGCCCCCCGGGGCGGTGCCCAGCTGCGCCGAGGCGGGCGTACTGGGAGCGCTCCCCGGCATGGTGGGGAGCATCCAGGCAACGGAGACCATCAAGCTGATCCTGGGCGCAGGCGAGCCCCTGGTCGGACGGCTGCTGCTCATCGACGCGCTGAGCATGGAGTTTCGCACGGTGAAGCTGCGGCGCAATACCAAGTGCCCCCTGTGCGGCGACAACCCGACCGTCCACGAGCTGATCGACTACGAGGTCTTTTGCGGGCTGCAAGAGCCCGTTTCTGCCGTCCAGGGCTGAGAGACTTGCGCGCCAGGGAAGATTGGGACAGGCAGCTATGACCAGGAGAGACATCCTCGACACCATTGGCAACACGCCAATGGTGGAGCTAACCCGGATGAGTCCCAAGGAGGACGTCCACATATTCGCCAAGCTGGAGGGCAGCAACCCCACGGGGAGCCTCAAGGATCGCATTGCCAAGTACATGATCGATCGGGCGGAGGCCGATGGGACGCTCACCCACGACAAGACCATACTGGAACCCACCAGCGGCAACACGGGCATAGCCCTGGCTTTCATCGCCAAGCGCAAGGGCTACCGCGTGAAGGTGGTCATGCCTGAGAACGTCAGCGCCGAGAGGACGCAGCTGCTGCTGGCCTACGGGGCGGAGATTGTGTTCAGTGACGGCGCCAAAGGCACCAATGGAGCCATTGTGGTGGCGGAGGAGATGGCGGCCAAGGACGACTCCTACTTCATGCCCTACCAGTACGGAAACGAGGCCAACCCTCGCGCCCACTACGAGACCACCGGCAGGGAGATAATCCAGGACCTCCCCGACGTCAATGTATTTGTCGCCGGCCTGGGCACGGGCGGCACACTCATGGGCGTGGGACGACGGCTCAATGAGTACAACCCGGACATAAAGATAGTGGCGGTGGTCCCCCATCCGGACGACGTGATCCAGGGACTCCGAAGCCTGGAGGAGGGGTTCATACCGCCCATCCTGGACCTCTCGCTACTGGACAGCCGGATAATGATTGAGAGCAGGGAGGCCTTCCGCGCTACGCGGGAGCTGATGCAGAAGGAGGGGATATTCGCGGGCATCTCCTCCGGGTCGGTGGTGTGCTGCGCCGTGAGGCTGGCGGAGCGAATGGAGAGCGGGAACATCGTCTGCCTGCTGGCGGACGGCGGCTGGAAGTACCTGAGCACCTCCCTGTGGACCAAGGACTTCACGGAGCTGAAGGACAGCGTAGAGAACAAGATCTGGTGGTAACGGCGCTTACGCGTTGTACCGAGTTGGCGCTGTGCCGTTGGCCTCCCCGCTCATATGGTTCGACAAGCTCACCACGAACGGGCAAGGGAACTAAGCTCACCACGAACGGGAAAGGTTGCTCCGCTCATCCCCGTATCAAGTACGGGGCAGGCTCTGAGCATGTCGAAGGGCGTGAGCGGAACGGGAGTGGCGCTCCAACCAATGTTGGCATAACCAGCGCCCACAGAGAAGCCCCGCTAACCGGCGCGCCCGATGGGCCAAAGCAACGACGGGGTTCTGTTGCATTTGCTGGGTATGAACCTGGAGGGCGTTCTGTGGCGGGTGGGTTCTAGGCCTTGTGGTATTTGCCATCCGGGGTAGCGTTGTGCTGGGGATTGGCCCCGGTGGCCTTGCGATGGGCAGCTATCTTGGCTGCCTCCACGCTTTCGGCCGCCTTCCTTGGGATAGCCCTCGTTTGAACCACGAGTTTGTCGCTGCCCGTCAGTTTGCCGGTCTGCTGATGTTCGGCCGCACGTTTGGTCGGGTTATTGGTTGTGCCGACATACTTGGTGTTGCCGTTGGCATCTTTCACCGCATACTGCACGGTCTTGCCCGATTTTATCTGTCCTTTAGGTGCTGGGCGTTTCGCGCCCACCCCCCCGCTCCTAGATGGTCTGCTTGCGCCTCTAGCCATGGATCCTCCTCCTTTCTGGTCTATATGCTTTTGGGCTTCGTGGCATCGCCACAGAACGTCCTCCAGGTTCATACCCCGCAAATGCAACAGAAGCAACGACGGCGACTCCGGCCACGGCATCGTCCGTCAGAAGGTCGCCGCCATTGCCTGCCTGCCTTGTTGCAGTCTAAACCACGCCCCCTTCAGCCAGAACGGCTAGCTCAGCTTTGGACAGGCCCAGCTCTCCACATATAATCTCCTCGTTATGCTCCCCAATCAGGGGAGCCCTCCGGGAGATGCGCCACGGCGAGCCGTTGTAGATCCCGGCCGGCCCGGGGTAGGTGAGGGTACGGCCCAGGTCGGGGTGCTCCACCTCTGTCCAGAAACCCCGGTCGTGGAGATGCCCGTCATCGATCAGGTTGTCAGGGTTCCGTATGGCCCCCCACGTAAAGCCGCGCTCCTGGCCGCCGTGGTACACCTCGTCCTGGGTGAGGCTGGCAACGAACTGGACGAACAGCCCGTGTATGTGCAGTCCGTTCTCCCGGATCGCCTCCGGGTCCTGGTACTTCTCGTCCAGCAGGTCGCCGGCCATGCCGTAGCTATCCATCCACTCGCCCAGCGTCTTGACCTGCGCAGGCGTGAGTCGCAGAGGCGGCAGCGACGCGTTCACGTACTTTCCGTCCTTGCAGCGCAGCTGACTCTTGGGCTGCGTGAAGCCGCTGGCCGAAGAGGCGTGGCGTCCGGTGTTGCGCCGCACCTCCTCGCCGGTGTAGATGTAGGTGATTACGTGCATCTCCGTGGTCAGGGCGCAGGCCTCGTGGACGGATGCGTCTATGTACTGGCCCTTGCCCGTGGCGACCCTGTAGTTCAATGCGGCCATGACCCCCATGTAAGCGTAGTGGCACCCCATGTGCCAGGCCTGGCCCCCGCCCCCGGCGATGGGTGGCGGGTCATCCACGTCCTCTTCATTGTAGCCGCAGCAGCCCATCTGGCCTCCGGCGGCCAGGTGGATCAGGTCGCTGGAGGCAAAGTCCTTCCAGGGGCCGGTCTGGCCGAACGGCGTCAGGGAGCACATAATCAGGCGCGGGTTGTCTTCCTTCAACTCACGGTATCCAAGGCCCAGGGAGTCCATGTAGCCGGGCCGGAAGGTCTCCAGAATCACGTCCGCCTTCTCCGCCAGCCGTTTGAACAGACGCCGGCCGTCCTCCGACTCAAGGTTCAGGGTAATGCCGCGCTTGGACGTGTTGTAGTGCCAGAAGGAGAGGCTCCGCTCGCGGTGGGGCAGGTCCTGGTAGAAGGGGCCCACCGACCGCGTTCCCTCTCCGCCCGGGGGCTCTATCTTGACGAGGTCGGCGCCCAGGTCGGCCATGAGCTTGCCTGCCCACTGGCCCTTCTCGTCGGACAGCTCCAGGACTCGCAGGCCGGCCAGTGCGCCGTGGTCGTAGGTAACGGGGCCTCCCTGGGGGTCGCCGGAAGAAGACCCCGCCTGGACCGCGCAAAGGCTCTCTTCGGGCTTCAGCGGCCCCGCCTGGATGATCTCATCCACGTACGGGTAGCGGGCCATAGTGGGGGGCCAGAAGGTGCCATCCTCGTAGCCTGCAACCAGCTCATCGTGGGAGAGGCCAAGCAGCCCCTCGAACACCTGGCGGTTGTGCTGGCCGATGAGCGGCGCGGGCATATGGTTGAAAGCGGGCGACTCCGAGAGCTTGAAGGGGGCGTTCTGGAAACTGTGGCGTCCCAGGATGGGATGGTCCAGCTCTGTGTACATATCCCGATGTCTAAGCTGAGGGTCGTTCGCCACCCGGTCCTTGTTGCTCTGGACGGGCATGGCTCGGACGCCCGCGGCCTGGCAGAGCTCCATTATCTCGTACCGCTCCAGAGTGAGTGTCCACGCCTCGATTCCCCGGTCCAACTCTTCCTGGTCCATGAGACGGCCCCGGACGGTGGAGAATCTGTCGTCCGCAGCCCAGTCGGGCGACCCCATTACCTGGACAAGCCTGCGCCACTCCTCGCCGGAGAAGCAGGCTATGGCGCACCAATCGTAGTAACCGCCGCCCTTGGTTCGGTAGGCGTTGTGGGGGGCCACCGTGGGGCCGCGGTAGTTGTGGAGGAGGGGAGTACCGGGCCAGTGGGCCCTGTTTCCCGGCGGGAACCCTTCGCGGCTCAGGCTTCTGCCGTTGACGGTGGCGTCCAGCAGGGCGGAGCCGTTGAGGGGAATGCCCAGCATCATCTGAGAAAGGTCTACGTGCTGGCCCGACCCGGTCGTGTTGCGATGGTTGAGGGCGGTTAGGACGGCCATAGCCGTGTACATGCCTCCGGTATCGTCCAGGTAGGACCAGCCCCAGCCGGCGGGCTCCTCGCCGGGGAGGCCGGAAAGGTGGGTCAGCCCGGAGAGGGCCTGAGCCACCGGCCCCATTGTCTGGTAGTGGTGGTTACGTCCCGTGTGGCCGAACCCGGCCTGGGAGACGTAGATGATCCCCGGGTTGATCTTGGCCAACTCCTCGTAGGGCAGCCCCCAGCCCTGGAGGACGCGGGAGCTGTAGTTCTCAACGATGGCGTCGGACACCGCTATCAGGCGCCTGAGAAGCCCCATGCCCTTCTCGGAGCGGACGTTGAGGGTTATGCCCAGCTTGTTGGCATTGGTGTCGTTGAACATGTAGTTGGAGTTCAGGCTGGGTTCAACGCCCGGGAGGCTCATCAGGCCGGGGTTCCTTATCATGTCGGGGTTCTGGGGCCACTCCACCTTGATGACCTCTGCGCCCAGCGTCCCAAGCCAGCGGCAGCCCCACGGGCCAGCGCGTACCCAAGTGAAGTCCAAGACTCTGATTCCCGCCAGGGATTGGGGTCTGGCAACCGTCTCCGTCTGTACCTGTACCATGTTATTCCTCCTACGTATTGAGAAGCAAAGCCCCAGAATACAGTCACTTCCGCCGATTTTCGACGTTATGATCAGGAAGGTCGCTCCGTCAGCTGCGAGGACCGTCTTCCCATAAGGCCTCCAGAATGTGCCCCGGCGACATGGGCGTACGGCGCATTCGGATCCCAACCGCGTCGTGGATTGCGTTTGCGATAGCCGCCACCGGGGGGACCAGCGGTATCTCTCCAACACCCCGCACTCCGTAGGGATGGCCGGGGTTCGGCACCTCCACCAGGACGGCATCTATCATAGGCAGATCCAGGGAGATGGGCATACGATAGTCCAGCAGGCTTGAGTTAGCCATCTGCCCCTGGGAGTTGTAGAAGTACTCCTCGTTCAGGGCCCACCCAATGCCCTGCGCCACGCCGCCCTGTATCTGCCCCTCCACGTAGCTGGGGTGAACGGCCTTCCCAACGTCCGTGAAGGTGGTGTACCGGAGTATGTCCACCTTCCCCGTCTCCGGGTCAACCTCCACGTCTACGATGTGGGTGGAGAGGGACGCGCCCACTCCCTTTGGGCTGACCGAGGCGTTGCCGATTATCGGGCCGCCGGTCTCCAAGAGCCTGACCGCCAGCTCCTTGAAGGTCAACCGCTGCTCCGGATTGGCCTTGTGGCTGAACGTCCCATCTGAGAAGTCCACCTGCTCGGCCGTGGTCTCCCACAGGAGGGCCGCGCGCTCCTTCATCTTCCGGAGCACGTCGTGGGCCGCTTCGTAGGTGGCCCAGCCGGTGGCGAAGGCGGTACGGCTGCCGCCGGTGACCGCCGTGTAGCCGATTGCGCCGGTGTCACCCACTATGGGATGGACGTCCTCGGCCCTGATTCCCAGAACCTCAGCGGCGTGCATGGCGGTGGCCGCCCGTGTGCCGCCGATGTCCACCGAGCCCGTCACCTGGCCCACCGTTCCGTCTGCGTTGACGCTCAGAGTGGCGCTGGATTCCAGCCCACCATTCCCCCAGTAGCCGCTGGCCACCCCCCTGCCGCGGAGCTTCCCTTCCAGGGGAGTGTTCCAATGGGCGCTGCCCGCGGCCTCCCGTAGGGTCTCCACGTTCCCGATTCTGGAGTGGACAACGCCGTCTGCCCGCCTGTCCCCTTCCTGGGAGGCGTTCATCAACCGGAACTCCATTGGGTTGATGCCGAGGGCGCCGCATATCTCATCGATGATCGTCTCCACGGCAAAGGCGCCGTGGGTGGCGCCGGGGGCGCGGTACGCCCCGGTCTTGGGCTTGTTGACTATCACGTCATAGGTGTCGATGTCCACGTTCTCAATGCTGTATGGGGAGAACATACACCGCGCGGCGCCTCCCACAGGAGAGCCGGGGAAGGCCCCCGCCTCAAAGGCCAGGAAGGCCTCCGCCGCGGTTATTTTCCCCTGGCTGCTTGCCCCTATCTTCACCCGCATATAGGAGCCGGAGGTGGGGCCGGTGGCCTCCAGCACCTCGGCCCTGGTCATCACTATCTCAACCGGACGCCCCGTCTTGCGTGACAGAAGGGCTGCCGGGGGCTCCAGGTAGCAGAGTATCTTGCCTCCGAAGCCGCCGCCTATCTCCATGGGTATGACCCTTACCTGGGACTCTGCGATGCCAAGGAGCGCCGCCGTAGCGCGGCGCACGTAGAACGGGCCCTGGTTGCTGGTCCAGACCGTTACCTCGCCGTCGGGATTCCATAGGACGGTCGCGTTCTGCGGCTCAATGTAGCCCTGGTGGACGGTGGGGGTGGTAAACTCATGCTCAACCACCACGTCCGCCTCCTGAAACCCCTTCTCCACGTCTCCCAGGGTATACTTCTCGTATGCCGCCACGTTGCTCGCATTGTCGGTAATCCGGCCCATGGACCTGGTTCTCAGGTCCTCAAGGATGAGCGGAGCGTCTTCCTTCATGGCGTCCGGCGCCGTCAGGACGTGGGGCAGGACCTCGTAGCTCACGTCTATGAGAGAGAGCGCCTCCTCCGCCACGTGCGGGTTGTCCGCCGCCACAACGGCCACGGGATGGCCCTTGAAGAGCGCCTTCTCGGAGGCCAGTATCATCTCGCGGTAGTACTTGAGGTTTATGGCTCCGCCTTCGCCTCCCGCTATGGACACAGTCCCGGTGATCTGAGGCATGTCCTTGCCCGTAACCACGGCTCTCACTCCGGGGTGGGCTTCGGCCCTGCTCACGTCTACGCTTACTATCCTTGCATGGGCGTGAGGGCTGCGGAGGACTTTGCCGTAGAGCAACCCGGGCATGATGACGTCGGCGCCGTACCTGGCGCGTCCGGTGACCTTGTCCACGCCATCGTGGCGGATGGGGCGAGTCCCGATAACCCGATATTCCGTCGTCCGATTCTCAGTGGTAGTCATGTTCCCTCCTTGCTCTGCCGTCGCTATACAGACCTACGCAGCTCGCCCCGCCGCCGGCCTCTATACCCGCCAACGGGGCGGAGGTACGAAGCAATCGCTTCAACCTCCCTCTCCAAACAGGGTGGTGCGCTTGGTGGGACTTGAACCCACGGCCTCAGCCTTCGCAGGGCTGCGCTCTATCCAAACTGAGCTACAAGCGCTAAGGAGGCCCCCGATACGCTTTCCTCATTGTATCCGAGACGGGCAATGCCAGCAAGCGGCGTTTCCGGCCACGAACTATCCGAAGGCCCCACCCACGCGCCGCGATTATCCAGGTTATCCCTCCACCTTGGCAAACTCCGCGCTATAGGCTATCCTTCCCCCTGAGCAGAACGCCAAGAGGAGGCACGTCTTGTACCGCGCTCCAAGGGGCACGGCAGATATTCTGCCTGAAGAGCAGAGATACTGGCGCTACGTGGAGGCCGAAGCCAGGGAGATAGCGCGCCGGTACGGCTATGGTCGGTTGGACACGCCCGTGTTTGAGCATAGCAACCTGTTTGTGCGGGGCGTGGGCGAGGTCACCGACATTGTGGAGAAGGAGATGTACACCTTCCAGGACAGGGGAGGCGACTACGTTGCCCTTCGTCCCGAGGGTACGGCCCCCGTCTGCCGCGCGTACCTGGAACACGGGATGCGCAACCTGCCCCAGCCTGTCCGTATGTACTACTTCTGCCCGGTCTTCCGCTACGACCGCCCACAGGCGGGACGGTTCAGGCAGCATCACCAGTTTGGCGTGGAGGCCCTGGGCGACGGCGACCCGTCGGTGGACGCAGAGGTCATAGAGATGGCCTGGCAGCTTATGAAGGGCCTGGGACTCAGAGACCTCACCCTCCTTATCAATAGCATAGGCGACCCCCAGTGCAGGCCGGCCTACCTGGAGCGCCTCAAGGCATACTACGCCTCTCGACTTGACCGCCTCTGCCGGGACTGCGCAGAGCGGCTGGAACGCAACCCCCTGCGACTGCTCGACTGCAAGCAGCCCGCCTGCACGGACATGGCGCGGGAGGCCCCGCAGACCGTCGAGAGCCTCTGCCAGGAGTGCCGTGACCACTGGGAGAGGCTGTTGAGCTACCTGCAGAAGCTGGAAATCCCGTTCCGGCTGGAGCCCAAACTGGTGCGCGGCCTGGACTACTACACCAGGACCGTCTTTGAGATTCAACCCCCAGAGGAGGGGGGACAGAGCAACATCTGCGGCGGAGGTCGTTACGACGGCCTGATCCAGGAGTTGGGCGGACCTCCAACGCCGGGAATCGGCTTTGGCGCGGGCTTGGAGCGCATGATACTCAACATCAAGCGGCAGGAGGCGCCCGTCCCTGAGGGGGACTTCATTAGCGTCGTGGTGGCCCACCTGGGAGACGCAGCCAAGGAGACAGCCATGTCCCTGGCTTCCGAGCTGCGGGGCAGGGGAGTTGGGGCCGTGCTGGCCCCGGCAGGTCGGAGCCTCAAATCGCAGCTGCGGTACACCAACTCTCTGGGCGTACCCTACGCCCTGATCCTTGGTGAGGACGAGATGAAGAACGGCTCAGTAATCCTCCGGGACATGTCCAGGGGCGAGCAGCGAGAGGCGCCGATTCAGGAGGCGGCCCAGGAGTTGGAGGTCCTTCTGGCAACCTGAATACCGACCATCTGCCCCTGGGGTTGCGCAGCCGGAGACTCCGGGGCTACCGCATAAAGTTCAAGGAGGTGTAGCTATGCCGGAACCCGAGAAGATAGAGCCGAGCAGCCTTGCCGATTATCTGGAGACAATGAGCAAGTCGGTGTTCCAGACGGGCATCTCCTGGCGCGTTGTGGAGTCCAAGTGGCCCGACATCCGGCAGGCGTTCCGCAACTTCGACCCCAACGTAGTCGCCAACCTGAGCGAAAGCGACCTGGACGAGCTGACCAACGACCGGCGGGTCATAAGAAATCGCCGCAAGATCGAGTCAATCGTGGAGAACTCTCGACGTATGATTGAGTTGGCCGAGCTTCATGGCGATTTCCAAGGATACCTCCGCTCACACGGGGACTTTGAGAAGACGGTGTCAGACCTGCGAAAGCAGTTCCGCTTTCTGGGCGACATGGGCGCATACCACTTCCTGTACGTGGTAAGCGAGGAGGTTCCCTCCTACGAGGACTGGTGCGCCTCCCGCGGCCGGACTCCTGTGAACGAGTACCCATAGCAAGGATCGCCCCACCCTGGGCGGCGGGCGGCCGATGCCTACGGCAGACGCGGCGGCAGGCCCTCCCTGAACGCCCGGATGTACTCAGGGCCAAGTCCGCAGCATACGCCGATGGCCTGTACGCCCATCTTCACCCACTCTTGGGCTTTGGCCAGCAGTCCCTGGGGTGAGATGGTTTCCTCAGCGTCCGGGCGGGGCAGATCGAATCCCACGGAGTTGGGGTAAGCGCCCACCGGCCCCTGCCAGAGCCTCTTGACCTCTGCCAGCGCAGGCGTCGTATCTTCGGTGTGGGAGTGCATAATGGACACCATAGCGCAGCCAAGGGGCCTTATCGCCTCCAACCCCTGGGCCAGCGTCGTGTCGTTGTCCGGGCCTCCCTGTAGCAGGACTGTGGAGCCGTCCCCGGCCATCTTTGTGCTGAAGCCAACCCAGACGGGAAGCCCGGTGGCAAGGGCGGCCTCAAGGGCGTAGGTGGTCTGGGGTACGTCCCGCATCATCTCCAGGACGATGAGGTCAATGCCGGCCTCCGCCATAATCTCCGCCTGCTCGCGGTAGTTGGCGCGCGCCTGCTGCTCGGTGGGGAACGTCCGGCCCTCGCGGCGGCTGCCCGTGTAAAAGATGGGGGTTGTGTTCTCGGTGGATATGGAGCCGGCTATGGACACGGGCCTTGAGGGGGCGCTCAGGTCGCGGGCCTCCCGGGCCAGGTCGACGGCCAGGGTGTTCACGCGGACAACCTCGTCGCCCATGCCGGCGGCGTCCATCACGTTTCTGCACGTGGCGAAGGTGTTGGCGATAATGACGTCGGCGCCCGCCTCAATGTAGTCCAGGTGCACCTGCCGTACGACCTCCGGGTGAGTGAGCAGGGCGGCGCCGCTCCAGGCCAGGGCGTGCATGGGTACGCCGCGCCTCTCAAGCTCAGCGCCCGTGCCTCCGTCCAGAATGATAACCTCTCCCTGGTTAAATCGCTCTTGCAACGCTGTCATACGAGCCTCCTGTGGGTCGGCAGTCTTTCAAACGTGGCCTTGCCCGATCTATATTACGACGAGTTTCTCCACACCCCTAAAGCGGCCAGTCCTGCAAGTTGTAGGACATATCCCAGAAGAGGTACTCGTAGCGGGTGGCCGTGAGGAAGCGCTCCTCAAGGCGGGCCGTCTCCCTGCTGCCCGCGTCCTCAGTCAGCGAATCCAGGAACTCCCGCAGCCAGTCGACGAAGGCGATGAACTCATCCGCGGAATACATCTGTATCCACTCGGCGTATGGGTTGGCGTCCGACGTGTCGCCCGTGCGGGCGAGGTACAGCCCCGTCTCGCAGTAGCCCCACTGGCACGGCAGCAGGTTGGCGATGACGTCCGTCAGTGTGCCTTCGTAGGCCACACGCAGCAGGTAATCGGTGTAGGCCAGCGTTATGGGCGCGGGGCTGACGCTCTCCAACTCGGCGGCGGACACGTCGAACTTGCGGCAGAAGGCGCGATGCAGCTCCATTTCCGTGTTCAGCGTCTCGTTGAGCAGAGCGGCGAACCGCCCCACGTTCTCCAGGTCCGGCGCCTTGGCCGCCGCCAGGGCCAGCATCCGGCTGTACTGGACCAGGAAGTAGTAGTCCTGCTTCACGTAGAACCGGAACTTGTCCAGGGGAAGCTCGCCGTTGCCCACGCCCACCACAAAGGGATGTTGGAACAGCCTGTCCCACAGGTAGGCGTACTTCCCGCGCAGATGCTCCGAGGCCCTCACGACTGAATTACCTCCGGCGCTTCCGCCGTGCGTACAAAGCTGCCGTCCGCTATCTCCGGTACGCCCTTTCCCTGAACGGGCTTCTCGCCCGCGTGCATCGCAACCGTGCCCAGGCCCATCTTCCGGTAGCCCACGTTGCGCAGGCCCACCCGTTCCATCATCGCCGCCAGCTCCTGGGGAGTCATGTAATGCTCCACCGACTCCGGCAGATAGGCGTAGGCCTCCCTGCTCCCGGCAAGCAGCGACCCCAGCCAGGGCACCGCCTTGCGAAAGTACCACTGGAACAGCCGGCTCAGCCAGTCGCTGCCGACCACCGGGACTATGTCCAGGATAACGACCCTTCCTCCCGGCACAATGACGCGGGCCATCTCACGGAGGGCCGCTTCGATGTCGTAGAAGTTGCGCAGGCCAAAGCCGCAGGTGACGCACCAAAAGCGGTCGTCCTGGAAGGGGAGGTTGACGGCGTCGGCGCGCGCCCAGTGCACCCGGTCGGACTGGCGTGGATGCTTGCGGGCCTTCCTGCGGGCTTGCGCCAGCATCTGGGCCGCGAAGTCCAGGCCAACCACCCGGCTTATCGTAGGCCTGTCGGCCAGCTCCCAGGCCAGGTCTCCCGTGCCCGTGGCGATGTCCAGCGCCTCGCCCCCGCCCCCGCGGGTGGCGACGGCGGTCGTCCTCCATCGCCACAGGTGGTGCAGGCCACCCGTCATCACCGTGTTCATCAGGTCATAGCGGCCGGAGATGCGGTCGAACATCGATGCCACGTAGCGGGCCTTTTCGTCGCCCTTCAATAGCGCCATATCGTCCGCCCCCTATTCGCTGCGTCTCAGGTAGCGCATACGCTCATCCATGAAGCCGTCCAGCCCCAGGGCGTCCAGCGCCTTGGCGACCACGTAGTCCACTACGTCCTCGACCGACCTGGGATGCAGGTAGAAGGCGGGCGCCGGCGGCAGGATGGTTACGCCCAGGCGGGACAGCGAGAGCATGTTCTCCAGGTGTATGGGAGACAGCGGGGTCTCCCGCGGGACCAGCGCCAGCCTGCGCCGCTCCTTCAGGCACACGTCCGCGGCCCGCTGGAGCAGGTTGGCGGACAGGCCGTGCGCGATGGCCGCGAGCGTGCCCATGCTGCACGGGACCACCAGCATGCCGGCAATGGGCGTACCGCCGCTGGCTATCGACGCCTTGAGGTCGCCGATGGGGTGGTAGGTGAAGTGGGGCGACTCCTGCCACTGCGCCAGCGTTGAGCCAAAGGACTCCTCCATCTCCTCCTGCCACACCATCCGGGCAGCCGCGGTGCAGGTGGCAATGACGGGCACGTCGCGCTCCAGCAGCGCGCCAATGGCGCGCTTCGCCAGTGCGGAGCCGCTGGCCCCTGATATGCCCACTACTACCGGGTCCATGTTCTCACCCTCATTATGCTACACGTATATGGACGCAAAGGTAAACCCGAATATGATGACGGCAATGTAGCCGTTGATGTTGAAGAAGGCCATGTTGAGCCTGGACAGGTCGGTGGGAGAGACCAGCCGATGCTCGTACACCAGGAGGCCCGCAGCCAGCGCCCAGCCTATGTAGTAGGGGAACCCCAACCCCATCCAGGGCCCTATTGCCAGGAGGGACGCGGCGGTGAGGACATGCATCCCCTTGGCCCACGTCAGGGCGGCGGGTATGCCGAACTTCTGGGGTATCGAGTGGAGGCCGCGCTGCAAGTCAAAGTCGCGGTCCTGGCAGGCGTACAGGATGTCGAAGCCCCCTATCCAGGTGGCGACTGCAAAGGCCATGAGTACCGGCTCCCACGTCAGTGATCCCGTTACCGCTATCCAGCCTCCGGCGGGGGCAATGCCGTCCGCCCAGCCCAGCACGAAGTGGGACATCCAGGTGAACCGCTTTGTGTATGAGTAGCCCACCACGACCACGGCGGCGACCGGGGCCAGCGCCAGGGCCAGGGTGTTGAGCATGGCGGCGGCCAGCAGGAACACGCCCAGGGAGACGACCGACATGGCCGTCATCTCCCACAGCCTGATGCGGCCGGCGGGCAGGGGCCGCGCGGCGGTGCGCGGGTTCTGGGCGTCCATGCGCCTGTCTATGATGCGATTGGCGGACATGGCCAGGGTGCGCGCCGATGCCATAGCGACGGTTATCCAGAGGAACTGCGCCGGCGTGGGCAGGCCGTCGGAGGCCAGTATCATGCCCAGGTATGCGAAGGGCAGGGCAAAGACGGTGTGCTCAAACCGGATGGAGTCCAGCAGAAGGCGGATTTTGGCTATGGGCGAGCCCGTTGCCATGCTCATTGCGCTCCTGTGTTGGCTGCCTGGTCTGTTATCTGTGGCATGGGGTCTATTCCGGATATTGAATTGCAGCTATTGCAAGTTGGACTCGAAGTGGAAGTCCAGCAGCTTCTCCCATTTCACTCTCTTGCTGATGTTCAGCATCTCTATGCCCACCACCCGGGTCTCTGCGTTGAAGTCTAGGACAACGCCCGGCTGAGCCTCTTCGGACTCCACAATTGCCGACTCGTCCAGTCGCAAGTAGAGGGTATCGGTATCCTCATCCAGGCTCAGCTTCATTGTGTTCTCTTTTTGGGATTCGACAAGCCTTCAAACGGCCCCGGTTGGCGCCAACCCAAGGGACCTCCGCTAGGCGCTGAGACCCACTCAATACGCCTTAACCATTCCTGCTTTCGGAGACCTTTGCATAACTCTGGGCGCCATCCTGTGAAAAGACGCCCCAACTGTCATTCCGAACGGAGCACGGCGGAGTGAGGAATCTAAAGGCTCTCATCCCACACGAGGACCCTTGTGGCTGGAATCTTCTCATGGCTACGTCGCAACGTCTTAGATTCCTCGCTGCGCTCGGAATGACATCAAATGGCGCGTTGGGCGGTTGCGCAATGGTCTCCTTTCGCAGAAATGGTTACTGTACCCCATACTCCGGCCATTTGTCATCCACCAGTGCCTTGATCTCGTCGGACATCGGGCCCTTGGCTGTGGCGTCTATCCCCACCTCTATTATGCGTGTGTCATGGCGCCGCCGTCTACGAAGATGGTCTGCCCGTTCACATAGCTGCTTGCATCGGAGCAAAGCAGCGCTAGCAGAGGCGCTATCTCCCTGGGATGTCCCAGCCTGCGGGACGGCAGATACCTCACTAGGGGGTCTTCCTGTTGCTGTTCCAGGGGAATGTCCTCCAGCGTGTACCACGCCGTGCCGATGCCGTTGACCGTGATCCCGTTTTTGGCCCATTCCAGCGCCAGCGATCTGGTCAGCTGCTCCACCGCGCCCATGCTGGCGCAATAGACCGTCTCGTTGGATACGCCCCGTTCCCCCAAAACGGATGAGAGGTTCACAATCCGTCCGCCTCCTTGCTCCAGCATGATCCTCCCTGCCTCCTGGCAGCAGAAAAAGACGCTTTTGAAGTTCCTGTCGAGAACGGCGTCCAACTCGTGGGGGGCGATTTCCAGGATGGGCTTGGCGAACTCCACCTGTGGATCGTTCACAAGTCCGTCTATCTTGCCCAGAAAGCCAACGGCTTCCTGCATGGCTCGCCGCGCTTCATCGGGGTCTTTGAGGTCAGCCGTTATCGCGACCACGCGGCGTTCGTACTTCTCTACCGCTTCAGACGCCGCCTTCAATATCTCCGGCCTGTGACCTATTATAGCCAGATCGGCTCCTGCCTCTGCCAGCCCCTCGGCCAGTATGGGCGCCCATCCTCGACTTCCAGCGGTCAGTACAATCGATTTGCCTGAAAGGTCCCACTCTTCCGGAATTGACATGTAAGCTCCTCTAGTCCTGAAGTGGTATCACCGGCGCGTAGCCCGTAATGGCTGCTCCGCCTGCCATTGCTCCGCCGTCGCAGTAGAACATCTCGCCGTTCATGTAGTCCGACGCTTCGGACGCCAGGAAAACCGCCAAGGGCGCAATCTCTTCGGGCGTGCCCGGTCGTCCCATAGGCAGGAATCCCAGCCGACGGTTTGGCGTCTCGTCATCGACTCTCTGCCTTGTGGGGATCATCCCCGGCACGATGCACGTGCTGGTGACGCCCGCCGAGCCGTAGGTAGCCGCCAGGACCCGGGTGAGCTGGATCATCCCACCCTTAGCACAGCCGTACATGAAGCTGCCCCTCTGTCCGCGCAGCCCCTGGCCTGAAGAGACGTTTATGATTCTACCGCTCCCTCGCTCCACCATGTGCTTCATTATGGCGCGGGAGCAGTAGAATGCCGATGTTAGATTGGTGTCTATACCTATGCGCCAATCCTCGTCGGTTATCTCCCACAGGGGTTTGCCGCCGCCTCCGCCACCCGCGTTGTTTATCAGCACGTCTACGCGCCCGAACTCCGACAGCGCCCGATCAAACAGCGCGTTCACCTGCGTTGAATCGGTGACATCCGTCGAGACAGCCAACGCTCGACGTCCCATGCTCTTGAACTCCTCTGCAGCCTCCTCTATGGGCCCAGTCCGCCGGCCCGCCACCACCATGTCCGCCCCCGCTCTTGCCAGGTGACGCCCCATCTCTCTGCCCAGGCCTGTTCCTCCCCCTGTCACAACAACCACCTTACCATCGAGGTTTAAAGTCTCCAGCATTTGCTACCTCCTTCTTTACGCCGCTCATCGCGCTCCCGCCTTGGTGGCGGCCAGGATTAAGCGGCCGGGGCTGGCGCGGGCGGCTACGAAATCTGGGTATCTCGCTCAATCACACGGACTGGAACTTCCCATATCAAACCGCCGGGGCTGTTACGCTGGGCATGGGTCTATGCAATGATCGTATCTGCTGTGGCCTCTGCTCCCTGATTCTCGTAGAAGCCTATTGTGGCCTTAATCTGATCTTGGTAATTATAAATTTCATCAACGTCATCTATGGGAACTCTCTGTTCTTGCTTTTGCTCGTCTATCAACCCAAGATACTTCTGCTGAGTGTTGAAGCGCAGTCGACATATGGGCTTCCGAATGCTGTCGTCGAGAAGTACAGCGCACCACCCTTTCAGGTCACGCATGGCGACTCGCTTTATGTCTACCACATCGTGAAGAACGGCTTTGACGATATAATAGCCCTGAAGCTCCTCAGCTGTGGTGACGATTCCATCGTCGTCCTCTTCAACAGATGAGTCTTGCTCGGAGCTTGAGGATTCCAGCGCCCGAGTTTTCTTTTGGGAATTATATACTTGATTTCCCAAAGGGCCTCCGGCTACTGGACGACGGGCCGGGTGGTGTGTTCCGCACACCGCCCATCGCGGTACAGGATTTCAGGGTAATTGACCTCCCGCCCGCAGTCAGCGCAACAGTAGGTTTGCGACTCGTCGATTGCGGGACCCGGAGGGGCAGTCCGCAGGAAGACCTGGGCAATCTCTTCCGCCGTTGCATCAATCCGAGGCGGGTACGGGCGCTCCGGGCGGCCTAGTTCTTTTCGCTTACGTGGCATTCCCAGTTCCCTCCCGAAGAACGATTTCCTGCACACGCCAAGGAGCTTTCTCCGACAGAAGTCGGTAACTCAACCTCACCCGAAAGTCTTCACCACGTGTAGGGGCATTGCGGCCTGCCAACCAAATGCCCGCACGGGCATTGGGGTTATAGCGTTCCTGTAGCAGGCCGTTTGGAATGCAGGAGATGATGAGCCGTCTAAGCTCTTGCCCTGTGTCAGTTTCCTCGTACACATACTTGGCGATGATCGTTACTACATAAAGTGCACGTCCACCCCTGGTGATTACTTGTTCCAAGCCTCCCGGTTCATCCATTTCAACGTCAGACCGACGCATTCTGACGCGCATAGAGGTTTGGGACATCTGTATTGTTGCTGTCCTGTCGCCGTTGGGCTTCTCCGCCTTTGAGTCGAGCATCAACGCTACCGGATGTGCGCTCGGCAGGAAGACGTACACGGCCTTTTTGAAGTCCACCTTGCCGTACAACCGCTCATTCCAGCCAGATACCCCCATTAGTTCCAGAGCTTCCCGCGTAATGTCTTCGGCGATGTCTTGGGGCAAGTCGGTCTCTTCGCGGAAGATGGTCACAGCCTGTTGGCGATAGTCGGTCAACGCCTGGACCACCATCGCCATTGCGGTTTGCTCAAGCCGCTCTAGGTCATCAGGTGTCATTAGTGCGCCCATTTGCGATAGAGACGTTGCCAGCATCTATGTCTATGCCGATCCACTGGCGGCCCAGTTGCTTGGCGACCGTCGTTGTTGTACCAGTGCCGACGAATGGATCAAGAACCACTCCGCTTACAGGGGAAAAGAGCTTGATTACCCGGCGGGCTAGTTCCTCTGGGAATTCAGCCTCATGTCTGTCGTTGCGCCGCACGGAGCGAATATTCCAAACACCTCTTGACCCCCAATCGGCCCATTCATGGTCGTCGAGGCGGTCACGGTCGTATTCGGTTATCCCAGGCAGCCAGAATATATACACATGCTCAAACTCATCCACCGCACGGTAAGAGTTGGAGTGCCACTTGCTATTGACCCAACAAGGGTCTTTATGCCAGATCCGTTGATCGTACAGGTAGAAGCCTGCTTCCTGCGCCCATTCTGACACCATGCACCCTGTAAGGAGCACCTTTGTCGGGGTTGATGTCTTCCCCCCCCGAACATTGTTGTCCTCCAGGCGGCGTTGAATGGTTTGCTCACTACAACCGAGTAAGGACGCCAACTGGTAGCGATTGGCTCCAGGGTTCTTAGCCTTGGCTGTTAGGACATCGTCCCGCGTGACCTGGACTTTCTTCCGCCGCACATTATCGGCCTGAAACCGGGGGATGCTTCCGTCCTGAAAGCAGAGGATATCCCCAATGTTGATAGCCAAAAACCCTCCGGGTTTGATGATCCTGGTATGAGCACAAATTACGTCAGATAGCAGCGTACACCATTCCTTGAACGTCATACCCCGCTCGTAGGACTTGCCCACGTAGTAAGGCGGAGACCAGAAACTGAGGTCAATGCTATTGGCGGGTATCTCTGACAGCAACCCGCGAGCGTCCCCTTGGGCAATTTCACCGATGGAAATGCTTGCCGCAACCATCTCTACAGCATCCTTGGGTTGCGAGTTTCGCGCGGCCCGACAAGAGTAGAATACGGGAGTTGGTTACCCGCCGCGCCCCGTGCCATTATCCCCATTTGCTCGCCGGTGTCAAGCGGGCGGTGGCTGTGCCGACCCTCTCTGGCCGAGTATATGTCAGCCACCAACCCTTCGAACCGCTCCCAATCGACTATCTGAGAGATACGCTCCAGACGATGGTTCTGGCCCAACCCCTCCGGCAACAACGATTCCGCTAGACCTCAATGACCCGTCTCTCGGTGCATGGCTCCCTCCTGACTCCTTGGGACTCTTCCTCCGTATTTTCCCCTAATGCCAGGGGTTATGCAAAGGTCTGCTTTCGCAGGAATGGTTAAGGCGGTGTTATTCTTGGTTGCTTGGATTCCTGCTCCCGTGTCAAGTGTAGGGCAAACGCCACAGGAATGGTTACTGTATCCCGTACTCCGCCCATTTGCCGTCCACCAGGGCCTTGATCTCGTCTGACATGACGATGTCCGGGGGCCACTCCCGCTGCCGCCCTTCCATCGGGCCTTTGGCCGTGGCGTCTATCCCCACCTTGCTGCCGAACTTGGGTGTTGGCGATGCGTGGTCCAGGTCGTCCACCGGGCCGGACGCAAAGATAATGTCGCGGGAGGCGTCCAGGTTGTTGGTCACCCGCCAGGCCACCTCCGATACATCCTGCACGTTGACGTAGTTGTCCACCACCACAATGGCCTTTGCCAGCATCATCAGGCCCAGGCCCCACAGGGCGTACATCACCTTCTGGGCCTGGCCGGGGTACTCCTTCTTGATGGAGACGATGACCAGGTTGTGAAAAACGCCCTCCGCCGGCATATTCATATCCACAATCTCAGGAAGCACCATTTGGATAATGGGCATGAACAGGCGCTCCGTAGCCTTGCCCATGTAGTAGTCCTCCTGAACGGGGCGGCCCACCAGTGTGGTGGCGTAAATGGGATTCCGGCGACGGGTTATTGCCGTCAGGTGGAACACGGGGTAAGAGTCCGCCATCGAGTAGTAGCCCGTGTGGTCGCCGAAGGGGCCTTCCGTGCGAAGCTCACCGGGTACAACATACCCCTCCAGCACAATCTCCGAGTGGGCGGGGACCTCCAGGTCAAGCGTGGCGCACTTGACCACCTCCACGCCCTCCTCACGAATGAAGCCGGACATCGCCAGCTCGTCTACGCCCGGCGGCAGCGGCGCAGAGCCGGTCCAAAGAGTGGTGGGGTCGCCGCCCAGGGCCACGGCCACCTCCAGCCTGTCCTTGCCCATGCCCAGGGCCGTCCGCTCGTGCTGGGTGCCCACCTTGTGGGTCTGCCAGTGCATCCCGGCGGTCTGGCCGTCGTAGACCTGCATCCGGTAGGTGCCAACGTTGCGGGCGCCGGTCTCCGGGTCTCTGGAGATAACCAGAGGCAGGGTGATGAAGCGGCCGGCGTCCATGGGCCAGCACTTGAGGACGGGAAGGCTGTTCAAGTCTGCGTCCTGGCCGGTGAGAACCACCTCCTGGCAGGGGGCGTTGCGGACCTGCTTGGGCTGTGTCCCCGCCATCTTTACCAGGTCCATAAGCGTGCGAGCCTTGTTCAAAAGGCCCCGTGGCGGCCCTTGGGCCAGGCCAAGGAGCTTTCCCACCCTGGCAACCAGGTCGTCAAGGCTCTCCACGCCCAGGGCCCAGGCGATACGCCGGGCCGAGCCGTAGGTGTTTGTGAGAACTGGGATGTTGTACCCCTCCACGTTCTCAAACAGGAGGGCCGGGCCGCCGCTCTTGACCACGCGGTCGTTGATCTCCGTGATCTCCAGATCGCAGCTTACGGGCGTCTTCACCCGAACAAGCTCCCCCTTCTCTTCCAGGAACGCAATGAACTCTCGCAGGTCTTTGAATTTCACGACTATTACCTACTGCCTATAATTGTTAGCGCAAATGCTCCGCAGGAGAAGCTCCCGCAGGCTGTCCAGGGCCCCTTCCAGCGGCTCCGGCTTGCCGGTGTAAAGCCACCGCACAATCACCTCGTTCACCGCGCCCATCCAGACGTAGGCGGTCAGCTCGGTGTCCACGGGCGGTATGGAGCCTTCGGCCACAGCCTCGTCCAGGTGTGCCTTGATAGCACCGGCGAAGCGGGCGTGAATCGACAGAAGACGTTCGTCAAAGGCCCTGCCCAGGCCCACGCCGCTCACCAGAAGTATCTTGGCAAGGCTGCTATGCCGCGAGAAGGTGTGGAACACGGTGTCCAGGGCGGCCGTCACCTTGGCAAGCGCGCCCTTCTCGCGGGCGATGGCCTCCTCAGTGGAGCGGGCCAGCGCGGCGATAAGGCGGTCAACCAGGGCGAAGAATATATCCTGCTTGCTGGGAAAGTGGAAGTAGAAGGAGCCCTTGGAGGTACTGGACGCCTTCACGATGTCGTCTACGGCCGAGCCATGATAGCCCTTCTCGGAGAAAACCTCAGTGGCCGCATCCAGAATGCGCTGTCGAGTGGCTTCCTTGCCCTCAGGGGCGGGTTGGGTCTGGGGCTCCCTGACCTCCATGGTTTCCTCGCTTTTCTCCAGACCGACTGGTCAGTCTAAAGTCTAGGCGAGGCAGCCAAGGGCGTCAATAGCTTACGCCAAACGAGTTGAGTCCAAGCCGGGCGGCGACCAATCGCCGCCGCGTATGCCGAAACAGCCGTGTCGTGAGGACGTAAAGCGCTGCTATCGCGCCCTGGGAGCGTGCATAGCGCCGCTGGTTATAGGCTCGTTGAGGTAGACGTCCCCGTTGCGAATCTTTATGTTGAAGCCGCAATCGGGGTTGGTGCAAACCCAAGCCTTGTAATGGATGGGCGCTCCCTGACTCCCGAAGTCAGACAGCGGCACCAGGTCCCCCGTGTTGCATTTCTGACACTTGGGCATAGCTGAGTTCTCCACTGAAGCCTCCTCCCTGCCGTTGCAAAAACTTTGAGAAGTGTATCACTAATTGCTTATGGTGACAAGGGTTCGAAGTGCTTCTGTCATTGTTCAATGATTATGTCAGTAGTTAATTGTTCAATGAAACTGTCAGTCTATGAAAGGACTGACGTTGACCATGAGAGAGCAATCGAGGATAGCGGTGTTGAACGGAGTACTGGAAGGGAAGGTGTCGGTGGCAGAGGTGGCCAGGCTGCTGGGTGTGAGCGAGCGCCATGCATGGCGACTACTGAGAGCATATCGAAAGGAGGGAGTTGCTGGAGTGGCTCACGGAAACAGAGGCAGAAGGCCGTCTACCACCACGTATCCGGGGATTCAGGAGAAGGTGATGGAGGCTTAGGTCACGGTCTTTTGGCTGTTTGGGAGAAGTGTTAGACTAGGCGCACAAATGTGGCAGGACAGGGAGAGAGTCTACTCAGAGTGCAGAGCAACTTTACAGTACGTCGCGTTGAGAATCGAGCGATCTTGACTAACGCACAACCGAGACCACCCAGGCAGAACGATCCTGAGACCATCCGTGAGGAGGGCGTTAACGTCCTCCTGGCCCAGTTGCTACGCGACCACGGCCTGTCTGCCAGGGCAGAGCGTCGCAGCAGGAGAGGGATACCGGATGTCCGCGTCAATCTGCGAGGCGGCGCCTTGGTCCTCCTGGAGTGCAAGTGGGAGGGACAGGGCGCGCTCCTGGAGAGCCAGCTTGAAGAGCGCCGGGCAGCTTTCCCGGAGGCCCTTGGAATGTTAGGGGTATTCTACCCAGATAGGCTTCGACACGCAGAGAACACCCTGGCAGAGCTTGAGGCTGCCGCGGACCTCCGGTGGTGGCTGCACGGTTCCCTCGGCGCGAAGATGCCGGAGCCTCGCATGAGGAGCGGGTCGGCTGCGGATTTTGCCGACCAGTTGCGCACCTTGCCGTTGGAGCTTGAGGGCGTGGACAGGGTGACGGCCGCTGCTATAGCTGTGGGGTACGCCCTGGAGCAGGCCGCCAAGCGGGTCACAAGCCACGCTCGCATATCCCGCCGCGTTGCCGACATTATTGCTAACACTGACCAGGAGAGAGATCGCGCCGCTGCTCTGCGGATTGGATGCCTTGTGCTGTTCAACGCTCTAGCCTTCCAGGACCGCCTCGCCGCCGCTAATGAGGATGTTCCTACGGTCAACGAGGCCTTGGAACAGGGTAGCGCCGGCCTCCGCGACACCTGGCGCTATATCTGTGCCCACATCGACTACGTGCCCGTGTTCGACTTAGCGGCCAACATCTTAGACGTGCTTGGCGATGGGCCTGAGGACCTCCAGTCACAGGCGCTCACTCCCCTGGTCAAGGCTATGGAGGACACCCGCAGGCTGGAGGGGCACGACCTGTCCGGTCGTCTGTTCCACACGCTGCTGACGGACGCCAAGTTCACGGGCGCCTACTACACCTCCGTGCCCGCGGCCACCCTGCTGTCCCGACTTGTGTTCCACAACTGGCCTCCAAGCGTGGACTGGAGTGACCACGAGTTCCCGGCCTCCCTGAACGTTGCCGACCTTGCCTGCGGCACGGGGACGCTTCTGATGGCGGTGGCAGCCGAGGCGGAGCGCCGCCATATCGACGCCGGAGGCCGCAATGCCCCGGAGCTGCACAAAGCGATGGTGGAGCAGGCGCTTCACGGATACGACGTCCAACTCTCCGCCGTGCACTTCGCCGCAACCAGCCTTGCCATGCTCAACCCGGACATACAGTTCGACCGCATGAACCTGTACGTCATGCCCCTGGGAGCGGAGGGGTCCAACGTGAACTTGGGGTCTCTGGACTTCCTGGGACAGGATGAGGCCGCGGTGCAGTTCGCTCTTTCGGCGGAGGAGATGGGCGTGGGAACCAGAGACCCTGAAAGGATTTCTGGTTCCGGCTCTCGTGGTGTGGAGGAAGGCGTGACTGCCAGGCTGCCGGAGCTGGACCTGGCGATCATGAATCCCCCGTTCACTCGCTCGGTGGGTGGCAATCTGCTTTTCGGCAGCCTCCCGCCAGCGGAACGCCGGAGGCTTCAGGACGAGCTGTCTCGTCGGCTGAGGTCCAGACAGGCAACGGCAACCGCGGGGCTGGGCGCGGCGTTTGTAGCTGCTGCGACGCCCAAGCTGAGGCCCAACGAGGGAAGGCTTGCCCTCGTACTGCCTGTCACTATGTGCACCGGGCCATCCTGGGAACAGACCCGCTCCCTGATAGAGCGCGATTTTGTTCTGGACATGGTCATCACCTCCCACGACCCGCTGCGCTGGAACTTCTCGGACAGTACCGACCTGTCGGAGGCTCTGCTCATAGCGACACGGCGCCCTGAGGGCCAGTATCAGGCTGAGCGGTACACCACCTTCATCAACCTCTGGGATAACCCGAATGGCGTTCGGGACGCCCATCGGGTTGCGCGGGCGATCACCGCCACGACGCCGGCGAGGCTTGAGGAGACAGGTACGGCTCTGCTGGAGGTTGACGGCAGACACGTAGGAGAGGCGTTTTCAATTCCTGAGTCGAAGCTCATTGGCAGGAAGTGGTCCGGCGTGCAGTTCGCCCGCGCCGACCTGGTGCGAAGCGCTCTGAGGCTACTGGACAACGGCGAAGTTTGGGTTCCGGGCGAGGCAACTACCGCGAATATCTCAATGTGTCAGTTTGGTGAACTCGGCCAAATTGGGCCAGACAGACGTCGATTGGTTGATGGGTTTGACAGAACCAGTTCAGTCACTGCATATCCCCTTGTTGAGGGGCATGACACCGACCAACGCAAGTCACTTACTTGCTCGCCCAATGCCTATCTGTCGCCGTTGACACGACCCAGAGGTGGACAGAGATCCGGTTACGGCGACCACCTATGGCAGAAATCCGGACGCCTCCTGGTGGCAGAACGGCTGAGACTTGATACTGCCAGGGTTTTCTCAATGTGGTCGGCAGAGAGGGTTCTCTCCAATGTATGGTGGCCCGTCCGGGCTGAAGACCCACAAGCCGAAAAGGCCATCACACTTTGGTTGAATTCCAGTCTCGGTATCCTGACCATTCTCGCTCATAGAACCAGCACTGAGGGTAGTTGGGTCGCCATGAAGAAGGCCGACCTGGAGGAGTTGCCGGTCATGGACACACGAAGGCTCTCCTCGGAGCAACTTGAGGGCTTGTCGGACCTGTTCGACAATCTGGCGGAGGCGGAGTTCGAGCGACTGCCCGGTATGGCGCATTGTCCGGCCCGTAAATTCCTAGACGACGGAATTTCCCGCATCTTGGGCCTACCGGATCTGAGCAAACTCCGTGATCTATTGGCCTCAGAGCCCGTAGTCTCCAACCGGCGTTTGTAGAGGCGTTTCGGCGGCTAACCGTCACCCTCCGACAGCTGTTGGGTCAAGCTCCTGCACGGTTTAGCGCGCCGGCTTGCCTTGGCTACCGCAAGTCATGTCACTCAGCATCACATACGCAAGCTGCGCACGCTCACGCCATTCGACCCACTCGGAGCCTGTCGGACCATTGGAGCGGATAGGCCGACGGAACATGACAAGCCCGACCATACAGCCTGAGCAGGGGGGCGTTTTCTTGACAACCCGCGAGTCTGCTCTTATACTCGCGCCAATTGCATAGCTAAAGGCTGCGAACGGGGATAGTAGGCCTCAAGCGGGACTCAGAGAGCCGGGTAAGGTGTGAGCCGGTGTCCAGCGCAGGGGTTGAATGGGCCCGGGAGCCGCAAACCGAAAGCCCTTGGCAACAGGGGTCGTAGGCCTTGCCGGGAGAGTCCCGTTACAGGCTCACGAGCTTACCGAAAGAGGCTCGACTGAGATACCGGAGAGGGGCGATGCGTCTATATTGCCTCTCCAAATAAGGGTGGCACCGCGGAGAAACCCCGCCCCTTGATGGGAGCGGGGTTTTTTTGTTGGGTTTCGTAAGCCAGGGTCAAGAGAGGAGCGAGGGCCGGAGATGACTACGCAGGAGAGCATACGGGAGATAACGGGCCGAAGCCGCGCCGAGGGCAAGCGGACGGTGTTCAGCGGCATACAGCCAAGCGGCGACGTGCAGCTTGGCAACTACATCGGCGCCATCAAGGGATGGGTAGACAGGCAGGAGGAGAAGGAGAACTACTTCTGCATCGTCGACCTGCACGCTCTGACCGTACCCCAAGACCCGGCGGAGCTGCGGCGCCAGACGCGTTCGCTGGCCGCGATGCTGTTCGCCGCGGGGCTTGACCCGGACAAGTGCACCGTTTTTGTGCAGAGCCATGTGACGGCGCACGCTGAAGCCTGCTGGCTGCTCAACTGCGTCACGCCCATCGGCTGGCTGGAGCGAATGACGCAGTTCAAGGCAAAGGCAGAGAACCAAGAGAGCGTATCCACCGGGCTCCTCGACTACCCCGTCCTCATGGCGGGCGACATCCTGCTCTACGACGCCCATGAAGTGCCCGTCGGTGAGGACCAGCGGCAACACGTTGAGGTTGCGCGTGACATCGCCCAGCGTTTCAACCGCATCTACGGCGATACGTTTGTCGTACCCGAGGGAGTCATTCCCGAAATCGGCGGGCGTGTCATGGGTCTCAATGACCCCACGGTGAAGATGTCAAAGAGCTATGCGCACATCCGGGGCCACGCAGTACGCATACTGGACGACCCCAAGGAGATCGAGCGCGCCATCAAGCGCGCCGTCACCGACACTGGCAACGAGATCCGCTTCTCCGACGAGCCGGAAAGGGCCGGCGTCAACAACCTGCTGGGCATCTACAAGGTGATAACCGGCATGGACGAGGTGGCGGTGGAGGCCGAATTCGCGTCGGCGCGTGGCTACGGCGACCTGAAGAGCCGTGTCGCGGAAGTCGTCATCGCCGCGATAACGCCCATCCGTGAGCGATACGAGGCGCTCATGCAGGACGTGGGGGCGCTCGACAGGCTGCTCGAGCTCGGCGCCGAGCGGGCGCAGGCTGTGGCAGGTCCCAAGTTGGACGCGGTAAAGCAGAGCATGGGGCTGATTTTGCCCAGCAGATAAGAATACACGCGACTTCCCAGTCGGAAGGGATAGCCAAAAATGTACTATCCATCATTGGAAGATGTCAGGGAGCTGTCGAAGCAGGGGAACCTGATTCCCCTGTACCAGGAGATCAACGCGGACCTGGAGACCCCAGTCTCGGCCTATCTGAAGGTCGCCGAAGGCCCATACTCCTTCCTCCTGGAGAGCGTGGAGGGCGGAGAGCAGCTTGCACGCTACAGCTTCATCGGCACTGAGCCGTACAGAGTGGTCAAGACCGGGCCGGGCCAGCCCTACGGGGAAGTGGACCCGTTACTGCTGGTGCAGGAGGAGTTGGACAGGCACACCCTTGTATCGATACGGGGGCTGCCCCGCTTCCACGGCGGCGCGGTTGGCTTCATCGCCTACGACGTCGTCCGCTACTTCGAGCCGGCGCCGCCACCCGAAAGCGACCCACTGGGACTTCCTGAGGCTATGTTTCTCTTCGTGGACACCATGCTGGTGTTCGACCACGTGAGCCACAAGATCAAGGTGGTCAGCCACATCCGGCTGGACGGCGGCAGCGTGGAGCAGGCGTACATGGACGCGGTGGGCCGGATCGACCGCCTGGCGGAGAGGCTGAACAGGCCCCTTCTGGTGGAGCGCAGGGCCGTCAGGGAGCCGGCATCGGACAAGCCCGCCTACTCCTCCAACACCACCAAGGAGAAATACGAGGCGATGGTGGAGCGGGTGAAGGAGTACATCTACGCCGGCGACATCATCCAGGCTGTGCCCTCCCAGCGGCTGGCAAGGCCAACCAACGCTCCGCCCCTGGACATATACCGGGCCCTGCGCGCGCTGAACCCATCGCCCTACATGTACTTCCTGTCGCTGGACGACTTCTCCATAGTCGGCGCATCGCCGGAGCTGCTGGTGCGAGTGGAAGACGGGCTGGTCTACAACTTCCCCCTGGCTGGCACGCGGCCCCGCGGCGCCACGACGGAAGCGGACGAGGCGCTGGCGGTAGAGCTGAAGGCCGACGAAAAGGAGCGCGCCGAGCACATTATGCTGGTGGACCTGGGACGCAACGACGTTGGGCGGGTCTCCCAGCCCGGCTCGGTGGAGGTCACCGACCTCATGCGGGTGGTGCGCTACTCCCACGTCATGCACCTGGAATCGGAGGTGCAGGGCAGGTTGCGGGAGGACCGTACCATCTACGACGCCCTCCGCTCCTGCCTCCCCGCCGGGACCCTCTCCGGCGCGCCCAAGATCCGCGCAATGGAGATCATCTCCGAGCAGGAGGGAGAGAGACGCGGCCCCTACGGCGGCGCGGTGGGCTACTTCAGCTTCTCCGGCAACATGGACACCGCCATCACCATCCGCACGATGGTTATCAAGGACGGCGTGGCCTACATCCAGGCGGGCGGTGGGGTAGTGGCCGACAGCGTCCCGGAGAGCGAGTACCAAGAGACGTTGCACAAGGCCCAGTCCAGCCTGCGGGCCATAGAGGAGGCGGAGGGGTCGGCGTTCATGGTCCAGTGGAAGGACTAGGGACGGGAGGAGATTGGGCTGCTTGCCATGTAAGGCCGGCTTCTCCGCTCATTTGGTTCGAACCCACTCACCACGAACGGGAAAGAGGTCGCCAACCCAAAGCATCTAATTTTCATGGTAATGACAAGGGTATCCCTGCTATGAGATAGCTGGGTCTAATTCCGCGGACTCTGATCCTGTTCGGCTCAGGTTGCTCTTCAACTCAACTGCGGCAACGGATGCCTGCTGAGCCAAAAACTGCCCGATCTGTGTCACGCTTACGTGGTTCGTTGCCTTGTTGATCAGGATGCCAGTTGCGAGACCTGTTAGCAGCGCTACGGCAGCAGGCCCACCGGCTGCCCCAATGAGGGATACTGCGGCTAGAGTTCCTCCAGTCCCAATGGCGCCTTTGAACTGTCCATCTACAAATTCTGCATACTCCCCAGCTTGGTGGGCTTTGTGAAAGGCCTTTGCAAGAGAAATGACGGTTACAATCATTAGCAGCGGATTGGCGCTGATTACAGAGGCTAATCCCATGCTGCCAACGAGCCTCGCAAACTGCTCAGTATTAGAGCGATTCCAACTGAGCGCCACGCTGACGACACCAATTACACCACCTAGCAATTCCGCGGCGTCATACGAATTCAGGTCGTAGAACCAGTTCTTGGGGATATGGAAGTTTGTGTCCAGCCAGCCCGATACCTGGTCATAAGTAGCCTTGTCCCAGTTTGCGAAGGGAAGTCCTTTGGACGTGGTACCGTCCCTTAGAAGCCCTTGGATGAATCCCCAAGCCTCCTGCGCTATGTTGTCATCCGGTGATGCGTCCCTAACGGCGTTAAAGGCTCCTCCGATGGTGTGTCCCCCGTCGAAGAGTCGGTGGTTGCCCCCTCCTATGTTGGTCGTGTTGTACACAGCATCCATTGCCTTGTCATAAATGCTGGAACTTCCTTTGACTAACTCTTGAAGTGCATTGTTGAGATCCAGTGACAGATGGCTGGCTAGCACACCTTGACTTGTCTCCAGCACAGCATTGGCAACCGAGGCTGTAGTGTCTGACACTTTTTTAGAGCCAGAGCGTACCAGCCTTGTAGCCTCCACCGATTTGTCGAATGCTTTCTTGGAACCATCCTGCGCTATCCCCGCAGCAGCAGACGCAGAGTCTGAAACTCCTTGTTTGGTATTGGAGGCTGCCTTGCCAACCGCGGAAGAGGTTTTGCCAGCTGCTTTCTTGCTGGCCTCCTTCACTCGTTTCGTGCTTGAGCGCATCTTGTCTTTCATATCGCTTCTCCATAAAAGAATCTTTGGCTATTCAATCACAATACACTGGTTGATACAATAGAAAGCATCTTCGTGAACCAGGAGGAGCGAGTGACTCAGAACAACCCTGAGCCCACGGCCGTCCGCTGGGACGCCGACGGCGCGACGCGGTTCGAGTTAGCCTGGAACGCGGAGCCGGGCGAGCGGGCCATCATGACCCGGGCCACTGACACTGTGGGCAACACCCAGCCGAACCACGGGCCCTTCAACGAGAAGGGCTACCTGGTTAACCAGCCCCTGCCTCATCCCATACGCGTCACGTAGGTCAAGGGCGCCCCATGCGCACTGTTGCGCCGCCCTCGGCTCCCCTACACGTCCAGGTTGCGGACGCTGGTGGCGTAGTCCTGTATGAAGGCCTTGCGAGGCGCTACGTCCTCCCCCATTAGCTCGGAGAAGACCCTGTCGGCGGCTTCGGCGTCGTCTGCGGTCACACGAAGGAGGCTCCGAGTGACGGGGTTCATGGTGGTATCCCAGAGCTGATCGGGGTTCATCTCTCCCAGGCCCTTGTAGCGCTGGGTGGAGAGGCCGCGCCGCCCCTCCATCTTCTTGAGTATGTCCTCTTTTTCCGACTCCATGTAGGCGTAGCGGGCGTCCCTGCCTGCCTGTATCTTGTACAGTGGCGGCTGGGCTATGTAGAGGTATCCGTCCTCTATGAGGGACTGCATGTTGCGGTAGAAGAAGGTGAGGAGCAGGGTGCGTATGTGGGAGCCGTCTACGTCTGCGTCCGTCATGATGATGACCTTGTGGTACCGGAGCTTGTCCAGGTTCAGGTCGTCCCCAAGGCTTGCCCCCACCGCGGTGATGATGATGCGGATCTCCTCGTGGCCCAGCATCTTGTCCAGTCGCGCCTTTTCCACGTTGAGTATCTTGCCCTTAAGGGGCAGGATGGCCTGGAAGCGGCGGTCTCTGCCCGCCTTGGCCGAGCCTCCCGCGGACTCTCCCTCCACCAGGTACAGCTCGGAGAGGGCGGGGTTCTTTTCGGAGCAGTCGGCCAGCTTGCCGGGAAGCGAGCCTCCATCCATGGCGTTCTTCCTCAGCACCATGTCCCTGGCTTTGCGCGCAGCTTCGCGGGCCTTCTGGGCGGTGAGGCACTTCTCTATGGTGCGCTTGGCCTCCTGCGGGTGTTCCTCCATGTAGTACGTGATGGCCTCGGCCACCACGGAGTCCACGTACCCCTTCACCTCCGCGTTACCCAGCTTGCCCTTGGTCTGGCCTTCAAACTGGGGGTCCATCAGCTTTACGCTGATGACGGTGGTCAGTCCCTCCCGGACGTCCTCGCCGGAGAAGTTGGGTTGGTCGTCCTTCAGGAACTTCTGCTTGCGGGCGTAGTCGTTGAGGGCCCGCGTGAGGGCGGTCCGGAACCCGGTCAGGTGTGTCCCCCCGTCGGCGGTGTTGATGCAGTTGGCGAAGGAGTAGGTCTGGTCTGAAAAGCCGCTGTTGTACTGGAAGGCGGCCTCCACCGTGGTGCTTTCCACCGTCTTTTGAACGTAGATGGGAGTGGGCTGGAGGACCTCTTTGTTGTGGTTGAGCTGGGACACAAAGCTGACTATCCCGCCCTCAAAGAAGTACTTCATCTTCCAGGTGGAGTACCCCTGCTCCTTGTGCCATTCGCTCACCAGGGATATTTCCAGGCTCTTGTTGAGGTAGGCCATCTCCTTGAAGCGCTGGCTCAGCGTGTCGAAGTCGTATTCTGGGGCCCCGAATATCTCCTCGTCCGGCATGAAGGTCGTGGTGGTCCCTGTGCCGAATGCCCGTTCCCCTCGCTCCAGGGGGCTCGTCGCAATCCCCTTTTGGAAGTTCTGGGTGTGCAGGTATCCGTCCCTCTTCACCTCTACGCGCAACCAGGAAGAGAGGGCGTTTACCACAGATGCGCCCACCCCGTGGAGTCCACCGGAAACCGAGTAGCCCTTGCCTCCGAACTTGGCGCCTGCGTGGAGGGTTGTCATCACCGTTTCCACCGCAGTCTTGCCGGTGGTTGGGTGCATATCCACCGGTATGCCGCGGCCATCGTCCTCCACCCTGACCGAACCGTCGGCTTCAATACGGATGTTGATGCTAGCGCAGTGGCCGGCCATTGCTTCGTCCACTGCGTTGTCTACGATTTCGTAAACCAGGTGATGAAGGCCCCTGTGGTCCGTGCTGCCGATGTACATACCGGGGCGCCGCCGCACCGCCTCCATCCCCTCAAGTACCTGTATGTCCTGGGCGGTGTATTCCGCCGCGTGCCTTTGCTCCGCCATAGCGCTCCACCTCTCTATCCGGGGAGTTACCCCGGAAACTCGACTGGTCAGCAGCCAGAACTGCTGTCAGCTTTTACGCCTGCAAGAAGAAGTTGACCATAGCTCATACACGGCTTCGACACGGTGGGCGCGCCAAGGGTCTTGCTGGTGGTAGGCCGACCGTTTTGCGTGTTGTATCGAAATAGAAGACGTTGAATTATGGAAAACAGCGCAGGATATAGACTATTTCACCTACTATAATAGCAGGGATTCCGCTCCTTGTCAAAAATCCAGGCATTCTCTACAGGCCCTGGTAATGGGCGATGCGATGTAGGGGCGGTTCGCGAACCGCCCCTACCGAAGTCGCGGTTGTCCCCGCTCACGCCCTTAGACAGGTTCGCCCCCGCATCAAGTACGGGGCTGGCTATGCGCGGGAAGGGAGTGGCGCTCCAGCCAGCGTTGACTTTGCTCGCCGCGGCTGGTTATCATCCAGGTGATATGGCAGAAGCAGAGGGAATAGGCCGTGCATGGGGTTGGAGCGCTGCCAGGGGAGTCATCTCCTCCATGCGCCCGCGCCAGTGGATCAAGAACCTCATCATCTACTTTGCCCTGTTCTTCACCATAGACCAGGCGTGGAGCCTGAGCGAGTTGGACGAGGCGGCCCGCGTCTTTGCCAGGACCACGGCGGCTCTTGCCATCTTCTGCCTGATCACCGGCGCCGTCTACCTGCTCAACGATGTCCTGGACGCGGAGAACGACCGCCACCATCCCAGGAAGCGGCATCGACCTGTGGCAGCAGGGGTCCTGGCCCCGTTTCCGGCCCTGGCTATTGCCCTTGCCCTTGCCGCCGGCGGGGTAGCCCTTGCCTTCCTCCTGGAGGCCCTGTTCGCCCTGGTGACGCTGATATACCTGGCCTCTATGGCCGCCTACTCCCTTTACCTGAAGCGCGTGATCATAATCGACGTTCTTATAATCAGCTCCGGGTTCGTCTTGAGGGCGGTTGCGGGCGCGGTGGTGCTGGACGTTGCCATATCGCCGTGGCTGTATATCTGCACCTCACTGGGCGCGCTCTTCCTGGGCTTTGCCAAGCGTCTCAACGAGACGGTCCTGGCCGGGGAGACCGGCTCTCTACAGAGGCAGAGCCTGGAAGCGTACACGCCGCGGTTCCTGGAGCAGCTCATATCCATTGTGGCGCCTGCTACCCTGGTCTCCTACGTCCTCTATACCTTCACCGCCGACAACCTGCCAAGCAATAACGCCATGCTACTGACCGTGCCGTTTGTAATGTACGGCCTTTTTCGCTACCTGTACCTGGTGCACCACAAGAACCTGGGGGAAAGCCCGGAGCAGATACTCCTGACGGACGTACCGCTGATTCTCAACATCGTGCTGTGGCTTGCCACCGCCTCGGTGGTGCTGGTGGCGTACCGTTAAGCGAAGGGGTATTCTCAACATGTGTTGGTTATGTGCATGATACCGTTCGCCCTGAGCCTGTCGAAGGGCGAGCGGGGACGTATACGTCCGTAGTCTTCTCGCTCATATGGTTCGACAAGCTCACCACGAGCGGGAAAGATTAGCGGATTTTATAGAAACGGCGAGAGTGTGGCAACGATGCGCCTCGGCTTGACCTAACAAGCGCCTGTAGAGAAGGCTTGCGGGCCGCTACACTAGCTGGAACGACTTTGCAGCGGCGGCCACCACGTCCCTGCCGATGGCCAGGGAGGCCGTTGCTCCGGGAGAGGGCGCGTTCCTTACGTGAATGGCGTTCTGAGTCTCGGTGATGTGAAAGTCGTCCGTCATCAGGCCGTTCTTTCCCACCTCCTGGGCGCGAACCCCGGCGGCGCCCCTCACCAGGTGGCTCTCCCGAATGTCCGGCACAAGTCGTTGAAGGGAGGTGACAAAGGCCTTCTTGCTGAGAGAGCGGTACATCTCCAACATACCCATCCTCCAGTACCTGGCGGACATGGCCCAGAAGCCGCGATACCCCAGGGTTCCCAGGGTCTCCGCCATGTTGACCCGCGTCATCTTGTACCCCTCTCTGGCAAAGGCCAGCACCGCGTTGGGCCCGGCCTCCACGTCTCCGTGGACGGTCCTGGTGAAGTGTACGCCAAGGAAGGGGAACTCCGGGTTGGGCACAGGGTAGATGAGCCCCCGCACCATGTGGCTTGCCTCCGGCGAAAGCATGTAGTATTCACCCCGGAAGGGCACGATTCTGACGTCCTGCTTCACCCCCATCATCCGGGCGATGGTGTCGGAGTAGAGGCCGGCGCAGTTGATGATGCTCTTCGCCCGGACGTCTCCCTTTGCGGTCGAGATGTTGACCAGGCCGTCGGTCTGGCGTATGGCCATGACCCTTGCTCCGGTCACAACTTCCCCCCCGTTGTCGCGGAATCGGTTGGCGTAGGCTAAAGCAACCTGGGTGTAGTCGATGATTCCCGTGTTTGGCGAGTGGAGCGCCCTCACACCACGGGCGTAAGGCTCCAACTCCCTGAGCTCCTCGGCCTCTATCATTCGCAGCCCCGGGACGCCATTGGCGGTCCCGCGCCTGTACAGCTCATCCAGGCCGGCAAGCTCGCTCCGGTCGGTGGCGACAATTACCTTGCCGCACATCTGATACTCGACGCCGTTGTCCCGGCAAAACTCCAGGAGGGCGCGGCCTCCGGCCACGCAGTTCCTGGCCTTGAGGGAACCCGGCCGGTAGTAGATGCCAGAGTGAATCACCCCGCTGTTGTGCCCGGTCTGGTGGGTTGCCAACTCCGCTTCCTTCTCCAGGACCACGGTTTTGTACCTGGGGTGTCTGGTGGACAGCTCCAGAGCAGTGGCAAGGCCAATGATGCCGCCGCCTATGATGGCTATATCGTAGGCGAGGCCGCTCACTGCGAAGCCTCACAGGCGCGCAGGCCCTTCTCATAGCCCACAGCCTCTCCCGCGCGTCTGCGCAGCGCGGTTAAGCGGGTTGCCATCGGCATAGAGCGGAGCGATTCGGTGATGTACACGAAGTCCCGTCCTTGGATTATGCTCCAGTATATTGTTGGCGCCTGCCGAATGCAACTCCGTTGAGGGAGGCTATGAAGCTCGCGCTGTGGTCACAGCATCTTCACCGAAGCCGGCAACTGGGAGCGTCTCGCCGGGAAATGATGCGGGACGCTGTGCTGCGCCACTGTGACGAGGGAGAAGCGCCCCAATCTATTCGAGTCCGCGTTGCCGGATCTCCTGCCGCCGGGTATGCTTGTAGGGAGACTTGGCTGCTCGAAATCGCCAGAGAGGCAAGGAAATGACAGAACAATCTCGGAGTTTGGAAGGGAAGGTCGCGGTGGTAACAGGCGCGGGGAGAGGAATCGGCAAGGCTATTGCTATGGCATATGCGCAGGAGGGCGCGGGCGTCTGCTGCGCCGCGCGTACATCGTCGGAAATCGAGGACACGGTTCGAGTGATAGAAGGTTCCGGTGGAAACGGACTTGCCATACAGACGGACGTTACCAGTCTGGAAGCTGTGGAGCAGATGTTCAGAGGGGCTTCGGAGTTCTTTGGCGGCATAGACATCGTGGTGGTTAACGCCGGAGGGAGACTTGACATCGGTCGAGTAGACGACGGCGATCCCCTCAAGTGGCTCGCAACAGTAGAGTTGAATCTGGTAGGAGCATACTATTGCGTTAGATCCGCCATTCCCTATCTGAAAAGCAGGGGAGGCGGCAAGATCATCACGGTGGGATCAGGTATCGGCCACCGCGGGAGGGTGGCTTCGTCGGCGTACGCATGCTCCAAGGCTGGGCTATGGATGCTCACGCGAGTCGCAGCCCAAGAACTCTGGGAGTATGACATAAGCGTCAACGAGTTGATCCCTGGTCCGGTGGACACCAGGTCAGTGGCAGACGCTTCTGCCAGCTCTGAAGGTTCTGTTTTCAATATTGACAGCGAGTGGGTGAAATCACCCAAGGACGTGACGCAGTTGGCGTTGTTCCTGGCTACCCAGCCCGATAGAGGGCCAACCGCCCAGAGCTTCAGCCTCATGAGAAGGGATAACTAACGAATCTCTGGATGAACCGGGGAATGTTAAGCGATACCGGAAAGGGGAAGTCAGCTATGACATATGTGACCCGTAGAGAGGAAATGGTACCTGTGTGGAGGGTTGGAGACTACATGGCATGGAATGAGAAGATCATAGACATTCTAAAGTCCCAGCCTGGATTTCAAGGATACCTCACTTTGAATTCATTTGGATATCTAGACAAATACTCTCGTCTGGCCCTATGGGATAGCAGAGAGGCCTGGCGAGCGGCTTTCCAGAGCCCAGCGCTGGAAAGCTTTGCTAGAGCCAACCCAACTAGCGACCTGGTGACCGAGTCTGCCCCGGCTCTAGGCTACGAGGTCGTTTTGGACATTCCAGGCACACGCCGGCCTGGCGTGGTTAATTTGAACGATTTCACCATCGATGTGGATGGAGCCGTTCCCGCCTTTGTGGAGAGTCGCAGGGTGTATTGGGAGGGCGCTAAGGAGGGCGACCCACGGTTTGCGAGGCGCCTGCTTCTTCGTCAACTCGGATCGGATAATAAGTTCGTGGGGCTTACTCTTCACACCGAGTTCGCTCCCCCCGGCGAACGGGCCGGTTCGTGGAGACCGCCTGCCAGAAGTAACTTCACAACCCTTCCGTTTACCGCAGAGCAGTACGAGATCGTGCTGCAGACCTAGAGCAAGAATGCAGGCTATACAGCTCTGTTGGGTCCAGCCTTGCCGCCGGCCGCTTTTTGGTGTATGATAGGTGTATGTCACGCACCAATATAGACGTCGACGACCAGGCGTGCGCCGAGGTGATGCGGCGCTATCGGCTTGCCACCAAGCGTGAGGCGGTTAACTACGCGCTGCGAACGCTGGCAGCCGAACCAGCGTCCATAGACGATGCCCGCTCGCTGCGTGGGATTGGCTGGGAGGGCAACCTGGACGCGATGCGCTCAAGCCGGTTGCCGTGATCCTGGTCGATACATCTGCCTGGATAGAGTTCCTGCGCAACACAGGGTCCACGGTCTGCGCCCTGGTTGACGAAGCGCTAGCGAGCGAGATTGCCGTCTGCGACGCGGTGCGGATGGAGGTACTGGCCGGGGCGCGGGATGAATCGCACCTGCTGAGCCTGCGGCGGCTGCTGGCGCGGGCGGCGGTGATTCCAACGCTGACGGCCGACTATGATGACGCTGCCGCGCTCTATCGCCGCTGCCGACGGCAGGGAGAGACCGTCCGCAGGCTCATCGACTGCCTCATTGCCTCCGCAGCCATACGCGCCGGCGCGCCGGTTCTGCATAACGACGCCGACTTCGACGTGCTTGCGCGCCACACGGAGTTGCGAATCTACGAAGCCGAGCGCGTGTAAGGGCCTGCGTTACGGGAGCTGTAGGCCGTCCCCCGCGCCGGGGCCGCCGAACCCGCCGAATCCACCTCGTCCGGCTCCAAACGGCATTGCCATACCCTCCGGTATCACTATGACGCTGACTGCCCTGAGTGAGCTGTCCTCGTTAGGTTCGCCCACAATCATCACCTGCCTGCCTGCTGATCTTCTTCCCGGTGTGATTGAACTCAACATTGACAGCAGCGAGGTAGTCCTCCGGTGACTCCGCCGCCTGCTGTGCCGTCCGGCGAGTCGGCGCCGAGAAGACGCTTGACCGGCGAGGGCCGAGTTTCTTCCTGGCCTCGCGGTCGGCGTTGCGGCCTTTTTGGTCCTCCGGAAGGCCAATCGGCATATCTACAAGGATCAGCTTCGCGTCCTCGTAGCAGCCCAGCAGCTTGCCAAAGGTGTCGAACACATCGAACGTATAGCAGCCGTTGTCGTCAAACCCAACGCTGAACCAACCGCCGCGGCAGCCGTCCACCCCAACGAACTCAATCGCCATATCTCAATAAACCCCACACCCGCATCCGGCAGCAAGCATGGGGTGACGATTGACGTCAATCGTCTACGACCGTTACGCTGGAATAAACGTGATTCTTGGATACGGGGACAGGCGGTATAGTGGCTTTCAGTCCTGTGTGGAGATTGTGGACTACCACTAGCAGCAGGAGGATGTGAGACATGTTGAAGCGCGTGGTTCACCCGGGGGAGATTCTAAAGGATGAGCTTGAGGAGATGGGCGTGGCTCCAACAACCTTTGCGCGTCAGATTGACGTGCCGCCGAACCGGGTCGGCCAGATAGTCGCCGGGAAGCGCTCCGTGACAGGCGACACCGCCCTGCGGTTTGGGCGCTGGTTTGGCGTAGGCCCCCAATTCTGGCTGAACCTCCAAACGCAGTTCGACCTCGCAGCTGCCGACCGGCGGGTTGGACAGGCCGTGCGCGCCTTGCGGACCGCCGCCGGTAGGGCGCGGTGACGCGCTTCAATGCGGGTGAACTTTTGGGGATTGTAGGGTATGATTGGGGGACTCTGCCGGCGATTGGGGGGACATGCCGGGGTTCAAACTTCACCAGGAAACGCTCATAAGGCATCCGCGGGACGCCGTCTTTGAGTTCTTCGCCTCCGCCGAAAACCTCAACGCGCTGACTCCTCCGTGGGTACACTTCTCCATCCTGACCCCTCTGCCCATCGAGATGGCCGTTGGGACCATCATCGACTACCGCATCAGGATACGCGGCGTGCCCTTCAGGTGGCTGAGCGAGATAACGGAGTGGGACCCGCCCTCCGGTTTCTGCGATGTCCAGCGCAAAGGCCCGTACAGGCTATGGGCGCATCGTCACACTTTCGAGGAGGTGGAGGGCGGAACCCTGGTCACGGACAGCGTCGACTACCGGGCGCCTGGCGGCGCGCTGGTCAATCGCCTGTTCATAGCCGGAGAGCTGCGCCGGATATTCGGCTACAGGAAGGCCAGGCTGCAGGCCATCTTCGGCTGACTCCCGGCCAAACCCTCACGCGCTGCGGAGAACGGCTTGACACGGCAATCTCTCCCTGTAAGATACCTTCGACCGGTGTTTGGCTCCACGGCCATCAAGCTGCGGTAAGTGCGTCCAATACTTCTCTATAGCGTAGTCGCCTCCGGGGTAGCGGCCGTCTCCTGCGCGGCGGTCCTGATTCGGCTGGCCGATGCCCCCGCCTTGGTCATCGCCGCGTACCGGCTCGGCATTGCCGGTCTCGTGACGACTCCCCTGGCCCTGGCCGTAGACCGGCGCGGTCTGCGCTCCGTCAGCCGCTCGCAGCTCTTCTGGTGCGTGGCATCTGCGCTGGCCCTGGCGCTCCACTTTGTGGCGTGGATCGCCTCGCTGGAGTTCACCTCAGTTGCAAGCTCCGTGGCGCTGGTGACCACCAGCCCGTTGCTGGTTGCCCTGGTCTCCCGCGTGGCCTTCCGGGAGCGACTCACACCGGCGGTGACGGGAGGCATTGCTTTGGGCATTGTGGGTGGCGTTGTGCTGGCCGAGGGAGATCGGGCGGCAGGGGGAGGCCAGCTTTACGGCGACCTCCTGGCCCTCGTTGGAGCGGCGGCCGCAGGGGCCTACTTCTTGATTGGCCGACGGGTCAGGCGAGACCTCTCCAACATCAGCTACATCGCTATTGTGTATCCAGCTTCTGCGCTGATGCTCATGGCCGCGGTCGCCGTAACGGGCGCTCC
Organism: Dehalococcoidia bacterium; assembly: GCA_965221925.1. Lineage (GTDB taxonomy): Bacteria > Chloroflexota > Dehalococcoidia > Lucifugimonadales > UBA2985 > JAPPHY01. The sequence continues at coordinate 21,125 of OZ244924.1, read as the reverse complement.
ACTCAGCGGCTTCGGCGCAGGAACGTACTTGATGCTGGTTCTGATTGCCTTTGTGCCTCAGCTTGTGGGCCACTCATCCCTCAACTGGGCGCTTGGGCGAGTGAGCGCCACGCTGGTGGCCGTGGCGGTGATGGCGGAGCCCGTAGGCGCTACCATCCTGGCCTGGATCGTGCTTGGCGAGGCGCCGCCTCCCACCAGCGTGGCGGGTGGCGTCCTGGCGTTGTCCGGCGTGTACCTGGCCTTTCGCAGGCCGGGAGCCGTCCGTGGCGCGCCTTGACGAATTGCCCCGTACTCCATATTTCCACGACGGGATGAGCAGGGCAATAGAGACGGTGAGAGGGGCCGGCTTATGCCGGCCCCTCTCACACGGACCCTTCCGGATCATCCATCGCTGCGTCACACTTCACGCGCCCATCCGGCTGCGCGAGGCGCAGTTGCGCTTTGTCTCCTATTGGACGACGGCGCACACCGCGTAGACGGTAAGTGTCCAGCTCCCTGGGTCGGCCCCGTTGAATCTGGCTTCTGCTATCCACCCAGACGGCACCTCGCCCTCGTTCCCAGTGGGGTAGGTTCCAATAATGGTTACGCCGGTGGTTACGCCCGAAAGCCTGGCTCCACCGGAGATTGCTGACAGTTCCTCTCCGGCTTCCGAGCATCTCGCTGTTGCCGTTTTCAGTAGAGTGGCAGTCGGTCCTTCCACTTCGGTGACGATTTCGAGCTCGGCCACTCCAGGTTTGCCCTGGATTCCCTGTGGACCATGCGGCCCTGCTGCGCCTTCACGTCCGGGAGCCCCGCGCTGTCCTGCCGGTCCCTGGGCGCCCGCCGGACCTTCCGGTCCCTGAGGTCCCGTGGCGCCTGTCGGCCCTCCTGGCCCCTGGGCGCCGTTGGGCCCTTGCGGCCCTATCGGCCCAATCGGCCCTTGCTCTCCTGGTAAGCCCTGGATGCCCCGCTCTCCCTGTGGGCCGGTTTCACCCTGTACTCCGCGAGCGCCAATCGGTCCCTGCGGGCCGGTTGGTCCCTGTGGTCCTAGCGGACCAGGAGGCCCGCCCGGGGTACCCGGCTCTCCTTGTGGTCCCCGCGGTCCTGGTGGTCCCTCAGGTCCCAGAGGTCCCTCTGGGCCCTCGCCTCCCTGGTCACCCTTAGGCCCTATCGGCCCTCCGGGGTCGCCTTTTGGCCCCTGAGATCCCTGGGCTCCCTCAGGCCCTTGAGATCCCTGGCCTCCCTCAGGTCCTTGAGGCCCCTGGCCTCCCTCAGGTCCTTGGGGGCCTTGGCCTCCCTCAGGTCCTTGGGGGCCTTGAGCGCCCGGACTCCCCATTTCTCCGGTACAGGCCGAGAAAAGAAGCGTCCCTACTAGCAAAAGAGCAACAAGAGCAACCTGTTTCCGGATAAAACGCCTAACGGTCAGCATAGATTGTGGGTGTAGTCTCACGTTCTCACCTCCTTCGTCAAATAATGTACCATTATAGTCGTGTATCGTCAATGGAAATTGCTACGTGGTAGCTTGTATTCCGTACCAACTGTTCCACCAACGCTGGGCGGCGCGTCTTGACGAATCGCTCCATATTCCATAGATTCACGATGAGATGAGCAAGGCCATCCTGGGCGTAGACATAGGCGGGACGTTCACCGACTTTGCCCTGATAGCCGGGGGCAGGCTCAGGGTATTCAAGACGTCCTCCACGCCGGCGGACCCAACAGACGCCGTGATGCAAGGTCTGCGGGAACTCCAAGCGCCGCCCGATGCCGAAGTCTCCCACGGCTCCACCGTAGCCACCAACGCCCTGCTGGAGCGCAAGGGCGCCCGCACCGCCCTCCTGGTCACGGAGGGGTTTGAGGACATGCTGGAGATCGGACGGCAGAACCGCCCGGCGCTGTACGACTTTGGGGTGGAGCGGCCGCCCCAGCTTGTGCCGCCGGAGCTGCGCATTGGAGCGCCGGAGCGCCTGGGTAGCCGGGGCGAGGTCGTCGTCCCCCTGAGCGCCGAGGACGCCGAGCGCATCGCCCGGCTGGCGCGTGAGAGGGGAGCCGACGCGGTCGCCGTGTCGCTCCTGTTCTCCTTCCGCAACCCGGCGCACGAGCGGCTGCTCAAGGAGGCGTTGGACGGCCTGGGCGGAGACCTGTTCCTCTCAGTGTCCAGCAACCTGCTGCCGGAGTACCGGGAGTACGAGCGCGCAAGCGCCGTGGTGGTCAACGCCTACGTGGGTCCGCCCATGGCCCGCTATCTGCGGCGGCTGGGCGATGCCCTGGGCCCGCGCCTGCGCATTATGCACTCCGGCGGGGGCAGCCTTTCGGCGGCGAGGGCCGCGCAGGAGCCTGTCCGCACCCTGCTCAGCGGCCCCGCCGGGGGCGTGGTCGGAGCCTTTCACCTGGCGTCCCAAGCGGGCTTCTCCCAGGTCATCACCTTTGACATGGGCGGCACGTCCACGGACGTTTCCCTTTGCCCCGGCCGGGTTCAGGAGACCACCTCGGCGCAGATTGGAGGCTATCCAACGCGTATGCCCACCATAGATATACACACGGTAGGGGCGGGAGGAGGCTCCATCGCCCGCGTCGACCCCGGCGGCGCGCTGCTGGTGGGCCCGCAGTCGGCAGGGGCCGACCCAGGGCCCGCCTGCTACGGCCGCGGCGAGCAGGTGACGGTGACGGACGCCAACCTGGTCTTGGGCCGACTGGACGAAGGCCGCTTCCTGGACGGACGTATGCCCATTGACGTGGAGCGCTCGCGCTTCTACGTGAACAGGCTGGCCGCGGAGCTGGGCCAGGACGCCGCCGAAACCGCTGAGGGCGTCCTGAGAGTCGCCAACGCGGCTATGGAGCGCGCCCTCCGCGCCATCTCCCTGGAGCGGGGCTTCGACCCTCGCCGCTTCACGCTGGTGGCCTTTGGCGGCGCAGGACCCATGCACGCCTGCGCCCTGGCGGAGGGCCTGGGTATGACCCGCGTCCTGGCGCCCCCTCACCCCGGCGTCCTCTCCGCCCTGGGCGCAGCTATGGCCGACGTGGTGAAGGACTACTCCCACACATTGCTGCTGCATGAGTCTCAGGTGGACGCGGACGCGCTGGGAAGGGCCTTCCTCCCTATGGAGGAGCAGGCGCGGGAGGAGCTGGGCGCTGAAGGATTCGGCAGGGCGATGCTGCGGTTCCAGCGATTCCTGGACGTCCGGTACGTGGGCCAGTCCTACGAGTTGACGGTGCCCTGCCCGCCGCTGCGCGCGGGGGCAGCCGGGGCGGCGGCGCGGCGCTTCCATCGCGCCCATCGCCGGCGCTACGGCCACAGCGACTCGTCGCAGCCGACGGAGGTGGTCACGGCCCGGCTGAAGGCAATCGGCCCGGTGGAGAAGCCGACTGTCACGCCAATGGAGGAGGGCGGCAGAGACCCGTCGGCGGCCCTGGTGAACGAGCGGCCAGTGGTGTTCAACGGGAAGCCACTGCCCACTCGCTGCTACGACCGATCGCGCCTGCTCCCCGGCAACGCCATCGCCGGGCCGGGCCTGGTCTTCCAGATGGACGCGACCACCGTCTTGCCCCCGGGCTGGACCGCCCGCGTGGACGGCTACGGCAATCTGGCAATAGAATCAGCGGGGTGAGACGCGCCTCCCACGCCGTCGTCCCGCTCATATAACTCGACCCACTCACCATGAGCGGGTTTTGGCCCCCGGCTGCTTGGGTGGAAGGGCTTAGCAATTGACACTAATAGCGTATCGCACTATTATAGACACATGATCCAGAGTTGCCGGGACATGGACACCCGCGCGAGCGCCGGCGTGTCAGCAAGTTCCCCTGGGACATTCAACGCCGGGCCCAAAGGAAACTGATGCTCCTGAACAACGCCAGGACCATCAACGATCTGAGGGCGCCTCCGGGGAACCGGGTGGAAGCCCTTTCGGGGGACAGAAGCGGACAGCACAGTATACGCATCAACGATCAGTGGCGTATCTGCTTTGTCTGGAGCGAAGGAAACGCCTATCAGGTGGAGGTAGTGGACTACCATTGATGCGAAACTTGGAAGAGGTGTGACCATGACAAGGAAGACTGCACAGAATCCGGAAAGGCTGCCTCCCATTCACCCCGGAGAAATCCTCAACGAGGAGTTTCTGCTGCCGATGAACCTCACCCAGTACCGGCTGGCCAAGGCCCTTGGCGTGGACCCGCGCCGGATTCATGCCATCGTTCATGGGGAGCGGTCCATCACAGCGGAGACGGCGCTGCTGTTCTCGCGCTTCTTTGGGAACTCCGCGGAGTTCTGGATGGGGCTGCAGAGCCAGTATGACCTGGAGGTCACCTCTGACCGCCTCTCTCAAAGGCTGGAGATGGTGGAGGCCCACTCATCGTGAGTGAGGGGAACAGCGCCCGAAGCCTCTCTTACCCGCTCATCCCCGTATCAAGTACTGGGCAGGCTCTGGGCGTGTCGAAGGGCGTGTCGAAGGGCGTGAGCGGTAGCGCGCCCAGTGAGCAGCCCAGACTCAGCGGTAGCGGGGCCGCTGTAGGGACATGAAGAGCGCGGCGGAGATCAGAAGCAGCGCCGCAAAGCTGAGGAAGGCAAAACGGTAGCTGCCCGAGACTTCGAACACGTACGCAGCATAGACCGGGCCCAGCATGGAACCGGCCATCTGCGCCATTCCTGAGAGGCCCAGGATTGTGCCGTATGACCTTCGTCCAAAGTAATCGCCCTTGATGGCCGGCATTGTAGCTGCGGAGCAGCCGTAGGACGGAGCGTACAGGGCCACAAACAACAATATGTGCCAAAGGTTCTGGGCATAGGCGATGACCAGGCAGGAGACGGCGAGGGCGCATACGCTGGCTACGGCCACTATCTTGGTGCCAAAGGCATCGTTGAGGAATCCGCCGCCCAGCCTTCCGATTATGCTGACCATTCCCATAGAGCCAAGGACGGCAGCGGCGGTGGCCGTGGAGTACCCCAGGTCCTCCACCAGGGAAGGAGCGTGCAGGGTCGCGGCTCCGGTGACCAGGAGCCGTATGGCAAACCCGAATGAGAGGGTCCAGAACGGCCTGGTCTTCAGGGCCTCCATCACCGTCATGCCTATGTCCGGCTCCAGTTCCACCTCAGGTACGGCGGCTGCCTCCTCGGACCCGCCCTGGACGTCCATTGGCTGGCTGCGTCTTGGCTCCTGCGCGTCGCCGTCCGGGAGCAGGCCGTACTGCTCCGGCCTGTGCCTCATCACAAGGGCCGTCGGCACTCCGACGAGAAGCGTACCTATGCCCGTGGCGACGAAGGCCGTTCTCCAGCCGTACATGTCGATGAACCACGCAACCACTATCACTCCGGCCGCGCCGACCGCCACAGCCGATCGCAGCATTCCGAAGGCCGTGCCTCGCCGCCGGATGAACCAGTTGACCACCGTGGTGTCAATGGCAACCATGGAGCTGAGGCTCCTCCCCGCAGTCACCATCAGGATGAAAATGACGTAGAAAGCCAGCAGGGTGTTGACGCGGGACAGGAGTATCATGCCGATGCTGGTGAGAACGATACCCATGAGTATCATTACTCGCGGGCCGAACTTGTCGACCAGAAACCCCTCGATTCCTCCCAGGAAGCCTGCCTCCAGCCTGGACAGGGAGATGGCCCCCGCCAGCGCGGTCCGGCCCCAGCCGAAGTAGTCGGTGAGGCGCTTGTAGAACAGGCTGAGGCCATAGGCGCCGGTCATGCTGGTGAAGGTGAGGAGCAGGAATGCCGCCAGGACAATCCACCAGCCATAGAAGATCCTTGGCCTGCTCTCTTGCAACTTGGACCTTCCTTCCCTGAGCCTGAGTGCGGTAAAGTTTGAGGTCAGCGGAGGAATGAGCCTGCCGTGGAGAACACAGCGCCCAAAGCGGTCCCTGGCCGCCGTTAAAGTATATCCGTAGGCCGCTCCATGTCAACAAACCCCCGGCTTAGGTATTATCTACAGGCGTTGGTTATGGCGCGCGACGCCGCTCATACTGAGCTTGTCGAAGTAAATGAGCGGCGTCGGCTACGCCCACAACCATATGCGCGGCGCCCTACGCCTTAGGCAGCGCTCGGTAGATGTGCCAGAACCGGTGGATGGCGGTCAGGAAGGACAGGGCGGCGATGATAGCCAGGGCTATGGCGGCCTGGCCTATCAGAAGGCCCACCGCCAAGACTAACACCCTCTCCGGCCTGGTCATTATACCCACCTTGCAATCCACGCCCAGCCCCTCTCCCCGCGCGCGCAGATAGCTCACCATGAAAGAGCCAAACAGCGCCAGGTTTACCAGCAGCGCCTCCGGAATAGAGAGGGGGTCTAAATAGAACACCAGAAGGCCCAGGAAGACCGTGGCCTCCGCCACGCGGTCTATGGTGGAGTCCAGGAGCGCGCCTCGTGGACTGGCGTTGCCGTAGCGCCGCGCCAGGGCGCCGTCGGCCATGTCCATCACGCCTGACAGAATGAGCAGGGCGCCGCCGCCAACAAAGTTACCCATGCTGAGCAGGTAGGCGCACGCTGCGCCGGTCAGGAGGCCGAGAATCGTCACTTTGTTGGGCGACAGGCCCACCGCCTTCAGGAGGCGCGCTAATGGCTCCTCAAGGTAGCGGGTAGAGGCCTTGCGGGCCTGTGTCCTGCACTCTTGCCATGAAGGCATGGCATTCAGGAAAGGATGGGCCCTTCCTGCTGCTGCAGAAGGTCCGTAGAGTTGGCGACGCTGCGACGGTCCAAGAGGTGGGTGTAGTACTCGATTATCCTGGCCGTTACTCGTTCCCAGTCGTAGTGGGGCGCCTTTTCGGTCCCCCTGGCGCCCATCTCCTCCCGCAGCGCTGAGTCCGCCAGAAGGGTATCCAGGGCTTCCTCTAGGGCCTCTTCGCTCTTGGGTGGGACCAGCAGGCCCTCCTCGCGGTGAGACATCACCGATGCGTACCCCTCTATGTTCGTGGCGACTATGGGTTTGCCCGCCGCCATCGCCTCCAGCAGGACTATGCCGAAGCTCTCTTTGCCGGTGGCGGGCGAGCAGAATATGTCCGCGGCCTGATAGTAGCGGGGCAGGTCCTCGTAGGATACGCCGCCGACCAGCACAACGTCCTCGATGTTGCGCTCGGCGATGAAGCGGTAAGCCTCCGGCTCCGGGTTGCCGGGGCCAACCACAATGAGCCGTGTGTTTGGATGTTTCCACTTCAGCTTGCCGTATGCTCCCAGGAGATATCGCAACCCCTTGCGTTTCTCCAGCCGTCCTACAAACAGGATGTTCAGCTTGCCGTCCTGGAAATCTCGGAGAGGGCGCGCCGGCCCGGAGAACCGGTTGAACTCTATCCCGTTGGGAATGACCCGGTAGTCGCCGGGGAAGTGCTTGCTTACAAAGCTCAACGCGGGACTGGAAACGGCAATCCTGCCGTCCAGCCTGTCGTGCGACCTTCTCAGCATGTGCTTGCTCAGCCAGTATATGCGGCTGCTGCCGTGGAAGGCGTGGAACGTTCCCACGTTCACCGACTGGGAGAGATGCAGAATGAGCAAAGGGATGACGGGCGCAAGGGGTTCGTGCAGGTGTATGACGTCAAAGCTCTCCTCCCTCAGGAGGCGCTTGATACGCGGCTCCAGCCATACCGATAGGGATATGCGAGCCGTGGAACCGCCGGTGGGTACGGGGACGGACCTGCCCAGCCGGATAAAGCCCTGTCCAGGATGGCTGGGGGGCTTGAGAGAGGCGCAATGATCTTGATCTCGTGTCCGGCCTTGATGAGGTGCTGGCTCAGGTGGAAGATGTGAGCCATCACGCCACCGGGGTAGGCGTAATCGTAGGGGGAAACCAGACCGATTTTCATTTAGCTATGCAGGGCGTCCAGGGCGCTAGGCGCCTAGTCGCCGTCTATAAAGCTCTCCACCATTCTTCGCGCCTCGTCGTCGGAGTATTGAATGGGAGGCGACTTCATGAAGTAGGCGGCCGGGCCCTTGAGAGCGCCGCTAATGCCGCGGTCCAAGGCCAGCTTGCAGCACCGTATGGCGTCCACCACCACGCCGGCGGAGTTGGGGCTGTCCCACACCTCCAGCTTGAGCTCCAGGTTTATGGGGACGTCGCCAAAGGTGCGTCCCTCCATCCGGATGTGGCACCACTTGCGGTCTGCCAGCCAGGGCACGTAGTCGCTGGGGCCTACGTGTACGTTGTCCGGCCCCAGATCGTAGTCCAACTGAGAGGTCACCGCGTTGGTCTTCGATATCTTCTTGGACTCCAGCCGTTCCCTCTCCAGCATGTTGTAGAAGTCGGTATTGCCTCCAAAGTTGAGCTGGTAGGTCCTCTCCAGCTTGATCCCCCTCTCCCGCATGAGGCGCGTCAAGACCCTGTGGGTGATGGTAGCTCCAAACTGGGACTTGATGTCGTCGCCTATCACCGGCAGGTTCTTCTCCTCAAAGCGCTTCTGCCAGTAGTTCTCTCTGCCAATGAATACCGGAATGCAGTTGACGAAGCCGCAACCTGCTGCCAGCACCTGCTCCACGTACCACTTGGTGGCCTGCTCGCTTCCCACGGGCAGGTAGTTCACCACCACGTGTGTGTCTCTCTCCTTGAGTATGTTGACAATGTCCACGGTGGAGCCGGGGTCTTTGACAATCACCTGGGACAGGTACTTCCCAAGGCTGTCGTGGGTCATGCCCCTCTCCACGGGCACGTCCATAAAGGGCACGTCGGCGAACTTTGCGGTGTTGTTCGGCGCGGTGAAGATAGCCTGGGACAGGTCCTTGCCTACCTTGTTCTTGTCGATGTCGAAGGCGGCAACGAGGTTGATGTCCGATATGTGGTAGCCTCCCAATACCGGGTGCATGAGTCCGGGAATGAAGGCGTCCTCATCGGCCTCCTGGTACTTGTATATTCCCTGCACCAGGGAGGATGCGCAGTTGCCCGCTCCTATAATAGCTACGTTGATCTTCGACACAGATGTCCACCTCTTCTACGGTATTTACACGCTCGGCCCAACAACGCGGGCCGGGAATATGACGATGAGAATCTTAGCAGGTTTCCTGCGCCTTCACAAGCCGATGCGCAGAGGCCCACCCGCGTACGCGGGCCGGATTCCACGCCTGAAAGGCATGGAGCCCGGGGCTACCCCTCGCTACTCAGACCCCTGCGCTGCATCACCTCCATGATGATGCCCAAAACCAGGGGGAATACGCCAAGAATCTGTCCCGCGATGATCCAGGAAAGCCCCATGCCTATAACCACGCCGTTCCAGAGTCCGGACCAGCGATGACGTTTTGTGAAGCCGATACCCGGCCTCTGCTCTTCCGGTTTTTGCTCTTCCAGCCTTTGCTCTTCCATAATCCTTCCTCCTAGACCCGCTACGTCCACTATACTCCGTATTCCCCAGGTTTGCCATAAGGCGCAGCGCACGCCAGGGTCTTTCGATTATTGTGATGGTAGTAGGCCTAGCAATCTGAGAGCGCCGTTGGGCTGCCAAGCGACGTTCCTTATGGCTGCTGCGATGTTGGTAGCTCCGCTCAGTCGGAGGATATTCAGCGCCACGTTTCTCAGGGCTGCCATCATCTGTGGCGCTGAGCCGGTGCGAACTTGGGAGCCATCCTCCCCCATGGTCACGTCCCTCACATAGTGCAGGCCATTCTCAATGCGCCAATGGCCGCGTACCAGTTGGAGCAGTCTATCAGCCGGTGTGTGAGTCCCAAGGCTGGTGATAGCGTATCGCACCTGTCGAGTGGCCTTGCCTTTGATGCTGCGCCAACTCTCAACCTTCATCACCTGCCCGTGTCCGGGCCACTCCAGATAGGTCTTCAGTGTGTCTGTAGCCCACAACCTGCGATACTCTCGACGCTCTCCATGACTGTCCTCGGTCTCGGCATATCCATACGTCTCACCAACCACAGGCCGGTCGAAGCACAACTCTATGTCCTCGTACAGCCTCTTCTGGTTGCTCTTGACTATCAACAGATAGTCGCCACCTCCACCAACCACCTGTTCACACAGCTGTCTCTGGCAGTACAGCGCATCCCCGGTCACTACCCTGTCTGTTACGATCATTCTCTCCAACAGCGAGCTTGCCATAGCCAACTCCGACTGATTCTTCTCAGCCGTCACCCCCCTTTTTGACTCACCACCAAGCCCATGCGATGGCTATAGGCAGCCACAAGACGGACTCCAGGCGCCTCCTCCCCGTGTATCCCCCTAAGCGCCTTGCCATCTATTGCTATTGCCTCCTCTCTTGTTCCCAACTGAGATTCAACCCATTCCCCAAGCACACTCTCGAACGCATCCACGTCTATACTGCTGAACACCTTATGCAACGTGGATATCGCAGGGGTTCGCTCTCTGGTGAACCCCAACTCCTTCAGTGTAGCCGGGTCTTGCATCCTTCCCCATTGGGCTATGGCATATAGACTACGGGCGCCACTTGCTATTGCACACACCGATAACGCCAAGATTGCACTCAGCGCATGGCGACGACCATGCCTGGACCGGGGATCAGGCGCCCCCTCCAGTACTCTGAGTAGGCTCTTTCCCAGTCCCTCCGTATTCATACGCCAACTCTATCACTCTTCTTGCCATAATCGAAAGACCCTGCAGCGCACGCGGGCATCCAGAGGGGAGGAGGGGATGGGAGGCCCGTTCGTGGTGAGCCTGTCGAACCACATGATCGGGGCCGCTGGGAAGGCCCACACGTTCCGCTCACGCCCTTCGACAAACTCAGGATGAACGGAACTTGGAACCCCGCTCATGGTGGATCTCTTTCCCGCTCGTGGTGAGCCTGTCGAACCATATGAGCGGGCTTCCTCTCACCGTCGTCATGCCCGCGCACGCGGGCGTCCAGGGGGGAGGAGGGGATGGGAGGCCCGTTCGTGGCGAGCTTGTCGAACCACATGATCGGGGCCGCTGGGAAGGCCCACACGTTCCGCTCACGCCCTTCGACAAGCTCAGAGCCTGCCCCGTACTTGATACGGGGATGAGCGGAACCGTGTCCTCCCCAACGTCGTCATGCCTGCGCACGCGGGCATGACGACGTTGGGGAGGAGGGGATGGGAGGCCCGTTCGTGGTGAGCCTGTCGAACCACATGATCGGGGCCCTTGGGAAGGCCCACACGTTCCGCTCACGCCCTTCGACAAGCTCAGAGCCTGCCCCGTACTTGATACGGGGATGAACGGAACCGTGTCCTCCCCAACGTCGTCATGCCCGCGCACGCGGGCATCCAGAGGGGAGGAGGGGATGGGAGGCCCGTTCCTGAACCCCCCGTTTGCGCCAACGGGGGCGCGGAGGACGCTCTGGAGCGGACTGTAGCATCACGCATGAGACATAGTATATACTTACGGGCGCACGGCAAGGCCCTGGTCTGAACAGGCTGTCACTTGTGAGAAGACTCCTTAACCTATACAACTACGGAAGCGGCAGCAAGAAAGCCCTGGCCATCCGTCTAACCATCGGCCTCGTGGTATGTCTGGCGCTGGGATGGCTCGCCAGCCGTGGAGTGTCTTGGGAGGACGTGTGGCAGTCCTTCAGAGACCTGCCTCTTCACCTATTAGCCCTGGCCTTGGTGGTATTCCTCCTCAGCAACGTCGTCAGGGCCTACAGGTGGCAGGTGCTGTTCATCGATGAACGCATATCCGTGCGAAGGCTGTTCCTGATAGAGAACATGGGGCTGGGGCTGAACAATGTCCTGCCCATACGCATCGCCAGCGAGGCTACCCAGCTGGCCCTCCTGATCTTCAAGGACGGGATCAGCCGTGGCGCCGCCCTGGCAACCTTGGGCATGACGCGTATAATGGACATCTGGGCCTCAACCCTTCTGTTGGCCCTTGGCCTCTTTCTGGTCCCCGGAGCGGGGCAGCTTGGCCGCTATGCCGCCGGGGGTATAGCCTTCTCCTTTCTACTCCTGGTCCTGGTCAGGTTCATGGCCTGGGGCAGCCGAGGGATCCCGTTTGTAGAGCGGTTTCCCGTGCTGCGCACCTTTGCTGTGTCCCTGGCCCAACTGGAACGCAACAAGGCGCGTATGCTGGTTTCCATGATTGCCAGCCTGTTTCAATGGGGCATTCTGGGAGTCAGTGGCTGGATCATAGCATTGGGCATGAACGTTGACCTCACCCTGGCCCAAGCGGTGCTGCTCATTCTTTCCACCATATTCGTGGCCACCTCCATCCCAACCACCCCCGGGGCCATCGGCGTCTTCGAGGCTGCGATGGTATACATAATGGGCTTCTTCGGCATCGAAAAAAGCCTGGCTCTTCCCTATGCCATCACAATGCACGCCATTCTCTTCGTCCCTCCCACCCTCTTCGCCGTGGTGTTCCTTCCCAGAGAGGGGCTCGGCTCCTTGGGGCAGATGCGAGCCCGCACCCAGGCCCTGATGGACCTGCCGGCAGACACCAACAAGGGAGGATAAATCCCAGACCTACCCCATTCGTTAGTTCATGGTGAGCCGGCCACCCTTCCCGCTCGTGGTGAGCTTGTCGAACCATATGAGCGGGAAGTGGCTCCGCGTTGTGGGGCATCCAGGGGCGCGGCGACCGCTCTATCCGAACAGGCCCCCAATGCCGCGCGGCATTTTGCCGGAGGACACCTGCTTCATTACCTTCTGCATCTGTCGAAACTGGTTGAGCAGCTGGTTCACCTGCTGGGGCGTGGTCCCGCTGCCCCTGGCGATACGTCGTCGCCGGCTGCCGTTGAGGATCTCCGGGCTGCGGCGCTCCCTGGGAGTCATGGAGTAGACTATGGCCTCCATTGTCTTCATGCGCTTCCCGTCCAGCTCCTCCGGCGACATACGCCGTGACAGCGAGGAGAAGCCGGGTATCATCTCCAGTACCTGGCTGATGGGCCCCATACGGTTCACCTGGTGGAGCTGCTCCAGGAAGTCCTCCAGGTTGAAGGTTGCCCTGCGGAACTTGCGCTCCATCTCCCGGGCGCGCTCCTGGTCCATGGTCTCCTGGGCTTTCTCCACCAGTGTCAGGACATCTCCCATACCCAGGATGCGAGACGCCATGCGGTCGGGGTGGAAGGGCTCCAGGGCGTCGGCCCTTTCCCCTGTGCCGATGAACTTCACGGGCAGGCCGGTTACCTGGGTGATGGAGAGGGCAGCCCCTCCTCGAGCGTCGCCGTCCAGCTTGGTCATAACCAGGCCGGTCAGGCCAATCCGATCGTGAAAGCTCTGGGCGGAGTTGACAGCGTCCTGGCCCGTCATGGCGTCCACCACCATGAGAAGCTCCGAGGGCGACGTGGCTCTCCTGATCTCCTCCAACTCCTCCATCATCTCGTCGTCTATCTGGAGCCGGCCCCCGGTATCCAGAATGACCCATGCGGCCCCAGTGTCCCTGGCCTTCTGGACCCCCTGTCGGCACGCATCCAGCGCGCTGGCCCCCTGGCCTTCGCTGTACACCGGCACGTCCAACTGCTTACCCAGGGTCACCAGCTGCTCGACCGCGGCCGGACGGCGGAGGTCTCCCGCAACCAGCAGCGCCCTGTGGCCCCCGCGCTTGAGATGGAGGGCCAGCTTGGCGGCGGTTGTCGTCTTTCCGGATCCCTGCAACCCGACCAGCATCAAGACCGAGGGTGGGGAGTCGGAGCCCGCCAGCCTGGAGGACTCGCCTCCGAGGATGGCGATGAGCTCTTCATTGACTATCTTCACTATCTGCTGGCCCGGGCTGAGGGATTCCAGCGTCTGGCTGCCCACGGCCCTCTCGCGGACCTTTTGAACGAAGTCACGAGCTACCCGGAAGTTGACGTCGGCTTCCAGCAGGGCCAGGCGTACCTCGCGGAGGCCGTCGTCCACATCCTTCTCCGTGAGTCGCCCCTTGCCGGAGAGGCGGTTGAAGACAGTGTTGAGCTTTTCAGACAGAGATTCAAACACAGCGTCCTCCTAAGTCCATTGTAAGGCAAATCCTGGCGTTGCGCACGAGGCTATCCCCGGCGGCCTCAGTTCCTCAACAGCAGTCCGGGCTGGCGCCGGCGGCAGTAGTTGGTGAGCCGCCGGTTTGCGCCGATGGTGGTGATGTTGCCGCCGCAGCGAGGGCACAAGCCTCCCCGCTTGCCGTGCACCGAGAGGAAGTCTCTCACCTTGACTACCTCCAGGTCTGGGGCTTCAGGCATTGCGAAACTCGTTGCGTGGGTGTGAAGCCGCTCCCGGAGGAGGCTCAGTTCTGGCTGAACTGGTCGCCCAGCTGATCCAGGAAGTCCTGCACCTCGGAAGAGAGATCCGGCTCCACGTCCTGGCTGCCTTCCCTCATCCTCCTGACCCTGTCCTCGTACTGCCGTTCAAGCTGCTCCACCAGCCCCTTCACCTCCGGGTTGCGGTCCATAGCCGAGGATATCTCCTCGGTCTGCTGTTTGGCCCGCATTTTGACCCTCTCCAGGTCCATGTCAAAGTCGTACAGCTGGCACAGCAACTCCAGCAGGCGCAAGCGGCCGGCGTGGTCTACGTCCATCTGCGCGTACTGGGGCAGGTGGGCTATCAGCCCCATAGTCTCAACCCCCATCCGCGCTGCTTCCTGGGAGATCAGAGAGGCGATGCTGGTGGGGCCCTCGTAGCTGCTGGAGTGAACGCCAAGGCTCCTTACGAGTTTCAGGGTCTCTTCTCCGGTGGCCGCCCCGGTCACCATTATGGGCCTGGTGTGGGGCACCAAGTCATACATGGCCCCAAGGAGGCAGTACCTCCTGACGTCCAGCTTCTCCAAGAGCTTTACGATGGAGTGAACGTAGCCCTCGCCGTTCAGGTGGGGCTCCAGCAGGTGGAGAAACAGGAAGTCGTTGTCTCCCTCCCCGCGGGCGTAACGAACGTTGACGGTTGGCACTGTCACCTGCCGCTGTCCGTCGACGGTGTATATGGTGGGGCGGTATCGCGTGAAGTCGAAGAAGACACCGGGCCTGGCGAGCTTGGCCAGGTCATTGGCCTGGAAGTGGCGCTCCAAGCTGCGGAAGGTGAGGCGTCCCACGCTTCCCACGTCCACCCAGGGGCGGAGGGTGGCGAAGGCATGGGGATTTCTCAGCCTGGGTAGGGGTTCCTCTATCTCAAATGCCCCAAGTTTCATGTGTATATGTTACCACAGAATGTATATAGGGCGCGGCGGCTTCACCTTCGCCAGGGGAACGGGCCAACACCGCCCTCCTTCTTCGCTAGGGGGGAGGGCGGTGGAAGCTTCTCTCATCCGGGGCTATGTCCCGAAGCGGGCTGCGGCGTTGGGGTCGCTATACTCGACGCCCTTGGTGGCCCAGAAAGCGGTGGCGATGCTGTCAACAGTGGCAACCAGCTCTTCACAGGCGGCCATGTCCACGGTCTGGCGGCAGCGGCCGGCCAGCTTCAGAGCGGCGTTGAAGGAACCGTGCAGGTCAAAGCCTTCCGGCGTATTGGGCCAGCCATAGTCGGCCCAGAGAATCCGCAGCTCTCGCTTGCAGAGCTCGGCGTGCTCATCCTTGACCATCACGTAGCGGCTCATGGTGTTTACGTAAGCTGCCCGGGCGTCGTCCGACTCGGGGCTCGGCAGCGCCTGCATCCGCAAAACCATCTTCTGGACGGTCTGGGCAGCTATCTTGGCGGCGATGGGGTCGTAGATCCCGCAGGGGATGTCGCAGTGGGCGTAGCCCTTCTCGGATGGGAGCGCTTTGGCAATTGCGCTGACGGCTTGCCTGAATATGGACACGGGTATACCTCCTAGCAAGAGAGATTCTTTAACTGCGTATAGTCTAAAGCAATGAGGGAGCGCTGCCAAGGGGTAATGCGCCGGGTATCTCGTTGCGCTCAGGTCTGGTATCCTCAAGGGTGTGAGAGACTCGCGCAGTTTAGGGGATGCCTTTGCGCCGGATTATGAAGATGCT
Source organism: Dehalococcoidia bacterium (assembly GCA_965221925.1). Classification (GTDB taxonomy): domain Bacteria; phylum Chloroflexota; class Dehalococcoidia; order Lucifugimonadales; family UBA2985; genus JAPPHY01. The sequence continues at coordinate 5,383 of OZ244924.1, read as the reverse complement.
GTATGATGCGGCGGCTTTCGTCACATCTCGCCGGGTGACCGTCACGGGATGGAGCATGTATCCCACGCTGGACTCCGGGGAGTACGCGCTCTTTGACCGCCTTGCCTATCTGCGGCGCTCCCCGCAAAGGGGGGACGTGGTTCTTGCGCGCGGCCCGTTGGGTGGGAGGAAAGCGGTGATAAAGCGGGTTGTGGGCGTTCCGGGCGATACGGTAAGGCTCAGCATGAGAGTCCTGGCGGTCAACGATGCGCCTCTGAAAGAGGCGTTCCTGCCGGACGGAAAGGACGGCGAGTGGCTCCTCAAGCAAGACGAGTTCTTCCTCCTGGGGGATGCAATGGATATGAGTACCGACAGCCGTTCCTTTGGCCCGGTCTCGCAGAGGGCAATAGAGGCCAGGGCCTGGCTGGTCTGCCGCCCCCTCAGCCGATGGCGGAGGCTGGACGCGGGTTAACGAGGTCAAAGCAGGGTCTTTCGATTATGGTAAGAAGAGTGATAGAGTTGGCGTATGAATACGGAGGGACTGGGAAAGAGCCTACTTGGAGTACTGGAGGGGGTGCCTGATCCCCGGTCCAGGCATGGTCGTCGCCATGCGCTGAGTGCAATCTTGGCGTTATCGGTGTGTGCAATAGCAAGTGGCGCCCGTAGTCTATATGCCATAGCCCAATGGGGAAGGATGCAAGACCCGGCTACACTGAAGGAGTTGGGGTTCACCAGAGAGCGGACCCCTGCGATATCCACGTTGCATAAGGTGTTCAGCAGTATAGACGTGGATGCGTTCGAGAGTGTGCTTGGGGAATGGGTTGAATCTCAGTTGGGAACAAGAGAGGAGGCAATAGCAATAGATGGCAAGGCGCTTAGGGGGATACACGGGGAGGAGGCGCCTGGAGTCCGTCTTGTGGCTGCCTATAGCCATCGCATGGGCTTGGTGGTGAGTCAAAAAGGGGGGTGACGGCTGAGAAGAATCAGTCGGAGTTGGCTATGGCAAGCTCGCTGTTGGAGAGAATGATCGTAACAGACAGGGTAGTGACCGGGGATGCGCTGTACTGCCAGAGACAGCTGTGTGAACAGGTGGTTGGTGGAGGTGGCGACTATCTGTTGATAGTCAAGAGCAACCAGAAGAGGCTGTACGAGGACATAGAGTTGTGCTTCGACCGGCCTGTGGTTGGTGAGACGTATGGATATGCCGAGACCGAGGACAGTCATGGAGAGCGTCGAGAGTATCGCAGGTTGTGGGCTACAGACACACTGAAGACCTATCTGGAGTGGCCCGGACACGGGCAGGTGATGAAGGTTGAGAGTTGGCGCAGCATCAAAGGCAAGACCACTCGGCAGGTGCGATACGCTATCACCAGCCTTGGGACTCACACACCGGCTGATAGACTGCTCCAACTGGTACGCGGCCATTGGCGCATTGAGAATGGCCTGCACTATGTGAGGGACGTGACCATGGGGGAGGATGGCTCCCAAGTTCGCACCGGCTCAGCGCCACAGATGATGGCAGCCCTGAGAAACGTGGCGCTGAATATCCTCCGACTGAGCGGAGCTACCAACATCGCAGCAGCCATAAGGAACGTCGCTTGGCAGCCCAACGGCGCTCTCAGATTGCTAGGCCTACTACCATCACAATAATCGAAAGACCCTGGAGGTCAAAGCAGGGGATATGGCGTGCGCTCCAGTGGGGAGGGTATAATGGCGGATAGTATGCGGCATGAGTCTGGCTGGGTCTTTTACTACGATGGGGATTGCGGCTTTTGCGCCGGCGCGGGGCGTTGGCTTTCGAAGGCCGACTTCTTTCATAGCGTGGAGTGGATTCCCTGGCAATCCCTGGCAGAGCCGCTCAACGGCCTGTCGTGGGAAGACCTGAGCCGCGCTGCTTACCTGGACGCGGGCAATGGCCGTCTTTACAAGGGGTTCCACGCCTTCAGAATACTGGCCCTCAGGCTGCCGCCCCTGCTGCCCATTGCTCCAATGCTGTGGCTTCCGGGAATGGGTGCCCTGGGCCGGGCGGCCTACGGCTGGATTGCCCAAAACCGCTACCGGTTTCCCGGCTGCTCTATAGAGCGGGGCAGGCGCGCATGACCCAGGGCGGCGAGAAGGTCTCCATAGTTGTTCCAACTTACAACGAACGCGGCAATATCCAGCCCCTTTGCCAGGGCATCCGCGAGGCGCTGGAGTCCGGCTGGGACTATGAGGTCATCGTGGTGGATGACAATAGCCCGGACGGCACCTGTGAAGTGGTGCGTCAGCTGGGCGAGGAAGACCCGCGGATAAGGCTGATACAAAGGCCCGGAAAGCTTGGGCTGGGGAGCGCCGTTGCCGCGGGCTTTGCGCAGGCCGCCGGCGACTACTGGGTGATGATGGACGCCGACCTGTCCCATCGCCCAGAGGAGCTGCCCAGGATGCTGCAAGCCCTCTCAAATGCCGACATCGTAGTAGGCTCCCGGTACGTGGACGGCGGCGGTGTGCAGAACTGGCCGCTGTGGAGGCAGCTCGTCAGCCGTGGCGCGTCTGCGTTGGGACGCCTGATTGTGGGCCTGCCGGTGCGAGACCTCACATCCGGCTTCGGCGCCTTCCGGCGAGGCCACATGGAAGGGCTGCTTCCCACGTTAAGTCCCAAGGGGTTCAAGCTGCTCTTGGAGATCATTGCCAAGAGCGGCGACGCTCGCGTTAAGGAGACCCCCATCACATTCGTGGACCGTCGATACGGCAGGTCAAAGGCGTCCGCCGGGGAGGCGCTGCTGTTCCTCAAGCTCTGTTTTGAGCTGCGCGGCCAGAGACGCGAGGGGAACGGGCAGACGCGCCTGTAATCCACGGATCTGGCTGGCAAAAGGAAGCGGGGTGGGGACCTTCCGGCTCCCACCCCGCTTGTAGCAACTTCAGGACCAGCGGCGTCCTGCCCAAAGTGGCCTAAATTGCGACCTCCCCCCGCTCTCCGGTCCTCACCCGCACCACCTCTGATACCTGAGACACGAAGATCTTTCCATCGCCGATATTCCCCTCACCGGGGCTTCTGGCTGCTCCAACGATGGCATCGATGACTGCCTCCAGCAGCTCGTCCGGGATGACGGTGGTGATTAAGGTCTTGGGCACAGCGGCTTTAACCATTTGGCCGCCTCGCCCTGTAAAGACCTCAAGTCCTCCCTGCCGGCCCTGTCCCGTTATGTTCGTATAGTGATACCCGGTGCAACCGGCTTCGTCCAGGGCCGGGGTTACCTGGCTTATTCGCTCCGGCCTGATGATCGCTTCAACCTTCAGCATAAGAGACCCTCCTTAAATCAACCCGCGTTCATTGCGGTTGGCTTCCACCGTTTTACCATTCCTAGTCTGCGCCGTCTCTGACGTAGGCCCTTTCTCCGTGGGCTACCAGGTCCAGGCCCTCGTCCTCTTCCCGCTCGGAAACGCGCAGGCCAAGCCCCGGAATCTTGTCCAGTGCGAGAAGGATGATGAGCGAGACAATGAACGAGTACGCAATCGTCGCGCCAACTCCCACCGCCTGTATGCCCAACTGCTCAATGTTGCCCTCGACGAGCCCCTTGACGCCCGCGAAGGCCTCCACTGTGAAGATGCCCGTCGCCAGCGCGCCCCAGATCCCGCCAATGCCGTGGACTGCGAACACGTCCAGCGCGTCGTCCAGGCCTAGCTTCGGGCGAATGAGCACGGCGACGTAGCAGAGGACGCCTGCCCCGAAGCCAATGGCCAACGCGCCCATCACCCCCACCGCGCCCGCTGCAGGCGTGATGGCGACGAGACCCCCGACTGCTCCCGTGGCGACTCCCACAGCGCTCATGCGCTTGTGTTGAATCTGCGACAGTATGCCCCACGTCAGCGCGGCCGTTGCCGCCGCGGTGTTGGTCACGAGGAACGCGTTCACGGCTACGCCGTCCGCCGCGAGGCCGGAGCCTGCGTTGAACCCAAACCAACCGAACCAGAGAAGCGAAGCGCCGATGATCACGTACGGAACGTTGCCGGGCTCCCCGCCGGGGTTCCGCCGCTTGCCTACTAGGACCGCCGCGGCTATTGCGGCCATGGCAGCGTTGATGTGGACAACCGTGCCGCCCGCGAAGTCGAGGGCGCCCAGGTCGAACAACCAGCCATTGCCTGCCCAAACCCAGTGGGCAATGGGCGCGTAAACGAGCGATACCCAAGCGACCAAGAACACGAGGTAGGTGGTGAACTTGAAGCGCTCCACCAACGCTCCCGTGATAAGGGCTGGGGTGATGATGGCAAACATCATCTGGAAGACGGCGAACAACATCTCGTCGCCGGGCTCCATCCCCTTTAGGCCGAGGAGGGAGAGGTCGCCAATGAGCGGACCTCCCTCGCCGAACGCCAGGCTATAGCCCCAGAGCACCCACACCACGCTGATGACGGCCATGCTCATGAAGCTCAGCATGATCGTGCTGATGACGTTTCTGGCGCGGACAAGGCCTCCGTAGAAGAAAGCCAGTCCTGGCGTCATTAACAGCACCAGCGCCGAAGCCGTAAGAATCCATGCGGTATTCCCTGTATCCATCCTATAATGTCCCCCTTTACTCAGAATCGATAGCAACAGCAATCATGCGGCATGCGTGTTCCACGGGGGTTACACAGAAGTTACGTTTGCGTTACATCTCAACCGGGCCGGAGCGCCGGGACCCGCTCATGCTAAACCTGCCCTCTTACCGCTATCTCCAGACCCCGTCAGGGTCTTTTCATTATCTAAAACTTAGTATAGATTTTGTAAAAACAGCAAGGAGCGGACAAAGCCCATGAAGTTGAGACAAGCGTTGGATAAAGTGCCGGACCCTAGAGGAAGACAGGGACGGCGGCATCCCATAGGGGCGATACTAACGTTGGCGGTCTGTGCGATGATGTGTGGAGCGCGCAGCCTGTATGCAATCAGTCAGTGGGGGCGTGATCATAGTCCTGGCATGTCGAGGTCTCTGGGGTTCAACCGGGAACAGACTCCGAGTGTGGCTACGCTACACAGGGTGTTCAGCAGATTGGACAGACAAGCCTTTGAGCGGGTCTTGGGAGAGTGGATGACTGGGAAGGGACTGAATGACGCCGAGGCGTTGGCGGTGGACGGCAAGAGTCTTCGAGGGATTCATGGAGAACAGATTCCCGGTGTCCATCTTGTATCGGCCTTCAGTCACCACACCGGAGTCGTGGTGGGGCAAGTGTCAGTGGAAGACGGCGGCGGCGAACTGGGCGCTCTCAGACGTTTGCTTGAAGAGGTGGAGGTGAATGGTCGAGTGATAACCGGGGATGCCCAGTTCACTCAGCGCCGCGACTGTGAGGAGATAGTGTCAAAGGGGGGGACTACTTTTTCGTAGTCAAGGACAACCAAAAGAGCCTGAGGGAGGACATTGAGACGATTTGGATGGACGCTCATCCGCCATCG